>CAVTVQ010000001.1:0-14115 GCA_963738205.1 uncultured Actinomycetes bacterium
TACATCCCCATTGCGTGAACGCGTACACCACTCAACGAATCGTCCATATCGGCAATCACGGGAGTTCGTGAGTAACAGCTTCGGAACTGGTCACTGCTGAGCGGCTTTCCGTCCTCGGCGGCAGATCGTGTCTCACCCTGTCATCACAACAGCGGCCAGGGTGACGCTACAACCAAGAGTCGAGAGCGCGTGGCCGCTGCGCTCATACCACCGGTGCGGTTCCGAGCGACGATCCAGACGTCCGGGGCCGCTCCGGAGCCTTCAGTCATCGGAGCAAACCGCCCGATATGGTCGGCCGGGAAGCGCGTCCTCCCACTCGCGCGCCGTGAGCTCTCGTCCGGCGACGAGGCATGCGTGGCGTTTCCAGACCTCAGGGTTAATGGCGAGACGAAGTCCACGAGCGGCTGTGGACACCGCCAAGAGATGCGACCCATCAGGGGTCAGCGCGGCGGAGACGAACGTGTCCGGCTCGACGGTCAGCGGGGAGCCGATCGGCTCCTGGGTCGCCACGTCCCAGAGCTGCACCGTCCCGTCCGCGCTCGACGTTGCCAGCAAGCCCCCCTCGCGCGAGAACTCGACGTTGGTGATCCGCTGCGTATGGACCTCGAGCCGCCGGCCGAGCGGCGCCCACGTGTCGGTGGAATAGAGCTGGCCGTTACCGTCGAACTGCCCCACCGCGAGCAGGCTCCCGTCCGGAGAGAACGCAACCGAGCGCGACCAACCCTCGCTCGGAAGGCGCCTGACGAGCCTCCCGCTTCGGACGTCGCGGACCTCGGTGCCGGCGTCGAGCGCGGAAAGCGCGATCATGCGGCCGTCGGGGCTGAAGGCAAGCGATGTGACGGAGGGAGTATTGGCTTGAGTGATCACGGCGCGTCGGCGGACGCTCCACACGTGGAGGCGAGGTTGCTCGGCGATAACCTCGGCGGCTGCGAGCGATTCCCCGTCGGGTGAAAAAGCAACCGCCTGAACAGTCCCCGAAAGCCCCGTCAACGCTCCCGCCGGCCTCAAAGTCCGGGCGTCCCAGAGCGTGACGCCCCCTGTGTCACCGCTCACCGCGAGCAAGCGGCCGTCGGGACTAAAGGCCACACTGAAGGCCCTAGCAGCGGCGAAGCCTCGCATCGCCTGCAGGCTTCGCCGGCGCTGGAGCGTTGCGGTGTCGACCAGGTCGACGGTGCCGCCCGGACCGGTGAAGGCGAGCGATTCGCCGTCCGGACTGATCGCGATTCCTCGCGGCGTGAATCCGTCCTCGACTTCTCCTCGCAGCGAGAAGGACCGCACGAGCCGCCGATCTCCAGGGAGGTCCCAGATGACCAGGCGACCGTCGTTGCCTGCGCTGTACAGCGTGCGTCCGTCGCCCGAGACTGCGAGCTTCCAGACCGGCCCCACGTGAGCCGACAGCTCGTCGCGAACGTTCCCGCCGGCGGCGCTCCAAGCGATCACTGCGCCGCCATAGTCCGACGAGATGAGGGTGCGGCCGTCGGGCGTGAACGCCATATCGAGGACACCGGCTTCGTGGCGGCGCGCGAACGAACGCACCTGTTGTGAGCGCAGGTCGAGCAGGCGAACCCTTCCGTCACTGGAGCCCACCGCGAGCGTGCCGCCGTCCGGAGTGAGCGCGCCCTGAACGCCGCCGATCCGGTGGCTGCGCAGAACACGCAACGAGTCCGCATCGATCTCGAGCGTCGCGTCGTCCACGGGGCTCGGCACGAAAACGCGCCGGCCGTCGCGCGTCGGCAGTATGTCCAGCGCAGCGCCGCCGACCCGCAGCGTTCGCTCGACTACTCCCGTACTCCCCTCGAAGCGCAGCAACACGCTTCTCGCTGAACCCTCGAAGATGCGGTGGAGGACAAGTACGTCGCGACCGTCGGACGCGAACGATGGGGTCGCGATGCCGAAATCGCCGCCCGTCTCGGGGAGCGGCGGCAGCTCGACGCGTAAACGCCGTTGTAGCGTGCGTGCCTCGAGCAGGTCGACGACGAGCGACACATCTGTGAGCCGAGGGCGGCCGACGACGGCTAGGGTCGCCCCATCGGGCGAGAACGCCACGTTCTGCACAAGCCCCGCGCCGAGCCCGCCACTGGCCTGGCCGCCGATCCGATACTCGCCGAGCTTACGGCGGCTAGACGTGTCGAACGTCGTGACGACGCCCGGCGCGTCCCCGATCGCCAGCACGCGCCCGTCCGAGCTGACCGCCGCTGTATAGATCTCCGCGTCGGCGGTCCCGCCCAAGAGGCCGATCGCCGCATGCGGGCTGCGAAGGAGCGCCCCGAGCAAGTTGCTGCGCGTCCTGACCGTCTCTTCCAGCTCGACACCGGCACGCGCGAGCAGCAGCGCGCGGTCGAGGCGGTCCTCGGTCAGCGCCTCCGCGCCGAGACGCTGCGCGTCGGCGGTCAGGGCGGTGTCGCGCGCGGCGTTGCGCTGGTTCAGCGCGAATAGACCGCCGGCAGCAGCGACGGCGAACGCCACGAGCGCTCCGGCGAGGAGGATCCGCAGCCGGCGGTTGCGCCTGCGCGTCGTTTCGATCTCACGTCGCTCGGCGTCGCGGCTCGCGCGCAGGAAATCCCGCTCGAGCTCGTTGAGCTCCTCGTCGTGCACCTCCGCCCAGTCGGCGGCGGCTGCCAGCCGCGTGCCGCGGTACAGGGATCCTGGATCCTTGCCGAGCGTCTCCCAGTCCTGCGCAGCCACGGTCAGACGCCGATGGACGATCCTCGCCTCGCGGTCCTCGTCCAACCACGCCCGCAGCGTCGGCCAGTGGCGGATGAGCGCCTCGTGCGCGACCTCGACCGTGCCCTCGCCGGTCGTGACGAGCCGAGCATCGACGAGCACACGCAAGACCTCCTGCACGTCGGCGGCCGCCTCGGGGCGCGGCGTCAGCTCGCCGAGGCGGACGCGGCGACGGGTGTCCTCGGTGCCCTCGCCGAGCTCGGTCAGGCGCAGGAAGATGTTGCGGGCGAGCGCCTGCTGCTCAGCCGTCAGCGCCTCGTGGTAGACCCTCTCCGCCGTCTTCGCGAGCGCCCCGCGCACGCCCCCCGACTGCAGGTAGCCGAGCAACGTCAGCATGCGGTCGCTGCGCCGCCGCCAGGTCTCGAGCAGGCAGTGTGAGAGCAGCGGCAGCGCGCCCGGCTCGCCGACGACGTCGTGGAGGATGCCTTCCGCGAGCCCCGGCTCGAGCACGAGCCCAGCCCGCTCGGCCGGCCGCTCGACCGCCCGCCGTAGCTCCTCCTCGGTCATCGGACCGATCAGCGCCTGGCGATCCTCGAGAGCCGCAGCGAGGCGCCCATATGAGGCGCAGTGCCCATAGAAGTCGGCGCGGAGAACGACGATGACGCGAGCGCACTGCTCCGCGATGTCGAGCAGCCTGTCGATGAATGCAAGCCGCTCCTCCTCGTCGCGGCACAGCGTGAAGACCTCCTCGAACTGATCGACCACGAGCAGGTCGGCGTCCTGTGTGCCGGCGACCTTCGCGAGCGGGTGCTCGCCCGGCTCGATGATCGCCGGGCGGATGGACGTCTCGCGACGATCGAGCTCGGGCATGACGCCGGCTCGCACGAGCGAAGACTTCCCGCTCCCCGACGGGCCGACAACCGCGAGGAACGGCGCATCCTCGGCCCGCGTCACGAGCACTGAGACGAGCTCTTCGCGGCCGAAGAACACGTCGCTGTCCTCGGGCTCGAAGCGGACTAACCCCTTGTATGGGCACGGAACGTCGGCCGGTGGCAGCGAATAGTCGGGCAGTCCGGCCGCCGCGGGCGCCTTCTCGTGAACACGTGGCGGCGGAAATGTCGCGGGAAGGCCCTCGAGCAGGAGCTGAAAGAGCCGCTCGGGCTCGTGGAGGTCCTTGAGCGAGTACGCGCCGAGCTCCCGAAGTGCGGCGTTCAAGACGGCGCCGTTCCCCTGCACCAGCGCGCTCGTCCGCGCGGAGATCAACACCTGCCCGCCGTAGGCGGCTGCGGCGATACGGGCCCCGCGGTGCACGTCGATGCCGACGTAGTGGTCTCCTGCGATCAAGGGCTCTCCGGTGTGGACGCCCATCCGGACGCGCACGTCGGCTTTTCCGGGCCACGGATGCGCCGCGAGCGCTCGCTGCGCGGCCGCGGCGGCGCGAACGGCGTCGCCTGCATCGCCGAAGGCGACGAAGAAGCTATCGCCCTGCGTGTCGACCTCGCGACCGCCGTATTGCGCGAACGCCTCGCGGAGGAGCCGCCGATGGTCCGTCAGAACGTCGGCGTAGCGATCACCGAGTTCCTGCAGCAGGCGCGTCGACCCCTCGATGTCCGTGAAGAGGAAGGTGACAGTGCCCGCTGGCAGGTCGGTCATCGGCAGCTCGTTCAGCATAGGAATCCGAAGCGCTTTCGTCTATCGGCTCGTACCGGCCGACGACGGCCTCGCATGCTTCATGTCCTCGAGAAATCCGCCTCTTCGAACATCTCGTCATCTCAGGACCGCGGTCGACGCCTCGATCTTCCCGCGGTTTCAAAAGGGATGGCCGGACAGCGCTTCCCAGGATGTAACCGGCCAGTGCTCCATGACTCGTTGTCTCTCTTAGCGACAACCCGTTTCATCACCGGGTCGACACCAGCACGGCATCTGGCAACCTCTACAGCCGGCCGAACCGCATGGTTGGGCCAAAAATGGCCTCCTAGGACCCCTCTACATACCCATAGCGTGGTAGCCGGAGTCGACGTAGAGCGTCGTACCGGTCACGTTGTCGGCGTCGTCGGAGAGCAGGTAGGCGGCGCCGGCGGCGACGTCGTCGGCGTCGACGTGACGATGGAGCGGAGAGCGCTCCTCGACGATCGCCTCCATCGTCGGGAAGCCCGCAATCGAGCGCGCGGCCAGCGTGCGCACGGGCCCGGCTGAG
The DNA here is from genome assembly GCA_963738205.1 of uncultured Actinomycetes bacterium. GTDB lineage: Bacteria > Actinomycetota > Thermoleophilia > Gaiellales > Gaiellaceae > DATFQE01. The sequence continues at coordinate 4,862 of CAVTVQ010000001.1, forward strand.
ACGGCGTTGACGCGGATGTTCTTCTGGCCGAGGTCCCAGGCCAGGTAGCGGACGGACGCGTCCAGCGTCGATTTCGCGACGCCCATCACGTTGTAGTGCGGTACGGCCCGCTCGCCGCCCAGGTACGTCATCGTCAGCACCGAGCCTCCCCCGCGCGCCTCCATCAGCGGCTCTGCCGCGCGCGCCGTGGCAACCAACGAGTAGGCCGAGACGTCGACGGCCATCCAGAAACGGTCACGAGGCGTGTCGGTGAACCGGCCCTCGAGGTCCTCAGCGGCGGCGAAGGCAACCGAGTGCACGAGGAGGTCGAGGCCGCCGACGAATGCCTCGCCCACTTCCGAGAAGACGCGTGCGATGTCGTCGTCCGAGCGCACGTCGCACTCGGTGACGAGAGGGCTCTGTATCGAATCCGCCAGGTCCCGGACGGACTTCTCGATCCGCTCGCCCTGAAACGTGAACGCGAGCTGCGCACCTTCGTCGGCGAGCCGCTTGGCGATCGCCCAGGCGATCGACCGCTTGTTGGCGACGCCGAGGACGAGTCCCTGCTTCCCCTGGAACCTGTCGGCCACCCGCCGAGTGTAAGAGACTTCAACGTAATGACGCTTCGTCGCCGGGCCGCGATGATCGTTCCGAGGTAAGGACGCAGGGAGGGCCAATAGTTCTTCACTATTGGCCCGACTGAGGACGCCGCCTCGGGGCGAGCAGCGCGGCCCGGCGGCACAAGTTTCATTGCGTTGGAGTCTCTAAAGCTACTCTGGGGACTTGCGCCGCACCGCCCTCTTCGTCGCCGCGGTCGCGGCGCTCGCGTTCGGCGCATCCGCATCCGCGGGCCTCCAGCCGATCAAGCGCGACTTCGGAGACCGCTCGGTCCCGCTTTTCCGCCACGGCACCTTGCGCATTCCGGCGGGCCAGGCAGACGGCCGAGTGCGCGTGATCGTCGGCCTTCCACTCGCGCCGCTTGCCAGCGCGCAGGGCCGGCCGCTCGCACGCTCCGGCCGGAACCGGCTCAACGTCTCGAGCTCGTCCTCTCGCAGCTACCTCGCGCGCCTCGAGCGCGCCCAGACTGCGGCCGTCGTTGAGCTGAAGCGGGCGATCCCCTCCGCGCAGGTCTCGCGCCGCTACCAGGTCGTGTTGAACGGCCTGGCCGTCGAGCTCCCGGCCAGGCGGCTGGTCGACCTCGCCCACCTTTCGTTCGTCGACCGGCTCTACCCGAGCGTGCGGTTCCGGCTGGCCCTCAACGAGAGCCCCGCCCTCATCGGCGCTCCTGCGCTCTCCGCGGCCACCGGTGCCCGCGGCGAGGGGGTCAAAATCGCAGTCATCGACGACGGCGTCGACCAGAGCCACCCCTTCTTCGACTCGACCGGCTACACCTATCCACCCGGGTACCCGAAAGGCGGGCGACGCTGGACGACTCCCCGCGTGATCGTGGCGCGCGCCTTCCCCGGGCCAGGCGCAGGACGCCGCGGCCGGCTTCCGGTCGATCGCGACGCGTCGTTCCACGGCACCCATGTGGCGGGCATCGCGGCCGGCAAGTCGGGGACGACCTCGCCGGGAGGGCGCTCGCACCCGCCCACGGCGAACCTCTCGGGTGTCGCGCCGCGCGCCTACATCGGCAACTACCGCGTCTTCACGATTCCCACGCAGGTCGGGCACGTTGGCAACACCCCCGAGCTCGTAGCGGCCTTCGAAGCTGCCGTGCGTGACGGGATGGACGTCATCAACCTCTCCGGTGGGAGCGCCGAAACAGACCCACCGAACGACGCCCTGGTCGAGGCTACGCGCAACGCCGCGGCCGCAGGCGTCGTCCCGGTCATCGCTGCCGGCAACTCGCGGGACGACTTCGGCTTCGGCACGGTCGGCTCGCCTGGAAGCGCGCCGGAGGCGATCACCGTTGGGGCCGTGTCCAACACACACGTGTTTGGGCCGGTCATGTCGGTCACCGATGCGCGCGCCGGCGCGAACCTGAAACAGCTCCCATTCCGCGTGTCGGTCGTCTATCCCGCCTTCCAGAACTGGGAGCGCGCCGACCAGACCCTCGCCGACGTGGGCTCGATCACGGGCTCCGACGGGCGGCCCGTCGACCGGCAGCTCTGCGGCGTCCGGAGCCCGGAAACCCTCGACTCGACCCTCCCACGCAACTCGCTGCGCAACACGATCGCGCTCATCTTCCGGGGCCGTTGCCCGCTGATCACGAAGGCGTACCGCGCCGTGGTCTTCGGAGGTGCGACCGGGATCGTGATGGTCGACAACCGCGCGAGCGAGGCGAATCGCCTGCCACTCGATCTCGGCGTGCCAAGCGGAGTGGTCTCCGACCTCGACGGCGCCTACCTCCGTGACTTCTTGGCGTCGGTGGGCGGGCGCGCGAGCGTGCGCTTCAACTTCAACCCGCTCGAGGTGAAGAACGGGAGATCCGGCGTCGTGACGAGCTTCTCCTCGGCAGGACCGACCGCGTTCGGGCACCGGCTCAAGCCCGACCTCGCGGCGCCGGGCGGCGAGATCCTCTCGTCCACGCTGCCCGAGTTCGCCGGCTCTCCGTTCGCACCCTTCGACGGGACGAGCATGGCTACTCCGCATGTGGCCGGCGCGGCTGCGCTGCTGATACAGCGGCACCCGGGCTGGTCGACGCCTCAGGTCAAGTCGGCACTCGTGTCGTCTGCCGGCCCGGCGTGGGGCAACACGCTGCGCACGGCCGAGGCCTCTGTGCTCCTCACCGGAGGCGGCCTAGTCAACGCGCAGTCCGCGGACGATCCGAAGATCTTCACCGAGCCGGCTTCGCTCTCATTTGGAGATCTCAACGTCAACGGCGGCGCCAGGAAGCGCACGCTTCTGCTGAGCGTGTCCGACGCAGGCGGCGGCTCGGGAACATGGACGGTCGAGGTGCGCCCACAATCCGCCAGCTCCGGGGCCGGCCTGTCCGCTCCGGGGAGCGTCGTCGTGGGGCCCGGCGGGACCACGGACGTGGCGATCTCCGCGACTGCGACGTCGCAGGCCGCTGCCGGCGACGACTACGGCTTTCTCGCGCTGCGGCGAGGCACGACGACCCGCCGGGTGCCGTACGCCTTCTTCGTCACGCGCCCGGGGCTCGAGTCGTACCAGGCGCGGGCCGGCAGGCTCCGTCGCCAGCTCGGCGGGAACACGATCAACGGCCCGAACCGCGTCAACGTCTACCGCTGGCCGTCGGCGCCGTTCGGTCATCCGCCCGACTACGCGACCGGCGCTCCCGTGTTCGAAGAGGGCGCCGAGCGGCTGTACCTCGTCCCGCACGTCGGCAGGCCCGTCGTGAACCTCGGGGTCTCGATCATCGCGGCCACGCGCGGCTCGTTCATCAACCCCTGGCTGCTCGGCTCGCCGGACGAGAACGACGTCCAGGGCCAGGCCGCCACGCCAGTGAACGTGAACGCCCTCACTCCCGACTACCGCCTTCCCGTCGGTGCCGCTGCAGCAGTGTTTCCCAGTCTCAAACGCTTTTGGGTCGCCGTCGACTCGTCACGAGACGAGTACAGCGGACGAGCGCTGCGCGGCCGCTACGTCTTGCGCTACTGGGTAAACGACCTTCGGCCGCCGAGCACCAGCCTCGTGACGACCCGTGTGGCGGCGGGCCGCCCGACGATCGTGGTCCGCGCCCGCGACCGAGGTGCGGGCGTCAACCCGCTGTCGCTCCTTCTGTCCTATCGCGGCGGAATCGTCGCGGCGTCGGCATACGACGTCTCGTCTGGACTGGCGGTGTTCGTGCTCCCGGGCAGCGCGCCTCGCCTCGCCCGCGGCCGGACGGCTCTGCTCGTCGTGGCCTCCGACTACCAGGAGTCGAAGAACGTGAGCACCTTCGGGCGGAACATCATGCCCAACACTCGTTTCCGGTTCGTCGGGATCCGGGTCGTCCGCGGAACGACGATCAACTGGCTGCTGCCCGACCGCGGCGCCTGCGTGCGCGGCCGTGTTCCGTTGCTCGTCGTCGCGGGATCGACGAGGCGGATCTCCTCGATCCGGTTCTTCGACGGCCGGCGGCGAATCGGAGCGGATCGCAGCGGCTCCGCGGGGCTCTATTCCGCGACGTGGGCGGCGCAGAGGGCCCGGCGCGGGCGCCATGTGCTCCAGGCCGTCGTGACCACGCGGGGCGGCCATCGCATCGCCGCAAGCCGCCGCGTGCGCGTTTGCAGGTAGACGAGGCGCGCGTCGCCGTCATCACAGGCGGCGCTACTGGGATCGGAGCCGCACTTGCGCGGAGGCTCGCCGGCGAGGGTTGGACATGCGTCCTGCTGGGCCGAAGGGAGGATCCGCTGCGCCGGCTCGCGGAGGACATCGGAGGCGAGTACGAGGTTTGCGACGTCGCCGACCGCAAGGCTGTCGACCGAGTCGCGGCCTCGGTGCGAGAACGTCATCCCGCGGTCGCACTGCTCGTCAACAACGCCGGCATCCCAGGGCGCTCCAACTTCCTCGACGTCGATCCGGAGAAAGCCGAGCAGCTGGTCCGCATCAACTACCTCGGCTCGCTCTGGTCTGCTCGCGCTTTCTTGCCCGCACTCGAGACGGCCCGGAAAGCAAAGATCGTCAACGTCGTTTCCGTCGCGGGCACCGTGGCGGTCGGCCCTTACTCGGCGTCGAAGCACGCACAGCTCGCGCTCTCCCGCTCGCTGGCCGCCGAGCTGAGACCCCGCGGGATCCGGGTGCTGACGGTCAATCCGGGGTTCGTGCACACGGAGGGGTTTCCGCAGGACCGCCTCCTCCGCGGCCGCTTCGCATCGCTCGTCGTCGGGCCCGACTACATCGCGGATCGGATCCTGCGGGCGCTCGGCCGCGGCAGGACCGAGATCTTCGTCCCAGCGTGGTACCGGCCGGCGGCCTGGATCCAGACCGCGGCACCGGGAGCTCTGACGCGGCTGAGGGCTCGCCGCAACCCGTCCTACTAGCGCGCCAGCAGGTACCAGCCGATGGTGACCGTGTAGGAGTCGCCGCTCGGCGCCAGATCGAGGGCTTGACTGCGCGCCTCGCCTTCGCAGCCGGCGAGATCGAGATAGCGCTCGAGGTCCCGCGTCTCCTGGTGAAACTCCGAGCGAAGCAGACGGAGATCGTTCGCTTCGAACAGGTGGTGTAGGTCCGCATCGCTGAGGACGCGCTCGTGGGTCGGATCGCGTGCACGCTCGAAACGGTTCAGGTCCAATGCGACCAGCGGGTCGATCGGCGCCAGCTGGTCGACGACGAGAATCCGGCCACCGAGACGCGTGACGCGCGCCAGCTCGGAGACGGCCAGCTCCGGCCGACGGACGTGGTGAAGCGTACGCAGGCTCCCGGAGAGGTCGAACTCACCGAGGTCGGCGGGCAGCTTGGAGACATCGCCCTCGACGAACGAGACGTTCGGAAACTCGCCTGCCCGCTTGCGAGCCTCGTCGAGCAGCTCCGGGACGAGGTCGACGCCGACCACCTCGGCGACGAGCGGCGCGAGCGCGAAGGCCAGCGCCCCCGTCCCGGTGCCGGCGTCCAGGGCGCGCTCTTCGCCGGCGGGCTCCACGAAGCGGGCCACGAGTCCGGTGAGATCGGAACGGCGAGCCTCCTCGAGCTCGGCCAGTCGGCCGGCGGTGGCGGCAAACCGGGCGCGCAGCGTCTCGGCGTCAGCCATCTCGTCCCCTCGACACAGGTACGGCCAACCTCCTCCCCGCCGCAACCGTAGCGCGCAAAAACGCACGTTTGAGCGCCAAGACCGTGACGGATGTGCTCATCCCGAGCCGAGCTCCTGCTTGACCAGCTCCAGCGCTTGCTCACGCGTCGAGATCGCCCCCACCGCTCGCTCCTCGGCGATCAGGTCGAGCAAACGGCCGACCTCCGGGCCTTCGGGAACACCCAGCTCGTCTCCGCGCAAGAGCGGCTCGCCGGGGTCTGCAGCGCGCGCGGCACGCACGTCGTCTGTCAGGTCCTCGGCGCCGAGATAGGCGAGCGCGTCGAGCGCCCAGGGCTCCGTCGCCCGGCGGAAGCGGTGAATCGCGCGCGGCGAGCCGTCCTCGGGCCGCTCGGCCTCCAGGAGCGCGCTCGCGTAGCGCCGGAGCTCATTCGGCACCGGGAGCTCGGCGAGCCGCCGGCCGAAGGCTGCAACCAGCCGAAAATCCGTCGACTCACGCGCTCGCTCGCGATCCAGACCCGCCGTCGACCCCCCGAGCGGCTCCAGCAGTCCGAGCTCGTCGGCGCGGCGGAATCCGTCGACTGAGAGCCGCACCAGCTCCGAGACGATCCGCTCGCCGGCGGGCCGGTCGACCAGCTCAGCCCGTTTCTGGACGAGCGACGCAGTCTCGTCATCGAGCCTCAACCCGAGCTCGTCCTCGAGGCGAACCGCGCGCAGCAGCCGCAGTGGGTCGTCGTCGAACACCCTTCGCGACACGACTCGCAGCACTCGCCGTTCGAGATCCGCCTGACCGCCGAACGGATCGGCAGGCTCGCCGCCCGCGAGCGGAACGGCGATCGCGTTGATCGTGAAGTCACGTGTCGCCAGGTCGTCCTCGATGCCGTTCCGGAGCGGCGTGAAATCGACCGTGCGTCCGTCGTCGAGCGCGACGCGCCAGGCCCCATGACGCTCGGAGAGCGGGAACGGAGCGCCGCCCGAGCGTTGCGCATACGCACGCGCCGCCTGCTTGGGCTCGCGGCAGGCGATGTCGAGATCGACGACCTCGCGCCCGAGGAGCTCGTCGCGAATCGCGCCGCCGACGACCCACGCTTCCTGGCCGTCGAGCACTTCACGGGCGACGTCACGCATCGAGCACCGTCCTCCTGGCACGCAGCGGGCTGGACTCGATGCCGCAGACGATCTCGTAGTTGATCGTGTCGGCCACGCGCGCGTGATCCTCCGCCAGAACGCCGTGGCCGACCAGCGTGACCGGCGTGCCCAGGGGAAGCTCTCGATCGAGCTCGACGGCAAGGGCATCCATCGAGATCGTCCCGACGACGTGCCTTGGTTCGCCGCCCACCCGGACCTGGGTGCCCGTCATGTCGCGCCGGAAGCCGTCCGCGTACCCCACGGGGACGATCCCGATCCAGGTTTCGCTCTCGGCGAGGAACCTTCGCCCATACCCCGTGCTCTCGCCCGGCGCCAGCCGCCGCACCTGGGCGAGATAGCTGTCCCAGCGCAGCGCGGGCTCCAGCCCGTCGGCGGCCGGGATCTCGCCGAACGGTGAGAGGCCGTACAGCGCGATCCCGCAGCGCGCCGCATCCAGGCGCGACTCGGGGAGCCGGAGGGCGGCAGCGCTGTTGGCCGCATGCCGGATCAGGTTCGGGGAACCGGCTGTCGCCTCTTCGAAGCGTTGGAGCTGGGAGCGCGCGAAGTCGGGGTCGCTGTCGGCGGTGGCGAGGTGGGTCATCAGGCCGACGACCTCGACCGTCGGTGCCGGCAGCTCGGACAGGCCCCACCGGCCCATGCCTGTTTCCAGCTTCAGATGGACGCGTATGCCCTCCGGAATCGCGTCGTCCGAGACGGCCAGGTCGAGATCGGCATCGCGGGCCTGGGCGATCTCGCGGCCCGAGGCTGGGCCCATGACGAGGATGCGAACTCCTGGAAACTCGCGGCGCAGCGGCAGGGCTTCCGCGACGGTCGCGACGCACAGCGCGAGCGCGCCCTCTCCCAGTGCCACCCCTGCGACGTCGACGGCGCCGTGCCCGTAGGCGTCGGCCTTGACGACCGCCCACAGCTCGGCGGGCCCGAGCGCCTTGCGGAGCGTACGGACGTTGCGCCGAACGGCGCCGAGGTCGATGGTGATCTCAGATCGATGCATTCGGACGGAAGTTTCGCGCCACTTCCACTTAGGCGGCGAGAACCCTGGGCAGCGCTTCGATCAGATCGCTCGCGATCAGCCCGTTCTCCTGGGGAGCCTCACGCGCGGCCTCCGTGTGGGCGACGGCAGCCGCGGCGGCGGCCAGTCGCGGCTCGACTCCCTTGGCGAGGAACGCTGCGACGATGCCGGTGAGCACGTCGCCCGTCCCGGCCGTCGCCAGGGCTGGATCTCCGCCGCAGACGATTGCCCCAGCACCGGGCTCGCCAACCAGGGTGCCGGCGCCCTTCAGCAGGACGATGCAGGCGAAGCGCCCGATTGCGCGATCGAGGGCCGCGAGCCGATGTGCGTCGACCCAGTCCGACTCGACGTCGAGCAGCCGAGCCAGCTCGCCCGAGTGCGGCGTCAGGACGCGCGGCGCCGGCCAGTCGGCGGGCTCGAGCTCGTGAAGAGCGTCGCCGTCGACCACTGCGGGCACCTCTGCCTCTCCCAGGACGTGCCGGACGAGCTCCTTCGTGCCCTCGCTGCGGCCGAGCCCCGGCCCGATCGCGAGCGCTCCCCCTTTGCCTACGAGGTCGAGCACCTCGTCCGCCGCGTCCGCCGTCAGCAGACCCGCGTCGTCCTCCGGTAGCGACCGCTTAACTGCTTCGAGGACCCAGTGCTCGAAGACCGGGATCGCAGACTTCGGGCCCGCCAGCGCAACGTAGCCTGCGTCGGCGCGTAGCGCGGCGAGCGCGCTCAGGCACGGCGCGCCGGTCATGCCCGGCGAGCCGCCCACGACAACGACGTGGCCCGCGGTGTACTTGTTGTCCTCGGAGGAGCGGCGCGGGACGGCGCTGAGGATCTCCCTCGTCGCGCGCGAGTTCCTCGTCTCGATGGGCTCGAGCCCGATGTCGGCCACCACGACGTCACCCGCGTGGAACCGCCCCGGCGACACCTCGTGACCCACCTTGAGCGCATGGAAGGTCACGCTGAGGTCGGCGCGAACCGCCACGCCCGACACCTCACCGGTCGAGGCGTTGACCCCGGAGGCGATGTCGACGGCGGCAACCCCTGCGCCGGAGTCGTTGATCGACTCGATCAGCCGCGCGGCGTCCGGCCTCGGCTCGCCGTGAAAGCCCGTTCCGAACAGCGCGTCGAGAACGACCTCGGCGCCCCGGGGCTCGTCCGCCACCTCCGCGTCCTTCCCGGCAGCGCGCAGGATCTCGGCCGCGATCCGGCCGTCTCCTCCGTTCTTGCCGCCGCCGCAGACAGCCACGAAGCGCTTCGCGTCCGGCCACCGCCGCATCGCCTCCTCGGCGACGGCACGGCCGGCCCGATCCATTAGCTCTTCCTCGGAGCCCGGATAGCGCTCCTCCGCGGCGCGCATCTCGTCAGCGGTGTACAGGGGCTCAAGCATCCGGCGAGACGAGGCAAACGGCAGCCGCCAGCTCACGCGAATGCGTCATCGAGAGGTCGATCTGCCCCGCGCCGACCTTCTCGGCCCACTTCTGCGTGCGGCCGGTC
>CAVTVQ010000002.1:0-8613 GCA_963738205.1 uncultured Actinomycetes bacterium
CTAGAAGGGTTCCCGTGATCGGCAAGACCCGGCGCGCGCTGTGTGCGTGCGCAGCCACCGTCGCGATGCCTCTGGTGCCGGCCGTGGGGCAGGCCGACGTTGCCGCGCCATTAGAAGCTGAAGGGCTCGCGGTGGAGCGAGACCCATAGGTATCCGTGCCCGTAAGCGATGTAGTGCGGGTGATAGCGCGTGCGGATCGTGCGCACGACCTCATTCGTGCGGGGGTCGATCTGCGAGACCGTCGTGCCGCCCCCGTTCGCGACCCAGACCGAGCCGGCGCCGGTGGCGATCCCTGAGGGCCGTTCACCGACCGGGATCACGTCCTCCAGGTCGCCGGTCATCGGATCGAGTCGGAGGACGCGGCCAACCTCCGGCTCGCCTCTCGGCGACGGGGGATCGACGAGATCGGTGAGCCAGACGGCGCCGAGCCCGGCGGTCACCCCGAAAACGAGCTCTCCGACGGGGAATGGTTGCGAACCGCCACCCTGCGCGTCGACTCGCAGCACCCCCGACTGCTCAAGGCTGTTCGCAGCAGTCCATGCCGCTCCCTCGCCGAACGAGACTTCGGTCGAGTACTGGAAGCCGCGCGTGAACGAGTGCGCGTACAGCTGCTGGAACTCCTCGGTTTCCGCGCTGAAACGTGAGACGCCCGCCGGGGGGTTATGCGAGACCCAGACGGAGCCTCCACCGACGGCGACGAACCGCGGACCGCTGCCCTTGGGGAGTGTGATCACACCGCTCAGCTCGAAGTCGGCGGCGTCGATCTGCCGGACCCTGTTGCCCTCGAAGCTGCCGACCCACAGCGTCTCGTCGGGTCCCGCCGCGACGCCGGCCGGCGACGGCAGGCGTCCGATCGTGGCGACCTCGCCGGAGCGAACGTCGATCCGCGACAGCGTGTCGTCCTTTTCGCTCGAGACGAAGACGTAGTCGCCGATGACCGCCGGCTTGAAGGGCTCGCCGCCGACATCGAAGACGTCCACGATCTCGCCGCTCTTCGGGTCGATCTTGACGAGCGAGTCGGGGACGACGGCGGCAGCCGGTTGGTCATCGCGGACGAGCAGGACTGCGGCCGCGAGCACGACGGCCCCGAGCGAGACGGCGGCGAGCCCTACGGCGAGTCTGCGGCGGGGGCGTCGGGGCGCGGGTCCCGTCGCTGCCCTTCGAGGATGCTCCTGCCTTGGTAGCGGCACCGTCGGCGGGGCGTCCAGCACCGGATCGTGGGTGAGGATGTGCTTCTCGAGCTGTTGCAGGTCGGCTCCCGGCTCGAGGCCGAGCTCCTCGGCGAGCAGGCGCCGTCCGTCCTGGTAGGTGCGCAGCGCCTCCGCCTGTCTGCCTGAACGGTAGAAGGCGAGCATCAGCTGGCCGCGCGGCCGTTCTCGCAGGGGCTGCCCGGCGAGGAGGCGCTCGAGCTCGCCGACGACGTCTGCGTGGCGTCCGAGCGCGAGGTCGGCGTCGATCCGTTCCTCGAGCGCGCGTAACCTGAGCTCTTCTAGCCGCGCAGCCTCCGCTTCGGCGAACGGCTCGTAGGCGAACTCGTCCAGCGCCGGGCCGCGCCAGAGCGCGAGCGCATCGCGCAGGGTTACGGCCGCACCCGCCGCCTCTCCTGCGGCGAGCCTACTCCTACCCTCCTCGAGCAGCGCCTCGAAGCGGTGCGCGTCGATCGCCTCCGGCTCGACGTGCAGCGCGTACCCGGGCGCGCGGGTGACGATCAGGTCGTCGCCGAGCGACCGGCGCAGCTGCGACACCGCGTTCTGGAGCACCTTTCCCGCGGAGGCCGGCGGCCGCCCACCCCACAGGCCGTCGATCAGGCGGTCGGTGGAGACGACCTCGCCCGCGCGCACCAAGCAGGAGCGCGAGAAGCTTCCGCTGCCGGCTGCCCGCCAGCTCGACTTGCCGGCCGGTCTCTAGCAGCTCCAGCGGGCCCAGGATCCTGAACTCCACCCTCGCCTCCAGCCGTAGGGCTTCGGTTCCAAGGGATTGTCCGATACCGCGCGGATACCGGCAACGACCGGATCGGGACCGAGTCGAGAGCGGACCCCAGGAGCCTCGCTGCGAGAGGCCGCGACGGGCGGCCTCCGGAGAACCGAAGGAGGCGACCATGCCCACGACCACGATGCGGCGGCTGGCTTGCACGGCTGGTCTCGCGCTCACCGGACTCGCCGCGTTCGGCGGCGGCGTGGCTGCCGGCTCGAGTGCGGAGGGCAACAACGCGCTCGTCTGCACCGCGCCCGCGCAGGACTGCATGACAGCAGCGGAGTTCCGGGCGCTGATGATCCGCAGCCTCGCGCTCAACGGCAAGTACGGCCTCGGCGAGTAGCTCGAGCTGTTGCCGGTCTGAAACGGACCTGAAACCGGCCAGCTCGAGGATGCGACAAGACGATCAAACGGGGTCGGGAAGGAGGGCGCGATGAACGGCCACAGCGATGCCCGACCTTGGACATCCGTACCCAGGAGGTTTCCATGACTCGCAAGACCCGGCGCGCGCTCGTTGCGTGCGCAGCCACCGCCGCGATGCTTCTGGTCCCGGCCGTCGCACAGGCCGACGTGATCCAGGACTGGAACGTCATCGCACAGAACGAGACCGTTCTCCTCAGGCCCACAGCTCACGGCCAGGCGCGGGGAACCGCGATGGTCGAGGGCGCGGTCTACGACGCCGTGAACGCGATCGACCGCGGCCACCAGCCGTACCTCCTCGATCTCGACGAGGTCGGAGCCCAACCGTGGGTGTCGCAGGATGCAGCGGCCGCGACGGCGGCGTATCACGTGCTCAAGGCCATCACGCCAACTACCCGGCATGCGGGACTCGACACCGCCTACGCGGCGACGCTCGTCGGGATTCCCGACGGGCCGATCGAGGCCGGAGGCGTCGCCGCAGGCGAGGCGGCCGCCGCGGCGATGATCGACTCGCGAAAGGACGACGGGTTCATGGCGGCGTTCACTCCCGTGATCGGCACGAACCCGGGCGACTGGCGGCCCCTCGGTTGGCCCGCCACGCCGGCGTTCGATCCGGACGGCTGGGTCAGTCAGGAGAAGCCGTTCCTGATCGAGAACCCCTCGCGGTACCGCTCGAAGGGCCCGAACGCGCTCACCAGCAAGAAGTACGCGAGGGACTTCAACGAGGTGAAGGAGCTCGGAGCTCTGAACAGCACGACGCGCACGGCTGACCAGACGGCGGCGGCGGTCTTCTGGCAGGCCGCTCCCGCTCCGCTATGGAACACGCTCCTCCGGAGCCTCGCCAACCGGTACCACCTCGACACGGCCGACCAGGCTCGCCTGTACGCGAGCGTCAACCTGGCCGGTGCGGATGCTGCGATCGCCTGCTGGAGCGACAAGTACTACTGGCAGTTCTGGCGGCCGAGGGCCGCGATCCGCGAGGCGGACACCGACGGCAACCCGGCCACCGTCGTCGACCCGAGCTGGGAGCCGCTGTTCTCGGCGACCACCGTAACGACCCCCCCACTCATTACGCCGCCGTTCCCCGACCATCCGTCGGGCCACGGCTGCTTCAGCGGAGCCGTCCTCTCCACGATCGCGAACTTCTTCGGCACCGACGAGGTGGACATCACCGTCGTCTCGCCGCGCTCGCTCAACGGCGTCCCGATCCCGCCACGGCACTTCGACCGGCTCTCGGACGCGCTCGACGAGATCGTCGAAGCGCGCATCTGGGGAGGCATCCACTTCCGCACCGCCGACGTGCAGGGCACCGTGATCGGCAAGAAGGTCGCGAAGTACGTCCGCAAGCACTACTTCCGGCCTCTCCACTGCCGCTGAGCCCGGACCGCTCGAGGGAAGGCCTGCTACGCCGGGCCTTCCCTCCGATCCGGGGTCCTTTGCCGCGGCGCCTGGCCGTCATAGACTCGGTCGATGCGGCCCTCCTCAAGCGGGGCTCCACCAGGGCTAAACCGCCGCGAAGGATCATCGCCCCGAATCGTGGGACGACGCCGGCTCACTGCCATGCTCATCGCCTGTCTGGTCGGCGGCGCCGTCCTCGCACAAGCCGGCTCGAGCACTCGCGGGCAGGAAGGAGGGATCCTTCGCATCAGCTTCTCGCCGGCCGCCGGGCTCGATTCGATCGACCCTGCGCTTTCGTTCTCGCAGCCGGGCTGGTCGCTCCTCGACGCGACCTGCGCCCGGCTCTTCACGTATCCGGACGAGGAGCCGCCGGCAGGGTTCCGGGTACAGCCGGAGGTCGCCGAAAGCTGGAAGGTGTCGGACGACCTGAAGACGTACACGTTCAGGCTGAGGCGCGGCTTTCGGTTCAGCGACGGAGCGCCGGTTCGGGCGAGCGCTTTCGCCCACGCGATCAACCGCGTGTTGCAGATGGCCCCCTACTCGCCCGGCACCATCCACGTGCAGGACATCGTCGGCGCCCGCGACGTGATGTCCGGGCCGGCGACGACGGCGCGCGGCGTCGACGCCCGCGGCAACACGCTCGTCGTGAGGTTCTCACGCCCCGCCCCGGACTTCATTACCCGGACGACGCTTCCCTTCTTCTGCGCCGTCCCGCCCAATCTGCCGTCCTCGCGTGAGGGCTTCGGGGCGTTCGCCTCGGCAGGCCCCTACTACGTCACGGAGTACCGGGACGGCGAGCGGGTCGTCATCCGCCGTAATCCCTATTACGGCGGCCGGCGGAAGGTCCACCTCGACGGCTTCAACGTGAACCTGCGCGGCGGCGGGCCTGTCGACCTCCTGCGGAGCATCGACCGGGGCGACGCCGACTGGGGCCACATGATCTCGGGCATCTTCATGGACCGAACGTTGGACCTGGTCGGGAAGTACGGGATCAATCGGTCGAGATTCTTCATTCGGCCGGGACTCAGCCTCCGCGTGCTCGCGTTCAACTCGTCGCGGCCGCTGTTCAGGAACAACCCGAATCTGCGGCGCGCGATCAACTTCGCGCTCGACCGGCAGGCGCTCGTTGCGACCAGCGGTGGACCTGTGGTGGCGCGTGTCACCGACCAGTACCTGCCACACGGGATGCCTGGGTTCCGGGACGTGGCGATCTACCCGCCCAGGGGGAACCTCCAGCGGGCGAGGCGGCTTGCGCGCGGGCACCAACGCAATCGGAAGGCCGTCATCTACACGACCAGCCTCAACCCGCTGCCGATCCAGGCGGCACAGCTCGTCGTACAGCAGCTCGCGAGGATCGGCCTCGACGTCAAGGTCGAGCTGATCCCCGAGCACATGACGAGCGTGAACTACGTCGAGAAGCTGACGGCGAAAAGTGCCAAGTGGGACATGGCGCTCGTCCTCTGGACGCCGAACATTCCCGACGCGCACGCGTACCTCAATCTCCTGCTCGAGTCCCAGCTCGTCGGCGGTGAGTCGCTGCCTCGCCTGCGTTCGAAGCTCGCCCGTCGGGAGCTGGAGCGCGCCATTCGCCTTCCGCAAGGACAGGCGCGGAACAGCGTCTACGCGGAGGTGGACGCAACGCTGTCCCGGGAGGTCGCTCCGATGGCGCCGATCAACGTCGTCCACGAAGCGACGCTCGTCTCGGACCGCGTCGGCTGCATCGTCCTGCGGCCCGTGCTCGATCTCGCCGTCGCGTGCCTCAAGAAGTAGGCGCCTGCACGGACACCCAGACGCGTCCGCGGTAGACGGTGATCCCTGCGGGCGCGTTGCCGATCTCGATGGTTTTCACGTCGTTCGTCTTCGGATCGATTCGAGACACCGTTCCGTCGCGTGTGTTCGCGACCCAGACGGCGCCCGCGCCGTACGCAACCGACGTCGGCCCGTCCCCGACCGGGATCTGACGGGACGAACCGGAGCCGAGGTCGGCCGGTACGCGCACCACGTAGTCGTCCTCGGTACAGGCCACCCAGATGGCGCCTTCGCCGGCGGCGATCCCGCTCGGCCCGCGGCCGATGGTGCGGCACGCCCTCATCCCCGAGGTCGAACGTCGACGGGTTGTAACGGCGAACGGTGCCGTCCTCCGAGAAAGCGACCCAGACGGCGCCGTACGCGAAGACCAGCCCCGCCGGCGCCGCGCCCGCGGTGGACGTGGTGGTGGCCTCGTGCGTCTCGGGGTTGGGGTCTACCCTGGCGAGTGCCGATTCGCCGTACGCGGCCCAGACCGATCCCTCGCCGACGTCGACGCCTGCCCCCGTCTGCCTGATCGAGCGGGGGCCCGAGTGAAGCGGGACTCCACGCCGCCGAATTCCGGATCGACCCGGTAGAGAGTCCCCCGTCGAGCATTCACGACCCAGACGGCCCCGCGCCCGACCGTGATCGCCGTCGGCGTCGCCAGAAGTGGAATCGTGTCGGCTACCTTGGGCGTCGCCGGATCGATGCGCGTCAGCGACTTGCCGTCTAGGTTCGCGACCCAGACCGAGCCCTCCCCGCCTGCGACCGGGCCGGGCCGGATGCCGGTCTGAAGGATCGAGGTCACCTTGTTCGTCGAGGGGTCGATCGCCGCCACGAAGTTCGGAGGCACGACGATGGGCCCCGCCTCGTCGCGGAGGGAGAATGCTGCGACGACGGCCGTCGCTGCGGCGAGAATCGCCAGCGCTCCGCCAACCGCGAGCCGTCGGCGGCGTCGCTCGGGTGGAGGCGCGGGTGCCTTCGGCGCCGGCGCTGCCGCGGGCGGCGAGAGCGCGTCGTCGTGTCGCAGGATTGCGGCCTCGAGCTGACGTAGCTCCTGGCCCGGTTGAAGCCCGAGCTCGTCGTTCAACTTGCGACCGACCGTCCTGTAGACGTCGAGCGCCTCCGCCTGTCGGCCCGAGCGATAGAGGGCGAGCATCAGCTGTGCGGCCGCCCGCTCCTGGTACGGATGCTCTGCGACGAGCGCCTCGAGCTCGCCGACGAGCTGCGTGTGCCGCCCGAGCTCGAGCTCCGCGTCGATTCGCTCGAGCTGCGTCGCGAGTCGTAACTCGCTCAGGCGCCCGAGGTTGTGGCGCTCGGGCCCCTCGAGGACGACGTCTGCAAGCGGTGGGCCACGCCAGAGCGCGAGCGCCCGACGGCGAAGCTCGACCGAGTCTGACGTCGCGGCCGGCACGCGCTTCCTCTGTCAGACGCTCGAACTCGAGCAGATCCAGCGCTCGCGGCTCGACGCTCAGCCTGTAGCCGGGCGGCTGCGTCTGGAGGACGTCGTTGCCGAGCTCCTTGCGGAGCGCGTGCACGTAGCCCTGGACGAGCTTCTCTGCGGTCGCCGGCGGCCGTTCGCCCCAGAGCTCGTCCACGAGGCGCGAGGTCGAGACGGTCTCGTTGGCATGGAGCAGCAAGACCCCGAGCAAGGCGCGCTGCTTGGCGGCGCTGAGCCGGACCGTGTGCTCGCCGTTACGGACCTCGAGCGGCCCGAGGATCAGGAATTCCATCGCACCCTCGAACGATTCTCCACCCGCGCTCCAGCGAGGTTCAACCGCCGTGTCCGAGCGTGGGAGCCAATGGACCGGTTAGGAGCGCCGCGAGGGTGAATCGATCGTCAGTCGCCGTTGTCGCTGTCGTCGCGCTGGTCGGGCTCGTCGGCTGCGGGCGAGCGCACGCCTCCCGAGATCGACATCTCCCGGGCGAGCGTCGCGAAGCTTCGGACTCCGCCGGGCTCCTACGTCCTGCGGCTCACGTTCTCCGTGCGAGACGCGCCCGGGAATCTCGTCCGGTATCGCATCGCGGTCGTCGGCAACGGCCGTTTCCTGGCGTCGCGACTCGGCGCGACCCGATCCGGAAGCGCGTCGGCCACGATCCGAGTGCGTCCGGCGAGGACGGTGCGCACGCTCCGCATCGCGATCACCGCGTCGGATCCACAGGGCAACGCGGCCACGGTTTCACGCTCGGTGAGCGTTCCGCGCTAGGTCTCCACGGCCTCAACCGGCTCTCCACTCGCGCTCCAGCGACGCTCAACCGGCCCGAGCGAGCCTGCGAGCAGTCCACGACAAAGGAGGAGACATGACCTTCAATCGATCGTTCGCCGTCGTCGGGGTGCTCGTGGCGATCGCGGTGTCTGCCGGCGCCATCAGCGCCAGCGCGGGGCGGCGAGCACCACGGGCCCAAGCTGGTCGGCACCTGGATGGTGGACGTGAACCGCGGTCCGACGCTGCCGCCCCTGAAGTCGCTGCAGTCCTACACCGGGGGCCACAACGTGATCGAGATCGCCAACGGCGGCGCGACGGTTCGCAGTCCGTCGCACGGCGCCTGGAAGAAGATCGGAGGGCGCAAGTACGGCTCCACCGCCATCTTCTTCCGCTACGACCCTGTGAGCGGAGCCTTCATCGGGACGCTCAAGCTCAGGCACGAGCTCGAGGTCGCCGCGGACGGGCAGTCGTTCACCGGAGTGGCCATCGGCGAGCTCCGCGATGCGAGCGGGAACCTGCTGCCTGGGAGCAACACCCGCAAGGACACGGTGACCGCCGAGCGGATCAACGTCGAGCCGCTTCCCGATCTTTCTTGACGACGGCGCGGAGGGGGCTCGCGGTTGCGGGCCCTTTCTGCCCTCCGCCGCCTTGTCGCTTAGTACATCCGCCAGCACTTCCGGCCCTGCACCCTCACAGAGCCTCTTAGCGCGCGAAGGAAGGCCCGCTGCGGCCTTCCTTGATTTGGGCCGGCCGCCTGTGATAGTCGCCTGGTTCATTGGCCGACGGACCGTCTTCACCGGCTCACAGCTCGGGCAGGCGCCGTCGC
>CAVTVQ010000003.1:0-8434 GCA_963738205.1 uncultured Actinomycetes bacterium
GAGGCGCGGGGACTACGCGGCGTCGAGCGTCCGGGCGAGCTGCAGCCCCTCGCTGAGGGTGGGGTCGGGCCGCAGGATGACCGTCTCGGAGGGAGCGTGGACGAGGATCCACTGGAGCTCCTTCGGCGTGAAGCCGCCATCGCGGCCAACCGGAGCCGGGACGACGATCCGGTCGAACCGCTCGGCCTCCCAGAGCCGCTGGAGCGCGTGGGTGGGCGTTCGTCCCGTCTCGACCCGGGCGTCCACCGGTAGGCCGGCGCGCAGCGCTGCGTGCTCGACCGCCTCGAGCAGCGGCATCGCAACCTCGACCTCGAACCGAAGCGGCGCGTCGAGCCGGTACTCGAGCGGCATGACGATCAGGTAGGCGGGGACCAGCGTCGCCTCCTCGGCCCGGGCGACGCGGATCGCCGCGTCGAGCACGACCGGGTCGAGGTCGCCGCCGGTGAAGGGGACGAGCACTCGGCGCCCGCCCTCCGGGACCGGCCTGCGGCGCAAGAACGAGAGGACGCTCACTGCTGCTCCTCCCGCTTCGCACGGTCAGCGATCACGCGAATGTCCAGGCCGGGGAGCTCGCGCACCATGCGGGAGAGCAGCGAGCCGCCGAAGATCTCGCGCCGGCGTGACTCGTCGGGGGTGCCGACGAAGATGTACGTCGAGCCACGCTCACCGGCGACGCGGCGGACAGTAGAGACGAGGTCAGCCCCCTCCGCCTCGAGGAAGTGGATCCCGAGGACGCTGGCGAGCCGCCGCAGCGCGGCGAGCTGGGTCGCCTCCTCCTCGCTCGGCTGGTGGCCGTTCGACCGCACCCACAGCGCGTCGATCTCGGCGTTCAATCGCTGGGCCGAGCGCCACGCGCGGCGAAGGATGCGCTGCGACTTCGGCTGTGGCTCGATCAGCGCGAGGATCCGCTCGCCGACCGCCTGCTTGCTGAACGGCTCGAGCGCCGCCGGTTGCCGGCGCGCCTCGACGTCCTCGGCGACCTCGCGCAGGACGAGCTCGCGAAGGGCAGCGAGGTTCTCGTGCTGGAAGAAGTTCTCGAGCGCGACCTTCGCTCGTGCGCGGGGGTAGACCTTGCCGGCCCGCAGCCGCTCCTGCAGCTCCTCCGGGGAGAGATCGACGAGGACGACCTCGTCCGCCTCGTCGAGGATGCGGTCGGGGAACGTCTCGCGGACGCGCACGCCGGTGAGCTCGAAGATTGCGTCGTTCAGGCTCTCCAGGTGCTGGACGTTCACGGTCGAGATGACGTCGATTCCGGCGGCGAGGAGGTCCTCGATGTCCTGGTAGCGCTTCTCGTTGCGCGTGCCGGTCGCGTTGGTGTGGGCGAGCTCGTCGACGAGCGCCAGCTGCGGCGCACGCGCGATGACGGCGTCGACGTCCATCTCCTCCAGCTCGAGCCCGCCGTGCGCGGTGCGCAGCCGCGGCACGACCTCGAGACCCTCCGCGAGCGCGGCCGTCTCCGGGCGGTCGTGCGGCTCGAGGTAGCCGATCACGACGTCGCGCCTCTGCTCCTTCGCCTGGTGGCCTTCGTGCAGCATGCGGTAGGTCTTGCCGACGCCAGGCGCCATTCCGACGAGGATCCGGTAGTGACCGCGATCCATGCGTTCATGCTCCGAGCAGGTTGTGGATGACGAGATCGATCAGCTTGATCCCGACGAAGGGCAGGATCATCCCGCCGAGCCCGTAGATCAAGAGGTTCCGCCGGAGGAGCGCGGTCGCGCCGATGGCGCGGTACTTCACGCCCCGGAGGGCGAGCGGCACGAGCGCGGGGATGATCAGCGCGTTGAAGATGATCGCCGAGATGATCGCGCTCTTCGGCGTTCCGAGCGCCATCACGTTGAGCGAGTCGAGCGGGCCCCGCTCCCCGGGCTTCGTCGCGTAGGTGAACGCGAACATCGCGGGCAGGATCGCGAAGTACTTGGCGACGTCGTTCGCGATCGAGAACGTCGTGAGCGCGCCGCGGGTGATCAGGAGCTGCTTGCCGACCTCGACCACCTCGATCAGCTTCGTCGGGTTGTTGTCGAGGTCGACCATGTTGCCGGCTTCCTTGGCCGCGGAGGTGCCCGCGTTCATGGCGACGCCCACGTCGGCCTGAGCGAGCGCCGGCGCATCGTTCGTGCCGTCGCCGGTCATCGCGACCATCCGCCCCTTGGCCTGCTCCTCCCTGATCAGCGCCATCTTCGCCTCGGGCGTCGCCTCGGCGAGGAAGTCGTCGACCCCCGCCTCCTGGGCGATCACTGCGGCGGTGACCCGGTTGTCGCCGGTGATCATCACGGTCCTGATGCCCATCTTCCGAAGCTCGTCGAAGCGCTCGCCCATGCCGCCTTTGACGATGTCCTTCAGGTGGATGACGCCGAGGACGAAGTTGTCCTGCGCGACCACGAGAGGCGTCCCGCCCACGCGCGCGATCTTGTCGACCTCCGCGTCGAGCCGCTCGGGCACATGGCCGCCCTGCTCGGTGACGTAGCGCTTGATCGCGTCGGCAGCGCCCTTGCGCAGGTGCCTGCCGTCGAGGTCGACGCCGCTCATTCGTGTGGTCGCCGAGAACGGGATGAAGTTCGCGTCGAGCTCGGACAGCTCGCGGCCGCGCAGGCCGTACCGGTCCTTGGCGAGGACGACGATCGAGCGGCCTTCAGGCGTCTCGTCGGCGAGCGACGACAGCTGCGCCGCCTCGGCGAGCTCGGCCTCGGAGACGCCGTCGACCGGCACGAACTCGGTCGCCTGCCGGTTGCCGAGAGTGATGGTTCCCGTCTTGTCGAGCAGGAGCACGTCGACGTCGCCGGACGCCTCGACCGCGCGGCCCGACAGCGCGAGCACGTTGCGCTGGACCATCCGGTCCATGCCCGCGATCCCGATCGCGGAGAGGAGGGCGCCGATCGTGGTGGGGATCAGTGCGACGAGGAGCGCAATGAGCACGGTGGTCGACGTCGGCGTGCCCGCGTAGACCGCGAACGGCCGCAGTGTCACGACCGCGGCGAGGAAGGTAATCGTCAGCCCGGCGAGCAGGATGTTGAGGGCGATCTCGTTGGGAGTCTTGCGGCGCGCGGCGCCCTCGACGAGGGCGATCATGCGGTCGAGGAACGACTTGCCCGGCTCCTGGGTTACCAGCACGACCAGTTGGTCCGAGAGCAGCTTGGTGCCACCCGTGACCGCCGACCGGTCGCCGCCCGACTCCCGGATGACGGGAGCGGACTCACCGGTGATCGCGGACTCGTCGACCGAGCCGACCCCTTCGATGACCTCACCATCGGCTGGGATCGTCTCGCCGGCCGAGATCACCACGACGTCGCCCTTCTGCAGGTCGGGCGCAGCAACGTCCTCGATGCCTTCGCTGTCGGTCCGGCGGTGCGCGGTCGTGGTCGTGCGGGTGGCGCGGAGCGCGTCCGCCTGCGCCTTCCCGCGGCCCTCCGCGATCGCCTCGGCGAAGTTGGCGAAGAGCACCGTCAACCACAACCACAGCGAGATGACGCCGACGAACCACAGCTGGCCGTAGTGGCCGCGGACGAGATCGAGCACGAGGATTGCGGTCGTGATCACGCTGCCGAGCTCGACGATGAACATCACCGGGTTCTTGAACTGCTTGCGCGGATCGAGCTTCGGGAACGAGTCGCGGATCGCCGCGACCACGATCTCGCGCGAGAAGACGCTCGAGCGCCTGGCCGCCGTCAGGCCGGACGGCTCCGGCGCGACTGCAGGTGGGGTCGCCGTCGCTGCCATCTACGTCCCTCCCAGGCGGTCGAGCGCGAGGTTGAGCTTCAGCACGTTCACGCCGGGCTCGCCGAAGAAGCCCCAGGAGCGCCCGTCGGTGTTCTCACTGATCAGCTTCTGGACGGTCGTGAGCGGGAGATGTCGAACGGCGGCGACTCGACGTGACTGCAGCTTCGCGTTCGCCGGCGAGATGTCGGGGTCGATGCCGGAGCCCGACGTCGTCACCGCGTCGACCGGAATGTCGTGCATCGTCAGGCTGGGGTTGAACGGCCGCTCCAGCTTCAGGATCGCGCGGGCGGCGGTCCGGACGTTCTTCGCCAGGTCCGAGCTCGTCGGCCCGAGGTTCGCGAAGGTCGTCCCGCCCGCGTTGTGGGCCGGGGCGGTTGCGGAGGGCCGCGGGTGGAAGTACCTCGGCCTGGTGAACCCCTGCGCGGCCAGCCGTGAGCCGACCACCTTGCCGTCGACCTTGATCAGGCTGCCGTTCGCCTGGCTCGAGAACGCCACCTGCGCGAAGCCGGTGAACGCGGCCGGAATGGCGAGCCCGAGGGTGAGCGTCAGCACGACGACGGCGATCACGGAGGACTTCAGATCTCGCAGCATTAGTGCGACAGCCCCTCGACGATCGGGCCCAGCGTCAGCGCGGGGAAGACCATCAACCCGGCCGTGAGCAGGATCACACCGACCAGCAGCACGACGAAGGTCGGGCCGTCGGTTCGGAACGTGCCGGCGGAGACCGGCGCCGTCTTCTTGCCGGCCAGCGAGCCGGCCAGCGCAAGCGCGGCGACAAGCGGCGCGAAGCGGCCGAGAATGAGCGCGACCGTCCCGAGCTCTGCGGAGAAGTTCGTCGCTCCGTAGCCGGCGAAGGCGCTCCCGTTGTTGTTCGACTGCGAGGTGTAGGCGTACAGCGCCTCGGTGAACCCGTGCGCACCGGAGTTGAAGACCGACGCGAGGCCGGAGGCAGTAACAACAGAGAGCGCGGTCAGCGTCAGCACCATCGTCGGCACGAAGAGGGCGCCGATGGCGGCGTACTTGATCTCGCGCGCCTCGATCTTCTTCCCGAGGTATTCGGGCGTACGGCCCACCATCAGCCCGGCTATGAAGACCGCGATGACGATGTAGAAGAACATCCCGTAGAGGCCGGAGCCGACCCCGCCGAACACCACTTCCCCGAAGAAGATGTTCACGAGCGGCACGGCGCCGCCGAATGCGGTGAAGGCGTCGTGGCCGCCGTTCACCGAGCCGTTCGAGGCGTCGGTCGTCGCCGTTCCCCAGAGGGCGGTGTTGGCGATGCCGAAGCGGACCTCCTTGTCGGACATGTTGCCGCCGCTCTGCCCGTCGCCCTGGGTGATGTTCACGCCGGAAGAGCGCAGCACCTGCGAGCCGTGCTGCTCGGACGGATACGCGACCGCGATGCCCAGCGCGAAGACGGCGAACATCGCTGCGAACACCATCAAGGCGTGCCGGCGCGCCAGCACCATCTTCCCGAACATGAAGACCTGCGCCGCGGGGATCAGCAGGATCGCGATCATCTCGAGGAAGTTCGTCAGGCCGTTCGGGTTCTCGAACGGCACGGCGGAGTTCGAGTTGTAGAAGCCGCCGCCGTTCGTGCCGAGCTGCTTGATCGCGATCATCAGCGCTACGGGGCCGCGGGCGATCGTCTGCGCCGCGCCTTCGAGGGTCGAGGCGGTCGCGTGTCCGGAGAAGGTCTGCGGCACGCCCTGCGACAGCAGGATCACGCCGAGCACGAGTGAGAGCGGGAGCAGGATGTAGACCGTCGAGCGGTAGAGGTCGACCCAGAAGTTGCCGAGCTCGGTCGCCGTGCGTCGGCTGAGCCCGCGGATGACGGCGACGAGGACGGCCATCCCGACGGCGGCGGAGACGAACTGCTGCATCGCCAGGCCGCCCATCTGGGTGAGGTACGACATCGTGTACTCGCCGCCGTAGAACTGCCAGTTGGTGTTGGTCGTGAAGCTAGCGGTCGTGTTCAGCGCGATGTGGGCCGGCACGCCCTTGAGGCCGTCAGGGTTGAGGAAGAGGTGGCCCTGCAGGCGCTGGATCGCGTACAACAGGCCGAAGAAGACGACCGTGAAGACGATCACCGTCTTCGAGTAGCTCTTCCAGTCCTGCTCCTTTGCCGGGTCGGTGCGCACGAGCCGGTAGAAGCCGCGCTCGACCGACGAGAGCCAGCGCAGCCGGAATCCAGGCGCGTAGACGCGAGCCATATAGAGGCCAAGCGGGTACGAGAGCCCAATCAGGACGCCCGCGTAGACGAGGACCTGGGCGATGCCCTGACCGCTCATCTAGAACCGCTCCCCTCGAAACAGCGCGTACACCAGGTAGGCGAAGACGGCGATCGAGACCGCGAGGCCGAAGGCGTCGGACGCGGACATCAGACGCGCTCCAGCACGTAGAGGAGCAGCGCGATGAACGCGAAACAGGCAACGGCGATGGCGATTGCCGCGAGATCGAACATCAGCGGTGGCTCCCTCCGTGCGCCAGCGCCCACCGGTCGGTGGCGTGACTGCAGCCTCTCAGCGACGCGGTCGCTCGTCGTCGCGGCCAGCCGCCGTCTGCTGTTCCAGCCTGCCTCCGTGTTCTTTGCCTGCTACCCGGGCCTTGCCTAGCAAGTTCCATGCATCGACAGTAGGGCGACGCGTCTCACGGCCGCCTGAAGGTTGCGCCGCCGCGTCTGAAGAAACCCTGAAGAGCTAGGTGCGCGTGGCCGGATCCACCAGGCGGTACCCAGCACCGGGCTCCGTCAGCAGGTAGCGCGGCCGGGCCGGGTCAGGCTCGATCTTGCGGCGCAGCTGCGAGACGTGCACGTGCAGGAGATTCGACTCCGTGCCGTATCCCGGCCCCCAAACCTCCTGGAGGATCGCGCGGTGGGTGAGGAGCTTGCCCTCGTTGAGGGCGAGCAGTCGGAGGAGCTCGAACTGGTGCGGTGTCAGGTGCACTCGTTTCCCGTTCGCACGGAGCTCGTGCTTCTCAAGGTCGATCTCGAGCTCGCCGATCCGCAGCACAGGCTCTCCGGAGGGAACTGTCCGGCGCAAGACTGCGCGCAGGCGTGCAATCAGCTCGTCGATGCCGACCGGCTTCGTGACGTAGTCGTCTGCGCCGGCGTCGAGGGCGGCGACCTTCTCGCGCTCGTCCCCGACCGCCGAGAGGACGATCACCGGCGCCGTGCTCCAGGTCCGCAGCTCGCGCACCACGTCGGTGCCGGTGCCGTCCGGGAGGATGAGGTCGAGGATCACGGCCTCGGGTGGCCGCATCGCCGCGGCGGCCAACGCGGTCTCCGCGGTTTCGGCTGTGTCGACCTCGTAGCCCGCCCCGCGCAGGCTGGTCTGCAGTGCCCGCAGGATCTGCCGCTCGTCGTCGACGACGAGAATGCGCGCCCCGCTCACTCATCCTCCGCCGTGGGGACGCCCGGGAGGTCGAGCACGAAGGTCGCGCCTTGCTCGGGCCGCGACTCGGCCCAGACACGCGCGCCGTTCGCCTCTGCGAAACCGCGCGCGATCGCGAGGCCGAGCCCTGCGCCGCGGCCATCGTCCGGTCCGCGCTGGAAGGGCTCGAAGATGCGCGCCCGGTCCTGGGGTGAGATCCCCGAGCCATGATCGACAACTCGCACGAGCACCCGCCGCGGCCCGCCCACGATCTGCACCCGGACCGGCTCCTCGGCCGGCGAGTACTTGAGCGCGTTTTCGAAGAGGTTGACGAGGACTCGCTCGATCTGCCCGGGGTCCGCCTGCACCGCGGGCGGGTGCTCCGGCAGCTCCACGGAGATTCGATTGTCCGGATCATCGGTCTCGTCGAGCGCCTGCCCGATCAGGTCGTCGACCGGCCAGACGCCGGGCTCGGGGGTCGCGGCACCCGCCTCGAGCCGCGAGAGATCGAGCAGGTTGTCGATCAGGCGGTCGAGGCGCCGTGCCTCCGTGACGATCGTGGAGACGAGCTCTCGCTCGTCGTCGCGATCGAGCTGAAGGTCGTCCTGCGCAAGCGCGCTGGCCGAGGTGAGCATCGCCATCAGCGGCGAGCGCAGGTCATGGCTCACCGCGCGAAGTACGGCCGTCTTGGCGGTGTCGCTTCGTCGCAACGTCTCGGCCTCGAGCGCCTCGGCGGCGAGCCGCTGCCGGTCGATCGCCACGCCGAGTAGTGACGCCAGCGCGGGGAGGAGGCGCCTTCGAGTCGCGGCCCCGCCGCGCCGGGAGTTGACGAGACGGATCGTGCCGACGCGGCGGCCGCCCGCGAGCAACGGCGTGCCCCCGGCCGCGTCCGACCCGAGCTCGATGTCGACACGCTCGACCTGCAACGCGGCGGCGGCATCCGCGGCGATCCTTTCGAGCTCCCGCGTGACGTCGCCGCGCTCGAGCAACGAGCTCGCGATCTCGGCCAGCAGCGTCGACTCGATCGCGCGGCGCCGCGAACGCGCTGCCAGCTCGCTGACCACCAACGACGTGACGACGAAGACGGCCAGCGCGAACCAGTTCCGGGAGTCACGCAGCGTGAACGTGTGTACCGGCGGCAGGAAGTAGAAGTTGAACGCGAGCATGCTGGCGACGGAGACCGCGATTGCCAGCGGGAGCCCCCAGAACACCGCCACCGGCAGCACCGCAAAGACGTAGAGCACGCCGAGGCCGAGCACGGGAACGTGCGGCTGGAGAAGGCCTATGACCGCTGTCACGACCGCGACGAGAGCGGCCCCCGCTAGCAAACCGAGCGACCACCAGCGCAG
>CAVTVQ010000004.1:0-16260 GCA_963738205.1 uncultured Actinomycetes bacterium
CCGCTGACGAAGAAGTCCTCCTGGCCATCGGCGAGCTTGAGGAGCAGGCCGTTGTTGGGCATGCCGAGCTCCACCCACTCGATCACCTGGTCCGTCACGTCCCACGAGAGCCTCTGCGGCGCACCGGCGGGCCAGACGGATCCCTGGGAGACGAGCGGGCCGATGTCGACCTCGCGCTCGTGGAACCAGTCGGGGCTGAAGATCGGGTGGATGTCGATCGTGTAGCTGCGGGGAGGGCAGGGCCGCTCGGTCTTGCGCGGCGCGAGGCAGACGCCGTCGAAGGAGAGCAAGAGCGAAGCGGAGAGCACCGCCGACCCACGGGGGATCGCGCTCAGCGGGAAGTGGAGCGCGGAGCGCCAGACCTTGTCGTCATCGCCGCCGATCGAGAGCCGGTCGGAGAAGTCGCTGTAGCAGCGCTCGTCCCAGTCGTAGCCCCAGTCGCACCAGAACGGAAACGAGCCGTCCGCGGAGGGCGGCGTGCGCAGGACGTGCACGTTCCCCGCCCGGGCGGATCCGGCAGTCAGGAAAAGCGCGACGACGATGAGGCCGAGCCACTTCATGGCCGCCATCGTTGCGTCGAATTCCGCGCGCGTGGGTGACGTCTCCGCGCCGAAACCGTGGCAGTTCATCCACAGTCGTTTGACAGATCGACGCTCCTCGATATATTGACGACCGTCGATATGAGGGGGTACGAAACCTGATGTCTGTGGCAGAGATGCCGATCGTCTGTTGCGCGCCGCTCGCCGCGCCGGTGCTGGACGCGGAGGAAGCCGAGGCGACTGCGGAGCTGTTCAAAGCGCTCGCGGATCCGGCGCGGGTGCGGATCGTGAACGCGATTGCGACGAGCGGCGAGCCGGTGTGCGCATGCGAGTTCGAGCCGGCGCTCGGACTGTCGCAGCCGACGGTCAGCCATCACCTGAAGAAGCTGACCGACGCGGGCCTGCTCGAGCGCGAGCAGCGCGGCAAGTGGGCCTACTTCTCGTTGAAGCGCGACGCCGTCGACACACTGGCGGCCGTCGCCGACCTGAAAGGAGTGTGCTGCTGATGGCGACCAGCGCTGACGAGCTGCGTGAGCAGGTGCGGCGTCGCTACGCCGAGGCCGCGACCGCGGCGTCGGCGGGCGGATGCGGGTGCGAAGAGGACGGCGGCTGCTGCGGAAACGCCGCCTGCGACGGTGAGGACGGTGCATTCGGCGAGGCCTGTACGACGCCGAGCAGCGCGGCGAGCTGCCGGAGGCGGCAACGCTGGCATCGCTCGGGTGCGGCAACCCGACCGCGGTCGCGGATCTCCACGAGGGCGAGACGGTGCTCGACCTCGGCTCCGGAGGCGGAATCGACGTGATCCTGTCGGCCAAGCGTGTCGGGCCGACCGGGAGTCGCCTACGGGCTGGACATGACGGACGAGATGCTCGCGCTCGCCCGGCAGAACGCGCGCGACGCCGGCATCGCGAACGCGCACTTCCTCAAGGGCGTGATCGAGCAGATTCCGCTGCCGGCGGACTCGGTCGACGTGGTGATCTCCAACTGCGTGATCAACCTGTCGGTCGACAAGCCGGCCGTGCTGATGGAGATCGCGCGGGTGCTCAAGCCGGGCGGGCGCATCGGGATCAGCGACGTCGTCGCCGAAGACCACCTGAGCGCCGACGAGCGGGCCGAGCGTGGTTCCTACGTGGGCTGCATCGCCGGGGCGCTCTCGAAGGGCGAGTACGAGGCGGGGCTCATCGCTGCGGGCTTCGAGCACGTCAGCGTCGAGTTCACGCACGCGGTCGCGGACGGGATGCACGGCGCGATCGTCAAGGCGGTGAAGACGCACGAGCCCGAGCGGAAGGGCCTTCCGGTCATCCAGCCCGCATCACGTGCCGGCTGAACCGTGAGCGGGGACTCGCCCGAGGTCCTGTTCGTCTGTGTGCACAACGCGGGTCGGAGCCAGATGGCCGCCGGCCTCGTGAAGCTGCGCTCGCAGGGGCGGATCCGCGCCAGCTCGGCGGGCTCGGCGCCGGCCGGGGAGCTCAACCCGAACGCCGTCGCCGCGCTCGAGGAGCTCGGCATCGACATGGCGGGCGAGTTTCCCAAGCCGTTGACCGACGACGGCGTTCGCGCCGCCGACGTCGTGATCACGATGGGCTGCGGCGACGCCTGCCCGGTCTACCCCGGCAAGAGGTACGAGGACTGGAACCTCGAGGATCCGGCCGGGAAGGATCTTGAGACGGTGCGCAGGATCCGCGACGAGATCGACGAGCGCGTGCAGGCGCTCGTCGCCGAGCTCCTAGAGGACAGCGCCTCAGCCGACTGACGCGCCGCCTGTCACCGGCTCGTAGTCTCTACGCAAGGTCGAACGCCTGGGAGGTGACGGCGATGCCAGAGAACGCCGGCGGCAGCGCGGCCCGCTGGGGACCGCTGTTCGGCGCGAGGGCAGCCACGTGGGCGGAGACCTGGGAAGGCACTGAGGGCTGGGGGACGCCGGTCTACGAGCACGTGCTCGACCGAGCGGGGATCGGTTCGGACAGCCGCGTGCTCGACTGCGGATGCGGCGCCGGTCGCTTCGCGCGGATGGCCGCGGATCGTGGTGCGAGCGTGGCCGGGATCGATGCGTCGAAGGAGCTGATCGCAATCGCTACGAAGCGCGTGGCAGCAGGCGATTTTCGAGTCGGCGACATCGAGACGTTGCCGTGGGAGGACGGTTCGTTCGATGTCGTGACCGGGCTGAGCGCCTTTCAGTTCGCTGACGACAAGGTGCGAGCGCTCAGCGAAGCGGCGCGCGTTTCACGGGGCGTCGTGGCGATCGTGATCCCCGTGCGAGTGCCCGAGTCTGGCATCACCTCCGTCTTCAAGCCGGTGTTCCCGCTCTTCGCCGACGATGCGCTGGAAAGCATGAAGAGGAGCGGCATGTTCGCTCTTTCGGAGCCGGGCAAGCTCGAGCAGACTCTCGCTGCGGCTGCCTTGACCCCGCACGAGGATGACGAGATTGAATGCCCGATCGTCCTCGAGGACGTGGACGCGGCCGAGCGCGCCTTTCTGGCGGCAGGGCCGACACAGCTCGCGATCGGAAACTCGGGCGAGGCAGTGGTTTCCGAGGCGATCCGCGTGGCGCTCGAACCGTTCACGGCAGATGGTCGCGTCGTGCTCCCGGCCTGGTACCGCGCGGTGATCGCTCGGGGCTAGTACAGGTAGCTCGGCAGGCGAGCGTCGTCCAGGTCGACGCGCGATCCGCGCATCGGCACGCCCTCCCGAACCAGAAGGTCACGCTGACGCCGTCCCTGGGCCAGGCTCCCGTCGGCCCGTACGACGCGGTGCCACGGTAGGTCCTCGTCCGTCGTGGCGAGGACGTGGCCGACCAGGCGAGGTGCGTTGCCGTCGATGTCTCCGTAGGTTCGGACGAACCCCTCGGGGATCGCGCGCACGCGTTCGATGATGCGGGCTTTCCTCGCGTCGGCCAGGTCCACGAGGTGATCTTGCGCGTTCCGGTCGGCCGACAGTGTTATAGTACATTATTACTATTCAACTAGCACAAACGATCGAGCGTGGTGCGGGCGCCGCTGCGATCGCCGAGAAGATCGAGTCGGCGATCGCGCAGAGCAGGCTCGCGCCGGCCGCGCGACTGCCCGCCGTCCGCGACCTGGCAGGCGAGCTCGGGGTAAGCCCGGCGACCGTCGCCGCCGCCTACCGGACGCTCAAGCAGCGCGGCCTCGTCAGCGCCAATCGCCGCCGCGGAACCGTCGTCGCGACCCAGCCGCCGTTGCGGGTGATCGGCGGTCCGCCGTTGCCGCCGAACACCCGTGACCTTGCCAGCGGCAACCCCGACCCGGCTCTGTTGCCGCCGCTGGGCCCGGCACTCGGCCGTGTCGATCACGAGCACAAGCTCTACGGCGGGCCGATCCGGCTTCCCAAGCTGGTCGAGCTCGCCGACGCCGACTTCGCCGCCGACGCGATCAGCGGCGACATCGCGGTCGTCGGCGGAGCGCTCGACGGGATCGAGCGCGTCCTCCAGACGCAGCTCAGGCCCGGCGATCGCGTCGTCGTGGAGGACCCGAGCTGGCCGCGGATCACGGACCTGCTCCTAGCCCTCGGGCTCGAACCCGAGCCGGCGCAAGTCGACCAGCGCGGCCTCGCCCCGGACGCGCTCGAGCGCGGCATCCTCCGCGGCGCGAAGGCAGTCATCGCGACGCCTCGCGGGCAGAACCCGACGGGCGCGGCGGTCGACGCCGAGCGGGGCCGCGCCTTGCGCGAGGTGCTCGGCCGGCATCCCGATGTCCTCGTCGTCGAGGACGACTACGTGGCACCCGTGGCCGGCGCGCCCTACGTCGGCCTCCACGGTGCGAGTGAACGCTGGGCCGTGATCCGCTCGCTCTCGAAGGTGCTCGGCCCTGATCTCCGCGTCGCGCCCATGGCCGGCGATTCTCTGACGATCAGCCGCGTCGAAGGGCGCCAGCTCCTCGGCCCGGGCTGGGTGAGTCACCTGCTCCAGCAGACGGCCGCGAACCTCTGGGCGAGCGCGGCGACCAGAAAACTCCTCGCGCGAGCAGAGCGAACCTACGCCGAGCGGCGAGCGGCGCTGGTCGCGGCGCTGGCCGGATACGGAATCACCGCGCAGGGGGAATCGGGCCTCGGCGTGTGGGTTCCGCTTGCGGAGGAGGTCGCGGCCGTTCAGGGGCTCTTCGAGCGTGGCTGGGCGGTAAGCGCCGGCGAGCGCTACCGCTTCGACGCGGCGCCGGGGATCCGCATCACGACCACCG
The DNA here is from genome assembly GCA_963738205.1 of uncultured Actinomycetes bacterium. Lineage (GTDB taxonomy): Bacteria > Actinomycetota > Thermoleophilia > Gaiellales > Gaiellaceae > DATFQE01. Next base: position 4,733 of record CAVTVQ010000004.1, read on the forward strand.
ACCTCGAGCCGAGCGAGGCCAAGGAACTGGCCGGTGCGCTCGACGGGATCCTGCACGGCAGCACCGCCACCTACGCCGGGTGAACGTCCGCCGGCTGAGCTTCGGGCTCTCGCGGCAGGTCTGGATCGTCGAGATCGGCGTCTTCCTCAACATGCTCGGGTACGGCGCGGTTCTCCCGTTCGAGATCATCTATCTCCACGACGGCCGAGGCTTCGATCTCGGCGTGGCCGGGCTCGTCGTCGGTCTCGTCACAGTCGTCGCCGTCGTGACCAGCCCGATCGCCGGCGCCGCGATCGATCGGGTCGGAGCTCGAGCGACCGCCGTTGCCGGAGGCCTGGCTCTTGCTGCCGGCTACGGCGGCCTGGCCTTTGCCGAGTCACCGCCGACTGCCTTCGCGGCGGCCGCACTTGCCGGGGTCGGAAACGGCGCGCTCTCGCCGAGCCAGTCCGCGCTCATGACCGCGCTCGCGCCACGGGAGCTTCGCCAGCGCGCCAGCGCCGTCTCGCGGGTCGCCGTCAATGTGGGCATCGGACTGGGCGGCGCGATCGGCGGGGTCGTCGCAGGGTTCGGCCTGCGGGGCTTCGTCGTTCTGCTGCTGGCGAATGCAGCGACGTATGTCGTCTACGTCGCGATCCTGGTCGCGACGGTCCGGGAAGACGTGCGCGTCCCGTCCGTCGGCGGCTATCGCCGAGTGCTTCGAGATCGGGCCTTCGTCCACTTCGCCGCGACCAACGTCGTCCTGATCGCGAGTGGGTTGGGGCGTGCTCGCGTGGATCGTGCCGCCCTATGCCGAGGATCTGGGAATCGCGGCGGGCCTGATCGGCCTGCTGTTCCTCGCCAATGCCGCGACCGTCGTCCTCGGACAGGTGCCGATCGTCAAGGCTGTCGAGGGTCGCAGTCGCGTCGGTGCGCTGGTGCTCGGCGCGGCCGCATGGGTCGGCGCCTGCCTCCTCGCGCTGCTGGCACAAGGTGCTGAGCCGACCACCGCCTATCTCTGCCTCGTCGCGGCCGCGATCGCGTTCGGGCTCGGCGAATGTCTGCACGCGACCGTGTTGCTGCCGCTCGTCGCCGACCTCGCTCCGCTCGAGCTTCGCGGCCGGTACATGGCGGCGATCGGCCTCTCGTGGTGGCTGGGCCTGGCGCTCGCGCCGATCGTCGGCGCGCCGCTCCTGGCCGCCTCGGCGTCGCTCGCGCTCCTGGCCGCAGCCGCGCTCTGCATCGCGGCGATCGTCTCGCTGGTCGCACTGGAGTCTCGACTGCCGCTCGGCCTTCGGTTGATCCCTCGCCCAGGAGCGGCGGCTCCAACCGCCACGACGAGATAGGACGAGCCCGTCGACCGTCGATGCGGCGGGCGAGGCGGGCACCACCAGCTGCGGTGGCGCTCGCCTCCTCGCACGCTGTTTCTACGCGTTGATGACGTCGATGATCCGGTCGGCGGCGGTCAGCAGTGCGTCCGCTTGAGCCGACGTGAGCCCCTTGCCCCGTTGTGCTTCGACCTGCGAAACCACTGCGGCGAGGTTCTCCTCGGCTTGACGCGGCTTACCGGTGGCCAGGAACCGCTGCACCGTGCGAAGCTTGTCCTGCAGGCTCGATCCGAGGTTGCGGAGCTCGTAGCCGTCGACGAGCGCAAGCAGATCCGCGACCTGCTCGGCAGCGTCCTTCACGTGCACCGTGAACGAGCCTGTCGACGTGTTTCCGCCGGCATCGATCGCCGTGCACGCCACGGTTGTGTCACCGATCGAGAAAGCGGCTCCGGACGGCGGGGTGCACGAGATGGTGACCGGGCCGTGTTCGTCGGTCGCCGACACCAGGCTCGAGTAGTCGACGGAAGCCCCCGCAGGGCTCGTCGCGTCTACGGGAACGGTGGACGGCAGCGTGAGAACTGGCGGTGTGTTGTCGATCGTGCACTCGGTTTCGAGAACGGTCCGTGTGAAGCCGAAGGCGTCGCTGATCTCGTTGCTGCTGAACAGGAAGGCGCCCTGAACGCTCGCTGACACGGGGTTAGGTCGCACGATGAAGGCGACATGCGAGCTGCCGGCCTCGACAGCCGACTGCACGACAGCCGAGACGTCTATGAAGTTGAGCGGGTACGTCTCCGAGTCCCACGGCGAAAAGCCCGTGACGACCGTCCCCGACGCGAAGTCTTCGATCGTCACGGCCCCGTCGCCCGTTGTTGCGGAGAGCGTCAGGTTTGGGTCGCCCGCCTCGGCGAACGTTCCGGCATAGGTCAGGCGCAGACGAACCGAGAAACCCTCGGCGCACGTCTGGAAACCGCGAACGTCGAACTCGTAGACGCCGCGATACTCGCCGGGGCCGAAGTGGGCGTTGAAGCCGACGATCACGGAACCGAGACCGTCGTGGACGAAGTCCGGGGTGCCATCGCTACCGAGGTCGATGACTGATCCGTCAGCGTCCGCCGGGAGCAGCGTCGCTCCGCTCGCGACGGCCGTCGTTGGGACAGCTGCCACGAGCAACACCAGCGTGGCGAAAGTAATCCGCAGAAGCGGGCGCATCATTTGCCTCCTTAGGAGTGTCGGTCGAGAGATTCAGATGCTGCTTCGGTGCGCTCATGCGGCGCTCACGCGCCTCTCATATGGCGGCACTGCCGCCACACCGAGCCGGATCTCCCGGCGCCCGGTTCGCGGCCGGCCTCAGCCAGTCACGTCCCGCTCATCTGGCGCTCACGCGGCGCCTGGCCTTGTCGTTCGGCTACCTGGTGATCGCCGTCGTGTCGGTACTGCCCTTACGCGGCGACGAGACACCGGCCGAGTCGGCCTGATCCGCGACGCGGAGCACGACATTGCCCGTCTTCTGGCCGGCCTCGACGTAGCGGTTCGCCTCGACGACCTCGTCGAGCGCATAGCGCCGGTCGATCACCGGCCGATACTTGCCGGTCTCGACGAGCTCCTTGACGAGGAGAAGGTCTTCCTTGCGATAGCGGCCGACGCCGAGTCTCGCCCGCCGGCTGCCGACGAACTTTGTGACGAGACCGAGAGGCAGCAGGTGGTACATGAACCCGACGTCCATCGAGACGTAGATCCCACCCGGCTTCAGTGAGCGTCGGCAGCGGCGGAACGAGTGCTTGCCGACGGCGTCGAAGATCACGTCGTACGTCTCGCCGTTCTTGGTGAAGTCCTCGCGAAACCGATCGAGGACGTCCCGCGCGCCCAGCGACCGCACGACCTCGACGTCCTTCGTGTCGCACACCGCCGTCACCTCGGCCTCGAAATGGTTTGCGAGGAGCTGGACTGCGGCCGTTCCCACGGAGCCTGCGGCGCCGTAGACGAGGACGCTCTTGCCCCGCAGCGGATACGCCGGTCGCAGGCAGGTGATCGCGAGGAGCGATCCGTCGGGAACGGCGGCCGCTTCCTCGTATGTGAGCCCTGTCGGCTTCGGCGCGACCGGGCCGCTCTCGCTCACGGCGACGTATTCCGCGTTCGCGCCTACCTTGATGCCGAACACCTCGTCGCCGACCCGGAGCTCGGTCACGGCCGTCCCGATCTCGTCGACACGGCCTGCGAACTCCGTGCCGGTGCTCGTGCGCCTCGGCCGACGAATGCCGGTGAAGAGACGAATGAGCCGGTACTCGACGTGACGCACGCCCATGGCGTCGCCGCGCGTGACCGACGACGCATGGACCCTGACGAGCACCTCATCCTCCTTCGGGAGGGGCCGCTCGACCTCGGCGACGCGCAGCGCCTCCTCCGGAGGCCCGTACCGATCCTGGACGACTGCTCTCATCAGGACACTCCTTCTCGCCGCGTTCGTTGAATCGGCACGCCGTGCTTCCACGCCCGCCCGGCCCGATAGAGCTCGGCGGGCCGTCCGCCACTCGACCCCGGCGGCGCCGTGCGGCCGGTCGGGATCACCCAACCGCTCTCGCCCACGAGGCTGCGGCGGAAGTTGGCGGCGTCGAGCTGCACCCCCCAGATCGCCTCGTACACCGCCCGGAGCTCGGCCATGGTGAAGGTCGTGCCGACGAAGGCGGTCGCGATCCCCGAGAGCTCGAGCTCGACCCGGACGCGATCGACCGCGTCGCGGGCGATGAGCAGGTGGTCGAACGCGAGCTCGATCCTCTCCTCGAGGATGTCCGAGACGGGGACGAGCGCGGCGTGCGCTGCGTCCGTCCCGGCGACGATCGCGCCCACGTCGCGAAGGACGGCGAGGTACGCGACGGTGACCACGTTCATGCGCGGGTCGCGTCCGGGGTCTCCGTAGGCGCCGAACTGGGTCAGCAGGCTGGGCACGTCGACGCCGGTCTCCTCGGAGAGCTCGCGTCTCGCGGCCACGTCTAGCGTCTCTTCGGGGCGCTTGAAGCCACCGGGAATCGCCCACATGCCCTTGAACGGCTCCTCTCCCCGCCGGACGAGAAGAGCGTGGAGCACGCCCTCGGCCATGGTGAGGATGACCACGTCCACCGTGACGGCGAAGGGCGGGAACTTGCTCGGGTCGTACCCGGAAGGAACCGTCGCCTAGCCGCGTTCTTGTCGCCATGACTCTTACCCTTGCACAGGGTTTAAGTCATGTCAACCAGAACTATCGCCGATGCCGACCAGCTCCTGGAACCGACGGTCGCCGCGGATCGGATCGAAGTCCGAATCCTCTTTCGCCATGGCTCGGACGCGATCCGACATGTCGACGGCGCGGCCGAGATGCTCGACCGCGTCGGCCGTCCGGCCGGCGAGGCTCTCGCAGCAGGCCAGGTTGTAGAGCAGGTACCCGTTCTCGGGATAGGCCTCGAGCAACTCGCGCCCGCGGTCGGCCGCCTCGGCGTACTCGCCGGACTCGTAGAGCGGCTGAACCTCCCACCACACCTCAGGGGCGTGGCGTTCGATCGTCGGAGGCAGACCCACCCATGGATGCCGTCGTGAGTCGTACCCCGATTCGGTCGGCGGCGGGAAGGACGGGTCCGCGAACGCGCCGACCGAGACGACGATCAAGTCCGGCTCTGTGGGCTCCGTGTAGAAGACCTGCGAGCCGCAGTCGGGGCAGAAATGGAAGACATGCTCCTTCTTGTCCGCCTCATCGGAGATTCGCGAGTAGTCGCTGAAGCGACCGACGGCGTCCACCTGATCCGATGAGAACCCCGCCTGCATCCCGAATGCGCTTCCGGTCCGGCGTTGGCACGCGAGGCAGTGACAGATGGAGACCGAGAACGGATCACCCGTCACTTTCAGACGGAGTTGACCACAGTGACAGGCGGCTTCTCGGGTGGCCACCGCCAGAACGCTAACCAACCCCAGGTGTTCGGTAGCGTGGATGCGATGACCAGATTCGTCGTCGAGTGCGGTGCGACGATCGAGGCACAGCAATCGGCCTGACGTCGGTGCACCAGCTGACCAAGGAACAAGCTCGGCGCATCGCGGTGCGCGCGCAACTCCTCGATGCACGCCGGCCGACCGAGTTGCTCACGGTCGTGCAGCGGCTGACCCTGCTGCAGATCGACCCGACCGCGGCGATCGCTCCGAGCGCCGACCTCGTCGCGTGGAGCCGCCTCGGCTCTGCGTACGAGCCCGACGAGCTCAAGCAGGCGGTGGAGCAGGACCGGACGCTGTTCGAGCTCGACGCCATGGTGCGGCCGATGGACGACCTGGGCCTGTACCTCGCCTCTGCGGCTGACTGGCCGAACTACGACCATCAACGCACCTGGCTCCGCGACAACGACCGCTTCCGGCGCGACATCCTCGAGCTGCTCGGGAGCTCCGGGCCGCTGAGCTCACGCGACATCCCGGACACGTGCGTCGTGCCGTGGGCCTCGACCGGGTGGACGAACAACCGCAACGTCACCCAGATGCTGGAGTTCCTGTCCGTGCGCGGCGAGGTTGCGATCGCCGGGCGTGTCGGGCGTGAGCGGCTGTGGGATCTCGCCCAGCGGGTATATCCCGCCGACGTCGACGTTCCGTCCGCCAAGGAGGCCGAGCGCAGGACAGAACGAGCGGCGGCTCGCCTCGCTCGGCATCGCCCGGCAGAAGACCAGGGTGATGCCGGGCGAGCCAACGCATGTCGGCGAGGCCGGCGAGCCGGCCGTGGTCGAGGGCGTGAAGGGCGAGTGGCGCGTCGACCCTGCCGCGCTCGGCGACGACTTCGAGGGACGGACGGCGCTGCTGTCGCCCTTCGACCGGCTCATCCACGACCGCGTCCGAGCCGAGGAGCTGTTCGACTTCGAGTACACGCTCGAGATGTACAAGCCGGCAGCCAAGCGTCGCTGGGGCTACTACGCCCTGCCGATCCTCCACGAGGACCGGCTGGTGGGGAAGCTCGACGCCGCTGCCGACCGGAAGGCCTCCGTGCTGCGGGTCAACGCGATCCACGAGGACGTGAAGTTCACGCGGGCGATGACGAAGGCGGTACAGGCCGAGCTGGACGACCTGGCCGCGTGGCTCGGCATGAGCGCGATCGAGTCGGGCTAGGACACGCCGGACCGAACCACGCTCGCCGTCCCGCCGAACGAACGGTGATGGCGATCCGGCGCACCACTCTCACACTCGCCGCGGCGCTCCTGCTCGCATTGGCCCTGGGGGCCCAGCGGGCGAGTGCAGCGACATTGCTCGGGTCGGTCGATCCGAGCGCTTCCCCGGAAGCGTTCGCCTGCGAGGTCTACGCCTGTCCCGCCGGGAAGAGCGTCGGCTTCCGGCAGCTTGCGCTGCATCGCTCCGACGTCGTGGTGGGCGAACCAGGCGTACTCGTCTCCGCACGCGTGAACGCGAAGCGGATCGCCGGAGCCGAGCAGCCGAGGATCGCGGTGCTGCGGCCCGTCGACGAGGACGACATCGGTGTGACGGTCGTCGGCTTCGCACCGCTGCCGGTCGTATCGCCGGGCGCCGAGGTGCACGAAGTGGTTGATCTTCACCTGCCGGTGGAGGCCGGCGACTCGATCGGCTTCCTGCTCCCGTCGGGCCAGGTCGACCTCGGCCTGAGGACGCGCCAGCAACCCGACGGCGCGGTCCAGTGGTTCATGGAGCCATGCGGGCCCTGCCACATGGACGGCGGGACCGGCCGCGAGCTCCTGGTCGAGGCCAGGGTCGAGCCGGACGAGGACGAGGACTTGCTGGGTGACGAGTCGCAGGACTCCGACTTCGGCCTGGACGACGAGCAGTCCGAGGAGCTGGAGGAGGACGAGTACGACGACTGGTTCGACGAGCTCGAGAGTGACGAGGAGAAGGAGCCGGCCGCCTCGACGCGAGTCAGGAGACTTCGACTCCTCGACCTCGATCGTGCGCGGAACGGCGACCTGCTCGTACGGGTCGACACGCCCCGACACGGACGGCTGGGCGGAATCGTCACGACCTCCGCCGGCCGTTGGGACATCGGCGTTCCGCGGACGATCGGCGTGGGCGAAGGTCGTGCGAAGCGGAGCAACCGGGTCCGCCTTCGCCTCCGCCTGTCACCGGCCGGGCGACGGATCGTGCGGCGACCAGGTCGCCAGCGCGCGCGCATCGTCGTGTACCACCTGTCGCGCAGCGGCATCAAGGTGACGATGCGGCAGATCCGGCTCTAGCTCGAAACGCTTCGCCCCGGGCAGCGGAAGAGCGCTACATTGCCCTTCTCGTTCGACGTCAACGGGGAGGGGGGATCCCATGTTGCGAGTTCGATCGATGATGCTGGCCGTCGCGCTGGTTCTGGCTGCGAGCGCCGCCGGTGGATCGACCGCGAGCGCCGCACCGTCGGTGCCGGGTCTAGGCGACGAACGTGGTCGTCTTCGACCCGAGCATGCCGGCCGGCCAGATCCAGGCGACGTTCGACGCGATCCACGCACAGCAGGTCAACGACGAGATGGGGACGAATCGCTATGCGCTCCTGTTCAAGCCGGGTGTCTACGGCAGCGCGACGCAGCCCCTGCAGCTGAAGGTGGGCTACTACACCGAGGTCGCCGGCCTCGGCGCGTCGCCGACAGACGTGACGATCAACGGCAAGATCGAGGTGTACAACCGCTGCCTCGAGGGTGGAGGCACGAGCAACTGCCACGCCCTCGTCAACTTCTGGCGCACGCTTTCGAACCTCTCCCTGAACATCATCAACCCAGCCGGTCAGGACGGCTGTCGTGCATCTGCGAACTTCTGGGCGGTCTCCCAGGCTGCCTCGATGCGGCGCCTCAACATCGCGGGCGCCAACCTCTCGCTCATGGACTACTGCACGGCCGGGCCGCAGTTCGCGAGCGGCGGCTTCATCTCCGACTCGAAGCTCCCCTTCGTCATCAACGGCTCGCAGCAGCAGTGGCTGATCCGCAACAGCGAGATCGGAGGCTGGTCGAACGCCGTGTGGAACCAGGTCTTCGCGGGCGTCGTGGGGGCGCCCTCGGACGCCGCGTTCCCGAGCCCGCCGTACACGACCTTCGACACGACGCCCCTCAGCCGCGAGAAGCCGTACCTGTTCGTCGATCCCGGGGCGCCTACAACGTCCGTGTGCCGTCGGCGCAGCGGAACACGAGCGGCATCACCTGGGCCGGCGGCATGACGGCCGGACGCACGCATCCCGCTCCGCGACTTCTTCGTTGCGAAGCCGTCGGACTCCGTGCACACGATCAACAGCCAGTTGGCCCGCGGCAGGAATCTGCTGCTCACCCCGGGCGTCTACGACGTCGGCAAGAGCATCTCCGTCAAGCGCGCCAACACGGTCGTCCTCGGTCTGGGGCATGCAACGCTCACCGCGGTGAACGGCGCGGTCCCGCTGGAGATCAAAGATGTCCCCGGCGTCATCGTCGCGGGCGTCACGATCGACGCAGGCACGGTCGAGTCGCCGAGGCTCTTGCAGATCGGCAAGAAGGCCAAGAAGAGCTCCAAGAGCGACCCGTCGAACCCGACCACGCTCTCGGATGTGTACTTCCGTGTCGGTGGACCGCACGTAGGCAAAGCCGACGTCGCGCTCGAGGTCAACAGCGACCATGTGTTGATCGACCACACGTGGGTCTGGCGCGCGGATCACGGCGTCGAGGGCTTCACAGACACCGAGCGGTGGAACACCAACACCGGCCGTAACGGCGTCATCGTCAACGGCGACGACGTGACGGCGAAGGGGCTCTTCGTCGAGCACTTCCAGCAGTACAACACCGTCTGGAACGGCGAGCGCGGCGCGACGATCCTGTACCAGAACGAGCTGCCGTACGACCCGCCGACCCAGGCGGATTGGATGCACGACGGAGTCGAGGGCTGGGCCGGCTACAAGGTCGGAGACCAGGTGAGGACGCACCAGCTCTCACGGCGGCGGCGTCTACGTCTTCAACCGGAACAACCCCTCGATCCACACCGAGAACGGCTTCGAGGTCCCGCAAACCCCTGGCGTCAAGCTGCACCACGTGATGACGGTCAACCTCGGCGCCGGCACGATCGACCACGTCGTCAACGGCGTCGGCGGCCCGGCGGACACCAGTCGCGTCGGCTCGCCGGTCTACATCGTCGACTATCCGTCGTGACCGGGTCGAGCTCGGCGTGACCTGAACGGATAGCAATCGCTGCAGGGCCGGCCGACGCGCCGGCCCTGCAGCGCCGGTTAGGTCGCTCTCCTCCTCACCGGCCACTGGCGGCATAGGAAGCGAGCCGCTCGGCGAGCTCGCTCGGGCGGCTGAGGGTGATGTAGTGGCCGCCGTCCATCTCGTCCGGCTCGATGCCGAGGCGCGCGCGGGCGTGCCGGCGCGCCCAGGCGGCGGGGAACATGCGGTCGTCTCGACAGAGGAGGTACCTGGTGGGCGTGTCCGGCCAAGCTTCGAGAGGCCAGGGCTCGTGCAGTGCCTTCGAGTCCTCGCCACGTTCTCTCCGCCTTGCCTCGGCCGCGAGCTCGGACGGGACGTCGTGGTAGAAGACATCGTCGTATCCGCTCTCCTCGTAGGCGGTGTTCGTCCACCAGTCTGCGAAGAGCTCGCCCGGTGCGGGGATCATCCCCGCGACGAGGACGAGGAGCTCGGCGGGGATGCGCGCACAGACGAGCGGAGCGGTGAAGCCCCCGAGCGAGTGGCTCACGACGACGAGGTCACGGCGATCGCCGACTGCCTGGACGACCGTGTCGGCGTACTCCCACCAGCCCGCCGAGACGTCCTCGCTGGGGAGATCGACGGCGATCGGGTTGTGCCCGTGCTCGCGCAGCTCGGGCGCGACGAGATGCCAATCCCACGATGTCCCACCGCCTCCGTGGATGAGCGCGAACGTCGCCACGGCGGGCGAGGCTACCTGCGGAAGAACTCGAGCCGCAGCGCCCAACGAGCTGCCGCGAGACCTCAAAGCACGCGTCATCTACGCTCGCCGCTCCATGACCGCGGCGCTTGTCGATCGAGCACTCTCCATCGGCGCGGATCCGCGCGAGACGGCCGACGAGCGCTTCCGGAGGCGCCTCCTCGTCGGGGTGGCGCTCATCATCCTCCCGGTCGCCTTCGTCTGGGGCTGCCTGTACTGGGCCATCGGTGAGCACGGGGTTGCGCTCACCCCGTGGGCGTACGCCACCGGATCGGCGATCAGTCTCGCCGTCTTCGCGCGAACCCGAAACTTCGCAACTCCTGCGCACCGCGCAGCAGGTTCTGATCCTCGTCGCGCCCGCCGCGGGGATGATCATGCTCGGCGGTCTCGACGAGTCGAGCTCGGTGGTCCTCTGGTCGCCTGTTCGCGCCGCTCGGGGCAGTCGCCTTCGACCGCCCCGGCCGCGCCTGGCCGTGGTTTGCCGCCTTCGTCGCCACCATCTTGCTCGCGCTCGCTCTCTCCGAAGTCGTTCGGCCGAACGGCGCCGACCTGCCCGACGCCTTCGTCCGGACCTTCGACGTCCTCAACATCGTCGTCGTCTCGTTCGTCGCGATGCTGTTGCTCGTGACGTTTGCGCGAGGACGGGACACCGCGCAGGCGCGTGTCGAGACGCTCCTGCTCAACGTCCTCCCGGCCGAGATCGCGCAGCGCCTCCAGTCGGATCCCAACTCGATCGCCGACCACTTCGACGACGCGAGCATCCTCTTCGCGGACGTCGTCGACTTCACCCCGCTCTCGAGCCGGCTCGACGCGCGCGAGGTGGTCGACCTTCTCGATCGGCTCTTCACGAGCTTCGACGCGCTCGTCGACCGCCACGACGTCGAGAAGATCAAGACGATCGGCGACTGCTACATGGTCGCGGCGGGTGTCCCCAGGCAGCGGCCGGATCACGCGCACGCGCTTGCGCGGCTCGCGCTCGAAATGGGCGAATGCGCGAAGAACTGCCTTCCCGAAGGCACCGAGCACGACCTGCGCCTCCGCATCGGCATCAGCTCTGGGCCGGTCGTGGCCGGCGTGATCGGGCGCCGCCGTTTCCTCTACGACCTCTGGGGCGACACGGTGAACATGGCGAGCAGGATGGAGTCCCACGGGACCCCTGACGCCATCCAGATCACTCGCCCGACGTGGGAGCTCGTGCGCGACGACTTCGTTGTCGAGCCGCTAGGGCTCGTCGATGTGAAGGGCAAGGGTGCGGTCGAGACCTGGCGGCTCGTCGGCCCGCGCGACCGTTAGTCACTTGGGCAGCTCGCGCCGCGGCTGACGGAGAGCTGTTGCCACCGCGCGGCGGATATGACATCTTCCTCG
>CAVTVQ010000005.1:0-7060 GCA_963738205.1 uncultured Actinomycetes bacterium
GAACACGTCTCTTCGGGAAGTCGCCTCGTCGGGCGCCTGGTACCCGATGACCTCCTCCCCGCTTCGAGCCTAGCGGGGAAATCCGCGCACGTGGGTGTCAGCTCCGTGACGAATGTGCGGCCCGCGGGCTCTGGTACCATCGCCGCGCCCGCTCGTTTGCGGGCGTTTCCTTCAGATGCCGAACATCAAGCAGCAAAAGAAGCGCGTCCGCACCTCCGCCGAGGACCGGTTGGACAACCTCCGCTACCGCTCGACGGTCAAGACCCTGACCCGGCGGCTGGAGGCTGCCGTCGAGGCCGGCGACACGAATCAGATCGCGGCCGAGCACACCGCGCTCCAGCGGTGGATCGACCGGGCGGCGGCGCACGGCGCGCTCCACAAGAACACGGCCGCGCGCAAGAAGGCGCAGGCCGCGCGGCTCGTCGCGGGCCGCTCCTAGTCGGCTGCGACGGCGACGGCCTGAGCGGCGGGCCGCGTCACGTCGATCAGCGCTCGCAACAACTCGAGCTCGGCCGAGAGCCTCGAGGCGCCCTTGATCGCCGCATCGAGCTCAGCGAGCCGGACGAGCGCCGCGTCGAGCTCCCCGCGTGAGTAGCGCTCGGCGTGCTGGAGCGCCTTCCGGGCCGGGAACTCCTTCATCTTCAGGCGCCCGGCGATCTCGCGGGTGCCGAGGCCCTCTTCGGCCAGGGCCTGTCCTGCGCGGACGCGGCCCACATGGGTGGCGAGACCGACCGCGAGCAGGAACGGCTCCTTTCGCTCCAACGCGAGCTCGCAGGCCTCGAGGAGCGCAGGCAGGTCGCGCTGTCCCCAGGCGTCGGTGAGCGCCCACGCCGCAGCCTCTCGCCCCGGCGTCGCGAGCTGCTCCACTTCGGCACGGCCGACCGGCTCCCCGCCGGCCCACGCGGCGATCTTCTCGATCTCGCCGGCCAGCGCCACCGTGTCGTCGCCCACGAGCTCGACGAGCGCTCGCGCTGCCTCCGCGTCGGCGGAGACGCCGAGCCGCTTGAGCTCGGCGTGGACCCACTTGTGCAGGTTGTTCGGCTTCGGCACGTCGTAGTTCAGCACCTGCCCGTGCTTTGCGCTGAGATCGCCGAGCGCCGCGCCGCGCAAGGCGCCGTCTACTACGAGAGCGAGCACCGCGCCTTCGACCGGGTTTCGGAGGTACTCGGCCACGGCGTCGACGTCAGCCTTCCGCCACCGCTCGACGCCCTCGACGATCACGAGTCGGCCGCCGCCCGCCCCTCCGAAGAGGCCGAGCGCGTTGCACGCCGCGACGGCGTCCGGGCCGCTCGCGTCCTCGGCGGAGAGCTGCTCCACGGCCTCAGGGCCGAAGCGCGCACGGAGGCGGCGGAGCGCGCGGAGATGCTTGGGCCGGTCGCTGCCGGTGAGGAGGTAGACCGGTCGCAACGGGTCGCTCGACACGCAGGGCAAGCATAGTCACCGGTCCGTGTCGCACCGAGATGCGCGCTCCGTCGGACTCGATGACGACGCGCCCGTCGCGGTCGGTGCGGTAGAGGGCGAGCCCCGGCACCGCCTGGAGCGCCGCAATCGTCGATGGGCTCGGATGCCCGTAGTCGTTGTGCGCCCCGACCGAGATCACCGCAATCTTCGGCCGGATCTGGCTGAGCAGCCTCGGCAGCCCGGGGTCCGACGATCCATGATGGGCGACCTTCAGGATCTCGACCGGAGGAGCGTGGAGGCTGCCCGTGACGTTCGACTCGGCGTCGGCCGTGAGCAGGGCGTCGACGCTCCGGAAGGAGGCGACGATCACGATCGCGTGGTTGTTCGGATCGTCGCCGGGCGGCCCTGGGCCGTCCGGCCACAGGATCCTGAGGTGAAGCGCTCCGACGCGATAGCCCTGTCCGGCGCGCGCCTCCACGACCCGCACGTGACGACGGCGTGCCGCGGCGAGCGCAGCGTGCTGCTCGGCGCTTCGGCTGGTAAGGCCCGGATCGAGCGCGAGGCCGGCATGCAGCTTGGTCGAACACCTTGGCGGCGCCGCCCACGTGATCGCGCTGCGGATGAGTCAGCACGACCAGCGACAGGTCGTGCACGCCGAGCCTCCGAAGCTGCCCGGCCACGTCCGCCTCAGGCGGCCCTTCGTCGATCAGCACGGCTCCTCCGGGCACCTGGAGGAGCACTCCGTCGCCTTGGCCGACATCGAGAAACGTGATGCGGAGGCCGTGTGGAGGAGGCAAGGACGAGGAGTCGCCTCGAAGGCGCCAGCCGCCGGCGACAAGTGCTGCGAGCAGAATCAGCGCCGCGACGCGAGGCGCTCGAGGCGGGCGCAGCCGCGCGACGAGCCAGGCAACGCCGAGAGCGGTGGCCGCGACAACCAGCGCGGCTCGAGCGGAGACCGCCGCGTACGGAAGGCCGCCGACGAGACGCGCGCAGCCGGCGAGGTACGCCGCCAGCCAGCCGTTGACCCAGGCGAGAGCGACGGCAAGTGGCGGCACTGCCGGTGCGATGAGCGCCGTCACGAGGGCGATCCCCAGCAGCGGAGCGACGACCGGGAAGGCGAGCGCATTCGCCGGGATCGAGTAGAGCGGCACGGTCCCGAACTGGGTGAGCAGGATCGGGGCGGTCGCGACTCCGCAGGCCGCCGAGACGGCGACGACCTCGGCCAGTGAGCGGGGCAACGGATAGCCGGCGAGGGAGCGCTCGAGACGCGGGACGACGACGAAGATCGCCGCGACAGCGGCGAACGAGAGCTGGAAGCCCGCGTCGAGGAGCGAGTACGGGTTCCACGCGAGCAGCACAGCCGCGCCGAGGAGCAGGAAGTACCAGCGGTCTCGGGGCCGAGCTGCGAGCCACGCGAGCGAGGCGAGCGCGCCGGCGATCCCCGCTCGGACGACCGAAGGCTGCCAGCCGACGGCCAGCACGTAGCCGCCGATCGCGCCCAGGGCGAGGATCTCCCCCAGCACCCGCGAGGCGCCGATCAGGTACGCGAACAGGAGCGCGCCACCGGCGATGAGCGCGACGTTCTGGCCCGACACAGCGAGCAGGTGGTAGAGGCCCGAGGCCCGAAACCGTTCCCGCAGGCTCTCCGATAACCCCTCGTCTTCCCCGAGCACGATCCCGGCGATGACCGCGCGCCGCTCGCCGCCGAGCCCCGGCGCCATCGAGCGGGCCAGGCGGGCGCGAAGCCCGTCGGCGAAGCCCGAGAGCCCGCCGCGGCGCCCGACGATGCGCCAGCGCGATGCGTGGACGACGACATGGACGCCGTGGCGACGGAGCCACGTACGCTCGTCGAAGCCGTCGCTCGGCCCTCGCGGGCGGCGAATCTCGCCGGTCAGCTCGAGGAGAGCGCCTTGCGGCGGCGAGCGGCCGGGCGACAGCCGGAGCAGGACCGGCTCGCGGATCACGTCGTCGCCGTAGCGCCGCATCTGAGCGGGGACACGGAGGTCGTATCGGGAGCGGCGCACGGGACCGGTGACGGCAACCAGGGCCCGGTCGGCCGTTCCCACGTGCGCAAGGAGCGGGCTCCGGTCGAGTGCGTCGAGCCGGGCGCTCCCCCACCACCACCCGGCCAGCGCAAGGGCGACGCCGAGCGCCGGCATCCGCCACCCGGGTGGCGCGCCCACAGCCGCGATTGCGACAACGACGGCGCCGAGGGCGATCGCCATCGAGCCGTCACGCAAGATGTTGGCGGCCGCGAGCCCCAGGCACAGGCTGGCGGCAAGTAGGTGCGGCCGCGCGTGCAGAAGACGTTTCACGGCGCCGCCACGTCCCGTAGCTGCTCGATCCGCGCGGGGCCGATCCCCGGAATGGCGTCGAGCTCGTCCAGCGAGCTGAACGCGCCGTGCTCCTGCCGGTAGTCGAGGATCTTCTGCGCCGTCACCGGGCCTACGCCGGGAAGCGCATCGAGCTGCTCCAGCGTGGCGACGTTCAGGTGGACCGGGCCCGCAGGAGCCGTCGCCGAGCCGCCGGCCGGAGCGCCACCCGGGGGAGCCTTGACCGGCACGACGACCTGCGTCCCGTCGGCGAGCGGTGCGGCGAGGTTGACGAGCGCGAGATCGGCACGCCGCGTCGATCCGCCGGCGCGCGCGACGGCGTCAGCGACTCGCGAGTGCGACGAGAACCGGTAGAGGCCCGGCTTGCGGACTGCGCCGACGACGTGCACGACCAGGAGGGGCCCGGCGTCGGCGCGAATCGGCACCGCCGCCTCGACCGGGGCTGCCGCCGTGGGAGTACCGGCGCGCAGGAGATGTCGTCCGCCGAGAACGAGGACGAGAACGAGAACCAGCGCGCCGGCGGCGAGCCGCCGGCGCGCAGGCGGGAGGGAGTCCAGCACGTAGTCAACGATGGCAACTAAAGTGTGACGCGTGGGTGCCGGAAAGGCGCCGAAACCGTGCCGTCGAACGCTGTGACAATTCGTGCCGACGGCCAGGTTCGCGACCTGGGCTACCTACGGCCGCCGAGCAGGCCGGGCGAGCTCGAACACCTCATACCTCGTGGGGTCACTCTCGTGCTGCGTCTCGCCACGGTGGCGCATGCCTAGCTTCTCAAGCGTGCGCAGCGAAGCCTCGTTATCGAACGTCGTCAGCGCGACCAGTCGATTGAGTCCGGCTCGAGTGAAGCAATCTTCCGCGACAAGACCCGTCGCCTCGGTGGCGATGCCTCGGTTCCAGTGTGTCGGATGGACGACGACCCCGACTTCGATCTCACCCGGCGAGATGCCCTCCCAGCCCGGGCCCATTGGGTCGAGCTCCACACGCCCCTGGCGCTCATCGCTCTCTCCATTGAAGACCGTCCAGGTTCCGAAGCCGTACTCCTGCCACCGGTCGATCCACCCATGTAGCTGGCGTTCAACCTGCAACCGTGACTTGGGTTCGTGGCCCGGGGAGCGAGCGAGGATCTCCGGTCGGTTGCGCATCTCGAAATAGAAGTCGAGGTCCGACTCGCTCGCCGGGCGAAGCACTAGACGCTCACTCACGAGCTCCACGCCATCCACAGTACGGCGCGGGGCCGCGGCGAGGCGGACAGCACGCAACCTTCCGGGCGTTCGCGGTGTATGACCGGTAATGACGAGGTGGTTGCTTCCGATCACCGCGGTGGCGGTGGCCTTCACGTCCGCTTCTTCGAGCACGGGTGTCCTGCGGGCGCGGGTCACCCCGAACCCGACAACGCTCGCGGCGGCGACGTGGTCGCCGACCATCACCCTCCGCAGGAACGGAACCCCGGCGGCGGCCAGGCTCGTCCTCGCGATCCGCAAGGGGACAACTCGTCGCTCATTCGCTCCACGAGCGCAAAGGCGAGGGCTCTACCGAGTCCGAGTCACCTTCCCGTCCAACGGCCGCTGGTCCTGGAGCCTGGACGCCGGGAGGCGATCACTGGCACGAGGCGCGATCTCCGTCTCGGCCCCCGTCACCTTCGACCTGCCGTACGACCTCGCGGTCCTGCCCGACGGGAACGTCCTCTTCCTCGACCGGGGACGGATCCTGCGACTCGACCGCCGCACGGGGCGCGTGTCCGTCTACGCGAGCACACCCTCGGGGGAGCTGATCGCGATGGAACGGCTCGACGACGGCACGCTGTTCGTCACCGACTTTCCCGGGAACCGAATCCTGCGCGTCGACCGCGCCGGCCGCTCCTCTGAGGTCGCCCAGGTGGCCGCCCCCGCAGATCTCGTCGTCGACCCAGCCGGCCAGACGATCTGGGTGGCGTCGATCGCGCCCGGCGTCGGCGTCGTCCGTGTCGACGTTGCGAGCGGACGCGTCGAGCCGTTTGCGAGCGTCGAGGCCCCACACGGCATCGATCGCGACGCGACCGGGAACTTCTTCGTGCACGACGGACATGCGATCAGCCGCATCGACGGGACCACGGGAGCCGTTTCTCGCTTCGCCGACGTTGACGGGATCAAGCTGCTCGTGGCGCCGGACGGGTCGGTCTACGGCGTCGTCGGCAGCCCGGCGGGCGGTCGCGTCGTCCTTGTCGCGCCCGACGGCAGCGCCACAACGGTCGTCGGCACCGGCTCCCTGGGCCCGCACCGGGACGGGCCCGCCCTCGAGGCAGGGATCCTGCCCTGCGCGGTTCAGCTCGCACCCGACGGCTCATTGATCGTCTCGCAGGTGGAGCCGATTCCTGCGATCCGACGCGTCGATCGCCCCGGGGGCACGATCACGACACTCGCGCGCGGCGTCGACGGTAGGCCGCAAGAGGCGGCACTAGTTGTGCCGTCGAACGATGTGACGTATCGAGCAGCTGTGGCGTACAAAGAGAGCGTGAGCGCGGTGCCCACCTCATGGCCAACCCGCAGGCGAGCCTTCCGCGAGCAGCGGAGCTTCGCCAGCGTGGCCGAGGAGCACCTCGACGACGTCTACCGCTACCTGCTCTACATGACCGGAAACCCACACCTCGCTGAAGATCTCGCCGCCGAGACCTTCGAGCGCGCCCTTCGCCGCTGGCGCCGGTTCGACCCGAGGCGCGCATCGGCGCGAACCTGGCTCTGCCAGCTCGCACGCAGCACGGCGCTCGACCACTTCCGCGCCGAGCGGCGCAGACGGCGGCGGGAGGACACCTACTCCGCCGACGTGCCCGAATCGGCCGAGCCAGTCTTCGGCGAAGGTCTCTCGCCCGCCGTCGAAGCAGCGGTGCGGAGCCTCTCGGCGGCCGAGCGCGAGGTCGTGGTGCTGCGCGTCGTGCTCGAGCTCGACGGCGAGACGACGGCGAGCGTGCTCGGGATCAGGCCGTCGGCGGTCTCCACGCGACTGAGCAGGGCGCTCCAGAAGCTCGAGGAGAGGATGGTGAGCGATGTCCGAGGCTAGTTTCGACATGGTTCTGCAGGAGCTGCGCGACACGGCTCCGCGGGCGCCGGAGCGCCTGCGGGACCGAGTCCCGCGTTGCCGGCTGTTCCGCCACGGCGGGCGCTCCGACTGCGACCCGCACTCGCGGCCGCGATCGCGATTGCAGTTGCGGTGGGCCTCGGAGCAGCAATCATCGGGGGCGTCACCGGCTCGTCCGAGCAGCAGCGCGCGCGCAGCTGTCCCCGCAAGCGGCGGAACGAGCGCCGGCTCCAACGGGCGCTGACCAGGCCGAACCAGGCAGGCTCTTTGCGCCC
>CAVTVQ010000006.1:0-255000 GCA_963738205.1 uncultured Actinomycetes bacterium
GCGAACCCGTCGGTTCCCGCGGCGACGACCAGCTCTCCGTCGGGGCTCCAGCCGCCCGACACCACGCCGTCGCTGCGCATGGGGAGGACCTCCTCGCCGGTCGCCACGTCCCATACACGCATCTCGTTGCCCGACATGATGGCGACCAGCTCGCCGTCGGGACTCACGTCGAACGACGTCTCCTTCGGATGATCCTGATCCTCGTTGTGTCCGAGGGTCCTCACGAAACGCCCTGACGCGACATCCCAGATCTTGACGAACCCCCCGTAGCCGTAGGCGTTCGTCGCAACCCGCTGCCCGTCCGGCATGAACTCGACGTCCGACCAGTAGACGCCACGGACCGGGAAGTTCGCCCACTCGGCGTTTACGGGCTCGAGGCTCCAGATCTTCAGGGCGGTCTGTTCGTCGCTCGCCATCACGGCTCCGCCGTCGTGGGAGAAGGCCAATCCGTCGATCGGGCCGTTCATCTCGCCTCCGAGCAGCGTCGATATCTCGTCGGCGATGCCGCCCTCTTGGATGGACCACACGATCGCGGTCCCATCGGACGGTGCGGGCGCGACCAGGCGACGGGAGTCCGGGCTCCATGCGGTCTCGCCGTCCACCCCCGGCAAGTGACCGAGGAGACGTCCGCTCCTCGCGTCGAACAACGAGATGCGGGCGTGGATACGCGAGGCGATGTAGTCGCCGTTGGGGCTCCACGACACACCCCAAGCTCCCCAGAACGGACGATCGAGCACGCGTATCGTGCGGTCTCGAGGTCGGAGACGGTGAGCGCTGCTCCACCGAGGGCGATCTGTCCCCGTGGGGGCTGAGGGCGGTCAAACCCCCCATCCAACGTTCCATGGGATTCCGGAGCTTCCGCACGACCTCCCCGGTCTCCGAGTTCGCGACACGGACGACGTCCTGCCGCGGCCACCCGGCGACCACACGAGAGCCGTCGGCGCTGACCGAGAGGCTCGTTGCCTGGCCGTCGCCCGAAACGGACCACAGGAGCTCGCCAGACCGGGGATTCCACGCCTTCAGTCGACCGTCGACGCCGGTCGTCGCGAGCATCGAACCGTCGGCGCTGAATTCCACTCGGTGACGTCGCCATCGTGGGCGGGACGTGAGCACGATCTCGCCGGTGGAGTCGTCCCTGATGTCGATCGTTCCCGATCCCTCGAGACCCTCGGTGACGAAGACTCCCTCCGGGCTCCATGACAGGGCCCCGCCGATCCCGGACACGGTCAGCACGGATCTCGACGCGACGACGGCCCGTGGAGGGCTTCCTCGGCCTCGGGAAGGACGGACCCGTCCTCGGATCGGGTCAGGTCGACCGCCTCCATCGCCAGCAGGATGGCGCGATCGGAGTCGGTGTCGAGGGAGGCCTCGGATGCCGCCACGAGTTCCCGGGCGCTCGCGATCGTCGCCTGGCGTCGTGTCTCGGTGCCCTGGTTCGTGGCGACGATCGTGAGGATCCCGCCACGAGCGCCGCGACCGCGAACACCGCAACGAGGCCCCGCAGGCGCCGAATCGACCTGCGCTCGAGCGACGCCTCGTGGTCGCGCCGCACCTGCTCGTGCCGGCGCGCGTTGTCGCGGTGCTCCATGCTCGCCTTGAGGTATGCGCGCTCGCTCTGCCCGACGGAGAACCGGGTTGCCGTCGCCCACCCTCGACCTGGTCGAGCCGAGACCCGCCCATGAGGAAGCTCTGATCGCGACCCGAGCCCTGCCACTCGGCGGCCGCTCGGCTCACCCGATCGTTCTGCCTGATGTCGTCTCTGGCGGCGTCGATCCACGAGGCCAGGCGGCTCCACGCGCCGAGCAGGGACTCATGCGCGATCTCGACGGTCGGCTCACGGGTCGCCGGCTCGTGGTCGAAGGTCAGCAGCCGGTGGTGGCCGTAGGCTTCCAGCGCCGCCTCGACCGCTGCCTCCGAGACGTCGAGGGCGTCGAGCTCGCCGATCGCGACCCGCCGGCGCGTGTCCTGGCGTCCCTCGCCGAGCGTGACCAACCGCAGGAAGACCTGCTCGATCGCCCGCCGCCCCTCGGCATCGGAGGCCGTGTAGAGGAGGTCCGCGCGGGCTGTGAGGGCGCCCGTCACCCCGCCCATCTCCCGGTACGCGGACAACGTGAGCCGATCCCCATCCCGTCGCTCGAAGAGCTCCGTGAGCGCGTACTGCAGCAGCGGCAGTCCGCCGGGCTGGTGCGCGACGTCGGCGATCATCTCGGCGACGAGACCCGACTCGAGGAGGGTGGCCTGCCGTTCCGCCGGTCTGCGGATCGCTTGCTCCAACTCGTCGGCGGTGAGCGGCGGAACCGTCTCGTTCCGCGTCGCCAAGAGCTCGCCGAACCGCGGGTACATGAGCGGCCGGTCGTAGTGATCCGCTCGGAGCGTCACGATCACCCGGAGCCTGCTGCTCGGATCGAGTGCCGCGACTCGCAGCGCTTCCAGGGTGAGCTCGCGTTCCCGCTCGTCGGTCGTCAGCGTGAACAGTTCCTCGAACTGATCCACGACGAGGAGCAGCTCCGTATCGCCGGCACGATGTGGTCCGCGCTTCGAGGAGGCCGCGGGGCCCGTCCCGGAGGATGTCGCCGAGCCGCGTCGGCGGACGCGTCGCGACCCGCAGCAGCGCCGACTCGAGCTCATCGAGCGGGTGCCTCCCGGGGAACAGGTCCGCGACGATCACCTGCCTCGACGTCGGCATCCCGCCTTGCCGCAGCGCCGGCACCAGCCCCGCCCGCACGACGGAGGACTTCCCGCTGCCGCTGGGCCCGACCACGGCGAGGAAGCGAGCGCCGGCAACCGGGTCGTTCAACCTCGTCAGGAGTCGCTGGATGAGCTCTTCCCGCCCGAAGAAGTCGCCGGCGTCCGCCTCGGTGAACGCCCGAAGTCCCTTGTACGGGTTGCGCTCGTCCGGCACTCGGCTCGGTGGCGCCGTTCGATGTCGAGGACCCCGCGCGCGACGCCGACGATCGCCTCCGCTCCTGGGGCATCGGTCGCTCCGACCCCCGAGTCGAGGATCTCGGCGAGCGACGCCGGCACCTCGTTCCCCAGCAGGTCGCGCGCGAGCTCCGCGAGGGCGCGGCGATCCTGCTCCGCGTCCGGCGGGATGCCCTCGCCGACCCGGAAGTCCCCCAGGTAGGCGTTGCCCTCGCCATCGAACAGGACGTTCGACGGGGAGACGGCGCCGTGCGCCGCCCCTGCCGGTGCGCGAACGCGAGCGCGGAGGCGACCTGCTCCACGATGCGTAGGGCGCGGTCGCGGTCCAGGTGACCGCCGCGCTCATGGAGCGCCCGCAGGCTGCCGCCGCGCATGTACCGGGACACGAGGTACGCGCGGCCGGGTTCGCGCCAGTAGTCATGCGTCGGCACGATGTGGGGGTACTCGAGCGCGGCGGCGAGCTGGGCCTCCCGCTCGAACCGCAGGACGAACTCCGGGTCCATCGCGATCTGCTCGTGGAACACCTTGACCGCGACATCCCGGCCGACGTGCGGCTGGACCGCCCGGAACACCACGCCGAACTGCCCCGAACCGATCCGCTCGAGGAGACGGTATCCCCGCAGCGGCTCGCCGCGAAGGGCCAGGGCGGGGTCCTGCTTCAGGATCCGCTCGTGCAGCTTCGAGAGCTCCGGTGAAGGGTCCACGCCCAGTTCGTCCGCCAAGAGCTCGCGCGCGCGACCGAACGCGTTCAACGCCTCGCCCTGCCGACCGTCCCGGTAGTAGGCCAGCATCGCCAGACCCCACAGGTTCTCGCGGAGCGGATCGCGCGCGAGGAGCGGCTCGAGCTCCGCGAGCGCCTTCGCCTGCGCGCCGGTCGCGAGCAGCGCCTCGATCCGAGCCTCCTGCGCGGCCGCCCGGAGCTCGTCGAGCCGAGCCGCCTCCGCGAGCAGCGATGGCTGCTCGTTGACGTCGGCGAGCGCAGGGCCACGCCACAGGGCCAACGCGTCGTCGAACGTCGCGATCGCGACGTTCGGATCGACGGGCAGGGACTTGGTCGCTTCGGAGACGAGCGCATCGAACCGATCCGCGTCGATCTCGGCGGGTTCCACGACCAGCAGGTAGCCGGGCGGACGGCCCTGCAGGCGCCCGTCGCCGAGCGTCTTCCGCAGGCTCGAGATGTAGGTGTGCAGGATGTGACGCGCCGTGTCGGGCGCGTCCTCTCCCCACACGTCGCCGATCAACGCGTCCACCGTGACGACTCGGTTCGCATGGACGAGCAGGCTCGCGAGCACCGCTCGTTGCTTCGGCCCACCCAGGGGCATCGGGCCGTCCCCCGCGTCGACCTCGAGGGGTCCGAGGACGCGGAACTGCACGGGGCGACGGTACACAGGGCTCCGATCCATGCGCAAGACGAGCCTGCGAATGCCGCTCAAGAACCGCCCAAGACTCCTCTGTGCCGCCCTTGTGCAGCCCGAAGCGCTCCTTGGGCGCCCCCCTTGAGGATCGGCGTGTCGCTCTCGGTGGGAGAGCCGGAAACGGGAAGGAGAAAGGGGATGGTCCACGGTGCCGCGGCAGGGGTCGCCGGAAGGAGGGAGAGGAGAGGAGAAAGGAGCAGCACATGAGAGGAAGCTGAGCGCGGGGTGCTCGCCGCAGCGCTTTGCTGTCGGGGGCGCGGTCGGCGTCTCATTCGGAGGGGGGAGGAGGCATCCCACAACCTGAGGTGCTGGAGCTGACGATCAAGGACAAGCGGACGGGTTCCTCGCGTTCGACACCTCACGGGAAACAGAGGGTCAGCTCACGCAGGTCAAGCGGTCCGCTCTCGGACGTGGATGGCAACCCGGTCGCGGACCCGCGGTGGAGTGCGGCCATCGTCGAGTCCCGGATGGATCTGCACGATGTCAGAAGATCCAAGACGGTCCGAACACCGACAAGGGGACCATCGTCGCCATCGGTGTCTACAACGGGCACGCTCCTTCAGCGCCTTCGCCGTCACGGGAGGAACAGGCGCCTACGACAACGTGGGCGGGCGCCGAAGAAGAGGACGACAGCTACACGCTGTTCCTGGTCCCATGACGCACGCGGCGGGGGCTCCGGGCGGCCGGCTCCCGGAGCCCCCACCACCGCCTCGCGGAACGACGGCTTCCACATCTTCGTGAACCTGATCCTGTGGATGCGTGGTTCGGGCGGCGATCACGTTGATTCCGCATATCCAACGGGAGGAGGCGACGGCCGATGGAGCCCGACGACGACCGGACGGGGCCGGAAACAGGCAGCGATCAGGACCCCGCCCCGGGAGGGCCCCGTCGGCCGGGCTCCCTCCCGTTGGCCCTCGTGACGCTCGCGCTGGTCGTGGTCGTCGCGCTGATCGTGATCGGCGCGATCCGGCTGTGGCAGTCATGAGGGCCCCCGCGAGCTGGTCTCCGGGCGTCCTCCTATCGGACACGAGCCTGGGGGGGTCGTGATGAACCACTGGACGTTGAAGCTCGCGTTCGTCGGTGCGCTCATGGGGTCGCGGCGGGCGCCGGGCGGGAGTGATGCGAGCGCGTCGATAGGGTCCCGATTCTCCATCTCGCATGGTGACCGGATAGCCGATGTCCGCCATCCGGCGAGCTGGCATCCCATGAACGTGACTGACGTGATCGAACACGTTGCGGTCGGGCGGACGGCCGTGGAGGGGAGGTCGTCGTGAACAGCAAGGGTGGAGGTCTGGCGGTGTCGCTGGTACTCGTCCTTTCCGGCTGTACCGGAGCCGATGGCCTCCCCGGGTCTCAGCAGGTGGGCGACGGCAGTCAGACTCCGGTCGTCGGGACGACCGGAGCGAGCCCGAGCGGAACCACCGGAGATCCTGTCGCCGCGGACGTCGAACCGGAATCCGGCCTGTACCGGGTCGACCCCGCGACGGGGAGGCAAAGCTGTTCTTCTCCGCTGCGGGGGAATTGCGTGAGCCGGAGCGCTCACCCGAAGGCTCAGCGATCGTGTACCAGAGCTCGGGAAGGCGCGGGATCCCACAGATCTTCATGCTCGAGGGACGGGGAGGCTCGCAAGCTGACCCACCTGCCGGGCGGGGCGGCGGAGCCGACGTGGTCGCCGGACGGATCGCGGATCGCATTTGCGGGTGCGGTGAGCGAGGGCGACGACACGGACATCTTCGTGATGGAGCCCGATGGCAGCGGCGTCCGCCTGCTCGCTCGAACGAACCGACTTGACCGCCGCCCCGACTGGTCCCCAGATGGCTCGCGGATCGTCTTCGACACGTACGGGAAGATCTGGGTGGCATCCGTCGCCGACGGCCACGTTACACAGATCCCAATCTCGACCCCGCAAGGCTACCCGGTGGCTCCGATCTGGTCGCCGAACGGCCGATGGATCGCCGTCACGGGGTACGACGCGCATACCATCAACGGGATCGTCCACATCATCCGTCTGTGGCTGGTGCGTCCTGATGGCACGGGTCGTCGAGCCCTTGAGAAGGGGAAGCCCAACTTCTACGACTCGCAGCTGGAAGCGAGCTGGTCGCCCAAAGGAAGCTCGATCGCGTTCGCTGGCGGGAAAGGGCGGGGGAGCATTGACGTCATTCAAACTGGGGATCATCGACGTCCGGACAGGGAAGGTGCTCTACATCCCCGCAGTCCGTCACGTGATCGATCTCAGCTGGAACGCCAAGGGCTACATCCTCGCGAGCGTGGCGGAGGCCGCTCCTCCATCCCCACCGATCAGGGGAGTTACAACCTACCCTTCTCGGGACCCCTGGCCCGGCCTCGGGTAGAGCCGCGCCCTCGGCGGGCACGCTCGGCGATGCCTAGGCGGGCGTCGGACAGGAGCCGACATGCAGATACTGCCGGCATTCCTCGTCGGTGAGCGGTCTCGTCACATTGCGACGCGCGACCTCGAGCAGGTCGTCGATCTCGAGGGCCCACACACGGACGATGTCATTGCGGCCGCTCGACACGAGCATCGTGCCGTCCGGACTGAAGTCCACCCACGAGGAGCCGCCTGCGTGGCCTCGTAGAACGAGCTGCAGCTCGAACGAGGTCGCGTCGTAGAGCCGGACGCCGGAATCGACCGACGTCGCCGCGATCCTGGTTCCATCCGGGCTGAAAGCCACGTCGATGATCTGTTCGGTCAGCTCTTCGAGTCTCTCGCCGCTCTTCGTGTCCCACACCTCTGCCGGTCCAGGTTCGGAGACCGTGATGATCCGAGCACCGTCGGGGGAGAACGCGAACGAAGGATCACCGATACCGCTGATCGTCGTGACGACCTTGCCCCGATCCAGGTCCCAGATGGTCGTGCGCGGCTCGAGTCCGAGGATCTCACCATCGGGGAGGGCACTCAATGCAACGGAACGTCCGTCGGGACTGAACCTGGCGCCCTCGATCCGATACCCGTCGTCCTCACGAAGGACTTGGACCTCTCGACCGGTCCGATCGATGATCCCCGCCCTGCCGTCCCTGCTGGCCACGATCAGTATGACGTCCGTCGGGGCTCCAGTCGACCGCCATGACGTACCCGTCTCCCGACACATCAAGTGTCCTGTTCCCTGACGCCACGTCCCAGACCTCAGCGGCGCCCCCGCCGAAGGAAGCGATCGACTTCCCGTCCGGGCTCACCTCGAACTGTGGATGTGGTTTCCCGAAGCGCCACCTGCGGACCGAAGCGTTGAACGGTGCGCCCCACTTCCAGGTCCCAGATCGCGATCATTCGGGGGCCGTCGTCCGTCCTCGCGACGCGGAGTCCGTCAGGCATGAATGCCACGTCGCTGAAGAAGTAGACGCCTGGCATGTTCACCACCTCTGCGTCACCGGACATGCTCACGTCCCAGATCTTGACGGCGGTGCGATGGGCATCGGCAGTCATCACCTGTGTTCCAGACGGCGAGAAGGCAACGCTCGCGATCGCTCCGGGCAACCGAGGCGAAACCGACACCTCCTCCAGAAGCTCCCCGCGCCCGAGTACCCACACCTTCGCGGTCAGGGTGCCTCCCGCCACCAGGCAGGTGGCGTTCGCGATGTCTGGCCTCACACGGCACATCGAGCTCCGACTCCAGCCCAGGCTGGTGATGACCTCTCCGTGATCGAATCCGAAGAAGGGCCGCCGGTCGCGTCATAGACGCTGCCGTAGTTCCAATCGCCTGTGGCTATGTAGCGACCATCCGGGCTCCATGACACGACGTCGCCGAATTCCCTGAACTCGGTCCGATGACCGGTCCGGAGCTCGATGATCGCGGAGTTCCGGTCTGAGTTCCGGCCGATGACGGCGACCCGGTTCAGGTCCGGGCTGAGCGCGAGGAGTCCCCGGGGGACCTGGGTCGACTGGATCACCCGGTTCGTCGCCACGCTCGCGATCCGAACGGTGGTGGTGTTGCCTCGCCAGCTAGCCGCGACACGCGAGCCGTCGGAACTGAACGTCGGGTTGAGCGCGACCCCACTCTCACGGATCGAGTGTTGGAGCTCGCCGGTCGACGGGTCCCATACCTTCAGGGCTCCGTCGGCCCCGGTGGTGGCGAGCATCGAGCCGTCCGGGCTGAAGGCCACGTCGTTGATGTCACCGTCGTGGGCCTGGAACGGTAGCAAGCTCGCGCCCGTCTCGGCGTCCCTGATCTCGACGACCCCTCCCTTCGGCACCCTCGGTGGCGAAGACCCCCTCTCGGCTCCACGCCACGGCCCCCCCGACCCCCGGCATCGTCAGGTCGATCCGGGACGCCCCGACCGCCCGGTGGAGCGCCTCCTCGGCCTCGGGGAGCACCGAGCCGTCGACCGAACGCGTGTGCTCGACCGCCTCGATCGCGAGGAGGACGCTCGCTCGGGATCGATCTCGAGGCTTGGCGACCGCTGCGGCGGCCAGCTCCCGCGCGGTCGCGATCCCTCGAGCTCGCGCCGCGGCCGCTCGCTCTGGCTCGTCGCGATGAGCGTGAGCGAGCCGCGCGACGAGGGCCGCGACGGCGAACACGGCGACCAGCGCGCGCAGCCGGCGACGCGAGCGGCGCTCGATCGCGCCCCTCGTGCATGCCGCCGCTTCGCTCCGCCCGCCGTGCTCCGGTCACGTTGGTCGATGCTCGCCTTGAGGTACGCCCGCTCGGCCCGGCCGATCGCGAGGTCGTCGACGCCGGCCCAGGCCTCGGCCTGCTCCAGCCGTGCGCCGCGGAGCAGGAAGCTCGGGTCGCTGTCCGGATGCCGCGCCACTCGGTCGGCCGCTGCGAGTCAGGCGCCGGTCCTGGCGGAGGTCGTCGCGCGCGTCGTCGATCCAGCCGCGCAGCCGGTCCCACGCGTCGAGCAGCGCCTCGTGCGCGATCTCGACCGTCGGCTCGCGGGTCGATGGCTCGCGGTCGAAGGTGAGAGCCGGTGGCGCCCGAAGGGTCGAGCACGCCGTCGACGACGCCGGCTCGACGTCGAGAGCGTCGAGCTCGCTCCGCGCGACCCGTCGCCGCGTGTCCTGGCTGCCCTCGCCGAGCGTGACCAGCCGCAGGAACACCTGCCTGATCGCCCGTCGCCCTTCGGCGTCGGTCGCCTCGTACGATGCGGTCGGCCCGCGCGGACAGCGCGCCCGCGATCCCGCCGATCTCGCGGTAGGCCTCGAGCGTCAGCGCGTCGTCGTCCCGCCGCTCGAACAGCTCGGTGAGCGCGTACTGCAGCAGCGGCAGCGCGCCGGGCTGATGGGCGACGTCGGCGATCATCTCGGCCACGAGCCCGGGCTCGGCCGCGACGCCGACCCGCTCGGCCGGGCGCGCGGATCGCCTGCTCGAGCTCGTCGGGCGTGAGCGGCGGGACCGCCTCGGTCCGCGCCGCGAGCAGCTCGCCGAACCGCGGGTAGACGAGCGGCCGGTCGTAGAAGTCGGCCCGCAGCGTCACGACGACGCGCAGCCGGCTCTCGGGGTCGACGGCCGCCACGCGCAGGGACTCGAGGAAGCAGCTCCGCTCGCGCTCGTCCGCGGTGAGCGTGAACACCTCCTCGAACTGGTCGACCACGAGCGACGACTTCGGCGTCGCCGGGCAGCGACGAGATCCACCGCCTCGAGCAGCCCGCGCGAGCCCGCCTCGAGCAGGTCGCGCACCGCGGAGACCGGACGCACGGCGATCCGCAGCAGCGCCGCCTCGAGCTCGTCGATCGGGTGCGCGCCGGGGAACATCTCGGTCACGAAGAGATCGTCGCGCGTCGCCCGAGCGCGCCTCGCCGGAGCGCGGGGACCAGCCCCGCGCGGACCACCGAGGACTTCCCGCCTCCGCTCGGTCCGACCACGGCGAGGAACCGCGCGATCCGGGCCGGTCCTCGCAGCCGGTCGAGCGAGCTGCCGCGACGAGCGAGCTCGGTCGGCCGAAGAAGTCGCGGGCGTCGGCCTCGCGTGAACGGCCGCAGGCCCTTGTACGGGTTGCGCTCGTCTCCGGTCGCGGCGGTCGACCGCGCTCGTCGGGTCGAGGGCGGCGCGGGCGCGCCTCGGCGAACGCCGTCGGCGCTCGGCGACTCGGCGCCGGCTCGGCCCGCTCGACGAGCTCCGCCAGCGGTGCCGGCACGCGTTCGCCGAGCAGTCCGCTCGCGAGCCTGCGCGAGCTCGCCGGACGTCGTCGAGCTGCGATCCGGCGGCGGTGCCGACGCCGATCGGGAAGTCCGCCGAGGTAGGCGTTGCCCTCGGCGTCGAACAGCACGTTCGACGGCGCTCACGTTGCCGTGGGCGACGCCTTGGCGGTGCGCGAACGCGAGCGCGGACGCGATCTGCTCGACGATGCGCGAGCGCGCGGTCCGCGTCCGAGCGGCTCGCCCCGTTCCTCGAGACGCTCGAAGGCTGCCACCTCGCAGGTAGCGCGAGACGACGTAGGCCCGGCCGGGCTCTCGCCAGTAGTCGTAGATCGGGACGATGTGGGGATGCTCGAGCGCCGGCGACGGCCTGGGCCTCCGGCTCGAAGCGTCGCACGAACGCCGGGTCGCGCGCGAGCTGCTCGTGGAAGATCTTGATCGCCACGTCGCGCCCGACGTGTGGCTGGATCGCCCGGAAGACGCGTCCCGGTCGGGCCCTCGTCGATCTTCTCCAGCAGCCGGTATCCGCGGAGCGGCTCGCCTCGGAGCTCGAGCCCGGGATCCTGCTTCAGGATCCGCTCGTGGAGCCGGGCGAGCTCCGGCGAGGGATCGATCCCGAGCTCGTCGGCGAGGATCTCCGCGCGCGCTGAAACGCGCCGAGCGCCTCGGCCTGGCGTCCCTCGCGGTAGAGCGCGAGCATCAGCAGACCCCAGAGGCGCTCCCGCAGCGGGTGGTGCGCGACGAGGGCCTCGAGCTCGCCGATCGCTCGCGCCTGCGCGCCGCTCGCCAGGAGCCCGTCGATCCGCTCCTCGCGCGTCGAGCCGGAGCTCGTCCAGCCGTGCGGCCTCGGCAGCAGCGAGCGCACCGTCGTCGCGACGTCGGCGAGCGCCGGTCCGCGCCAGAGCCCAGCGCGTCGTCGAGCGCGTGACGGCGAGCGCGGGTCGATGGCGAGCGCCTTCTTCGCGTCGCTGACGAGCGTGTCGAACCGTGCGGCGTCGAGCTCGAGGGATCGAGCCGCAGGACGTAGCCGGGGGACCGGCCCTTGAAGCGGTCGTCGCCGAGCGTCCTCCGCAGGTTGGAGACGTAGGTCTGCAGAGTGTTCCGCGCCTTCTCGGGCGGCTCTTCGCCCCAGATCTCGCTCGACAAGGTGTCGGCCGGCACGAGCTCATTCGCGCGGACGATCAGGTTCGCGAGCACGGCGCGTTGCTTCGGCCCACCGAGGGGGAGCGGCTCCCCGCGCGTCGACCTCGAGGGGTCCGAGGACGCGGAACTGCATCCGCCCGGCGGCCTGCCGTGGCCGACTATCCGGGGTGAGGTCGCCGACTCGCTCGGTGGCGTCGCTCGATCCCGGATCGATGAAGGGAGTCTGCGGGTCGACCTCCACGGGAGCGTGCTCCATCTCCCTCATGCGAGCGAGTATCGATCGTTGCGCGCGAGAGCGCCAGTGAGCTGATCTCTCTCGGGGCCACGCACCGGAATGACCACGCATGCAGCCTCCAGGTCAGGCCTTGATGGATCCTTGATAACGCGGCTCAGAGATCGCTTGGACCCGCCAGCGAAAGTCTCGCCACGGAAGGAACAGGCAGCTCATCCGGGGGGACACATGCCCAAATACGGAAGCTGGGGCTCACTGCTCTGCTGCTGGTCCTTGCGGTCGCATGCGGATCTTCCGCGGTGCCTCCTCCCGCGGTCGATCCCTCCGCCGGGGTCGCCGTCGGCGCCGCGTCGCCGACGCAGTCAGCGATCGAGCCCGTGCCGAACGACGACCGGAAGTCAGACATCTACGTGGTGGACCCCGAGACGGGAAAGACGACGCAGCTCCTCTCCGCGCGAGGCTCCCAAAGAGGACGCCGAGTTCTCGCCCAACGGCAGACGGGTCACCTACGAGAGCCGCGGTCCAGGGGGCCAGCCCAGATCTACGTGCTGGAGCCCGACGGGACCGAGCGGAAGCTGACGGACCTGAGGCTTGGGGCTTCCGACCCTGCCTGGTCCCCCGACGGGACCCAGATCGCATTCTCCGGAACTTGGTGGAGCCGGAGCCTCACGTTTCGACTCTGACATCTTCGTGATGAAGGCCGACGGCAGCCGCATCCGCAGGGTCGCCGAGATCCCCAATGACGACGGCCACCCCGACTGGTCCCCCGACGGTTCGTCGATCGCGTTCCACAGCGGCTACCGGCCGCGCTCCAAGAGCAGCTCCGACCCGCCTCCACGGGGAACGATCCTGGTGGCATCGGTCGACGACGAGAACATCACCCGACTCACGTCGAGCTACGGAGGCGGCCAACCTGCGTGGTCACCGGATGGACGATGGATCGCCTACAGCCGCTTCTCACCGGGGAGCTCGAGTGGAAGCGGGGGATGGGCGTACGCAGATCTGTGGACCGTGCGGCCTGGTGGCTCTGAAAGGGAGCATATCGGCCACCGCCAGTACAACGCGTTCTGGCACAACCCGAGCTGGTCTCGAACGGGGGCTCGATCGTCGTGGAAGCCGGCGGGAGCATCGGCATCGTCGACGTCGAGTCGGAGCGCCTCCGGGTCCTGATGGATGCCCCGGAGGTCGCACCGAGTTGGAGCCCGGACGGGATCCTGGTGAGCCTGTCTCCTGCTCACGCTAGGCGATGCCCCGGGCGGCCGTGGCGACCGTGTGGACTCCGACGTGGGAACCGTCGTGGAGCGGACCCCCTGACACGACGGTCGTGCTGACGGGATCAGGCTGCGAGCAGGTCGGCGGCGCCAACGTGCTCGATCCCGGCGTGCTCGCGGTCGAGTTCGTCAACGAGTCTATCGCGAGGCAACCTTCAAGGTCGTGCGGCTGCCCCACGGACGACGACTCGCCGATCTCCGGACGCTGCCCCTCATCGGAGGGGGATGGGGTGAGCGCAACATGCCATCAACGACAGATATCTGGTCGAGCCCGCGGGAGGTCGCCTCCGGCAGGTGGGCGGTCGTCTGCTTCAAGGATCTGATCGACGCCCCGAACGGCTTCCAAATCGTGTGCCGGCGTCGTCGGCCCAATCGAGATCGGGTGAGGAATGCGCTCCTATCCGAGGCAGCCGGACGAGGAAGGAGAGGAACATGACGAGGAGGCTCAGCGTCGCGGCGCTCGCCGCAGCGCTCTTGATGTCGGGAGCGCTGGTCGGCGTTTCCTTCGGAGGAGGGGGTGGCATCACCCAGCCTGAGGTGATCGAGCTGTCACTCACCATCTGTGGACGCCCTAACTGCACCGGCTGGGAATTGCGTCATGCGGCATGGGGGCAGGGAACGGGGCTGCTCACGGTGGCCAGAGATCCACTCTTCGACGTGGACGCACCCGGGATCGGAAGTCAGCAGCGAAGTGCGTGACGGCGACTGGGTGTGAACTATGTGCTCCCAGCTCAAGGCCGCCCGTACACCGAGCGTGGCACGGTGGTGACCAGGGCATCTACCGCGGGAGAAGGGCAGCACGTTGGCGGTGACGGTGGCAAGGGCGCCTACGAGAACGTTCGCGGATCCGCCACGTTGGAAGAACCCGAAGGGCCCGGACGACGTCCGCACCCTCAACCTGATCCGTAAGGAAGGACGGCTGGGCTCCGGGTCGGCTCCCGGAGTCGACCGTCGGCCAGGGATCCGGTGGAGGTATCGAATCCTTGAGCATTCCTTGTCCACGCTTGGACCGGGTTCCAACGGCCGAGCGGAGCCTGGGCGAGAGAGCGGAAGGAGGTGAGACCGATACGTCGACAAGGAGCCCGCAGCCCATCGCAACGATTCAAACGAATGGAGGAAAAGTGAGATGAAGGGACGCAATCTCTTGGAGACATCCTGCGCGCGGCTCGGTGGTGCTGATCGCCACGGCGGCCGTGTGCACGGGCCGCGTCGTGCCCGCGTCCTTGCCGGCAAGCGCGCGGCGTCGAAGAACACGGTCGTCGAGTGGAACGAGCATGCGACGAACGCGCTGATCGGGACCGGGCTGCAGCCTCCTGGCGTGTCACTGCTGCACCTGGCGATGGTGCACGGCGCGATGTACGAGCGGTGAACGCGATCGACGGTGGGTACGAGCCGTACCTGGTGTCCCGAAGGCGAAGCGCTGGTACTCGAAGCGAGCAGAGGCCGCCACGGCCGCCTACAAGGTGCTCGTGAGCATCGTGCCCGACGAAGAAGGTCGATCTGCGGGGCGCACTACGACGCGACGCTCGCCGGCATCTCCAGCGGGCGGGCAAGCGCGGCGGGACCGCCGTCGGAAGGCCGCCGCAGCAGCGATGATCAGGAGCGGTCCAATGACGGACGGTTCGGTGCGCGCCGGGGTCCCCGGTCGGCACCGACGCCGGAAGAGTGGCGTCTGAAGGCGACGCTGTTCCTGAACGACCTGCCGCCTGGGTCGCCGACGTGATCCGTTCCTGTCAAGAGCAAGTCGAGGTCCGGACCGAGGGGCCGAACGAGCTAGACAGCATGGCATACGCGAAGGACTTCAATGAGGTCAAGGCGATCGGATCGGGACGTCCAGCACGAAGGGGACCGCCGAGCAGACCGACGTCGCGTTGTTCTGGGCCGACCATGGCGCGGCGTTGTGGAGCCGGATCTTCCGGCAGCTCGGAAGGGCGAGAACCTTTCACCGTCGAGAACGCGCGATTCTTCGCGATGCTCTACCTACGGGCGCGGATGCGGCCATCAACTGCTGGGCCGACAAGTGGCACCATGGGTTCTGGCGACCGGTCACCGCGATCCGTGAAGCGGCGTCGGACGAGAACCCCAAGACCGCCCCGGACGAGGAGTGGTTGCCGTTGATGGAGACGCCTCTGTCCCGGAGCATCCTTCCGGCCACGGGTGTGCAAGCGGCTCCATCGCCCAGACGCTGAAGGCGTTCTTCGGAACG
Organism: uncultured Actinomycetes bacterium; assembly: GCA_963738205.1. Taxonomy (GTDB): domain Bacteria; phylum Actinomycetota; class Thermoleophilia; order Gaiellales; family Gaiellaceae; genus DATFQE01. Next base: position 15,281 of record CAVTVQ010000006.1, read on the forward strand.
GACGAGATGAAGTTCAGCGGGCTCAGCGCGGTCTCGAAGACGACGAGGAAGTTCACGAGCTTCTCGCAGGCGATCGAGGAGATCGTGGATGCACGGGTCTACTCCGGGATCCACTTCCGGACGGCCGACGTGCAAGGCGCACTCTTGGGGAAGAAGGTCGCCAACTACGTGCAAGAGCACTTCTTCGAGTCAGAGTCGGACGACTGAGGAACGACAAGCGGTCGAGCACGGGCGGGCCGTCACCGGCGGCCCGCCCGTCGCACTCCGGGATACCTCGGCCATGCACGAGGATCGGCCGGGGGCACTGCTAGGCTCCCGCACCCTCGACAAGGAAGCCTGTCCATGCGCCGTGTGATCGTCCGTGCCCTCGTGCTCGCGTTGCCCCTGACCCTGCTTGCCGCCTGCAGCAGCGACGACCCTGTGGCTGGCGGCAGTGACATGTCGGCGACGCTCCGGCGGAGGCCACCGCGCCCGCCGAGTACATGGAGGGGCTCTGCGCGGCGATCGTCAGCTACCAGAGCGATCTCGAGGCGGAGAAGCATCGTTCCAGGAGCAGTTCGCCGGAGGTGCGACGCCGGCCCCCGAGGACACCAAGGACGCTCTGCCGCGTTCTTGGGCACGGCCGGCACCCGCACGCAAGCACTGGTCGACGAGGTCGAGGCGCTCGGCACGCCCGACGTCGAGAACGGCGAGGAGGTCCGCACGGCGTTGACGGGCGCCTTCGAGCAGGTCGTGGCGGCTGTTCGACGAGGCCGAAGGCCGACATCGAAGGGCTCGTCGACCGACGACCCCGCAGCGCTCGCCGAGGGCTTCACCGAGGTCGCGAGCGAAGCTGCAGGAAGCGGCACCGAGATCTAGCGACGTCGTTCGGCGACCTGCGAGCCCGGAGCTCGACGAGGCCGCGGCCGACGTCGAGGCGTGCGCGGGCGTCGTCTGAGGAGCCGCGCCGACGGGTCGTCAGGAGTTCTAGCTGCGCTCCTCGATCGGCACCCAGACCTGGTCGCGTGGGCCGACGTAGGTCGAGCCCGGCCTGATCACCTTGTTGTCGGCGTACTGCTCGCGCACGTGCGCGGTCCAGCCCGCCATGCGCGCGAGCGCGAAGATCGGCGTCATCAGGTCGGTCGGGATGCCGAGCGAGTGGTACACGCCGGCCGCGTACAGGTCGACGTTCGGCCAGAGCTGCTTCTGCTCGTAGACGGTCTCCTGCAGCGCCTCGAAGATGTCGGCCCACCGCTCGTCGCCGTGGCGCGCGCCGACCTCGCGCGCGAGCTGCTTCAGCACCGTGGCCCGCGGATCCATCGTGCGGTAGACGGCGTGGCCGAACCCCATGACCTTCTCGTGCCGCTCGAGCCGGTCGCGCACGTACGCCTCGGCGTCGGCGCGGCTCGCCGATCTCCTCGGCCATCTTCATCGCCTCCTCGTTGGCGCCGCCGTGCAGCGGTCCCTTGAGCGCGCCGATCGCGCCGGTGATCGCGCTGAACATGTCGGAGAGGGTCGAGGCGATGATGCGGGCGGTGAACGTCGAGGCGTTCATCGTGTGGTCGGCGTAGAGGATGAACGTGGTGTCGAGCGCGTCGGCGTCGTCGTGGTCGGGCTCCTCGCCCGAGAGCATGTACAGGAAGTTCGCCGCGTGCGGCAGCTTCGGGTTGGGCGGGACGATCTCCTGCCCGGTGCGCATGCGCTCGTAGTAGGCGATCAGCGCGGGCGTCTTCGCGATCAGCCGCATCGCCTTGCGGTACTGGGCCTCGGGCGATTCGTCCCAGCCGTCGGGGTCGTAGGCCGACGCGGCCGAGATCGACGTGCGGAGCATCGACATCGGCGAGGCCTGCTGCGCGAGCGTCGACATCAGCTGGGTGAGGAACGGGCTCAGCTCCCGGTTCTCGACCAGGAACTCGTTCGAGCTCGTCGAGCTCGTCCTGGTTCGGCAAGCGCGCGCGTTGTGCAGCAGGTAGACGACCTCCTCGAACGTGGCGTGCTCGGCGAGGTCGGCGATCTCGTAGCCGACGTACCACAGGCGCCCCGCCTCGCCGTCGATGTCCGACACGGTCGTGTCGGCGGCGACGACCTCCCGCAGCCCCTTCTCGCTCACGCTGGCCACATCCTTGGGTCGGGGGCGCGCCCGAGCGCGCGCCGACGGGCCCGCGTCGAGCCTGCGGGCTTCTGACAGGATAGTCGGCGGCCCGCGACGGACCAAAGCCGCCCGATCGCCCCCGAGCCCGATCCGCGACGCAGGAAGGACACGGTTGACCCATCGCGTGACCTTGATCCCCGGCGACGGCGTCGGTCCCGAGGTGATCGAGGCCGCGCGGCGCGTGATCGAGGCGACCGGCGTGGCGATCGACTGGGAGCGCCGGCCGATGGGTGCCGGGGCCTTCTCCCGCACCGGGCAGCGCGCTCCCGGCCGAGACCCTCGACGTCGATCCGCGCGAACCGCGTGGCGCTCAAGGGCCCGATCGAGACGCCCGGTCACGAGCGGGCTGCGCAGCTCGAACCTCGAGCTGCGCAAGTCGCTCGACCTGTACGCGAACGTCCGCCCGTGCCGGCTGTACCCCGGCGTGCCGAGCGTCGTACGAGGCGGTCGACCTGGTCGTCGTGCGCGAGAACACCGAGGGCATGTACACGGGCCTCGAGTTCGAGATGGGCACCGTCGCGGTCAAGGAGCTGATCGGCTTCGTCGAGGACACGACCGGTCGTCGCATCCGCGAGGACTCCGGCGTCTCGATCAAGTCGATCAGCGAGCGAGGGCAGCGAGCGCATCGTGCGCTTCGCCTTCGAGGAGGCGCGCCGCCGCGGCCGTGCGAAGGTCACCGCGAGCCACAAGGCGAACATCATGAAGTTCAGCGACGGGCTCTTCCTCGAGGTCGCCCGGCGGGTGGCGGCCGAGTACCCCGACGTGGCGTTCGAGGACCGCATCATCGACGCGCTCTGCATGCAGCTGATCCAGGCGCCCGAGCGGTTCGACGTGCTCGTGATGCCGAACCTGTACGGCGACGTGGCGGCCGAGCTCTGCGCCGGCCTGATCGGGGGCACCGGCGTCGCGCCCGGTGGGCATTTCGGGGGCACGGACGGCCTCGAGCTCGCGGTCTTCGAGGCCACCCACGGCACGGCTCCCGACCTCGCGGGCACGAACACCGCGAACCCCGTGGGCGTGATGCTGAGCGGCGCGATGCTGCTGCGCCACATCGGCGAGCGAGGTGCGGGCGACCAGCTCGAGGCGCGCCGTGGCCGCGGTGCTGGCCGACGGAACCCACCTGCCGCGCGACCTACGGGCTCCCGACGACGACCGGCCGCCCGCCGGCACGTTCCAGTTCGCCGACGCGGTGATCGCCTCGCTCTAGCCAGTCCCACCCGGTGCCGATGCTTCCGAGGTCGGCTCCGAGAGGGAAGGTCTCATGTCCACCACGACGTGCCCAGCCTGCCGTTCGATCAATCACGAGGGCGTCTCACGCTGCATGAACTGCGGCTCACCGATGGAACTGCCCGCCGTGCCGGTCGGCGTCGACCTCGACGACCTGCCTGCGGGCCCGCCGCCGCGGCCGTCGACCTACGGCTGGAACGCAGCGGTCGCCCAGGGCCCGACGTCGGCCCGGGGTCGATCGACGGTCCCGGTGATCGTCGGGGTGATCGCGGTCGTGGCGTTCGTGGCGACGATGGGCATGTGGCTGACGACCTACCCCGAGGTCTCGGTGGGGGTCGGGGTCTTCGGCTCGGTCCTGGTCGTCGTCGAACATCCTCGTGATCATCTTCTGGCTGTGGATGCTGGTCGACGCGATCTCGAGCGCGGGAACGGTCGGACTGGGCGTTGACGGTCTCCTGCGGTACGGCCGTAGCTTCGGTCGCTCGGTCTCGGCGTAGCGCCGTTGTCATCGGCACGCAAGCCGCGATGACACTAGCTACCGGACGGTCGCGACCGGGGCCCGGCGCGACCCGTTCGATAGCCTTGGGTGAGAGGGCCATCCGACCCAAGGAGACCGTCATGAAGATCACCGTGGTGGGCAGCGGGTTCGTCGGGCAGACGACCGCGATGCGCGCGCTCGAGAAGGGCCTCGGCGACGTCGTGCTGATCGACATCATCGAGGGCAAGCCGCAGGGCCTGGCCCTCGACCTGAAGGAAGCCGCCCCGGTCGAGGGGTACGACCCGTCGATCGTCGGCACGAACGACTACGCGGACACCGCCGGCAGCGACATCGTGGTGATCACGGCCGGGTTCCCGCGTCAGCCGGGCATGAGCCGCATGGACCTGCTCGGCAAGAACGCCGACATCATGAACTCGGTGATCTCGAGGTCGTGCCCGGCTCGCCCGACGCGATCATCATCGTGGTCTCGAACCCGCTCGACGAGATGACGTACCTCGCCGCCGAGTCCTCCGGCTTCCCGAAGGAGCGCGTGTTCGGCATGGCCGGGCGTGCTCGACTCGGCGCGCCTGCGGTACTTCATCGCCGAGATCACGGGCGCGCGGCCGTCGGACGTCGACGCGATGACGCTCGGCTCGCACGGCGACGCGATGATCGCGCTCCCGCGTCACGCGACGGTCGCCGGCAAGCCGCTGCCCGAGCTCGTCGACGAGGCCACGCTCGAGCGGCTGTTCCAGCGCACGCGCGACGGTGGCGCCGAGATCGTGGCGTCTGCTGAAGACCGGGTCGGCGTACTACGCCCCGAGCGCATCGGTCGTCGCGATGGTCGAGGCGATCGTGAAGGACACGCACGCGGTGCTGCCCGTCTGCGCCTGGACGACCGGCCAGTACGGCATCGAAGACATCTACGTGGGCGTGCCGGCGAAGCTCGGCCGCAAGGGCATCGAGCAGATCGTGGAGCTCGACCTCAACGACGAAGAGCTGCCGAAGTTGCGCGAAGCGGCCGAGGGCATCCGCGCGAAGTGCGCGGACCTCGCGAAGCTCTAGGGTCCCAGCTGCTCCGGTCCGCGACGCTCGATCCGGCATCGATCGGCGGGGATCGTGGTCGGTGACTCGCTGTCGCGGCTCGCCCACGACATCAGGAGCAGCCCCGGCGAGAGCGAGCACCCCGCCGCCGAGCACCGCGAACGGTCCGGGTGCGAGTCGGGTCTCGCACGAGCTCCTCCACCTGCTCGCGCTGCTCCTGGCGCGCGTTGCCCGACGGGTCGAGATCGGCGAGCACGTCGTCGATCGCGGTCGGCTCGAACCTACCGGCCGCGGTCAGGACGCCGATGCCGGCGACCGTGATGGCGAGGAACGACGCCGCGAGGATCGCACCGGCGGCGACGCGCCGCGCCCGGCGCGACGACGCAGCCGCGTGATCGCGAGGCCGCCGAGCACGACGCCGCAGCCGCGAGCACGATCAGCCCGTCGGGGAGGTCGATGCCGTAGTAGGTGGGCGACAGCGCGTCGGGAAGTCCCGCGAGCGACGAGCGGATCCACGGCATCAGGGCCCCCACCCCGATGAGCAGCCCGCCGAGCGCCGTGAGGCCGAAGCCTGCGAGGCGCATCGACCGCGCTGTCGGTGTCGGCGGCCCCGGGGCTCTTCGGCGAGCTCGCTCATCGGCGCATCGTGGCATCCCATGCGCGTCGGTTCCAAGCAGCCGACGCCAAGGCCCGAGCGGGTACCATCGAACGCATGTCGACGTTCCGTGAGCAGCTGCGCTAACACGACGAGCGCGTTCTTCACCAACTGGCGCAACCCCGACTACGGGTTCGCCGAGAAGGTCGGGTTGACGTTCCGCAACCGCGCGAAGTGCCTCGTGAACGGGGGCTGCTGCGGGAACCACGGCCAGCCCGGCTGTTGACGCCTGGATGACGGGGACCTCGGTCGGGGCCCCGACGGGGAACATCACCACCCTCACGAACACTGAGCGGCCCGGCGGGCCTGGATCAGCTCGGGCCGTGCTCCCATGCCGTGACCTGGGTCGCGATTTCCTCGGCGACCTGCATCGTCGTCGAGGATCCGCCGAGATCGGGCGTTCGCACCTCTCCGCGCTCGAGCACCTCGTCGACCGCCCACTCCAGTTCTCGGCGGCCGCGAGCTCCCCGATGTGGCGAAGCATCATCGCGCCGGAAAGGATCATCGCTATCGGGTTGGCCTTCCCCTGGCCGGCGATGTCGGGCGCGCTGCCGTGCACCGGTTCGAACACCGCGTACTCCCATCCGATGTTCGCGCCGGGGATCAGCCCAAGGCCGCCGACGAGTCCGGCGCACAGGTCGCTGATGATGTCGCCATAGAGGTTCGGCAGGAGCAGCACGTCGAACTCGCCGGGTTCCTTGGCGAGGCGGCTCGTGAGGTGGTCGATCTGGATCTCCTGCCATTCGATATCGGGGAACTCGTGCGATTCCTGCTCGGCCGTCTTCAGGAAGAGCCCGTCGGAGTAGCGCATCACGTTGGCCTTGTGGCCGACGCGTGACCCTCTTGCGGCTGTTGAGCGCGCATACTCGAATGCGAATCGGACGATGCGCTCGTGTGCCGTTCACGCTGATCGGCTTCACGGTGATGCCGGCGTCCTCGCGCAGCTCGTATCCGCCGAGCGCGCGGAGCTCTTCCCGCAGGGCCATGGCCTCGGGCGAGCCACGCTCGAACTCGATGCCGGCGTACAGGTCCTCGGTGTTCTCCCTCACGACGACGAGGTCGACCTCGCGTGGCGGATCGGCACGCCCGGAAGCGCGCGAGCCGGTCGCACGGCGGCGAAAAGATCGAGCTCTTGGCGTAGCGCCACGTTCACACTTCGGAAGCCGTCGCCCACCGGCGTCGTGATCGGGCCCTTCAGCCCCACGCGGGTCGAGCGGATCGCCTCGAGAGTCTCTTCGGGAATCAGCTCGCCGTAGTCCTCGAGCGCCGCAGTGCCCGCCGGACGCTCGATCCACTCGATGCCGACGTCGGCCGCGTCGAGCACGAGCCGGGTCGCGACGGCCACCTCGGGCCCGATGCCGTCGCCGGGGATCAGCGTCACGCGATGGGCCATCGCGCGCAACGATACCGGGTGTCTTCAGGTGATCAGGCTCGGTACATCTCCCACGCGATCTGCATGCGGTCCGCCTGGTCCTCGCTGAACTCGAACATGCAGGCGTCGGTGTAGACCATGAAGTTCGACGTCGGGTCGAGCCCCGGCGGGTGCAGGTGTCGCGGTCCACCGGGCATCCGAACGCCGGCGAGGCTTCGAAGGGAGTGTCGTTCACGAAGTCGCCGGGAGCGGTGCACCCGTTCTGGAAGGTATGGAACAGATGGATCCACAGCCCGACCTCGCGTGTCAGGGTGTCACCCTCGTCGTAGGGACCGAAGGTAGCGCCCGGCATCGTGCGATAGTCGATAACCGGTCCTACGCTGGGAAGCGGGCGATGCGCTGTTGGTAGGCGTTCGCGCCCGCGGGCGCCGGCCTTCCTTGGGAGTCGAGCACACACGAGCCGTCGGCCTGACGCTGCCAGTTGCCGGCGACCCTGACGAACTCACCGCCGACCCATTGGGCCGAGTCGGACGCCTGCATCGCGGTCCATGCCCCTGCGTAATGAGGATTCGGCGCAGGTGTCCAGTCCTGGAACAGCTCGCCCTGGCGGGATCGAGTGCGGCGAGCCGGGGCTGGCAGTAGTCGCCGTCGCCGTCGTCGATCCGCGTCCAATGGCCCCCGATGATGAGCTGGTCGGCAGCGCCCACCGAGTCGAACCAGCCCACCGTCTGCGCCGACCCGCTGGTGTCGGTGACCCAGTCGCGGTCTCCCGTCGCGCTGTCGACCGCCATCACGAAGTCCGATCCCCCGGCCGCGAGGTACGTCCTCACGCCCGTCGCGAGGATCTCCCACCCGAACGCCTGGCTCTCCTCAGGCGTGCCCCAGCCTTCCAATAGACCGTTGGGCTCTGCGACCGAGCGTCCGGGCACCCACGACTCGTCATAGGCGCCGTCGGCGAGCAGATGCACGAACGCCTTCGACGGGGTCTGGTGGTCGTTCATCCAGTCGCACTTGCATGCCAGGAAGAGTCCACCCTGCGGAGCCGTGGCGATGTCGACGACCTGCGGGACCCGGGTGTGCGTGCCCACCGGGTTGGTGCCAGGCGTCGCAACGACCGCTTCCTGGGTCGCCGGTGTCACACGCCAGAGCTTCTTGCCGCCGGCATACACGACCCCGCCCGCGCGATCGACCGAGAACAGCGGAGGTGTGAGTAGGCCTGGATAGTCTACCGGTCTCGCCGTCGAAGGCGATCAAGTTCACGGCGCCCCGGGCGCCGAACCTTCCCGCCGCGTAGACGGTGGAACCGTTGACATGAAGGTCGTAGACGATCGAGCCAGTACCCGGCAGCTCTAGGGAGACGTCGATCGGTGTTCCGTCGAGCTCGAACGCCGCGATGTTCGTCTCGATTCCAGGGGTGCCCGAGTAGGGCGGCTTCGAGAGCTCGAATTCCCGACCACTTGCGAGAACTGGCCGGCGACCCAGACGGTCGTTCCGGACTGCACCGTCGCGCGCACCTTGCCGTTCACGCCGTAGGCGAGGGTCGGTGCCTCGGAAGGCGACGCGAGTGCAGGGATCACTCCCAGTGCGGATACGGCGAGCACTGTGGCCGCCGTGAGCAACCGCGGCAAGCGTCCCCGTGAGCGAGGTCGCGACTGCGTCCAGTTGGATGAGCGGGCATGGCGCAGCGCTGTGACGGGGTTTACTCGGGGTTCCTCTCGGGCCGGAGGGGGACTGTCTCGTCGGGCAACCCCAAGCATCGCGGCGCCGTCGGCGACCGTCAAAGACCTAGGTCGTTCAGCCTATCCGCGGCGCGCGCTGCTAATTCGGGAAATCGATACTGACGCTTGCGGGAGTGATACTGAAGGCTGCAGGAAAGTGATACTTGACCACCGATCAGAAGCGGTCGAACAAGATGGAGCGCTCACTTCCTGAGTCAGTGAGACGATCCCGTGACCAGCGCGTTTGTGAGAACGGCCTGGTCAGCCTCGGTGTCAGGTACCTTGCATGACGGGCGGTGACGCTAGGTGTATGCCCCTACCGTGTGTATGCCCCTACCGTTGTCACCCGCGTTGTCACGAAGGGTCCATGTCGCGCTTTCCGCGGAGTGACCTTCGGGTGTACGGTCGCATTCAACGCCCGCATGCGCCGGCAGGAGGGGGAAGGACCATGCGAAGGATCCTCACGGCCATGGCGGTCGTTGCGGTTGTCTTGCTCGTTGCCGGGGTCGTCGCAGCGGGGGCGGGCAGCCAGGGAGAAGAGCCCCACCAGTTCACGGTCGTCGAGAGGCCGAGAACCGACACGGTCATCGACATCGGCGCCGCGGACGACTCGACTGGGGACCTGCTGACCTTTAGCAACAAGCTCTACGACGCGTCGAACACTGACGCCGTGGGCAGGGACCAGGGAAGCTGCATCCGGATCGACCCAGAGAAGGGCACGTGGCAGTGCTCCTTTACGAACTTCCTCGAGGGCGGGTCAATCACGGTCGAAGGCGCGTTCTTCGACACGCGTGACAGCGTGTTCGCGGTCACGGGCGGCACCGGAGTCTTCCGCAACGTGCGTGGTGTGATGCGGCTGCACACCCGGAACGATGGGAACTTCGACTTCGTTTTCAAGCTGAATCAACCGTAAGCCGGGTAGCTCGAACGATCCTTGGAGTCGCTCAGGGCTGATCCTGAGCGACTCCAGCGACCGCTTCTGATGTCATCATGCCGAGGTCGACGGTTTCATCCCCTCAAGGCGTCGCGCAGCGGTGAAGTGAATGGCGCGGGGAAATCCTGGCGGCTCCACCCTTGTGGAAAGGATGGAGCCACCTCCTGTGTGAGCACCCGGAATCAGTCGAACGCCAAGGACGCACCCAGGCTTCACCACTCCACCGCTCGCCATCTGCGCCCACCCAGAGCCGTCTGCCCCTTAATCATCGTCCGGAGGCGGAAGTCGTCCCGATGGACGCTGTAGGCATCACTGCTTGGTCAAGGCGAGGAGACGCGGCATGTCGCAATGCCTGCCGATCCATGCCCCGTCGATGTGCGACGGCGGCACTAGCTGGGCATCTGAGGCATCTGAGCCGGGCGACGGAAGGTTAGATCCCGGTGATGTCCTTCTTGTACTGGTCCTTTCCGAGGACGCCGATGCCCCGAAGCCGACCATCCCGCCGGGGATCACGAGCCGCACCGACGACACGTACTCGGATGAGTCGAGCCTCCATCCGACCGACTCGACCATCTGCAGATCCCTGCGATGTCATCGCCGGGCGTCCCGTCGGCACACTCGACACGCGCCGTCGTTGGCCTACTTCACGATCCTGGATGGGATGTTCATCCCCGGCTTCTACTTCGAGGCCGTGCGTGACACACTCGCCTCACGCGGCGCAAGGGTCAGCTACGCGATCCTGCTTCCATCTCTCCCTAACGTCACCGACAGGGCGACACGCCGTGTCCGTCAAGGTGCAGCCAGCCCGCTCCGAGACGAGACAGTGGCCGAGCCCCACTGGCAGTTCTTCGAGGAGAGCGGTGCCCTTCAACGCCACGTGATATCGACAACGAGAGCCAATCTCCGGAGCAGACGGCCGACGGACGTTATGGCCCGTCTTGAGAAGGGCCAGCTCGACACTCGCATTTCCTAGTCGCCTCAGTCCTCGTCGTCGGTAGCCAGACTTCGAAGGTCTACGCATGGTCTGCTCCCAGTGCGTCCCTCATGAGGACCAGGGTTACGAGAAAGTGCCTCGTGTGTGGGAACAACCTCACGCCGCCTCGCACACCTGCCACCTCATCCTGCGCATGGTGTTTGCTTGCCGCTCGAGGCGGTCGCGACCGTTGCGACTTCTGCGGTCGGCCAACGTTTATCACGGCCTCTGGAGAGCCGTGGTTGGAGAACGTGTAGTCGGGGCTCTTGCACTGGTTTTTGTCACGGAAGCATCGCGCTGGGAGGTGTTGTTGCCGCGCGACCCGTGATCCCAGTTGGCGGGAGACTCGGGAGAGCTACGGTCAGGTCAAGCCGGTCGCTTGCGTGCCGACATCTTGTGGGTGCAGGCAAAGGGAATTTCGGTCAAGAGCAAGGCGCTCATCGTGATGTCGGTTCCCCTACTCATGTTGGGAGCCACCACGGCCTTGACCTACCGCGCACTGAAGCAGTCAGAAGACACGGAAGCCCGCGTGGGACACGCCTACTACGTGAAGGAGCGAATCCAGAGAGTGCGCGATGACCTCGTGGACGTCGAGACAGGCGTCCGTGGGTATCTCCTGACGAGTGAGTCCGATTTCCTAGATCCATACTGGCGAGGGTCGAATGCCCTCCCGCTGGATCTCCAACTCTTGCAACTCGGGGTCGAGGGTGAGTCGGGCGTCCGACCTCGACATGCTCAGGCTTCGCGTGCTCGCCAAGCACCGGGTCGACATCTTGGAGCGGCTACTCTCGGGAATCGAAGATCACTCAACTGAGGCCCCCAAAATGGTCAGGCTTCTCCGCCGGGGAAAGCTCGTGATGGATGATGTCAGGGCGCTCCTCGGGAAGATGGCGACGCAGCAGCAGGCGGGGATCGTGGCGGCGCGGGGTGACCTCGAGCGAGCCCGACGCGGCGCACTCCTGGTGGCGGTTGGGGGTGCGCCTTCAGGTATGGCTCTCGCACTGCTTGTTGTGCTTCTTTTCAATGGGCGTCTAGTGCGGAGACTCGAGCGTGTGCACACAAATGTCCGGCGGCTCGAGCTAGGCGAAGGCATGGCTCTAGACGACGATTCGAATGACGAGATCGGACGCCTCGGCCGAGCCCTGGTCAAGAGTGGAACGCTCGCGATCACGTTGCGGGAAGAGTTGGAACACCTCGCGACCGTCGATTCGCTTACTGGACTGGCGAATCGCCGTGGGCTGATGCCCGTGCTCGAGCACCAGCTTGAACTCGCTCGGAGGCAACACGAGGCGGTGTCGATCCTGTTCCTCGACATCGATGGGTTGAAGGGGGTGAACGATAGGCTTGGCCACCGTCAGGGCGACGAGATGCTCGCGGAGGCGGCGGCGCTGCTTCGCGACACCTTCCGTTCCTCCGATGTTCCCGCTCGCATCGGAGGTGATGAGTTCTGCGTGATGCTGACCGCAGAATCAGCTGCCCAAACTGACATAGCGTCCTTGCGACTTCAAGCTGCGCTTGACTTCGCCAATCGCTTGCCTGGACGGCTCTACCCTGTATCAATGTCGATGGGGATCGCGACCTTCGATCCCGAACGACCTGTCTCGGCTAGCGATCTCATTGCCGAGGCAGATCGTCGAATGTATGAACACAAGCGGTCGAAGCGGCAAGATGGATCCGAACTCTTCGGCGTCAGATGAAGTGTGGATCGGCCTGACTCGTGGACATCGACTAGAGGTACGAGTCCACCGCCTGCTTCGGAAGCGTGGCCCTGGTTCAGTTGCGGTCCGACCAACTAGCGACGTCCACCTCGTTGCCCTCGGCGTCGGCCAGCGTCCACCACATGGGGGCGTCTGATCGCTGACCAGGTGCCCCCCTCGCCGATGGCCACTGCGACTCGTGCCTCCGCCTGATCGTGTGGCACATACACATCGATGTGAATTCGGTTCCGATGCGGAGGCGCGGCGCGTCCATCTGCTGGAGCATGAACGGCGGCCCCTGGAAGTAGGGGGAGACGGTGTTTCAGAAGCGGTCGAACAGGATCGAGCGCTTCACTTCCTGGATCGCCTTCGTCACCTGGATGCCGCGCGGGCAGGCTTCCGTGCAGTTGAAGGTCGTGCGGCAGCGGAAGACGCCGGTCTTCTCGCTCAGGATCTTCAGGCGCTCGCGGCCCGGCCTCGTCGCGCGAGTCGAAGATGAACCGGTGGGCGTTCACGATCGCGGCGGGGCCGATGTAGCCCTCGTCGCCCCAGAAGATCGGGCACGAGGTGGTGCACGCCGCGCACAGGATGCACTTCGTCGTGTCGTCGAAGCGGGCGCGTTCCTCGGCCGACTGCAGGCGCTCCCTGCTCCGGCTCGCCCGAGTCGTTGATCAGGAACGGCAGCACGCTCTTGTAGCCCGTCGAGGAAGGGGTCCATGTCGACGATCAGGTCCTTCAGCACCGGCAGCCCGCGGATCGGCTCGATCGTGACCTTCGGGCCCACGTCGTCGACGAGCACCTTGCATGCGAGGGCGTTGCGGCCGTTGATCAGCATCGCGTCGGAGCCGCAGATGCCGTGGGCGCACGACCGGCGGAAGCTCAGCGTGCCGTCGTGGTACCACTTCACCTGGTGCAGCACCTCGACGAGGCGGTCGAGCGGATCGGCCTGCACCGTGAACTCGTCCCACCAGGAATCCTGCGAGACCTCGGGGTTGAACCGGCGGATCTGCAGCGGTGAGCGTGACCTGTGCCGGTGCGGCGCCGCCGGCCCGCCGGCGGTCGGAGTCCTGCAGCACGTCGGCCGGCGTCGCCATCAGTACTTCCTCTCCATGGGCACGTAGGGACCCATCTTCACGGGCTTGAAGTCGAGGCGGATCGAGCCGTCGTCGTTGCGGTAGGCGAGCGTGTGCTTCAGCCAGTTCGCGTCGTCGCGCAGCGGGTGGTCGTCGCGGTAGTGGCCGCCGCGGCTCTCGGTGCGGGCGCGGGCGCTGACCACGAGGGCCTGCGGCGCAGTCGAGCAGGTAGCCGAGCTCGACGGTCTCCATCAGGTCGGTGTTGTACAGCGCGCCCTTGTCGGTGATCGCGACCCGCGCGTAGCGCTCCTGCAGCCCGCCGATGATCTCCTCCATCTTCGACAGGCTCTCCTCGCTGCGCACGACGAACGCGAGGTCGAACATGCTCGTCTGCAGCTCCTTGCGGATGTCGGCGGCGTTGTCGCCCTCGGTGCGCCCGAGCACGCGTTCAGCAGTCGAGAGGGTCCGCTCGGTCGGGCGCTCGCGGCAGGTCGGCGGAGCGACGGCTTCCTTCGCATGGCGGGCGGCGTCGGCGCCGGCGCGGCGACCGAACACCACCAGGTCGAGCAGCGAGTTCGTGCCGAGGCGGTTCGCGCCGTGCACGCTCACGCACGCGCACTCGCCGGCCGCGTACAGGCCCGGGATCGGCGTCTCGTCGGGGCCCGTCGACGACCCGGCCGTCGACGTCGGTCGGGATGCCGCCCATCGCGTAGTGCGCGGTCGGCTGGATCGGCACCGGCTCCTTCGTCGGCTCGACCTTGAGGTAGACGCGCGCGAACTCGGTGATGTCGGGCAGCTTCTCCTCGATCACCTTCGGGTCGAGGTGGGTGATGTCGAGGTAGGCCCAGTCGCCGTTCGGGCCGCCGCCGCGGCCCTCCTTGATCTCCTGGTAGATCGCGCGGCTCACCATGTCGCGCGGCGCGAGATCCTTGATCGTCGGCGCGTAGCGCTCCATGAAGCGCTCGCCGTCCTTGTTGAGCACGATGCCGCCCTCGCCGCGCGCGGCCTCGCTGAGCAGCACGCCGAGCTTCGCGAGGCCCGTCGGGTGGAACTGGAACATCTCCATGTCCTCGAGCGGGACGCCGCGGCGCCACACGACCGCCGGGCCGTCGCCGGTGAGCGCGTGCGCGTTCGAGGTCACGCTGAACATGCGGCCGTAGCCGCCGGTCGCGAACACGATCGACTTCGCGCGGAAGACGTGGAGCTCGCCGGTCGCGAGCTCGTAGGCGACCACGCCCGCCGCGGCGCCGTCGGCGTCGCGCAGCAGGTCGAGGCAGTAGAACTCGTTGAAGAAGCGCACGTCGCGCTTCACGCACTGCTGGTAGAGCGTCTGCAGGATCATGTGGCCGGTGCGGTCGGCCGCGTAGCAGGCGCGGCGCACCGGGCGCTCGCCGTGTTCGGCGGTGTGCCCGCCGAACCGGCGCTGGTCGATGCGCCCGTCGGGTGTGCGGTTGAACGGCAGGCCCCAGCGCTCGAGCTGGTAGATCGCGTCGATCGCTTCCTCGGTCATCAGCTGGGCGGCCGGCTGGTCGACGAGGTAGTCGCCGCCCTTCACGGTGTCGAAGGCGTGCCACTCGGGGTGGTCCTCCTCGGTGTTGCCGAGGGCCGCGCAGACCCCGCCCTGGGCCGCGCCCGTGTGCGACCGGGTGGGGTAGAGCTTGGAGATCACCGCGGTGCGCACCTGGTCGCTGAGCTCGATCGCGGCGCGCATGCCGGCGCCGCCGGCGCCGATCACGAGCGCGTCGTAGGTGTGGGTCGTGGCCATCGCTACGCGTCCGAGTCGTGGCCATCGCTACGCGCCTACCTCGCTACGCGCCGGCGACGGGTCGAACGTGACGACGATGACGGTGCCGAGCACGAACAGCGTGAACCCGAGCACGTAGAAGACCATGTTCGTCGCGAAGCGCACGCCGGGCGTGCGCACGTAGTCGAGCGTGATGTTGCGCAGGCCGTTGATGCCGTGGATCAGCGCGAGCGTGAGCATCATCCAGTCCCACGTGCGCCAGAACGGGCTCGCCCAGCGATCGGCGACGAAGCTGTAGTCGACGCGGTCCACCCCGCCGGCGGGCAGGTGCATGATCAGCGTGTGGCCGAGCGCCAAGCACGAGCAGCACGATGCCGCTGATCCGCATGAACAGCCACATCCAGAGCTCGAAGCCGCCGACCGGACGCTCGCGTCCCCGGCGTAGTCGCGCTGCGGGGGCGGCGGCGCCCCGCCCGCGGGGATCGGGGCGTTCGATCGTGGTCGCCATCAGCGCGCTCCGCTCACAACAGGTCGATGATCTGCTTGCCCATGATCGCGGTGACGGCGAGCGCCGAGATCGAGGAACGATGGCCGCCGACGTGCGCCCGACGCGCCTTGATGTGACCGGCGAGGCTCGGGAAGAAGTCGATCAGCGTGATCTTGATGCCGTTGATCGAGTGGAAGAGCACCGCGAGCACGAGCCCGAGCTCGAGCACGTGCACCGCGGGATTCTTGTAGGCCTCGGTGACGCGGTCGTAGGCCTCGGGACCCCAGCCGATCACGGCGGTGTCGACGATGTGGGCGAAAGGAACAGGATCACGGCGACGCCGGTGATGCGGTGGAAGATCCAGGACCACTGACCCTCGTGGCCCATGTACACGGTCCCGAAGTCGTCCTTCTGCTTCTTGCGGAGTCTGGTCGCCACGGCTGATCACCCTCAGGCTAGTCGTCGCGCCCCGGCGAGCGAGCGTCAGCCGAGGCGTCCAGCGGACGGCGCGGAGTCTACTCCGTCGTCCAGGCCGCCGGCATCGAGCGCGTCATCTCAGGCGGCGATCGGCCGTGCAGGTCATGCGCAGGCGCAGCTGCCACGAGCACGCCGTCGCGGATCGGCAGGATCGTCGTCACGTAGCGCTCGTCGGCGGCGACCATCGCGTTGTGCTCGCGGATCGCGTCGGTGACGTCGTCGGGCGGCTCGCCGTCGGGCGGCACCCGGCCGTACCAGAGCGTGTTGTCGCAGATGTAGAGCCCGCCGACGCGCACCCGGTCGCGCGCGGCACGCCAGGCGTCGGGATAGCCGTGCTTGTCGATGTCGTCGTAGACGACGTCGAACTCGCCCTCGACCGCGGCGAACGAAGTGAGCGCGTCGCCGACGTGGTAGGTGCACGCGGTCCCACACGCCGGCGCGCCCGAGGTAGTCGGCGGCCTTCCGCTCGTTGGCGGCGTCGCCGTCGGTGAGGTGGATCTCGCCCTCGGCGCCGGTGGCCCTCGCGAACCAGTACGCCGAGTAGCCGAACCCCGAGCCGAGCTCGAAGACACGTCGCGCGCCGATCGAGGCGGCGAGCGGTCCAGAGCGGTGACGCCGACGTTGCGTCCGACGATCGGGAAGCCGCGCTCGCGCGCCTCGGCTTCCATCTCGAGCAGCACGGGTTCGTCGTAGCGAGCGTGCAGCGATGCGGTGTAGGCCTCGATGCGAGGGTCGACGATATCCATCGACCCACGCTACTCGACGGGCATGGGCCATGCCGACGTGGGTCGGTCGATCGAGCCGCGACACGACGCCGATTGCGCGTCCGGCGGGGAACCGAGAGACTTCCTGCGATGGAGGCCTCCGAAGAGCTTCGCCACGTCATCCGGCGCTTCTTCGACGCCGTCCGCGAAGGGGACGAGGAGGCCGTGAGCCGCCGGTTCTCCCGCGAACCAGGATTCGAGCGGTTCGGGTCAGATCCCGCGGAGTGGTGGCAGGACGGCGAGGCGTCGACGCGGGTGTGGCTGCAGCAGATGCGCGAGTTGGGCGGCGGCTTCCCCTGGACGCTGGTCGGAGACGTGCACGCCATGACGGAAGGGAGCGTCGGATGGGCGGGGCTGCGGGCGGAGTGGGCGACACCGACCGGGCCGAAGGGCTTCCGCTTGTCCTTCGTCCTGCACCTCGAGCACGGTGAGTGGAGGATCGTCCACTGCCACGGTCGGTGCCCTCGCCGAACGAGGAGCACGGCTTCCTGCTGACGACCTCGGTCGACGACATCGCAGAGTCGGTCACGAGCTCGCGGCCCGACCTCTCGGCCACCTCGGCCGCAGATGGGACCGTGACGATCGCGTTCACCGACATCGAGGACTCCACGAGGCTGAACGGCCTCCTCGGGGACGAGCGATGGCTCGACGTCCTGCAGCGCACACAACGGCGTGTTGCAGGACGCCACTTCGGAGTTCGGGGGGGCGGTCGTGAAGAACCAGGGCGACGGGTTCATGCTCGCCTTCCCGTCGTCGCGCACGGCGATCCGATGTGCGATCGCGATCGAGCGAGGCATCGCCGAGCGCTTCCAGCGATCCGGGCTCGCCGGTGCGCGTGCGGATCGGGCTGCACGTCGGCGAGGCCCTCCGGGAAGCCGATGACTTCTTCGGACATGCGGTGGCATACGCGGCTCGCATCGCATCGTCGGCGGGCGGCGGTGAGATCGTCGTCTCCTCGCTCGTCCACGATCTCGTCGGGCAGACCGGCGAGTTCCGGTTCGGTCACGCCGCGGACGGTGGAGCTGAAGGGTATCGAAGGGTCCCACCGCGTCTATCCCGTCGAGGTTCCCGCGCAGGCGTGATATCGAGGAAGCCGCGATCGGACCGGTGAACCTCCGACACGAGGTCAGCGCCGCACCGACTCAGCGGCATCGAGCTGCGCTCCATCTACACCGCAGCTGATCTCGAAGGCGCAGGGCTTCGATCCCGGCGCGCGACCTCGGCGAGCCGGGCGAGTACCCGTTCACGCGCGGCGTCTACCCGACGATGTACCGCGGACCGGCTCTGGACGATGCGCCAGTACGCCGGGCATGGCGACCGCCGACGAGACGAACGCGCGCTTCCGGTACCTGCTCGAGCAGGGGCAGACCGGGCTGTCAGCGTCGCGTTCGACCTGCCGACGCAGATGGGCCTCGACTCCGACCATCCGCGCGCCGAGGGCGAGGTCGGCAAGGTGGGCGTCGCGATCGACTCGGTCGACGACATGGCGCGGCTGTTCGACGGCATCCCGCTCGAGCGGGTCTCGACGTCGATGACGATCAACGCGACGGCGCCGATCCTGCTGCTGCTCTACGAGCTCGTCGCCGAGGAGCAGGGCGTCGCCGTCGACCGAGATCAGCGGCACCATGCAGAACGACATCCTCAAGGAGTACATCGCGCGCGGCACGTACATCTACCCGCCCGAGCCGTCGATGCGCCTCATCACCGACCTGTTCGCATACTGCGGCGAGCGCGTGCCGCGTTGGAACACGATCTCGATCAGCGGCTACCACATGCGCGAGGCGGGCTCGACCGCGGCCCAGGAGATCGCGTTCACGCTCGCCGACGGCATCGCCTACGTGCAGGCCGCGCTCGACGCCGGGCTCGACGTCGACGAGTTCGCGCCGCGCCTCTCGTTCTTCTTCGCGTGCCACATGCACTTCTTCGAGGAGATCGCGAAGTTCCGCGCGGCCCGGCGCATGTGGGCGCGGATCATGACGGAGCGGTTCGGCGCGAAGGACCCGCGGAGCTGGATGCTGCGGTTCCACACGCAGACCGGCGGCGCCACGCTCACCGCGCAGCAGCCCGAGGTGAACATCGTGCGCACGGCGCTCCAGGCGCTCGCCGCGGTGCTCGGCGGCACGCAGTCCCTGCACACGAACTCGTTCGACGAGGCGCTCGGCGCTGCCGACCGAGCACAGCGCCACGATCGCGCTGCGCACGCAGCAGGTGATCGGCTACGAGACCGGCGTCGACCGAGACGGTCGACCCGCTGGCCGGCTCGTACTACGTGGAGTCGCTCACCGACGAGCTCGAGCGGCTCGCGACCGACTACATCGAGCAGATCGACGCGATGGGCGGCGCGGTGCGCGCGATCGAGGCGGGCTTCTACCAGGACGAGATCCACGAGGCCGCGTTCCGCATCCAGCAGGGCATCGAGTCGGGGGAGCGAGTGGTCGTCGGCGTCAACCGGTTCGTCGAGGCCGAGGAGCAGCCGATCGAACTGCAGCGCATCTCCGAGATCGAGACGGCGAAACAGGTCGAGCGCGTGCGGGCGCTGCGCGCCGACCGCGACCAGGCCGCGGTCGACGCGGCCCTCGCCGTGGTGGCCTCGACCGCCGTGGGCACGGGCAACCTGTGGTCGCCGATGAAGCAGGCCTTGCGCGTCCGCGCGACGCTCGGCGAGGTGAGCGACACCCTTCGCGAGGCGTTCGGCGAGTATCAGCCCGAGCTACTAGTCCATACTAGATTAGCTGGTGTGTGGGGTTGACCTCTCAGTACCCGGCGAACACTCGCCATTCGCCGGGCACACCCTTGAGCACATGGGTTCCGCGGTCCTCGAAAGCCATGCCCGAGCCGGTGACGAGATCCTCACGGTCGACGACACCAACACTTCGCCCGCGCCGGTCTGCGCCCGGGACGCGCGCGCGGCACCCCTCAGCGAACGACTCCGACGGATCGACGGCCGTGACGTTCGCAGGGCCGACGACGGTCGCAGCCCGCCCGGCGAGCGCGCCGGTGCCGCAGCCGACGTCGAGCACGCGCTGGCCGGGAGCGACTCCCGCGGTGGCCAGCATCGCGTCGGCCAACTCGGCGCCGTAGCGGCCGACGAAGCGGTCGTATGCGCTCGCTGAGCCCTCGAACATGACGCGCTGGTCACTCTAGACCGCCTCGGTAGGCTGGTTGCATGAAGCCGCTCGAGGTCTTCAGCCCCGCTACGCGAGCGTGGTTCGAGGGTGCCTTCGCCGGTCCCACGCCGGCCCAGGAGCTCGGGTGGCCCGCGATCGCCAGCGGCAAGCACACGCTGATCCAGGCGCCGACGGGCTCGGGCAAGACGCTCGCTGCGTTCCTCTTCGGGATCGACCGGCTGACCGCCAATCCGGGTAAGGGTCTGCGCCTGCTCTACGTCTCGCCGCTCAAGGCGCTGAACTACGACGTCGAGCGCAACCTGCGCGGCCCCCTCGCAGGCCTCGGCAGCGACCTCAGCGTCGCGGTCCGCACCGGCGACACACCGCAGAAGGAGCGCGCGCAGATGCTCCGCACGCCGCCGGACATCCTCATCACCACACCCGAGTCGCTGTTCCTGCTCCTCACCTCGCGTGGGCGCGAAATCCTCGGCTCGGTCGAGACGATCATCCTGGATGAGGTCCACGCCGTGGCCGGGACGAAGCGGGGCGCCCACCTGGCGCTCAGCGTCGAGCGGCTCGTGCGGCTGGTCGACCGCGACATCCAGCGCGTCGGCCTCTCGGCGACTCAGCGGCCGATGGAGGAGATCGGCCGGTTCGTCTCCGGCGGTCGGGAGATCCAGCTCGTCGACGCGGGCCGCGCGAAGGAGCTCGACCTCAAGGTCGTCGTGCCGGTCGACGACATGCGGGAACCGGCGGCGAACTCGGAGCTGACCGACCTGCTCGGCACGACCGGCGAGTCGCAGACCCAGTCGATCTGGCCCTCGATCTACCCCGAGCTGCTCGAGCTCGTGAAGGCGCACCGCTCCACGATCGTGTTCGTCAACAACCGCCGCCTGGCCGAGCGGCTCGCCCTGCGGCTCAACGAGCTCGCCGAGGAGGAGATCGCACGCGCGCACCACGGCTCGATCGCGCGCGAGCAGCGGCTCGAGATCGAGGAGCTGCTGAAGCGCGGCGAGATCCCGTGCTTGGTGGCGACGTCGTCACTCGAGCTGGGCATCGACATGGGCGCGGTCGACCTCGTGATCCAGGTCGAGTCGCCGAAGTCGGTCGCCCGCGGTCTGCAGCGGGTCGGCCGGGCCGGCCACACGCTCGGTGAGGTCTCGCGCGGCCGCATCTTCCCCAAGTTCCGCGCCGATCTGCTCGAGTCGGCCGTCGTCGCGCGGAAGATGCGCGCGGGCGAGATCGAGGAGACCACGATCCCGCGCAACCCGCTGGACGTGCTCGCGCAGCAGATCGTGGCGATCTGCGCCGACGAGGAGATCGCCGTCGACGAGCTGCACGGCCTCGTCAAGCAGGCGTACCCGTTCGCGGACATCTCGCGCGTCCAGCTCGAGAACGTGCTCGACATGCTCGCCGGCCGCTACCCGTCGGACGAGTTCGCCGAGCTGCGGCCGCGGATCGTCTGGGACCGCACCGGCGGCACGATCCGCGGTCGCGACGGCGCCCGCAGGCTTGCGGTCACGAACGCGGGCACGATCCCCGACCGCGGCCTGTTCGGCGTCTACCTCGTGGACGGCAGCGGACGCGTGGGCGAGCTGGACGAGGAGATGGTCTACGAGGCGCGCGCAGGCCAGACCTTCCTGCTCGGCGCCTCGACGTGGAGGATCGAGGAGATCACGCGCGACCGCGTGCTCGTCTCGCCGGCACCCGGCGTCCCGGGCGCCGTGCCGTTCTGGAAGGGCGAGGGCGTCGGCCGTCCCTACGAGCTCGGCGCCGCGATCGGCCAGGCTGCCCGCGAGTTGGTCGCCCTACCCGACCAGAAGGCCTTGGCTCGACTGGGCGAGGACTTCCTGCTCGACGAGCGCGCCGCGACGAACCTGATGACGTTCCTGCGCGAGCAGGAGGCGGCGACGGGCGCCGTCCCGTCGGACAAGACGATCGTCGTCGAGCGGTTCCGGGACGAGATCGGTGACTGGCGGGTCTGCATCCTGACGCCGTTCGGCGGCCGCGTGCATGCGCCCTGGGCGATGGCACTCGGGCGGCGGCTGCGCGAGTCGCTCGGCCTGGAGGTGCAGTCACTCTGGTCGGACGACGGCATCGCGCTCCACCTGCCGGACGCCGACGCGACGCCCGCGCTCGAGGAGATCCTGATCGACCCGGACGAGATCGAGGAGCTCGTCGTCGCCGAGGTGGGCGACACCGCGCTGTTCGGTGCGCGCTTCCGCGAGAACGCGGCCCGTGCGCTGCTGATCCCGCGCCGGCGGCCCGGCGAGCGGACGCCGCTGTGGCAGCAGCGCCTGAAGGCCCAGGGCCTGCTCCAGGTGGCCCGCAAGTACGGCTCGTTCCCGATCATCCTCGAGACCTACCGCGAGTGCCTGCAGGACGTCTTCGACCTGCCCGCCCTCAGGCGGCTCCTCGCCGGACTGCGCTCGCGGTCGATCGACCACGTCGACGTTGAGACCGCGAGCTCGTCGCCCTTCTCGGCCTCGCTCCTCTTCGACTATGTCGCCACGTACATGTATGAGGACGACACGCCTCCGGCCGAGCGTCGGGCCCAGGCGCTCGCCCTCGATCGCGACCTCCTGCGCGAGCTGCTCGGCCAGGAGGAGCTCCGGGAGCTGCTCGACGCCGACGCGGTCGCCGATGTCGAGCGGGCGCTCGCCGGTGACCCGCGCAACGCCGACGAGCTCCACGACGTCCTGCGCCGGCGCGGCGACCTGCGCGCCGGCGAGTTCGACGAGGCCCACGCGGCCGTGCTCGCGACCGAGCGGCGGGCGATCCGTATTCGCATTGCAGGCGACGAGCGGCTGATCGCGGCCGAGGACGCGGGCCGCTACCGCGACGCGTTGGGCGTCATGCCCCCCGGCGGCCTCCCCGAGGCGTTCCTCGAGGGCGGGCCGGACTCGCTGCGTGAGCTCGTGCTGCGCTATGCGAAGGGCCGCGGCCCGTTCACCACCGCGCAGGCCAATGATCGGTTCGGCAAGGACGTCGAGCCGCTGCTGCGCGAGCTCGAGCGTCAGGAGCTGCTCGTCCGCGGGGAGCTCCGGCCGGGCGGGAGCGAGCGGGAGTGGTGCGACCCGGATGTGCTCCGGCGCCTGCGGCGCGCGTCGCTCGCAGCCCTTCGCCGCGAGGTCGAGCCGGTCGAGCAGGCGACGCTCGGCAACTTCCTGCCGAGCTGGCACGGGATCGACCGGCGGGCGACCCTGCGCGAGGCGCTCGTCCCGCTGCAGGGCCTGCCGCTGCCTGTGGCGCTGTGGGAGGCCGAGCTTCTCCCACGCCGCGTTCCGAGCTACATGCCCGCCCAGCTCGACCAGCTCTGCGCGACCGGCGAGGTCGTCTGGGTCGGCGCCGGGCTCGACCGCGTTGCCGTCTACTTCCGCGAGGACGCCCCGGCCCTCGGCCGCGCCGCCGGAACCGATCCGCCCGAGGGCGAGGTCGCGGACCGCCTGCGCGAGACGCTGAAGGGCGGCGCCCAGTTCTGGTTCGACCTGCTGGCCGAGAGCGGCCTCGAGGCTGAGCTGGCGTTGCCGTCACTGTGGGAGCTCGTGTGGTCGGGAGAGGTGACGAACGACGCGTGGACGCCCCTGCGCGCCGGCCGCCGCTACGGGATCCCGAAGCCGGACCGCCGCCCTCGGCGGTTCTCGCGGCGTCGTGATCCTGGGACGCGTAGCGTGGCGACACAGGGGCGTTGGTCGCTCACCGACCGGCTCTTCCCCGGCCAGCCGGACCGCCGAGCGCTTGCGGAGCTCTTGCTCGAGCGGCAAGGCATCGTGACGCGCGACGGAGTCCGGGCGGAAGGCATTCCGGGCGGTTACGGCGCCGTGTACGGCGAGCTGAAGGCGCTCGAGACGGTCGGCCTTTGTCGCCGCGGCTACTTCGTCGAGGGCCTCGGCGGCGCGCAGTTCGCCCTCGGCGGCGCGGTCGAACGGCTCAGGGAGCTTCGTCCGGCGGAGGACGACGAAAGCATGGACGCCCTAGTCCTCGCTGCCGCCGACCCGGCGCAGCCTTACGGCGCCGCGCTGCCGTGGCCGAAGCGAGCGGGAGCTCGCGCGGCCCGCGTCGCCGGCGCGCACGTCGTCCTGCTCGGCGGCCGGCCGGCGCTGTTCGTCGAGCGTGGAGGCAAGTCGATCGTCCCGCTACGGGATCCCGAGGAGGACTGGCTGCAGCCGGCGCTGGCCGCGTTGGTCGAGCACGTCAAGGTCGGTCGGGCGAAGCGGCTGGCGGTCGAGCGCTTCGACGGCGAGCCGGTGGTCGACAGCCCCTTCCTGCCCTCGCTCGTCGAGGCCGGCTTCCTCGCAGGGCCCCGCCGGGCCGTGCTGCGACCCTAGGCCCTCCTTCCTACTAGGCGAGCCGGCCGAGCACGAAGCCGAAGACGGCGTGCCGCCACGTCGCCTGGGCGAACGCGCGCGGGTTCGTCAGCAGCGGCGGGACGCCCCGCTCGCCGCGAGCGGGGTGGTAGCGGTCGACGAGCCCCGAGAGCGGATACAGCGCCACGTGCTCGGCCAGCGCCATGACGAGCGCGAGCTTCGGGGACGGCAGGCCCGTGCGGCGTCGAGCTTCGTCGAAGGCGAGCCCGAACGCAGCGCCGTTCGCCACATGCAGGGCGAAGCCGAGCGGATGCCAGGCCGGCCCGCGCGTCACCGCTTTGCCGAGAACCGCCACGTCCGAGTAGTCGCAGCGGAGGAGGCGGCGGTCGAGCGGCTCGAGCAGACCCCAGACCGTCGCCGCGACGGCGCCCGCCGCGGCGGCTCGCGCGCGTCCGCTCAGTGCATCACCTCGCGCAGCACCGGAATGGTCTTCGCCAGGTCGTTGCCGATGTAGCGGGTGCCGAGCCTCTTGGCGAGCCCGGCGGACGCGGCGGCGCCGCCGATGACGGTCGCGGGCGCGTTGGCTCGACTCAGGCCGCTGAAGGCGCGCTCGAGGGCGTCGAGGTTCTCGCGCATCGTGACGCTGTACGCCAGCAGCGACGCCTGGTGCTCGTGCGCGATCGCCACGGCGTCGGCGACGGGCGTCGACTGCCCGAGGTAGAGCGCCTGCCAGCCGTCGGCGCGGAGCAGGCACGCGAGCATCAGCAGGCCGAGCTCGTGCTGCTCGCCGGGTGCGCAGGCAAGCACGGAGACACCGCGGACTGCACCGCGCGGCTCCGCGAGCGTCCGCTCGAGGCGCGCTCGCACGGCGGCGGTCGTCAGGTGCTCCTGTCCGATGCTGAGCTCGCCGCTCGCCCAGCGGTCGCCGACAGAGACGAGACAGGGGACGATCACGTCCCGGAGCGCCTCGTCGAGCGGATAGAGCGCGAAGGCGTGGTCGAGCAGCGGGTCGAGCGTGTCGCGGCCGGCACGGGTGGCGGCGGCGAGGAGCGCGTCGCGCAGCGCCTCCGGACTACGAGGAGCTTCTCCGTGCGAGGCCGTCAGCAGCGACGCCGCCTCGCCGATCCGGTAGCCGTCCTGAAGCCGTGCTGCCAGCCATTCGACGCGACCCAGGTCCTCCTCGGAGTAGCGGCGCTGCCCGCCTGTGGTCCGCGTCGGTCTGAGCACGCCGTAACGCTGCTCCCACTTGCGAAGCGTGTGCTCGCCGACCCCCGTGCGGCGAGCGACGGCTGCGATGTTGAGCCCTCCGCCGGACACAGGCTTGAAGAGCATGCCGGAAATGCGCCCTGCGGCGCTACGCTCGGCGCATGCCCGAGGGCGATTCGCTGCGCCGAGCGGCCCGTCGTCTGCAGCCGCTGGTAGGCCAGCGCCTGGAAGCCGAGTCGCCGCATCCGCGCGCCGCGGTGACGCGGGTGGCCGAGCGGCTGGACGGCCTCAGGCTGGAGGGCGTCGAGGCCGTTGGGAAGAACCTGCTGTTGCGCTTCGAGGGCGGCGTAGTCCTGCGCAGCCACCTCCGCATGCGCGGACGGTGGTTCGTGCGCCCCCGCGGCTCGCCCACCTTCGGACGCCCCTGGCTCGTGCTTCGCGGCGAGCGGCTGGAGGCGATCCAGGTCAACGGGCCCGTGCTCGAGCTGAACGACCGTGCAGTGCGCAGGCTCGGGCCGGACATCCTCGACCGACCGCCCGACCTCGACGCCATCGTCGTGCGCTTCTGCGGCCAGCATCCGAGCCGCGCAGTGGGCGAGGCGCTCCTCGACCAGCGGCTCGTCGCGGGCGTCGGGAACATGTGGAAGGCCGAAGCGCTGTGGGAGGCCCGCGTGTCGCCGTGGCTGCCGCTCGGCCAGGTGGGAGACGACGAGCTGCGGACGGTGCTCGACACGGTGGCCCGCATGATGCGGGCGTCGGTCGACGGGGTGCGCAGCGGGCGCTCTGTCTACCGACGCACCGGGCGACCGTGCCCGCGCTGTGGCGAGCGGATTCGCTCGCGCGGCCAGGGCGACGACAACCGGATCGCGTACTGGTGCGCCGCATGCCAGCCCGGCGAGAGAGGAGTGGGCCAGGCTGAGGCGTAAGGACGACTGTGGTCGTCCGCGCACCGCACCTGCACGCGTCCCTTCGCGCCTTCTGCCTGGGCGCCATCGCCCACCTCGCCCGGGAGCTGGACGGCGGCTCCGAGATCCCGTTCGCCTTCGAAGGGCACGAGGCGCCGGGCCGGCCGGTGCTCTACGAGTACCGGCCGCTCGTCCGCGAGTTCGTCGAGGCGCGGGCCGACGCCCTCGCCTCGCTGCCGGACGCGCGCGCCGCGCTCGAGGATCTGCGACGCGAGCCTGCGGCAGCGATCTTCGCCCGCGCCCACGCCCGTCCCGGCGACCGCGACCCGCTCGTCGCATCGGTGCTCCTCCCCCTGCTCGAGGCGACGGCGGAGGCGGGCGGCGGCGCGAGCTGGGACGACGACGCCTTCGAGCGCACGTACGGGGAGATCGAGCGCTCGCTGTTCGGTTCGCGGCGGCTGTACGCAGCTGTTGCCCCGGTCGTCGGGCTGTCGCTCGGCGCGGGCGCCGATCTCGGCGGTGGCGTGCGAATCCGGGTGGCCGCGGCCGGCGAGCTTGCGGCCCATCGGCCGGATGCAGCCGGCCTCGCGCCCGCCGGCTTCGGACGGGAGCCGGACCGGCTCTGCGTGCTCGAGCTGGAGCAGGAGCTTCCTCCGGACGGCGCCGAGGCGCCCGACGCGCCGGCCGAGCTGGCGGACGCGGTGACGGCCTTGCGGCTGGCGACGGCGGGGCCGATCGCGGCCGGACCGGTGCTGTTCGAGCGGCTCGACTGGCGGCCGTACGGGATCCGGCCCGTGCTGCCCGTGGCGGCGACGGCCCCACCCGGAGAGCCGGTTCGGCTGGACTCGCAGCGTGCGGGTCTCGCGGCCCAGCTCCGGGCTCGGCTCCCACTCGCCGACGACGACCGCGAGCTCGGCGACGCGCTCGATCGCTTCGAGCTTGCTCTCTTCCAGGAGGAGCCCTTCCGAACGGAGCAGCTACGCGGTTCGCTGGAATCGCTGCTCGGCGCGGGCGACGGGCCGTTTGCGGCGACGATGCGCGCCGCCGCGTTGCTCGGCGAGAGCGCTCGCGAGCGCACCGAGGTGTTCGGTGTCCTGCGCTCGACCGACGCCGAAGACGGCCGGCTGCTCGACGCGGTGCGCCGGGCAATCGTCGAGACGCTGCTGCACGGCTCGCGGCCGGCGCTGGTCCATACCCTGGACGAAGCGCTCCTGGGCGTGCGCCCGCGCCCGGCGGCTGCGCTCGACGCCCAGGCCGTCGCGCTGTAACGCTTTCGGCACAGAGTCGGCACAGACACGCGACACGGGCGTCGTTAGCGTCGTCCTCGTGGACGAGGCACGCAAAGTGATGGAACGGTTGGCCCGGATCGAGTCGCTGGAGCGCGGCGGTTGCGCCGCGGATGTGCTGCTGGCCGAGGTGCGGGCGCTGCTCCACGAGGCCGAGGCCTGGGTGCGGGCCGAGCCGACCGGCACCGACCGGGCGGCCGAGGCGCTCGACCGCTGTCGGTCCGGATTGGCGGCAGGAGTCTCCGGCGTGGAAGTGAAGGCCTAGACGAAGCCGCCTCGACAGACAACCGAAATCGCTGGTCCCGGAGAGGCCGGAATATGCCCACGTGCGGCGATTTTTCGCTCACACGTTGCCTGTGAAGGAGATTGCTAGCATCGGGCGAAGGAAAGAGGCTTAATGGGCCTCATGCGCCTTCTTCCGCGTTCGCACGAGCGAACGCAAACCTCCCGGGGGACACAGTTGGCAAGGGTTATCGCGTTCGCGAACCAGAAGGGTGGGGTCGCGAAGACGACCTCGACGCTCAATCTCGCCGTCGCGCTGCAGGAGCAGGGGCTGCGCGTGCTCATCGTCGACCTCGATCCCCAGGGCAACCTGACCATGAGCCAGGGGCTGA
Organism: uncultured Actinomycetes bacterium; assembly: GCA_963738205.1. GTDB lineage: Bacteria > Actinomycetota > Thermoleophilia > Gaiellales > Gaiellaceae > DATFQE01. The sequence continues at coordinate 43,480 of CAVTVQ010000006.1, forward strand.
ACCCCGACTCGATCGAACGCTCGATGTTCGACGTCCTGGTGCATCGCCTGCCCATCAGCGAAGTGATCCACGAGCAGGAGGTCCACCTCGCCGTCTCGTCGATCGACCTCGCGGGCGCCGAGCTCGCATTGTCGAGCCAGATCGGGCGCGAGCGTGCCCTCGAGAAGAGCCTCTCGCACGTCAAGGGCGACTACGACTACGTGCTCATCGACACGCCGCCGTCGCTGGGGCTGCTGACGATCAACGCGCTCGTGGCCGCGGACGGCGTGATCGTGCCCGTCCAGTGCGAGTACCTGTCTCTGCGCGGCCTCGTGCAGCTCGAGAACACGCTCTCGATGATCCGCGAGAACCTCAATCCCGAGGTGCAGATCGTCGGGATCCTGCCGACGATGTTCGACGGCCGCACGCTCCACGCCAAGGAGGCGGTCGAGATCCTCACGGAGAACTTCGGCAAGCTCGTCTTCAAGACGCGCATCCGCAAGACCGTCCGCTACGCCGAGGCGCCGGTGAAGGGCAGCTCCGTCCTCAAGTACGACCCGTCGGGGCCGGCGGCTGACGCCTACCGCGACCTTGCCAAGGAGGTGCTCAATGGCGCGAAAGCGCGCAAGCATGCGTGAGGGCCCGCTGGCCGAGCTCTTTCGCGCGACCGAGGCGGCCCAGAAGCAGGCAGACGAGCCGAAGAAGGAGGCCGCCGCACGGCCGCGCCCGGTTCCCGTGCCGGACCCGTCCGAGGAGACTGTCGAGCACGCACCTCCGTTCGTCGTCCAGTCCGACCACGAGCCCGCCGAGGGCGCACGGCGCCTGCTCGAGCCCATGCCCGAGCCTGCGCCGCGCCTGCACCGCGCGCGTCGTGGCGAGGCGCCGACGTACCTCGCCGTCATCCGCGTCGTCGGAGTCGGCGGCGCCGGCCTGAACGCGCTCAACCGGATGATCGACTCGGGCATCTCCGACGTCGACTTCATCGCGGTCAACACCGACATCCAGCAGCTGACGCTCAGCGACGCCGAGGTGAAGGTGCACATCGGGCGCGAGCTCACGAAGGGCCTGGGCTCGGGCGCGGCGGCCGACATCGGGCGGCGCGCGGCCGAAGAGGGCCACGACCAGCTCAAGCGGATCCTCCGCGGCTCGGACATGGTCTTCGTGACGGCGGGCGAGGGCGGCGGCACCGGCTCAGGCGCGGCGCCCGTCGTGGCGCGCATCGCACGCGAGCTCGGAGCGCTCACCGTCGGCATCGTCACGCTGCCGTTCCGTTTCGAGGGCACGAAGCGCAAGGGGCAGGCGGAGGCCGGGGTCGACGAGCTGCGGGCGAACTGCGACACGGTGATCACGATCCCCAACGACCGCCTGCTGGAGGTGCTCGACCGCGAGACGTCGATGCTCGATGCCTTCCGCGTCGCCGACGACGTCCTGCGCCAGGGCGTCCAGGGCATCACCGACCTGATCACGATGCCCGGGCTGATCAACCTCGACTTCGCGGACGTCCGCACGATCATGAGTGACGCCGGTTCCGCGCTGATGGGCATCGGCTTCTCGGCCGACGCCGAGAACCGCGCCCGCGAGGCGGCCGAGCGCGCGCTGCGCTCGCCGCTGATCGACACCGAGGTCACCGGGGCCAGGGGCATCCTCCTGTCGATTTCGGGCGGCGACGACCTGACGCTGTTCGAGGTCAACGAGGCGGCCGAGGTCGTCCGTCAGGCTGCGACCGAGGACACGAACATCATCTTCGGCGCCACGATCGACGAGCGGCTGACCGGCCAGGTGTGGGTGACGGTGGTCGCGACGGGCCTCGGCGGGCCGACTCGCCGGCGCACGCTCCGCGAGCCGAGGCCGGGCACCGGCTTCGACGACACGCTCGACACGCCGTCGTTCCTGCGAGACCGGCCGGCCTAGCGGTCAGCGCGTAGCCGTCAGCAGCTGGGCTCGCGGCCCGCGAGGGCGGCGAGCGCGCGTGAAGCGTCGACACCGAATCCGAGCCTCACGGTGGCCGGCCTACCGATCGTCAATCGCACCATGCCGTCGGTCCCGCGCGTGAGGCAGCCGGACGAGGCGTGCCAGTACGGCGAGTGCCGCACGGCCACGCGATAGGTACCGGCGCGGTCGAGTCGAAGCACGAGGCGGCTGCGGTCGAGCTCCAGGACGCGCGCGCGACCGGGCCCGGTGACGATCCCGCGCGGCGACGGCACCTCGAAGATGGTCAGCTCCGAGGTCTGGAACACGCGCTCGAGGCCCGCGTGGCCGGCGCGCAGGAGGGTGGCTTCGGCCTTCGCGCTGTAGTCGCTGGGCGCGTCGGTGAGCACGACGTAGCGGATCCCGAGGCCACGTAGCCAGGCGCGGTAGCTCTGCGCGCCGAGCTCGGGCTGGTAGAGCACCTGGTTCTGCGGGAAGTCGTCCTGCCGGTACCAGCCGCGAGCGAGCGGAATGCCGGCGCGCGGCAGGTAGACGGCCGCCCAGTGCCCGCTGGTATCGACCGCCTCGACCCGGTAGGCAGGCGTGAGGTGGTCGTGGAGGAAGTCGATCGCCGGCTGCCAGTACGCCTCCGACGAGGCCGGGTCGGCCGTCCCGCGGGCGAAGTTGCGCGCGAGCGGCGCCGCATTCCAGGCGACGACGAGCACGAGCGCGGCAATCGCAAGCGGGCGCGGGCGCCAGTCGCGCAGCGACAGCGCGAGCACGACGAGCGGAATCGCGGCGAAACGGAGGCGCGAGACGTTCTCGCCCAGCGCCGAGGGCACCAGGAAGGCGGCGGTGCACGCGGCGAGGTAGACGATGAAGAGCGCACGCAGGAGCCTCGCTTGCTCCACGTGCCAGGTGACGATCAGGCCGAGCAGGCAGAAGCCGATCGCCGCCGCGGCCTGCACCGGCGGGAACGGATAGTGGCCCTCGCCCGGGAACACGCGCCACAGCGCGACCTCGGCCGCGCCCGCGCCGACGAGGATCAGCGCCGGTCCAACCGAGAGGCGTGGGCGAGTCCGGCGGGCGATCCCCACGCCGACGACGATGAGCGCGAGCAGCACGAAGGCGACCGGGCTGGCAGCGAGCGTCAGCACCGCGAGCACGCCGAAGCGGGCCCGGGCCCCGGCTTGAAGCGCCCAGAGCGCCAGGAGCGCAAGCGCCATCCCGAGCGCGAACGGAAACGCCGCCGAGAGCACGACGCCCGCCCACACGACCGCGAACGTGCGGCTCGACCAGCGGGCGGTCGGGCCCCACTCACGGCCGAGGACGACCGCGAACGCCAGCGCCGAGGTCGCGATCGTCGCCACCGCGAGCAGCTTGATCCCGAAGAACGCCGCCAGCGGGTAGTAGAGGACGCTGTACGTGACGAAGCTGTAGCGCCCCGCGTACCAGAAGTTGTTCCAGAGCTCGAAGCCCTCCTGCACGTAGAGGTTGCGCTGGTACGCATGAGCGGCGAGATCGCTCCCCGGCGGCCCGAGCCAGGCGAGCAGGGCAGCGATGGTGGCGGCTGCGCCCGCGGAGAGGAGCGCCTCGCGCGCGAGAGGATGCGCGCGGATCATCGCGCGCGATCGTAACGCGTGTTCGCGTCCCGTACCCTCAAGACGATGAAAGGCGCCATCGCCGCCGGGCATCCGTTGACCGCCGAGGCCGGCGCCGACGTCCTGCGCCAGGGCGGCAACGCCGTGGACGCGTGCATCGCCGCGGCGTTCGTCTCCTGGGTCACCGAAAGCCCGCTCACGGGGCCGGGCGGCGGCGGCTTCATGCTGGTCTATCGAGCGCGAGACCGGACGGCGAGCCTCCACGACTTCTTCGTCGCGCTGCCCGGCAAGGGGCTAGCCGCGCGCGAGCGAGTCCCGCTGGAGGACGTCGACGTCGACTTCGACGGCAGCACGCACCAGATCTTCCACATCGGCGCCGCCTCGGCGGCCGTGCCGGGAAAGCCGTTGGGTCTCGAGGTCGTGCATCGCCACTACGGGACGCGACCCTGGGCGGAGCTGATCGAGCCGGCGATCGGCCTGGCCCGCTCCGGCGTCGAGCTCACGCGCCCCCAGGCGTACCTGCACGCGATTCTCGATCTGATCCTGCGCCACACCGAGGAGGGCCGAGCCATGTACGGCCCCGCGGGGGAGCGGCTCGTCGCTGGTGACCGGCTCGTGATGAGCGACCTGGCGACCACGCTCGAGGTGCTCCGTGACGGCGGCGCCAGGGAGCTCTACACGGGCGAGCTCGGCCGCCTGATCGCGGCCGACCAGGCCGAGCGGGCCGGCGCGATCACCGAGCAGGACCTCGCCGAGTACCGCGTCATCCGCCGCAGGCCGATCGGCGCCGACTTTCGCGGACGGCGCTTCCTCTCGAACCCGCCGCCCTCCTCGGGCGGCGTCCTCATCGCCTACGGCCTGCGCCTGCTCGACCGGCTCGACCTCGGCGGGCCGGCCGGGAGCGCCGAGGCGATCGCGACGCTCGCCGAGGTGATGCGCGAGCAGGCGCGCGCGCGCGGCGGCAGCTTCGCGACCGACCTCCACCGCGGCGGTCTCGCGGCGCGCCTGTGCTCCGACGAGGCGGTCGCGGCCGCCTTGGCGCGGATCGAGGCTGGCCGGGCGGCGGTGCGCGAGGCGCCCGCCGCGCGCGGCACGACCCACATCTCCGTCGTTGACGCCCGCGGCAATGCCGCGTCGCTCACCGCGTCGACCGGCGCCGGCTCGGGCGTGATCGTCCCGGGCACGGGCATCCAGCTGAACAACATGCTCGGCGAGTACGACCTGAACCCGCCGGGCCGTGAGCGCCGCGCCGGGACGCGGATGACCAGCATGATGGCGCCGTCGCTCGTGCTCGAGGACGAGCGGCCGCGGCTCGTCGTGGGCAGCGCCGGGTCGGTCCGGCTCCGCGGCGCGATCATGCAGATCGTCGCCAACGCGGTCGGGCACGGCTTCGGTGTCGAGGACGCGATCCGCGCGCCGCGCATCCACTTCGACGACGAGCACCTGCACTGCGAGGGCGGCACCGATCCCGCTGAGGCGGACGAGCTCGAGCGGCGCGGGTACGACGTCGTCCGCTGGCGCCGCCCGAACCTGTACTTCGGCGGCGCAGCGGCCGTCGAGCTGCTCGAGGACGGCACACTGGCAGCCGCCGGCGATCCTCGCCGCGGCGGGCACGGCGTCGTCGTCACCGCGTGAGCGACGGCTTCGAGATCCGACGTGCGCGGCCCGCGGACGCCGCGGCGCTCGTCGGGCTCGCGGAGTCTGTCGCCGCCGAGCCGGAAGGTTGGCTCGTGGCCGAGGGCGCCTGGCGCACAGTCGGCGAGGAACGGCGCTACCTGCGCACGCTCGGCCGCTATCCGCATGCCGCCGTCTTCGTCGCCGACGTGAACGGGAGCGTCGTCGCGCGGCTCTCGCTCGCCCGCGACCCACACCCGGCGAGTGCGCACGTGGCCGACCTGGGCCTCATGGTCGCGACCGGCCACCGACGTCGGGGCGTCGGGGCCGCGCTGCTCGACGCGGCCGTCGCCTGGGCGCGCGACGCGGACGTGCGCAAGCTGGAGCTGCACGTCTTTCCGCACAACGAGCCGGCGCTCGCGCTCTACGAGCGCTTCGGCTTCTACCGTGAAGGTGTCCGGAAAGGCCATTACCGGCGCGGCGGGGCGTTCCTCGACGCCGTCCTGATGGCCTACAGCGTCGAGTAAGCTCGCCTCCCGTGCCGCTCGCGGAGATCGCAGACAGCTTGTTCACGCCCGCGGTTGCGGGGATCGTGCCGTACGAGCCCGGCAAGCCGGTCGAGGAGGTGCAGCGCGAGCTCGGGCTCGAGCGCGTCGTCAAGCTCGCCTCGAACGAAGGGCTGCACGGTCCCGTCCCCGCCGCCCTGGAGGCGATCGACCGTGCCGCCGGGGAGCTCAACCGGTATCCGGACGGCGGCGCGTACCGCCTGCGGTCGGCGCTCGCCGATCGGCACGGCGTCCGCTTCGAAGAGGTGGCGTTGGGATCAGGGGCCGACGGCGTGGTCGACTGCCTGTCGCAGCTGGCGCTCGGGCCGGGGGACGACATCGTGTGCGGCTGGCCGTCGTTTCCGAGCTACGTGATCTACGCATTGAAGCTCGGCGCGACCGCGCAGCGTGTGCCGCTGCGCGACCACCGTTACGACCTCGACGCGATGCTCGCGGCGATCGGACCGCGCACGAAGCTGGTGTACATCTGCCATCCCAACAACCCCACGGCCACGTCGAACTCCCGCGCCGAGTTGGACGCGTGGTTCGAGCGGGTGCCCGAGCACGTCCTCACGGTGCTCGACCAGGCGTACTTCGAGTACGTCGACGACCCCGACTATGCGGACGGCGTCGAGGAGTACCTCAAGACGGGTCGCCGCGTCGCCGTGCTGCGGACGTTCTCGAAGATCTTCGGCCTCGCCGGGCTCCGCGTGGGCTACGCGCTCGCACCGGAGCCGGTCGTGACCGCGATCGGGAAGGTAAAGCGCGCCTTCGACGTCACCAGCGTGGCGCAGGAAGCGGCGCTGGCGAGCCTGGACGCGGCGGGCGAGATCGAGCGGCGCCGCCGCGAGAACGCGGAAGGGCTTGCCCAGCTGGGGCGGATCCTGCGCGACCACGGCCTCGAGTCGCCGGGCCCGGCGGTCGCGAACTTCCTCTTCGCCGAGGTCGGCGAGGACGCGCGGCCGCTCTTCGAGGCGCTGCTGCGCGAAGGCGTGATCGTCCGGCCGACGGCCGGGTTCGGCGCGCCGGGCGCGATCCGAGTGTCGGTCGGGACCGCGGACGAGATCGCGTTCTTCGGCGAGGCCCTCGGCCGCGTGCTGGCGACCGCAGCGCCCGCGTAAACGGTGTCGCCCGGCGTCGTCGCCCGGCGGCTCGACCTCGTCGCCCGGGTCCCCGCGTTCCGGCTGATCTTCCTCGCGACGCTTGGCTCCGGCTTCGGAACCTGGCTCGCGTTCGTCGCGCTCGCGATCGACGTCAAGGACCGGACGGACTCGGGCCCGTGGGTCAGCGCACTGCTGATCGCAGACATCCTGCCGGCGGTGCTGATCGGCCTGCTGGTCGGGCCGCTGATCGACCGCCTCTCGCGGAAGTGGCTGATGATCGGCTCCGACCTGTTGCGCGCGGCGATCTTCTGCGCGCTCCCGTTCGCCTCGAGCGCCGCCGTGATCGTCGTGCTCGCCGCGCTTGCCGGCATCGGCACCGGATTCTTCCGGCCGGCCGTCTACGCGGGCCTGCCGAACCTGGTCGACGACCGCGACCTGCCACAGGCGAACGGACTGATCCAGAGCGTCGAGAACTTGGCCTGGGCGGTGGGGCCGTTACTCGGAGGACTGCTCGTGGCCGTATCGGGCCCGGACCTGGCCTACTGGGTCAACGCGGCCACGTTCCTGGTCTCGGCGCTGCTGCTCACCGGCGTGCCGGGCCGGCTCTTGCAGGCGGGCACCGCCGAGAGCCACGGCCACTGGCGCGACCTGATCGAGGGCTTCTCGTTCGTCATCCGCTCGCGACCGCTCGTCACGGTCCTCGTCGCGTGGAACGTCTTCATGCTCGCGAGCGCGGGCATCAACGTCGCGGAGGTCTTTCTCGCCAAGGACACGTTCGACGCCGGCGACTTCGGCTATGGGCTGCTCGTCGGCGCGACGGGGCTCGGGCTCGTCCTCGGCAGCCTGGCCGCGAGCCCGCTGCTCGAGCGTCATCCGGTCTCGAGGGTGTACTCGGGCTCGATCCTGCTCGTGGCCCTCGCTATTGCCGCGGGCGCGATCGCGCCGAACATCTGGGTTGCGGCCGGCTGCGTGCTCGTCGTCGGCGCGGCGAACGGGACCGCGGTCGTCTGTAACGCCCTGTTCGTCCAGCGCGGCTCGCCCGACTCGCTCCGCGGCCGAGTGTTCACGGTGCTGATGAGCTCCTCATTCGCCGTCCTGGCCCTCGGCCTGATCGTCGCCGGTCCGCTCACGGATGCCGTCGGCCCGCGCTGGGTGTGGGGCGCCTCCGCCGCCGTCGCCGCCCTCTCGGCGTTCCTGGCGCTGGCCCTGTCGCGCGGCATCCGCGCCGAGCCGGTGCTCGAGCCCTCATAGGAGGGCCCGGCGGAACCGCGAGGTTGCGCCAGACCCTCCTAGACTGACGGCGTGGCCGCGCGACGCGACTGGACGCGGGAGACCCTCGCCGAGGCGGTGCGGTCCGGCGACCGGCGCGCGGTCGCCCGGGCGATCACGCTGGTCGAGAACTCCGACCCGCTCGCGTACGAGATCGTCAGCGACCTGTACCCGCAAACCGGCCAGGCGTACACGATCGGCGTCACCGGACCGCCGGGCGTCGGCAAGTCGACCCTGATCAACGCGCTGGTCCGCCACCTCCGCGGACGCGAGCGGACGGTCGGCGTCGTCTCGGTCGACCCGTCCAGCCCGTTCACGAAAGGCGCGCTCCTCGGCGACCGCATCCGCCTGTCCGACCACTTCCTCGACCCGGGCGTGTTCATCCGCTCGATGGGCACGCGCGGCCACCTGGGCGGGCTCGCCGAGGCGACGCTGCAGGCCGTGCTGCTGCTGGACGCCGCCGGCAAGGAGCTGATCTTCCTCGAGACGGTCGGCACCGGTCAGAGCGAGGTCGAGGTGATCGGCGTCGCCGACACGATCGTCCTCGTGCTGATGCCGGGCTCGGGCGACTCGATCCAGGCGCTGAAGGCGGGGATCATGGAGATTCCCGACGTGATCGCGATCAACAAATCCGACCACCCCGCGGCGAAGACGATGCTGAACGAGGTGCGCTCGATCCTCTCGCTCGACAAGGACCGCGCCTGGAAGCCGCCGATCGTCCTGACGGAGGCGACGACCGGCGAGCACGTGCCCGAGCTGTGGGAGAAGGTCGAAGCTCATCGCACGTTCCTGGAGAGCGAGGGGCTGCTGGCCGAACGCCGGCGCAAGAACCTGGCCGGCGAGGTCTTCGCCGTCGCGTCGGCCCGTGCGAAGACTCACCTCGAACGCGCCGTCGAGGACGACCCGGAGCTGAGGCGACTGCTGGACGAGGTCGAGTCCCGCAAGCTCGACCCGCTCTCCGCCGTTCGCGAGATCATGGAGAAGGTGTTCAAGGTTGGCGACGGAGACGGTTCCAACCCTCGCTGACATCCGCGAGGCGCGCGAGCGCCTCGTCGGGATCGCCCGGGAGACGCCGGTCTTCGTCTCCGAGACGTTCTCGCGCATGGTCGGCCGCGACGTCCAGCTGAAAGCGGAGGCATTGCAGCGGACGGGCGCGTTCAAGATCCGCGGTGCGGTCAACAAGATCGCCATGCTCGACGAGGCCGAGCGCGCCGCCGGCGTGGTCGCGGCGAGCGCCGGCAACCACGGCCAAGCGGTCGCCTGGGCCGCGCGGGAGGCGGAGATCCCCGCGACGGTCTACATGCCGAACGACGCGGCGATGGCCAAGGTCGAAGCCACGGTCAACTACGGCGCCCAGGTCGAGCTGAGCGGCGAGGGCTTCGACGAGGCGCTGGCCGCGGCGCTGGAGCGTGCGGAGGCGACCGGCGCCACCTTCGTGCACGCGTTCGAGGACGGGCGCGTGATCGCCGGGCAGGGCACGATCGCGCTCGAGCTCGCCGAGCAGCTGCCCGATCTCGAGACGCTCGTGGTGCCGATCGGCGGCGGCGGGCTCGCGTCCGGGATCTCGCTGGCGCTGCGTGAGCTGATGCCGCGAGTCCGCGTGGTCGGTGTCCAGGCTGCGGCCTGCGCGCCGTACACGGGCGCGACAGACCACGGCTACACGATCGCCGACGGTATCGCCGTCAAGCAGCCGAGCGAGCTCACAGGCGCGATCCTGCGCGAGACGCTCGAGGACATCGTCACGGTCACCGACGAGGAGATCAGCGAGGCGATCGTCCTGCTGCTCGAGCGTGCGAAGCTGGTCGTCGAGGGTGCGGGCGCGGCGTCGCTCGCGGCGGTGCTGGCCGGGCGCGTCGGCGGCACGGGCCAGGTCGCGGCGCTCCTTTCCGGCGGCAACATCGATCCGACGATGCTGATCTCCGTGATGCGCCACGGCCTGACGCTCTCCGGCCGCTACCTCGTCGTGCGCACGAAGATCTCCGACCGACCCGGGGAGCTCCTGAAGCTGCTGTCCCTCGTCGCGGAGGAGCGGGTCAACGTGATCTCGGTCGAGCACCACCGCGAGGGCCTCGAGCTGCCGGTGGTCGAGACCGAGGTGGAGCTGACCCTCGGGACGCGCGACCGCGAGCACCGCGATGCGCTGCTTCAGGCGATGCGGCGGTGGGGCTACGCAGTAGAGCGCGTCCGCTGACGCGTCCTAGACTCGTCGTATGACAACCGACGCGCGGCGTGAGCGGAAGGTCGTCAGCGTGCTCTTCGCCGATCTCGTCGGCTTCACGTCGCGCGCGGAGACGCTCGACCCGGAGGACGTCGAGGCGATCCTGCGGCCGTTCCACGACCGGCTTCGTTCCGAGCTCGAGCAGCGCGGCGGAACGGTCGAGAAATTCATCGGCGATGCCGTCATGGCCGTGTTCGGCGCCCCGGTCGCGCACGAGGACGACCCCGAGCGGGCGGTGCGGGCCGCGCTTGCCATCCGCGACTGGATCACCGAAGAGGAGGAGCTGGAGGTCCGGATCGCGGTGAATACCGGCGAGGTGCTCGTCTCGCTCGAGCCGGGTGCCGGAGCGGAGCGCGGGCTCGTCGCCGGCGACGTGGTGAACACCGCGTCACGGCTCCAGTCCGCGGCTCCTGTGAACGGGATCCTCGTCGGCGCGCCCACCTACAACGCGACCTCCCGCGTGATCGAGTATCGCGAGGCGCCCCCGGTGGAGGCGAAGGGGAAGTCGCGCCCTGTGCCTGTCTGGGAGGTGGTGCAGGCACGCTCGCGGTTCGGCGCCGACGTCATGCAGCCGCCGAAGACGCCGTTGGTCGGGCGCGAACACGACCTCGGCCTGCTTGTCGGCACGCTCGCCCGGGCGCAGCAGGAGCGCTCACCTCAGCTCGTCACCCTCGTCGGAGTCCCGGGCATTGGCAAGAGCAGGCTCGTCTACGAGCTCTTCTCCGAGGTCGACACCCGGCCGGAGCTCATCTACTGGCGCCAGGGTCGTTGCCTTCCCTACGGCGACGGGGTGGCGTTCTGGGCGTTGGGAGAGATCCTCAAGGCGCACGCCGGGATCCTCGAGGGCGAGCCGGAGGAGCGCGCCGCCGAGAAGCTGCGTGCCGTCGTCGAGGAGGCCGTCCCCGAGCAGGACGACGGCGACTGGGTCCTGCGTGAGCTCAAGCCGCTGGTCGGGCTCTCCGAGGGCGACGCGGGCGACCGCCGCGCGGAGAGTTTCGCAGCCTGGCGGCGGTTCTTCGAGGGCCTGGCTGAGCTCGACCCCCTCGTGCTGGTCGTCGAAGACCTCCACTGGGCAGACGAAGGGCTGCTCGATTTCCTCGACCATCTGATCGACTGGGCTGCGCAGGTCCCGATCCTCGTCGTCGCCACAGCGCGGCCCGAGCTGCTGACGCGCCGGCCGGGCTGGGGCGGCGGGAAGCCGAACGCAACGACGATCTCGCTCTCACCGCTGACGGAGGCGGACACCGCGGCGCTCGTGCACGGCCTGCTCGACCGGGCGGTGCTGCCGGCCGACGTGCAGGCGGGTCTTCTGGAGCGGGCCGGCGGAAATCCGCTCTACGCCGAGGAGTTCGCGCGGATCGCGATCGAGCGCAACGCGCTCGACGCCGCCGAGAGCCTGCCACTGCCCGAGTCCGTCCACGGGCTGATCGCCGCGCGTCTAGACGGGCTGAGCGACCAGGAGAAGGCCCTCGTCCAGGACGCCTCGGTGCTCGGCAAGGTCTTCTGGCTCCAAGCTGTGGCGCAGCTCGTGGGCGTCGATCGCGAACGGGCGGAGGAGCTTCTCCACGGCCTCGCCCGCAAGCAGTTCGTCCAGCGTGAACGGCGGTCCTCGATGGAGGGCGACACCCAGTACGCGTTCACACACACGCTCGTACGCGACGTCGCCTACAGCCAGATCCCGCGGGCGGACCGCACGGAGAAGCATGGGCGCGCGGCGGCCTGGATCGAGTCGCTCGGCCGGGCCGAGGACCACCCCGAGCTTCGCGCGCACCACTACGTCAGCGCGCTGGAGGCGCTTCCGACCGGAGTCGACGACCCGGATCTCCGCCGGTCCGCCCGGCTCTCGCTGCGCGACGCCGGCGATCGAGCCGCGTCCCTCAACGCGTCCGACGCCGCCGTCCGCGACTACGAGCGCGCGCTCGACCTCTGGAGCGCGGACGATTCGGAGCGACCTCGGCTACTGCTCTCGCTTGCCGAGCAGCGTTTCAGTGCCGAGATCTGGGACGAGCGCGACGGCGTGGCCGCGCGGGATGCCCTTCTCGCCGTCGGCGACGAGGCGGGGGCCGCGGTCGCGGAGATCATCCGTGCCGAGGTGCTGTGGCTGCTGGGCCGCGGCGAGGACGTCGTGGAGAGCCAGGAGCGAGCCGCCAAGCTGGCGGAGAACCTTCCGGTCTCGGCCTCGAAGGCTCGCGTCTACTCAGGCCTGGCCCGTCTCCACTGGCTGGCGAACCGGGAGGGTCCGGCGGTGATGTTCGCGGACGAGGCGCTCGCGATGGCGGACGAGCTCGGCCTCAGCGAGGTTCGCGCCCACATCCTGAGCGTCCGCGGCGGGCGACTGGCGATGATGGGCGATCGAGAAGGGGTGGCGATGATCGAGGAGAGCATCGCGCTCTTCGAGGAGCTGAACTCCGCCGACGCCCAGCGGCCCTACAACAACCTCGCCGATACCCACTACAACCGTGGCGGCCTCGACGAGGCCGATGTGGCGGTCCGGCGCATGAAGGAGGCGTGGAAGCGGTTTGCTAGCGTCGACTGGCTCCGGTGGGCGGAGGCCGAGGAGATCCGACTGGACTATGTCGCCGGCCGCTGGGATCACGCCGTCGAGATCGCCGACCGGTGGATTGCCGACGCCCAGCAGCACGGCGGGCACTACCTGGAGCCGATGTTCAAGTGGTACCGCGGCCGGATCCACCTTGCACGCGGTGACCGAGCGGCCGCCGTGGAGGACGGCGAGACCGCGCTCGAGCTGGGACGAGCTGGGCGCGACCCACAACTGCTGATCCCGTCTCTCGCCTTCCTGAGCCGCGTGCGCTGGGAGCTGGGGGAAGACGGAGCCGACGAGCTGGCGCTCGAGCTCGTCGAGCGGTGCCGGGGCCTCGTGCTCAATGTCGCGCAGGACTGGTTCCCGGAGGTTGCGGTCGTCCTTGTCGGGCTCGACCGCAAGGAAGCGATCGAAGCGACGGCCGAGGAATCGTCGGCTGCGACGCGCTGGTGCGATGCGGGTCTCGCGATCGGTCGCGGCGAGTTTCTGAACGCTGCCGAGATCTTCGGGCGGATGGGCGCGCGGCCGTTCGAGGCCGAGGCGACGGTGCTCGCCGCTACGAAGGGACTGGGCGGGGAGCTCACGAAGGCGATCGAGTTCTTCCGCGAGGTCGGCGCGTCCGCCTACCTGGCAGACGCCGAGGCGCTCTTTCGCGCGTCGGCCTAGCCGCCGCAGCGCCTGAACGCGACGGTCTCGCCGCCTCGTTCGGCCCAGTCCTCGACACCGCCGTGCAGGACGGGACGCGCCTCGATGCCCTCGGCCGCGAGCACGCTGGCGGCGATCGTGGCTCTCGAGCCGCTCGAACAGATCGTCACCAGCGGCTGCGCCTCGCGCAGGTCGTCGATCCAGGCGGGAACCAGGCGGTACGGGATGTGACGGCTGCCGGCGATGTAGCCGCGGTCGCGCTCGTCCTTCTCGCGCACGTCGAGAACCGTCACCTCGCCGTCGGCGAGCAGGGCGTCGAGCTCCTCCACCTCGATGGTGTCCACGCGCTCGTCGTTCGGCGGGTCGACGATCCGACCGGCGAGCTCGAGAACGCCGACCGTCCGCAGTCCACGCGCCGCGTGCTCGGCGTCCTCCTGCGACTCGGCGTGCAGGGCGACCTGGGCGCCTTCGGGGATGACGAAGGCGGCCTTGGTCGGGAAGCTCGAGTCGTCCAGCGGCACGTTCAGCGCTCCGCTCGCGTGCCCGGCGGCGAAGGCCTCGGCGGGCCGGACGTCCAGGACCACCGCCTCGCCGGCCTCAGTGAGCGTGCCGAGCGGCTCGGGCGGGCCGAGGAACGGCCCGCGATTGAGCGAGACGATCCGGTCCATGTTCGGCGGCCGCGGCGCCGACGAGGCGCTCGACTCGGCGACGAACTCGTCCTCTGCAGTCAGGGCTGCCCGGTTGAAGCGGCGCTCGAAGCCGATCGTCGTCGACGCCTTCGAGCTCATCTGCGTGCCGCAGAGCGAGCCGGCGACGTGGCCCGGGTAGACCTCGACGCCGTCCGGCAGGTCGAACAGCGAGCGCAGGGAGCGGTGCAGGTCGCGCGCGCCCTCGGCGGCGTCGACGGCCAGGTCGGGCCGCGCGGCCGAGCCCACGAGCAGCGAGTCGCCCGTGATCACGAGCCACGGTTCGTGTCCGCGCGAGCGGTCGATCACGGCGAAGCAGCAGTGCTCGGGGCGATGTCCGGGCGTGTGGAGGACGCGGATGACGACCTCGCCGACGGCCACCTCCTGGCCGTCGTCCAGCTGGTCGAAGGCGTACTGCGGCTCGCCGGCCGGGTGGATGGAGACCGGAACGTCGTGCTGGAGCGCGAGCCTGCCGTGCCCGGACACGTGGTCGGCGTGCGTGTGCGTCTCGAGCGTGCGCACGATGCGCGCACCGCGCCGCTCGGCCTCCTCGAGGTACGGCTCGATCTCGTAGGCCGGATCGATGATCACCGCCTCGCCGACGCTTTCGTCGCCGATCAGGTAGGACGCGCAGCCGAGATCGTCGTCGACGAACTGGCGAAACAGCACGAAACGGGATCCTAGCGGCGTCCTCGGCGGGCGAGGCGATAAGCCGCCCGAACAGACCCATTCCAACCCTTAACGGCCACTTAATCGCCTCGACCCACCCTTGCTTGCTGAGATTGCGTCTAATCGGGCATAGAGATCACACTTCTGTAACCAGCCCAGGAAGGACGTACGCACATGAAGACGCGTAAGCGCTGGCTTTCGTCTGCGCTCGTCGCCACCGTGGCCGGGCTCGCCCTTGTGGGCTGCGGCGGCGGTGACGGTGGGGACGAAGGCAACGGCAACGGCGGCGGCCAGGCCGCCTCGGAGCAGGTCCTGAAGTGGGGCCTCGGGTCGGAGTTCAACCTCGATCCGGGTCTCGCCACTGACACGACATCGTCGAAGATCCTCTTGAACATCTTCGACCCGCTCGTCAAGCTCGATGCGGACCTCAAGGCTACGCCCGCGGCTGCGGAGAGCTGGGACGTGAAGGGCCCGAAGGTCACCTACCACCTGCGCACGGGGATGAAGTGGACGAACGGCGACCCCGTGACCGCGAAGGACTACGAGTACTCGTGGAAGCGCGCGCTTTCACCCGAGCTGGCCAGCGACTACGCCTACCAGCTGTACGGAATCAAGGGCGCGGGTGAGTACAACGAGTGCGAGAAGAACTGCGACGCGCTCAAGAACAAGGTCGCGATCAAGGCGACCGACGACCAGACGCTCGAGGTGACGCTGACCTCCGAGCAGCCCTGGTTCATCGAGCAGTCCGCGCACCACGTGTTCCTGCCCGTGAACCGCAAGGCGGTCGAGGCCTCGCCCGAGCAGTGGACGCGGCCGCAGAACATCGTCACGAACGGCCCCTTCAAGGTGGAGGCGGCGGAGCCGAGCGCCTCGATCACGCTCGTCAAGAACGACGACTGGCGCGATGCCGCCAATGTCGCGCTGACCCGCGT
Source organism: uncultured Actinomycetes bacterium (assembly GCA_963738205.1). Classification (GTDB taxonomy): domain Bacteria; phylum Actinomycetota; class Thermoleophilia; order Gaiellales; family Gaiellaceae; genus DATFQE01. Next base: position 59,191 of record CAVTVQ010000006.1, read on the forward strand.
CGAGGGGCGGATCATCGTCGACGGCACGACCGCCGTGCAGTCGTTCGAAGCAGGCGAGGTCGACGTGCTCGACGAGCAACTGCCGAGCGACGAGATCGCTCGGCTCAAGGACACGCCCGAGTACGAGCTCTATCCGGGCCTGTCCACGAGCTACTACGGCTTCAACATCAAGCAGGTCCCTGACATCAACCAGCGGCGCGCGATGTCACTGGCCGTGAACCGCGAGTCGATCATCGACAACATCACGCAGGCGAACGAGATCCCGGCGCTGGGCTTCACGCCCGACGGCATGCCGGGCTTCAAGACGATCGTCGGCGACGGCTCGCCGTGGACGCCCGCCGCGGGCGACATGGAGAAGGCCAAGGCCGAGCTGGCCAAGGCCAAGAACCCGGTCAAGTCGGTGACGCTGTTCACGAACGAGGCACCTCCGAACGAGGACGTCGCCGTCGCGCTCCAGGGCATGTGGAAGGAGCTGGGCATCAACTCCAAGATCCGCGTGATGGAGTGGCAGCAGTACCTCGAGATGCTCGGCCCGCCGCCGCCCAACACGGTCGACCTGTTCCGGCTCGGCTGGGTGGGCGACTTCGTCGACGACATCAACTTCCTCGAGCTCTGGACCTGCGAGTCGGGGAACAACAACACGAACTTCTGCGACAAGTCGTACGACGACCTCGTCCAGAAGGCCAAGGACACACCCGACAACGCAGCGCGCTACGAGATCTACAAGCAGCTCGAGGAGAAGCTGACCGGCGAGAACGGCGCCATGCCGTTCATCCCGCTCTGGTCGGGCACCTACAACAACCTCGAGCGCGAGACCGTGAAGGCAACGTTCAACATCAACCTGCTCGACCAGGTCGACCTGACCACGGTCGAGATCACCGAGTAACGCCGACCAAGGAGCAGCGGGTGGGGCACACGAGCGCCCCGCCCGCTCCCTGTTAACCTCGCTAGGAGCTCGGGTAGGAGGACCCCGTGACCGCGTTCATCATCCGGCGGCTGCTCTGGACGATTCCCGTCCTGCTGTTGGTGATCTTCATCACGTTCGTGCTGATGAAGCAGATCAACGGGAACCCGTTCCGCAAGAGCTCACGGGCGGTGACGCCGGCCATGCAGGCGAACCTGGACCGCAAGTTCCACCTCGACCAGCCGTGGTACGGGCAGTACGCGTACTACGTGAAGGGCGTGTTCACCTTCGACCTCGGGCCGTCGCTCGTCGTGCGCAACCGCAGCGTCAACGAGATCATCACCGAGCACGCGCCCAAGTCGATCGAGCTCGGCCTGCTCGCCTTCGTATGGGCCGTGGTGCTCGGGATCCCGGCGGGCATCTTCGCCGCGCTCAAGCACAACACGCCTTACGACTACGGGCTGATGTTCCTGTCCAACGTGGGCTTCGCGTTACCCAGCTTCCTGGTCGCGACGCTCCTCATCTACTTCGTCGCCCTGAAGGGCGGCTTCTTACCCACGAACGGCTGGACGACGTGGCAGCACAAGATCCTGCCGTCGTTCGCGCTGGGGCTGTTCCCGATGGCGTACTTCGCGCGCCTCGTGCGCGGGTCGATGCTCGAGACGCTGCAGCAGGACTACGTGCGCACGGCCAAGGCGAAGGGGCTGCGCTGGCGCCGCGTGGTCGGCGTGCACGTGCTGCGGAACTCGCTGATCCCGGCGATCACGGCCACGGCGCCGTTGCTCGGCTTCATCATCACCGGCTCGTTCGTGATCGAGGTGATCTTCTCGATCCCGGGCATCGGCCGGTACTTCGTCACGGCCGTCGAGTCGCGCGACTACTCGGTCGTGATGGGGATTACCGTGCTCACGTCGGTCGTGATCATCCTCGCGAACCTGGTCGTCGACATCCTCTACGGCGTCCTCGACCCGAGGACGCGGGAAGCCAGGACGTAGTCGGTCATGGCCGTCGATCCCCGCAGCGAGGCTCTCGCCCAGACCGCCGCCGCCGACGTCGGAGCGCCGCTGGCACCCACGTCCGCGGCCGGCGCGCCTATCCGCCAGTCGAGCCTCTGGCGCGACGCCTGGCGCCGCTACACCCGCAACAAGGCCGCGATGGTCGCGGGCGTGGTCTTCCTCGTCATCCTCGCGTGGGCGCTGATCTGGCCCCTGATCTCGCCGTACGACCCGGACCAGCAGAACTTCGCGCTGTCCTACGAAGGCGCGAGCCTCCAGCATCCGTTCGGCACGGACAAGTTCGGGCGCGACCTCTTCACCCGCGCCGCGATCGGAACGCGCGTCTCGATCTTCATCGGCTTCGGGGCGACGCTCGCGATCCTGCTGATCGGCGTCGTCTACGGGTCGATCTCCGGCTTCGTGGGCGGCCGGCTGGACAACGTGCTGATGCGCCTCCTCGATGCGCTCTACGGGCTTCCGTACCTGCCGTTCGCCATCATCACCCTGGCGATCATCGGCACGAACGCGAAGACGATGGTGATCGCGCTGTCGATCGCGAGCTGGTTCACGGCGGCGCGGATCGTCCGGGGCCAGATCATCACCCTGAAGCAGAACGACTACGTGCGGGCGGCCCGGGCGATCGGCGCGCGCTGGTACCGGATCCTCGGCCGCCATCTGTTACCCAACACGCTCGGCGTCCTCATCATCGCGGTGTTCCTCGAGCTCCCGGGCGTGATCCTGGGCGAGGCGTTCCTGTCGTTCATCGGCCTCGGCATCAGCGCGCCGGACGCGTCGCTCGGGTCGATGGCCGAGGACGGCCGCGCGGCCTACCGCGCGCACCCGCACATCATCGTGATCCCGAGCCTCCTGATCGCGACCATCGTCCTCTCCGCCAACTTCATCGCGGACGGGATGCGCGACGCGCTCGATCCGCGGACGAAGGAGACCTAGGCGCGCATGGCCCTCCTCGAAGTCGACGACCTCCGCACGCACTTCTTCACCCGTGAGGGCGCGGTGCGCGCTGTCGACGGCGTCAGCTTCTCCGTCGACAAGGGCAAGACGCTCGGCATCGTCGGCGAGTCGGGGTGCGGCAAGTCGGTGACGGCGCTGTCGATCATGGGCCTGATCCCGAAGCCGCCGGCCAAGATCGTCTCGGGCTCGATCACGTTCGACGGGCGTGACCTCACGAAGCTCTCGGAGCGTCAGCTCGAAGACGTGCGCGGACGGGAGATCGCGATGATCTTCCAGGACCCGATGACCTCGCTCAACCCGACGCTGAAGATCGGGACGCAGATCACCGAGGTGCTCGACCGTCACTTCGGGATGTCGAAGGGCCAGGCGCGGAGCAGGGCGATCGAGCTGCTCGAGGAGGTGCAGATCCCACGCGCGGCCGAGCGGCTCGACGACTACCCGCACCGCTTCTCCGGCGGCATGCGCCAGCGCGTGATGATCGCGATCGCGCTCGCCTGCAACCCGAAGCTGCTGATCGCCGACGAGCCCACCACCGCGCTCGACGTGACCGTGCAGGCGCAGGTCCTGGACCTGCTCGAGGACCTGCGCGAGGAGCACGACATGGCGCTGATCCTGATCACGCACGACATGGGCGTCGTCGCCGAGGTCGCCGACGACGTCGCGGTCATGTACGCGGGCCAGATCGTCGAGGAGGCCGGCGGCGAGGACCTGTTCGACCGACCCGAGCACCCGTACACGGAGGCGCTGCTAGGCGCGCTGCCCGAGCTGGAGGGCGAGAACGTCCGCGAGGGCCGGCTCGTCGCGATCGCCGGCCGCCCGCCCGACCTGATCGACCCGCCCGAGGCGTGCCGCTTTGCTGCCCGCTGCCCGTACGCGGGCCCGCACGACACGTGCTCGACCGTCGAGCCGCAGCTGCGCGAGCTCCGCCCCGGCCACTGGGTGCGAAGCCAGCATCCGGCGAGTGAGCGGGCGCCGCGACCGGAGGCGGCCGTCACGTGAGCTCGAACGGCGTCCTGCTCGAAGTCGCCGACCTGCGCAAGGAGTTCTCCGTGCGCAGCGGCCTGTTCATCGAGCGCGTAAGCCACACGGTGAACGCCGTCGACGGCGTCAGCTTCTCGATCGCTCCCGGCCGCACGCTCGGGCTCGTGGGCGAGTCGGGCTCGGGCAAGTCGACCACCGGCTACTGCGTGCTGCAGCTGATGAAGCCGACGTCCGGATCGGTGAAGTTCGAGGGTCGCGAGCTCACAGACATGGGCCGCGAGGACGTGCGCAGGCTGCGCCGCGAGATGCAGATCGTCTTCCAGGACCCGTACTCGTCGCTCGACCCGCGTATGACCGTGGGCGACATCGTCGGCGAGCCGCTCGTCGTGCACAGTGTCGGCTCGCGCCGCGACCGGGGCGCGCGCGTCCGCGAGCTGCTCGACGTCGTCGGCTTCAACCCGGGCTTCTCCAACCGGTACCCGCACGAGTTCTCCGGCGGCCAGCGCCAGCGAATCGGCGTGGCGCGGGCGCTCGCGCTCAATCCGAAGTTGATCGTGTGCGACGAGCCCGTGTCCGCTCTCGACGTCTCGATCCAGGCGCAGATCCTCAACCTGCTCAAGGACCTCCAGCGCGACTTCGGGCTGGCATACCTCTTCATCTCGCACGACCTCTCCGTCGTGCGGGCGATGAGCGACGACATCGCAGTCATGAAGGACGGCAAGATCGTCGAGGCCGGGACGGCCGACGACGTCTACATGTCGCCGCAGCACGAGTACACGAAGGCGCTCCTCGCCTCCGTGCCGGTGCCAGACCCGCGGCGCATGCGCGTCCGGCGCACCGAGCGGCGCAGGCTCGCCCACGCACTGACCGAGGGTTAGGCCGTGCGGCTGATGGCGGTGGTGGCGGCGGCCGCCGCGCTGCTGGCCGGTTGCGGTGGGAGCGGGGACGACGCGCCGCCGCGACGCGACGCCGCGGACGGCTGGCGGTTCACGACGCCGATGGCGAACCGGCGCAGCTACGTGGCCGCGGCGGAGCTCGGCGGCAAGATCTACGTCGCCGGCGGGATGGTCGGCGACAGCGGGCGGCACCTCGACCGCTTTCAGGTCTTCGACCCCGCGCGCAAGACGTGGACGACGCTGCCCCGCCTGCCCGAGCCCGTGCGTGCCGGTGCGGGCGCGGCCCTGCAGGGCGCGGTCTTCGTGTTGGGTGGGACGACGCCTACCGGCGGCGGGCGCCAGGTCTACAGCTACGAACCCCGGCTCCGCTGGTGGTCACGAGGCGAGCCGTTGCCGCGGGTGCTCTACAACCACGCCGCGGTTTCGACCGGAGATCGCATCTACGTCCTCGGCGGCTACGACACGCGTGGGAAGGAGCTGCGGACGGTCTACTGGGCCGGCCCCCGCGTGCGCGGTTGGAGAACCGCGCCGCCGCTCCCACGTCCGATGCACGCGTTCGGGGCCGTGGTATTCCGCGGTGAGATCTGGGTGCTGGGAGGACGGCGCGGAGAGGAGCGGCTGCGCGACGTCTGGATCTTCGACCTCGCGACGAACCGCTGGCGGCGAGGGCCGACGATGCCGAAGCCCATGGAGCTGCTCGGCGCCACCGTGGTCGGCGACCAGATCCACGCCGTCTGGGAGCGCACGTACCAGATCTACGACGCCTCGGAGGGGCGCTGGCGCCAGGGCCCGGCACCGCTCGTCGCCCGCCATGCGCTGTCCCTGTTCGCGATCGGCGGCTCGCTCTACGCCGTCGGCGGCTGCACGACCAAGCTCCGCGATACCGCCGTCGTCGAGCAGCTCCGGCTGACCCCGACCGCCTAGGACGCTTCTATGGATGTCAAGTGGTTGTGGTGGTGAGGGTGCGGTAGAGGCGGCGTGTGAGGGCGCGTTTGATGATGCGGATGGCTTCTCGTTTGGTTTTGCCGCGCTCGAGTTGTCGTTGGTAGTAGGCGCGGGTTTCGGGGTGGTAGCGGATGCGGTTGAGGGCGCTCATGTGCGGTGCCCAGTTGAGTTGCCGGTCGCCGCTGCGGTTGAGCCGGTGGCGTTTGATCGGGCCGCTTGATGCTTCGACGGGGCTGACGCCGGCGAGCGCGGCGAAGGCGGGTTCGCTGCGGATCCGCTGCGGGTTGGTGGTCGACACGAGCAGTTGGGCGGCGCAGAGCGGGCCGACGCCGGGCTGTTTGAGCAGTTGTGGGCAGAGCGCGCGTGTGAGCTCGCTCAGCTCTCGGTTGGTCTCACTGAGCTCGTGCTCGAGCAGCACGATCCGCTTGGCCAGTCGCTGAAGCGGCGCGAGTTGCTGTCGCTGGAGGAGCTTGCTGCCCGCGAGCGTCGCTGGCCGTTGCTGCTCGAGCTGGGCACGCAGGGGCGGGTCGAGCGTGACGATCGCCGCCTTCAGCTGGTTGAGCGCCTGCTGGCGCCCGTGTTGTGCGCTGCGCCGCTCGAGCAGCAGCAGCCGCAGCTGCTCGCGCTCGTGGCCGCCGCGCGGCAGCGGCAGCGGTTCGCCTGCGAGCAGCCGGCGCGCCGCCAGCTCCGCGTCGATCAGGTCGTTTTTGTCCTTGCGCCGCCGCCGCTGGGGCCGCTCACACTCGAAGACGACGTAGCCGTCAGCAAGCAACGCCCGCGCCAACGAGGCGCCGTACGAGCCGGTCCCCTCGACCGCGAACGCCGGCTCACCAAGCGAGAGCGCGAACCGTCGCAGCTGCTCGAAGCCACGCTCGTCGACGCGAAACTCGAGCGCTCCCAGCCGCCGTCCCAACCGATCCACCGCCACCGCCACATGCGCCTCGCGATGCGTGTCGACACCGATTGCCACCGTCCACTCCACGACCTACCCTCCCGTCTCGTAGGTAGGCGGCTGCCGGGGACAGCACTGTTTTGAGCGACCGTGCAGGCTTCTCTGAGGTCACCTCGGCAGCCGCGCCTGCCGCACCAGGAGACAAGTCCTAACCAAGACACGGAAGTCAGAAGGTTTGCGAGTCATCCCGGCGCACCAGGCACCATCCGCCCACAACCGGACGGACTACCGACCTAAACAGAGGGTTTGGTGGGACGTCGCTCGTCGTCGGGGTGCGATGCTCGTTCCGAGGCAAGGACGCAGGGAGCGCTCGTGCGCGAAGCTAGGACGCGTAGCGTGCGACCGAGGACGCCGCCTCGGCGCGAGCAGCGCGGCCCGGCGGCACAGTCGCTATTGCGCCAAACCGTCCTAGCGCACCTTGCAGGCGCGCGAGCCGGCGAACAGCCGCCGCTGCTCCTCGTTCGCCGCCTGCTCGAGAGCCGCGTCGAAGACGCCCAGCGCGGGCGCCTCCCACGTGACGTCCGGCGTTACGCCCGGACCGATCACTGTCGCCCGGTAGCGCGTCCCTCGCCCGTGCGGCCGACTCCCGTGCGGGTAGAAGCCGTAGCAGAAGCGCCCGTTGGGGCGGTGCGAAAGGAAGCTGTTCTCGCGCCGCCACCCGGCCCCGTAGCGCGAGTCGCGCGTGTCGACGTAGATGTTGCGCCCGTAGCGGTCGAGCGGGCTCCCGGAGGACGTCGAGCGGAAGCCGAAGACGCCCTTGCCCGCGTACGTGTACGTGCCGTACAGGTGATCGAACCGGCGGTACGACCAGTCCAGCCGGATCGAGAGCTGCGCGACCGGGCCGGTCCAGTGGGAGAGCCGAAGCTCCCAGGCGCCGCGAAGTCCGCCGAAGTTCGGCTTCAGCCGCTGCCAGCTCTGCAGCGCCCAGTAGGACCCGTCGGGGGCCTTGCATGCGCGGAGGAGCCAAGCGAGCGCAGGCCCGTCGTAGGGGAGGCAGGTACCGCCGCGAAAGCCCTTGCCGGCGTAGTGCAGCCGGAAGGAGGCCTGCGCGGCGCCGTACGTCGGCGGGCGCGCGTTGATCGCGCCCCAGGCGTGGACGCGCCTGACCCCGCCGCGCGTGGCGTACGTGAGGAGAGCGTGGCCCGACCCGTTGACTCTGAGCGACACCCGAGACGCGTTCCGGTCGATGAGCTCCGACGCTGCAGCGTTCTCGACGGTTCCGGCGGCGACTGCTGCGGCTGCCAGCGCGATGCATGCGGCTGCGCGCACGTTGGCGTACCCCTTTCGTCAGTCTCGGCTGGGAGCCTACCGACGATTTCTACAGACCGAGGTGCCGGGCGATCACCATCCGCTGCACCTCGTTCGTGCCCTCTCCGATCTCGAGGATCTTCTGGTCGCGGTACAGCCGCGAGATCGGCGACTCGTCCATGAACCCGTAGCCGCCGTGGATCTGCAGAGCCGTGTTGGCGACGCGGTGCGAAAGCTCGCCGGTGTAGAGCTTGGCCATCGCGGCCTCCTTGGCGAACGGGCGGCCCTGGTCCTTGAGCCACGCCGCCTTGTAGACGAGGTTGCGGCCCGCCTCGAGCTCCACCGCCATGTCCGCGAGCTGGAACTGGATCGCCTGGAAGCGCGCGATCGGCTTGCCGAACTGCTCGCGCTCCTGCGCGTAGCGGAAAGCGAGGTCGTAGGCGCCCTGAGCGAGCCCGACCCCCATCGCCGCGACCGAGATCCGGCCGCCGTCGAGGATCTCGAGGAACTGCCGGAAGCCCTCGCCGCGCGGGCCGAGCAGGTTGCTCTCGGGCACGGCCGCGTCCTTGAACGACAGCTCGCGCGTGTCCGACGCCCGCCAGCCGAGCTTGTTCATCGGCGGCGAGATCTCGTAGCCGGCCGTGCCGTTCGGGACGATGACGTTCGAGACCTCGCCCTCGCCGGTCAACGCCGTGATCGTCACGCAGCCGCTGATGTCGGTGCCGGCGTTGGTGATGAACGTCTTCGAGCCGTTGATCACCCACTCGCCGTCGCGCAGCTCGGCGCGCGTGCGCGTGTTGCCGGCGTCGGACCCGGCCCCGGGCTCGGTCAGCCCGAACGCCCCGAGCTTCTCGCCCGACGCGAGCTGCGGCAGCCATTCACGCTTCTGCTCCTCGCTGCCGAACAGGAAGATCGGCATCGTCCCGAGCGACGTGTGCGCCGCGACCGTGATCGCGACGGACGAGTCGACGTGCGTCAGCTCCTCGATCGCGATCGCGTAGGCGAGCGTGTCCGTGCCGCCCCCGCCGTACTCCGCGGGGATCGGCATACCCATCAAGCCCAGCTCGGCGAGCTCACCGACCAGCTCGTAGGGGAAGCGGTGCTCGCGGTCGAGCTCCTCGGCGACGGGCGCGACTCGCTGCTCGGCGAATTCGCGCACGGTGCTCCGGACGAGCTCGTGCTCCGGCGACAGGTCGAAGTTCACGCCGCGAGTCTGCCCGCGAGCTCCGTGATCAGGCGGACGCCGTAGCCGGTCCCACCCTTCTGCCAGAGGTAGTCCGGCCGCGGCCAACGGAAGTAGCCCGTTCCAGCCATGTCGATGTGAGCCCAGGGCCCCTCGCCGGAGAACTCCTGCAGGAACTCGGCGGCGAGCACCGGGACACCCTGACGAAGGATGGACGAGTTCTTCATGTCCGCGAACGGCGAGTCGATGTAGCGGCGGAAGCGCTCGTGGAGCGGCATCGGCCACGCGTGGTCGCCGCTGGCCTCGCCGGCTTCGACGACCGCGTCACGCCAGGCTGCGTCGTTGCCGAACACCCCGGCGTAGAGGTCGCCGAGCGCCGCTTCCATCACGCCCGTCAGCGTCGCGAAGTCGACGACGTGGGTGGCACCCTGCTCGCGCGCGTAGTGGAGCGCGTCGGCGAGCACCAGTCGGCCCTCCGCGTCGGTGTTGATCACCTCGATCGTCTTGCCGTTCATCGCCGTGAGGATGTCCCCCGGCCTGAACGCGCCGCCGCCCGGCATGTTCTCGGCCGCCGCGACAACTGCGAGCGCGCGGACGGGGAGCCCGAGGTCGGCAATCGCGCCGATGCCCTCGACGACCGCGGCAGCGCCGGCCATGTCGCCCTTCATGTCCTCCATGTAGGCCGCAGGCTTGATCGAGATGCCGCCCGTGTCGAAGGTGATCCCCTTGCCGACGAGCCCGAGCACCACATCGCCCTCTGCCTCCGGCGGCTCGTAGCGCATGACGATCAGCCGCGGCTCGTTGTGGCTGCCCTGTGCGACGGCCAGGAAGGCGCCCATGCCCAACTCGCGGATCCGGTCCGGGCCGAGGGACTCGGCGCTCAGGTGCTCGCCGGCGCCGGCGATCTCCTCGGCACGGGCGCCGAGCGCTTCGGGCGTCAGCTCGTTCGGGGGCGCGTTCGCGAGGTCGCGGGCGCGGTTTGCGGCCCCGGCGACGCGCGCCGCCTGCTCGGCGGCGGCGAGCACGCCCTCGTCCGCACCCACCAGGACGAGGCGCTCGAAGTGCTTGGGCCGGTCGTCGTCGGCCTTCCAGCGGCCAGGGTCGTAGCCGCCGAGCATCAGCCCGTCCACGGCCGCACGGCCCTGCTCGGCGGTCGGGAGCCTCAGCCCGTCGTCGACGAGCCAGGCGATCGTGCCGCCGACCTTCGCGGTCGCGCGGGCGACGCCGGCGGCCGCCGTCCTGACGGCATCGGCGTCGAGAGCCGCACCCAAACCCGTTGCCACGACCCTCCGGGTGTCGAGGTGGAGGATCGCCGTCTGTCCTGCCTTCCTCGCCACGCCTTCCTCCTCGGCGACCCCCGCCAACCGGCCCTCGAGCAGGCGGTCGAGCCCTGTCGCTCCGGCAGGAAGTGGTGGTGAGGGGTCGGCGAGCGGCACGGCGAGGACGTCTGCCTCAACCGACTCCGCATCCTCGGAGCTCAACTCGACCCGCATGTGGCCGCGTGATGCTATCCGAGGGGGTTTCTAGCGTGCCCGTCGAAAAACTTTCACGACCTCTTAACCATTTCTCCGAAAGGTCGATACACACTGTGCGTGTGAGCTCCCTGCGGCCACTCACGACTCGCTTTGCGCCCGATGCCTCCGAGAAGAGCGTCGAGTTGCTCCAGGCGGAGATTTCCGTCCTCTGTTCCGAGCGCCAGCATCTGCGGGCCTCGGGAGCGGGGGAGGGCGAGCTCGAACGCAACCGGCTCGACATCGCCCGTCTCCAGTGGGAGCTCTCGCACGCGCTGATCGGGCGCTTCGCACGCACCGCTGCGGCTTAACGCAAGCCTGCGCCGGTTACCCTCGTGCCCGTGAACACGGGACGCGTAGCGTCGAGCATCGACAAGCGCGGCATGACGGCGCTGGCGTCCGGCCATCTGGCGACCGACTTCGCCAACGGCGCGTTGCCTGCGCTCCTGCCCTTCCTCGCCGACGAGTTCGACCTCTCGTACCTGCTCGTGGGCCTCGCGATGCTCGCCTGGGCGTTCTCGTCGTCGATCCTGCAGCCGCTCTTCGGGCTCTGGTCGGACCGACGCGGTGCGGTCTGGCTCCTGCCCGTGGGCCTCGCGGTCGGGGGAGTGGGGATCGGTCTCGCGGCGGTCGCACCGAGCTACTGGGTCTGCCTGTTGCTGATCACGGTCTCGGGCCTCGGAACGGCGGCGTTCCATCCTGAAGGGTCGAAGTTCGCGTCGTTCGTGAGCGGCCGGCGGCGCGCCAGTGGGATGTCGTTCTTCTCGATCGGCGGCAACCTCGGCTACGCGCTGGGGCCGATCGCAGCGACGTTCCTCGTCGTCCACTTCGGCCTCGGTGCCGGCTTGCTGCTTGCGCTGCCGTGCCTGGCGGTGTCGGCGGCGCTCGTCTGGGCCATCCCGTACCTCCGGAGCTTCGAGCCGTCGCGCGCAGCCGTACAGGCCCGGGCGGGAGAGGACCGCGTCGGCGCGATCGTCGCGCTGCTGGGCGTGATCGCGTTCCGCAGCGTGGCCTGGTTCGGGTTGATCACGTTCGTGCCGCTCTTCGAGGTCGCCCGCGGCCACTCCGAGGCATACGGCAACCGGCTGCTCGCTGCGATGCTGCTCGTCGGCGGGATCGGGACGCTGGTGGCGGGACCGCTCGCCGACCGCGTCGGCCGCAGGCCCGTGCTGGTGGCGAGCGTGCTGGCCACGGGGCCGCTGATCCTCGTCTACCTGGCGGTGGGCGGCCTCGCGGGCGCGATCGCGCTGGCCCTCGTCGGGCCGTGCGTGATCGGGACGTTCGGTGTCACCATGGTGATGAGCCAGGAGTACCTGCCCCGTCACATCGGGCTCGCATCGGGCCTGGGAATCGGGCTGTCGATCGGCCTCGGTGGTGTCGCCGCGGTGGCGCTCGGAGGTCTCGCCGACGCGGTCGACCTCGAGGCCGCCCTCTACGTCTGCGCGGCAGCGCCCTTTGCCGCACTGGCGCTCTGCGCGCTGCTCCCGCCGACCGGTTCACGCACGCGTCTGGCTGCCGAGCCGGTGGTGTAGGCTCGCCCGCATGGCAGAGAGCGCACGGGAGTTCTTCGAGGGCCTCGAGGGCCGCGTCGACCAATCCAAGACGGCCGGGATGACGAATTCGTACGTGTTCGACATCGACGGCGCCGGCATGTGGAAGGTCGACGTCGACGACGGCAAGGTGACCGTCAGCGAAGGCGGCGGCGACGCCGACGCGACCATCTCGGCCTCGGAGGAGACCTTCCAGAAGATCGCCGCCGGCGAGCAGAATGCGACCAGCGCCTACATGACGGGCAAGCTCAAGATCAAGGGCGACATGGGCGCGGCGATGAAGTTGCAGAAGCTCTTCTGATCGAAGCGTCTTGAGCTGGTACGAGTTCCTCCTGTTCTTTCACGTCTCGATGGCCGTGCTCTGGGTCGGCGGCGCCGCGATGATCCAGTTCTTCGCGCTGCGGATCATGAAGGCGACCGACCCGATGCGGATGGCCGAGTTCGGGCAGGACGTCGAGTGGATCAGCACGCGCGTCTTCATCCCGGCCTCGCTTCTTGCCGTCGTCAGCGGCGTCTGGCTGGTGATCGACAGCGACTTCTTGGGCTTCGGTGACGACTGGATCGTGATCGGGATCATCCTCTTTGCGATCACGTTCCTCGCCGGAGCCACCTTCTTCGGGCCTGAGTCGGGGCGGCTGGCAAAGCTTGCGGAGACGGAGGGACCGACGGCGCCCGTCGTCCAGCAGAGGATGCAGCGCCTGATCGCCCTGTCCCGCGCCGACCTGATGGTGCTCTTCCTGCTCATCTTCGACATGTCGACGAAGCCTGAGTGGGGCGATCTGTCCCTGTGGGTCGCAATCGCTGGATTCGCGGCGCTGGCGGCGATTCTGGTTCGCAACGGCCTCAAGTCACGGCTCGCCGCCGCCTCGGCCGAGCCGGTGCGCGACCCGGCGTAGCTACTCCTCGAGCTCGACCAGCAGCTGGGCGCCTGCGACGCGCTCGCCCTCGGCGACGTGGACGGCCTTGACGACAGCCTCGTAGGGCGAGACGACCGGCGTCTCCATCTTCATCGCCTCCAACACGAGCAGCGTCTGGCGCGGCTCGACCCGGTCACCGGCCTGCACGAGCACCTTGATGACGGTTCCCGGCATCGGCGCCGTCAGGGCGCTCTGCTCCGCGCCCGGGCCGGCCTGGTGGCTCGCGCTCTCGAGATCCGGCGGCGACGCCGGCGGCGGCGCGGGCAGGTTCAGCCGCCACGCGCCCTTCCAGGGGCCCGAGGGCAGTCTGGTCGGCGGCTCCGACAGCGGCGGATAGTCGTCGAGGAAGGCCGTTGTGGTTTCGCCGGCGCGGACGGCCGGGTGGGCGACGAGCCAACGCAGGAAGGGGAGATTCGTCGTCAGTCCGTCGACCCGTGTGTCGGCGAGCGCCTGCCGGAGCCGTTCGAGGGCGTCCTCGCGCGTGTCGCCGTGGGCGATCAGCTTCGCGATCATCGGGTCGTACGCGACCCCGACCTCGTCGCCCTCGGCCACGCCGGCGTCGACGCGCACACCCTCCGGGAGCCGTAGCCGCTCGATCCGGCCGGCCTGTGGGAGGAACGTGCGGGGATCCTCCGCGTAGAGCCGCACCTCGATCGCGTGGCCAAGTAACACAGTGTTACTAACCTCCAGCGGATCGCCCTCTGCAACCCGGATCTGCTCCCTGACGATGTCGATTCCGGTCACGGCCTCCGTGACCGGGTGCTCGACCTGGATGCGGCCGTTCAGCTCGAGGAAGTAGAAGTCGCGGCCGCTGAGCATGAACTCGGCCGTCCCGGCGCTGCGATAGCCGACCGCGCGGGCGAACGCGATGGCCGCCTCGCTCATCTCGCCGCGGAGCGTCTCGTCGAGGGCGGGGGAGGGCGACTCCTCGAGCACCTTCTGATGCCGGCGCTGGATCGAGCACTCGCGCTCGCCCAGCGCGACGACCGTGCCCGCGGTGTCAGCGAGCAGCTGGATCTCGACGTGGCGCGGCCGCTCCACGTAGCGCTCGCAGAAGACGCGGTCGTCGCCGAAGGCCGCGATCGCCTCGCGCTGGGCGGCCGCCATCGCCTCGTCGAGCTCGGACGCGTCGCGCACCACGCGCATTCCGCGCCCGCCGCCGCCGGCCGCAGCCTTGATCACGAGCGGGTAGCCGATCTGGTCCGGTTCGCCCTGGGGGACGACGGGGACGCCGGCCTCCTGCGCGATCCGCTTCGCCTCCAGCTTGTCGCCTCCCGCGCGGAGCGCTTCCGGCGAGGGGCCGACGAAGATCAACCCGGCCGCCTCCACGGCCTCGGCGAAGTCGGGGTTCTCGGAGAGGAAGCCGTAGCCGGGGTGGATCGCGTCCGCGCCAGCCTGCTTCGCGGCCCGGATGTGCTCCTCGGAGTGGAGGTAGCTCGCGATCTCGACGTTCTCGTCCGCTTCGCGCGCGTGGAGCGCGTCCCGGTCGTCGGGCGTGACCACCGCAACCGTGCCTAGGCCGAGCTCGCGCGCGGTGCGGAAGACCCGTACGGCGATCTCGCCGCGGTTGGCTACGAGGAGCTTGCTGAGCACGGCCGCGTACCTTACGGTCGCGCGCGGGAGCGGCTAGCGGCGCTTGCTGCTGCCGTTGCTTCCGCCGCCCGTCTCGGGCGCGAAGATGCCGGGAGGCGGCGGGGCGGGACGAGGTGGGATGTTTTCCTGCTTAGCCGTGGATTTCAGTCTACGCCGTCGTCGCTACGAGCCGGACGATCGGGCCCGCGTCTGGCCGACGAGCGCGAGGCTGACCAGGCAGAGCCCCGACAGCAGGAGGTAGGGCACCGCATCCGAGGTCGCGCGTGCGAGCGCCCCACCGCCGGCGGCCCCGAGCGCCTGCCCCGGCGCCCAGGCGATGTTCACGAGTGCGAAGCCGTAGGCGTAGTCGAGACCGCGCTGCTCGGCCAGGTCGGTCAGGTGCGACATCGCCGGCGTCCAGAACACGCCGAATGCCATGCCCGCGAGGACGACGAACACCGCGAGCACGTAGCGGTCGTTCGGCCACGGCAGGAGCAGCGTCATCAGGGCGGACGCTGCGAGGCCGGCCCGGATCGGCAGCAGCCGGCCGCGCACGTCCGAGATCCGCCCGGCGGCCGGGTTCAGGACCGCCTCGACCGCGGCCGAGATCAGGAACACGGCGCCGATCGCCACCGCGCTCATCCCGAGCCGGTCGAGGCGGAGCGACGCGAGCACGCCCATCGTCGAGAAGAGCAGAGCCGGCAGCGCCACGAACCAGACGCTGCCGAGCATCGCCCGGTCCCTGATCGCAGCCCACAGCATCGACACCGGCTGCGCCTGCTCGGGCCGCGCCGCGGGCGTGAGCATCGCCCAGACGGCCAGGACGAGGCCGAGGACGGCGACGCCGGCAAAGGCGACCTCGACCCCGATCAGGGAGGCGACGCCGCCGAGCACCGGCCCGAACAGCGCCCCGGCGATCGCGGCGCTCATCGCCGTGCCGATCAGCAGCCCGCGGCGGTCGGCAGGCGCGCGCGAGACGAGCCAGGCGAGCGACGCCGTCCACGTGAGCGCGCTCGCGAAGCCCTGCGCGAACCGCGCCAGGTCGAGCAGCACGATGTTGTCCGCGAACCCGAAGGCCGACGTGGTGGCGACCATCAGCAGGAGCCCGGCGACGACGGTGGGCTTGACCCCGAAGCGCGCGGCCGACATCCCGCCCGGGATGCCGCCGGCGAGCGCACCCGCGGGATAGGCGGCCGCGAGCACGCCTACGCCCGCCTTGGACAGGTCGAGGTCCTCGGCGTAGCTCGGCAGCAGCGGCGTCAGCGCCGCGAAGAACATCGTGTCGACGAAGATGATCGCCCCGACGAGGAGCAGCAGCCGCCGCACGCGCGGCTAGATCGCCCAGTCGGGCTTGCGTCGGTCGAGGAACGCCCGCAGGCCGTCCTGACCTTCCGGGCTCGTCCGCAGGCGCGCCGCGACGTGCGCCGTGTCGATGCCGGTCGGGAGCTCGCGCAGCAGCCGCTTGGCCTCGCGCGCCGCCTCCGGGCCCGAGGTCAGCAGCTCGCCGACCACCCGGTCGAGGGCCTCGTCCAGGTCGTCGGCCACCTCGTGCACGAGGCCGATCCGCAGTGCCGTTTCGGCGTCGAAGCGCTCGCCGGTGAGGAAGTAGCGCCGGGCCGCACCGACGCCGATCTTCGGCACGACGAAGGGCGAGATCACGGCCGGGATGATCCCGAGCTTGACCTCCGAGAAGCCGAAGACCGCGTCCCTGCCGGCAATGGCGACGTCACAGCAGGCCACGAGCCCGGAGCCTCCGCCGAGCGCGTAGCCCTGGATGCGGGCGACCACCGGCGCGGGGCACGCGTCGATTGCCTCCATCATCCCGTACAGGCGCATCGCGTCCTCGACGTTCTCGTCGTAGGACAGGTCGATCGCGGAGCGCTGCCACTCCACGTCGGCGCCGGCGGAGAAGCTGGGGCCGTCGCCGGCGAGCACCACCACGCGCGCGTCGTCGACGTCGGAGAACGCGGCGGCCAGCTCCGCGATCAGTCCGGCGTCGAACGCGTTTCGGCGCTCGGGCCGCGCGATCGTGATCCGGAGCAGCGGGCCGTCCCGCTCGGTGCGAAGGGCGCTCATCGGGCCGGAGCATAGAGTTGGGCCATGCTCCGAGGTGCTCTGGCCGCAGCCGTCACACCCCTGCGCGACGATGGCGCAGCGCTCGACGAGGACGCGTTCGGCCCGTACATCGATTACCTCGTCGCGGGCGGCCTGGACGGCGTCCTCGCGCTGGGCACGACGGGCGAGGGGATCCTCCTGTCGCTCGCCGAACGCCGGCGCGCCGCCGAGCTCGTCGTCGCCGCGGCCGACGAGCGCCTGCAGGTCGCCGTCCACGCAGGCGCCCAGACCACCGCCGACACGGAAGCGCTCGCGGAGCACGCCGCCGAGGCCGGTGCCGACGCCGTCGCGGTGATCGGGCCGCCCTACTACGCGCTCGACGAGGACGCGCTGTTCGCGCATTTCTCGGCGGCTGCGCGCGCGTGCGAGCCGCTGCCCTTCTACTTGTACGAGTTCAGGGCGCGAACGGGCTACTCGATCCCCCTCGCCGTGATCGAGCGGCTCCGCGAGGCGGCTCCGAACCTGCGCGGGCTCAAGGTCTCGAACCAGCCGTTCGACGCCGTCGAGCCCTACCTCGGCAACGGCCTGGACACCTTCGTGGGCGCGGAGGGGCTGATCGTGCGGGGCCTCGAAGGCGGCGCGGCGGGCGCCGTATCGGGGCTCGCGGCGGCGTTCCCCGAGCTGGTCGCGCGCGTGGTGCACGAGCGCGCGGGAGACCTCTCGCCCGTGCGCGCCGGAGTCGAGCGCTTTCCGTTCCAGGCGGCGCTCAAGCGGATCGTCGCGCGCAGAGGCATCCCAATCCGCCAGGACGTCCGTGCGCCGCTGCGAACGCTGACCGACGCCGAGCGCCACGACCTCGACCAGTGGCTCGAATCGTCGTAGCCGGAGCCGGCGCGACCGGCGCCAGCATCGCGTACCACCTGGCGCTCCTGGGCGCGCGCGACGTCGTGCTTTGCGACTCCGGCGAGATCGCGGGAGGCTCGACCTCGCGCGCGATGGGCGGCGTGCGGCAGCAGTTCTCCACCGAGGCCGAGGTTCGTCTCGCTCAGGCGAGCATCCGCTTCTTCGCCGAGCTCGGCGAGCCGCTGTTCGCGCAGGTCGGCTACCTGTTCGTCGCCACCACCGAGCACGGTCTGGCAGCTCTCGAGGAGCGACGCGAGCTCCAGGCCGGGCTCGGCGTCCCGGTCGAGCGCGTCGATCCGCGGGAAGTGGAGGGTCTCGCCGTCGGCGACGTGCTCGGCGCGGTCACCTGTAGGCAGGACGGGATCGCGGACCCGGCCGGTGTGTGCCGCGAGGTCGTGCGGCGCGCCGCCGATCTCGGCGTGGACGTACGCGAGCACACCGGGGCGGCCCAACTCGACGCCGACGTGCTGGTGATCGCCTGCGGGCCGTGGTCGCAGGCAGTGGGCGAGCGGGTCGGTGTCGAGCTGCCGATCCGGCCGCTCTGCCGGCAGCTGGTCGACACGCTGCCCGTCGCCGACCTGCCGGAGCGGCTGCCGATGGTGATCGAGGCCGAGAGCGGCTTCCACTTCCGCCCGACGCCGAGCGGCGGGCTGCGGCTCGCCATGGGCGAGGCCGCGCCGCGCTGGGGCTTCGCGACCGAGGTGGACGAGGCGCTCGTCGACGACTGGCTCGACCGGCTGGCGCGGCGGTATCCGCCGGCGGCGGGCGCCGGCGTCGAGCGCGCGTGGGCTGGGCTCTACGACATGACCCCGGACGCCCATCCGGTTCTGGGCTGGGTCGGCGAGGGCCTGTACGCAGCATGCGGGTTCTCCGGACACGGCTTCATGCAGTCCCCGGCGGTCGGTCGGGCGGTGGCCGAGGAGATCGTGCACGGAGAGTCGGAGCTCGACCTGACCCCGTTCCGCCTCGATCGCTTCGCAGGTGGCGCCGTGTTCCCGGAGACGCTCGTCCTGTGATCGAGCTCTCGTGGGAGCAGGTGCGGGCGTTCCGGCTCGAACGAAGTCAGGACGGAACGGGTGGGATCGTCGAGACCGCCAGGCGCCTTGGCGGCGTGCACGCGCAGGTGATGTCGAGCGCCGAGCTGGCTCTCGCTGCACGGGTCGACGGGTTGACGGTCGAGGACGTGCGAGAGGCGCTCTGGGAGCAGCGCCGACTCGTCAAGACGTGGGCGATGCGCGGCACCCTGCATCTGCTGCCCGCGGACGACCTCGCGCTCTGGGCCGGCGCCCTCCGTACGCGGTCGTACCTGTGGCGAAGCGCCGCGTGGACGCGCTACTTCGGTGTGTCGGTCGAAGAGCTGGAGGCGCTTGTGGTTGCGATCCGGGAGTCGCTCGACGGCGGCGGGCTGACGCGCGAGGAGCTCGGCGTCGCGGTGGGGCGCCACGCGGGGCCGCGTGCGCAGGAGCTGATGGCGTCGGGCTGGGGCACCCTGCTGAAGCCCGTCGCGATGGAGGGCGGACTGGTGTTCGGGCCGAACCGCGGCCGGAACGTCGCCTTCGTGAACCCGAAGGAGTGGATCGGCCCGTTCGAGGCGGCGGCGACGGAGGAGGCGATGAGCGAGGTCGTCCGGCGCTGGCTCCGCGTGTACGGACCTGGCTCGAAGGAGGAGCTGGCGTTGTGGTGGGGCGTCTCGCTGGGACGCGCGCAGAAATCCCTCGTTTCCCTCGGCGACGAGCTCGTCGAGGTGAGCATCGAGGGACGGCCCGGGGTGGCGCTGGCGGAGGACGCGAGCGCGCTGGAGAGCGCCACACCGGACAGTCGTGCACGGCTCCTGGCCGGGTTCGACCCGCACGTCGTCGGCTTCTTCCCACGCGAAGGGCTGGTCGAGCCCGAGTTCAAACCGCGGGTCTCGCGGACGTCCGGCTGGATCTCGCCGGTCGTGCTCGTGCGCGGGGAGGCGGTCGGCGTCTGGAAGCACGAGTTGCGAAAGGGGACGTTGAAGATCACGGTCGAGCCCTTCGCGAAGCTGCCGGCAGCGCGACTCCGCGAGCTGGGAACCGATGCCGAGCGCTTCGCCGCCGCGTTGGGCGCGAAGCCGTCCGTCACGCTTGCGCCGTGAGCTTCGAGGGCTTCGAGCAGCGCGCGCTCGGCTTCCTCAGCGGCCGCTGAGACGGATTCGTCACCGAATCGGCACAGACACGCGCGCCTTCTCCTGCTACTTCTTCAGGGGGTCGAGTGGGGGGTTCCCCTCCCAGGGCGGGGGACTCATGCCGCCGCCCTGCAGCGCCGCCGCTCACGGATCGTCGAAGGCCAACCCGCGCCGCGACAGCTCCTCGATTTCGAAGCGCCCCTCGATCGTCGCTTCGACGTCGAACTCCTCCGCGATGTCGGGCTCCTTGCCGATCAGCTCCCGCGCGCGGCTCGGCAACGGCGCAGCCGCCGCCTCGGCCGACTCCCACAGGTAGACAGCACCCCAGCGGTCGGTCACCTCGTCGGAGATCCAGGCCTTGAACCGCAGACCGGGTGCCTCTTCGAACGCGTCGACGGACTCGTCGCGCAGGTAGCGCCGCAGCTCGTGGATGGTCGTCTTGGACTCCGCGAGGTTCCAGAGGACGAGCCGGAGCAGCATGGTGGCTACTCGTCCGCTTCGATCGGCAGCTTGGCGATCAGCGCCTTCAGCTCCCGCAGCACGTCCGCCTCGTCGTGTCCGAAGTCGTCCAGGTAGGCGTGGAGCGCCTCGTGGAGGAGCCGGAGCTCCCTCTCGTTCAGCTCGATGACATGCATGGGCGAGAGCCTAACCCCACGACGGCGGCTCGTAGCCGCCTTCGAGCGGCGCGCCGAACGTGACGAACTCGAGGCCCTCGCCGCCCGCCACGGGCACGCGCGTGCTCTGCGGGTCGACGCGGAGGAACCGGCCGGGCTTCAGCTCGACCTCCTCACCGTCGACGTGCATCACGCCGTCGCCGCGCACGACGAAGTAGACCTCCTCCTGGTTCGTCTCCGCGTGGTCGTGCTCGCGCCCGGTGACGCCGGCCGGGAGCGTGAAGTAGTTGAAGCCGAATGCGCGGGCACCGACCGCCCGCCGCAGCTTGCGAACCGCCCCGCCCGGGCCTTCGCCTTCGAGCGAACCCACGTCCGCGTAGTCGAACCCCATGCCGACCTCCTACATCCGGAAGATGCCGAACTTACTCTCGGGGATCGGCGCGTTCAGCGCGGCCGAGATCCCCAGGGCCAGCACGCGCCTGGTGTCGAGCGGGTCGATGATCCCGTCGTCCCACAACCGCGCCGTCGAGTAGTACGGGTTGCCCTCCGCCTCGTACTTGCCGCGGATCTCGTCCGGGTCGGCGTCGCCGACCATCGTCAGGACGGTGGCCGCCTGGTCGCCGCCCATCACCGAGATGCGCGCGTTCGGCCACATCCACAGCTGACGAGGCCCGTATGCCCGTCCGCACATGCCGTAGTTGCCCGCCCCGAACGAGCCGCCGATCACGACCGTGAACTTGGGCACGTCCGCGCAGGCGACCGCCATCACGAGCTTCGCTCCGTCCCGGGCGATGCCGCCTGCCTCGTACTCGACGCCGACCATGAAGCCGGTGATGTTCTGCAGGAAGACCAGCGGGATCTTCCGCGCTGCGGCGAGCTCGATGAAGTGGGCGCCCTTCTGCGCCGACTCCGCGAAGAGCACGCCGTTGTTGGCCAGGATCGCCACCGGGTAGCCCTCGATGCGCGCGAAGCCGCAGACGAGCGTCTCGCCGTAGAGCTGCTTGAACTCCGAGAGGCGGCTGCCGTCGACGATGCGCGCGATCGCCTCCCGCGGGTCGAAGGGCTGCCGGTGGTCCTCGGGGATCAGCCCGTACAGCTCGCCGGGATCGGCGACCGGCAGCTCCGGCCCCGTCACGTCCCACGGCCCGTCCTTGCGCCGGTGCAGGTGGCGGACGATCGAGCGGGCGATCGCCAGCGCGTGCTCGTCGCTCGTGGCGTAGTGGTCGGCCACACCCGAGCGCCGCGCGTGCACGTCGGCGCCGCCGAGCTCCTCGGCGGTCACGTCCTGGCCGGTGGCCGCCTTCACGAGCGGCGGGCCACCGATGAAGATCGTTCCCGTCCCCCGCACGATGACGGTCTCGTCGCTCATCGCGGGCACGTAGGCGCCGCCGGCCGTGCACGAGCCCATCACGACGGCGATCTGGGGGATCCCCTTCGCGGACATGCGCGCCTGGTTGTAGAAGATCCGGCCGAAGTGCTCGCGGTCCGGGAAGACCTCCGCCTGCAGCGGCAGGAACGCGCCGCCCGAGTCGACGAGGTAGAGGCACGGCAGGTGGTTCTGCTCCGCGATCTCCTGGGCGCGCAAGTGCTTCTTCACCGTGAGTGGGAAGTAGGAGCCGCCCTTGACCGTGGCGTCGTTCGCCACGATTACGCACTCCTGGCCCTCGACGACGCCGATGCCGGTGACGATGCCCGCCGAGGGCGCCTGGCCGTCGTACACCTCCCAGGCCGCGAGCGCGCCGACCTCGAGGAACGCGGTGCCGGGGTCGACCAGCCGGTCGATCCGCTCGCGGGCCGTCAGCTTCCCGCGCGAACGGTGCCGCTCTACGGCCCGTTCGCCGCCGCCGGCGGCGACCCTGGCGCTGGCCTCGCGCAGCTCGGCGACCAGCCCCTCCATCCTGGCCCGCCGGCGCTCGAAGGCCTCGGAGGCCCGGTCGACCTGGGAGCTCAGCACGGCCACGGGCTCAGACTAACCAGCAGGGGGGACCGAAGGTCCTATTCACAAGAGGCCAATCCTGGACCACAGTTGGACGAGTGGGGCGGTAACGAGCGGCCTCACTTGCGGCAAATGAAGGTCCGAGTCCAACACGCCCACCGCGTGGACGATCTCGTCCAGCACCTCCGGCGCTCCGGCTGCGTCGCGGTGCCTTCCGAGGTGGAGGCCCACGACCAGAGCGTCACCGTCGACGTCCAGGTTCCCGACGCGCTCGACGAGGAGCAGGCCCGGATGGAGGTCGAGCTCTATCTCCGGGTCTTCGAGGCGACGCACCCGGGCAAGACCCAGATTCTCGCGTAAGCCCTCAATCCGAGGGATGAAACGGCACGCGAGATGTGCCGATTCTGCGGCCATGCGCCGCCTTGCCGCCTTCGCGGCGGCGGCCGTGCTCGTCACGACCGCCGCAGACGCGTTCGCGACGATCGTGCCTCAGAAAGGCATGTCGGGCGTGGCGCTCGGGATGACGAAGGCGCAGGTGCGTGCGCGGCTCGGCGGGCCGGTCGGCACCGGGCCTGGACGCTGGTACTACGCGCGCGTGTGGGTCGGCTTCCGCGCCGGCCGCGTCACCGAGGTGACGACGACGCGCGGCACCGAGCGTCTGCCGAACGGCCTCGGCGTCGATTCGACGGAATCGTCGCTTCGGGCGTCCTACCCGGGACTGACCTGCGCAGCTGCCACGCCGTTCCGTCGCTGCCGCCTCGGAAGCGGTGCCCCGGGGACGCGTGTGACCGACTTCATGATCGGCCACGGCCGCGTGCTGCAGATCACGGTCGCGCTGCTACAGGGCTAGAGCCGCTCGGGCTCGGCCCACTTGTCGCTGTAGACCTCCCCGCCGCGACTGCCGGGGGTGTTCCACTCGATGCCCTCGTAGACGAAGCTGAGCAGGACCTGGTCCTCGTCGAGGTCTTCCATGAGCGAGACGGTGACGTTGGTGAGCGTGATTGTCTGGCTCGGGCGGAAGATCGTGATCTTCTTGATCGTCTTGTTCTCGATGCCGGCCTGACGGAACGGGACGGTGCCCTCGCTCGTCGGGAGCGTCACCGTCACCGGCGAGTGCTGGCGCTTACCGGTCGCCCGCCCCGAGGACACGTCCCGCGGCGACGTCACCTTGTGGCTGAACTTCCTGACCTCGAACTGGCCCGCGTGCGCCTTGTCCGCGACCGGCCCCGGAATGTCCTCGACGAGCATGAACGTCCGCCACTCCTTCGTGCTGGGAGACGGCTTGGGTGCCGCCTCGTCGCGCTGGAGCTGCGGGCCGGCGACGACCTGCTGGAGCGCACGATTTCCGCCGCTCCGCTGCAGCTCCTCGAGCACCCCGGCGCGCTTGCCCTCGTCGAGCTGAGCGAGCTCGGGCTTACCCGCGCGCGCGGCTTCGCGCTCGAGCTCTTCTTCCCAGCGGCGGCGTTTCGCCATGCCCGTCGATGCTAACGCGCGGCTCTCGACCGCACAATGAGCGCTAGCCTTTTGCCGCCTCGACGTCGGCTTCGGCCCGCTCGACCGCTGCGGACGCCTCGTCCGCCTCGCCGCGGGCGCGCTCCGCGGCCTTTTCGGCCTCCCGGGCTGCACGATCGAGCTCCCGCTGCTTCGTCTTCGCCTCTCGGAGTGCCGTCTGCGCCTCTGCCAGGCGTCGTGCTCGGCTGCCGTCGTCGCCCTTCGCCGTCGGGGCGCGCGCCTTGGACGGTGCGAAGCTCAGCCCGGCGAGTGCGTCGAAGCCGCCGGGCTCGGGCTCCTCGGTGAGCCGTCCGGCGGCGAGTCGAGCGGCGAGCTCCTCGTCCGCAGAGGCGTCGCGGAAGGTGGACACGATGCGCTCCAGCATCGGATCGGTCGGGTCGCCGAGCAGGCTCCGGGCCGCGTCGCGCAATCGTCGCAGCGCGGCGCTCTGACGCGTCTGTGCCGCGGCGAAGGCGTCGCGGTCGCCCTTGCCCAGGGCCTTCCGCAGCTCCTCGCTCGCCGATAGCAGCTCGTCGACGGCAGGCCGGTTCCGCCGTGCCAGCTGGTTCGCCGTCCACACGGGCAGGGAAGGCTTGCGTGCGCCGCCGACCTCTGCCGCCTCGTCGGCGCGTCCTTCGGCCTTCAGCTGCTTTGCGAGCGCTGTCCGGCGTGGGATGAACTCGTCGAGCGGGGCCGAGTAGAGCTCGTCGAGGTGGGCCTCGTCCATGCCGCAGAGGCTACGCGGCCTCGAGCGCCTCGATCAGCTCCTCTTTCGACATGTCCGAACGGCCGGGGATATCGGCCTGCTTGGCCCGCTGGTAGAGCTCGTCCTTGGACAGGCCGCCGAGGCCGTCGCGCCGACGCTTGCCGTTCGACCTTCCCGCCTTCAGGCTCTCGCGGAGGGCCGTCATCAGGTCCGGCACCTCCTCGCGCTCCGGCTCGACCGGCTCGACGTGGACGTCCTTGCCCTTGCGCTTGCGCTCGATGATCTCGCGGAGGGCGTCGCGATAGGTGTCCTTGTACTGCTCCGGCCGGAACGAGCCGGCGAACGAGTCGATCAGCTGCCGCGCCAACTCGAGCTCCTGCTTCGAGATCGTCGCGCGTTTCGGCTTGAGCTCGTCGATCGGCCTGATCTCGTCGGCGAAGTACATCCTCTCGAGCGTGATCACGCCGTCCCGCACGCGCAGGCAGCCGAGGTGCTGCTTGTCGCGCATCACGTACTTGGCGACGCCCGCGAGACCGGAGTCCTCCATCGCTTGCCGCAGCAGCGAGTAGACCTTGTCAGCACCCCCGTCGGGGCCCAGGTAGTACGTTCGCTCGAAGTAGATCGGGTCGATCTCGTCGTCTGGCACGAAGTCGCGGATGTCGATCGTCTTGAAGCCCTCGGCGTGGGCGGCCGCGGACTCGAAGTCCTCGTCGGTCAGGTAGACGTACTCGCCCTTCTCGTACTCGAAGGCCTTGACGATCTCCGAGTCGGGCACGGGCTTGCCCTCCTTCTTGCAGACCTTCTCGTAGCCGATGCGGCTGTCGTCCTTGGAGTGCAGGAGGTGGAAGTGCAGCTTGTGCTCATCGATCGCGCTGTACATGCGCACGGGCACGTTCACGAGCCCAAAGGAGATCGCCCCCGACCAGATCGCACGCGGCATGGGTTTGCCGTTCCCCTTGCCGCGGGTCGGGAAACGGCATAGGTTCGGGCCGGTGAGCGGCTTCGAGACCAGGCGCGAGGCCGAGGTCACCCCGACGGCGGGCGCCGACCCAGCCGCTCGAGGCGCAGCCGCTCCCGGGCGTCGAGCTGCTTCGCAGCCTGTCCAGAAGCGCCGGCAACCGGGCGGTTACCGCGCTGCTGCAGCGGCACGGGGCGCACGTCGCCAACCGCACCTCGACCGGCGCCAGGACGACGTGGGCGCAGGTGGAGGCCGACCTGAGCTTCTCGGCCTACGGTTGGGAGGCGATGGGAATCCTGAAGGACAACAGGATCAAGCTCGACCTCAGCACCTCGGGCCCGGTGGCCGGCTTCGCACCCGACCAGAACCGCTGCTTCATCAACCTCTCGATGCCCTCGTACGAGATCGCGGCCTACTTCGTGCACGAGATGTACCACGCGTCGCAGTTCCACGGCGGGCGCTCGCCGGGGGCGAAGACCAAAGCCGAGGATCCCTGGGTTGCGCAGATGGTGACCGAGGAGGTCGAGGGGACGGTCAAGGGCTTCATGCACAAGCTCTCGCTCGAGCGGTTCGGCCGTGCGCCGGCGAACGACACGCCCGCCGGGATGAATCGTTTCCGCGGTGCGTACGAGTACGCCTACAAGCAGGCGATCGGCGAAGGCCTCGAGCCGGCAGAGGCGAAGCAGCGCGGGCTGGCGAACGGGGCCAAGATGATTCGTTGGATGTTCAAGCGGCCCTCGAAGCGGCTGTCCGCCGAGTTGCAGCCGAACCAGTTCGAGACCTACGAGGAGTACTACCGGCGCGAGTGGAACCAGCAGAACGTGCCGAAGTCGAAGCCCTGACCGACGTTCGCATTCCGGCTGCGCTGGACTGGTGGCGCTCCGAGCCCGGTGGGGCGGAGTGGCTTCAGCGCCTGCCGCGGCTCGTGCGCGAGCTCTCTGACCGGTGGGAGATCGAGATCGGCGCGCCGTTCGACGCCGAGATCTCGCTCGTCGCGCCGGTCACGCGGGCCGACGGGAGTCGCGCCGTGCTGAAGGTGAACTCCCCACAGCCCGACAGCGAGCACGAGCCGCAGGCGCTCGCCCACTGGGACGGCGTCGGTGCCGCGCGGCTGCTCGACCACGACACCGAACGGCGCGCCCTGCTCGTCGAGCGCTGCGATCCCGGCGACCAGCTGTGGTCCGTGGCCGACGACGACGAGGCGACCCTGATCGGCGCCGCGGTCCTGCGCCGCCTCTGGCGGCCGCCGGACGACGTCGGCTACCGCACGCTGGCCGACGCGGCGGCGGTCTGGGCCGAGGAGCTCCCCGATCGCTGGGAGACGGCGGGCCGGCCGTACGAGCGTCGGCTCGTGGACGAGACGGTTGCCTGGCTCGGCGAGCTGGCGCCGACGCAGCCCGAGCTCGTGCTTGCGCACCAGGATCTGCACGGCGGCAACGTCCTGCGGTCGCAGCGTGAGCCCTGGCTCGCTATCGACCCGCAGCCGCTCGTCGCCGAGCGCGCGTTCGATACCGCCTCGCTTCTGCGCGACCGCCGTCCCGAGCTGGCGCTCGACCCGAATCCGGAGCGGCGGCTGCGCCGTCGCCTCGACCTGCTCTCGGACGAGCTCGGGCTCGACCGGGAACGGATGCGCGGCTGGGCGGTCGTGCACGCAGTGGCCTGGAACGGCGACGAGCAGATGATCGCCTGCGCGCGCGCGTTCTCAAGCATTTCGCCCTAGCTGCCGATCACTCGTTCGAGTGACTCGCTTTCTGAGCCTCTCTGTCCGTGTCTGGTGGGCTCCGGTGTTCGCCGCGACGATCGGGAGTGCCGCACTCGCGGTCGGCGCGGACACCGGAGACCTGCCGTTCTTCGTCCACTCCGCAGACGACCTGTTCACGCGCGGCTGGGCGGATGCGTACGCGAATCCGGATCTCCAGGTCGGCCCGCTGCAGCTGCTCCTCCTCGCGGTCGCCGACGCCGCCGCGCGCGCCCTCTCGGTCTCGACCTTCACGCTGCTCGCGTTCGCCCTCCCGATCGGCGTGACCGCGCTGCTCCTGCTCGTCCTCGAGGGCCTGCTCGCCGAGCGGCCGGAGCGCCGCGCCCGGACGCTCCTCGTCGCGGGAGTCGCCGCCGTCGCGATCGGCATCCCGACCTCGGCCTTCATGGACGGGCACCTGGCGCAGGCGGTCGTGCCGCTGCTCTGGCTGCTCGCCGGGCTCAAGGCTCGGGACGGACACGCGCTCGTCGCCGGTGCGCTGATCGGCCTCTCCGCCGGTTTCGAGGTCTGGGGGATGCTCGGCGCTGTCGTGCTCCTGCTCACGCCGCGGCTGCGGGAGGCGATCGTCGGCCTCGGGGTGCAGGTCACCGTCGCGGTCGCGCTGTTCGCGCCGTTCCTCGTCTTCGGCGAGTTCCGGATGCTCGACTACCACTGGGTCGTGAACGGCGACACGCGTGCTCAGCCTGGTCGTGCAGCCAGGCACCGACTTCACCTGGTGGATGCGGCTGGCGCAGGGCGGCGCTGCGCTCGCGATCGGCGCTGCGCTCGCCTGGCCGCTGCGGCGCACGATCCACGCGCTCTGGCTCGCGCCGCTCGCCGTGGTCGTCGTCAGGCTCGCGCTCGACCCGGTGCGCTACCCCTGGTACTGGCTGGCGGTCGAGGTGCTCGTCCTCGTCGGCGCTGTCGAGCTGCTGACGGGGGAGCGGTCTCCGGCGCCTGCGCGAGGCGCGGCTCAGCCCGAGCGGTTAGCCCGCGCGAGCTCCAGCTCGTCGCGCGCTCCCTGCAGGCACGCGCGGCGCCCGTACCGAGTCCCGACGCGCGCGCACACCGGCCGCACGCGGGCGAGCCGGTGGCGGTAGACGAACATGCCGACCTCGCCGATCTCCGCGTAGCAGGTGAAGCGGAGCTGCTCCCGCAACCGGAGGCCGTCGCAGGCATGCGGGGCGTGCAGCGCATAGAGCGACCCCCCGAGGCGCATGAACTGCATCGAGTTCTCCATCAGCACGCCGTCCGCGCAGCGGTCGACGCCGCCTCGTCGGATCCGCGACCGGCAGAGCCCCAGCGCCCGTGAGACGTCGTGCGCCGCCTCGTACATGTAGCGGTGGCCGAGCGCGTGGAAGCACGCGTCGCGAAGTTCCTCGGACGGGCGCCTCGCGCACGTGCGCGGCGTCGCGCCGAGACCGGCCGCGGCCTCCACGACGCCGTGCTGGTAGCCGTCGCTGCACTGCGTTCCGCCGAGCCCAAGGGCACGGTCGACGCTCTTCACGCGCGCCACGACCACGTGCGCGAGCTCGTGCGCCAGCGCGTGACAGTCGTCGAGCTGCCCACGGCGCACCGCGGCGTCGAGCTCGTCGAGCGTCGAGCGCACCTGCCCCGTGGCGGCAACGCGGCGAAAGCTGGGACGCAGGCATGCGGCGACCGCGGGCTCCGTCGCGCGGCGGAAGCAGGTCCCGGGCAGGCGTCCCGCCCGCCGGGCCCGCGCGGCCGACGGCGGCGCAAGGACGAGCAACGTGCAAAGGCCCAAGCCCAGTGCCGTCAACACACGCCCGCTCATACCTCCACTTTGGCACTCCTTGCGCACGTCGTACAGTTGCGGCGTGGACGGACGTTCCGAGCTCGTCGAAGCCCTCGCGCGCCTGAGCCTGTTCGCCGACCTCCGCCAGCCCGAGCTGGAGGCGGTCGCGCACGGGGCGGACGAGGAGGTCTTCGGCGCCGGCCAGCGGATCCTCCGGGCCGGCCTGACCGGCTCCGGCCTGTACCTCTTGCTCGAGGGCGAGGTGATCGTCCAGCTCGACGATCGCGAGATCGCCAGGCTGGGGCGGGGCGAGTTCTTCGGCGAGATCTCGGTCCTGCTGGGCACGCCGCCGATGGCGGACGTCGTGGCCGCGTCGCTCGCTCGCTGCCTCGTCGTGCCGGCGCCGGAGGTGGAGTCGTTCCTGCTCGAGCGGCCGCGCGTGATGTACCGGATGCTCCAGGCGGAGGCGCGACGACTGCGCAACGCGGAGCTTTGGCCGAGGTAGCCGCGAGGCCGTACCCGCCCGGCCGCTACGACGTCGTCGTGGTGGGGAGCGGTCCCGGCGGCCTGCAGACCTCGCACTGCCTGACCTGCCTCGGCGTTCCGCACGCTCTCATCTCGGCGGACGACACGCCGGGCGGGATGTTTCGCCGCTTCCCGGTGTTCGAGCGGTTGATCAGCTGGACGAAGCCGGACGCGCCGTTCGACCGCGGCACGCGTGAGTACGAGGCATACGACCACAACAGTCTGCTGGCCGACGAGCCGGGGCACCGCGCGCTCGTGCCGAAGTACATGGACCGCGCGTTCGACGTGCCGGCACGGCCGGAGATGGAGTCGGCGCTGGTGGAGTTCGTGGAGCGCGCCGGCGTACAAGTTCGCTACGGCTGCCGGTGGGAGTCGACACGCAGGGAGGACGACGGCTTCACGCTGACGACGAGCGACGGCGAGTACCGCTGCCGGGCGGCAGTGTTCGCACTCGGCGTGACCGAGGCGTGGAGCGGCGGAATCCGCGGCGCCGACGCCGCATCGCACTACGTCGACACGGGCACGCCCCCGTCCTACCAGGGCAAGAGCGTCGTGATCATCGGAAAGCGCAACTCGGGCTTCGAGCTCGCAAGCGGGCTGCTGCCCTGGGCCCGCGAGATCGTGCTCGTGTCGCCACGGCCGGTGCGGTTCTCGGTGCTCGCCCGCTCGCCCCTGCGGGTGCGTTACCTGCAGCCGTTCGAGGAGTACGTGCGCGGCGGTTCGGGCGCGCTGGTGGTCGATGCGGCCGTCGACCGGATCGAGCGTGGGAGCGACGGCTTCACGGTCTTCACGAACGGCACGACGTGGTCCGGAGATCTCCGCTTCGACAGCGACGAGGTGATCGTGGCGACCGGGTTCCAGACACCCCTCGGCGACCTGCCGGCGCTCGGCGTCGCAACCATGGCGGACGGCCGCATCCCGGCTCAGACGCCCTTCTGGGAGAGCGTGTCGGTCCCGGGCATCTACTTCGCGGGCAACGCCACGCAGGGCTCGCCCGGGCTCCAGAAGCAGGGGCTTGCCAGCAACTCCTCGTCGGTGAACGGCTTCCGCTACAACGCGCGCGTCCTGGCGCGGCATCTCGCGCAGAAGCTCGGCTACGGCCGGCCGCGACCGACGCTCGAAGCACAGCAGGTGCCTTCCTTCCTGCTCTCAGAGCTGGCGCGGGCGCCGGAGCTGTGGATCCAGAAGGGCTACCTGGCCCGCGTCGTGACGTTCACCGCCGGCGGCATTCGCGATGACGGCATCCTGCCGCTCGAGCACTACGTCGACGCGGTCGGCGAGGACTCTGTCGCCGTCGCGGTCGAGATGAGCTCGGAGGGGACGATCTACCCGGCGCTATACGTGCGGCGAGACGGGAAGCTCAGCGAGCACCAGCTCGAGCCGCACCCGACGTACGCCTTCGACAGCGGTCGCCATCGCGACCAGCTCGAGGCGCTGCTGGGACCGGTGCTCAAGCTTTCGGGCGCTGCAGCCGACTGAGGGGAATGAGGCTCCTCCCCAGGAGCCCTCTCCCCCAAGAGAGCCCCGGCGTCAGGCCGCAAGCCGCCGGGGCTCTCCCTTTTCCGGAGGGCATCAGCTCCGCAGCGCGAACTGCACTCCATGCTGGCGATGCTGGAGCGACGGCTCACGCGTGCGCTCACCGACCTGACGCTCAGGCGTGCGATCGCCGTGATCGTGGGCCTCGCCTTCGTGCTCTCGGTGGGGGCCGCGACGTTCGAGCGGCTCGTCGACCCGGGCATCGGTACGTACGGCGATGCGCTCTGGTGGGCCGTCTCGACGGTGAGCACCGTGGGCTACGGCGACGTCGTCCCGGAGTCCGCGGCCGGCCGCATCGTCGCCTCGATTCTGATGCTCGTGGGACTCGCGCTGATCCCGCTGATCACCAGCACCGTCGTCTCCATTCTCGTCTCCCAGCGGACCCGCGAGTCGCAGAAGGAGGAGGCGCGAGATCTCGCCCTCATCCTCGAGCGCCTCGATCGGATCGAGCAGCGGCTGGACCGCTAGTCATCGATTCCGGCTTCCTTGCTCACGCCCGGATGACGCAGCGGAAGCCGATGTGGCTCGTCGAGGTGTCGATCGTCTCCCCCTGCCTGGCCGCAGGGCGGTAGCGGAGGCAATAGTTCGGAGCACAGAGGTGCGACCCGCCCTTGATCACCTTGCGCGGGAAGCGCTCGCCCGGGAGCGCGGTCGGCGCGCAGCATGGGCTCTCTGCTTCGGACCCGTTCGCGTGGAACCAGTCGGTCGTCCACTCCCACGTGTTGCCGGTCATGTCGTAGAGCCCGTAGCCGTTCGGCGGGAAGCTTCCGACCGGTGCCGTGCCCTCGAAGCCGTCGAGCTTGAGGTTCTGCCAGGGGAACTCGCCCTGCCAGCTGTTCGCCATCGCCTCGCCGTGCGGGAAGTGCTCGTCACCCCACGCGAACGCCGCACCGTCGAGCCCGCCGCGGGCCGCGTACTCCCACTCGACCTCGGTCGGGAGCTCCTTCCCCGCCCACTCGGCGTATGCCTCCGCGTCCTCGTAGGCGACCTGGACGACCGGATGCCGGTCACGCCCGTTGATGGTGGTTCCGGGGCCGCCGGGCCGCTTCCAGTAGGCGCCGGGAACGTACTCCCACCAGTTGCGGACATCGGTGAGCGGCACCGGGCGATCGCTCTTGCGGAAGACGAGCGAGCCCGGGACGAGCAGCTCGGGATCGGCTTCCGGGTAGTCGGCCGGGTCGAGCGGCCGCTCGGCCACCGTGACGTAGCCGGTGTCGCGGACGAAGCGGCGGAACTCGCCGGCAGTGACGGCGTGCTCGTCGATCCAGAACTCGTCCACCTGAACGCGGCGGACCGGCCGCTCCTCCGGGTAGAAGCGCTCGTCGCCCATGCGGAACTCACCGCCGGCGACGTGCGCCATCCCCGCATGCGTCGGGCTAGAGGCCACCGACGGCGTCCCAGATCAGCATCGTGCCGATCACGAAGCAGAGCACGCACCCATCAGTCACGGTGAAGGTACGCGAGCACCTCCTTCTCATGGTCGACGTACTGGTCGCCGGAGACGTCCACGACCACCCGGTCGATCGTGCCGCCTGTGAAGGGGAACGGGGCGGCGTAGTCGGGGGAAACCGGCGAGGCGCCGTCGCGTCCGACCGAGATGCCGTCGCCCGCGAGGGCAAAGAACCCGGGCTGGGTGACGATGTCCGCGCTGCCGGCCGGCTCCGTGTCGACGTACAAGGTCAGCGTGCCGGCCGCGCTGCCGTTCGGCTCGTCGCCGGTCTTCTGGAACTCCGCCGTGAACACGTGCTCGCCCATGGCGATCTCGCGGTCGGCGTCGATCTTCTGGATGCGCTCGCCGAGCCAGTTGTAGACGTAGTGCAGCTTGCCGTCGGCGATATAGAGGCTGTGCCCACCGCCGACGCCGCCGTGCGCGAAGAGGACTCCGCCGGCCTCCGGCGTGTCGATCGTGGCAGCCGCGGCGATCGTGTACGAGCGCCGGCGGATGCTGACTCCGACCGATTCCGGTACGTCCGCCGTGTCCGGGTAGTAGACGTAGCGGTCGCGCGGCCCGGTCGGCTGCGGCCGGGGGCTGGCCATGATCTCGAGCGCGGTGCGGTCGTCGAGCGGCAGCCCCTTGTAGAGCCCGGCGTAGTAGAACCACAGCCCCTTCAGCCGCTCGAGCAGCTCGGGGTTGTCGGCGGCCACGTTGCGCGTCTGGGCGCGATCCTCACGGAGGTTGTAGAGCTCCCACACGTCCTTGTCGAAGCCGCTCCAGCCCGAGATCGGCGGGTGCAGCGTGTTCGCAAGCCAGCCCTGGTGGTAGAGCGCCCGCATCCCGAGCATCGAGAAGAACTGGGCCTCCCGCTCGGTTGCATCGGCGTCCGCGAATGACGGCGCGAAGCTTTCGCCTTCGATCGGGCTCTGGGTGTAGCCCTTCAGCAGCTCCGGAGGCTCGATGTCGAGGAGGGCGTACAGGGTGGGAACGACGTCGACGGCGTGCACGTACTGGTGCCGGACCTCGCCGCGGGCGGGGATGCCCTTGGGCCAGGAGACAACGCACATGTCGGCGGTCCCGCCCTCGTAGCCGGCGAAGCGCTTCCAGTACGGGAACGGGGTGTCGAACGCCCAGGCCCAGCCGGTCGTGTAGTGGTTGTACGACGTCGGGCTACCGAGCTCGTCGATGCGCTTGAGGTTCTCCTCCACCGTGTCGGGGATGTTGTTGAAGAACTTGTTCTCGTTGAACGAGCCGTTCGGGCCGCCCTCGCCGCTCGCGCCGTTGTCGGAGACGACCACAACGATCGTGTTCTCGAGCTGTCCCGACTCCTCGAGGTAGTCGAGGAAGCGGCCGATCTGGTCGTCGGTGTAGGAGACGAAGCCCGCGTAGACCTCGGCCATGCGCGCGAAGAGGCGCTGCTCGTCGGCCGAGAGCGAATCCCACGGCCGGACGAAGTCCAGCGCGGGCCAGGGCTGGCCGTCTGGCCCCGTTGCGTCCGGCTCGCCGTGCGGGTTGATCGGCGACAGCTCGACGTCATTGGGCATCAGCCCCAGCGCCTTCTGCTTGGCGAGGATCTCCGAGCGGATCGCCTCGTAGCCCTCGTCGAACCGTCCCTTGTAGCGGTCGGACCACTCCTTGAAGACGTGGTGCGGCGCATGCGCGCAGCCCGGGCAGAGGTACATGAACCAGGGCTTGCCGGGATTGACGGCTCTCGCCTCGCGGACGAAGCGGATCGCGGTGTCCGCCAGGTCCTTGGAGAGGTGGTAGCCCTCCTCCGGCGAGGCTGGCGCGTCGACAGTGTGGTTGTCGTAGACGAGGTCGGGATACCACTGGTTGGTCTCGCCGCCGAGGAAGCCGTAGAAGCGCTCGAAGCCGCGGCCGAGCGGCCAGCGGCCCTTCCAGGACGACATGTCCGTCTCCTCGCCGGGCGTCAGGTGCCACTTGCCGACCGCGTACGTGTTCCAGCCCCGTTCGTTCAGGACCTCGGCGATCGTCCCATTCTCGAACGGGATCCGCGCCGAAAAGCCCGGGAAGCCCGCCGAGGCCTCAGTGATGCAGGCCATGTTGTTGCTCGTCGCGTTGCGGCCGTTCAGCAGGCTCGAACGCGTCGGTGAGCACAGCGCGGTGGTATGGAAGTTGGAGTAACGGAGCCCGGCGTCGGCGATTCGCCGCATGTTCGGCGTCTCGATCGGGCCGCCGTTGACGTCCATCGCGCCGTAGCCGACGTCGTCCCAGATGAGCATCAGGACGTTGGGCGCGCCCGGAGGGGCCTGCGGTTGCAGGAACGGATCCCAGTCGGGCACCGAGTCCCGAATGTCGACGTTTACGACACCTCTGAACGGCTTGGTCACGGCAAGTCTCCTCCCACTGCGTACGTGAGCTCAGTCGACCGACGGTTCAGGCTCGCACCCGGCGACCCCGCTGGTCATCACCCAGATGTGACGAGCCTGCGGGGCGCGGGTCGGGTCAAATCACCCAATCCGCATGATGACCGCCCGAGGCGGCGGCGAGAGGCTGCCCCAAAACCCATGTCCTTGCTCGAATCCTGAGGAGGCTCTTGGATGTTCCTCGCTGCCGACTACCCGTTCCTGGACGTCCTGTGGACGCTGCTGGTGTTCTTCCTGTGGATCAGCTGGTTCTGGCTCGTCATCATCACCGTGTCCGACATCTTCCGTCGGCACGACATCAAGGGCGGTAAGAAGACGCTCTGGCTGTTGTTCATCCTCTTCGTGCCGTTTCTCGGCGTCTTCGTGTACCTGATCGCCAACAGCGACGACATGGCGAGGCGGCGCGCGCAGGACGCACGCGCGGTTCAGACCGAGACGGACGAGTACATCCGCTCTGTCGCCAGCGAGGGCGGCGCGGCGGCGGAGATCGAGCGCGCCAAGGGCCTGCTCGACAGCGGCGCGATCAACCAGTCCGAATTCGACACGATCAAGGCGAAGGCGCTCGCGTCCTGACAGAGACAAAGCAGATTCTCGGCGTCTGACAACCAAGGAGGGCAGACGAATGGCAACACAGGGATCTCCGGCGTCGGGCGCTTCCGCCTACGACGCGGAGGGGTCCGGCTGGATCGTCTTCGCGGCGTCGTTGCTCGGCCTGGCCGGAACGTTCAACGTGATCGAGGGGATCCTCGCGATCGGCGATTCGAGGGTATACGTCGGTGAGACCACTTTCGTGTTCAGCAACCTGAACACCTGGGGCTGGATCGTGCTGCTGATGGGCGTCGCGCAGCTGCTCGCGGCCTTTGCGATCGTCAACGGCAGTGAGTTCGCCCGGTGGTTCGGGATCGCCGTCGCCGGAGTGAACGCGATCGGCCAGCTGTTCTGGATCTCGGCCTATCCGTTCTGGGCGCTGGCGATGTTCGCGATCGACATCCTGATCATCTATGCGCTCGCCGTGTACGGCGGCTCGCGCCTGAAGGCGATGTAGGCCGATGTGTCGCTGGCTTGCGTATTCCGGCTCGCCCGTCCTCCTCGAGGAGCTCCTGTTCAAGCCGAAGCACTCGCTGATCGACCAGAGTCTCCACTCCCGGCTGGGAGCGGAGACGACGAACGGCGACGGGTTCGGTGTGGGCTGGTACGGGGTCGGCGACACACCCGGCGTCTTCCACAGCGTCGAACCGGCGTGGAACGACCGCAACCTCCGTCACCTCGCCGGTCACATCTCGTCAGGGATGGTCTTCGCGCACATCCGCGCCGCGACCGCGACCCCCGTTCAGCTCACGAACTGCCATCCCTTCCGACACGGCAAGTGGCTCTGGATGCACAACGGCGTCATCTACGACTTCCACCGGGTCAAGCGCGATCTCGTGCTGGCGGTCGACCCGGTCCTGTACCCGGAAATCGAGGGCTCGACCGACTCGGAGGTGTTCTTCTACCTCGCCCTGACGCTCGGCCTCGAGGACGACCCGCCACGCGCGGTTCAGGATGCCGTCGGCTTCATCGAGGCCACGGGCCGGCAGCACGGCGTCGAGCACCCGATCCAGATGACCGTCGCGACCACCGACGGCACGAACATCTGGGCGTTCCGCTACGCCAGCGAAGGGCGGCCGCGGTCGCTCTTCTTCAGCACCGCGATCGACACGCTGCGAATGCTCTACCCGGACAACGAGCTGCTGCAGGGGCTCGATTCCGAGTCCCGAATCGTTGTCTCGGAGCCGCTCGGGGACCTCGTCGGCGCGTGGAACGAGGTCCCGGAGTCGCATTGGGGCGTGATCCAGCCCGGCCAGGACGAGATCCACCCGTTCGAGCCGACGCGAGTTTCTACGCCGGCCTCAGCCTAGTCCTCCTCCTAGTGGTGGAAGCTCGTGGCGCTGCCCTCGTGCATGGGGGCCGGCTGCTTCTGGAGGCGCGGCAGCTGGCGCTCGAGGTCGACGACGAGCAGGTCGGCAACGTCGTGGCTGAACCCGCGCTTCACGACGACGCGGAGCGCCGCCAGGTCGGTGCGGTTCTCAGGGAACGTGTACGCCGGCACCTGCCAGCCCCGCTCGCGCATCGCGTTCGAGACGTCGAAGACCGAGTAGTTGTCGACGTCGTCGTTGAGCGCGAACGCGAACACCGGCAGCTCGTCGCCGCGAGTTATGAGCCGGAACGGCCCCAGCTCCTCGATCCGCGTCGCCAGGCTCGTCGCGACGTCGCGCGCGTACGCCTGCACGCGCGTGTAGCCGTCGAAGCCAAGGCGGAGGAAGTTGTAGTACTGCGCGACGACCTGTGCGCCGGGCCGCGAGAAGTTCAGCGCGAACGTGGGCATGTTGTCGCCGAGGTAGTTGACCCAGAGGACGAGGTCGTCGGGCAGCGCCTCGGCGTCGCGCCAGAGCGCCCAGCCGACGCCCGGGTAGACGAGGCCGTACTTGTGGCCGGAGGCGTTGATCGAGGCCACGCGCGGCAGCCGGAAGTCCCAGATCAGGTCCGGGTCGATGAACGGCGCGACGAACGCGCCGGAGGCGCCGTCGACGTGCACGGGGATGTCGAGGCCGGTCCGGGCCTGGAGGTCGTCGAGGGCAGCGCAGAGCTCCTCGATCGGCTCATACGAACCGTCGAAGGTCGAGCCGAGGATGCCGACGACCCCGATCGTGTTCTCGTCGCAGAGCTTTACGGCCTCCTCCGGGGACAGGTGGAAGCGCTCGCCCTCCATCGGGACCAGGCGCATCTCGACGTCCCAGTAGTTGGCCAGCTTCTCCCAGCAGACCTGGACGTTGATGCCCATCACGAGGTTGGGCCGGTCGGTGGGCTCGCCGGCGGCCGCTCGCCGCTTCGTCCAGCGCCGCTTCAGCGCCAGCCCGCCAAGCATCGCCGCCTCGCTCGAGCCGGTCGTCGAGCAGCCGACGCCCTCGCCGGGCCCGTGCCAGAGGCGGCTGAGCATGTTGACGCAGCGCATCTCGAGCTCCGCCGTCTGCGGATACTCGTCCTTGTCGATCATGTTCTTGTCCAGGCACTCCGCCATGAGCGCCTCCGCCTGCGGCTCCATCCACGTCGTCACGAAGGTCGCGACGTTCAGCCGCGCGTTCCCGTCGAGCATCAATTCGTCGTGGATGATCTGGTAGGCGACGTCCGGCGGCAGCTCGCCCTCCGGCAGCTCGTGCCGTGGGATCCGGGTGCCTTCGTGCGTGAAGATCGTGGTGTCCTGCGTGACCGTCATGAGCCGCTCCCTTGTCGTTCGGTCACTCGACTCTCGCGCTCTCGAGCCATGCGCGCATCGTCCATTCGGGATGAGCGCGCGTGAATCGCACTGCGACGCTGTGGATGGCGCTGCTGTTCGCCGGCGGGTCGCTCTGCTTCGTCGTCGCGTCACTGCCCGGGTTCGTCCAGCTCGTGGGGTCCGGGGCGGACGGGGTCGTCTACTTCGTGGGCTCGCTCCAGTTCACATCGGCAGCCGCAATCCAGTGGCTGTTGACGATCAGGCGGCTCGGGCTGGACTGGTGGGCGAGCGCGATCCAGTTCGTCGGGACGCTTCTGTTCAACCGAGATACGTACCAAGCCATGCAGGACGGACTGGATGCCGAGTCGTACAACCGGCTGGTGTGGACGCCGGACGTCCTCGGCTCCATTTGCTTCCTCGTCGCGAGCTATCTGGCGTGCGTCGCCGTCTCCGGCAGCCTCACCGCCCGTCCGCGGCGGACCCGCGACTCGCTGATCGCAACGCTCAACCTGCTCGGCTCCGTCGCGTTCGGAGTCGCTGCGATCGCCTCGTTCTGGGTGCCGACGTCGGGCTCGGTCGTCGACCTGGCCGCCGCGAACAGCTTCACCGCGCTCGGCGGCCTCTGCTTCCTCGCCGGAGCGCTGCTGCTCCTTCCCCGCGGCAGAGATCACCCCGGTCGGATGATGCCCTCGATCCGAATCGCGCCTAGCCTCGGCGCATGAGCAACTGAGCAGACTGCTCGTCGTCGCGCTCGTCGCGCTCGTCGCCGTGGCGGCCGGCTGCGGTGGCGGCGATGACGACAGCAGCGGCACGACGAGCCACAGACGACTGGGCGGCGAGCCTCTGCACGGCGATCGACGACTGGGGCACAGCCGTCTCGTCGACGACCGAGTCGCTCCGGGGCGGCACTCTCTCGAAGGACGCGCTGCAGAGCGCCGTCGACGACGTCGAGAGCGCGACCAGCACCTTCGTCGACGACGTGAAGGGCCTGGGAGCGCCCGACACGGAGGCGGGGGAGAAGGCGAAGGAGTCGCTCGACAAGCTTGCCGACAACGTGGAGGACGAGGTTGCGAAGGTCAAGAGCGCGGCCGACGACGCCACGAACGCGAGCAGCGTGATCGCTGCCATGACGACGGCCACCGCAGGACTCGCTGCGGTGGGTCAGCAGGTCGCCGCCGCGTTCGCGGAACTGCAGCAGATCGACGCCAAGGGAGAGCTCGAGGCAGCGTTCAGGCAAGCCGACTCGTGCAAGAACCTGGGGGAAGACGCGTCGTGAGCGGCACGATCGTGGTCGGGTACGACGGCCATGAGCCTGCGGCACGGGCGCTGGAGCGCGCCATCGAAGAGGCCCGTTCGGACCGCGCCCGGCTGCTCGTCGTCTCGGTCGCGGAGATGCCGCTCAACCCCGAGGGCCCGACGAACTTCGGCACACTTGACGACTCGCCGGCCCGCATGATGCCGTTGGTCGAGCCGGCCGAGCTCGAACCGGTGCTGGCCAAGGCACGCGCGAGCGTCGAGTCGGCCGGGATCGAGGCGGAATACATCTGGGGCGCGGGCGAGCCTGCCAGCGCGATCGTCGGCGCCGCGAAGGACCGCGGCGCGAGGCTGATCGTCCTCGGCGCACACCACCACGGGCTGTTCAGCCGCCTCATGGGTGGCGACGTCGCCGCCCAGGTCAAGCGCGACACCGGCAGCGACGTGCTCGTCGTCGACTGAAGCGCCTAGCTCGTGGTCTCGACGGGCTCGCCGGTCGAGTCCGTGTAGGCCTTTCCGACGGCGTCGGCGTTGGCTTCGCTGTTGGGGCCTGTCGAGGCGATCACGAGCGCACCCGATGTCATCACGACGGCTCGCGGGTACTTGGCGGCGACCGCGGTCGCTCCCTGGTCCCGCGCGTCGATGCTGTCGAACTGGAAGACCGCGATCACGTCGCGCGAGGTCGTCGAGCCGCCGCAGTCCTTCGCGACGGCGAACGCCTGGAAGTTCTGAACGCCTTCGCTCACCGTCGATTGCGCGATCTGCTCCTGGTCCTCCCCGCAGATCTCGAGCCCCGCGTCGGCGAGGATCGTCTCCGACGGACGGTCGCTCGAACCGCTCGAGCCGGAGTCGTCGTCATCGCCGCCGCCGCAGCCGGCCAGTGCGACCACCGTCAACGCCAACGCGAGAGCCGATCGGCTGTTCATGGCACTCATTCCACCTCGTGCGCGGCGAAGGTTCATCGTTCGATTCGGGTGATCAGACTGCCAGGCTCACCGGGAACGTCGCGATCCACACGACCGTGCCTGTGAACAGCACAAAGCCGACGGCGAGCATCGCTTCGCGGAGCCCTCGCGTACCGAGCTTCGTGCTCATTCCCGCAAAGAAGAGCGAGACGGCGAAGAGCACGACGGCCAGCACGTAGTTCGAGGAGCGTTGGATGTCGCGGCGTACGTCAGCGGCCAGCACCTCGGCCTCGCGGTCGAAGCGCTCGGAATCGACCGTTGCCTCGAGCTTGTACTCGGGCATCGCAAACGGGGTGGGCGGCGCGTCCTTCGTCTTCAGTGGCTTCGTTGCCACCCAGGCATTGAACGCAGGCTTGAACTCGTCCCTGAAGCGCGTGCGATAGAAGCTCGTGAGCTCGGTGTCGCGCTGCGCGTAGGCGTCGACCCACTGGATGAACGTGGCGACGTCGACCTCGGTCTGGGCGTTGGCGAGGTCGGAGGCCCGATTGGCCTCGAAGCGCGTCTTGTTCACGCGACTGGCCGTCTTCGCCTGCTCGCCGTTCCAGCGCGTCGCCTGGTAGCTGCTCCAAGCCGTCGCCACCGCCGCGAGCGCCAGCAACAGCATCGCAGCGAGCTCGACCCAGTCGCGGTCGCGGCTCACGAGCCCGGATCCCCGCGCTCGTCGCACGGCGTGACCACCCGGACCCCGGCAGCCTGGATCGACTCGTCGACGATCCGCAGCGTGCGCTCCATCGCGACCGGCTTGACCCCGCCGACCCCTTCGTGAAACGGCGAGTCGAGGACGCGGATCAGCAGCAGCATCGCCACGATCACCGAGACCACCGATCCCATCAGCACGCCCTGGGTGACGGCCCCCTCGCCGCTGTCGGCGAAGAAGAGCATGAAGACGAAGATCACGAGCGAGATGAAGAAGAGGACGATCCACAGCGGCGCCGGGATCACGCCCACAGCACCGTGGATGCGGTCGTTGCGGGCCGCCTCGCGGTCCGACGTCTGGTCGAGCCATTTGCCGTAGGCCGCCTCCCGCGCCGGGGTCGAGAGCTGTGCCCTCTGGACGGTCTTGAAGAGCTCGACCCCCCACGGGTTGATCTGGTCCCCCAGCGTTCCCTTCGTCGCCCGCGGCCACTCCACGTGCACCACGGAGCGGCCGTAGCAGATGAGTTGGCCGATCAGGCGCGCGGCCACGGGCTCGCCGAGGCGTTCCGCCGTCTCGACCTGTTGGGCGACCACGAGCGCTTCCGTCTCGGCGCCGGCGCGCGACTGGTCGTAGCTCTGGAAGGCGAGGAAGACGATCAGGCCGAGCAGCACCGAGAAGCCCGTCGCGAGCACGCCGAACACACCGGACGCGCGGTCGCCGTCGCGGAAGCGACTGCCCTCGGGCGCGCCCCGCCGCACCAGGAGCATGACCGCCACGGCGGCGGCGGTCGTGGCAGCGATGACGAGGACGGCCCAGACGACGTTCATTCAGCGACGGTCGCGCTCGTGCGCTCGCCCTGGAGCAGCCGGCGCCAGCCGGAGAGCACGCCGTGAACCTGCTCCGCTCCGACGATCGGCGCCTCCGGGACCGGCAGCTCGACGGGGTGGAGGATGAAGGGCTGCGTCTGCGGCCCGCCGAGCCCGCCGTGGAAGGAGATCAGCTCCTCGAAGGCACAGCCCTCTTCGAGGTCGGGGTCGTAGAAGCTGCCGACCATGATGTCGGCGACGTGTGGGAAGCCGTCGGTGCGCAGCAGGTGGCCCGGCGCGCCGGGTGAGAACGGCGCGAGCGGGTCGTCGCCGTCGACGCGGCCGTCCGCGAGCTGGTGCGTGCCGTTCCCGCCGAGCGCGACCGGGCCGAGCTCCGACGAGCGGACGAGCAGCCACCCCACGTGCGGATGCTCGCGGAGTGCCGGTATCAACCGCGGATGGCGCTCGTCGATCTCCTCGAGGGTCAGCCGGCGGGGCTCTTCCATCAGCGAGATCAACCCGAGGTTGCCGGAGCCGAGCACGACGACGTTCCGGTCGGAGACGTCCTTCTTCGAGCGCTTCTTCGACGGATCGCGCCCGGTCGCCTCTCCGATCGCGTTTCCGACCATCGCGTTCTGCTCGTCGCC
This sequence comes from uncultured Actinomycetes bacterium, assembly GCA_963738205.1. Classification (GTDB taxonomy): domain Bacteria; phylum Actinomycetota; class Thermoleophilia; order Gaiellales; family Gaiellaceae; genus DATFQE01. Next base: position 101,568 of record CAVTVQ010000006.1, read on the forward strand.
GTCCGCGATCTCCATCACCGTCCCGCTCGTGAGCGAGCGTTCCACGAGGTCGTCCAGCCCGTAGCCGTTGCGCTGCTTGAACGTCGCTCCCTGGGTCTGGCCGTGGTCCGAGAGCACGACGAGCTCGTACGGGCGCGGCGCGTAACGCCGGGCACGGTCGATGCGGCCGAACTGCTGGTCGAGCTTGCGCAGCGCCTCGAGCGTGTCCGAGCGCTCGAGCCCGGAGTGGTGGGCCACCTCGTCGTAGCTCGAGAAGGTCGCGTACACCGCGGGCCGTCCGCGCATCATGTCCGTGAGGACGCCGTAGACGATCAGGTCGCGCACGATCACGCACATCGCCGCGCGCATGAACGGGTACAGCCCGCCACGGTGGCCGCGCGGGCGGACGTCGCGTCGAATCGCCCTCAGGGCGGCGGACCACTCGAGCAGGACCTCCCAGAAGAAGAGCACGAGCGCGCGAGTGACGTTGAACCCGTTCGCGAAGAAGGCGCGGTAGCCCGGGTTCGCGCTCTTTTCCGCCTCGATGCGGCTGACCGTGAGGATCACCTCGTCCGCCTCGCCCGAGAGCAGGTTGCCGCGGCTCGTCCCGCCGTCGATGAGCAGACCGATGCCGGTGGCGCGCTCGCGCTCGATCTTGGCGCAGTCGTCCGGAGCCGAGCAGGCGGTCAGCAGCCCGCTCTCCTTGTCGACCCAGCGGAAGGCGGGGATGTCGTCGTTGGAGCCGAGCAGGATCCCGGCCTGGCTGGCGCCCGTCTGCGACGAGAGGTCGGGCTCCCACTCGGTCAGGCGGTGCGTGCCGTCGGCGAGCCAGCGCGCCATGTTCGGCGCGTTGCCGTCGCGCATCGCCCGTCGCAGGACCGGCAGCGCCAGGCCGTCGATCTCGAGGAAGACGATGCCCGGGACGTCGGTTCGCGTCGCACCGCCCTGCCGCTTCGCGATCCGCTGGACGACGCGGAGGGTGTAGGTGTCGTCGTCGTTCGTCCCGAAGATCACGTCGAGGACGACGCTCACCGCTGCGACGACGAGGGCGGCGAGGAGCGCCCAGCCGAAGCTGTCGACGGTAAACGTGTTGTCCAGGAAGTCGGAGGCGAGCTTCAGCGCAAGGGCGTCGAGAGCCAGGACGAGCAGGAAGCCCACCGCGATCATGTACGGGAGCCGCACCGCGGCCAGGATCGGGGGCAGCACTGCGTTCAGCGCCGCGACCACCGCGGCGACCGCAAGCGCGCCCGGGGCCCCGGCGATGTCGACGCCGGGCAGGATCGCGGCCGCCACCCCCAGGGCTGCCGCGGTCAGGACCCATGACAGCAGGAGTCGGGTCGGCTTGAACCGCGGCCGCTCGGGGTGCCAGGTGACGTCCTCGGCGTACGCGGTCGGTCCCGGCGCAGCCGTCATTCGGCGTCCTTTGCCGCCCGCTTCGCCTCTCTCTTGGCTGCCCGCTGCTCCTTCTGGTCGGCCACCTTGTCCTTCGCGTCGGAGTAGGCGCCACCGACGAGCACCTTGCCGCCCGTCCAGCCGAAGACCAGCACGACGAGCAACAACGCGAGGCAGACGTTCCACGCCGTCACGATCAGTTGCTGGGCGGTGGAATACGCGACGGCCGTGTTGTTGGCGACGTCGCAGCACGTATCCAGCGCCAGCGCGTTCGTCGCCTGAGTGATGCCGACAGCGCCGGGCGTGAATGAGACGACGTTCGCGAGGGAGCCGGAACCGGTCACCCACATGATCGACTCGAACGTCACCGGAATGGCGAAGGCGGCGAGGAAGATGCCGATGACGGTCAGCTTGCAGAGCCACGAGAGGAACGACGGCAGGAACGCCCTGGTCAGGTACTGCTTGGGATGGGCGAGGATCGCTCCTCCCTGTTTCGCCTGCGCCCAGAGCTTCTTGAGCTGCCGCCAGAAGATGCGTCCGAGCAGCACGATCAAGAAGGCGCCTCCCGCGACGATCGCGATGGTCGCCACCGGATGACCGGAGAGGTTGCCGAAGCTCTGGTGGAACGAGCCCGGCACCGAGAGAAAGAGGTACAGGTAGACGAACGTGCCGGCGACCGTGAAGAAGATCTTCTGCACGAGGTACGCGGCCGTCGCGCCGGCGATCGTGCACGCCGGGATGATCGCGACGAACATCAGCAGGGTGACGAAGGTGCCGATGTTCGCCGGCAGGAACCCGTTCATCGCGACGCCGACCGCATAGGCGGTGACGATGGGAGGAAGCGCTACTTGCCCCGGGTACGCGGCCTTGAGGATGCCGAAGTAGGAAAGGCCTGCGAAGAAGGTCTGGCCCGTCTGGAACACGATCCCGGCCACGATGTAGCCGACGGGAACGTCCTTGATCTGCTCCCAGAGGTCGGAGAGCCAGCCCCGGACGTCGATCCCGAGCAGCTGGAGCAGCGCCAGGGCCACGGCCACCCCGACCACCCAGGCGATCACCTTCATCAGCCGGCGGCGACGCGAAGGGTCGCCGAAGGGCAGGGCGGCGTACCGCCGCTGTTTCGGCGCCTCGGTCGTCGACACGCCCGCCGTCGCCACTAGCGGTCGTCCGTGAGCGCCTCGAGTGCGACCACGGCCGCGAGCAGCACGCCCTCGTCCTCTCCGGGCCGTAGCTCGACGCCGTAGCTGTCGCGGACGCGGAACCACTTCTTGGAGATCCGCGCGACCGTGTCGCCGTCGCGCTCGATCTCGTACTCGTGGTCGACGATGTTGCCGTGCGCCTTCATGTCTCCGCCGCCTTCGACGTCAATGGCGAAGCGGTCCCGGATGCCGACGAGCGCTTTGTGCACGGTCGCGATCGTCTCACCTTCCCGCTCGATCGCCATCTTGTCGCGGACGCTCAGCTTGCGCTCCTGGATCTTCGCCACCTCCCGGCCGGAGGCGTCCTCCAGCAGAATCGTGTCGCGGAGGCGCATGGCCTTGCCGTCCACCTTGTAGGCGCGGTTGCCGGCCTCGTCCTCGATCCAGAAGTCGTCGCCGATCGACAGCAGCTTCTCGCGCATCTGGAAGCGGCGTCCTTGGGGCTCGTCGTCCCCTCGCCTCAGCAGGCCCATCGCTCTCCCTTTCGTGGTTCGGGGACAGCATCTTCCAGCATCCGCAGGCCGGACATCATCCGATCGGTGTGAATTCGTGGCGTCGCGGTGATGCCTGATCTAACCCGTCGGCGGGTGCGCGGAAGGAGTCACGGGCCCGCCCGGCTGGTCGAACCACTCGGCTCCCCCTTCCTAGCGGCCCATGCCAGGGCCGGCGCCAGCCGTGCCGAGGCGACGTAGGAAACTGCGACGGCGACGATCACGAGCGGCGTCAGGGCGAGACCGTCGGCCGGGAGAAGCACCGTGACGAGCAGGACCGCGGTCAGCGGCAGACCGAGCATGGCAACGGTCATTGCCCCGATACCCATCGCGGCGCCCGCAATCATCGGTAACCCGGGCAGGTGCGACAGGGCGATTCCGCCCGCTGCGCCGAGGAACAGGGCGGGGAAGATCGGGCCGCCTCGGAAGCTGCTCAAGCAGGCGCCGTAGGCGAGTCCCTTGCACACGATGAGCAGCACCAGCGCCCCGACGGTCCAGCTCTCGGCGTTCTCGATGAGCGCCGGAAGCGCGTCCTGGCCGGAGAAGAGCACTTCCGAGGAGCTCCGGTCCGATCCCTCGGCGAAGGCGATCGCCAGCCCCCCGACCGCGAGGCCGACGACCGGTGTGAGGAGCAGCATCCGGCGTTCGACGATCGGCCTGAGCAGGAGGGCGAAGATGCGGATCGCAGTGCCCAGTACGGCGGCGACGACGCCGATTCCGAGCGCCCAGAGGAACTCGGCGCCGTCGGGCGAGCCGACGGGCGGAATGTTGGGGACGGCGAGCGAGAACGTCCCGAAACCGGTCCAGGCGTCCAGCCCGACGAAGATGAGGGAGCCGACGCCCGCGGCGAGGAGACCCGGGACCAGCACGACTCCCAGCAACGGGCCGCCGAGCCCGGACACCTCCATCATGAGAAACGCTCCGACGATGGGCGACCCCAACAGCGTGCTGATGGCCGCGAAACTCCCCGCGGCCCCGATCACCATGCTCGCCTGAGCGGGGGCATCCCGCTTGATCAGGTGCACCGCCAGCACGCCCATGCCGCTGCCGATGGCGATCAGCGGCGCCTCGGGCCCGAGCACAGCCCCGAGGCTGAGCGTGGCGAAGGCCGCGATGACGATGCCCGGGAGCTCGATCGGAGGAACCGGCCCGGATGCCTTGAATCCGTCCGCGGGCGAATGACCGCCGGTTCCCGGCAGGTAGCGGATCGCGAGAGCCACGATCAATCCGCTCAGCGCGAGCAGCGGCAGCGGCCACCACAGCGGTTCCGCGTCGAACCCCAACTCCCCGGGCAGCGTGGCGTAGAGGTAGTGCTGAGCCTCGTCCACCCCCTTGAGGAAGAAGTACGCAACCGTCGCCACCGGCACGCCGATGACGGCGCCGAACACCAGGAGCGCCAGGTAGCCGCGACTCCTGAGCAGCTCTACCGGGTCGGGAGCAGCCCCAGGCGCTGGTGAGAGAGCGGGTTTCATCCTCGCTGAGCACGGTCGTATCGCCGCCAGGCCAGGATGACCCAGGCCGTGCCGACCACCGCATTCAGGGCGATCAGGGCGCCGTAGGCCAGGTTGAACGCGACGAGCTCGGAGCCCGTCGGCGTTCCGATCCAGTGCTCGGTGCTCGGCCAGCCGCTCTGCCACCCAGGGCCCGTGAGTCCCTCCGCGATCACGATCGCCCAGCCGTAGGTCGAATCCCACGCGGCGTGGAGCGCCACGACGCCGAGGAACGTCCAGATCACCGCGGCGACCGGCCCGAAGGCGCCCTTCCGCCACGCCGCGAACAGTGCGCCCCCGACGAGCGCCGTCCACGTCAGATGGCCGAAGGGGGAGAGCAGGGCGCGCTGCGCCTCGGTGCTGAGGATGTTCGCCACCGGATGGTCACCTCGATGCTCGATAAAGGTCTGGAGCGCGTACCCCGCGCTCTCGAATGACGCGAAGCCGGCACCGACGGTCGCGCCGAGTACCATTCCGTCGCGCGGCCGCCGGTCCGCGATCGTCCATCCGGCTGCGACGACGACCAAGGTCTTCGCCGTCTCCTCGAAGAGTGCGACGCCGACGAACGTCCCGGCCGCGGTCGGGAGAAAGTAGGTCTCCGTCAGCGCGGCGAAGACCGTGCCGAGGGTCCCCACCACCCAGGAACCCGAGGAGGACGGCTTCCGTGGTCAGGTAGCCCTCGCTTGCGCGCGTAAGAGCGAACAGGACCAGCGAGACCGGGACGAGGAAGCTCCCCAGGAGAATCACGTTCGGGATCAGATGCGTGACGTCGGTGATGCCCGTCGCGATCGCAGTGACGAGCCAGATCGCCGCGCCACCGAGCAAAACCCACAGCCAAAGCCGCTTGGAGACGGGCAGGAGCCCAGGCCCGGCGACCGGTTGCTCGCCGGCGGCAACTGCGTCGGGCATGGAGGGCAGGCTACGACCCAGCGTCCCCCGCATCGTCATCCCAACCGGACGATCTCGTCCACGAGATCGAGCCCCTCGGGGCGGTGCGTGATCAGCAGGATCGCTTTGTCTCTAGCCGTCGTGAGCACGTCCTCGATCAGCTCTGCCGCCGTCGACTCGTCGAGGTGCGCCGTCGGCTCATCCAGCAGAAGCACGGGGCTGTCAGCGAGGAGTGCGCGCGCGAGCACGACGCGTTGCCTCTGGCCACCGGAGAGCTGCGCGCCCTCTTCGCCGACGAGCGTCTGGAGCCCGTCGGGGAGCGTCGCGACCCATTCGTCGATCCGCGCCCGGCGGAGCGCGCCCCAGAGCTCGCGCGTCGCTCGCATCGGGGCGAGCGAGGAGGAGGTTCGCCCGGATCGTGGCGTTGAAGAGGTGGGCGTCCTGCCCGGCGAGCGCGAAGGTCGAGCGCACGTCGTGTTGACGCAGCTCGCGGATGTCACGGCCGGCCAAAGTGATCCGGCCCTCGTCGGGATCGAGGAACCGCAGCAGGAGATGGGTCACGGTCGTCTTGCCGACGCCGCTCGGGCCGACGAGCGCGACGCGACGGCCCGGCTCCAGCCGGAGGTCGAAGCCGGTCAGCGCCGGCGCGCGGCCGACCGTGACGTTCTCGAGGACAACAGCACCGCTCGGCGTGGCAGGCCGAGGCTCTTCGGGGTCGCGCACCGCGGGCTCGCGGTCGACGAGCTCGAAGACGCGGCGGCCGGAGTGGAGGATCCCCGAGAGCTCGCGCGCGGCGGACTGCAGCGGTATGACGCACTCGAATGACGACAGGGCGAGCAGCGCGAGCGTGGCGACGAAGACGCGGTCGAGCGTGCCCGCATCGTGAGCCTGGACCCCGACCGCGAGCACGCCGACGACGGTCAGCCCGGCCCCGAGGATCGACAGCGCGTCTCCGAGACCGGCAGCGAGCGCTTCGCGCCTGCCGAGACGGGCGAGCTCGCGGTTCAGCGACTCGATTCGCGCGAGCGTCGCCTCTTCGCGCCCATAGACGACGAGCTCCGGCGCGCTCCGCAGCAGCTCGACGAGCTCGGCGGTGAGCTCCGCGCGCGCCGGCGCGCGGCGTCGCGCGGCTGCTCGCTCCACCGCGCCGGCCAGGATCGGCACGACGACGCCGACCGCGACGAGGCCCGCGGCGAGGATCACGGCTGCTACGGGGAGAAGGGCGGCGGTGAAGGCCACGCACGCCGCGCCGACGATCAGGGCAACGAGCGGCGGCCCGAGCCCGCGCACGTAGAGACCCTGGAGCGCGTCCACGTCGCCGACGAACCGGCCGAGCAGCTCGCCCTGCCGGTAGCCCTCGAGCTGGGCCGGAGCCAGCGGCTCGATCCGCTCGTAGACACGCGTGCGGATCCGGCCGAGACCCCGCAACGCGACATCGTGCGAGCCTAGGCGCTCGAGGTAGCGGGCGATCGGCCGCGCGAGGGCGAAGAACCGGACGGCGACGATCGTGACGGTCAGCGAAAGAATCGGGGGCTGCTCGGCGGCGCGCGAGATCAGGTAGCCCGCCGACGACATGAGCGCGACCCCGAAGCCGAAGACGAGGACGCCCAGCCCGGCCGACAGTACGAGCCGTCGGACCGGAACGCCGGCGAGGTCGATCAGGCGCCCGATCGTCGCGATCATGCGGCCGCCGCCGCGGGTTCGACGACCAGGCCGCCGCGCAGGTGCACGATCCGGTCGGCGCGCGACGCCAGCTCCGGCCGATGGACGATCAGCAGCACCGTCCGGCCGACGCGAATGCGCTCGATCGCCTCTCCCACGAGCTCGGCGTTCGCCGGGTCGAGGTTGGCAGTCGGCTCGTCGAGGATCACGAGCGCCGCGTCGCGGAGGAAGGCGCGGGCGAGCGCGATCCGTTGGACCTCACCGGCCGACAGCGTCCTCTCGCCCTCGCCCACAACCGTGTCGTACCCGTGCGGAAGCGCCCGCACGAAACGATCGGCGCCGGCCGCAGTCGCCGCGGCCCGTACGCGGCGGTCGTCCGCGTCCGGGTCGGCGAGCCGGATGTTGTCGGCGAGGGTGCCGCGCAGGAGGGTGGGCCTCTGTGGAACCCACGCGAGGTGGGCCCGCCACGACTCCGCTGTGCAAGCGCCCAGATCGACGGAGCCGACAGTGACCTGCCCGTCGGTTGGCTCTGCCAGCCGGAGGAGGAGCGCGGCAATCGTGCTCTTTCCTCCTCCGCTCGGCCCGACGAGGGCGACCGTCTCGTTCGGGTCGAGCGCCAGGTCGACGTGCTCGAGGACGTTGCCCGGCCGAGCCGGATAGGCGAAGGAGACGCCTTCCAGCCGCACCGGCGCGTCCCGTGGGCTCGGGGCCGAGGCGACGGCGTGACGTGACGGCGCGACGTCCTCGACCAGGTCGAGCAATCGCCGGGACACGGCGAGCCCGTCGGCGCTCGCGTGGAACTGCGCAGCGAGGTTGCGCAGGGGCAGGTAGAGCTCCGGAGCGAGCACGAGTACCGTCAGCCCGGCCTCGAAGCCGAGCCCACCCTCGACGAGGCGGACGCCCACGGTGACGGCGACGAGGGCGATGCCGATCGTCGCGGCGAGCTCGAGCACCGAGCCGGACAAGAAGGCGACCCGCAGGGTTCCCATCGTCGTCCGCCGGTACTCGTCGCTCACCGAGCGAATGTGCTCGGTCTGGGCCTCGCCCCGGTTGAAGGCGCGGAGCGTGGGCAGCCCGCGCACGACGTCGAGGAAATGCGTTGAGAGGAGTGCCAGCGCCTGCCAGCGCTCCCGCGTACGCTGCTCCGTGTAGCGGCCGATCAGCCACATGAACACCGGCACGAGCGGCAGCGTCAGCAGCATCACGGCGGCGGAGATCGGGTCGATCCACGCCACGAACGCGAGCACCGCGACCGGGACCGTGATCGCGAGAACGGCTTGCGGCAGCGAGCGCGCGAACGTCGTCTCGAGCGCGTCCACGCCGGACACCGCCGCGCTCGCGATCTCGCCGCTGTCCGCGCCGTCGAGCGCAGCCGGGTGATCGCGGAGCCGGCGCCCCACAAGGTCGAGCCGCAGGTCGGCGAGAACGTTGTTCGCCGCGCGGCGCCCGGCCACCTCGAAGCCCCAGGCGGCGGCGGCCCGGCCGGCCGTGGCGGCGACGAGCAGGACGAGCGGCGTGGTCACCTCGCCCAACGAGGCGCCGCCGAACGCGCGTGCCGCGACGGTCGCGATCAGGACGGCCTGGACGAGCACGAGCAGCGACGCGACGACTCCGAGGAGGGCGTCGAGGACGAGTAGCGTGCGCACGCCGTCCGCGCGGCGGACGAGGCGCGGGTCGAGGAGCGGCACCGCCGGCCTACGTGCGGGTCTCGCGCGCGATCAGGTCGACCGGGCCCTCGATTTCCTTGCCGCCCAAACGCGCGCGGAACACGTAGTACGTCCAGCCCTGGTAGAGCAGCACGAGAGGGACGAAGATCAGCGCCACGAAGCTCATCACCTTGAGCGTGTAGTGCGCCGAGGAGGCGTTGTCGACGGTGAGGCTGTTGGCGAAGTCGTTGCTGGCGACCATGACGCGCGGATAGAGGCTCGTGAAGATCGTGGCCACGACGAGGAAGGCGCCCGCGGCTGTGAGTCCGAACGCCCAGCCGCTGCGGGCGAGCCGGACGCAGACGACCGCGCCGAGGAGCGCGGCGATCGCGAGCAACGCGGGCAGCAGCGGTGGGAAGACATCCTTGTCGTTGCGGTCGACCGCGACCGCGACGGTCCAGATCAGGTAGCCGGCTCCGACGACGGCGGCGGCGATCGAGAGCCGACCTGCGGCCGCCGCGGCGCGCCGGCACAGCTCCCCGGTCGTGCGCAGCGTGAGGTAGGTCGCGCCGTGGAACGCGAACAGCAGCACGACGGCGACCCCGCCGAGCAGCGTGTACAGGTTGAAGAGGTCCCAGAAGGTGCCGTCGAAGTCGCCGCTGGAGTTGATCGGTACGCCGTAGAGCAGGTTCGAGAACGCGACGCCCCAGATCAGGGCGGCGCCGAGGCTGCCGATCGTGTTCGCCCAGGCCCAGATCCCGAGCCAGCGCGAGTCCTCGCGGCGCTCTCGCCACTCGAACGAGAGCACACGCACGATCAGGAACACGAGCAGCAGCAGCAGCGCGATGTAGAAGCCGGAGAACATCGTCGCGTACCAGGCCGGGAAGGCCGCGAACATTGCGGCGCCGGCGATCACGAGCCAGACCTCGTTGCCGTCCCAGACGGGGCCGATCGAGCCGAACATCGTCCTGCGGTCCTCCTCGTTGCGCGGCAGGAACGGCAGCAGCAGCCCGACGCCGAAGTCGAAGCCCTCGAGCACGAAGTACGCGGCGAAGAAGAAGGCGATCAGGCAGAACCAGAGCTCTTGCAGGTCCATCTCAGTATCCGATCGCAGGCATCGGGGTTTCTCCGCTCTCGTCGCGGTCGAGCTCGGGCGGGTCGAGCTTCGCGTAGCGGCGCATCAGCCAGATGTCGAGCACGAGCAGCGCGAGGTAGAGGCAGACGAAAACGATGAGGCTGAACGCGAGCATGGTCGAAGAGACGGCGGGCGAGTGCGCGTCGCTCGTCTTGAGCAGGCCCTGCACGATCCACGGCTGCCGGCCCATCTCGGTCAGGATCCAGCCCGCCGTCGCGGCGAGGTACGGAAACGCGATCGCGACGATCGCCGTCCGGTGGAACCAGCGTGCCTGCGCGAGCTTCTGCTTCCAGTAGAGCCAGGCGCCGACGGCGGCCACGAGGAACATCAGCACGCCCATGTAGGCCATCACCCGCATCGACCAGTAGATCACCCGAACATTCGGCATGTAGTTGCCGCGGCCGAACTGGCGCTGCTCCTGTGTCTGCAGCTCATTGAGGCCCTGTACCTCACCATCGAACGAGCCGGTGGCCATGTACGAGAGGACTCGTGGGACCGTGATCGAGAAGCGCGGCGTCTGGTCGCTCTCCGTGAAGCCGCCGATCTGAAACAGCGAGAAGCCGCATGGCTGGCAGGTGTTCCACTGTGCCTCGGAGGCGGCGATCTTCATGCTCTGCGCGCTCGTCACGGCTGCGCCGAAGCGGTTGCCGACGACGAGCTGGAGCAGCGTTACCGGCACCGCCACGATCAGCGCCAGCTTCGCCGCCTTGAGGAAGAGGTCGACGTCCTTGCCGCGCAGGAAGTGCCAGCAGCAGACCCCGAGCACGACGATCGACCCGAAGATCAGGCCGGCGAGCATCGTGTGCACGTACGCGCGCAGCGCGAACCCGTTGGACACAAGCGCCCAAACGCTCGTGAGCTGCGCCTCCCCGTCCACGATCTTGTATCCGACCGGGTGCTGCATCCACGAATTCGCGACCAGGATGAAGAATCCAGACAGCCACGACCCGACCACGGCGATCCACAGGGTCGCCAGGTGCACGCGCGGCGACAGGCGGTTCCAGCCGAAGATCCACAGGCCGAGGAACGTCGCCTCGAGCATGAACGCCGCGAGCCCCTCGATGGCGAGCGGTGCGCCGAAGACGTTACCGACGAACTTCGCGTAGACCGACCAGTTCATCCCGAACTCGAACTCCTGCACGAGCCCGGTGGCGACGCCGATCGCGAAGTTGATCAGAAAGAGCGTCCCGAAAAAGCGGGTCAGCCGCAGCCAGCGCTCGTCCCCCGTCCGGTGCCAGAGCGTCTGCATCACCGCCACCAGCGGCCCCAGACCAAGCGTCAGCGGCACGAAGAAGAAGTGGTAGATCGAGGTGGTCGCGAACTGCAGGCGCGCAAGGTCGTTGGTCGTGATCGCGAGCACGTCGATCACCTCGCTGCCCTCCTCGCTCTGCCGGAATCTCGAGGTCGCGGGCCTGCTCGCGCACCGGATCGAGTCACGGCACACCGCCCATGACACTCCTCGCGGAAGCCATCACGAGACGTCGTAGTCGAATCCGCTGCTGGCCATCGGTTCTTAGGCTCGTGCCCGAGGTGCGGGCTGATCCTTAGTTCCGACTCAACGAATCACATCGTCCAGAAGGGATGATTCAGGGTCGGCTCGCCGATTGCCCTTGGGGATGTTCCCCGAAAATCGCGCTCTAAGGTGAAGGGCGTGTCGCTGCCCGTGACGCTTCCCCTCATCGACCACTTGGCCCTGCGAGTACGTGACGTGAGGCGCAGCCGCACCTTCTACGAGCAGGCTCTCGAGCCGTTCGGAGTGGAGGTAGTGGAGAGCTCGCAGGGGCCTGGGTTCGCGATCGAGGGCGGTGGAGATTTCTGGATCGGGGAAAGGGAACCCCCGGCCGCTCCCGTTCATGTGGCCTTCGCCGCAGCCGACCGGGCTACCGTTGACAAGTTCCACCGCGCCGCTGTCGAAGCAGGCGGCCGCGACAACGGCGCCCCGGGTCTTCGCCCGCAGTACCACGCCGGGTATTACGCAGCGTTCGTCATTGACCCGGACGGGAACAACGTCGAAGCGGTCTTCCACGGGGACCGCTAGCTGCCAGCCGCGTGACGCTCGCTTGCGCCAGTGTTCGGGAACGTCGCTCGACCGCGTGCTGCGGGTGAGCCGCGTCGTCCTGATCGGATGATGCGCGTTGGGGCTCTGATCGGGGATAAGGGTCGCTCAGGAGGAACGCTTGGGCGAGACCGAGCACGTCGAGGCTCCAAGTCAGGCGTCAGCGGGGGCGGACGCCGTGGAAGTCCGCGGTAAGCCGTCCCGCGCACGACGGACCATGCACATCCTTGGTGCGCTCCTGGTGGCTGTTGTCCTTCCCGCCGTCGTGATCGGTGTGCTCGTCGGGAAGTTCGGAGCCACGGCCATGGTCACCGGGGTTCTCCTTGGCGGTGTCGGCGCGAAGCTCGGCGGCACTCGCCGGATGAGCTATCTCGCCCCGTTGATGGGGCTCGCGGCGGGGCTGGGCGCGTTCACGGCCTACGACTGGTGGTGGGCGGCACTGCTCGCGACCGTCGGGGTGATCGCGGGTGCCGGGATCGGGTTTGGCTGGTTCGCGCCGCTGCTCATGGTTCCGTTCGCGGCGACCTTCGTTGTGCCGGAGGCCTCTGCCAGGAACGCGTCTGTCTACGGCCTCATCGTCGGGATCGCAACCCTCTACGGCGTCGTGCTCGCGCGTCGGTTCGGGGTTCCCGAGGTTGTGGACGGTGAGCGGCGCTCCGCCCCCGAGGCGGCCGTCGTCGCCCTCGGGCTCGGTGCGGTGCTGGCTGCCAGCGCGTCGCTCGGCGTCGCGCTCGGATGGACGGAGCCGTACTGGGTCCCCGAGCCTGTGCTCATCCTCGTGCTGTACATCCTCATGGGGAAGCGCGACCGGATACGCGGGAAGGCTCTCGGCACGGCGGCCGGGGTCGCCGCCGCGATTCCCGTGGCGATTGTGTCGCCTCCCGGATGGGTGCTCACCGCGATCGGCGTAGTCGTGTTCGTCGTCGCGTTGACCCAGGCCAAGACCTACTGGCTCATGTACGGCCTGTACACGTTCTCGCTCGTGATGCTGCTCGCCGCGCCCGGCCAGGTTGGCTTCGAGGCCGAGGAACGCGGCTTCCAAATCCTGGCAGGCGTCGCCCTGCTCGCCGTCGGTCTGGCCGTCGTTCACGCGCTCGCTAAGCGGTTCGCCACGCGTGACCCGCAGCCGGAGCTCACCACGGCCTGACCCGCGACAGAACACAACAAACGAAGCCGCCCTTGCCTCGGCCAGTGTTGAGGAATGTCGCCCCAAAGTCGAGGCGTCTCAATCGAGGGAAAGCATCGATGGGTGCATGTGGCTCTTGCTCCGCCGTAGCGTTGGTTCACAACCGAAGGAGGAGACGCAGATGGCAAACGAGACTCGCCTTGAGCGCTGGCTCGACCGTGCCCTTGCGCGGGCCAAGACGCCCCGCGGCGGTGCGATTCTCATCGCCGAGATCACGACCATCGCGACAGTCGGCTTTGGCCTGCTGATGACGACGATCGACCACAAGAACTTCAGCACGCTCGGCATGGGCCTCTGGTGGTCCGTCCAGACGGTCACGACCGTAGGTTATGGCGACCACGTCCCGACCAACGTTGCCGGGCGGCTCGCGGCCGCGTTCGTGATGCTGCTCGGACTCGCCTTCGTGGCCGTGATCACGGCGGCGATCACGAGTACGTTCGTGGCGCGGGCCACCGAAGAGCGGATGAGGCGCTCCGGCGGTGTCGCCCCGGCCACTGCGCAAGACGTGCGCGACATCAACGTGCGGTTTGACCGCTTGGAGGCCCTGTTGCGGGAACGGTTCTAACAGAGCACCGCTCCGGCTACGAGCGGTTCCCATCGCTCTAGTTGTCGTCGGGTTGCGACGGCCCACAGCAACCGCTGTCGGTTGAGCATCGTCTGGTCAAAGTACTCGTCGGCCAGGGGGAGAGGTCCTAGAGGCCAGGCCGGACAGCGGTGCCGCGAAACGCGCCGAGTTTTTTTCGAGCGCAGCGTGCACCTGTCTGGCCCTCGAAGGCGGGCGGCTGGTCCTACCCCGGCTCAAGTGGAGCCGGGCTAGCGAATCGTCGCCTGGGCGAGCGTGCTCACGTCTGACGCGGGCGAGAGACGAGATCTCTGTCGCTTCTAGGTCTCGGTTTCAACCCTGATCCGGCCCGAGCGCTCGTGCGTGAGTCCCGCCCCTGCCCAGTCGACCACTGCCTTGGCGCGATCCTCGTTGGTCGGAAGCAGCGCGAGATGCACCGCACCCCAGGCCAGCTGGGCCTTCCTGCCCTTCATCGTCCTGCCGCCGAGCAGCTGCACCACGGCCGCACCACGACCAATCGTCGCCATCGTGCCCTTGTCCCGGTACTTGAACGGCTTCGTCTCCTTGCCGGCGGCGAGCCGCGCGATCGTCTCTCCCGCGTGCTCGCCCGACTGCAGCGCGACGGAGCCCAGCTGCGGCAGCACCTGCTGCGTCTTGGTGTCGGTGATCGCGGCGATGTCGCCCAGGGCGTACACCTCCGGGTGCTTGGCGATCCGCAGCTCTTCGTCCACGCCGATTCGATTGCCTCGTTCGAGCTCGAGACCGAGCGACTGGATGAGCTGGTTCCCCTGGAGGCCGGCGCCCCAGACGAGCGTGTGAGCGGGGAGGACGGTTCCGGACTTGAGCGTGACCCGTTCCGGTGAGACCGACTCGACGACCTCACCCGTCGTGACCTCGACGCCGCGCTTCTCGAGCGCCTCGACCGTGTAGGCGCGGAGGTTTTCCTTGAACATCGCGAAGATCTCCGGAGAGGCCTCGACGAGCGTGATCGTGGCCTGCTGCGACGACACGTCCGGATAGTCCTTGCGGAAGACACCGGTGTAGAGCTCGGCCATCGCGCCGGCCGTCTCGACGCCGGTCGGGCCGCCTCCGACGACGACAACGTTCAGCGCTCCGTCCTCGATGAGGCTCGGTTTGCGGTCAGCCGACTCCCACCGCTCCAGAATGTGATTCTTGAGGCGCACCGCGTCGGACAACGTGTAGAGAGGGAACGCGTGCTCGGCCGCCCCTTCCACGCCGAAGAAGTTCACCTCGGCGCCGAGCGCGAGCACGAGGTAGTCGAAGGTCAGCGGCTCGAGCTCCGAAAAGCTGACTTCGCGTGCATCGAGGTCGACGGCCGTCACCTCGTCCTGGTGGACCCGGACGTTGTCCTGCTTGTGGAAGAGGTCGCGGATCGGGTGCCCGACTGCGGGCTGCTCGAGCAGCCCGGTCGCGACCTGGTAGAGGAGCGGCTGGAAGGTGTGGTAGTCGTGCTTGTCGACCAACACGACCTCCACGTCGGCCTTCTTCAACGCATGTGCCGCGCCGATCCCGGCGAAGCCGCCGCCCAGGATCAGGACTCTTGGCCGCTCGTTCTGGCCTTCACTCGACATGTCCCACCTCCGGGCTCCAACCTAGGCAGGCGTCGCCGACTCGGCATCACCCAGGGGGGATGATTCCCGGCGCGCGATCGCGCTCGCCAACAGGGGCAGGACGAGCACGGAGATC
The DNA here is from genome assembly GCA_963738205.1 of uncultured Actinomycetes bacterium. Classification (GTDB taxonomy): domain Bacteria; phylum Actinomycetota; class Thermoleophilia; order Gaiellales; family Gaiellaceae; genus DATFQE01. Next base: position 116,961 of record CAVTVQ010000006.1, read on the forward strand.
ATCCCTGCGCCGATCAGCGAGGTGCCGACGTCAGAGGCGATGGCGCCGCGGTCGGTGCCGATGCCCACGATCGCGACGATCAGGGGCAGGCCGGTGGCGCTGAACACCGCGAGGCTGAGCGTGCGACGCGGTCCGAGCTCCCGGAGCCAGAGCAGTGCGGGGGTCCCACGGACGACGAGGAAGAGCGACAGGAAGAGCGCCGCGAGTGCGATGCCCGTCGCGGACAGCAGGCTGTCGAGGTCGAAGTTCATGCCGGTGACGACGAAGTAGATCGGGATCAGGAACCCGAAGCCGACGCCCTCGAGGCGCATGCGCACGGGGTGAGCTTCCGGCGAGTCGATCGCCAGGCCGACGACGAGGCCTCCGGCGAAGGCGCCGAGCACGAAGTCGAAGCCCACCTCGATGGCCAGGAGGACCAGGGCCGTCACCGCGAGGATGGAAAGTCGTACGGCGGCCTGACCCGTTGTGTGAACCGTCTGCTGGAGCACGCTGACCACCCGTGGCGGCCGAGCGCGCAGGGCGGCTGCTGCGGCGATGCAGACGACGACGCCGAAGCCGGCGAGGAGCAGCGTCTCGGTAGCCGCGCCGTAGGCGCCTGTGAGGAAGATCGAGATGACCACGATCGGCCAGAACTCGCCGGCGACGCCCGAGCCGAGCACCGCCGACCCGAGCGGCGTCGGCAGCAGGTCGGCGTCGGCGAGGATCGGGACGAGCGTTCCCAGGGCGGTCGTGCTGAGCGCGACACCGAGCAGCCAGCTCTCCGCATCGAGACCCGACGCGTGCAGGAGGAGCCCGGCGACGATGCCGATCGCCAGCGAGATCGCCCAGCCGGTCGTTCCCCGCACGAGCGAACGGCGGGGCACATGGTGCTGGACGAGCTCGAGGCCCGCGAAGAAGAACAGGAAGACGAGGCCCAGGTTCGAGAGGAAGTCGATGTGGCTGTCGACCTGCGCCAGATCGAAGCCTTCCGGCCCGATCAAGATCCCGAGCACGATCTCGAGCACCACGGTCGGCAGGACGACACGCCTGTGGAGTCTGGACAGGATCGACCCCGCGCTCGCAGCAGCGAGCACGAGCACGAGCGAGCCGGCGTCCGGTAGAGGCGCCTCCGCGGCCAGCGGCAACAGTCCGCTCACCGAGCGGCCGCGGGCGTCAGTCCCCAGCTGCCTGTGAACGAGCTACCGGGCTCGAGTCGAATCAGGGCCTCACCCGTGCGGAACGCGTTTGCCGGACAGGTCATCGGCTCGACGGCAAGGCTGCGACGCGCGACGTCGGGAAGCGGGTCGCCGGTGAACAGCATCAGGTAGCCGTAGGCCTCGTCCATCCACAGCGTCAGCCCGGACTCGCTCTCGGGGTCGCGGAGCTCGACGCGGACGAGGCCGTCGTCGTCCCGCTCGAGGTCCGTGAAGCAATGGTCGAGCCTGGTGGCGCCGAGCTCACGCCCGTGCCGATAGTCGTACTCGGTGCCGTCCACGGGGGCGCGCCCCGTCGGAATGCCGCGCTCGTCTGCTTGCAGCATCGTCCGACCGGGGGCGAGCAGGACCACGGAGTCCACCGTCTCGGTCCCGACCGTCAGGTACGGATGCGCACCCGCTCCGTACGGACAGGCGTCCGGCCCCACGTTCGTGGCGGTCGTTCGAACGGTCAGCCCGGCGATCGAGAGCTCGTAGTCGATGCGCAGCGCGAGCGTGAACGGATAGCCCGGCTGCGGGTGGAGCAGGTGCTGCATCGTGGCCCGGCTCTCCTCGTGCTCGGCGACCTTCCAGGCGGCCCAGCGGACGAGGCCGTGGATCGCGTTGCCGCGCACGGGCTCGTCCAGCGGCAGCTGGTGGCGTCGTCGCTCGAACTCATAGGTTCCGTCTTCGATCCGATTCGGCCACGGGAGCAGCACCTGTCCTCGCCCCGAGGTGCACATCTCGTCGGCTGCGTAGCCGTCGAGGAGCTCGCGACCGCCTGCCGAGTACGCGCGGAGCCCGCCGCCCACCTCCACCACGACCGCACGCTGGTCTCCGTGGGAGAGCTCGATCTGTTCGCCCGACGGCGCGGTCATCTCAGTCCGGTACCGCGTGGAGGGAGGTCGGGCTCGGCGTTCGCCGTGCAACGACGAACGACCACGCCCCCATCGCGGCGGCGATGCCCGCCGCGAACGCATAGATCGTCGGTAGCTCGACCCCGCCGTCCAGGAGCGGACCGACGCCGAAGGCTGCGATGCCGTAGCCGAGCTGGTAGAAGGCGATCACGCCTCCAGCGACCGCGGCCGAGACCGAGGCGAGCTCCCTCTGGCCGAAGCTGATCGTGAGCGGCAGGAGAGCCGAGCACCCGAGTCCCGCCAGGCCGAACGCGAGCACGCCGAGATAGGGCTCGTCATCCGGGAGCAGCGCGATGAGCACGAACGCGCCCGCGAGCAGGAACGGGAGGAAGTGGTACGTCACACGTGCCGGCAGCCAGGTCTGCACGGCGGCGAAGAGGACCCGTCCGAGCGTGACCATGCCCCAGAACGCCGTCAGAGCCAGAGCGGCGCTCGTGGTCGACGCGCCGAGCTCGCTCGTGAGGTCCAGCTGCGACCAGTTGCCGTTCAGGGTCTCGCAGATGCCGTAGAGGACGGCAAAGCCGGCGTAAACCCAGTACCGCGCCGGAAGCGGCGCCCTGGCCCGACTTGCGTCCGGTTGTGGCGCTTCGACTTGAAGCGGTAGGCGCATGCTCACGGCCAGCAGCGCGAGCAAGAGGGCCGCCGACGTCACCGGCAGTCCCCACCAGAAGCCGAGGCCGACGAAGATGGCGACGAACACCGGGGCCAGGACGGTGCCGAGTCCCAGCAGGGCGTTCAGGACCAGGATCGCACGGTCGACTCTCCCCGAACTGAAGGCGGCCGCGAACGTGTTCAACGTGGGCACGGTGAGGCCGAAGCCGATTCCCAGGCAGGCCGTGGCGAGCAGAAGGAGCACATAGGCGACCGACTGCTCCGTGATGAAGAACAGGCTGACGATGAGCAGCGCCATCGAGAGCAGGCCGGCCGTGAGGCCGGCCAGGTAGACACGCTTCAGCCCGAAGCGAGCGCCTAGTCCTGCCCCGAGCAGCGATGCCGCGATGGCGGTGACCACCTGCGGGAGGAACAACCCGGCGTACTGCGTGCTCGACAGGTCGTATTCCGAGGGATCGGTGAAGACCGTGCTCGCCGCCGGAAAGGTGACGAGCACGATGCCCTGCACGAGACCTGCCCCGTAGACCGCAGTCGTCTCGGCCCTGCTTGCCATACATCCTTCGGCCCGCGGCCCGAGCGTCCGCCAGAGCTACCCGAGAGCCTCGGCGGACGGACGCTCCTCGCTGATCTCGCGAACCGACGTCTGTGCCGAAGCGCCGGTGCTCATGCGGCGCTCCCTCCGCGAACCACCTCCGTGACCTGCTTTTCGGCTCCGAGCCGCTCGAGCAGGTGATCGCCCACACGGAGGGAGTTCGCCATCGCCGTCAGCGCCGGGTTGACCGCGCCGATGCTCGGGAACACGCTCGTGTCGACGACGTACAGGTTGTCCACCTCGTGGGCGCGGCAGTCGGTGTTCAGCACGGACAGGGCTGGGTCGGTGCCGAAGCGGCACGTGCCCGCCTGGTGGGCTACACCCGCGACGGGGATCTCGTTCTTCATGTAGGCGAACCGGTGGATGAGGTGGCCCGGATTCATGTCCAGCTTGGGGAGCAGCGACTTGAGCTTGTCGTAGAGCCGCTTCCGCGCCTCGGAGTTCGTCTCGGAGTAGGTCAGCCTGACGTTACCGTCGGGCTCGAGGGTGACGCGGTTGTCGGGCTGCGGCAGGTCCTCAGTAGAGAGCCAGAAGTCGATCGCGTGTCGTGCCACCCGGTCCAGCGTCCACTCGGGCGCGAGCCTCGTCTGGCCCGGCTTCTCGCCACGGAACATCTGCGCCGATGACTTCCCGACCATCTGGATGTTGCCGAGCGGGTACTCGAAGTCGTCCGCGCCGAAGTAGAAGTCGTTGAGCCCGAGGGTCTTCTGGAAGACGGTCGGGTTCTCCTCACGGGAGAGCGCGAGGAGGGCGAGGCTGTCGTGGAACATGTAGTTGCGGCCGACCTGGTCGGAGCCGTTCGCCAGGCCGTTCGGGTGGTGGTCGTTGGCCGACGCGAGCAGCAGCTTGGCTGTGTTGGCCGCGCCGCAGGCGACGACGACGACGTCTCCCGCGAAGCGTTCGGTCTCGCCGCCCTGCTCGACGACGACCTCGGAGACCTCGCTCCCAGATCCGTTGGTCTCGAGCTTCACGACCCTCGCGTTCGTGAGCAGCGTGACGTTCGGATGTTCCAGCGCGGGCCGCACCCCGAGCACCTCGGCGTCTGACTTTGCGTGGACGAGGCAGGGGAAGCCGTCGCAGGTCGAGCACCGCACGCAGTGGCTGTACGCCATGTTCGCTTCGTTCAGCCTGATCCCGCAGGGCGCGTGGAAGGGGTTGTAGCCCGCAGCGGCGAGGTCGTCCGAGAGCTGCTGGATCCGCGGCTCGTGCGAGACCGCCGGGAACGGGTACGGGCCACTCGTAGGCGGCTCGGTCGGGTCTTCGCCCCGGGCGCCGTGCACCTCGTACAGCTGCTCCGCGAGTGTGTAGTAGGGCTCCAGCTGGTCGTAGGAGATCGGCCACGCCGGCGAGATGCCGTCGTAGTGGCGAAGCTCGCCGAAGTCCTTTTCGCGAAGGCGGTAGAGAGCGGCTCCGTAGAGCTTCGTCGCCCCGCCGACGAAGTAGTGGATCTGCGGCTGGAACGCTTTGCCCTTCTCGTCGTACCACGTGTCCGGCGAGACGTAGCGGTTGCCGGCGAAGACCTCCTCCGCGGACCAGTTCGCCGGCTCGCGCGGTAGCCAGTCACCGCGCTCCAGCAGCAGGATGCGCTTGCCCGAGGGCGCCAGATGCCGTGCGAGCGTCCCACCGCCTGCACCTGTGCCGATGATGATCACGTCGTACGAGTCCATGGGTCAGAACTCCTTCTGCAGCTCGGGGACGATGATTCGTGCCGCAGCCTCGATCAGCGCGAGGTGTGAGAAGGCTTGGGGGAAGTTGCCCAGGTGACGACCAGTGTCAGCGTCGAACTCCTCGGCGTACAGGCCCAGCGGCGAGGCGATCCGGAGGAGGCGCTCCATCAGGTCGCGTGCCCGCTGCACCTCCCCGACGATTGCCAGCGCGGAGACGAGCCAGAAGGAGCAGATCAGGAACGTCCCCTCCTTGCCCGAGAGGCCGTCGTCGGTCTCGCCCGTCCGGTAGCGGAGGACGAAGCCGTCCTCGGTCAGCTCGGCGGCGATCGCGTCCACGCTGGCGCGCAGACGCTCGTCGTCACCGGGCAGGAAGCCGAGGATCGCCGCGAGGAGGGTCGAGGCGTCGAGCGCATCCGTCTCGTAGTGCTGTCGGAGCACGCCCTTGTCGGTGAGCCCGTGCGTGAGGATGTCCTCCTTGATCTCGTCCGCCGTGCCGCGCCACTCCTCCTGCAACTCGGGATCGCCTCGAATCTCTGCCAGCTGCGCTGCGCGGTCGAGCGCGACCCAGCACATGAGCTTCGAGGACACGTAGTGCTGAGGCTTGCCGCGGGCCTCCCAGATGCCCTGGTCGGGCTCGCGCCAGACCCGCGTGGCGCACTCGGCTTGCGTCTGAACGATCGGCCAGAGCCGCCGTGGGAGGCGCTGGCTGTGCCGCGTGTGGAGCAGGATCGAGTCCAGTGCGGAGCCGAAGACGTCGTTCTGGCGCTGGTCGAATGCACCGTTGCCGATTCGCACCGGCCGCGCGCCCGCGTAGCCGGAGAGCTCGTCACGCGTGGACTCGGTCAGGTCCCGGCGACCGTCGATCCCGTACATGATCTGCAGCGAGCCGTCCTCGGTCGGCTCGACGTCGGCGACGAACTGCATGTACTCGTCGGCCTCCCAGTTCAGGTTCAGGTAGTGCAATGCCTGGAGCGTGAAGGTGCTGTCGCGGATCCAGGTGTAGCGGTAGTCCCAGTTGCGCTCGCCGCCCGGCGTCTCGGGCAACGACGTGGTGAGGGCGGCCACGGTCGCGCCCGTCGGCATGTAGGTGAGGCCCTTGATCGCGAGCGCCGAACGTTGGATCGGGTCGCGCCAGTGGTGGTCAGGCATCCTTGCCCTCTGCAGCCAGGCACGCCAGAACCGGACGGTCGCGTCGATCCGTGCCTCGGCCTCGTCGACGTCCTTCGGTACGGCGAGCCCTTCGGCCCAAGAGAGGGCGCAGTAGGCGCGGTCGCCGGGCCCGAGCACGTGCCGGGCCCTGATCCGGTCGCCTTCACTCCCGAGCGGCAGGTCGGACTGCAGCCGAATGGTCTGACCCTCTGCTGACCCATCCGCGGTGTGCCGGCTCCCGTCGACCGTCCACTGCGCGAGGACGCGGCCGTAGTCGAAGGCGGGCTCGCACACGAGCTCGACCTCGACCTCGCCCTCGAGGCACTCGACGGTTCGCACCAGCTCGTGGTCGGCGTCGTCGTCGGCCGGGGGCCGCGTGTGCGGTGTGATCTCGTCCTCGTGGTCGCGGGCGCCCATGGTCAGCGCGTCGCGGACGACGACCCAGCCGCTCGGCGTCTTCCACGTGGTCTCGAGCACGTTCGTCCCGGGGATGTAGGCGCGAGCGGTTGGGTGGCTGATCCCGAAGGGCGCGAAGCGGAAGAAGCCGGCCTGGCGATCGAGCAGGCTTCCGAACACGCTCGGTGAGTCGAAGCTCGGCACGCAGAGCCAGTCGATCGCTCCGTCGGCCGCGACGAGCGCCCCCGTGTGGCAGTTCGACAGGAATGCGTAGTCGGCGATCGGCGGGAACGGGGAAGGTGCCGCCGCGCTCTGAGCCTGCGGCTCGGATGTGGGCTCGACCGCCGTCATGTCGTCACCCAAGGTCCGTGCCAGCGTCCGTCTCCGGCCAGCAGCTTGTCCGCCGCTTCGGGGCCCCACGATCCCGGGGCATACCGCTGGACGGGCGGGGGCGCGTCGAGCAGCGGCTGCATGACCCGCCAGGTCTCCTCGACGCCGTCCTGGCGCGTGAAGCGGGTGCTGTCGCCGACCATCGCTGCGTGGAGCAGCACCTCGTACGGCGTCGGGCCCTCACCGCCCTCCTGGGCGAACTCCATCTCGAGGTCGATCGTCGAACCACCCGGCTGATCGGCCCGGTGCGCTTGCACGATGAGCTTGATCCCGGCGGTCGGGTCGAGCCTGACCACGAGTTGGTTCGGCTCGGCCACGCGGTTGGCGCCCGCGAAGCCCAGCACCGGCGGATGCTTGAAGACGAGTCGGAGCTCGGTCTGTGTGACGGGGAGGCGCTTGCCGGTACGGATGAAGAAAGGAACGCCCGACCAGCGCCAGTTGTCGATCTCGAGTCGTAGGGCGGCGTAGGTCTCCGTCGTCGAGTCTGCGGCGACCCCTTCGATGTCGAGGTAGCCGTCGTACTGGCCGCGCACGTAGTGAGCCGGGTCGGCTTCGACGACGGCGTGGAAGAGGGCGACCTGCGCGTCTTTGATCGTCTTCGGGTCGCTCCGCGAAGGTGCCTCCATCGCGGCCGCCGCCACGACCTGCATGAGGTGGTTGACGACGACGTCGCGCAACGCACCGACCGGGTCGTAGAAGTGACCGCGGTCCTCGACCCCGAAGCTCTCCGCCATCGTGATCTGGACGCTTTCGAGGTAGTTGCGGCTCCAGATCGGCTCGAGCATCGAGTTCCGGAACCGGAGGTGAAGGATCTCTTCGAGACCCATCTTGCCGAGGTAGTGGTCGATGCGGTAGAGCTGTGACTCGTCGATGTACTGGTGCAGCTCGTCGGCGAGCGCGCCGGCGGACTCGGTGTCGTGGCCGAAGGGCTTCTCGACGACTACTCTCCCGGTGTTGGTCAGCCCCGCCTGGGCCAGGCCCTTGACGACGGCGCCGAAGAGGAACGGCGGGATCTCGAGGTAGAAGACCGGGGTCGAGGCACCGTCGATCGCCTCGCCGACGCGCTCGTACGTCGCCGCGTCCGCGAAGTCGCCGCTCACGTACGAGAGACGCTCGGCGAAGCGGTCGAAGATCGCCTTGTCCAGGTGCTCGCCGGTGCCCTCGATCGACTCGCGCGCGCGCGTCCTGAGTTGCTCTTCGCTCCAGTCGTCGACGGCCACGCCGACGATCGGGCAGTCGAGCAGCCCGCGGGCCTCGAGCCGGTAGAGCGAGCGGAAGGTCATCACCTTCGCCAGGTCGCCGGTGATGCCGAAGACGACGAGGACGTCGGCGGCTTTGGGCGCGACGTCTCGTGCTGTGGCCGCGGGTGCCCGTTCCGGAACGACGGTGCCGGTTCCGTGTGTCATGTCCCACCTCCCGAGTTTGTCGTTCGAGCCTACTGAGGCCGTTCGAGGATCTCGTCACCCAGGACGGATGATTTGGGATTCATCCGGAACCGGATGATGCTTCGGCCGGGCCAGGCCGGTCCAATGACAGCGATCGCCGTGTGGCGACTCGTCTTTCAGACGCGCCAGTACCTGAGGGGGAGCCTCTGGTTCCTCCCGTTGCTGGGCGGCCTGGCCGGAGCCGTGCTCGGACTGCTCGAGGCGCCGATCGCCCGTACGGTCGACGTGCCGAACTCATTGCAGTACTCGGCTTCGACCGCGAGCACGGTTCTGTCCGCGATTGTCGGGTCGACGGCGGCGCTCACGGGCTTCGTGGTCACCGTCAGTGTGCTCGTCGTGCAGATGGCCACAGGCACGTTTTCCGCCCGCTACATGCGTCTGTGGTACCGCGATCGTGTCCTCCACGTCCTGCTCGCACTCCTGATCGGGACGTTCACCTTCTCGTTCACGCTGCTGGCAGGCGTCGAGGAAGGCTCGGTCCCGGACCTCGGCATCACGACGAGCGGAGCGCTGATGGCCCTCGACATGTTCCTCTTCCTGTTTTTCCTCGACCGCTTCATCCACCGGCTCCGGCCGGTGGCCGTGGCCTCGCTCGTGGCCGAGGCAGCGCGGCGCTCCTTCCAGTCGCTCGTCCGGGCGGCATCCGGCGTCGACGCGCCGGAGATCCTGCACGAGCGGTTCGAGAGCCGCGAGGAGCCGACGCTCGTGGTGCGGAGCCAGCACGCCGGCTGCATCCAGGCAGTCCACGGTCGCGGCCTCGTCAACTTTGCCCGTGAGCACGGCTGCGTCGTGGTGCTCGAGCATCTCGTCGGTGACTTCGTCCCCGAGGGTGCCGCGGTCATAAGCGTCTACGGCGGCGACGAGGCAAGCCGCTCGTCGGAGCGCCGCCTCCAGGGCATGATCGCCCTCGGCGTCGAGCGCACGATCGAGCAGGACCCCGCGTTCGCGCTGCGGATCATGGTCGACATCGCCATCAGAGCGCTGTCGCCGGCGGTGAACGACCCGACCACGGCCGTCCAGGTGCTCAACCACCTCGGCGACACGTTGCGGCTGATCGGCGCCGCGGACCTCGAGCCCAGGCGGCGCGACGGCGATGCACCCGGACGGGTGCTGATCCCTGCGCGGGGCTGGCACGACTTTCTCGCGCTCGGCGTGACGGAGATCCGTCAGTACGGAGCCTCCTCCGTCCAGGTCGTCCGAAGGCTCCGCGCGCTCCTCGAGGAGCTACAGGGATCCGTCCTGCCCGAGCACCGGCGCGCAGTCGAGGACGAGCTCGCCCGCCTCGAGGCACAGGTGGAGCTGGAGTTCGGCACGTCGGCCGACCTCGACCGTGCCAGGGAGGCCGACCCTCAGGGCATCGGGGGCGCGACGCTCGAGCGCCCCGATGGTCGCGTGTCAGTCCCCGGTTGAGCCGGCGCCGCGCTCGACGGGCTCCACCGCGAGCGTCAGACCCTCCACCTTGAGGACACGGACCGCCGTTCCGCGGGCGAGCTCGTCCGGCGCGCGCGCCTGCCAGAGCTCGCCCAGGACGCGAACCTGCCCCAGAGGCGTGAGCGGCTCCGTGACCTCACCGACTGAGCCGACGAGATTCTCGACGCCCGTCTGGACCTTCCGGCCTCGCACGCGGCGCTGCCAGTAGGCGACCTCGCCGGCGAAGAGGAAGCAGCTCGCCAGCGCGCCGACGAGGTCCCACGGCGAGGGGAGGAAGAGCAGCAACACCAGGGCGAGCACGAGGAACATCGCCGCGTCGATCCTCGCCTCCCGGCCGCGCCGCTGCATCACCCCGAGCGGACGATTGGTGATTCATCCCGTTTGGGCGATGAGGCACCCCTAGGCAGGCGAGAGGCTTGTGCGACTCGTCGATTTCAGGAGGCCTCGATGCCCGAGCACCAACAGCGCGACGTTCTGCCGATCCCCGACGTCACTCCGGTCGGGCTGACGACGTATGACGCAAAGGATCCAGCGACTGCGTTTCCGCCGATCGAACCGCTGCGGCCGCCGGAAGGCGCGCCCAACGTCCTCGTCATCCTGATCGACGACGTCGGGTTCGGCGCCTCGAGCGCCTTCGGCGGACCCATCAGCACGCCGAACGCGGAACGGCTCGCCGCGAAGGGCCTCAAGTACAACCGCTTCCACACGACTGCGCTGTGCTCGCCGACCCGGCAGGCGCTCCTCACGGGACGCAACCACCACACCGTGGGGCATGGGCGGCATCACCGAGATCGCGACCTCGGCGCCGGGCTACAACTCGATCCGGCCGAACACGTGCGCGCCGCTCGCCGAGACACTGAAGCTGAACGGCTACGCGACCGCGCAGTTCGGCAAGTGTCACGAGGTGCCGGTCTGGGAGACGAGCCCGATGGGCCCGTTCGACGCCTGGCCCACGGGCAGCGGTTTCGAGTACTTCTACGGCTTCATCGGCGGCGAGGCACACCAGTACTACCCCGCCATCTACGAGGGCACGATCCCGGTCGAGCCGGAGAAGACGCCCGAAGAGGGCTACCACTTCATGACCGACATGACGGACAAGGCGATCAAGTGGGTGCGCCAGCAGAAGGCGCTGATGCCCGACAAGCCCTTCTTCGCCTACTTCGCGCCGGGCGCCACGCACGCCCCGCACCACGTCACGCCCGAGTGGGCCGACAAGTACAAGGGTGCGTTCGACGACGGCTGGGACGCGCTGCGCGAGCGGACCTTCGCCAGGCAGAAGGAGCTTGGGGTGATCCCCGCCGACGCGGAGCTGACCGAGCGCCACGAGGAGATCCCGGCCTGGGACGACATGCCCGAGGACCTGAAGCCGGTCTTGCGCCGTCAGATGGAGATCTACGCCGGCTTCCTCGAGTTCACCGACCACCACGTCGGCCGGCTCCTGGACGCCGTGGAAGATCTCGGCATCCTCGAGGACACGCTCGTCTATTACATCATCGGCGACAACGGGGCCTCGGCCGAGGGAACCATCAACGGCACGTACAACGAGATGATCAATTTCAACGGCGCCGCCGCGCTCGAGACGCCCGAGTTCATGATGGAGCGGCTCGACGACTTCGGCGGCCCAGACTCCTACAACCATTATGCGGTCGGCTGGGCGCATGCGATGTGCGTGCCCTACCAGTGGACGAAGCAGGTCGCCTCGCACTGGGGCGGCACGCGGAACGGGACGATCGTCCACTGGCCTGCGGGGATCAAGTCCACCGGTGAGATCCGCAGCCAGTTCTCCCACGTGATCGACATTGCGCCCACCGTCCTCGACGCGGCGGGCCTGCCGCAACCGACGTTCGTGAACGGGGTTCAGCAGGAGCCGATGCACGGCACCAGCATGAGGAAGTCCTTCGACGACGCGGGCGCCGCCGAGCACCGCGAAACCCAGTACTTCGAGATGTTCTGCAACCGCGGCATCTACCACCAGGGCTGGACCGCGGTGACGCGGCACTCCACACCGTGGGTGCTCGAACAAGTGGGGGGCGCTCGACGACGACGTCTGGGAGCTCTACGACACCACGAGCGACTGGACGCAGAGCAAAGACCTGGCGAGAGAACAACCGGAGAAGCTCGAGGAACTGCAGCGTCTCTTCCTGATTGAGGCGGCGAAGTACAACGTCCTGCCACTCGACGACCGCAGGGCCGAACGCTTCATCCCGGAGCTCGCCGGCCGGCCGGCGCTGATCAAGGGCAACAGACAGCTGCTTTTCGGCGGCATGGGCCGGCTGACGGAGAACTCCGTCCTCAACATCAAGAACAAGTCGCACGCTGTCACAGCCGAGATCGAGGTGCCCGAGGGAGGCGCAGACGGCGTGATCATCGCCCAGGGCGGGAGCATCGGTGGCTGGAGCCTTTACCTCAAGGACGGCAAGCCGAGGTACTGCTACAACCTCCTCGGCATGCAGCGCTTCTACGTCGGGACCGACGAAGAAGTACCGGCGGGAACCCATCAGGTTCGAATGGAGTTCGACTACGACGGACCTGGGCTCGGCAAGGGAGGGACGGTCGCGCTTCACGTCGACGGGCAGAAGATCGGCGACGGAAAGCTCCCAGGTACGGCGCCCGCCATCTTCTCGGCCGACGACACTTGCGACGTAGGACGGGAGAACGGCGCTCTGGTCGCGGACGACTACCCGGTTCCGAACACGTTCACCGGCGAGGTGAACTGGGTCGAGATCGACATCGGGGAGGCCGCCGCTGACGAGGACCACCTGATCGACGCGGACGAGCGCGTGCGCGTCGCAATGGCGCGTCAGTGAGGGGCTAGGCGAAGATGCGGGCGCGGACGTCGCCGCCGCCAGCAGCGAGCTCGCCGACCTCGTGCAGGAAGCCCATCGTCTCCACGTCCGGCGAAAGCTCGCGTGAGGCACTGAAGCCGCCGGAGCGGAGCTCCGCCGCGAGCTGGACGACGCAGCGGATCAGGTCGTCGGCCGCCTCCTGGAGCGAGCCGCCCTCGCCCTGCGCGAGGCCGCCGAGCCGGAGACGGACGCGGCCGTCCAGTTCGGTGATCGTCAGCGCAGGCATAAAGGACATATCGGCGCGAACCGGGAGGTTCCGGAGCGAACTCGCGGCAAGACACCCGCGCTCGCGGCGGTCCGGTTTGGCGGCTTCGTGACGACGGCCGCCCAGAGCGCGCCTTCTGCACAGGCCAGCGGTGCGACGGTCGTGCTGCTGACGCTCGCGGCGGGTCAGTTCCTGATGACGCTCGACAGCTCGGTGATGAACGTCTCGATCGCGACGGTGGCGAAGGACGTCGGCACGACCGTGACGGGAATCCAGGGCGCGATCACCGCCTACACGCTGGTGATGGCGGCGCTGATGATCACCGGCGCAAAGATCGGGGCGATCATCGGGCGCAAGCGTGCCTTCGCCATCGGCTGCGTCATCTACGGCTGCGGCTCCTTCACGACGTCGATCGCCCAGAACCTGCCCGTGCTGCTGTTCGGCTGGTCGTTCTTGGAAGGCGTCGGAGCGGCGCTGATCCTGCCGGCGATCGTCGCCCTGGTCGCCGGAAACTTCCCGACCGAGCGGCGACCGGCCGCCTACGGGCTCGTCGCTGCTGCCGGTGCCGTCGCGGTCGCCGTCGGCCCGCTGATCGGCGGGTTCTGCACCACCTACTTCTCGTGGCGCTGGGTCTTCGCCGGCGAGGTCGTGCTGGTCCTCGGGATTCTCCTCATGACCCGCCGGATCGCCGACGCGCCCGTCGAGCAGCGTCCCAAGCTCGACGTCGTCGGAGCCGTGCTCTCCGCGCTCGGACTGGCGCTCCTCGTTTTCGGGGTGCTGCGCACAGGCGAGTGGGGCTGGATCCAGCCGAAGCCGGACGGTCCGTCCTGGGGAGGCGTGTCACCCTCGATCTGGCTGATCCTGGCCGGCCTGTTCGTGATCTGGCTCTTCTTCCGCTGGGAAGCGCGTCTCGACTCGCAGGGCAAGGAGCCGCTCGTGCGGCCGGCGATGCTGCGCAACCGGCAGCTGACCGGCGGTCTCACGATGTTCTTCTTCCAGTTCCTCGTACAGGCCGGATTCTTCTTCGTCGTCCCGCTGTATCTCTCGGTCGCGCTCGGTCTGTCCGCGCTCGAGACAGGTGCCCGGCTCCTGCCCCTCTCGGTGACGCTGCTAGCGGCCGCGATCGGCATCCCGCGCTTCCTTCCGCGCGTGTCGCCGCGTCTGGTCGTGCGGCTCGGACTGCTTTCCCTGCTCGCCGGGACCGTCGTCCTGCTCGCGGCGCTCGACGCCGACGCGGGGCCCGAGATCGTGTTCGTGCCCATGCTCCTGGTCGGCCTGGGGATCGGCGCGCTCGCCTCGCAGCTCGGCGCGGTGACCGTCTCGGCGGTCCCGGAGGACGAGAGCCCCGAGGTCGGCGGCATCCAGAACACGATGACCAACCTCGGCGCGTCCCTGGGGACGGCACTCGCCGGCTCGCTGCTGATCGGCTCGCTCACCGCCGCGTTCCTGACGAACGTGCAGCAGAGCCCTGCGATTCCGGCGAGCGCGAAGCAGCAGGCGCAGGTCGAGCTGGCGGGCGGCGTGCCATTCGTTTCGGACGCCGACCTCGAGGCGGCGCTCGACGAGGCGGGCGCGGCCTCCGCATCCACCGATGCCGCGCTTGCGGCCTACCGTGACGCCCGTCTCGCCGGCCTCCGCTCGGCGCTGGCGATCCTCGCCCTGCTGGCGGTGCTGGCCCTGTTCTTGGCCCAGGCCATCCCCAGGAGGCAGCCGGCGGTGGTCAACACGACGTAGGACTCGGTCGAGCTCAGTCGACGAGCTCGAGCGCAGCCGAGACGTCGTACCCCAGCGCCAGCCCGAGGTTCGGGGCGGCGGAGACGACCCGGGCGACACCCACGATCGGCATCACCGCAATCAGCGTCTCGACGATCTCCTCGTAGGAGGCGCCGGCGTCGAGAGCCGCCTGCACCGCGCTCATGTAGGAAGGGGGCGCCGCATCCATGGCGATCAGCACGGCGACTCGCAGCAATGCGTGCGAGCGAGGATCGATCGATGTCAGGGCCGGTCCGGCCTGTTCCTGGGCGAGCAGCGCTTCGATGTACCGGTCATCGCGCATCGCAAGCCTTCGAAGCGTGAGCTTGTATTCGTCCACGGAGCTATCTCCTCCATTGGACTTCGATGGGGTATGGCACGCATCATCCCGAGCGGGTGAAATCAGCCGTCCTGAGCGGCTGCCGCCGGTGAGGCGTCGACGAGCCCGAGCTCGACCGCGCGCTCGATCGCCTCACTCCGGCTCGAAGCGTCGAGCTTCCGGTAGACCGAGATCGCCTGCGTCTTCACGGTGTTGCGCGAAACGAACAGCCGCTCGGCGATCTCTCGGAAGGACAGGTGCGTGGTCAGCAGGGGCAGCAACCGGAGCTCCGCGGCGGTGAGCGTCGAGGCCCAGCCCGACGCCTGTTCGCCGACGCTGGTGAGCTGTGTGCGAACGTCCTCGGCCTGGTCGACGAGCGTGCCCAGGCGCGGCCGTCGGCGCAGGATCTCGTCCGCTTCGTGGTAGAGGGTCGACGCACCCTTCACGTCCGACACGGCGAGGTGCGTCTTGGCCAGCTCGAGCTGCGTCTGCACCGAGAACCAGGAGATGGCGTGGGTGAGATGGGGCCGCACGCGCTGGGCGGAGACCAACAGCTGTCGCGCTCGCGCCGCCTGGCCCTGTGCGAGCGCCAGACGCGCAGTCGTGGCGAGCAGGATCCCCGTGACCACGTAGTCAGTGGAGGGTGCGCCCTCGACGAGGGAGCTCGCGAGCGCCACGTCCGCGGCCGCCGACGAAAGGTCGCCGCGCTCCAGCGCCAGGAGCGCCAGCTGAGAGCGCGCCACAACGCCGGCGTAGATCGCGCCGCTGCCCTCTGACGCTTCCGCCGCCTCGACGAACATCGGCTCCGCGGCGGCGGCGTCGCCGGACAGCAGGACCGCGACGCCGCGCAGGAGGAGCGCCACCCCACGCCACGGGCTCGCTGCTGAAAGCCCGGCCACGGCCGCCTCGGCGTCCTGCTGCATCTGCGCGACGCCGCGCCGGCACAGGAGGGCTCGTACCGTCGCCGCCCAGGCAGCCGATGGACTGCCGTCGGGCATCGGCGCCGTCGCGTCCGACGACTCGACGGCCAGAGCCCAGCGCTCGGCGGCTTCGGGGCGACCGCGCAGGGCATGGAGCCAGACGCCGAACACCGCGACCGCCGGATAGCGCTCGAGCTGGTGCTCGCCGAACAGCTCCAGCCACCGTTCCAGGGTCGTCACGCGGCCTGTGCGGTAGTAGGGGAACGCCAGCGTCGTGAAGACGCGGGCGAGGTCGTCGAAGTACCCGGCCGCGGCCCAGGATTCGATCGACGCCTCGGGGTCGCCGTTCGCCTCCCACCAGGCCGCCGCCCGCCGATGCAGCGTCGGCACGAGCTCGGGCTCGCGACGCCGCAGTTCGCCGGTGAGCATCTGGCGGAAGAGGTGGTGGTAGCGGAACCATTGCCGGCGGTGGTCGAGCGGAATGAGGAACAGGTTGGCGGCTTCCACGGCCTCGAGCATCGACTCCGAGTCGCGTCGCTCCAGGACTGCGTCGCAGACAGGGCCGCTCAGGCGATCGAGCATCGACGTTCGGGTCAGGAACTCCACTTGCTCCGGCGTAATCCGGGCCAGGTGCTCGGCCCGCAGGTAGTCCGTGACAAAGCGGTCGTCGCCGCCAAACGAGTCCAGCGACGACGCGTCGGCTCCGTCGAGCCACAACGCAGCGAGGTAGAGCCCTGCGGCCCACCCCTCGACGTGCTGGTTCAGCGTATTCGCCTGCTGCTCGCTGACGTCGACGCCCGCCGCCGTGAGCAGCGCGTGGGCCTCCACACCGTTGAGCGCCAACGACGCGGGGCCGAGCTCGAGGAGCTCACCCTCGGCGCGCAGCCTCGGTAGGCCGAGCCGCGCCTCGGTTCGCCCGGAGAGCACGAAGACGGAGCCGTGCGGCACATGCGTGACCAGGGCGGCGAGCGCGTCCAGGCACGCGTCGTTCACCAGCTCGTGGATGTCGTCGAGGACGAGGACGACCGGGGTCGATCGCGCGGCAAGCGCGGCCCCGAGGCGGGGGAGGCCGCGCGCCCAGAGCGAGTCGCCGGCCCCCGTCAGCGCCTTGAACGTCTCCGCCTTGATCCCGCCGTCGGCGTTCAACGCCTCGGCGATGTAGCTCAGCAGGACGACCGGGTCGTTGTCGCGGTGGTCGAGCGAGACCCACGCGAACGCACGGCCGTCCGAGGCGGCCCACTGCCCGAGCGCAGTCGTCTTGCCGTAGCCGGGCGGCGCGACGATGCTCACGAAGCGACCCGTCCGCCGGCGCGAGAGGCGGTCGATCACGCCGGACCGCTCGACGAGTCCGGCGCGGGGCGGTGGTACGTCGAGCTTGGCCCGCAGGAGCTCGAACGTCCTCGGCCCTCCCCTGTGGGCGATCGCGCTCTTGGCCGCTCGGCTGTCCGTGCTCTGCGGCACGCAGTCTGTCCCTCCGTCTAACCCCCGCAGGCACCGTACGTGCAGCTCGGCTGTGCGCGCAAGAAATGTTTCTTTTCAGTAAACGGCGCTACGCGCCAGGCACCGGTATTGCGCTAGGTCAGAACGAGAGCTCGGCGCCCGGCTCGAGGATCTGCACGTCGACGCTCGGCGCGAGCTCGGCGGCGTGGCGCCGGAACGCTTCGGGCGGCTCCGCGGAGGCGCTGCGGGTGGGGAGCGAGAGCGTGCCCCAGTGGATCGGGACGGCCACCCGCGGACGCAGCAGCCGCAGCGCCTGAGCGGCGCGGTAGGGATCGAGATGGCCGGGCCCGACCTTCGGGCCCCAGCCGGCGACCGGCAGCAGCGCGAGGTCGAGCGAGCCCGCGAACGAGCGCATGCCTTCGAACAGATCGGTGTCGCCGGCGAAGTAGATCCGGCGCGACCCCGAGATGACGAATCCGAGCGATGGCGCCGTCCTCAGGGTGAGTCGCGCGCTGCGGTGCTCGGCCGGCACGGCGTGGACGGTCACGTCGCCCACCCGGACGTCGTCGCCGACGTCGACCTCGTGCACGTCCGGAAAGCCGGCGAGCAAGCGGCGGGCGCCCCGCGGCACGACCATCGTCACGCCCGGCCCGAGCCGCCGCAGCGACGGGCGGTCGAGGTGGTCGTAGTGCACGTGCGAGATCAGCGCCGCGTCGACGTGGGCGAGCGCGCCGGTCTCGAGCGGGACACGGCGCCGGAGATGGCCCACACGCGTGCGCAGGATCGGGTCGGTGAGCAGGCGCACGCCGTCCAGCTCGAGGAGCACGGTTGCGTGACCGACGTAGCGCAGCGTTGCCATGCAGGTCACACCGTTTCACCCCGTTGGTGTGATTGAAAGGGGTTTACGACCTGCGATAAAGGCGGGGTGCGAATGACCGCGGCACGGATCCTGGCGGTGTTGGGCGTCCTCTTCGTCGTGCTGAGCCTGCTGGCGGGTTACATCCGCTTCCAGGGGCTGGACACCTCGACCGTGAAGCAGACCGCCGGCGACATGATCGAGGACAAGGAGATCCGCGACCAGATCGCGCTGACGCTCGTCGACCAGCTGTACGCGAACGTCGACGTCGCGGCGGCGCTCGAGCAGAGGTTGCCGGCCAACACGAAGGCCCTCGCAGGGCCTGCCGCCGCCGGTCTGCGGGAGTTCTCCGATCGCGCAGCGATCCGGATGCTCGAGCGTCCGCGCGTCCAGGAGCTCTGGGTGAACTCGATCGCACGAGCCCACGAGCAGCTCATCAAGGTGCTCGACGACGACACCACGGCGCTGACCACGGAGAACGGGGCCGTCGTGCTCGACCTGCAGCCGCTCGTCGTTCAGCTGGGCGAGCAGGTAGCGATCGTCGGCAACGTGGCCCAGCGGCTCGGCCCGGACGCGGGCCGGATCGAGATCATGCAGGCCGACCAGCTCGAAACGGCGCAGGACCTCACCCAGCTGCTGAAGGTGCTCGGCAGCTGGCTCTGGTTGCTTCCGCTTGCGCTGTGGGCGGCTGCTTTGTGGCTCGCCCGTGGTCGCCGCCGCTCGATCCTGAAGATGATCGCGTTCGGCTCGATCCTGGGTGGTCTGCTCGTCATCGTGGTGCGCCGGGTCGGCGGCTCGTACCTCATCGACTCGCTCGTTCCCTCCGCGGCGGTCAAGCCGGCCGCGCAAGACGCGTGGGACATCCTCACCTCGCTGCTCCGCGACGGCGGCCTCACGCTGTTCGGCCTCGGTGTGATCGTCCTCGTCGCGCTCTGGCTCACGGGCACCGGGAGGAGCGGCCTGGCCACGCGGCGGGCGCTGGCGCCCTATCTCGCACGGCCGGAGATCGCCTTCGGAGCGGCAGCGGCGCTCTTCCTGCTCCTGCTCTGGTGGAGCCCGACAGTGCAGACCACACGCTGGCCGCTCATGCTTGCGGCGGCAATCCTCCTCACGCTGGCGGTCGAGATCCTGCGGCGGCAGACCGCCCGTGAGTTTCCGGATCCAGGCCCGCCGGATCTCGGTGCCTCGATGCGGCGCGGCTGGCGCCGCCTGCGCGGCGCCTCTGCCGACGACGAGCGGTACGAAGCGCTCGAGCGGCTGGGCCGGCTGCGCGAGCAGGGCGTGCTGACCGAGGAAGAGTTCGCGGCCGAGAAGGCGCAGCTAGTGGGAAACTAAGGCCTTCAGCGCGACGATCGACAGGCCGAGGGCCATGTTGACCGCGACTGCGACGACCGTGCGTCCGAGACTGAGGCGCTCGAGCTGCGCATACCGTGCTCCTACCACTGCCAGGGTCGCGACGCCAAGGCCGAGCGCGATCCAGACGGCTGTCGTCTCACCGAGCACGTGCAGCGCACCCAGCACCAGGGCCGCGATCGGCGCGACGGCGGCGACGGGCATCCCGAACTCGCGACGCGCGACGGCGGCGAATTCCGCCGAATCGAGTCTACGGCCGCGCTCGAGGCTCTCGGCGAGCGTGTCGGAGTACACGTGAGCGACCCAGAAGACGAGCACGGTCACCCCGACCACGATGGCGAGCCGCCACATGTCGACGTGGCCCTTCGATCCAGCGGTGATCGTCGCCATGACGACGATCGTCCCGTAGACCGTGCCGGCGATTCCCTGACTCGAGCCGATGAGCAGGCGCCTCATGAGGTTACGGCCACGCACGACCGGCATGCTCTCCGACGCGAGGGCGAAGGTCTAGTCCTGTGAACCGACGACGCTGGTTCTCGAAGCGAGCGCTGCTGGCGGTGGCCGGCTTGGTTCTGATCGTCGCGACCTTCGCGTACTTCCTGCCGACGATCGCCGATTACCGCGACGTCTGGCGCGTCGTGAAGCAGCTCTCGTGGGAGTGGGTTCTCGCCCTGCTCGCAGTGACAACGCTGAACGTGCTGACCTTCGCGCCGCCGTGGCTCGTGCTGCTGCCGGGCTTGCGCTTCTGGCGGACGCTGATGATGACCCAGGCGACGACTGCGCTCTCGATTGTGGTGCCGGGCGGGGCGGCGGTGGGAATCGCCGGCGCCTACGGGATCCTCCGGCGCTGGGGCTATACGCCGGCCGCCGTGGCGCGGGCGGTCACGCTGGTGAGCCTCTGGAACCAGCTCGCGAACCTCGCGTATCCGATCCTCGCGCTCTTCCTCCTATCGAGTGTCGGCGGCGAGACGACGGTCCTCGCGACCGCGGCGTTCATCGGCGTTGCGATCCTTGGCGTCGTCGTCGCCGCGCTCGTTCTCGTCCTCTACAGCGGCCGCATGGCGGGCGAGATCGGCGACGTGGCCGCACGCCTGGCGAGCTGGGTGCGCGGGAAGTTTCGTCGCGCGCCGGTGGCGTGGGGAGGACCGAGCTTCGAACGCTTCCGGGACGACGCCGTCGAGCTGCTCAAGCGGCGCTGGCACCTGCTCACGCTCGCCACGTTGGCCGGCAGCCTGACCGTCTTCGCAGTCCTGCTCGTCTCGCTCCGCGCCCTCCAGGTTCCGGCTTCGGCCGTATCGTGGGAGGAGGCGTTCGCCGCGTGGGCATTGGCGCGCCTGCTGGGCAGCATCCCGATTACGCCGGGCGGAATCGGCGTCGTCGAGCTCAGCCTCACCGCCACGCTGATCGGCTTCGGGGGCGGCAACACCGGAGTCGTTGCCGCCGTCCTGGTGTTCCGCTTCCTGACGATCGTGCCGACGCTCGTCCTCGGCCTCATCACCGCCGCCGGCCTCGCGCTGCGGTCACGCCGTACGGCGAGTCAGCCTCAGCAGCTGTAGCCGTACTCGCGCGCCTTGCGGCAGAACTCGGCCTCGTCGGCCGTGAAGAAGTGCCGGATGCTGTTCGGCTTGCGGACGTAGTACAGGTAGTCCACCGCCGCCGGCGCCGCGGCCGCCCGCATCGCCGCCAGCCCAGGGTTGCCGATCGGCGTGGGGGGCAGGCCTCCGAACTTGCGCGTGTTGTAGGGCGAGTTGCTGTTCAGGTGCGCCTTCGTCAGCGGCCGCGTTCCCTGGATGCCGAGCCCGTAGCGCAAGGTGGCGTCGATGCCGAGCGGCATCCGCATCCTGAGCCGGTTGTAGATCACTGCGGCCACGAGCTTGCGCTCCTGCGGAGCGGCAGTCTCGCGCTCGACCATCGAGGCGATGTTCAGCACGTCGTAGGGCGTGAGGTTCTTCGACCTCGCCCGGCGCAGGTCGACCGTCTGCCAGACGCGCCCGAACGCTGCGATCTGGTCGGCGACCAGCTTGGCCGCCGGCGTCGACTCGTCGAACTCGTAGAGCGACGGAAAGAGGAAGCCCTCCAGGCTGCGCCGCTTGAGGTACGGCCTGAAGGACGCAGGCGGCGCCGTCCGCGAGAGTGCCCCCCGGTAGGCCGCGCCGCTCAGCCGCGGCGTGACACCGCGCTTGCGGATCGCGATGCGACGCACCTCGGCGACGCGATCGGTCATCTGGCGCGTGCTGAATCCCTCGGGGAAGACGATCCGGAGCGTGACGCTCTGCCGCGCGTCGGCAGTGCCGGCGGAGACGCCGAGCAGAAGCGCGCCGAGCAGCGCTGCGGTGAGTGCTAGTCCACGAAACACGGCCCCAAACCCGCATGGACCGTAGCATCACGATGGAATGCCCCGGCCGACGGGCGCGTTTGAAAAGGTATGAACGACGTCACCTCTACCTTCGAACGGGCGCGGCGTCGGAACGCCTACCGGAGCCTTTTGCGCGGCCTGAGGGGACGCGACGGCTCGTCCGAGCTGCTCGAGCTCGGTGAGGCCGAGCGGCGCCTGCGGCCGTTCAGCCGCAGCTACGAAGGCATCCGCAGCATCCCGCTGGCGCAGATCGTCGGGACGGACAGCCGCATCGGCGACTTCGACCGCGAGTTCCTGCCCCAGCGGCGCGAGCTCGGCGAGCGTTGGCGCCGCGTCGAGCGCGCGTTCGCGCAGGGCGATTTCGCCCCGATCGTCGTCAACCGCCTCGGCGACGCCTACTTCGTCGTCGACGGCCACCATCGCGTAGCGATCGCACGGCAGCAGGGCCGCGAGACGATCGACGCCGAGGTCACCGAGCTGCGG
Organism: uncultured Actinomycetes bacterium; assembly: GCA_963738205.1. Classification (GTDB taxonomy): domain Bacteria; phylum Actinomycetota; class Thermoleophilia; order Gaiellales; family Gaiellaceae; genus DATFQE01. The sequence goes on from CAVTVQ010000006.1 coordinate 139,262, forward strand.
GCGCTCTGGCACCTGAAGCCGGACGCCGACGCGAACGAGCTGATCCACGCCGAGCAGCACCGCATCTTCATGGAGGAGAGCGGGCTGGCGAACGTCGCGCCGGGGGCGTGCATCGCCTTCACCCGCCCGTCGGGCTACGCCGAGCTGCTCGAGAACGTCCAGGTCCACGGCTACCGGCTGATGATGGGTCACGGCCGGGCGCTGGCTCCAAGCGAGATCGCCGCGGACTGGTACGAGAACGTGTACCTGTCGGCGCTGGAGATCTTCCGCCGCGAGGGGCTGGAGCCGCGCGCGACCGACGGGGATCTCTTCCTGTGCGTGTACGAGCGGCGGCGTGAGCTCCTGCCCGACTGCGGGCCTGCCTCACTCGAGACCGCCACACGCCACGTGCTCGGCGCCGACCAGAAGACGGCTCGGGCGCGCGTGCTCGGCCTCCTTCCCGGCCGAACCTAGCCTCCGCACCTTCCCGCCTGAGGGCGGGAAAGATACGGGCGTGGACGAGGGCCTCATGCTCCTGCTCGTCGGCGCCATCCTGGCGGCGAGCCTCGTCGGCGCGTTGGGAGCCGCGCGCACCGGCCTGCCGGTGCTGGTCGCGTTCCTCGGGCTCGGGATGCTGCTGGGCTCCGATGGCCCGGGCGGAATCGAGTTCGATGACGCGAAGCTCGCGCGGGAGGTCGGCGTGGTTGGGCTCGTGGCCATCCTCTACGAGGGCGGTCTCCAGACCTCGTGGCGCCGCCTTCGTCAGGTCGCCGTCCCGGCCGCGTTGCTGAGCACGGTCGGCGTCGTCGTCAGCGCGCTACTGACCGGGATCGCGGCGCGCGCGTTGTTCGACGTCTCGTGGCTCGAGGCGATCCTGCTCGGCGCTGTCGTCTCCTCGACGGACGCCGCGGCGGTCTTCGCGACGCTTCGCTTCACACAGATCCGCCGGCGACTCGCCCGCACGCTCGAAGCCGAGTCGGGCGGGAACGACCCGATGGCGATCGCGCTTACTTTGGGCTTGATCGCTTGGATCGAACGACCGGACTCCTACGGCTTCGAGGACATCACGCTGCTCGTCGTCCGGCAGCTCGGGCTCGGCCTCATCGTCGGCGTGGCGATGGGCTTGATCGCGTCGTGGGTCTTCAGCCGGCTGCCGGAGTCGATCGGGGCGTTCGCGCCGGTCGCGTCCGTTGCCGTCGCGGCCCTGGCCTTCGGTGCAGCCGACGTGATCGACGGCAGCGGCTTCCTCGCCGTCTACCTCGTCGGGCTGGCAGTGGGCAGCACGCCCTCGCGGTACCGCCGCCAGCTCGTCGCGTTCCACGAGGGGCTCGCGTTCGTGGCGCAGGTGGCGCTCTTCGTCGTCCTCGGCCTGCTGGTGTTCCCGAGCGACTTGCCCGAGGTGGCGCTGCCGGGCCTGGCGCTCGCTGTGCTGCTGATGCTGGTCGCGCGGCCGGCATCGGTCTGGGTGTCGACTCTGGTCGGCAGCGAGTTCACGACGCGCGAACGGCTGCTGCTCGGCTGGGCAGGACTGCGGGGTGCCGTGCCGATCGTGCTCGCAACGTTTGTGCTGTCTTCGGACGTGCCGGAGAAGGACACGATCTTCAACGCCGTCTTCTTCGTCGTCGTCGTCTCCGCGGTCGTCCAGGGGACGACGCTGGAGTGGGTGGCCCGGAAGCTCGGGCTGATCTCGCCGGCGCCGCCCGTCCGCGAGGCACCCCTCGAGGTCGGCCCGCTCAGCCAGCTCGACCTCGTCGACTTCGCGGTTGCGCACGACCATGCCGTCAACGGCTCCGCAGTCCGCGAGCTCGGCCTACCCAGGAGCGCCCTGGTCGCGGTCATCAACCGCGGCGACGACACGATCCCGCCGCGGGGGAGCACGGTCGTGCGCGCAGGCGACCTCCTCTTCGTGCTCGTTCCGCGGAAGCGCCGCGCCGACCTCGAAGACGTCTTCACGCGCTGGCGCCGGAGGGTCTAGGGAAAGCGTCGCGGTGCGGGCCCGTCGGGGACGAAGCGGCCGAGCTGCCCGCGTCGACGGGAGACGAGCCGGTCGAGCGCATCGATCGACGGGGACGCGCCCAGCGCCTCGAGGGCGCGTCCGAGCCGGCGCGTGAGCCGTAGCTCCGCGAGCAGCTCGACACCACCTCCGCCGTCGCCCGGCACGACCGTTCCGTCGTGGCGGACGAGCCACCAGCGCTCGTCGCGCGCCTCTTCGGGCAGGGCTGCCAGAAGGCGTGACGCCTGGTCGTCGCCGAGCGAGAGCAGCCCGACCTCCTCGTGCCAATCGAGCCTGTCGACGAGGCGCGCCGCCCACCGGCAGAGACGGCAGTCGCCGTCGTAGAGCATCACCGGACGCACGATGCCCCTTAGTCAAGTCCTTCGAGACGTCGCTCGTGGAGAATGCCGCCTCGGACGCAAGGAGATGCGATGGGTGATCTGAAGCACTTCGCCAACGTGGTCTTCCCGGCGAGGGATCTCGAGGCCGGGGTCGCCGCCTGGAGCGCCGTCCTGGGGGAGGAGCCGGCATTCCAGGGCCCGGATTTCGCGGTGTTCACGGTAGGCGGCGCCGAGCTCGGGCTCACGGCGGCGCCCTGGGTCGATCATCCGCTCGTGTTCTGGAGGGTGGAGGACATCGAGGAGACGCACCGGAATCTCGTGTCGGCCGGAGCGACACCGCTGGCCGAGATCGCCGACGGGTCGCTGGCCGAGCTCGTCACGGCCGAGGTCACGAACGGCGACCCCGCCACCGGCATCGTGGATGTGCCCGGCGGCCGCTTGGCAGTCTTGAGGGCGGCCGACGGCAACCTCGTGGGCCTCAACCAGGAACTGCCGCCGGCACTCTGATTTTCGGTCGGACCGTGTTAGCGTCTGAGTGTGTTCAAGCGGTGGGCGTTCGCCGATCCGGCGGCGTCCGACACGAAGGAGAGGGGAGAAATGACCGTGCGTTCCAAGGTGGGCCGCAAGCCGCACCGCGGGGGTAGACGCGCCCTCGCGGTTCTCGCGACTCTGCTGTTCGTAGTACTGATTCAGTCGGCCTCGGCCGGCAGTACCGCTGCAATCGACGCCGGCACGGCCGCGGGCCTCTGTTCCGCGGCGTATCCGCCTTCGAGCGGAACCGAGCCGCTGGCGCGCTGTCAGTGGGACATGGGCGTCATCCATGCCAACGAGGCGCACGCCGTCGCAACGGGTGCAGGGGTGAAGGTCGGCGTGATCGACGGGGGTGTGGACTTCACCCATCCGGACCTCGCCGGAGCGATCGACGTGGCTCGGTCGTGCTCGTTCATCTTCAGCTCGACGCCGACGGCCGATCCAGCTGAGGTCGCGAACGGCAATTGCTCGAACAAGGCGGCGGTTCAAGACCTTCAGGGTCATGGCACGCACGTCTCGACAACGATCGCCGGGAGAGTCAACGGCATCGGCATCGCGGGCGTGGCGCCCAGGGCCACGATCGTCGGCCTGAAGGCCTGCACGATCGTGGGCTTCTGCTTCGCCGATTCCGTCGCGGCCGCGCTTCGCTATGCCGGCAACCAGGGGTTGGACGTTGTCAACCTCAGCCTGTTCGCGGATCCGTACCTGTACTTCTGCTCGAACGACGCCGGGCAGCGGGCGGTGCTGCACGACCTCCAGTCGGCCGCGCGGTACGCGCAGCAACGGGGTGTCGTCGTCGTCGCAGCAGCTGGCAACGAGGCCGACGATCTCGGCCATCCGACGACGGACGAGATCAGCCCGGACTGGCCGCCCGACACTGCAGTGGTCCGGAGGGTCCGGAACAACTGCCGTGTCACGCCGGCTGAGCTTCCGGGCGTCGTCACGGTCTCGGCGACGGGCGTCAACACGCTCGCCAGCTACTCGAACATCGGGTCGCCGGTGGACGTCACCGCCCCGGGCGGCGACGCGCCGCAGACGCCGGCCAGCGTGTACGGACGCGGTCGGATCCTCGCCGGCTGGTCGAGCACCGACGCGACCGGAACGTGGGAGGCGCTCTCCGCCGCCAACCGAGCCGTTCTGACTGGCGGCGGCCGCTACGTCTGGATCAGCGGCACTTCGATGGCGTCTCCGCACGCAGCGGGCGTGGCCGCACTGATCCGTGGGCAGCACCCGGACATGCCGCAGGGAGCCGTCGCCGCGCACCTCCGCGCGACGGCGACGTCGATGTCGTGCCCGGCGAACTGGCCCGCGGACGACGAGCGGCAGTGCACGGGCGGCTCCGGCCAGACCTCGTTCTTCGGAGCGGGAATGGTGAACGCGCTGGCCGCGGCTTCACACTGATCGCCAGGTTGAGCTAGGCCCCGAACGAGCGGGGGGAGGACACCGTCCTCCCCCCGCGCTCAAGCGAAGCGTCGCGGCGCGGCCCGTAGGGAACGAAGTCTCGAGTCGTGAATAATCGTTGAACCTGCTTCATGCCTCTGCTTTGCTGGAACGTGAGTGACATGCACCTCGATTCATAGGTACGAGCGCGCGGTGGCGTCAATCACGCCGGGCAAGGTGTTCGCTTGCAGCGAGATCGACTTTTACGCAGGTATGGGCTCGTCGCGGTCGATCTCGACTCGATCGCCGCTGCGCAGGACGACGCCGTTCTCGCAGCGCGCTTCGACGAGGCCCCCCGCGAATTGCTGCTGGTAGAGCTGCGCGTAGAGGCCGCCGAGCGCGAGCAGCTGAGAATGCGTGCCTCGCTCGACGATCCGGCCCCGCTCGAGCACGAAGATGATGTCGGCTGCGAGGATCGTCGAGAGGCGGTGCGCGATCGCGATCGTGGTGCGGCGTTTCATGAGCGGCTCGAGCGCCGCTTGGACGAGTCGTTCGCTCGCCGTGTCGAGCGAGGAGGTGGCTTCGTCGAGGATGAGGATCCGCGGGTCCTTCAGGATCACGCGCGCGATCGCGAGGCGCTGTTTCTCACCGCCGGACATTCGGTAGCCGCGCTCGCCGACGAGCGTGTCGTACCCCTCGTCGAGCTCGACGATGCGCTCGTGAATCGCGGCGGCCCGGGCGGCTGCTTCGATCTCCGCGTCGGTGGCGTCGGGTCGCGCGTACAGCAGGTTCTCGCGCACGCTCGTGTGAAAGAGGTACGTCTCCTGGGTGACCATGCCGATGATGTCGGCGAGCGAGGTGAGGGCGATCTCGCGAACGTCGATGCCGTCGATCGCGACGACGCCGCGGGTCGCGTCGTAGAGGCGCGGGACGAGATAGGAGATCGTCGTCTTGCCCGCCCCGCTCGGGCCGACGAGCGCGGCGAGCTGTCCAGGCTCGACCTCGAAACTGACGTCCTCGAGCGTCCAGTCTCGAGGTCGGGGGTGCCCGTCGGCCGCTGCGCCAGTTGGCGCGTCCGGGCCCGTCGCGAGCTCTGCCGTCTCGTCGCTGAAGGGCAGCGCCGGCTCCTCGTAGCGGAAGTACACGTCCCGGAACGAGACTTCGCCCCGTGCCTCTTCCTTCGGCAGCCTTCGTGCTCCGGGCGGGTCGACGATCTCGTGCTCGAGATCGAGGTACTGGAAGATGCGCTCGAACAAGGCGAGCGAGGATTGGACTTCGACCGAGACTTGAAGCATCTGCCCGACGGGGAAGAACAGGCGTGTCTGGAGAGCGGTGAAGGCGACGATGGTGCCCGCGGAGAGCGCGGGCGCGGAGTCGCCGCTGATCACGAGGCCGGCGACGAGATAGACGAGCGCCGGCGTGATCGCGAAGAAGGTCTGGACGAGCGCGAAGAACGTACGCCCGACCATCTGCTGGCGCACCTGCAGCCCGGCCAGCCGCCGGTTCTCGCGCTCGTAGCGCTCGATCGAGTCCTGCGAGCGATCGAACACCTTGGCGAGGAGGATGCCCGAGACGGACAGGGTCTCCTCCGTGATCGCGCTCATTTCGGCGAGCGACTCTTGCGTCGAGGCCGCGATTCGACGGCGAATCCGGCCGACCCGGTACGTGAGGTAGATGAAGCCCGGGACGACGAAGAGCGAGAGGAGCGTCAACTGCCAGGAGAGGATCGTCATCGCGACGACCGTCGAGACGACGATCACGATGTTGGCCAGGATCGACGAGGCGGTGTCGGTCACCACCGTCTGTATGCCGGCCACGTCGTTCTGCAGCCGCGATTGGATCTCGCCGGTGCGCGTCGAGGTGAAGAAGCGGAGTGACATCGCCTGCAGATGGGCGTAGAGGCGGTTGCGGAGGTCCTGCATCACGCCTTGTCCGAGCACGCTCGTCAGGTACGTCTGTCCGACCCCGATCGCACCGCCGACGACGGCGACCGCGACCATGATCCCGATCAGCACGTAGAGGAGGTGGAGGTTCGGCTGCCCGCTGCTCGGGAACAGCGCCTGGTCGAAGACCACCTTCGTGAGCAGCGGGTTGACGACTCCAAGACCCGCCGAGAAGAGGATCGCGACGCAGACGAGCGCGACCCGTCGCCGGTACGGGCGGAAGAGGAGCGCGACGCGTCGCACAAGGCCGCGACTCGGCGCCGGCTCGTCTCGTGCGGCGGCCATCGTGTCGCCTAGTGGGGGCCGGGAGTCATCGCTTCCGAGGAGGCTAGCGACGCCGTGCGGGTTCAGAAGCTCGGTTCGCGGGGCTCACCGGTGTCTGCTTTGCCGACAAGCTCCCAAGCCATGCCGGGGTGGCCACCGTGAGGGAGTGCTCACACCACCCCCCCTCTCTGCGCGCTGGGATTTCGTATGGTTCCGCGGCGGCCCAGGGAATCGAGATGAGAGCCAACTTCTGGCCGTTCGAAAAGGGGGGAACGTTTCATGCGCCTCAGGGCCATGCGGCGAGCAGTGCTCGCTGCCTCGCTGTGCGCGTTGGCGTTGACCAGCGCCGCAGCGGCTCAGGAAGCACGCGGGATCGACCCAAACCAGGGCGAGAGCCTGGTCGAGGTCAACCTGCCCAGCAAGGCCGCCGCTGAGCGGCTGCAGCTGAACGCCGAATCGTACGGCGTCGACTTCAACGAGCACTATCTCCGCCACAACGCCGACGGCTCGGTGACGGTGACCGTCCTCGGCTCGGACTTCGAGCTCGCGGCGCTCGACGTGGGCGGCTACGACCTCGGCCGCACGATCGAGGGCCCCGACACGTGGCGGGCTCGGATCGCTGCACGGCAAGGGGACGTCAAGTCCGAAACCCGCGCCGACGCGGCTGCCCTTGACGAGCCCGTCACCGTGCAGTCGCACGAGGACGAGATCGTCGTCCTGCGGGTCGACTACTTCGAGAACTACGCCGGCCGGTTCTTGTCCGTCGAAGCGAAGGACCGCCAGGGCGGAGCTGAGCCCACCGGCTCCACGTACGTCGGGCCGACGCTCTCCCTCTCCTGGAACACCGGAGCGGGCACGCCCATCGATTCCACGCCGCGGACGATGAGCGTCAACATCGATCCGGACACCACGCCGGACACCTACATCGAGCATCGCGAGCTCGTGCGAATCGGCGACGCGGGAAACGCGCAGCCTCCACGTCCCACCCAGATCCGGATCGGCTCGAGCACCGGCGCGACGAAGGAGGCCGACGTCAACACCTGGCTCGGCGGCGGTCTGCCTCCGATGGCGTCAGGCTTCCTGAAGGACTTCACAACCCGCTACATGGACCCGACCGAGGTCTACGCACGTTTCGGGCAGCTCGCCGCCGAGTTCTCGAACATCAGCGAGCTGATTCCACTTCCCTACAAGACGAACGGCTATCAGCGGAGGGCGCAGGCCACCATGGCGGGCACCACGCTGCCGGGGAACTCACCTGTGGGCGCCACCGCACAGAGCCAGGCCGTCATCCTCACGTCGCGCGCCTGGGGCCACGAGGGCGGGAACGACATCACGGCCGAGTTCCGCAATCCGTTGGCTGCGAACTCGCCGCTCAGCGTGGCGGTCAGCGGCAATGACCTCCTGGTCAACCTCGCGACGGACGGCGCCGGCGTGCTCACCAGCACGGCTGCGCAGGTCATCAGCGCGATCAACGCCAGTCCTGCCGCGAGCGCGCTCGTCGTGGCGCTGACATATCGGGGAAACGCGGGCGCCGGGATCGTGCAGCCTCGCGTGAAGGTAAACCTGTCCGATTTCCTGACGATGCCGACGAACGCCCACGTCCAGCGCGGGCCTTTCAGCTACTCCGTCCTGCGAATCGGCAAGGTGCGCGACGGCTCCAAAGTCGGCGTCTTCCTGTACTGCCAGCAGCACGCGCGTGAATGGGCCACGCCCCTCACGTGCCTCGAGACCGCCGAGCAGCTCCTCCGCAACTACGCGATCGATCCGAGCACTCGAAGCCTCGTCGACAACCTCGACATCTTCATCCTCCCGTCGTCGAACCCCGACGGCGCGCACTACTCGATGCACAACTTCAACAGCCAGCGACGGAACATGACCAACCACTGCGTCGAAGGCGGCGAGGAGACCGACGACCCGTTCGCGTCGAACTTCTGGGCGCCCCGGGTGAACCCGGGGACGGGGCTGCCGTACGTCAATTCCGATCCCGCCTCACGGAACGCGTGGGGCGTCGACCTGAACCGCAACAACACGTCCGGCACGATCTTCGACGGCTACATCGGCGCGTCGTACTCGTGCACGAGCGACGTCTATGCCGGCACAGCCGAAGCCTCGGAGCCGGAGATCAAGAACGAGCTCTGGGTTGCGGACACCTTCTCGAACATCAAGTTCTCCAACAACATCCACAGCTTCGGCGGTTACTTCATGTGGGCTCCCGGCGCCTACCTGCCGGATCGGTCGGAGGGTGACCTCGTTCACGCCAACATCGGCGTGGAGAAGTACTTCTTCGCCGCCGGAGACCGGATCCTGAACCGGATCAAGGAGCAGCGGAACACCGCGATCCTCCCGGAGCGCACGGGCCCGGTCGCCGACGTCCTCTACTCGGCGGCCGGGAACAGCGCCGACGAGCACTGGTACAACCGCGACGTGATCGCGTACAGCTTCGAAACGGGCGCGGACCGCTACGTCGACACCAGTCTCTCGGTTGCCTCCGCAGCGGGCGCGACCGGGATCAGAGCCGCCAACAGGACCGGCTTCGCCGAGGGCGACAAGATCACGGTGGACGCCGGTACGGCCAACGCCGAGGTCCGCACGGTCGCCTCGGTGGCCGGCTCGAATCCTCCGAGCCCGAATCCGAACATCACCCTTACCGAGGCGCTCGCGCTGGCCCATCCGGCCGGTGCGGTGCTGTCCGGCGGGACGCTCCAGTCGGGCGTCGGGTTCCAGCCCGACTACGCGACCGAGGGGAAGCACGAAGCGCTCGAGTTCGCGGCCGGCAACTACGGGTTGCTCGAGTCGGCGCTCGATTACGCTCGCGACACGACGCCGCCCGAGGTTCGCATGCCCGGACCGACCGTGTCCAAGACGCCAATCGAGACGACGTTCGAGTACGTCAACGAGCCTTCGGTTATCCACTACACGACCGACGGATCGAAGCCGACCGAGGCGTCGCCGCTGTGGGACTCCACGGGCCCGCGTGAGCCGGGTCAGGTGTTCCACGTCACCAAGACGACCAGGTTCAGATGGATCGCGGAAGACATCAAGGGCAACGTCTCGAAGGGGCAGGACATCTTCGTGATCGCGCCACCGCAGTAACGCTGAGGACGGGCGGCTCGCCACGGCGAGCCGCCCGTCGTTCCGGGCTCGGGGCCTCTTCGGGGATGGTGCGGTGACGCCACGAGCAATCCGCGTGCTCGTCGTGGCAGCTGCGGGCGCCCTCGCCGCGGGCATCGCGGCGGCAGTCCTCGTGCTCGGAAACGGGGACGCGCCGGCGGCTCAAGGGGGCGATCCCGCGCCTTGCCGCGCCGCTGTCGGAGGCGGCGGGCCCCGAGCGTGCTACACGCGCGAGTTCAGTGCCATGGTCGCGGGACGGGACGATCCGCGACCGACGGTGAATGCGATTGCCCGCTCGGCCTGGCAGGAAGGCGGCTTCCTGCTCTCCAACTGCCACGGCATCATGCACACGGTCGGGCGCATGTACGCTCGCAACGCCGGCGTCACGCTCGCGACGCTGATGGACTACCTGCCGAAGAGCAACGATCCGGGGTGCAGCGCGGGCTTCGCCCACGGGCTCGTGACGGCCGTCGCCCCGCGGATCGATCCGACCCGGCCCCGTGAGGCGGCCGCCGTGTGCGCGGATGCCGCAACCCGCTACCAGCGCTACAGCTGCACACACGGGTTCGGGCACGCGTTCATGCGGATCTACGACGACCGGTTGGCGCCCGCTCTCGGGCTCTGCCGTCAGCTCGGCCCAGGGGCCGCGGCCGACTGCGCCCAGGGCGCGTACCACGACTACTGGTTCGCAGTCGTCGGCGCCGACGACGCGCGCCTGCCGGAGCGGGGAGTGACCGACCCGCGAGAGCTCTGCGCGGCGCAGCCGGTGATCTTCGTGCGCCCGTGCTGGTACCGGGCGTTCGTCGACAACCGCCCGGATGCGGTGGAGGTCCGGGTCCCGGCGATCTCGACAGGCTCTGCAGCGGTCTCGAGGCACTTCAGCGCGAGGCCTGCATGACTGCGGCATCCGTGATTGGTCCACCTGACCCGGCGGTGCAGCTCCGAATCTGCGCAGGGCTCCTCGATCCGGCCGACGCCAGGAACTGCATCCGCGGGGCGAAAGTGCAGAACCTGCTCGGCTACCCGATTGCCGCTTATGTCGATTTGATCGGTCGGTGCGAGCTCTTCGGCGGCGCGACGCGGAGCGCCTGTTACCGCTGGCTCGGCAAGACGCTCGCCGTCCTCACGGACGGCGTCTTCGCGCGAAGCGGTTGTGCGCAGCTCGCCGCCGCGGACGGGCGCCGATACTGCCGGCAAGGGGGCCGGAGCATGAACGACGCCCTCGTCACGTTCAGCTGAGTCCCCTCGGCTTCGCCCGGCCGTCCGATTGGTCGACGACGGCCGGGCAGGTTGGCCGAGTCGCAGCGCACGAGGCGACCATGGCTGCCGGCGACCTCGAGGCCGCATTCGTCGTCGAGCGCGTTGCGGGCTCTTGCCTATCAGGGGCGGCAGGACTCGAACCTGCAACCCTCGGTTTTGGAGGTCTGCGCGGGGTATCAGTCGGTGTCTCTCCGCGCATGAATACCCGGTTTCTGACACGTCCCGGTAGCAAACATGGCAGCCGGTTACAGGCTGGATGTTGCTACGGCGGCCATTCCGCAGTAGGCCCCCGATATGCGTTCAATTGGGCCGGACGGCCTATTGCGAGCGGCGAGGGGAATCGCGGGGCACGTGTAGGGGAATCCCGCTAGCGGGCTGCGGGGTCGGCTCCTAGTGTCGCCGCAGGAACGGAACCTGGCTGCAAAAGGGAGCTGAAATAAATGGCAACACCGGCCACGAAGTTCGAGACCTACCATCTAATCAACTGCGAGCCCTTCCGCGAGATCTCCATTCAGCTCACCGAAAAGGGAAAGCAAACCGCCGCGGCTTACTCGATCCTTGGACTTTCGTCCAAGGACACGATTGCGGCGGCAACGAAGGCAATCAGGCGCTCGCCTTTCAAGACTGTCTTCGTCGTGGACGAGTCGACCGGCAACCCCATCTTTGCGGTCACCCAGAATGAGGGATATGTCGAATTCGCGGCGAAGAGGAAGCCGGCTCCTCCTGCACCTCCTCCTTCTCCACCGTCGACCAAGTGCTGTGACGACTGCAGACGCCTCGGTGGCACGAGTTGCTTCACGTACCCGGACGGATCGTGTTTCTGCGTCCCGAGAGACGGCGCGTCGACAGACGCTCTGGACACAATCCCTCCGCCTGGCATCTAGTCTGGCCGGACTTCTTCCCCGCCCAATCTCGACCACGTCGGGCATCGGTGCCTCCTGTCGACGGGGTCAGGGCCGGGAGGCGAACCGAACGCCCGGGCGGCGCTCGCACTTGCGGAGGGTCGGCCGGCGAGCAACATCGGAGGACGACTTGACCAGCCGTTTCCGGTCGGCTCAAGTCGCTCAGATGCGCTCAGATGGGTAGCAATTTGGGTAGCACGAAACCCCCGTTTCTGAAACCGGGGGCGAGCGCGGACACGGCGACGGCGCGTTTTTCGCGCATGGCAGACCCTCAGAGCGCCAGTCCCGGGGGTTACCAAGCGCGAGGTAGGGGCCCCCGCCCAGGGTCGCCGACGGCGGTCGAAGTGGTGGCGCGCGGCGCGGGCGCCGGCGGCTAAGGATTGTGCGCGGCGCCACCCAATTGAGAGGGTTGATCCCATGAGTCAGCCACGACCCACCGATCCGATCGGATCCATTGGATGGACCGAACGCACCGGGGGAGTGCTGACCTCTCGGGAATGCCTAACACTTGCCCGGCCCCTGCTGCGGGGGGAGCTCAGCATTCTTGCCGGCCGTCTCGCGATGGTGCTCCGACTGCACTCGGGACGCCGGAGTTCCATCGATCCGGCGAGCCTGGTGCCTCCCGACTCCCCTCTCGCAAGAGATGCCGAGGTCGCCGCGCAGGACCTCTTGACACCGGCACTGCTCAACCATTCCAGTCGTGCCTACGCCTGGGGCGCTGCCATCGCCGCACTTCACGGGATCACGTTCGACCGTGAGCTCCTGTACCTGGCTGCAATTTTCCACGACACGGGGATCCCGAGCCCGGTGCCGCACGTCGACTTCACGGTTCGCAGCGCCGCGTTGGCGCGCGAGTTCACTGACAGCGACGATGTGTCCACCGATGACCGCGAGCTCGTTGCAAACGCGATCGCCATGCACCATAACCCGGGCGTAGGCGTCGACTCCGGTGCCGAGGCTTACCTCCTATCTGCCGGCGCAGCGGTCGATGTGTTCGGGCTACGCAGCAACGAGGTACCTGATGAAGTGCGCAACAGGGTCATCCAGGAATACCCACGGTTGGGCTTCAAGCGGGAGTTCGCCGGGCTTCTTCGAGCCGAGGCCAAGCAAGTCCCACGTGGCCGCGCTTGGTACCTGCACCGCTTCGCCATGAGCGATCTGAGCATTCGGCTCGCGCCCTTCCGCGATTGATGTGACGGCAGCCGCGCGAGCCCGCCGTCTGTGCGACCGCAGCTGCGCGACTGACGGCTTTATGAGGTAGCTAAGCGACTCGTCGGGCGAGAGGGAGGCTCGCTCAGCCGAGGGTCTCGTAGCCGACGCTCGGGGACTTCGTTAGGCACGTTTGCGACCCACGGAGTGCGCGCTCCTTTCAGACCGGTCGTTAGTACCCGAGAGCGTCGAACGCGGCCGGATAGACGATCCGACCGGCGAGGTCGGGGCTGTATCCCGGGAGCCGCTTGACCATGAAAGCGTCGTCGGGGATCTTCGGATGCGGGGAGATGAAGCCGAGCGCGCTCGCCTGCTCGAAGCCGAAGCGAGGATAGTACGCGGCAATGCCCTCGACCATGACGGCAGGCTCGCCTGCTTCTTCGGCGCGGCCGAGCGCGTCCCGGATCAGCCGTGCCCCCACACCGATGCGCTGGCGGTCAGGCCGAACCGACATCGGCGTGAGATTGAGGATCCTTGTACGGGATCCGCCTTCAACGCCGACCCAGCTCAGCATCACGTGAGCAATCACACCGGAGGAGTCCTCGGCGACCAACGCCAGCTCCGGAATGAACTGTTCCGACGCCCGAATGCACTCGACGAACGACGCGACCTCGTCGGGGTGTCCGACGAATGCCGCGCGGACCACCTCTGCGATCACGGGATGGTCCGCGTCGCGCTCGGGACGGATGACGACCCCCACGGCCACGGGTGGCGATGGTAATTGGGGTATGCCGTTCGCGTCAGACGCGGCGAGGATTCACGAAGGAGGTCATTCTGACCTCGGCACGACCCAGCGCTACATCGACCTCGCCGGCGTGCTCTTCCGCGACGAAGCCGAAGCCGCCGAAGCGCGCATGTTCTGTACGCCGACCGGCTCGAACGGTGCAAGTGGGTAGCACGGTTGGGTAGCACGGCGCCTGGCTCGACAACGCCGGTGCTGCGGAACCCCTACAAGCAAGCCGTTTCAGCTAGCAGGGCGGCAGGACTCGAACCTGCAAGACTGCCGTCCGTAGAGCGGACACGGCCCAAACAGCGACTAGCGCGAGGCGCGGTTCCATCTCCGATCGGTGAATCACCCGAACCGTGTGACAGCTCACTCTGCTCGCCGCGGCGACGACTGTGCGAGAGTTCACGTCAACCCGCAATCACCAGTCGCGCGGGAAGCACATTCTGTGGGTGGCGTCTCCGCACGACGGGCCGGCGGGCTCGAGAGAGGAGAGAGGGATGCACACACAGATTTCGCGGAGGACGGTCGCGACGGCGGCCGTGGTCGCCGCGTTTGCAGCACTCGCGCCGACGGCGACGGCCGACCAGTTTTTCCACACGTCGCACGCCGACCTGACGCCGGTCGGGAGCGCCTCGCTTCGCTCCGGCTTCGTCAACGACGTCCACACCAACGGCGTGAAGATTGCCGCGCAGGAGCGCTATCAGCTGAATGGTGCACAGCCAAACACGACCTACGCCGTCTCCCTGTTCATCTCGTTCGTCGACTCGACGTGCGCGGCGCCCGACCTCGTTTTCCCCACCGCCACCTTCACGACCAACGCTGCCGGCAACGGCGAGGCCAGCGTCACCTTCTACCAGTCGAGTCCGCCACCGCCACCGAACCCGCAGACGGTCTACATCCGCTGGCTCGTCTCGAGCGAGGGGGTTCCGCAGTACCAGACGGGCTGCATCCCGGTCGTCATCGGAGCCTGAGAACCAATCGGGCAACGGTCGGGCCAGGCGGCGAGCCGAACGTGGTTCAGCGTTATCGACGCATCTTCAGCGACGTGTGGGTACCGGAAACGGGTACCGATTCGCCTGAGTAGACAACGGAGTTGCGCACAAACCCGCTTGGCTATTAGCCTTGCGCATCAGGGGCGGCAGGACTCGAACCTGCAACCCCCGGTTTTGGAGACCGGTGCTCTGCCAGTTGAGCTACGCCCCTCGGTTCGCCAACGAAATTGTACTCGGGCTTCCTTTCGTCCCTTGCGGCGAGGCCTGAGGGGTGCGACGCTCGGAGCACAGATCGTGGAGCTCCAGGCGACGTGTCCGAGCTGCGGCAACCCGGTCGCGGGCGACCGTGACTTCTGCGACTCGTGTGGCGCGTACCTGCGCTGGGACGAGGCCGCCGACGACGACCAGACGGCCGTTCTCGAGCCGACCTCCGAGGCCGCTTCTGCCGCCAAGAGCCCGCCGGCGTCCGTCAAGGGGACGGCCCCCGTCGTGCCACCGCCCGCGCCCGAAGCCCAGGAAGTCACGAGCGAGGTCGTCGTTCGACTCGGGCTTCCCGGCGCCGACGACGCGGTCGCCGCTGCGGTAGAGACCGGCGTCGATCCGGGAGCCGCCGCCGCCCTGATCGCGTACGTCGCCAACCGGACCGGCATCGTCGACCACTTCGACCTCCAGGTCAGAGGCTTCGCAGCCGGGTGGTGGACGGTCACGCCGCCGACGGTGCACCTCGTCCCGTTCGGGGCGGAGAGTGGCAGCTACGAGACCGAGGCAGCGGTCTCGTTTCGGCCGCCGAGGAGTTCTGAGGCCGTTGCCGGGCCTCGAACCGTGCGGCTGATCGCGCGTTCGCGCTCGACCGGAACCGAGTGGGAGTCGAACGAGGCGGTCATTCGGATCGCCCCGTTCGAGCTCTTCGAGGGCCGGTTGCTGCCAGCCCGCGTGCGCGCCACTCACACGGCGCGCTACGTCCTTCCCGTTCGCAACCGTGGCAACGCTCCGCTCGTCCTCGTGCCGCGCGGCGAGGACGAAGACGGCGAGGTGCGGTTCGCGTTCGAGCCGGCGCGGCTCGAGATCCCGCCGGGGGGCGAGGCACGGTGCGACGTCCACGTCTCGGCGCCGAGGCTTCGCTCCGGCCCGGAGCGCAACCGCAACCTGACCGTGCACCTCGAGGGCGGGCAGCAGCCGCTCGCGGGGACAGCGGTATTCCAGCAGCTGCCCTCGGTGACGCGATCCCGGCTGACGTTCGTCCGCGTCCTGCTGACGTTGCTCGCCGTCGCGCTGCTCGTGATCGCCTCGTTTGCGCACTGGACGGACGCGGAGACCGGCCTCTGCACGGACGGGCCGGACACGTGTCTCCGGTACGACACCTACCTCGAGCGTCACCTCCAGCAGGACGTGGCCAATCCCGGCGATCTCGGTGACTTCACGCGTCTGTTCAACTTCGGGACTTCGATCGGCATCCTCACGCTGCTCGCCGCCGTGCTGATCGGGCTCGGCGCCCTGACCGGGCGGATGGCCTGGTTCGGCGGCCTGCTGGCCCTGGCCGTGCTGACGACGTTCGCCGTCACCGCCGACGAGCCGCTCGCGGCGGGGGTATGGCTCGGTCTGCTTGGCGCGGTTGCAGCGCTCGCAGCGGCCGTCCTGGCGACCGCCTCACGGCGCGCGACGTGATGCGCGGCTGCACGGAATCTGCACGGAATCCCGAAGACACCTGTACGCGATTGTCCTACCCTCATAGGCGTGGACCGGCGCCGCATCGCCGTGATCGAGGACGAAGCGACGATTGCCGCCTCGTTGGCTGCGCGCCTGCGCTCGGAGGGCTTCGAGGTCGAGACCGCCGCCGACGGTTTCGCAGGCGTCGAGCTTTGCGACCGCTTCCGGCCCGACCTCGTGATCCTCGACTTGATGCTGCCCGGGATAGACGGCCTCGAGGTCTGCCGCCGGATCCAGCGCGACCGCCACGTGCCCGTGCTCATGCTCACCGCCCGCGACTCCGAGGCCGACCTCGAGATCGGCCTCGCCGTCGGCGGCGACGACTACCTGACGAAGCCCTTCAGCGCGCGCGAGCTGGTCGCACGCGTCCGCGCTCTGCTCCGTCGCATCGAGCGCGCCACCGCGAGCACCGAGGCGATCCGCCTGGGCAGGCTGCTGATCGATCCGACGACGCGCGAAGTCACGCTGGAGGACGAGACCGTCCATCTCACGCCCACCGAGTTCGACCTCCTCCATCGGCTCGCCCGGTCGCCTCACGTCGTCTTCGCGCGCCGCCGGCTGCTCGAGGAGGTGTGGGGCTACCGCATCGGGGCCGGGGAGCGGACAGTCGACTCGCACGTGCGCGCGCTCCGCAGCAAGCTGGGCAGTGACGTCATCCGCACCGTCCACGGCGTCGGCTACGCGCTGCGGCGGAACGGGACTGGATGAGGCCGCTCGACTTCCTCG
Organism: uncultured Actinomycetes bacterium; assembly: GCA_963738205.1. Lineage (GTDB taxonomy): Bacteria > Actinomycetota > Thermoleophilia > Gaiellales > Gaiellaceae > DATFQE01. Next base: position 156,327 of record CAVTVQ010000006.1, read on the forward strand.
GCTCGATCAAGCTCAAGCTCGGCGTCCTCATCGTCGCGGCGGTCGCCGTGACCGTGGCGATCACGCTGCTCGGGGAGAACGCGGGTCTGCCGGCCGTCCTCACCGGCCTCGTAGCGATCGCGGTCGCACTGGCGATGGTGCAGGTGCTCGCGCACGGGATGACGTACCCGCTGCGCGAGATGGTCTCCGCCGCGCAAGCCATGGCCCGGGGCGACTACGCCCGCCGCGTGACCGCCAGCTCGCGCGACGAGGTCGGTGAGCTGGCCCGCGCCTTCAACGCGATGGCCACGGAGCTGGAAGAGGTGGACCGGATGCGCAAGGACCTCGTCGCGAACGTCTCCCATGAGCTCCGCACCCCCATCAGCGCGCTCCGGGCGCTGCTCGAGAACCTGATCGACGGGGTCGAGCCCGTCGAGCGCTCCACGCTGGAGACCACGCTCCGCCAGGTGGAGCGGCTCGGCGGGCTCGTCGAGCAGCTGCTGGAGCTCTCGAAGCTGGAGTCCGGGACCGTGCCGCTGGAGCGCGCGCGGATCGACATGCGCCCCGTCGTCCAGCAGGTGCTGGAAGAGACGCGGCCGCAGGCGGAGCGGCGCGGCGTCGCACTGGCGCTCGACGGCGCGGCTCCGGTCGAGCTGGCCGCTGACGAGCATCGTCTGCACCAGGTGGTCGCCAACCTCGTCTCGAACGCGATCCGGCACTCGCCCAAGGGCGGCCGCGTGACGCTGCGCGTCGCGACGCACGACGGGACCGCCCGGCTCGAGGTCGTCGACGAGGGCCCCGGGATCCCGGCCGAGGAGGCGGAACGCGTCTTCGAGCGCTTCTACCGCTCGGACCATGCGCGCGCGGCGACCGAAGGAGGCAGCGGCCTCGGCCTGGCGATCGCGCGCTGGATCGTCGAGCTCCACGGCGGCACGATCCGCGCCGAAGAGGCCGAGCCGCACGGCTGCCGCATGGTGGTCGAGCTGCCGCGCTGAAGGCGCTCAGAGCGCGGCCGCCACGAGCAGCACCGCCGCGACCCCGATCTCGGCCACGGCGGCGAACGCCGCGATCGCCGACCACGTGAGGAACGTCGCGCTCATGAACGGCAAGAGCGGCGCGTGCGGAGTGACGAAGTCGCGTGCCGCCCCGGCGAGCACACGCAGTCGCCAGAGCACGCGTGGGACACGCAAGATCCTGCCGCCCGAGCCGAGCTCCCCCGCGAGACGCTCGACGTCGACGCGCCGCTCGCGGGCGGTCTCGGGCAGCCGGCGCAACCGATCGGGAAGCTCGGCCAGCTCGCGCAGCGCCGCCCACAGGATCCAAAGGACGATCGGCGGCACGACCGCAAGGACGACCGCAACGACCTCGCCTGGGGTGACGCCGTCGGAGTACAGCACGGCGGCGATGACGAGCGCCGCCGCGCTCGCGGCCAGCGCGAGCGAGCGGACCGCACGAGCAACGGCGAGGACGGCCAGACGCACGACGGCAGATCAAAGCCGAACGGCGTATACCCTCGCGCCGATGCGCGCACCCTCTCAGCGCCGCGCCCTCGGCGCCCTCTTCCTGCTGATCACCATCTTCTTCGTCGGGGTGGCCGCGAGCGCGTTCGAGGCTGAGGTTTGGGTGGTCTTCGTCGCAGCCGGAGCTCTGGCGCTGTGGATGGGCACGATGGCCATTCGGGCACTCAAACCCCGCTGAAGCGGGAATCCGCCGCGCCGAGCCGTATTCTGTCGCAGTGGCGACCGCCGAGGACACGCAGACCCTCTGGCTCGAGTTCCGCCGTACGAAGGACAAGGCGATCCGGGATCGCCTCATCCTCACCTACGCGCCGCTCGTCAAGTACGTGGCCGGCCGCCTGGGCTCCGGGCTGCCCTCGCATGTCGAGGAGGAGGACCTCGTCTCGTACGGCCTCCTCGGGCTGATCGGGGCGCTCGAGCGCTACGACCCCGAGCGGGACGTCAAGTTCGAGACCTACGCGATCGCCCGCATCAAGGGCGCGATCATCGACGAGCTGCGCGCGATGGACTGGGTACCCCGTTCCATTCGCGCGCGTGCGCGCGACATCGAGCGCACGATCGCCGAGCTCGAGAAGAAGCACATGCGCGCGCCGACCGACGAGGAGATCGCCGAGAAGCTCGGGATCAGCCAGGAGGAGCTGGAGTCGAGCCTCACCGACATCGGCCGCACGTCGATCGCCGCCCTCGACGAGCTGTGGACGATCTCCTCCTCGGGCGGTGATCAGGTCGCGCTCATCGACACGATCGAGGACACCACGGGCCCCGAGCCGCAGTCGGCGCTGGCCCAGACCGAGCTGAAGGAGGCGCTCGGCGAGTCGATCGCGCGGCTGCCCGAGCGCGAGAAGCTCGTCGTCACGCTCTACTACTACGAGGAGCTCACGCTGCGCGAGATCGGCGAGGTGCTCGGCGTCACCGAGAGCCGCGTGTCGCAGCTGCACACCAAGGCGATCCTGCGCCTGCGCGCTCGCTTCTCGGCGGCCGCTTCTCGGTCCGGCTTCGAGGGCTAACCGGTTGGCGCAAGACCCGATCGTGGTGCCGCACAAGCGGCGGAATCTGCACGGGCTCTTCGGCTTCCTCACGGTTGTCTGGGTCGCCGTTTTGATCCGTGGTTACGGCGCCGGCGTCTGGGTCGTCGTGGTGTTCGGGGCGCTCCTGATCGGGACGCTTGCGCTGTGGCTGGACCTGATTCGCCACCCACCTCGGCTCGAGATCTCCCACGACGCGATCAGGTACTGGCACCGGGGCAAGCCGCGCGCGCAGGAGCTCTTGCGCGAGTCGGGCGAGCTGTACATCCGCCGCTCGGGCGGCCGCTACCCGCAGCCCTATCTCTGCGTCGTCGGCAGCGACCAGGTCGGCCTTGCGCTGAACATGTTCGACAAGGACGAGGTCGTCCGCGCCTGCGAGCGAACGGGCTGGCGCTTCGCCCAAGCCTAGGAGGCTTGGCGTTTAGCCTGCAAAACGCAGGTCGCTAAGATCGGGACTCACTCAGGCCGCCCCGACGCAGGAGGACTCCTTTCGCATGTCCGTGCTCGAGCCGAGCAAGATCCGCAACGTCGCCGTCACCGGTCACCGGGGGACGGGAAAGACCTCGCTCGTCGAGGCGATGCTGTACCAGTCGGAGAAGATCAACCGGCTCGGAAGCGTGGAGCAGGGATCGACCGTTGCCGACTGGGACGAGGACGAGCACCGGCGCGCCATGTCGATCTCGGCGTCGCTCTGCCACCTCGACTGGCAGGGAACCAAGGTCAACCTGATCGACACGCCCGGCGAGGCCAGCTTCCAGGGCGACACGATCGCCGCGCTGCGGGTGGTCGAGGGCGCGCTGATCGCCGTCAGCGCTGTGATGGGCGTCGAGGTGCAGACGAGCCGCGTCTGGGATCGATCGGAGGAACTCGGGCTCGCGCGCCTGTTCTTCGTGAACATGCTCGACCGCGAGCGCGCCGACTTCATGCGCACGCTCGAGGAGCTGCGCGAGGCGTTTTCGCCGCGCTGCGTGGCCGTCCACCTGCCGATCGGGCACGAGCACGAGCTCAAGGGCATCGTCGACGTCCTGCACATGCGCGCGTACATGAGCCCGGAAGGACAGCGCGAGAGCGGGCACGCGGCGATCCCGGACGAGCTGTCGGAGCTGTGCTCGAAGGAGCGCGAGCGCCTGCTCGACGCCGTCGTCGAAACCGACGAAGCCCTGATGGAGCGCTACCTCGACGGCCAGGAGCTCTCGCCCGAGGACGTGGCCCACGCGCTGCACGACGCGGTCGAGCGCGGGGAGATCTTCCCGGTCGCGTGCGGCGTCGCGACGAAGAACCTGGGCACGACCGCGCTGCTGGACCTGATCGTGGAGGGCGTTCCGTCGCCGGACGAGCACGAGGGCGGCCTCTCGGCCAACGGAGCCGGCGATGACGGTTCGTCCGCGTTCGTGTTCAAGACGCTCGCCGATCCGTTCGCCGGCCGCATCAACGTCTTCCGCGTCGTGTCCGGGACGATCAAGTCGGACTCGACCGTCGTGAACTCGCGCGCGCACGGCAAGGAGCGCATCGGCCACCTGCTCGCCCTGCAGGGCAAGGAGCACACGCAGGTGGACGAGTTCGGCGCGGGTGACATCGGCGCGATCGCCAAGCTCAAGGACACGTTCACGGGAGACCTCCTGCTCGACGCCGAGCGCGAGGTCGAGCCGCCGACGCTCCCGTTCCCGGAGCCGGTGATGAGCTTCGCGGTCACTCCGAAGGCCAAGGGCGACGAGGAGAAGGCGGTGAGCGCGCTCAGGCGCCTGCAGGAGGAGGACCCGACGCTGACGCTCCGGCGCGACCCGCAGACCGGCGAGCAGCTGGTCGCGGGCCTCTCGCAGATGCACGTGGAGGTCGCGGTCGACCGCCTGAAGCGGCGCTTCGGCGTCGACGTCGAGCTCCGGCAGCCGCGCGTGCCGTACGTCGAGACGATCCGCAAGCCGGCGCGCGCGCAGGGTCGGCACAAGAAGCAGACCGGCGGCCGCGGGCAGTTCGGCGACTGCGTGATCACGATCGAGCCGACCGACGACCACACCGGCTACGAGTTCGTGGACAAGATCGTCGGCGGCGTCATTCCCCAGAGCTTCCGCCCTGCGGTCGACAAGGGGATCCAGGAGGCGATGCTGCACGGCGGCCTTGCGGGCGCACCCATCCAGGGCGTGCGCGTGCACCTCGTCGACGGCTCCTACCACTCGGTCGACTCCTCGGAGATGGCGTTCAAGATCGCCGGCTCGGTCGCGTTCAAGTCCGCGTACGAGCAGGCGCAGCCGGTGCTGCTCGAGCCGATCATGGAGCTCGAGGTGATCACCCCGGACGACGCCGTCGGCGCCGTGAACGGCGATCTCAACTCGCGCCGCGGCCGCCTGCTGGGGATGGAGCCGCGCGGCGGCGGGCACATGACCGCGATCAAGGCGGAGATCCCGCTCGCCGAGATCCTGACCTACGGCCCCGCTCTCACCTCGCTCACCGGTGGGCGAGGCGACTACCACATGCACTTCCTGCGCTACGACGAGGTGCCCTCGCACGTGGCCCAGAAGGTGATCGAGGCGACCCGCGCGGAGCAGGAGGAGGAGAAGGCCCACCACTGATGCGCGCGGCTAGGACACTCGTCGACCTCACCTGCGCCATCTGCGAACGTACGCTGCTCGTGGGCGAGCGCGCGCTGCGCTTCGCGCCCCACGACGGCGGCGGGCTGGTCGACGTCTGCCAGCTGTGCGCCGACGAGGCCGTCGAGCAGGGTTGGGTCAAGGAGGGCTCGCCCACGTCGCCGACCGTCCCGCCGGCGCGGCGCAAGCGGAAGCTGTCGCTCTCGTCGATCTTCGACCCGAGGCGGACGCCGGCCGAGGACAGGACGGTTGCGCCGGAGCCGATCCTCCGGCGCCTGACCGAGCCCGAGCTGGCGATGGTCGAGGCGGCCGACCTGTTCAACGCGAGCGCCTACCGGCGCACGGTCGCCGGGATTGCGAAGAGCCTCGGCGCGCCCAAGGCGAGCATCGTGCCGCTGTCCGGCGTCAACACCGAGGTCGTGATCACGGTCGCCTGGGACATCTCGTGGTACCAGTACCGCGTCACCGTCGACTCGGCCCAACCGGTGCGCCTCGAGGAGCGCGGGCTCGAGTTGGCCGAGGTGGACGGCACCTTCCAGGTCTGGAACGCGAGCCTGGATCCCCGCGGTCGGCTGATGCCGGAAATCGCTCGGGTATAGCCGCGAGCCGAGTCCCTACCTACAATCGGTAGAGGATGATCTACTGCGTCATTCCCCCGGAGCTTGAGGACGATCTCTTCGATCGTCTGACCGAGTACTACAAGGACAACCCGAACGTGACGGTGATCGTCGACCGACGCACGGGGCCGGACCGGCGCGCGGGCAAGGAGCCGACGCCGACCGAGCGGGAGCAGCGCGAGCTTCGCGACCGCCGGCGTCGCCGGCCTGGGACGTTCCCCGCGACGGACGTTCCAGAGACGGCTTAGCAAGCGCTAGCATCGCGCCGATGACGATCATCGGCGCGAAGACCTTCAAGAACTACATCGGCGGCGAGTGGGTCGACGCCGCCTCCGGCGAGACCTTCGAGTCGACGAGCCCCGCGAACGGGGACGCGATCGGGGTGTTCCCGAAGTCAGGCCCGGAGGACGTCGAGCGCGCCGTCGCTGCGGCGAAGGAGGCCTACGAGGAGTGGCGCCTCGTGCCGGCGCCGAAGCGCGGCGAGATCCTCTTCCGCTTCGCGCACCTGCTAACCGAGCACAAGGACGAGCTCACGGAGCTGATGACGCACGAGATGGGCAAGGTGCGCGCCGAGGCCGGCGGCGACGTCCAGGAAGCGATCGACATGAGCTACTACATGGCCGGCGAGGGCAGGCGCCTCTACGGCCAGACGACGCCGTCCGAGCTGCGCGACAAGTTCAACATGAGCGTCCGGATGCCGATCGGCGTCGTCGGCGTGATCACGCCGTGGAACTTCCCGATCGCGATTCCCTCCTGGAAGATCGCCCCCGCGCTGGTCGCGGGCAACACGATCGTCTTCAAGCCCGCCACCGACACACCGCTACTCGGCGAGCGCTTCGTCGAGCTGCTCACCGAGGCGGGCGTGCCGAGCGGCGTAGTCAACATCGTCCACGGCGGCGGCGGCGCGGTGGGCGACGCGCTCGTCCGTCACCCGGACGTTCCGGTGATCACGCTGACCGGCTCGCGCGAGACCGGCGTGCAGGTGCTGAAGAACGCGGCCGACGAGCTCAAGCACGTCCACCTCGAGCTCGGCGGCAAGAACGCGATCCTCGTCCTCGACGACGCGAAGCTCGACCTGGCGGTCGACGGGATCATCTGGTCGGCCTTCGGCACCTCGGGCCAGCGCTGCACCGCGGCCAGCCGCGTGATCGTCCACCGCAGCGTCTACGAGCCGCTGAAGAAGCGGCTGGTCGAGGCGGTCGAGCAGCTGCGGCTCGGCGTGGGGTGGGAGGACGACACCGACATCGGCCCCGTGATCAACGAGCGCGCGCTCGAGAAGATCCACTCGTACACCGAGATCGGCAAGGGCGAGGGCGCCGACCTGCTCACGGGCGGCGAGGTGGCGAGCGGCAACGGGCTCGACAAGGGTTTCTACTACCGGCCCACGGTCTTCGGGGACGTTCGGCCGGAGATGCGGATCGCGCAGGAGGAGATCTTTGGCCCGACCACCGCACTGATCCCCGTGGACTCGTTCGCTGAGGCGGTGCAGGTTGCGAACGGCGTCCAGTTCGGGCTCTCGTCGTCGATCTTCACGCAGGACGTCAACAACGCCTTCCGCGCCGTGCGCGACCTCGACACCGGCATCACGTACATCAACGCCGGCACGACGGGCGCCGAGGTGCACCTGCCGTTCGGCGGCACGAAGGACACGGGCAACGGCCATCGCGAGGCGGGCCAGGCCGCGCTCGACGTATTCACCGAGTGGAAGTCGGTCTACGTCGACTACTCGGGCAAGCTGCAGCGCGCACAGATCGACAACCTCGGCGAGTAAGTCATCATCCGGGCGTGAACCGGAAGCTCGTCGTGTTCGTGCCCGAGGAGGCGCTCGACACCGTGCGCGACGCGCTCTTCGAGGCGGGCGCCGGGCGCATCGGCGCGTACGAGCGCTGCTCCTGGTACACGGCCGGAACGGGCACGTTCCTGGGCGGGGAGGACAGCGACCCGACGATCGGTGAGCGGGGGAAGGAGGAGCGCGTGCCGGAGCTCCGCGTCGAGACCGTCTTCCCGGCGGAGCGCCACGAGGAGGTCGTGGCCGCCTTGCGCCGCGCGCACCCGTACGAGGAGCCCGCCTTCGACGTCTACGCGCTCCTATGAAGGCGAAGCTCTGGACCGACGGCGGCGCGCGCGGCAACCCCGGCCCGGCGGCCTACGGCTACGTGCTCGAGGCCGACGACGGGACCGTGCTGGCCGCGCACGGCGAGGCGATCGGCGTCGCGACCAACAACGTCGCCGAGTACAGCGCACTGATCGCCGGCCTCGAGAAGGCCGTGGAGCTCGGCGTGAACGAGCTGGAGGTCGTCTCCGACTCGGAGCTCCTCGTCAAGCAGATGAAGGGCGAGTACCGGGTCAAGAACGAGACGCTTCGGGACCTGGCCAACACAGCAACCCGCCTGGCTCGCCAGGTTGGTCGAGTCCGCTGGACCGCGGTGCGCCGCGAGCACAACGAGCTCGCCGACCGGCTCGTGAACGAGGCGCTGGACGCAGCCGGCTAGTCGCCCAGAGCTTCGGCGGTCGAGCGCGGCCGAGCTCCGGCCTCGAAGCGGACGGTGCCGTGCGGGACCAGCCAAGTGAGGATCTCGACGCCCAGCCGGCCCGCCTTCACCGCCGGATCCTCGGAGTAGAGCCGCCGCGCAGTCTCGGGATCGCACGTCAGGACGGCGACGCCGCGCAGCCGCTCGTCGTCCTGGTCGGTGAACGGCCCGGCCGCGGCCACATAGCCCTCGTCGCCGAGCCGTGCCTGGTTGGCGAGATGCGCGTCCTGGAGGCGGAGCGCCTCCTCCTCGGTCAGCTCCGCAGCGTCCGCCGGTCGGACGAGCAACACGAGCGTGTGGCGGTCGAACTCCATCGCCGTGAACCTAGCTGCGGGCCGAGAAGGGCGCAGACCCGCTGCTAGACTGGGCGCCCGCGCGGATGTAGCTCAGTTGGCTAGAGCGTCTGCTTGCCATGCAGAAGGTCGAGGGTTCGAGTCCCTTCATCCGCTTCTAAAACCCCCGTAAATCGGGGGTTTTTGTTTGCGGTCATGGCTACGTGAGTCCCCGATGAGTCCCAACGACTTGGCTATACCTGAGACAGCTCCGGTGCCGGCTCGCGAACGGCGAGGACGTTGAACGCCTGCACAGGTCGCGGGAATCCCTTGAGTGTGAACTCGCCGACCGACTCCACGCCGACGTCGTTCTCGACCTCCGCGTAGAGACGCTGAGCGATGAGAATCTGTCCACCGGTCGCCTCGTCGGCGAGCCGTGAGGCGAGATTCGTCACAGCCCCGATCGCCGCGTAATCGGAGCGACCCTCGAAGCCAACCTCGCCGCAGGTCGCGTAGCCGAGGGCGATGCCCGCCCCGACGTCGAGGTCGTACCCGCGCTTCGACCAGAGCGGCGTGAGCTCGGCCATCTCCTCGCGCAGCGCGCAGCCGATCCGGACGGCCCGGAGCGCCGCGTCGGGGATCTCGATCGGATCGTTGAAGAAGAGCTGTACACCGTCACCTTCAAGAAAGCCGACAGTCGCCTCGAAGCGTTTCACCAGGCGCCCGATCACCCCGTGGAACTCGCTGAGGACACGCATCAGCTCCTCGGGCTCGACAGTGTCGACGAAGCTTGACCAGCCGCGCAGGTCGGCGAAGAACATCGCGACCTGTCGGCGGTGGCTGCGAAGGATCGTCTCGTCTCCGGAGGAGACGACCGCGTCGGCGAGCTGGGGAGAGAGAAATCGGCGAAGCCTGCCCAGTCGCTCGAGCTCGGCGACCTGGGCCCCCACGCGTTCCTCGAGCGTGCGGTTGAGCTCGGCGAGCTGTGCCGCCTGCGCCTTGATCGTGTCGTGGTAGCGCTTGATCCGAAGCAGCGACCGCACGCGGGTGAGCAGCTCGTCGTGGTTGAACGGCTTGGGGATGAAGTCGTCGGCGCCGGCCTCGATCGCCTTCGTCTTCTCCTGGCCGATGCTCGACGTGACCATGATCACCGGCAGCACGGCGGTGTCGTCGTTCGCGCGGAGCTGGGAGCAGACCGCGTAGCCGTCGAGGCCGGGCATCATCACGTCGAGGAGGATGAGGTCAGGCTCAGCCGTCTGGACGCGCTCGAGCGCCGCCCGCCCGTCGTTCGCGGTCACCACCTCGTAGCCACGCGAGACAAGCACTGCCTCGAGCAGGCGCACGTTCTCCGGCACGTCGTCGACGACGAGGATCTTGGGCGGTCGCCTAGCCACGATCGCAGTGCTCCCGAACGGCCTCGATCAGCTCGCCGACGTCAACGGGCTTGGCGAGGTAGCCGTCGAATCCGGCCTCGAGGAAACGCTCGCGGTCGCCGCTCATCGCCTGCGCGGTCAGCGCCAGCACGGGAATCGAGGCGGTGCGCTCGTTCTGCCGCAGCCTCTCGAGCGCCTCGACGCCGTCGATCCCCGGCAGCTGCGCGTCCATCAAGACGAGCGCGGGCGCCTGCGACAGGGAGAGCTCGATAGCCTCCTCGCCCGTCGTCGCCTCAAGCGTGCTGTATCCCGTGGCCTGCAGCACGTCGCGGAAGAGCTTCATGTTCTTCTCGTTGTCCTCGACGATCAGAACCCGCTTACCGAGCATGGTCAGCCTCATTCGCCGGCAGCGTGAAGACGAAGCGGCTGCCATGCCCGGGCTCGCTCTCGACCCAGATGCGGCCGCCGTGCAGCTCGACAAGGCGCTTCGAAAGGGCGAGCCCGAGCCCCGTACCCTCGCGCTGTTGCACGCCGACATCCGTCTGCTGGAACTCCTCGAAGATCCGCTCGTGGTCCTCCACTCGAATACCGGGGCCCGTGTCGGTCACCGATATCAGTACCTCGTGGTCGCGGCTCGCCGTCGCGACGACGACCTCCCCTCCTTCCGGCGTGAACTTCACGGCGTTCGAGAGCAGGTTGAAGATGACCTGGCGCAACCGGCGCTCGTCGCCTTCGACCAGGTCAACGCCGGGCGCCAGCTCGAGCGAGAGCCGGACGCCGTGCTTCGTCGCCGGCTCGCGCACCATCACGACGCCGCGCTCGAGCGCCTCACGCAGAGAAAGCGAGGCGACCTCGAGCTCGACCTGCCCGGCCTCGACCTTCGACAGGTCGAGCACGTCGTTGATCAACGACAACAAGTGGTTGCCGGACGAGAGGATGTCGTCGAGGTACTCCTCCTGCTTCTCGTTGATCGGGCCAAACAGGCGCTGCCGCAGTACCTGCGAAAAACCGATGATCGCGTTCAACGGCGTCCGCAGTTCGTGCGACATGTTGGCCAGGAAGTGGCTCTTGTGCTCGCTCGCGACCTCGAGTTGGCGGCCCTTCCGCGAAAGCTCTGCCAGCGCCCGCTGCAACTCCCGCGTGCGTTCCTCGACCTTTTGCTCCAGGCTTTGAACCGATGCCTGCAGGCTCGCCGCCATGCCGTTCAGCTCGTCTGCGAGGCCACCCAGCTCGTCGCGGCGGCGGAGCTCGATCCGCTCGTCGTAGGCGCCCGCGCCGATGCGGCCTGCTGCCGTCCGCATCTGCTTCACAGGGCGGGCGAGACGGCGAGCGAGCAACACGCTCAGGCCGATCCCGGCGGCGAGAAAGGCGGCGAGCAGGAGCGCCGTCCGCCAGATCTTCCCGCGGACCGGTGCGAACGCCGCGCTCTCAGGCTGCTCGACGAACACCTTCCAGCCGACCGGCCCGACGGTCGCCCACGTGCTCAGCACCCTTTGCCCGCGGAAGTTACGGCCGACCGTCGATCCGGTCTGCGACGAAGCGAGCGCTCTGGTCACCTGGGGAAAAGCCAAGGATCGATTCGTGAAAGCGGCGCTGTTCGGGTGCGCGATGGGCACGCCTCTTGCGTCGATCGCGTAGACGTATCCGGACGTCCCGAGCCGCGTCTGCCTGACAAGATCCTGAATCACCCGGAGATCGAGTATCTCGCCAACGACTCCGGTTCCTGCAAAGACCTGTTGCACGTCCGCCTCCGGAGATTCCTTCACCACGATCTGCATCGATCTTGCCGCGGGGTTGGACAAGAGCCGAGGTGCGTACACGGGACCGAAGTAGACCCCGGCCGCCCGCGCCTGCTTCACGGAGCGATCGTGTAGGAAGTCCCCCTTGACCAGGGTGAGCCCGCCGCCCGCGCTTGCGAGCGTCTTGCGCCCGGTACTGTCGACGTAGAACGCTTCGGTCGCGTGATCGTCGAGCAGGGGTTGAAGCGCCGAGCCCCGTGCGGTGAAGGTCAAGTAGCGACCCTGGATGCCCTTCATCCTCACAGTCCGGTCTGTGAAGTACTGCTCGATCGTGACCGCGACCGACTTCGCCTTCTCCTGCTGCAGCCGGGTCAACGCGCGCTTGTTGTCCCGATAGGAGGAGGAGAGCAAGTACACGCTCGTACAGATCACGGGAACAGCGACCAACAGCGCGAACACGGCGATGTACTTGGCCGAGAGCGATGAAAGCCACCGGGCGAGCCGCTCACTCACCGGCCAATCCTCCACCGGAGCTAGCCCCGGCTGAAGCTGTACGTCCCGTCCCAGTGCCAGAGCTTCGGGAGCGACGCATCGGCCGTGACACGCACACGGAGATGGAGCCCGGCAAGCTTTCCCGTGCCGTCCGAGATCGTGCACAGTCCGACCCCGGTCGCGAAACGAAGGAGGCAATGGCCGGTTGCGACGCTGCCGCGGTTCACATAGATGACCGTGTCGCTGTCTAGCGCCGTCTTACTCGCGACCTGGACGTAGAAGATCTTCGAGCCCACCTTGAGCGCCTTGACGTTCGAGGACCTGATCGTGCAATACGCGCCGACGAGCCCGGTGAACCCCGAGCAGTCCTTGGTCGCGTGGAATGCCTTCGTCCCTCGGTGCGCCTGGTTCTGGGAGGATGCAGCCGTTACGGAGAACCCGAGCGCGGCCAGCAACGCGACTGCGGTCGCCGCCGACGTGGATCTCTTCAAGAGGAGCGGGCTCAACACCTTTCCTGACCTCCTTCTGACCGCCTTGGGTTGCCTCGCTTCATTCCGATGATCGCGGTCAGCGGAACCGATGTCCAGGGTGCCAGCATCCCGATCCGAGCGCTGTACCTGCACAGTGTCAGTCGCTCAGCCGCTGCAGTACTGGCGAACCTGGTGCGGGAATTCCTGAATGTCGATCGGCTTTTCGACGTGGCCGGCGAAGCCGTTGGCCAGGAGCCAGGCGACGCCTCCCTCTAGGGCTAGCGCGCTCAAAGCGACAACCGGAATCGCCGATGTCCGTGGTCCGTTCGCGAGTTTCCGGGCGGCGTCCGCACCGTCCATGTCCGGCAAGCGGAGATCCATCAGGATGACGCTTGGAAGATGCTCATTGGCGAGCGCCATTCCTTCGGCACCGTTCGCGGCTTGGAGCGTCCGGAAGCCGGCGGCGCGCAGCACGTCGCGAGCCAGCTTCAGGTTCTTCTGGTTGTCGTCGACGATCAGCACCAACGGGCCGCCTGGAGACGCCGACGTCACCGGCGTATCCTCGTCTCGTGGCGATCCGCCTCGTGCTCGCCGAGGATCACTATCTCGTTCGCGAGGGGGTCCGACGGCTGCTCGAGACACAGCCGGACTTCGAGGTCGCCGCCGTCTGCGCTGACCTCGACTCGCTGCTCGTCGCGGTTGACGCAGAGCGGCCCGATGTGGTTGTGACCGACATCCGCATGCCGCCGGGGAGCGCAGATGAAGGCATTCAGGCCGCCAAGCGTCTGCGCGAGACGAATCCTGAGGTCGGCGTCGTCGTGCTCAGCCAGTACGCAAATCCGACCTACGCCCTCGCTCTCCTGGAAGGCGGCAGCGCGCGGCGCGCCTACCTCTTGAAGGAGCGCGTGAACGATGTGGAGCAACTCGCCGCCGCGATCCTCGCCGTCGCGGAGGGCGGGTCGGTGATCGACCCCAAGGTGGTCGAGGCGCTGGTGGCCGAGAACGCGCGGAGCGAGGAGTCGCCGCTCAATGAGTTGACGCCCCGCGAGCGCGACGTGCTGCGCGAGATGGCCGGCGGGAAGAACAACGCGGCGATCGCAGAGGCCCTCTTCCTCACGGAGAGATCGGTCGAGAACGTGATCCACGCGATCTTCCTCAAGCTCGGGCTCACGTGGGAGACGACCGTCAACAAACGCGTGAAGGCGGTCGTCCTGTACCTGGCGGAGAGCGGCTGACGGTCTCACGCTGAGAGCGGGAAGGAGCCGGAGACGCGCTCTGACTCGATCTTCAGCCTGCCGCCGAGTGCCTCGACGCGGTCGCGGAGGCGCTCGAGTCCCGGACTTGGTTGGTCGCCCTGCGCACCAATTTCGAACGCGAGCGTTCCCTCCTCCTCGCGCACGGTGATGGTGGCCTGTGCTTCGTTGGCGGCACGCTCGAGCGCGTCCACCCAGCACAGGTAGACGGTCCACGCGACCTCGGGCGGGTAGCGCCTGCCTGCAGCGACCTCGATGCGGGCACGAACGCCGGCGCTCGCCGCCGCCGAGCGTAGCTCCGTCGCGAGGCCACCCGCGTCGAGGAGCGGCGGGTAGGTCCCTTGTGCAAGCTGCGTCGTCTCGGCGAGCGCCTGCTGCACGTCGCGTCCCATCTGCGCGAGGAGCTCCTTCGTCGCAGCAGGATCGGCGTCCAGCAATCCCTCCGCCAGCTGCAGGTTGACCGCGAGCGCGATCAGATGCTGCTGGGGCCCGTCGTGGAGCTCGCGCTCGATGCGGCGCCGGTCGGCATCGGCGGCGAGGACGAGCCGCTTGCGGGATGCCCGCAGCTCTTCGACCTCGAGACGCGGCCCAGCCTCCAGCGGACGACCTCCTCAGCGCGAGTTGAGGGGAAGTTGTCCGTCATCGCACTGACGGCGTCAAGTGACCAGCACCCCGTCGGTCGGGAGGGCAGCCTCCCGGCGCACTCGCCTGCTGGCGCCGTAGCCCCGTCCTCGACGCCGTCCTAGCCTCGTCGCATCCAATGAGCAATGAGAGGAAAGGAGCAGAGGAAATGCGCAGACTCAAGACGAGCAGGCGCTTCGCGGGACTGATCGGGGTGCTCGTGCTGGCCGCAGGCATCACGGCAGGCTCCGCACAGACGCAGGACCGGAGGGGGCACGGGAAGCGCGCCGGCCTCGAGCTCACGTACACGAAGTGGTTCGCACCGAGCTTCCCGCACATGGTGGGCGTCGTCGGAGGAGACATCGACGGCAAATTCGGCGGGGCTGTCCTCAACAACCCAATGCGTGACGCCGCCGGCCGCACTCGGCTGGTGGCCATCTACATCCTTCGCGCCCCTGACCCCTCGCGCTCGGTCACCATCCGTGTCGAGGGCGTTGAGGAGTCGGGTACGGCCGTGCTGAACGGCCGCGTCGTCGATGGGTCGTTGAGGGGCGCGCGTGCACACGCCGAGTTCAAGGTGATCGATTGCGAGCAGTCCGACGGCCCGTGCTTCCAGGGCACGATCAGCATCAAGCAGCGTGGCGACGACGAGGAAGACGACGACGACTAGAGACGCGGACGATGCGAGAAGGCGGTCGCCGGGGGCGAAAGGGAGCTGGACATGGCTTCGTTCTGGCACCGTCAGCCGCCCCTCTTGCAAGAGGGGCGGCTCGGCCGGCGCGGGTTACCCCTCGCCTTGCTCTTGCTCGTCGAGCTCCGCGATCTCGATCGCGACCTCGAGCGCGTCGACGATCTTGCCGGTCGCGGACGCGATGCGAGCCGTGCCGATGATCGGTGCGATCGCGGCGAGGACGCCGCGGACCTGCTCGGCGTCGATGTCGAGCTCGCTCGCTGCGCCGAGGTTGAAGAGATACGAGACGGGTGGGGCATCGACTGCGGCCAGCGCAGCGATTCGAACGAGCATGAGTGTCTCCGGATCGAGACTCGACGCCTCGACCGAGTCGGCTGTCATGCTCGCGATCAGGTCGAGAACGGGAGTCTCGGTGGTCGATTCGGCCACGACTCTCCTTTCGTTCGCTTACGGACGACCTTGCGAGGCCGAGTATCGGCCTCGGCAAGCCCGTCCGCCTCGTACAGATCGAGTGAAAAGGAGCCGGGTCGCGCGCTTGCGGGCACCAGGGGATGCTCGTTATCCGGCACGCGCCGTAGTCTTCGCGCGTGGCTGCAACTCTCGCGCTCGTTGCGGCGTTTCTCTTCGCGCTGGCGGCCACGCTCCAGCAGAAGGGGGCGCTGAACCTCCCGACGATCTCGCTGGCCGACCCGATGTCGCTGGTGCGGCTGGTCGGACAGAGGATGTGGCTGCTGGGCACGCTGGCGCTGCTCACGGGTTACCTGTTCCAGGCCGGCGCGCTCGACCGCGGCCGCCTGTCGGTCATCCAGCCGCTGCTCGTCACGACGGTCGTGTTCGCGCTGCCGCTCGGCTACTTCCTGACGAGGCAGCACGTGGGTCGTCGGGAGGTGGTCGGCGCGGTCGTGATCATCGTGGGGTTGGGCTTGTTCGTGTACTTCGGCGACCCGGCGGGCGGAAACGAGAACGCTTCCAACTCCCAGTGGGCGATCACCATCGGCCTGCTCTCGGTGCTCTCCGTCTTGCTGCTCGTCCTCGGCGGCGCCGGCGGCCTTTCGATGAGAGCGGCCGTGTACGGGACGGTCGCGGGAGTTCTATTCGGGCTCTCCTCTGCGCTGACGAAGCCGACGCTCGACTTCCTCCACGAGAGCGTCGGCACGATGCTCTCCCACTGGGAGTGTTACGCGCTCGCGGTTGCCGGTGTGCTCGGCTTCGTGTTGCAGCAGGTGTCGCTCGGAACGGGCCGGCTCGCGCCGTCCGTCGCGACGGTCTCGGTCGCGAACCCGATCGTCGGGATCCTGATCGGGGTTCTCCTCTTCGACGAGCGTCTCAGCCGTCCGGGCTGGCATATCGTCGTCGCCGTGATCGGCCTCGGCTTGGCACTCGTCGGCGCGGTTGTCATCTCGCTCGCGCGTGAGGTCACACCGGAGGAGGAACCCGCCGCGGACGCGGCGGACGTGTCTGTCGCGACGGCGTAGCGGCGATGATCGAGGGCGGGGCGCAAGCCGTTCCAATCCGTGACCGGCACCACGTGTGATCCATGCCGGCGGTCACGTCCTGCTCTACGCTCTCGCCGCGGCGGCCAGCCCTCTGGCGCTCACGGCGACATTCGTCGTCATCCGCAGCGAGCGTCCGCGCACGAACGGAATCGCGTTCCTGAGCGGGTTCCTGCTCGGAACCACGATCGCCTGCGGTCTCGGCCTGGCCCTCGGCCAGGCTGTCGTCGACCGGCTCGACTCGCACGAGACGGTCGAAGGGGTGCTGACCCTCCTCCTCGGTGTGGCGCTGCTGGGCGTCGGGCTCCAGGCGCGACATATGCCGCCACGACCGGAGGCGCGGGGGAGCCGTGCGAGTGCGATCCTCGCCGGCCTCGGCAACGTTCGCCCGGCCGCCGCGTTCTCGATGGCCGGGCTCCTCGGCTTCGGAGGGCCGAAGCGGCTCGTGCTCACGTTCCTCGCCATGGCATCGGTCAGCGAAGCCGGTCTCAGGGACGTCGAGGATCTCACGCTGGTCGTCGTCTACATCGCGGTTGCCACGGTGCTCGTTTCGGTGCCGGTCGGGATCGTCATCGTGGCGGGGGAGCGCGCGGCGGTGATCCTCGAGCGCGGCCAATCGTGGCTGACCGACCACACGCTTGCGCTGCGCGTGTGGCTCTCCCTGGGGATCGGCGCTGCGCTGGTGGTGGATGCGCTCCTGCGCTTATTCGCCTGAGCTCCTGCCCGGTCCTGCTCCTCGCTGGCGCGCTCTGACCGTCCTAGACTCATACTCATGCCGGGGACATTCCACGCCCGCTCGCTCGCTCGCGGGCCAACACGATGATGCCCGAAGCGTTCGAGCATGGCGGCAAGCTCGTCGGGATCATGGTGACGCTCGGATTCGCGGACGCGTTCACGATCCATGTGCTCGACTGAGGAGTCGGAAGCGACAGTGAGTGCGCACGCGAAACCACGCCAGAGACGAGGCTCGAACGGCGGCTCGACACAGCACTGGCCCGCGCCACCACGCCGCGCGCTGCCGCGATAGTGATCGCCGTTGCGTCGACCGCGACCGCTGTCGCGGCCGGCCTCCTGATGACGCTCGCCGACCGCGAGAACTATCCGTCGATCGGCGCAGGGCTCTGGTGGGCCGCCCAGACGGTCACGACGGTCGGGTACGGCGACAACGTGCCGGTGACTGTCCTCGGACGGCTCATCGCGGTGCTGGTGATGCTGGTGGGGATCAGCTTCCTGACTGTCATCACCGCCGCAATCACGAGGCGCGTTCGTCACGCGCTCACGCTACGAGCAGACGCCCTCGGCCGCCGAGACTCCCACGGCGGATGACTTCCGCCAGTTCGACCGGAGGCTCGAGCGAATCGAAGCCGCCGTGGCCGGTTCCTCGAGCGTCGAGCAGACGCCCTCGGCTGGCGAGACTGCGACCGCGGAGCAGTTCCGGCAGCTCGACGGGCGGCTCGAACGGATCGAGGGCGCCCTCACTCGTCCCTCGTAGCCCGCACCGAAGGCCGCCGCTGCGACTTCATCCGATCGGTATGAGGAAGCCCGGCAGGTCAGCGCCGATAGTTGGCCGCCCATGAGTCTCCAAAAAAACACGGGGCCGGACCCTCCCGGGAAGACGGCGAGTGAGCCACGGCGCGTCGAGCTGCTCCTGCCGATGCGAACGGTGCTTTTGGTTGCCGCGACGGCCGGTGTGCTTCTGGCGTTCGCGGCGATCGGCGACACCTTCTTGATCGTCTTCATCGGGATCTTCCTCGCGCTCGTGTTCGAGTATCCCTTGCGGTATCTGATCGCGAGGACGGGGATCTCGCGCGGGCTGGCGGCGGCGGTGATAGTGCTCGGAACTGCGCTCGCGGTGCTGGTGCTCTCGCTGCTGTTCCTGGTGCCGCTCGTCGGCGGTGTACGGGACTTTCTGCAGGATCTCCCGGCGACGGTCGAGCAGCTCCGTGAGTCCGACGAGCTGTCGTGGCTGGGCGATAGCGGCGCCGCCGAGAACGTCCAGGCGGGGGCCGAGAAGCTGTCGGCGTCGATCCCGGACGCGATCTCGGGTGTGCTCGGCATCGCGGGTGGATTTCTGTCCGCCTTTCTGGTCGCCTTCACGGTCATCTTCATCTGCATGTTCCTGCTCAGCGACATCCCGAGCATGAAACGGGCGTTGGGGAGCGTGCTGATGCCGGGGGAGGACGAGCGCTGGCTGGGCGTTTGGGAGCGCGTGACGAACACGATCTCGCGCTGGGCGATCGGTGTCGTAGTGATCGCCGTGATCGCCGGAACGACGCAAGGGCTCACAGCCTGGCTGCTCGGGTCGAGCTATGCCCTGGGGCTGGGGGTGATTGCAGGGCTGCTCGACATGATCCCGAACATCGGCGCCACGCTTGCCGGGGTCATCCTCGTTCCGGCGCTCTGGGCCGAGGAGGGACTCACCGCCGCGATCATCATGCTCGTCGTGCTGCTCGCCTATCAGCAGCTCGAGAACAACGTCCTGACGCCGAAGATCCAGGGCAAGGCCGTCAATCTCTCGGGGTTCTTCATCATCGTTGCCGTCACGCTGTTCGGCTCGCTCCTGGGTGTGCTCGGCGCGCTCACCGCGGTTCCGCTCGCAGCGACGATCCAGATCTTCGTCCAGGAGCTGACGAAGGAGCGCCGAGCGAAGGTCGCGGCGGCCAACGCAGTGCTGGAAGCTTCCGCGGAGCCGGGTTAACCGACGTATAGAAAGGCGGCCGGTGGGGCCGGCTGGGCGCGCTGGGCCGCCATCATCGGCGTGGGCCTCAATGCGATCGGCCAGGTCGCGTTCATGGCGAACTACCCCCAGGCGTACCCCCTCTGGAACCTCCTGATCGTCGCGCTCAACATCGTGGTGCTCTACGCACTGACTGCCCGCTGGGAGGGCTTCAAGGCATCCGTAGCCTGACCGGGCGCGTGGGCCGGATCGAGGGGCTGTTCTGGGTCCTCGATCCGTTTCGCGCCGCACCGGCGACGTTTGTCCCCAGCTTTGTCTCCCGAATAGGCGACGCCGGCATCGTGCTCGGATTCGCGACGCCTGCGGCCATCGTCGGCTGAGCCAGGGATCCCGGCGCTCGCACCTCCGACACCAGGATCGAGCTCACGCGGGCCGTGACGGGGCGGCCTCGCCACAACAAGCATCCTCCTCCGGTGGGAGTCGGAGCATCATCCAAAACGGTGTGATTCATGCGGTCAGGGTGATGCATCTCCCACGGCACGGCGCTTCCATTCAGCGACCGACAGCGAGGGGCCCATGACTGACGCAACAACAGAGTTCTTCGAAAACTTGGACGCGCGCGGCCACGAGCCGCTGCTGGAGAGAGCATCCGGCACCTTGCGTATCGACCTCTCGAACGGCAAGCGCAGGGCCCGCTGGCTCGTCACGGTCAAGAAGGGCGACGTGACTGTGTCCCACGCCAACGCGAAGGCCGACTGTGCTGCCCGCATGGACCAGGCCCTTTTCGACCAGATTGTCACCGGGAGAGAGAACGCATTTGCGGCCCTGCTGCGGGGGCTGGTCGCTGTCGAGGGCAACTCGCAGCTGCTGGTGCTCTTTCAGCGCCTGTTCCCAGGACCGCCGAACGGAAGGAAGCGGTCATGAACGGGCTCGTTCAGATCCTCGACGGCAATACGTTCGTGGTCAGCGACTCGCGCGGCGACATCGAGGCGTCGCGCACGGATCCGACCGGCCTCTTCTCGTTCGACAGCCGCTTCCTCTCGACGTGGATCCTGACCGTGGACGGTGAGCGGCTGAATCCGCTTTCGGTCGACGACTTGCAGTACTTCGAATCGCGCTTCTTTCTCGTGCCGGGCACGGGGACGGTCTACGTCGACGCCAAGATGTCGGTGATTCGCCGGCGCGCGGTCGGTGACGGGTTCCACGAGGAGCTCACGATTCTGAACCACGACGACAAGCCGGTCGACCTCAAGCTTCGCATCGACGCCGCCAGCGATTTCGCCGACCTGTTCGAGGTCAAGGATGCGCTGAAGAAAAAGGGGCGCTACTCCGCAGAGGTTCGGAAGGGCCGCCTCCTGCTCTCCTACGACCGCGAGTCGTACAAGCGCCAGACCGCGATCTCCGCGACCGCACCGGCCAAGCTCGACAAGAAGGGCCTGAGTTTTGCCGTTCACCTCGAGCCTCAAGGTCAGTGGACGACCGATCTCGACGTCGTCACCGCCTTGGGCTCAGGCGGGACCTTCGTTCGACCGAAGTACGAGCGAGGCCAACGGAAAGCACAACCGAACATGGCGCGGAGCCTCGATCGCTGGCTCGACGAGGCACCGCGCCTCGAATCCGACTCGGACTCGCTGAAGGTCACCTATCGACGCAGCCTCGTCGACCTCGCCGCCCTCCGCTTTTCGCCGCCGATCGCCGGAGGGCGTAGCCTTCCCGCCGCCGGCCTGCCGTGGTTCATGACCATGTTCGGCCGCGACAGCATCTTCACGAGCCTGCAGGCGCTGCCTTTCACGCCGGAGCTGGCGGCGACGACCATCCAGGTCCTCGGCGACTGGCAGGGAAGTCGCGTCGACGACTTTCGCGACGAAGACCCGGGCCGAATCCTCCACGAAGCCCGCTACGGCGAGATGACCGCGTTCGAGGAGCGACCGCACTCGCCCTACTACGGCGCCGCCGACGCCACGCCCCTCTACGTCGTGCTGCTCGACGAGTACGAGCGCTGGACCGGCGACAAGCGGCTCGTTCGCGGCTTCGAACGCGAGGCCAGGGCGGCGCTCACCTGGATCGACGACTACGCCGACCTAATGGACAACGGTTACATCTCGTACCAGCGGCGCAACGAGGAGACCGGCCTCGAGAACCAGTGTTGGAAGGACTCCTGGGACTCGATCTCCTACCGCGACGGACGCATCCCGGGCTTCCCGCGTGCGACCTGCGAGCTCCAGGGCTACGCCTACGACGCGAAGATGCGAGGGGCGCGCCTAGCGCGCGAGGTCTGGAAGGATCCCGCGTTCGCCGACGACCTGGAGCGGCAGGCGGCGGAGTTGAAGCGGCGTTTCAACCGCGACTTCTGGGTCGAAGACGGCGAGTACTTCGCGCTGGGTCTCGACAACGAGGGAAAGCAGATCGACTCGCTGACCTCGAACAACGGCCATCTGCTGTGGAGCGGCATCGTCGACAAGTCCAAGGCGAAGAAGGTCGCGGAGCACCTTATGGGGCCGAGGCTCTTCTCCGGCTGGGGCGTGCGCACACTGGCAGAGGGCGAGAGTCGCTACAACCCCATCGGGTACCACGTCGGCACGGTGTGGCCCTTCGACTGCTCGTTCATCGCCTGGGGCCTGCGCCGTTACGGCTTCAAGGACGAGGCCGCCGTAATCGCCGCCGGCATCCTCGACGCGGCTGAGCTCTTCGACGGAAGGTTGCCGGAGGCGTTCGGGGGTTACGAGCGGGGCGTGACGAAGTATCCGGTGCAGTACCCCACGGCGTGCAGCCCCCAGGCATGGTCGACCGGAGCACCACTGCTCCTGCTCCGCACGATGCTCGGCCTCGAGCCACAGGGCGACTACCTCATCGTCGACCCGGCACTGGCCGAGAGCATCGGGCTCGTTGCCTTGCTCGACATTCCCGGGCGCTGGGGGCGGGTCGATGCCTTCGCGCGGGGACGCGTCGAAGTCGCGCCCGAGCTGTGGCGCGGGCAAGGCTCCGTCTGATGTCGGGGCCTCGTCACTGACACCCGTTCCAATGTTGACGTCGCGTGACTGAGAATCCGGTCGCGGCGAGCCAGGTCCTGATTCCGGTGCGGTCGGCCGTTTCTCCGCGGAGGCTGATCCTCCCGCTCGCGCTTGCCCAGTTCATCTGCAGTTTCGCCGGCTCGAATATGAACGTGATGATCAACGACATCAGCGAGGACCTGGACACGACTGTCAAGGGCGTGCAGACCACGATCACCTTGTTCTTGCTGATCATGGCGATCCTGATGATCCCCTGTAGCAAGCTGACCGACCGGTGGGGCCGCAAGCGGTGCTTCATCGGTGGCCTCACGCTGTACGGGATCGGCGCCCTGCTCAGCGCGGTCTCCCCGGGTCTGGGCGTGCTGATCCTCGGCAACTCGGTGTTGGAAGGCGTCGGCACAGCGCTGTTGATCCCTCCGGTCTACATCCTCGCGACCCTATGGTTCCGCGAGCTCACTTCGCGTGCCTGGGCCTTCGGCGTGATCAGCGGCTTGGGAGGCATCGGCGCCGCCGCCGGGCCCTTGATCGGCGGTCTCATCACCACGGGAATCAGCTGGCGCGCCGCGTTCATCTTCCAAGCCCTGATCGTCGCGACGATCATCCTGCTGAGTCGCCGGCTCGTCGATCCGCTACCGCCGGACCCGACGCGTCCCTTCGACGCTGGCGGGGCGATTCTCTCGGCGGTGGGCATGTTCTTCGTGGTCTTCGGGATCCTGCAGGCCGGCAGCAACAACGCGCTCTTCGCCGTGTTCGTCGTGGTCGGAGCCGCGTTGCTGCTCGGGTTCTTCCTCTACATCCGCGCTCGGGAGCGCGCGGGGAAGGAGCCGCTGCTGTCGACCAGGCTGTTCAAGAACCGCACCTGCAACCTCGCTCTCGTCACTCAGAACATCCAATGGCTCATTCTCATGGGGACATCATTCGTCGTCTCCGTCTTCCTCCAAACCGTTCGTGGGTACAGCGCCATCGGGACGGGTGTGGTCTTCACCGCCGCGACCGTCGGCATCCTCGTCTCGTCTCTCGCTGCGAGCCGACTCGCCAAGAAATATCCTCAGAAAACCCTCATCGTTGCCGGCTTCGTCGTCACTCTGATCGGGATCGGACTCCTGCTCGCTTTGGTCGGAGTCTCGACGAGAGCCATCGCCTTCGCGCCCGGACTGCTACTGATCGGACTCGGGGTGGGAGGGATGCTGACGCCCTCCGTCAACGTCGTGCAGTCCAGCTTTCCCGAGGACATGCAAGGTGAGATCTCGGGCCTTTCGCGCGCTGTGTCCAACCTGGGCTCGTCCTTCGGGACCGCGATCGCCGGCACGATCCTGGTGTCCGTTGTCGCCACAGGGAACCGCTCCTATGTGCTCGCGATGCTCTCCGTCGCCCTGCTGGGGCTGATCGGGCTCGTGGCGGCGCTGCTCCTTCCTGCCAAACCCGAGCTGCAGACGAGTTGATCCTGAACAACGGACGCCACGCGGGGCGCAGGCGCACGGTATTGCCACTCGCTGTGGGCGCGTTCGCCGCGCTCTTCATGCTCGCTTACCGGCGGGTGCTCGGGGTCACGCAGCGTCCGAGTTGGCCGCCGCCTTTCGACGCGGTCACCTCGGCAGGTGCTCAGGCCGCGACGGAGGCGTTCGTGGCGCGAGGTGGGGCCCGACCTCACGACGCAGCGCTTCCGTTCGCGTGGTCGACCGCGGCGACGATCGAGCCCTGGGCGGAGGGCGTGAACTTCTTCCCAAGGATCTTCGCCGATGTCGAGGGCGCGCGGTCGACGGTGCACATCCTGATGTTCGGCTGGCGCGAGGGCGAGCTCGGGATGAGGATGGCAGCACTCCTGGAGCGGAAGCTGACGGAGGGCGTTGAGGTCCGGGTGATCGTGGACGGGTTTGGTTCCAGGCCGTACGAGCAGGCGCGGGAGATGTTCACGAGCCTCGCCGCCTCCGGAGTGCAGATCGTCGTCAACGACGTCTTCCCGCTCGACCGGGACGGCCTCTACCCCGACGGCCAGCGGGTCGACTGGCGGCAGGACGAGGTCGGCCGGGCCGATCACCGCAAGCTCTACGTGATCGACGGCGTGACTGCGTGGACGGGTGGCGCGGGGATCGAGGACCATTTCGAGAACGGCGGCTTCCATGACGTGATGGTGCGGGTCACCGGCGATGTCGTCCGGCAGGCGCAGGCGGCGTTCCTGACAAGCTTCTACGGCCACGGCGCGCCGCTTCCGTCCGAACTGTCGTCGCTCTTCCCGGAGCCGGCCGACCCTGGCTCGACGCCCATCGCGCTAGCCCAGGTGATCCCCGGCGGGCACGTGGCCGCCTCGCAGGCGATCGCCGAGCAGATCGACGGCGCTCGGGAGCGCCTCGACGTGATGAACCCCTATCTCACCGACCGGGGGATGATCGACCGGATCGTTGCCGCCGCGCAGCGCGGGGTGCAGGTGAGGGTCGTCGTCTCGAAGACGTCCAACAATGCGCAGGCCACCGCCGCGCTGAAGCACCGGTACGCCGACATGCTCGGTGCGGGCGTCGAGGTGTGGGAGCTCCCGGACACGGTCGTCCACGCGAAGGTCATCGTCGCCGACGACGTGGTCAGCTTCGGCACCGTGAATCTCGACGCCTGGGCGCTCTACCGCAACTCGGAGATCATGATGATCGCGCGGAGCGCAGAGGCCGCCGCGCTCATCGAGGAGCGGCTCTTCGAGCCGGACGTCGCCCGCTCGCACCCCGGCGAGCCGCCCTCGGGCTCGCACGAGCGCTTCCAGAGCTTCTTCTGGAACAAGCTTGGACGCCTCCTTTAAGGCCGATTGACCAGATCAGGCCCCCGAGCGAACGTCCTGGCACGCGAGTAGATTCACCGGGTCTTCCACGCGATGAACCTCCTCCGCCAGCCATGAGTGCTCCAAAACCGACACGCGGGAGGGACTCGCAAATGAGTGCAGGTGAGTCGCGGCGCGTCGAGCTGGTTCTGCCGATGCGAACGGTGCTGCTGGTCGCTGCGACGCTGGGTGTGCTCGCGGCGTTCGTGGCGATCGGCGACACCTTCTTGATCGCCGTGACGAACGCCTGACCGACCTGGCAGACCGTCCATTCGAACGGTCGCCGATCTTGCTGCCGATCAAGATGAACGCCGCCAAGTCGAGTGCCTCGAGCGCGATCGCCGACTGCACGCCGCTCGCGGTCGTGTCGAGATCGTGCACCACCGCCGAGATCGAGACGTTCATGAGCGACGTGTCGACGACGAGCACGAACATCGCCATCGCGAGGAGGATCGCGACCCGCTGGTCTCCGCTCGACTCCTCCGGTACCGCGGTCGTCGCCTCTACGGTCACTTCGTCCACTCACCTCGTGCCGGTGTCCCTGACGTCGCGGGAGCATTGCGGATGGGCAGCACAGCGTGCCCCAGTCGGGCGTCCCGTCCGCCGCGTAGCAGGCTCCGAGTCTCGGTATCCCGTCGGCCGGCGGCAACAAGCCGCCGGCCCGAGCCAGCTTCCCAGGGAGCGCTCCAGACTGCATTTCCGGGAGTGCGTCACGCCGCAGAGATATTCCTGCTACCTACAACGACGCGGGCGATGTCGTGTGGCACTCTTTCGACAGTGGCTCTTCGCAGTCTGCTGGTGGACGACTCCACGCACTTCCTCGACGCTGCCTCAAAGCTCCTCGAGAGTCAGGGGCTCGCCGTCGTCGGCGTGGCGACCACGTCGGCGGAAGCTCTGGCGCGCGTTCGTGAGCTCGAGCCCGACGTGACGATCGTCGACATCGATCTGAACGGCGAGAGCGGCTTCGACCTGGCCTGGCAGCTCGCCTCGATTCCCGAGGAGGCTTCGACGAGCACCATCCTCACCTCGACGCGCAGCGAGTCGGACTTCGCCGAGCTTGTGGCGGTGACCCCCGTGCTCGGGTTCATCTCCAAGACCGAGCTGTCCGCCGACGCCATACGCGACTTCCTCGCCGACCGCAACCACGGTCGCGGCTGCAGGCACGAGGCGCTCGTCTACTCGTCGAAGGACGAGCTCGCTGCGGGGACACTGTCGTTCGTGCAGCAGGGCCTGACGCGTGGCGACGGACTGCTCGTCGTCTTGAGAGAGGCGGGTCGGACCGTTCTTCGAGAGGCGCTCGGGGGAGACGCAGCCCGGGTCGAGTTCGCGGACGCCATCGACTGGTATCAGAGCCCCGAGCATGCCTTCCAACGGTACGAGCGCTACCTCGCCGACCACTTCGGCGATGGAGCTGCTCGCGTGCGTGTCGTCGCAGAAGTGGTGTGGCCGCAGAGCTCGGCAACGGCAGACGTCGCCGGATGGAAGCGCTACGAAGCTAGCATCAGCCCTGCGATGGCCGCTGTGCCCGTGTCGTTCATCTGTGCCTACGACACCCGGGAGCTGCCGGCGGGAATCGTCATGGATGCTCGCCGGACGCATCCCGTCCTGCGGACCGCCGAAGGTGCGCGGCCCAGCGCACACTATTCGCAGCCGGCCGCGTTCGTCCGCGGCTTGGAGCAAGAGGTACCTGGGCTGGTCCGTCCGGAGACTGCCTCGTAGAAGTCGACGGCCGCACGGCCGCGCCGAACGAGAGCTGCGGCACGATGCTCACGCCAGGCATTCCCGGATCGCCGCGAAGAAGGATGCCGCGGAGGCCTCCCACGTTGGCCGCGCAAGCGCACGGCGCTTTGCCGCAGCTCCGAGGCTCGCCCGAAGATCTCGGTCGAGTGCGAGCCGCAACAGCGCCTGCGACAGGGCGTCGACGTCGCCCGGCTCCAGCAGGAGCCCTTCGCGCTGATCGTCCGCCAGGTATGGGAGGTTCCCGGCCCGCCAGCCGACGACACGGAGGCCGCAAGCCATCGCTTCCCCACACAGTCCCGTACGGCTCGCGCGCAGCTGGAAGGACGAAGACGTCCGCCGCGGTAGAAGCCCGCGACGTTCTCGCGGGAAAGGGGGCCATGTGCGACGACGCGGCCGGTGAGGTCGACCCCCGTGAGGCGAGACCGCACGCGCGCCGCGTAGCGTGCGTCGGCCGATTCGTCGCCGGCGAGGTGGAGCGTCGCCACATCGGCCGGAAGGCGCGCGAACGCCTCGAGGAGCTCGAGGATCCCCTTTCGCGGCAGCCAGTTGGCGACCGTGAGGAACGCGGCCCGGCGCCCGTCACCGAGGTCCTGCACAGGACCCTCGGGAGGAGGCGCCACGTCCCGACCCGGTGGGACGACTCGAATCCGCGACCGCGCGGCGACCTCGGTGTCGCAGCCGTCTCGGAGAGCGTTCGCCTCACGAACCGGTCCGTCCACCAGGCCGGCGGCGACCTGCTGGTCGCCGCGGACATCAGCTGAAGTAACACCACCCGGATGCAGCGAGCGCTTCTTGTCGGCCACGGAGGCGGGTGCTCGGCTGCACCAGGCACAGTTGCCGTGTCGCGGTAGGCGCCGGAGTTCGAGGCGAGCCTCCGTCATCGCGTCCCGCGGTCGCGCACGGCGAAGCGCAGCGCTTCACGGCCGGCGCCCAACCCCGGTACCGGCCAGCAGGAACTCGACGACGGTGGTCAGCAGCAACGCACAACGCCGGTATGCGGCGATGCCGCGGTGCACTGCGACCGGGATCGTGTTCGGAGTACCCAAGCTCGAAGGGAGCACACACAATGTGGTTCACGAACAAGGTCCGAACGGGCGGCCGCGGGAAGGTTGCGCTCGCCTTGGCGGGCGCAGTCGCGGCAGCCGTCGCCCTCACCGCTTGCGGCGGAAGCTCGTCCAGCGGAGGCTCGTCGTCCACGAGCGCCTCCGCTCCGGCGAGCCACGCCGCTTCGGTCGGCAACGCGCCGCCCGAGTGGGCCGCCAACGCCGGCGGCTGGCCGGCCCACAACTACGACCTCTCGAACGCGCGGGCGACCACGTCGACCGACATCAACGCGACGAACGTCTCGAAGCTGAAGCCTCTATGGAGGTTCAAGCTGCCGTACATCGGTCAATTCGGGGCGTACACGTCGAACCCGATCGTCCTCGACGGCGTCGTCTACATCGAGGATCCCCACTCGAATGTCTACGCGTTGAACCAACAGAGCGGCGCGGTGATGTGGAAGCACCTCTACAACTCGGTGACCCCGAGTGGCGGCCCGAACGGGCTCGCCCTTGGCTACGGGATGCTCTTAGGCGCGACCGAGGACTCGGCGTTCGCCCTCGACGCGAAGACCGGCGCGCAGGTCTGGATGCACAAGCTGACCAACAACAAGAACGAAGGCATCGACATGGCGCCGCAGCTGTACGACGGGAAAGTGCTCATCTCCACCATCCCCGGCAGCTCGGAGAACTTCTACCAGGGCGGCGCGTTCGGCACCGTCTTCTCGCTGAACGCCAAGACCGGCAAGACGGTCTGGAGCTTCGAGACCGTGAAGGGCGGCGCCAAGCTCTTCGGCAACCCGAAGGTCAACAGCGGCGGCGGCCTCTGGTACCCGCCCTCCGTCGATGGCAAGGGGCGCGTCTTCCTGTCCGTCGCCAATCCGGCGCCGCTGTACGGAACTCCGAAGTTCCCGAACGGGTCGAGTCGCCCCGGTCCTAACCTCTATACGGACTCGCTCGTCGCTCTCAACGGCCAGACCGGGAAGCTGCTCTGGTTCCGGCAGACGATCCCGCACGACTTGCGCGATTACGACCTGATGATCCCCGCGATCACTGCGACGGTCCCGATCCAGGGCGTCCAGACCCAGGTCGAGCTGGTTGCCGGGAAGATGGGCAAGGCGTACGCGTACCGCGCCGACAACGGAGAGCATCTCTGGACGCGCTCCGTCGGCAAGCACGAGCACGACACCGGGCTGCTGCCGCGCAAGCCCATTGACGTCTTTCCCGGCATCTTCGGCGGGGTCGAGACGCCGATGGCGTTCGCGGCCAACCGCCTCTTCGTCCCCTGGCTCAACTTCCCCACACGCGCGAGCGCGACCGGCATAGCGGGTGGTATCGGCAACTTCAACCGGGGCACGGGCGGCCTCAGCGCGATCGACGCCGGCACCGGCAAGGTGCTCTGGCAGAACAAGCTGCCGTCCGTCGACGTCGGCGCGGCCACCGTCGCCAACGACGTCGTCTTCACCAGCACGTACGCCGGCACGATCTACGCCTTCGACACGAAGAGCGGCAAGACGCTTTGGACGACGAAAGCACCCGCCGGCATCAACTCCTTCCCGGCCGTCACCAAGGACATGCTGATCGTCGGCGCAGGTGCTCCGGGAGCCTTCAAGAACCCGCAATATCAGATCGTCGCCTACTCGCTGAACGCACCCGCGGGTGGTGCAAAGACGCAGGCACCGCCTGCCAACAACGCCGGCCCCGGGGGGAGCGGCAACGCTGCGTCGCCGGGGAGCGTCCGTGGAACCGCAGTTCAGGTCAAGGGTGGTGAGTTCTTCTTCAGGCTCTCGACCAAGTCGCTCAAGAAGCCCGGCAAGGTCACGTTCGTCTTCAAGAACATCGGCCACGTCGCGCACGACTTCAAGATCAACGGCAAGGCGACGCCACTGATCCAACCCGGCCAGACGACGAAGCTCGTCGTCACCTTCAAGAAGAAGGGCAAGTACCCCTACCTCTGCACGGTGCCCGGGCACGCCGAGGCAGGGATGAAGGGCGTCTTCACGGTGGGCGACCAGGTCAGGGCCCAGGCACGGCCCGCCCCAACGCCGCAGCCCCAGCCGCAGCCCCAGCCGCAGCCCAACCCCATTCCCCAGAACAACGGCGGAGACCACGACTCCGACAACAACGGCGGGCCGGACGACGGCGACGGGGGCCGCTGAGTTGACGAGGCGCAGCCGCGCGACGGTTGGCCTGGTTGCCGTAACCCTCGCCGCGGTTGTGCTGATCGGAGGCCTGGCCGGCGGTGGCGAATCGAGCCACCGCCGGCCCTCCGGCCCGTTCGCCTGGCTGCACCCGGCTCCGCCACCCGCCGGCTGGAAGGTCACTCGCAGCTCGGGCGGGGCGCTCGCTTACCCGCCCGGATGGAGAGCGATCACGACTGATCCCGGCACGGCGTCAGTGGCCCTCCTCGGCGGTGGCGGCAGGATCGACGGGTACCTCAACGCGACCCCGGAGCAGGGGGCGGAGACGCTCGCGAACTGGAGCCGCTTCCGCCCGGAGCACAACCTTGACGAAGGCGACCGAAGCGTGCACGTCATCGCCTCCGCGAACCACTTGAGCTTTCGCTCCGGGCCCGGCTCATGCGTGATCGACGACTACACGACCTCGAAAGCCACCTATCGCGAGATCGCATGCCTGGTGTCCGGCCCACGATCGAGTGCGGTGGTGGTCGCCGCAGCCCCGATCGCGCTCTGGGATCAACGGGCCGCCACGTTGGAGCGAGCCGTCTCGAGCTTCGTGCCTTGATCGAGCGCGCTGTACGCTGCCCCGGATGATCCGTTCGGGAGCACGCTTTCGGCCCGCTTTCCCATTGTCCGCTCTTCCGAGAGGGCTCGCTCACCCGGGGGTCTGTTGTTCGGAGGGTCGCCCGATCATCCCGACGGGGTGAGGCACCGCGGCGCCTGTCGGTCTAGCCTCCCGAAACTCGCGAAAGGGAGCAGCACATGGCTTGGTTCTGGTGGCTTTTCGGCGTACTCATCGTCATGCTCTGGGTCTTCACGATCGTCGACATCATTCGGCGCCGTCACTCGCGCTCGGGCGGTCAGACCGCGGCGTGGATCCTGATCGTCTTGATTCTTCCGGTCGTCGGCACGGTCATCTATTTCCTCGTCAACGGAGCGCCGGGCGCAGGCGCGCCGAGGGACACGGACCTGGATCACGTCACCGGCCGGCGCTACTGAGCGTCGACGCGCCGCTCGCGCGCGCTGAGCCGGGAGATCGTCCGGATCGGATGATGCCGGTAGACATCGGCGATTGGATAACCTCGTATAGGTAGCTCGAGCGCTGTCCCCAACAAGGAGTGGTCATGGCAGTAGGCCCCGTCGACGTTTACATCATTGGCTTTCCAGGCAACAAGTTCACGGGCCGTATCGCCCCGGCGATCATGGATCTCGTGGAGAACGGCACGATCAAGGTGCTCGATCTGCTCTTCGTAATGAAGGACGCCGAGGGCGTCGTGACGACGGTCGAGGCTGCGGACATCGGCGAGGAAGGCGCGGCCTTCGTCTCCATGGACGTCGCGCAGCCCGGTGCATTAGGGCCCGAGGATGCCGAGGAGGTCAGCGACGACCTTCCGTCCAACAGCTCGGCCCTCCTCATCGCGTTCGAGAACGTCTGGGCCACGAAGGTGGTCGACGCCCTGCAGGCGGCGGACGCGGTGTTGATCGACTCGATCCGCATTCCCGTCGACGTCGTGGAGGCCGCGCTCGACGCACGCTAGACCGACCCGTCCACTTCGAGCTCGAAAGGAACGACATGGGACTTCTACGCATGGCAGCCCGAACCGCCGTCGTCGCGGGAACCGCCACCGCCGTGTCTGGGCGCGTGCAGCGTCGTCAGGCCGCCCGGTACGACGAGCAAGACGCGCAGCAGTACGAGCAGCAGGCACCGCCGCCGGCGCAGGAAGACGACGACAGCGCAAAGCTCCAGGAGCTGGCCAACCTGCACGCGCAAGGCGTGCTCACCGATGAGGAGTTTGCTGCCGCCAAGGCCAAGATCCTCGGCCTCTGACCGGTCACCCGCGGCGCCCATGACGCAGGTCGAGGCGTACTCGCGCCTGGCAGGGGTCTACGACGAGATCGTCATCGACCCCTGTCATGACCGCTGGGCCTCGTTCCTTCATGAGCTGTGGAGCGCCGACCCGGAGGGCGTTCGCTCCGTGCTCGATCTCTGCTGCGGCACCGGCCTGCTCGCGGGCGAGCTGGTCGCAAGGGGCTATGAGGTCGTCGGCACCGACGCGTCCGACGCGATGCTGGCCCTCGCTCGCGAGCGCCTCGGCCCCGAGGTCACGCTGAGCCGGAGGACGCTTCCCGACCTGGAGGTCGACGATGTCTTCGACGCGGTGGTCTGCACATTCGACGGCCTCAACTACCTGACTCCGGACGAGTTGCGGCTGACGCTGGCCGCGGTGGCACTCCGGCTTCGGCCCGCCGGATGGCTCGTCTTCGACCTCCACACCGACCGCATGATGAGCTTCACCATCTCCAACCCCGTCGTCGAAGGCGAATCGGCGGGCAACGGCTTCGTGATCAGCAGCATCGTGGATCCCCGCTCCCGCACCTGCGACACGACGATCGAGCTCACGCGGCCCCGTGACGGTGACCCGTTCAGCGAGCAGCACCGGCAGTACTTCCACACGGACGCGGATGTCCGTGCAGCGCTGCACGGCGCGGGCTTCGCGGTCACCGCGGTCGGCGAGGAGTACACGCGCGAGCCGGCGGACGCTGCGACCCTGCGCGCTACCTGGACGGCGCGGCGTCGTCCAATCTGATCTCGCGCGCCGGCAGGAGGCGAGCCGCGTCGCCTCCTGCCGTGGCAGTGAACGCCCGCGCTAGCGCGCGGTGCTGAGATCGGCCGCGCTCTCGCTCCAACGCGCGGTCAGCGCATAGAGCACGATGATGTTCAGCGTCATCACCGTCAGTGACCAGAGCGGATACTGACTGTTGCCGAGAAAGCCGAGCTCGGCGATGAAGTTCAGGGACACGACCACGATCGCAAACCAGCGCGCCCACGCCTGCCCGGCCACCAGTCCGAGGCCCGCGAGAACGAGCAGCACGCCCCAGATCAACATGATCCAGCCCCACGCCGTCAGATCGACGACGAGAAAGCCAGACCCGGTCACGACGAAATAATCGTCCTCGAACAGAGCGATCAGGCCCTGAAAGAAGTCGATCGAGCCGACGATCAGCAGCACGATGCCGGCGAAGCCGATCCACCCTGCCATGCTCCTGGAGTTCATTCCTACCTCCTCTGGAAACGTCACAAGCCGCATCGAGCCCTACGGCGTCGGATTCGCCATAACAGTCGCATGCCCTTCGGACGTGGCGTTGTCTTTGAAGACGCCACCGTGAGCGGATCGTCGTTTTCGTCGTGACGACGCGGTACATCGGCCGCGCGAACCTGGCGAAGCGGTTCGCGCCGCTCGAAGGGCACGAGGGGCACACGCGCTACCGGTCCGGCAGCGTCGACGTCGAGGTCGACGGCCGGACGACGACGGTGACGCCTCCGTTCGGCCTCGACCACGAGGGCGACTACGACCGGGTCGTCGTCGGGCCGCTGCTCGAAGCGCTTGCCCAGGATCACACGGTCGCGGCTCTGCTGGTGCGGATGGGCGGCTATGCGGTCGGCGTCTTCGAGGGCGAGCGACTCATGGACTCGAAGGTCGGCTCGCGCTTCGTCAAGGGCCGCCATCGAGCCGGCGGCTCCTCCGCGAACCGCTTCCGCCGGCGTCGTGAGGAACAGGAACGTGAGCTGGTTGACGCGGCAGCCGCCGAGGCGGCCCGCGTGCTCGAGCCGTGGCGGGGAAAGGTCGAGCGCGTGGCTCTCGGAGGCGACCGCAACGCGACCGGCCGCGTGCTCGCAGCCCGTCCCGACCTGGCGTGGATGCAGCCGCTCGCGTTGGAGCGGTTCTTCGCCGTGGCGGAGCCGCGCCTCCGGATCCTCGACGAGCTTTCGTACCAGTTGTACGCGGCCAAGGTCGTGGAGCAGCCCTAGCTGTCGGGCTGAAGAAGCACTACGGGTATCTCCCGCGTGGTCCGCGCTTGGTACTTGGCATAGCCCGCGTATGTCGAGGTGATCTGAGGCCAGAGCCGCTCCCGGTCGGCTGCCGATGCGGTTCGGGCCGTGACGTTCAGCTTGTCGGTCCCGATCTCGACGATCGCGAGCGGATCGTGCTGGAGGTTGAGGCACCAATCGGGCGTGCGATCGGAGCCGCCGTTGGATGCGATCACGACGAGTTCGGTTCCATCCCGGAGAAACGTGAGCGGCGTGGTGCGAGGCTTTCCCGACCGGCGGCCGGTCGTCGTGAGCAACAGCACCGGCATCCCGGCGACCGTGCCGAGCAGTCGGCCGCGGCTGAGCCGCTGGACCGCGAGGTGTGTCCTGCTCATCGCTCGGATCAGCTGACGCCTCGCGCGCATGTGGCGATCGAACCACAGCGGCCTTGTGTCAGCGGTTTGACACTGCGAGCGTCGCGTCCGCGAACGACGCGGCGACTGCCGCTTCCTAGCGTGGGGGCATGCCCGGAATCCCTCAGAAGGAGCAGAAGTCATGAAGCGCACCAAGCGGTTCACCCTCCGTCGCATCGCGCTGGCACTCGCCGTCGCGGCCGTCGTTGCGCCGAGCGGCGCGCAGGCGAAGCCGACGCCGGCGAAGCAGCAGCCGCCGTCCACCGTCGAGATCCCGTACCTGAGCCACGGCGTCCTCACGCCGCCGGTCGACTTCTGGAACTACGACGCGAAGACCGGCGAGAAGGTCCAGAACACGTCGCCGGGCGTCGCGCCGGACGAGCTTGCGCAGCTTTTCTCTGGCTCGGAAGGTTCGATCAGCGTCGACGACCGGTTGTTCTCAAAGGCCACGAGCGTGGGCGCCACGCCGGTGTCCGCGAGCGACAACGGCTACAGCGTCGACAGCGGCACCTTCGGCGCCGGAGCCCTCGCGTTGATCCTCGCGGTCGGCGGAGCCGGCCTCGTGATCCGGCACGGTCGCAAGACGCGGATGTCGCCGGCCTAGCCACAGCCTGCGCCACAGCTGATGAGGGCGGCGCAAGCCGCCCTTGTCGGGTGGACCGTCAATTCCGCGACTCTCCCACCGCCTCGGCTAGCCGCGCTACGTTCTGACCATGCCGGATCGTGTGGAGCTTCTGCTCGAGGCGGCTCGCTACCTCGGCGAGACCCTCGAGCCCGGACGCGTCTACGACCGTTTCCACGAGTTGCTGGCCGACTCGATCCATCACGACGGCGTCGTCGTGTCCGACTACGACGAGTCCGACGGCCTGATCCGGTGTGAGTACGCCTGGGTGGAGGGCAACCGACTCGACCCGTCGATCCTGCCGCCGCTGCCCTACAACCCGCAGGGTGGAATGCAGAGCCGCGTGATCTCGACCGGCGAGCCCCTCGTCGCCAACGACGTGGTCGAACGAGTCAAGGGCGGCGGCACCTTCTACGACGTCGAGCGCGACGGCAGCGTGCGCAAGGTCCCGGATACCGGCCCGCCGGGCACGCAGGCCGCGTTGATGCTGCCGGTCAAGCACGAGGGCCGGGTCGTGGGCGTCGTCCAGCTGATGAGCGACGGCGACCCGTACACGACGGAGCATCTCGAGCTGGCCGAAGCGCTCGTCGCGCTGCTCGGCGCGGCCGTGCGGAACGCCCGCCTGCACAAGGCAGCGGAAGCTGAGATCGCCGCGAGGGTTCGCGCCGAGGCCGACGCGGCCGAGCGTGAGCAGGCGGCGAGCGTGCTCGAGGCGGTCGGCGAGGGCATCTTCCTCGTCGACGGCGACGGCATCGTCCGCCTCTGGAACCGAGCGGCCGTGCTCGTCACGGGCCGGCACGCCGACGACGCCCAGGGCCGCTCGATCGTGGACGTGCTCCCCGGCTGGAGCGGCATGGTCGGCCAGATCCCTGTCGCCGAGCTCGGTGAGGCGCCGACCTCGGTGACGCTTCCGATCGAGCTGGACGGCGTCGAGCTGTGGTTGTCGTTCGTGGCCGTCCGCAGCGCCGAGGGCGTCGTCTACGCCTTCCGTGACCTGACCACCGAGCGCCGGCTCGAGCAGGCCAAGAGCGACTTCATCGCGACCGTCTCGCACGAGCTGCGCACGCCGATGGCCGGGATTTACGGCGCGGCCCAGACGCTCCTGCGCGGTGACGTCGACTTCTCCGCCGAGGACCGACGGATGCTGCTCGAGATCATCGCCACCCAGGCCGTGCGCCTCAGCCAGATCACCGAGGAGGTGCTGTTGGCGAGCCGCCTCGAGAACGATCGGCTCCCGGTTCGGCGCGACCAGGTCGACGTCGGGGCTCTGGCGTCGCAGGCGGTCGAGACGCTGCGCTCGCACTTGCCCGCCGAGACGAAGGTCGAGCTCACCGTCGCTCCTGACGTGGAGGCTGCATTCGGCGACCACGACCGCCTCCAGCAGGTGCTGGTGAACCTCCTCGACAACGCCGTCAAGTACTCGCCGGGCGGCGGGAAGGTCAGCGTGACGGTGGCGGGTCTACCCGACGCGGTTCGTGTGTCGATCGCCGACGAGGGGCTCGGGATCCCCGCGGCGGAACAGCAGCGCGTCTTCGAGAAGTTCTATCGACTCGACAACCAGCTCACCCGGGCAGGCGGAGGCACCGGCCTCGGGCTCTACATCACCCGCGAGCTCGTGCGGAGGATGGGCGGGACGATCTCCGTGCAGTCGGAGCTGGGCGTCGGCTCGACCTTCACGGTCGAGCTCCTGCGCCACCACGCTGCCATCTCCTAGACTCTCGACCCGTGCGGATCGCCGCCACCGCAGCCGTGCTCGCCGCGCTCGTGGTGGCCGCTTCCGCGGCCGCGGCGCCGCGAGACAAGTACTGCAGCCCCACCGGCGACTACTGCACTTCGGCCCTTCGGTCGGGCGGCACGGTCAAGCTCAGGATCTCGACGTTCAGCTTCTCCGGCCGCTACCGCCTCTGCGTCAAGCCGACGCTTGGCGCGCAGACCTGCAGGAGCTTCCCGCTGCGCCGCCGCGTCGGTCAGTGGATGTCCGAAGTGGTCTGGTACAGGAACTTCCCGAACAAGGGCACAGGCCTGTACAGGGTGACGTGGCAGTACGGTGGCGTGCGACTCGGGCCGCCGCTCACTTTCGCCGTCGCCAACACTTAGTAGGAGGGCTTGGCGAGCGCCGCGGCGACCGTCCGCAGGTCGTCGACGAGTCCGTTGTACTCCCGCTCGCGGTCCTGCGCGCGGAGGACGGCCGAGGGGTGGATCGTCGCGATCACGACCGGCGCCAGGTCCGACTCGACCGGCCGCCCGCGCTCCCGCGTGACGCGGAACTGCTTGCCGAGGAGCGCCTGGGCCGCGACGGCCCCCATGGGCACGAGCACGCGGGGCTGCAGGGCCGCCAGCTCGGCCTCGAGCCACGGCTTGCACGCGGTGATCTCGCTCCAGCTCGGCTTCTGGTGGATGCGGCGCTTGCCCCGGGCTGTCCACTTGAAGTGCTTGACCGCGTTCGCGACGTAGGCCTGCGAGCGGTCGATGCCCGCGTCCTCCAGCGCCTGGTCGAAGAGGTGCCCCGCGGGGCCGACGAACGGCCGCCCCTCGAGATCCTCGCGGTCGCCGGGTTGCTCGCCGACGAACATGAGCTCCGCGTCCTCCGGCCCCTCGCCGAAGACCGTTTGCGTTCCGGTCTTCCACAGCGGGCAGGCCTTGCAGGCGGCGGCCGCAGCGCGCAGCTCCGCGAGGGTCGCGTCGGCCGGAACGAGCGGCCTGGCGCTGCCGTCATCGTCGAGCAGCGACTGCTGGGTCATGGATGGAGGATTCCCCGGTCGCGGCGATACCATGCCCCGGCACCAGGCGCCGTGGCCGAGTGGTTAGGCAGAGGCCTGCAAAGCCTCGCACACCAGTTCGATTCTGGTCGGCGCCTCTGGGGTCAGGTCTTGCACTGCCACAGGTTGTGACGCGACGCGGGGCTGACCGTGCATCCCTCGCCTCACTCCGCGGCGGCCGCCTCCTTTTCGGCGGTGGAGACGGGGGCGGCCGCGCGCACCGTCGGCTCGTCGATGAGGTTGAGGACGCGCATCCCGTGCACGAACACGATCGCGCCGCCCAGCCAGCCGCCGAGTGTGAGCGTGCCGAAGCCGACGACCGTGAGCAGCAGCGATCCGGTCGTGACCTCATCGTCGACGTAGCCGCCGTGCCCGAAGATCGCAGCGAGCAGGAAGAAGACCGTCGCGGTGAGCATCGCGCACATGTGCACGGTCGCCGTGCGCCAGACCGGGCTGCCCCAGGTGAGGGAGAGCCACTCGATCAACCCCGTCAGCGCTGTCGGAACAGTGACGACGAGACCCAGGATGAGCGCGAGCCACCACGCGGTCGCCGTGTTGTGCTCCGAAACACCGAGCACGCTGAGGAGTCCAAATGCGGTCGCCGCCGTGTACGCCCCGATCGTTGCGTCCGTGAGCGGCGGGTGCAGCGGGTGCCCGGGTAGGCCCTTGAGGAGATAGCTGAGCTTCATGAAATCCTCCTGCTTGGGTTAGTGCCCGTCACGATTGTTCCCTTACCTCCGCGGCGTGAACATCGCTCGCCTAAGATCCTCGCCTTCGCAGGCCCGGAAGGAGGCGACGAGATGGAATGGGCCGCACTCATCAGCTGGATCGTCACCGCAGGCGGAGGTTTCGTCCTGCTCGCGATCTGGGTCAACCGCGGCGGCATGCAGCAGCGCGAGGGCGGGCGGATCCGGCCGGCGCTGATCCTCAGCCACTTCGGGCTGGCCGCGACCGGCCTCGTGCTCTGGATCGTGTTCGTCGTCAACGACAGTGACACGCTCGCGTGGATCGCGTTTGCGCTCCTCCTCGTCGTCGCCGTCCTGGGTTGGACGATGTTCGCGATCTGGTGGCGACGTCGCCAGTTGGGCGCCGCTGCGGGAGCGGGGGCCGAGCCCGCCGAGCAGCACTTCCCGGTGCCGGTCGTGGCCGTGCACGGACTGCTCGCCGTGACGACGGTCGTCCTCGTGCTGCTCGCTGCGCTGGGGGTCTAGTCGGCGACCGGGTCCCCGGTTCGACTCCAGGCGTCGGCTCCCCTCAGCAAGCGGTTGCGCGAGGCAAAGAGGCCCCATCTCCGGGCCTCGTCTCGTCCAGATGCCCTCCACACACCACTCCCGCGTTGTCGGCGAGGGCCGGTTCCGGGGTTTCGTGCCTCAGAGGTCAGGTAACTCAGTCCCGACCCCCATCCCCCGGAAAGGAGACACGCATGTACATAGGCGGCGGCGTCATCACGCTGATCATCATCGTCCTGCTGCTCATCTGGCTCCTCTAGTGCCCGAAGAGTTACGGCCCCCGAGTGACGCGACTCGCGTCGGAATGTGAACGGCGGCCGCGACTCGCGCCTTCGACGCGCGCGTCGAAGGCGCGGCCGCCCGCTCCGCTCGCGCAAACCGGATCTGCTCCGGCCAAAGCCGAGGATCAGGCCGGTTCCTGCTCGCCGGCGCTAGGACCACTCGGCCACGGCAGACAGGAGCACGCGTCGCATCGGTACGCCTGATCCCCTAGGGTCGAGCCAGCACGTGGACGGACCGCAGCCGTATCCAGTCCGCATCGAGGGACAGCTGGACACCGGGCTGAGCCGCTGGCTCTGGCTCGTGAAGTGGTTCCTCGCCATCCCGCACTACATCGTGCTGGCGCTGCTCTGGCTCACGCTGGTCGTGCTGACCATCGTCGCGTTCTTCGCGATCCTCTTCACCGGCCGCTACCCGCGAGGCATCTTCGACTTCAACGTCGGCGTTCTCCGCTGGACGTGGCGGGTCGCCTTCTACTCCTACGGCGCGCTGGGCACCGACCGCTATCCGCCGTTCACGCTCGACGACGTGCCCGACTACCCGGCGCGCCTGGAGGTCGCGCACCCGGAGCGGCTCTCCCGCGGCCTCGTGCTCGTGAAGTGGTGGCTCCTCGCCATCCCGCAGTACATCGTCACGGGCATCTTCCTGGGAGGCGGCAGCTACGCGGCGGCCCAGGTCGACGATTGGTTCTGGGGCATCGGCCTCGAAACCGGGCTGATCGGGATCCTCGTGCTCTTCGCCGGAGTGGCGCTGCTCTTCACCACGCGGTACCCGAGGGGGCTCTTCGACCTCGTCGTCGGGCTCGACCGGTGGGTCGCGCGCGTCGCCGCATACGTGCTGCTCATGCGCGACGAGTACCCGCCGTTTCGGCTCGACCAGGGAGGGACCGAGGGGCAGGGGTTGGCGGAGCCGACCTCCGAGTCCCCGGCCACCTCGGTCGCCGGCGAGCCGGCTGCGCCGGACGCGCCTCCTGCCCGCAGAGGCTGGACCGGGGGACGAATCGCGCTCGTGGTCGTCGGCACCCTCGCGGGGCTGCTCGCGCTCGCACTCCTCGTCGGCGGCTGCGCGCTCGTCGCCGTCGACCAGACACAACGAGACGACGACGGGTTCCTCATGTC
This sequence comes from uncultured Actinomycetes bacterium, assembly GCA_963738205.1. Classification (GTDB taxonomy): domain Bacteria; phylum Actinomycetota; class Thermoleophilia; order Gaiellales; family Gaiellaceae; genus DATFQE01. The sequence goes on from CAVTVQ010000006.1 coordinate 196,667, forward strand.
ACCCACGCAGGACTTCTCGACCCCGACGTACGCGATCGTGTCCGAGAGCGCCGACATCGACGCCGACGGAGGCGAGTGGGCGCTCGACAAGTTCCTCGGCACGGTCCGGATCCGCAGCGAGAGCGACCGGCCGGTGTTCGTCGGGATCGGGCCGGCCGACGACGTCACGCAGTACCTCGGAGGCGTCGAGCGCGACGAGGTCGACGACCTCGACAACAGCGGTGACCCCGAGTACTCGCGGCGTTCAGGCGGCGCGCCGACCGCCCGGCCGGGGAACGAGACATTCTGGGTCGCGTCGACGGCGGGTGCCGGCGAGCGGACGATCGAATGGGATCCAGAGGACGGGGACTGGCAGGCGGTCGTGATGAACGATGACGCGTCGCGCAGGGTCTCCGCTGAGCTGAGCATCGGCGCCGAGTTGGACTCGATCCTCTGGATCGGGATCGGACTGCTCGTTGCCGGCGCTCTGTTCGCCGTAGGTTCCGCGCTCGCAATCACGGCAGCCACTCGCGGCCGACGCGCCGAAGGCGGTCCGATGAAAGGCGAGGACACCGGGCGCCCGCGCTAGCGGGCGGACGTCGTCCTAGCTCGGCCGAGCCGGGCGCCCGAGCGCGGCGCTCGAGCGGACGGCCGCGAGCGGCCGGTACGTCCGCAGCATGATCATCAGCGCGGTCAGGCCGACCAGCGTGTTGACGACCGTGACGCCGACCTGCATCCCGACCGAGAACGACACGGCGCCGGCGAGCGGCACCACGCCGCGGAGCGCGTAGGCCGCCAGCACCTGCTGCGTGCCGACGCCGCCTGGCACCGGCACCGCGGTCGAGAGGCCGTTGAGCACAACGACGAGCGTCGCCGTCGCAAGCCCTGCGTGGATGCCGAACGCCGAGAGGACGAGGAACGAGACGCCGATCCGGCACGCGTAGGCGCCCAGCTGGAACGGCGCGACCGTTCGCAGGTAGAGACTCGGCGCGCGGAGGACTGCGGCGCCCTGGGCAATGTGGGCGAGCAGGGAGCGGATGCACTGAGGGCGCATCCAGAGCACCGCGATCCCGACCGCGGCCACCACCGCGAGGGCGAGCACCGGCAAGTAGCCGAAGCCCACCGAGGGGACGGTCACCGGCGCCAAGCCGAAGGCCGCCAGCGCCGCGAGCACGACGCCGCCGAGCAGGGCGTCGAGCAACAGCACGACCGTGAGCGTCGCGGCCAGCGTCGACACGGTTGAGCCGTGAATCCGGGTGCGGATCAAGGCAATCTTCGCGACCTCGCCGCCGCGGGCGGGCAGGAAAGCGTTCAGCGCGGCGCCGGCGACGTACGAGCCTGCGACGGAAGTAACCGGGACCTTGCGGTCCGGGTAGGCGGCTGCCAGGACGCTCCGCCAGACGAGGGCGCGGCAACCGAGATTGCCGAGCTGCAGCAGCAGGGCGGGGAGGAGGAAGCGGCCGTCGAGCTGGGCAAGCTGGTCGCTCGCCGCCTCGAGCGCCTCGATCCCGCGGTCAAGCAGGTTCACGCGGCGACCCTGGGCGAGCCAAGAGCGGAGAGTGCGTCGGGCCGGTCGCTGATCAGGCCGTCGACACCCAGGCCCACGAGCTCATGCGCGCGACCCGCGTCGTTCACGGGCCAGGTCATGACGACTCCGGCGATCCGGCGCAGCTCGGCGACCGCGTCGAGGTCGAGCAGGCGCTCGTGGATGGTGACGCCGTCGAGCTGGGCGCCGGTCGACTGGCGGATGAGCGCGCGCAGCTGCCGGGCGGTGCCGACCGAATGCAGGCGCCGAACCGGCAGGCCCTCGAACAGCTCCAGGAGCGGCCAGGAGCGGGCCGCGATGGTCAGGCGGCGGCTGCCGAAGTAGGGTTCGAGCGCCTCGATGACGCGCTCGGCGAGAGCGGGGTTGCGACCTTTCAGGTCGAGCATGAGCTGCGTCGTGGGGGCCGCCGCTTCGAGCAGGTCCGGCAGGAGCAGCCGTGGGCGCCACGGCGCCGCGAGCTGCCAGCGGTCCCAGAAGATCGGGAGCGGCCCAACGGTCTTCAGGTGGCGAACCTCGAGGCGACCGCGAAAGAGGTTGATGTCCGCCTCGATGAACGTCACGCCCGCGGACTCGGATGCCCGGAGCACGTCAAGGCAGTTGCCGGCCCGGTGCGCCACCACCTGATGTGTGCCGCAGTCCGGGCCGACCGATCCTGAAGTCGACATGCGGAGCGGCACCACGCCCAGGGTATCGGCACTTTGTGAGCGAACGGTGAGTTAAATCTGCAACTCGAGCAAACCGACCCCGCTCGGGTCGAGCCAGACGCGCTCCTCGTGCTGGACGATCCGCATCAGCACGTTCTCGCACCGTGGGCAGCGCAGCACGACGCCGGCGGAGACATAGACGTGCACGGCGCCGAGCGCCCCGACGTCCCCACAGCTTCCGCAGCGCCCGATCGCGGTCGTCATCTCCATCGTGAAGAGCTCTCGCAGCATGCCGGCCGCTGCGTTGCCGTCCAGTCGCAATGCGTCCATCTCAGCCTCCCGTCGGCCCGAACCGCTCGGTCTTGATCTTTGCAGGATCGTGGCCGAGATCCACGAGCGCTTCAGCCACGGACTCGACGAAGGGCGTCGGCCCGCAGACGAAGGCCAGCGCGAAATCCGCCGGCCCGACCTCGGCCAGCAGATCGCGGTCGACCCGGCGCCGGTACCCCGTCCAGCCCTCCGGTTGCTCGCGCGTCAGTGTGTAGACGACGTCGAAGCCGTTGCCGTTCAGCGCCTCGAGCTCGTCCCGGTAGATGACGTCGTCCCATGTGCGGGCGGAGTAGAGGAGCTGTGTCGGCACCTCGTCGCCGTCGGTCGCGCGCTGGCGGGCCATGGCCATCAGGGGAACGACGCCGGACCCGCCGCCGACGAGCAGCACCGGGCCGCCCGGGGCCGGGTCCCACACGAAGTAGCCGCCGACCGGGCCGCGGATCTCGAACTGGTCGCCGGGGCGCGCGTCATTCGTGAGGTACGGAGAGACCTCGCCGTCGTCGAGGCCCTCGACGGTCAGCTCGACGCGGGGGGCGTTCGCCGACGAGGCGATCGAATAGCTGCGCTCCGCCTGGTACCCGTCGTCGGCGGTGAGCCGGACGTCCACGTGCTGGCCGGCGCGATGCCCGGGCCAGTCGGGCACGTCGAGCACAAGCGTCTTGACCCGCGGCGTCTCGGGACGAACTTTCGAGACCGTCGCCACGTGCCAATTCAGTCGCCCCAGTACCGCTGTTCCTTCCACGGGTCGCCGTACATGTGGTAGCCGTTCGACTCCCAGAAGCCGGGCTCGTCGGTCGCGCTCAGCTTCAGGCCGCGCACCCACTTGGCGCTCTTCCAGAAGTAGAGATGCGGGACGAGCAGCCGGGCCGGGCCGCCGTGCTCGGGATCGAGCGGCTCGCCGTCGTAGTCGTAGGCGACCCACGCCTTCCCACCGGTCAGGTCCTCGAGCGGAAGGTTGGTCGTATAGCCGCCGTCGCTGAACGCGATCGCGTACTCGGCCGACGTCTCGACGTCGGCGAGCAACGTGTCCACGGACACGCCTTCCCACTCGGTGTCGAGCTTCGACCACTTCGTCACGCAGTGGATGTCGACGGTCACCGTTTCGCTCGGCAGCGCGCGCAGCTCGTCCCACGTCCAGCGCACGAGCCCGTCCACCTCGCCCGTGATGGTGAAGTCCCAGGAGGCGAGCTGGGGGTGCGGCGTGGGGCCGGCGGAGAGCACTGGGAAGTCCGGCGTCAGGTACTGGCCGGGCGGCACGCGGTCGGATGGGCCGTCGTCACGGCGTCCCCTGAACCCTCGCGAGATGATGCCCATGGCGCACAGACTAGACTCGCTGCGTAGGCGCGTGCGTTACACGTCTTTGGTGCGGTTCGAAGTCACCGCGGCGGCGTGGCTGGTGCCGCCGGAGGCCGCCGAGCGGCTGCTGTCGCGGCTATGAGGGCTGCGAGACGGGGAACTCGCGGCGCTCCGGCCCGACGTACTCGGACGAGGGGCGGATGATCCTGTTGTCGGCCTGCTGCTCGAGCACGTGCGCGGCCTGGCCGACCACGCGGCTGGCGGCGAAGAGCGCCGTGAAGAGGTCGGTGGGGATGCCGAGGTAGCGGTAGACCGACGCGGAGTAGAGGTCGACGTTGGGGTAGAGGCCCTTCTCCTCGAAGACCGTCCGTTCGGCGGCCTCCGTGATCGCGAACCAGTCCGGTTCGCCGCCGTCTTCGGAGAGCTCGCGCGAGATCCGCTTGAGGATGATCGCCCGTGGGTCGTAGGCCCGATAGAGCGGGTGGCCGAAGCCGAACAGCTTCTCGTTCCGCTCGAGCATCCCGCGCACCTCTTCGGGCGTCCGGTCGGCTGAGCCGAAGCGCTCGAACAGCTTCATCGCCGCCTCGTTCGCCCCGCCGTGCAGCGGCCCGCCGAGCGCGGCGATGCCTCCGACGACGGCTGCATGCAGGTCGGCCCCGGTCGCGACGATCACGCGCGCCGTGAACGTGGAGGCGTTCATCTCGTGCTCGGCGTGCAGGATCATGGCGACGTCGAAGATGCGGGCGGCGCGTTCGCTCGGCGGCTCGCCGTCCAGCATCGCCAGGAAGTTCTCCGAGTAGCCCAGGGTTGCGTCCGGCGGCACCGGCTCGAGCCCATGGCGCCGGCGCTCGTACCGGGCGACGACGGTCGGCAGCTGGGCCGTCAGCCGTGCTGCCTTGCGCAGCCCGGCTTCCCGGTCGTTCGCGGCCGTGTCCGGATCGGTGAACGCCAGCGCGGAGACGGCAGTCCGAAGCATGTCCATTGGCCGCGCGGACGCTGCTGAGGAGTCCACGATCGCTTCGACGTGGGGTGGGAGGTCCCGCTGCGCCAGCAGCTCGCGGAACGCGTCGAGCTCGGCGCCGCTCGGGAGCTCGCCGTGGAGGAGCAGGTACGCGACCTCCTCGTAGCTCGCGTTCTCGGCGAGCTCGGCGATGTCGTAGCCGCGGTACATGAGCACGCCCTCGTCCGGGTCGATCGACGAGATCGCAGACTGCGCCACGACGACGCCTGACATTTGCACGGACTTCTTCGGCGCCATCGGCCGGCAACGATACTTGCCGGAACGCGCCTCGCGTTACGGTCCAACGGTGGGCATCTTCACGCTGGAGGCGCTGCAGGCGCAGCAGGGAGACTGCCTCCTGATCCATTTCGGTCCGGACCACGAGCCGCGCTTCGTCGTCGTGGACGGCGGCCCGGGCACGGCGGTTCACGACCGCATCCTGCTTCCGCGCCTGCGGCAGCTGCAGACGCGCTGGGCCGGCGAGCGCCCGCTGTCGCTGCCGCTCGTCGTCTGCAGCCACATCGACAGCGACCACATCGGCGGTGTCATCCGGCTCGTCGAGCGGTCGGTGGCGTCGGAGGCGGTCGCCGTGGACGACCTCTGGCACAACAGCTTTCGCCGGCTTGCGCCCGCGGCGCCCGAACGGGAGCTGCGTGCGGTGCTCGCCGAGAGCCCGCTCGGCGGCAGCGTGCCGCAAGGCGATCGCCTCTACGAGGCTGCGCATCGCGCCGAGATCGCCGTCAACCAGGGCTTTCCCGGCGACCTGGTGCTCGCCCCGGCCGGCGGTGCGGCCGTCCATGACCTCGGCGAGTTGAGGCTGACCATCCTCGGCCCGGACCAGCGTGCACTCGACGCGCTCCGGCAGAAGTGGGAAGCGACACGGGGCGTGGGAACGATCGGCGAGGTGATCGCGGGCAACGACGACGACTCGATCGAGAACCTCTCGAGCATCGTCTTCCTGGCCGAGTACGGAAACGCGACGATGCTGCTGACGGGCGACGCCCGGGGCGACTACATCCTCGATGGGCTCAGGCGCGCCAAGCGCCTCGGCCGCCGCGGAATCGAGGTCGACGTGCTCAAGGTCCAGCATCACGGCAGCTCACACAGCAACAACACCGAGTTCTTCCGCCAGGTGCGGGCCCGGCACTACGTGATCTCGGCGAACGGCAAGTACGACAATCCGGACCGCACGACCCTGCAGGCGATCGTCGACGCGCGCGGCCCGCGCGGCTACACGATCTGGCTGACGAACCGCGGCCGGCGGGGGACGCCGCTCCGACGAATGCTCGACCGCTTCGCGCGAGACCACCCCGACGTGGACGTGGTGTTCCGGGGCGAGCGGGATCCGTCGTTGAAGGTCGACCTGGGGACGGAGGTCGGCTACTAGCCGTGACGGTCTTCGCGTCGTGAGAGGATCGGCCCCGTGAAGGAGGCGTTCTTCGCAGACGACGCACCCAAGGCCGCCGGGCCCTACTCGCACGCCGTTCGTGGCGGGGACACGGTCTACCTCGCGGGCCAGGGACCATGGGACCCGAGGACCGGCGAGCCGCCGGCCGGCCTCGAGGAGCAGGTTCGCCAGACCTTCCGGAACCTGGAGGCAGCAGCTGGCGCGGCCGGCGCCACGCTCGCGGACGCGGTTCGCATCGGCGTCTACCTCCGGGACATGGCCGACCTCCCGGTCATGAACGCGGTCTACGAGGAGTTCGTCCCGTCGCCGTTTCCGGTGCGGACGACGATTCAGTCGGACCTCCCCGGGTTCGCGATCGAGATCGACGCCGTCCTCTACGTCGGGCGCTAGGCCCACCGAACGCTCACGCCGCGACGAAGTGCGCGCCCTGACGGTCGGAGAGACGATGGCGCTGCTCGACCCGCTCGACGACGGCTCCACGTATCGACTGCGGATCGGCGGGGCCGAATCCAACTTCGCGATCGCACTCACGCGGCTCAACGTGGACGTCACGTGGATCTCGCGCCTCGGTGCCGACCCCTTCGGCGACCTGGTCCTGGACGCGCTCACGGCCGAGGGCGTCGAGGTCCGCGCCCTGCGCGACGCCGACCGGCCGACCGGCGTCTACTTCAAGTCGCGCGCCTACGGCATGACGCGGATGCACTACTACCGCGTCGGCTCGGCGGCCTCGCAGCTGTCCTCCGCCGACGTCCCCGACGAGGCGCTGGACGGCGTCGAGCTCGTGCACCTGACCGGGATCACGACCGCACTCGCCCCGGGCGCGCGCGAGCTCGTGCACGGACTGGCCCGGCGCGCGCGCGAGCGCGGGATCACGGTCCTGTTCGACCCCAACTACCGGCCGGCTCTGTGGTCGAGCCCCGGTGAGGCGGCCGCCGCTCTACCCGAGGCCGACTGGGTCCTGTGCGGGCTCGAGGAGGGAAACCGGCTCTTCGGCACCCGTACAGCTGAGGGGCTGGCGGCGGCGATCGGCTCGAATGTCGCGATCCGCGTCGGGGAGCGTGGCGTGCTCGTCACCGCCGGCGACGGCTTGACCGCTGTCGAGCCGCGCCGGGTGGAGCACGTCGTGGACGAGGTCGGCGCGGGCGACGGCTTCGCCGCCGGATTCGCCTACGGCCTGCTCCAGGGCTGGAGCGGTCCGCGCGCCGCGAACGCAGGCAATCTCGTCGCGGCCGGCGCGTTGGGCGGCGGCGGCGACTGGGAAACCTATCCCCGGCTGGCCGAGATCGAGGAGTGGCTCTAGGACGTCGCCGCAGCGGCGGTCGTTCGATTCCGGAAGACGTTGTCCAGTGCGGTGCGTCGTCCCACGGCCAGCGCGCCCGTCAGCACAGCTGCCTCCCCGAGGCTCGAGACCTCGATCCGCGGCGGGTACGGCAGCCAGTCGCCGAGCAGCCTGCGTACCGGCTCGAGCAGCAGATCGCCGTTCGTCCCGAGGCCGCCGCCGAGGACAACGAGGGCGACGTCCGCGACTGCCGCGATCGGCACGACGTGCAGGGCGATCCGTCGCGCCTCCTCCTCGACGATCGCCCGCGCGAGGGCGTCGCCGGCACGCGCAGCTCCGAAGACGGCCCGCGGGTCGTAGGGCGGCGTCAACACGGTCACGTCCTCGAAGGAGGTCGCGAGCAACGACGCGACGTCCGAGAGCGCCCCCGCACACGGGTCGACGTCTCCGCCGCTTCCCGCCGAGACGAGATCGACCTCGCCCGCGGCGCCGTTGTGCCCGCGGTGCACTTCACCGCGCAGCACGAGGCCGGCGCCGAGGCCCGTGCCGACCGAGAGGAAGACGAAGTCCTCCAGCCCTCGCGCTACGCCGAGCCACTGCTCGCCGACCGCCGCCAAGTTGGTGTCGTTGTCGACGATCACGTGCACCCCGAGGCGATCGGCCGCCGCCTCGCCGAAGTGCATGCCGTCCATCCCCTCGACGCTGGTCAGGCCGACGACGCCGCTCGCCGTCTCGACGACGGCGGGGACGCCCACGACCGCGCTGTCGATCAGGTCCTCGGCCAGCCCGGTTGCCGCAACGAGCGAGTCGCGGAGCGCGACGAAGGCATCGAGGACCGCGGCCGCGTCCGCGCCGACGAGCTCGACGTCCTGGCGTGCACGCACCTCGCCGTCCAGATCGCAGATCGCGCCACGCAGGAAGCGGGCACCCAGGTCGAGGCCGAGGACGAGCGCCGCTTCCGGGACCGGCTCGAAGAAGACGGCACCGTAGCTGGGCCCGCCGGGGTCGTCGGACGCCTCACGGACGAGACCCGCGTCGAGCAGCGACTGGAGGGCCTGTGAGACGGTGGGCTTCGAGATGCCTACGCGCCGCGAGATTTCTGCCCGCGAGACCGGCGCCCCCTCGCGAATGGCGTCGAGCACGGTGCGCTCGTTGAGGTTCTTCAGGAGCGGAGGGGTGGCGCGAGTGACGGCCATCTGGGCAACAACTCTAACTCAAAAACGGGGCAAACAGGCGAATTTGACTTTCTGGTGACCACAGGCGTAGTGTCCTCGTTCGGAAAGTTAACTAACCCCGTGGGGAGGGAATCCCCGATCCGTCCTCAGGAGGGCTTCCATGAGACGTGTGACGACGGCAGTCGTCCTCTTCGCAGCCGCCGGCCTCGCGCTCGCGCTCGCCGGCGTTGCGTCCAGCTCGAAAACAGGCGCGAAGGCGCCGGCCGGCGGGGCCAAGGCTTCGGCGACCACCTTGACGGTCTGGGTCGGTTGGAGCGCCCGCGAGCTCAAGGAGTTCAAGAAGGTCGTCACCGAGTACGACAACAAGAACCCCGACGTCACCGTGAAGGTGGTCGGCTCGATCAATGACGACAAGATCGTTGCGTCGCTGCGCGCCGGTCAAACGGCCGACGTCATCAGCTCGTTCACCTCGCAGAACGTCGGTGTCTTCTGCAAGCGTGGCGCCTGGGTGGATCTCTCCCCGTACCTCAAGGAGGACAAGGTCGACCTGAACATGTTCCCGGCTTCGACCCGCTACTACACCGAATACAAGGGCTACCGCTGCGCCCTGCCGCTCCTCGCCGACGCGTACGGCTTCTACTACAACAAGAAGCTCTTCCGCGCGGCCGGCCTGAAGAGCCCCCCGAAGACGTTGCAGCAGCTGGCCACCTACGCGAAGAAGCTCACGAAGAAGAAGGCGAACGGCTCACTCGACGTCGTCGGCTTCAACCCGACGTTCGGCTTCTACCAGAACACGGTCGGGACCTATCAGCCGCTCGTCGGCGCGAAGTACTTCGATGACTCGGGCAAGTCGTCGCTGGGCAAGGATGCGGCCTGGCAGCGCCTGCTGCGCTGGCAGAAGAGCCTCATCGACTACTACGGCCACGCCAAGCTGGTGAAGTGGCAGGCGGGCGCCGGTGACGAGTTCTCCGCCTCGCACGCGTTCGAGCGCGGCAAGCTGGCGATGCTGATGGACGGCGAGTGGCGCGTCGCCTTCATCGCCGCCGAGCACCCGGAGCTCCAGTACGCCACGGCTCCGATGCCGGTCTCCGGCAGCAAGTACGGCGCCGGCTACATCAACGGCACGATCATCGGCATCCCCGAGCGGGGCAAGAACCGCGACGAGGCGTGGAAGCTCGTCAAGTACCTGACGACGAACGACCACGCGCTGGCGACGTTCTCGAACGGGATCCGCAACGTTCCGTCGACCCGCACGTCGGCGCGGTCGAAGGAGCTGAAGCCGGACAAGAACTTCGGGGTGTTCACGAAGATCTTCACGCACCCGAAGTCGGGCACGATTCCGATCACCGCGCTGGGCGCGGCCCATCTGGACACGTTCCAGTCGTTCCTGGCCAAGTGGCAGTCGGGCAAGGTCGACGACCTGGCCGGCGGGCTCAAGGAAGTCGACAAGCAGATCGACGCGAAGATGAGGCGCGCCGGGGGCGGCGGCCCTCCGTGATCTCGCCGTCTGCAGCCGGGGCGGCCACGGCCGCCCCGGCCGCAGCGTCCGCCCGCGGGCGGGCCAAGCGGCGAGCGGTGTGGCGTCGTCGCGGCACCGTTCTGCTGTTCCTCAGCCCCTGGATCGTCGGCTTCTCGGTCTTCTTCGGCTACCCGCTGGTGATGAGCGCGTACCTGTCCTTCACCAGCTACGACCTGCTCAGCTCGCCGCGGTGGATCGGGCTCGGCAACTACCGGTACCTCTTTCGGGAGGACCCCGAGATCTGGACGGCCGTGCGGAACACGCTCTGGCTGGTCGCAGTCCTCGTGCCGCTGCAGGTGGTGTTCGGCTTCGGAGTCGCGACGATGCTCGCCCGGGCGAAGACCGGCGCCGGGTTCTTCCGCACGGTCTTCTACCTGCCGGCGCTCGTTCCGCCCGTGGCGGCGACGCTCGGGTTCGTCTACCTGCTCAACCCGGCCACCGGGCCCGTCAACACCATCCTCGACAAGCTCGGGATCTCCGGACCGCTGTGGTTCAACGACCCGACCTGGTCGAAGCCGTCGTTGACGCTGCTCGGGATCTGGGGGATCGGCAACATCATGATCATCTTCCTGGCGGCGATCCTCGACGTGCCGCGCCAGTTGACGGAGTCCGCGCAGCTCGACGGCGCCGGGCCGTTCAGGCGCCTGCGCTGGGTCACCCTCCCGACGATCAGTCCGGTGATCCTGTTCTCGATCGTGATCGGCGTGATCGCGGCGATGCAGTACTTCACGCAGGCGTACGTGGCCGCGGCGGTCGCAGCCGGACAGGCGTCACAGGCGGGCTCGGTGAGCACGCTCGAGCTGGGCTATCCCGAGGGCTCGACGATGTTCTATCCGATCCTCCTCTACTACAACGGCTTCCGCTTCTTCCAGATGGGCTACGCGTCGGCGATGGCGATGCTGATGCTCGTCGTGGCATTCGGGCTCACGCTGCTGATCCTCGTCAACTCCCGGCGCTGGGTGCACTACCAGGGAGCTGCCCGTTGAGCGCGACGGCCGTCGCCACTCCCGTTCAGCGCAAGCCGCCCGCCGAGGTGCGCAGGCGCCGCTTCCTGATCGCGGTGGCGGACCACAGCCTGCTGATCGCGTCCGCGGCGCTGTTCCTCGCGCCGGCGGTGTTCATCCTGTTGACGGCGCTGATGACGAACGGTCAGGCGCTCTCGGCGCGGCTGTGGCCCGACCCCTTCCAGTGGAGCAACTTCACCGAGGTCTTCCACCAGGCGCCGCTCTGGCGCTGGGCGCTCAACTCGTTCATGTACTCGACCCTCGCCACGCTCGGCCTGCTCGTGTCGAGCATCCCCGTCGCCTACGCCTTCTCGCGCCTGCGCTGGCGCGGGCGTGACGGCGTCTTCCTGATCGTGCTCGTCGCCCTGATGCTGCCGCCGCAGGTCACCGTCGTGCCGCTCTACGTCATGTGGGCCAAGCTGGGTCTCGTCGGCTCGCTCTGGCCGCTGATCATCCCGAACTGGTTCGGTGACGCGTTCGCGATCTTCCTGCTGCGGCAGTTCTTCCTGACGATCCCACAGGAGTACATCGACGCGGCCCGAGTGGACGGCTGCGGCGAGCTCCGCATCCTCGCCACGGTCGTCCTGCGGCTCGCGAAGCCGGCGATCGCTGCGGTCGCGCTCTTCTCGATTCTCTACACCTGGAACGACTTCTTCCTGCCGCTCCTGTACCTGTCCGACAACCCGGACAACTGGGTCGCGTCCATCGGGCTGTCGCAGTTCCGCTCACTCCACCAGGTGCAATGGAATCTCGTGATGGCGGCCACGGTGCTCGTGATGCTGCCCGTGATCGTGCTCTTCTTCCTGGCCCAGAAGGCCTTCGTCGAAGGCGTCACGCTGACAGGGGTGAAGGGATGAAGGTGGCGGTCGTCGGCGGAGGCTCCACCTACACGCCCGAGCTGGTGTCGGGACTCTCGCGCGAGCGTGAGCGGATCGACGTACGCGAGCTCGTGCTGCACGACATCGACCCGGAGCGGCGCGAGGTCGTGGGGGCAATGGCCGAGCGGATGCTCGTCCGGCAGGCGTTCGAGGGCTCGCTGCTCGTCACCGACGACCTCGACCGCGCGCTCGACGGCGCCGACTTCGTCCTGATCCAGATCCGCGTCGGCGGCCAGGAGGCTCGGCTGTCCGACGAGACGCTGCCGCTCGCGTGCGGGTGCATCGGTCAGGAGACGACGGGGGCGGGCGGCTTCGGAAAGGCGCTGCGGACTGTGCCGGTGGTGCTCGAGATCGCCGAGCGGGTGCGCGAGCGCGCGGCGCCCGACGCCTGGATCGTCGACTTCACCAATCCGGTCGGGATCGTCACTCGCGCGCTGCGCGACGCCGGCCATCGCGCCGTCGGCCTGTGCAACGTCGCGATCAACTTCCAGCGCGATTCGGCGCGGCTGCTCGGGGTCGAGCCCGAGCGCGTGATCGTCGACCAGGTCGGGCTCAATCACCTGACGTGGGTGCGCAGGGTTTGGCTCGACGGCTCGGACGTCCTGCCGGACCTGCTCGCCGAGCACGGTGAGTCGTTCGCCGACCAGCTCGGGTTCCCGGTACGGCTCCTGCAGGAGCTCGGCGCCGTCCCCTCGTACTACCTGCGCTACTTCTACACCCATGACGCAGTGCTGGCGGAGCAGCTCGCGGACGACGCCGTCCCCCGTGCCCAGGCGGTGGCCGAGATCGAACGCGAGCTGCTCGGCCTGTACCGCGATCCCGGGTTGAACGAGAAGCCACCGCTCCTCGAGCGGCGCGGCGGCGCCTACTACAGCGAGGCCGCCACGGGACTGGTCGCCTCGCTCGCAGGCGGCGACGGCGCCGTGCACGTCGTGGACGTCCGCAACGAGGGGACGCTGGCGGGCCTTGCGGACGACGACGTCGTCGAGGTCCCGGCGCGGGTCGACCGGGACGGGCCGCGCCCCCCGCCGCAGCCACCGCTGGCACCCGAGCTCCTCGGCCTCGTGCAGCACGTCGCCGCGTACGAGCGGCTGGCGGTCGAGGCCGCGCTGACGCGGGACGCAAGCGTTGCGCGCAAGGCGCTGCTCGCGCACCCGCTGATCGGCCAGGTCGACATGGTGGACGAGCTCGTCGAGCGCCTGCTCGCAGCGGAGGTCACGGCATGAGCGAAATCGCCCTCGCGGTCGACGGCGGCAACTCGAAGACGGATCTCGCGCTCGTGGACTCCCAAGGCCGTCTGCTCGCACTGGTGCGTGGCCCGCAGAGCTCGCCGCACCACCTCGGGCTCGACGGCTGCCTCGACGTCCTGGCCTCCCTCCTCGAGGAAGCGGTGGCCGACGCCGGGCTGCGTGTGAACGGCGAGGTGGCGGAGGTCGCCGAGCTCCTGCTCGCAGGCGTCGACTTCCCCGCCGAGGAGCAGCAGCTCGAGGACGCCGTGCGCACGCGACCGTGGGCCAGGCACATCACGGTGCGCAACGACACCTTCGCGATCCTGCGGGCCGGCACCGAGCGCGGCTGGGGTGTGGCGGTCGTCTGCGGGGCCGGAATCAACTGCGTCGGGGTTGCACCCGACGGTCGCCACGCGCGCTTCCCCTCTCTCGGCGCGATCACCGGCGACTGGGGCGGCGGCTACGACGTCGGTCTCGAGGCCGTGTCGGCCGCCGCCCGCAGCGAGGACGGGCGCGGGCCGAAGACGCGGCTGGAGGCGACCGTGCCGGCGCACTTCGGCTTGGCCACGCCGACCGAGCTGGCGGAGGCCATCCACGTCGGCCGGGTCGCGCAGCGCCGGGTGATCGAGCTCGCGCCGCTCGTTGTCGCGGACGCTCAGACAGATCCGGTCGCGCGCGCGATCGTCGACCGGCTCGTGGCCGAGGTCGTCGCGATGGCGCGGGTCGCGCTCACGCGGCTCGAGTTGGAGAACGAGTCCGTGGAGGTGCTGCTCGGCGGCGGGCTGCTCCAGACGGCCGCGGACGCGCTCCTGAACGAGATCGGTGCAGCGCTCGCCGACACCGGTCCGGCGATCACGGTGCGGTCGACGCGCTCGCCGGCGATCGTGGGCGCGGCCCTGCTCGGCCTCGATGCCCTGCGGTCGAAGCGCGAGGCGCACGAACGCCTACGACAGGAGCTCGGCGTCGCCGTCGAGCGACTCGGACGGGGGTTCGACGATGGCTGAGGTCAGGTTCGATCGGGCCACGCGGACCTATCCGGGCACGGATGCGCCAGCCGTCGACGCCCTCGACCTCGACATCGGGGACGGGGAGTTCATGGTGCTCGTCGGCCCATCGGGCTCCGGGAAGACGACTGCCCTACGCATGCTCGCAGGGCTCGAGGAGGTCGACGACGGCGGGATCTTCATCGGCGACCGCGACGTCACCTACGTCAGCCCCAAGAAGCGCGACATCGCGATGGTGTTCCAGAACTACGCGCTGTACCCGTATCTGACGGTCGCTGCGAACATCGCCTTCCCGCTCCGGATGGCCAAGCTGAACAAGAAGGAGCGCGTGCGCCGGGTCGAGCTCGTGGCGGAGCGGCTGGGCCTGACCGAGTACCTCGATCGCAAGCCGTCCCAGCTCTCGGGTGGGCAGCGTCAGCGCGTCGCGATGGGGCGCGCGATCATCCGCCAGCCGAGCGTCTTCTGCATGGACGAGCCGCTCTCGAACCTGGACGCAAAGCTGCGGATCCAGATGCGAGCCGACATCGCGGCGCTGCAAGCCGACACCGGGATCACCACCGTGTACGTCACGCACGACCAGTCGGAGGCGATGACCCTGGGGCACCGCGTCGCGGTGCTCAAGGACGGGCGGCTGCAACAGTGCGACACCCCCAAGGCGCTCTACGCCCGCCCCGCCAACGTCTTCGTCGCCGGGTTCATCGGCTCGCCGGCGATGAACCTGTGCCCGGCGCCGGGCGGGGCCAACGGCTCGATCTCGTTCGGCGGTGTCTCCTTCCGGCTGCCGGTGGACGCCGGCACCGGCCGACCCGTGGTGCTGGGCCTGCGCCCCGAGTCGCTCGAGCTGGCCGCCGAGGGCGTCGACGCCAGGGTGGACGTCGTCGAGGAGCTCGGCGCCGACGCGTATCTCTTCTGCAGCGCACAGGTGGACGGCGCGCCCGTACGGCTTGTCGCCCGCGTGGACGCTCGCCACATCCCGGATCGTGGAGATCGCGTCACGCTCCGCCCGCTGCCGAACGAGGCACATCTGTTCGATGCGGAGACGGGCGAGAGGCTCAGCTCCTGAGCGATCTCGCGATCGACACGCCCGCAGCCGTGGTCGACGTCGATCGTCTCGAGCGCAACCTGCGCCGCTGGCAGGCCGTCTGCGACCGGCTGGGTCTCGCGAACCGCCCGCACGTCAAGACCCACCGGTCGGTGGAGATCGCGCGCCGTCAAGTGGAGCTCGGAGCGGCGGGGCTGACGTGTCAGAAGCTGGGTGAGGCCGAGACGATGGTCGATGCCGGCTTCGACGACGTCTTCATTCCGTACAACCTGCTCGGCACTGCGAAGCTCGAGCGGCTCGCCGCGTTGCTCCGCCGCGCGACCGTGCGTGTGAGCTTCGACGACTCGGCGCTGCTGCCCGGTTTGTCCGCGGCCGCGAAGCAGGCGAAAGCAGAGCTCGGCGTGCTCGTGGACTGCGACACCGGGCTCGGGCGGACCGGCGTGGTCGATCCCGCTCGCGCCGTCGAGCTCGCCGCGGATGCCGCCCGGACCGAGGGGCTCCGCTTCGACGGGTTCATGACGCAGCCCGTGCTCGGCGAGTCTCGATCGTTCCTCGCCGAGGCGGTCGAGCGCTGCGTGGAGCTGGGGCTCGACGTGCAGACGGTCTCGGTCGGTGGGACGCCGACGATGTGGACGGCCAAGGCCCTGCTGCCGACCGTGACCGAGTATCGAGCGGGCACCTACGCGTTCAACGACATGAACACGATCGCCGCCGGCGCCGCCGACCTCGACGATGTGGCGCTGACCGTGCGTGCGACCGTTGTCAGCCGGCCGGCCGCCGACCGGGCGGTCCTCGACGCAGGCTCCAAGACCCTGGCGTCGGACGTGGGGGTCGACGGCGGCTACGGCCATGTCCTCGATGCGCCCGGGTCCCAGGTCGTCAAGCTCGACGAGGAGCACGCATACGTCGTTCTCTCAGCCGGCGATGCGTTGGAGCTGGGGCAGACGGTGAGCGTCGTGCCGAATCACGCCTGCGTGGTCGCGAACCTGTTCGACGAGCTCGTCGCCGTCCGGAACGGCGAGGCCGTGGCGCGCTGGCGCGTCGACGCGCGCGGTCGGAGCGCGTAGGCCCCCCGCGGCGAGCGGGGGCTCCCAGGAGAGCGCCTACTTCTTCTCGGTACCCACCTCGGCCGGTCCTCAATCCGCAGCGATCTCGGCGATGTCGGGTTCGCGCGGATTGAGGGCCTGCGCCCGTGCGAGCGCATGGGCCCGCTCGGGGCCCTCGCTCGCGAGCGCCAGGTCGAACCACAGCTCCCAGTCGCCGTCGTCGCGCTCGAGGCCCTTACGGAAGCTCTCGCGCGCGGCCGTTACCTGGCCGCGGGCGAGCTGTGCCTCCCCGAGCAGGCGCAGAGGCGCCGCCGACCAGGGCTGCAGGTCGGCGGCCCTCCGTGCCGCCGCGACCGAGCCCGACTCCCCCAGAGCGAGCTCGCGGTTGCCCGCATACGCGACGAGCGCCGGCACCGCCAGCGCGACGGCGACTGCCCCGGCCACCGCCCTCGTGCGCGTCGGGAGGGGGGCCTCGCGGACCCGAGCCGCCAGCAGGAGGGCGACGGCGCAGACGATCGCGGCCACCGTCACCGTGGGCAGCTCCCAGTCCCAATCCTGGCCGGCATGGGCCAGGTAGGCCGCGTACGGGCCGAGCGCCGCAGGCGTCACGAGGTCGCGCGCCCGGAGGCAGGCCGCCACCGGCGTCCCGAGCGCGACGAGCAGCAGCGCTAGGCCGACCGGGCCGAGCTCGGCGAGCGTCTCGAGGTAGAGGCTGTGCGCATCCCGCGCGGGTTGCGACGTCGTGCGCTGGCGGTACCAGTAGCGGCGGTAGCTGCCCGCGCCGGAGCCGAGGAGCGGGTGGTCCTCGACGTCGCGTAGTGCGATCCGCCAGTAGTCGACCCGGCTGCTGCCGGAGAACGTCAGCAGGCGAGCCGGCCCGGCGCCGGCGTGCGTCGGCGTCGTGAAGGAGCGGTACCCGTTGCGGACGAGGTCGACGGGACCGCCGGTGGCGACGACGACCAGCGCTGCGGCGACCACGGCGGCCGCCCCGATCGCAAGACCGAGCCGGCGGTCGAAGCGCGCCTCGAGCCGCGGGAGCACCGCGCCGAGCCCTGCGGAGAGGCCGGCGCACAGCAGGATGGCGCTCGTGAGTGCCGCCTGCCCGTCGACGGTCGCGGCGGCGAGGACGGCGAGGAAGGCCGGAGCTGCGGCCGCCAGCGCTGCCACTCCGAACCGCCTACGGTCGGGAGCGACCAGGAGCGCGGCCGCCAGGCCCACGCCGAGGGCGAGCCAGGCACCGCGACCGTAGGTGAAGTAGAGCGTCGCCAGCAGGGAAGGCGGGAGCGCCAGCCAGACCGCGCGCAGCCCTGCGACTCCCGTCGAAGCGGCGAGCCCGAGCGCGAGCAGAACGCCCATCGCGGCGAGCAGCGCGACCGCGTTCGCGTACCCGAGCGGTTCCGCCAGCCGCAGCGGCGAGCCGGGGTCCGCGGACATCGGCCCGATCGGGTCGTGGCCGACGAGCACGTCGCCGAGGCCGGCGAAGCAGAGCAGCGCGATCGCTCCGAGCAGCCCGGCGAGCATGGACGGACGCGAGGCGGCTCCGGCCAGCACCACGAGGGCGGCGGCCGTCGAGACGTAGAGCAGGAGCCGCTCGGCATCGAGCACGGAGGCGCTGGGATCCAGCGACCAGGCGGTGGAGAGGAGCGTCCAGGCAAGCAGGCCGCAGAGCGCCGCGAGGAAGATCAGCTCGGGTCGGCTCGGCTGGGTGGGACGGCCGACGAAGAGCGTCACCGCGGTCGCAACGAGGAGCGCCGCGCTCCAGACCCAGCTCGGCGGTGCGAAACCGCCCTGGTCGAAGCCCAGGAGGGCCACGAGCAGTGCGGACGCGAGGGCGGGAACCGCGTCCGGGCGCGGCATTGGTGGCGCAGTGTACGGTGCGGTCCCCGAGGAGGAGAGTGGAGCCGTGGAGAGCTTCGGCCCGATTCAGATGCTCACCGTCGCGTTCGACGGCAATCGGTTCAAGGGCGAGATCCTGCCCGAGCTCGACCGCCTCAAGCGCGAGCAGATCATCCGCGTGATCGACCTCATGGTCGTCCGCAAGGATTCCGAGGGGCGCGTGATGGTGATGACGGCGACCGACCTCGACTGGGAGGAGGCGGCGTCCTTCGGCTCCTACATCGGGGCGCTCGCCGGCTTCGGCGCCGGCGTGCCCGACGGCGTCGAGCGCGGCGCGATCGCGGGCGCGGCAGAGCTGGCGGACGGGCACGTGTTCGACGACAACGACGCGTTTCGGATCACGCAGGGGCTCCCGAACGAGATGTCGGCCGCGATCGTGCTGATCGAGCACGTCTGGGCGAAACCGCTGCTCGACGCGATCGACCGTGCCGGCGGAGCGGAGCTCTCGAACGACTGGATCAGGCCCGAGGACATCCTCTCGGTCGGGCAAGCCGCTACAACGCGGGACGACCTGGCCTGATCACTGCACGGCGTAGCCGCTAGTCCGCGGTTTCGACCGCGACCCGCTGCGCAGCGACTGCGCGCCGGGGCGTCACGAAGATCGCGACGACGGCGGCGCCGAGCGCGGCCACCGCGCTGATCCAGAACGCGGTCACGAAGGCCGACTCCGAGGGGACCTGCGTGCCCGGGATCGTCCGCGCCGTCAGGATCGCCGCGCCGACCTGCCCGCCGATCACGCCGCCGATCGTCCGCATCACCGTGTTCATGCCGGTGGCGACGCCGGTCTCGATCGGCCGGACGGAACTGACGATGATCGTCGCCATCGCGGCGAACGCGAGCACGATCCCGAAGCCGAGGGCGATGTTGCCGAGCACGATCTGCCACGGGTGGTCGTGCCAGAGCGCGAAGCTGGCGATGCCGACACCGGCAAGCGCCATGCCGATGACGAGCGGCAGCCGCCAGCCGAAGGCCTTGCCGAGCCGGCCGGCCAGCGGGCCTCCGACGAGGCCCACGAGAGCGCCCGGGAGCAGGTAGAGGCCGGTCTTGCTCGCGCTCGCGCCGAAGCCGTAGTCGACCAGCCGGGCGACCGAAGCCGGGAGATCGCCGGGCGCCTGCACGAAGTTCGGGATCAGGACGAACGACCCGAGCATCGCGAAGCCGCTGACCAGCGCGATCATGTTCGTGAGCAACACGGGCCGGTGCGCGAGCATGCGCATGTCCACCATCGGTTCCGGCACGCGCAGCTCCACGAGCCCCCACGCCAGTCCGAGCACGAGGGCTGACGCCAGCAGCGCGATCACGCGCGCGGAGCCCCAGCCCCAACTCTCGCCTTCGGTCAGGGCCACGAGCAGCGAGATGAGCGAACCGGAGAGCAGCAGCGCGCCCGGAATGTCCACGCGGGACGGAGTCTTGATCGGCGACTCGGGGACGAACAGGTGGACGAGCACGATCGCCGCCGCGACGCCGATCGCGCCGATGATGAAGAGCCAGCGCCACGACGCGTAGTCGACGATGACGCCGGAGAGGACGAGTCCGACCGACCCGCCGATGGCGAAGACCGACGAGACGATCCCGATCGCCGTCCCGCGGCGCTCGGGCGGGAACTCGTCGTTGATGATCGCGAAGCTGAGCGGGAAGACCGCGCCGCCCGCGCCCTGGATCACGCGGCAGGCGATCAGCGACGCGATGTTCCAGGCGAAGATGCCGAGGACCGACCCGAGCAGGAAGATGCCCAGGCTGATCACGAGCAGGCGCTCCTTGCCGTACTGGTCGCCGAGCTTGCCGAGGATCGGCGTGAGGACGGACGCGCTCAGCAGGAAGGCGGTCAACAGCCACGTGGCCCATGCGGTCGAGGTGTCCAGGTCACGCTGGAGTGCGGGCAGAGCGGGGATGACGAGCGTCTGCTGCAGCGCGAACGCGATGCCGGCGACGACCAGCGCGGCGAGCGTGATCTGGTAGCGCTGGCGCTCGGGGTGCTCGGACGTGCTCACCGCCCCGACGTTACCCGCAGCGGTTGTCCCTGATCGGGCACCAGACCGACTGCCAGAGACGTGCTCTGCAAGGCTAGGCGGGTGGATGCGGCCGGACCCCTCGTCGTCGTGGTGACGGGCCCGCCCGCAAGCGGGAAGAGCTCGATCGCCGAGACGCTCGCACGCGAGCTGCACGCGCCCCTGCTCGCCAAGGACCCGATCAAGGAGGCGCTCTTCGACGGGCTCGGCACCGGCGACCCGGAGTGGTCGAAGAAGCTCGGGATCGCCACCTACGGGGTTCTGTTCCACGTGCTCGAGGAGGAACTGCGAGCCCACCGCTCGTGTGTGCTCGAGGCGAACTTCGACCACAACGAGGCCTCTCCCCAGCTGGCGGCGCTCCAGCTTCGTCACGGCTTCCGAGCTTTGCAGATCGTCTGCACGGCGTCGCGCGACGTCCTGCTGGAGCGGTTCGTCGAGCGATCGGGCTCTCGTCATCCCGGCCACATCGACGACGAGCGGCTCGACGACGTCGTCCAGGCAATCGACGCCGGGCGTTGGCGTTCGCTGGACCTCGAGGGCGAGACGATCGAGGTCGACACCACCGACTGGTCTACGGTCGACGTCGACGGGCTGATCGAGCGAGCTCGCGCAGCCGCTGGGCGTGAGCGCTCGTGAGCTGACCCGGCTCGAGGCGCCACGACCAGTTACCGGTCCCGCGGCCAGGCGTGTTCATCCGCGCCTCGCTGCCGAGGCCGAGGACGTCCTGGGCCGGCACGATCGCGACGGCGGCTCGTGAGCGATACGCCAGCTCGATCAGCGACCAGTTCGGTTCGCCCGGATCGAGCTCCGGCGTCGGGTTCGCTCGGTACCAGCCGACTGCCGTGTCGTTGTCGTGCGTGCCCGTATAGACGACCTGCCGTTCGCGGTGGTGCTCCGGGCGATGGGGGTTCCGCGGGTTGCCGTCGAACGCGAACTGCAGCACCGCCATGCCGGGCAGACCCAGCTCGTCGCGCAGCCGCTCGACGGGAGGGGTGATCACGCCGAGGTCCTCCGCGATCACCGGCAGCGAGCCGAGCTCGGTGCGGACGGCCTCCAGCAGCTCACGCCCCGGCGCGCGCCGCCAGCGCCCGGCGCGCGCCGTCTTGAGGCCCGCGGGGACGGCCCAGTAGGCGACCAGACCGCGAAAGTGGTCCATCCGCACGAGGTCGACGAGCTCGAAGGTCCGTCGGAAGCGCTCCAGCCACCAGCGGTAGCCGCTCGCCCGCAGCGCCTCCCAGCGGTAGAGCGGGCTGCCCCAGAGCTGGCCGTTCGCGCTGTACAGATCGGGCGGGACCCCGGCCACGACACCGTCCTGGAAGAGCTCCGGATGGGCGAGGTGGTCGGCGCTCCCGGGTGCGACGTAGATCGGCAGGTCGCCGATCAGCCGGACGCCGCGCTCGGCCGCGTATCCGCGCAGCGCGGACCACTCGCGCTCGACCCGCACCTGGTCGGCGAGCGAGCCGCCAAAGGCGGCCCAGTCGCCGCTCCAGAAGGCATGGCGGGCGACGAAGCCCTCGAGCTCGGCGGCCGAGACCGGTGCGTCCGGATCGGCCAGCAGCTCCGGGGAGCCGGCGAAGGCGGAACTGGACGAGTACGGCGACCCATATTCGTCGGGTGGGCCGAGCGGCAAGACCTGCCACCACGACTGCCCCGCTGCGGCCAGCCAGTCCACGAATTCACGGGCGTCCGCGAGTGAACCGCTCGGGAGCGAGGTCGGGTGAAGCAAGATTCCGGCCGACCGGCGAAGCTGCACGGACCTGACGATGCCAAAGGCCACCACACCCACAGCGCCGCCCGCGCGGATCCAGATCCAGGACGTCTGGCCGCAGACCGACTGCGGCCGCTACCCGACCAAGGCCGTGGTCGGCGACCGCGTGCCGATCTGGGCGACGATCTTCCGCGACGGCCACGAGGTTCTCGGCGCCGCGGTCAGGTACCGGCCGAAGGGGGCGCGGAAGTGGCGCGAGGCGCCGATGAACGAGTTCGGCAGCGACCGCTGGATGGGGCACATCGACGTCGACGAGGTCGGCCGCTGGGAGTTCAGGATCGAGGCCTGGGTCGACCGGTTGGCGTCGTGGCGCTGGGAGCTCAGGCGCAAGGTCGAGGGCGGCCAAAGCGACCTCACGAGCGAGCTCGCCGAGGGCGCGCTCCTCTACGAGATCGACACGCTGACCGTCAAGGAGGCGCTCGCCGACGAGCGCGAAGACCGGCACGAGACCACCTCGCTGCCGAAGCCGTTCGAGCTCGCCGTTGACCGCGAGCAGGCCCGGTTCGGCTCGTGGTACGAGCTGTTCCCGCGCTCGTGGGGCGGCTTCAAGGGCGTCGAGGACGCGTTGCCCGAGCTGGCGGAGCTCGGCTTCGACGTCGTCTACCTGCCGCCGATCCATCCGATCGGCGAGACGAACCGCAAGGGCAAGAACAACATCCTCAAGGCGAGGCCCGGCGATCCGGGGAGCCCGTGGGCGATCGGCTCGAAGGAGGGCGGCCACGACGCGATCGACCCCGGTCTCGGGACGATCGAGGACTTCGACCGCCTGGTGGCGCGCGGCCGCGAGCTCGGCGTCGAGATCTGCCTCGACTTCGCGATCCAGTGCTCGCCCGACCACCCATGGCTCGAGGAGCATCCGGAGTGGTTCAACCGCCGACCCGACGGCTCGCTCAAGTACGCGGAGAACCCGCCCAAGAAGTACCAGGACATCTACAACGTCAACTTCGACAGCGAGGACTGGAAGGGGTTGTGGGAGGCGCTGCGCGACGTCGTCGCCTACTGGGTCGACCACGGCGTGAAGGTGTTCCGGGTCGACAACCCGCATACGAAGCCCGTGCCGTTCTGGGAGTGGCTGATCGCCGAGATCCATGCCAGTGACCCCGAGGTGATCTTCCTCGCCGAAGCCTTCACGCGGCCGGTGATGATGCAGACGCTCGGCAAGGCCGGCTTCAGCCAGTCCTACACGTACTTCACGTGGAAGAACACGAAGACGGAGCTGACCGACTTCGTCCGCGACGTCGTCAACTGGTCGCCCTGGTACCGGCCGAACTTCTTCGTCAACACGCCCGACATCCTCCACGAGTACCTGCAGAAGGGCGGCCGGCCCGCGTTCGAGGCTCGGCTCGTGCTCGCGGCGACGCTCTCGCCGAGCTACGGCGTCTACTCGGGCTACGAGCGCTTCGAGAACGTGCCGGTGCGCGAGGGCAGCGAGGAGTACCTCAACTCGGAGAAGTACGAGACGAAGGAGCGGACGCTCGAGGGCGCTCCGCTGACGCCGCTGATCAAGCTGCTGAACCAGGTCCGCCGCGACAACCCGGCGCTGCAGCGGGTCGACAACGTCACCTTCCTCGAGACCGAGAGCGAGCACCTGATCGCGTACGCGAAGGTCACCGGCGACAGCGTCGTCGCCACCGTCGTCAACCTCGACCCGTTCGCGGCCCGCGAGGGCGTGACCGTCCTGCCGGCGTCGCTCGGCGTGCCGCTGTCGTTCACGGCCCGTGAGCTGCTGACCGACGAGGAGTTCGGCTGGCGCACGGGCCGCAACTACGTCCGGCTCGAGCCGGGTCAGTCGCACGTGGTGCGGATTGGCTAGTAACACTGTGTCACTAGCACCAAGAACGGCTGGAACAAGCGGTGCGCGAGCCCAAGTGACACTGTGTTACTTGGGCCGGGAGGGGTCGTGAGCAAGAAGCGTGCCGACAAGGAGCGCGCCGCGGTCGTCGAGGCCCAGCGCACCGAGGCGGAGACGGCCGCCGACCGCGCGCAGCCCGGGCACTGGTTCGAGTCCAACCCGCTCTGGTTCAAGACGGCCGTCTTCTACGAGATCCACCTGCGCGGCTTCTTCGACGGCAACGACGACGGCTCCGGGGACTTCCGCGGCCTGATCGAGAAGCTCGACTACCTGCAGTGGCTCGGGATCGACTGCGCCTGGCTGCTGCCGATGTACGCGAGCCCGCTCCGTGACGGCGGCTACGACATCGCCGACTACGAGGGGATCCATCCCGACTACGGCAACGTCGAGGACTTCCGCATCTTCGTCGAGGCGGCGCACCAGCGCGGGATGCGCGTGATCGCCGACCTGGTCATGAACCACACGTCGTCGGACCACCCCTGGTTCCAGGAGGCGCGCTCGAGCAAGGACTCGCCGAAGCGCGACTGGTACGTCTGGTCGGACGAGGACACGCGCTACCCGGACGCGCGGATCATCTTCCTCGACAGCGAGAGCTCGAACTGGACGTGGGACCCGGTCGCCGAGCAGTACTACTGGCACCGCTTCTTCAGCCACCAGCCCGATCTCAACTTCGACAACCCCGAGGTACAGGAGGCGATGCTGGACGTCCTGCGCTTCTGGCTCGACCTCGGCATCGACGGGTTCCGCCTCGACGCCGTGCCCTACCTCTTCGAGCGCGACGGGACGAACGGCGAGAACCTTCCGGAGACGCACGAGTTCCTCAAGCGCGTGCGCGCGACCGTGGACGCCGAGTACCCGGACCGCGTCCTGCTCGCCGAGGCAAATCAGTGGCCGGCCGACGTCGTCCAGTACTTCGGCGACGGCGACGAGTGCCACATGGCCTTCCACTTCCCGGTGATGCCGCGCATGTTCATGGCGCTGCGGCGCGAGGAGGCGCTGCCGATCCTCGAGATCCTCGACCAGACGCCGGCGATCCCGGACAACGCGCAGTGGGGCCTGTTCCTGCGCAACCACGACGAGCTGACGCTCGAGATGGTCACCGACGACGAGCGCGACTACATGTACACCGAGTACGCCAAGGATCCGCGCATGCGCATCAACCTGGGCATCCGCCGCCGCCTGGCGCCGCTGCTCGACAACGGGCGTGACGAGATCGAGCTGATGACGGCGATCATGTTCTCGCTGCCGGGCAGCCCGGTCCTGTACTACGGCGACGAGATCGGGATGGGCGACAACATCTACCTCGGCGACCGGGACGGCGTGCGCACCCCGATGCAGTGGACCGGCGACCGCAACGGGGGCTTCTCGCGCGCGGACTTCGCGCAGCTGTACCTGCCGCCGTTGATGGACCCGGTCTGGGGCTTCCAGGCGACGAACGTCGAGGCGCAGCTGCGGACTCCGACGTCGCTGCTCCGCTGGCTGCACCGCTTCATCGGGCTGCGCAAGGCGCATCCGGTCTTCGGGCTCGGCACCTACGAGGCGATCCGGACCGAGAACACGAAGATCTTCGCCCACATCCGCCGCTGGGAGGACGACGTCGTGCTGGCCGTGCACAACGTGGCCCGCTCGGCGCAGGCCGTCGAGCTCGACCTGTCACAGTTCGCCGGCTATGTCCCGGAGGAGATGTTCGGCCACTCGCGCTTCCCGGCGATCGGGGAGCTGCCCTACCTGCTCACGCTCGCACCGAGGGGGTTCTTCTGGTTCCTGCTGAGGCCGCCGGAGTCGGAATGAGCCGCGTCGCGGAGCTGGTGGAGCGCGTCGGCCAGGACGAGCTGGAGCAGTTCGTCCTCGATCAGCGCTGGTTCGGGTCGAAGTCGCGCGAGGTCGCGCATGCGACGGTCCTCGAGACGACCGTGGCGCGCGAGGAGGAGCCGGCGCTCGCGCTGGTGCTCGTCGAGATCCGCTTCCACCCGGGCACCCACGAGACCTACAACGTCCCGGTGGGCGTCCGGCCGGTGGACAGCGGCTGGACCGCGGGCCGGATCGCCGAGGTGAACGGGAACGTGCTCTACGACGCGACCGCCGACCCCGAGCTGGCCGCGGAGCTTGCGTCGCTGATGGGCGAGCAGCGGGCGCTCGAGGCTCCGGAAGGCGCGGTGATCGAGTTCCGGACGGTCGCGGAGGTCGAGGGCGAGCTCGAGGTGCCGCGGGAGATCAGGCCGATGGGCGCCGAGCAGTCGAACACGTCGCTCGTCTTCGACGAGCGGCTCGTGCTGAAGCTGTACCGCCGGCTCGAGCCCGGGATCAACCCCGAGCTCGAGCTGCTGCGCTTCCTCACCGAGCACGGCTTCCCGAACATTCCGGCGCTCGAGGGCTGGGCGCAGTACCTGGGCAAGCCGATGGACGCGACGCTCGCGACGCTCCAGCACTTCGTGCCGAGCGAGGGCGACGGCTGGAAGCTGGCGCTCGACTCGCTCGCCGGTGACCCCGAGCGCTTCCTGACCCGGCTGCGGCGGCTCGGCGAGGTCACAGGCGCGATGCACACGGTGCTCGCCTCCGACTCGACCGACCCGTCGTTTGCGCCCGAGGAGCCGAGCTCCGAGGCGCTGGCGCTGCTCGTCGCGACCGTGGACGAGGAGATCGAGCAGCTCTTCCTCGACCTCCCCGACGACCCGGCGCTGGAGCCGATCGCCGGCCGCGGCGAGGAGGTGCGCGAACGTCTACGCCTACGCTCGCACGTCGGCGCGACCGGACGCGTGATCCGGCAGCACGGGGACTACCACCTCGGCCAGGTGCTGTGGGCGAACGAGGACTGGGTCGTGATCGACTTCGAGGGCGAGCCTGCGCGCGGGCTGACGGAGCGGCGGCGCAAGCGCTCGCCCCTGCGCGACGTCGCCGGAATGCTGCGGTCGTTCGCCTACGCCGCCTCCGCGTCGGAGCTCGAGCGCGGCGTCAAGCCGCCCGACGACTGGGAGGAGCGGGCGCGCTCGGAGTTCCTCGGCGGCTACCGGGCCGAGGTCGATGCGAGCATCGTCCCCGCCGGCCAGGCGTTCGACCGCCTGCTGGCGCTGTTCGAGCTGGAGAAGGCGGTCTACGAGCTGCGCTACGAGCTCGACAACCGGCCCGACTGGGTGCGCATCCCCGTCGCCGGGATCGCGCGGCTGCTGGAGGGCTCGGAGCAGTGAGCGCGGTCGACGAGCTCGTCGAAGGCCGCCTGGCCGATCCGCACAGCCTGCTCGGGGCACATGCCCGGAACGGCGGCGTCGTCGTGCGTGCCTTCCGGCCGGAGGCCGAGCGGGTGCGCGTGCGCGTGGAGGGCTCGGAGCCGGTCGAGCTGGAGCGCTCGCATCCCGCCGGGCTGTTCGAGGGCGAGCTCGAGGGCGTCGAGCTCCCGCTCCGCTACCGGCTCGAGGTCAGCTACGCGGAGGGCGCGACGCTCGTCGTCGACGACCCGTATGCCTTCCCGCCGACCCTGGGCGAGCTCGACCTCCATCTCGCCGCCGAGGGACGGCACGAGCGCATCTACGAGCGGCTCGGCGCGCACGTGCGGGACGTCGACGGAGTGGTCGGGACGACGTTCGCCGTCTGGGCGCCGTCGGCGCGCTCGGTCAGCGTCGTCGGCGACTTCAACCTCTGGGACGGCCGCCTGCACCCGATGCGGTCGCTCGGCGCGTCGGGGATCTGGGAGCTCTTCGTCCCCGGGCTCGCCGACGGCGACCACTACAAGTTCGAGATTCGCACGCAGGCCGGGGAGACGCTGCTGAAGGCCGATCCCGTCGCCTTCGCGGCCGAGGTGCCGCCGAAGAACGCCTCGATCGTCTTCCGCTCGACGTACCGGTGGGGCGACGAGGACTGGCTCGAGCAGCGCAGCGAGACCCTGGCGGTGCCGGTCTCGATCTACGAGGTCCACCTCGGCTCCTGGCGCCGACACGTCGGCGACAACTCGGCGCTGGGGTATCTGGAGCTGGCGGACGAGCTCGCGGATTACGCCGTCGACATGGGCTTCACTCACGTCGAGCTCCTGCCGGTGATGGAGCACCCGTTCTCCGGTTCGTGGGGCTACCAGGTGACCGGCTACTTCGCGCCCACCTCGCGCTTCGGCTCGCCCGACGAGTTCCGCGCCTTCGTCGACCGCCTGCACCAGCGCGGTCTCGGCGTGATCCTCGACTGGGTGCCCGCACACTTCCCCCGCGACGAGTGGGCGCTCGCACGCTTCGACGGCACGGCCCTCTACGAGCACGACGACCCGAGGCGCGGCTTCCACCCCGATTGGGGCACGCTGGTCTTCAACTACGGGCGCAACGAGGTGCGCAACTTCCTGCTCGCGAACGCGCTCTTCTGGCTGAGCGAGTACCACGTCGACGGGCTCCGCGTGGACGCGGTCGCCTCGATGCTCTACCTCGACTACTCGCGCGACGAGGGCCAGTGGGTGCCGAACGAGTTCGGCGGCAACGAAGACCTCGACGCCGTCCGCTTCCTCAAGGAGACGAACGAGCTCGTGCACGGCCGCGAGCCCGGCGTGCTCTCGATCGCCGAGGAGTCGACGGCCTGGCCGGGCGTCTCGAAGCCGACCTACCTCGGCGGGCTGGGCTTCGGCCTGAAGTGGAACATGGGCTGGATGCACGACACGCTGGACTACTTCCAGCGCGACCCGATCTACCGCCGCTTCCACCACCACCAGCTGACGTTCGCCCTGATGTACGCGTTCTCGGAGAACTTCGTGCTGCCGCTCTCGCACGACGAGGTGGTGCACGGCAAGGGCTCGCTGCTCGCCAAGATGCCCGGCGACCGCTGGCAGAAGTTCGCCAACCTGCGCGCGCTCTACGGCTACATGTGGGCGCATCCCGGCAAGAAGCTGCTCTTCATGGGCGGCGAGCTCGGCCAGGAGGCGGAGTGGTCGGAGGAGCGCTCGGTCGACTGGCACCTGCTCGAGCAGGCCGAACACGCCGGCGTCCAATCCCTCGTCCGCGATCTCAACCGCATCTACAAGGAGCACCCGGCGCTGTGGGAGATCGACTTCGAGCCGAGCGGCTTCCAGTGGCTGGAGCCGAACGACGCAGGCGCGAACGTGCTCGCCTTCGCGCGCCGATCACGGAGCGGGGAGGAGGTCGTGATCGTCGTCAACCTCTCGCCGGTGCCGCGCGAGCGCTACCGGTTGGGGATGCCGAAGCCCGGCCGCTGGGTCGAGGCGCTGAACACCGACTCCACGTACTACGGCGGCTCCGACGTCGGCAACCTCGGCGGCGTCGAGGCCGAGGAGCAGGCCTGGCACGACCAGCCGTACTCGGCCGAGGTCACGCTCCCGCCGCTCGGCGCGCTCTGGCTCGTCCCCGAGCAGGCGTGACCAAAGCCGTCGAGCGAATAACCCGCTCCTGGTGGGTACTGCTCACGCTCGCGCCGCTCGGCATGCTCTCGTTCGGCGCCTTCGTATACGCCGGGGTCCGGGCGCGCGAGAAGCGTTGGATCGTGGCGGGTGCCGTCTACGCCTTCGTCATCTACGCCGGCTTCCTGCTCGCCACCACCGACGAGGACGGCGTGCTCAGCGACGTCGGCGTGACGCTCGTCCTGCTCGCGTGGGCCGCCTCGTTTGCGCACGCCCTGGCGATCCGCGGCGCGTTCCTGGAGCGCATGGAGCTGGTCGAGGGCGAGCGCTACGACCACGCCGAGGACCGCGCGCTCGAGCGCGAGGAGGCGCGGAGGCTTGCCCGCGAAGAGCCTGCCAGGGCGCTCGAGATGGGCGTCGGCCGGCCCGACCGCGACGGCTTCGCGGGCGGGCTCGTCGACCTCAACAACGCGCCGGCGAGCGCGATCGAAGAGCTCGCGGGCGTCAGCCGCCAGCTCGCCGAGCGGATCGTGGTCGCGCGCGAGCAGGTCGGCGGCTTTTCGTCGCTCGAGGACCTCGCTCAGGTCGTGGAACTGCCGGTCAGGTTGGTCGACCGGATCCGGGCGGACGTAGTCGTCCTCCCGCGCGGAACACACGGGTAGCGTTCCAGAGTGGGTCTCGTCAGGCGGATCGCACGCCTCATCTGGGGCGACGATGTCGAGCCCGAGATCAGGCCGTTGCTCTACGTGGGCCTGGCCGGCTCGCTCGGCGCCTCCTCGCTGTGGACCTTCATGGGCATCTGGGCGATCGACAAGCTCGGCGCCGACTCCTCGGCGCTCGCGGTGGCGCTGCTGGTGGGCGCCTGCCTCGCCGCGACGACCGGCTATGTGAGCGGACATCTGTCCGACCGGATCGGGCGGAGGCCGCTGATCCTGGCGGGCTGGGCGATCCTGTCGCTGTACGTCCTGCTGTTCGCGCTCGTCGGCGAGCGCACGACCCTCGGCCTGGTCGTCCTGGCGGGCTCCGGCATGGCCAGCAGCATCGGCTGGGCGGCGACCCAGGCCTTCGTGGCCGACCTCGTGCCGCGCGAGCGGCACGAGGCGGCGTTCGCATCGATTCGTGTGGCGAACAACCTCGGCGTCGTCGGCGGTCCGGTGCTCGGCGGTGTGCTCCTGCTCATCTCGTGGCAGGCGCTCTTCCTCGGCGTCTCGCTCCTGAGCGCGGCCGTCTTCGTGCTCGCATGGCGGCTCCTACCGAGCCGCGGGGCGTTCGCCCCGGACGAGGCCCCCGACCGCGGCTCCTTCGCCGTCATCCGCCGCGATCACGTCTTTGGCCTGTTCCTGCTCTCGACCGCGCTGGCGTACATCGTCTACGTGGCGTACGAGACCGTGCTGCCGATCTCGCTCGTCGACACGCACGGCCTGGCGCCTTCGACGTGGGGCTTCCTCGTCATCCTCAATCCGGCGATGGTGACGCTCTTCCAACTGCGTCTCACGCGCCGGACGGCCGGCGTCCCACCGCTCCCGAAGCTGGCAGCGGGGATCATGCTGATGGGACTGCCGTTTCTGGTCTTGTCGATCAGCGCAGCCGTTCCGGTCGTCCTCGCTGTGATCTTCGTCTTCGTCGTCGGCGAGATGCTCTGGGTGCCCACCTCGCAGGCGATCGCGGCGGGACTCGCGCCGCCGGACCTGCGCGGCGCATACCTCGGCGCCTTTTCGAGCATGGGTGCCGTCGGCTTCGCGCTCGCGCCCTTCACCGGCTTGCTCGTTCGCGGCGCGGCCGGCGACACCGCGATGTGGGCCTTCTTCGCCTGCATGTCGATCGTGGGCGCCGCCGTCGGCGCCGTCGCCGTGCGGCTCGCCTACTCGCGTCGCTTCGCCGAGCAGCGCCCCGAGCGGGAGGGGTCGGCGGCCGTCAGCCCGCCCGCCGCTCCCTCGCCTGCGGTGGAGCCGGCGCTAGTAGCCGACGCCGCCGCCGCCGTTGCCACCGCCGGCGAACACGGCGATGAGCACCACGACGGCCACCGTTAGCACCAACCCACCGCCGATCCACAGCGTTCTCCGCGAGAGTGACATCGTCCGACCCCCTTTCCTAAAACTGGACGAACACTCTTCCTACCTTCGGTACGGGCGAGCTCTTCCACTCGGTTTTCGGGAGGCGGCAGGGCAAGGATGGCTTGGCGAAACGGCGCTGAGCGGCCGGGCCGCGCTCGTACGTGCTCGCTAACGTCCGCTTCCGTGCTTGCAGTTCGGAAAACGCTCGGCGCCACACCCCTCGAGGACGGCCGCGTGGAGTTTCGGGTCTGGAGCCCGCATGCGGGCTCCGTCGCGCTGCGTCTGAACGGCGTCGAGCACGAGCTGGCGCCGGCCGGCGACGGCATCTGGGAGGCGGCGCTCCCCGCCGCGCACGGCGACGAGTACCTCTACCTCGTCGATGATCAGGCCTGGCCGGACCCGTGCTCGCGCTGGCAGCCGCTGGGCGTGCGTGGCCCGTCGGCCGTGGTCGATCTGCCGCGTCCCGCGGGATGGGGAGGCGTGTCGCTGGATGAGCTCGTGCTCTACGAGCTCCACGTCGGGACCTTCAGCGCCGAGGGCACGTTCGACGGCATCATCCCGCGCCTCGCGGAACTCCGGGAGCTCGGTGTGACCGCGATCGAGCTGATGCCCGTCGCGACCTTCCCGGGCGTACGCGGCTGGGGCTACGACGGCCTCTACACCTGGGCACCGCATCCCGCGTACGGCGGCCCGGAGGGCCTCGGCCACCTCGTCGAGGCCGCCCACCGTGAGGGCCTCGGCGTCGTGCTCGACGTCGTCTACAACCACGTCGGCCCCGGGAATGAGGCGCTGCAGGCGTTCGGGCCGTATTTCACCGACCGGCACGAGACCTTCTGGGGCGCAGCGATCGACTATGCGCGGCCGGCCGTCCGCGAGTGGGCGATCCAGAACGCCGTCATGTGGGTACGCGACTGCGGCATCGACGGGCTGCGGCTCGACGCGACCCAAGCCGTCTTCGACGACTCGCCGAAGCACGTCCTCGCCGAGCTGGCCGAGCGCGTCCAACCGGCGCTCGTCATCTCGGAGACGCAGCCCGGCGACCTCCGGCCGATCGAGGAATGGGGCCACGACGCGCAGTGGGCGGACGAGCTGCACCACGAGCTCCACGCTCTGCTGACCGGCGAGCGCGACGGCTATTACGCCGAGTACGGCTCGCTGGAGGGCCTCGCAGCCCAGCTCGAGCGGACGCCCGCCGAGCGTCTGATCGTCTACTCGCAGAACCACGATCAGGTGGGGAACCGCGCGTTCGGCGACCGGCCTCGTGCCGAGGAGCTGCGGCTGCGCGCCGCGGTGACGCTGTTCGCTCCGCAGAGGCCGTTGCTCTTCCAGGGCGAGGAGTACGGTGAGCGGCGGCCGTTCCAGTTCTTCACCGATCACATCGACCCGGCCATCGCCGAGGCAACCCGGGCGGGCCGGCGACGCGAGTTCGCCGACTTCGCGGCGTTCACCGGCGAGGCAGTCCCCGACCCCCAGGCCCGAGAGACGTTCGAGCGCTCGAAGCTCGACCCGAGCGCGGGGGACGACGGCCTGCGCGCCTTCTACCGCGAGCTGCTGGCGCTGCGACGCACGCTTCCGCGCGAGGTCTCGACGAGCGTCGACGGCCGCGTCCTCACCGTTCGTCGCGGTGGCGTCGAGCTGGTCGCCGACTTCGACGCGCTCACGGCCGAGATCCGGCGGTGACGGTCTGGCCCGGCAATCCGTTTCCGCTCGGCGCGATGTGGCGCGACGAGGGCACGAACTTCTCGCTCTTCTCCGAGCACGCCGACCGCGTCGAGCTGTGCCTCTACGACGAGCACGACCGCGAGACGCGCGTCGAGCTCACCGAGCGCACCGCGCACACCTGGCACGGCTTCCTTCCGGGCATCGGGCCCGGGCAGCGGTACGCGTACCGCGTGCACGGCCCCTACGAGGCCGAGCGCGGCCTCCGCTTCAACCCGGCCAAGCTGCTGCTCGACCCGTACGCCAAGGCGATCGAGGGCCCGATCCGCTGGAAGCGGGGGAACACGCTGCCCTACGTCGCCGACGGCAGCGACGACGCCGACCTGCACCGCGACGACAGCGACAGCGCCGCGGCGATCCCGAAATGCGTCGTCGTCGACGAGAGCTTCGACTGGGAGGGGGACGCGCCACCCCGCACGCCCTTGAGCGAGACGATCATCTACGAGGTCCACGTCAAGGGTTTCACGAAGATCGACCGGCGCGTACGGGAGGACCTGCGCGGCACCTATGCGGGCCTGGCGACCGACCGCACGATCGAGTACCTGACGTGGCTCGGCGTCACGGCCGTCGAGCTGCTGCCCGTCCACCACATCGCCGACGAGCAGTTCCTGGCCGACAAGGGCATGACCAACTACTGGGGCTACAGCTCGATCGGCTACTTCGCCCCGCACGCGCTCTACGCGGCGACGGGCACCAGCGGCGAGCAGGTGCGCGAGTTCAAGGGCATGGTCAAAGCGCTGCACCGAGCGGGGATCGAGGTGATCCTCGACGTCGTCTACAACCACACGGCCGAGGGCAACCACCTGGGACCGATGCTGTCGTTCAAGGGCGTCGACAACAGCGCCTACTACCGCCTCGTCCCCGAAGACCCGCGCTTCTACACGGACTACACGGGCACCGGCAACACGCTCAACACGGTCCATCCCAACGTGCTGCGGCTGATCATGGACTCGCTCCGCTACTTCGTCATGGACTGCCACGTCGACGGCTTCCGCTTCGACCTGGCCTCGGCGCTCGCACGGCAGCTGCACGACGTCGATCGGCTGCACGCCTTCTTCGACATCATCCACCAGGACCCGGTGCTCTCCCAGGTGAAGCTGATCGCCGAGCCGTGGGACGTCGGGCCCGGCGGCTACCAGGTCGGCAATTTTCCGATCCTCTGGAGCGAGTGGAACGGCATGTACCGCGACGCCATGCGCGACTACTGGCGCGGCGCGGCGGGCGTTGGCGAGTTCGCGGGCCGATTCGCCGGCTCGAGCGACCTCTACCAGAGCGACGGGCGGCGGCCGTTCGCCTCGATCAACTTCATCACGGCCCACGACGGCTTCACGCTCGCCGACCTCGTCTCGTACAACGACAAGCACAACGAGGCCAACCTCGAGGAGAACAGGGACGGCGAGAACTACAACCGCTCGTGGAACTGCGGCGTCGAGGGGGCGACCGACGACCCGGAGATCGTCGAGCTGCGCCGCCGCCAGCAGCGGAACTTCCTCACGACCCTGCTGCTGTCACAGGGCGTGCCGATGCTCCTCGGCGGCGACGAGCTGGCTCGGACACAGGGCGGTAACAACAACGCCTGGTGCCAGGACAACGAGATCTCCTGGTTCGACTGGGAGCTCGACGACCCGCGCCAGGAGCTGCTCGGCTTCACGCACCGCCTGATCGCACTGCGCAAGGAGCACGTGGTGTTCCGGCGGACGCGCTTCCTCGAGGGGCGGAACGGGGGCGTCGGCGGTTTGCCCGACGTCTGGTGGTTCCGGGCCGACGGACGGCGGATGACGATCCGCGACTGGGACAA
The DNA here is from genome assembly GCA_963738205.1 of uncultured Actinomycetes bacterium. GTDB lineage: Bacteria > Actinomycetota > Thermoleophilia > Gaiellales > Gaiellaceae > DATFQE01. Next base: position 231,465 of record CAVTVQ010000006.1, read on the forward strand.
CCCGGAGTCGCGGGCGCTCGGCGTCTTCCTGAACGGCGAGGGTCTCCCCGACGTGACGCCGTTGGGAGAGCACGAACACGACGACTCGTTCCTGCTGATGTTCAGCGCGCACTACGAGCCGGTGACGTTCCGCGTGCCGGCCCGCCGCTTCGGCGCGCGCTGGGAGCTGGAGCTCTCGACCGCCGAGCCGGGGCTGGAGCCGGGGTCGAGGAGCTTCGCGGCGCGCGACGAGGTGACGCTGGCGCCGCGCTCGATCGTCGTCCTGCGCCGGTCTTGAGCGACTTCCGCGCGACCTACCGGCTCCAGCTGACGCCGGAGTTCGGCTTCGCGGCGGCTCGGGACGTGGTGCCGTACCTGCGCGAGCTCGGCATCTCGCACCTCTACCTCTCGCCGGTGCTGCAGGCACGCTACGGGTCGGCGCACGGGTACGACGTCGTCGACCCCAGTCGGGTCTCGGAGGAGCTCGGGGGCGAGGCGGAGCTGCGGAAGCTGTGCTCCGCCGGCCTCGGCGTGATCCTCGACGTCGTGCCCAACCACATGGCGGTGAGCGACGAGAACCCGTACTGGCGCGATCCCGCGTTGCGGGAGCGGTTCTTCGACTTCGACGCGAGCTCGGGCTGGTACCGCCGCTTCTTCACGATCGACGAGCTCGCGGGTGTGCGGGTCGAGGATCCGGAGGTCTTTGCCGCCACGCACGCGAAGGTCTTCGAGCTCGTGGACGACGGGCTCGTGCAGGGGCTTCGCATCGACCATCCCGACGGGCTCGCGGACCCGCGGGGCTACCTCGAGCGACTGCGGGGGCCGGTGTGGGTCGAGAAGATCCTCGAGCCGGGCGAGGCGCTCCGCGACTGGCCGGTCGAGGGAACCACCGGCTACGAGTTCGCCAACGACGTCACGGCGCTCTTCGTCGACCCGCGCGGGGAGGAGCCGCTCACCGAGCTGTACTCGGAGCTGACGGGTGAGACGCGCACGTTCGCCGAGGTGGCCGCCGAGGCGAAGCTCGAGTTGGCGCGCAGCGACTTCCAGCGCGAGTTCGCGAAGCTGCGCGAGTCGCTCGACCATTCGTGCCTCGAGGAGGCGGCCGCGTCGCTGCAGGTCTACCGCACCTACGTCGAGCCGTGGTCGGGCCGGGTCGACGACGCCGACCGCAAGGCGCTCGCACACCTGCCCGACGACCTGCGGCGCATCCTGCTGCTCGAGGAGCGCGGCCACGACGAGTTCGTCACGCGCTTCCAGCAGACGACGGGGCCGGTGATGGCGAAGGGGGTCGAGGACACCGCCTTCTACCGCTGGTTCCGGCTGACTGCTCTGAACGAGGTCGGCGGCGATCCGGGCCGGTTGTCGCTCTCCGCGGACGAGTTCCATCGCGCGAACCTCGAGGGCGAGGCCCGCTTCCCGCTGCAGTTGCTCGCCACGCAGACGCACGACACGAAACGGAGCGGCGACGTGCGGGCCCGAATTGTGGTGCTCGCCGGGATGGCCAACGAGTGGGCCGCGGCGGTGCGCGGCTGGCGGTTGCTCGACGACCCGAACGAGGACTACCTGCTCTGGCAGACGCTCGTCGGCACGTGGCCGATCGAGCAGGAGCGCCTGCAGGCATACATGCAGAAGGCGCTGCGGGAGGCCAAGCGGAACACGAATTGGCTCGACCCGGACGAGGCCCACGAGCGGCGGGTGCGCGAGGCGATCGCCGGCCTCTACGAGGAGCTGCCGCCCGGTTTCGAGTCCTTCGCCGCGCTGGTGGCCGCGGAAGGGCGCCGGATCTCGCTCGGGATGACGCTGCTGAAGCTCACGTCGCCGGGCGTCCCGGACATCTACCAGGGCGACGAGCTCGAGTCGCTGAGCCTGGTCGACCCCGACAACCGGCGGCCGGTCGACTTCGCGCTACGCCGGCGGCTGCTCGGCTGCGAGGCGCCCGCCAAGCTCGATCTGATCCGCCGGACGCTCGCCTTGCGCGGGCGGCGGGAGCTCGGACGCTACGAGCCGCTGGAGACCGGCCCCGAGGGGGTTGCGTTCCAGCGTGGGGAGGACGTCGTGGTGGCCGTGGGGGTGCGCGGCCCCGTGCGTCTGCGCCTCCCCTCGGGGCGCTGGCGCGACGTACTCACGGAAGACGAGGCCGGCGAGGAAGTCGTGCTCGACCACGGGCTACTCGAACGCCTCTAGAGCGCCCCCGAGGGGCAGCAAGGTTGTTCGACGCCACGTTGATGACGCCGGCCGCAGACGCATGGACCTCACCATGAGCGCAATCCGCTCACCTTTCCTCCCCTGCAAAGGGGATGACCGAGGCGGGCCTGCCAGCCGACTCGGCGGGGGAAGAGCGGGTCGCCCGTGAAAAGGCGACCCTTGGTCGGCCTTGCCGTCTCCCGCGATCTCAAACGCCCTCAACCGCTGAGGCGCCGGCTCCAGGCCTCCCCGGCGGCGCGTCCTTCGGGCGTGGCGAGGAAGTGTTCGAGCGGCACGTGCAGGAAGGCAGCGCGGGCCTCCGCGAGCACGTCGGCGCCGTCGCGGAGCCCGCCGTCGACGTGCAGGCGCCGTCCGCGCGCGCCGGTCAGGTGCGCCGTGACGGTCAGGTCGCGGTTGATCGGCACCGGCTTGCGGAAGCGGACGAAGATCCGCGCGGTCACCGTCGGGAAGCGGTACCAGGTCGCGAGGAGGCCGCAGGCCTCGTCGAGCGCCGCGCCGACGAGCCCGCCGTGCACGATCCCAGGCCCGCCCTGGTGGCGCTCGGTGAACGAAAACGACGCCTCGTACGTCTCGGCGCCCTCATCGGTCGGGAGCGGCAACCCGATCCCGTCGGGGTTGGCGCCGCACCCCCAGCAGGCCGGATCGTGGTGTGGAGGAATCTTCACGCTCTCGTTACCCAGGCTGCCAGCGTCCTTGACCTGTGCGAGACGCGGGACCGTGCAACTTCCTCCACGAGTCAGGTCCGGAAGGGGGCGTCGGCTTGGCTCGAGCCCGAGCCACCCGGCATTCGCACCTGTGGATGGTTCGTCACCAAGTCGTTACCCAGCCTGCCGGCGAATTAGCGCAGGCCGCCGCGCTCGTGGTGGGCTCGGAAGAAGTTCTCCGAGCCCGCTGTGGCCATGGCCGACGAGGCAGAGATCTCGAGCGCCAGCGCCGCCGCGGCCACGACCTGCGCAAAGCGGTAGACCTTGCCCGCGCCGGAGCACTCCATCAGCTGGAGCCACGTGCGGGCGTACGGCAGCGTCGTCCCGCCGCCGACCGTGCCGACCTCGAGCCCGGGGAAGCGAATGGAGACGTGCAGGCCACCGTCGACGCGCCGACCGGTGCCGTGGGCCATCGAGGACGTGCCGACCATCCCGAGGTCCTGACCGGTGCAGGCGAAGACCGCCGCAATGGCCGACGCAGGCGTGAAGGCGACCGACTGCATCCCGCTCGCGACGGCGCCGTGCGTGCCGACCCAAGCGAGCTCGGCGAGGTCGTCGACGGTCGTCCGCAGCACGCGCCGCACCGCCTCGTCGGTCAGCGTCGTCTCGGCGATCACCGTCTTGCCGTGCCCCGACTGGAAGAACTCGAACGACGGCTTCTTGTCGCCGCCCATGTTCGCCTCGAGCATGGCGCGCTGCGGCTTGACGGGCGCGCGCTCCAGCACGTAGCCCATGTTCAGCGCATAGGCGTTGCGCGTCATCATGTTCGGCCCGACCGCGTCGCCCGTCGTCCAGCGCCACAACACGTGGCACATCGGGCCGACAACGTGCGTCTTCGCCTCGCGCAACACTGCATGGCGCGAGAGCTCCGGTAGCGGGCTCGAGCGCAGCCATTCGCGCATCGCGTCGACCTCTGCCTCGATCCAGCGCGCGAGCCTGATCGCCTCCTCGGCGTCGGCGCAAACGAAGCAGGACGCCCGCGTGATCCGGTCGGCGAGCACGTGCGTGCGGAACCCACCGGACTCCGCCACCGCCTTGATCCCGCGCTGCATCGACGCGGTGAGCCCGCCCTCGGTGTGCGCGAGCGGCACGAACACCTCGTCGTCGACCCGGCCGTTCTCGACCACCGAGCCGGCGTCGTCGAGCGAGTACTCGCCCAGCGAGACCGGCAGCGGCCCCGCGACAGACACCGGAATCACGGCCGCGCCGGTCAGCTGCTCGGCGGCGTTCACCCACGGCTCGAGGTCGAAGCCGACGACCTCGCCGTCGAGGCCGAGCACCTCCTGGCGCGCGCGGATCGAGCCGGGGTCGTTCTTCCGTGGCCAACGCTTCACAGCCCTATTCTCACGTCGGGGTAACCTCCGCGCCTCGAATGGCGGCGACGATCATGGACGGACGGGCCCTCGCCGAGCGCATCCGCAGCGAGATTGCCGACGAGGTCGCGAAGCTCGACCACCCGCTCGGGCTCGCAACGGTGCTGGTCGGAGACGACGTCTCCTCGGACATCTACATCCGCAACAAGCACAAGGCCGCCGAGGAGGCCGGCATCGAGGCGCGCGACTACCGGCTCCCGAACGACGCATCCGAAGCAGAGGTGATCGGCCTGGTCGCCGAGTTGAACGCCGACGAGGCGATCGACGGCATCCTCGTCCAGCTGCCGCTCCCTGCCGGCATCGACGAGAATCGCGTCATCCGCGCCGTCCAACCGATCAAGGACGTCGACGGCTTCCACCCGTTCAACGCCGGTCAGCTCTACCTCGGCGAGCCCACGCACGTGCCGGCGACCCCGCTCGGGATCCTGGCGCTTCTGGATGAGTACGACGTACCGCTCGAGGGCGCGAACGCCGTCGTGATCGGGCGGAGCGCGATCGTGGGCAAGCCGGTTGCGCACCTGCTCCTGCAACGGAACGCCACCGTCACCATCTGCCACTCCCGCACCGTCGACCTCGCAGGCCGAGCGCGCGCCGCGGACGTCCTCGTCGCCGCCGCCGGGCGGCAGGGACTGGTCGGAGCTGCCGACGTGAAGGAAGGAGCGGCGGTCGTGGACGTCGGGATCAACCGCACGGACGACGGGATCAGGGGCGACGTCGACCCCGCTGCCGCCGAGCGCGCCGGGCTGATCACGCCGGTCCCGGGCGGCGTGGGACCGATGACGATCGCACTGCTTCTCCGCAGCACGCTCCGGGCAGCGATGTACCGCCGGAAGCGGCTTGCCTTCCCGGAAACGTGACGCTATGGTTCGCCCGCTGTAAGTCAGTTCGGCGGCTCGGTGCCCGGGCCGTCGTTTGTTCGTAAGGAGGAAGTGTTGGCTCAGGGCACCGTCAAATGGTTCTCGAACGAGAAGGGCTATGGGTTCATCGAGCGTGAGGGTGGCGACGACGTCTTCGTCCACCACTCGGCCGTCAACATGGACGGCTACCGCTCGCTGAGCGAGGGTCAGAAGGTCGAATTCGAGGTCGTGCAGGGCGACAAGGGCCTGCAGGCCGCGAACGTCCAGCCGATCTAGACCTTCCGAGAGCCGAAGTCGCCGAAGGCCCCGGAAGGGGCCTTCGGTCTATCTGGGAGGATTCCGACACCGATGGCGATCTCCAGAGTTCAGGTCGAGCACGTCGCCCGCCTGGCGCACCTCGCCCTCACCAAGGAGGAGATCGAGCGCCTGACCGGGCAGCTCGGCGCGATCCTCGAGGCCGTTGGCAAGGTGTCCGAGCTCGACCTCACAGACGTCCAGCCCACCTCGCATCCGCTCGACCTCGTCAACGTCTGGCGCGACGACGAACCGGAGCCGTCGCTGCCGCGCGAGCAGGCGCTCGCCAACGCGCCCGAGACGGAAGGTGGCTTCTTCAAGGTTCCGCCGGCGATCGGCCCGGAGCCAGACCTTTGATTAGGTCTCGACTCACGACGAGGCACTGTGCCGCCGGGCCGCGCTGGGCGGCGCGTGGCGGCGTCCTCGGTCGTGCCCGTATCGCTCCGCATACGAACACTCCCTGCGTCCTTCCCACGCACCACCCATCGCACCCCGGCGACGAGGCATCGTCATGAGCCGAGACCTGATCGACACGCTCCGTCTCACCGCCGAGGAGGCGATCGGCCTGCTCGAGCGCGGGGAGGTCTCGGTGCGGGAGCTCTGGGACGCCTACCGCGCCGCGATCGACGCCCGCGACGACGAGCTCCACTGCTACCTGTCGCTCACAGACGCGCCCGACGGCGACAGCATCCCGATCGCCCTGAAGGACGTGATCGGCACCAAGGGCATCGAGACGACCGCCGGCTCGAAGATCCTCCAGGGCTACGTGCCCGTGTTCGACTCCACCGTCGCCGCACGCGTCAAGGACGCGGGGCTGACGCTGCTCGGCAAGACCAATACGGACGAGTTCGCGATGGGCTCGTCCACCGAGAACTCGGCCTACGGGCCGACGCACAATCCCTGGGATCCGACGCGCGTCCCCGGCGGCTCGGGCGGCGGCTCGGCGGCCGCGGTGGCGGGCGGCCTGGCCCCGTGGGCGCTGGGCTCGGACACGGGCGGCTCGATCAAGCAGCCGGCCGCCCTCTGCGGCATCGTCGGCTTGCGGCCGACGTACGGCACCGTCTCGCGCTACGGGATCGTCTCGCTCGCGTCCAGCCTCGACCAGGTCGGGCCGACCACGAAGACCGTCCGCGACTGCGCGCTCCTCTACGGCGTGATCGCCGGCCGCGACCCGGCGGACTCGACGACCGCCGAGGTGCCGCCTGTGGAGGTCCCCGAGGCCGACGACCTGAAGGGCGTGCGGATCGGCGTTCCGCGCGAGCTGAACGAGGCAGAAGGCATCGAGCCGGGCGTGCGGGCCGCGGTCGAGCGGGCGGTCGAGCTGTGCCGCGAGCTCGGCGCCGACGTGGCGGAGACGAGCCTGCCCCGCTCGGTCGACTACGGGCTTCCCTGCTACTACCTGATCCAGCCGGCCGAGGCCTCCTCGAACCTGGCCCGCTACGACGGCGTCCGCTACGGCCTGCGGGTCGGGAACGGCACCTACCACGAGATGGTCGAGCGGACGCGCGACGAGGGCCTCGGCGACGAGCCCAAGCGCCGGATCATGCTGGGCGCCTACGCGCTCTCCGCGGGCTACTACGAGGCGTTCTACGGCCAGGCTCAGAAGGTGCGAACCGTGATCGCCGACGAGCATCGCGCCGCCTTCGAGGACTTCGACGCGCTCCTGTCGCCGACCTCGCCTACCGTCGCGTTCCCGCTCGGCGCCAAGAGCCAGGACCCGCTCGCGATGTACCTCTCCGACCTGCTCACCATCCCCTCGTGCATGGCGGGCCTCCCGGGTCTGTCGATCCCGTGCGGCCTCTCCGAGGGCCTGCCGGTCGGTCTGCAGATCATCGGGCCCCAGTTCGCCGAGAACACGCTCTTCCGCGTCGGGCACGCGCTCGAGCAGGCGATCGGCTTCGACTACGTCCCGGAGCGCCTGCGATGAGCTGGGAAACGGTCGTCGGCCTGGAGATCCACATCCACCTGAAGACGCGGACGAAGATGTTCTGCGGCTGCGAGCTCGAGTACGGCGCGCCCGAGAACACGCGCACCTGCCCGGTCTGCCTCGCGCACCCCGGCGCGCTCCCGGTGCCGAACGAGCTGGCGATCGAGTGGACCGTGAAGCTCGGCCTGGCGCTCCACTGCGAGATCGCCAGGCATGCGCTCTTCCACCGCAAGAACTACTTCTATCCCGATCTCCCCAAGGGCTACCAGATCTCCCAGTACGACGCGCCCCTGTGCGTGAACGGCCGCTTCGTCGTGCCTGGCGCAGACGGCGACCACGAGATCGGAATCACCCGAGCGCACCTCGAGGAGGACGCGGCCAAGACGGTGCACGTCGGCGGGGCCGGCGGCAGGATCGGCGGCGCCGAGTACTCGCTCGTCGACTTCAACCGCGGCGGCGCGCCGCTCGTGGAGATCGTGACCGAGCCCGACCTCCGCTCCGCGGACGAGGCGAAGCGATTCCTGCAGCTGCTGCGCCAGACGATCGTCGAGCTCGGCATCTCGGACGCGGAGATGGAGAAGGGGACGCTGCGGGCCGATGCCAACGTGTCCGTCCGCGAGGTGGGGGAGACCGGCTACCGCACGCGCACGGAGATCAAGAACATGAACTCCTTCAACTTCATCGCCCGGGGAATCGACGCCGAAGTGGCGCGCCAGATCGAGGTGTGGGAGTCCGGCGCCGAGGTCGTGCAGCAGACGTACGACTTCGACGCCGCGACCGGCACTCTCACGCCGCGACGCACGAAGGAGGAGGCAGAGGACTACCGCTACTTCCCCGAGCCGGACCTCGTGCCCCTCCAGCCGCCGCCGGGCCTGGTCGAGCGGCTGCGCAGGGACGTTCCCGAGCTTCCGGGCACACGGGTGCGCAGGCTCGAGGCTGCGCTCGACTTCGAGACGGCGAACGGGCTCGTCACCAGCGGCCGCGACGGGCTGTACCAGGCGGTGATCGCGGCCGGGGCCGACCCGCGGGCGACGGCCAACGTCGTCATGAACCAGCTCGCCGGAGCGGGCGTCGACCCGGGCACGGTCGACGCCGCCGAGCTCGCGAAGCTGGTCGAGGGCCGCGAGAGCATCCCGCGCGGCGCGTTCACCGAGGCGATCGCCGCGAGCGGCGATCCCGGCTTCTCGGCGGACAGGTATCTGGCCGAGGCGGCCGTCTCGGACGTTTCCGAGCTCGACCCGGTGATCGACCGCATCCTGGCCGACAACGAGGCGCAGGTGGCCGCGTACCGCGGCGGCAAGGAAGGCCTGATCGGCTTCTTCGTCGGCCAGGTGATGAAGGAGACGCAGGGCAAGGCGAACCCCAAGGTCGTCAACGAGCGCTTGCGCGAGAAGCTGCGCGGATGATCCCCGACGGCTCCACGCTCGGGCTCTTCGTCCTCGCGGCCCTCGCCCTGCTGCTGGTGCCGGGGCCGTCGGTGCTCTACATCGTCACCCGCAGCATCGAGCAGGGACGCGTTGCCGGCCTCGTCTCGGTGCTCGGTGTTCACCTCGGCTCGCTCGTGCACATCACGGCGGCCGCGATCGGGCTGTCGTCGCTGCTCGTCTCCTCCGCGCTCGCGTTCAACGTCGTCAAGTACCTCGGTGCCGCCTACCTGGTCTTCCTCGGCATCCGGGCGCTGCTCACGAAGGAGGTGCCCGGCGACGTCGCGGTTCCGCCCGCGCCGCTCGGCAAGCTCCTCCGCCAGGGCGCGATCGTGAACATCCTCAATCCGAAGACGGCGCTGTTCTTCCTCGCCTTCCTCCCGCAGTTCGTCGACCCCGACGCGGGGATGCCGGCGCTGCAGATCGTCTTCTTCGGCCTCGTTTTCGTGGCGCTCGGCTTCGTGACCGACGGGCTCTATGCGCTGCTCGCCGGCACGGCCGGCAACTGGCTGCGCGCCAGCCGTGGCTGGTACGCCGCCCGCCGCTACGTCTCGGGCTCGGTCTTCATCGGCCTGGGCCTCGTGGCTGCGTTCTCCGGCTCGCGACAGAAGCACTGACGTCGTCGAGCAGCAGCTCGACGGCCTCGGCCTTCGAGAGCCACGCCCCCCGCTCGAGGTAGGCCCGTGCGCGGACGGCGTTCAGCACTGCGTCGTCGCGCGGCTCCTCGGGCCGCTCGCGATACCACCGCAGGCCGGTCGCGAGCGCTTCGAGAACATCGTTTTCGGACGGCGGCGGAAAGGCCTCTCGCGGCGGCGGACCAAGGAGGGTCATGCCCCTCGCGCCGAGGATCGCGCGGTCGATGACGAACCAATGCGGCGAGTCCGTGCCCGGCTCGAAGGTGACGTGGAAGGGCATGCGCCCGCCGCTGTTGAGGTTGAGCTCGGGGTCTGCGCTCCCGTGCGCATAGACGACGAGCTCGAGCCCGCGAGCGGGGCAGGGAAGCGCCTCGTGCCGCAGTGCGGTCACGAGTGCTTCCTTCGTCTCGCGGGAGAGCGGCGTGCGCTCGACCACCGCGACGTCGACGTCGCTCCGCCCGTGGACGTAGCCGCCGAGAGCCCCGGATCCAGCGAGGTAGACGCCGACGAGCTCGTCGCCCAGCACCCGCCGCACCCGCTCGACGAGCGCGTCCAGATACCCGGCTAGCTGCTGCGGCGGGACGTTGTCGGAGGCGTCGGCGCGTTGCGCTGCTCGCGCTCCTTCTTCTTGCGGCGTCGATCGGCCGCCCAGCGTCGCCTCGGTCGCGATCCGCGTCCCATGCGACGCACACTACGGGATTCGCCGGGCGGGTCGCTCAGCCGAAAGTCAGGCGGTCGTCTTCCGCCTCGACGCCTTCGACCTGCGCGAACAGCGCGAACATGAAGGCCGAGCAGCGTCCGGGCTCGAGCAGGTCGTCTCGGCTGACGCTGCCGAGTCGCTCGAGCGTCGCCCAGCAGCCGCGGACGTCGTCGACGGCGACCCACCTCGTGCCGCGCTGGCTCTGCAGCATCAGGCGGACGTTCGGCTCGTACTGCGAAATCGAATTCTCGGACGAGGTGGCGGTGGCGAAGCTGGCCTGCGTCGCGCGAAGGCGCGTGAGCAACGCATCCACGTCGTCCCAATCCGGCCTCGTGGCCGGCTCTGGAGTCGTCGGCGCCACCATCTCAGCTGAGCCTGTACACGATGCGGCCACGGTCCAGGTCGTACGGAGAGAGCTCGATGCGGACTCGGTCGCCCGGGAACACCCGGATCCGGTAGCGCTTCATCCGGCCGGCCATGTAGCCGAGGGTCTCGTGACCGTTGTCGAGCTTGATCCGGAACATGCGGTTGCGCATCGCTTCCAGGACCTCACCCTCGAACTCGACTTTCTCTTCCTTTTCGGCCATTGGCTCCTCTCGGTTGTGCGGAGCCGTGGCCGCTCGCGCGGCCACGGCTCGACGCGGCGTCCTAGGACGCGATCGGGGCGACGTTCGCCGCCTCGGGGCCCTTCGCTCCTTCACGCGCCTCGAACTCGACGCGCGCACCCTCGGTGAGGCTCTTGAAGCCCTCGCCCGCGATGCTGCTGTGATGAACAAAGAGATCCTTCGCCCCGTCATCCGGGGTGATGAACCCGTAGCCCTTGCTGTCGTTGAACCATTTCACAGTTCCGCTTGCCATAGAAAAACACCTCCTCTTACCACTCACGAACGGGTAAGGAAGGCGCCAAGCGCGAACCGGACTCGCTCTGTCTTGCGTCTAACCGTAGCAGGCGGTCGGGTGGCAGGCGCTCAGATCAGGCCGCAGTGCCGCGCGGTGTTCGGCCACGGATAGAAGCCGCGACCGGCCCGAAACGCTCGCTCCGCGACCCACATCTGCTCGACCGGGCTCCACTTGTCCGCGGTGCCCTTTCGGCGCAGGAGATCGGAGCCGTACGTGCGCTGGAACGAGATGTCCATCTGGAGGCCGCCGTAGTACGGCGCATGCGGGTCGTTCCAGCGTCCCTCGTAGCGCTGGATGCACATCCATGCGTTGTGGTGCGGCGGCCTGTGGGCCTTGCGCCGGTGCACGACCGCGCGCTGGCGCCAGAGCTTGCGCACCCAGCGCCGGTAGTGCGGGCTCCGGTGGACGCGGACCGTGGTGGCGCGGGAGCGCCGAACGCCCATCAGCCGTTGCCAGCGCCACGTCTCCCGGCGGTACTGCGCGATGTCGGCAAGCAGGAAGTCCGTCGGCATTGCGGCCGTCTGCACGCGTCGGTCGCGGGCGGCCGAGTCTCGCGGCGCCTGGAGAGCGACCGCTGCGAGCGTCAGCACGCACGCGAGCAGCAGCAACCGAATCGGTTGTCTCATTCGATCCCCCTACGGGCAGCGGAGCCTCAAGCGCCACCCGGCGGGACTGTGCCGCAGTCGCCGGTGTAGGCAACCCTCTCGGGCTCCTCGTTGTCCGAACGGGCGGCAGGGTAGTGCTGCCGTTTGAGCTATCTGTTAAGAACGAAACCGCCGTAGAGAAGCGCTGCCGCGACTGCAATCGAGGCCGCGGTCTGGGCCTCTCCGAGGCCGGCGAGCGCCGTTCCGGCCGCGGCGACCGCCACCCCGGCGAGCACGAGCGAGTTGCCGAGCGGACGCCTGCGGAAGCTCATGAGCGCGACCACGACGACGGCGACGGTGCCGAGCGAGTTGCCGATGACCGCGGCGAGGCGCGCGGGAAAGAGGTCGAGGTGCTGCTGTGCGTCCGGGATCTCCATCCCGGAGACGGGCGCCGTCAGCGGTTCGGCGAGGGCGATCCCGACGGCGAGGCCGCAGTAGACGAGCGTGACGGGAAGGGCGGCACGCACGCCGACGAGGAGGAGCGAGCCCAGGCCCAGCAGTGGCGCGGTCAGGAGTCCGCCGAAGAGGTAGTAGACGCGGAAGGCCTCGTCGCCCCAGCCGGCCGCCGCCCCCCAGGCGATCGCGGCCGACGCCACGGCATAGGCGGCAAGCGACGCGGCCCAGGCGGCGAGCTCGGGGCGCCGACGCGCCCGCCAGCGGCCTGCGAGGCCGCCCGCCAGCCGGAGCGCCAGGAGCGCCGCCGCGAACGCGAGCAAGGCCTCCATCGGGGCGGACCCTAGACGGGTCCGAGAGCTTCGCTAGGGTCACGCGAATGAAGCGGCACCTGTTCACTCCGGGACCGACGCCGGTGCCGCCCCAGGTGTTGGCCGCTCTGGCCGAGCCCGTCCTGCACCACCGCAGCCCCGACTTCCGGCCGATCTTCCGCAGCTGCCTCGACCGCCTGAGCCAGGTCTACCGGGCCGGCAGCGAGCCGCTCGTGTTCACCGCCTCCGGAACGGGCGCGATGGAGTCGGCCGTCGCCAACCTCACCGGCCCCGGGGACCGCGTCGTCGTGGTCTCGGCCGGCAGCTTCGGCGAGCGCTGGCAGGCGCTTGCACGCACCTACGGCTCCGAGGTGGACGTGGTCGCCTACGAGTGGGGCGAGACGCCGTCCGCGGACGACCTCGCCGCGCGCCTGGCCGAGCTCGGCGGCGCCAAGGCCGTGTTCCTCACGCATTCGGAGACCTCCACGGGCGTCGTCGCCGACGTCCGCTCGCTCGCTGCCGCGGCGCGCCATGCAGGGGCGCTCTCGGTGGTCGATGCGATCTCGAGCCTCGGCGCGGTGCCGCTCGAGCAGGCCGAGTGGGAGCTCGATGTCGTGCTGGCGGGCTCGCAGAAAGCCTTGATGACGCCGCCCGGCCTGGCGTTCGCGGGCGTCTCCGAAAGGGCCGCGGCCGCCGGCTCGACGCCGCGTCTTCTACTTCGACTGGGAGCGGAACCGGAAGGCCCAGGACAAGCTCGATGCAGCGTTCACGCCTGCCGTCTCCCTGGTCGTCGGTCTCAACGTCGCGCTCGGCCTGCTGCTGGAGCACGGGCTCGAGGCCGCGTTCGAGCGCCATGTCCGCCTCGGGCGCGCGTGCCGCGAGGGGGCGAAGGCGATGGGCCTCGAGCTGTTTTCGCCCGACGACGACAGCTCCGCCGTCGTGACCGCGATCCAGGTGCCGCCGGGGGTCGACGGCGCCGAGCTCGTGCAGACCCTGCGCGACCGCCTCGGGATCACCCTGGCCGGCGGTCACGGCCCGATCAAGGGCAAGGTCTTCCGCATCGGCCACATCGGCTGGTTCGACATCTTCGACATCACGACCGCGCTGGCCGGCATCGAGCTCGTCCTCAGCGAGCTGGGCGCCGACGTCGAGCGCGGGGCGGCGGTCAGTCGCGCGCTCGAGACGTACGAGCGCACCACGGTGTGAGCAAGCCCAGAGTCCTCGTCCGCGAGCCGATCGCCGACGCCGGGATCGAGTACCTGCGCGAGCGCTTCGACGTCGACGTCGACTTCGATTCCGATCTGGCCGAGCGGATCGGCGACTACGAGGGCGTCGTCGTACGCTCGAAGACGAAGCTGACCGGCGACCTGATCGACCGCGCCGAGCGGCTGCGCGTGATCGGGCGCGCGGGCGTCGGCGTGGACAACGTCGACGTCGAGGCCGCCACGCGCAAGGGGATCGTCGTCGCGAACGCGCCCGAGTCGACCGTCATCTCTGCGGCCGAGCACACGATCGGGCTCCTGCTCGCGCTGTCGCGCAACATCCCGCAGGCGCACGCGTCGCTCAAGAACGGGCGCTGGGATCGAGCCAGCTTACGCGGGCCTCGAGGTGGCGGACAAGACGCTTGGCGTGCTCGGCTTCGGCCGCATCGGACAGCAGGTGGCCCGCCGAGCGCTCGGGCTCGGCATGCGTGTGATCGCGTACGACCCGTTCGTTGCGACCGAGCGCTTCCGCGAGCTGGGCGTCGAGCAGGCCGAGTCTGCGGAGGCCGTGTACTCGGCCGCCGACTTCGTGACGCTGCACCAGCCGCTGACCGCCGAGACGCGGGGCGCCGTCGGCGCGAGCGCGTTCGCCGCGATGCGCGACGGCGTCAGGATCGTGAACGCGGCGAGAGGCGAGCTGATCGACGAAGGCGCGCTGGTCGAGGCGCTCCGCTCGGGCAAGGTCGCGGGCGCCGCCCTCGACGTGTTCTCGGCCGAGCCGTACGACGGCCCGCTGCTCGAGTTCGACAACGTCGTCGTAACGCCGCACCTCGCCGCGTCGACCGAGGAGGCGCAGGACCGAGCGGGCGTGATCGTCGCCGAGCAGGTCGCGGCGGCACTCGAGGGCGGGCTCGTGACCAACGCGGTCAACATCCCGGTGATCGGCGCGGACGACCTGGAGGTGCTCGGGTCCTTCATCCCGCTGTCCGCCACGCTCGCGCGGCTGGCGATGGAGCTGGCGCCGGCGCGGCCCAGCCGGATTGGGCTCACCTACTACGGGACGCTCGCCGACTACGACACGCGCCTGCTGACGGTGGCCGCGCTCAACGGAGCGTTCCAGGGCCGGGTCGAGCAGACGGTGAACTACGTCAACGCGCCGGTCGTCGCGTCCGAGCTCGGGATCGAGGTCGGCGAGGAGCGGCGCCGCGACTCGCGTGATTTCACCAACCTCGTCCGCGTCGACGTGACCGGCGGGGACGAGGAGGTCTACGTTTCCGGCACGACGATCGGGCGTGACAACCGGCGCTGGCTCGTGAGCGCGCTCGGGTTCGAGCTCGAGATGGAGCTCGCGCCCCTGATGGTGTTCTTCCGCTACGACGACGTGCCCGGGGTGATCGGTCGCGTCGGCTCGCTGTTCGGCGACGCCGGCGTCAACATCGCCAACATGGCCGTGTCCCGGACACGGAGAGGCGACAAGGCGCTGATGGCGCTGTCGATCGACGAGCCGCCGCCGCCCGAGCTGGTCGAGCGGTTCCACGCGGAGGGCTTCGACGATGCCAGGTTCGTCCGGCTCGGGTAGGAGGGCTTGATGGAGCATTGCTCGTCAAGTCCTCCTAAAAGAGGCGGCGGCTGGGTCGTCGCCCAGTTCGCGCTGATGGCCGGGTCGTTCGCGGCGGGGCTCGTCGGCGAGTGGCCGGACGGGGTCGAGGACACGTTCGACGTGGTCGGGGCCGTCTTGGTCGTCGCCGGCGCGCTGCTGGCCGTCTGGTCGGCCCGCGCGCTGGGGAGCTCGCTGACGCCGTTTCCCAAGCCACGCGAACGAGGCGCGCTCGTGGACACGGGGCCGTATCGCTTCTCGCGCCATCCGATCTACAGCGGCGGCATCTACTTCTTCGTCGGCTGGGGCCTGTGGACGAGCCCGGCGGCGTTCGCGTTCGCCGTCGCGCTCGCCGTGCTCTGGGCGTACAAGGCCCGATTCGAGGAGCAGCTGCTCGCCGAGCGGTATCCGGCCTACGACGAGTACAGGCGGCGGACGCGCTGGCGCCTGCTGCCGGGGCTCTACTGATGCCGAGCAGCTGGCCCGAGCCGGTCGAGCGCGTCGCCGCGTTTCTGCGAGCGGCAGGGACGGAGGCCCGCATCGAGGAGTTCCCGGAGGGGACGCCCACGGCGCAGGCCGCGGCCGACGCGGTCGGCTGTGAGCTCAGGCAGATCGTCAAGTCGCTCGTCTTTACTTGCGGCGATCTCATTTTGCTCGTCCTCGTTCCCGGCGACCGCCGGGCCGACGCGCGCAAGGTGGCCGAGGCGGGCGGCTGCGCCAAGGCGCGCGTCGCGAGCGCCGAGCTCGTGCTGGAGGCGACCGGCTTCGAGCCCGGTGCGGTGGCGCCGTTCCCGGTCCGCAACGTCGACCGCGTGTTCGTCGACCGCAGCCTGCTGGCGCTCGACCGTGTGTGGATCGGAGCCGGCTCCACGAGACACATGGCGGCTCTCGCTCCCGCGGATCTCGTGCGGCTCGCTCGAGCCCAACCAGTCGATGCGGTGGAAGACCCCGACCGCACACCCGGCTAACATCAAAAGAGACAGCCGGCTACGAAGGAGCTGAGCAATGCGGGAGACCGAGAAGATCTGGATGAACGGCGAGCTCGTGGACTGGGCCGACGCCCGCATCCACGTCGGCTCGCACGGATTGCACTACGGAACGGGCGTCTTCGAGGGGATCCGTTGCTACGAGACCCCGAAGGGCTCGGCGGTCTTCCGCCTGACCGACCACCTCCAGCGGCTGCACAACTCGGCGCGCCTGCTCTACATGGACATCCCGTACACCGTGGCCGAGCTCCGCGAGGCCTCGTTCGACCTGATCGGGGCCAACGGGTTGCCAGAGTGCTACCTGCGCCCGATCGCGTTCTACGGCTACGGCGAGCTCGGCGTGTCCACAGCCGGCAACCCGGTGGAGACGGTGATCATGAGTTGGCCGTGGGGCACGTACCTCGGCGACGAGGGCCTGAAGAACGGCATCCGGGCCAAGGTGTCGTCGTGGAAGCGGATCGGGCCCAACACGATCCCGCACGTCGCGAAGGCCACGGGCGTGTACCTCAACTCGATGCTCGCGGTCACCGAGGCCAACCGCGCGGGCTACGACGAGGCGATCCTGCTCACGGACGAGGGCTACGTCGCCGACGGGTCGGGCGAGAACATCTTCGTCGTCTACGGGGACAAGATCGCCACGCCCGGGCTCTCGACGTCGATCCTCCCGGGGATCACGCGCGACACAATCATCCAGATCGCCGAGGACCTCGGGCACGCCGTGGAGGAGCGCAACATCATCCGCTCCGACCTCTACCTCGCGGACGAGATCTTCATGGTCGGCACGGCCGCGGAGGTCACGCCGATCCGCTCCGTGGACGACCACGAGATCGGCCCGCCCGGGCCGGTGACGCTCAAGCTGCAGAAGGCGTACCTCGACACCGTTCGCGGCGGCGGCGAGCGTTGGGGGCAGTGGCTCGAGTACGCGGCGATCCCGGAACGCGCGCCAGCCGAGGCGTGAGCACCGCCGTCCGGCGGATTCCGCTCTCCAAGCCGTACATCGGGGAGCGCGAGGAGGAGCTCGTCCTCGAGGTGCTGCGCTCGGGCCGGCTGTCGCTCGGGCCGGCGATCGACCGTTTCGAGGAGCTGTTCGCCGAGCGGACCGGAGCACCGCACGCAGTGGCGGTCTCCTCGGCGACGGCGGGGCTGCACATGCTCTGCCACGCCCGCGGCCTCGGCCCGGGCGACGAGGTGATCACGTCGCCGATCTCGTTCGTGGCGACGGCGAACTGCTTCATCTTCGAGGGCGCACGCCCGGTCTTCGCGGACGTGGATCCAGCGACGCTGAACATCGACCCTCAAGCGGTCGAGGCGGCGATCACCGAACGGACGAAGGCGATCGTGGCCGTCGACATGTTCGGCTACCCGTGCGAGCTGGACGAGCTCCGCACGCTCGCCGACCGGAAGGGGCTCGCGCTCATCGCCGACTCGGCCGAGGCGCTCGGGGCCGAGTACAAGGGTGGCGTGATCGGCTCACACGGTGTGCCGGCGGCCTTCGGCTTCTACCCGAACAAGCAGATCACGACCGGCGAGGGCGGGATGGTCACGACCCACTCGGAGGACGAGGGCGAGCTCCTGCGCTCGCTGCGCAACCAGGGACGCTCGTACGAGAGCCGCTGGTTCCACCACGTCCGCGTCGGGTTCAACTACCGCTTCACCGACTTGCAGGCGGCAGTCGGGATCGCCCAGCTCGAGAAGCTCGACGAGATCCTCGGGCTCCGGGAGGCGGCGGCCGGGCGCTACAGCGAGCTGCTCGCCGGCGTCGACGGCGTCGAGACACCGCATCGCGACGACTCCGACCATCGTCGCTCGTGGTTCGTGTACGTGGTCAAGCTGGCGCGCGGCGTCGACCGGGACGCCGTGCTCGAGCGGCTGGCGGCCGACGGCGTCGAGGCGGGCCTGTACGTCCCGTGTGTCCACCTGCAGCCGTACATGCGCGAGGCGTACGGCTTCGCCGAAGGCATGTGCCCGGTCGCCGAGGACGCCGCCTCGCGCACGGTCGCGCTCCCGTTCTTCCCTGCGATCGAGCCCGACGACCAGGCCTACGTCGTCGAGGCGCTCCGCAGCACGCTCGCCTGATCCGTTCGGGGTCAGGTCTTGCATTGCCACATCGACGGCGGGCCGATGCGTGCTTGCAAGACCTGACCCCAGGCGAGTCACGCCGCCGCTCTTGACAGAATCCAGTTGATGGCGGAACGGCCTCAGCGGATGGTCTTCCTCGGCTTCGGGAAGTTCGCGCGCGCAGACAAGATCTACGCGCTCGAGCCGCTGACCGGCGACGACCGCGGCGGCGGCCGGCGCACGCGCGTGTGGATCGAGGGTGTCTCCGAGCCGATCATCGCCGGCCGCACGGAGCGGACGATCCTGCACGAGATGGGCGAGGACGCGGCGACGACGGCGCCGCTGCTCGACGACGCGCTCTCGCTTGCGCAGCGGATCGTCGACGACGCGGAAAAGGGCCGAGTCGACCTGACCGACCTGAGCCGGCGCGCCCGCCGGCTGCTCGAGCGCACGGCCAGTCCGGACGAGCCCGACCAGCTGTTCTAGCGCGTGAGCGGCGAGGACCGCGACGACGAGGCCCTGCGGGCCGCGATCGAAGACGCGCCCGAACTGACCGACCGCCCGGGGTGGCGCGTCGGTCTGCGGCGCCTCGCCGTCGACACGCGGCCGCTGCACTACCGCCATTTCCGCAACCTCTGGCTCGGCCAGTCGATCTCGTCGTTCGGGAGCCACATCACCTACGTGGCGATCCCGTACCAGATGTACCAGCTGACGCATTCGACGCTGGCGGTGGGCTTGATCGCCCTCTGCGAGCTCGTGCCGCTGCTGACCCTCTCGGTCGTCGGCGGGACGATCGCCGACGCGGTCGACCGTCGCCGCCTGATGCTGATCACCGAGGTCGGCCTGGTCGTCTGCTCGGGCGCACTCGTCTTCAACGCGATCCTCGAGCGGCCGCGCGCGTGGGCGCTCTACGTCCTCGCAGCGTCGATCACGGCGCTCTGGGCGCTCGGCTCCCCGGCGCTCCGTTCGCTCACGCCGCGGCTCGTCCCCGAGGACCAGCTCGCGTCAGCGTCGCTGCTGAACAGCGCGTACCACAGCCTCGCCGCGGTCGGCGGCCCGGCGACCGGCGGTTTGCTGATCGCGACGATCGGCCTGACCGGCACCTACCTGGTGGACGTCGCCACCTTCGCCGCGTCGCTGGTCGCGATCTGGCGGCTGCCGAAGTTCCCGCCGCACGAGCACGCGGAGGGCGTGAACCTGCGCTCGATGCTCGAAGGCTTCAGCTTCGTGCGCTCGCAGCCGGCGATCCTCGGCATCTTTCTGCTCGACACGAACGCGATGATCTTCGGGATGCCGAGCGCGCTCTTTCCCGCGCTGGCGGAGCACCGGTTCGACGGGGGCGCGGGCGTCGTCGGGCTCCTCTACTCGGCGCCGTACGCCGGCGCGCTCCTCGCCACGCTGCTCTCCGGCTGGGTTGGCCACGTGCGCCGGCAAGGCCTCGCGGTGGCGGTCGCCGCGTCCCTCTGGGGCGTCGCCATCCTGCTCTTCGGTTTCGCCGAATCCCTGCCGCTCGCGCTGCTCCTCCTCGCCTTCGCCGGTGCGGCGGACAACGTCAGCGCCGCCTTTCGCTCCGCCATCGTCCTGGCCGCGACGCCGGACCCGATGCGAGGCCGCGTCTCCGGGATCGAGCTCGCGCAGGTCGCGAGCGCACCTGCCCTCGGCAATGTCGAGGCCGGCTTGGTCGCCTCGCTCACCAGCCTCCGCTTCTCGATCGTCTCCGGCGGCGCGCTCTGCATCGCCGGCACGATCGCCATCGCGGCCGCGTTCCCGGCGCTCCTCCGCTACGACGCGAAGCGGCCGCGCGAATGAGGCTCGACCAGGAGTTCTTCGCCCGCTCGGTGCACGAGGTCGCGCCGGACCTGATCGGCGTGACGCTGCTCGTGGACGGTGTCGGCGGCACGATCGTCGAGGTCGAGGCCTACGATCACGAGGACCCGGCGGCTCACGGCTTCAGGGGCCGAACCGAACGCAACGCCTCGATGTTCG
The DNA here is from genome assembly GCA_963738205.1 of uncultured Actinomycetes bacterium. Lineage (GTDB taxonomy): Bacteria > Actinomycetota > Thermoleophilia > Gaiellales > Gaiellaceae > DATFQE01. The sequence goes on from CAVTVQ010000006.1 coordinate 251,640, forward strand.
GGCCGCCCGGCCATGCCTATGTCTACCGCTCGTACGGCATCCACTGGTGCCTGAACCTCGTCGCCGAGGAGGAAGGTGTGGCGAACGCCGTGCTCCTCCGCGCCCTCGAGCCCACCCATGGCGTGGAGGCCATGAAGGCCCGCCGAGGTATCGACGACGAGCGCCTGCTCGCCGCTGGACCGGGCCGCCTCTGTCAGGCGCTCGGCGTCACCCGCGAGCATGACGGCGCTCCGCTCGACGAACCGCCCTTCGAGCTCCTCGCGCGCGTGCGAGCAGACCTGGAGGTCGTGACCGGCACGCGGATCGGCATCACGCGCGCCGCCGAGCGGCCGTGGCGCTACGCACTCGCTGGGTCGCGCTACCTCAGCCGCCCCGTGCGACCAGCGTGACCGTCGCGCCGGGCACGAGCGCCGTGCCCCATTTCGGCCGCTGGGCGACGACGCGGCCGTCGCCGTGGACGTCGGCCTGGATCTTCAGCGAGTCGAGCTTCTCGCTCGCGGTGTCGACCGGCAAGCCGACCAGCTTCGGGATCACACCATGCTCGGCCCTCACCAGCACGAGGTCGACGCGCTCGCCGGCCGAGAGCCGCGCACCCGCCTTGGGAATCGTCCGCACGACGACGCCGACCGGCTGGCCCAGAGCCGCAGGCTTGTAGACGACGGTCGGTGAGAGGGGGGTCGAGACGAGCTGGGCGCGCGCCGCCTTGAGCCGGGCTCCGACGACCTTCGGCACCTCGACCTCGTTGGGCTTGCAGTTCGCGGTCTTCCGCGGCGCCTCGCCGTAGTACACGAGCACCTGGTGGGAGCCGCGGCAGTAGCCGTTGTCGGCCTGGAGGATGCCGTCGCGCATCACGATCGAGCGGCTCTCGGCGGGCGTGTACTCGGGCGGGTCGAACTGCGCGGGCTCGGCCCCGAGGGCCGGCAGCGCCTTCTCCATGAAGCTTTTCCAGATCAAGGCGGGAAAGGTGCCGCCGGCGACTGAGTCGCCGTGGAACTCCGTCAGCATCGGGCGCAGCTCGCTCGGATACCCCACCCAGACGGCCACGGCGAGCTGTGGCGTGTAGCCGACGAACCACGCGTCGCCGTAGTTCTCCGTCGTGCCGGTCTTGCCCGCCACCGGCCGCCCATCCGGCAACGCCGCCGCGCGCCCCGTGCCCTGGCGGACGACGCCCTGGAGGATGTCGTTCACGATCGCCGCCTTCTCGGGGGCGAGAGCCGGCTTGCCGACCGGGTCGTTGTCGACCACCCTGCCGTCCTTCTCGACCGAGACGATTGCCCGCGGCGCGTTGCCCAGCAGCTTCCCGTCGACGCGCGCGCCCCGGTTCGCGAACGTCGAGAAGGCGCGCGCCATTTCGAGCGGGTTGACCGCCTCGGCTCCCAGACCGATCGAGTAGTAGGCGTTCAGCCGCGTGGTGATCCCGAGATCCTTGGCGGCGTTCACCACCGCCCGCGGGCCGACGAGCTGCGTGAGCTGGGCGTAGACGGCGTTGTCGGAATGGATCGTCGCGTTGCGCAAGTCGATCGTGCCCAGGTAGCTCTGGTCGTAGTTCTCGACCTCCCAGAGCCTGCCGTCCGCCCACACCTCGACCGGCTTCGACACGAACGTGTTCGACGTCGACAGCCCTTCCCGCAGCGCCGCCGAGAGCACGAACGGCTTGAAGGACGACCCCGCCTGCCGCTCGCCCTGCACCGCGAGGTTGAACTGACTCTCGCGGTAGTTCGAGCCGCCGACCATGGCCATCACCCGGCCGCTCGACGGCTGCACCGCCACGAGCGCCGCCTCCGGCCCGACGTCGGTCAGCCACTTTGCGATCGCCTTGCGCGCGAGGTCCTGCAGCTCCAGGTCGATCGTCGTCTTCACGCGGAGCCCGCCGCCGAAGACCTCCTGCGCGCCGTACTTGTCGATCAGCTGCTGCTTGACGTAGTTCACGAAGTACGGGGCCTCGTCGCCGGCGAAAGAGCCCGGCAGCTCGATCTCCTCGGGCTTCGGCATGGGCGTGGCGAGGCCGGCGGTGAGCTCGGCCTGGGAGATCACACCCTGGTCGGCCATCATCTGCAGGACGAGGTCGCGGCGTTCCTGGGCCGCGCGCGGGTTGGTCTTGGGGTCGTAGCGGGTCGGGTCGGACGGGATGCCCGCCAGCAAAGCTGCCTGCGCGAGGTTCAGCCGTTGCGCCGAGCGTCCGAAGTACACGCGCGCGCCCTGCTCGACGCCGTAGGCGCCGTTGCCGAAGTAGATCGTGTTGAGGTACTCGGTGAGGATCTTGTTCTTCGACCACTGCTGCTCCAGCTGCCAGGCGAGCGCCGCCTCGCGGAGTTTGCGCGCGATCGAGCGCTGATTCTTCACGTAGGCGTTCTTGACGAACTGCTGCGTGATCGTCGAGCCGCCCTGGACGACCGACTGGTTGCGCAGGTCGGCCCAGAACGCACGGGCGATCGCGCGCCCGTCGACGCCGCGGTGGTCGAAGAAGCGGCGGTCCTCGACGGCCACGATCGCCTGCTTCATCACCGGCGCGATGTGATCGGAGTCGACGATCACGCGGTTCTCGCCGCCGCGCAGCACGGCGAGGTTGCGCGTCCCGTCGTAGTTGAGGATGTAGCTGTTCTCCTCGCGCGCCACCTGCCGCGACGGGTCGAGGCGCGGGATCTCCTTCGCCACCGCGGTCATGAAGCCGAAGCCGAAGGAGGCGGAGCTCAGGAGCCCCAACACGAGGAGGAGCGTGAAGAGGCGGAGCTTGCGGATGCGACGCCGGCCGTTCTTCCTCGGCGGCGCGTTCTTACGTCTGCGCGGCAAACCGCGGGATTCTAGCTGGCTAGACTCGCGCCCTCATGGCTCTGGCCGACCTGACGCGCAACGCGGTCGACGTCCTGCCGCAGGGAGAGCTCGAGCGGAAGCTCGCGCTGGGCCGCCCGTTGCGCGTGAAGCTGGGCATCGACGTCACGGCGCCCGACGTCCACGTCGGCCATGCGATCCCGCTCCAGCGGATGGCGGCCTTCCAGCGCGAGGGCCACAAGGGCGTCCTGATCATCGGCGACTACACGACCAGGATCGGCGACCCCTCGGGGCGTTCGGCGGAGCGGCCGGTCCTCTCGGACGAGGAGATCGACGCGAACGCCAAGCGTTACTTCGAGCAGGCCGCGCAGATCATCGACGCCGAGCAGACCGAGGTGCGCTTCAACGGCGAGTGGCTCGGACAACTCGACTTCGCGGCCGTCCTGCGGCTCACGCGCACGATCACCGTCGCCCGGCTGCTCGAGCGTGACGACTTCGCGAAGCGGTTCGCGTCGCAGGCGCCGATCTCGGTCTCCGAGCTCCTGTACCCGCTGATGCAGGCCTACGACTCGGTCGCGGTCGAGGCGGACGT
>CAVTVQ010000006.1:260000-1544894 GCA_963738205.1 uncultured Actinomycetes bacterium
TCCGGGTCGGGAACAGTGTCAGGTGGGCAGTTTGACTGGGGCGGTCGCCTCCTAAAATGTAACGGAGGCGCGCAAAGGTTCCCTCAGCACGGTTGGAAATCGTGCGTAGAGTGCAAAGGCATAAGGGAGCTTGACTGCGAGACTGACAAGTCGAGCAGGTGCGAAAGCAGGCCTTAGTGATCCGGCGGTTAAGAGTGGAATTGCCGTCGCTCAACGGATAAAAGGTACTCCGGGGATAACAGGCTTATACTTCCCAAGAGTCCACATCGACGGAAGTGTTTGGCACCTCGATGTCGGCTCGTCGCATCCTGGGGCTGGAGTAGGTCCCAAGGGTTGGGCTGTTCGCCCATTAAAGCGGTACGCGAGCTGGGTTCAGAACGTCGTGAGACAGTTCGGTCCCTATCCACCATGGGCGCTGGAAGCTTGAGAGGAGTCGCTCCTAGTACGAGAGGACCGGAGCGAACAGACCTCTGGTGCATCAGTTGTCGTGCCAACGGCACTGCTGATTAGCCACGTCTGGATGGGATAACCGCTGAAAGCATCTAAGCGGGAAGCCCACCTCGAGATGAGGCTTCCCATCCTCTAGAAGGAGTAAGGGCCGTGGGAGACCACCACGTTGATAGGCGGGCCGTGGAAGCGCAGCAATGCGTGAAGCGGACCCGTACTAATTGCCCGAGGTCTTGATTTAGAACACGTCGTTGTCGCTATGGAGTTTTGAAGGTGTGCGTGCGCCTGGTCATGTGACTCGGGCCGTAGGCCTTGACAATTTCGGCGGTCACAGCGGCGGGGGTACACCTCTTCCCATTCCGAACAGAGAAGTTAAGCCCGCCGGCGCCGATGGTACTCGGAGGGCAACCTCCCGGGAGAGTAGGTAGCCGCCGAATTACTTCCAGAAGAGCGCCCTCGAGGCGCTCTTCGCGTTTCCGGAGACGATCATGCCCCAACTCGAGACGCCAGACCTTCGTGCCGACGAGATCGTCTTGCGCCCGTGGCGCATCGACGACCTCGACGCGATGGTGGCGGCACTCCAGGATCCGGAGATCCCCCGCTGGACGACCGTGCCGGAGCGGTACGGCGTCGAGGAGGGCCGGCTCTTCCTGGACGGGTCCGCGCAGGGCTGGGCAGACGGCACCGCGGCCAACTTCGCTGTCGTCGCTGTCGCGGACGGACAGCTGGTGGGGTCGATCGGCGCGCGCTTCCACGAGGAGGGAGCCGCGACGGTCGGCTATTGGACGGTCCGCGAAGCCCGCGGCCGCGGGATCGCCACGAAGGCGCTGCGCCTGATCTCGCGCTGGCTGCTGACCGATCTGCCGATCGAGCGCGTGCAGCTCGTCGCCGAACCTGGGAACTCCCCGTCGCAGCGTGTCGCCGAAAAGGCCGGCTTCCGCCGCGAGGGAGTCCTCAGGCGCTACCTCGTCGTCAAGGGGGAGCGTCGCGACTGCGTGCTGTTCTCGCTCCTGCCCGAGGACGAGCGCTAGGCCGCTCGGAGCTTGTCGCGCCACTCGGGGTCGAGGTTCCGCAGCTGGCGCACGCGCTCGGCCACCGGCGGGTGCGTGTCGAACAGCACGGCCGCGCCTTCGCGCGGGAACGGGTTCACCGTGTGCAGCGGCTCCGTCAGCGGGCTCGCGTCGAGGCCGACGAGCTCGCCCGCGAGCTGCAGCCGGAGGAGGACGTCGGCAAGGCCGTGAGGCGACTCGCAGAGCTCGGCCGCGTACCGGTCGGCGGCGAACTCTCGCTTCGGCGACAGCAGCAGGTGCACGAAGGCGGCGGCCACCGGTCCGAGCACGAACAGGAGCGCCCGTTGCAGGAAGCCGCCGAGGCGGGCGATCTCCACGAGCGTCGAGGAGAGCAAGACCGCGGCGGTCTGGACGACCGTGTCGCGCCGGGCGATGTGGGCCACCTCGTGCGCGAGCACTCCCTCGATCTCGGCCGGGCTGGCGCTCGCGACGAGGCCGGTGCTCAGCACGACGGTCGAAGCCGTCACACCGCGTCCGGTCGAGAGCGCGCGGGGGAACGGGTCGGCGATCAGGTAGAGCCGGGGCGGTGCGATTCGGGCCCGCCGCGCGAGCCGCTCGAGCGCGCTCCGAACGGTGGTGGCCTCCGAGTCGGCGGCCTTGCGCGCTCCGACCATCGCGAGTGCGACGCGCTCTCCGTGCCACCAGGCAGTCACGGCGGCGAGCAGGCCGCAGAAGACGAAGATCGAGGCGAGCCGGTACTCGCCGAGCACCCAGCCAAGGCCGGCCAGCAGCGCGCAGAACCCCAGCAGGAGCGCCCAGAGCTTGGCCAGGTTGCGAGCGACGGCGAGTGTGCCGGCCACGCGCGTTAGTGCCCGCTCGGGCACCTAGGGCTCGTCGCGCTCGTCCTCGGCGAAGCCGCGTGGCGGCCAGTCCGGCTCGGGCGCGTCGCAGCGACTGGTGCAGTGGAGGGAGGCGATGTTCTGGAGCGGGATGAGGATGTGCCCGTTCAGCTCGATGTGGGCGACCTCGTCGACCGCGCAATACGCGGTGAGCACGCCGTCCTGGTAGTCGCCGCCGAAGAGGGCGATCTCGACCTGCTCGCCCTTGTACTTGCTCGTGTAGTCCTCCACCCGGGTCAGTCTATCCGGCGCAAGTTGCCGTTCTCCACGGCGAATCTGGACACGGCGCAGTTGCCGAGAACCGGCTCGCGGCGGCGCGATTCGCCGTACGCGATGCCCGCCGCCTGCGCCTGTGCGACCCGTGACGGACCGCCGTGCGTGACGACCAGGACGACCTCATGGTCATGTTGCTCGGCGAGGCCCAGAAGTGCCGGAATCACCCTCGCGCCGAGCTGCTCGTACGTCTCGCCGTCGTCGAAGCCGTCGCCGTCCTCGAGCCACCGAGCCCACGCGTCGGGGAAGCGCTCGGCGATCTCGTCGCGCGTCAAGCCCGACCACGAGCCCACATCGATCTCGCGCAGCCCGTCGACCGGTTGCACCTCGAGACCGAGGCGGTCCGCGAGGATCGCTGCCGTCTCGCTCGCCCGGCGCTGCGGGCTCGTGTACACGCGGTCGACGCCCTCGGCGGCGAGCCTGTCCGCGAGCTCGGCCGACTGTCGGCGGCCGAGCTCGTTGAGCGGGGGGTCCGCCTGGCCCTGGAAGCGGTTCTCGCGGTTCCAGTCGGTCTCGCCGTGGCGGACGAGGATCAATGTCGTCACCGCGACTACGCTACCCGGCCCATGGACCTGGGTCTCGCCGACAAGATCTGCATCGTCACCGGCTCGACGGGCGGGATCGGCCTCGAGACGGCGAGCATGCTCGCGGCGGAGGGAGCGCGCGTGGTCGTGTCGGGCCGCGATGCCGGGCGGGTCGAGTCGGCCCGCCGAGCTACCGGCGCCGTCCTTGGGGTCGTGTCCGACCCGTCTCAGCCGGGTGGTCCGGAGGCGCTGATCGCCGAGACCGTCGCCGGGCTCGGCGGCCTCGACTGCCTCGTGAACAACGCCGGGCTCGCGATCCAGCGCTCGTTCGAGGAGGTCTCGGACGACGACTGGGAGCAGATGTGGCAGGTCAACGTGATGGGCTACGTACGCGCGATCCGGGCCGCAATTCCGCGGCTGCGGGAGCGGGGAGGGGGTGCGATCGTCAACGTGTCCTCCTCGGCCGGCAAGCGCCCGTCCACGGCGATGCCCGACTACTCCGTGATGAAGGCGGCGCAGCTGTCGCTCTCGCGGTTGATCGCCGACCTGTACGCCGGCGACGGCATCCGCTGCAACGCGGTCACGCCCGGTCCGACCGCGACGGCCGCGTGGCTCGGCGAGGGCGGGCTCGCCGACCAGCAGGCCGCACGCACCGGCAAGAGCCGCGAGGACGTGCTCGAGGCGGTCGGGAAAGGCAGGCCGATCGGCCGGCTCGCGCAACCGGAGGAGATCGCCGCCGTGATCGCATTTCTGTGCTCCGCACGTGCCTCGTACGTGACCGGCGCCGCCTGGAGCGCCGACGGCGGAACCGTCGCAATCATCCTCTAGGCTGGCCGTGATGCCGGAGCTCGCCGGACGGGTTGCCGACGCCTTCGAGGCGCTCGTTCGCGAGCACGAGGAACGCTGGCTCTCGCCGCTCGCTGTCCGCTCCTACGAGCACGGCGGCCGGCTGCGCCCCGAGGTGGAATGCACCGTCCGCACGCCGTTCCAGCGCGACCGTGACCGCATCCTGCATTCGAAGCCGTTCCGCCGCCTGAAGGGGAAGACCCAGGTCTTCATCGACCCTGCGGGCGACCACTACCGGACGCGGATGACGCATACGCTCGAGACCACCGGGATCGCGCGCTCCGTCGCCCGCGCGCTACGGCTGAACGAGGATCTCGTCGAGGCGATCGGCCTCGGCCACGACACCGGCCACCCGCCGTTCGGGCACGCCGGCGAGGAGGCACTCGACGACGCGCTGCAGAAGCGCTTCGCTCAGCGCTTTCGCCACAACGAGCAGTCGCTTCGGATCGCCGAGTCGTTGAACCTCACTGCCGAGGTGCGCGACGGCATCCTCAAGCACACGGGAACGCAGGAGCCGGCCACGCTGGAGGGCAAGATCGTCCGGCTCGTCGACCGCGTCGCCTACATCAACCACGACATCGACGACGCGATCCGCTTCGGCATCCTCGCCGCAGAGGATCTGCCGCGAGCGGAGGTCGAGCTGCTCGGCCCCTCCGGCTCGAAGCGCATCGACACGCTCGTGCACGACCTGATCGAGCACTCGGAGCTCGCAGGCGACATCGTCCAGGGGGACGAGGTCGGCTCGGCGATGCTCTCCCTGCGCGCGTTCATGTTCGAGCGGGTCTATCTCGGCCCGCTCACGGCCGCGCAGCACGAGCAGGCGCGCGAGGTCGTTCAGACGATCTTCGACCACCTCGCGGACCGGGGGGACGAGCCCGACGCGATCGTCCACTACCTCTCCGGGATGACCGACCGGTTCGCGCTCGACTTCGCGGAAAGGCTCTAGCGATGGCACGCATCAAGGACGGGTCGGTCGCCGAGGTGCGCGCCGCCGTCGACATGGCCGACCTCGTCTCGCAGTACACGCCCCTGCGCAAGTCGGGCAGCCGTTTGACGGGTCGCTGTCCCTTCCACGACGAGCGCACGCCGAGCTTCTCGGTGAACGCTGTCGACAAGCTCTTCTACTGCTTCGGCTGCGGCAAGGGCGGCGATGCGATCTCCTTCGTGCGCGAGCTCGAGCAGCTCGATTTCGCCGAGGCGGTCGAGTGGTTGGCCGAGCGCTTCGGGGTCACGCTCGAGTACGAGGAGATGTCGCCGCAGGTGGAAGAGGCACGCCGGAGGCGGGACCGGCTCCACGCGGTCCTCGAGCAGGCGACCTCGTTCTACGAGCGCCATCTCTGGGAGACGGCCGTCGGCGAGCCGGTCCGCGGCTACCTCACCGGCCGCGGTCTCGGGCAGGAGATCTGCCGCGAGTTCCGGCTCGGGCTGTCGCCCGGGAATGGGCTCGCCCACAAGGCACGGCAGAAGGGATTCAGCGCCGACGAGCTGCGGGCCGCCGGCCTCGCCAACGCACGCGGCAACGACTACTTCCCGCAGCGCCTGATGTTCCCGCTCACCGACGCACGCGGGCGCGTGGTCGGGTTCCAGGCGCGCAAGCTGCACGACGACGATCCGCTGCGGGGGAAGTACGTGAACTCTCCCGAGGGCGAGCTCTTCCGCAAGTCGGCGATCCTCTACGGGCTCCACCTGGCACGGCCGGCGATAGCCAAGCAGGGCCGGGCAATCGTCGTGGAGGGAAACACGGACGTGATCGCTCTGCGCCAGGCCGGGCTGGAGCCGGTCGTGGCGTCGATGGGCACGGCGTTGACCGAGCAGCACCTGAAGGAGCTCGCCCGTCTGACGAGGCAGCTCTACCTGTGCTTCGACGCCGATGCGGCCGGCGAGGCGGCCACGCTCCGTGGCATGGACCTCGCGATTCGCGAGGGGTTCGACGTCCGCATCGTGCCGCTCGCCCCGGGCCTCGACCCGGCGGATGCGCCCGACGAGTTCACGCGCTCCTTCGAGCTCGCCGAGCCCTACGCGCTCTACCGCGTCCGGATCGAGATCCAGAACGCGCCCGACCGGCAGACCGCGTACGAGCGCGCCCGCGAGACGCTCGACCGGTTGCCCGAGTCGCCCGAGCGTCAAGACGCCTGGCGCTACGCGAACGACAAGCTGGGCATGACCGTCCAGATCCGCGCCGCCGGATCGGGCACGGCGATGGCGGGCACCGCCGTCTCGCCGCGGCTGCTCGAGGCAGGCGAGCGGCTCGAGCGCGACGCGCTCGCCGGTGTGCTCGAACACCCGACGCTGCTGCCGCTGCTCGCGGAGCTCGCGCCCGAGCATTTCGACCTCGAGCTCCACCGGCGCTTCCACGCGCTGCTCGTCGCGGGGGAGGAGCCGGAAGCCGAGCTGGTCCCGCTGAAGGCCGAGCTGGGAGCGCGTGCAGCCGCCGAGGCGATTGACGAGGGCACGACGAAGGAGCTCCTCCTGCGGCTGCGGGAGCGTCAGCTCCGGCGCGAGATCGCGACCGCCGACCCGCAGCGGACGCGGGAGCTGCAGGAACAGCTGGGCCGGATCCGGGAGGCAGTGCAGAGCCTGGCCTAGCGGCGGGCCTCGAAGGGCGTGGGCCGCCCAGCCCCAAGCCCTAGCGCCGCTATCATGCGCCCGCCGTTACCGCGTTCCCCGGTAGCTCAATTGGCAGAGCATCCGGCTGTTAACCGGAGGGTTGTTGGTTCGAGTCCAACCCGGGGAGCTCCCAAGGCCCTGGAAACGGGGCCTTGGCTGGCGGCGGGCGATGACGAATTCGCCAACGACGACACCGAAGAGATCATTGTCTCTAGTTCGACGATCTCGACCTACAAGGCGTGGCAGAAGGCCTGGCTGCAGGAGCACCAGCAGCCCCGCTTTGAACGGATGGCGCCGGCGTCTACGAGGTGATCGAGGGAGATCGCTACCCGTAGCTCGAGGGCGCGAGACGCTTTCGGGGCGCGGGCCACTACTTCTCCGGCCTTACCGCCTGGTAGATCCCAACTGCCTCGAGCTCCTGCGTCGTCTCGGGCGCGAGCAGGTTCCGGAGCCGTCGCCGAAGGCGCCGCACACGTGCATCGTCGCCGCCGAACCTCCGTACTCGCCACTTGAGCAGCGCGAGGTCGGTCAGCTCTGCATGGGCTCGCCTCAGCCGTTGCCACTGGTCGAAGTCACCGCTCAACAGCAGCCGCCAATAGCCGGCTTCTCGGCGCCAGTAGCGCGTGATCACCGCCACCTCCGGGCGGTCCCTAAGCCAGGTCTCCTCTGCGAGCTCCTGTTCGATCACCCGCCGCTGGTAGCGGAGCCAGAGCAGGATCAGTACGAGGAACCCGGCGATGTAGACGTAGTCCAAGAGGCGCAGCGCAATGACAACAGCATCCGCAGTCGCGTCGAGACTCGCCGTCTCGTCCGTGGGTGCGCCTCGTACCCATTCGGCGGTCGTTGTCAGGCCGTAACGCAGCATGAGCACGACCTCGATGACGCCGTTGTTGACGGCGTGCATCAGCACCGCGATCGCCAATCCGAGTACCGGAAGCGCAATGCGCGCGGACCGGCTGCGCACCCAGGTTGCAAGACCGAGGGCGGCGCCGAAGGCGGCAGTGAAGAGGGGGTGATGGAGCATCGCGGGACCGAAGAAGTCGCGTCGGTCGAGAAACACCTCGATACCGGCCTGCGGCCCCTGTTCGTGCGCCCGGATCACGAAGTAGAAGAAGTCCTCCGTGAAGGCGAACCCGAGCCCCACAGCGGCGCCGTAGACGATCCCATCCGTAGGGCCCTCGAAGTACTGAAGGCCGAGCCGCCGGCCGGCTACATACGACAGGGCGAATGCCCCCAGAAGTGCGACGCCCTTCGCCGATTCCTCGACGAGCGGGGCCGAGATCGCCGTTCCGAACACGGCTTCGAAATCGCCCGAGAGCGCTCCCAGCACCGCCTGATTTCCGACCGCAGCGAGGAGAGCGGCCCCCGTCGCGCCCCAGAGCGCCATGACCGCGAGCGCGGCAATCGACTCGCGCTCGTAGAGGTCGAGGAAGCGGATGAGCAGGAGTATTGCCGCCGTTTGGACAAGGGCGTAGGTCATGTAGAAACCTGGATTCGTCAGGATGTCCATCTAGGCAGTCGTCGCGTCAGCCCGCGTTGGGGCCGACGGAGCTCGAAGGCCCGCCCAACGGCGCCGCGCCAGGGGCCGTGGGCGCTGGGCAAGCCGGAGGTATGAACCCTCCGGGCTTGCCCACACGGCCGGACGAGCTAGTGGTTGTAGAGGTAAATGAGCGCTTGCCAGACGTCGATTCTCCGCTTGGAGACCGCTAGAGGTCCCGTCACGGGCGTCCCCGACGCCTGCAGTGACGTCACCATCGAAGGCACGGTTGCCCAGTACCGCAGCTGCTTCAATGCCGCCATCGCGCCGGCGACGTGCGGCGCCGCCATTGATGTTCCCCACCAGCAATCCCATCCGCTCCCATAGGGAACGGCGGAGCAGATGTGCGTGCCCGGTGCGAGCACGGAGAGGATGTCGTCGTGGTTCGATTTCCAGAAGACAGCGTCCTGATTGCTCGTGTTGAGGGTCGTATTCCCCACGCTGATCACATTCGAGGTGCACGACGGGCTTGAAATCCCGTCTTGGAATCCATCGTTCCCGGAAGCGACCACCGTCGCGATACCGACGGAGCGCAGCCAGTACGCCCAGTAGTAGAAGCCGTAGTTGTCGTTGCTGATGTTGTCGCAGTAGCTTCCGAACTTGCCACCGCCGAGACTGAAGTTGACTGCGGCGATGCTGTACGAATTCTTGATGTTCCAGATGTGCTCCAGCGCCTTCAGCTGGTCGCTGGGCCACGACTTTGCACAGACCGTCTGACCTGGGTCACACCCGGTCGTCTCCTTGTGGAACACCTGGATGGCGATGATCTTCGCCGCTCGCGCGACACCCCAGTGGCCCGCAGCCGTGTGGCCTACGTGGGTACCGTGCGCGCAGTTTGCCGGGGCATACGTGCAAGGCGCGGCTGCCCCGGCGCCGTATTGGACCGACGTGCCGTTCGGGCACCAATTGCCGGTCGCGAAGCAGGCCTGGTTCACGACCTTCCCAGTCAACCAGGAGTGGTTCGCCTGCACTCCGGTATCGGCGATTGCAACATGCCAGCCCCGCCCGTCATAGCCGTTGTTGAGAGCCGTTGTGGTGCCCATGGTGTTGAGATCCCACCAGTCCGCGAGGCTTTCGTTCGAGCTCACGCCCTGCGGGGCGGAGGCCGGAGGTTCGAGGTTGGCGTTGAGTGATCCAGGCCCGTCGGGCAGCGGCATCGGCTTCTCCTCGGTGACCGACGCCACGTCCGGTGACTTCTTCAGTTCCGCGAGAGCGTCGATGCCGACGTGCGCCGCGAGGAAGGGCACAACCTCGAACGTCTTGACGTTCTTCACCTTCGTCCCCTTCAGCTGGCCGAGGACCGCGTTTTTCTTGTCGGCGATCTTCTTCCGCTGCGCGTCACGTTCCTCCTTCTTCAGCTGCCCCTCGGGCACGGCGTCGACCTTGAGCACGATGATCACCGGCACGGTGTCGTCATTGCTCGCGGCAGCCTTCTTCGAGAGGGACTTCCACTCTGCCTCGTCCGTCGCCTTCGGCGGCTTCGGCGGCTCGAGGCCCTCATCGGAGCCGGCGCCGGCCGGGGGCGGCCCCGCAGCCGGAAACTTGGGTGGCTTTGCGTCTCCTGTGTCCGCGCGCTTGCCCGGGGGTTTCGAGACCTCTTCCTCCACCGGCTCTACTGCGCCGGAGGTCGTTTCTGCCGCAACGGTGAGGGCCGCCTCAGAGTCGCGGCCGTTGTCGTCATCTCCCATGCATCCAGTCAGCCACACTGCCGCAAGGGCTGCCAGGAGCAAGCCAATCCCTGCAGCGGCGCTCCGTTGCCGAAGCCGCATCATCGGAACCTCCCTTTGGTCACGTTGCTCCTCGCTCGCGAGCCGTCGCGCCTCGGAAGGACGACCCGAAATTGGAGTCGGTGGCTGCCGAGCCCGCGAACCTGAGATCGAGGTAGCCGGGGGGGCAGCCGCGGCGCTGCACGTCACGATCACCGCCAGGCCAGTTGACGAACCCGATACGGGCTTCATGCCGCATGGCCACCTTGTACGACCCTGCACTCAATTCACGCTCAATCGGCGCTCTATTCACAGCTAATGAACGGTGGTACGTTCAGAGCCGTAAAGCATGCGGTATCGCCTTCTCGGCCCGCTAGAGGTGGTCAACGACGCCGGTGAGACGGTGTCGGTTCGCGCGGCCAAGGAGCGTGCCTTTCTCGCAGCGCTCGTGCTCGGTCGAAACCGGGCCGTACCCGTAAGCCGACTCGTGGAATCCATCTGGGCTGACGACCCGCCGGCATCGTACGAGCACAGCCTCCACGTCTACGCCTCGCGCCTCCGCAAACTCATCGGGCGGGAGCGCCTGGAGCGGACCAATGCCGGCTACCTGCTTGTGGTCGGTCCAGGGGAATGCGACGTGACCGAGTTTGAGCGGATAGCAGCGGCCGGCCGCGCCGCATTGGCGGCAGGAGAACCCCATCGAGCCACGGCCGAACTATCGGGGGCGCTTGCGCTCTGGCGGGGTGGCGCCCTTGCGGATTTGGTGGATGAGCCCGTGGGCCGCACCGCCGCGGCCACACTACGCCAGCTCCGCATTGCTGCCGAGGAGGACCTTGCGCAGGCTGAGCTCGCGCTCGGCCGGCACGACAGCATGATCGCGAAGCTCGAGCGCCTCGTCGCAGAGCACCCTTACCGTGAGCGGGTTCGCGGTCAGCTGATGCTAGCCCTCTACCGGAGCGGACGGCAGGGGGATGCCCTTGCGGAATACCGAGCCGTGCGCCAGACGCTCCGCAGCGAGCTTGGACTCGAGCCTGGGCGCGCGTTGCAGGAGCTCGAACGGGCGATCCTGAACCACGATCGCTCGCTCGATCCTGCGCCGCTTGAGCCATTGCGCCGTCCAAGCTTGCCGGCGCCTGTCACCTCCTTCGTCGGTCGACAGACCGAACTGGAGCAGCTCGCGGAACTCCTGCGCGCCTCGGATGTCCGCCTCGTCACGATTACCGGCACGGGCGGCATCGGCAAGACGCGGCTTGCGCTGGAGGCGGCGCGGCGGATCGGCGACGAGTACGCCGACGGAGCGTTCTTTATCGAGCTCGCCCCGATCCGGGATCCGGAGCTCGTTGCGCAATCGGTCGCCGGTGCACTCGGAGTACAGCAGCGGCCGGGGGCGACCCCAATCGAGGCCCTCGCCGCCGAGCTTTCGGAGCGGCAGGCGCTGCTCGTCCTCGACAATTTCGAGCATCTGCTCGACGCTGCGCCGCTTGTCACCGGACTGCTGAATGCTGCTGAGCGACTCAAAATTCTCGTGACGAGCCGCGGTCGCCTGCACGTCTACGGCGAGCACGAGTTCACCGTGCCACCACTGGCGATCCCTTTGACCGAGACGGACACGAGCGCCGAGGCGCTCGCACAGGTCGACGCAGTCGAGCTCTTCGTCTCACGCGCACGGGGGGCCGAGCCGGGGTTCACGCTCGAACAGGCAAACGCGGGAGCCGTCGCTGTGATCTGCACCCGACTCGAGGGCTTGCCGCTTGCGATTGAGCTCGCCGCGGCCCGTACGAAGGCGTTCTCGCCCGAGACGCTCCTCGAACGCCTGACGTCGTGGCTCGAGCTGCTGGTCGACGGGCCGCAAGACGTGCCCGAGCGTCACCGCAGCCTTCGCGCGACGATCGACTGGAGCTACGAGTTGCTCGATGAGGAGGAAAGGCGCCTCCTCCGCGGCCTGTCGGTGTTCGCGGCCGGTTGCACCCTCGAGGCCTGCCGCAGAGTATGTGGCGGCGGTATTGGGACGCTGGAATCTCTGGCCGAGAAGAACCTGGTCCGCCGGGAGGGGGGCGACGGCGGCCGGTTCGCGATGCTCGAGACGATACGCGAGTATGCGCTCGACAGGCTGGTCGATCACGCCGAGCTGGACGACCGGCGCCGCCATCATGCGGCGTTCTTCGTCGCGCTCGCCGAGCAGGCCGAACCTGAGTTGCGAAGCGGCACGCAGGTCGAGTGGCTGAGGCGCCTGGACACCGAGGAGCCGAACCTCTGGGCCGCCTTCGCCTGGGGCCTCGAGGCCGGTGGTGACGGACCGCTACGCCTCGGCGGCGCGCTCTGGCGCTACTGGGAAGCGCGCGGATCGATCACCGAGGCACGTGCGCGGCTCGATCAGGCGCTCGCACGCTCCCCAGACGCCTCGCCGAACGCTCGCGCATGGGCATTCTTCGCGAGCGGACGAATGGCCCTGCGACAAGGCGACCTGGAGCGCGCCCGGGCCGTGTTCGATGCTGCCTGCACACTTTTTCATGCGGTCGACGACAGCGGCGGGGCAGCGCTCTGCACGGCTGGTCTGGGTTGGATTGCCCACGTCGCGGGACCCTTCGACGAGTCCGTTGCCCGTTGCCGGAAAGCCGTCGAGCTCGCGCGAGCCTCCGGCGAGGAGTGGATCATCGCGGATGCGCTCAACAACCTCGGCGTCGCGCTGCGATCGGTTGGCGAGCTTCCCGGCTCGCGAGCGGCGCTCGAGGAGTCGCTTGCCCTCCGGCGAACGATCGGTGAGCTCGAGGGGATCACCGCAGCGCTCAACGGATTGGCGTTGATCGCGGTCGCTGAGGACGATCTCGATCGTGCCGAACGGTTCTTCGACGAGGCATTCGCCGTCAGCGAAGCGCGCGGCGACCTGTTCTACATTGCGGCCGAGGACGTCGTCCGGGCCTATCTCGCGTTCGCGCGAGGCGATCTCGACCGCGCGACGAGACTCTGCATCCGGGCTCTCGCTTCGTGTAGGCGCCACGGCTATCTTCAGTTCACTGCCTACGCCCTCGAGACGCTCGCTGGCGTGGCCGCCGCAGAGGGTCGCCTGCCAATCGCCGCACAGCTACTAGGCGCTGCCTTGACGATCTCCGAGCGTTTCGGACGCACCTATGGCCCAAGTCGAACGGCGGGCTCGCAGTGCGTTGCGTACGACTGGGAGGCGCGCGCCGTGAAAGCTGTTCTCATCCAGGCGCGGCGGGAGCTCGGCGAGGCAGTGTGGGAGACCGCAACGACGAAGGGTCGCGCGCTTGAGGTCGAAGAGGCGCTTGCTGCGGCGGAGCAGTGGTTCACGCTCCCCGATCCGGTTGTGGAGCTGGCGGTACTCCGAAGAAGGCGGGCGCGAGCCGTGAGCCGGTCCTCGCGCTGAAGCCTCGCGTCAGCCGCCGATGCTCATTGTCGAGCCAAATCGCGATCGCGAGCAGGACGGCGCCCCCACGCTGACGCAGAGGTGTGGGCCGACGCGAGCTCATCGGCAGGCCGACTCCCATGGACGTCTGTTCCCGTGGGCGTCTGTTGTCCTGTCAAAAAACGTCTTGGTACCCGATTTGGTACCCATCTCAACTGATCTGCGCTGACTTCACCTGACCCAGAAGCGCAGAACAGAGCCAGCCCGACCCGAGCTGACGGCCTCCGGGCGGGCTGTTAACCGGAGGGTTGTTGGTTCGAGTCCAACCCGGGGAGCTTGCGTTCGCCGGAGCTTTCGCGCGCTACTGCAACGGCTTCCGCACGAACTTCATCCGCGTCCGCCCCTAGGTTTCCCTGACGTGAAAGAGCAGGGCACCCGGCACCCCTGGCTCGAGCGCCTGCGCGAGCAGCGTGACCGCCACCTCTCGCGGAGCAAGTTCTACCGCGTGCCGTTCGCGCTGGCCGGCTTCACGGTCGTCCTGATCGGGATCGCGCTGCTGGTGCTCCCGGGGCCGGGCCTGCTCGTGATCGCTGCGGGCCTGGCGATGCTGGCGCTCGAGTTCGCCTGGGCCGAGCGCATCCTCGAACGCACGCTGGATCAGATGAGCAAGACGAGCCGGACGGTGCGTCGCGCCGGCCGGCTACAGAAGGCAGCCTCGCTGGCAGCGGGGCTCGCCGCCCTCGCGGCGGCGGTCATCTTCGCGACGTACGTCGACGTGCCGCTGCTCCCGTTCTGAAGGGCGTGGAAGCCACTTGCCCGTGCAGGCTAAGATCAGGGCGTGGGCTGGCTCTGGATCGCGTTGCTTGCCTGTGCCGTCGCGGTACTCGTGACCGCCGAGTGGCCAAGGCTCTCGAGCCGTACGGGCCTGGAGGCGCGGCGTCGTCGGGAGCGCGCGCGCCGCAAGTCGCAGCTGAAGCTCCTCCGCACCGAGAGCGACGAGTTCGAGGCCTCTGTCCAGCGCGACCTCGAGCAGCTTCCGGTGACGAAGGAACAGGACCGCGAGCGGCCCAGTTAGGAGGGCTTGGAGAAACCTCGCTGTGCCGTCGGGCCGCGCTGCTCGCCCCGAGGCGGCGTCCTCGGTCGCGCCGGTATAGCTCCGCATACGAACGCTCCCTGCGTCCTTGCCTCGGAACGACCATCGCACCCCGACGACGACCGATGTTCCACCAAACCCTCCTGGCTAACGGACGACGAAAGTCGTCTCGAGCCGCGCCGTGTTCGGGAGGATCGCGGTGGCGTTCTCCATGTTCCGCGACTCCTGGTAGTCGGAGACCTGGAGCACCAGGCGATGGCGGCCGCGGCTGAGCCGTCCTGTGGGCAAGCTGATCACGTCACCCGCCACCTTGGCCGGCACGCTTGAGCGGTCGAGCATCGCGACGACCGTGCGCGGGTCGACGCCGGAGCCCTTGTCGGTCGCGCGGACCCGCAACGCCCCGCCCTGCGCCACCGTCCGGGACGGCACACGCAGCCGTGGCGGCGAGGTGTCGTTCACCCAGAAGCGGAAGCGGAAGCGCCCCGCCGTCCCGAGGCTCGGTCCGTCGAAGACCACGTCGTAGCTCCCGGCTGTCGGCCGCACCGCTCCGGCGGCGGGCGTCGCCTGGCGGAACTGGCGCAGGTACGGATTGAGGTTGACGGGCAGCGCGGTCTGTCCCAGCAGGCGGTCCTCGTCCCCGGCGCGGACGATGCGCGGCTCGACGTGGACACCCCTGGCCCGCCAGACGACGGCGACGCCGAAGTTGGTCGCGGGGCGCCTGAGCCGCACGCGGTAGACCTGCTCGGGACCTGAGAGCCGCCCGGTCACACCCGGCAGGGTCACGTCCGACGGGTAGCGGTACTCGCGCACGCGCGCAGTGGCGCCGCGCGTCGTCGCGTCGTGCAGGCCGGGTCGGCGCAGCGGATGGGTGGGCTTCCGCGCCAGCGAGGGAGAGGAGACGCGCAGCCAATAGGCGATGCGCCGCCGGTCGGCTCCGCGGGCGAGGACGACGAACCCGGTGAGCTCTCGCTCGCGGGCCGCAGGCCGTACGGACAACGTGAGCGGAGCGAGCCCGGCACGCTGACCGTGGCCGGGGCACCGAACGACACACCTGCGTCGGCGCGCTGCTGCTCGACGGTCGCGGTCCACGGGCCTGCCCCGCCGCCGGCGTCGGTCAGGGCGATCGTTCGCGTGCTCGACTTGCCTGGGCGGACGAAGCCGAACGAGAGGCTGGTCGGCGCTGCAAAGAGCAGCGGCGTGTCGGCCTTCTGCAGGTCGACGAGGCCGCCGCCCTGGCGCACGGGCCGGGCCTCACCCAAGTCGGACACCTGGGAGCCGGACTGCGACAGCGCCGACTTCACCTGCCCGGGCGTCCAGCTCGGGTGGCGCTGCCGGAGCAGCGCGGCCGCTCCCGCTACGTGCGGCGCCGCCATGCTCGTGCCGCTGAAGGTCGTCCAACTGCCTTCCCGTGCCGGCACGGACGAGAGGATCTCGACGCCCGGCGCGCTCACGTCCGGCTTCAGCTGCAGCGAGACCGGGGTGGGGCCAGCCGAGGAGAACTCCGCCACCGTGGGCGCGCGGTCGGCCGAGACGGCCGCGACCGTGATCGCGCTCGCCGCGCTTCCCGGCGACGTGATCGAGCCGCCGCCGAACTCGCCGTAGTCGTTGCCCGCCGCCACGACGGGGATCACGCCGGCCGCAGCCGCGCCGTCGAGCGCGCGCACGACCAGGTCGCGGCTGGGCTCGATCTCAGGCTCGCCCAGTGACAGGTTCACGACGTCCATGCCGTCCCGCACGGCCGCCTCGATCCCCGCGGCGATCTCCGGCGAGTTGCCGTTGAGCCCGACGCCGGCCACGGTGGGCACGGTCAGCACCTTGTAGTTGCCGAGGTACGCGCCGGGCGCGACACCGGAGAGCGTCCGGTTCGCCGCCCGGGTGCCGTTGTTGCCGGCCGCGATCCCGGCGACGTGGGTGGCGTGCTCGGAGAAGACCGGGTCGAAGGGCTTCCGTGCGTTCCGCCAGCCCGGATTCGGCGGCGCGAAGGCCCGCGCCACGATCACCTTGGCCGTCGTCTCGGAGACGACGCCCTTGGGGAAGCCGGGCGGCATCGTGTACCCCGCAGGATTGAAGAAGGGGTGTGACGCGTCGACGCCGTCGTCGACGATGCCGATCTTCATCCCCTGGCCCGTGCTCGTGAGGCCGGGGCCCCAGAGGCTCGGTGCCTTGATCAGCTTGACGCTGCGGTCGAGCAGCGGCCGGTAGCGAATGCTCGGCCAGACCTTTGCCACGCCCGGCACGGAGGCCAGCCGCTCCGCCTGGTCGCGCGGCAGGACGACGGCGAAGCCGTTCGCCACGACCGTGTAGCGCCAGCCGAAGCGCACGCCGGGGACGCTCTCGGCGATTCGGGACTGAAGGGAGCGCTGGGCGGAGGCCAGCGAGCGCTCGTACGAGCGGCTGGCGGGGGCGCGCAGGCTGAGGCGTCCCCGCACCCGCGTGGACGCGAGCCAGCGACCCTCAGTGGACGCTGCGGCGAGCGGCGCCTGCTCGAGCGTGACGACGACTTCGACCAGATCCGAGCTCGCAGGAGCGGATTTGGCGAGCGCCGACGCGCCCGGCAGGGCGAGCAGGACCAGCGCAGCAAACAGGGGTCCGAGCCGTCTCAGATCGCGCATGGTACGCGCGATTTCGGCGCGTCGGGCGTCGGCGAGCGCGGCTACACTGGACGTCCGCGCGGATGTGGCGGAATTGGTAGACGCGCACGGTTCAGGTCCGTGTGGGCTTCGGCCCGTGGAGGTTCAAGTCCTCTCATCCGCATCGGGCTCGCCAGCCTCCCCCGTGTCGCGCTGCAGGGGAGAGCCGCTCGGCCTGTCTCCGCTCTAGCACGCGGGTAGTCTCAAGCGCGGTGTCGGGCGAGCTCGTAGCAGGAAAGGCGACGTGGCTCGAGCACGAGGGCCGTGAATTCGAGCTGCCCGAGGGCCATACTGCAGCCTGGCGAGACCTCCACGGAAAGCGATGCGTCTCACTCGAGGCGACCGGTGGTGGCGGCGGGCAGTACTACGTGGAAGGCGTCGAGGAAGACGATGCGCGCGTGCTCATCCACGTCGGTGAACATGTCTGGGAGACGGGTTACGGCGAGGGTTCACCCTCGGCGGAATTGCCGGCCGGCTATCCGTTCCCGACATGAACGTCTGCGCCGGGCCCGAGCCTTTCTCCTGAATCGGAGCGGGGCCGGCGCGAGCCGAACGCTGCGTGCTTACAGCGCCTCCGACCCCGGCTGAGGATGCCCGCCATTCCCCTAGACTCGCGCGACCCCGAGTCTAGGAGCTGAGATGGCAATTGAGCCTGCACCAGGACCAGAGCTAGGTACGCGGATCGTGTTCGTGGGGAGCACCAAGGGAGAGCACCTGACGCTGGACGTCGATCAGAACCCACCCGTCGTCGGGCAGCTCATCTCGTCGGGCGGGCTTTCACGGCTCACGACAGAGGACATCCCGATCTGGGTGAACGTCGCGAATGTCCTCTACGTTCATGGCGTCAAGCTGGTGGACTGATGCATCGCGGTACGCCAGCCGCGAGTCCTCTCATCCGCACTCCCCGCCCAGGCGTGCCGCGAGGGACTGCACAGGGCGGGGGCCCCGAGGCCTGCGGCCCGACCCGAGGCCCCCGCTAAGAGCGGCGGGGGAGACAGCAGCGCCGCCCCGCGCGTATCTAACCCAGGCTTGGAACCGCGAAGGTAGGTCCCGTGCGGCCTGATCGGCGCATCGGGTTTCGGCCCACCGGGCCAAGAAAACGGCCGAGGTCTCGAGGACGCGAAAAGGAAAGGGCGCCCCGACCGCTGCGGCCCCGGCGGGACGCCCCATGTTCTGTTCGGCAGCGCGACCCCGGCCGGAGTCCCTCCTTCGAGTGACGCGGCCGCGAGGACCCTACATCGAGTTTCGACGTCAGCGTCGTCGATTTCCGAAGTCGACGGTGACGATCGTGACCGGCGAGCCGCCGTAGACGCCGGGCGCCGTCGCCATGCTCACGGTCCCGACCCCGACCTCGCGCCACTGGCGTGACAGCACGTTCTCGCGGTGGCCCTGCGAGGTCATCCAGGAGCGGACGACAGTCAGCGCCGCCAGCGTCGTCGGCGACTGCCAGAAGATGTTCTCGCCGACTGCCCACTTGCGGAACCCCGTGTCGCCGTAGAAGCGCTCGATGCGCCGCCAGAACGGCGTCCCGTCGGCGGACTTGTGGTCGAAGAAGCCGCGGCGCCCCATCTGCGACGAGTGCCGGCGGGCGGACGCCGCAAGTGCGCGCGAGGGGCGGAGCCCACGCAGGCCGTGCGCCGCGCGGACGCGGTTCAGCTCCTGGATCACGTTGCTGCCGAGCGCAGCCGGGACGGCGCGCGTGCCCGGGAGTGCGGGCGACGGAGCGGGCGGCTGGGGGGCGGCGACCGGCGCTGCGGCCGCCAGACCGGCTGCGAGCACGAAGAGAACGAGTACGAGCGTCGTCCGTGGGAGCATGAGGGGGGAACCTCCTGGTCACTTCGCTTCGCCACGAGGTAGATGCGCGGCCGCAGCCGGTTCTAAGCGCCCTCGCGGACGAAAGTCACGTCTTCTTCAAAAGCAAGCGCGCGCACCCTACAAGACCGACGCGCAACGTGCGCGCGCATGGTGCAAGATCGTGAAAAGGTGGCCGGAGGTTAGGCAGGAAGTGCGTCGAGAACCTGCTGGGCGTGCGTGTCGGGCTTGACCCGGCGCATCACCTTGGCCACGTTGCCTTCCCGGTCGATCACGAACGTGGAGCGCTCGATCCCCATGTAGGTCTTGCCGTACATCGAGCGCTCGCCCCAGACGCCGTAGTCGTCCGCCACGGCGTGGTTCGGGTCAGCGAGCAGCGTGAACGGCAGGCCGTACTTCTGCTTGAACTTGACGTGCGACTGCTCGTCGTCCGGGCTGATCCCGAGCACGACCGCCCCGCGCTCGCCGAATGCGTCGTAATTGTCGCGGATGCCACAGGCCTGCGCCGTGCAACCGGGCGTGTCGTCCTTGGGATAGAAGTAGACGACGACTGGGCGCCCTCGGAGATCGGACAGCCGCACGGTCTTTCCTTCGTCGCTCGTGAGCTCGAAATCGGGCGCGGGCTTGCCTTCCTCGACCACGGTGCGAGCCTATACATTCGCGCCGTGGTCGCCGCCCACGAAACGCTCGCGGTCCTCGTGATCGCGGTCGCGGTGGTGGCGTCCGCCGCCGGGGCGTACGCCTACCGGCGCCGCGGGTCGGCCGGTGGGATCGTGCGTCACCTGCTCGTGCTCGCGCAGACCCTGCTGATCGCCCAGGTCGGTCTGGGCCTGCTGCTGCTCTCCGACGACAGGCGCGCCGCGGAGGAGCTCCACTACGCCTACGGCACGCTCGCGCTCGTGGCCGTCCTGGCTCCGTGGTTCTACGCGCCGGCCGAGCCTCGCCGGCGGCTGTTGTGGTTCGCCGGGGCTACCCTGCTGGCAGGCGCGCTTGCTCTGCGCGCCTATATGACCGGCGCATGAGGCGACTGATCGGCGACATGAACCCGTTCGTCCGCGGCCTGCTCGTGGTGGGCCTGATCGCGGTCGTCGTCGTCGTGCTCCAGCTGCAGGCGACCTTGACGGCGCTGTTCCTGCTCGCCCAGATCGCGTTCTTCCTCGCGATCGCGTTCTTCATCTACCTGGTCTGGCGCGAGCGGCGGTCGGACATCGACACCTGGTCGACCCGTGCCCGGGTTGCGTTCTACGCGGCTGCCGCCCTGATCGTGGTCGACCTCGGCGCCTTCTTCCTCGCGAGGCCGTCCGGCCGCGACGCGCTGGCGTTCTTCGGAGTACTGATCATCTGCGGCTTCGCGATGTTCCGCGTCTGGCGCGACCAGCACTCGTACGGCCTGTAGCGCCTCCCGCGGCCGGGTCCGTTCGCGGCGTGACCCATGTTCGCCCGGTGCCAGGCACCGTCACGAAAGCGTGACGAAGCGTCCACAGCGCAAACGCGCTTCGCGAGCCGTTTCGCCCCGTTCACCCGGCCGACGGACAGGCCACGCCGGGCCGCGTGACGAAGGCAGGCTGGGTAACGCGGGCGTCACAGACCGCGCCCAGGGGACTCGGCCCCACCGAACCTGGCTAGGAAGGCGCTTCGACCCGCGCGCCTGCGCCGTCGAGGGCAGCGAGTGCCTCGCGGATCGGCATCGAACGGCCGACGAAGATCGGCGTGTCGCGCTCGGTGTAGCGCGACGCCTCGCTGTCCCGCAGCGTCAGCATCAGGTGCATGAAGTCGGCCGGCTCCTCGCATTCGAACGCGGTCATGAACTCCTGGTCGTCGATCCCGAACGAGTACGTCGTGTGGTTCTGGATCGTCGCGAAGCGGGCGCCGGTCGCGATGTGCTCGTCCATCGCACGCTGGCGTTCCTCGTCGGACAGCGCGTACCAGGAGCGCAGCTTCACGAACGGGTAGACCACGAGGTACGGGTGACCGCGCGGGACGACCTTCCGCGCCTTGCGCGCGCTCGTGTACTGGGACGGCTTCGTCGTCGCCAGGTACGAGTACGGCGTAGTCAACCAGCCCGACAGCGGCGAGGCGTTGAGCGCGGCCCCGAGGTCGCCAAGATCCTCGTAGCGCTCCGTGATCTTCCAGAGGAAGAAGTCGCAGTCCGGCCGCACACCCGTCGTCGAGTAGGCGCGCAGGCCGTCCATGCGCTCCGCCCAGGACTCGACCACGTCCGCGAAGGCGTCCTTCATCGCCGCCCGCTCCTCCACGGGGAGTCGCCGCCAGCCGGGATCGACCCGGTAGAAGGCGTAAGCGACGTACTGCCCGCTCATGGGCTCTAAGCCTAGTCCCCGCAGTTGACCTCGCCGGCGATCGCGTTCTCGGCGGCACGCTTCACCGGCTCGTAGCTCGCCTTCGCCGTGCCGTCCACGTACCGGACGCCCGACTGCCAGCCGCGCAGGTCGATCTCGTCGAACACGTGGAAGAGCAGGATCCCGACGACGGTCTCCTGGCAGTAGGCGAGCCTGATCGCCTTGCTGTAGTCGTCGGCCTGGACGTCTTCGGACACGGGCTTGACCGACGGGAACTCCCTGCCCTCGTAGAGCCCCGCCTTGTCCTCCGGGATGCGGGTCTCGACCCCGAACTCGCTGTAGAGGATGGGCAGGTCCTCGCCCTCCTGCGCCGTTCCGTCGAACGCCTCGCCGAGCAGGGTGCGCAGCCGCTCGTAGTCGCCGAGCGTGATCGTCGTCGACCCCGGGTGCGGGTTGCCCGGCGGGACGCTGGAGTTCGTCTCGTACGGGTGGTACGCGAGCATGTCCATGATCGGACGGTCGCGCCCGCTTTCGCGGTACGCGAGGCCGAGGTCGCGGAGGAACGCGGTCGGCGAGTGCGTGTCCCGCCGGAGCTCCGGGCGGTCGCTGCCGCGCGGAGCCAGTGCGCCGCCGAGCACGTTGACGTCCTCCGATACCGCCTTGAGCGCGTCGTAGCTCTCCGCGAGCAGCAGCCCGTAGTCCCGAGCTGCGACGTCCTCACCGCCGGGGCCGAACTGCGGCAGCCAGAAGCGGTTGAGGTTCGGCTCGTTGCCGATGATGTAGTCACGCGTGGGCAGCTGCCGTGCGAGCGAGGCGGCGTACGCCGCGAAGTCCGCACGGTCCGAGTCCGTCTGCGGCGTCGTCGCGCTGCCGGCCTGGTAGACGGCGATGAAGAGCCGCACGCCGAGTTCGTCGGCGGCCGCAGCGACGTTGCGAAGAACCAGCAGCTCCTCGGGCTGCGGCTCGGTCAGGCCCGGCGACCAGATCGAGGTGATGCGCAACGCGTTGAAGCCGGCGTCGCGCACCGCCTGCACACGCGCCCTCGCGGCCGCAGCATCGGGCAGGCGCGTCGAGTCCTCGACCGCCCCGGCGAGGAAGTCCTTCTTGTCGTCGCCGCCGCAACCCGCGAGCGCAAGCGCGGCGAGGACGACGGTAACCACGCGGAGACCCCGAGACACGGCGGCGGAGACTAGCCTGGCTACGGTGACCGCCGTGGCAGCAGCAGACCTCGAGCAGAAGCTGAAACGGCTTCCAGCCAAGCCCGGCGTCTACATCTTCCGAGACGCCCGCGGCCGTGTGCTCTACATCGGCAAGGCCAAGTCGCTGCGACCCAGGGTTCGGAGCTACTTCCAGAAGGGCATCCGCAAGTACCAGCAGGCGCAGCTGCCCGAGCGAATCGCCGACCTCGAGGTGATCGTGACCAGCAACGAGGTCGAGGCGCTGCATCTCGAGCAGAACCTCGTCAAGCGCCACCGGCCCCCCTTCAACGTCAAGCTGCGCGACGACAAGTCGTTTCCGTACATCGCCGTGACGGTGGAGGACGACTATCCGCGCGTGATGTTCACGCGCGAGCGGCATCGGCGCGGCGTCGTCTATTTCGGGCCGTACGCGAACGCGAAGAAGGTGCGCGAGACGCTCGACGTGCTCAACCGCGTGTTCCCGTACCGGCCCTGTGAAGGCCCGCAGCCCGGCCGGCACTCGGGGATCCCGTGTCTCGACTACCACATCGAGCGGTGCCTGGCGCCCTGCGTCGGCTACGTCTCCAAGGAGGACTACCGCGAGATCATCGACGGGGTGATCGAGTTCCTCTCCGGCGAGACCCGCCCGATTCAGCGGCAGTTGGAGGCGAAGATGAAGGAGGCGGCGGAGCACGAGCGCTTCGAGGAGGCGGCCCGCAACCGGAACCGGCTCTTCGCGGTCCGCCACCTCGCCGAGCGCCAGGCCGCCGACCGCCGCCACGTCGGCGACGTCGACGTGATCGGCTTCGCGCTCGAAAATGAGCGCGCGGCCGTCCAGGTCTTCCCGCTCCGTGACGGCCGCCTGATCGACCGCTACGGCTTCCACCTCGAGAACGTCGAGGGCCAGGATCCGGCGACCGTCCTCGAGGCCTTCATCCTGGAGTACTACGGCTCGACGCCCAGCGTGCCGCCCCAGATCATCGTGCCGCCCGAGGCGGGCGACACCGAGGCACTCGCCGAGTTCCTCAGCGAGCGGCGCGGCGCGCGCGTCGAGGTGCGCGTCGCGGAGCGCGGCGAGAAGCGGCGGCTGCAAGAGCTGGCGACGCAGAACGCCCGGCTGGCGATCGAGCACGAGGACGTCGCCGCCGAGCGCTCCCGCCTCCGCCGCGTCGAGGCGCTCGAGCAGCTCCGCGAATGCCTCAACCTGGAGGCGCTGCCGCTGCGGATCGAGTGCTACGACATCTCGAACATCCAGGCCGAATCGCCGGTCGGCTCGATGGTGGTCTTCCAGGACGCCGTGCCGAAGAAGGCGCACTACCGCAAATTCGGCGTGCGCAGCCTCGAGGACGGGCCCGACGACTTCTCGGCGATGTCGGAGGTCGTCTCGCGCCGGTTCGCGCGGCTACGCGATGTCGCCGACGAGGAGTACGACGAGTCGTTCTCGGCCGTGCCCAACCTCGTCGTCATCGACGGCGGCAAGGGGCAGCTCTCCGCAGCGCTGGCGGCGATGCAGGCGTACGACCTGCCGCGCGTCGCGGTGATCGCGCTCGCCAAGCGCGACGAGGAGGTCTTCGTCCCGGATCGCGCCGACCCGATCGTCCTCTCCCGCCATTCGCCCGGACTGCAGCTGCTGCAGCGGATCCGCGACGAGGCGCATCGCTTCGCGCTCGGCTTCCACCGGCAGCGGCGCGACGCGAAGGCGCGCGAGTCGATCTTCGACACGATCCCGGGCGTCGGCCCGGCCCGCCGGCGCGCGCTGCTGCAGCACTTCGGCTCGGCCGAGCGGTTCCTCGCCGCGACGCAGGAAGAGCTCGAGGGCGTTCCTGGCCTGCCGGCCAGGACGGCGCGGTCGATCTACGCCCACCTGCACAAGGCAGGCCGCGCCTAACGGACGCGGAGCGGCGGGCGTCCTGTCGTTCCTGCAGGCAGACGGCTAGAAGTCGCCGCCACCGCCGAAGTCGCCGCCGCCACCGCCGCCGAAGTCCCCGCCGCCGAAGTCGCCGCCCCCTTGGTCACCGCCGAAGTCGCCTGTGTCCGCCGCGTCCGTGCCCGCCTCGGCGCTGCCGGGGAAGAAGCCGCCGCTGAGCGCCGAGCCGATCAGCAGGCCGGGGAAGAGGCCGCCGAACGACCCGAAGAAGCCGCCGGCGTAGGGCGACAGCCCCGGAGCCGCCCAGTACGGCCTGCGCTGGCCGCCGACGAGCACCTCACGTTGCTCGGGCTCGTCGCCCGCCTCGACGCGGGTCGCGTCGGCGGCGCAGGCCGGCACCTCGCGCGGCTCGCCGCCCGGCGGTGCCCAGAGGACGTTGCGCACCGAGGGCCCGTGGCGCGGATCGAAGAAGCACGGCGGTCGCCGCTCGGGCGGCTCGTGACCCTCGAGCCGCGCTTTCGCGCTCGCCATCTCGTACCGGCCCTCCTCGAGCGCGCTCGACACGGCCGCGAGGTCGCCCGGCCGGCGGGCGGTGTCGTAGGCGCGGTCGGCGCGCTCGTAGGCCTCGACGGCGTTGCCGTACTGCGTCTTGGCGTCACGGTCGACGTCGGGCATCTCGACGTCGAGGTCGAGCGCGCGGATGTCGTCGGCGAGCGCGAGCATGTCTTCCTGCGCGACCGCCTTACCGGTTGCCAGTTGCTCGCGCTCCCGCCGGGCCTGCCGCCGCCGACGGAAGAAGACGACGCCGACGATCGCCGCACCCACCGCCGCGAGGATCGGCCAGAGGCTGCCGTCGGACGAGCCGCCGGACCCGCCGCCCGACTCTCCGCCCCGCGCCGCGCCGACCTTGTCCACGAAGGCGAGCAAGGTCGGCGCAAGGCCGTCGTCGCTGTGCTCCCGGAACGCCTCGGTGGCGAGGCTGGCGGCCTCGCCCTTCGCCAGCACGCTGCTGCCTGCGCGGAACTGGCCGCCCACGACGACCGCGTAGGTGCCGGGGCGGTCGAGCTTTCCGGCCAGCAGCCTCAGCGTCTCGGTTGGGTCGCCGCCCGCCTCGGCCCGTGCGGCCTGCGGGAGGATCGCGATGTACAGCGGGCCGGCGTCGGAAGCCGCGATGCGGTCGCGAAGCCGGTCGGCGTCGGCGGCTGAGATCGTCGGGTCGGCCTGCGGGTCGACGTAGACCGGGTCGGAGGCGAGGGCTTCGGCCGCGCGGTCGATGATCGCGCCCGCCGCCGCGGTGCCCGGCAGCGCGAGCGCGACGGCGATCAGCAGGAAGAGGAGGCGGGGCACGCCGTAAGCATGCCCGTCGGGGCAAGGCGGAGACGTCGGAGCCGCGGAGCATGTCGCCGGTGTAGAGCCTTAGGTAGGTCGAGGTCCAGCCTTCGGTCGGATACGCGCGACCGCCGGGCTGCGTACGGTTTCCACGAGATGAGCAGTGAACGCCGGCCGGTGATCTCCGCGCGACGGGTCGTCAAGCGCTACGGCCGCACGACCGCGCTCGCAGGGCTCGAGGCTGAAATCGCCCCCGGGATCACCGGGTTGCTCGGCTCGAACGGAGCGGGGAAGACGACGTTCATTTCGCTCGTCCTCGGTCTGCGCTCGCGCGACGAAGGTGAGCTGACCGTGCTCGGCCGCGATCCGGCGACGGCGGGGATCGAGGTGCGGGCACGCATCGGCTACGCGCCCGAGCACCACGACCTGCCCTCGGAGCTGGCCGCCAACGACTTCGTGCGTCACCTCGCGGAGATGCACCTCCTGCCCCGGCGCGCCGCGGTCCAGCGCGCCAACGAAGCCCTGTGGCTGGTCGGCCTCGGCGAGGAGCGCTTCCGCCCGGTCGGCGAGATGTCGACCGGCCAGCGCCAGCGGGTCAAGCTGGCCTCGGCGATCGCCCACGATCCCGAGCTCGTCCTCCTCGACGAGCCGACCGACGGCCTCGACCCGGTGCAGCGCACCGAGATGCTCGCGCTGATTCGGCGCATCGGCAGCGACTTCGGCGTCGACATCCTGGTGTCGTCCCACCACCTCGAGGAGGTGGAGCGGATCTGCGACAGCGTCGTGATCGTCGAGGGCGGAGTCGTCGTGCACGCGGGGACGCTCACGGAGCTGCGGCGCGGCCCGGAGGGGCTCGTGGTCGAGGTGGACGAGAAGGCCGACGAGCTCGCGTCGATCCTCGCGGAGCGCGGCCTCGACGTGAGGCTGGATGGGGCTGTCCTCTTCCTCGCGCCCGACGACGCCGCCTACGACGCCGTCCGGGACGCGGTCGCCGATCTCGGAGTCGGGCTACGACGGCTCGAGCCGCGTGGCCGGACGCTCGAAGACGTCTACCTGGGAACCGGGCTGTGACGAGCGGACAGGACGCCCGGCTCTTCGACCTCGGCTACCGCGGGTACGACGGACCGCGCGAGCGGCCCGCGCGCGCGATCGCCACGTTGGCCGAGTTCACCGCGCGCCGCGTGCTCGGCCTGGGGCGAGGCGGGCGCCACAAGGTCTTGCCGGTGCTGACGCTCGCGATCGCGTACGTGCCCGCGCTGCTCTCGGTCGCCTTCTCGGTGCTCCTGAGCGACCTCGCCGTCGACGACCTGATCTCGTACGGCGACTACATGTTCATCATCGGGACGGCGCTCGCCCTGTTCGCGGCGCTGATCGCGCCGGAGGCGCTCTGTCCCGACCGGCGCAGCGGCATGCTCGGGCTCTACCTCGCCGGACCGCTCGACCGCACGCGCTACGTGGTCGCCAAGGCGGCGGCCGTCATCACCGTGATGCTCCTGATCACGCTCGGCCCGCTGCTCTTCATGCTGCTGGCGTTCACCCTCGCCGGCTTCGGCCCGCCCGCCACGGAGATCCCGGAGCTGCTCCTGCGCATAGCGGCTGCCGGTGTGTCGACCGCGCTGCTCTACGCGTCGCTCTCGCTCGCGGTCTCGAGCTTCACGACCCGCCGGGCTGCGGCCGCGGTCGGCGTCGTGCTGCTCCTCTTCGTCCCCGCGAGCGTCGTGCGGCCCGCGATCGAGAGCGCCGACGCGCCCGCCGAGCTCGACCTGATCAGCTCACCGTTCGTCGCGGCCGACCTCGCCTACAGGATCTTCGGCGAGAGCCCCGACGACAGCGAGCCGGTGTCCGAGCTCTCGACCTGGGCCGTCACCGCCGGGCTCGGCGCGACGATCCTGCTCGGCTTCCTGATCTGCTGGCTCCGCTACCGGCGACTGGAGTCGTTCCGGTGACCGCCGAGCCGCGAGTCGTGGCGGACGGCGTCTCGAAGTGGTTCGGACCGCTCGTGGCCGTCTCCGACGTCAGTTTCGACGTGGGGCCCGGCGTCACGGCCCTGCTCGGGCCGAACGGCGCCGGCAAGTCGACGATGTTCCGCATGCTCTGTGGGCTCGCCCGACCCTCGAAGGGCACGGTGCGCGTGCTGGGCCGCGATCCCCGCAGGGACACGGGCGTCTCCCGCCACATCGGCCTCGTTCCGCAGCAGGAAGGCGTGTTCGAGCCGCTCACCGCCCGCGAGTTCGTGACGCTCTCCGCGACGCTCGAGGGTGTGCCGGAGCCGGGGCGGGCGGCGGAGGCGGCGCTGGCGCAGATGGATCTCGACCCCGCCGACTCCCGGCGGCTGCCCGCCTACTCGAAGGGGATGAGGCAGCGGGTGAAGGTCGCGCAGGCGATCGTCCACGACCCGTCCGTGCTCGTCCTGGACGAGCCGCTGACCGGCCTCGACCCGCGGCAGCGCCTCGATATGGTCGCGCTGTTCCGCCGGCTCGGGGACGAGGGCCGCTGCGTGATCGTGTCCAGCCACGTGCTCGGGGAAGTGGAGCGGCTCGGCTCGCGGGTGCTCGTGATGTCACAGGGCCGGCTGGCAGCAGCCGGCGATTTCCACGAGCTGCGCGCGCTGATGGACGACCGGCCGCTGCGGATTCGCGTTCGCACCGACCGGCCGCGCGAGCTGGCAGGCGCGCTGCTCGAGGCGGGAGCGGTGGTCGGCGCGCGACTGGACGGCGACGGCTCGGTGGAGCTCGATGCCACCGACGCCCGCGCGCTCGCCTATGCGATCGCGCCTGTCGCCCGCGAGCGGGGAGCGCGGCTCTTCGAGGTGCATCCGCTCGATGCCGACCTCGAGGGTGTGTTCCGGTACGTGGTGCAGCGATGAGCACCGTTGCGGTGGCAACAGGTCGTCCGGGAGCACTCGTCTCGCTGCTCGCGCTCTACCGGCTGCTGCTCCGCACGCAGATCTCCGTCCCGCGCCTGCTCGGGATCGGCGGGCTCGGCGCGCTCGCGATCGTGATCGGCGCCTTCGCCCGTTCAGACCCGAACCCGTCGCAGGCGGCCGCCGATGCGATTTCGTCGTATGGGCTCGGGCTGCTGGTGCCCCTCGCGGCCCTGTGGCTCGGCACGTCGTCGATCGGCGACCTCGTCGAGGACCGGCTGCTCGTCTACCTCTGGCTGAAGCCCGTGCCGCGCTGGCAGCTGCCAGCGGCGGCGGTGCTCGCGACGGTCACGGTCGTCCTACCGCTGACGGTGTTGCCGCTGACGGCGTCGGCGCTCGTGGCCGGGGCCGGCGACGTTGCCTGGGCCACGCCGCTCGCCGCCACCCTGGCTGCGCTCGCGTACTCCGGCTTGTTCGTGGCGGCCGGGTTCTGGTTCCGGCGTGCGGTTTGGTGGGGCCTCGCCTTCGTCCTGGTCTGGGAGAACCTCGCGAGCTACACCTCGGATGGCGCCGGCCGCTTCACCGTGATCGGCTGGGCGTCGTCGGTCCTGAGCGTGGTCGACGGGATCGACATCCAGCTTCAGGCAGGCTCCGTGGCCGCCGCTGTCGTCGTCCTGCCCGCGATCGCGATCGCGGGCTGGCTGGCCGCGACGTGGCGCTACGGCCGCGCCGACGTCGACTAGGGCCGGTCGGGCGGCGCGGAGCCGTTGCCGTCGGCGTCGGGCGCCATGAACGGGTAGCGGTAGTCGGTCGGCGGCACGAACGTCTCCTTGATCGTGCGCGGGCTGACCCAGCGGATCAGGTTCCACATCGACCCGGCCTTGTCGTTCGTGCCCGAGGCGCGACCGCCGCCGAACGGCTGCTGGCCGACGACCGCTCCGGTCGGCTTGTCGTTGACGTAGAAGTTCCCGGCCGCGTACTCGAGCGCGTCGTGCGCCTGCTCGATCGCGCCGCGGTCGTTGGCGAAGACGGCGCCGG
This sequence comes from uncultured Actinomycetes bacterium, assembly GCA_963738205.1. GTDB lineage: Bacteria > Actinomycetota > Thermoleophilia > Gaiellales > Gaiellaceae > DATFQE01. The sequence continues at coordinate 289,321 of CAVTVQ010000006.1, forward strand.
TGAGGCCGTAAGGCGCCGTCCGGTCGACGAGCTCGAGCGTGTCCTCCCACTTGTTGTCGGGGTAGACGTAGGCCGTGACGATCGGCCCGAAGAGCTCCTCGCGCATCAGCACGTTGTCGGGATCGCGCGTCTCGATCACCGTCGGCTCGATGAAGTAGCCCTCGTCGTTCTGCGCGCCGCCGCCGACCAGGATCTCGGTCTCGTTGGCGCGCCGCGCGCCCTCGATCGCCTGCTTGTGACCCTCCCAGGCCTTCTGGTCGATCACGGCGCCCATGAAGTTCTCGAAGTCGGCGACGTCGCCCATCTTGAGCGTCGCGACCTCGTCCGCCAGGCGCTCGCGCAGCTCGGGCCAGGCGCTCGCCGGCGCGTAGACGCGCGAGGCTGCCGAGCACTTCTGGCCCTGGTACTCGAACGAGCCGCGGATGATCGCTGTGGCGACGGCGTCGACGTCGGCGGACGGGTGGGCGACGATGAAGTCCTTGCCGCCCGTCTCCCCGACGATGCGCGGGTAGCCCTCGTAGCTCGCGATGTTGTCGCCCACGGTCTTCCACATGCTCTGGAACACCGGCGTCGAGCCGGTGAAGTGGATGCCCGCCAGCTTCGGGCTGGCGAGAGCGGCGTCGCCGATCTCGGCGCCCGGCCCGTAGACGAGGTTGATCACGCCGTCGGGCAGGCCCGCCTCCTGGAGTAGGCGCATCGTCCAGTACGCGGAGACCGCCGCGGTCGAGGCGGGCTTCCAGACGACCGTGTTGCCCATCAGCGCAGCGCTCGTGGTCAGGTTGCCGCCGATCGCGGTGAAGTTGAAGGGGCTGACCGCGAAGACGAAGCCCTCCAGAGGCCGGTACTCCATCCGGTTCCAGACTCCCGGCGACGACACCGGCTGCTGCTCGTAGATCCGAACGAGGTACTCGACGTTGAACCGCCAGAAGTCGATCAGCTCGGCGGCCGCGTCGATCTCGGCCTGGTAGGCCGTCTTCGACTGGTTGAGCATGGTTGCGGCGGTGAGCGTCGAGCGCCAGGGCCCGGAGAGGAGCTCGGCCGCGCGCAGGAAGATCGCGGCGCGCTCCTCCCACGGCATCCGCGACCACTCGTGCCAGGCTTCGCCGGCGGCGTCGATCGCTTGCTGCACCTCGGCCTTGCCGCCCTGGTGAACGTCCGCCAGCACGTGGTCCTTGCGGTGAGGCATCACGGCCTCGAACGTCTTGCCGGTCGGAACGTCCTTGCCGCCGATCACGTTCGGGATCTCGAGGCGCTCGCGCTGCATCTCCGCGAGCCGCACACGAAGCTCGTTCCGTTCAGGCGATCCGGGCAGGTAGCTCTTGACGGGCTCGTTCTGCGACGTTGGCGGTCTGAAGATTCCCTGGTTGCTCATGCGGCCGATTGTAGATTGGCCGGTGATGGCGCCGAGGATGGTTCGCTACGCCGCCGGCGGGTGGGGCGTGGGGGAGCTCTGGTTCGAGGAGGAGCGGTTGGTGTGGGCCGTGCATCCGCGCAAGGGCCTCGAGCTGCACGGAACGCACCCGCTCGCTGACCGGTTCGCTGCGTACTTCGCAGGCGAGGACGTCTCGTTCGGCGACGTCGAGCTCGATCTGGAGGAGGAGACCGACTTCGGCCGCCGGTTGGCCGCGGCCTTGCGCGCCGTTCCACGCGGCGAGGTGGTCAGCTACGGGGAGCTGGCCGAGCTCGCGGGCCGCCGCCGGGCTGCGCGCGCCGCGGGGTCGTTCTGCGCGAGGAACCGCTTCGCGATCGTGATCCCGTGCCATCGCGTCGTCGGCGTGGACGGGCTCGGCTCGTTCGGCGATCTGGGGCTCGACTACAAGCGGCGGTTGCTAGCAATGGAGGGCTATGAGCTCCGTTCGCCGTGAGGCTCTGTGCCGCCGGGCCGCGCTGGACGGCGCGAGGCGGCGTCCTCAGTCGCGCCCGTATGCCTGCGGATACGAACGCTCCCTGCGTCCTTGCCTCGCACCGCCCATCGCACCCCGACGACGAGGCCCCACGACGAAAGGAGCTCGCCATGGCGCTCTCGGATGAGCTCCGGAACGAGCTGGCCGCGATCGCGCCGCGGCGGGAGTGTTGCCGCCTGGCCGAGCTGTCCGCGCTCTTCCACAGCGCCGGCGCCGTCCATCTGCTCGGCCGTGGGGAGGTGTCCGTGCACCTCGACGTCTCCAGCCCGGCGGTCGCGCGGCGCGCGTTCAGCCTGCTGCGCGAGTTCGGCGTCGACTCCGAGATCCGCACGTACCGCCGCCAGTCATTCGAGCGCGGGACGAGGTACCAGCTGCATGTCGAAGGAGGTGCGCGCGCCCTGCAGGTGCTGAACGAGGCCGGTGTGCTGACCGCGACCCTCGCGCCCCTCGAGCGGCCGCCGAAGCGGGTTGTGGGGCGGAGTTGCTGCCGCTCGGCGTACGTCCGCGGCGCGCTGCTCGGCGGCGGCTCGCTGAGTGGCCCGCGCGCGCCGCACCTCGAGCTTCGGACGACGGGTCTTGCCGGCGCCGAGTTCCTCGTCGAGGTTGCGAGACTCGAGGGCGTCACGCTGCGCGCCGTCGAGCGGCGGGGTCACGGGCTCGCCTACGCGCGCGGATCCGAGGCGATCGGCGACACGCTCGCCGTGGCCGGCGCGAGCGACGCCGTGCTGGCCTTCCAGGAGCAGATGGTCATGGGCGAGGCCAAGGCGCGCGCCAACCGTCTTGCCAACGCCGACCACGCCAACCTCGTGCGGACGAGCCGTGCTGCGCACGTGCAGCTCGAGGCCGTTCGGCGGCTGGCCGATCAGGGCCTGCTCGAGGGGCTGTCCCCGACGCTACGGGAGATCGCGGAGCTGCGACTGGCGCACCCGTCGCTGTCGCTCAGGGAGCTCGCACTCAAGTGCCGCCCGCCCGCCACCAAGGCCTCGGCACACCGCCGAGTGGGCAGGCTGATCCGGCTTGCCGAGCGGTGAACCGAGCCCACTTATCACTTGCAAGTCCCCTAGTGCTGTCGTCGCAAAGTGCGCAATACTCCTGGCTAGCGGCGGGTCTGTGCTCGTCCGGCGACGGATTCAGACCCCGTCCGTCGCCAAGGTCCGGAGCGCGGTTCAACTGGAGGGGGAGGTCGTCCTCGGAGCTTCCCCTCCGGCCCGCCGCTTAGACGCCCGCCAATCCGGCCGCGCTGCGCGCCGGCCATGACGATTCGCGGTCGATTCAGCACCTAACGGCCTGCGTTCGTGAGCGAGCACGAGCAAGCTCGCACTCGCGGCGCCCTTGGGGTCAGATCTTGCGTTGCCCCATCAGCCGAGGTGAGGCGAGGTGCCGGCGGCGAGCGCGACCGTGCCGATGATGGCTACGACGATGGCGGTCAGGAGTGTCCTCATGAATCCGTACATCGGCGCCCGTGGGCTCGGTCGCCTCCCTCGAAGGTGGCGAGGTTCGACTAGCGCTGCGCGGGCTTGCCGACGCGGAACGGCCGGCCGAAGGAGATCGTGGTCCGCTGTGGGTTCATGGCCGGGGAGAGCCGCACGCCGTACACGTACCAGCCCGGTGTGAGCGGGCGCCGAGCGAAGCGCACGCGCTGAGTCGTGTACGCCTTCGCCGAGCCGGTCGCGCGCAGGGCACTGTGGTTGCGTGTGAGCGCACGCGTGACGGCCTTACGGTCGAGTCGGGGGCCGTTCAGGCGAAAGATGCCGGCGCGGTATCGAGCCGACTCGTCGGCCCTGACGCTGAACGACCAGGAGCGGCTCGTCGCCGGCAGCGGCCTCTGCGGGCGGGGGAACGTCGAGCGCGCCCCCAGGACGGCTTCCGTGTGCCGCCAGGCCCGGGTTCGGCCCGCGCAGCGCCCCTTCGTCTGCGCAAATGTGCCCTTGACGGCCGTGTATGCGGGGCGCTCGCTCCCGTCGGCCCGGAGGAGCGCCGCCTGCCACCGTTCGAGCACCGGCTCGTCGATGAGGCCGAAGTAGAGGATCGACCGCACGCTGGGGTCGCACGCGAGATAGGGGATGAGACTGCTGTAGATCTGCGCCTGCAATCCCTCGTCGGTCGTCTGGACGTTCTCGGCGCCTTCGTAGGCGTGAGCCGCCGTGTCGACGACTCGCACCTGCCAGCCCACCTCGTCGAGCCGGAACTTGAGCCCACCCGGCCGACCGCCCTCGGCGAAGAGCGGCTGGCGCGTGCCGTGAAAGGCGTCCCAGAACGCCTGCTTGATGCGATCGAGGTTGGCCACTCCGGCGTTCGGCCACTGGTAACCCTTGAGGAGCGCATCGCGGTTCGAGCGAGGGTAGGGGTGGAAGCTGAGCTCGTCCATGATGGGCTTGCGGCGGGCGCTGCCTCGGTAGGCGGCGCCCATGTCGCGCAGGCAGCCGACCGGGGAACGGGACACATTGTCCCTAGCCTTCGGGTTGTCGTTCCCACGCGGAGAGAGGCCGACGCCGATAACGGTGACTCTCGGGTCGACCGCCTTCAGCGCGTCGTACGAGGCAGCGAGCAGCCGCTCGTAGGCGACGCAGGCCGCCGGCGAGCCGTTGGGGTTGTACTGCGGTTGCCAGAAGCGCGTCTGGTTCGGCTCGTTGCCGACGATGACGTCCTTCACGGTCGGGAACGTCCGCGCCACCTGCGCAGTGAACGCGGCAAACTGCGCGGCGGCCGGCGCTGAGTTGCCGACCGCCCTCGGGTTCGCGAGGTCGATCGAGAGGATCACGCGGATCCCGCGCGCCTGAGCGAACGGGAGCATGCGCTCGATCTCCTGCTGCTCGCGAATCGTCGTCGGCGCGGCGGGGTCCCAGGAGATCGTGACGCGCACCTCGGTCAGGCCGACATCTCTCATCCGGTCCAGGAAGTGCCCGGGATCGGCGCCCCTGACGCCGTCCTCGACCACGCCAACCTGGACGTCGGCGGCAGCAGGGCCGGCGAGCGCAAGCGCGGCGCAAACGGCGGCGAGGGTTAGTGCGGCGAGCCTCGTCATCGCACCTGACTTCGGCGCGTGCGCGTTCGGTCCTCGTCGAGGCACGAAGTAAACTCGAGGTGGTTACGACCAGGGAGGCTGCATGGCGACGCGGGTTGGAATCAACGGATTCGGGCGGATCGGGCGCAACTTCTTCCGCGCCTACCTGAAGCGCGACCCGGACTTCGAGGTCGTGGCGATCAACGACCTCGCCTCGCCGGACGTACTCGCGCACATGCTCAAGTACGACTCCACCCACGGCGTGCTGGGGGCCGAGATCGCGCACGGCGACGGCGAGATCTCGGTCGACGGGACGAGCTACCGCGTCCTCGCCGAGCGCGACCCGTCTGCGCTTCCGTGGAATGAGCTGGGCGTCGACGTCGTCGTCGAGTCAACGGGGTTCTTCACCGACCGCGACGGCGCCGCGCAACACCTGACGGCAGGTGCGAAGAAGGTGATCATCTCGGCGCCCGCGACGGATCCCGACCTCACTGTCGTGCTCGGGGTCAACGACGACCAGTACGACCCCGAGCAGCACGACGTCATCTCCAACGCCTCGTGCACCACGAACTGCGTCGCGCCGATGGCGCGTGTGCTCCTCGACGCCTTCGGGCTCGAGCAGGGCTTCATGACGACGGCCCACGCCTATACGACCGAGCAGCAACTCCAGGATCAGATCGCGCTGACCCGCAAGGGCAAGCCCGACCTGCGCCGGATGCGCGCCGCCGCCGTCAACATCATCCCGTCGACCACGGGCGCGGCGAAGGCGACCGCTCTGGTCATCCCCGAGCTGAAGGGCAAGCTCGACGGCCTGGCGCTGCGGGTGCCCGTGCCGGACGGCAGCATCACCGACCTCGTCTGCGTCCTCTCGCGGGCGGCGAGCAGGGAGGAGGTCAACGACGCGTTCCGCGGCGCCGCCGGCCAGGACCGCTGGAACGGGATCGTGCAGTACACCGAAGACGCGATCGTCTCGTCGGACATCGTCGGCAACCCGCACTCGCTGATCGTCGACGGCCAGTCGACGATGGCGAACGGGACGATGGTGAAGGTGCTCGGCTGGTACGACAACGAGTGGGGCTACAGCTGCCGGCTCGCGGACGTCGTCGAGCGGGTCGCGCAGCGGATCCCCGCCACGACGCCGGCCTAGGTGCGGCGCCCGCGATCCGTTCGCGACGCGGACGTCGCCGGCAAGCGCGTGCTCGTGCGCTCCGACCTCAACGTGCCACTCGAGAGCGGGCGCGTTGCCGACGACACGCGCATCCGGGCGGCGCTGCCGACGCTGCAGCTCCTGCTCGACCGCGGCGCAGCGGAGGTCCGTGTTGCGTCGCACCTCGGGCGCCCGAACGGCCCTGACCCCGCGTTCACGATGCGGCCCGTGGCTGACCGCCTCCACGAGCTGCTTCCCGACGAGCGCATCCGCGTGCTCGAGAACACACGCTTCAACCCGGGGGAGGCGCGGAACGACCCGGCATTCGCACGGGAGCTGGCCGACGGCTCGGACCTGTTCGTCGAGGACGCCTTCGGCTCGGCGCATCGCGCGCACGCGTCCACAGTGGGCGTCGCCGAGCTGCTGCCCGCGTACGCGGGCCTGCTGCTCGAGCGCGAGCTCGAGGAGCTCGGCAAGCTCCTGGGCGAGGTCGAGCGGCCGTTCGTCCTCGTCTCCGGGGGTGCCAAGGTGGACGACAAGCTCGGTGTCCTGCAGAACCTGGGCGGGAAGGCCGACGAGGTCTTGATCGGCGGCAAGATGGCCGAGCAGGTGCGCGAGGAGAACCCGCTCCACTTCGAGGTGGTGTTGCCGAAGGACGTCGTCGCCGCGTCCGACTTCGCGGAGGACGCCGAGATCCGGGTCGTCCCGTACGACTCGTTGCCGGAAGGCTGGCTCGGGCTGGACATCGGCCCGGAGACGAGACGTGACTTCGCCGACCGCATCGGCCGTGCACGGACGGTGTTCTGGAACGGGCCGATGGGCGTCTTCGAGTGGCCGCGCTTCGCGGAGGGCACGAAGGCGGTCGCGGAGGCGGTTGCGGGCGTGGACGGGTTCACGGTCGTCGGCGGCGCCGATTCGGCGCGCGCCCTGCAGGAGCTCGGCTACGCCGACCGCGTGTCCTGGCTGTCCACGGGCGGCGGCGCCGCGCTCGAGCTGCTCGAAGGCAAGGAGCTCCCCGGCGTCGCTGCGATCGAGGAGGCTTGACCGATGCTGATCGCCGCCAACTGGAAGATGTTCAAGGGGCCGCGCGAGACGGCCGCGTTCCTCGACGAGTTCAGCGCGCCGGCGGGCGTCGACGTGGTCATCTGCCCGCCGTCTGTGTCGCTGCACGCGGCGGTCGGCAGGAGCGTGCCCATCTACGCGCAGAACGTCCACTGGGAGCGCGAGGGCGCGTTCACGGGCGAGGTGTCCGCACCGATGCTGCTCGAGGTGGGCGTCGAGGGCTCGATCGTCGGCCATTCCGAGCGGCGGCAGTACTTCGGCGAGACGGACGAGACGGTGGCGGCGCGGACAGCGGCGGCGCTCGACGCGGGGCTCGGCGTGATCGCGTGCGTGGGCGAGCTCGAAGCGGAGCGCGAGGCCGGCGAGACGGAGACCGTCCTGCGCCGGCAGGTCTCCGTGCTCGAGCCGCACGAGCGGCTCGTCGTCGCCTACGAGCCCGTCTGGGCGATCGGCACCGGCAAGACCGCCACGCCGGAGCTCGCGCAGGAGGCGCACGCGCTGATCAAGAGCCTGCTCGATGTGCCCGTCCTCTATGGCGGCTCCGTCAAGCCGGAGAACGCCCTCGAGCTCCTCTCCCAGCCGGATGTCGACGGTGCGCTGGTGGGCGGCGCGTCGCTCGAGGTGGCGTCCCTCGAGGCGATTTGCCGGACGGCAGCGTCCCTCTCGTAGCGCTCGTCGTCCTCGACGGCTGGGGCTGCGCGCCCGCGTCGCCGGGGAACGCGGTCGAGGCGGCGGACACGCCGGTGTTCGACCGGCTTTGGCGCGAGTACCCGCACACGACGCTGCAGGCCTCGGGCGAGGCCGTCGGCCTCCCGCCCGGGCAGATGGGCAACTCGGAGGTCGGCCATCTGACGATCGGCAGCGGCCGCGTGCTGTTCCAGGACCTGATGCGGGTCAACAAGGCGATCGACGACGGCTCGTTCTTCGAGAACCCGGCTCTCGTCGGTGCTTTCGAACGAGCGCGCGCTGCGGGCACGAACGTCCATCTGGTCGGCCTCGTGTCCTACGGCGGCGTGCACTCGCACATCGACCACTTGCGCGCCTTGCTGCGGCTCGCGGACCAGCGCGGAATGACCGACCGGACCTGGATCCATGCGTTCACAGACGGCCGGGACGTGTCGCCGACCTCGGCCGTTCGTGACCTGGCGGAACTGCCCGAGGAGCGGCTGGCGACGGTGGTCGGACGGTACTACGCCATGGATCGAGACCAGCGCTGGGAGCGCACCGACCGTGCAGTTTCGGCGCTGATTCGGGGCGAAGGCGTTACCCAGGCTGCCTTCGTGGACGCGGTTCGCCGGCAGTACGACGCCGGCGTGACCGACGAGTTCCTCGAACCGATCGTCGTCGCCGGACGGCCGCGGATCGCCCACGGCGACCAGGTCGTGTTCTTCAATTTCCGCCCGGATCGCGCGCGCCAGTTGACGGAGAGGCTGCTGGCCTCAGGATGCGAGGTAACGACGATGACGCGGTACCGCGACGACCTCGACACCCACGTGGCCTTCGCCGAGCAGCAGGTGTCCGAGACGATGGCGGAGGTGCTCGCCGAGCACGGCGCCTGCCAGCTGCACGCGGCGGAGACCGAGAAGTACGCGCACGTGACGTACTTCTTCAACGGCGGGCGCGAAGAGGAGTGGCCCGGCGAAGACCGGATCCTGGTGCCGTCGCCGCGCGACGTGCCGTCGTACGACCACAAGCCCGAGATGTCGGCGCGTGAGCTCGCCCAGCGCTTCTCCGAGGCGATCTCGTCCGGCGACTACCGCTTCGCACTCGTCAACTTCGCCAATCCCGACATGGTCGGCCACACGGGCTCGATCCCCGCGGTGACCGCAGCGATCGAGACGGTCGACGGGTGCCTGGGCGAGGTGGTCGACGCGGTCGAGCGGGCCGGCGGCGTGAGCCTGATCACAGCCGACCACGGAAACGCCGAGCAGATGCTCGAAAGCGACGGTGTCAGCCCGCACACCGCGCACACGACCAATCCAGTTCCCCTGATCCTGTCGAAGAAGGGAGTGGAGCTCGCGGAAGGCGGCGGGCTCAGCGACCTCGTACCGACCGCGCTCGACCTTCTGGGATTGTCAAAACCCTTACAAATGACCGGAAAATCACTAGTTTCTAGGCCGAGGGCCTAGCTATACTCCCTGCCCTTGTCGCTCGCGCAGCCTGATCTTGGCGTCCTGCGGAAGGCACAGCGAGGAGATGAGCGTGCCTTTTCGCTCATCCTGCGCGCCTACGAGGTGCCCGTCTACAACTACGTGCTCCGCCTCGTCGGGGACCGGGCGCTCGCCGAGGACCTGACGCAGGAGGTCTTCCTCCGCGTCTACCAGGGCCTGCCGCGCTTCTCGCTCCGCTGCCGCTTCACGACGTGGCTGTTCCAGGTGACGAAGAACCGCGTGCTCGACGAGCTGCGCGCGAACGAGCGCCGGCCGCGCGCGACCGTCGCGCTCGACGACATCGCGCCGCTCGAGGTGCTCGACGCGCCGTTCGAGCGGATCGAGGCGATGGACGCCGTGTGGCGTGCGGTCGAGGACCTCAACGTCGACCTGAAGATGGCGCTGCTGCTCCGGGACGTCGTCGGCCTCTCGTATATGGAGATCGCCGATTCGCTCGAGATCACGCTCGCCACGGTCAAGTGGCGCATCTACAAGGCCCGCGAGGAAGTGCAGCTCTCGCTCGAGCGCGAGGGGATCACCTTCGCGCCCACCACGCGGCGCGAGCCGGCAGCCCAAGCCGCTTCTTCCTAGCTCTTCGCGCGTTCGCGAAGCCAGTCCGCGAGGTTGCGGTAGTCCGCTGACGGCGTCGACCCCTGCGGCACCGGCTCGACCCGGGCAGGCTTGCCGGAACCGCCGTCGTTGCCGGTCAGCGCGAGTGCGAGCACGACAGCGACGATCGTCAGAGCGACGAGCGCTCCCGCTCCCATCAGCTTGCGCTTCACGCGGAACGTCACGTCGTGGCGCCTGACCACGCGCGTCGCCGCGGTCGCAGGCACGGTGGGCGACGCCGCGAGGTCGTGCGCGAGCACGGCCGCCGACGGCGGCCGGTCGGCCGGCTCGAGCGCGAGGCAGCGCACGATCGCGGCCTCGAGCACGGCGGGCGCGCCCTCCAGCCTCGGCGGCGCGCCCTCCAGCCTCGGCGGCGCTCCCGCCTGCCGGCGGGCCAGCAGCTCGCCGAGCGTCTCGTAGCCGTACGGCGGCCGCCCGGCCAGGAGCTCGTACAGGCAAGCCCCGAGCGAGTAGAGGTCGGAGGCCGGTGTCACGGGCTCGCCGTAGGCCTGCTCGGGCGAGAGGTACGCGGCCGTGCCGAGCACGGTGCCGACCTCGGTCAAGCGCGTTCCCTCGCCGGCATGGGCGATCCCGAAGTCGGCGATCTTCAGCGTCCCGTCCCTCGTCAGGAGCAGGTTGGCCGGCTTGACGTCGCGGTGGATCAGCCCGGCGCGGTGGGCGTGCTCGAGACCGGCGCAGGCCTGCAGCGCGAGCTCGGTGACAATGGCCGGCTCGAGCGGCCCGTCCCGCCGCAGCCGCTCCGCCAGGCTCTCGCCGTCGACGCACTCCATCACGATGTAGGGGCGGTCGTCCTCCTCGCCCGCGTCGTACACGCCGACGACGTTGGGGTGGGAAAGCCGTGCTGCTAGCCGCGCCTCGCGGACAAAGCGACGCCGCAACTCGAGGTCGTCGGCGAGGTTGTCGGCGAGCACCTTGACCGCGACCGGCCGGCCGAGCTCGGTGTCGCGTGCGAGGTAGACGACGGCCATGCCGCCGCCGCCGAGTGTCTTCTCGACCTCGTAGCGCCCGGCCGCGAGGGTCGCGACGCTAATCGTCGCCTCCCTTGTCGTCGTGCCCGTGCTTCTTCTCCTTCTCCTTCTTTTTGTCCTTGTGCTCGCCGTGTCCGTGGCCCTCGTCGTCGTCGTCCTCGCCGACCGTCGGGATCGGGATCGGTGGCGGCGGAGCTACGACGGGACACGCGACGTGTGCGCGCTCGACCACGCGTCGAACCTCGCGCCTGACGGCGATCGGCACATCGGCGCCGCGCACCTGCCGCTCCAGCTCGCGAACCTCCGTCTGGGCGCAGCCGTGCTCGTCGAGCGCCGCGGCCACGTTGTCGCTCGCCGTGGCGAGCCGGTCTGCGACCGCGGAATCGAGCCGAGACAGTGAGGAGGCGGGAGGATCGTCGCCGCCGCAGGAGGCGAGACCGGCAGCCAGCGCAAGGGCGAGGAGTAGGCGAAGCGTGATCGTCACTCGCGTACAGGTACCCGATTTCGACGATTCGCGACCAGAAGCGGCGGCGAGCGCTAGAGCCCGAGCGCGAGCCGCTGGGCCAGCGTCTCGGGCAGGCCCTGCTCGCGAATTGCTTCTTGCGTCCGCTCGACCGGGTACTCGACCCGGCGGAAGTACGCGCGCTGGGCCTCGAAGTCGAGGATGACGTACGCGGCGCGCGGGTCGTTGTCCCGGGGCTGCCCCACCGAGCCGGGGTTGAGCAGCCAGCGACCCTTCGCGAGGTCGGCCTCGTGCCCGGCCGCGGCCAGGCCACCGTTGGCCCGCCCGTCCGTCAGGATCATCGCCAGCGGGACGTGGCTGTGGCCGACCATGACGATCGGCGCGTGCGTCATCTCGAGCGATTCGCGCGCGACCGGCTCGCTCAGAACGTAGTCCCAGACCGGGTCGCGCGGGCTGGCGTGGAAGAGCTCGGCGCCGTTGACCTCCGCCTGCGGCCGCAGGGACTCGAGGTAGGCGCGCGAGTAGTCGGTCAGCACCGACTCCGTCCAGCGGGCGGCCGCCGCCGCATCGGGCGAGAACTCGTCGAGCGGGATCGCCCCGAGTACGCCGAGGTCGTGATTGCCAACGAGGCAGAGGTCGGCGCGATGGGCGACGAGCTCGCAGCAGCCGTTCGGCTCGGGCCCGTAGCCGACGAGGTCGCCGAGGCACCAGACAGTGTCGGGCTTCTCCTGTTCGAGCGCGTCGAGGACGGTTTCGAGGGCCGCCGCATTACCGTGGATGTCCGAAATGACCCCGACTCGCATGGCTCAGCTTATCCGCCTCGCGGTGGTGCTCCTAGCGGGGCTCGGCTGGCTCGTGGCGGCGTCGCTCCTGTGGCGGACCGCGGTGCCGGCCGATCTACAGCTGCCGGCGGTCGACGTCGACGCGGTGTTCGGGAAGCAGGCCGTGGAAAAGGCCGAGGACTACCGCCGAGTCCTGCGTGCGCTCTGGGTGGGTCTGACCGCGACGCAGCTGGGAGCCCTGTGGCTGCTCGTGCGTTCGGCGCCGCGGATCGAGGCCCGGCTCCGCGGGCGAGCTCTGGTTCGCGGGATCCAGCTCGGCCTGATCTCGGTGGCGCTCCTCTGGGTGGTCTGGGTGCCGTTCGGGATCACCGGGCTGTGGTGGCGGCGCAAGCACGACATCTCGCGGCTCGGCTACGGCGACCTCCTGCTCGAGCCGTGGCCCCGCTACCTCGGCGAGGCGCTCGTCACCGCGGGCGCGGTCGGGCTCGCGATGCTCCTCGCCCGCCGGCTGGGGCGGCGCTGGTGGCTTGTCGGTGGCCCGGCGTTCGTCGTGATCGTCGGCGCGACGCTCGTGCTCACGCCCCTGGTTCTGTCGCCGCGACTCGCGCCGCTCGAGGACCGCAAGCTGGCGGCGCAGATCGAGCAGCTTGCGCGACGAGAAGGCGTCGGCAAGGTCCGCGTCGAGGTCGAGAACGCGAGCCGCCGGACGACGGTGCCCAACGCCGAGGCGATCGGCGTCGGGCCGACCACGCGCGTCGTGCTCTGGGACACGCTGCTCGACGGCCGCTTCACCGGTCGTGAGATCGGCGTGATCGTCGCCCACGAGCTCGGCCACGTCGGCCGGGACCACCTCTGGAAGGGCATCGGCTGGTTCGCGCTGTTCGCGCTGCCGTCGGCCTGGCTGCTCGCCGTTCTGACCGACCGCCGCGGCGGCCTCGACCGGCCGGCGGTCGTCCCGTTCGCGGTGCTCGTCGTCGTCGCGATCCAGCTGGCGCTGCAGCCGGTTGCCAACGTCGTCTCGCGCCGGTACGAGGCGGAAGCGGACTGGATCGCGCTGCGGACGACGCGCGACCCGGACGCGGCCGTTTCACTCTTCCGCAAGTTCTCCACGACGGCGCTCGACCAGCCTGAGGAGCCAACCTGGGTGCACGTCCTGCTCTCGACCCACCCGTCGCTCGCGAAGCGCGTCGCGATGGCCGAGGCGTGGAAGGTGCGGGCTACTCGGGACGGGGCGGCGCTTCGGGCAGGTTCTTGATGCCCTCGCGCGTCTGCCACTTCGACCACGCGTCGTTCATCGCCTCGACCAGCTCGGCCATGAAGCGGGGCGTCACGTTCACCCGCGAGACGACCGCGCCCGGAATCTCGCCGCCCTCGCCGCCGCCCTCGTGGTCGATGCGGACGAAGGTCAGCGTGAACTCGTAGTCGCTGAAGGAGACGTTCGCGAAGTTCGAGTAGACCCCGGCGAGCTGCTCGGGATCGATGTGGATGTTCAGCCTGCGCTCGGGGCCGTCGCTCTCCATCGCTCTACGATAACGGCGTGAGCGAGCCGGGGAACGCTGTGGACAGGCTCGCCGGGGAGCTGGCGCGCATCGCCGGTGCGCCGGTGGAGCTGGAACGGCCGAGCAAGTCGGAGCACGGGGACTACGCGACCAACGTCGCGATGCGCCTCGCGCCGCAGCATCGGCGCTCGCCGCGCGAGCTGGCCGAGGAGCTCGCCGGGAAGGTGGTCGAGCTACCGGCGGTCGAGCGCGTCGAGGTGGCCGGGCCGGGCTTCCTCAACCTCTGGCTCGGCGATGCCTGGTTCGGCGAGGCGCTCGCGGAGGTCGCGCAGGCCGGAGCCGACTACGGCGCGGGCTCATCCGAGGCGCCCGAGCGGGTGCAGGTCGAGATGGTGTCGGCGAATCCCACCGGGCCGATCACGGTCGCGGCCGCGCGGAACGGCGCCTACGGCGACGCGGTCGCGCGCCTGCTCGAGTTCGCCGGCCACAGCGTCGAGCGCGAGTACTACTACAACGACGCCGGCGTGCAGATGGAGCGCTTTCGGGCCTCGGTCGAGGCGCGGCGGCGTGGGGAGGAGCCGCCGGAGGACGGCTACCGCGGCGACTACGTCGACGAGCTGGCCCGGACCGACGGCGATCCGGTCCCGCGCATGCTCGAGCAGATCGAGGCGACGCTCGAGCGCTTCCGCATCCGCTTCGACAGCTGGGCGCTCCAGAGCACGCTCCAGGAGGAGCTGCCCGAGCTCTTGCCGCAGCTGCCGACCTACGAGCGCGACGGTGCGCTGTTCGTCCGTTCGGAAGACCTGGGCGACGAGAAGGACCGGGTACTCGTCCGCTCGGCGGAGCGCGGCGGGCTCCCGACCTACGAGGCGGCCGACATCGTCTACCTGCGCGACAAGCTGGAGCGAGGCTTCGACCGCATCGTCTACGTCCTCGGCGCCGACCACCAAGGCGTTCGCCGCTGGTACGAGGTGGTGGCCCGCATGCTGGGCTACGACGCCGACCGGGTCGAGGTGCTCCTCTACCAGCTCGTCCTCCTCACGCGAGGCGGCGAGCGGGCCAAGATGTCGAAGCGCCGCGGCGACGTGGTCTTCCTGGACGAGCTCGTCGACGAGATCGGCGTCGACGCCGCCCGCTGGTACCTGATCTCGCGGGATCACGACCAGACGATCGAGATCGACGTCGATCTCGCCGCCGAGAAGTCGCAGAAGAACCCTGTCTACTACGTCCAGTACGCGCACGCGCGCATCGCGGGGATCCTCCGGAACGCGTCCGACGTCGTCGAGAGCAGTGCGCCGTTGGTCGCGCTCGCGCGCGAGGAGAAGGACTTGATCAAGCGGCTCGCCGAGTTCCCCGCCCTGGTGGCGGAGGCGACGGAGCGGCGCGGGCCGCATGCCGTGCCGACCTACGCGATCCGCGTCGCAGACGACTTCCACCGCTTCTACCACGAGCATCGCGTCCTGGAAAGCGGCGAGTCGGAGCCGTTCAGGCTGGCGCTCGTCCGCGCCACCCAGGCGGTGATCGCCCGCTCGCTCGACCTGATCGGGGTCGAGGCGCCCGAGCGGATGTAGGCTCCTGCGCCGATGGTCACGAGCGGCAGGCCCCCCGACCGGAACCTCGCGCTCGAGCTCGTCCGCGTCACCGAGGCGGGCGCGATGGGAGCGGGCCGCTGGATCGGGCGCGGCGACAAGATCGGGGCCGACCAGGCTGCGGTCGACGCTATGCGCGCCGTCCTCGACACCGTGCAGATGCGCGGCGTCGTCGTGATCGGCGAGGGCGAGAAGGACGAGGCGCCGATGCTCTACAACGGCGAGGAGGTCGGCAGCGGCACCGGGCCGGAGGTCGACGTCGCGGTCGATCCGCTCGAGGGCACGCGCCTGACCGCGCTCGGTCAGCCCAACGCGATCTCGACGGTCGCGCTGGCCGAGCGCGGCACGATGTTCTTCCCGGGCGCCGCGGTCTACATGGAGAAGATCGCGTGCGGGCCTGAGGCGGCCGGGGCGGTCGACCTCGACCAGTCGCCCTCAGACAACGTCCGCGCCGTCGCCGAGGCGAAGGGCGTCTCGCCGCGCGAGGTCTCTGTCGTCGTGCTCGACCGGCCGCGGCACGAGGCGCTGATCGCCGAGCTGCGCGAGGTGGGGGCGAAGGTCCTGCTGATCCCGGACGGCGACGTCGCTCCGGCGATCGCGGCCGCGCAGCCGGGAACGGGCGTCGACATGTTGATGGGCGTCGGCGGCACCCCCGAGGGCGTGCTCTCGGCCGCGGCGCTCAAGTGCGTCGGCGGGGCCCTCTACGGACGGCTCTGGCCGCGCGACGACGAGGAGCGGCAGCAGCTCGTCGACGCCGGCTACGACATCGCCCGCAAGCTGTCGCTGGACGACCTCGTCGCGGGCGAGGACGTCTTCTTCGCGGCCACGGGCGTGACCACGGGCGCGCTCCTCAAGGGCGTCCGCTACACACGGGACGGCGCGGTCACGGACTCGATCGTGATGCGCGCTCGCTCGGGCACGGTCCGCCGCGTCGAGGCGACGCACGCGCTCGAGAAGCTCACGGCCCTGACGGGCCGCGAGTATCGCTGAGCCCCTTTCGCCCCTAGTAACACAGTGTTACGAGCCGCAGGCACCGCCTGGCGTGGGCCCTTCTCGGGCAAGTAACACAGTGTTACTTGGATCTACGCGGTCACTGCCTCCCGCTCCATCTCCGGGGCGTACGTGCCGGTACGGGCGGCGGAGTTCATCTTCGCGCGGTGGTAGAAGGCGCGCTGGGCCGCCTCGACGTTCTCGGTCTTGCCGCTCCACGCCTTCTGGGCGGCCGCCTGCAGCGCCCGGCCGTACGAGAACGACAGCTGCCACGGCAGGTCCTCGCCGAGTGCGTTCATCGCGTTCAGCCGCGCGGTCGCGTCCTCGTCGCTCTGGCCACCGGAGAGGAAGACGATCCCGGGCACGCCCGCGGGCACCGTCCGCTTGAAGCACCTGATCGTCGCGCCGGCGATCTCCTCGTGCGAGGCCTGCTGCGAGGCGTCGTAGCCGGGCAGCACCATGTTCGGCTTCAACAGCATCCCCTCGAAGTCGACGCGCTGGTCGTAGAGCTCGGTGAACACCGCCTGCAGCGTCCGCGAGGTGACCGAGTACGAGCGCTCGAGCGTGTGGTCGCCGTCCATCAGCACCTCGGGCTCGACGATCGGCACGAGGTCGGCCTCCTGGGACAAGGCCGCGTAGCGCGCGAGCGCGTGCGCGTTCGTCCAGATCGCGTAGTCACTCGGGATGTGCTCGCCCTTGATCGACAGCACCGCCCGCCACTTGGTGAACCGGGCTCCCAGCTCGCGGTACTCGTTGAGGCGCTCACGCAGCCCGTCGAGGCCCTCGGTGATCGTCTCGCCCTCGGCGAGGGCGAGCGGCTTGGCGCCCGTGTCGACCTTGATCCCGGGGATGATCCCCTGGCGCTCGAGCGCCTTCGGGAACGGCGTTCCGTCCTCGGTGGACTGGCGGATGGTCTCGTCGAACTGAATCACGCCGCTGATGTAGTCGCCCGCTCCCGACGTCGTGAAGAGCAGGTCGCGGTAGGCGCGCCGGTTCTCCTCGGTCGACTCGACGCCGATCGCGTCGAAGCGCTTCTGGATCGTCCCGGAGCTCTCGTCTGCGGCCAGGATCCCCTTGCCCTCCGCGACGAGCGCCTTCGCGGTCTCGTGCAGTCTCTCGCTGTCCATCGTCCCTCCCGAAGTCTTTGTGCGGATTATCCCGCGCCAAGAGGCGCTTCGCTCCGGGGTAGAATGGGGCGCACGCGGACGTAGCTCAGCTGGTAGAGCATTGGCTTCCCAAGCCAAGGGTCGTGGGTTCGAATCCCATCGTCCGCTTCACCGGCGGTGCCGCGGGTGGGTGGATCAACCGGCTGCTAGGCGAGTGGTCAGTCGCTCATCCGGATCGGGACGTCGTACTTCGTCACCGACGTGCGCTGGCCCGGGGTGTCGCCCGCGGGCATCGCACTCAGCGCCTCGTCGCCACGCCGGTAGTCGTCCTCGGTCTCGAAGAACACGATCACCAGCGACTTGTCCGTCCCCGGGTCGTGAAGCACGATGATCTCGGTTGCCGGAACGTTGTCGGGCCGATCCCCCTCGGCCATCTCGCGGCGCATCGCCTCGATCCGGTCCTTGCTGACCCCGTCGAACGTGACGACTCGTGCGAACGCCATCAGAGCCTCCCTGTCGATTGGAGCAACTCTACGCCTCGCCGGAACTTCGAAACGAGTTCGTGAAACGAATGAGGGAGGGCTTTCGCCCTCCCCCATCTCGGTCACAAGACCTGTCCCAAGCTAGCGGCCGACTACTGGGTCTTGGTCTTGCTCTTGGACGAGACGCACTTGCCGAAGGCCGAAGCGGCCTTCCCGTACTTGGCGTCGAACGCGGCGCGGTTGTTGGTGCGCTCCGCCTTGCAGGCCTTGGCGGCCTTCATCGTGGCGGCCTCCTGGGCCACGTCGGCGGCCCGGGCCTTCGCGGAGACGCACTTGCCGTACGCGTTGCGGTCGTTCTTGTTCTTGCCGTAGAACTCGGCGAACGACTTGCCGCCGTGGGCTGCACGGAAGTCGGCCTCGGGCATGGCCTCTTCGGCCTTGCACGCCTTCGCCGCGTTCGTGCGATTGGTCGCGGCTGTCCGTGCGTGCTTCGACACGCACTTGCCCATCGCGTTCGCGCCCGAGCCGCCGGGTGCGTACAGCAGCTTGAAATTGGTCGCGCCGAGCGTGGCCAGCTCCGTCTTGCATGCCTGTGCAGGGCTCGCGCCCTGGGCGCCGCCTGCCGCCAGAGCCGCGACCGCCATCACGGCGACGAGGAAAAGAACGGGTTTCATAGTGCTCCTTCTTGTGGTTGTCGTTGGGTGACGCAGTAGTTCGAGGTTCCAGGGTGGTAGACCCGACGCCCTCGAGAAACCCGCGAATTTGCTCGTAAATTTTCCGTAAGCGAGCGTTCCGGAATCGTGAGATCGCGCATAGTTCGGGTGATGGCGGCCCTCTTTCGGCAGACCGGCGCAGCGGCGTTCGACGGGCTCTACCGACGTCACGTCGCCTCGGTCTACCGCTACGTCTACGCCGTTCTCGGCAACCATGCGGACGCCGAGGACGTGACCCAGCAGACGTTCCTGAACGCCTACCGCTCGATGGCGCAGGGAACGAAGCCGCGCAAAGCCGAGAACTGGCTCCTGACGATCGCCCACAACGAGGTGCGTCGGCATTTCCGGGACACCCGCAGGAAGTCGCTCGAGGTCGAGCTCGACGAAGAGATCGCGCGGCCGTCGCCGGAACGCAGCGATCCGACCGTCGCGGACGTCCTGCGCGCGCTGCAGCAGATTCCGACGGCTCAGCGCTCTGCGCTCGTCATGCGGGAGTTCGAGGGCCGCTCGTACGCCGAGATCGCCGAGATCATGGACGTCAGTCAGAAGGCCCTCGAGACCCTGATCTTCCGCGCACGGCGGTCGCTCGCGGAGCAGCTCGAAGGCGCGCTGACCTGCAACGAGGCGGAGGACGCATTCCTGCGCCGTCTCGACGGGCGCCTGCCGCGGCGGGAGGCGCGCCGGCTCAAGGCGCACATCGGCGACTGTCTCCGCTGCGCACGCTTCGGACGGGTGCAGCGACGTCAGAGCTCGCTGCTGAAGGGCATCTCGGTCTTGCCGATCCCGGCGTCGCTGTTCCTGTTTCGCGGAGAGGTCGCTGCCGCGGCAGGCGGGACCGCATCGGCCGGAGCCGGTGGCGCGGCCGCGGGTGCGGGCGCGACGGGAATCGCGACGGGACTGCTCGCGAAGGCGGCGGCGGTGGGCGCCGCCGCGGCCGTCGCCGGCGGCGTCGGCTACGAGGTCGCCACTGCACCGGGTGCGCCGGCGCAGACGGAACGGAACGTTCCGCGGCAGTCCGCAGGTCCGCGGCCTCAGGAGAACGAGCGCGCAGCGGCGGTGGGAACGCGCTTCGTCATCGCGCCGTCGCGACTGGCGGGTGCGGCGACGCGGCCGCCGGAGCAGAGGGCCGCGATGGTCAAGGCGCTGCGGGGGAAGCTGAAGCGGCGTGACGGGGACACGGCCAAGCCGGCAAAGGCCGCACCGGCGACCTCGAACCGCGCGCACGAGACGGCCGCTCGGCCGGCGAAGGTGCGGCCTGCGCACAGCAAGCCGGTGCGGGTGCTTCCGCTCAAGCCGGATCGGCCGGTGAAGAACGCCGTCACCAAGCCGGGGCGGCCGAAGGCACGGCCGCAACCGAAGGTCAAGGCGGCCGGGCCGGCGGCACGCGAGCACGTTCCTCCCGTCCGCGCCAGGCCCAAACTCGTGCCTAGCGCCGACGCACCGCCGGCCGCCGGAGCCGTGGACCCCAAGGAGAAGAAGCAGGGCCTGCCGGCGACGCCTTGAGAAGCGCCCACGGGTCGTCTAGGAGCGCTCGATCGAGGCCCGGTCGGCCTCGACGTGGTCGCGCCAGCGGAACGTCCGCAGCATCAGGAGAATCGCGATGAAGCCGACGACGACGTTCACGAAGGTGAGCACGATCTTCACGCCGATGCTGAAGCTGAGCAGCGCCGACGTTGCGGCCTGGCCCTTGAAGACGTAGACCAGAAGCGCCTGTTCGGTGCCGACGCCGCCGGGGGTGAAGGGAAGGGCGGTCGCCAGGCTCAGCGTGACCTGGACGAGCAGGACGTTCTCCGCGTTCGCGGGCAGGCCGAACGCCTCGAGGAAGAAGTAGATCGAAAGCAGCCGGAGCGACCAGTCGAGCGCGTCGAGCAGCACGACCCGGCGCAGGTACTCGCGCGGCTTGCGGAGGATCGTGAACCCCTGGCGGACGCGGTCCCAGAAGTCGGCGACGCGCCGTGAGCCCCAGGTCAGGCCGACCCCGAGCAGGACGACGATGGCGATGCCGACGACGGCTGCCACCCTCGGATGCTGGAGCAGGTAGAGCCATTCGACCTCGGGGAGGCGCGGCAGGACGTCGAGGCCGGGGAGCAAGCCGAACGCGAGCGCCCACGCGACGAGGATGGACGCCACCACCGTGTCGAACAGGGTGTCGACGATCAGGGTGGCGCCCAGCGTGGGGTAGGTCGATCCGTCGACGCGGTGCTTGAGCAGGTAGAGCTTGAGGACGTCGCCGCCGCGAGCGGGCACGATGGCGTTCACGCCCACGCCCGCGACGTACGCGCCGTAGACCGACCGCCAGCGGACGTTCACCTGCGGGTACGCGGCCTGGACGATGTTCCGCCAGGCCCGCGTTCGCACCGCCACCTTGACGAGGTGGCAGAGCACGGCCAGCGCCAACGGCCCCCAGTGCACGGACGCGAGCCCGTCGAAGAACGCGTGCGCCGCGTCGAGGATTCCTTGCATGCCGCTGAGTTTGCCCGGGTGCACTTCGTGGTGATCAGTGCACGCGACGGGCTGCTCCACGCAATCGTCACACGGAGGCTACGTTTGCGAATCGTTCGTGCCGATATACACATGAGCATGGATCTCCCCTTCCAAGGCTTCACGGCGGTGTGGCAGGCCCCGTCGGGCGAGTGGCCCGTGTGGATCGCGGCCCGTTCGCGCGCCCAGGCCGGAATCTGCGCGCTCGTGACCTTCGCCGTGCTCGAGAGCCGGACCGAGCGTCCGCTCGCGGACGGCTAGGGCGCTACCTCGGCCAGGCGCCGGCCAGCCGGCGCCGCGTCTCCTCGAGGTGCTCGGGCAGCACCTTCACGTCGGCCAGCACCGGCATGAAGTTCGTGTCGCCGTTCCAGCGCGGAACGACGTGCAGATGCACATGGTCGACCACGCCCGCGCCGGCGACCCGGCCGAGGTTCCAGCCGAGGTTGTAGCCCTGCGGAGCGTACGTCTGCGACAGCGCGCCGATGCCCCGGGACGCGAGCCGGTGCACCTCGAGTACCTCGCCTTCGCTGAGCTCGCCGAAGTCGCCCGTGTGCCGCAGAGGCGCGACCATGAGATGGCCGGAGGCGTACGGGAACTTGTTCAACAGCACGAAGGCGTGCTCGCCGCGATGCACGACGAGACCGTCCTCGTCGCTCGCCGCCGCGGCTATGCAGAATACGCACCCGTCCTGCTTGTCGGCGCTGCCGATGTACTCGAGCCGCCAGGGAGCCCACAGCTGCTTGGTCACGGACGGCATGTTTGCAGGCGGCAAGGCCCATAGCACCGGACCCGCCGAGGCGCAGGCCCCTCCCGGGCATAGAGGAAACCCGGGCGACTTCGGCCATCGCCCGGGCCCGCTCTAGGCCGCACCTCTGCGCACGCTGGGGGCGTCGTGCTGCAGTCTGCGAATCACAGTACGACGACACGAGGGCCGGATCAAGCCGACCGGGCCGCGAGGGTCGACGACGCGCAGGCTCCGAGCGCAGCGGGCTCGGCGTGGCGCCGCCTTGGCTCGCTGGTCGGGCTAATTGCGGGGGGCAGCTCGCTGCTTCTGCCGCCCCCGCAGGCCCGAACGGGTCCGTCAGCCGATCGCCTCGAGCGCGTCGCAGAACACGGCGTCGCCCTGCTCGAAGATGTCGTGAGGGCCGTGGACCACTACGCCGCCCGGCGAGAAGACGATCTTGCCGACGTCGTGGAACAGCAGTCCGAGACCGGGATAGGTCTGCTTGAAGACCTGGCCCAAGTTCGCCTCGGTATCTGTTGCGTAGTCGTACTTGACCGTAAAGCTTCCCGTCCCTGTCATCGAGGCGGACGGGTCGTCGGAGCGCCAGTTCGTCTCCACCCGCTTGAAGTGCACGATGTCCGCGACCGGGTTCCCGGCCTTGTCGAACGTCGTCATCCCGGAGAGCTCGATCGACCCTTCCCATACGTCGTTGAATCCGCCGCACGAGGCAGAGCCGGAGTATGTGAACGAGTCTGTGAACCGTTCGGGCGGCTTCGCGGAGGCCACACCGGCGAGCAACAGCGCAACGCCGCAGGCCGCTGCGGCTGACGCGAGGAGTCCCTTCATGCCGTTCCTCTTTTCTCCCCCCGGAGTGCCATAAGACCTAGCACGATGTCGCGCGGCTGACAACACAGAGCGGGGACAAACTGCGGGTACAAAGGGCGGCTAAGCCGCCTGGTAGAGCCACTCCGCTCAGATCCAGTGCTTGTAGCGGAAGAAGCCGACCATCCCGACGATCGTGGTGATCAACGCTGCGAGGACGATCCAGAAGGCGATCCTCGTGCCCTCGCCCGGAAACGCCACGTTCATGCCGAAGACGCCGGTCAGCACGGTCAGCGGCAGCATCGTGACGCTGAAGATCGTGAGCAGCCGCAGGACGTCGTTCTGGCGGTGCGAGATCACGGACTCGTTCGTGTCCTCGAGCGCCTCGACGACTTCCTTGAAGTTGTCGAGGAGGTCCCAGATCCGCTCGGCCGCGTCGACGATGTCGTCGAAGTAGAGCTCGAGCTCCTCCGGCAGGAACCGCTCGACGTGGCGCTCGAGCAGCCGGAGCGTGGAGCGCTCCGGCTTGATGATCTTGCGGTAGGAGATGATCTCCTGCTTGACGTTGGAGATGTCGCGGACGATCTCCTCCGAGCGTCCCTCGAACATCTCGTCCTCGATCCGGTCGAGCTTGTAGCCGATCTTGTCGAGGATCGGGAAGCAGTAGTCGAAGAGGTCGTCGAGGACGTGGTAGAGCAGGTAGCCCGACCCCTTCGAGAAGAGGTTGTCGCGCAGCTCCTCGTCCTCGGAGGCGCGGCCGAACAGGCGCGTAACCGGCAGCAGCTCGACGTTCGGCAGCGTGACGAGGTAGTCCGGCCCGATGAAGATGTCGAGCTCGGCGGCGTTCAGGCGGCCGATCGTCTTGTCATAGACCGGGAAGTGCAGGACGACGAAGCGGTAGTCCGCATACTCGTCGATCTTCGGCCGCTGGCGCCTCGAAAGCACGTCCTCGACATCGAGCGGATGCCAGCCGAAGCGCTCGGCGAGCACCGACATCTCCTCCTGGCTCGGCCGGTCGAGGTGGATCCAGCTGAGGCCGTGGGCGGTGAGCTCAGGTAGCTCGCGCGGCGCAGGGGCGACCCCGGCCGCATCCGCGGCCGTCCGGCTTCGCTTGATGCGAGGCAGGCTCGGCATGGGTACTGAGCGGGTCGTCCAGCGACGTCAACATCAGGTTCGAGATCGTACAGGCGAACCATGCACGGCCATGTGGACGATCGCCGTCGATCTCGAAGCGAGCATGAGGCGCACAAGACGGCAGCGGCCGACCGGGTCTTCCAGGCTCACAACCTGGCGCACTGACCGCGCTTGACCCCGTGGCGGACGACGTTCCGCTCCCTTCCGCGCAGCCCCCTGTTCACGGGAGCCGGCACGTTGCCGAAGCAGGCCAGGCTGCCCTTCAGAAGCCGATTCCCGCCGACGAAGAGCGGCGACATCGCACCTCTCGCGTCGTTGTTGCTGACGCGGACAGACCCGCCGACGGTGTTCGAATGAATCGAGAAGCCGCGCGCGTGCTGGGGATGCCGTAATCGGACCTCGGTCACGTCGAGCGTGCGGAGGATCCGGTTCGAGTCGACCTCGACTCCTTCGGCGCCGCCTCCGCGCACGACCACCGTCCCGGCGACGGCGAGCGACACGACCGAGACCTCTCCGGTCTTGAAGAGCAGGAGGCTCCCGCCGACGGTGCCGCTCGAGCCGACGAGCGGCTCGAGGATCAACGCCACCTTCCTGGCGCCGTGCGCCTCGACGCGGCCCCCGATCGCGATCTTCGTGCCGATCAGCTGCAGCGTCGCTCCGCGGTCGACGTCGATGCTGCCGCCTGCGCCGAACGATGCGTTGGCCTTGAGCGTCGCGCCTCGGCCGACCCGCACGCCGCGCTCCACGATCGCCGCGCTCGCGTCGCACGAGGCTCCCTGGGGCACGATCAGATCGCCCGCGACGACGCCGCTGATCGTTCCGGTGCAGGTCGCCTTCTTCTCGACGGGCTTCTTGGCGGGCATCCCGCCCGCGCCGCTCGCAAGCACGAGCGCGCCCGCTGTGGCGGTGAGAGCAAGCGCGATCCGCATTGGAGGTCCTCCTCGAAAGGTCGACGGCACTCTCACCATGGCACGCGAAGCCGTGGCCGCCTACACGCGGATGGGTGAAACAGCCATGTTCGGGCTCTGACCCCGGACACGCCTCGTAAAGAGGTGCGCGAATACACTCGCCCCGTGCCCGAGGTGCGGCTCGAGGACTCCGGCTCCGGCCTTGCACCCATCGGCGACGGCTGGGTCGTAATGAACGTGCGGGACGCCGAGTGGTGGACAACCCCTCGAAGCGCGCGGCGCCAGGCAGGAATCGCAGGTCTCTGCAGACGGGCACCTCTTCGCCGCCGAGGACCGCACGCAGTTGCACGGAGTGGTGACCGCGACTCAGGGCCGCTGAAACCCGCCCGTCGACTAGACACGACCGTCGGCGCGTCCTAGGCTCACCTCGAAAGGCCCTCGAATCCTGCGGCCGTCGCGGGCGGAGGAACGAAGGAGGAGGGCAGGCCATGCGCAGACGATTTCGTCGCGTTGCCTTGGCAGCGACCGCCGCCGTGGTGGTGGCGATTGCGGGAGGCGTCACGTATGCCGTTGCCGACATTGGTAGCGGCGGCGTGATAAACGGCTGTTACAAGTCACAGAACGGCCAGTTGCGGCTCATCGATCCGGCGACGGACAGCTGTAGCCCGAGCGAAACGCCGATCACGTGGAACCAGACCGGCCCGCAGGGACCGCCGGGTCCCCCAGGGCCGCAAGGACCTCCTGGGACGTCCGCGACAGCACTATGGGCTGTCGTCGACGGTTCGACGGGAGCCCGCTTTCGGCAGAGCGGGACTGTCTCGTCGGCACGACTGTCGGTTGGGAACTACGAGGTCATCTTCAACCGCAACGTGAGCACATGCGCGTTCTCGGCCGTCATCGGTAACCCTGCCGCCGGGTTTCCCCCGGCGGGCGACATCGGCGTTGCCGTCCGAGCTGGGAACGACAACGGCGTGTTCGTCGGCATGCGGGACAACGCCGGAACCTTCGTGGACCGCAACTTCCATCTGGAGGTCTTCTGCTAACGGGCCGCTAAGCCGCGCGGGAGGCGTCCATCGTCGCTCGATGCGCCAGGCAGGAATCGAACCTGCGACCTCGCGCTCCGGAGGCGCGCGCTCTATCCCCTGAGCTACTGGCGCGGGAGGGACAAGTCTAGCGGCGGGCCGAGGAAGCCTCGGCCCGCCGCCAGGAACCTTGCTACCGCTTCAGCCGCCAGTGCAGCCACTGCTGCTGCATCCGGCCGGCCTGGTCGCCCGTGAACTCCTCGTAGCAGCTGTCGAACGAGTAGTCCATGTAGTTGTGGATCGGGTCGAGGCCCGGCTGGGCGGGACATGTGTCCTTGCCAATCGGGCAGCCGCTCGTCGGCTCGAACATCGCCGGCGTGTCGCCGATCCCGTCGCCCTTGCCCTTGCAGCCACCCTCGAACGTGTGCGCGAGGCCGAGCCAGTGCCCGGTCTCGTGCGTGGCCGTCTCGCCCAGCGAGAACGCCGAGCCGAACGGGCCGCCGGGCAGCGAGCCCCAGTGGAGCACGACGCCGTCGAGCACCGAGGCCTTGTTCTGGACGGTGATCGACGGGTAGTACGCCCAGCCCAGGAAGAAGTCCTGGGCGCCGCTCGTCGTGTAGATGTTGAGCGCGGTCGGGCCGCCCTGCTTGAGCGCACGCTTCATCGCGAGCTCCTCGGCGCTCTCCGGCTCGGCGTCGAACCAGGCGGCGTTGTTGGTCCGGTCGACGCCGACCAGCGTGAAGCCGATCTTCGAGTCCACGCCGCTCTCGAAGCCGCTGAACGCGAGGTTCAGAACGGCCATCTGCTCGTTGATCTGCGCGGTCGTGACGTTGCCCGCGGCGCCGTTCGTGATCACGTGGATGTAGACCGGCACGTTGGCGCGGAAGTTCGCCGGAACCTTCGGCGCGAGGCCCGGGATCGTGCTGTCCACCGGAGCGTTGCGGAACGTCGGCTCGCGCGAGACGCCGCGCGCCGTGTTCGCCGGTGCCAACGAGGCGATCGAATCGAACATCGAGTCGTCGCAGTAGGCCGAGGCAGCAGCTGCCGTCGCTCCGGCGCCGGCGGGCGCCGTCGTCGCAGCCGCGAAGGCCAGAAGTGCTCCGATCAGAATCAGGAATCGCTTCACGAACGTGTCTCCCCTCGATCCGAGTTACGCGATATCGAGAACGCTACGTTGCCCCGCCGCCATTTTCAACAGGCATGGATAGGCTCTTCTCGTGCAGCTGACCGCCCGCACCGCGACCCTCAGGCTGGCCGAGACGTTCACGATCTCGCGCGGGTCCGAGGACGAGGCCGAGGTCGTGCAGGTCGAGCTCGCGCACGCCGGCCACAGCGGCTTCGGCGAGGGCGCGCCGATCGACCGCTACGACGAGACGACCGCGTCGGCGCTCGCCTTCCTCGACGGCGCCGAGGAGCTGCTCGGCGACGATCCGTTCGCGCTCGAGGAGATCGGCGAGCGGCTCGCCACGCGGCCCGGTGAGTACGCGGCCAAGTCGGCGATCGACGCGGCCCTGCACGACCTCTGCGGGAAGCTGCTCGGGATCCCCGTCTGGCGCCTCCTCGGCTTGCCTCAAGCGGGCCCGCCGACGAGCTGGACGATCTGGCTCGGCGATCCCGACGACATGGCGCGGCGGGCAGAGCGCGTCCGCGGCCGCTTTCAGCGGCTGAAGCTGAAGTTGGGAGCGGAGGACGGGCTCGACGTCGAGCGAGTCCGGGCGGTGCGAGCCGTCAGCGACGTCCCCCTGCAGGTGGACGTGAACGAGTTCTGGATGCTCGAGCAGGCACTCGAGAATCTGCCGCAGCTTCAGGCGTTGGGCGTCGAGTACTGCGAGCAGCCGGTCCCCGCGGGCGATCCAGGCGGCTCCGAGCTGAAGGCCCGGTCGCCGCTTCCGATCTACGTCGACGAGGACTGCCACACGACCGCCGACGTCGCCGCATGCGCCGAGCGCGCCCACGGCATCAACATCAAGCTCGCGAAGTCGGGCGGGATCCGCGAGGCCGTGCGAATGGCTCACGCGGCGCGCGCACTCGGGCTCGGCGTGATGCTCGGCTGCATGATCGAGTCAGGCCTCGGCATCGCCGCTGCATGCCAGGTCGCGAGCCTGTGCGACCACGTCGACCTCGACGGCAACCTCCTGCTCGCCGACGACCCGTGGCCGGGGGTGCAGCTCGTGGACGGCGTCCAGACCCCTTCGGCCTCACCGGGACTTGGAGTCAGAGAAGCGATACCTAGTCCTCGCTGAGGGCCAGAGCGGGGACCCGCACTACGGGAAGACGGGGCGCGGGGTCATCCGCTACTCGCCGCATCCCGTCGTCGCCGTGCTCGACTCGACGCGGGCGGGGGAGACGATGGACGGCATCCCGGTCGTGGCCACCGTCAACGACTCGCTCTGCTTCAACCCGACGACCGCGATCGTCGGCGTCGCCACCCAGGGCGGGCGTTTTCCACCCGCCTGGCGCGGCCTGCTGAAGAGCGCGATCTCGAAGGGTCTCGACGTCGAGAGCGGGCTGCACGAGTTCATCAGCGACGACCCCGAGCTGTCGGAGTTGGCGGCCCGTCACCGCGTCGAGCTCCGCGACCTGCGCAAGCCGCCGCCCGGACTCTCCGTGCCGACCGGCGAGAACCTGAAGGTTCCGGCGACGATCGTGCTCACGGTCGGCTCGGACTGCGCGATCGGCAAGAAGACGGTCGCGGTCGAGCTCGATCTGGAGGCCCGCAAACAGGGGCTCGCCTCGGTGTTCGTCCCCACCGGCCAGACGGGCATCGCGATCGCCGGCTGGGGGATCGCGGTCGACGCCGTGATCTCAGACTTCCTGGCCGGAGCGGCCGAGTGGCTCGTCGTCGAGGGGAGCCGGAGAGGGGGCGAGCTGCTCTTCGTGGAGGGGCAGGGGTCGCTGGTGCATCCCGCGTACTCGGGCGTCACGCTCGGGTTGATCCACGGCTCGGCGCCGCACCTGTTCGTCCTCTGTCACAAGGCCGGAGCGCGCGAGGTGGAGGGCTTTCCCGGCCACCCGCTGCCCTCCCTCCCCGAGCTCGTCGAGCTGCACGAGCGGATCTCCCTGCCGGCCCGTCCGGCGAGGGTCGCTGCAATCGCGCTCAACACCGCCGGCCTCGACGAAGATGCCGCCCGGGCGGCCATCGCCGACGCTGCCGAGGAGACGGGCCTGCAGGCCGACGATCCGGTGCGCTTCGGCGCAGGCACACTGTTAGCCGCCGTTCGGGACGCTGGCGCGTAGACGGACGCCGTGCGATGCTGAAGGAGTTCTGCCGCCGATCCGCAAGGGGTCTGACATGACGAAGAAGCCGATCGCCATCGTTGCGTGCGCCCTCGCCGCGCTGTTCCTCACCGCCACCGCCGCTGCGGAGATCGCCGTCGGGGTCAGCGACGACCTCCCGATCGTCGCCGGCGACGGCGGCGCCGCCTTCTACGCGGCCATGCAGGACGTCGGCCTGCGCGAGAACCGGATCGCGGTCAGGTGGGACGTCAACGCGCCCACGGCGATCCCGAACGAGGTCGGGATCGAGCGAGCGCTGACGGAAGCGGCCGGGCACGGCGTCAACGTCGTGCTGTCGCTGTATCCCTCGCGGCCCCGCTCGATCAGCGACTCGCCCGCCGCCGCCGGCCAGTTCGCGGCCTGGACCGCGCAGGTGGCGCGCCGGTTCCCGGCCGTGCACGACTTCATCGTCGGCAACGAGCCGAACGTCAACTTCTTCTGGCAGCCGCAGTACGCCCCGACGCGCAAAGGGCTGGCGTGCACCGCGTACACGGGCCTGCTCGCCGCCTCGTACGACGCCCTCAAGAGCGTCAGCCCGGCGATCAACGTGATCGGGGTCGGCCTGTCGCCGCGCGGCAACGACAACCCGACCGCCCGGTCGAACCCGTCGACGTCGCCGGTCCGGTGCATCCGCGACATGGGTCTCGCCTACAAGGCGAGCAAGCGGACGCGGCCGCTCATGGACGAGCTCAGCTTCCACCCGTTCCCGAACCTCTTCACCGACGGGCTCGGACGGGGCTATCAGTGGCCGAACGCGGGCCTCGCCAACCTCGACCGGGTGAAGCAGGCGGTCTGGGACGCGTTCGCCGGAACCGGACAGCCGGTCTTCCCCGAGTCGTCGTTCGGCCAATTCGGCTCGCTCGCCGCGCTCGCCGCAGCCGACTCGCTCCGCTTCCGTTTGAACGAGGTGGGCTGGCAGGTGGAAATCGTCCCGAGTGCGCGCGGTGCGTACCACGGGCGCGAGACGGTCGTCACGACCGACGAAGCCACGCAGGCTCAGATCTACAGCGACGCCGTGCCCTTCATCGCCTGCGACCCGGCCGTCCGCTCGCTGCTCTTCTTCCACCTGGTCGACGATCCCGACCTCGACCGGTGGCAGTCCGGCCTGATCCGCGCCGACGGCACGAAGCGGCCGGCCTACTCCTCCGTCAAGGCCGCGATCGCCCGCAGCGGCGGCCGCTGTGGCGGCGTGACGACCGCGTGGCGCCACGCAACCACCGTCGTCGGCCCGTCGGCGCGCTTCGCGTTCAAGAAGCGCGTGCCGGCCAGGACGAGGTCGTGGATCGCCGTCGCGACGTCGCTCGAGACGTCGAACTACTACGCCGGCGTGTTCCGCGTGCCGAGGCTGCGGACGCCGACCGGTAAGGCGCGGCTCAAGATCAAGCGCGCGCTGCTCCGAGCGAAGCCGGCCGGCGCGGTGCTCGCGAAGAGCGGCAAGGTGCAGGCCTACCGCGAGGGCGTCATCCGCTTCCCGTCCCGGAAGCTGAAGCCCGGCTACTACGTGTACGCCGTGCAGCTCTTCGCCGAGATGAATCCTGCCCGCAAGAGCTTCTTCGTCAGCAAGGCCTTCGCGGTCGCCGGGAAGCAGAAGCGCTAGTGAGCGACCAGCGGGTGGAGCGTCTCGCGACGCTCCTCGTCGACTACTCGCTCGGCCTCCGCGAAGGCGAGGTACTCCGGATCAACTCGAGCGACGCCGCAGCACCGCTCGTCCTGGAGCTGCAGCGGGCCGCCCTGGCACGGGGCGCGCACGCCTACGGGAACATCGCGCTCGAGGGCCTGTCCGAGATCCTCGTCACCGAGGGGTCGAAGGAGCAGCGCGAGTTCGTGTCCGACCTCGCGCTGCGTGAGGTCGACCGGCTCGACGCCGAGGTCACGATCTGGTCGGAGACCAACACGCGTGCGTTCTCGCGGTCCGATCCCGAGGCCCGTGGGCAGGTCTACGCGGCCGAGCGAAGCCTGGTGAACCGCCGCTGGCAGCGCATCGATGCGGGGGAGCTGCGCTGGGTGGGGACGCTGCTGCCGACGAACGGCCACGCGCAGGATGCCGAGATGTCGCTCCGCGAGTACGAGGACTTCGTCTACCGGGCGTGCCACGTGGCCGGCGACGAGGATCCAGTCGCCCACTGGCGCGCCGTTCAAGAGGAGCTGACGGCCCGCGCCGCCGAGTTCGCCGACACGCGTGAGATCCGGATCGTCGGGCCGGACACCGACCTCAAGCTCGGCGTTGCAGGTCGAAAGTGGCAGCCCTCGTACGGGACGCACAACATGCCCGACGGCGAGGTCTTCACGAGCCCGGTCGAGACCGACACGCACGGGGAGATCCGGTTCACGGTTCCCGCCGTCTTCTACGGGCGCGAGGTCGAGGACATCAGGCTGCGCTTCGAGGGCGGCCGCGTGGTCGCTGCCGAGGCGAAGCGCGGCGGCGACTACCTCCAAGCGCTGCTCGACACCGACGAGGGCGCCCGCGTGCTCGGCGAGTACGCGTTCGGCCTGAACTACGAGATCGACCGCTGGACCCGGAACATCCTCTTCGACGAGAAGATCGGCGGGACGGTGCATCTTGCGCTCGGCTCGTCCTTCGAGGAGTGCGGCGGCAAGAACCGCTCAGCGCTGCACTGGGACATCATCTGCGACCTGCGCGAGGACGGCGAGATCTACGCCGACGGTGAGCTCGTGTGGCGGGCCGGGCAGTTCCTCGAGGCGCCGAAGCTCGTGGCCGAGCGTGTCTGACCCGCGCGTCGAGCGGCTCGCCGCCGTGCTGGTCGACTACTCGGTCGGCGCGAAGGAGGGGCAGCAGATCACGATCGAGGCGCCCGCGGTGGCGGCCCCGCTCGTGCGTGAGGTCTACCGCCGCATCCTCGCGGCCGGCGCCCACCCGCTGCCGCGCATCGGGATCGAGGGGACGCTCGAGAATCTGATGCTGGACGGGAGCGACGCCCAGCTCGACTGGGTCAACCCCGCCCGGCGAGACGACATCGAGGAGGTCGACGGGCGGGTCGTGATCATGGCGCTGAGCAACACGCGCAGCCTCACGAACGTGGACGCCTCCAGGCAGGCGCGCTTGCACAAGGCGCTCGAGCCGCAGCGGAACCGCTACCTCGAGCGCGCGGCGGCGGGCGAGCTCAGCTGGGTGCTGACGCTCTTCCCCACGCACGCCGCGGCCCAGGACGCCGAGATGTCGCTGACCGAGTTCGAGGACTTCGTCTACCGCGCCGGCTTCCTCGACACCGACGACCCGGTGGCTGCTTGGAAGGCGTTCGGCGAGCGCATCGACCGCGTCGGCTCGTTGCTCGACGGCGTCTCCGAGCTACGAATCGTCGCGGAGGACACCGACCTGCGCATCGGCGTCGAGGGCCGGCGGTGGATCCGCTCGAGCGGCCTCGAGAACTTCCCCGACGGCGAGATCTTCACCGGGCCCGTGGAGACCAGCGTCGAGGGCACGATCCGCTTCACCTATCCGGCCGTGTTCCAGGGGCGCGAGGTCGACGACGTGCGGCTCCGCTTCGAGCGCGGCGAGGTCGTCGAGGCGACCGCCACGCGGGGGCAGGACCTGCTGCGAGAGATGATCGCCGTGGACGAGGGCGCGCGACGGGTGGGCGAGTTCGCGTTCGGGTTGAACGAAGCGGTGACGTCGTTCACACGCGAAATCCTGTTCGACGAGAAGATCGGGGGCACCATCCACCTGGCGCTCGGCACCGCGTATCCGGAGACCGGGAGCGCCAACCGCTCGGCCCTGCACTGGGACCTGATCTGCGACCTCCGCCACGGGGGCGAGGTCTACGCGGACGGCGAGCTCTGCTACCGCGACGGTGTGTTTCTAGAGGCTTGACAGTCGAACAGGTGTTCGCTTATCATGCGAACGCATGTTCGGTCGCGTTGTCATCGTCGCACTCGTTCTGGCCTTCCTGCTGAGCGTGGTCGCCCGCGCCGGGCAGAGCGCGGGGCCTGAGCACCGCTACGTGGTGCAGCGCTCCGACACACTCTGGTCGATCGCGCTGAAGCAGTACGGCGGCGATCCGCGCGAGGCCGTGTGGGAGATCCGTGAGCGGAACGGCCTGAGCGGGACCATGGTCCACCCGGGCCAGGTGCTCGTGCTGCCCGCGGGTTAGTACAGGCGCAACGGCCTTCGCCGCTCCCCGGAGTACGGGTCGGGCCCAAAAACGCATGCCTCG
This sequence comes from uncultured Actinomycetes bacterium, assembly GCA_963738205.1. GTDB lineage: Bacteria > Actinomycetota > Thermoleophilia > Gaiellales > Gaiellaceae > DATFQE01. The sequence goes on from CAVTVQ010000006.1 coordinate 322,349, forward strand.
TAGACTTCCTCCGTGGATCTCGACGTCGTCTTCCTGGGCACCTCCGGCTCGATGCCGACCGCCCAGCGCGCGCCGACGGCGACCCTCGTCCGCCGCGGCGGCGAGCGCCTGCTCTTCGACTGTGCCGAGGGCACCCAGCGACAGCTCCTGCGCTCCAGCGTGGGTCTGGTCGAGCTACGTGAGGTCTTCCTCACGCACTACCACGCCGACCACTACCTCGGCCTGCCGGGGATGTTGAAGACGTTCGCGCTCCGCGGCCGCGAGCTGCCGCTCACCGTCTACGGCCCGCGCGGCCTGGAGGACCTGTTCCGGTCGCTGCGCCGCATCTTCGGGAAGCTCACCTACGAGCTCGAGCTCGTCGAGCTCGAGCCGGGGGAGACGCTCGAGCGGGACGAGTACGTGCTCGCGACCTTCGCCGTCGCGCACGGCGTGTCCGCTGTCGGCTACGGCCTTGTGGAACCGCCGAGGCCGGGGCGCTTCGACGTAGACGCGGCCGCCGCGATCGGCGTGCCCTCGGGACCTGAGCGCGGTCTGCTGCAGCGAGGCGAGAGCGTCACGCTTCCCGACGGCCGCGTCGTCACGCCGACCGACGTGCTCGGGCCGGCACGACCGGGGCGCAAGGTCGTGATCGCGGGCGACGGCGCTCCGGCCGCATCGGTGCTCGATGCCGCCCGCCACGCCGATCTCCTCGTCCACGAGGCGACGTTCTGCGAGGACGAGCGCGACCGCGCGGAGGAGACGCGGCACTCGACGGCGCGCGGCGCGGCCGAGCTGGCCCGGGCGGCGGAGGTGAAGCTGCTCGCACTGACGCACCTCTCCAACCGCTACTCCGGCGGCGAGGTCGTGCGGGAAGCGCGCGAGACCTTCGGCGAGACCGTGGTGCCCAGGGACTTCGATACGATCGACGTCCGCTTCGAGGAGCGGGGTGGACCGCAGCTGGTGAAGGGCGGCGCGGCCCACGAGCACGGACGCGAGAGCATGCGCGAGCGGGAACCCGTAGCGATACTCGAGGAGGCATCCGAATGAGCCGCGATGGTGCAGGTTGCGTTGGCGAGCGACGTCACGGAGGGCGAAGAGCTGCAGGCCGTGCTGAGCGAGGCCGGGATCGACGCGCAGCTGCAGCCGGCGGTCGATCACCATCCGCGCGAGGTCGAGAACGTGCCGACGAAGGTGCTCGTGCCGGAGAACGCGATCGAGGACGCGCTGGCCGCGATCGAAGCGCTCAGCGAGTCGGATGAGTACGGTCCCGAAGCCTGACTTCGGGCCGATCGCCGCGACATACGACGAGCTGCGCCCCGCCGACGCGAACTGGTGGGAGCTGTTCGAGCTGCTCGTCCGCGAGGCGGACCTCGTCGGGCGTCGCGTTCTGGACGTCGGCTGCGGGACGGGCCGCGTCGCCGCCGCGCTGCACGAGCGCGGCAGCCGCGTCTGGGGCGTGGAGCCCTCGGCCGAGATGGCCGCAGAGGCGCGGGCGCGCGGCGTCAACGTCAAGGTGGCACCGCGCCGAGCAGCTGCCGTTCAAGGACGGCTGGTTCGAGCGTGCCGTCGCGTGGCTGGTCGTTCACCTGTCGACCGGCCGGCCGCGTTCGCCGAGCTCGCGCGGGTTCTCGGTCCCGGCGGGCGGATCGCCGTGGCGACGTTCGACCCGACCCACTTCGACCGCTACTACCTCAATCGGCTGTTCCCGAGCCTCGAGCGCGTCGACCGGGCACGCTTTCCCGAGCCGCCCGCGCTCGTCGCCGAGCTGCGAGGCCGCAGGCTTCTCGCCGCGCCTCGTCCGCCTGAGCCAGCAGGGTCGAGATCAGCCGCGAGCAGTCGCTGCGAGCGGATCCGTGGGCGCTTCATCTCCACGCTGAGGCTGCTCGACGACGCGGAGTTCTCGCGAAGGGCTCGCGCGGGCCGAGCGCGAACTGCCCGAGCGCGTGCGCTACGAGCTCGAGTGGGCGGTCGCCGTCGCCCGGCGCTAGGTCAGGCGCACGCGCGGGTCGAGCACGACCGAGAGCACCGCGAGAGACCAGACGCCGGGCGATCGCGTACCGTCGGGGAGGTGTCGCGCTACCGCTACGTCGTGCTCGGCGTCGGCTTCCTCGCCCAGGCCTCCTTCTCCGCCGCCCTGTTCGCCTTCGCGGTGCTCTCGCCCGCGCTCGAGGAGCGGTTCGACGTCGGCCTGGGGGCGATCGGCGTGGCGCTCGCCGCCTCGAGCGGCGGCATGACATTGACGCTGCTCGGCTGGGGGCTGTTGACCGATCGGGTCGGCGAGCGAGCCGTGATCTCGATCGGCCTGAGCGGCGCCGCGGGCCTGCTGGCGCTCGCGGCCACCGCGGACGACTTCGTGCTGCTCGTCCTGCTCGTGACGCTTGCGGGCATGGCGGGCGCGGCGGTCAATGCCGCAACGGGCCGGGCGGTCATGTCGTGGTTTCCGGCCAGCGAGCGTGGGCTCGCCCTCGGCATCCGCCAGACCGCGGTGCCGGTCGGCGCCGGCATCGGCGCGCTCGTCTCTGCCTGCGCTCGAGTCGCACTGGGGGCTGGGCGCGGCCTTCGTCGCGCTGGCCGGGGGCTGCGCGGTCGCCGCTCTGGCGGCGTTCATCTGGCTGCGCGATGCGCCCGGCTTCCCCGAGGAGTCGATCGCCGGCGAGCTCGCCAGTCCGCTCCGCGACCGGCGGCTGTGGCAACTGGCAGCGGGCAGCACGCTGCTCGTGTCGGTGCAGATCGCGCTGACCGGCTTCCTCGTCCTCTACCTGCACGAGGAGCGCGGCCTGTCGCCCGGCGGCGGCCGGCGCGGTGCTGGCGGCGATCAACGTCGCCGGTGCGGTGCTCCGGATCGGCCTCGGCCGCCTCTCCGACCGGATCGGCAGCCGGCTCCGTGCCGCTGCGACGCCTGAGCCTGACGCTCGCGGCGGCGATGGCGGTGGCGGCGGTGCTCACCGAGGCGCCGGACTGCGGTCGTGATGGCGGCGCTCGCGGTGGCCGGGGCGCTGTCGGTCGGGTGGAACGGGCTCTCGTTCACCGCGACTGCCGAGCTCGCCGGCCGCGAGCGCAGCGGCGCGGCGCTCGGCTTCCAGCAGACGGCGCTCGGGCTCGGCTCGATGGTGGCCCCGCTGGCGTTCGCGGCACTCGTGGGAGCGACCTCGTGGCCGGTGGGCTTCGCGGTGCTGGCGGTCCTGCCGCTCGGCGCCTTCGTGACGTTCGGGCCGCTGCTGGCGGCCGAGGAGCGTGAGTCGACCAGCCGTCCGGCCCGCACGTTAGAGTCCCGCGCGCTTCGTCCTTTAACCCGGTCCAGAGAGGCCGGAAAGGAGAGAGTCCGTGCACCAGCCCGCCGAGACTTCGGCCGAGAAGGTCCTGCTCGACGAGGCCGCGATGGAGCGGACGCCTGAGGCGGATCGCGCACGAGATCGTCGAGGGCAACGCCGAGCTCGACCGCCTCGCGCTGGTCGGGATCCATACGCGCGGCGTCCCGATCGCCCAGCGCCTACGCCGGCTGATCGCCGACCTCGGCGGCGTCGAGCCCGCCGCGGGAACCGTCGACATCACCTTCTACCGCGACGACGTCAGCGTCCGCGGCCGCGGTGCGCCACGCCACGCGCAGCCCGTCGTCCGCGCCACGAGCCTCGACTTCCCGCTCGAGGGCAAGACCGTGGTGCTCGTCGACGACGTCCTCTACACCGGCCGGACGATCCGCGCGGCGATCGAGGCGCTGTTCGACTACGGCCGACCCGGACCGCGTCCAGCTGGCCGTGCTGGTCGACCGCGGCCACCGCGAGCTTCCGATCCGCCCCGACTACGTCGGCAAGAACCTGCCGAGCGCGCGCGACGAGCGCATCCAGGTGCAGCTCGTCGAGGTCGACGAGGTCGACCGCGTCCTGTTGATCCCGTCCCCGAAGGAGGGAGCCTGATGGCCGAGATCCGAGTCATGCGCGACGACCTGCGGCCGCCCGACCCGCCGGCCAGGCGCCACCTGATCTCGATCGGCGACCTGGCCCGCGACGACGTCGAGCGGCTGCTCGCAACCGCCCGCAGCTTCTCCCGCTCGCTCGAGCGCGAGATGAAGAAGCTGCCGACCCTGCGCGGCCGGACGGTCGTCAACGTCTTCTACGAGTCCTCGACCCGCACGTCGTCCAGCTTCGAGCTGGCGGCGAAGCGGCTGTCGGCAGACACGATGTCGATCAAGGCGGCGGGCTCGTCGGTCGACAAGGGCGAGTCGCTCAAGGACACGGCCCTGACGCTCGCCGCCTACGACCCGGACGTGATCGTGCTCCGCCACCCGCAGATCGGCGCGCCGCAGCTCGTCGCCCGCGTGACCGAGGCGCACGTCGTCAACGCCGGCGACGGCAAGCACCAGCACCCGACCCAGGCGCTGCTCGACCTCTACACGATCCAGGAGGAGTTCGGCCGCGTCGAGGGCCTGCACGTGGCGATCGTCGGCGACGTCCTCCACTCCCGCGTCGCGCGCTCGAACATCCAGGCGCTCGTCCTCTCGGCGCGCGGGTGACGCTCGTCGCGCCGCCGTCGCTCCTGCCGCGCGGGATCGAGGCGCTCGGCTGCGAGACGTCGACCGACATCCGCACGATCGGCAGCGCCGACGTCGTCTACGTCCTGCGCATGCAGCAGCGAGCGGATGCAGGAGGGCGCGAGCTACGTCCCGAGCCTGCGCGAGTACACGGCGCGCTGGGGCGTGACGCCCGAGCGGCTGCGGCCGGGCCAGAAGGTGATGCACCCGGGCCCGATGAACCGCGGCGTCGAGATCGACCCGCGCCGTCGCAGACTCGGCCGACTCGCTGATCGAGACCCAGGTGCGAGCGGGGCTCGTCGTCCGCATGGCCGTGCTCTACGACCTGCTCACGCACGGGCCCGGTCGCCGCTCCCGCACTGGCGATCCACGAGGTGGCCTGATGCTCTGGGCGAAGGACGCGCCGAAAGCGGACGTCGTCATCCGCGGCGCCCGCGTCCTCGACCCGGTCGAAGGGCATCGACGACGTTCTCGACGTCCGCGTCGACGACGGCACGATCACCGCGGTCGGCGCGCGAGCTCGATGCGAACGGCCACAGCGTCGTCGAGGCCGAGCGGCCTCTGCTGGCGCCGGCGTTCGTCGACCCGCACGTCCACCTGCGGACGCCCGGCCGCGAGGACGAGGAGACGATCGCGTCGGGCACGGCGGCGGCCGCCGCGGGCGGCTACTGCGCGATCCTGGCGATGCCCAACACCGATCCGGTCGTCGACTCGGCCTCGGTGCTGCGATCACTCGCGCGAGAGCGCGCTCCAGGAGGCCGCGCGTACCCGTGGGGTTCCTCGCGGCGATCTCGAAGGGCTCGGAGGGCGGTCAGCTGAGCGAGATGGGCGAGCTGGCGGACTGCGGCGCGGTCGCGTTCTCGGACGACGGCCGGCCGGTCGCGGCGCGCGGGCCTGATGCGCCGGGCGCTCCAGTACAGCGCCATCACCGGGCCGTCGGCTCGCGCTTCACTGCGAGGAGCCGACGCTTTCCCGCGACGGGCAGATGCACGAGGGTGCCGTCTCCGCCGAGCTCGGCTTCACCGGCTACCCGTCGGTGGCCGAGAGCGTCATGGTCGAGCGGGACCTGTCGCTCGCCGCCTACGAGCGCCTGCCCCTGCACGTGCTCCACCTGTCGGCCCGGGAGTCGGTCGAGGCGCTCGCCCGGGCGCAGGCGAGCCGGCTTGCCCGTCAGCGGCGAGGTAACCCCTCACCATCTCTGCCTGACCGACGAGGCGGTCCGAACGCTCGACCCGAACGTCAAGATGAACCCGCCGCTGCGCTCGGCGCAGGACCGCTCGGCGCTGATCGAGGGGCTTCGGGACGGCACCATCGCCGCCGTCGCCACCGACCACGCTCCGCACGCGCGGCACGAGAAGGAGGTGCCCTTCGAGGCGGCTCCCTTCGGCGTGACCGGCCTCGAGACCGCCTTCGCCGCGCTCTACACGCAGCTGGTCGAGCCGGGCCTCGTCGAGCTCGAGACGCTGCTGGAGCGGATGTCGGCCGGGCCCGCGCTCATCTATGGGGTCGAACGGCCGCGGATCGAGGTCGGCGCCACGGCGAACGTGACGCTGATCGACACGGCCGCGAGCTGGCGCGTCACCGAGGAGGGTTTCCGCTCCCGGTCGAGCAACTCGTGGCTGCTCGGGCAGACGCTCAAGGGCAAGGTGCGGCTGACCATCGCCGACGGACGCGTCGCCTTTGACGGATGACGGGGTTCCTCGTTCTGGAGGACGGCACGACCTTTCGCGGCGAGTCCGTCGGCGCCGACGCCTATGCCCTGGGCGAGGCCGTGTTCACGACCGCGATGACGGGCTACCAGGAGGTCGTCACCGATCCGAGCTACGCCGAGCAGCTGGTGTGCTTCACCGCGCCGATGATCGGCAACTACGGCGTGGCGCCGCTCCGCAACGAGTCGCGGACGGTTCATGCCCGCGCCGCGATCATGCGGGAGGCCCGCGGCCCCGCCTGGACGGACTGGCTGACGGAGCGCGGTATCCCGGCGCTGTCGGGGATCGACACGCGCTCGCTCGTGCAGCGCCTACGGGAGGGCGGCGCGATGCGGGCGGCGGTGGTCGCCGGCGACGGCTCGATCGAGGAGGCGTTGCGCGCCGTGCGCGAGCTCGAGCCGATGGAGGGTCGGGCACTGGCGGGCTCCGTCTCCACCGCGGTGCCCTACGCCCACGGCGACGAGGGCGGCCCGCGGATCGCGGTGCTCGACTACGGCTGCAAGCGCTCGATCGTCAACCGGCTCGCCGCGGCCGGCGCGGAGGTGGTCGTCTACCCGCACGACACGCCCGCCGACGCGTTGCTGGAGGCCGGCGCCGGAGGGCGTGCTGCTCTCGAACGGCCCAGGCGATCCCGCCGCGCTGGAGAACGAGATCGAGGAGGTGCGGCGGCTGCTCGGGCGGGTGCCCATCCTCGGCATCTGCCTCGGGCACCAGCTGCTCGCCCTCGCGACCGGGCTGCGAGACCTACAAGCTGCGCTTCGGCCACCGGGGGGCGAATCACCCGGTGCTGGAGCGGGCGACCGGCCGGGTGCTCGTCACGAGCCAGAACCACGGCTTCGCCGTCCGCGCCAGCGAGGCGCGAGGAGGCCACGCATGTGTCGCTCTACGACGGCACCGTGGAGGGCCTCGACTACCCGCGCCACCGCGCCCGCTCGTTCCAGTTCCACCCCGAGGCCGGCCCCGGGCCGCACGACGCGCGGCCGCTGATCGAGAGCTGGGTCAAGGAGGTGAGGCTTGCCCAGGCGGCATGACCTCGAGTCGATCTGCCTGATCGGCTCAGGCCCGATCGTGATCGGCCAGGCCTGCGAGTTCGACTACGCGGGCTGCCAGGCGCTGAAGGTGCTACGCGAGGACGGCTTCCGCACGGTCGTCGTCAACTCGAACCCCGCGACGATCATGACCGACCCGGGCTTCGCCGACCGTACGTACGTCGAGCCACTCGACTTCGAGGCGCTGATCGACGTGCTCGCGCGCGAGCAGCCGGATGCCCTGTTGCCGACGATGGGCGGGCAGACGGCGCTGAACCTCGCGCTCGAGCTCGCCGAGTCGGGCGCCCTCGCCGACCTCGGGATCGAGCTGATCGGCGCGCCGGTCGACGTGATCCGCCGCGCCGAGGACCGAGACCGCTTCCGGGAGACCGTCCGGTTCGCCGGCCTGAAGGTGCCGGAGTCGACGGTTGTGTCCAGCTGGGATGACGTGCCGGCCGAGCTCACGTTTCCGGTGATCCTGCGGCCGGCCTTCACACTCGGCGGCCACGGCGGCGGCACCGCGCGCTCGGCGGCCGACTTCGAGCCGATGCTCGAGCGCGCGTTCCGCGAGAGCCCCGTGCACCAGGTGCTCGTCGAGGAGTCGCTGCTCGGCTGGGACGAGTTCGAGCTGGAGCTGATGCGCGACCGGAACGACAACGTCGTGGTCGTCTGCTCGATCGAGAACCTCGACCCGATGGGCGTCCACACCGGCGACTCGGTCACCGTCGCGCCCCAGATGACCTTGTCGGACGAGGCCTACCAGGAGCTGCGGAACGCGGCGCTCATCGTCATCCGCGCCGTGGGCGTCGAGACCGGCGGCGCCAACATCCAGTTCGCGCGCGAACGGGGGAGCGGCGAGCTACGGGTGATCGAGATGAACCCGCGGGTGTCCCGCTCCTCGGCGCTCGCGTCGAAGGCCACGGGCTATCCGATCGCGAAGGTGGCGGCAAAGCTCTCGGTCGGCTACACGCTCGACGAGGTGCCGAACGACCTGACGCGCACGACGCCGGCCAGCTTCGAGCCGACGCTCGACTACGTCGTCGTCAAGGTGCCGCGCTTCGCGTTCGAGAAGTTCCCCGGTGCCGATCGCACGCTCGGCACGCAGATGAAGAGCGTGGGTGAGGCGATGGGGATCGGCCGCACGTTCGCCGAGGCGTTCGCGAAGGCGATGCGTTCACGCGAGATCGACGACGCCTGGCGTCCCGAGAACCTCCATCCGTGGTTCCAGGCCGAGCTCGACCACGTGGAGCAATCGATCGCCCGCCTCGGTTCGCTGGACGACCTCGTCGCCGACGACTTCCTGCGGCTCAAACGGCTCGGGCTTTCCGACCTCCAGATCGCCGCCGCCTGCGCCGCGAGCGAGGGCGAGGTTCGCGCGAGGCGCCGGTCTGCGGGCGTCCGCCCGGTCTACCGCCGAGTCGACTCCTGCGCCGGCGAGGTCGAGGCTTCCTCGTCCTACTACTACTCGACCTGGGGCGAGGCCGACGAGGCCTCACACGACATGGCATCCGCCCTGGATAGACGCGCAATTGTGATCATCGGCTCGGGCCCCAACCGGATCGGGCAGGGGATCGAGTTCGACTACTGCTGCGTCCACGCGGCTCAGAGCTTCCGCTCGCTGGGCTACGAGGCGGTGATGGTCAACTGCAACCCCGAGACCGTCTCGACGGACTACGACACGTCCGACCGCCTCTACTTCGAGCCCCTGCGGGTCGAGGAGGTGCTCGCGGTCTGCGAACGCGAGCAGCCGGCCGGCGTCGTGATCCAGTTCGGCGGCCAGACGCCGCTCAAGCTGGCGCGCGCACTCGAGGCGGCCGGCTGGCCGATCCTCGGGACGCCCTTCGATGCCGTCGACCTGGCCGAGGACCGCGAGCGCTTCGCTGCGCTCTGCGACGGGCTCGGCGTCCGTGTGCCCGACTGGGGCATCGCCGACGGCGGCGACGAGGCGGCAGGGGTGGCCGGCCGGATCGGCTACCCGGTGCTCGTGCGGCCCTCGTACGTGCTCGGCGGCCGCAACATGGTCGTCTGCTACGACGAGGAGACCGTCAGGGGCGCCGCCCCCGGCGGCGTTCGCACGCTCGTCGACCGCTTCCTCGAGAGCGCCGTGGAGATCGATGTCGACGCCGTGTGTGACGGCGAGGACACCTGGGTCGCCGCCGTCATGCAGCACGTCGAGGAGGCCGGCGTCCACTCCGGCGACAGCGCCTGTGTGCTGCCGGCTCCCGGGCTCTCGTCGGCGCTGAAGAAGGAGATCGAGGAGGTCGTCCGCCGGCTCGCCCGCGCTCTCGGCGTCGTGGGCGTGCTCAACGTGCAGCTCGCGGTCTGCGACGGCGAGGTCTTCGTGCTCGAGGTCAATCCGCGCGCGTCGCGGACGGTCCCGTTCGCCAGCAAGTCGATCGGCGCCAACCTCGTCGACGTCGCCTGCCGGGTCGCGGCGGGCGCGCGCCTCCGCGACCTCGAGCTCCCTGAGGCGGCCGAGTCGCCGCAGCAGGTGAGCGTCAAGGCTGCAGTGCTGCCCTTCATCCGCTTCCCGGGGGCCGACCCGGTCCTCGGGCCGGAGATGCGCTCGACCGGAGAGGTGATGGCGAGCGCAACGGACTTCCCGACCGCCTTCGCGAAGGCCGAACGAGCGGCGGGACGGCCGCTGCCGACCGGCGGCACCGCCTTCCTGTCCGTGCGCGACGGCGACAAGGCCGCCGTCGTCCCACTCGCGCTCGCGCTCGCGCGGCTCGGCTTCTCCCTCGTCGCCACCGCCGGGACGGCACGGACGCTCGCGGGAGCGGGCATCCCGGTCGACCGGGTGCGCAAGGTCGGCGAGGAGGGCGAAGGCCACACCGTCGTCGACCTCGTGCGCCGCGGCCGCTGCGACCTCGTCGTCAACACGCCGGGCGGCGGCTCGGGCGCGCGCACGGACGGCTACCTGATCCGGGAGGCGGCGCTGTCGGCGCGCATTCCGTGCATCACGACGCTTGCGGGCGCGCGTGCGGCTGCGCACGCGATCGCGAACGCGCGCGGCGAGACGGTGCTCTCGCTCCAGGAGCGAATCGGTGCTCAGGCGCGAAGCGCTTAGCGTCCTCGGCGTCGAGGCGCTCGGGCCGTACACGCTGCTGCGCGTGGCGCGGGGCGGGGTGGACCCCGGCACGCCGGGCCAGTTCTTCATGCTCGCCGCGCCCGAGCGGGTGCTGCCGCGGCCGATGAGCTTGTGCGCGGCGCCGCCCGGCGAGCTGTGGTTCCTCGTCGACCCGATCGGGCCCGGGACCCGCGCGCTCTGCGCGCTCGCGCCGGGTGAGCAGCTCGGTGTGCTCGGTCCGCTCGGGAACGGCTTCCGCCTCGACGTGGAACGGCCGCTGCTCGTCGGGGGCGGCATCGGGATCGCACCGCTGCCCTACCTCTCCGCCGCCCTGGCGCAGCCGCTCGCCGTGCTCGGCTTCCGGTCGGAGTGGCACGCCGAGGCGGCGGCGCTCGTCCCGAACGCCGAGGTCGTAATCGAGCCGACGCTCGTCACCGAGGCGATCGAGGACGGCTTCGACGTGCTGGCCTGCGGGCCCGAGCCGATGCTCGAGGCAGTGCGTGCGCTCGCGCCCGCTGCCCAGCTGGCCTGGGAGGCGCCGATGGCCTGCGGCTACGGCGCGTGCTACGGCTGCGTGGTCGAGGTCGACGGCGAGCTCCGGCGTCTCTGCGTGGAAGGCCCGGTGCTCGTTGCTGCTTAACGCCTCCGGCTGCCTCGACGCGCTCGCCGCACCCGAGGTCGCGCTCGGACTGGACGCGTTCGTGACCAAGACGGTCACGCCGGAGGCGCGCGCGGGCAACGCACCCGTGCGCATCGCCGAGACCGACCACGGGATGCTGAACTCGATCGGGCTGCAGAACCCGGGCATCGACGCGTTCGTCGAGTCGACGCTCCCGCGCCTGGCCGAGCTGGGAGTGCCGGTCTGGGCCTCGGTCGGCGGCACCTGCGCCGACGACTACGCACACCTGTGCGCCCGCCTCGACCGCCGCCACGAGGTGGTGGCGATCGAGCTCAACCTCTCGTGCCCGAACGTCGCGTCGCCCGAAGGCGAGGCCGCCGAGATCGTCGCCGCCGCCCGTGCCGAGACCGAGCGGCCGCTGTACGCAAAGCTGTCGGCCGCGGTGCCGGACCTCGGCGCCGTCGCGCGCGCCGCCCAGGACGCCGGCGCGGACGGCCTCTCGCTCGTGAACACCGTACGCGGCCTCGCGCTCGACGAGCGCACCCTCCACCCACGGCTCGGACCGGAGCTCGGCGGCTACTCGGGCCCGGCGCTCAAGCCGGTCGCCCTCGCCGCGGTCTTCACCTGCTACCGCGAGACGGGTCTGCCGATCGTCGGGATGGGTGGGATCGGGAGCGGTCGGGACGCGCTCGAGTTCCTCGCCGCAGGCGCCGCGGCGGTCGCGCTCGGAACCGTGCTCTTCGCCGACCCGGAGGCGCCGCGGAGGGTGCGACGAGAGTTGGACGAAGAGCTCCGCGCACGCGGAATCGCGTCGCCTGCGCAGGCAACGGGACTGGCCCATGAAGCCAGGCCGTTGCGCGCCTCCGTTCCAGTCACCTAAAGAAATCCCTGCATATAGCCTTTTTTACCCCCTTGACCGGCTTCGTCAAGCTGGTAGACTGCCGCGCCGTGGTAACCGTTAAAGCTCCGGCTCAGGCGCCGGTCCGCTCACACCATCAACGGATGGAAGCGCTGGCCAGAGCCAACGACATCCGCGTTCGGCGGGCTCAGCTCAAGAAGGACCTCAAGGCCGGACGAGTCGGCATCGAAGGCATCCTCGCGCGCCCACCGGAGTACGTCGCGACTGCGAAGGTGTTCGACATCCTCATGGCACTGCCGAAGTTCGGCCGCGTCAAGGCGGGCCGTTTCCTGAACCAGGCGCGCATCAGCCAATCGAAGACGGTGGGCGGTCTCTCGGACCGCCAGCGTACCGAGCTGATCGACCTCTTCAACAGCAGGTAGTCGGACCGCGTCGTTAGGTTTCTGCGGATGCCGCAGAAGCCCGTGTTCGTCGTCACCGGAACCTCCGGCGCCGGCAAGGGAACGCTCGAGCGGAAGCTGCTGTCGCGTCTCCCGGAGCTCGAGCTGGCGATCTCGGCGACCACGCGCGAGCAGCGCGAGGGCGAAGAGAACGGCCGCGAGTACTGGTTCATCTCCGACCGCGAGTTCGACGAGAAGCTCGCCGCCGGCGACTTCCTCGAACACATCGAGTTCGACTGGGGCCAGCGCTCCGGCACGCTGCGCTCGGAGATCGACCGCATCCTCGACGCCGGCCGCATCCCGTTGCTCGACCTCGAGACGGAGGGCGCGCTGCGTCTAGCTCGGACGCAGAGCGTGGGTGCGGTAACGATCTTCGTGAAGGCGCCGAGCTTCGAGGAGAACGAGCGGCGGCTCCGCGAGCGGGCGACCGAGAGCGAGGGGGAGATCGAGGAGCGCCTGGAGCTGGCGCGCCGGCAGCTGGAGCAGGAGCACCTGTTCGACCACGTGATCACGAACGACGATCTCGACCGGGCGGCCGACGAGCTCGAGGCCATCGTCCGCCGGTCTCTGGCATCCGCAGGTACAGTGGCTCGACCATGATCGGTCCCCGCATCGACCTGCTGCTCAATCACGTCGGCGAGCGCTACGCCCTCGTGATCATCGCCGCCAAGCGCGCGCGGCAGATCAACAACTACCACCACCAGCTCGGCGAGGGCACGTTCGACGACTTCGCGCCGCCGCTGGTGGAATCGCGCTCGAAGAACTACCTGACGATGGCCCTCGAGGAGATCAGCGAGGGCAAGATCGAGCACGAGTACACCCGCAGCTAGCTCAAGCCCGAGCTGAGCCTGCACAATGAAGCGCGTGAGGGCGCGCATACTGCTCGGCGTGAGCGGCGGCATCGCCGCCTACAAGGCGTGTGAGCTTCTGCGCGCGCTCGTACGCGAGGGCCACGAGGTGATCCCGATCGTGTCGAGCTCGGCCGAGCGTTTCGTCACCGCCGAGACGTTCGCCGCGCTGGCGCGACGCTCGGAGCAGGACGACCCGTACCCGCACCTGGAGCGGGCCGACCTCTACGTGATCGCGCCCCTGACTGCCAACACGATGGCGAAGCTGGCGCACGGCCTCGCGGACAACGTCCTGACCGAGGCCGCGCTCGCGCACCGCGGCCCGCTCCTGCTCGCTCCGGCGATGAACGACCGCATGTGGTCGCATCCGGCGACGCAGGCGAACGCCGAGCTCTTGCGCGCGCGCGGCGCCGAGTTCGTCGGGCCGGCCGAGGGGGAGCTCGCCGAGGGCGGCTCCGGGGTGGGGCGGATGGCCGAGCCGCGCGAGATCGCCCAGCGGATTCGCGAGCTTCTTTCGACCGGGACGGGCGCCCTCGCGGGCAAGCGCGTCGTCGTGGCCGCCGGCGGGACGCGCGAGCCGCTCGACGCCGTCCGTTACATCGGCAACCGTTCGTCCGGTCGGATGGGGGTGGCCGTCGCGGAAGAGGCGGATCGACGGGGCGCGGAGGTGACGCTCGTCGGTGCGAACCTGGCGGTGACGGCGCCGGCCGGGATCGAGGTCGTCTCGGCTCCGACGGCCGCGGACGTGGCGCGCGAGGTCCTGGCCCGCGCCGACGCAGACCTCGTCGTCATGGCCGCCGCGGTCGCCGACTACCGGCCCGCGGAGGCGCGTGAGGACAAGCGCCCCAAGGACGGTGAGGCCTGGTCGGTGTCGCTCGAGCCGACGCTCGACGTGCTCGCCGCGCTCGGCGAGCGGCGGCGGAACGGGCAGCTCCTCGTCGGCTTCGCGGCCGAGGCCGGAGCGGGTGGTCTGGAACGGGCTCGCCGCAAGCGCAGTAACAAAGGCGTGGACCTCGTCGTCTACAACGACGTAGCCCGGACCGACATCGGTTTCGACGCCGCCGAGAACGAGGTCGTGCTGGTCACGGGTGCCGGCCAGCGCGAGGTGCAGCGCGCGCCGAAGGAACGGATTGCGGCGGAGATCCTGGATGAGATCGAGCGTCTACTGAGGGAGGAAAATGGAGGCAGGTAGGGAGCAGGTCACAGTCGCGTCGTCCGCTGCGGTCCTGCGCGCCGTCTCGGACAACCTCGCGCGGGTCGTGCACGCGCCCGAGCAGACGCTGAACCTCTGCGTCCTCTGCCTCGTCAGCGAGGGGCATCTGATCATCGAGGACTTCCCGGGCGTGGGGAAGACGATGCTCGCGAAGGCGCTCTCGCGCTCGCTCGCTTGCTCCTTCTCCCGGCTGCAGTTCACTCCCGACCTGCTGCCCTCGGACGTCACCGGGGTGAACGTCTTCAACCAGCGCTCGAACGAGTTCGAGTTCAGGCCCGGCCCCGTCTTCACGAACCTCCTGCTCGTCGACGAGATCAACCGGGCGTCGCCGAAGACGCAGGCCGCGCTGCTCGAGTCGATGCAGGAGAACCAGGTCACGATCGACGGCGTCACGCACGCGCTGCCGCACCCGTTCATGGTGATGGCGACGCAGAATCCGATCGAGTACGAAGGCACGTACCCGCTCCCCGAGGCACAGCTCGACCGCTTCACGATGCGGATCGCGATCGGCTACCCGCCGCTCTCGGAGGAGGCGAAGATGCTCACCGAGCAGACGAGCGAGCCGCCGCTCGACGCGCTGGAGCCGGTGACCGGCGCGGCGGAGATCATCGCCGTCGTCGAGGAGGCCCGGCGCATCTTCGTGGAGGAGAGCCTCAATCGCTACGTCGTCGCCCTGCTCCGGCACACGCGTTCCGATCCGCGCCTCTACCTGGGCGCGAGCCCGCGCTCGGGAATCGCGCTGCTGCGCGTCGCGAAGGCGCGGGCGCTCTTCGATGAGCGCGACTACGTCGCTCCGGACGACGTGAAGGCGGTCGCCGAGTCGGTGCTGGCGCACCGGCTGATCCTCGCGCCCGAGGCCCGCGCGGCGGGCCTGGCAGGCGGCGATCTGATCCGGGACGCGGTCGAGAAGACCCCGGTCCCCGTCTAGACGGCGATGACGCTTCGAGGCCGGCTGCTGCTCCTGCTCGCGGCGGTCACGTACCTGGCCGCCTGGGCGTTCGGCTCGAGGACGCTCTACCCGGTCGCGGTCGGGCTCTCGCTCGCGGTCCTGCTCGCCTGGGCGTGGGCGCGCGCGCTGCGCCGGCCGATGAAGCTCGAGCGACGGACCGGTCATAGCGACCACGTGGAGGGTGCGGACGTCCTGGTCGAGGTCGAGCTCGTGCCGGAGACGACGCTTGTCCCGTCCGCAGTGCTGCTGGTCGAGCGCATCGGCCGGCTCGGCGAGCGAACGACCGTGCTCGAGCGCCGCGGGCGCCGGCTCGGCGCGCGCTACGTGCTCCAGGCGCTCCCGCGCGGCCGCTACGCGTTCACGGGCGCGCGGGCCGTCCTCGATGACCCCTTCGGCCTGGAGCGGGTCGAGCAGCCGTTGGCCGGCGACGGGACCTTGCTCGTATATCCGCGCCTGGTCGAGCTGGACGGCGTCTTCTCGCAGGGGATCGAAGCCCACCAGGGCCGGCGGCTCGCGCTCTGGCGGCCCGCCGGGTTCGACCTGCACAGCGTCCGTGAGTACCAGGAGGGCGAGTCGCTGCGGAAGGTCCACTGGCCGACCACCGCTCGCCGGGGCGAGCTGATGGTGAAGGACTTCGACGACGCCGCCCGCGACGAGGTCGCGGTGATCCTCGACGCGCAACGCGGGCTCGAGGTGGGAACGCCGCCCGACTCCAGCTTCGAGGCCCAGGTCCGGGCTGCCGGCTCGATCCTGCAGGCGCACGTCCGTGCCGGCCGCCGCTCGGTGCTGGTGGTCAACGGCGCGCGCCGTGCGGTGCAGGAGGTGCACACCCACGGCGGCGAATGGCGGCAGGCGCTGGAGCTCCTGGCGTCGACTGAGCCGGACGGTCCCGAGCCGCTCGCCAACCTCCTCTCCGACGAGGCGTCGCCGGCTGCGCGGGCGCTCGAGCTAGTCGTCGTCACGTCCGGCGTGACGGCGCCGCTCGTCGACCGCCTCGCGCAGCGCGCACGCGCGCGCAGGCGCGTCTCGCTCGTCTTCGTCGACCCGGCGAGCTTCGCGCGGCCGCCGCAGACGACGACGGAACCGCTGCTCCTGCGCCTGCAGGCGGCGGGTGTTCCCGTCGCGGTGCTGCGGGCCGGCGACGACCTCGCCGAGTCACTCGGCGTGTCCGGGCGCGAGGGAGCCGCGTATGGCTAGAACCG
Organism: uncultured Actinomycetes bacterium; assembly: GCA_963738205.1. GTDB lineage: Bacteria > Actinomycetota > Thermoleophilia > Gaiellales > Gaiellaceae > DATFQE01. The sequence goes on from CAVTVQ010000006.1 coordinate 338,793, forward strand.
CGCTCCTTTACCTGCTGCCGGCCTTTCTGGTGGCCACCTTCTGGGCGCGCCTGGAGCAGGGCGGCGAGGAGCAGTCGCGGTTCCTGTGGCTGGCCGCCCTCGCGCTCGTGCCGGCGCTGGTCCGCCCGCTCTGGGGCCGCTTGCTTGCCCTCGCGGTCGTTTCTCTTTTGGCCGTGCGGATCGCGCTCGAGGCCTCGGTGCTGGACGCGCGGCCCTTCCGCGAGGAGGACTTCTTCGGCCCTGCCGGCTCGCGGTTGTGGAACGGCTTCGCCGCGTTCTTCGAGGAGTCGCTTCCGTTCCGCGCCGCCGATCACCCGGGGATGCACGGGGTCATCCTGCTCGCGGTGTTCGCCTTCTGTGTCGCGCTCGCCCTGTGCGATCGCGGCCCGCAAGCCCCTGCTGGCCGCCTCGGTCCTGATCGCCGGCGCAGGTTGGCCCGCGACGATCCTGAGCGGAGGCGCGGAGCTCGCGCGCGGCGCCGTGGTGCTCGCCGCGGCACTCCTGCTCTTCGCGGGCATGCGCGCGCTGCCGACGCTCGACCTGCGCCAGCCGGTGCTGGCGGGCGTCGCCGTCGTCCTCGGTGCGCTCGTCGTGTCGACGTCGCCGTCCGTCGCCCGCGGCGAGTTCGTCGACGGCTGGCGGACCTGGGACGTTAGCGGCCTGGCCGGCGAGAAATCGCTCGGCGTCGAGTACGTCTGGAACTCGAACTACGCCGGGCATCAAGTTCCCGGACACGCCGACCACGGTCCTGACGGTCGACGCGCCCGCGCAGGCCGGCTTCTACTGGCGCGCCACGACGCTGGACAGCTTCGCCCGCGGCCGCTGGCTCGAGGAGCTCTTCAGCGAGACCGGCCCGACGAGCAGCGTCGACGGGATCGACGACCTGTCGCAGGACCCGTACCTGCCGACTGCCGCGCGTAACCGCCGCGGCTGGATCAAGTCGACCGTGCGCGTCGAGGCGCTCCGCGACAACAGGCTGATCGGCGCCACGGCCCCGGTGGCGTACGGCACGAGCGGTCGCGACGTCACCTACTACCTCGGCAACGTCGCGGTCGTCGACGGCGGCACCCAGCGGGGCGACGAGTACACCGTCTGGAGCTACGCCCCGGAGCCGACGCCGCGGCAGCTCTCGCGCTCGAAGGCGGCGTATCCGCAGGACCTCAGCGGGCGCTTTCTCATGGTCGAGGGCGTCAGCCTGCCGGCGTTCGGGGTGGCCGGCCGCGAGCGCAGGATGAGCGAGATCCTCGCCCGCGACGATCCGGCGCTGCGTCCATACGACGGTCTGTACCGGCAAGCACGGCAGGTGGTCGGAACGCCGAACAATCCGTACGCGGCGGTCGTGGCGCTCGAGACGTGGTTCCGCGGGCAGGGCGGGTTCGTCTACGACGAGAGCCCGCCCAGGCGGCTCGGGACCTCGGCGCTCGTCTCCTTCGTGACCTCGACGAAGCGCGGCTACTGCCAGCACTTCGCAGGCGCGATGGCGCTCATGCTCAGGCAGCTCGGCATCCCCGCCCGGGTCGCCGCAGGCTTCACGTCCGGCCGCTACGACAAGGACGGGAAGCGTTGGGTGGTCGCCGACCGGAACGCGCACACCTGGGTCGAGGTGTGGTTCAGGGGCTACGGCTGGCTGCCGTTCGACCCGACGCCGGGCCGCGGACGGTTGGGCGCCACGTACACGTCGTCCTCGACGCGCTTCGACGTCGGTGGTGCCCAGCGAGCGATCGGCGGCGCCGGCGAGCGCGTCAGCGAGCTGTTCCGCGAGGCCCAGGGGCCCGACAGACCGCGCGGGGCCGATCCCGGCGGCGCGCGTCCGGCCGGAGGCGGCGGCAACGACAACCGGGGCACCGGCATCCTCACGCTGCTGGTCGCGCTCGGGCTGCTCGCCGCGCTCTTGCTCGCGGCCGTCAAGCTCGCCCGTCGCGGCGTTCGGTTCCTCACCCGCGACCCGAGGTCGCTGGCCGGCGCGGTGCGGCGCGACCTCGTCGGGTTCATGGCCGACCAGGGCGTGCCCGTGCCGGGGAGCGCGACGCCTGCCGAGCTCGGACGCATCCTCGAGCGTCAGTTCGGCGTCGACGCGTCCAGGCTGATGGAGACGCTGACCATCGCACGCTTCGGCCCGCCCGACCTGGCTGGTCCCGCGGCTCAGCGCTCCCGCCGCGAGCTTCGTCGCGTCCGCAGGGCGCTCCGATCCCGCCTCGGCGTCCCGCGCCGGACGCGCGGACTGCTCAGCCTGCGCTCGCTCACGGCCTAACGTGGAGGCGATCGTCATGGCCGCCGGCGAGGGCACGCGCCTGCGCCCCCTGACGGACGCATGGCCGAAGCCGGTGCTGCCGATCGACGGCCGGCCCGTGATCGCGACGCTCCTTCGGGAGCTCGCGTCGGCCCGCGTCGAGCGAGCGACGGTGGTGACCGGCCATCTGGCCGAGCAGATCGAGACGCTCCTCGGCGACGGGCGCGGCTTCCGGCTCGCCGTGCAGTTCGTGCGCCAGCCCCGTGCAGAGGGGTCCGGTGACGCGGCGCGGCGCGCGCTGGCCGGTGGGGCGAACGTTCCCGCGCTCGTCGTGGCCGCAGACACGGTCTACCGCTCGGGCGACGTGGGCCGCTTCGCCTCGTCGTTCGAGAGCTCGGGCGCGGACGGCGCCGTCGCCGTTCGGCGCGAGCCGCCGGCAGGCCCCGAACGCCCGGCCGTCCGGATCGAGCCCGACGGCCGCGTCAGCCGTGTCGTCGACGACGACCCGCAGAACCCGCTCGGCTCCGCAGCGCTGTGGGGCCTCGGCAGCGCGATCGCCGTCCAGCTGGACGACCTGCCCGGACCGCCCTACGAGCTGGCCGAGGCGTATCAGCGGGCCATCGACGCCGGAGCGCACGTGATCGGCGTCGAAATCGGGCCGACGCGAGACTTGACGCGTTCGCTTGACTTGCTTCGAGAGAACTTCCCCTATCTTTTGAAACAGGAGAGATGAGCGAGACGTACGACCTCTTCCAGCAGGGCCGCGGCCATTTGAAGAAGGGCATGGCGGCACAGGCGACGGTGCCGCTCGAGAAGGCCAAGCGGCGCGAGCCGGAGAAGGCCTCGATCCGCGAGGCCCTCGGCATCGCCTACTTCCGCCTGCGCCGCTACGCGGAGGCGGAAGCGGAGTTTCGCGTCATGCTGGAGCTCTCGCCTGCGGACGACTACGCCCACTACGCGCTCGGCCGCTGCCTCGAGAAGCGCGGCCGCGACGCCGAGGCGAACGGCCACTACAAGCTGGCCTGCTCGCTCCGGCCGAACAGCCGTCATTACGCGGCCCGCGTTCGCGACCTCGACCCGCCGAAAGCGCCGGCCATCTAGGTGTGAGAGCGGTCGTTCAGCGCGTCTCGTCGGCGCGCGTGACGATCGAGGGCCGGGCGCACGCCGAGATCGGGACCGGCATCTGTGTCCTGCTGGGCGTCGCCCGCCGCGACGCATCGACGGACGCCGAGCGGCTCGCCGGCAAGGTCGCCCGGCTGCGGATCTTCGAGAACGAGGACGGGAAGTTCGACCGCAGCCTGCTCGAGACCGGCGGGCAGGCGCTCGTCGTCAGCCAGTTCACGCTGATCGCCGATAGCAAGCGTCAGAAGGGAACTCGACCGGACTTCTCCGGCGCAGCACCGAAGCAGCAGGCCGAACCGCTTTACGAACGCTACTGCCAGGCGCTACGCGACCTCGACGTTCCCGTCGAGACTGGCGTGTTTGGCGCGAAGATGCAGCTCGTGCTCATCAATGACGGGCCCGTGACGATCGTCGTCGACGTCTAGGCGCGGGCAATGGCCTTCACCTTCAAGCTGTCCAGCCCGACGGAACGCCAGCGAGCCCGGCTGGAAGGCATACCTGACGACCGACGAGGACGAGCCCGCCGCGCGGCGGTCGTCTACTGCCTTGAGTGCACGGGGGAGTTCGGGGAAACTAGCGCCGTGGGACGAACGTGATGTGTCCCTCGGCATGGGTGACGGTCGGCCCATCGGCCACGCGACGGACTGTGCATCGCCTCACACACCGAACGGCGATTGTCTTCGCACCTGCCTCAGTCGCGACGACCAGCTCGCCGGGGCGAAGGTTGGCGCGGGACAGGCTTGTGCCCGCGAGGATAAGCAGGCTGTCCGACCCGCTCGTCGGCGCGCCCGGGGCTCCCATGTCCGCGAGGTACGCGGCGCCTCGGCGACCCAGCTTCGGCGGGACGAAGCCAACTGACTCGACCCCGATGTCCCCGCCGGCGGGAAGTCCCGATTCGGCGACGAGGCGAACACGACCGCCGGGACCAAAGGAGTAGATCCGCCCGGTTACCTCGGAGACGGCAATCAGCGTGCCCCCGAAGCGGCCGAAGGTGCGGGGCGCCACCGCAAGCCCGCCCTCAACGTGCGGAGCGCCAGCTGCGACGACCCGGGCGCGGCCACGGCAATCGAATGCGTGCAGCGTCGTTGTGCCCGCTGCGAACGACGTGACGAGAAGGCGATAGCCGAACCGACCGACGGTGTCGACCGTGATCCCGGTAGGAAAGGCCCCTACGGGAAGATCCGCAAACCGGCTGCTCCGGCCACTCCGATCGACCAGGACGATCCCGGGAGTCGCGTCCGGATCGAGCGCCAAGACCACATCCCGCCCGAAGGCGCAACCCGCCCCTGGCACCCGGCGCCCCTTCGCGAGGGCGATGTACGGCTCGCCGGGCGAACCTGCATAGCCCAGGGGCCCGCGGGCAAAGGGCACGGGAGACCCTCCAGGCCGCATCAGGAACAGCCCGCCGTGCGTCGCGAGCACCAGACGACCGTCTCCGCGTGGGCCAACCACGTCCAAGACGCCCGGCACCTTCGCGACGGCGCGCCACTTTCCGGGCGCCGGCGCCGCCGACGCAACCGACGACGTCAACAGCACGATGCCTACCGCGATGGCGAAACGGCCTCTCGCCATGACCGCACCCTAGCTCGCGCAGATCGTCCAGCTCGCGCCCGGCGCGGCGATGCGCTTGGCCTGACCGTCCGGTCCCACCAGAACGCGCACGACGACGAGGCCAGTGCTGCGGCGAGGACGCTTGGCCCGGGGCGAGGATGGCCGTCGAACTGGTCAACGACGGGCCTGTGACGATCGTCCTCGAGGGCGTCTAGCGCAGCGCCCGTATCGCTGCAAGCACCCGGTCGACCTCGCCCGGCGTGTTCAGCAGGCCCGGCGCCAGCCGGGGGTACGACGGTGAGTACGGCGTCTCGGTCGCCACGATCCGCCGCCTCCGGAGCGCCGCGACCACCGCGCTCGGGCTCAGGCGCTCGACGGAGAAGACGATGATTCCGGCTGACAGTGCGTCGCTCGGCGGCGTGAGCAGGCGGACGTGCGGCATCGCAGCGAGCCCGGTCTTGAGCCGGCGGTTGAGCGCGTGGATGCGCGCGGCGACGCGGCCCTTGCCGATCTGGGAGTGGAAGCGGAACGCCTCGCCGAGCGCCCAGCGGTGCTCGAACGAGTGGAAGCCGCCCGGCGTCAGGTCGCGGGCGGGCGAGCCGCCCGAGAACGCCGGGATCGTCGGTGTCACCCTCGGCCACGCCTGCGCACGACCCCAGACGAAGCCGGTGCCCCGCGGGCCGAACAGCCACTTGTGGCAGCCGGAGACGAGGAAGTCGCAGCCGAGCGCTCCGACGTCGACCGGCTCGACGCCGAGCGCGTGCACGCCGTCGACGCAGAGCAGCGGGCGGCCGCGGTCGCGGAGCGCCTGGGCAATCCTCGCGACCGGCAGCTTCACGCCGGTGCTCGAGTGGACCCACGTGATCGCGACCACCGCGGTGCTCGGCGACAGCGCACGGACGAGCGCGTCGACGATCTCGGCCTCGGTCGCACGAGCGGGATCGCGGTACAGCGCCACCCGCCGGACCGTCGCGCCCGCCCGCTCGGCCGCGAGACGCAGCGACTCGTGCGTGGCGTAGAAGTCGTGCGTCGTCGTCAGCACCTCCTGACGGGCACGGAGGTCGAGGCCGCCGTAGAGCAGGCCGAGCCCCATCGTCGTCGAGTCCGTGAGCGCGATGTCCGCCGGCCGCGCCCGCAGGTAGCCGCCGGCCTCGCGTAGCACCTCTGCCTCCAGGCGGTCGCCGTTGCGGTGCAGGTACCCCACCGGATCGGCGTCGAGACCGCGGCGGTGGCGGTCGATCGACCGCCGCACAGGCCCCGGATGCGACGCGAGATAGAGGCCGCCCATGTGGATCAGCCCGCGGGAAACCCGGAACTGCGCGCGGACGTCGTTCCAGCCGAGCGCCTCGTTCGCGAGCGGCGCAGCGGCGACCTCTTCGAGGTCGGCATAGCGCCCCGCGAGGCCGGCGGCGGCCAGCCCGGCGCCGGTGCGGACGAGCAGTTCTCTACGGTTCACGACTCGGGATCCCGTCCCCGTTGGGCGTGGCCTCGGTTGCTATTCTGCTTGCGACCATTTTCACCGGCTTGGCGAAGTGGGCGCGCGGCGCCCATTTTTGTTAGAGGGGACACGTTGGCGGAAGTTCACGACAAGGAAAGACAACTCTTCCGGGAGGTAGCGCCCACGGTCGAAGGGGCGATTCCCGGTGTTGAGGTTCTGGCACTCGAGCTCGTCGGGCCCGAGCGTTTCGTCGTGTTCGTCGACCATCCGCAGGGTGTCGACCACGCGCTGTGCGAGCGGGTCACGCACGTGCTCCGCCCGTACCTGCGCAGCTACGCGGTCGACGTCTCCTCTCCGGGCACCCAGCGGCCGCTCCGGAAGCCGGCGCACTTCGAGCGGGCGGTGGGCCGCAAGGTCGCCCTCCGAACCAACTCGGAGATCGGCGGCCGCAAGCGTTTTCGCGGCGAGCTGGTCTCGGCGGGCGAGCGCGGCCTGAAGGTCGCGCCGAGCGGTGCCGAGCCGGTGGAGATCCCGTACGACACGATCGTGCGGGGAAACCTGATCGACGACGGATCGAGGGACTGACATGAGCCGAGAGATCATCGAGGCGGTTCGCGCGCTCGAGCGCGAGAAGGGCATCGACGAGGGCGTGCTGGTGCACGCGCTCGAGGACGGCCTGCTCGCCGCATACAAGAAGACCCCGGGAGCTGCCCGCCACGCCGTCGTCGAGATCGACGACGAGGGCGACTTCCGCGTCCACGCCATCGAGCTGCCGCCCGATCTCGAGGAGCGGCTCCTGGACGAGGCGCGCGAGCGCGCTCTCGAGGAGCTGGAGCGGCTCGAGGTCGAGAACGGCGAGCGCTCCCACACGCTCCTGAACGACGATGACCTCGATCTCGACTGGTCGCAGGTGCCGGCGGACAAGATGCGGCGCGAGGACGTCACGCCCGAGAACTTCGGCCGCATCGCGGCCCAGACGGCCAAGCAGGTGATTCAGCAGCGCATCCGCGAGGCGGAGCGGCAGATGATGTACGAGGAGTACATCGACCGCGTCACCGAGGTCGTCACCGGCATCGTGCAGCAGGCGGGCGACCGCAACAACGTGCTGGTCGACCTCGGCAAGGTCGAGGCGCTGCTGCCGCGGTCCGAGCAGGTCGACGGCGAGCGCTACGAGCAGGGCAGCCGCATCAAGGCGGTCATCACGGAGGTCCGCTCCGGGACCAAGGGGCCGCAGGTGATCCTCTCGCGGCGCGATCCAGAGCTGATCCGGACGCTGTTCGAGCTCGAGGTGCCGGAGATCGCCGACGGCCTCGTCGAGATCCGCGGCGTCGCCCGTGAGCCGGGCTACCGCTCGAAGATCGCGGTCGAGTCGCACACCCAGGGCGTCGACCCGGTCGGCGCCTGCGTCGGCCCGCGCGGCTCCCGCGTGCGCATGGTCGTCTCGGAGCTCCGCGGCGAGAAGATCGACATCATCCCGTGGAACACCGAGCCGGCCCGCTTCATCGCGAAGGCGCTGTCGCCGGCCCGCGTCCGGGAGGTCTTCGTCGACGACGAGACCAAGGAGGCGACCGTGGTCGTCCCCGAGGACCAGCTCGCGCTCGCGATCGGCAAGGAGGGCCTGAACGCCCGCCTCGCCGCGCGCCTGACCGGCTGGAAGGTCGACATCCAGAGCGACGTCGAGTTTGCGCAGGCCGAGGCCGCGGCGGCATACGGTGGCGGCGCCGACGAGGAGGAGTTCTCCGGCCGCTGCGCCGCGATCCTCTCGAACGGCAAGCGCTGCCCGAACGCGTCCCTGCCGGGCTCGCGGTTCTGCGGCGTGCCTGCCCACCAGGAGCTCGCCCAGCGCGAGGCCGCGGGCGAGGTCGTCAACGTGATCGGGGTCGCGACCGCCGACAGCAACGGTGACGCAGCCGAGGGCGAGGTCGACGACTCGGACGAGCCGGCCGGCGTCGCCGCGGAGGCAGCAGCTCCGGAGGAGACGACCGAGGCGCCGCAGGAGGAGGGCGAGCAGCCCGCGTGAGCGAGCCGATCCGCACCTGCGCCGGCTGTGGCCGCAAGGCGCCAAAGGCCGAGCTCTACCGCTTCGTGGAGCGCGCCGGGCTCCTCGTCGCAGGCGCCCGTGAGCACGGGCGCGGCGTCTACACCTGCAAGCGGCTGTCGTGCTTCGAACGCGCGGCTTCGTCGCGGGCGTTCAACCGCAGGCTCAGGCGCACTGTGAACGTCGATCCAGGGCTCTCGGCCCTCTACACTGGCGCATAACCATGGCGAACGACTCCGGATCAAACAGGCCGAACCGCCCCGTCCGTCCGCGCAGCGGCGGCGGCAGCGGGCGCCGTAAGCGCCGTGTCGTCATCGATACGGGCGCCGCGCGCCCCCGCCAGGATTCGCGTCAGGCGCGCGACCGCACGGAGCAGCGGCCGAAGCAGCAGCAGCCCGTCGCGGCGCCGACCGGGCCCGTCACCGTGCCCTCGGGGGTCACGGTCAAGGACCTCTCGCAGGTGCTCGGCATCCCGGTCGCGCAGATCATCAAGATCATGATGGGCGTGGGGGAGATGGTCACCATCACCCAGTCCCTCCCCGACGACGCCGTCCAGCTGATCGCAGACGAGGTCGAGCGCGAGGTCAATATCAAGCGCGCGGCGGACGAGGAGGAAGAGCTCGAGGTCTACGAGGACAGCGAGGACGACCTCGAGGACCGGCCGCCGGTGGTCACGATCATGGGCCACGTCGACCACGGCAAGACCACGCTGCTCGACGCGATCCGCGAGACGTCGGTCGTCGAGACCGAGGCCGGCGGGATCACGCAGCACATCGGCGCCTACCAGGCCGAGCACGACGGCCGCAAGATCACCTTCCTCGACACACCGGGCCACGAGGCGTTCACCGCCATGCGCGCCCGCGGCGCCAAGGTCACCGACATCGCCGTGCTCGTCGTCGCCGCAGACGACGGCGTCATGCCGCAGACGCGCGAGTCGATCTCGCACGCGCGCGCGGCCGAGGTGCCGATCGTCGTCGCGGTGAACAAGATCGACCTCCCCGACGCCAACATCGATCGCGTCAAGAACGAGCTGGCCGCCGAGGAGCTGCAGCCCGAGGACTGGGGCGGCACGACGCAGTACTCGGAGGTCTCGGCCAAGCAGGGCCAGAACCTCGACGACCTGCTCGAGCGCATCCTCCTCGTCGCCGACGCGGAGCTGGAGCTGAAGGCGAACCCGAACGTCGAGGGCTCAGGTCCGATCATCGAGTCGAGGCTCGACGTCGGCCGCGGGCCCGTCGCCACGATGCTCGTGCATCGTGGGACGCTCAAGGTCGGCGACTCGATCGTCGCGGGCGATGCCTGGGGCAAGGTGCGCGCGCTCTACAACTACCGCGGCGAGAAGGTGCCGGCCGCACGGCCCGGCGACCCCGTCGAGATCCTCGGCTTCGACAAGCCGCCCGCCGCGGGTGAGCATGCACGCGTGGTCGAGAACGAGCGCGCGGCGCGCCAGTCGGCGCAGACGCGCGGCGAGCGTCTCCGGCGCGAAACCCTGGCGCAGCAGACCAAGCGGCGCGGCGGGCAGCTGGAGAACTTCTTCACGGAGCTACAGGAGGGCGTGGCCCAGGACCTCAACCTCGTCCTCAAGGGCGACGTCGTCGGCTCCGTCGAGGCGGCGGTCGGCGAGCTGGCGAAGATCGACCACCCCGAGGTGCGCGTCAACGTCATCCACGAAGGCGTCGGCGGCATCACCGAGGGCGACGTGATGCTCGCGTCGGCGTCCGGCGCGATGATCGTCGGCTTCAACGTCCGGCCGAACGCCGAGGCGCGCGCGTTGGCCGATCGCGAGGGCGTCGAGATCCGCACCTATCGCGTGATCTACCAGCTCACCGACGACATCGAGCAGGCTCTGGTCGGGATGCTGAAGCCGACGCAGGTCGAGGAGACGATCGGCGAGGCCGAAGTCCGCGCCCTGTTCCGCGTGTCGCGCCTGGGGACGATCGCCGGCTGCTACGTCACGAACGGCGTCGTGCGGCGCAACGCGCAGGTGCGCGTCGTGCGCGACGGCACGGTGGTCCAGGAGACGGGCATCGCCGATCTCAAGCGCTTCAAGGACGACGTCCGCGAGGTGCAGGAGGGATTCGAGTGCGGTATCCGGCTCGAGGGCTTCAACGACGTCAAGGAAGGCGACGTGCTCGAGGTCTTCGAGACGCGCCAGATCGAGCGCACCGACCTCTCCACGCCGGCGCCGACGCCGGCCGCTACGACCGCTTCGTCGTAGTCAGCCGCAGCACCCACAGCCCGCTGTTCATGTCCGACGCGAGCACGTAGTCCTTCGTCGCGAAGACGCCCCAGACGTAGGCGCACGAGCCGCCGTCAGGGCAGGTCCCAGGGTTCGTCGCAGTCGGCGGCACGAACCGCGCGATCACCCGGGGTCGCGCGGGCCGGGAGATGTCGGCGACGACGATCCCGTGTCGGTACCAGGAGAAGAAGGCGCGGCCCCCGAGCACCTTCGGGTCGTGGACGCTGTGCGCGTAGTACGGAGCGTGCGGCCGCGCGGCCCGGTCGGCCTCGGGAAGCTTCAAGGTCCCGAGCCGCTTGGGCGTACGCGGGTTCGAGACGTCGAAGAGCACCGGTCGACCGAGGAACGTCTCGTGCGTCTCGATCAGGATGCGTCCGCCGGCGGCGAGGGCCGCGGAGTGGGCGTCACCTTGCGGCTCGGCGGCCGGGAGCCGCGTGCGCCCGAGGTACCTCGGCCGGGACGGCTTCGTGATGTCGAGGATGACGGTGCCGAGGTCCCAGTTGGACAGGTAGGCGCGCCGGGCCGCGTCGTCGGTGATCACCGAGTGCACGAGGTTGGCGGGATAGACGCCTCGGCCCTCGTTGGGATGGATCCCGAGCGCCCTCCACGAGCCCCAGGAGCCGACCTGCACCGGCCGGCGCGGATCGGTCACGTCGAAGATGCGGAAGTCGGTCAGGCCGGGCCTCGTGGCCGTGCGCTCCTGCGGGTCGTAGTCGGGCGACGACAGCAGCTCCGAGCGGACGATCGCGGTGTAGACCCAGAGGTGCCCACGCGCGTTCTCGAGCCAGATCTCGTGCGAGCCGCGCACGCCCTCCGTGCGCACGAGCGCCAGTCGTCGCGGGTGGCGCGGGTCGGTGAGGTCGTAGAGCCCGAAGCCGCGGAACGCGGTCTCGGCGCAGTGCTGCATGCTCGTCACCGCGAGCGTGCCCTTGAACGCGGTGGTGCGCGCCTCGCGCACGATCGTCTTCTCCGTCCATGTGCCCGCCACCTCGGGCTCGCGCGCCGCGTCCGCGAAGGTCGCGACGTGCTGCGGCTTGCTGAGGTCGGCCAGGTCGATGACGCGCACGCCGGTACCCGGGCAGTCGTCGCCGTGCCAGCTGGAGAGGTACGCGAAGCCGCGGTGCGCCCAGACGTCGGCGTGGTAGCCGCCGCCCGGGTTGACGTTCGCAAGCACGCGGAAGCCGGTCGCGGTCGGCGGCCGGGCGAACACCAGGTCGAGCGAGGTCGGCACGGCGGAGGTGCCGCCGCCACTCGCCGAGCCGTAGGCGTGAACCGAGCAGGCGAGGGCGGTCGCGGTCGCCACGCTCAACGCCGTGAGAACAGCCAGGCCGAGTGCGCGCGCGAGCCTCATCGAACCTCCTCCGGGTGGCCTACCGGTTGAATAGGACCGGATGAACACGGGCTTTGTTGGCATTCTCTCCGTCGAGCTGCACTTTCCTGAGAGCGGCTCGCTGAAGGGCAAGCGGAAATTCGTCAAATCGGCGAAGGCGCAGCTGCAGCATCGTTTCGGCGCCTCGGTTGCCGAGGTCGACCACCACGAGCTCTGGCAGCGAGCGCGCCTGACCCTCTCCTGCGTTGCGCGTGACCACGGCGAGCTCGAGCGGCTGCTCGACGGCGCGGAGCGCTACCTCGCCGGCCAGGAGTTCGAGCTGGTGTCGAGCGAGCGGGAAGTGGTGGTTCCGGGTGACTGAGCGGATGCGCCGTGTCAACGAGTCCGTGCGGCAGGTGCTGTCCGAGGCCGTCGGCGAGCTGAAAGACCCGCGCATCGGCTTCGTCACCGTGACCGGCGTCGAGACCTCGCCCGACCTGCGGCACGCGAAGGTGTTCGTCAGCGTGATGGGCTCGGACACCAAGCGGCAGCAGACCATGCGCGGCCTGGCCGCCGCGCACGGAGTGCTTCAGGCACGGCTCGCGCGCGAGCTGAGGATGAAACGCACGCCGACGCTGGCGTTCGAATACGACCCGAGCGTCGAGCGCGGGGTCAGAATGTCGCAGCTGATCGATGAGCTCGCCCCGGACGACAACCCCGAGCGCTGACCTCGCCGCCGTTGCCGAGGCCCTGCGGTCGCAAGATCGCGTCCTCGTCACCACGCACGAGAACCCCGACGGAGACGCCCTCGGCTCACTGCTCGCGTCGACGCTCGCGCTGCAACAGCTGGGCAAGGACACCGTCATGTACCTCGGCGGCCAGGCGCCGCTACCGGCCGAGTACGCCTTCATGGCTCTGGGCGACCTGGTTCGCAAGCTGCCGGAGGACGCAGGCGAGCGCGCGTTGCTCGCCGTCGACTGTGCCAACGAGAGCCGGCTCGGGCCGGACCCGGAGGTGCTCGTGATCGCGCCGACCGTGATCAACGTCGACCACCACCACGACAACTCGCGCTTCGGCAACGTCAATCTCGTCGTCCCGGACGCGTCCTCGACGGGCGAGGTGCTCCGCGACGTCTTCGCCGAGCTCGATGTCGAGCTCACGCCCGAGATCGCGGAGGCGCTCTACATCGCGCTGGTCACCGACACCGGGCGCTTCCAGTACCGGAACACGACCGCAAAGGCGCTGCGCCTCGCGGCCGAGCTGGTCGACGCCGGCGCCGACGTCCACCGCGTCTTCGAGGGCGTGTACGAGACCGTGCAGTTCGCGAAGCTCAAGCTGCTGGCGCGCGCGCTCGAGCGAGCCCAGATCTACGAAGGCGGACGACTCGTCGTCTCCTACCTGCTGCGGACCGACTTCCAGGAGGTCGGGGCGGCCGAGCCCTACTCCGAAGGCATCATCGACTACCTGCGCGCGGTCGAAGGCGCAGACATGGCGGCGCTGATCCGCGAGCCGCCGCGCGACACCGGGCCGACACATCGCATCAGCCTGCGCGCCTCGAGCGACGAGATCGACGTGTCAGCGATCGCACGGGCTTCCGGCGCGGGTGGAGGCCACCGCCAGGCGGCCGGCTTCTCGAGCGACGCACCGGTCGAGGAGATCGTCGAGTTCCTCCGTCGCGAGTTCGCCGCGGCGACCGCCTCCTAGTGCCGCCGCGGGCCCTCTCGCCGAGCGGCATCGTCCTGCTGGACAAGCCCGCAGGGCCTTCGTCGTTCGCGCTCGTCCGAGATCTGCGCCGGCGCACGGGCGCGCGGACCGGGCATGCGGGCACCCTGGATCCGTTCGCGACGGGGCTGCTGCTACTGTTGTCCGGTCGGGCAACTAAGCTGGCGTCGTGCTTCGTCGGATTGGACAAGCGGTATCTCACGGACGTCGACCTCACGGCCCGGACGACGACCGGCGACCCGGAGGGCAAGGTCCTCGAGGCGCGGGAGCCGCCGCCCTCCGGCGAGGCGCTGGAGGAGGCGCTCGCGGGCCTCCGCGGCGAGATCGAGCTGCCGATCCCGGCCGCGTCGGCGGTCAAGATCGGTGGCGAGCGCGCCTACCGGCTCGCCCGGCGAGGGGTCGAGGTGGAGATGCCCCTCCGGCGTTCCCGGGTCGACGCGCTCGACGTCATCGCGTATAGAGACGGCATCGCCACCCTCGACCTGCGCGTCAGCTCGGGGACCTACATCCGGGCGATCGCAGACGCCCTCGGCGGGCACTGCGCGACGCTCCGCCGTACGGAGATCGGCCCGTTCGGCGTCGACGAGGCCGACCCAGAACGGATGATCCCGGAGCAGGAGGCGCTGGCTCGCATCGGCCACACGGTGGGGCAAGCGTGAGGGTCGCGCGTAGCGTCGGCGAACTCGAGCGCCGGCCACGCGCGGTCGCGATCGGGACGTTCGACGGCGTCCATCTCGGCCACCGCCGCGTGCTCGAGGCGGCGCGCGCGGACGGACGGACGCCGACGGTGGTCACGTTCGATCCGCACCCGCGTACGGTGCTGACAGGCAACCAGGTCGAGCTGATCACGTCGGTGGAGCGCCGGCTGGAGCTGCTGGAAGGCGCCGGAGTCGAGGAAACGCTCGTGGTCGAGTTCACCTTCGAGCTCGCCGGCGTGGAGGCCGAGGCGTTCGTGCGCGAGTACCTCGCGTCGATCGGTGCCGAGGTGGTGGTAGGCGGTCCGAGCTTCCGCTTCGGACGCGGAGCGAGCGGCGACCTTCAGCTGCTCGAGCGGCTCGGCATGGACGCTCGCGCAGTGCCGCTGGCCGAGGGCATCTCGTCCACGCACATCCGGCAGCTGCTTCAGGCCGGCGAGGTCAAACAGGCGGCACGGATGCTCGGGCGGCCTCCCGAGGTCGAAGGGATCGTGGTGTCCGGTGACGCGCGCGGAGGAACGCTCGGGTACCCGACCGCGAACATCGCCGTGCCGGCGAACGTCCTCGTGCCCGAGTACGGCATCTACGCCGGCGCGGCCGACGGCCGGCGAGCGGCGGTCTCGATCGGCGTCAACCCGCACTACGGTGGGCGCGAACGGCGCGTCGAGGCGTTCCTGCTCGACTTCGCCGGCGACCTCTACGGGCGCAGGCTCGTCGTCGAGCTCTGGCAACGGCTGCGCGAGGAGCGCGCCTTCGACAGCGAGGCTGATCTCGTCGCCCAGATCGCGCGTGATGTAGCGGCGACGCGCGCCGCTGTGCGCCCGTGACCGCGTGCGGAGCCGTTCGACCGTGGCAGGAACGGCACGAGACCGCAAGATACGAAGGCTTGCGGAATCTACCCGGATATGGAGCGCCCCCGGACGAGCCGGATCTCCAACGTCGTGACCGTCCGCTGCCTCGGCTGCGGTACGACGTACGCCAAGCCGCTCGCCGGCGGCACCGTCCGCGCCAATCCTGGTTGCCCGGAGTGCGGCTACGTCGGCTGGGTGCTCGCACCCGAGCAGCCTACGGGAGCATCCTCGCCGCACCGCTTCGACGAGGATCACCCGAAGCGCCGCTCGGCGTGATCGCGCTGACGCCGCCGAAGTAGTGGTGCTGCGCCGGCCACAGGCGCACCGTGAAGCCCGCCGCCTCGATCGCCTCATCCACCGCGGGCTCGAATCCGGGCTCCAGGTGGACGGTGTCGTCGGCGACGTGCAGCCGTGGCCGCGCCACGGCCGCTTCGACGTCCAGGCCCTCGTCGAGCACGCCGGCGACGACCTGCACCAGTGCGCTGCGCAAGCGGGTTCCGCCTGCGGCGCCCGCCGCGAGCACGGGACTCCCGCCGTCGGCGAGGGCCACGGTCGGCGCCATCATGCTCGCCATCCGAGCGCCGGGATCGAGGTCGCCTCGCAGCAGGTCCGTCTCGCCGAGCATGCTGTTCAGGTGCAGGTCGAGCCCAGGCAGGAAGTCGCCCGACCCGAGGCCGAGGCTCGTCGTCAGGACGCACGCGTTGCCGTCGGCGTCGACGACCGTGAGGTTGGTGGTGTGCCCCTCCGGCCCACCGCCGTCTCCGGCGAGCGCATGGACGAGCGCCACCGCGCGTGCCGCCGGACCGGCGCCGCGGAGCGGCTGGAGCCGCTCGAGCGGCTCCGAGATCGGCCCCAGCGCCGGGCGGGTCAGCAGCCGCGTACCGGCGTAGCCGAAGGCGGTCGGCTGTGACCACCGCGCCTCGTAGGCCTCCAGGTCAGCGTCCGTGACGAGCCCGCCCCGTTCGCGCACGAGTGCGAGCAGGCTCTCGGCGATCGTGCCCGAGTAAACGGAGCCGGCGCCCTCCTCGGCGACCATCTCGAGCGCCTGCACGAGGCCGGGCTGGTCGAGCCGATCACCGGTCTCGAGCAGCCTCCCACCGGGCGAGTAGATCGCGGCGCCCTCGTTCAGCGTCATGACCGGCGCCAGCATGTGCAGGCAGGCGACGTGGGCCGGGGGCATCGCGACACCCGTCCGCGCCAGCTCGAGCGCGGGCGCGCAGAGCCGCGCCCACGCCAGGCGCCCGAAGCGCGTCCACAGCGCCTCGAGGCCGGCCGGCACGCCCGGCACGCCGCACGACGCCGGGCCGACGGCGTAGTGAACGAGCTCGGCCCCGAAGGGCACCTCGAGCTCCAGCAGCTCCGGTGTGCTCGGCTCTGCGCCGAGGCCGGGGACGGCGACGAAGCAGTCGAGGTTCTCGACCGTGCCAGACTCGGCGTCGAGGTAGATCGCATGGCCCCCGCCGAGCAGGCCGGTCATGACGGTCTCGGCCACGCAAGAGGCGAGTGACGCCGCGACGGCCGCGTCGGCCGCCGATCCGCCGTCCGCGAGGATCTCGGCGCCCGCGTCGGCGGTCGCGGGGTGACCTGCGGCGACGCCAGCCCTCATCGGCGCCCGATGGTACTCAGGTGCTTGGTACCCTGTCCGCGTCCGCAGCCGCGGCCGAGCGCGTCCTTCCTTGCGCGCCGTGCGGTGACTGCGGGGTCACCTACAGAGGAGGTCACGTTGACCCTCACCAAGGAAGAGAAGCAGGACGTCATCGGGAAGCACGGCCGCTCGGGCGCCGACACGGGCTCGACGGAGGTTCAGGTTGCGCTCCTGACGCGCCGGATCAACCAGCTGACGGAGCATCTGCGCTCGCATCCGAAAGACCACTATTCGCGGCGCGGGCTGCTCAAGCTCGTCGGGCGTCGGCGCCGTTTCCTGAACTACCTGCAACGGAACGACCTGGAGGGCTATCGGGCCCTGATCAAGGAGCTCGGCCTCAGGCGGTAGCCGACGAGGTCAGCTCGGGGGGTGGAAGTTTGAGCGAGCCGGGTCCTGGACGCCGGTTGGCTCAAACCTCCACCCTCGGAAGAGAGAGGAGTGGAGAACCCACATGAGCATCGCAGTTGAAAGTCCGGCGACGGTCAGGCTGACCGTCGGCGGCAAGGAGATCACGTTCGAGAGCGGCAAGCTCGCCAAGCAGGCAGACGGCGCCGTCGTCGTCCGCTCGGGCGACACGATGGTGCTCGCCACCGCGGTCGGCCGCACGGAGCCGCGCGAGGGCGCGGACTTCTTCCCGCTGACCGTCGACGTCGAGGAGCGGATGTACGCCGCCGGGAAGATCCCGGGCGGCTTCTTCAAGCGCGAAGGGCGCCCCACCGAGCGGGCGATCCTGAGCGCGCGGATGATCGACCGCCCGATCCGGCCGCTGTTCCCGATCGGGTTCCGCAACGAGGTGCAGGTGATCTGCACGGTGCTCTCCGCCGACCTGATCACGCCGCACGACATCCTCTGCATCAACGGGGCATCGGCGGCGCTGATGATCTCGCCGCTGCCGTTCCTCGGCCCGGTCGGGGCCGTCCGGATCGGTGAGATCGACGGCGAGTTCGTCGTCAACCCGACGCTGCAGGAGAGCGATGAGGAGGACGCCACGCTCGACCTGATCGTGGTGGGCACGCGCGAGAGCATCACGATGGTCGAAGCGGGCGCGGGGGAGATCCCCGAGGACCGGCTGCTCGAGGCACTCGACCTCGCCCAGCAGGAGATCGCCAAGCTCTGCGACGCGCAGGAGGACCTGCGCCGCCAGGTCGGCAAGGCGAAGTGGCTCGACGAGGAGGTCACCAACGAGATCGAGTCGCAGCACGGCGACCGCATCCTCGAGCGCATCCGCACCGAGGGCCTGCGCGAGGCCGCCGCGGTTCTCGACGAGCTCCAGGAGGAGCTCAGCCCCGAGCTGACGATGGACTCGACCGAGGAGGACATCATCCGCCAGATGCAGGTTCGTGCAAGCCTGAACCTGCTGTTGGAGCGGTACCGGCTCGAGGCTGTGAAGGGCCCGGTCCGCGAGCAGTTCGAGAACGAGCTGCGGGCGCTGACCGAGGCCGAGCAGGACTCGAAAGAGCTCAAGTCGGCCAAGCGCCAGCTCCTGTTCGAGCGGCTCATCGACGACGTCGAGCTGCCTTTCCCGGTCGGCCCGGCCACCGTCGACGGCGAGGGGCCGCTGGTGAAGGACTCGCTGACCAAGCAGTTCGTGAAGAAGGCGGGCGAGTCGATCTACAAGGAGCTCGTCCGGCAGAAGATCGCCGTCGAGAAGCGCCGGCCGGACGGCCGGAGCGAGGACGAGATCCGTCCGATCAGCTGCGAGGTCGGCGTCTCGCCGCGCACGCACGGGTCGGCGATCTTCCAGCGCGGGCAGACGCAGATCATGAGCCTGCTCACGCTCGGGACCGCCAAGGAGGGGCAGCGAATCGACGACCTCTCACTGGAGAAGGACCGTCGCTTCATGCACCACTACAACTTCCCGCCCTACTCGGTCGGGGAGACGGGCTTCATGCGCGGGCCCAAGCGGCGCGACATCGGCCACGGCGCGCTCGCGCAGCGCGCGCTCGAGCCGGTGATCCCGTCCGCGGACGAGTTCCCGTACACGATCCGGATCGTCTCGGAGACGCTGGAGTCGAACGGCTCCTCGTCGATGGGCTCGGTCTGCGGCTCGACGCTCGCCCTGATGGACGCCGGCGTGCCGATCAAGGCGCCCGTGTCGGGCATCGCGATGGGCCTCGTGAAGGAGGGCGACGACTACGTCATCCTCACCGACATCCAGGGGGCGGAGGACCACCTCGGCGACATGGACTTCAAGGTCGCCGGCACCCGGGACGGCGTGACGGCGCTGCAGATGGACATCAAGATCACCGGCGTCACGCGCCAGATCATGAGCGACGCGCTCGAGCAGGCGAAGCGGGCCCGTGAGTTCATCCTCGACCGGATGCTGGAGGCGCTCCCCGAGGCACGCACCGAGCTCGCCGAGCACGCACCGCGCATCTCGTCGATCAAGATCGACCCGGACCAGATCGGGATGATCATCGGCAAGGGCGGCGAGACGATCCGCGCGCTCGAGGCCGACCACGAGGTCCAGATCGACATCGAGGAGGACGGCACGATCCTCATCTACGCGACCGAGGGCACCAAGGCCAACGCCGCGATCGAGGAGATCGCAGCGATGACCAAGGAGCCCGAGCCGGGCGACACGTACACCGGCAAGGTCGTGAAGACCACCGACTTCGGCGCCTTCGTGGAGCTGAAGAAGGGCACGGACGGCCTGCTCCACGTCTCGAACGTCGGCCCCGGCCGCGTGGCGCACATCGAGGACGTCATCACGCGCGGCGACGTGCTCGACGTCGTCGTGCAGGAGGTCGACAAGCAGCGGGGCCGCATCGGCCTCAAGCTGGTCGCCAAGCACGAGAACGGCAACCTCGTCCAGCCCGAGGAGCTGATCGAGCGGGCGAAGGACGCACCTCCGCGCGAGCCGCGCGAGGAGCGGCCGCGCCGTGACGGCGAGCGCCGTGGCGGCCGTGACCGCGGCCGCGGCGGACGCGACCGCAACTAGACCGGACCCGAGGGGGCGGCGCGAGCCGCCCCCTCGTCATCCGGGGCTCGTCACCGTCTGCGGCCGTGGCTGACGACGAGCGCGATCTTCGCGCCTCGCGCGAGCTTCAGGCGGGGCCGCCTGCTCTGACCGACGACGGAGCCCGCGCGCACGCGGCGCGAGTACGCGCGTGAGATGCGGCCCGTCGAGCAAAGCGCCGTCCTGACGGCTCGCTTCGCCGCTTCGCCAACCATCGCGGCGGCCGAGGGCGGGGCTACCATCCTCGCCGTGCAGAACTACGTCCTGTCGGAGCTCGACTCGGGCCAGCGCGTGATCTCCGAGCACGTCGACGGCGTCCGCTCGGTCGCGCTCGGCTTCTGGATCGGCGCAGGCGCCCGCGACGAGCCCGACTCCAAGGCCGGCATCACCCACTTCATCGAGCACCTGCTGTTCAAGGGCTCGCAGGGCTACACCGCCCGCGAGGTCGCGGAGATCTTCGACACGCTCGGCGGCGAGCTGAACGCCGCCACGTCGCGCGAGCACACGGTCGTGTACGCGCGCGTGCCGGACCACCAGCTGGAGACGGCGCTCGACGTGATGACCGACATGGTCTACGCGCCGCAGTTCGCCGAGCTCGACGCCGAACGGGAGGTCGTGCTCGAGGAGATCGCGATGTACGAGGACACGCCCCAGGAGCTGGTTCACGACCTCCTCTCGGAGGCGGTCTTCGGCGACCATCCGCTCGGGCGGCCGGTGATCGGCACGGCCGAGGTCATCTCCACCGTCACCCGCCGTTCGATCGGGTCGTACCACCGGGCGATGTTCGGGCCCGGCAACATCGTCCTGTCGGCGGCCGGCAATGTCGACCACGATCGCCTGCTCGAGCTGCTGCAGGCAGCGGAGTCCAAGCTCGGCGACCCACCTGCCCGGAGAGCGCGCATCCGGTCGCCCCTCGTCAAGGTGCCGCCGCCGGACGTCCGGTTCGTGCGCAAGGACACCGAGCAGTACCACGTCTGCGTCGCCGCGCCGGGCATCGCGCGCTCGGACCGGCGCCGCTTCGCGGCGTCGCTGCTCGACGCAATCCTCGGCGGCTCGGCCTCGTCGCGGCTGTTTCAGGAGATCCGCGAGAACCGCGGGATGGCCTACTCCGTCTACAGCTTCGCCTCGCAGTACACGGACACCGGGCTCGTGGGCTTCTACGTCGGCACGCGCGAGGAAAACCTCGCCGCGTGCCTCGAGATCGCCAACGCCGAGATCGCCGACATCGCGTCCGGGCACCTGCGCGCGAACGAGCTGGAGCGGGCGAAGGAGAACCTCAAGGGGCGGATCGTGCTCTCGATGGAGGCGACGGCGAATCGCATGAGCCGTATGGGGAAGGCGGTGATCACCGACACGGAGCTGCTGACGCTCGACCGGATCATCGCCGAGATCGACGGCGTCCAGCCCGAGCACGTGTCCGAGCTCGCCGAGCTCCTGCTCGCCCCGGAGCGGCTCTCCGCCGCCGGGATCGGCCCCAGCGAGGAGCGCTTCCTCGCCACACTCGAGCCGGTCAACCCTGCGCTGACGGCGGCTGCCGCCTAGCCCGTGCGCATCGCCCTGCTCGGCCACAAGGGCAAGGTGGGACGGGTGCTGCTCCCGGCCCTGGCTGCCGCCGGGCACGACGTGCTGCCGATCGGGCGTGAGGATCGGATCGAGCTCGCAGGCGCCGACGTCGCGATCAACTTCACGCGGCCGGACGCGGTCTTCACGACCGTGCGCCTGTGCCTGGAGCAGGACGTGCCCTGCATCGTGGGGACGACCGGCCTCGGCCCGGAGGAGCTCGAGCATCTCGGCGAGGTCGCGCGCGAGCGCTCGCTGGTGCTCTTCGTCGCCCCGAACTTCGCCGTCGGAGCGGTGTTGATGATGCGGCTCGCAGCGGAGGCCGCCCGCTGGCTGCCGCGCGCCGAGATCATCGAGCTGCACCACGAGAGCAAGGCCGACGCCCCCTCCGGGACCGCGAAGGCGACGGCCGAGCTGCTGCCGGGCAAGCCGGCGATCCACTCGGTGCGGCTCCCGGGCCTCGTGGCGCACCAGGAGGTGCTCCTGGGCGGCGAGGGCCAGCTCCTGACGATCCGCCACGACGCGATGTCTCGCGAGGCGTACGTGCCCGGCGTCCTGCTCGCGCTCGACCGGCTGGCGACGCTTCCGGCCGGCCTGACCGTCGGGCTGGAGGCGCTGCTCGAGTGACGCGGGCAGGAGTCTCGCCCGCCCGCGAGTAAGATCCAGCCGTGCTCGGCGAAGTCATGACTGCGATGGTCACGCCCTTCGACGACGACGGGCGGGTCGACATCGCCAAGTTCCGCGAGCTGGCCTCGTATCTCGTCGAGAACGGCTCGGGCGGCGTGGTCGTCACCGGCACGACCGGTGAGTCGCCGACGCTCTCGGACGACGAGCGCATGCAGCTCTACGAGGCGGCCGTGGACGAGGTGGGCGGCCGAGCCACGGTCATCGCCGGAACCGGCACGTACGACACCGCCCACTCGATCCACTTGACCGAGGGCGCGAACGAGCTCGGCGTGGACGGCTTCCTGGTCGTGACGCCGTACTACAGCCGGCCGACGCCGCGCGGGATCGTCGAGCACTTCAAGGCGATCGCGGCCGTCAGCGACAAGCCGATCATCGTCTACAACATCCCGGCGCGGGTCGTGCTCAACATCGAGCCGGAGACGATGGTCGAGCTCGCTGAGATCCCGACCGTCAAGGCGGTCAAGCAGGCAAACGACGACCTCGAGCAGGCGCGGAGGATCCTCGCGGAGACCGATCTCGACCTCTACGCGGGCGACGACAACCTCGTGCTGCCGTTCCTGGAGCTGGGGGGAACCGGCGGCGTCTGCGTGCACACGCACGTGGTCGGCCCGCAGGTGAAGGAGCTGATCCGGCTCTTCCGCGCGGGCGAAGCCGAGGGAGCGAGGCAGCTGGATGCCGAGCTCGCGCCGGCGCTCGAGCTCCTCAGGGTCGTCACGAACCCGATCGCGATCAAGGCCGCGCTGAACCTGCTCGGCCACGAGGTCGGAGGGCTGCGCCTTCCGCTGGTGGAGGCGGACGAGCACGAGCGCACGCAGGTGCGTGGCTGCCTGGAGCGGCTAGGCCTGCTTCAGCCCGTCGGCGTATAGCGGCGCCGGCGCGAGCGCCAGCCCGAGCGAGTGGAGGTTGGCCCGCAGCGATTGAACGACGTGCGCCGCCGGCGGCCTTGGTGAGCCGAGCACGAGGAAACCCGCGAGCGCGGCGTTCTCGCGTCGCAGCGGCACGGCCAGGTGGGCCGACGGCGAGCCCAGGTCGAAGACTCCGGCGGCGAAGACGCCTTCGACGGTGTCTGCGTGCCGAACCAACCAGCTGACGAGCTCGGCGTCGTCGGGCCCGTCGGTGCCGTGAGCGGCGACCACCCGGCCGCCGAGGCCGTCGTCGTTCCAGGAGATCAGTCCGAGCCAGCTTGCGCCCGCGCGCTCGAGCCGCGCCGCAACGCCCTCGAAGAGTTGCTCCGGCTCGGCCCAGTCCTCACTGAGAGCCCGCTCGAGCGCGGCCGAGAGCCGCCTCGCCCGGAGCTCGTGGAGCGCGGCGTTGCCCGCTCCCAGGAGGGCGAAGGCTCCACCGAGGGCGGCGAGCTCCAGGACGCCGACGCTCAGGCCGACGAGTGCAACGAGCACGCCGACGAACGCGACGGGTGCGGGCGCGAGCAGCGCACCGCCGAGCGAGCCGAGCACCCGGCGCCTCGGCGGCGTGCAGGCGTCGCGCAGCTCCGTCAGCTCGACGGCGGAGAGCACCTCGCCGACAGGCCGGCCGCGCTGGACGGCGACGAAGGCGCGCGCCAGCGCAGGGTGGAACTGTGTGCCGCTTTCGCGCTCGATCTCCGCCAACGCCGACTCGGGCGCCATGGCCGGCCGGAACGGCCGCTCGGTGGTCATCGCGTCGAAGCTGTCGGCCAGGATGAGGAAGTGCGACGCGAGCGGGATCGCGTCGCCCGAGACGCCGTAGTACCCGGAGCCGTCCATCCGCTCGTGGTGGTACTCGACGGCCTGCGCCTGGCGGGCCGCGAAGCGGAAGCGCTGCAGCAGCCGCGCCGACAGCCGTGGCGCGCGGCGCACCGCGGCCCACTCACCCGTCGAGAGCAGACCGCGCTTGCGGAGGACGGCGGCGTCCACCGCGACCTTGCCGAGATCGTGGAGCCGTCCGGCCCAGCGCAGGCGCGCGACCTCGGCGGGCGGCAGCCCGAGCGCACGGGCGAGATCCTCGACGTAGCCCGCGACGCGGATCGAGTGACGGTGGGTCGAAGCGTCGCGCTCGTCGACGATGTTGGCGAAGGTCTCCAGCGCGGCCGCGACTTCGCCGCGCAGCACGACCAGGCGGTGGTACGCGTGCTCGAGCAACAGCATGGTCGGCACGATGGCGACGAGGAGCCAGCCGTTCTGCGTCGTGCCGACGGCGAGCATCAGCGCGATCCCGGCCTCGCCGGCGAGCGTCCGTGGATCGGGCACGAACGAGCCGAGGCCGCTCGTGAGCCCGTGGACGACGGTGCGGACGGCGGCATACGCAGCTACGAGCACCGAGATCGCGAGCACATCGTCCGGGAGCGTGACGCTCCCCGTGTGCCCGCCGGCCACGACGAAGGCGTAGCCGCCGGCCAGGCCGGCGAGGCCTAGAGCAAGGGCACGCGCGACTATGTCCGACCAGGGGCGCGGTCGGACGACGCGAGCGCCGAGCACTCCGAGGATGCCGGAGAGCGCCGCTCCCCACGGCCCCACGACGATCATCGCGGCCAGGTGGACCGGCGTCGAGAGTCGAAACGGCTCGGCGTCGATCGGGTCCGCCAGGCGGTCGTCCCGCGCGGCCGCGACGAGCTCCGTGCTCACGACTCCCGCCACAAACAGCACGACCAGCCCCCCCGCCGCGGGGATGGTCACGACGGCTGCGATCGAGACGAGGACGCCGAGGACCGCAGCAAGGACGAGGAGGCCGCGCTGCACGGGTTCTGCATCGGCGATCCGCGCCGTTTCCTCAAGAGTCACGGGGTCGAACCAGGTCACCGCTCTTGGCCCGACTACACTCGTGCAATGCCAGACGACGTCTTGCGGATCATCCCGCTCGGCGGTCTCGGAGAGGTCGGCAAGAACATGACCGTCTTCGAGACCGACGAGGGCATCGTCATCGTCGACGCCGGCCTGGCATTCCCACGCGACGAACACCTCGGCGTCGACCTGATCCTGCCGGACATGGAGCTACCTGCGCGACAACGCCGAGCGCGTGCGCGCGGTAATCCTCACCCACGGCCACGAGGACCATGTGGGCGCGCTGCCCTACCTGCTGCGGGAGGTACGCATCCCGGAGGTCTGGGCGACGCGGCTGACGCTGGGCTTGATCCAGTCGAAGCTCGACGAGCACGGCTTGCTCGGGACCGCCGAGCTCAAGGAGGCCGAGCCGGGCGAACGCCCGCGCATCGGCCCGTTCGACGTCGAGTTCGTCCGTATGGCGCACTCGATCCCCGACACGGTCGCCGTCATGCTCGAGTCGGGCGCGGGACGCGTCCTCGTCAGCGCGGACTGGAAGCTCGACCACACGCCGGTCGACGGCCTCAAGACCGACGTCGGCGCGCTGGCCGAGCTCGGCAACCGTGGCATCGACCTGCTGCTCGGCGACTCGACCAACGCCGAGCGCCCCGGCGTGACGGGCTCGGAGCGGCTCGTCGGCGAGGCCTTCCGCCAGATCATCCCGCAGCGGCAGGGGCGCGTCCTCGTGGCGTCGTTCGCCTCCAACGTGCACCGGATGCAGCAGGCGATCGACGTCGCCGTGCAGGACGGGCGCAAGGTCTGCGTCGTCGGGCGCTCGATGCGCAAGAACCTCAACATCGCGCGCAACCTCGGCTACATCGACGTGCCCGAGGAGTCGCTCATCCGTCCTGCGCGGCTGGACGAGTTCCCGCCACACGAGGTGCTGATCCTCTGCACGGGGAGCCAGGGCGAGCCGATGTCTGCGCTGACGAGGATCGCCTACAACGACCACCCGTCCGTGCAGGTCGAGCGCGGCGACACGGTGATCATCTCGGCGAAGCCGGTGCCCGGCAACGAGCTGAAGGTGCACGACGCCATCAACAACCTCGCGCGGGCCGGCGCCGAGGTGCTGCACCAGGAGATCGCGCCCGTCCACGTCTCCGGGCACGCGTGCGCGGAGGAGATCAGGACGCTCATCTCGCTCGTCCGCCCGAAGGCGCTGATGCCGATCCACGGCGAGTTCCGGATGCTGGCGGCGCACGCGCAGCTGGCGCGCGAGGGCGGCGTCCCCGCGGACTCGATCGTGATGGCCGAGAACGGCTCGGTCGTCGAACTGACGAGGAGCGGCGCCCGCATCGTCGATCGCATCGAGGCCGGCGTGACCTTCGTCGACGGTCTCGGCGTCGGTGACGTCCGCGATGTCGCGCTCCGCGATCGGCGGCACCTGTCCGAGGACGGCGTGCTGATCATCGTCGCCACCCTGGCCGGCTCCAACGGCCGCGTGGCCTCCCCGCCCGAGCTGATCGCTCGCGGCCTCGCGGAGCCCGGCCCGCTGCTCGACGAGACGCGAAACGAGGCGCAGCGCGTGCTCGCCGAGCTCGCTCAGCAGGGCGTCACGGAGATCAAGCTCCTGCAGGAGCACCTCCACGACTCGATCGGGCAGCTGATCTACGACAGAACGGGGAGGCGCCCGATGATCCTCCCAGTCATAGTGGAACTGTGAGCACCGTTCGATCCCAGCCCAGGTGGCCGGACATCCTGGCCGAGCACGCCGTCGAGGAGAACACCGCGCGGCGGCTGATCGCGCAGCTGTCGGCCTGCGAGGTGGCGGCACTGGCGTTCTGCCGGCTGCTGGAGCGCTGGGGCAGGGGAGAGGCGGAGCCGAGCACCGTGGGTCGCCGCCAGGCGGCCTTCCGGCGCGCCGCCGAGCGCGCGGAGACCGCCGTCGTCGGGCTGGAGCGGCCGCTCTCCCGGTACCTCTTGGAGCTCCAGCCAGAGCGCGCCGAGGGCCGCTCCTGGTACGGCGAGCCCGGAACCGCCGAGCTGCTCGACTGGAGCCCCGTGCTCGCGCGGGCGGGTGTGCGCGTGTCCGAGGTGCGGGTCTCGCAGGCCTACCTCGAGCTGGCGGTGCTCGTGCGCGCCCTCGAAGGGCTCTCGACCGCCGCCCGGATGAGGACCACGCCGGATCGCTCGTCCCTATGGGCCGGCCTCTTCGACCTGCGCGAGAACCTGCTCGGGCGCGCGGCCGAAGACCTCCGCGCGCTTGCCGCCTGAGGTCCGACTCACCGTCGTCGGGTCGGCGAACCTCGACCTCGTCGCTCGGGTGGAGCGACTGCCGAGACCGGGTGAGACCGTAACGGACGCCGAGTTCTTCATCGCGCCCGGAGGCAAGGGCGCGAACCAGGCCGTCGCCGCTGCGCGGCTCGGGGCCCATGTGCGCTTCGTGGGCGCGGTCGGCCGCGACTCGTTCGCGGACGAAGCGCTGTCGGGCTTGCGCGGCGCCGCGTGCGAGCTGGACGTTGCGGAGGTCGATGCGCCCACGGGCGTGGCGGTGATCTACGTCGACGCGTCGGGCGAGGACACGATCGTCGTCGCTCCCGGCGCAAACGGGCTCGTGGAGCCGGTCGAGCCGGAAGGTGCCGTTCTGTGCCAGCTCGAGATTCCGGCGGCGGTCGTCGAAGCGGCTGCGAGGCGAGCGTCGTTCTTCTGCCTCAATGCGGCGCCCGCCAAGCCGGTCTCCGAGGAGCTGGTGCGCCGCGCCGATCTGGTCGTGGTCAACCGCTACGAGCTGGAGGCGCTCCCGACCACGCCTCGGCTCACAGCGCTCACGTTGGGCGGGGAGGGCGCCGTGCTGCTCGAGGAGGGGGAGGAGGTCGCGCGGGCGGAAGCGCCGCGCGTCGACGCGGTCGACGGCACGGCCGCGGGCGACGCCTTCACGGCGTGTCTCTCCGTGTCGCTGCTGGAGGGCCGACCGCGCGAGCAGGCGCTCGAGCGCGCGTGCAGGGCAGGAGCGCTCGCAGCGTCGCGCCCCGGTGCGCAACCCTCGCTGCCCACCGCGGACGAGGTCGATGCCATGTGACCGAGGATCGTCCTCGACTGCGACCCCGGCCACGACGACGCGATCGCCCTGCTCCTGGCGCTCGCGAGCCCGGAGCTCGAGCTCGCGGGCGTCACCACCGTGGCGGGCAACCAGACGCTCGCGAAGACGACTGCGAACGCGCTGCGCGTCCTCGAGCACGTGGAGCGAGCGGACATTCCGGTGGCTGCAGGTGCGGACCGGCCGCTCGTGCGCGAGCCGTTCGTGGCCGACCATGTCCACGGCGAGACGGGCCTGGACGGGCCCTCGCTGCCGCCGCCCGCCGGTTCGCCGTTGCCGCAGCATGCGGTCGAGTTCCTCGCCGAGCACGCCGAGGGGCAGACGCTCGTCGCCGTCGGGCCGCTCACCAACGTCGCGCTCTACCTCGCGCTCCATCCGGCTCGGCGCCGGAACGGATCGTCCTGATGGGCGGTGCGATCGCCGAGGGCAACGTCACGCCCGGCCGCGGAGTTCAACATCTGGGCCGATCCCGAGGCGGCTCGGCGCGTCTTCGAGAGCGGGATCGACGTGACGATGGTCGGGCTCGACGTCACGCACAAGGCGCTGCTGACGCCCGCGCACGCCGACCGGCTGCGAACAGCCGGCCGCGCCGGGAAGCTCGTCGCCGAGCTGTTCGACTTCTACCACGGCTACCACAAGCGAACGTACGGCCTGCCGGGCTCGCCGATCCACGATGCGCTCGCGGTCGCTCACGTGATCCGGCCGGAGCTGCTCGACACCAAGCACCGGCACGTTGCGATCGACACCGAATCGCAGCTCTGCCGCGGCCGGACTGTTGTCGACCTCTGGCACCGCACGGGCAACGAGCCGAACGCGCACGTGGCGGTGGGCGTGGACGCGGACGCGTTCGTGGAGCTCCTGCTGGAACGCATCGCCTCGCTCGGATGAAGCTCGGCGCGCTCACGCTCCAGAACCGGCCGTGGCCGGAGCTCGTCGAGAGCTGGGCGCACCTCGACCGCCTGGGCCTCGACTCGATCTGGGTGGCCGACCACCTCGCCAACCCGCTTCGGCCCGAGCGGCCGTGGCTCGAGGGCTGGAGCCTGGTGACGGCCCTCGCCACGGCCACCGAGCGCACACGGGTCGGCGTGCTGGTCAGCTCGAGGGTCCTGCGCAACCCGGGGGTGCTGGCGAAGGCGGCCGTGACGCTCGACCACGTCTCCGGCGGCCGCGCGGAGCTCGCCCTCGGTGCGGGCGGCGCTCCGGTCGACGAACGGCTGGCGGGACCGCCGCAGCTGTCGTTCCCCGCCTTCGTCGAGCGAACCCTCGAGATCCTCGAGGACGAGTCGCTGCAGCCGAGACCGGTGCAGCCGAAGCTGCCGGTCACGATCGGCGGCACCAGCTCGACGGCGCTCGAGCTGGCAGCCCGCTACGCGGACCGTTGGAACACCTACGGCGGCCGCGGCCTCGCACCCGAGGAGGCGGCGGCACAGGCGCGTGCGCACAACGAACGGCTGACCGCCCTCTGCGGGGCGGCCGGTCGTGCCCCGGGGACGCTCACCCGTTCCGTCCTGCTCGGCTACCCGTTCGTCGGCGAGATGCCGTGGCGGTCGGTGGCCGCCTTCGACGACGTGGTCGCGCGCTGGCGCGCGGCCGGCTTCGACGAGCTGATCGTCTACTACCCGCCCCAGACCGGGATGCCGGAGGACGCGGTCGCTCCGGGCGTGTTCGAGGAGGCGGTCGCCGCGTACCTCCGCTCGCGCTGATTCGCCGCCGGAAGGGGTGGCGCCCGCCGCGTCGAAGCGACTCCTCGCCATGGCTCGACGGAAGAAGCGACGCACCCTGAAGCCGCGCACGCCCTCGCGCGTGCGCAAGCGGAAGGCCGCACGCGGCGCGCAGCGAGGGCACCAGCATCCGGAACTGACGGGCCTCGGCCTCGTCGCCGTCGGCAGCTTTCTGGCCGTGCTGCTCTACCTCGGCTGGGACGGCGGGCAGGTGGGCGGCTGGATCGCCGACGGCCTGCGCGACCTCGTCGGCTCGGCCGCGTACGTCCTGCCGGTCGGGCTGGTCGTGCTCGGCGTCCTGATGATCGGCCGCAGCGCCTTGGTGGATTTTCGCCCGTTCCGCACGGGCATCCTGATCGCGTCGACCGGCCTGCTGCTCGTGCTCGGGAGCGAGTGGGGGGGCTACGCCGGCCGCGGCCTCGAGGGAGTGGTCGCCCGCCTGCTCGGCGAGACGGGCGCGCTCATCCTCGGCGCGACGGCACTCGTCTTCGGTGCGCTCCTGATCACCGGAGCCTCGCTCGGCGCGGTGCTGCGGCACTCCGGGAGCGCCGTGCGCAGGGCAGGAACCGCGGCACGTCGGTCGCTCGACCGCCAGGAGCGGCCGGCGCGCCCGCGGCCTGAGCCGGCGCCGGTCTTGCCGCTCCCAAGCGTCACGGAGCGGCACGCGCCTCCCGTCGACGCCGTGTCCGAGTTCCCGGACGTGGTCGGGGGCTCGCCGCCCCCCCTGCTCACCGAGGCCGAGGACGAGCCGTCACAGGAGCAGCTGTTCGAGCCCGAGCCGGCCGTCGGAAGCGGCAAGGCCTATCGCCCGCCGGACCGGGGCCTGCTCCGCGCCTCCCCCAAGCACATACCGGTCAACCCCAAGGCCGGCGCGCAGGTCTCCGAGGCGCTCGTTCAAGCGCTCGCCCACTTCGGCATCGACGCGAACGTGATCGGCGAGATCTCCGGCCCGCGCGTCACGCGCTACGAGCTGCAGCTGGCGCCCGGAACGAAGATGTCCAAGGTCTCGGCCCTCAAGGACGACCTCTCGTACGCGCTGGCGACGACCGAGATCCGCATCCTGGCGCCGATTCCGGGCAAGCAGGCCGTGGGTGTGGAGGTGCCGAACCTCAGCCCGAACCTCGTCACGCTCGGCGACATCTTCGACGACCTGCCGTCGAGCTCCAGCCCGCTGTCGGTGTGGCTCGGCAAGGACATCTCGGGCAACGCCGTCTGGACCGACCTCGCCCGCATGCCGCACATCCTGATCGCGGGCACGACGGGCTCCGGTAAATCGGGCTCGGTGAACACGATGCTGACGTCGATCCTGCTGCGGACGACGCCGGACGAGGTGCGCATGATCCTGATCGACCCGAAGCGGATCGAGCTCTCGTACTACGAGCGGATCCCGCACCTGCTCACGCCCGTGGTCTCCAGCCCCAAGGAGGCCTCCGCGGTGCTCACGAACGTCGTCGCCGAGATGGAGCGCCGCTACGAGCGGCTGAGCGGCGTGCGGGCGCGCAACCTGCCCGAGGCGAACCGCGCCTTCCGCAGCCGTGGCGAGCAGACCCTGCCGTACCTCCTGGTCGTCATCGACGAGCTCGCCGACCTGATGATGGTCTCGCCGCAGGCGGTCGAGGACGCGGTCATCCGCCTCGCGCAGAAGTCGCGCGCGGTCGGCATCCACCTCGTGCTCGCGACCCAGCGGCCGTCCGTCGACGTGATCACGGGGATGATCAAGGCCAACGTGCCGTCCCGGATCGCGTTCGCCGTCTCCAGCCAGACCGACTCGCGTGTGATCCTCGACCAGGCCGGCGCGGAGAGCCTGCTGGGCCAGGGCGACATGCTGTTCAAGCCGCTCGGCACCTCGCGCCTGCAGCGGCTGCAGGGCGCGTACGTCAGCGAGGAGGAGATCGCCCTGATCGTCGACCAGTGCCGCGACCAGCGCGAGCAGGAGCTCGACGAGAGCCTGCTCGAGGCGCCGGAGGCAGCGGTCGAGGCGAGCGACGGTGGCGACGACGACTTCGACCCCGACCAGGACCCGCTGCTCGACCGCGCGATCGAGATCGTCGTGCAGACCCAGACCGCCTCGGTGTCGCTGATCCAGCGGCGCCTGCGGGTCGGCTACACGCGCGCGGGCCGTCTGATCGACATGCTCGAGCGGCGTGGAATCATCTCCGGCTACGAGGGCTCAAAGCCGCGCCGCGTCCTCGTGACGGAGGCCGAGATCGAGCGCGTCGCAAGCCCGTAAAAAACTTACAAAAGCTTCGCTTGGAACGACCCCTAACTTCCGGTTAGAGTCCTCGTCCAACAGCAGGCGTGCGACCATTTGGGGCACGCACGTCTCACAGTGGAAACGAGGGAGGTTTCATGAAGGCACGCAGGCTGATCCCGCTCGGGATCGTGGCGCTCGCCGCCGTCGTGATGGCAGCGATCGCCGCACTTGCGGTGAGCGGGTCGGGCGAAGCGGCGTCGGCTCAGAAGACGTACCGCGTCGGGCTCGTCAGCGACGTCGGTAAGTTCAACGACCGCTCGTTCAACCAGTCGGCGCTCGAGGGCCTCAAGCGCGCTCAGAGGGTGCTCAAGGTCAAGGGCCGCCCGGTCGAGTCGCGCCAGACGAGCGACTACGTCCCGAACCTCGCGTCGCTCGCACGCCAGAAGTACGACGTGACGATCTCGGTCGGCTTCCTGCTGGCGGGCGCCACCAACGACGTGGCGAACCGCTTCAAGAGCTCGAAGTTCGCGATCATCGACTACTCGGTCAAGGCCGATCCGTTCAAGAGCAACAAGAACGTGCAGGGCCTGACCTTCGCCACCAACGAGAACAGCTACATGATCGGCTGCCTCTCGGCCCTGATGGCGAACCGCCGCGGCACCAAGCACATCAGCGCCGTGGGCGGCATCAAGCTCCCGACCGTCGACATCTTCATCGCCGGTTACAAGGCCGGGGCGAACAAGTGCGTGCCCGGCACCGCCGTCGACGTCGACTACTCGCAGGACTTCGGTGCACAGGACAAGTGCAAGGAGCTGGCCCTGAACCAGATCGCGCAGGGCTCGCAGGTCATCTTCCAGGTGGCCGGCGGCTGCGGTCTCGGTGCGCTCGACGCAGCCAAGGAGAAGGGCGTCTGGGGCATCGGCGTCGACCGCGACCAGGCGTTCCTCGGCAATCACATCCTGACCAGCGCCGTGAAGCGCGTCGACCAGGCGGTCTTCCTGACCGCCCAGGCCGTCAAGAACGGGAAGTTCAAGGGCGGCACCGACGCGGTGTTCAACCTGAAGAACAAGGGCGTCGGCATCGGCAAGCTCAGCAAGAGCATCCCGAAGGCCTTCATCACCAAGATGAACAGCCTCAGGCCGCTCATCATCGCGAAGAAGATCAAGCCGCCGACCAAGCTCTAAGGCGGTCTCGAACTTCCTGCGAAGGGCGGGCCTCCGGGCCCGCCCTTCGTCGTTCCGGCGGGTACCATCGCGCGCGACACCGGGACAAAGGGGGATTCCGTGCCAAAGACTCTCTGGCCGGCGGTTCTGCTGGCGTGCGGGCTGCTCGCGTTCGGGCTCGCGTGCGGGGGCGACGACGACGATGGCGGCGGTGCAGCCGGCACGACGACCGAGAGCACGACGGACACCGGGTCCGGCGGCGAGCAGGTCCGGGTCGGGCTCGTCAGCGACGTCGGCCGCTTCAACGACCGCTCGTTCAACCAGTCGGCGCTCGAAGGCCTCAAGCGGGCGGAGTCGGAGCTCGGCATCGTCGGACGGCCGATCGAGTCGCGTCAGACGGCCGACTACGTGCCGAACCTCTCAACGCTCGCCCGCGACGGCTTCGACCTGTCGATCGCGGTCGGCTTCCTGCTCGCGGAAGCGGTCAACACGGCGGCCAAGCGCTTCACCGACTCGAACTTCGCCATCATCGACTACTCGGTGAAGGCGCCGCCGTTCAAGAGCAACCCCAACGTGCAGGGACTCACCTTCGCGACGAACGAGAACAGCTACATGATCGGCTGCCTCGCCGGGCTGATGGCCGAGCGCAAGGGCGGCCAGCAGGTGATCAGCGCGGTGGGCGGGATCAAGCTGCCGACCGTGGACATCTTCATCGCGGGCTACCAGGCGGGCGCGAAGAAGTGCAATCCGAACATCAAGGTGCTGATCGGCTACTCACAGGACTTCGTCGCGCAGGACAAGTGCAAGGAGATCGCGCTCAACCAGATCGCGCAGGGCTCGCAGGTCATCTTCCAGGTGGCCGGCGGCTGTGGCCTCGGCGCGCTGGATGCCGCGAAGGAGAAAGCGTGTCTGGGGCATCGGCGTCGACCGCGACCAGTCGAGCCTCGGCCCGCACATCCTCACGAGCGCCGTGAAGCGGGTCGACCAGTCGGTCTTCCTGACGTCCCAGGCGGTGAAGGACGGCAAGTTCAAGGGCGGCACCGACGCCGTCTTCAACCTCGAGAACGAGGGCGTCGCCATCGGCAAGATCTCGCCCAAGGTGCCGCAGGAGCTGATCGACAAGATGAACGAGCTGAAGCCGCAGATCGTCGACGGGACGATCAAGCCGCCGGCCAGCCTGTAGCGACCGGGTACCGCGGGGGCCGCTGAGCGACTTAGAATCGCACGGCGCATGGAAGCGGCCCCCGCCCCCGTCCTCGAGCTCCGCGGCATCACCAAGCGATTCCCGGGCGTGCTCGCGAACGACCACGTCGACTTCGACCTCCGGCCGGGTGAGGTACACGCGCTGCTCGGTGAGAACGGCGCCGGCAAGTCGACGCTGATGAACATCGTCTACGGGCTGTACAAGGCAGACGAGGGCGAGATCCGCCTCAAAGGCAAGCCCGTCAGCTTCAGCAGCTCGAAAGACGCGATCCGGAGCGGGATCGGCATGGTGCACCAGCACTTCATGCTCATCCCTGTCATGACGGTCGCGGAGAACATCGTCCTGGCCGAGGAGCCCGTGCACGATGGCGTCCTGCTCGACTACGACGCGGCTGCCCGGCGCGTCAAGGAGCTCGCCGATTCGTTCAACTTCCACATCGACCCGAACGAGCGGATCGAGAACATCGGCGTCGGCCAGCAGCAGCGCGTCGAGATCCTCAAGGCCCTCTACCGCAGGGCTGACATCCTGATCCTCGACGAGCCGACGGCCGTGCTCACGCCACAGGAAGCGATCGAGCTCGCCGGCATCCTGGAGACGCTCAAGCGCGAGGGCATGGCGATCGTCTTCATCAGCCACAAGCTGAACGAGGTGCTCGACGTCGCCGACCGCGTGACCGTCCTGCGCCGAGGGAAGAAGGTCGAGACGCTGCCGACGGAAGGCGCCACGCGAGAGTCGCTCGCGCGCCTGATGGTCGGGCGCGAGGTGCTGCTGCGCGTCGAGAAGACGCCGACGCAGCCGGGGGAGCCGCTCTTGCGTGTGCAGGACCTGTCCGTGCAGGACGACCGGGGACTTCCGGCCGTCCAGGATGTGTCGTTCGAGGTGCGGGCGGGGGAGATCGTCGGCATCGCGGGGGTCGACGGCAACGGACAGACGGAGTTGATCGACGCGATCACCGGCCTGCGCAAGCTGAGCTCCGGCACCGTGACCGTCGGCGAGGACGACGTCAGCGGCGGCAGCGCGCGCGAGGTGATCGACGCCGGCCTCGGCCACATTCCGGAGGACCGCCATCGCCGCGGGCTCGTTCTCGACTTCTCGCTCGCCGAGAACATCGCGCTGCACGACTACCGCGAGGCGCCGGATTCACGCTTCGGCTGGCTCTTCCCGGGTCGCCTGATCGCACGGGCGCGCAGGCTCCTCCAGGAGTTCGACGTGCGCGGCGGGGCGCCGCTGACGCGCGCGGCTGCGCTGTCGGGCGGCAACCAGCAGAAGGTCGTCGTCGCCCGTGAGCTCGAGCGCGATCCGCGCGTCCTGCTCGCCGCCCAGCCGACCCGCGGCCTCGACGTCGGCGCGATCGAGTTCGTCCACCGCCGCCTCGTCGAGGAGCGGGACGAGGGCCGGGCGGTGCTGCTCGTATCGCTCGAGCTGGACGAGATCCTCTCGCTGTCCGACCGGATCCTCGTCATCTACGAGGGCCGGATCGTCGGCGAGTACGGGCCGGATGTGTCCGACGAGCAGCTCGGAATTGCCATGACCGGCGGAGCGGAGCAGCAGGCCGCGTGAGCGAGTCCACGGGCGGCGCGACGCCGATCCCGTCACGCCGCCGGCCGAGCCGGGGCCGCCGAGCGTCGCTGCACGGCTGGCGTTCTACCAGCGCGCGGGCGGCATCGTCACGCCGATCATGACCGCCCTCCTGGCGTTCCTCATCGGCGGGATCGTCGTCGCGGCCACAGGCCACAACCCGCTCACGACCTACAGGGAGATCTTCAACGGCACCGGCCTCAACTGGTTCTTCCAGGTCGGCTCGTACGACATCCGGGTGCCGTTTACCGCGGCCCACGTCTGGTTCCCATGGAACGTCAACGACGCCGAGTCTGAGGCGGCCTTCAACCTGCAGCAGACGCTGCTCGTGGCGACCCCGCTCGTGTTCACGGGCCTGGCGGTGGCGTTCGCGTTCCGTTGCGGCATGTTCAACATCGGCGGCCAGGGTCAGTACATCGTCGGGGCCATGGTCTCGGTCTGGGTGGGCTCGTCCTGGGCCGGGATGAGCGAAGGGGCCGCACATCGTGCTGGCGATCGGCCTCGCAGCGCTCGCCGGCGCGGCATGGGCGGGCATCGCGGGCTTCCTGAAGGCGACCGTGGGCGCCCACGAGGTGATCACGACGATCATGCTCAACTGGATCGCCTACTGGATCGGGAACTGGGCCTTTGGTCAGGGCGGTCCGCTCCAGAACAACTTCAACGAATCTGTCCCGGTGTCGAACGACGTCGCCGACAGCGCGAGGCTGCCCGTCTTCTGGGGCGATCCACTGCTGCAGGGCCTCCACGTCGGCTTCTTCATCGCGATCGCCGCGCTGGTCGTCTACTGGCTCGTGCTGAGTCGCACCACGCTCGGCTACGAGGTGCGTGCCGTGGGCTTCAACCCCGAGGCAGCACGATACGGCGGCATCTCGGTCAAGCGGAGCTACTTCCTGGCCATGGCGATCGCCGGCGGTTTCGCGGCGATCGGCGGCGCGCTCGACATCCTCGGCTGGCAGTTCCGCCTCGGCGTGATCGACATCCAGAGCTCCCAGATCGGCTTCATCGGCATCGCGGTCGCCCTGTTAGGACGGAGCACGGCGATCGGCGTGGGGCTGTCGGCGCTGCTGTTCGGCGCGCTCCTGAACGGGACCTCCACTCGGAATCTCGACCCGGAGGTCTTCCAGCCCGAGCTGGCCGGGAACCTCACGCTGATGATCCAGGCGCTCGTGCTGCTCTTCGTGGGCGCCGACGTGCTGATCCTCGTCTTCTGGCAGCGACTGCAGCGGCTCCGTCCACGGCGGCGAGCGACCGTGGAGACGGCCGCATGAGCGTGCGCGCGGAACGCGTTCCCGGCGGATGGGTGAGGCTGGTGGAGCCGCGCTCGATCGCGATCGGCGGCATCGCCATCGCGCTGCTCGGCTTCTGGGTCGTGCTGCCGCCGTTGACGTCGCGCTCGTGGGTGTGGCCCGTGCTCTGCGGCTTCCTCGCGGTGGCCGCGGGAATCTGGGCCGTCACCCGCGGCGTCCGCCGGCTCGGCTGGGGTGCGGTCGCGATCGGGATCCTGGCGATGACGCTCGGCCTGCTCGCGCTGGAGTCGAGCGTCGGCAAGCTCGACGTGGTCGTCGTCTGGTCGGCGCTGCTCGCCTCGATGCTGCGCTACGCGACGCCGCTGACGTTCGCCGCCATCGGCGGCATCTTCTCCGAGCGCAGCGGCGTGGTGAACATCGCGCTCGAGGGGATGATGCTCGCGGGGGCCTTCTTCGCCATCCTCGCGGCGCAGAAGACCGATTCGTGGCCCATCGGCCTGCTCGCTGCGATGGGGGCCGGCGCGGGGCTGGCGCTGATCCACGCGTTCTTCTCGATCCACCTGCGCGCCGACCAGATCGTGAGCGGCACCGCGATCAACTTCCTCGCGCTCGGCGTCACCGGCTACTTCTTCATCGACGTCTACGGCGACCAGGGCACGCCGGAGGGCATTCCCCGCGTGCCGGACGTCAACCTGCCGCTGGAGAAGATCCCGACCGGCGTGGGGGAGTTCCTCGACGACGTCTTCGGCCACCTCAACCTGATGATCTGGCTCTCGTTCCTGCTGCTGATCGTGTCGTACGTCGTCCTGTTCAAGACGCCGATCGGCCTGCGGCTCCGCGCCGTCGGGGAGCATCCGCGTGCCGCCGACACCGTGGGGATCTCGGTCTACGGCATGCGCTACTCGGCGGTCATCGTGTCGGGCATCCTCGCCGCGCTCGGCGGCGCCTACCTGTCCATCGGCTTCCTCGGGTCGTTCAACGAGAACATGACCGCCGGGCGCGGGTTCATCGCGCTGGCGGCGGTGATCTTCGGCGCCTGGAGGCCGTTCGGGGCCTTCGCGGCGGCGCTGCTGTTCGGTTTTTCGAGCGCACTTGCCCAGCGGCTGCCCGAGTACTCCGGCTCCGCGGCTACCCTCTTCCAGGCTCTGCCCTACGTCCTGACGCTGATCGCCGTCGCCGGCGTGATCGGCCGCTCGATTCCGCCCGCCGCCAGTGGCCGTCCCTACATCAAGCAGTAGCGACCGTCCCAGGGGAACCCAAGCGCGCCCCTGTCCGTGCTCGTCGGGCTGATCGGCCTCGCGACGCTGCCGGCCGCGGTGCTGTTCGCCGACGAGTCGGACGACGTGACACTCGTCCAGGCAGGCATCGCCGTTCCCGTTGCCGCCCTGCTCTCGATCGTCGCGCTCTGGCTGGCGCGCGGGGGCAGGCGGCGTGTCCGACCGGACGCTCGACCGCGTCGGGGGCCGCGGCACGGCCCGCGTCGGCAAGCTGCTCGGCGGCCTGGGCCTGTACGTGGCGGCGACGGCTGCCCTGGCGCTGGGCGTCTATGCGCTGCTTGTCGCGCTTCGCGTGTTGACCATGCGTACACTGATGACCCCGTGTTCGAGATAGGCAATAGCCTCAGAGAGGCTCGCCTGCGGCAAGGACTCGACTTTCCCGAGATCGAGCAGCGGACGAAGATCCGCGGCAAGTACCTGCGCGCTCTCGAGGAAGAGCAGTTCGACCTCCTGCCGGGGCAGACGTACGTCAAGGGCTTCCTCCGCTCGTACTCCGAGTACCTCGGCCTGGACGGCCAGCTGTACGTCGACGAGTTCAACTCGCGCTACGTCACCGGCGAGGAGGAGCCGCCGATCCGGCCGAGCCGCGCCGAGAGCTTCGACCGCCGCGGCCGGCGTGGTGCGGGAGGAGAGTCGAGTGGGATCGTGCTCGCCTTGGCGGCGATCGCCGCCGTCACCGCGCTGGTGATCGCGGCGTGGCGGCAGCTCCCGAGAGCGACGCAGCCGACGATCCCGAACCTCGGCTCGAACACGACCGGCCACGAAGGCAGCCAAGCCGCAGCCGCAAGGCGCCGCGCGTGACGCTCGTCGCCGTCGGCCAGGCCCGGGAAACACGTGGCTGGAGATCCACCGCGGCTCGACCGCCGGCCGGACGATCTACCGCGGCACGCTCGAGGCGGGGCAGACGCGCACGTTCACGGGCCAGCGACTGTGGGTGTACGCACGTGCGCCGGGCAACCTGCACGTCAGGATCAACGGCCGGGTCCGCAGCCGCTTCCCGGGCGTGGCGCCCCGCGCGCGTTCCTGATCACGCCGCAGCGGTTCCGGCCGGTCCAGCTGGCACGACTTGAGTCGTCCGCGCGCGGTCGTCCTCGTCACGGGCAGCGAGCTGGTCCGCGGCGACCGGCACGACCTGAACGGCCCGTTCCTGGCAGGGGAGCTCGTCCGGCTCGGGCTGGAGCCGGCGCGGATCACGATCGTCGGCGACGGCCCGGACGAGCTTCGCGCCGCGTTGGACGAAGGGCTTCAGGCCGATCTGCTCGTGATCTCCGGCGGGCTCGGGCCAACCCACGACGACCGCACCGTCGAGCTCCTAGCCGCGGCCGCCGGACGCGCGAGCTCGATCGTCGATCCACGAGCTCGAGAGCCGAGATCGAGAGCCGTCTCGCGGCGGATCGCCGAGCGTCTTCGCCGCCCGTACGCCGACTTCGCACACGGGGTTCCGAAACAGGCGTCGCTGCCCGAAGGGGGCGGAGTCGCTCGGACTGGCGGGGACGGCGCCGGGCGTCGTCCTGTCGACCAAGGGCAGCGTGGCAGTCGCCCTGCCAGGCCCACCGTCGGAGCTTCAGCGCCTGTGGCGGGTCGGCGCTGGAGTCCGAGCCGGTGCGGGCCGTCCTCGTCCGCGCGCGACCGCCGGGCCGCCGCGTGCTCCGCTTCTTCGGCGCCAGCGAGTCGGCGGTGGCGCAGGCGCTCGCAGACGCCGGCGGGCGACGGCGACGGCGTCGAGGCCACGATCTGCGCCCGCGACTTCGAGATCCACGTCGACCTCTTCGTCCAGCCGGGAGCGGACGAACGGGCCGACGCCCTCTCTGCCGCGCTGCGGCACCGCTGCGAGCGCTACCTCTTCGCCGAGGACGAGCGGGGGATCGAGGAGATCGTGCTCGCTCTGTGCCGGCCCGGGGGCCTGACGCTGGCGGCTGCCGAGTCGTGCACCGGCGGGATGGTGGCGGAGCGGATCACCTCCGTTCGCGGGTGCGAGCGACGTCTTCGCCGGTTCGATTGTCACGTACTCCAACTCTGTCGAAGCACCACCTCCTCGGTGTGTCGAACGAGTCTGCTCGAACGCCACGGCGCCGTTTCGGCCGAGGTCGCGGCCGCGATGGCGTCGGGTGCCAGGTTGCAGCTCGAGGCGGACGTCGCCGTTGCCGTGACAGGCATCGCCGGGCCGGGCGGTGGGACGCCCGAGAAGCCGGTCGGCCTCGTCTACCTCCACGCCGTGAGCCCTGATGGCGAGCGGGCTCGCGAGCTCAACCTCCCGGGCGAACGCGAGCAGATTCGCCGGCGTTCGACGGTCGCTGCGCTCCATCTCCTGCGCACACTTCTGACACAGAATCCCGACAGAGTCGTATGACTCGCGCCGCTAGCGTCGAGGGCCATGATCGCCTTCGGCTCTTCTGCGCCCTACGCCTGCCCGAGGCCACGCTCGGCCTTCTCGAGCGCTGGCAGGCCGAGACGCTCCGCGGGCGTGTCGTCCCGCGCGGCGAACCTGCACGTCACGCTGGCGTTTCTCGGCTCGCGTCCACACGAGGAGCTCGGACGCGATCGTCGGACGCCCTGCAAGCGGCTGCGGCGGGCGCCCGGCCGCCAGTCTTCCGGGTGGTCCGCTACCGCGAGACTCGAACGTCGGAATGCTCGTCCTCGACGACGAGGATGCCCGTGCGACGCAGCTCGCCCACGACCTGCACGAACGGCTGGAGGCGCTTGGCGTCTACCGCCGCGAGGCGCGGCCGTGGTTGCCACACCTCACGGTGCTGCGCTTCCGCGAACGCCCGCGCCTGCGACCGCCCGTACCTGAGCTCGGCGCCTTCAGTCCGTCCGGTGCTGCTGTCTACCATTCGGTGCTGCGACCGGACGGGGCGCAGTACACAGTCCTCGAATCGGCTGCAGTAGGAGGTTAAGAGTGGATCGCCAGCAAGCTCTCGACGTCGCCCTCGGCCAGATCGAACGCCAGTACGGCAAGGGCTCGGTTATGCGAATGAGCGACCACGGCCAGGTCTCGACGGGCGCCGTGTCGACCGGATCGCTCGCGCTCGACCTCGCGCTCGGAATCGGTGGCCTGCCGCGCGGGCGGATCGTGGAGATCTTCGGTCCCGAGTCCTCGGGCAAGACGACGCTCGTCTACCACGTGATCGCCGAGGCACAGCGTCGCGGGGGCATCTGTGCCTTCATCGACGCCGAGCACTCGATGGACCCGCAGTACTCGCGACGCATCGGCGTCAACGTCGAGGATCTGCTCGTCTCGCAGCCGGACAACGGCGAGCAGGCGCTCGAGATCGCCGAGCTGCTCGTTCGCAGCGGCGCGCTCGACATCGTCGCGGTCGACTCCGTCGCCGCGCTCACCCCGAAGGCCGAGATCGAGGGCGAGATGGGCGACAGCCACGTCGGCCTCCAGGCCCGTCTGATGAGCCAGGCCTTGCGCAAGCTCGCCGGCACGCTCAACCGCACCGACACCATCTGCATCTTCACCAACCAGCTGCGCGAGAAGATCGGCGTCATGTTCGGCAACCCGGAGACGACGCCCGGCGGCCGCGCGCTCAAGTTCTACTCGTCCGTCCGCCTCGACATCCGTCGGATCGAGACGCTCAAGGAAGGCGTGGAGGCGATTGGCAACCGTGTGCGCGTGAAGGTCGTGAAGAACAAGGTCGCGCCGCCGTTCAAGCAGGCCGAGTTCGACATCATCTACGGCTCGGGAATCTCCTGGGAGGGCACGGTCCTCGACGCCGGCCTCGAGCGGAAGGTCGTGCAGAAGTCCGGCTCGTACTTCAGCTTCGAGGACGAGCGGCTCGGGCAGGGCCGACAGAACGCGACCTCGTTCCTGCGCGAGCACCCGGACGTGACGGAAGGGATCCTCGCGGCGATCCAGGCGCAGGTCGGCAAAGACCAGATCGTTTCGGCTCGACTTCTGCCGACGGCCGACGGGGGGCAGGCGGCGCCGACCGAGACCGCGGCAGAAGAGGTCACAGCGGACGCCTAGCAGTGCCGCGGGTCACGGCGCTGCGGCAGGAGCGAGCGCGCAGCCACGTCCTCGTTGAGCTCGACGGCGCTCCGTGGCGCCGGATACCGACCGAGATCGCCGTGCGGACCGGCCTGGCAGTCGAGGTCGAGCTCGGTAGGCCGGAGTTGCGCCGGCTGCGTCGAGAGCTTCGGCGCGCCGAGGCGCTCGACGTGGCCATCCGCGCCCTTTGCCATCGAGACCGGTCGCGCGCGACGCTCCTCGAACGACTCGGCCGGGCCGGTATCGCCCAGGCCGCGTGCGAGGACGCGCTTGACACCCTCACTAGGTCGGGCATCGTCGACGACGAACGCTTCGCTCGAACACGCGCAAACTCGCTCGCGTCACGCGGCTCCGGGGACGCCCTGATCAGCGCGGACCTGCTGGCGGCGGGAGTCGCCGAGGAGACTGCGGCGGCGGCAATCGCCGAGCTGGAGCCGGAGCGGGACCGCGCGGCAAATGTTGTCGCCGCGCGCGGAGAGACGATGTCGACGGCTCGTTGGCTGGCCCGACGTGGGTTCAGCGAGGAGGCGATCGAGGCGGCGCTGCCGAGGGTCGTTGCAGACGACGCCTGATCGGCGCTAGGATATCGACCTGTCCCATTCGACATTTTGCCTGCATAGCTAGCGTTTTCTGAATCGGTTCCGACATCGACCACGACATGACCAGACCGACACGAGCAACGGCGAGGCAAGGCGAGGCGGTCTGACGGACCGCCCCTAGCCGTTCTCCGGGCCCAAACGGGCCCTGTTCGACCGATCCAG
The DNA here is from genome assembly GCA_963738205.1 of uncultured Actinomycetes bacterium. Taxonomy (GTDB): domain Bacteria; phylum Actinomycetota; class Thermoleophilia; order Gaiellales; family Gaiellaceae; genus DATFQE01. Next base: position 381,810 of record CAVTVQ010000006.1, read on the forward strand.
GACGTCTGTGCGGGCCGGGTGCCGGGTGAGCACCCACGGCCCCGCCGTGGACAACCGAAGTCGATCCAGGAGCACTCATGCTCGTCGAAGTCGCCAGCGTCGTAGGCCTCGTCCTCCTCACGACGCTCGTGGTGCTTCTCGGGCTTCGGTTCCTCGGCGCCTCGCGGCTGGGCGCAGCGCGGAAGATGCGGGAGCTGGTCCTGTCGGAGGCGGAGCGCGAGTCGGAGGCGATCAGGCGCGAAGCACAGATCGAGGCGAGAGAGGAATCGATCCGTTTGCGGGCCGAGGTCGAGCGCGAGCTCTCGGAGCGGCGAACACGGCTCGCCCAGATCGAGGAGCGCGTGCTGTCGGCCGAGGAGCAGGTCGAGCGAAAGCTGACGGAGATGGCCAGGCGCGAGCAGGGTCTTGCGGACCGTGAGACCCATCTGCGCGCGCTCCAGCAGGAACTGAAGGAGACGAAGGAGGAGGAGCTCAAGCAGCTCGAGCGCATCTCCGGGATGACCGCCGGCGAGGCGAAGGCGCACCTGCTTGAACGCTCGGAGGAGCTGGTCCGGCACGACCTCGCCCGCCGGGTCAGGCAACTCGAAGAAGAGGCGCAGGCCGAGGCGAAGCGACGTGCGCGGAACCTCGTCGCCGATGCATTGCAGCGGGTCGCGGCGAGCCACGCCTCGGAGACGACCTCGTCGTTGGTGGAGCTGCCGTCCGACGACATGAAGGGCCGGATCATCGGCCGGGAGGGCCGCAACATCCGCGCCCTCGAGCACCTGACCGGCGTCGACTTCATCATCGACGACACACCCGAGGCTGTCGTGCTCTCGTCGTTCGACGGGATCCGGCGCGAGGTGGCGAAGCTGACCCTCCTCAAGCTGATCGAGGATGGCCGCATCCACCCGGCGCGGATCGAGGAGATGTACTACCAGTCGAAGGCGGAGATCGACGACCACATGCGCCACGTCGGCGAGCAAGCTGTCTTCGAGGCCAACTGCGGCGAGTTCCACGAGGAGCTCGTGAAGATCCTCGGCCGGCTTCACTACCGCACGAGCTACGGGCAGAACGTCCTCAAGCACACGCTCGAGGTCGTCCACCTCGCAGGGATCATGGCCAGCGAGCTGGAAGCGAGCGTAAAGACAGCGAAGCGAGCGGCTCTGCTCCACGACCTCGGGAAGGCGCTCACGCACGAGGTCGAGGGCTCGCACGCATCGATCTCGGCGCAGTACGCGCGGCGTTACGGCGAGTCCCAGGCGGTCGTGCACGCAATAGCGGCGCACCACTACGAGGAGCAGCCGCAGACGGTGGAGGCGGTCCTCGTGATCGCCGCCGACGCGATCTCCGGCGCGCGCCCCGGCGCGCGCGGAGACAGCCTTGAGAACTACATCAAGCGGCTCGAGGCGCTCGAGGAGATCGCCGTGCAGAAGAAGGGCGTCGAGAAGGCGTACGCGCTGCAGGCAGGACGAGAGATCCGCGTAATCGTCAGGCCCGGCAGAGGTCGACGACGATACCGCCGTCCTGCTCTCACAGGAGATCGCGCGCGAGATCGAGGCCGAGCTCGAGTACCCGGGTCAGGTCAAGGTCACGGTGATCCGCGAGTCACGCGCGGTCGAGTTCGCCAAGTAGCGAAAGCGCCCGCCTCCGAGCCACGCCGAGGCTCCCCACCCTGGGTGGGGAGTCTTTCCACCCGCCACCCGAGGCCGATCGTAGCCGCGAAAGGCGCACCGAACTGTGCCGCTTTGGTGCCAAGACGTCGCGGGACAGCGCACGGGGAAGGGGCGCCTGCCGGGGTACCATGCGGCCCGTGAGGCGGTACCACGTCACGACGTTCGGGTGTCAGATGAACGCCCACGACTCGGAGCGGATCAAGGGCATGCTCGAGGAGCTCGGGCTCGGCGAGGCGGTGTCTCAGGAGGACGCGGACGTAATGGTCTTCAACACCTGCACGATCCGCGAGAAGCCCGACCAGCGCTTCGCCGCCCACCTGGCGCAGGCGCGCGCGCTGAAGGAACGGGCGCCGGCAGGACGCCGTGATCGCCGTCGGCGGCTGCTACGCCGAGGCGCAGCGCGAGCGGCTCTTCGACCTCTACCCGTTCGTCGACGTCGCCTTCGGGCCGGGCACGATCCCGCACCTGGCCGAGTGGCTCGGCGCCGGCGGCGAGGGCGTTTCCGCGCGGCTCATTCGGCATCGCCGACGAGCGCAGCTTCGCCGGCACGCTCCCGATGCACCGCGAGCGTCGCTTCCAGGCCTGGGTGCAGGTCTCGATGGGCTGCAACTCCAAGTGCGCGTACTGCATCGTCCCGAGCGTGCGCGGGCGCGAGGTGAGCCGCCGGCCGGGCGAGCTCGTCGCCGAGGTCGACCCGCCTCGCCGCCGAGGGCGTGCGCGAGCTGACGCTGCTCGGCCAGAACGTCAACTCCTGGGGCCGCGACCTGGCGCCCGATATCCGGACCGACTTCGGCGAGCTGCTGCGCGCCTGCGACGCCGTCGCGGGGCTCGAGCGCATCCGCTTCACGAGCCCGCATCCCAAGGACTTCCGTGAGCCCGTGATCGCCGCACTCGCCGAGTGCGAAGCGGTCTGCGAGCACGTCCACCTGCCGCTGCAGTCGGGCTCGCACGCGCATCCTCAAGGCGATGCGCCGCACCTACGACCGCGAGCGCTACCTGCGCGCTCGTCGAGCGGCTGCGCGCCGCCGTCCCCGACCTCGCGCTCGGAACCGACATCATCGTCGGCTTCCCGGGCGAGACCGAGCAGGACTTCGCCGAGAACGCTCGCCGTTGTCGAGGAGGTCGCGCTACGACAGCGCCTTCACGTTCGTCTTCTCGCCGCGCGCCGGCACGGAGGCGGCCGCGATGCCCGACCAGGTGCCCGAGGAGGTCAAGCGGGAGCGGATCGAGCGCCTGATCGAGCGTCGTCCAGCGGATCGCGGCGCGAGCGGAACGCCGAGCGCGTCGGCGGCGTGGAGCAGGTGCTCGTCGAGGGGCCGAGCCGCACCGATCCCACCGCTGCTGCGCGGCCGCACCCGCCGCAACACGACCGTGAACTTCGCCGGCGCCGCCCAGCCCGGCGACCTCGTCGACGTGGCGATCGAGGGCGCCACCTCGACGACGCTGCGCGGCACCCAGGCCGCGCTCGTCGCGGCGTGATCGTCGCACTCTTCGGCCCGACTGCAGCCGGCAAGACCGACGTCGCCGAGGCCCTGGCCGACACGATCGGCGGCGAGCTGGTCTCGGCGGACGCGATGCAGGTCTATAGCGGCTTACCGATCCTCACGAACCAGTCCCAGCGCGCCGCCCGCCTCGTTGCCGTCTGGCCGCTCTCCCACGAGGCCTCGGTTGCGGAGTACCAGCGCCTGGCGCACGAGGCGATCGACGACATCCTCGCCGCCGGCCGGACGCCGATCGTGGTCGGCGGCACCGGCCTCTACCTGCGTGCCGCACTGGCAGGCCTCGACCTGCCGCCCGCCGGCCCGCCCGAGCTGCGCGGCCGGATGGAGGAGGCGTATGACCGCGTCGGGCCAGAGCGGGCTCACGCGCTGCTCGCCGAGCGCGACCCTCAGGCCGGTGCGCGCGGTGCATGCCAACGACCGCCGGCGCGTCGTCCGGGCGCTCGAGCTGGTCGAGCTGGGCCGCTCGCTGGCGCCGGAGCACGACCGGCTTTGGGCCGACGACACTCGTCATCCGACGACCATCTTCGGGCTCGACCTCCCGCGCGAGCTGCTGCTGCAGCGCATCGAAGCGCGAACGGAGTCGATGCTCGAGCGTGGGGTGGAGGAGGAGGTCCGCCGAGCCGTAGCCGAGCCGATCTCGACGACTGCTCGAGCGATCCACGGCCTGTCCGACTTCGCCGAGCTTCCACGCGCGGAGGCGATCGAGAGCTACAACCGGCGTGTTCGCCGCTACGCCGCTTATCAGCGCAAGTGGATGCGGCGGATCCCGCGCCTGATCCCGATCCGTGCCGACCGTCCGCCCGCTGAGAGCGCCGACGACATCGCGGCGCAGGTCGAGCAGGGCGCCACTCTGCGCACGGCCGGGCCGGACGATGCGGAAGCGGTCTTCCAGGTTCAGCGGGAGGCATCCCTGGCCGGGCTCGCTCACATCTATCCGCCCGAGCTCTACCCCTATCCCGACGACGAGGTGCGCAGGCACTGGCGCGAGGCGCTTGCGAACGGCGTCACGCGGGTGGTCGTCGCCGAGCAGAACGGCCGCGTCGTCGGCTTCGCCTCGCGGACGCGAGACCGGCTCGATGGGCTCTACGTCGCGCCGGAAGCGTGGGGGAGCGGGCTCGCAGGCCGCCTGCACGACGAGGCCCTGCGCGGCATCGCCGAGTCCGGTGAGCCCGTGGCGCGCCTGTGGGTGCTCGAGCACAACGGTCGGGCGCGCCGCTTCTACGAGCGGCGGGGCTGGACGCCGGACGGCACGGAGCGCGTGGTGCCGTTCCCGCCGCACCCGCTCGACGTCGGCTACACAAGGAAGACCTGATGGAGCGCTGGACCGCGCTCGGTAACGTCTACCTGGTCGCCGAGGAGACGCCGAGCGACGTCGCGGCGGCGGTCGGTGACGCGGACGGAATCGTCGAGGTCGTCGACCGCGGCGAGGACTGGGTCGACGTGCGGATCTGGAACCCCGACGGCTCGCTCGCCGAGATGTCCGGCAACGGGACGCGGATCGCCGCGCGTTGGTTGTCCGCCCGGACGGGCCGGGGGCTGGTGACGATCCGCGTTGGCCCGCGCGAGACGAAGGCCCGCATGATGCCCCACGAGCTCGTCGAGCAGGAGCTCGGCGAAGTGGAGGTGTGGGACCCCGAGGAGATCGCCGGCCTCAGGGTGATACGGGTCTCGGTCGGCAACCCGCACGCCGTCGTCGAGGGCAACCCCGAAGACCTGCCGCAGATCGGGCCGCGACTCGAGACCGACGAGGCATTCCCACGGCGAACCAACGTCCAGGTGGCGCGCCGGGACGGCCCGAACGAGGCGACGGCGCGCGTGTGGGAGCGTGGAGTGGGAGAGACGGCGTCATCGGGCACGAGCGCGGTCGCGGTGGCCGCCGCCCTGCGCCTCGATCCGGCGACGATCCGCTTCCCCGGCGGCGAGCTGACGGTCCGTTTCGACGGCCGTCGCGCCTTCCTCACGGGCCCGGCCGAACGCGTCGGCTGAGGAGGGCTTGGCGAAACGGCGCTATGCCGCCGGGCCGCGCTGCTCGTCCCGAGGCGGCGTCCTCAGTCGCGCCCGTATAGCTCCGCATACGAACGCTCCCTGCGTCCTTGCCTCGGACCGACCATCGCACCCCGACGACGAGCGACGCTCCACCAACCCCTCCTAGCCGGCGATCCCGTGCTCGCGGAGCGCGGCGTTGAGGCTCGTCTTGAGGTCGGTCGACTCGCTGCGCTGGCCCACGATCAGCGCACAGGAGAGGCCGTACGTGCCCGCGGGGTACTCCTTCTGCCGCACCCCGGGCAGCACGATCGAGCCGGGCGGGACGACGCCGCGGTGCTCGACCGGCTCGTCGCCCGTGACGTCGATGATGGGGATCGAGGCGGACAGGACGACGTGCGGTGCAATCACCGCGCGCTCGCCGACCACGACGCCTTCCACGATCACGGCACGGGAGCCGACGAACGCGCCGTCCTCGACGATCACGGGCCGTGCGCCGGGCGGCTCGAGCACGCCGCCGATGCCGACCCCGCCGGCGAGGTGGACGTCGGCGCCGATCTGCGCGCCCGATCCGACCGTCGCCCACGTGTCCACCATCGTGTTCGGCCCTACCCAGGCACCGATGTTCACGTAGCTCGGCATCAGCACGACGCCCCGCGACAGGTACGAGCCGTACCGGGCGACCGCGGGCGGCACCACGCGCACGCCCAGCTCCTCGTAGCCGTGCTTGAGCGGGATCTTGTCCCGGTACTCGAACAGGCCCAGCTCCTCGGGCTCGATCTCCCGCAGACGGAAGTACTCCAGGATGGCTGCCTGCGCCTCCTCGTTCACCTGCCATTCGCCGTCGACCCGCTCGGCGACGCGCGCGTCGCCGCGGTCGAGCGCGGCGATCAGCTCCTCGACGCGCTCCGGCGTCACAGCGCCTGCTCCAGCAGCTCCGCCGCCCGGCGGCATTCCTCGATGCTCGGCACCAGCGCGAAGCGGACGTAGCCCTCACCGGACGGCCCGAAGAAGGGGCCGGGAGAGACGACGACGCCGTGCTCGAGCAGGCGCTCGGCGAAGGCCTCGGACCCGCCCTCGACCTCGACCCACAGGTACATCCCCGCGTTGCTCGCCGCGACTCGCAGTCCCTTGCGCTGGAGCACGGGCAGCAGCGCCTCCCGCTTGGCGCCGTAGAGGGCGCGGGCGTCCTCGACGTGGCCTTCGTCGCTCCACGCGACGATCGACGCTCGCTGGACGAACTCCTGCGGTGCCGTGCCCACCGTCGGCCGGAACGCCCGCAGCGCCGCGACCAGCTCGTCGTCGCCGGCCGCGAAGCCCGAGCGGTAGCCGGTCATCGACGAACGCTTGGACAGCGTGTTGAAGACGAGCACGTTGCGCAGGCTCCTGGCCTGCAGCGCCGACGCGGGCGGCTCGTCGAACCAGAGCTCGGTGTACGCCTCGTCCGAGGCCAGGACGAAGTCGTGCTCGCGCGCGAGGGCGGCGAGCCGCTCGTAGAAGGTCCTCGGCGCGATCGCGCCAGTCGGGTTGTTCGGGTAGTTGACCCAGAGGATCGCCAGGCGGTCCCACAGACCCTCCAGCGCGTCCAGGTCCGGTAGGAAGTCGTTCACCTCGACGAGGGGCAGCGCCACCGTCTCGGCGCCGGCGAAGAGCGCTCCGCGCTCGGGCACCGGGTAGCCGGGCTCGGTGAACGCAACGAGGTCGCGGCCGCCGTCGCGGTCGACGAGCACCTGCGCGAGGCTGAAGATCGCCTCCTTGGAGCCGAGGGTGGGGATCACCTGCCGCTCCGGGTCGAGCCGCACGCCGAAGCGGCCGCGCACCCAGGTCGAGATCGCGTCGCGCAACTCGGGGAGCCCCTGCGCGAGCGGGTACTTCGACGTCTCGTCGACGCTGGCCAGCAGCGCCTCGCGGATGATCGGCGGTGTCCGCTCGCGCGGATCGCCGACGCCGAAGTCGATCAGCTCGACGCCGCGCTCGGCGACGCGTCGCTTGGCCTCCTCGAGCCGCACGAACGGATACGTGCCGACGGAGGTGAGGACGGGGGACAAGCGCACGTGTCAGACGCTACCGAGGGCGAAGGCGGTCAGGGCCTCGAACGTCCGCGCGAGCTCGGCGATCTCGACCTGCTCGTCGACGCGGTGCGCGTACCTCGTAGCTCCCGGCCCGAGATTGACCGCGTCGAGACCGCGCTCGGCGAACTGCGCGACGGGCGTCCAGGCCTGCTTTGGCGCCACCTGGAAGCCGCCCGCGACGCGGAGGCGCTCGAGCAGCTGATTCAGCGCCGGCACGGGAGCTGCGCCCGAGTGGCTGAGGATCTCCACGTCACCCGCCAGCTCGCGCAGCCGCGCCTCCGCCTCGGCACGCGTGCGGCCCGGCGCGTAGCGGAAGTTGAGCGTGGCAGTCGCGCTCGCGGGCACGACGTTGTCGGCGACGCCGCCCTCGATGCGCGTCACTGTCACGACCTCCCGGAACGTCAGGCCGCCGTTCTCGACGTCCACGGGCTCGAGCCGCACGATCGGCGCGAGCGCCTCGACGGCGAGCCCGATCGCGTTGACGCCGGTCCACGGCCGCGCCGCGTGCGCGCTTTCGCCCACGAACGTCCGGCGCGCAACGATCGAGCCGACGCAGCCGGCGTGAATCTGGTTATCCGTCGGCTCGAGCACGACGACCAGCGCGACGCGGTCGAGCAGTCCGGTGTCGAAGAGCCTCGGGAGGGGGCTTTCCTCGACGGCGATCTCCTCCCGGCCGAAGAAGACGAAGCCGAGGTCGACGCTCGCGTCTTTGCCTTCTGCGGCCCACCAAGGGGCGAGCTCCATCATCACCGCCACGCCGGCCTTCATGTCGCTCGCACCGAGGCCGACGACGCGGCCGTCCGCGATCCGGCCCGGGATGTTGGCCTGGGCGGGAACGGTGTCGAGGTGGCCGGCGAGCACCACGAGCGGCCGGTTGCAGCCGCCTCGGTCGTACCAGAGGGTCTCGGCGTCACGCCACGTGGGCTCCCACGGCATCTCTGCGGCGACGTAGGCCGTGATCGCCGCTTCGTTGCGGCTTTCGGACGGGATGTCGACCAGCTCGAGCGTGCGACGAGCGAGCCGGTCGGCGATGGCTTCTGGCACGGAGCGGCATACTAGGCGTGACCCAGCGCCAGCCCGATCCCCTGCTGGGGAAGGTGGGACCGGAGCGGTCGGGCGGCAATTGTGGCGCAGTCGGAGCTGGCGAATCGCTGAGCGCCCCTTGAACTTGGACGGGGGCGGTGCTAATGCTGTATTGGCGGTGAGCTCTGCGGCCACCCTTTTTCGTCGTCATCCGGCGCGCCCAGGCGGGTGGGCGATCCGTGCTGCGCTCTTCGTCGCGCTGGTGCAAGCGGCAGCACTCGGTGCTCCCGGCGTCGGCGGGGCGCACGACGTCAACACTCCGGCGGGTCACGAGGCCGAGGACGCGGTCGTCCACAGCGCGGCGACCGAATCGACGCTCAACAACGGAACACGGATCCGCTCCGCGTGGGCGTCCCAGGCGGCCGACGCGGTCGCCGCGGCCGATCCCGGGCTAGTCGGGCAGTGGGGCCCAGTCGAGAACTGGCCCGTCGTCGGGATTCATGTGGCGCTGCTTCCGAACGGCAAACTGCTTGCCTGGGACTCCGTCGGCGATGCCGCGACCGAGAAATTCCCCGTTCACAACTTCACGAGAGCGACCATCTACGACCCCATGACGGGGGTCCATACGCCCGCCACGGTCGATACGGGCTACAACATCTTCTGCGCCGGTTTCGCGCACCTCTTCGACGGTTCGGTGTTCATCGCCGGCGGCAACAAGAACGCGCAACTTCAGGGGATCAACCAGACGCACCTGTTCAACCCTGTGACCAACGGCTGGAGCCTCGGTCCCACTATGGCGGCCGGTCGCTGGTACCCGTCCGTAACGCCGCTGACGAACGGCGAGATGCTGATCACCGAAGGCGGTCCCGATACTCCGGAGGTACGGACGACCGAGGGGACACTGCGGGCACTGAGCACTGCCACGCTCAACCTGCCGCTCTATCCGTGGATGGACGTCGCGCCCGATGGTCGCGTCTTCTACTCGGGGCCGGATCAGACCCTGCGGAAGCTCGACACGGCGGGCGGGGGCTCATGGCAGACCTTCGGGCAGCGCGACGCAATCAACCGCGGCTACGGAAGCCACGCGGTCTACGACATCGGAAAGACGCTCGTGGCCGGAGGCGGGTCTTCGTCGAGGAGCGCGGTCGTGATCGACACCAACGCCGCCGCGCCGGCGCCGCCCCAAGTCACCGCCACTTCGTCGATGGCCTTCGGCCGTCGCCAGCACAACCTCACGCTGCTTGCGGACGGGAGCGTCCTTGCGACCGGCGGCAACTCGACCGGTGCCTCACTCATCGACATGAACGGCGGCGTCTACAACGCCGAGCGCTGGGATCCCGCGACGGGTCAATGGACGACCCTCGCAGCGCAGGCTGTGACTCGCCAGTATCACTCGACCGCGCTGCTGCTCCCGGACGGCCGCGTGCTCTCGTCGGGCGGCGGCATCTGCGGCACCTGCGACGATGTTGGCTATCTGGCGAAGAACGCTGAGGTCTTCACACCGCCGTACCTGTTCAGAAAAGACGGCTCCGGGGAGTTTGCTCCGCGTCCCGAGATCACCGGCGCGCCTGGCACGGTCAGCCACGGTACGCCCTTCCAGATCGACACGCCGAACGCCGCTTCGATCAGGAAGGTCGGGCTGATCCGGCTGGGCTCGCAAACACACTCGGTCGAGATGGAGCAGCGTTACGTCCCGCTTTCCTTCACACCCGGCGAGGCAGCGCTGACGGCGACCATCCCCGCAAACCCGAACACGGCGGTCCCGGGCATGTACATGCTCTTCATCGTCGATGCCGCCGGCGTCCCGTCGGTGGCGAGCATCGTCCAACTCGACGCCTCGGCACCGCCTCCTCCTCCTCCTCCTCCACCACCACCGCCTCCTCCGCCACCACCGCCTCCTCCGCCACCGCCTCCTCCGCCACCACCGCCGCCACCGCCACCGCCGAATCAGCCGCCGAGCGTGGCGCTCACGTCGAACGGCGTCAGCTTCACTTCCCCGGCCAAGATCTCGCTCACGGCGACCGCTGCCGACCCCGACGGCACCGTGATTCGCGTCGAGTTCTTCAACGGCGCGACGAAGCTGGGCGAGGACACGACCGCGCCGTACACAGCCCAGTGGAACACCGGCGCCGCCGGCACCTACACCATGACCGCACGGGCGACCGACAACTCCGGCGCGACGACGACCAGTAGCCCGCGCACGATCACCGTCACCAAGAAGCGCTAGACCGACGCGGATTCGCTGAGCGCCGCGAGCGAGAGGTCTCGAGTCCCGCGCACGTCCTGCTCGACGCCACCGAACTGAGCAACGCTGAACTATCGTCCCGGTGTGCCTTCGCGAATGCCAGATCCTCTGCCGGGAACGGAGCCGGAGCGCGCCTTCGTCGTCGCCGTCCTTCCGCCCGGAGCGGATGCCGACGCCGAGCTGGGCGAGCTTCGTGAGCTCGCCCGCACCGCGCTCGCCGAGCCGATCGGCGAGCTCGTCCAGCATCGGGCGCAGCCCGACCGGCGGAGCTATGTCGGCAAAGGGAAGCTCCAGGAGCTCGAGCAGGCGTACAAGAACGCGGGCGCCGAGGTACTCCTCGTCGACGACGAGCTCTCGCCGACCCAGCAGCGGACACTCGAGAACGCGCTGACCGCGCGCGTCGTCGACCGCACGCAGCTGATCCTCGACATCTTCGCCCAGCACGCGGTCTCCGCCGAAGGCAACCTCCAGGTCGAGCTCGCGCAGCTGCAGTACAACCTGCCGAGGATGCGCGGCGCCTGGCAGCACCTCGAGCGGCTCGGCGGTGGTCGGGGAACGGTCGGCGCCGGTGTCGGCACGAGAGGCCCCGGTGAGAGCCAGCTCGAGACGGACCGCCGCCTAGCCCGCAACCGGATCACGCTGCTGCGCAAGCGCCTCAAGGGCCTGACGAAGCAGCGCGAGACGCGTAGGAAGGAGCGGAAGCGCTCGGAGACCCCGACCGTGGCGCTCGCCGGCTACACGAACGTTGGCAAGTCGACGCTCCTGAACGCGCTCACCGACGGCGACGTGTCCGTCGAGAACAGGCTGTTCGAGACGCTCGACCCCACCACACGCGGCTTCGAGCACGAGGGGCGCCGCTACCTCGTCACCGACACGGTCGGCTTCATCCGCCGTTTGCCGCACGAGCTGGTCGAAGGCTTCGCCTCGACGCTCGAGGAGACGCTGTCTGCCGACCTCGTGCTGCACGTGATCGACGCCTCGGAGCCGGACGAGCGGATCGACGAGATGCGCAAGGCGGTGGAGGCGGTGCTGCACGAGATCGGCGCCGACGAGCTGCCGGTGCTCCAGGTCTTGAACAAGATCGACGCGGTCGACCCGCTCGGCCGGCGGCGGCTCGGGAATCGCTTCCCGGATGCGCTCCAGGTCTCCGCGCTCACCGGCGAGGGCCTGGAGGAGCTCCGCGTCGCAATCGCCGACCAGTTCGGGGAGCGCTTCGAGGCCGTTCGGCTGCTGCTGCCGTACGACGAGGGCGCCAAGCTGGCCGAGCTCTACGAGCTCGGAGCACCGATCGACGAGCGTGAGGACGGCCCCGAAGGCGTGCACATCCGGGCGCGCCTGCCGCGCCGCGACGTCCCGCGCTTCGCGCCCTACCTCGTCGCCGAGGCTCGCGAAGAGCCACACACGGCCACGCGGTGACCGAGCTTCCGATCCGGCGCCTCCGCGAGGACGCCGTCCTCCCGACCCGTGCCTACGACGGGGACGCCGGTATCGACCTGACCGCGTACGAGCCTGCCGACCTCCCGCCCGGGGGACGCGCCACGGTCGGCACGGGCCTCGCGATCGCCGTCCCGGACGGCCATGCGGGTCTCGTGCTGCCGCGCAGCGGGTTGGCGGCGAAGCACGGAATCGGGGTGCTGAACGCGCCGGGCTTGATCGACTCGGGGTATCGCGGCGAGCTTCGTATCATCTTGTACAACCCGGGGCGCGAGGCGTTTAGAGTTGAGCCCGGGATGCGGATCGCGCAACTCGTCCTCGTCGCGGTCGAAACCGTCAGCCTGCACGAGGTCGACGAGCTTCCGCAGAGCGAGCGCGGCGAGCGCGGGTTCGGCTCGTCCAGGGTCTAGATGGGCGCAGAGCCGCGGATCCGCGTGTCGGCAATCCTGCGCTGGAAGGGTCGCATCCTGCTCTGCAGGCACGAGAAGGGCGATCGCGACTACTGGCTCCTCCCAGGAGGAGGCGTCAACTCGGGCGAAAGCCTCACCCGGGCGCTGCACCGGGAGCTGGCGGAGGAGGTAGGCATCGACGACGGGCTGCCGGTCGAGGGCCCGGTGGCGATCGTCGACTCGATCGCGCCTGCGCGCGGCTACGTGGCCAAGCACGTCGTGCACATCATCTTCTCCGGCGACCTGGGCGGCCGCTCGCTCGAGACGGTCACCTCGCAGGACGCCGCCGTGCGTGGCCACCGGCTCTTCGGCGTGGCGGAGCTGGACGACATCGTCCTCCACCCGCCGATCCAGCGCTTCCTCGCGCGCTGGCGCCCCGGCGACCCGGTGGTGTACCTCGGGCCGCTCTGGGCGCCCTAAGCGCGTCCGCCGCGGTCGCGCGCGCGCCTCGCCGACACCGCGTGCGCCCGCTCCTCTAGCCCGTCGGCAAGCGGTTCCAGGTCGGGCGGATCGCCGCCGGTCGAGTGGGCGAGCGCCTGGGCCAGCAGCCAGTCAGCGAGCCAGGGGTTGCGCGGCAGCAACGGCCCGTGCAGGTACGTGCCGACCGCCCGGCCGACCCGGCACCCTTCGTAGCCGCTCTCACCGTCGTTCCCGAAGCCGGCGATCACGCGACCGAGAGGCTCGGCGCCCTCCTCGAGGTACGTCCGGCCGGCGTGGTTCTCGAAGCCCGCAAGCGTCCGTTGGACGTCCGGCTCGAGCTCGGACTCGATCAGGCAGTCGCCGATCATCCGCGTCTCGCCGGCGACCGTGTAGAGCGGCAGGACGCCTGCTCCGGGCTGCTCGGCCCCGCTGACGTCGCGGTAGAACGCCCCGAGCAGCTGGTAGCCGCCGCAGACGGCCAGCACGGCGGCGCCCCCGGCAACCGCCTCGTCCAGGGCCTTGCCCTTCTCGGCCAGGTCCGGGGCGATCAACGCCTGCTCGCGGTCCTGGCCGCCGCCGACGTAGTAGAGGTCGTGCGCACCGGGCTCGACCGGGTCGCCGACGCTGATCGCGTCCACCGAGAGCTCGATCCCCCGCCAGGCCGCACGGCACTCGAACACGGCGATGTTGCCCCGGTCGGCGTAGATGTTGAGGTACTCCGGGTAGAGGTGGCCGATCCGGACCTTCATGCGGCGCGCTCCCAGTAGGGCCGCGCGTAGCCGCGCTCGGCCACGATCCGCTGCAGCTCGAGCATCGCCGTGTAGGTGGGCAGCGCGACGAGCTCGCCGCCCGGCGGCGTCAGCTCGAGCGCGCGATCGAGCGCGCGGCCGACGTCCGGCTCGAGCTCGACGGCGTCGACGTCCAGTCCGCCGTACTTGCAGCGCAGCGCCAGCTCCGCCGCCCGCCCGCCCGTGACGACGATCCGCTCGAGGCCGTCCAGCAGCGGCTCGAAGTCGACGTCCCAGATCCAGGAGACGTCGCGGCCGTCCGCGATCTCGTCGTTGAGCGCCGCCAAGACGAGTGTCGGCGCCCTACCGGCAACGAGGGTGCGCACCGCCTCGTTGGCGCCGGCGGGGTTCTTGACCAGGAGCACGACGAAAGTGCGGTCGCCGATCGGAATCCGCTCGAAGCGCCCGAACGCCGCGCTGAAGCGCTCGATCCCGGCGGCAACCTCGTCGAGCGTCGCGTCCAGTGCGAGGGCCAAAGACGCGGCCGCCAGCGCGTTGTAGACGTTGTAGAGGCCCGGCAGAGCGAGCCCGACGCGCTTGGTGCCGCCGGGAGCGACGAGGTCGAACTCCACCCGTTCAAGGCCGTCGAGCTCGATGTTCCGTGCAACCACGTCCGGTTGCGGCCGCGCATGGCCGCAGGCGGGGCAGCGGTAGTCGCCGAGGTGGCCGACGTAGGCGGCCGCGTAGTCGTACGGCGTCCCGCAGACCAGGCACCACTTGGAATCGGCGGCATGCTGGAGCGTGGGGGAGGCGTGACGCGGGTCGTCGAGCCCGAACAGGAGCCGCCGTTTCCGCTCGCGGGCGAGGTCTCCGACCTGCGGGTCGTCGGCGTTCGCCACCACCCACGCAGCGGGATCCAGGTCTCGCACGAGGTGCCGCCAGCGGTCGGCGACGTGCTCGAGCTCCCCGTAGCGGTCGAGCTGGTCGCGGAAGAGGTTCCCGAGCGCCAGAGCCCGCGGCCGGACACGGCGCGCCACGTCCGGCAACGCGGCCTCGTCGACCTCGAACAGCCCCAGCTCGGCGTCGCGCGCGGTCAGCAGCGTCGAGGCGACGCCGGAGAGCAGGTTCGCGCCAGCGCGGTTGTGCGCGAGCCGCACGCGCGGCGTGAGGATCTCCGCGACGATCGCGGCGGTCGTCGTCTTCCCGTTCGTGGCCGAGACGAGCACCGAGCCCTGCGGCAAACGGGCGGCTAGCCGGTCCACCGCGTCCGGGTCGAGCTTCGAGAGGAGCTTGCCCGGAAACGTCGTGCCGCCGCCCGTTCCCGTGAGGCGCGAGAGCCTGCCGGCCGCGCGGGCGGCCGCGATTCCAGCGGCGAGCGGCACGCGTGGTCGCATCGGGGGAGGTTAGCGCCCGGCCGCTAGATCACTCGATCGGGGGAAATCGCCCGGCAAGCAAGGGGTTCGCCCCCCGGACGGGGGATGAGCCGTCCCTCGGGCCGACGTACGTTCCGCCCGGTTTAGACGCCCGGTACGCGGCGTCTCTGTAGGCACCTGCGGCCCGCGCCGAGCGCGGAAAAAGGGAGAGGGAATGGCACGAAAGGACTTCGAAGCGCCGAGCGGCAGCCGCTCGAGTGCTCTTTGGGGAACGGGGAATCGCGGTGGCGAATCTCGTTCCAATGCCCTGTGGGGCAAGGGAGGCCGGGGACGACTTCTGATGACCATCGCCGTCGTCGCTCTCGCAGCGCCGATTGCGGCCGTTGCGGACAGCGGGTCGTCCAAGGCCCCGAAGCAGCTCGGCCAGGACACGTACATCGCCCCGAGCCTGCTGACCAAGGCGCAGGAGAGCCCGAACGAACTCGTGAAGGTGATCATCCAGAGCTCGAAGGACGAATCCGACGCGCGGTCGGTGTTCGAGAGCATGGACAAGGCCGACGGCAACGACAACGAGGCGCTCAGAGGCCGGTACAAGTTCGTGAAGAGCGTCGCCGTGACCCTGAAGGCCAAGAAGCTCAGGCTCCTGGCTCGCATGCCTGGGCTCACGATCACGCCCGACTCACAGGTGCGCCTGGCGGCGCTTCCGTCGAACACGCAGATCTGGCCGACGGCTTCGGGCGTTCGGCCGCTCTGGAGCACCGCCACCAAGACCGCTCCGAAGGCGCCGGCGATCGCGATCGTCGACTCGGGCATCGACAAGAACCGGCTGGACTTCGGCAACGGCCAGCAGGTCGTGGCCGAGAAGGTCATCACCACGCTCGAGCCCAACTCGTCGGGTGACGGCCGCGGGCACGGCACGTTCGTCGCCGGCGTCGCGGCAGGGAACGCACCGGGGCTCTCGGGCGCCTCGCCGACATCGGACATCATCTCGCTCGACGTCATGGACGACAACGGCATGGCGCGCACGAGCGACGTCATCGCCGCGGCGGAGTGGATCTTCCTGAACCGCGAGGCGAGGAACATCCGCGTCGCGAACTTCTCGCTCCACTCGACGGGTCCGAGCAACTTCACGCGCGATCCGCTCGACAAGGCGGTCGAGAAGCTGTGGTTTGCCGGTGTCGTGGTCGTGGCGGCCTCGGGCAACTACGGCATCCCGAACGGACCGAGCGGCGTCAAGTACGCGCCGGGCAACGACCCGTTCGTAATCACGGTCGGCGCGATCGACCTCGAGGGCAGTGTCTCGATCTGGAGGCACGACGTCCCGAACTGGTCGGCCTACGGCTACACGTACGACGGCTTCAAGAAGCCGGAGGTCGCGGCTGCCGGCCGCTACATCATCGGCCCGGTCCCGTCGACCGCCACGCTGAAGAAGGACAAGCCGGACAACGTCATCACCGACACCACGATGCGGCTCTCGGGCACCTCGTTCGCGGCGCCGATCGTGTCGGGCGCGGCGGCCCAGATCCTGGCTCGGCATCCGAACTGGACGCCCGACCAGGTCAAGGGCGCGCTGATGCTGACGGCGCGGTTCGTCCCGGACGCGGATCCCGGCTCGGCCGGCGTCGGTGAGATCAACGCGGAGCGTGCCTCGAATCGCACCAACCCGCCGAACCCGAACGCGGCGCTGAACAGGTACCTGAAGACGACCTCGTCGGGGTCGGGCTCCGGTTCGATCGCGTTCGACGCGGCGAGCTGGGAGAGCGCGGCGAAGGGCAGCGTCTCCTGGGACTCGGTCTCCTGGACTGATGCCTCCTGGAGCGACGCGTCCTGGCAGAGCGTCTCCTGGAGCGATGTCTCCTGGACTGACGTGTCCTGGACGGACGTGTCCTGGAGCGACAACCTGACGCTCGCGGACGTGAGCTACGAGGACAACGCCGAGCTCGAGACGGGCTCGCCGGACGGCGACTACATCATGACCGCCGAGGACGAGGCCGCGGCTGCCGCCGAAGGCCTGATCGACCCGGCGGGCGCACCGGCGCCGTAACGACACCTCTCTACGTGACCGACGCGCCGGGCCCCAGGGCCCGGCGCGTCGTTCCTCAGAGCGATACCCGAAAGGGGGACGCTCGTTCGAGGCACGAGACGTACCTTCCGGCCAGGAGAACTAGGCGTGTTCCTTTTGCGGCCCCCGACAAATCGGGAAAAGGAGTGACCAGCGGCATGAGCAGCGGAGTCGGACGGCGATGAGCGCCGTTCCAACCGAGTTCACGGGCGACGACGAGGACCACGGCGCCTCGCGCGGCGGCCGGCTTCCGCTCTCGGCGCTCATCTACCTGAGCGGCGTCGCGGCGGTTGCCTGCTTCGTCGCGCTGCCGTTCGCGGCCCGCCTGCACGACGGCGGCGTGTCGCTCGAGGACTGGCTCACGTTCGCGACCCTGGCGGGCGGGGCGGCGATCGCACAGCTCCTCCTCGTCCGAACGCCCCGCAACCAGTCGTACCACGCGACGAACGTCTTCCTGGTGCCGGCGGTGCTGCTGCTGCCGCCCGAGCTCGTCGTGTTGCTCGCGCTCGTGCAGCACCTGCCGGAGTGGCTGAAGAACCGCACGGCTTGGTACATCGAGAGCTTCAACATCTGCAACTACACGATCGCGACGCTCGGGGCGTGGGGCTGTGCGCACTTCGTGCTCAACTCCGGCAGCCTCATCCCGGGCGGCGTGAACCTCCAGTTCGCGCTGGCCGGCGTGATCGCGTCGGTGGTGATCGTAGGCGCCAACCACCTGCTGCTCGCGCCCATGCTGCATTTTGCGCGCGGCCATTCGGTCAAGGACTCGGGGCTGTTCACATTTCACAGCCTGTCGACCGAGCTCGTCCTCGCCGCGCTCGGCGTCGTGCTGGCCACGTTCTGGAACGACAACCCGTGGCTGATCCCCTTCGCGGTCGCGCCCATCCTGCTGATCCACCGTTCCCTGAGCGTGCCCCAGCTGGAGGCAGAGGCCCGCGTGGATCCGAAGACCGGGCTCTTCAACGCTCGCCACTTCGCCTCAGCGCTGAACGAGGAGCTTGCGCGCTCTGCACGCTTCGAGCGCCCGCTGGCGCTCGTCATGGCCGACCTCGACCTCCTGCGCGAGATCAACAACACCTACGGCCACCTCGCCGGAGACGCCGTGCTGAAGGGGATTGCGAAGGTCTTCCGCAGCCACCTGCGCCACTACGACGTCCCGGCGCGCTTCGGCGGCGAGGAGTTCTGCATCCTGCTTCCGGAGACGCCGGTCGAGGAGGCGATGGAGATCTCGGAGCGGATCCGGAAGGCCGTGTCGGAGACACCATTCGAGGTAGAGACCTCGAGCCAGCCGATCCGCGCGACCGTGTCGATCGGCGTGGCCGCCTTCCCGCGTGACGGCGCGGATGCGAACGAACTGATCCACCAGGCCGACCTCGCGGTCTACCGCGCCAAGCTGCAGGGGCGCAACCGCGTCCTCGACGCGAGCGCCGAGCCGCTGGCTGCACCGGTCGTCGGCTCCCGTCCTGCACGCCTCGTGTCGGTGCCGGACACCGGCGACTACACGACGCCCCTGCCTCCGGCCGTCGAGATGCAGCAGCCCGAGGAACGGCGCCATCCGCGGCCTCATGCCGTGCACGGGCCGCGCTTCCTGTCACTGTCGAGACGCCTCGCAACGCTTGTCGGCCTGGTCTCGGTCGTCGGCGTCGCCGCCGGCGCTCTCGGTCTCGTCTTCGGCACGTCCAACGACGTCTTCGGCCTGATCGCCCTCATGGTGCTCGTCGGCATCGGCCAGGCGCTCGCCCTGGAGGTCGACGACGGCTCGATCTCGGTCTCCGCGGTCGGTGCCCTCGCGGGCGCTGCGCTGTTCGGCCCACGGGCGGCCCTCGCCCTCGCGCTGACGACTTCGGTGGTGGAGTGGAGCGCCCGGCGCTCGCCGATCCACCGCGTCCTGTTCAACGTGGGCGCGCTCTCGCTCGCCTCGCTCGCGGCCGCCGGCATCTTCACCGCCGGCTTCGAGGGCCGCCTCGGCGACCTGATCACGGTCGGAGCCGGGCTCGCGGCCGGTATGGCGTACTTCGCCGTCAACACGGGTCTCCTGAGCCTCGCGCTCGCCATGGAGGGACACGAGCGCTGGTGGAGGGCCTGGCAGGAGCGCTTCGCCTGGCTCGCGCCGCACTGGGTCGTCTACGGCTTCGTCGGCGGCGTGATCGCGATCGCGTACACCGCGGCGGGCATGTTCGCGCTGGCCGTCTTCGCGGTGCCGCTCCTCCTCATGCGCAAGACCCAGGAGGCGTACCTGCGGCACACCCAGAAGAGCGCCCAGAAGCTGCGCCAGGCGGCCGAGACGATCCAGTCGCAGAACGTCTCCCTGGAGCAGGCCAACCGGCTGCTCAAGGAGCGCTCGACCGCGGCCATGGAGTCGCTGTCGGCCACGGTGGACGCCCGCGACGCCTACACGGCCGGTCACTCCAGGCGCGTGCAGGAGCTCGCGCTGGCGATCGGCCGGGAACTCGGGCTCTCTCAGGCCGAGCTCGACCTCCTGGGGCACGCTGCGCTCTTCCACGACATCGGCAAGCTGGCGATCCCCGACGCCGTCCTGCTGAAGCCGGCCGTCCTGACCGACGACGAGTGGTCGCTGATGCAGCGGCACGCCGACGAGGGCGCCCGGATCATCGACCGCCTGGGCTTCCTGAACGACGCCGTGCCGGCGATCCGCCACCACCACGAGCGCTTCGACGGCACCGGCTACCCCGACGGATTGAAGGGCGAGGAGATCCCGCTCGGCGCGCGCATCATCCACGTCGCCGACGCGCTCGACTCGATGCTCACGACGCGCATCTACCGCGCGGCCAGGCCGGCCGCGGAGGCGATGAGGGAGCTCCGTCAAGCGGCGGGGACGCAGTTCTGCCCGCGCTGCGTTTCGGCGCTCGAGCGCGTGCTCCCGCCGGAGCTGCTGCAGGCTGAGGCCGACCGGCGCGAGATGCTCGTCGCCTCGTAGGCCCGTTCCGGCCGCCGCCGCTCAGGACTACTTGCATCTAAGCGAATCTGCTCTACCATAGTTGGCGTGGCCCGCAAGCCCGCGTACGGGGCCGTCGAGAGCATCGACCCAGAGGCCCTCGCCGCCTTCCAGCGCCGCATCCGCCGCCGCTACTCCGACGAGGCGATCCTCGGCGAGCTGAAGGCCTGCGCGGCGCGGCTGGGCCGGTCGCCGACGATGCGCGAGTTTGCCTCCGACTCGAAG
Organism: uncultured Actinomycetes bacterium; assembly: GCA_963738205.1. Classification (GTDB taxonomy): domain Bacteria; phylum Actinomycetota; class Thermoleophilia; order Gaiellales; family Gaiellaceae; genus DATFQE01. The sequence goes on from CAVTVQ010000006.1 coordinate 401,937, forward strand.
ACCAACGTGCACCCGCAGACGGTGATCGAGCACTTCGGCAGCTGGAACGAGGCGAAGAGGCGCGCCGGGCTCGTCCCGCGCCGCTTTGCGACCCGGGAGGAGCTGCTGGTGCTGCTCAAGCAGCTCGGAAAGCGGCTGGGACGGACGCCGACGGCCAAGGACCTGGACGCGAACCGGCGCTCGATGCCGTCGAAGTCGCTCTACTGGCACACGTTCGGCTCGCTCACGAACGCGCTGCGCGAGGCCGGGTTCGACGTCCCGGTAGGGGAGGAGCGGCTGGAGCGCGCCGTCGACCAGGGCGCTTCGCTCGCCCGCTCGCTCGGCCGACTGCCGAAGTTCGCCGACTGGGGCGCCGCCCGCCGCGCCGACGACACGCTGCTGACCGAGTGGCAGGTCTACCGCATGTTCGACGCCAGGCGCGGAGCCTGGTCGACCTTCCAGTTCCTGATCCGTGAGCGCCTGCGCGGGCAGGGCGTCAGCGTGCTGGAAGACGGAAGCCTGGCGGCCTAGGGAGAGCCTAGGCGGCGGCTGCGATCGTGGCGAGCCGCTTGAGGCAGGAGGCGGCCTCGCGCGGCGCGCGAATGGCCGGCAGCGGCGTCTCCTCGTGCGAGTGGTCGGGGCGGAACTGCTCCCGCCAGACCTCGCGGCCGTGGGCGAGCGCCAGCAAGGTGCCCTCGGCCACCTCGTCGTGCTCGAGCCGCAGCCCGCAGTAGCGCTCCGCGAGCTTCAGCGTCGCCTGCGTGGAGGCGAACAGGATCTCGTCGTCGCCGTAGCCGACCCAGAGCGGCCGACCGACGCCGCGGGCGAGGAACAGCACGTCCGCCCGCCGCTCGTCCATCCAGGCGGTCGCCATCGAGCCGCGCAGCTGCTCGAGCGTCTCGGCGCGGCTGTCCGCGAGCTCCGCGAGCGCAAAGATCGCCGCCGAGTCGACGGTCATGTCCGGCGCCGACCGCAGGAGGCGGTGGCGCGTGAAGATCTCCTCGTCGTTGGTGATGATGCCGTTGTGGATCCCGACGACGCTCCCGTGCCGAACCGGGTGGTTGTTGGACTCGATCGTCGGGTGCCCCTTGGTGTAGTCGCGGACGTGCACCAGCAGCTGCGTGGCGTCGTCGGCGACGCTGACCCGATCGAGGAGCGCGCTGGCACCTGAGAGCTGCTTGTGGACTTCGACGCTGCCACGGGAGCGATATGCGTAGCCGACGGCGTCGGCGCCCCGTTCGGCGATGCCGGCGAGCAGGGCCTGGGCAGCGAAGGTGCGGTCGAGGTCGCTGTCGGCATTGAGGCTGTATCCGGCGATTCCACACATATTCGACTCTCTACGTTAGTTGGCCTACCAGACGCACGGACCCCGTAAACCCGGGTATCCGCTCGAGGACAAACGTACGACCCCTTGCTTCCCTACGACGCATGGGCCTCCTGCGAGTTTGTACGAAGTTTGTGAATATTCCGCCGCAGTTGCGTCACCCACACATGAACGACTCATTTCGGTCGCTCCGCGTCCCTCGATCGAGGGTTTCAGGGTTCGTCAAGGTCTGTCGCCAGAGCGCCGATACACGGTTCGCGATGGCACAGCGGCCACTTCCAGAGCGCGACTTCGAAACACCGGCCGAGCCGCACCTCGAGCTGCTCCCGCCGGCGCAGGAAGCCGAGGCCGAGCCGGAGGACGTCGAAGAGCAGCGCGAAGAGCGCGAGGCGGCCGCTCACACGCAGGATCCGCTCAAGCTGTACGTCCGCCAGATCGGCGACGGCCCATTGCTCACCGCAGCGGAGGAGCGGGAGCTGGCCCGGCGCAAGGACGCCGGGGACGAGCTCGCCAAGCAGCGGCTGATCGAGTGCAACCTGCGCCTCGTCATGTCGATTACGCGCAACTACACGAAGGCCGGCGTCCCGCTGCTCGACTTGATCCAGGAGGGAAACCTCGGCCTGATCCGCGCGGTCGAGAAGTTCGACTGGAAGCTCGGCTACAAGCTTTCGACGTACGCGACCTGGTGGATTCGGCAGGCGGTCACGCGGGCGCTCGCCGACCAGGGCCGCACGATCCGGCTCCCCGTTCACGTCGCTGAGCAGGCGCGTCGCGTCCTCCGCGCCCGCCGCATCCTGACGCAGAAGCTCAATCGGGACCCGGTTCCCGAGGAGCTCGCGGCCGAGAGCGGCCTCACGGTCGAGCGGGTCAACGAGCTGCTCGAGCTGGTCGAGGACCCGGTCAGCCTCGAGACCCCGGTCGGCGACGGCGAGAGCCTCTACTCCGACCTGATCGAGGACAAGGATTCCGACTCGCCGGCAGGCGTGACCGCGAAGCACCTCCGCTCGCGCGAGCTCGCCAAGGCCCTGACGCGCCTCAACCCGCGCATGCAGCGGGTGCTGGCGCTCCGGTTCGGGCTCGACGGCGAGAAGCCGCAGACGCTCGAGCAGGTCGGCGGCCAGCTGGGCATCACGCGCGAGCGCGTCCGCCAGCTCGAGTCGCGTGCGCTGCGCGAACTGCGCACGGTCGCGCCGGCGCTGGCGCTCTACCTCGAAGCCGAGTAGGCGCCGTAGGCGCCCGTCCGCGGAGCGGACCAGGGGAGGGGGTCTGGGGGAACAGGGACGTTCCCCCGGTGGCTACGGTGCCGCTGTGCCCGGCTTCGTCGACATCCACTCGCATGTCGTCCCCTCGGGCGACGACGGCGCGCAGACCGTCGAGCAGGGAATCGCGCTCAGCCGTGAAGCCGCGGCGCGCGGGACGAGCGTCCTCTACGCGACGCCCCACGTGTGGGCGCACCTCCCGCTGACGCCCGAGCGGGAACGCCTGATCGCGGGCGCCTTCGAGCAGGTGGCAGCCGGCGCCGGCCTGGAGCTGCGCCTCGGCTACGAGCTCGCGCCCGCACGCTGGCTGCTGCGGGAGGACCTGGGCCGCTACGCGCTTCAGGGCACCGAGGCCGTGCTGGTGGAGGTCCCGTTCGTGGGCGCCGTCGACGTCACGGTGGCGATCGCCGAGCGCGCCGCCGCCCAGGGCCTCCGGCCGATCGTCGCGCACCCGGAGAGGGGGGAGGAGGTCGACCTCGGCGTCGCCGAGGGCTTCGCGGAGCGCGGCTGGCTCCTGCAGGTCAACGCGAGCAGCCTGACCGGCCGCCACGGCGAGGAGGCCGAGGAGCTGGCCTGGCGGCTGCTGCGCGACGGGACGGCCGCGTTCGTGGCCTCCGACGGCCACCGCGACAGCCGACCGCCGTACCTCGACCGGGCCTTCGCGCTCGCGCGCGCCGATCTGGGCCCGGAGGCCGCGCTCCGCTACTTCGACGGGTCGGCGCTGCCGAGGGCGGGAGCTACTGCTCCACGCCTTCCATCTCGCGCAACTTCGCCAGGCGCCTGAGCGAGTCCAGCTCGATCTGACGCACGCGCTCGCGCGTGAGGCCGAGCCGCCGGCCGATCTCCTCGAGCGTCTTCGGCTCGTGGTCGCCGAGGCCGTAGCGCAGGATGATCACCTGCCGCTCACGGTCGCCGAGCGCACCCAGGGCCAGGCTGAGCGCCTGCGAGCGCAGATTGACTTCCACCTGGTCCTCGGGCAGCGGGCCCTCGCCGGCGAGGAAGTCGCCGAAGACGGCGTCCTCCTCCTCACCGACCGGCTGGTCGAGACTCGTCGACGCCCGCGCCGCGGCGCGTACCTCGCGCGCCTGCTCGATCGGCAGGCTTGCCTCCTCGGCGATCTCGTCGAGCGTCGGCTCGCGCCCCAGCTGCGTCCAGAGGATGCGCTCCGCCTTGTTCATCTTCTGCAACCGCTCGACGATGTGGACGGGCATGCGGATCGTCCGCGCCTTGTCGGCGAGCGCGCGTGCAACCGCCTGGCGAATCCACCACGTGGCGTACGTCGAGAACTTGTAGCCGCGGCGCCAGTCGAACTTCTCGACCGCGCGGATCAGCCCGAGCGTGCCCTCCTGGATCAGGTCGAGGAACGGGAGGCCCTGGTTGCGGTAGTTCTTGGCGATCGAGACGACCAGGCGCAGGTTGGACTGGATCATCCGCTGCTTGGCCTCCATGTCTCCGCGTTCGATGCGCTTCGACAGCTCGACCTCCTGGGCGGCGGTCAGGAGGGCATGGCGGCCGGCCTCGCGCAGGAACAGCTGCAGCGCATCGGTCGTCGTCTCGAACGAGGTCTGCAGCGGCGCGGGCGGTGGCGGCGGAGGCGGCGGCTCGGCGTCCGCGCGCTCGTCCTCGTTGATCTCGACGTTGCGCTGGTCGAGCTCGCGGTAGAGGCCTTCCGTCTCGAGCGCGTCGAGCTCGTGCGTCTCGATGATCTCCGTCAGCTGCGTGCGACGGACGACGCCGGATTCAGCTGCGCCCTCCAACAGAACCCGCACGTCCTCGTACTGGAGAACGCTCTCAATGTAGACCGACATCTAGCTCCTGTTCTGTTCCCGGTTACCTGGCGGGGCCAAACATACGCCGTGTGCGCCGGAATGCAACCCGACAACTGCACAGCGGCGCCTAGCGGCGCACTCGCGTGAGCGGCTCCGCGATCGAACCCCAGCACGGCTGATTGCCCGCTACGAGCGCGAACGACAGCCGGTCCTGATCCGAGTACCGAGACATGCAGGGACGGGCGCTGCCGCCTCGAACAAACGCGCGACGGCGGCTCCCCCAACTCTCCCGCCGTCGCCAAGGGGTGCTCGAGCTCGGCCGGCCAATCCTCGAGCGCCCCGCCCCCATCGCGTGCGCCACGTTCGCGTCGCAGGTGGACGTCGGCACCGCCGACCTTGCGCTCGCCGCCGATCGCGTACTTGCCACGGTCGTCAGCGCGAAGCTCCCGTTGCACGGGCTACGGCACTCGGCCGCGACGCACGCACTCGACGACGCTTCGCGGCTCGCCTCAGACGGGCGCGCGGCGTCCTACGACGGCCCGCGCGCTTGCAAACCGTTAGCAAGGAGGAGGAGTCGTGAATGCCGCTTGGCTTAGCGATACGGCCTCATCGGTCGAACGCACGATAACGCGCGTTATGTCAAGTTGACGTTCGAGCACGTCCACCCTGCGGTCCGAGCTCCAAGCACCGTCGACCAGTCCCCGACCGGCACGAACAGGTCCGATTTGACGGGCCCCGCTTGATCGTGGAAGCTACCGCGTCCGTGCCGCCGACCGGCTTCCGTTCCGGGCCGGACCTCGAGCCAGGCGCCTCTTCCTGATGTCATCGCAAGCTGCAAGGAAAGCTGTGGAAATGTGGAAAACTGAACTTCTCGCAAATTGCGGGTTTTCCCTTTTCCGACCACTTGCGCACCACCCGTCCACTCCCTAGATTTCCGCTTGCGCCGAGCACGGAGCGCGAGTAGGTCGAAGCAGTCCCGGGCAGTTGTAGGCGGAAGCCGAAAGTTGGCCGAGACGGTGGACGAAAGCGAAATCGGTTCGGCGAAATGGCCCGAGGAGGTGCTTGCACTTCCTCGGGCCTTTTGCGTTGTCCAGGCGCGGACGCAATCGGAGCGCATACGATCCGACCCCGATGCATCTGCGTTCCCCCAGCGTCGACCAAGGCGTCCAGGCGGGCCTCTGGGCCGTCGGCCTCGGCCTGCTCATCTGGCTTGGGATGCTGTCGGTCGGTGTGTCCGGCGCGACCGCGGTGATCATGGCGGCACTCGCGGGTGCAGTGATCTTCTTCTACGTCAGGCTCTTCGGCGGAGACAAGCCGAAGCCGCGGCGCACGGAACGCTCCTAGGACGGTTTGGCGGAATACCGCTCGTCGGCGGCACAGTCGCTATTGCGCCAAACCGTCCTATGGCACGCGCGGCATCGCGTGCTCGCCGGTGAGCGCGTACAGCAACCGGTAGGCGAGCTCGGCCCCGAGCGCCTGCTCGAGGCGGGCCCTCGCGGGCAGGCGATCCCCGAGACCCAGGTCGAGACGATGGACGTGCTCCACCAGGAGGCTCGGGGCAAGGCCCCGGGTCTGCGGTTGAGCGGCGGCGCTCATGGTGCTTTCGATATCGGCGCCTGGCCTCAACGCGCTATCCCTGACGGGAGTGTTTATCGGCGCGCCGGGGTGTCCGAACGGGTCGCTGCGCCGGGCTCGCTCGGGCCCGTGACGACCGTTTCGCGGTCTTCGTGGCGCACCTCGGTCGGCGTGTCGGGCTCGGCGGCGTCAGCCGGCGGCACCGGTTCGGGATCACGGATCGGCTCGTGCCCGGGAACGGGCTCGACGCGCTCCTCCTCCACGACCCGCGCCGGTCGCGGCCCGGACGTGTCGAAGGTGAAGCCGAACGTGAGGCCGGCGAGGAACGCCAGCGGCCCTGCCAGGTCGAGCAGGTCACTCACGACGCTGCCGATGCCGAGGTCGTCCGACCAGTCGTTCACGTGCTGCTGCAGCCAGTTCTCGTGGGCTGGCCGGCAGCGAGCACCCAGCCGGCGACGAGGAGCGCCGGCAGGAAGCCGAGCAGGAACACCGTGCCGCTGAGGCGCGGCCAGCCCCACTTCGTCCAGCCACCGAGCAGCTGCGAGAGCGCCATCGTCAGCCCGGCGGCCGCGACGAGGCCGTAGAGGGCCCAGTAGTCGGCCGTCGAGTCGTCGCCCATCTGCGCGGCGAGCCATACGAGCACCACCGCGGTCGCCACGCCGATCAGCGTGAAGACAGCCCTCGTGATTCCGATCATGGCGGGGGCTTACCCCGCTGTCGGCGATCTACACCTCGCTACTCGAGGTGGAGCCGGCGGGCGTCGAACTGCGAGGAGTAGAGCTCCGACTCGAAGTGCTCGATCACGTGGTCGGCGTCGGCCGGGAACACGTGCTCGACGACGCCGACGTCGCGGTCGTTGTGGAACGGCACGTCGACGTGCGAGCCGGAGACGAGGTTCAGCGAGAGCGAGCCGCACGCCGGGCAGCGGACGAGCAGGCCGACCGAGTCCCTTGCCGCACCAGGCGCCAGGAGCGTGAAGGACGACGGGAACACCGGCCGCGGCTGGCCCTCGGGGTAGCAGAAGAAGCTCCACGGCCACTCCCCCGCCTCGATGCGGCGGGCGGCGAGGTCACCGAGCTCGCCCGCCAGCGCGTCGAGACGCGCGGTCATCAGGTTCAGGAACGAGCCTTCGCCGAGGCCGAGCGGCGCCCAGTCGAGCTCCGCGTCGGAGACGAGCGCGACGTGCTCGTCGCCGCAGGAGCACGCGAAGACGACCTGGAAGACCGCCGGGTGGAGCGCCCCGGGCAGGCGGTCGAGCCGCCGAAAGGACGACAGCCGCGCCGCAGCCTCCCCCCGCGTGGGGCACGCGAAGCGAAACTCGGTCCGTAGCGGGTCGTACATGGGCCTCGTCTCACTATAGGGACGCGGGGCGGACGGAACACCACCCGCAGCGGGCGATTGAGCCCCGCCCTTCCGGGCCTCACTCAGTAATGGATGACGGTGAAGACGTCGTGGCCCTCGAGCAGCTTGCGGCCCTCGAGGAAGTCGAGCTCGATCAGGAACGCCACGCCGACCACCTCGCCGCCGAGCTGCTCGGCCAGGTCGACGATCGCCCGCGCCGTTCCCCCCGTCGCTAGCACGTCGTCGTGCACCAGGATGCGCTGACCCTTCTCGAACGCGTCAGCATGCACCTCCAGCGCGTTCTCGCCGTACTCGAGCGCGTACGAGGCGCTGATCGTCTCCCACGGCAGCTTCCCCGGCCGGCGGGCGGCCACGAAGCCACAGCCGAGCTTGTAGGCCATCGCGGCCCCGAGGATGAAGCCGCGCGCCTCGCCGCCGAGGATCAGGTCCGGCTTCCGGGGCGCCGCCCACTCGCTCAGCAGGTCGACCGACTCGCGCAGCAGCTCGGGCTCCGCGAGCATCGGCATGATGTCCTTGAAGACGATCCCCGGCTCGGGAAAGTCCGGGACGTCACGGATCCGATCCTGAAGATCGCTGGCCGCCACAGCGCGGGAGCCTATCTATCGCGCGGCGCGCGAGCGCACTGCGCGCCACAGCAGAGCCTGGCCGAGCTCGTGCGCCGCCTCGCCCAGCGCCTGCAGGTCCTCGAGACCCGCGGACCGCCGCTCCTCGCTTCGCCCCCGCAGCGCCGGAGCGACGAGCTGCTCCAGCAGCGCCGCCTCCCGCTCGGCCGCCGTCCGGAACGCGCGCAGGTGCCGCCCCGAGATGCCGAAGCGATGCAACTTGGCGCACGCGGCGGCGACCTCGACGTCGGTTTCCGGGTACACACGCTCGCCGCCCTCGTTCCTCGCCTGCAGCAGGTCGTACTCGTCCAGCTCGCGCACGAGCTCGCGCGAGACGCCCGCGCGCTCGCACAGCTCGTCCAGCTCGATCTCGGGCTCCGGCTCGCCCAGCACGGAGACCCGCTTGCGGCGCCGGTTCTTGCCGGACGGCGCGGACAGCTCCTGGCGGATCACCCGCAGCGGCAAGAACTCCTCGCGCTGCAGCCGAAGGATTGTCTGCAACCGGTCGACGTCTTCCTCGCTGAAGAGCCGGTAGCCGCCCTGCGTCCGCTGCGGCGTCAGCAGCCCCTGGTCTTCGAGATAGCGGATCTTCGAGATCGAGATGTCCGGAAACTCGTCCCGCAGGCGCGCGCAGACCGCACCGATCCGCAACAGCCGCTCGTTCCGGGCCGACACGGCGGTCGCGGTCATGCCCCGATGAGGAACGTCAGCCGGTACTTGCCGATCTGGACCTCGTCGCCGTCCTCGAGCGGCGCCGATTCGATCCTCCGCCGGTTGACGTAGGTGCCGTTGAGGCTGCCCTGGTCCTCGATCGTGAAGCGCCCGTCGTCCTGGACCAGCACCGCGTGCTTTCTCGAGACCGTCACGTCGTCGAGGAAGATGTCGCAGTCCGGCGAGCGTCCGACCGTCGTGCGCTCGCCCGTCGGCGAGAAGTGCTCGCCGGCGCGGCCGCCGCCCGAGCGGACGACGAGTGCAGGCCCCTCCGCAGTGATCTCCTCGGCGATCTCCGGGGCGTCCACGTCACCCTCGTCGGGGGTGAAGGTCATCGTGGTGTCTCCCTCGGCCGGGTCGTGCACCAGCATCGCGCCGCACTTGGAGCAGTAATTGGCGGCTTCCGGGTTCTGGAAGCCACACTCGGGGCAATACACGTAGCTCACGCTCTCGCCTCGCCGTAGTCGTGTCGACCGGTCATTTCAGACGGCCCCGGGCAGAGCCCGGTGACCTGAAACGACACCGCAAGCGGCGTCGCAGTCACGCGGGCGGGGCTGCCTTGCGCGCAAGGATCTCGGTCAGCTTCTCCAGATTCGCCTCGACGATCGAGCTGCCCTCCCCCGCCTCGACGGCCTTCTTGAGCCGGTCCTGGAGCTCGGCCTTCAGGATGTCGATCTTCCCGTGCAGGATGCGACGGCGGTAGGAGATCTCGTTTTCCTCCTTCTCGAGGTCGTCGATCAGCTCCTTGAGGTCGTCGTCTGACATCGATGCGAGGTCGGGCAGAGGTTCCACAGCGTCCTTTCCGTCGAAGGCGAGCCCTAGCATTCAAGCAAGAGCCGGCCGTAAGGGTCAACCTACACTTGAGACTCGAGCGTTCGCTCCGCGCCGGCGCCTTCCTGCTCGAGCACACTCTCGACCAGCTCTCGAAGCTCGGCCGCGAGCTCTTCCGAACGCTCCACCGTCTCGCCCTCGGCGAACACGTGCACGAGCGGCTCGTCCGCGTCGGGCAGCATCTGCGCCCAGCCGGACTCCTCGAAGACCTTGACCCCGTCGGTGAGGTCGAGGTCGCGCCCCTTGAGCTGCTCGGTCACGACCCGCATGACGGTCCCCTTCATCGACCAGGGACACGGGAGCGTCTCGTGGACGAGGGTCGGGACCGGCAGGTCGGCGACGAGCTCCGACACCGGCCGGCCGACGGGTGCCAGTAGCTCCAACAGCTTGCAGACGCTCGCCACGGCGTCGTAGGCAGGCAGGAACTCCGGGAAGACGTACCCGCCGCCCACCGCGCCCGCGAAGATGACCCCGTCCGCTGCCGCCGCGCGCGTCAATGCGGCGAGCGAGTGCGGCGTGCGCATCACCTCGAGCCCAACGCTTTCGGCGATCCGGTCGACCGCGCTCGTGACGGTGATCGGGAACGCCACCTTGCCCTGGCGTCCGGAGGTGCCGAGGAGGCGCAGGTAGAGCAGCAGCGTCTGCTCCGGCGGCACCTCCTGCCCGTTCTCGTCCACCAGGAAGAGCCGCTCCCCGGCGCGGTCGAAGACCACGCCGAGGTCGGCGCCGACCGCTCCGACGAGCTTGCCGGTCTGGGCCACGAGCTCCCCCGGCGAGAGCCCGGATTCGGCGCTCCCGCCGCCGGTGAAGCCGTGCGCCGCGATCGCCTCGACCCCGAGCGGCCCGAGGACGAGCGGCAGCACGTACGACGCCGCCGAGTAGCCGTAGTCGACCACGATCCGGAAGCCGCGGCTCGAGATCGCCTCCCGGTCGAGCGAGCGCATCAGGTCCTGGGCGTAGTTCTCGCGGACGCGCGCCGGGTAGTCGACGAGGCCCACGTCGCCCGCGCCGACGAGCCGGAGCTCCCGGCGCACGAAGTTCTTCTCGATCTCCTTCTCCTGGGCCGAGCCGAGCTGCACGCCTGGCTGCTCGAAGAAGCGGATCGTCACCACCTCGGGGTCGAGGTGGCCGACGCCGACGTGGAAGCCGATGTCGTAGCTCTCGGTCTTCAGGAGGTGACGCGCGACCGCCGAGGGCAGCACGCGCAGGTCGGAGACGTCGACGCCGGTCGAATTGAGCCCGGAGATCATCGTGCGCTTGATCATTCGGCAGGCCCGGGAGGACTCACGGCTCGCCACCACGCGCGCACCGCGCTTCAAGGCCGTGCCGAGCGCCGCGGCGAGCCGCACGGCGGTCTCGGGCGTCAGATCGACGTTCACGAGCCCCGTGACACCATCGCGCGTGAAGAGGTGCGGAGTGGCGCGCGACTCCCAGATCAGGCTCTCGAACAGGTGCGCACCGGACTCGACCTCCTTGTACGGGTAGATGCGGACGCCGGGCATGACGACGGTCTCCGAGCCGATCACCACCTCGTCGCCGATCGCGACGCCGTCGTGGAGCCGGGCGTGAGCCCTGATGTCGCACGAGCGCCCGAGGATGGCGCCCTCCACGAGCGCGCTGCGCCCGATGTGCGAGGACGCGTCGATGACCGAGCGGGTCGTCCGCGCCCCCTCCCTGAGCGTCACGCTGGAGCCGAGCACCGAGTACTCGCCGACGACGGCGTCGGGCGCGACCCGGCAGTAGTTGCCGATGAAGGCGGGCCCCTCGACGCGGTCGAGGTCGGCGAGGTCGACCCCCTCCCCCACCCAGATGTTGCCGCGCAGCCTGATCCCCGGGATCCGCAGCGTGACCCGCTCGTCGAGGGCGTCGAAGTTCGCCTGCCGGTACTGCTCGAGGTTGCCGATGTCCTGCCAGTAGCCGTCCATGACGTGGCCGTACAGCGGCCGGCCCATCTCCAGCAGCAGCGGAAAGAGCTCCTTGGAGAAGTCGAACGGCCGGTCGTCGGGGATGTGCCGAAGCACCTCCGGCTCCAGCACGTACACGCCCGTGTTGATCGTGTCCGAGAAGACCTGGCTCCACGACGGCTTCTCCAGGAACCGTTCGATCCGGCCGGCTTCGTCGGTGACGACGATGCCGAACTCGAGCGGGTTCTCCACCGACTTCAGCCCGATCGTGGCCGCCGACCCCTTCTCCTTGTGGAAACGGACCAGCGCGGAGAGGTCGAGGTCGCAGAGGGCGTCGCCGGAGATGACGAGGAAGGTGTCGTCGAGCCGGTCGCTCGCGAGGCGCACGGAGCCGGCCGTGCCGAGCGGAGTCTCTTCGACGGAGTAGCCGACCTCCATGCCGAGCGACTCGCCGGTGCCGAAGTAGCCCCGGATCGCCTGCGGCAGGAAGGCGAGCGTGACGATGACCTCGTCGAAGCCGTGATCGGCGAGCAGCTCGAGGATGTGTTCCATGCAGGGCTTGCCGACGATCGGGACCATCGGCTTGGGCTGGTTGGAGGTGAGCGGACGCAGGCGCGTGCCTTCGCCGCCCGCCATGACAACGGCTTTCATCGTCCGACCTCCCTTCTCGCTTTCACGAGGTAGACACCGAGCGACGCGACGGCCAGCGCGAAGCCCGTCCAGAAGATCCAAAGCGGCCAGTTGGCATCGGGCTCGGTCACCATCAGAAAGGCGAGCGAGGCATACAGCAGCCAGGTGGCGGCCTTCCCGAGCAGGTTGACCTCGAACTGGTAGCCGTGGCGGATCGCGAATGGCGTGGACGCGATCAGCAGCAGGTCGCGGGCTGGGATCGCCAGCGCGACCCAGGGCAGGCGGTCGGCGTGCCAGAGCAGGAGCACGGCCGCGTCGATCATGAGCCGGTCGGCGAGCGGGTCGGCGATCTTCCCGAATGCCGACTCGACCCCCCACCGCCGGGCGAGGAAGCCGTCGACCTGGTCGGTGACGCCCGCCACGCCAAAGACGATCGCCGCGGGCCAGCTCTTGCCGTCGTCCGCGGCCAGGATCAGCGCGACGAAGATCGGGATCAGGCCGAGCCTGAACACCGTCAGGGCGTTCGGGAGCTGGGCGAGCGGGGTCGGGACGGCTCTGGTCGCCATCGCATGCAATCGTAGTGCCGCCATGGCCCAGCGGCTCTCGCTCCCCGGATTCGTGAACGCGCATAGTCACGCGTTCCAGCGCGCGTTGCGGGGCTCGGCGGGCGGCGGCGACTTCTGGGCCTGGCGCGATGCCATGCTGGACCTGGCCCGGGGTCAGACCCCTGAACATGTCCGCACGAGCTACGAGGCGGTCTACCGCGAGATGCTCGCCGTCGGCTGGACGGCGGTCGGCGAGTTCCACTACCTCGGCTTCGACGAGGCGCTGGCCGCGTCCGAGGCTGCCGAGGCGGCCGGGATCGAGCTCGTGCTCCTCTACGCCGCATACGGGCGCGGCGGGCTCGAGCGGTTCCGCCAGGAGTCCGCGGCCGAGTACCTGCGCCGGCTCGAGTCGCTCGCCGAGGGCGGGGTCCGGGTAGGGCTCGCCCCCCACTCCGTCCGCGCCTGCCCGCGCGACTGGCTCGAGGAGATCGGCCGCTACGCGGCGGCGAACGACCTGGTGCTGCACGTGCACGCGGACGAGCAGCCGCGCGAGATCGACGAGTGCGTCGCCGAGCACGGCCTGCGGCCGATCGAGCTGCTGGCCGAAACCGGCTGCCTCGGGCCGCGGACGACCGTCGTCCACGCCACCCACGCAGATGGGCGTGAGCTCGACCTCCTGGCCGACTCCGGCTCGCGCGTCTGCGTGTGCCCCACGACGGAGGCCAACCTCGCCGACGGCTTCGCACCCGTCGAGGCGTTCGTCGAGCGCGGGATCGGGCTGTGTGTGGGCTCCGACTCGAACGTCCGGATCGATCCGCTCGAGGAGCTCCGCGAGCTCGACGGGATCGCACGGCGCCGGACGCTGCGCCGCGACGTCCTCACCGCCGGCGACCTGCTCTGCTTCGGCTCGGACGAAGGCGGCGCCTCACTGGGCCTGGAAACGTGGCCCGAGGTTGACGTCGACCTGACGCACAACTCCCTGGCCGGCATCGACGAGGCGGACGTCCCCTGCGCCCTCGTGTACGGGTGCGCAGGGGACGTTCTGTCGCCGGCTAGTACCGGACCTTGAGGACGCCGCTGACCGGCAGGAAGCCGGTCTTGGCGGCATGGAAGAGCAGCTGCCGCCGCATGAGGGCCTTGCCGCGGCCGAGCTTCTTGAGCCGGAACGTGACCTTGCCCTTGCGGTTCGTCTTGGCCTTGCGCGGCGTGACGCCGCTCGCGAAGACGCGTACGAGCGCGCCGCTCGCCAGACGGCCGTTGGCCTTGACCGTGACGGTCACGTTCCGGCCCTTCTTGGTCTTGACCAGCTTGAGGGCGAGCTTGAGCCGCGTGAGCGCCGTCTGACCGCCGCTCGTCTTCGGCAAGGTGAAGCTCTGCGCGGCACTGAAGTCGCCCAGGTTGCGGTCCTCGTCCTGCGCGGCCACCTTCCACCAGAACGTGCCGCCTTGCATGTACGTGGCGTGCGTCAGCGTCGGCGCGAAGCTCAGGTTGTCCGTCGTGATGTCGTCGATGGCGACCAGGAAGTCGGCCCGCTGTGACACGAGCACGCGGTAGTTCTTCGCGCCCGGCTTCGCGTTCCAGGAGAGAAGGAGCGACGCACCGCTCAGCTCGGTCCTGACGCCGCCGGGCTCCCCGATCGTCCGCGTGAACGGGGTCGTCCCCGACCATGGCCCCACCTGTGTCTGGTTGCCGAGCGGCTTCGGGAAGACGGCGCGAACGCGCCAGCCGAAGACGCCGGTCCCGGTCATCTTGATCGCCGTGAACGCGGCGGAGCGGAAGTCGGTGAACTCGCTGTGGTCTCCGTCAGGCTCGTCGGCCGCGACATCGTAGGAGACCGCCCCGGTGATCGGCGACCAGGTCCAGAGCGGGATGCTCTCGCCCGCCGTCGGGTTGCTCGGGCTCGGCGCCGGCAGCGGGAGCTTCCGTTGGAAGCTTCCGGTTGCCGACCACGTGAGGCCGATGAGGTTCTCGTCGTCCGCTCGGACGCGCCAGTAGAGCATCGTGTCCGCGGGGTACGACGTGTTGCTCGTGTACGCGGTCGCGTTCGTCAGGATGTCGTCCAGCGGCGCACCGAACGTGGGGTCAGCCGCCACCTGAAGCCGGTAGCGGCGCGCGCCTTCGACCGGGTTCCAGCGGAACGTCGGCTGGAGCTCGACGGCTGCGGCCGCAGCAGGCGCCGTCTGCAGCGGAGGCGTCGACTGCTTCTGGAAGCTCGACGGCGACGCCGCGAGTGGATTGCCGACCGCGCCCAGCCCGTTCGCCTGCGTGGCAGGGAGCACGGCCCAGTAGTACGACGTCGTCTCGTCCGGGAACGTTGTCGGCTTGATGAGGTTCCGCGGTGCGTAGGCCGGGAAGCGCGTGAACGCGTAGTCGACCAGGTTGCTGAAGGACGGGTCCTTGGAGACGATGACGTAGTAGCTCTGCTTCCCGGCGATCGGCGTCCAGGTGAACAGCGGTGTCCTGGTGTTCACCGAGGCGGAGGCGGGCAGCAGGTAGTGCCCCGAGGCGAGGTAGCTGCAGCCCCCGCAAGCCACGCCGGCGGGATAGCCGGTGAACTCGAACGCCGGCCCCGTCCCGTCGTCGAGGTACGTCCAGTCGCCGTAGACCTCCTGGCTGAGGGTGTCGCGGTCGGCGCGCGCACGGACGCGGACGCAGTACGGCCCCGTCGCCATGTCGACCGCGCCATCCGTTGCCAGCGTGAGCGCGTCCGGATACGGCTTGATGCCCGACCACCCGGCTCCGAGCGCCGTCCAGAAGGGCACGCTCGTCTTCCGAAGCCACTGCGGTGCGCCGGTCCAGTCGCAGGCTCCGGTCGTGAACGGGGCGACGTTCACCTCGTAGGAGGCGGCCCCGGGCACGGGATCCCAGCGGAGAATCGGAACCTCGGTCTGGTAGCCCGGCGTGCCCGGCTGGACGTCGGTGCCGGGATCGGCCGCGTTGTCGCGCATCCGCAGGTTCTTGATGCTCGGGCCGGTCACGGGCGGGACCTTGTCGAACGTCTTGGTGAACGACGGCCCGATGTTCCAAAGGCCGGCGTTCCCGGACGCGTCCAGCGCGCGCACGCGCCAGTAGTACGTGTTGTCGCGGAAGACCGCGGTCGGCGACAGCGCCGTGCCGATGACCGAGCTCGTGCAGCACACCTTCGAGCCCGGGGCGAAGTCGACGGACGAGTTGACCTCGACCTCGTAGCGCGCCGCTCCTGCGATCGGGTCCCACGAGAACTGGGAGTCGAAGACCTCCGGCGCGGCCATCAGATCGTCCACGCGGGTCAGGGTCGTCGTGGGCCAGGTCCACATGAATGACTGCACCGGCGACGGCGCGCCGCGGTGATCTTGGGCGTCGATCGGCGTGACGTTCCAGTAGTAGGTTCCCGGCGGCAGCAGGGTCGCGCGCGGCGCGTAGACCGTCCCCGAGGTCTCGTCCTTCGGGTTGACGATCGTGCCGAGCGACGGGTCGGTGCCGATCGAGACGATGTACTTGGACGCTCCCTTGACGGGCGACCAGCGCAGGACGAGCGGGTGGGTCGGGTGGACCATGATCGCGTTGTTCGCCGGCGACTGGAGCGCCGGTGCCGCCGTCCATGCCTTGACGATCGAGCGCGGCGCAGTCCACGAGGACGGTGACCCGTCCTTCGCGATCGCGCGCACCCGCCACCAGTAGGTGCTGTTGGGAACGGTTTTCTTGATCGTCGCGCGCGTGTTGCGCGTCGTGAACTGATCCTCGCCGCGCCCGAGCACCGGTGAGTTCATGCCGCTGTCGGCGGCAAGCTGGAACTCGTACCGGTCGGCGCCGGCGACGGCGGCCCACGAGAACGCAGGCAGCGCGTCGACGCTCAGGCCGTTCGCGGGCGCGACAGGCGTCGGGGTCGCAAGCCCGGCGTGCGCAGGAGCGGCGAGGACGAGTGAAAGAAGGGCGACGAGCGTGAAGGCGCGAACGGCGGCGAGCATCGGTTCCTTTCGGATTCAGCCGCCGCATGGCCGAATCTCGGTTTCGGAGTGTCCGGCCCATGCATCGAAACCAGGAGCGAAGCTCTCATCCCTCGTGTGAGGGGACTTCGCCAATACGCTTCCGCGGATGCCCGCCACACGACAGCTCGCGATCATCGGTGCGCCGCTCGATCTGGGCGCCGGACGCCGTGGCGTCGACATGGGCCCGTCGGCGATCCGTTACGCCGGCCTGAGGGCGCGCCTCGAAGAGCTCGGGCTTGAATCGGTCGACCTCGGCAACGTCGAGCTCGTCGTGCCCGAGGAGGTCGAGGAAGGGGATTCGAGCGCGCGCTTCCTCGCCCAGATTCGGGCCGCGTGCGAGGACGTGGCCGATCGGGTCAGACGCGCGCGCGAGCAGGACTTCGTCCCGCTCGTGCTCGGCGGCGATCATTCCGTCGCCCTCGGGACGCTCGGCGGCCTCGCCGCCGGCTCCGGCCCCGGAGGCGTGCTCTGGCTGGACGCGCACGCCGACCTGAACACGCCCGCGAACTCGCCGAGCGGCAACGTCCACGGAATGGTCCTGGGCGCGGCCCTCGGACTCGACCGCTCGGCATTTGCGAGCGATGCCTGGCCGCTGCCTTCGGTCGATCCGGCGCGAACGGTGTTGCTCGGAACGCGCGTGCTCGACCACGGTGAGAAGCAGGCCACCCGCGACCTCGGCCTGCGGGTGATCACGATGAGCGAGATCGACCGCATCGGAATCGAGCGTGCCGTTCAGGAAGGCCTGGAGCGCGTCGCGGGCGACGGCTTCGTGCACGTCTCTCTCGACCTGGACGTCGTCGACCCGGAGGTCGCGCCGGGGGTCGGGACGGCCCTGCGCGGCGGCCTGTCCTACCGGGAGGCCCATCTCGCCATGGAGCTCGTCGCGGAGTCAGGGCTGATGACGTCGCTCGACGTGGTCGAGGTCAACCCCATTCTCGACCGTCGGAACGAGACGGCTGCGCTCGCCGTGGAGCTCGTCGGCAGCGCGTTCGGGGCCCGCATCCTCTGAAGGCGGCGCCGACGGCGCCTTCCTACCACTTGCAAAGATGGGCCATCCGGCCCTTTTGTGACATCCGATCTCTGTCTCACAATGCGTATCAGGTCTGCGGAAGATGAGAATCGACGTCAGCGATCAGGCGCTCGTCGAGGATCTCCTCGAATTCCTTCGACGCTGCTCGTGTACGGCCGAGCGAACCGGGCCGACGAGCGTGCGCGTCGCGCTCGACCCGACCGTCTCGATCGGCGCAGCTCTCAGCCTGGTGCGTGACGGCGTCTGCTACGCCTGCGCCGGGGTGATCGAGGCGCCGCTCGCCCGGCTCGGCTCGGCCCTGTGTCTCGAGTGCAGGGACACCGAAGGAGCCCGGAACGGCGAGTCCCGGGCCGACGATCGCGCCCGCCGCCTCTGGGCGCACATGGAGATCGAGTCCTACCTGCGCGTCTGGCAGGCCCAGCACCCGGAAGCGCGCGTCACGCTGTCCGAGTCGGCTCCCGGCGCGATCGCCGCGGCCGCTCGCTAGGGTCAAACGCGCCCCACCGAAGTCGAACGCGCGGGAGGGCCATGCCTCAGGACGTCGATGTAGCGATCAGGGACCCGGAGCGGTTCCGCGCCGTTTTGCCATCCGAGCGCTACGAGGAGTTCCGGCGCGGGATGCTGGAGGCCCGAGAGCTGCTGGCCGGTCGGGTGGTCTGGAACGTGAACTCGACGGCGCGCGGCGGAGGCGTCGTCGAGCTGCTCCGACCTCTTGTCGGCTACGCCCGAGGTGCCGGCGTCGACGCCCGTTGGGTCGTGATCGACGGCACCCCCGGGTTCTTCGACGTCACCAAGCGCATTCACAACCGCCTGCACGGGTTGGAGGGAGACGGCGGCCCGCTCGACGAAGCCGCACGCCGGTTGTACGAGGACGTGCTCGCCGAGAACCTCGCCGCGTTTGTCCCGCGCGTGCGGCAGGGCGACATCGTCATCCTCCACGACCCGCAGCCGGCGGGTCTGGCCCCCGCCCTGCGCGCCGTCGCGGACGCCTTGATCTGGCGCTGCCACGTCGGCGTCGAGGAGCCGAACGACCTCGTGCGGCAGGCGTGGTCGTTCCTCCTGCCCTATGTTCGCCATGCGCACGTCGACGTGTTCTCACGTGAGGCGTTCGTGTGGGACGGGCTCGACCGCGACCGCGTGGCGATCATCACGCCGACGATCGACGCCTTCACGCCGAAGAACGAAGAGCTCGAGCCGGAAATGGTCCTGGCCGTCCTCCGCGCAGCCGGCCTCGTGGCCGACGGCGCCCCGGCCGAGCCGGTCACCTTCCGCCGCCCAGACGGAACACCGGGCCGGGTCGAGCGGCGCGCGCAGATCATCGAGGACGAGCCGCTCCCACCCGATGTGCCGGTGGTCGTGCAGGTTTCGCGCTGGGACGCGCTCAAGGACCCCATCGGCGTCATCCAGGGCTTCGCCGACCACGTCCCGGCCGACACCGGCGCCCACCTCGTCTACGCGGGCCCGTCCGTCGAAGGGGTCGCGGACGATCCCGAGGCCGCTCGCCTGCTGCGCGACTCGATCACGACGCGCTCGCTCTTGCCCGAGGAGGCGCGACGCCGCATCCACCTCGCGACGCTGCCAATGGACGACCTCGACGAGAACGCCCTCATGGTGAACGCGCTGCAGCGACACGCGCGCGTGATCACGCAGAAGAGCCTCGCCGAAGGCTTCGGACTGACCGTCGCCGAGGCGATGTGGAAAGGACGGCCCGTCGTCGCCTCGCGCGTGGGCGGTATCCAGGAGCAGATCGTCGACGGCGAGAGCGGCATCCTGCTCGGTGACCCACACGACCTGGAGGCGTTCGGCGCAGCGATCACGGAGCTGCTGACTGACCCGGAGCGAGCACAGCAAATCGGCCGCAACGCGCGCGAGCGCGTCCTCGACCGCTTCCTGAGCCTCCGCAGCCTGCTCGACTACCTCGCCGTGATCCGCCGCATCCTCCGCAGCGAAGAGGGCGTCGGGCGCGCCTAGGCGGTCTGGTCCGCGGGTGCAGGCGGAGTGGCCGAGCGAGCCGGTCCAGCGTGCTTCGTGCCCTCCTGGCGCACCGCGACGAACACCGAGCCGACGATCAACGCCGCGCCGAGTCCCGTGGTCAGCGTCAGCCGCTCGCCCAGCAAGAGGGCGCCGAGGATGATCGCAACGAGCGGGTTGACGTACTGGTGCGTCACGACCTTCGAGATCGGCGCGTTTCGCAGCAGCCACGTGTAGGCGGTGAAGGCGATCAGCGTGCCGAACACCGCGAGGTAGAGCCACGCCGCGATCGACTCGAGGCTGAACGCGGCGGAGTCCACGCTGCCGACCTCGCCGGTTGCCGCGCCGAGAACGAGCAGGAAGACGCCGGCGGTGAGCATCTCCCACGTCGTGGCGACGAAGCCGTCGGTGGGGAGCGCAAGGCGCTGGCTGAAGAACGAGCCGAGCGACCAGGACACGCTCGCCGCGACCATCAGAGCGAGCCCGACGGCGCTCGACGAGCCCCCGCCGCCCGGCACGACGACGAGCGCCAGCCCTGCCAGGCCCACCAACACACTGAGCCGCGTCGCGAGCGCGACGCGCTCCCGAGCCAGCGTCCGGAGCGCGATCACCTGGAGCGGCACCGAGCCGGCGATCATCGCGGCGGTGCTCGACTCGATGCGGGTTTCCGCGAACGTAACGACTCCGACGCCGAGCCCGAGCAGCGCCAGGCCGAGCACGGCCGACGACAGGAGTTCCCTGCCCGAGACACGGATGCTCCGACCGGTGAAGACGAGGATCAGCGCGAGCAGCGTGCCCGCGAGCAGGAAGCGTGAGCCGGCCGAGAGGAACGCAGGCAGCGTCCGCACGGAGATCTTGATCGCCACGTACGTCGAGCCCCAGACGAGGTAGATGGTCCAGAGTGCGATGAGAAGCTTCCAGCGGACGGCCACGGTCGTAGAGCCGCAACGCGGCCCGACGATGTGAGATTCCCCGCTGCTCAGGTATCGAGGATCGTCGGGTCGAGTCGGCGCAGCCGCTCGGGGTCGGCGAGGATGTCGATCTCGACGATCCTCGCGCCCCTGATCGTGAAGCCGCCGACCCGAGAGCATCGGCACCGCTTCCAATGACTTTGCAGGTGATGCGCGGAGCCCGGTCCAGCCTTTCCGGTCCTATTCGATTGGCCGTTTGGGTGGCGCATACACCTCGCCAATCGCACAGAACGCGTGTGGGGTGGTTGGCGCTGCGGTGCTGACCGCCCCTTTCCGACGACGGCGTAGCGTGGTGCCTCGGGCGTACCTCTTCCCCAAAGGGCCGTGAGGGGCGCTAGGGCTCAGCCCAGCGGCTCGAGCGCCCCACCCCGGCCGGGAGCACAACCGAGCCGCAGGGCTACCCCGACCGGGGCGGGCCGCTGATGGGACGGCCCGTAGCGGAACTCTCCACCATGGTCAACACCATCACCACCCGGTCGAAGGTGCGGATCCTCGGGGACTGGCAGAACTTCCGCATCGTGGACCGCATCGGCCTGGCCGTCGAACTGATCCCGCACCTGGAAGGTGCCAACCGACGTCCCACCGGCGAGCGCGGGCTGTACGCGTACTGGCGTGTGGGAAGCGGCGTCACCGTTGCGAATGGCTTCCGCTACCTCGAGGCGGGCGCGGCGAGACGCGACGAGGTGCGCCCAGCGGGACTCTCTACCCCCGCCATGATGCCTCGCCGCACCGGGTCGGTATGCGGCTCGGCTCAAGTGCCGCCGGGGCGGGATCGGGTACTTCCCGCCCCCGGCGGCCCTGAGTAGGGCGCCGTCAGGCCCGATACGCTCGAACCGATGTCAGGTGCAGCTCATGTCCACGGCGGCTCGGTAAAAGCCCCCTGGGTAGTTCTCGTACGGGACGAACCACACCGCGGGCTCGCCGACGATGGTGCAGGTGAACAGCCCGTCGCCTTCGGCGGATATCTCCGCGTCGTAGATCGCCTTGTTGATCGCCTTTTCGGGCGTCGAGCCAGTGGCACAGCCACCGTAGAGCGTGCTGGCCGCCGCGACCCCTGCCAAGACGAGTACGGCAACTCCCATCACCAGCGCGACGATGGCGGCACGGAGAGTCCGTGGACGCGCTTG
Organism: uncultured Actinomycetes bacterium; assembly: GCA_963738205.1. Taxonomy (GTDB): domain Bacteria; phylum Actinomycetota; class Thermoleophilia; order Gaiellales; family Gaiellaceae; genus DATFQE01. Next base: position 423,495 of record CAVTVQ010000006.1, read on the forward strand.
TTTCATCACGAGTCTCCCTTCTCGTGGTGGGCGGATATGAGGGACTACGAACGGAGCCGCGCGATGGATTGGGCAACGGCATCGGTGGGGAGCGGACCGATCGCTGGGAGCGCCTGAGCGCCACGAACACCCCAGGCCGACGGCTTTCGTGCGTACGGGAAAGCGGCAATGAGCCGCCGATCACGGGCAGTTTGCTGCCCCTTTTGCCACCAAAGCGGCGCTTGGCTTGCTCGGTAACGGGCGGGGGCATGCTTGCCGATCCAACCAGGAGGGCAACGCAGCCCGGTCCGTACAGAGCGCTACAGGCGCTGCGCGGCGAGCCCTAAGCCGAGAGCAGCCCAAAGAATCAGCGGTCTGTCGGGCGAGAGCACTCGTACCGAGCCTCGGCGAGGCATTGAGTGTGCGGCACGTCACATAGGGGGTTGCTGCGGCTCCCACAAACAAGGGGAGACGCATGACCGAACCGACCGCACCTCCGGTCCCGCCGTACACGCCGCCCGCGAACGGGGCTGCTGTTCCCGCGAGGAGGACAGGTCCGAGCCGCGCCCGCAGGTTTGGGGACGCACTCGGAACCGTGATCGGGGAGGCAATCGGATTCCTGGTCCTCTTCCCGCTCCTAATGGCGGTGATGTCCACCGGCATCTGGCTCCTCGCCGACGGGCAGAGCTACGAGCTGGTGTTCGCGGGAGTGTTCGGGCTCTTTCTTTGATCGGGCTGTTCTTCCTCGCGATCAAGTGGGGGTTTCAGCTGTTCATCCGCTACTGGCCGCTGGTGATTCTCGGCTTGGGCGCCTTCATCGCCTGGAAGGCACTGAGCTAAGCCGAGTACAGCTCGTCCACGAGCGCCTGCTCATCAGCGAGGGCACGGGACTCCCGTTCCTGCGGCCAGGCTCCGATCCTGATGGGGTCACGCTCGTCGGGGCGTCCCCACGGCCAGGGAACCTGCCGGTATTCGATCCATCCGTCCTCGGCGCGGGTGTAGCCGGGCATCCATGCTCGTCCGCCGTCCGGGTTCGTCGCGCCGGCGCGCTTGTCTAGCTCCGCTCGCTGGGGGTGGTTCACCCAGGCGTGGTCGAGACCGGGCACGGACAGCCATGGACGAATAGCTGGTGAACCGGGTTGCCGTCGAGGCGGGTGCCCAGGACCGACCCGGCACGTTTGTGTACCGACTGTTCACAGTGGGCACCCACCCCCACTTCCCACCAAGCCGCAGAAAGCCCCGTTTACCGGGGCTTTCGTGTGCATCGGGGCGCCGAGATTTGAACTCGGGACCTCTAGTCCCCCAGACTAGCGCGCTAACCAGGCTGCGCCACGCCCCGCGACGCGGAACACGATAACAGCGGTTCCGACCCCGCCCCACCCCGCCTTGGCAGTCGAGAGGCTTTAACGCGCGCCGCCGGCCGGCGACTCTGCCAGCGGCTTGTGGAAGATGAGGAACTCGCACGGTGTCGCGAGCTGGGCTGCGAGGTGGGTCGCCACGTCCTCGAACGGCGCAGTTCGGACGACCTGGTAGCCGAGTCGGGTGTACCAGCTGTGGAGGCGGACCTTTTCGGGGTGGACCCATCCCTTCGGAACGAGCAGCTCGAGCTGCATGGTCCTCATGCCGCGCGATCGCATCAGCTCCTCCGCTGAGCCCACCAGCCCGCGGCCGATGCCGTTGCCCCAGTGGTCCGGCGCAGCCGAGATGAGCCCCAGATCGGCTGTGCCCGCGTTCAGCGGCCGCACGTACGCGCAGCCGACGAGCCGGCCCCCGAGCGTGGCGGCGAGCATCCCACCGCTCCGGATCGCCTCGGCGATCTCGTCTGCGTCGGTCCGCCTTGTGCCCTCCTGCCACAATCCGGCCTCTCCGACGGCGTACGCCGCGTTGATGATGCGAACGACCTGCTCGACGAGGACCTCGTCGCGAGCCTCGTCAGGAGCAAGCAGCTCAACCTCGGCCGTCATGACGAAGAGTCGGAGTAGGCACGGGTGCACGGTGCCACGGCAGGATCCATCGCGCCCCTCGACCATCCTCTCGCGCGGACCAAGCGCGTGCGCGTCGAGCGCTTGGCCGGCGAGGCGCTGGTGCTTTTCACGGCGCCGGCTCGGCACTGCGCGATGCGCAGCTTGTGTTGATGCCGGGCGCTCGGATCGTCGCGGAGGCCAACGAGCTGGAGAAAGTGCGGGAACTCACGGCGCGCGGGCTCGGCGTGACGCTCATGGTCGCGTCGCACGGCGACCGACTGGCGATCCGTTCGCTGAGCCCGCGACAGGTGCTGCCCGGTCTCGCTGCTGTGGCGCCAGGGCAAGCACCCGACTCCCGCCGCACAGGCGTTCCGCCAGCACGTCCTGTCACCACGAGTGTCTGACGAGGTCCCGCCACGCTGGCCGCGGGTCTTCCTTGCTGGGCAGGGACAGAACCTCGCCGTCAGGAAGCCGTTTTCTGCTCGGCGAGACCGGGATACCTGACGACGAAGCCGTCCTCGTCGAGCTCGAGCACCGCCTCGAAGTCGCCGCTGCGGAAACGCACCGAGTCCGGCCCGATCGGCTCGTACCGCTGGGTCGACATCGACACCTCGAGCGACGGGACTTCGACCAGCGCCATCACGTAGTTGCGCGGGCCGCCGCCGTGCTGCAGGCGGTCCTGCACGATCGGGAGCGTGTTGGTCAACGGAGAGAAGCCGAGGTCGACGAAGTCGGCCTCGCCGGGCTCGACGCGCGCCGCCCGGCCGCCGACGACCTCGAGGTCGAGCGCTCCGTTCTCCAGTCGGTAGCGCAGCTCGTACGCGATGCCGATCTGGGTGCCGTCGGCAATTAGGTCGGCGCCTTCGAGCGCGACGCGCGAGATCTCCATGCGAGCCGCATCGAGCCCGGTCCAGACGAGCGTGCGCGTCGCGGTGGTGAGGATCGGCTTGCCCATCGACCCTTTCAAGACGTGTCATGGCGGGAAGGCGAAAAGCTAGTCACAGCGGGGCAGCCGGCGCCAGGCCGGCTCGACACCGACTGGAGGTCGGCGTATTGTCATGGAGATGCGTCTCGCGCTCGTCATCGCTGCGGCGGGCGTCCTCGCGGTGGGCCTCGCGGCCTCTCGCGGCGGCGGTGATCCGGCGACGGCGGCGCAGGCGCCGCTCGAGCTGCGCGTGAGCCAGCTCGAAGGCAAGGTCAGCGGGATCTGCACCGCCTTCCGCACCTTCGACGCGCGCAAGGGCTACCACGACTACAACCCCGAGTTCCAGACGCTGATCCGCAGCCTGCAGGTCACGTGCGGGGCGCAGCGCCCTGCGAAGCACGAGGATGCGGTGGTGCCGCCCAAGAAGAAGAAGAAGCCGCTGCGGCACGAGGACCGGCCGCCGCCGCCCCCGCCGCCTCACGAGGCCTAGGCTCAGGCGGAGATAGAGCCGATCGCTGGGGCGCCGGTTGCGGTGCCGTGATCAGGACGTGCGGGCTTGCCCGTGCGTCCGTCTGCGCTGCTGACCCGGAACTAGTTGAGTCTTCTATAGAGCCGATCGCTGAGGCGCCGCTTGCGGTGCCGTGATCAGGACGTGCGGGCTTGCCCGTGCGTCCGTCTGCGCTGCTGACCCGGAACTAGTTGAGTCTTCTATAGAGCCGATCGACCAGATCGGGCATGTGCTCGAGCCGGTCGGTGATCACGCGGACGCGGTACTCGAGGAAGTGCTCCGGCTCGACCCCGAGCGCTTCGGCGAGCCGCTCGACTACCTCGTTTGACGGCACTGGCCGGTTGCCGTGCACGAGGTGGTTCAGGTAGCCGGCCGACAGTCCGCACTTCGCGCCGAGCCCGCGGAACGTGACGCCTGTCTCGTCCATGAGGCGCTCGAGCGTCGGCCCGAACGGCTGCTCGCTGAACTTGCGCTTGCGGGCCATCAAACGGCTCCCGCCGCGAGCTCGTCGATCGGCACGCGCCGCTCGCCGCCGTTGCTGCGGACGTCGACCGCGCCGTCCTCGAGCGTCTTTTTGCCCACCACCACGCGGACCGGGCTGCCGATCAGGTCGGCGTCGGCGAACTTCTCGCCGGCCCTCAGGTCGCGGTCGTCGAGGAGGATGGCCGTGTCGGCAGAGTCGAATGCTTCGGCCACGCGCTCTGCCTGCTCCTCGAGCCCCGGGAGTACGACGACGTGCGCGTCATACGGCGCGATCGACGCCGGCCAGCGCATGCCCTTCTCGTCGTCGTACTGCTGCTCGACGACAGCAGCCATCACCCGGGCCGGCCCGACGCCGTAGCTGCCGCCGACGAGCGGCTTCTCCTTGCCGTCCTCGTCCAGAAACGTCGCGCCGAGCGGCTCGGAGTAGCGCGTCCCGAACTTGAAGATGTGCCCGACCTCGATCGCGGTCTGGAAGCCGAGCATGCCGCCGCACTCGGGGCAGGCGTCGCCCTCGCGCGGCTGACGCAGGTCGGCGAGGCGCCCCTCGAAGTCGCGCCCGAGCTCGACGCCGCGAAGGTGGCGGCCGGTCGTGTTCGCGCCGGCAACGAACTGGCCCTCTCGGAGCGCCTCGTCCACGACGATCTCGCCCGAGAAGCCGACGGGCCCGAGCGAACCCGGGTCGGCGCCGAAGGCCTCGCGGATCTCGTCGACGGTCGCCGGCCGGAAGTCGGAGCCGAGCGCGGTCGCGAGCTTCGCCTCCTCGAGCCGGTCGTCGCCGCGGATCAGCGCCAGGACCAGCGGTGCCGTCGGTCTTCGTCACCGGCATCGCCTTCGAGGTCGCGGCAGCGTCGATGCCGAGGAGCTCGGCGAGCGCCTCGATCGTCGTGACGCCGGGCGTGTCGACCTCTTCCGGCTTGTCGAGCCGCGGCGGAAACTCCGGCGGCCGCGGCACCCCGCGCGCGATCTCCAGGTCGGCCGCATAGTCGCCGCGCTCGCAGGTGACGAGGATGTTCTCGCCGGAGCCGGACGGGGCTCAGATAGTCGATCGACTCCTTGCCGCCCATCATCCCGGGCTCCGCCTGCACCGCGAACGCCTCGAGCTCGCAGCGCTCGAACATGCGGTTGTACGCGTCGAAGTGCTTGCGGAAGCTGATGTCGAGCCCCTCCTCGTCGCGGTCGAACGAGTACGAGTCCTTCATGATGAACTCGCGCAGTCGCAGCAACCCGCCGCGCGGCCTGGGCTCGTCTCGCTCCTTGATCGAGAAGTGGTAGAGGATCTGCGGCAGCTGCCGGTAGCTCTGGATCTCCTTGGCGTGGAACGTGACCGTCTCCTCGTGGGTCAGCGGTAGCACGTAGTCGCGGCCGTTCCGGTCCTTCAGTCGGAAGAGCTCCTCGATGTGGCCGCGGCCCGACTGCTGCCAGAGCTCGTACGGCGTCAGCACCGGCATCAGCATCTCCTGGCCGCCGATCGCGTTCATCTCCTCGCGGATGATCTGGACGACGTTCTGATGCACGCGCCAGCCGAGCGGGAGGAACGTCCAGACGCCTGCTGTGACCTGGCGGATGTAGCCGCCGCGGACGAGCAGCCTGTGCGACACGGCCTCCGCATCAGCGGGCGGCTCACGCAACGTCGGGAGGAACAGCTTCGAGGCCCGGGCGATCATGCGCCTTCCAGGCTAGTCGAGCGGGATCAGGCTCGCCTCGGCCATGGCGAGCGCGGCGGGTTTGGCCATCTTCAACCGCTTCGGGCGCCGCATGCCCTCTGCGATCCAACGGTCGATCTCGACGAAGAGCTCGTCGATCAGTTCCTCGGAGGCCACCTTGCGCAGCACGCGGCCGTGCGCGTAGATGAAGCCCGACTCCCGGCCGCCGGCGATCCCGAAGTCGGCGTCGCCCGCCTCACCGGGGCCGTTGACCGCGCAGCCCATGACCGCGACCTCGAAGGCCTGCGGGTAGTCGCGGAGCCGCTCCTCGACGACCACGGCGAGACTCTCGACGCCGACGTTGTCGCGGCCGCACGAGGGGCACGCGATCATCACGGGGCCGCGTTCGCGCAGCCCGAGCGCCTTCAGGATCTCCCAGGCGACCTCGACCTCCTTGACGGGGTCGGCGGTCAGCGACACGCGCAGGGTGTCGCCGATCCCGTCGGCGAGCAGCGAGCCGATCCCGACCGCGCTCTTGATCGAGCCGGCGAACGGCGTGCCGGCCTCGGTCACGCCGAGGTGGAGCGGGTAGGGGACCTTGGCGGCGAGCATCCGGTAGGCCCGGATCATCGTCGGCACGTGCGTCGCCTTGACCGAGATCTTGAAGTCGCGGTAGTCGAGCCGCTCGAGCAGCTCCACCTCCTCGATCGCCGCGGCGACGAGCGCCTCGGCCTGGTCCCGCTGCGCGACGTGGTCGAGGTGTCTCGGCAGCGACCCGGAGTTCGCGCCGATCCGCATCGGAATGCCGGCCTTCTTGGCCGCCGCGACCACTTGCTCGACCTTGTCGGGCCCGCCGATGTTGCCGGGATTGATGCGGACGGCAGCGACGCCGGCATCGATCGCACGAAGCGCCAGGCTCGCGTTGAAGTGGATGTCCGCGATCACCGGCAGCGGCGATAGGCGCACGATCGACTTCAGCGCCTCGGCGTCCTCGATCTTCGGCACCGCACAGCGGACGACCTCACAGCCGGCGGAGGCGAGAGCGGCGATCTGCGCCGTCGTGGCCGTGACGTCCCGGGTCGGCGTCAGCGTCATCGACTGGACGACGACGGGCGCACCGCCGCCGAACTTCACCCCGCCGACCGTGATCTGCCGCTGGCTGGCCATCGACGAGAGGCTAGCGACGAGTTGCGAGGATCGCAGCCGTTTTCGGCGTCGTGAGGATCTCGGTCGCCACTAGCTGCGGGTGACCGAAGAGCCATTCGCGCACGAGATCGGGGCCCGGGAAGCCCGGGGTCAGGTCGTCCTTCACCAGCAGGCCGCCTGGCTCGAGCAGGTCGACGGCGAGCTGCCCCTTGCCGTCGGGGTCGTCCTTCCAGCCGCCCGAATCGAGGAAGACGAGCTCGAACGGGCCGCGGGGAGGCAGCGTGTCGCGCCAGTCGCCCTCCAGGAACTCGACGTTCTCGAACCCGGCGAGCCGCTCCCGTGAGATGCGTGCGCGTTCGGGGTCGAGCTCGGTCGTGACGAGGAAGGCGGCTGTCGACGCGATCGCCTCCGCGCCTTCGCCGAACGCGGTTCCGAGCTCGGCGCAGCGCTTCCCGGCGGCGAGGACGGCCAGCAGGCGCCGCACCTCCGGGATCGAGGAGCCGCCGTCGGTCACCGGTGCGCTCTCGGGTAGTGCTGCCTCCCTTCTGGGTCGCGAGCACCAAGCCAGGGGCCGCACTCGCCCGCGTCCAAGGCTCTCTGCAGCCTTTGCAAGGGCGAGGGTGGTTCCTGGCGCAGCGTGATCGCGGGCCAGAAGCAGGCGTGTACTCCCCGAGGGCGCACCCGCACCTCTAGTCGGAGACGCCGCCGATGTCGTTCGACAGGCCCACGAAGAAGAGAATCAGCACCAGCGCGATGCCCACCGCTGAGACGCGTTCGTAGACCTCCCTCCCCACCGCGCGCCCGCGCAGCCCCTCGACGAGTGCGAACACGATGTGGCCACCGTCGAGCGGCAGCAGTGGCAGCAGGTTGAGGATCGCGAGCGAGAGGCTGATGAAGGCGAGGATGCGCAGGTAGAGGCGCAGCCCACCCTCGTCGATCACCTGGCTGGACGCGTCGACGATCCCGACGGGGCTCGAGATCTCCTTCCTGCCGCTGCCGGTGACGATCCGGCCCAGCGAGCCGCCGATCGCCTCGGTTACGCGCCAGCTCTCACGGCCGGAGAGCTCCAGCGCCTCGAGTGGCCCGTAGCGTTTGTAGTGCACCTCGGGGCGGAAGCCGAACACCCAGCGGCCGTCGCTCGACAGCCGCGTCCGCTCGGGCTCGAGCGTCACGACGCTGTTCCCACGCCGCACGGCGACCTCGATCGGCTTCCCTTCGCTGCTGCGAATCAGCTGCGAGAGCTCGTCGAAGCTGGACGCGTTCTGGCCGTTCACGGCGACGATCTCGTCGCCCGGCCGCAGGCCGGCCGCCCGAGCAGGGGAGTTCTGGTCGACGCGCGACACCTCACGCCCGGCCTCCGAGGGCACGCCCACCATGTAGACGAGGGCGATCAGCAGGATCGCGAAGACGAGATTCGTCGCCGGGCCGGCGCCGATCACCGCCACCTTCCTCCAGGTCCTCTGGCGCCAGTACGCGTCGTGCGAGAGGGAGTCTCGGAGCTCGTTCAGCCCCCGTTCAGCGCTCTTCGCGGCCGCCGGCGACAGCTCGGCGGCGCGCACTGCGCGCTCCAGCTCCGCCAGCTGTGCCTTCGCCTCGGCCATCTCGCCCTCGGCGACGAGCCGCTTCACGCGCTCGATCGGGCCGGCGAGGCTCGGCGCCTCCTCGCGCGCACGGCCGAGGTGCAAGTCGAGGTCGGACGGCGCCGGCCGGTGCATCCCTGGGATCTTCACGTAGCCGCCCAGCGGGATCGCCCCGATGCCGTACTCGATTCCCTTCCGCTTCACCTTCGCGATCGCGGGCGGGAAGCCGAGGTAAAACCGCCGCGGGCTCATGCCGACCGCTCGAGCCGTGAAGAAGTGCCCGGCCTCGTGCACGAGGATCAGCAGGGCAAGTCCGAAGATCGCGATGGTGACGTTCATGCGGGTGAGAGAGCTCCTTCGACGGCGCGACGCGAAGCCCCGTCCGCCTCACTCAACTCATCGAGATCACGTGCCGGAGCTCCACTCACGGTAGCGAGCGTCTCCTCGACCAACGATGAAATTTCGATAAAACCGATCCGCCCCTCCAGGAACGCCGCGACCGCGACCTCGTTCGCGGCGTTGAACGCGCAGGGGTAGGTGCCGCCGCGCTCGCCGGCCTCGCGGCCGAGGCGCAGGAGCGGGAACACGTCGAGGTCGGGCGCCTCGAACTCGAGCACGAGCCCCGCGGCCAGGTCCAGCCCGGGGACTGAAGTCGCACCCCGCTCGGGATACGTGAGCGCGTACGAGATCGGCACGCGCATGTCGGGGTAGCCGACGTGGGCCAGCGCCGCGCCGTCCCGGAAGCGGACGAGCGCGTGCACGACCGACTGCGGATGCACCACGACCTCGATCCGCTCGTACGGCAGGCCGAACAGGAAGTGCGCCTCGATCAGCTCCAGCGCCTTGTTGGCGAGCGTGGCGGAGTCGACGGTGATCTTGGGGCCCATGTTCCACGTCGGGTGGTTGAGCGCCTCCTCGGGCGTCACGTCGACGAGCTCCTCGCGCGCGCGCCCGCGAAACGGGCCGCCGGACGCGGTCAGCACGAGGGAGTCCACTGCGGCCCCATCACGCTGCTCCAGGCATTGCTGCGCAGCCGAGTGCTCGCTGTCCACCGGCAGCAGCCTGCCTCCTCCCCGCTCCCGCGCCGCCAGGCAGAGCTCACCGCCGGCGACGAGGCTTTCCTTGTTCGCGAGGGCGAGGTCGACGCCGTATTCGAGCGCCCAGAGCGTCGCGGGCAGGCCGGCGAAGCCGACGACCGCGTTCAACACGACGTCGGGCTGCGCGCGCTCGAGCAACTCGATGACGTCGCCGCCGACCTGGGTCAACGGCGCCAGCCCGTCGATGGGTTGCGAGCCCGAAGCCGCCGCCACGAGCTCCAACCCGGGGTTGTCGTGGATGATCTCCAGCGCCTGGCGCCCGATCGAGCCCGTCGCGCCCAGCAGCGCGATCCTCCGCATCTGCGGAAGTGTAAAGCCCCCTCTCAGCTCCGCCGGCAAGGCGCGTAGCCGTCGAGCACCACGCTGGCGTTCTCGAACACGAACACGCAGATGCGATCGCCTCGGCCGCGGCCGAGCGCGCGCCGCAGCTCCGGGCTCGACTCGCCGATGCGGCACTCGAGTCGCTGGTCGCCGACCGTCCTGCACTCGCCGAGGTCGGCGCCGAACTCCCGCTGTACGTAACCGCGGGCGCGCTCTTCGGTGCTCGGGTCGAAGATGCCGAGGACGACCGCCAGCACGCCGAGCGCCACGATCACGAGCCCCGCGACGATCGTGACGCTGATCAGCACCAGCAGCTGTGGACGGGTCACGCCGCGCCGTAGGCCGCGATCACGTAGAACGCGGCGACGGCCGCGAACAGGTGCGCGTCGAGGCGGTCGAGGATCCCGCCGTGCGCGCCGAGCAGGCGGCTCGCGTCCTTCACGTCGACGTCGCGCTTCAGAGCCGACTCGAACAGGTCACCGAGCGGCGCGGCCAGCGCGATCACGGCGCCGAGCACGAGCGACCGGTACCCCTCCATGAAGCCCGTCTCGTACAACGCGATCCAGGTGACGAACACCGCAGCGGCCGTGCCGGCGACGAACCCCTCCCAGGTCTTCCCGGGCGAGATCGCGGGCGCGAGCTTGTGCCGACCGACGAGGCGCCCCCCGAAGTACGCCGCCGTGTCGTCGGCGAACACGGCCAGCAGCACGGTGAAGACGGCGAGGCGGCCGTCGACCTCGATCTCCCGCAGCAGCACGATGTGCGCGAGCCCCACGCCGACCCAGCCGGCCGCCAGGAAGGTCGACCCGACCGAGACGGCCGTGGAGCCGCGCGTCCCGCCGAGCCCCTTGAGCAGGAACGCGAGCGGCAGCGTCAGCATCAGGCCGCCGAGCACCCATTCCGGCCCGCCGAGCCGCGCGCCCAGGATCGCGGCGAGCCCGCCCGCGAAGCCCGCGAGCACCACGGGCCGCAGCGGCCGCATCAGTCCGAACACCTCGTGCAGCGCCAGCACGCACGCCACTGCCGCGAGCGAGGCGAGCCACCAGCCGCCCAGGTAGACCATCCCGAGCACCGGCGGCAGCGCCACAACCGCGACGAGAACGCGGGAGATGAGCTGGCTCACGCCTGGTCCTGTCCAGATCCAGCGTGTCGACCGGTCATCTATCGGCCGCCGAACCGCCGACGCCGCCCGGCGTACGCTTCGAGCGCCTCGCGCAGCTGCTCCTCGCCGAAGTCCGGCCAGAGCGTGTCCACGAAGACCAGCTCGGCATACGCGAGCTGCCAGAGGAGGAAGTTGGAGATCCGCAGCTCCCCGGAGGTGCGGATCAGCAGGTCCGGGTCGGGCAGGTCCGGGGCGTAGAGGTAGCGCGCGAATGCCTGCTCGTCGAGCATGGACGGGGAAGCGCCGTTCTCGACGAGCCGCTTGACGGCCTCGACGATCTCGGCGCGACCGCCGTAGTCGAACGCGATCCAGAGCTGGAGCCGGTCCTTGTCCTCCGTCTCGCGCTCGAGGCTTGCCATTGCCTCCTGGAGCCAGGCCGGCGCCCGGTCCCGCCTGCCGATGAAGCGCGCGCGGACGCCCTGCTCGGCGAGCTCGGGCAGCTCGCGCTCGATCGTCTCGCCGAAGATCTCCATCAGGTCGTCGACCTCGTCCGAGGGCCGCAGCCAGTTCTCGGTCGAGAAGGCGTAGACGGTCAGCGACTCGATTCCGAGGTCGATCGCGGCCTCCACGGTCCGGCGCAGCGCCCGCGTGCCGGCCCGATGGCCCTCCGCGGTCGTCAGCCCCCGTGCAGTGGCCCAACGCCCGTTCCCGTCCATGATCACCGCGACAGAGCGGGGGATCTCGGACAAGCTAGACACCCGGAAAATGCAGCCGCATCTTCCGGGTCATACCTCCGTGATCTCGGTTTCCTTGCGCTTCAGCAGCTCGTCGATCTTGTGCACGCGCTCGTCGGTGAGCTTCTGCACGCGGTCCTCGGCGCGGCGCTCCTCGTCGTCGCCGACCTCGCCGTTGTGGACGAGCTCCTTCAGGTGGTGCATGACATCGCGGCGCACGTTGCGCACGGCGACCCGACCGTCCTCGGCCAGGTGGCGGACCACCTTGACGAGATCCTTGCGCCGTTCCTCGGTGAGCTGCGGGATCGGGAGCCGGATCACCTTGCCGTCGTTGGACGGCGTCAGCCCCAAGTCCGATTCCTGGATCGCGCGCTCGATCGACTTGATCGAGCTGGGGTCGAACGGCTGGACGGTGAGCAGTCGCGGCTCCGGCACGTTGATCGTCGCCAGCTGCTTGAGCGGCGTCGGCTGCCCGTAGTAGTCGACGTTGACGCGGTCCAGCAGCGCTGCGGACGCTCGGCCGGTGCGCACCGTGTTGAACTCGTTGTGGGTCGACTCGACGGACTTGTCCATCCGCCTGGTCGCGTCGCTGATCAGGTCGTCGATCATGCAGGTCCTCCGTCGCCCGGTGTGGAGATGATCGTGCCGACGCGCTCGCCGAGCACGACGCGACGGATGTTCCCATCTGCGAGGGCAAAGACGTGGATCGGCAGCCCGTTGTCCATGCAGAGCGACAGCGCCGTCGTGTCCATCACGCGCAGGCCGCGCTCGATCGCCTCGAGGTGCGTCAGCTCGGGCAGGAACTCCGCGTCGGGGTCGCTGCGCGGGTCGCCGCCGTACACGCCTTCCACCGCGTGCTTCGCCATCAGGATCGCCTCCGCGCCGATCTCCAGCGCGCGCAACGCGGCCGCCGTGTCCGTCGTGAAGAACGGATTGCCGGTTCCCGCCGCGAAGATGACGATGCGCCCCTTCTCCAGGTGCCTGATCGCGCGCCGGCGGATGTACGGCTCGGCGACCTCGGAGACCTCGAGTGCCGAGAGAACTCGCGTGTGCGCGCCTTGCCGCTCGAGCACGTCCTGGAGCGTGATCGCGTTCAGCACCGTGGCGAGCATCCCCGCGTAATCCGCCGTCGCCCGGTCCATTCCTTCGGACGCGGCGGCCATCCCGCGGTAGATGTTCCCCGCGCCGACGACGATCGCCAGCTCGACTCCGCGCGACTGGACGTCGACGATCTCGTCCGCGATCGCCTCGACCGTCTCGAGGTCGGTGCCGTACTGCTTGTCGCCCATCAGCGCCTCGCCCGAGAGCTTGAGCAGGACGCGGCCGAATGCGGGCGCGGCATCCTGGGCGGCGACAGCGCCTTCGGGCTCGGGAACGCTCATCGCGCTAGCGCGTGACCGCGAGGTGCTCGAACTCCAGCACCTCCGCGCCCGCCTCGTCCAGCGCCTGCCCGACCGTCTTGGACGTGTCGTGGATCCACGGCTGCTCGGCGAGCACCCGGTCGGCGAAGAACCGCTTGTTCAGCATCCCCTCGACGATCTTCTCGCGCGCCTGCTCCGGCTTGGACTGCACTTCGTCGGAGTTTGCATAGATCTCGCGCTCGGCGGCGACGAGGTCCTCCGGAACGTCGTCGCGCATGACGTACTGCGGAGCGGCCGCCGCGATGTGCATGGCCACCATGCGGCCCAGGTCGGAGTCGCCGCCGCGCAGCTGGGCCAGCGTGCCCAGTTTGTTGGCGGGCGGGTGCACGTAGCCGGTGATCAGCCCACCGTCGACGGCCTCGAAGCGCGCAGCTCCCACGATGACGATGTTCTCACCCAGCTTGGCGACGAGGTCGACGCGCTCGCTCTCGAGTTGGTCCAGGGCGTCCCTGCCCTCGGCGTCGACCAGCTTCAACGCCTTCTCGGCGAACGCGAGGAACTCGTCGTTGTTCGAGACCGGCTCTGTCTCGCAGCCGACGGCGACGATCGTGCCCTGCTTGCCGTCGGCGGACAGCGTGTAGCCGACCTTGCCCTCGGTCGTCTCCCGCCCGGCCCGCTTCTGCGCGCCGGCGAGCCCCTGCTCGCGGAGAAGCCTCTTCGCGGCCTCGAGGTCGCCGCCGGTCTCGACGAGCGCCCGCTTGCAGTCCATCATTCCGGCGCCGGTCTGCTCGCGGAGCTCCTTGACGAGTGCTGCGGAGATGGCGGTCACTGCTGCTCCTCCGTCGGCGCGGCAGCGGGCTCCGCCGGTGCGGGCTCTGCGGTCTCGTCGCCCTGCGCGACCACCTCGGTCTCGGCCGCCTCGGCCACGGGCTCGGCGGTCGGCTCGGTCTCGGCCACGGGTTCAGCGGTCGGCTCGCTCTCGGGCAGCTCGGCGGCCGGCTCGGGCTCGGCGGCCGGCTCGACCTCAGCGGCCGGCTCGGCCTCGACCACCGCCTCGACCTCGGCCACGGCTCCGTTGCCGTTGCCGTTCGCCCGTGCGAACTCGTCGGCGGTGACGCCGGTCTGGCCCGCAGCGATGCCGTCGGCGATCGCGCGGATGATCAGGCTGCAGGAACGGATTGCGTCGTCATTGCCCGGGATCACGAAATCGGCCTCGTCGGGGTCGCAGTTCGTGTCGACGAGCGCGACCACGGGCAGCCCGAGCCGCCGCGCCTCGCGCACCGCGAGCTGCTCCTTGCGCAGGTCGACGATGAAGACCGCGTCCGGCTGCTTGCGCATGTCGGCGACCCCGCCGAGGTTGGCCTCGAGCTTCTCGAGCTCGCCGAGCATCGTGATCCGCTCCTTGGCGGGCAGCAGCTCGATCTGACCCTCGTCCTTGAGCCGGCGCAGCTCGTGCAGGCGCTCGATCCGGCTCGAGATCGTGCGCCAGTTCGTCAGCAGGCCGCCGAGCCAACGGTGGTTGACGTAGGGCATCTTCACGCGTGCGGCCTGCTCGGCGATCGCGTCCTGGCTCTGCTTCTTCGTTCCGACGAACAACAGGGAACCGCCGCGGCTCGCCAGGTTCCGCGCGAAATCGTGGGCTTCCTGAACGAGCTCCAGCGTCTGCTGGAGATCGATGATGTAGATGCCGCCGCGCTCCGTGAAGATGAAGCGCTTCATCTTCGGGTTCCAGCGGCGGGTCTGGTGACCGAAGTGGACTCCGGCCTCCAGGAGCTCTCGCATGCTTACGACCGGCACAAGGCGGCCCCTTTCTCGGTTGATGATTCGTACAAGCCGGCGGGGGCGCGGGTGGAACCGATCCAAAAGGGGCCGGCACCGCCACCCGTCCGATTCCGCCGGGACGGGAACAGGAACCGGCATTTTAGCTGCTAGATCGAGCTCAGGAAGGACGCGAGGTCGTCCGGCAACGGCGAGTCCACCTCGACCCGCTCGCCGGTGAACGGGTGCACGAACGCGAGCCTCGTCGCGTGCAGGAACTGCCGGCGGAGGCCGGGCTCCGGGACGCCGTACACCGCGTCGCCCACGACGGGCAGGTCGATCGCCGCCAGGTGGACGCGGATCTGATGCGTTCTTCCGGTCTCCAGCCGCACCCGCAGCAGCGCGTGCGAGTCGAACAGGCGCTCGACCTCGAAATGCGTGATCGCTTCGCGTGGGCTCTCGGTGTCGAGCGAATGCCTGAGCGGGTCGCTTCGGTCACGGCCGATCGGCGCCTCGATGCGCCCGGCGCGCGAGCGCGGGCGGCCGCGGACGAGCACCAGGTAGGTGCGCTCGAGCTCGCGCTTCGCCACCAGCTCCTTCAGGCGGCGGTGCGCCTCCTGCGAGCGCGCGACGACGAGCAGGCCCGAGGTGTCGCGATCCAGGCGGTGGACGATCCCGGGGCGGTCGGTTTCCTCTCCGCCCTCGGCGCCGTGGGCGAGGAGCCCGTGGACGAGCGTCCCCTTGGCATGACCCGGAGCGGGATGGACGACCACGCCCGCGGGCTTGTCGACGACGAGCAGGTGCTCGTCCTCGTAGGCCACGCGCACGTCCATCGGCTCGGGTGCCAGCTCGACGGGCTCGCGCTCGGCGATGTCGACCTCGACCTCCTCCCCGCCTTCGAGGCGGTGGCTCTTGGTGCGCGCCGCGCCGTCCACGCGCACCGCGCCGGCCTCGACGAGCCGCTCTGCCTCCGACCGGGACTCGACCTCGGGGAGGTCGGCCAGGAAGCGGTCGAGCCGGAGCCCGGCCGCCTCGTCAGGAACGCGCAGCCGGGGCGTCGGTCAAGGGGTGCGGGCTTCCCGGCTTGCGCCGGTCGGCCGCGAGCAGGGCGACGAGGAGGATCACGACGCCCGAGACGATGAAGGAGTCGGCGAGGTTGAACGCCGGCCAGTAGCGCACGTCGATGAAGTCCGTGACGTGGCCGAGCCGGACGCGGTCGATCAGGTTGGAGGCGCTGCCGCCGATCAGGAGGCCGAGCGCGACGGGCAGTACAGGATGGCGCGCGCCCGAGCGGGCGAAGAAGAAGAGCATCCAGCCGACGGCGGCAGCGGTCAGGGCGGTCACGATCGGCGTGGCGCTCGCGAACAGCCCGAAGGCGATGCCGGAGTTCTGGACGTGATGGATCGAGAGCGGGCCGACGACGTGCACCTCGTCGTCGAGGGCGAGCTGGCTGGAGACGAGCTGCTTGGTCAGCTGGTCGGCGACGACGGCAGCGAGCGCCACCGAGAGCAGGCCGATCCACTGCGACGCGCGCGCGCCGAGCGGCCGGTGCGCCGCCGAGACGGGCGTGAGGCCGTTCGTCGACGACCCGACCCGGACCTCGGGCCTGACCGCCGGGTCGCTCACGGCGCCACCGGCCGTCGGCTCACGTTTCGACCGGTCATTTCAGACGGCCGCGCGGGCAAAGCCCGTACGCCCTGAAATTGACACCGCCAGCGGCGTCTCACGCTCGCTCCGCCAGACGCTTGCAGTCGATGCAGAGCGTGACCCAGGGCATCGCCTCGAGCCGCTCCGGGCTGATCGGCTTCGCGCAGTTCTCGCAGATCCCGAAGGTGCCCTCCTCGATCCGCTTCAGCGACGCGTCGATGTGGGCGAGATGCACTCCTTCGCTCTCCTCGAGCGTCGAGTCCAGCTCGCGGTCGTAGGTGTGCGTGGCGATGTCCGCGAGGTGGTTGTCCAGGCCGCCCGAGAGCTCACGCTGCTCGTCCTCCGTCGTTCCCTGGTGCTCCTGGTGCAGGTAGGCGATCGCCTTGGCGGTGCGCCCCCGCTCTTCCAGTAGGCGGGCCTTGAACGACTCGATGTCGATGGTGCTCATGGGCGGTTGTCCTTTCTCCCGGCCTCCTCGAGACGGCGCTCCGTCTCGTCGGCTGCGATGTCGGCCAGCTCGACGAGCTTGTCGCGACCGCCGTGCCCGGAAACTATCGAGATCGTACGCGGTGGGACGCCCAGCGTCGCGGCCAGGAGCGCCACTACGGCCTCGTTCGCCTTCCCGCCCTGGGGCGGAGCGGCGACACGGAGCTTCCAGGAATCGCCGTGCCGGCCGACGACCGCGCTCGTGCGGGCACCGGGAGACACGCGCAGGGCGAGACGAGTAGCCACGGCCTGAGTGTAGCCCCGGTTCAGGCCGCTTCTACGCCGGTATCCCGCTCGTCGAGCACGTCGAGCGCTCCGGCGAGCTGCGCGCGAATGCGGGACGATTCGGCGGCTAGCCGCTCGCGCTCGGCGCGGGCCGAGCGCACGATCTCGCGTGCGGCCGCATGCGCCTCCTCGACGATCAGCTCGGCCTGCCTCTGCGCTCCGTCGCGCAGCTCCGAAGCGGTGCGTTCGGCCGAGACGAGGGTCTGACGCAGGAGCGTCTCCAGCTCCCGGTAGCGAACGACGTCGTCCTCGAGCTGCTCGACGCGGTCGCCGAGGTCGGCGCGCTCGCGCCAGACCTCCTCGAAGCTGTCGGCGATCTCGAGCAGGAGGCGGTCGGTGGCGTTGCGCCCGTAGCCGCCGAAGGGAACTCGTGTGAGCTTCACGTGACGGATCTCGACGGGTGTGGTGGCTCGCATCAATGGAACCTGTCGAGGATGCCGTTCACGACCCTGGCTCCGAGCACCAGCGTGAAGACCCCGACGATCGGTGACAGGTCGAGCGGCCCGAAGGGCGGCAGGAAGCGCCGGAACAGGCGCAGGTACGGCTCGCAGACGTCATAGAGGAAGCGCTGGATCCGGTTCAGGGTCGGCGAGTACGGCATCCGCACCCAGGAGGTGAGGATGTAGGCGAAGATCAGCAGGACGTAGACGCCCGTAAAGACCGAGATGAAGCTCTGAAGACTCGAGATCGCGTCTCCGAGCAGGATCCAATCGCCGCTCAAGGGGCCCATGATGGCGAGTTCGCCTCTGAGCCTGCGCTTCCTCTTGTCTAGGCCTGGTTGAAGAAGCCGCCGCGCTCGAGCAGCCGGGCGCGTTCTTCGGCAGACACCTCGACGTTCCGCGGCGTCAGCAGGAAGACCTTGTCGGCCACCCGCTGCATGCCGCCGTCGAGCGCGTACGTGAGGCCGCTGGTGAAGTCGATCAGCCGCTTCGAGAGCTCCTGGTCGGTCCCCTGCAGGTTGAGGATGACGGGCGTGCCGTCCTTGAAGCGGTCGGCGATCTGCTGCGCGTCGTTGAAGCTGCGCGGGATCACGAGGTGCACGCGGACGGATGGGCTCGGAACGCCGGCGAGCTGCGGGCGCCGGGCGGCGGGGGTGCCGCGCTCCGGCCTGATCGCCGCCGTGTTGGCCGCGCGGTCGTCGGACTCGTCCGTCCAGTCGTCGAAGTCGCGTTGCGACCGGCGGCGCGGCGAGAGCCGGCGCACGTTGGGCCGCTCACGGTAGCTCCGCTCGAGCTCCTCCTCGGTCGCGTAGCCGTCCTCGTCCCAGTCCTCGTCCTCCTCGGCGATCCCGAAGTAGACGAGCGTGCGGTTCCAGACGTCTGCAAAGCCCATGGCTGCGGGGATTCTAGTCTCCGTAGAGGATCGAGCCCAAACGGACGAGCGTCGCCCCTTCTTCGACAGCGACGCGCCAATCCTGCGAGGTCCCCATCGAGAGCTCCTTCAGGCCGTGCTGCTCCGCCAGCTCGCGCAGACGTCGAAAGTAGGGGCGGGACGCCTCCGGGTCGCCCGTCTCGGGCGGCATCGTCATCAGGCCGCGAACGTCCGAATAGAGCTCCAGGAACGCCGGGAGCTCCTCCGGCGCGATGCCGGACTTCGACGGCTCGCCGGAGAGGTTCACCTCGACGAGCGCCGGGATCTCCAGCTTCCTCGCCGCCGACTCCGACGCCAGCGAGTGGCACAGCTCGCAGATTGCGTTGATGGTCTTCGCCTTGCGGCTCTGCAGGTGGCCGATGAAGTGCCACCGGAACGCGTCGCCGTAGGCGGCGTGCTTGGCCTCCAGGTCCTGGGCGCGGTTCTCTCCTACCACCTCTACGCCGGCCTCGACGAGTGCTGCGAGGTCCTCGACCGAGACGTACTTCGTGGCAGCGACGACCGTGACACCCGTGGCCTTCGCCTCCTCGTACCGCTCGCGGATGCGCTCAGGCGACAAAGCCGATCACACCCTGGCGACCGGTGTCCCCGTCGTCACGCCGGTGCGAGAAGTAGAGGTCGGGGTTGCAGGCGGTGCAGATGTCCGTCCGCTCGACGTCGGCGACGCCCGCGGCGCGGAGCGCGCGCTCTGCTGCCGCCCACAGGTCGAGGTTGCGGCCTCGGAGCAGGTCGGCGTCGAAGCGGGCCGCCACCTCCGCGCCCACCTCGTAGCAGCACGGGCCGATCCCGGGCCCGATCGCGGCGGCGAGGCGGCCGCCTCCGAGCGCCGCCACGCCGCTCGCAATGACGCCGTCGGCGAGGCCGCGCCAGCCGACGTGCAGGATCGCGAGCGCGGGAGCGTCCACGTTGGCCCGCGCGATCGCCACCGGCAGGCAGTCGGCGCTCATCGCCACCATCGGCACACGCGGCTCGTCGGTCCACAGCCCGTCCGCGTGCTCGCCCCGGTCGCCCGGCTCGGCGCGCCGGACGAGCGTCCCGTGCACCTGGCGGTTGAGCGCGAGCCGGTCGGCGTCGGCGCCGGCCTGCTCGCACAGGAGCCGCCGGTTCTCCTCGACGCGCTCGGGCTCGTCCGCAGTCAGCAGACCGAGGTTGAGCGACGCGTAGCGGCCCTCGCTCACGCCGCCCTGGCGCGAGGAGAAGGCGACCACGTAGGGCCCCGGGGCCTCCCAGCGCAGGATCACGAGGCTGAGATCAGCTCCCGTGCGGCCTCGAGCTCGGAATCGCGGCCGTCGAGCTCGCCGTTCAGCTTGCGCCGCCGAACCTCGCCGAGGACCTCCCCCACGCGAGGCGACTCGGCCAGACCGAGATCGGCCACGTCCTTGCCGGTGATCTCGAGCCTGACGTCGCGCAGCCGCCGGAAGTAGTCCTCGAGCGCGGGCACGTCGGCGAGCGCGAGCCCGAAGAGGGGCGCGTCCGGCGCGTACGGCTCCGCGAGCGCCACCACCTCGGCCGGGTCGGCCTCGCGGTCGCGCAGCCGCTCCACCAGCCTGGGCGCGACGGTGACGGCGGCCGCGATGCGCTCGGCGTCGCGCCGCCGCACCTTCAGCCGCTCGAGCCAGTCGTAGAGCTCGTCGGGCGGCAGTCGCCGCGCCAGCGCGATCAGGCCCAGGCGCCACGCGGGCACCTCGACGCCGTGCTCGGCCGCGAGCCCGCGGAGCCGCTCGAACAGCTCGACCGCCTCCTCGTCGGCCGCCAGGTGCGGGTGGATGGCACGGTCGGCTCCGAGCTCCGCCAGCCGCGGGATCGAGTGGCGCACGTCGCCCTCCTCGAGCAGCGCGATCAGCTCGTCGCGGAGCCGCGCCGACGAGAGGTCGCCGACCAGCCCCATCTCGATGCAGCTGCGGGCGAGCCGGGCCGTGTGCTCGTCCATCCGGAACCCGTACCGGTTCTCGTAGCGAATCGCGCGGAAGATCCGGGTCGGATCGTCGATGAACGAGAGGTTGTGCAGGACGCGGATCACGCCGGCCCCGAGGTCCTGCCGGCCGTTGAAGGGATCGACGAGCCGACCCTGGTCGTCGCCCTTGAGCGAGACGGCCATGGCGTTGATGGTGAAGTCGCGGCGGAAGAGGTCTTCGCGGATCGTCGCGTGCTCGACCGTCGGCAGCGCGGCGGGAGCGTCGTAGAACTCGGTTCGCGTCGTCACCACGTCGATGCGGCCGTCGTCGCCGTAGAGCACCACGGCGGTGCCGAACTTCTCGTGCGCGCGGACGCGGCCGTCGAGCGCCTCCGCGAGCGCTTCGGCGAGGTGAATCGCGTCGCCCTCGACGGCGATATCGACGTCGAAGTTCTGCTCGCCGAGCAGGATGTCCCGGACGGTGCCGCCCACGAGGTAGACGCCCTCGTACGGCTCGCTGAGGGCCGCGACCGCCTCGAAGGCGGGCCTCAGCTCCTCGAGCGCATCCAGCTCGGCCTGGAGGTTCGGGCCCTGCGCCTCCTGGACCTCCTCGCGGGCTCCGAGCGCGCCCAGGAGGTCGCTGCGCGTGACCACGCCGACGACGCGCTCGCCCTCGAGCACCGCCACGCGTCCGTCACCGGCGCCCTCGACGATGCGCTGCAGCTCGGCAAGGGGGGTGTCGGGCGCGCAGGTGGCGAGGCGCGAGCTCATGATCCCCTTGACCGGCGCGTGCGAGAGGCCGTGGCCGACCGCCTTGTCGAGGTCCTCCCGCGCGACCGAGCCGACGAGCCGGCCGTCCTCGACGACGAGGATCCCGCTCTGGCCGTAGCGCTGACAGGTGACCATGGCGTGCGCAACCGTCTCGTCGGGATCGACGCTGCGCGCCGGACGCGACATCAGCTCCGAGGCCGTAATCGGCGCCGCCGTCGCCCGCAGCGCGCGCTCGACTTGCTCCTTCGCCTCCGCGAGGCTGCCGCGGTGGATCGCGGATGCAGCCTGGGCGTGGCCGCCTCCGCCGAGCGAGCGGGCGAGCGCGGCCGCGTCGAGCTCGGGCGTCCGGCTGCGGACGACGGCGAAGACACGCTCGTCCATCTCGACGAGCAGCACGAGCGCACGGCAGTCGGTCAGGTCGACCACCTTGTGGGCGAGCGTCGAGATCCCGTCCACGTGGGTGGGCCACTGGAGCGCTGCGACGAGCACCTCGATCCCGGCCGCCTCCACGGTCTCCAGCCGGTCGAGCAGGGCGTTCAGGAGCGCACGCTCGGTCTCGCCGAGCGGCGTGTGCAGGTAGTTGGCGATCAGGTCCTGGCGGGCGCCGTGGCGCAGGCACCAGCCCAGAGCCTCCGCGTCGCGCTGCGTGGTGTTCGGGTAGGTCAGCGAGCCGGTGTCCTCGTGGATGCCGAGCGCGAAGGCGGTCGCCTCGACGGCGCTCACCGGCAGCTCGCGCTCGGCCAGGATCCCGACGAGCGTCGTCGTGAGCGCTCCGTCCTCCGAGAGCACGGCGTTCTCGGGCCGGATCCAGTCCGACAGCTCGCTCCCCGAGTGGTGGTCGAAGACGACCTTCTCGACGCCCGTGTCCAGGGCGACCTGCTCGAGCTCGCCCAGGCGCGAGGCGTGCACCGTCTCGACGACGATCAGCCGCCGGATCGCGTCGAGCTCGAGCCGGGAGGCTTCGACGACGTCGAGCTCCTCGGCGTGCAGGCGCGAGAACTCGCGAACGTTGCGGTTGAGCGAGCCGGCCAGGCACACGACCGCGTCCGGATACAGCCGGCGGGCGGCCAGCATCGACCCGAACGCGTCGAAGTCGGTGTTCCCGTGCGTCGCGATGACGGTCGCGGCCTTCATGACCGAATTGTGCCCCTGCTAGAGGAGCGCGATCGCGTCGATCTCGACCCTCGCGCCCGCGGGGAGGCTCGAGATCTCGACCGTCGAGCGCGCGGGCGGCACGTCGCCCACGTGCCG
This sequence comes from uncultured Actinomycetes bacterium, assembly GCA_963738205.1. Classification (GTDB taxonomy): domain Bacteria; phylum Actinomycetota; class Thermoleophilia; order Gaiellales; family Gaiellaceae; genus DATFQE01. The sequence goes on from CAVTVQ010000006.1 coordinate 445,801, forward strand.
CGCGTAGACCTCGTTCATCGCCTGGAACTCGCCGAGGTCGATCAGGAAGACCGTCGTCTTCACCAGTCGGTCGAGCCCGCTCCCGGACTCCTCCAGGATCGCCCGGAGGTTGGCGAAGATCTGCTCGGTCTGCTCGGCGATCCCGCCGGCGAACTCCGTCTCGTCCGGCTTCAGCCCGAGCTGACCGGAGATGAACACGAGGTCGCCGACCTTGATCCCCTGCGAGTACGGGGCACCCTGGAACGGGGCGGGCGCACGCTCGGTGCGGACGGCCGACTTCTCTGCCATTCAGGACCCCTTTCGTTGCGGCCGGACGGCCTGTGCGAGCGCGACGCCGAGCGCCTTGAAGATCGCCTCGAGCACGTGGCGCGCGTCGTCGCCATGCACCAGCCGCACGTGGAGCGTCATGCCCGCACCCTCGGCGAGCTCGTGCAGGAACCGGGACAGGAGGTCGGTGCCGAGGCCGCCGACGCGCTCGTCCGAGAGGTCGACGTTGGAGACGACGAGCGGCCGGCCCGACACCTCGAGCGTGACGTGGGCGAGCGCCTCGTCGGCGGGCAGCGTCGCCGTGCCGTGACCGCGGACGTCGCCCTGCAGCGCCTCGCCGAGCGCTTCGCCGAGCGCCGTGCCTGCGGCGGCGACCTCGGCGTCGCCGCCTTCCGGTGCGAGCTCGAGCTCCAGATCGAAGCCGGCGTACTCGGTGAGCACGGCCAGCAGATGGTCGAGCACCGGCAGGCCGGTGAGGACGTTGGCCTCGCCGTTGCCTGCGGTGGTGACGCGTACCCGGTGCTTCGCCGTGGCGTCCATAGCTCGAACGAGGGTATCGCAGCCGCCCACGGAGGCCGACGACAGAGCCGGAATGCGGCTCCAGCTCCCGTCTCGGCGCTTCCTGCTGCCACTGCTCGCACTGGCGGGAGCACTCGCGCTCGCGCCCGGAGCGAACGCCGCGACGTCGGTGGTCGGCTACGAGTCCGAGGCGCAGCTCCGCGAGGCCGTCGCAGCCTCCGGCGGACGGCTCGTCCGGACGATTCCCAGCCTTCGCGTCGCCGAGATCGAGACGACGTCACAACCGCACGGCTTCACGGCTGCGCTCCTGCAGCGCGCCGGCGTCGACTACCTCCAGGGCGTCTCCCGCCGCGTCTCGGCCGCAGAGCCGGCGCTGGCGCCGTGGACGTCGTCGGACGCACCGTTCGCCAACGCTCCCTTCGAATGGCAGTGGGCGGCCACACGCTCCAATGCCGTGCCGGCCTCGGTGCTGCGCGCCGCGAGCGCGATCACGATCGCCGTCGTCGACACGGGCGCCGACCTCTCGGCCCCCGACCTTCGCGCCAAGGCGCCCGCCTCGTTCAGCGTCGTCAACGGCACCGGAAACGTCCGTGACAGAAACGGCCACGGCACGTTCGTCGCTTCTCTCGCCGCCGGGTCGGTCACGAACGGGGGCGGGATCGCCGGCTTCGGCGGCGACGCCAAGCTGCTCGTCGTCCAGGCCGGCGGGCCTGAGGGCTCCTTCACCGACATCGACGAGGCCGCTGCGATCGTCTATGCCGTCGACCACGGCGCCCGGATCATCAACCTGAGCCTCGGCGGGACCGAGAGCTCGGCGACCGAGCGCCGCGCCGTCGAGTACGCCGCCTCCCACGGCGTCCTGCTGGTCGCCGCGATCGGGAACGAGTACGAGGACGGCAATCCGGTCGAGTACCCCGCAGCCCTGCTCCAGGCGCCCGGCTCGCGCGGTGTGGGCGGCCTGGGGCTCTCCGTCGGCGCGTCGACGCAGCGCGGGACGCGCGCGTCGTTCTCGAACACGGGCACCCATCTCTCGCTCGCCGCCCCCGGCGAGGAGGTGCTGAGCGCGCTCTCGTCGCACTCCCCCGCGTCGGTCTACCCGCGCTTCGCGCTGCCGGGCTCGGGCGGCGGCCTGTACGGCTACTCGAGCGGAACGTCGTTCGCCGCGCCGCAGGTTGCCGGCGCGGCTGCGCTCGTCTGGGCCGCGAAGCCGACGGCGACTGCCGCCGAGGTGGCCCAGATCCTCGAGCAGAGCGCGTCCGGCCGCGGCACCTGGAACTCGTCGCTCGGCTACGGCGTCATCGACGTCGCGGCCGCCGTCTCGACGGCTCTGGGTGAGGGCGTTCCGGATGCGCTGCCCGCGCTCCGCGCGAAGGCGGCCCTCCGCCTGAGCATCCTCCGCTCACAGAGCCGTGTGCGCATCGCCGCGCGGTTGCGCTCGCTCATGCCCGCGATCTCGCCGGCACGGCGGCTCGTGCGGCTGCAGGCGAAGCACGGTCCCGGCTGGCGCACCGTCGCCACAGCGCGCACCGACGCGTCCGGCCGCGTGCACTGGGCCGTTCGCCGGCGCGGAACACAGCGCGTCCGCGTCCGCTACCTAGGTACTTCCGACCTGACGGCGGCGAGCAGCCGGCTCGTCCGGATCGGCCGGGGTCCGGCCGCCGCTCGGCAACTGACCGCGCACACGCCCGTGCACGGCCACCACCGCTAGGAGGGCAAGCGCACCGATCCGTCGGCCGCGAGCTCCCAGTGGGGGTTGTGAGCGACCTCCCACGGATGCCCGTCGGGGTCGACGAAGACCCCCGAGTAGCCGCCCCAGAACGTTTTCGCACCGTGCCGCGGGATGGTCGCGCCTGCCGCTTCGGCCTCCGCGATCACCGCGTCGACCTCGGCCGGCGAGCCGACGTTGTGCGCAAGCGTGACGCCGCCCCAGCCGCCGCCGTCCTCGACGCCGCTGTCCTCGGCGAGCGACTCCCGACTCCAGAGCGCGACGACGAGGCCGCCCGCCTGGAAGAAGACGACGTCGTCGGCCGGATTCGCGCCGGTCGTCCAGCCGAGCGCCTCGTAGAACGCGCGCGAGCGAGCGAGGTCCGCGACACCCAGGGTGACCAGGGTGACCCGCTGCTCCACGCTAGGCCTCGATGCGCTCGATCCGCGCGCCGAGTCCGCGCAAGCGCTCGTCGATCCGCTCGTAGCCGCGGTCGATCTCGCCGATGTTGCCGATCGTCGAGACGCCCTCCGCGCAGAGGCCTGCGATCAGCATCGCCATGCCGGCTCGGATGTCAGGGCTGGCCATGCGCTGCCCGTACAGCTTGGCGGGGCCGGTAACGACGGCCCGATGCGGGTCGCACAGGATGATCCGGGCGCCCATGCTGACCAGCTTGTCCACGAAGAACAGCCGGTTCTCGAACATCTTCTCGAAGATCAGGATCGTCCCTTGGGCCTGCGTCGCGACTGCCAGAGCAATCGACGTCAGGTCGGCCGGGAACGCCGGCCAAGGACCGTCCTCGATCTTCGGGATCTGACCGCCGAGGTCGTCCTGGATCTCGAGCACCTGGTTCGCGGGGACGCGGACGCTCGAACCGTCGATCTCGGCGCGGACGCCGAGGCGCTCGAACGCAGGCAAAATCGGTGCGAGGTCGGCCGGGATGACGTCGTCGATCGTCACCTCGCCCGCGGTCACGGCGGCGAGCCCGATGAAGCTGGCGACCTCGATGTGCTCGGGAGCGATCCGCCACTCGCCACCGGCGAGCGTCCGGACGCCCTCGATGCGCAGCACGTTCGAGCCGATGCCCTCGATCCGTGCCCCGAGCGAGCCGAGGAACCGGCAGAGGTCCTGCACGTGCGGCTCGCAGGCCGCGTTGCCGATGATCGTCTCGCCGGCGGCGATCGCTGCCGCCATCACTGCGTTCTCGGTCGCCATCACGCTGGCCTCGTCGAGGAAGATCGCGCGGCCGCGCAGCCCGTCGGTGCGCATGTCGTAGCGCCCGTTGAGGTCGATGTCGACGCCGAGTTCAGCCAGCGCATGGATGTGCGGGTCGAGCCGGCGCCGGCCGATCACGTCGCCGCCGGGCGGCGGCACGGATGCCCGGCCGAACCGCGCGAGGAGCGGGCCGGCCAGCAGGAAGGAGGCGCGGATCCGGCTGCAGAGCTCCGGGTCGAGGTCCGTCTTCTGCGCGCCTGTGCTGTCGATGACGACCTCGTTGGCGCCGATCCAGTCAACCTCCGCCCCGACGTCTGCGAGCAGCTCACACATCGTCTCGACGTCCCGGATGCGCGGGACGTTGCGCAGCGTGACGGGCTCGCCCGCGAGAAGCGTGGCGGCGAGGATGGGCAGTGCGCCGTTCTTGTTTCCGGCCGCGCGAACGCGGCCGCTCAGCGGCCTGCCACCCTCGATGACGAACGACTGCACGGTTGATTCTGCGACGACCGTCTGGGCCATCGGGGTAGCCTAGACGAGCCGGTGGAAGTCACTCGCGAACGGGCCTGGGAGACGCTGACGCGCTACACGCAGAGCGAAGCGCTGCGCCGCCATGCACTCGCCGTGGAGGCATCGGTCGGCTTCTACGCGGAAAAGCTGGGCGAGGACGAGGAGCTGTGGCGGGCGACCGCGTTGCTGCACGACTTCGACTACGAGATCCACCCGACGCTGGACAAGCACCCGCAGGACGGCGCGCCGATCCTGCGCGAGGAGGGGTGGCCAGAGGAGCTGATCGAGGCCGTCCTCTCGCACGCCGAGCACCTGGAGATGCCGCGCGACACGCCGCTGAAGCGGGTGCTCTTCGCCTGCGACGAGCTTTCGGGTTTCGTGCATGCGTGCGGGCTCGTCCGCCCGACCGGCATCGACGGGCTCGAGCCGAAGTCGGTCAAGAAGAAGCTGAAGCAGCCGTCTTTCGCCGCCGGCGTCCACCGTGACGAGGTCTACGCGGGCGCCGAGCTGCTCGACCTCGAGCTCGACGAGCACATCCGCAACGTCATCGCCGCCATGCAACCGATCGCCGCAGAGCTAGGGCTGCCCACCGCGGCGGACGCGCCCGCGGCCTAGTCCCTTCGGGACGGCTCACACACGGGGCCGACCGCTGACCACCCACCGCTGTAGACGCTACTGCGCAAATGCGCACCCATGGGTGTCGCCTTCGCGACGAACCCGTGCCTACTCCTCCACAGCCGCGAGCAGGCGCTCGATGTCCTCCTCGTTCGTCCAGTAGCCGCACGACGCCCGCAGCCACCCCAGCCCGGGCAGGTCGCGAATGACCACCCCCCGCTCCCACGCGCGCACGTTCGCTTCGGCCGCGTCGCCGTCCACTCGCCAGGAGACGAGCATCGCCTGGTCGGGGTCGGTGACGACGTCGAACCGCGCGGCGAGCTGCTCCCGGCACAGGCGGACAACTTCCCGCGCCCCTTCGAAGCGCCACTCGGGCAGGCCCGACAGCGCGGCCTCGAGCCCGGCGAGCGCGGTCGGCGCGAGCCAGCCGGTGTCGAAGCGCGCGGCGCCTTCCTTCGCGCTGAACGACCCGTCCGGATCGAAGCCGTCCTGCGCGAAGTAGCTCGGTCGCGCGACCGTCAGGGCCTCGGGCTCGGCCACGTACAGCGCCCCGATCGCATCCGGCCCGCAGAGCCACTTCTGGCCCGAGACCGTGTAGAAGTCGAAACCCTCCACGCGCACGGGTAGCGCACCGACCGACTGGGCACCGTCCACCAGCATCGGCACTCGGGTGTCTTCGCGCAGCTCGCGCACGGGTAGCACGTTCCCGGTCGTCCAGGCGACGTGCGACAGCGCGAGCAACCGCGTGCGCGGTCCCACCTCGGCGCGAATCGCGTCATGCGCCTCCTCAGCCGGCCGGTCCCGCACCTTCGCGACACGCACTCGTGCCCCGGACACGGCGAGCGGCCCCAGCAGCCCGAAGTGCTCGACGTCGGTCGTGACGATCTCGTCGTCGGGGCCGAGGTCGAGGCCGGCCAGGACGACGTTGCAGGCGTCCGTGGTCGACGTCGTCAGCGCGAGATTCTCCGGCGACGCGTGCACGGCTGCCGCCAGCGCAGCCCGTACGCGCCCGCGTAGCTCGACCACGTCGAGGAACTGCGCCACGCCGCCGCGGCCGGCCTCCAGCTCGGCGGCGAGCCGTGCGGACATCGCCGCTGCGGTCCGCTTGGCCAACGGCCCGATCGACCCGGCGTTCAGGTACGCCACCCGCTCGAGCACCGGAAACTCGGCCCGGACCTCGTCGACGTTCATGCGATCGTGACCTCCACCGGAGCGTGATCACTCACGACGACGCCGTCCACTTTCCGGCGGGCGATCGACCACCGCACCGGCTTGCTCGCCTCGGCACCACGGACGAGCACGTGGTCGATCCCCGCGCCTGCCGCCGAGAAGCCCCATTCCGGCTGCCTCAGCTCGGCGAGCGACACCGACCGCTCGGTCGTGATGTTGAAGTCGCCGCCGAGCACACAGATCTCGTCCGGCCCGGCGAGCGCGTCGGCAAAGGTCGCCGCGCGCATCACCTCGGCGTCCGGGATCCGCTTGTCGCGCGAGCCGGTCGCGTGGAAGTTCGCGATCGCAGCGACCCGGCCGCAGGGCAGACGCACGCGCACGGCGTGGCAGACCCGTCGCTCCTTCGCCCAATAGAGCTCGTCGACGAGCGGGAGGCTCAGCCACCCGGCCTGAGCCCGACGGAAGCCGCGCGCATTGAGCACGATCGCGTGCTCGTCCAGGACCGCGAGCGCCGGATCGACGAGGATCGCGTTCGCCTGGCCCGTGAACGCTCCGAGCAGACGCGGCGGATGGAGTGCCGTGATGCGCCTCCCCAGCTCGGCGGTCGAGGGCAACGGGCCGATCGACGGCCTGGCGGTGACCTCGCCGACCACGGTCATCCCGCTCCACTCCCGCAGCCGCGCCAGCGCCCACGCCGGCACCTCCTGCAGCAGCAATGCCGCCGGCCGGTCCTCGCTCGCGAGGCGCACCATGCGCTGCAAGAACAACCGCTTGCCGGGAGGGTGCGAGCGGCCGTGGAAGACGTTCCAGGTGCGAACGAGAAGGCTCACGGACGCCGTACTGTAAGGAGCCGCATGCGGATCCTCCTGGCCGACCCCTCGTCGTTCACGCCGGAGTACGACCACGAGCTCGCGTCGGCGCTCGCGCGGGCAGGCGCTGACGTCGAGCTGGCCGCCTCGCGCTTCCGCTTCGGCGAGGCGCCCCGGGCCGACGGCTACCGCCGCAACGAGCTCTTCTACCCGCTGAGCTCGCGTCTCTTCCGGCGCTCGCGCTTCCGTATGCCGTTGAAGGCGCTGGAGCACCCGCTCGGGCTGGCGCGGCTTGCACGGCGACCGGCGGACGTCCTCCACTTCCAGTGGCTCGCCGCCCCCGAGCTCGACGCACGGTTGCTCCGATCGCGCGCCCCGCTCGTCTTCACGGCCCACGACCTCCTGCCGCGCCGGACGGCCGGAAAGCTGGAGCTGTGGCGCCGCCTGCTCACCCGCTTCGACCGCGTCGTCGTGCACAGCGAGCACGGGCGCGACACGCTCGCCGGGCTCGGGGTCGCCGCCGAGCGGCTCCGCGTGATCCCGCATCCCGTGTTCCCGAGCGACCCGCCCCGGCGGGACGACGGGCGCACCGTCCTCGCGCTGGGGATGATCCGCCCGTACAAGGGCCTCGGCGACGCGATCGCGGCCGTCAAGAAGGCCGACGGCGTCCGGCTGCTGGTCGCCGGCGAACCGCTCGAGCCCGTGGAGTCCTACCGCTCGGCCGCCGGTGATCGCGCCGAGTGGCGGCTGCGCTACCTCTCGGGCGCCGAGGTCGACCAGGCCCTCGGCGACGCAACGGTCGCCGTCTTTCCCTACCGACCGGAGATCGACCAGAGCGGCGCGCTTCTGCGCGCGCTCGGAGCCGGCGTCCCGGCGGTCGCCTACGACGTCTCCGGCCTGGCCGAGCCGGTCCGCCGCTTCGGAGCCGGCCGCGTCGTCCCCGCGGGCGACGTGGAGGCACTGTCGGCCGCCCTCGCAGAGCTCACCGGGGACGCCGACGCGCTCGCTGCCGCCCGCGAGGGAGCCGCGCGCGCTCGGGCGGAGCTCACGTGGGACGCCGCGGCGCGGCTGCACCTCGAGCTCTACCGCGAGCTGCAGTGATCTTCGGGCGGCGCCGCTTCGCCGAGGCGATCGAGCGACAGCTCGACCTCTTCGAGCGCGAGAACGGCGAGCTGCTGGGCCGGTGCGACCAGGCCCAGCGCGACTATGTCGCGGCGGAATCGGAGGACGCACAGGAGGTGTGGGCCGCCTACCTCGACCTGGTCGAGATCGCCACGGACGAGCTGGAGGAGATGCGCGACGCCTTTGCCGCGGCGCTCGAGCCGAGTGGAGCCGAGGAGTACGAGGCGGCGTTCGACCGTGCCGTCCGGAAGCGCTTCACCGTACTCCGCGCGGCCGGGTGATCTCAGAACCCCTAGCGGTGGCCGAAGTGGTGCGCGGCGGGGAGCGATCCGTGCACGTCGCCGTCGGCGAGCCGGCGCGCGAGCGGGCCGAGCGTCTCGAGCTCGCGTACGAGCACGTTCCGGTTCTCGCCTACCTGCTCGAAGCGGCCCCGCGCGAGGATCAGCGGCTCGCCGCGCACGACGGCGCGGAAGCGGTCGTACACCTGCGGCGGCACGATCAGGTTCATCTGGCCGTGCTCGTCCTCGAGCAGCATGAAGACGACGCCGTTGGCGGTGGCCGGCCGCTGGCGCGCGACGGTCATGCCGGCCACGGTGACGCTCGAGCGGTTCGGCGCTGCCCGCAGCTGCTCGCTCGACAACACGTCCCGCGGCAGGTGGGGGCGCAGGAGCTGCAGCGGATGGACGCCGACCGACAGGCTCGTCCGCCGGTAGTCGGCGAGCATCCGCTCCCACGGCGTCTGCTCGGGGAGGTCGGGCGTCTCGGCTGTCGGGTCGAGTGCGAGCGCGAGCTGACGTTCCTCGCCGCCGCTGCCCGGCACCGGTTGGGCTCGCGGCACGAGGCCGAGCTCCCAGAGCAGCGCACGCCGTGAGCGACCGAGCGCGTCGCAGGCACCCGATCCGACGAGCGCCTCGGTCGCATCCCTGCTGAGCGGCGCGCGCTGGGCGAGCTCGACCACGCTTCCGAACGGCCCGCCGCGCTCTCGCTCCACCACGAGCGCCGCGGCGTCGTCCTCGCCCAGCGAATCGACGTACTCGAGGCCGATCCGCACGGAGCCGTCAACGACGGCGCACTCCGCGGCGCTCAGGTTGACGTCCGGCGGCAGCACCTCCACCCCGCGCCGCTGCGCGTCCCGAACGAGGCTGGACGGCGGGTAGAAGCCCATCGGCTGCGCATTCAGGAGCGCGCAGAGGAACTCGGCCGGGTAGTGGTGCCGCAGCCAGGCCGACTGGTAGGCGAGCAGCCCGAACGCGGCCGCGTGCGACTTCGGGAAGCCGAAGCCGGAAAAGGCGACGAGCTTGTCGTAGATCTCGTTCGCCAGAGCGCCGGCGACGCCCCTGCCGGCCGCGCCGTCGACGAAGCGCTCGCGGTAGGCCTCGAGCGCGGCCTCGCTCCGCTTGCGGCTCATCGCCCGGCGCAGCCCTTCGGCCTCCCCCACCGTGAACCCGGCCAGCGCCATCGCCACGTCCAGCACCTGGTCCTGGAAGACGACGACGCCGAGCGTGAACCGCAGCGGCTCCTCGAGCAGCGGATGGTCGGCCGGGGCGACGTAGCTCGGGTCCTCGCGCAGCTTCTGCCGCCGCTCGATGTAGGGGTGGACAGCCTTGCCCTGGATCGGCCCCGGTCGCACGAGCGCGACCTGGGTCACGATGTCCGCCAGCGTCTCGGGGCGCGTGCGCAGGATCACCTGCATCTGCGCTCGGCTCTCGATCTGGAAGTCGCCGACCGTGTCCGCCTTCTGGATCTCGGCGAAGACGTCCTCGTCGTCCAGCGGGATGCGGGAAAGATCGATTGTCTTGCCGCGCAGCGTCGCCACCTGGTCGATGCAGTCCTCGACGGCGGAGAGCATGCCCAGGCCGAGCAGGTCGATCTTGAGGAAGCCCGCGTCGGCACAGGAGTCCTTGTCCCACTGGCACATCTGTCGACCGGCCATGGCGCACGGCATCACCGGGACGAGCTCGACCAGAGGGCGCGACGAGATCACCATCCCGCCCGGATGCTGCGAGATGTGGCGCGGCAGGCCGGCGATCTCGCCGCACAGCTCGCCGAACGCACGCCAGCGCGGCGAGGCGTGTCGGCGCTCGGCTTCGGGCAACAGCGACAGCTCCTCTGCGACGCGCTTGGCGTTCCAGCCGTCGGAGACGCGCGCCAGCCGCTCGAGCTCGCCGAACGGGAGCCCGAGCGCCTTGCCGAGGTCGCGGATCGCGCCGCGCGACCGATAGGTGGCGAAGCTGGCCACGAGCGCCGCGTGCTCGCGCCCGTAGCGTTCGGTGACCGCGACGATCAGCTTCTCGCGGATGTCCCGCGGGAAGTCGAGGTCGATGTCGGGCACCGACTCGAGCTCGCGGTTGATGAAGCGGCCGAGCGAGAGGTCGGCCGCGACGGGATCGACGTGCGAGAGGCCGGTCAGGTAGCAGACGAGCGAGCCGACCGAGCTCCCTCTTCCCCGGCCCGGCGGCAGCGAATGCCTGGGCGAGCCGCGGCCACGCACCTCCTGCGCGACCTCGCGCGCCAGCTCGAGCACCTCCCAGTGGAGCAGGAAGAAGCCGCTGAGCTTCAGCTCGGCGATCAACGCAAGCTCCTCGTCCAGACGTTCTCGGGCCCGTGTACCTAGGACGCGTGGCGTGGCGCCGTAACGCTCGTCGAACGCGCGGTTGCAGATACGCGCGAGCTGGACGTCTGCCGGATCAGGCCCGTCGGAGAAGTCGGGGTAGCGATAGCCGAGCTCCTCGGTGAGGTCGAACACCAGCCGCTCGGCGAGCTCGACCGTGCGCGCGACAGCGTCTCTGTCGTCCGGGAAGCGGTCGGCCACCTCGGCCGGGTCGAGCAGGACGCCCTCGCGGTTTCCACGCCGCTCGCGTTCGCTGCCCTCGAGTGACGTGCGGTTCTTGATCGCCACGAGCGCGTCCTGGAGCGCGGTGCGGCTCGGGTGGTGGGCGTGCGCGTCGCCCGTGACGACGGTGGCGACGCCCAGCGTCTCGGCCAGGTCGCGCAGGCGCGCGTTGCGGCGGGCGTCGCCCCGTTCGTACGGCCGCTGGAGCTCGACGTAGAAGCGCTCGCGCCCGAATGCGGCGGCGAGCCGAGCGGCCGCGTTCGGGTCATGGACGGCGAGGCCGTGCCGAGCGCAGCCGGAGAGGCAGACGAGGCCGTCGCTCAGCTCCTCGAGCAGGCCCTGGTCGAGAGCCGGGGGCAGCAGCTCGCTCTCGCGACCCGGCAGGCGCGTGCGCCGATGCGCCTCCGTCAGCAGGCGGCAGAGGTTCGCGTAGCCGCGTGACGACTCCACGAGCAGCGTGACGTGGGCGCCGCCCGCGAGCGTGACCTCAGCGCCGGTGATCGGCCGCACGCCGAACGCCTTGGCCGCGTGCGCGAACTCGAGCGATCCGTAGACGCCGTCGTGGTCGGTGAGCGCGAGCGCCTCGTAGCCCAGCTCGGCGGCGCGAGCGGCGAGCTCCTCCGGGTGCGAGGCGCCGTCCAGGAACGAGTACGCCGAATGTGCGTGCAGCTCGACGTACGGCGCCCGGCCTTTCGTCTCATTCGCGTGTGCATAGGACGCGTAGCGTGGCACCTCGTACGGCCGATCGCCCAGACCGGCGTGCTGGGTGCGGGGAAGGCCTTCGAGCATTATACGAACGTATGTTCGTCTGGCGAGCCCTCCGTGTCAAACGGCTATGAGCCGCAGGCGCAGCTAGACCCCGCGCTGGCTGAACCAGTAGCCCTGCTCCTGGTCGCGGAAGACGACCGTGTTCTCGCCCGTCTCGAGCACCACCTCGAAGTAGCGGCGGTCGACGGGCTCGTCCGTCCACCAGCGGTCGACGACCCTCCACTCCTCACGGACGAACGCCACGCCCTGACGGTTCACGCGCGCCGGTGAGCCGTCGACTCGCGACTCGACGAGCGCGGACCGCGGCGCGTTTACTCGTCCCGCGCGACGAGCAGTGCGCGCTGCTCCGGGATGCGCGACCAGGGTGCCACCTCCACGACGGTGCAGACCGCGCCGCCGCCGGTGCTCGCACGCACCTGACGGAGGCCTTCCCCGAGCCGGGTGGCGAGCTCGTCGCCCTCCGGCTGGACCAGCTCGAGCTGCCGGCCCGTCGAACGAGCCAGCTCAACGGCCTCGAGCCTGAGCGCGACGATCGGTCCCGGCAGCTCGGTCAGCTTCGGCCCGAGCGCCAGACGCAGGCGATCGCGCTCGGCGTTCGGCTCGCGCAGCGTCAGCGTCCGCCGCCAGGAGCCGCCGCCGACGAGCTTGGCCGAGAGCGCGAGCTTCCGCACGAGGCGGTCGGCCCGTTCCGGACGCGCGAGGAGCGCATCGAGCAAGACGTTCAGAGCACGCCGTAGGGTGAGCACGTTCCCCACCGCCTCGGGAAACTCGAGCAGCTCGGCGAGCTCGGCTGCAGGCTTGCGTGCGCGAACCCGCGTCCCCTGCCCACCGCGGGCGAGGTTCCAGGCGCGGCGACCGTCGGCGCCCAGCCGCTCGGCGACCGCAGCGGCCGGCAGTGCGGCGAGCTCCCCGACCTTGCGGACGCCGAGCTCGGCGAGCTCCTCGCGCCTGCGCTGGTCGAGCGGCAGCAGCTCGAGCGGCAGCGGTGCGAGGAAGCCGGACGCGCGTCCGTCCTCGACCACCAGCGCCTGGCCTGGCCGAGCGACGTTCGCAGCAGCGAGGGCCGCGAACCGCCGCTCGGCCGCGCCGGCACGTGGATCCCAGCTCGAACCGACGGCCGTGAGAGCGCGGCGGAGCGCCCCTTCGACGCCGCCGTAGAGGCGCTCGACGCCGCGTGTATCGAAATACGCGCAACCCTGCCCAACCGGTTCTACGGCGATGCCCACGTCCTCGAGCCGGCGGACGATCTCCTCCCAGGCCTGCTCCGCCCCAGCGGGGTCGGGCTCGACGAGCGCGAGCGAGGGACAGGTAGCGAGCGCCTCCCCTAAGCGCATGCCCGGCCTGACCCCCGCTGCCTCGGCGGCCGCCGTCACGGGGCCGATCAGCGGCTCCTCGCCCTCGACCGGCGCAAGTGCAGCCGGGCGAAGCTCGAGCCCGGGACGGGCGCGTAGCGCGGCACGGAGCGGGAAGCCGGGAATCACGATGCAGGCGACCATAGGAACGTATGTTCTACACGAACACATGTTCGCCTGTCAAGGGTGAGATTTCCACCTGTGGAAAAGCCTGTGAAAAGCGTTCAGCCGCGCACGATCTCGGCCGCCGGGCCGACCATCCGCGAGAAACGCGGCACGGTTCGCAGCACGCTCTCCCGCGCGCAGAACTCGATGTCTGCCTCGAGCCCCGGCGGGCCGTACGTGCGGGCATTGAGCCCGTCGAGCGACGACGGATACGCGCGCGCCACCTGCTCGGCTGCGATGGCCGAGTCGGAGCGCGTCGCGCCTTCGAGCTCCTGGACGATGCGGCCGGCGCAGTAGGCGTCGTCGAGCGCGAACGCACCCTTGAAGCCGGCGCACTGGATGGCGACGTCCCTCCCCCGCTCCTGCAGCGACTCGACGAGCGCGTCCAGGTTCAGCAGGCTGCCGAGGAGCACTTCGCCGCACCGCTCGGCCGCCATCAGGATCGCCCGCGTCCCGTTCGTCGTTGAGAGGATCAACGGCTCCGGGCGCGGCTCCAAGAACTCGCGAGGCGAGGCGCCCACGTCGAAGCCGGGAATCTGGACGCCGTCGCGCTCCCCGCCGAGCAGGCCCTCGCCCAGCTCCTCCTGCACGGCCAGCGCGTCGTCGATTTCCAGGCAGCACAGGACGCGCGGAAAGCCGGCATCGAGCGCCTGCGTGATCGTCGATGTAGCCCGCAGGACGTCGACGACGACCCCCACGAACGCGTCGATCGCCACGCCCGGTGTGAACGCCACGTCGACACGCACCCTGGCTACGCTAACGCCCCGTGACCGAGGCTCCGAGGATGACCTGCTATCGCCACCCTGACCGGGAGACCGGCGTCACGTGCTCGGAGTGCGGTCGGCCGATCTGCCCCGACTGCATGGTCTTCGCTCCGGTGGGGATCCGCTGCCCCGACCACGCCGGCCAGCCGCAGGGAGCGGCCAGGGTGAGCCGTGGAATCCGGCGCGCCGGCTCCGAGGGCACGGGCGCCGTGGTGACCAAGACGCTCGTCGCGATCAACGTCGGCATCTACCTGCTCGAGCTGGCGCTCGGCGGAACGATCAACGGGACCGGCAACCGCATCTACGAGAACGGCTTCCTCGCCGCCCCGCTCGTCGACCAGGGCGACTGGTGGCGGCTGCTCTCGGCCGCGTTCCTCCACTACGGGCCGATCCACCTGGCGTTCAACATGCTCGCGCTGTGGTGGTTCGGCTCGGCCGTCGAGCAGGTGGTCGGCCGCTGGCGCTACCTGCTGCTGTACCTCGTCTCGGGCCTCGCCGGGTCGGCCGGTGCGCTGCTCGTGAGCCCCAACGCGGCGACCGTCGGAGCATCAGGTGCGATCTTCGGGATCATGGGCGCGGCGCTCGTGCTCGAGCAGCAGCGCGTCTACGTCTTCGGCGGCGGCGCGCTGTCGGTGATCGCCCTCAACCTCGTCTTCACGTTCGCCGTGCCAGGCGTGTCGATCGGCGGCCACATCGGCGGGCTGATCGGCGGCGCGCTCGGAACACTGGCGCTGTCTCGCTTCGGGAGGAGCCATGCCGTCTACGGACGGCCTGGCCTGGTCGGCATCGCCGGCCTGGTCGGCGTCGGCCTCGTGAGCGTGGCTATCGCGTTCTGGGCGTCCCAGAACACGCTCTGACTCGCTCGGGCTTCAGCTGACGTCGTCGCGGACGACCAGTACGGCGCCGATCGCGCCGATCGCCCCGATCCACGCGAGCGAGACCAGGGTGCCGCCGAGGCGGGAGAGGCCGCCGCTGTTCCCGAAGATGTCGCCGAGCGCAGCGCCCGGAAGGTACCGGCCGACATCGTCCAGCAGCGTGCCGACGAGCGGCTCGGCGATCAGGAACCAGACGACGGCGCCGACGATCGCCGAGACCTGGTTGCGCGTGACCGCGCCCACGGCCGCTCCCAGCGCCGCCCACAACGCGCATCCGAGCAGCGTCGCGCCGAGGACCTTCAGCGCCGGCTCGTCGAACGGCGAGACCTGCGAGCCCTTGGCGGCGAGCGCGGGCCAGGCGATCAGCACGTTGACGACGACCGCAGCGACGCCGAACGCAAAGCCCATGACGAGCGCCGCTGCCAGCTTCGCCGCTAGGACGCGCTCGCGCACGGGAGCGACGAGCAGCGTTGCCGTGATCGTGTTGTGCCGCCATTCCCCGGCAGTCACCGTCACCCCGACGAGCAGCACGAGGATGACGGCGGCCACCGCGCCGGAGAACGCGTCCTCCGGGGACGCGTCGAGGGCCCGGGCCGAGCTCTGCGTCACGTGCGCCACGACGAACAGGACGACCAATCCGACGAGCCCGAGCAGCAGCCCCGGCACGAGCCGCGTCGTCCGCAGCTTCAGCAGCTCGGCCTGAACGAGCGCGGTCACGAGGCCGTCAGCTCCAGGAACGCCTGCTCCAGCGTCGCGGTCTCCTGCACGAGCTCGTGCAGCACGATCGAGTTGGCGGCGGCGATCTCGCCGACCTGCGGCCCGGTGGCGTTCTGGACCAGCAGCGCCCCGTCGCCGGCTGCCGCCGCCTCGAGACCTGCGCCGGCGAGGAGCTCGCGCAGCCGTTCGACCTGTGGACTGCGGACGCGCACACCGCCCGAAGTACGGGCAGTGAGCTCGGAGACCGGCGCCTGCGACACGAGCCGGCCCTTGTCGACGATGACGACGTCCTGTGCGACCTGCGCCACCTCCGCGAGCACGTGGCTGGAGACAAGGATCGTGCGGCCGCTGCCGGCGAAGTCGCGCATGAAGTCGCGCAGCCAGCGGATGCCGTCCGGGTCGAGCCCGTTCGCCGGCTCGTCGAGGATCAGGATCTCCGGGTCGCCGAGCAGCGCGGTCGCGATCCCGAGGCGCTGGCGCATGCCGAGCGAGTAGCCCTTCACCCGGCGCTTGGCCGCAGACTCGAGCCCGACGAGCTCGACCACCTCGCCGACGCGCTGCTGCGGGATCCGGGCGGCGGTCGCGATCGCGCGCAGGTGGTCGCGGCCGCTGCGGCCGGGGTAGAAGCCCGTCGCCTCCAGCACCGCCCCCACGCGCGTCGGCCGCTCGAGGTCGCGGAAGCGCCTCCCGTCGACGGTGGCCGACCCGGCTGTCGGGTGCACCAGCCCGAGGAAGATCCGCAGCGTGGTCGTCTTGCCCGCGCCGTTCGGGCCGAGGAACCCGGTGATCGTCCCGGCGCGCACCTCAAAGCTGACGTCGTCGACCGCGAGCACCTTGCCGTACCGCTTGGTCAGTCCCTGGGCGACCAGCACCGCGCGACTCTAGCGGCGCGCCAGGCGGGCGAAGAACAGCCAGGCCAGGGCTGCACCGGCCAGGTAACCGAGCGCGCTCCCCGCCGCGGCGCCGGTCTTGCCGTACGCGGGAATCAGCGCCAGTGCGGCGAGCGCCGTCACGGCCATCGCGGTCAGTGACACGGCGAGGCTGAGCCGTGGCTGCCCGCGGCGCACCGAGAGGTAGACGACGAGCACGGTGATCGGCGCGTACGCGACGACGCCCGGGAGCAGCACCGCGAGCGGCCTGGCGGCGCCGGAGAACGCGTCGCCGAAGAGCAGCGGAATCAGGAACGGCGCCAGCAGCCCCACGGCGGCCGCCGCCCCGGCGGTGTACGCAAGGCTGCGCAGCGCGGCCCCACGCACGAGCCGGACCGCGCGCTCCTCGCTCTCGTGGACGGCCGGGCCGGTGATCGCGGTCGCGATCGCCGCGGGGATCAGCCAGAGCGCCTCGGCGGCCTGGATCGCGATCGAGTACACGCCGACCGCGGCGACGCCGTCGACGTACTCGAGCAGGAAGAGCTCGATGCGGTAGCCGATCAGATTGACCACCTGCACTGCCCCCATCACGATCGCGAGCCGCAGGATCGTCCGGGCGCTCTGGTCCAGCCACGGCGGCACGTCGACCGGCACGACGAGATCGCGTGCGGCGATCACCGCGAAGGCCGCGGTGAGCACGTGCGCGAGCGTCCAGGCCAGGATCGCGGCACGGACGCCGCCGTCGAGACCGACGACGAGCACCAGCATCCCCGCGAGCGTCAGCAGCGGCGACAGCGCCTGGATGTAGTTCCAGAGGCGGACGCGGGCCTGGCCGAGCAGAACGCCGGAGATCGTCTGCCAGATCACGTTCGGGATCAGCGCGGCCGCGGCGAGCGCGGCCGTGCCGGCGCCGATCGCCGGCGTCAGCGCGCCCCAGGTCACGATCGCGGCCATCCCGAGCGCCGCCGAGGAGGACGGCGATCGCGAAGGCGCGGTGCACGAGCGGCCGTACGGCGCTGCTCGTGTCCTGCAGCCGGTTGGTGACGGCCAGGCCGAGCTGCCCGAGCAGGCGCGACAGGATCGT
The DNA here is from genome assembly GCA_963738205.1 of uncultured Actinomycetes bacterium. GTDB lineage: Bacteria > Actinomycetota > Thermoleophilia > Gaiellales > Gaiellaceae > DATFQE01. The sequence goes on from CAVTVQ010000006.1 coordinate 463,157, forward strand.
GACGCTCAGGACGACGAGCACGAACTCGCCGCGCCCGGCCGGCTCCAGAAACCGGCTCTGGACGACGACGAGCAGCAGCGCGACGGGCGTCGAGAGCCCGCGGAAGAGCAGCGTCTCGAGCGTGTTGCGGGCGACGTCCCGCGCCCCGGGGACCTCCGGCGGCCGGGGCAGCGCCGGGTCGACCGGCGGCGCCGCCGAGATCGCGGGCGCCGGCCTGATCGGCAGCGCGCTAGCCGCCGGCGACTGCTGCTTCGACGCCGCTGTCCCTCAGGGCCGCCTGCGCCGCGGCCAGGCGGGCGAGCGGCACCCGGAACGGCGAGCAGGAGACGTAGTCGAGCCCGAGGTCGTGGCAGAACGCCACGCTCTTCGGCTCGCCGCCGTGCTCGCCGCAGATGCCGAGCTTGATCTCGTCCTTCGCGCCCCTCCCCCGCTCCACCGCGATCTGCATCAGGTCTCCCACGCCGCTCTTGTCGATCGTCTCGAACGGGTTCGCCGGCAGCACGCCGTCCTCGAGGTACCAGGTGAGGAACTTGCCCTCGGCGTCGTCGCGGGAGAAGCCGAGCGCCGTCTGCGTCAGGTCGTTGGTGCCGAAGGAGAAGAAGTCGGCGTGCTCGGCGATCTCGTCGGCCCTGACGCACGCGCGCGGGAGCTCGATCATCGTGCCGACCAGGTACTCGCCCGCGTCCTCCTCCTCAGCGGTGCGGATCGTCAGCTCGCGCAGGCGCTTCAGCTCCTCGGCGAACCCGACCAGTGGGTGCATGATCTCGACGAGCGGCGCGTCGCCCGTCCGCTCTTCGACGGCCCGCGCCGCCCGCACGATCGCCCGGACCTGCATCTCGTAGATCTCGGGCCACTGCAGCCCAAGCCGGCAGCCGCGGGTGCCGAGCATCGGGTTCGACTCCTGGAGCGCTCGGATCCGCTCCCGCATGTGGTCGTCGGTCGCCTCCTCCAGCGGAGGAAGGAACTCGTGCAGCGGCGGGTCTAGCAGCCGGATCGTCACCGGCAGGCCGGCCATCGCTTCGAAGATCCCCTCGAAGTCGGACTGCTGCATCGGAAGCAACCGTTCGAGCGCCGAGCGGCGACCGTCCTCGTTGTCGGCCATGATCATCTCGCGCACGACCGGCAGCCGGTCCTCGGCCATGAACATGTGCTCGGTGCGGCAGAGGCCGATGCCCTGGGCGCCGAACTCGCGCGCGCGCGTGGCGTCGTCGGGGGTGTCTGCGTTGGCCCTCACCTTCAGCCGTCGCAGGTCGTCCGCCCAGGCAAGGATCGTCTCGAAGTCCTCGTTGATCTGCGGCGGGACGAGGTCGACCGGCCCGAGGATCACCTCGCCGGTGCCGCCGTCGATCGTGAGCACGTCGCCCTCGGCGAACTCGCGGTCGTTGAGCGTCCCGATGCCTGCTTCGACGTCCAGCTTGAGCCCGTCGCAGCCGGCGACGCACGGCTTGCCCATCCCGCGGGCGACCACGGCCGCGTGCGACGTCATGCCGCCGTGGGCGGTGAGGATCCCCTGCGCGCCGATCATCCCGTGGATGTCGTCGGGAGTCGTCTCCCAGCGCACGAGGATGACGGCCTCGCCGGCAGCGCCGCGCTCGGCAGCGGTGTCCGCGTCGAACACGATCTTCCCCGAGGCCGCGCCCGGCGACGCGTTCAGCCCGCGCGCCGCGACCTCGTACTGCGCGGTCGGGTCGATCATCGGGTGCAACAGCTGGTCGAGCTGGCCCGGGTCGATGCGGGCGACCGCCTCCTCGCGCGAGATCAGGTTCTCGTCGACCATCGTCACCGCCGCCTTCAGCGCGGCCGCCGCCGTCCGCTTGGCCGTCCGGGTCTGCAGCAGGAAGAGCTCACCGTCCTCGACCGTGAACTCGATGTCCTGCATGTCGCGGTAGTGCTCCTCGAGGCGGCGCATCGTGTCGGTCAGCTGCTCGAACGCCTGCGGCAGGTGCGCGCGCATGCGTTCGAGCGGCTCGGGGGTGCGGATGCCGGCGACGACGTCCTCGCCCTGGGCGTTGACGAGGAACTCGCCGTAGAGGCCGCTCTCGCCGGTGGACGGGTCGCGCGTGAAGCAGACGCCGGTCGCCGACTCGTCGCCCTTGTTGCCGAACACCATCTGGACGACGTTGACGGCGGTGCCGAGGTCGTCCGGGATCCCGTGCGCGCGGCGGTAGACCTGGGCGCGTGTCGTGTCCCAGGAGTCGAACACCGCCCTGACGGCGCGCAGCAGCTGGTCGCGCGCGTCCTGCGGGAAGTCCGAGCCCGTCTCGTCGCGGTAGACGGCCTTGAAGGTCTCGATCAGCTGCGCCAGGTCCTCCGCGCCGAGGTCGGTGTCCTGCGCGACTCCGCGCTCGTGCTTGAGGGCCCCGAGGGCGTCCTCGAAACGGTGGGCCGAAACGCCGTCGACGACCTCTCCGTACATCTGGATCAGGCGGCGGTAGGAGTCGCGGGCGAAGCGGTCGTTCTTCGTCCGGCCGGCGAGGCCCGTCATCGCTTCGTCGTTCAGGCCGAGGTTGAGGATCGTGTCCATCATCCCGGGCATCGAGACGGCGGCCCCGGAACGGACGGAGACGAGCAGCGGGTCGGCCGGGTCGCCGAAGCGCTTGCCGCTTCGCTCCTCCAGGCCGGCGAGGTGCTCTTCGAGCTCGACCTCGAGCCCGTCGGGAAGTCTGCTGCCGTCCGCCGCCATGTAGGCGCGGCACGCGTCGGTCGTGATCGTGAAGCCGGCCGGGACGGGCACGCCGAGCTGGGTCATCTCGGCAAGCCCGATGCCCTTCCCGCCGAGCAGCTCGCGGCCGCCGTCGGCCGGCTCGTCGAAGTCGTAGACGTAGCGTGGCGAGGTCATGCGCGATCGGCATCTTCCCACAAGGGGCTTGCAATACTCGTCGGATGCCCGGCCCGCAGATCGTCGGTTTCGGCGGCCACGGAGTGGGCGCGCCCGAGTCGCGCGCGCTCGAGGACTGGCTGCTCGGGCTCACCGGCAAGGAGCGCCCACGCGTCCTCTTCGTTCCGACCGCCAGCGCCGAGTCGCGGGAGTACGCCGTCCTCTTCTACGAGGCCTTCTCAGGGCGTGCGGACGTGCGTCACCTGGACTTCTTCCCGTGGCCGCCGGCGGAGCTCCGCGAGGTCGTGCTGGGCCACGACCTCGTCTACGTCGGCGGCGGCAACACGGCCAACATGCTCGCGATCTGGCGGGAGCACGGCCTGGACGAGATCGTCCGCGAGGCCTGGCAGGAGGGTGTCGTCCTCAGCGGCGTGAGCGCGGGGATGATCTGCTGGTTCGAGGCGGGCGTGACGGACTCGTTCGGGCCGCAGCTCGAGGCGATGGAGTGCCTCGGCCTGATCCCGGGCAGCGCGTGCCCGCACTACGACGGCGAGGAGCTCCGGCGCCCGCGCTACCACGAGCTCCTCGCCGGCGGCATCCCCGGCGGCTGGGCGGCCGAGGACGGCGTCGCCCTGCACTTCGAGGGCTGGGAGCTGCGAGAGGCCGTCACGGCGCTTCCGGACAAGGCCGCCTACCGAGTGGAGCTACGCGACGGTGAGGTCGTCGAAGAGCGGGTCCAGGCGCGCCCGGTCTAGCGCCCGCGACGCGAGCGCCACTCGGCCAGCCACGCCAACACGCGCCCGCCGAGCCACAGCGGCGTCAGCAGCACGTAGAAGACGAGGTCGGCGAGCATCAGCAGCACCAACCACAGCGCCCAGCGCCACAGCGGGATCTTCGGCCGCCCGTACGGGTCGGCTCCTGCGCTCAGGCGCGCACCTCGGACTGGCGCCGCTCGACGAGCTGGATCGTGCGCGCGGCCGTCTCTTCGATCCCCAGGTCGGTCATGTCGATGACCGGGCAGCCCAGCTTGCGGTGGATCTCGGACGCGTAGTCGAGCTCCTCGTAGATCTCCACGAGCGCTGCGTACTTGCCGTTTCCGCCGCCGAGCCGTCGAGCGCGCTCCTGGCGGATCTCTGCGAGCCGCTCGGCGCCGATCGTCAGGCCCACGACCTTCGAGGCATCGACGTCGAACAGCGCGCCCGGCGGGTCGATCCCCTTGACCACCGGCACGTTCGCCGTCTTGTAGCCGAGGTAGCCGAGGTACATCGACAGCGGCGTCTTCGAGGTGCGCGACACGCCGACGAGGACGATGTCCGCGTCTTGCAGGCCTGACCCGACGCCGTCGTCGTACTTGACCGCGAACTCGATCGCCGCCATGCGCCGGAAGTACTGCGAGTCGAGCGGCGGCCTCGCACCGGGCGTCATCCGCGCCGCCTGGCCCGAGACGCGCGCGACCGCGTCGATCGGGTGGCCGAGCAGGTCGCAGTAATGAACACGTGCCCGCTTGCAGAGGTCGCGCATCGCCCCGCGCATCTCCTGGTCGACCAGGGTGTAGATGACCACGGCGGGGCGGCCTTTCGCCCGGCTGACGGCGAGCCTGAGGTCGTCCACGGTCTCGACCCGCGGGTGAACGATGTCCTCGAAGGTCTGGTCCGGAAACTGCGCCTCGAGCGCCTGGACCAGACGCTTGGCCGTCGCCCCGGTCGCATCCGAGACGACGTGCAGCTCGACGACGCCGCTCACGGCGTCAGGGTATCGCCAGGAGGGCTCGGTGGAGCGTCGCTCGTCGTCGGGGTGCGATGGTCGCTCCGAGGCAAGGACGCAGGGAGTGTTCGTATGCGGAGCTATACGGGCGCGACCGAGGAGCGGCCTCGGGGCGAGCAGCGCGGCCCGGCGACACAGGGTCGCTTCGCCGAGTCCTCCTATCTACTGCACGGCGGCAGGTCTCGTGCCGAGCTTCACGGTGACCGTCCGCTCGGAACCGCCGCGCCTGATCTTCAGCTCGAGCTCGTCGCCCGGCTTGCGAGCCGCGACGGCGCTCTGGACGTCGCCGGCCGTGTCGACCTTCTTCCCGGCGACCTCGAGCACGGTGTCGCCGGCCCTCAGGCCCGCGTCGCCGGCGGGCTGGCCGTCGATCACGTCGGCGAGCCGGACGCCGCTGTCGAGCTCGGCGAGCCGCACGCCGAGGTAGGCACGCTGGATCTCGCCGTCACGGAGCAGCCCGTCGACGACCGTGCGCACGGTGTCGCTCGGCACGGCGTAGCCGATGCCCACGTTCCCGCCCGTCTCGCTGGCGATCTGCGAGACGACGCCGATGACGTTGCCGGCCGCGTCGAGGAGCGGGCCGCCCGAGTTGCCCTGGTTGACCGGAGCGTCGGTCTGGATCGCGTCGTCGATCGTGAAGCCGTTCGGCGACTGGATCTGGCGGTTCACCGCGCTCACGATCCCGGCGGTGAACGAGCGCTCGAGCCCGAACGGGTTCCCGATGGCGTAGACGTCGTCGCCGACCTTCACGTCCGCGGAAGAGTCGAGCTGGAGCGGATCGACGTCGTGGCCGGCGAGGTCGACCTGCAGCACGGCGAGGTCGGTCGAGCGGTCGGTCGCGATCACCCGTCCCTGTTCCTTCGCGCCTTCCGCGAACGCGACCTCCACGGTCTGAGCGTCGTCGACCACGTGCGCGTTCGTAACGAGGTGGCCCTCGGCGTCGAGGACGAACCCTGTCCCGCTGGCGTTGCCGGTCTGAATCTCGACGACAGCGGAGGCGGCACGGCGGTAGATGTCCCCGGCCGACAGACCGCCGGCGGCCGGGCTCGACCCGCCGGTCGCCGTGACCGTGGCCGTAGCCGGCTCGCTGTCGCTGTCGAGGAGCGCGCCGACGCCGACCGCGACTAGGCCGCCGAGGACGGCAGCCACGAGCAGCGACGCGGTTCGCGCGACGGTCGACTTCCTCACCTGAATCGAGCGCACGTCCTGAAGTCAAGCGTTTGTCGTTGAGAACGGTTTGAAGACACGACTAAGCGCAGATTAAGCGCACGTAGCGCTTCGGTTGCGCCCGGCCGCGGCAGCGTGCCGCCGACCTATGGTCAGGGCGGATCACCGTGCCCCGATGCGCATCCTGGTCGTCGACGACGAGCTCCCCGTCCGCACCGCGCTGGAACGCGCACTGCGGCTCGAAGGCTACGACGTCGAGCTGGCGGCAGACGGGGTCGAAGCGCTCGAGCGGCTCCCGGAGACCGAGCCGGACGCGCTCGTTCTGGACGTGCTCATGCCGCGCATGGACGGGATCGCGGCCTGTACCCAGCTGAGGGCGCGGGGCAACCGGACACCGATCCTCCTCCTGACTGCGCGCGACGCCGTCGCCGACCGCGTGGCCGGGCTCGACGCGGGCGCGGACGACTACCTCGTCAAGCCGTTCGCGCTCGAAGAGCTGTTCGCCCGGCTTCGCGCTCTCCTGCGCCGCACGGGCGCGTCGGCCGGGAACGGCACGCTTGCATTCGCCGACCTGACGCTTGACGCCGGGACCCGCGAGGTGCGCCGCGGCGACCGGCTCATCGAGCTGACGCGCACCGAGTTCCTGCTGCTCGAGCTGTTCCTGCTCAACCCCCGCCAGGTACTGACGCGCTCGCTGATCTTCGAGCGGGTCTGGGGCTACGACTTCGGGCCGAGCTCGAACGCCCTCGAGGTCTACGTGGGGTACCTGCGCCGCAAGCTGGAGCGGGACGGCGAGCCGCGCCTGATCCACACCGTGCGCGGGATCGGCTACGCGCTGCGCGAGCCGACGACCGACTAGCGCGGGATCTCGGAGAAGTCACCGAGCGCACCGACGGCGTTGCGGAGCTCGGCGAGCAGACGTAGGCGGTTGGTGCGCACCGCAGCGTCCTCGGCCATCACCAGGACCTCGTCGAAGAAGCGTTCCACGACAGGCGCCAGGCCGGCGGCCGCCTCCCACGCGGAGTCGAAGTCGCCCTGCTCGACCTCGCGCGCGATCCGAGCCTCCTCGGCCTCGACCGCGCCCGCCAGCTGCAGCTCGGCCTCCTCGACCAGCAGCGCGCGATCGACGCGTCCGTCGCCTTGCGAGCCTGCGATCCGGCTCGCGCGGGTGAACACGGTGTGCACCGGCTCGAGCCGTTCGTCCTCGAGCCCCGCCAGGAAGCGCGCGAGCGCGGCGACCGCGCCCAGCTCTCGCACGCCCGACTTCCGCGCGGCGCGGACGAACTCGACGGGCACGTCGAGCAGGTTCTCGAGCCGCTCCTCCACGAAGTCGCGCAGCTCCTCGTCGGGGAAGGCGGACGTGCGGTCGATCGGAAGCGCGCCCTCGGTCGCAAGCCGGACCAGGCCGATCGCGGCGCGCCGGAGGCCGTAGGGATCGCGAGAGCCGGTCGGCTTGTGGCCGAGGCCGAACGCGACCCGGAGGTTGTCGATCTTCTCGGCGGCCGCGAGGATCTTGCCCGCTTCGGTCTCCGGAAGCGGCCCGCTGGCCGCGTCCGGTAGGTACTGCTCCTCGATCGCCTTCGCGACCGCCTCCGGGTAGCCCGCCAGCCGGGCGTACTCGGCGCCGATGTAGCCCTCGAGATCCGGGAACTCGCGCACGAGCTCGGCGGCCTGGTCGGCCTTGGCCAGCCGCGCAGCCTCGCGCGTGGCCTCGCCGCCGCCGAGCTCGTCGGCGAGCTTAGTGAGGCGCTCGGTCTTGTCCGCGAAGGAGCCCGCTTCGGCGAAGAACGTGATCTTCGGGAGCTCCTGCACGAGCTCGTCGATGCCGCGCTTGACGTCGCGCTCGAACGTGAAGCTGGCGTCCTCTAGCCGGCCCGCCAGCACGCGCTCGTTCCCGAGGCGGACGACCTCGGGGTCGCCTCCGTTCGCGACGAAGGCGAAGCGGTTGCCCCCGAGTGGGAAGTAGCGCTGATGGGACTGCATCGCCGTCACGATCACCCGCTCGGGCAGCGAGAGGAAGCGCTCGCCAAACGTGCCGTCCTGCACCCGCGGCCACTCGACGAGGTGCACCACCTCGGCGAGCTTCCCGAGCGGGTCCGACCACTCGCCGAGCCCGTCGAGGCCCGCGCGGATCACGCGCTCGCGCTCGGCCGCGTCCGGCTCGACGTTCGCCGCCCGGAGCGCCTCCTCGTAGTCGTCGGGCAGCGCCACCTCGACCGCTCGCACCGCGAACCGGTGTCCGTAGGTGACCGTGCCGTAACCCTCGACCGCTTGGGCGTCGAGCCGCGCGAGCCGCCACCGCACCGGGCGCGGGTAGCGGAGCCCGCTGTCGTCCCAGCGCATCGTCTTCGGAAACGAGAGCCCGCGGAGAATCGCCTCGAGGCGCTCGGGCAGGACCTCGACGAGCGGCCTGCCCGGGACGGTCACACCGAGGACGCCGTCGCGCTCCTCAAGGTCGTCGACCGAGACGCCGTGGCGCTTCGCGAAGCCCGCGGCGGCCTGCTCGCGCAGCTCGACCGGAGGGCCCTTCGCCCACTGGTCCGGCGTGCGCTCCGGCAGGCCCTCGATGCGGGCCGCCAGCCGGCGCGGCGTCCCGAAGACGCGGGCGGGCGCCATCCCCAGATGAACCTCGACGAGCTGCGGCAGCTGCGCCAGCCCCGAGCGCACGGCCGAGGCCGGCAGCTCCTCGGAGCCGATCTCAAACAGCAGCGTGGGCATCTTCCAGCGTGTCGACGTAGGCCTTCGCGACGCGGCGTGCGAGCGTGCGGACGCGCCCGATGTACGCCGCCCGTTCGGTCACCGAGATCGCGCCCCGAGCGTCCAGCAGGTTGAACGTGTGCGAGCACTTCAGCACCTGGTCGTACGCGGGCAGCGGCAGCTCGCGGTCGAGCAGGGCGGCGCACTCAGCCTCGTAGTCCTCGAAGTGACGGATGAGCATCTCTACATTTGCCGCCTCGAAGTTGTAGGTCGACCACTGTCGCTCGCTCTCGCGGTAGACGTCGCCCCAGGTGATCCCGGGCGCCCACTCCAGGTCGAGCGCGGAGTCCTTGCCCTGCAGGAACATGGCCAGCCGCTCGGTGCCGTACGTGATCTCGGCCGGCACGGGGTCGACGTCCATGCCTCCGAGCTGCTGGAAGTAGGTGAACTGCGTGACCTCCATGCCGTCGAGCCAGACCTCCCACCCCAGCCCCCACGCGCCGAGCGTCGGCTGCTCCCAGTCGTCCTCGACGAGCCGAGGGTCGTGACGCTGAAGGTCGATGCCGAGCGCTTCCAGCGAGCCGAAGTACTGGTCGAGCACGTCCTCGGGGTTCGGCTTGAGGATGACCTGGAACTGGTAGTAGTGCTGGAAGCGGAACGGGTTTTCGCCGTAGCGGCCGTCGGTCGGACGGATCACCGGCTCGACGTAGGCCGTTCGCCAGTCGCCCGGTCCGAGGGAGCGGAGGAACGTCGCCGGGTTCATCGTCCCGGCCGCGAGCTCGGTGTGGTACGGCTGCATCACGACGCAGCCGCGGTCGGCCCAGTAGGCCTGCAGCGACGCGAGCATGTCCTGGTAGGTTGGCGCGGCCACGGAGTCCGGCAATCGTAGAGGAGGGTTCCGATACGTCCCTGGTCGGTCGAGCTGCGTGGTCGGCTCGAGGAATCGACGATCGTCAGCGAGGCTCTGCGGGGCAATCCGCTCGGTGACCCGCACGAGCGTCCCGTCTGGGTCTACCTCCCGCCTGCCTACGCCCACGACCCGCCCGAGGCCTACCCCTCGATCTACCTGATCCAGGGCCTCACCGGCCAGATCGACATGTGGCGGAACCGGTCGGCGTTCCGCCCGTCGGTGGTCGAGCTCGTGGACGAGTTGTTCGCCGACGGCAGCGTCCCGCCCGCCGTCGTCGTGTTCGTCGACGCCTGGACATCGCTCGGCGGCAGCCAGTACCTCGACTCGCCGGCGATCGGGAACTATCACACGTACCTCTGCGATGAGGTGGTTCCCTGGGTGGACGCCCGCTACCGGACGATCGCGGCGCGAGAGCGCCGCGCGATCGCCGGCAAGTCGAGCGGCGGCTACGGGGCGATGGTGACGCCGATGCTCCGGCCCGACCTCTGGGGCGGCCTCGCCACGCACGCCGGCGACTCGCTGTTCGAGAGCGTCTACCTGCCGGAGTTCCGCCAGGTGGCGCGGACGCTGCGCGACGACTACGGCGGCTCCTACGCTGCCTTCTGGGCCGACTTCCGGTCGCGGCCTGCGCTGTCGAAAGACAGCGACGCGTACATGTTGGACGTCTGGTGCATGGCCGCCTGCTACTCGGCGGATCCGGACGGCACCGTCCGCCTGCCGTTCGAAATCGTCACCGGCCGGATCCTCCCGGAGATCTGGGAGCGCTGGCTCGCCTGGGACCCGGTCCGGATGGTGCCGGACCACGCCGAGATCCTCCGCGGCCTGCGGGCGATCTACATCGACGCGGGCAAGCGCGACGAGTATTACCTCGACCTCGGCGCCGAGGGCTTCCGCGCGGCGCTCGAGCGCGAGGGAGTCACCGACGTCTTCTTCGAGCTCTTCGACGGCACCCACGCGGCCATCGAGTACCGCTATCCGATCGCGCTCAAGTACCTTGCGGAGCGGCTCGCGGCGCCGGTCAGCGCCGATCCCGTTCGAGCAGACGCTCCCCCGGTTTCCTGAACCCGAACTTCTCGTACAAGGCATGCGCGTCCGAGGTGTGGAGCAGCCAGCGCGCGTCCCTGTAGGGCCCGGACTCCACGCTCTCACGCACGAGCTCGACGCCGAGACCGCGCCCGCGGTACTCCGGCAGGACGTAGACGTCGGCCAGATAGGCGAGCGACGCGCCGTCCGACACCGTCCGGGTGAAGCCGATCTGCCGATTGTCGTGGTAGAGGCCGACGACCCGCGCCGCCTCGCGGACGAGGCGCGCCTGCGTCTCGTGCGCACGGCCGGGCGCCCAGTAGGAGTGATTCGCGACGAAGTCGTGGACGGCGTCGACGTCGATCCGCGAGCGGTCGTCGTCGAGCTCGAATCCGCCCGGGAGCCCGCGCTTCATCCCGAAAGCGTGCGCAGGCGGAAGCCGCCGTGGAACTCGTACGTGGCGGTCACGACGCCGAGCGCCTCGGCCGCAGCGCGGCCGCGGAGCGGCACGTCGCGGGCCTCCGCCAGCGATCGTCCCAGCAGGCCTTCGATGCCGGCGATCCCCTCGCTCGACAACGGGATCGCGCCGTTCGCGCACGAGCCGCAGACGGCTCCGCCCGCCCGCGGCGAGAAGCCGGCCAGCCCGGTGTCGCCGCCGCACTCGGCACAGCTCGTCAGGTGCGGCAGGTAGCCGGAGAGCCAGAGCAGCTTGAGCTGGAACGAGAGCGCCAGCGGGTCGCGCGCCGGCGGGCCGTCGCCCACCTCGGCCTCGTCGAGCGCATCCAGGAACCGCGTGAGCGCCGTGAAGGCCCGCGGGCTCGCCTCCTCCTCCGGGAAGAGGCGCAGCATCGCCTCGAGCCCGACGAGGCCGACACCGAGCCGGCGCCCGTCCTCACGAGCCAGGTGGTGCGAGCTGATCAGGTCCGCGCCCGTCACGGTGTGGAGCTCGCCGCCGCCCTGGTGGAGCATCAGCTGGACGTGGCTCAGCGGCTCCAGCCGGGCACCGAAGCGGGACTTCGTCCGTCGGATCCCCTTCGCCACCGCGCCGACCCGGCCGCGCTCGAGCGTGTAGACGTGCAGGACGCGATCGGCCTCGCCCAGGCGCATCGACCGCAGGACGACGGCCTCGGTTCGATAGGTTCGTCCGGCCACGAAGCAAGTGTAGAGAGGCGGTCTGCCGGGAAGATCAGCGCCTGTTTACGCTCTTGGACCAATAATGGCCAGGATCACGATGTATACGACTCGCTGGTGCGGCTACTGCGTCCGCGCCAAGGCCCTGCTCGACTCGCGCGGCCTCCCCTACGAGGAGGTCAACCTGGACGACGACCCGCACTTCCGCCGCACGCTCAACGAGCTGACGGGCGGTTGGACGGTGCCTCAGATCCTCATCGACGGCCAGCCAATCGGCGGCTACACGGAGCTCTGGCGCCTGGACAAGACCGGCGCGCTCGAGGCGCTCGCGGCCTAATCGGGCTCAAACGACGGAGACGGGAGTGCCGACGGGCATCATCGCGTTCAGGCGCGTGATGTCGGCGTTCCGCATCCGGATGCAGCCGTGGGAGATGCGCCCCGGGATCAACCCGGGTGCGTTCGTCCCGTGGATCCCGATGTAGCCGCCGCCGGGCCAGTCGGTGAGCACCGCCGAGCGTGCGGAGAGGCCGAACGCGTACGGCCCGTAGGTCGGGTTGCCGTAGCAGCAGAGCTTCATGCGGATGTAGTACTCGCCGCGCGGGGTGGGCCAGTGGGACTGCCCGACGCCGACGGGCACACGGAAGACCTTCTTGCCGGCCCGGTACAGCGTCGCGGTCAGGGCGCTCCGGCTCACGACCAGCCGCGTTCGGATGAGTCTGAACGCGCCGAGGTCGCTGCGCCTGAGCCAGCCGACCGAGTTGTTCGGCAGCTTGGCGAGCCGCACCTTGACCCACTCCTTGCCCTTGATCCGGCGTAGCTCGAGCAGGCTGACCAGGTTCTGCGTGTTCTCCGGGGTCAGGAACGGGATCCTGTCGACGACGGAGGCCGAGCGGCTGGGCCCAGAGCGCGCGACCGTCGCGCGCAGCAGCTTCGCCCAGCGATACGTGTCGTTGACGCCGCTGAGCTTCTTCACCGCCGGGCCTTTGGGCTTGGGCTTCGCCCTGGGCTTCGGCGCGGGCGGCGGCGATCCGCCGGCGCGGACGACCACGGCGATTCTCCGCGGCTCCGCCCCGACGGACGGCGACGACGTGGAGGTGGCGGTGAAGGTAATCGAGTGCGTGCCGGCCTGGGCAGCGCCCGGCGACCAGGTGAAGGTCGCGGTGGCGGGATTGCCGTCATGGCTGTCGAGCCGCGCGCCGCCCGGGAGGCCCAGACTGCCGATGTGGACGTCGAGCAGCGATCCACCGGCCGCCGAAGCTGCCAGCGACAGGGTCACCCTGGAGCCGGCCGCGCTCGCGATCTGCGTGCCGTCCGCAGGCGTCGGAGCCTGCCACGAGACGACGACGGTGTTCGAGGCGGACCACGGCCGCGCGGATGCCGTGCCCGCACCGGCCGCGAACACGACCACGGAAGCGACCGCGCCAGCAACGCGCACGTGAGCTCGAGCACGCCCCATGAGGCGCGCGGCAGGATAGATCAGCGCTCGGACGACGTCACCGGGTCGCGCGAGTCTCTAGAGGACGGTGACGGGGGTGCCGACCGGCAACAGCTTCGCCAGCCTGAGGATGTCCGGGTTCTTCATCCGGATGCACCCGTGCGAGACGGCGCCGGGTAGGAGCTCGGGCTTGTCCGTCCCGTGGATCCCGATATAGCCGCCGCCGGGCCAGCCGGTGAGGTTCGGTGCGCGTCCGCTCGTCCCGAAGGCGATCGGGCCGTACATCGCATCGGTGAAGCCGGTCAGCTTCATGCGGACGTAGAAGTCGCCGCGAGGCGTCGGGAGGTACGAACGGCCGACGCCGACGGGCGCCCGGAAGATCAGCTTCCCGTGGCGGAACAGCGTCGCTGTCATCCGCGCTCGGCTGACGACGAGGTGCGTCCAGACACCCCGATACGGTCCGAGAGCGGAGCGCGGGATCCAGCCGGTCGTGCCGTTTGGTAGGACGGCCAGCCGGACGCGGACCCAGGAGCCGCGGCTCTCGAGCGCGAGGACGAGATTGGACGTGCCTTCAGGCGTCACGTCCGAGACGACGGTGACCGCGCGCGCCGACCTGCTGGGCGCGCTCCTCGCTGCCACCGGGCGCAGCACGTGCGCCCAGCGCGTGAGGCCGCCCTTCTCGCTGAGCACCTTGGTCTCACCCGTCGCCGATGCGGCGCCCTGGGCGACCGCCATCAGCACAACCGTTGCGACAAGTGCCGCAGTGAGTAGTCCCCGCTTCATGTTCCCCCTGGAATTGTCCGTCTTTCCGAACCACTTGTCGAGGCTGCGAGTCGCCACGGGGCGGCTGCGGCCGCCCCGTGATCCGAGCCTCGGTCTCCGCGCGACTCAGCCCGTGAACCGCGGGCGACCCACGCGGCGGACCTGCCGCTTGGCCTTGACCTTCTTCTTGGCCTTGACCTTCTTCTTGATCTGTTTCTTGGTCGGCTTGCCGTACTGGCTCGCCGCCGACGACTTCTTTACGATCGTCGGGCCCTTCTTCTTGACGATCCGCTTCGCCGTCACGGCCACGTCACCGAAGGACGAGGCAGCGTAGCCGAGACCCCCGACCGATGCGAGCGCGAACAGCATACAGGCCGTCAGAGCGCCGACGAACGCGACCCGGAAGCCGCCGCGCGCGCGGCCCCGCCGCCCGTCCTCGCGGACTCGAGCCTCGAGCGCGTGGACGAACTCGGACCGCGGCTCGGGCCGCTGCGCACGCAGCTCGCTCTCGAGATCGAGCCCCTCGTGCTTTCCTCGCCAGAATCGCTTCACGTTTGTTGCCTCCCCGGATGTTTTTTCGGTCTCGCTGTGGTGCCTTCTCCTCCTCAATACCGAGGAGGAGGCGATTTCCTTACAGGGGCCGCGGATGCGTCGTGAAGCTGGCCCCCGGAACCGGCTCGTCCTGGCCCTCGAGCAGCTTCCTCAGCCGGCCGAGCGCGCGATGGAGTGCGACCTCCACGGCGTTCGTCCGCAGCTCGAGCAGCTCGCCGATCTGGCGCGCCGAGAGATCGGAGCCGTACCGCAGCGCGAGCAACTCGCGATCGCGCTCGTCCAGGTGGGCGACCGCACTTTCGAGTGTCAACCGCTGAACCGTGTCGGCTTCCACGTCGAGTGTGTCGGCCGCATCGTCGGTCGCCGGAAGCGTCTGGGGACGCAGCCGCTCGCCCTCGATGCAACGGCGCGCGATTCCGATCAGCCAGGCCACCGGCTCGCCGCGCCTGGGGTCGTAGCTGGACCGGTAGCGAAGGGCTCGCTCGAAGGCCTCGCTCGTGACGTCCTCGGCCTCGGCACCGTCGCCGATCCGATACGCGACGTACGCGTAGACGCGGCGGATCAGTGGACCGGGTCCGCCAGTGGGTCGCGGGCCATCGGCGCCGCGCCTAGCCGGCGCGGAACTCCTCCACCTCGGGGCTGTACGGATTCAGCTCGTGCGCACGCTCCAGCGCGGCTGCCCGCTCGGCGCCGTCGGTGGCGCGAGCCAGGTCGAGCCAGAGCTCGAAGTCGCGCGGCTCACGGTCGATCGCCGTGCGGAAGTCGCCCTCGGCCTGCGCGAAGTCGCCCTGGCCGAGGTGGGCCTCACCGAGCCGCTGCCAGGGCTCCGACGACCATGGCGCCCAACGCTTCGCCTTGCGTGCCTGGTCTGCCGCCTTCGACCAGTTCCCGTCCTCGGCGGCGCGGTCGCTTGCGGCGATCGCGCTGTTGCCGGTGAGCGTCGCGAACGCGAGGACGACGAGCACGAGCGCCACGGCCACGCCGGCACCGCGTGCCCAGGTTCCGAGCGTGAGGACGCGCTCCTCGCGTCGTGCGGCAGCGAGGAGCGCAGCCGCGCAGATGAGCGCGGACAGCGTCACCGCCGGCAGCTCCCAGTCCCAGTCGACCCCCGCATGGACGAGGTAGGCGGCATACGCGGCGAGCGCCGCGCTGGCAAGCGGATGCCCCCGGGCCACGATCGCCGCGACCAGGGGCGACCCGAGCGCCAGGAGCAGGAGTGCGAGCCCCAGCGGGCCGAGCTCGGCCAGCGTCTCCAGGTAGAGGCTGTGCGCATCGCGGACCTTGTGCTCGAAGGAGCGGTCCTGGAGCCAGTACTGCTCGTAGCTGCCGGCACCGGAGCCCACTACCGGATGGTCCCGGTAGTCGCGCCACGCCGACTTCCACAAGTCGACGCGGTAGCTGCCCGAGAACGAGAACAAGCGCTGGCCGATGTCCTCGTCCGTGCTCGGCGGCGGCTCGTTGAAGGAGTCGTACGCCTTGTCGACGAGCGTGATCGGGCCGCCGTAGCGGACGAACCCGGACACGACGGCGATCAGGGCCACGAGGGCAACCGCGGTCGTGAAGCCGAGCTTCACGGAGCGCGGGACCGTGACCCGCCGCTCGAGCAAGGCGAAAGCGGCGGCGGCGAGCGCGCCGACCACGGCCAGACCGACAAGGGCGAGAGCGACCCGATGACCATCGCGGGCAGCGAGCGAGAGCGGCGCGTCGTCGCGCCGCAGTGCCTCGTACCTCGACGCCGTCAGCACGCCCGCTGCGGCAGGTGCTCCAACGGCGAGCATGACCCCGAGCAACTGGAGGCGACGTGGGTCGACGGCGATGGCGGCGACCGCCCCGAGCGCGAGCGCGAGCCAGGGACCCCGACCGAAGGTGAAGTAGATCGTCGGCAGCAGCAGGACGGGCAGGGCTCCGGCGAGCGCACGACCGCCGATCGTGCTCGCCCGAGCCGCGAAGCCCACGGCCAGCAGCACGCCGATCGCAACGAAGATCCCGAGACCGTTCCAGTAGCCGACAGGCTCGGACAGGCGATAGCCCGCCACGGGATCGAACACGCCGAGGCGATCGGGAAACAGGTGCGTCGCGAGGCCGTACGCCGACGGCACCACGATCCCGACGAGCGCGCCGGCGAGAACCGGCCCGACCGCCGAGGCTCGAATCACCAGAACGAGGCCGACGGCCGCGGCGAGGTAGAGCAGCATCCGTTGCCCCTCGTGGACGGACTCGACCGCGTCGATCGACCAGCCTGCCGACAGCCACACCCACGCGGTCAGACCGCCGAGCCCGCCGAGGAACGCGATCTGTAGCGCGCTCGGTCGCACGAGCACGCCCAGCATCAGCACGGCGGCGACGAGCCAAAGAGCCACCAGCGCTCCCCAGCCCCACGCGGTTGGGAAATAGCCGCCGTCGGCGGCGGCAAGAGCCCCGACGCCGAGCGCGCAGGCGGCCCCGGCCGCGACTTCCCAGCGAGGTGAGAACGCGCGCGGGCCGGCGACCGCGTCGACGGTCGTGTCAGTCACCGAGCGTCCCGATCCGCCGCCGCACCTCGTTCAGAGGGTAGCGGCGGCCTCGGAGCAAACCATCCCCCGCTCGGGTCGGCGTTGCGTCGACGCAAGCGCGCGCTCGACGCGGTGGCAGCGGCCGCTGCCCTACGCCTTGGCGCGCTGGCAGCGCGGGCAGAACCACGTGCCGCGGCCCGCGGCCCGAATCTTGCTGATCGGGGATCCGCAGCGAGAGCACGGCTCGCCCGCCCTTCCGTACGCCTCGAACTCGTCCTGCATCGCGCCGCTGTCGCCGTTCGGCATGCGGTAGTCGCTCAGCGTCGCGCCTTGGCGCGCGATCCCGAGCTCGAGCGCCTCGCGGATCGCCTTGTGCAGCCGCCCGAGCTCCGCGCGCGTGAGCTCGCCGGCGGGCCGCAACGGATGGATGCGTGCGCGCCAGAGTGCCTCGTCGGCGTAGATGTTCCCCATGCCGGCGAGCGAACGTTGATCGAGCAACGCCGCCTTCACCGGGGCGCGTCGCCCTTCGAACCGCGTGCCGAGCGCGCGAGGCGTGAACGCCTCGGCGAAGGGTTCGTCGCCGAGACGTTCGGCGAGGTAGGGGTCGAGCTCGCCGGGCTCCAGGAGCAACCACGTGCCGAAGCGACGGACGTCGCGGTAGCCGACGTCCGACCCGTTGTCTAATCTGAGAACTGCACGGCGGTACGGGTCGTCCGGGAGCGGGCCATCCGCGTGCAGGAAGCTCCCAGTCATACGGAGGTGAACCAGCAGCGCGCGACCGGTCTCGAACCGAAAAACCAAATACTTGCCGCGCCGGTCAAGGCTCTGGACGACTTCGCCCTCCAGCTCGGCCGCTACCTCGAGCGGCTCGAACGGGCGGACGAGCCGCCCGTCGAGGATCTCCACACGCTCGAGCACGCGGCCGACCACGGCCGGCTCCAGGCTTCGGCGAACGGTCTCGACCTCGGGCAGCTCGGGCATGGGCCCGACGCTAGCCGATGACGTCGAGGACGACGCCGTGCGCGGCTGCCGGCTCGTCGCCGAGCTCCACGGCCGCGAGCAGGCGCTCGCCGGCCTGTTGCGCCGAGGCTTCGTCCTTCGCGTGGATCTCGGCGATCGGCTCACCGAGCGCGACGCGGTCGCCGCGCTTCTTGAGGAGCACGACCCCGACCGAGTGGTCGATCTCGTCGCCCTTGGCGCGGCGTCCCGCGCCGAGCTCGAGCGCGACGATCCCGACCGGCAGCGCGCGGATGCGCGTGATCCAGCCCTGGCGGTCGGACTGGACCTCGTGGACGACCGGGGCCGTGGCGAGCCGCTCCTCGTCGGGATCGCCGCCCTGCGCCTCGATCCACCGCCGGTAGGCCGCTTCTGCAGTGCCGTCACTCATGACGGCTTCCACACGCTCGCGCGCAGCGTCCTGGTCGAGCCCGAGATCGGAGAGCGACACGAGCCGCGTGGAGGCGGCCACGACGAGCTCCGTGAAGTCCGGCGGCCCCTCGCCTCGAGTCGTGGCGATCGCCTCGCGGATCTCGAGCGCGTTGCCGACCGCGCGCCCGAGCGGCTGGTCCATGTCGGTGAGCAGGCAGACGACCTCGCGTCCGGCGCCGGTGCCGAGCTCGCGCATCGCCTCGGCGAGCTCGCGCGCCTCGGGCAGCGTGCGCATGAACGCCCCATCCCCGACCTTGACGTCGAGAACGATCGCCTGCGCGCCGGCGGCGATCTTCTTGGACATGATGCTCGCCGCGATCAGCGGGATCGAGTCCACGGTCGCCGTGACGTCACGCAGCGCGTAGAGCTGTTTGTCGGCAGGCACCAGATCTGCCGTCTGCCCGATGATCGCGACGCCGGCATCGCGCACCTGCGCGACGAACTCGTCCAGCGTCAACTCGACGCGGAAGCCGGGGATCGACTCCAGCTTGTCGAGCGTGCCGCCGGTGTGCCCGAGGCCGCGGCCGCTCATCTTTCCGAAGGGAACGCCGCAGGCCGCCACGATCGGGGCGACGGCGATCGATGTCTTGTCTCCCACGCCGCCGGTCGAGTGCTTGTCGACGACCTTGCGGCCGAGGAGGCCGGCGAGGTCGATCGTCTCGCCGCTCTGGATGATCGCGTCCGTCATCGCAAGGGTCTCGCCGGCGGACAGCCCACGGAACCAGACCGCCATGCAGAACGCGGCGAGCTGGTAGTCGGGGATCTCGCCGCGTCCGTACCCGAGCACGAGCTCTCGGATCTCGTCCGCGGGGAGCTCTTCGCCGTTCCGCTTGCGCTCGATCACGTCGGCCGGACGGATCATCGGCGTGGCTCGCCCTGGTGCACGGCGCGATCGAGCGCCGGATCGTTCAGCTTCACGCGGCTTCGACGATCAACTGGCCGGGGATTCCGCGCGACGGCGCACGGCCACCGAGCCAGGCGTTCACGGTTGCGCCGACGTCCGCGAACTCGCCTTCGTGCACGCGCCCTGCCGCGTTCTTGCCCTCCACGTACACCAGCAGGAGGGCGTGCTCGCGCGAGTGGTCGGTGGACGGCGTCGTCGGGTCGCAGCCGTGGTCTGACGTGAGCACGAGCAGGTCGCCTGGCTTCAGCGCATCGAGCAGATCCGGGAGCCGGCGGTCGAAGTCCTGGAGGCAGCGGTGAAAGTTCACCGGGTCGTTGCGATGCCCCCAGAGCATGTCCGTCTCGACGAGGTTGGTGAACACGAAGCCGCCGTCGTCGAGCTCGCGGAGCAGCCGCTCGGTGGTCGCGATTCCCTCGATGTTCGACTTCGTGGGGTGCGACTCGTCGATGTCGTAGCCCGCGAAGATGTCGCGGATCTTGCCGACGCCGTGGACGACGGCGCCGGCCTCCCGCGCCAGCGTGAGGTAGTTCGGCTGTTTGGGCTTGAGCGACCAGTCGTGCCGGTTTGGCGTGCGCGTGTAGGCGCCCGGCTCACCGACGAACGGCCGTGCGATCACGCGGCCGACCGCGTGCTTGCCGGTGAGGATCTCGCGTGCGATCTCGCACGCGTGGTAGAGCTCTTCCAGCGGGATCGTCTCCTCGTGCGCCGCGATCTGGAACACCGAGTCCGCCGACGTGTAGACGATCCACTTCCCGGTGCGCTGATGCTCTTCGCCGAGCTCGTCGATGATCTCCGTCCCGGAGGCGGGCTTGTTGCCGAGGACGCCACGGCCGGTGCGGTGCATGAACGGATCGATCACGTCGTGCGGGAAGCCGTGCCCGTAGGTCGGCATCGCCTGCGGCGTCACCACGCCCATCAGCTCCCAGTGCCCGGTCGTGGTGTCCTTGCCCTTCGAGCGCTCGAGCAGCCGACCCGCGACCGCTGGCGCGCCCGGCTGGGGCGGGCAACCCTCCAGCGGCTCGACATTTCCCAGACCGAGCGCCTCCAGGTTGGGCAGGTCGAGGCCCCCGACGGCGCGGGCGACGTTGCCCAGCGTGTCCGACCCCTCGTCCCCGTATTCGTCGGCGTCCGGCAGGGCGCCGGCGCCAACGGCGTCGAGAACGATCACGCAAGCTCGTGCCATAGGGCTATCCTAAAGCGGTGGTGACGACGCTCCTCGGACTCCTCGGCCTCGCCCTCTTCATCGTCGGCGTTATCAGCCTGGCGGCGGGCGTCACGTGGACCGTGGTGAAGATCACCCCTTCCGAGAAGCGGCCGAAGAAGCCGAGCGACGCCGCGGCCTAAGCAGGAGGGCTTGACGAAACGGCGCTGAGCCGTCGGGCCGCGCTGCTCGCCCCGAGGCCGCGTCCTCGGTCACGCCTGTATAGCTGCGCATACGAACACTCCCTGCGTCCTTGCCTCGGAACGACCATCGCACCCCGACGACGAGCGACGTCCCGCCAAACCCTCCTAAACGGGCGACAGCGGCAGAACGTCGTCGAGCGGGTGGTAGCCGAGCCCGTGCGCCTCGGCGACGGCCTCGTAGGTGACCTTGCCGTCGAGCACGTTCACGCCGCGCGCGAGCGCGGGATCACGTGCGACGGCCTCGGCGAGACCGTGGTCGGCGATCGCCTCGACGTAGGGCAGTGTCGCGTTCGTGAGCGCCTTGGTCGAGGTGATCGGCACGGCGCCTGGCATGTTCGCGACGCAGTAGTGCGTCACACCGTCGACGACGTAGACGGGCTCGGAGTGCGTGGTCGGCCGTGAGGTCTCGACGCAGCCGCCTTGGTCGATCGCGACGTCGGCGATCACCGAGCCTTCCTTCATCCCGCTGACCATCTCCCGCGTGACGAGGCGCGGAGCGAGCGCGCCCGGTATCAGCACGGCGCCGATCACCACGTCGGCGTCGGCCACCGACTCCTCGATCTGGAGGCTGGAGGACATCAGGAGCGTCACTCGTGAGCCCAGCACCTCCTCGAGGTGTCGCATGCGGTCGATCGAGCGTTCGAGAATGGTGACCGTGGCACCGAGCCCGAGCGCGATCACCGCCGAGTTGTAGCCGACCATCCCGCCGCCGATGACGACGACTTCGCCGGGCGCGACGCCGGGAACGCCGCCGAGCAGCAGGCCTCGGCCGCCGAGCGGCTTCTCGAGGAAGTACGCGCCGGCCTGGGCTGCCAGGCGACCGGCGATCTCGCTCATCGGGGCCAAGAGCGGCAGCGCGCGGTTCGATGTCTCCACCGTCTCGTAGGCGACCGCGGCGACGCCGCTGTCCACGAGCGCCCGCGTCAGCGGCTCGTCGGCGGCGATGTGCAGGTACGTGAAGAGGACGAGGTCTTCGCGCAGGCGGCCGTACTCCGGGGCGATCGGCTCCTTGACCTTGAGTAGCAGGTCGGACTCGCCCCAGGCGTCCTCGACCGAGCCGATCCGCGCGCCGACCGCCTCGTAGGCGGAATCGGGGAACGCGCTTCCGTCGCCGGCCCCCGTCTCGACGGTCACCTCGTGCCCGTGCTGGACCAGCTCGAGCGCCCCCGCAGGGGTGAGGGCCACCCGGTACTCGTCGGGCTTGATCTCCTTGGCGACGCCGACCTTCATCGAAGCCGGGCAACGATATCCACTTCGTGTGGATGGACCGCAACGAAGTCGGCACGCTCCCGTCTCACAGCCGCGCGATCCTGCCGACTAGGATCGACAGTGGTGGGTGGTCAGCGGCCGGCCCCGCGTGAGCTGGCTCAGCGGGACGAGGCCAGATGGGCTACCAGGGCTCGCTCGTCCGCACCGAACCACGGCGGCGAGCCGGCTCGCGCATTGTCGCGGGCGTGCTCGGGATTTCGGGTCGCCGGAATGACGGCGTCTATGCGGCGGTCCGAGAGCGCCCATTTCAGGAGGGCCTGCGGCCACGTCTCGATACCGAACTCCCGGAGGGGTTCCAGGTCCGCGGGCGTGGGTGCCCGTCCGATCAGCGCTCCCTGCTCCAGCGGGCGCATGACGATGACCGCCACGCCCAGCTCCTCGGCAAGCGGCAGCAGCTCCCGTTCGCACTCGCGCTCGACGGGGTTGTAGGGCACCTGGAGCGTCTGGAAGCGCCCCGTCCGCAGCGCGGTCGCCAGCTCGCCGAACGCTCCGACGGCGTAGTGCGTCACGCCGAGCAGGCCGATCCTGTCCCGCTCACGCTCAGTCTCGAGCCAGGGCAGGTGCTCCCGCCACGCGACGAGGTTGTGCACCTGTTGGACGTCGACACGGCCGAACCACTCCAGCTGCCGCGCGAACTGGTCCCGCCCTTCCTCGACCGAGCCCGCCCAGATCTTGGTCGCGACCGTCGCGTTGCTGCGCCGGCCTTCGAGCGCCGCAGCGAGCGATCGCTCGGCGCCGCGGTACATCGGCGACGAGTCGAACAGTCGCGTTTCGGCCAGCAGCGCCGCGTCGACGACGATCTTGGCGAGCGCTGCGTCGCCGTCGAACGTGTTCCACGTCCCCAGCCCCACCACCGGGCCGAGCCGGCGCTCCTCCATCAGGTCGCCGGCCCCCGTGCCAGCCGCCCCGCGGCGAAGGCCGCGGCGAAGAACCAGGGATCGTCGTCGGGCCCGCGGCCCATGTGCGACAGCGGCAGGCCGGCGCAGGCTTCGTCCCAGCCGGAGACATCCACCTCGACGGCGCCGTCGGGCGGATCCCCGAGGGGGCAACCCGCGGGCCACGCGACCTCCGAGGCTCCAGACACCAACCCGAGCACCGATTCGGAGTGATGCGACACCCCGCGGTGTCGCTCCCGTGGATCGCCCTCCGACAACCTGAGCGCCAGGACGCCTCGCCCTCCGAGCGCGTCGGCGGCAAGCAGAGCGGCCGCGGCCGCCGTTCCCCCGTGCCCGGTCCTGCTCGCTGTGCCGACGACACCGGGCCCGATCCCGGCGACGATCACGTCGGCGTCCCGCGTCCGGGCCAGCGCCAGCGCCGAATAGATGCTGACCGCATCGAGGTCGCCGCCGAAGCACGCGCCGGCCCCGATCGTGACCTCCAGAAGACCGGCTGCGCGGAGTGTGCGGAGGGTGTCCGAGAGCGCGAGCGCGAGCGCGCCACCCTGAAGCTGCACGTAGGCGACCCGCAGGCCGGCGAGAGCGGCACAGGCAGGCGCCACCTGGCTGTGCAGCGAGCATGCGACGACCGGCAGTCCCGCCAGCGTCGCCGGAACGTCCCCGTCCTCCTCCCCGTGCCGGACCGCGAACTGGATCGGCGTGTACGGCAGCTTCATCACGTGCGCGCCCGGCTCCGGCGGCAGCCCCAGCCCACGCGAGAGATTCGCGTGGAGCACGTCGAAACCGCCGGAGCCGAGCTCGAGCTCGCGGGCCTGGACGTTGACGAGGACGTCGTCCCCTTGCTCGACCGGCCCGGTCAGGTCGACGTACGCGACGCACGGCACGCCGTCGACCTCGATCCTCGCCAAGCCCGGAACTCGCTCCCGCACGGCCGTGACCGTCCCGCGCCTGAGCGTCAGCGGCACGCTACGCGTCCTCGCATGACGCGCTGCCCAGCGCTCCCGTTCTCGGAGCGGTCACGCTGCGCCGTCAGCGTCGCGTGGTTCGAAGCGGGCGATGTCCACGAGGGCCAGGGTGACCTCGACCATGCCTGCGAGGTCGGCGACGGCGATGTGCTCATCGGGGGTGTGGATCTGCGCCATCCCGTTGCCGAGGTTGACGCACGCGAGACCGCGCGCGTTGAAGACGTTCGCGTCGGCGGCGCCGCCCGACAGCGCGTAGCTCGGCTCGTACCCGGCCGTCGACAGCGCGCGAGCCGCGAGCGACACGGCGGGCTCGTCGCGGCGAAACCGGTAGCCGCTGTAGCTCTTCCTGACCTCCGTCTCGACCTCGCACTCCGCGACGCTCGCCGCGAAGGCGATGGCATCGAGCATCTCCTGGACGACGTCGGCGAGCTTGCGCTCGTCGTGCGAGCGCGCCTCCGCGGTGAAGGTGCACCACTCGGGGACGATGTTGCCCGCCGTCCCACCCTCGATCGTGCCCACGTTGGCGCTCGTCTCCTCGTCGAGCCGGCCGAGCCGGAAGTCGGCGATGGCGCGCGCGGCCGCGGCGATCGCCGAGCGCCCCTCCTCGGGGTACATGCCGGAGTGCGCCGACCGGCCGTGGAAGCGGACGGTCATCGAATGGGCATTGGGCGCGCCGAGGATCACCTCACCGATCGGCGCCGCCTGGTCGTAGACGTATCCGATCGACGCCCGCAGCTGGGTGTGGTCGAAGGCGGCGGCGCCAAGCAGCCCCACCTCCTCCTTCGGCGTGAACAGCAGCTCGATGCCCGAGTGCGGCCGCCCCTCGGCGAGGATCCTCCGTGCCGCGTCGAGCATCACCGCGACCGCCGCCTTGTTGTCGGCTCCGAGGATCGAGCCGCCGGCGTTCCGCACGACGCCTTCGTCGACGGCGGGCTCGATCGTGCCGTCGGGCGGGACCGTGTCGAGGTGCGCGCAGAGGAAGAGCGGCACACCCCCGCCGTTCGTCGGATCGAGGCGGCAGAGCAGATTGCCGCTCGTCGATCCCACGATCGCGCCGGCGTCGTCCTCTGCGACCTCGAGCGCGAGGTCACGGAGATAGGCCGTCACGGCGTCGGCGACGGCGCGCTCCGACCCCGGCGGGCTCGGCAGCGCAGCCAGCTCCGTGAACAGGTCGAGGACGGGCTCGTTCACTTCGTGATTCTGCTCGAACTTGCTAGTATTTCTGCTGAATTCTGCCGCTGGAGGACTGCGTGAGCGTCGCCGAACCCCTCGTGCAAGCGGGCCTGCTCGGGGAGGCTATAGACCGTGCCCCGGACGCCGTCCTCGTGGCCGACGAGAGCATGCGCTACCTCGCCGTCAACCAGGCCGCGTGCTCGTTGCTCGGCTACACGCGGGAGGAGCTCCTGGCCCTGCGGACGACGGACGTCGCGACCTACCCGGGAGCGACGGAGGACTACGACGAGATGATTGCGAACCGGCACAAGACCGGTGTCGCGGTGTTGCGCGCAAAGGACGGCCGAGAGATCGCCGCCAGGTACCGGGCACACGAGACGAAGCTGGCCGGGATGACGGTGTACGTCGCCATCGTCTGGCCGCTCGACGACGACTAGCGCACAGCTGCTGCTGCGGCCCGGCAGCGACAGGCGTGCCGGCCCGCTCCGCCGAGCGCGTCCGCGCAGCACCGACGAAGTCGCGGAAGAGCGGCGCCGGCCGCGTCGGCCGCGACTTGAACTCGGGGTGGAACTGGCTGGCCACGAACCACGGATGGTCGGGCAGCTCGACGATCTCCACGAGGCGTCCCTCCTGGAAGGTCCCCGACACGACCAGACCCGCCTCGACGAGGCGAGGGCGGTAGTGGTTGTTGACCTCGTAGCGGTGGCGGTGCCGTTCGTGGATGACCGCTTCGCCGTACGCGTCGCGTGCCCGCGTGTCCTCTGCGACCTCGACCGCCTGGGCACCGAGTCGCATCGTGCCGCCGAGGTCCTCGATCTCCTTCTGCTCGGGGAGCAGGTCGATCACCGGGTACGGCGTCTCGGGATCCATCTCGGTGGAGTTGGCGCCGTCGAGCCCGACGACGTGGCGCGCGAACTCCGACACGGCCACGTGCATGCCGAGGCAGATGCCCAGGTACGGGATCCCGCGTTCGCGTGCGACGCGGGCAGCGAGGATCTTCCCCTCCCAGCCCCGTGAGCCGAAGCCGCCGGGGACGAGCACGCCGTCGACCCGCTCCAGCTCGGCGCGGGCTTCCTCGAGCGACATGCCCTCCGCATCGATCCAGCGCACGTTGACGCGGACGCCGTGGTGCAGGCCCGCATGCTTGAGCGCCTCGTGGACGGAGAGGTAGGCGTCCTTGAGCTTTACGTACTTGCCGACGAGGGCGATCTCGACCTCGCCCTCGAGCCGGCCGATCCGGTCGATGAGGTCCGCCCACTCGCCGAGCTCCGCCTTTGCGCTCCCCAGGCCGAGCTTGTCGACGACGAGCTCGTCCAGGCCGTCCTGCTGCAGGACGCTCGGCACGAGGTAGACATCGGGCACGTCCGGCGAGGCGGCCACGGCGCCGGGATCGACGTCGGCGAACAGCGCGATCTTGTCGCGGATGTCCGGCGACAGCTCCTCGCGCGAGCGGGCGACGACGACGTCGGGGTGGATGCCGATGCGGCGCAGCTCGTTGACCGAGTGCTGCGTGGGCTTCGTCTTCAGCTCGCCGGCGGCCTCGATGTAGGGCACGAGCGTGACGTGCAGGTAGAGCACGTTCTCCGCGCCGGCTTCGCGGCGGAACTGGCGGATCGCCTCCAGGAACGGCAGCGACTCGATGTCGCCGACGGTGCCGCCGATCTCGCTGATCACGACGTCGACGGGCGACGCCTCGGCCGCGCGGCGGATGCGATCCTTGATCTCGTTGGTGATGTGCGGGATCACCTGCACCGTGGCGCCGAGGTACTCGCCCTTCCGCTCCTTGCGCAGGACGGCGTTCCAGATCGCGCCGGCGGTGTGGCTGGCGTTCCGCGAGAGGTTCTCGTCGATGAAGCGCTCGTAGTGGCCGATGTCGAGATCCGTCTCGGCGCCGTCCTCGGTCACGAACACCTCGCCGTGCTGGAACGGGCTCATCGTGCCGGGGTCGATGTTCAGATAGGGATCGAACTTCTGCGCCTGGACCCGGAGGCCGCGGGCCTTCAAGAGCCGGCCAAGGGACGCTGCGACGATGCCCTTGCCGAGCGCGGAGACGACGCCGCCGGTGACGAAGATGTACTTGGTCGGCACGGCGCTCACGGCTGTCGCCCCAGCCCGTCGAGCTCGCGCAGCCCGGGCGTCCGCTCGATCACGCGACCGAGAGAGGTGCGTTCGCCGATGAGGGTCAGGCCTGCCAGCGCTCCGATCGCGATCCAGCGGCCCCTGTCCGTGAGACGGCTCACGGACTTCAAGGCTAGCATCGCGCCCAGCGCATTCGAGCCCCCGTCTCCCAACATCGCCATCTCACGGAGATCGTAGGAGAGCAGCAGGACGGCGGCTCCCCTGGGCGCGCGCAGCGGGATCGAGGCCGCGAGGTAGGCCTTGAGCGCCCTGCCCGGTCGGGTGTCGAGCTGGTTCAGCGCGTTGGCAGCCAGCCCGACGAGCAGGGCGCCCGAGACCTTGCGGGTCGCGAGCAGCCCGACGAGCGGGATGCCGACGAGCTTGAGCACGCCGGTCGTGCGGCCGCTGCGCAGGTGGGCTGCGAAGCCGCGCTCGGGTCCGCTCCAGAGGTCGTCCGCGAGCCCGATGGCCGCGACGGCGGCCACCGCCGGATCTCGCCGCAGGCCGATCGCCCAGCCGACGAGCGGGAGCCGCAGGCCGCGGTGGTTGACCTTCAGCGGCCCACAGGCGAGCAGGAGATCGACCAGCTGACGGCCTCGATGGGCAAAGCCTGCGGCATCGCGCTCGGTCGCGCGGTGGCGCAGCGGCAGCTCCGGCTCGTCGACGCGTAGGCCGGCGCGGCAGGCGTCGATCGTGCTGCGGACTTCGCAGCCGAAGCCGGCGGCAAGCGGGAACACCGCGTTGCGCGCCTCGGGCGACACGGCGCGTTGTCCGGAGAGCGGCTCGCGCGTCTCCAGCCCGGCGAGCGCACGGATCAGCAGCCGAGCTACGCCTTTGGCGAGGCCGAAGCCGCCACCCTGGCGCTCCGTGAACGCGGCCACGACGAGATCGCCGTCGACGTCCACGAGCGGGCGCAGGTCCCCGAGCAGGTCGCCGTCGCACAGCAGCAGCGCGCCCGGCGGCGCTTCGCGCTCGGCGAGCGTGAGCGCCTGGCCTTTCCCGCGATGGGGCAGACGCAGGACGCTCGCTCCCGCCGCCTCGGCCTCGGCCGCCGTTGCGTCGCGCGAGCCGTCGTCCGCCACGATCACGACAGCGCCGGGAAAGCTCTCGCGGAGCGCAGCGACCGCCGCGCCGATCCGCCCCGCCTCGTCGCGCGCCGCGACAAGGACAGCTGCGGGCTCAGCCACCTGTCGAGGTCGTGGTGGGCTGAACCGGCTCGATCTCGCGCGGCAGGAGCCGGTCGGCGCTCTGCTTGAGCCCGTAGCTGCCGGGTTGGGCACCGCCCAACACCAGGGCCGCGGCGAGCCTGCCGACCTTCGTGTCGATCGCGTCGACGGTGGCCAGGCCCTGCCGGCGGTAGAACGGCACACCCGAGGGCCGGGTGTCGACCGCCTCGGCGGCGACCACGGGGATCCCGCTCGAGGCGAGCCGCTTGTAGAAGCCTGCCAGCAGCGCCGCGGTCTCGCCCTGCTGCGGCTCGACGGTGCGGCCGATCACGACCGCGTCGGGCGGACGCCTGGCCGAGCCCTCCTCGTTCAGCACCAGCTGCGGCGAGAGCGCATCCCAGAGCGGCGTCTCTCCCTCGCCGAGCAGCTCGTCGGCGAGCGCAGACCCCAGCTCGTCGTAGTGACCGACGCCCTGGTAGCGCGCCAGCTCGGGCCGCCCGGCGAGCGCCTGCGAGATCGCGTCCGGGTCGATGGGAACCTTCAGAGCCCGCAGGTAGCGCGACTTGCTGGCGCCGGCGTCCGCGAGCAGGGTGTCGACGCTCGCGGGGATGCTGCCACCGGCGGGCCCGACGTACACACGCGCCACGCGCATGCCGTCGAGCCGACCGTTGACGAGCGCGGGATAGGCGCGGTCGACGATCTCCTCCGCGGCGCGCTGCTCACGCTCGCCGGCGGCGTCCGCCGCCTTCGCGGACTCGAGCTGCCCCTCGAGGTCGCTGATGCGCGCCTCGTACGAGTCGCGCTCCACCGTGTCCACCCGGCCGGTTTCCGAGATGCCGACGCCCAGCAGGATCCCGATCACGAGCGCGAGGAAGACGGCCGCCAGCGAGACGACGTGGTAGCGGAGGTCGAACACGACCGCCTAGCCTAGGCCGAACAGGTCTCGCAGGCGGATGGCGACCAGCTCGAACACGTTCTGGAGCGCGGGCGAGACGACCACCGCGACCGCGAGCGCGGCGAGCGCGGCGAGCGCAAAGATGAGGAACGGAAACAGACCGACCTGCCGCGACACGAGCCGCGAGACGCCCTTGGCGTCGACGAGGATCTCCCCCACCTTCAGCCGCGTCAGGAACGTCGACGACATCCCCGAGCGGTCGCGCTCGAGGAACTCGATCAGGTTGAGGTGGGTGCCGACCGCGACGATCAGCTCGGCGCCGCGCTCGTACGCGAGCAGCAGCGCAACGTCCTCGGACATGCCCGGCGCGGGCACGACCCCGTAGGCGAGGCCGAGCTCGTCGAGCCGAGCCGCACCGGGCGCGGGGCCGGTCGGGTAGGCGTGCACGAGCAGCTCGGCGCCGCTCTTCAGCGCCTTCTCGCCCACCGAATCCATGTCCCCGACGATCACGTCCGGCTTGTAGCCGGCCTCGATCAGCGCGTCGGCGCCGCCGTCGACGCCGATCAGCACCGGGCGGAAGTCACGGACGTACGGACGCACGATCCGCAGGTCGCGCTTGTGGCCGGGGCCCCGGACGACGACAAGGGCGTGCCGGTCGCGGAAGCGCGTCTTGAGCGCCGGGAAGTCGATTCCCTCCGAGAGGAGACGGCCTTCCTCGCGCAAGTAGCGCATGGTGTTGTCCGCGAACGCCTCCAGCGCCTCCGTCACACGCCCGCGCTGCTCCGAGAGTGTCTCGGCGAGCTCGTCCGCGTCGAGGATCCGGCCGGCGGCGACGCGCGTGCCGTTGCGGTAGAGGTTCGAGCCGCGAACGGTCAGGAGCTCCCCGTCGTCGACGCTGTCGAACAGCTCGGCGCCCGGCGCGTCGATCAGGCACACGCCGCCGCGCACGAGCAGCAGCGGGCCCGGGTTGGGGAAGCGGCCCGTCTGCGAGGCGGCGACGTTCACCACCACGCGCACGCCGGACTCGAGCAGCTCCTCGGCCGACACGCGGTCGAGGTCGGTGTGGTCGATGATCGCGATGTCGCCCGATGCGAGGCGCTGCGTCAGGCGCTTCGTGCGCCGGTCGAGGCGAGCCGGCCCCGTGTACTCCACGAACCTCATCGCACGGTGGAGAGGAACTCCTTGCCGCCGAGCATGCGTTCGAGCTCCTCGCGGCGCTCGTCGCTGGAGAGCTCCTGGATGCGGGTGACGGTCGGGTCTCCGGGCACCTTCTCGACGCGGAAGTGCCGGTCAGCGAGGCTGGCGATCTGCGGCAGGTGCGTGATCGTGACCACCTGGGCGCGCTCCGCGAGGCGGCGCAGCGTCTCGCCGACGGCGTGCGCGGTCTGGCCGCCGATGCCGGCGTCGATCTCGTCGAAGACCATCGTCGGCCCGCCCGCGACGGCTGCGATCGCCAGCGCGATCCGCGACAGTTCGCCGCCCGAGGCGGTCTCGTGCAGCGCCGCGGGTGGCAGGCCCGGATTGGGCCGGATCAGGAACGCGACCTCGTCGGCGCCGGTGGGGCCGGGCTCGCGCCGGCCGAGGTCGACGGCGAACTCCTCGCCGACGCCCATGCCGCGGAGCTCTTCCGAGACCGCCTCGGCGAAGCGGTCGACGGCCAGGCGCCTCGCCTCGTGGAGGGCGTCGTGGAGACCCGCGACCTCGTCCTCGGCGCGCTTCAGCACGGCCGTCGCTGCAGACGCCGGATCCTCGCCGGCGTCGAGCCGTAACAGCTCCTCGCGTGCCTCGGCCGCGCGCGCCAGCAACTCCTCGTAGGTCGCGCAACCGAATCGCCGCTTCGCCTCGGCGATCCGGTCGAGGTCGGCCTCGACGTGCTCGAGCCGGCCGGGCTCCGCCTCCAGCGTCGTCAGGAACCCGCGCAGCTCGAGTGCCGTCTCGCGGAGGCGCAGCCCTGCGTCGCGGAGCTCCTCGCCGGCACGGGCGAGCTCGGGTGCGAGGCCCTCGAGCGGTCCGACCGCGTGCTCCGCGCGGGCGACGAGGCCGGCGGCTCCTTCCCCCTCGTCCGGGGCGAGCGCCTCGGCGGCTGCGGACGCCCCCTCGGCGAGCTCGGTGACGTGGCGAAGGCGCTCGCGTTCCGCGCGCCGTTCGTCCTCCAGGCCCGGCTCGAGGCCCTCGGTGTCGGCGGCGAGCGCCCGCAGCTCTTCGACCCGTGCGGCGGTGTCGGCCGCGCCGGCCGCCGCGTCGGCGTGGGCGCGCCGGGCAGCGCCGAGCTCGCGCCACGCACGACGCGCGTCCCGGCGGCGCCCGCGTTGGTCGTCGCCGAGGAAGCCGTCGATCACGTCGAGGCGGTACGAGGCGCGCGCCAGTCGGCGCTGCTCGAACTGGCCCGACATCGCGACCAGCAGCTCACCTGCCGCGGCCAGGTCTTCGCGGGCGGCGCTGCGGCCCCACGCATAGGCGCGTGTGCGCCCGTCGGCGAAGATCCGGCGGGCGAGCACCAGGCCGTCCTCGTCTTCTGGGCGCAGCTCCGACAGCGCCTCCAGCGCCTCGTCCTCGAGGAAGCCGTCGGGGAGATCGAGCTCGGCCTCGACGTAGGCCTCCTGACCGGCGGCGCCGATCGCCGCCGCGTCGCCCTTGGCGCCGAGCAGGAGGCCGACTGCCTGCGCGAGGATCGTCTTGCCGGCGCCGGTCTCGCCGGTGATCGCGTTCAGGCCGGGCGAGAGCTCGAGCTCGGCGTCGCGGATCAGGACGAGGTTCTCGATGCGGAGTCTGCGCAGCACCCGGGAGATGCTAGTGCCGTGGTGCGCCGTTCACCACGGCCGGAGCGGGCAGGAGGGTTTGGTGGAACGTCGCTCGTCGCCGGGGTGCGATGCTCGTTTCGAGGCAAGGACGCAGGGAGTGTTCGTGCGCGAAGCTAGGACGCGTAGCGTGCGACTGAGGACGCGGCCTCGGGGCGAGCGGCGCGGCCCGGCGGCACAGCGCCGTTTCGCCAAGCCCTCCTATGTGGTGAAGGTCTCGCGGTAGCGGCGGAAGAACGTGCGCTCGGGCAGCGACGCGAGCAGGCTCCGCTCCTCGGCGATGCGGATCGTCACCGCGTCGCCCTGGTGGAGCTCGGCGAACGGCAGCCCGTCGGCGAGCGTCGTCACGACGACGTTCGGGGTGCGGTTCTCGACGACGACGTCCTTGCCTCGGGGAACCACGAGCGGGCGGGCGTGCAGCGAGTGCGGCGCGATGAACGTGATCGCCAGCGCCTCGAGCCCCCAGACGAGCACGGGGCCGCCGTTCGAGAGGTTGTAGGCGGTGGATCCCGACGGCGTGGCGCAGATGACGCCGTCGCAGGGCTGCTCGCCGAGGTCCTCGCCGCCGACGGACCACGCCAGGTGCACCATGCGGCCGAGGGTGGAGCTCGCGGCGACGACGTCGTTGACGGCCCGGGCGCGGGTTGCGCCCGCGGCGGCTTCCAGCGTCGGCAGGTCGAGAACCCCGTACTCGCCGCGGAAGAGGCGCCGCATGCCGTCTCCGATGTGGTCGCGTGGGATGGACGTGAGGAAGCCGACGGTGCCGAAGTTGACCCCGGCGACGGGGATGCCGGTGCCGAGGTAGCGGCGGAGTGTCCGGAGCATCGTGCCGTCGCCGCCGAGGACGAGCGCGAGGTCGGTGTCGAGGAGGGGCTCGCCGTCGGCGGTCTCGACGAGCTCGACCCCCTCCAGCTGGGCGATCTCGCGGACGCGCGGGACGGCGTCGGCGACCGTGTCGCGGCGGCCGTGCAGGACGAGCGCGGCCCGCCGCACCGGCTTAGCCGACGGCACGCTCGATCCAGCTGTCGATGTCGTCTGCAAGCGTCGGCTCGTCCCGGTTTGCGAGGTGGAGGAAGAACTCCCGGTTTCCCTTGGGCCCGGGCAGGCCCGAGTCTACGACCCCGATCGTCTCCGCCCGCCACTCGAGCGCCGCCTCGGCCGTGGCGCGGAGAACCCTGGCGTGCACTGCGGGGTCGCGGACGACGCCCTTCGGCGCATCGGCGCGGCCGGCCTCGAACTGCGGCTTGACGAGGACGACCGCCTCCCAGCCGGGCCGCGCGAGCGCAAGCACCGGCGGGAGCGCCTTGCGGATACTGATGAACGAGACGTCGGCCACGACGAGGTCGGGCGCGTACGGCAAGCTCGCGAGCTCACGGGCGTTCGTCCGCTCGAGCACGGTGACGCGCGGGTCGTCGCGGATCCGCGGATGGAGCTGCCCGTAGCCGACGTCGAGTGCGATCACACGGGCCGCGCCCCGCTGCAGGAGGACGTCGGTGAAGCCGCCGGTGGAGGCGCCGACGTCGAGCGCGTCGCGCCCTGCCGGGTCGACCTCGAGCGCGTCGAGGGCGTGCGCGAGCTTCTCGCCGCCGCGCGAGACGTACGGCGGCGGCCGCTCGACCTCGAGCGGCGCGTCGTCCGGGACCTGCTCACCGGCCTTGCTGTGCCCAGGGACGAGCCCCGCCAGCACGAGCGCCTGCGCCTGCGCGCGGCTCTCCGCGAGCCCGCGCTCGACGAGGAGGACGTCGAGCCGCTTCTTCACGCGCCGGAGGCTAGCGGTCGGCATCCGGCACACATTCGGCACGAAGACGGCACGGACACGTCACCGCTTTGCGGTTAGCGTGCTCGTAGGGGCACCCGGGGTGCCCCTGGGGGCGCGTTGGCTTAGATTCGCGGCATGGAGCTGCACGGCGAGCAGGTCGTGCTGCGGCCGCTCAAGGCCGGCGACGCGCCGCGGCTCGCGGAGCTCGCAGCCGACCCGGATGTCACCCGCTGGTGGCCGAACGTGACCGAGGCCGACCTCGTCCAGCAGGCGGAGGGACGCGACGACTCGACCGGTCTCGCCGTCCTCCACGCCGGCGAGCTCGTGGGCCTCGCGCAGTACTCCGAGGAGCTCGATCCGGACTACCGTCACGCCTCGATCGACGTCTTCCTCGCGGCGCCATACCAGGGCCGCGGGCTCGGCACCGACACCGTTCGCACGCTCGCGCGCCACCTGGTGCGCGACCGGGGCCACCACCGGCTCACGATCGACCCCGCCGCGCACAACGCGCGCGCGATCCGCTGCTACGAGAAGGTCGGCTTCCGGCAGGTGGGCGTCATGCGCGAATACGAGCGCGGTGCGGACGGCACCTGGCACGACGGCGTGCTGCTCGACCTGCTCGCGGGGGAGCTCGAGGACTAGGCGGTCCGAGCGGCCAGCCCAGCGACGATTTCCACCAACACCAAGGTGTCGCCCGGGATCTCGCGCAGTCTCGCCAGTGCGCGCACCGCCGCCTCGTCTGCAAGCCGGCGCGCCTGCTCTGGACCGTGGACGAGCACCGCTCCATCTCCATCGAGGAGGTCGTCCACGATCTGGAACAGGGGCCCCAGCTCCTCGCCGAACGCCCGCCACAGGCCCTGCTCCGGCTCCGGCACGCCCGCGACCCACAGGGCGCACCCCACGCTCGCGGCGAAGAGTCGACCGGTCTTGAGCCGCTGCAAGGCCGGCAGGTCGCCGTCGTCCCCGGCGACGTCGCGAGCCTGGCCGCCGATCATGCCGAGCACGGCGTCGACCAGCTCGCGGGCGACGGTCGGATCGTGCCGCGCGAGTGCGTGCCTGAACGCCTCGGCGAGCAGCGCGTCGCCCGCCAGGATCGCCGCGGCCTCGCCGAAGGTGACGTGCACGGTCGGCCGCCCCCGACGCTCGTCGTCGTCGTCGAGGGCGGGCAAGTCGTCGTGCACGAGCGAGAACGAGTGCACCAGCTCGATCGCCGCGGCCGCGGGCAGCGCATCCTCCGGATCGGCGCCAGCCGCCTCCGCCACCGCCAGGCAGAGGACCGGACGAAGCCGCTTGCCGCCGCCGTCCAGTGCGTAGCGCATCGGCTGCCTGAGGGCCCCCAGGTCCTCGGACAGGTCGAGCTCGTCGAGGTACGCCTCGACCAGCGTCAGAAGCTCCTCAACCCGGTGCATCCGCCTCCCGCTTGGCGCGGGTCAACTCGGTCTCCACCTCGCGCGCGAGCTCGGACAGCTGGGCCAGCACCTCGATCGCGGCCTCGGGATCGGTCGTGTTCTCCAGCTTCGCACGAGCCTCCTCGAGCCGGTCGAGCAGCTCTTCCGCACGCTTCAACGAGTCCTCCGCGCTCAACGCCGTACCTCCCTCGCGATTGTCCCCAGAATCCCGTTCACCAGCTTGCCCGCCTCGTCCGACGCGTAGCGCTTCGCGAGTCCAACGGCCTCGGCGATCGCGACCTCGGGCGGCACCGAGCCGGCCTCGAGCTCGTGGACGCCCATGCGCAGCACGTTCCGCTCGACCGCGCCGAGGCGGTCCGCCGTCCAGCCTTCGGCCGCCGCGGTGATGCGCTCGTCGAGCTCTGGAGCGTGCGCGGCGACCTGTTCGGCCAGCTCCAGCGCAAACGGGTCGACCTCCCCTTCATGCGGCGGCTCCAGGGGCTCGCCGGTGACGTCCCAGCGGTAGAGCATGAAGAGCGCGGCACGTCGGGCGCCGCGACGGCCGGCCATCAGCGCGCCCCCGCGAGCGCGGGCAGCCGGGCGCCCGCCTCCGCGAGGAAGCTCGTCGAGTAGCGGCCCGACTGGAATTCCTCGCTGCGCAGGATGTCGCGCGCGGCCGCGATCGTCGTGGGCACCCCGGCGACCTCGAACTCGGCGAGCGCTCGCAGCGCCCGGGCGATGGCGGCCGGGCGGTCGACATCCCAGACGATCAGCTTGGCGAGCAGGGAGTCGTAGTACGGCGGAATCGTCGCCCCCTCGGTCACCGCTGAGTCGACGCGCACGCCGGGCCCGAGCGGCGGGCGGAAGCGCTCGAGCGTTCCGGGCATCGGCAGGAAGTCGCGCGCGGGATCCTCGGCGTTGACGCGGATCTCGATCGCGTGGCCGCGCCTGGGCGCACGACCGGTGAGCGTGAGCGGCTGCCCGGCCGCCACTCGGAGCTGCTCGCGGACGAGGTCGATTCCGGTGACGAGCTCCGTCACCGGATGCTCCACCTGCAGGCGGGCGTTCAGCTCGAGGAAGTAGAAGCTGCCCTCGGGCCCGAGCAGGAACTCGAACGTGCCCGCGTTCCGGTAGCCGAGGTGGTGACAGGCTGCCTCGGCGGCCGCTTCCATCCGCTCCCGGAGGTCCGGATCGAGGGCCGGCGACGGCGACTCTTCGATCAGCTTCTGGTGGCGGCGCTGGATCGAGCACTCCCGCTCCCCGAGCGTGAGCACGTTGCCATGCGCGTCGCCCAGCACCTGAATCTCCACGTGGCGTGCCGGGGAGACGGCCTTCTCCACGTAGAGGGTGCCGTCGCCGAACGCTGCCTCCGCCTCGCCCGCGGCGGCCGCGTACGCACCGTCGATCTCCTCGGGCGTGCTGACAAGGCGCATGCCCTTCCCACCGCCGCCCGCGGCCGCCTTCAGCAGGACGGGGTACCCGGCTTCGGAAGCGGCAATGCGCGCCTCTTCGAGGCTCGCCGGCCCCGCCGTGCCGGGGACGAGCGGGAGGCCCGCCGCGGCCATCTCCTGTTTGGCCGCGCTCTTGTCGCCCATGCGGACCAGCGTCTCGGACGTCGGGCCGATGAACACGAGGTCGTTCTCCGCGCACGCCTCCGCGAAGGCTGCGTTTTCGGCGAGGAAGCCCCAGCCCGGATGGACGGCCTCGCAGCGCGTCGTCTCGGCGGCGCCGATCAGCGCCGGGATCTTCAGATAGCTGTCGGTGGCGGCGTGCGGACCGATGCAGACGGCGCGGTCGGCGAGCGCCACGTGCAGCGAGTCGCGGTCGGCCGTCGAGTAGACGGCGACCGCTTCGATGCCGAGCTCGTGCAGCGAGCGGATGACGCGAACCGCCACTTCCCCCCGGTTGCCGACGAGCACACGGTTGAACATCAGACCGCGTCGGGCGGTCGGCCGAGCAGCGGCTCCAGCTCGAACAGCAACTGGCCGTACTCGACCGGATCGCCGTTCTCGACGTTGATCGAGCGCACCGTGGCCTCCATGTCGGCCTTGACCTCGTTCATCAGCTTCATCGCCTCGAGGATGCAGAGGGTCTGACCCTTCGCCACGAGGTCTCCCTCCGAGACGAAGGGCGGCGCGCCCGGCTGCGGGGCCCGGTAGAACGTCCCCACCATCGGCGCCTCGATGCGGACGACGCCGTCGGACAGAGGCGAGACGGGTGCCGGCTCGGCCTCGGCCGGCGCCGCCAGGGACGGCGCTTCGGTCACGGCCTCGGGCGCGCTGTCCTCGGTGCGGCGCACCGACACGCGCATTCCGGCCTCTTCGATCGAGAGCTCCCCCACGCCGGATTCCTGCACGATCCGCACGAGCTCGCGGATGCGCTCGGCGCGGGTCTGGTCGACCCCGCCGCCCACGAGGTTCTCGTCGCGACGGCCGCGGGTGCGGATCGTCCGCAACAGCGGCTCGGACTCCTCGCCGAACAGGGCCAGCAGCAGGAGCTCCTCCTCGCTCGCGGCGAGGCCCTCCGCCTCGTCGCGCAGCTGCTCGAGATTCGGGCCGGCCTCTTCGACCGCGGCGCCGCCGAGCAGCTTCGCCGCCCGCTGCACCGACGCGTCGACCGGTGCCGGCGGCGTCCCGAAGGCGCCGTCGATCAGCGCGCGCAGCTCGTCGACGAGGAGGGTGTAGCGCGTCGACGAGAGCACGTGGAGCAGCGCCTGCGACCCGAGGATCTGCCCGATCGGCGCCGCCAGCGGCGGCCAGCCGACCTCGCCCCGGATGCGCGCGAGCTCGTCGAGCACCTCGTCGATGCGGTCGCCGGCGAGGTGCGTGCGCAGCTGCGAGTCCAGCGCCGCGACGAGGCCGGCCGGCAGGTTGTGCTGGGCGGCGCGCACGGCGATCCGCGGCGCGAGCGGCGTCACTGGCTCGTCCCCGATGTGCTCGTCGACGACGTCGGCGGCACGCCACAGGGCGTCGACGTCGACCTCGGTGTCGTAGCCGAGCCCCTTCAACGCCTGTGCGAGCGCCTCGCCCGAGACGCGGTGGAGCGTCAGCGCGACCGGATACACGGCGCAGGCGATGCGGTCGGCGCCGGCACGCGCCGCCTCGAGCGCCGCGGCGAGCGCGTTTCCGGCCGCGCCCTGGCAGTACAAGCCCACGGGTAGCCCTGACGCCTCGCCGATCGCCGTGACGAGCTCGTTCGCCCGATGCGGAGCCAGCGAGCCCGACGGATCGTGCAGCAGCACGCGAACGGCGCCGAGCTCGCGCAGCTTGCGCGCCTGCTCGACGAGCGTCTCCGTGTCGCCCGTGCGGCCGGGGCTGTAGATCAGGCCGGCGTCGAACTCCTTGTCGGCGCCGGTGATCGCCTCGCCCGCCTCGCGCAGGTTCTCGACGTCGTTCAGCGGGTCGTGCAGGCGGAACACGTCGATCCCGCTCTCGGCTGCACTCGCGACGAAGCGGCGCGCGAAATCGCCGCCGACCGGCCGCGACCCGACCAGAAAGCGCCCGCGGAGCGCGAGCCCGAGCGGCGTCTTCGTCCGCGCCTTCAGTGCGCGGATCCGCTCCCAGGGGCTTTCGACGCCGACACGGACGGCGCTGTGGAAGACACCGCCGCCCGACACCTCGAGGTAGGCGAAGCCCGCTCCGTCGAGGATCTCGGCGAGGTCGAGGATCGCCGCGGTGGGCAATCGGCCCGCCAGCGGTTCCTGGGACAGCAGCCGAATCGTGGTGTCGACGAGGGCGGGCATCTGCGTGGCAGAGGTTAACCGCGGCTGCAGCCGAGGCCGGGTCCCATCCCTAGCCCCCACCCACCCGGGGATTCACCTCGAGCGTACGCCGCGGCGACGCACGAAACACGCACGCCTTCGTGCCGATTTCGTGAAAAAGCAGGGAGCTAGGCGCGGCTGATGTAGCGCCGCTCGCGGGGATCGACCTTGATGCGGTCGCCCGTGTTCACGAACAGCGGCACCTGGACGATCGCCCCCGTCTCGAGGGTCGCCGGCTTCGTCACGTTCGAGACCGTGTCGCCGCGCACGCCGGGTTCCGTCTCCTTCACGCCGAGCTCCACTGACGAGGGCAGCTGCACCCCGGACGGCTTGCCGTCGATCGTCAGCATCTGCACCGTCGACGATGGCTCGAGAAAGTCGAGTGCGTCGGACACGGAGTCGCGCGCGAGCGAGAACTGCTCGTACGTCTCCTCGTCCATGAAGACGACCTCGTCGCCCGCGTCGTAGAGGTACTGCGCATTCTTGACCTCGGTGTGCACGCGCGGGAACTTCTCGCCGGCCCTGAAGGTGCGGTCGACGACGGCGCCGGTGTCGATGTTCTTCACCTTCGTCCGGACGAACGCGCCGCCCTTGCCCGGCTTCACGTGCTGGAACTCGACGATGCGCCAGACGTTCCCGTCGAGCTGGATGTGCATTCCGTTCTTGAACTGGTTGGTGTTGACGACCTCGGCCATCGGCGGGCCAGTCTAGTGAACGGTCAGCAGCTCCTTGGGGAACGTCGTCACTACCTCCGGGTCGCCGTCGGTCACCACGACGAGGTCCTCGATGCGGATGCCGCCGAGCCCGCTGAGGTAGATGCCCGGCTCGACCGTGACCACGTTGCCCGCCTCGAGCACGCTCTGCGACTCCGGTGCCAGCCGCGGGTCCTCGTGGACGAGCAGGCCAACGCCGTGCCCGAGGCCGTGGCCGAACGCCTCGCCGAAGCCCTCGGCCTCGATCCGGCGGCGCGCGACAGCGTCGACGTCCTCACCGCGCTCGGCCGCCCGCACCGCTGCCAGCGCCTCCAGCTGCGCCGCCAGGCAAACGTCATAGGCGCGAGCGAGGCGATCGGGCAGCGGGCCCGTTGCGAACGTGCGGGTGCAGTCGGAGCAGTAGCCGTCGACCATGCAGCCGGCATCGACGACCACGGTCTGCCCCGGGGCGATCTGCGCGTCGCCGGGGTCGGCGTGCGGCTTCGCCCCGTTCGGGCCGGCGGCGACGACCGGCGGGAACGCGGAGCCTTCGGCGCCGAGCTCGTGGAACAGCACGTCGATGCGCCAGGCCAGCTCGCGCTCGCTTCGGCCGACGAACGGCTCCTCGGCGAGCTGCTCGTACATCCGGTTCGTGATCCCAGCAGCCGCGCGGATGGCCCGCAGCTCGCGCTCGTCCTTCACGGCCCGCAGCGCCTCGACGAGACCGTGCCTGGGCACGAGCTCGGCCGATCCGGCCGCCAGCGTCTCCCACGATGCGTAGGTGACGGCGCTCGCCTCGAAGCCGATCGTGCCGGTGAGCACCCCGGCGAGGTTCGCATAGAGATTCCGCTTCATCAGCTCGACCTCGACGCCGTCGACGGCCTGAGCGGCCTCGGCGTAGCGGAAGTCGGTGAACAGGCGGACGCGCTTCGGCTCGACGAGCAAAGCCGCGTTCGAGCTCACGAAGCCGCTGAGGTAGCGGACGTTGGCGGGAGCCGACACCAGGAGCGGCTCCTCGAGGCGGTCGCGCAAGCGCTCGACCCGGTCGTTCACGCCGTCTCCGCCAGCAGGGACAGCGCCTCGCGGTACCCGTCCGGGCCTTTTCCGATCACGCGGTGCGCGGCGAGGTCGGAGATCACGGAGTGCCGTCGCCATTCCTCGCGCTCGTTCACGTTGGACAGGTGCACCTCCACGATCGGCGCGTCGAACAGCTCCAACGCGTCGTGGATCGCGTAGCTGTAGTGCGACCAGGCGCCGGGGTTGACGACGACGCCCTCGGCCCAGTCCAGCGCTTCGTGGCACCAGTTCACGTACTCCCCTTCGTCGTTCGTCTGCCGGCAGACCACCGTCATGCCCAGCTCCGACGCCCAGGTGTAGATCCGACCCTCGAGCTCGGACAAGCTCAGGCCACCGTACAACTCGGGATGGCGACGGCCCACCACGTCGAGGTTGACGCCGTTCAGGACGATCACCCGCACGGCGGGACTCTACGCGGCGATCAGCGCGTCGAGCGCGGCGCGGACGTCCGCCGCGGGCAGCTCCACCCCGGTCCTCGGCGCGCCCGGTCGGTCGAGCAGGACGAGCCGCGGGGCCCCCCCGACTGCCTTCTTGTCGCGCTGCAAGGCGGCCCAGGCTCGCTCGCGGTCGACCCGGACGGGCCTCGGTCGCAGCTCGTGCTCGACGATGTCCGTCGGCAGCCCCGACAGCCGCAGCGCGGCTAACAGCCCCAGCGCGACCGCCTTGCCGTGCGGCAGCTCGTAGTCGGACGCGGCCTCGAGGGCATGCGCGAACGTGTGCCCGAGGTTCAGCTCTGCGCGCGGGCCGAGCTCGAAGGGGTCGCGCAGGCACACGGCCGCCTTGTACGCCGCGCTGCGGCGCACCTGCTCGGGCTCCGGGAGCTCCCACAGCGGCTCGCCGGCCAGGAGCCCCGTCTTCACGACCTCTGCGGCGCCGTTGTCACGCTCGGATGCCGGGAGGCTGGCCAGCAGGGCCGGGTCGACCACGGTCCTGAGCGGCCAGTGGAATGCGCCCACCTGGTTCTTGGCGGCGGCCAGGTTGACGCCCGTCTTGCCGCCGATTCCCGCGTCGACCTGCCCGACCAGCGTGGTCGGCACCGAGACCCAGTCGATGCCGCGCAGGTGGGCCGCGGCCACGAAGCCGGCGGCGTCGGTCGTCGCGCCGCCGCCGAGGGCCACGAGCGTCCCGTCTCTGCCGAGCGACAGCTCACGCCAGAGCCGCTCGCAGACGGACAGCGTCTTCGCCTCCTCCCCGCTCGGAAGCTCGTGCACGGCGGCCAGGCGAGCGCCGAGCGCGAGCTGCGCCGTGGCCCCGTGGATGCCGGAGACGATCGCGTCGGCGATCAGGGCGGCCGGCCCGTCACCGGGCACGATCGAGCCGAGGAGCTCGAGCGCCCCGATCTGGACGTGCACACCGGCGGTGGCGAGCACCACGTCGTGTACGTCTCGCGCGACGAAGTCGGCAGCGGCCTCGTAGAGCGGCCGGCGGCGCTCGTACAGCTCGTGGAACCGCTGCTCGTCACGAGCGAGCGGCCGACCCGTCCCGCTCGCCCGCTCCCAGGCGTCGCCGACGGAGACGTCTAGCCAGACGGTGAGCGCGCGGGCCCGCAGCGCCTCGCGTGTGCGCTCCGATTCGACCGCGCCCCCGCCGAGCGCGACCACCGCGGGCTCGTGCGACTCGAGCAACGAGATCGTGCGCTCCTCTTCTAGCCGGCGGAAGCGCTGCTCACCCTCCTGCTCGAACAGCTCGGCCACCGTGCCGCCGTGCTCTGCGGCGATCAGCTCGTCGACGTCGACGAAGGGCCTGCCGACCCGTGCGGCCGCGTCCCGGCCGAGCGTCGACTTGCCCGCGCCCATGAACCCGACGAGGGCGACCGAGCGCTCTAGCGGGCCGTCCACTCGATCCGCTCGAGATACGCGTGGTACGCGGCGAGGACGTCCTGCAACGCGTCGCCGCCGAACTTCTCGCGGGCCGCTCGCGCGAGCTCGAAGGCGACGGCCGCCTCGGCCACGACCGCGAGCGCCTCGACTGCGGCGACGTCGCTGCGCTCGACGAGCGCCTCAGCCGGCTCGCCGGTCGCCAGATCCACCGAGCGGAGCGGGCGCATCAGGGTCGGCAGCGGCTTCATCGCCGCGCGGACGACGATCTCCTCGCCGTTCGACACGCCGCCCTCGATCCCCCCGGCGCGGTTGGTCGTGCGACGGCGGCCCGGCCCGATCTCGTCATGCACGTCGGAGCCGCGCAGCCGCGCGACGGCGAAGCCGTCCCCGATCTCCACCCCCTTGACCGCCTGGATGCCCATCACCGCGGCGGCCAGACGGCCGTCCAGCCGTGTCTCGCGGCTCGCGTACGAGCCGAGTCCCGGCGGCACGCCTTCGGCGCGAGCCTCGACGACCCCGCCAACGGTGTCGCGGTCGGCCCGCGCGCCGTCGACGTCCCCCATCTCCACCACGGCGCTTTCGACGACGACGTCGAGTGCAGCCAGGAACGCCTTTGCAACGGCTCCCGCGGCTACGAGCGACGCAGTCTGCCGGGCGCTCGCGCGCTCGAGCGTGTCGCGGACGTCGTCGTGGCCGTACTTCTGGGCTCCGGCAAGGTCGGCGTGGCCGGGGCGAGGCAGGGTGACGGGCTTCGTGCC
Organism: uncultured Actinomycetes bacterium; assembly: GCA_963738205.1. GTDB lineage: Bacteria > Actinomycetota > Thermoleophilia > Gaiellales > Gaiellaceae > DATFQE01. Next base: position 506,178 of record CAVTVQ010000006.1, read on the forward strand.
CTTCCCGTGCGGCTCGCCCTCGGGCGGCCAGGGGCTCATGCCCCAGGCCCAGTTCTCGTGATCGCGGTTGCGGACGACGAGGGCGAGCGGCGTGCCGAGCGTACGGCCGTGGCGGAGGCCCGCCAGCACCTCGACCTGGTCGCGTTCGATGCGCTGCCGAGGGCTGCGGCCGTAGCCCTCCTGCCGGCGGGCAAGGTCGGCGTCGATCGTTTCGCGGTCGAGGACGAGACCGGCGGGGAGCCCGCTCACGATCGCGACGAGCGCGGGCCCATGCGACTCGCCGGCCGTCGTGAGCTCGAGGGTCACGCCTGCAAGCCTACGGCGCGGCGCATCACGTCGACCGGGGCCGGCACGCCGGTCCAGCGCTCGAACGACGCCGCCCCCTGCGCCACGAGCACCTCGAGGCCGCCGACGACGTTCGCGCCGGCGTCGCGCGCCGCTACGGCGGTCGCCGTGTCGGGGTACGGCAGGTCGACCAGGGTCTGTCCTGGGGAGAGACGGACGAGCACCTCGTCGCGGACCGGCGTCGCGTTCACGACCAGATCGGCGTTGCCGGCGTCGGGTGGCCAATCGCCGCGTCGCGAGTACGCGCGCGCGTGCGGCAGCGCCGCTCGGAACGCCCCTGCCGCCCCGCCGGCGCCGATCACGACCGGCCGCTCCCGCGGCAGGCCGCCAAGGATTGCGACGTCCGTCGAGAAGCCGCGCACGACACCGTCATCGAACAGCAGCGTGTTCACCGAAGGCTCGTCGGTTTCGGCCAGGGCTGCAGCGGCCAGCTTGTGCGGCGCGGTGACGTTCGCCCCCGCAAAACCCGCTGCCGCGAGGCCCCGCACCGCCGTCTCGAAGTCGGCGGGCGCGACGTCGAGCGCCACATACGCCCAGTCCAGACTCCGTGCCGCGAAGGCGGCGTTCTGCATCCGCGGCGACAGCGACGCGGCCACCGGCTGCCCGAGCAGCGCCACGAGCCGGGTCCCGGCGCCGATCACGACGCGACGCCACCCCACTGTGGACGAATCGGCCCACGAACGGCACGAAGCAGGCACACACCCGCGACGATTGCAGGTGTACCGTCGACCGCGAGGGAGGCGGGAAGCACCCCACCCAGGGTGGGGGGCCGAAGGGTCAGGTCCCGATTAGCCGCCGTAGCCGTGTTCGGCCAGGTACTGGTTGAACTCGTCCTCGCTGGCCGTGAAGAAGTGGTGGACCTTGTCGGGCTTGCGTGCGAAGAAGAGGAAGTCGACACGGCGGGGATGGGCCGCCGCCTGCATCGACGCCAGGCCGGGGTTGGCGATCGGCGTCGGCGGCAGGCCCGCGTGGAGCCGCGTGTTGTACGGCGTCGGGTCGTGGAGGTGCGACTGGCGCAGCGACTCGGTCCCCGGCACGTTCAGGCCGTAGCGGATGGTCGCGTCGATCCCGAGCGTCATCCCGGCCTTGAGGCGGTTGTAGATCACGGCCGCCACGAGCGGGCGCTCCTCCGGCGCGAGCGTCTCCTTCTCCACCATCGACGCGATGATCAGCACGTCGTACGGGGTGAGGTTCTTGCTCTTCGCGTAGCCGAGGCTCACCTTGGCCCAGTTGCGCCGGAACGCCGTCAGCTGCTTGTTCACCAGCTGCTTGGTGGTCGTCTTGGGCAGGAACTCGTAGGTCGCCGGGAAGAGGAAGCCCTCGAGGTGCCGCGCCTTGCCGTCCCGGGCGAACTGCCCCGGCAAGGGCGACCGCGCCGTCAGCCTCAGGTATTCGGAGCCCGAGATCCGGGTCGCCTTCTTGCGCTTCGCGGCCGCGATGCTCTTCACCGCGGACACGCGTTTTCCCATCTCGCGCCGCGTGAATCCCTCGGGGAAGATGATCTTCAGTGGCTTCGGCGGCGGCGCGACGACCGGAGGAGGCGGCGACGAGACGCGGTCCCGCACGCTTCCGAGGGCTGCGATCGCGAGCCAGACGGCGAGCCCGATGAAGCCGAGCAGCAGGACGAGTGCGAGCAGCCGCCGCACGAGCAGACGCTCGCGCGACACGCGCCGCCTCGGAGGCGGCGCGGCCGGAGGGCGGGTCATCGTCTGCGCCACTCGAGAAAGCCGGAGAGGAGGTGCGCGGCAGCCCGGGCGTCGGGCTCGGAGGTCGAGGAGCCGTTGACCCCGCGCTCGGCGAGGGTCGTCGTGAAGCGCTCGTCGAAGGTCTCCACGGGCACGTCGATCACCCCGCGCAGCGCCTCCACGAAGGCCTCGGTCTCCCGCGCCTGCTCGCCGCGCTCGCCACGCAGGGTCAGCGGCAGCCCGACCACGATGTGCTCGGCACCTTGCTCACGCAGGAGCGCGGCCAGGCGGGCCAGGCCGGCCTCGCTGGCGGCCTGCTCGACGATGCCGAGCGGACGGGCGAGCGTGCCGGTCGGGTCCGAGACGGCCACGCCGGTCCGCGCGCGTCCGAAGTCCAGGGCGACGACCTTCAAGACCGAGGCATGCTACTGACAGCGGCTGCGGGCCTACCCCAGCTGTGCGAGCAGCTCGCGCTCTGCCACGGCAAGCGCCTCACCCAGTCGAGCGGCGTCCTTCCCGCCCGCCCGGGCCATCGTCGGCCGACCGCCGCCGCCGCCGCCGATCAACGGTGCCGCCTCCCGGATGACCTTCACCGCGTCCACCCCGCGGCCCTCGAGCGAGCGGTCGACGTTGACGATCAGATGCACGCGGCCGTTCTCGGACGCTCCCAGCACGACCGCCGCGGGCGCGTGCTGCTGCATTAAGCGGTCCGAGAGCTCCAGCAGCTGGTCCGCTGTCGCTTCTCGCGCCTCGATCACGATCACCTCGACGTCGCCCGCCGTGTTGCGCCGCTCGTCCAGCACCTCCGGCCCCGCGGCCGCAGCCTTCGGCGTCTTGGCCTCCCTGCGCAGGCGCTCGACCTCGCCGCGCAGCTCGTCCAGCTCGTAGCCGCGCTCCCGCAGCCAGGCAAACGCCTCCCCGCTCGTCAGCGCCTCGATGCGCCGCGTCCCGCTGCCGACCGAGCTCTCGGAGACGATCACGAACGGACCGATTTCGGCCGTCCAGCGCACGTGCGTGCCGCCGCACAACTCCCGGGAGAACCCGGGCACCTCGACGACGCGCACCTCGTCCCCGTACTTCTCGCCGAAGAGCATCATCGCGCCGAGGTTCCGCGCCTCCTCGATCGGCGTGACGAACGTGCGCACCGGCAGGTTTTGGAACACCCTCTCGTTGACGATCTCCTGCACCCGCTCGCGCTCCTCCTCGGTGAGCGCGCGGTCGTGCGTGAAGTCGAAGCGCAGCTTGTCGGGCCGCACCGCTGAGCCGGCCTGGCGCACGTGATCGCCGAGCACCTCGCGCAGCGCCGAGTGCAGGAGGTGCGTCGCCGTGTGGTTCGCCATCGTCGGGAAGCGGGCCGACCAGACCACGACGGCGCGAACCCGGTCTCCGGCCGAGAAGCCACCTCCCTCGAAGACGAGCACCTGGTCGTCGCCGATCCGGTGTGCCTCGTGCAGGCGTGCCCGGGCGCCGGTCTCCTCGTTCTCGATGTAGCCCTGGTCGGTGACCTGGCCCCCGCCGTCGGGGTAGAACGGCGACTCGCGCAGCTTCGCGAGAAAGAGGCCGTCGTCGAGCAGCTCGACGGCGCCGAGCTGCGTGAGGACATCGGTCTTCTCGTAGCCGACGAAGTCGGTCTCGAAGCCGGCCGCGCGCGCGAACTCGGCCGCCTCGAGCTCGGCGCGGCCGGCGCCCGCCCGCGAGCGCTCGCGCTGCTGCTCCATCGCCGCCGTGAACTCCTCATCGTTCACGCCCAGCCCCCGCTCGTGCGCGAGCTCGACCGTGAGCTCGATCGGGAAGCCGTACGTGTCGTGGAGCAGGAACGCATCCTCACCCGAGATGTCACCGCCGGGAGCCGCAACCTCCTCGAAGAGCCGCAGGCCGCGCTCCAGCGTCTGCGTGAAGCGCTCCTCCTCCGCGCGGAGGATCTGCTCGACCTGCTCTCGGTGCTCCTCGAGCTCGGGGTACCACTCGGACATCTGCTCGGTCACGACGCGGCTGATGCGCCACAGGTCGTTGAGCCCGATCGCGCGCGCCTGCTGCACCGCGCGCCGGATCACCCGCCGCAGGACGTAGCCGCGGCCCTCGTTCGAGGGCGTGACGCCGTCGGCGACGAGGAAGGTCATCCCCCGGCCGTGGTCGGCGATGATGCGGTGCGCCTTCGTCGCCCGCTCCGAGCTCTGCCAGGCGACGCCACTCTCGGTCTCGATCCAGTCCATCAGCGCCTGGTAGCCGTCGGTCTCGTAGACCGAGATGACGTCCTGCTGGATCGACGCGGTCCGCTCCAGCCCGAGGCCCGTGTCGATCACCGGCCGCGGCAGCGGCGTCAGCGTGCCGTCCTCGTGCAGGTCGAACTCCATGAACACGAGGTTCCAGAACTCGAGGTAGCGCTCGCACGAGCAGCCGGGCCCGCAGTCCGGACGGCCGCACGAGAGCTCCTCGCCGCGGTCGTAGTACATCTCCGAGCAGGGCCCGCACGGCCCAGTCTCGCCGGCCTGCCAGAAGTTCTCCGACCGCGGCAGCCCGACGATGCGCTCCCTCGGCATGCCCATCTTCTCCCAGGCGGCGATCGCGACCTCGTCCTCGCCGAGGCGGAGCACCGGGTCGCCCGCGAACACGCTCACCCACAGGCGATCGAGGTCGATCTTCAGGTGCTCGAACATGAGCTCCCAGGCGAGCTCGACCGCGCCTTCCTTGAAGTACTCGCCGATCGAGAAGTTGCCCATCATCTCGAAGAAGGACAGGTGGTAGCCGTCCAGGCCGACCTCCTCGATGTCGGTCGTGCGGAAGCACTTCTGGTAGGTGGTCAGCAGGGTCGCCGGAGGGTCCTTGACGCCGAGGAAGTAGGGCTTCAGCGGCTGCATGCCCGCGCTGATCAAGAGCGTCGAGGGGTCGTCGGCCGGCGGGATCAGCGGCGCCGACGGCAGCCTGAGATGGCCCTTCGACTCGAAGAAGCGGAGAAATCCCTCGCGGATCTCGGGCGTCGTCCTCACACGGACGATTGTAGGAGCGCGCCTCGCACTGCCTCGGCGCCGTCCTCGCGCACCGGCTCGCCGTGCGTCGTCAGCACGAGCTCGACCGGAAGCTCGCGCAGCGGCGCCAGCCGCTGCTGCACCGCGGCGACGGTGTCGCCCTTCGGGAGCCACTTTTCCGGGATGATCAGCTCGCCGTCCTTGACGATCAGCGCGTCGCCGACGACGAGCGCGCCCGCGTCGGCGATCCAGAGGACGACCTCGCCCGGATGGGTCGCCGGGAAGGCGACCACCCCGCCCGGAAGGTCGTCGTCGACGCCGAAGAGCCGCGCCTGCAGGCCGCCGTCGCCGCCCGCGGGCGCGTGGATCGCGGCGCCGACCCGCTCGACCAGCTCGGCAGCGCTGCGGTCGTGCCAGTCGCACGTCAGAACGGTCGCGACCTCCTTGCCGGCCGCGAGCTCATCCACGAGGCTCGGCGGCGAGAGCGGGTCGAAGAGCACGAGCGTCGAGCCCGCATCCCAGGCGTACGAGCCGACCACGTGCTGGTACCAGGTCGGGTGAACGGCGGTCCAGTGCCAGAGTCCCGGGCGCAGCTCCTCCACGCTGCGGAGTCTAGGCCCGGGCTAGCCGCGCGCGACGCGACCGGGCTGCTCGATCTCGTCCGCGGCGATCTCGGCGCGGATCTTGTCGAGCGAACGCCGGATCAGGCGCGAGACGTGCATCTGCGAGATCCCGATCTGCTGCGCGATCTGCGACTGCGTCAGGCCCTTGAAGAAGCGCAGGTGCAGGATCAAGCGCTCGCGGTCGTCGAGGACCTTGAAGCCGGGCTCCAGCACGACCCGGTCCTCGGACACCTGGTACTCGCGCTCCTCCTCGCCGAGCGACTCGAGCGGGTCGAGCTCGTCGTCCTCGTCGCCGCCGCCGCCCGTCGACAGGGAGACCGAGCTGTAGGCGCGACCGCTCTCGAGCGCCTCGAGCACCTCTTCCTCCTCCACTCCGGCTGCCTCGGCGAGCTCGGGGATCGTCGGCGAGCGGCCCACCTGCACGGTCAGCTGCTCGATCAGCCGTGACAGCTGCACGTTCAGCTCCTGGAGCCCGCGGGGCACGCGCACCGACCAGCCCTTGTCGCGGAAGTGCCGCTTGATCTCGCCGATGATGTTCGGTGTGGCGTACGTCGTCAGCTCGACGCCGCGCGAGACGTCGAAGCGGTCGATCGCCTTGATCAGGCCGATCGCGCCGATCTGGACGAGGTCTTCCAGCTGCTCGCCGCGATAGGAGTAGCGCCGCGCGAGCGAGCGGACGAGCGGCATGTAGTGCTCGATCAGCTTCTCGCGGGCCGAGACGTCGCCCTGCTCGTGGTACCGCTTGAGGAGGACGAGATCGTCGCCGGCCATCAGCCGGAAGCTCCCGAGCGCGCCGTCTTCGTGAGCCGCACCCAGTCGCCACCGTTCTCTTCGCGGACCGCGAACCCGTCCACGACCGTGTCCAGGAGCCGACGCAGGCCGAGGGCATGCTCGCCCGCGGTTTGCTCGAGCTCGCTGCGCACCGTGCCGGCCGCGAACGGCCCGATCTCGGCCTGGATCTCGTCGCCGGCGACACCGACGGAGAGCGTCACCGCGTCCGCGCCGGTGCGGTCGAGGAGGCCGTCGAGGGCGAGCAGGAGATCCTCGAAGTGCTCGATCGTGAGCTCGTGCCGGCTGGCGAGCCCGCCGAGTACCAGGTGTGCGACCCCGAAGTAGTCGCGCTCCCCCGGAATCGTGAGCCTGATCGCTTCGGTCGTCACGGCCGCGAGACGGTAGCGGAGACACGACCGACGCCGACGACGGCGTCCTCGTCGTAGAGCACGGCCGCCTGACCCTTCGCCACGCCGTAGGCCGGACGCTCGAGGCGCAGGGCGAATCCGCGCGCGCTCGGCTCGACCTCGGCGGGGATCGCCGGCGAGCGATACCGCAGCTTCGCCTCCACACGGCCAACGGGCGCGTACAGACGGCCCCGCGCGCGAACCTCACGGCACGCGAGTGCCTCGCGCGGCCCGACGACGACCGTGTTCGAGCGGGCCTCCGTGCGCAAGGCGTAGACGGGAATCCCGGCCGCCACGCCGATTCCCTTCCGCTGGCCGGGCGTGAAGCGCCAGAACCCCGCGTGCCGGCCGAGCTCGCTGCCCTGCTCGTCGACGACCGGACCGTCGCTCGACTCGAGGCCGTGGCGCTCGAGGAAGGCGCGGTAGTCGTCGCCGGCGAGGAAGCACGCCTCCTGGCTCTCCGCCCGCGTCGCGACGGCGAGCCCTGCGTCGGCGGCCTCCGCGCGTGTCTCGTCCTTGCCCTGGTCACCGAGCGGGAACCACAACCGATCGAGGTGGCGCGGGTCGAGCGCCGCGAGCATGTACGACTGATCCTTGTCGGGATCGGCCGCCCGCGCGAGCAACAGCCGCCCGTGACGCTCGACGATGCGCGCATAGTGGCCCGTCGCGAGCTTCGCCGCACCCGCCTTGCGCGCGAACGCGAGCAGCTCGGCGAAGCGGAAGCCGCCGTTGCACTGGATGCAGGGATTGGGCGTCTCACCGCGCGCGTAGCCGTTGACGAACGACTGCACGACCGAGCGCCTGAACGCCTCACGGAGGTCGAGCGTCACGTGCGGGAGACCGAGTGCGTGACACGTCTCACGCGCCGCCACGACGGCCGCCGGCGAGCAGCAGGCACGCTCCGAGTCGGGGCCTGCGGGATCGAGCCAGAGGCGGAGCGTGACGCCGATCGCCCGCGGCCCGGCGCGCAACAGTGCGACCGCGCTGTCGACGCCGCCGCTCATCGCCACGGCGACGCGGTCGGGATCGCGAGAGGCCCGGAAGACGCGCCCGAGCGCGTCGGCGAGCGCGTCGACCGCCAGCGGCTCGCCGCTGACGGCGGCCGCCTCGAGCAGGGTCAGCCCGGCCAGCGGACGCTCGAGCCCGGCGCCCTCGGCCTCGACGATGCGGTCGCCCTGCACGCCGAGACGGACGTATGCCCACTCCGCGCCGCGCGACGAGTCTCCGACGACCTCGATCATCGGGTCACCGTAGCTTCCGCAGGGCGCTCGCGCCTCCCCGGCGAGCCGGGGAGGCGACGGACTCTGCCGTTGGCCACGCCTCTGTGGAACCTGGCAAGCCAGGTGGGTGCCCTGCCGGCCCGGGCCGGACGCAGGCTCCCTATCCGTAGGTGTTGGTTCTACAAATGAGACGCAGCACACGCACAGGGTCGAGCAAGCTCACCATAGCGTCACCGGGGGGCTGCGGCGTAGCGCCAGCGGATGCGGACGGTGCCGTTCGCTCCGAGCGCCTGCGCGAGGGCCGGCGTCAGGCCGAATTGCCGTCCCGGTCCCGGCGGCGGCTTGCCGATCACCTGCGTCAGCACCTCGTTCTCGCCGAAGCGGACGAAGAGCTTCACGCCGCAGGGGAGCACCGGATGGGCGACGCCGATCGTCCTTCGGTCGACCGTGTAACCGCACTCCGTCGGTTCGGCGGGCGTGCGGATCGACGCCGCGATCGCCTCGTACCACCCGCCGCCCGGGGCCGGCACTGAGGCGGGCAGGTCGCGGCCCGCCGGTTCGGTCTCGTGCCACGCGGCGACGCCGAGCGCGACCACCGCAGCCAGCAGGGCAGCCGCGGCAAGGGCAACCTCGCGCTGGAGCAGGCGCCCGTCGAGCCTCACGTTGCGACGCGGGTGATCTCGGGGAACGATTCCCGCACGAGCGAGTCGAACTCCGACGGGAGCCGGCCGTCGGACCTCGCGAACTCGCGCAGGGACATGAACGTGGCGGCCCATTCGTGCGGGACCGAGCCGGAGCCGGCGTGCTCGCGCGCACGGCGCTCGAGCTCCCAGAGGTTCCACTCGCGTGACGTGCCCGAGTCCGTCTGCTCGGCGACGCGGGGTTCCGAGAAGAGCCGGCGGCGCGGCGCGGGATTCTGGGCAGGCGCGGCCGGTGGTGGCTCCTCCTCGAAAGGCGTCTCGACGCGCTCGGGCGGTGGGGCCGTCTCACGCTTGGGTGCGCGCTGCAGCCGCCCCGGCCGGGCGACCCGCTCGACCACCGCGACCAGCACCCAGGCGAGGCCCATCACGATCACGATCGCGAGAACGCTCAGGCTCAGGACCGCAGCGATCGCGCCGACGAGGGTGATGAAGGCGGCCTCGAGCGCGAACCGCGCAGGCCCGGAGGTCAGCAGCGAGTGCTCGCGTGCGCTCACGTTCCGGTGCGGTTCTCGACGGGCACGTGCGCCGACTGCTCGGCCGGCGGGCCGAGATCCTGCGTGTCCTCAGAGGACGGCGCTGCCGGCGAGGCGGGCGACACGGCCACCGGCTCGGGTGCTTGCGCGTCGGCGGCGCGGCGCCAGAAGCGCCAGCCCCGCCGCGGCCTGTTGGCGGCCGGTTCGACCGCGGGAGGAGCGACCGGGGCCGGCTCCTCACGGGCGCGGACGCTCAAGCGCGGGCTCTCGCGCCACGCCAGCCACTCGATCGCTGCGACGAGCAGCCAGGCGCCGCCCATCACGAGCACGATCGTCGTGGGGCTCAACTCGGCCAAGCCTGCCGCGACGGCGAGCACGATCAGAAACGCCGCCTCGAGCGCGAACCTCAGGCCGGGTCCTCCCATGTCGCCGAAGGCTAGTGGCTAGTGCGCGGTGGGAGCGTCCTCCGGCGGCGAGTCGTCCTGGGACTCCGGCGCCGGCGCGCCGTCGTCAGCGGGGGCGCCTGCGCCATCCCGGGCGGGCGCTTCGGCTCGGCCGTGTGGTGGGCGTCGGCCATCAGCTCGTCGACCACGCCGGCCATCGCCTCCTCTCCCAGGCCGGCGGCCGACAGCAGGCGCTCGGCGCCTTGCTGGGCCCTGAGGATGACGGCGGACGCCTGACCGCGAGCCCACTCGAGCGTCTGCTCGACCTCGGCGCGCGCGGCATTGGTGAGCTCGGTCGCGTTGTGGCGAGACTGCTCGACGAGCCGGTCGCCGCGGGCCTCGGCCTCGCGCAGCTCCTGGTTGGCCTGGCGTTGCGCGTCGGCAAGGAGCTGCCGGGCCTCGTTGCGAGCCGCGTTCAGGATCTCGGCACGCTGCCGATCGCTGTCGGCGCGATAGCGCTCGACCTCGGCGTCGCGGCGGGCGAGCTCCTGCTGGCGCTTGCGAATGTCCTCCTCCGTGCGGCCCAGCTGCACGGCGGCCGCGCGCTGCGCGTCCTCCTCGATCACGTCCGCGAACTCGGCAGCCTCACGGATCAGATGGAGCGCGTCCATGCGCACCGCATGACCGCTCGGCTCGAGCTGGGCGCTCGTGCCGGCCGCCTGGAGCACCCGAAGCTGGGCCTGCAGCTGGACGACGTGGCGCCGGAAAGCCTCGAAAGCTTCGCGCACGCGCTCTTCGTCGAACCCTTTCTCGACGACGGGCAGGTCCTCGGCCCGCGGAAGCGGGGTCATCGTGACCTGTTGCTGCTGGGCCTGACTCTCCTGCGCCATGTGCTCCTCCTCGGGTCCGATGAGTATGACCCCGGCGTCGGAGGTCACCTACTCCCGGCTCAGGAGTTCGGCGCGACCACCCGGATCCCTAGCTCCTTCAGCTGCTCCTCGGGGACCTCCGACGGAGCTCCGCTCATCGGGTCGACGCCCGCCTGGTTCTTGGGGAACGCGATCACGTCACGGAGGTTCGGCTCACGTGCGAGCACCATCGTCATGCGGTCGATTCCAAGCGCGATCCCGCCCATCGGCGGCGCGCCCATCGCCAGCGCGTCGAGCAGGAAACCGAACTTGGAGCGCTGGTCCTCCTCGGACAGTCCCAGCAGTTCGAAGACCTTCGCCTGGATCTCCGGCTCGTGGATCCTGAAGCTGCCGCCGCCGAGCTCGTTGCCGTTCACGATCAGGTCGTACGCGTGGGCGAGCGCGTGCTGTGGGTCCTCGTGGAAGCGGTCCTTCCACTCGTCGGTCGGCCGGGTGAACGGGTGATGGACGGCGTTCCAGCGCTGCTCGTCCTCGTCCCACTCGAACATCGGAAAGTCGGTCACCCAGAGAAAGGTGAAGGCGTCGTCGTCGATCAGCCCCAGCTCGCGTCCGAGCTGGAGGCGGAGGTTTCCGAGCACGCGTGAGGTCAGCTCGCGATCGGCGGCCGCGAAGAGCAGGGTCTCGTCGTCCTTGCCGCCGAGCGCGGCCAGCTCGTCCTCGGACAGGAACTTGGCGATCGGCGACCGCACCTCGCCGCCGTCGAAGACGAGGTAGGCGAGCCCCTTCGCCCCCCACTCCTTCGCGAGCTCTTCCAGCTTGGCCAGATCGCCGCGGCTGTAGACGCGCGGGACACGGAGGAAGCGCACGGCCTCGGCGCCGGAGAAGACGCCGAACTCGGACCCCCGCGTCGCCTCGGTCGCGTCCTCGATCTCCAGCTCGAAGCGCGTGTCCGGCTTGTCCGACCCGTAGCGCTCCATCGCCTCGGCGTAGGTCATCCGCGGGAACGGCGTCGGAATCTCGATGCCGAGCGCCTCGCGCCAGATGCGCGCGAACATCTGCTCCATCCGGGCGAAGAGGAACTCCTCGTCGGGGAAGGACATCTCGACGTCGAGCTGCGTGATCTCCTGCACGCGGTCGGCGCGGAGATCCTCGTCCCGGAAGCAGATCGCGATCTGGTAGTAGCGGTCGAAGCCGGCGACCATCGAGAGCTGCTTGAGGATCTGCGGGCTTTGCGGGAGTGCGTAGAAGCGGCCCTTCTGCAGCCGGCTCGGGACGACGAAGTCGCGCGCGCCTTCCGGTGTCGGCTTGAAGAGGATCGGCGTCTGGATGTCGAGGAACTCGGCGTTCTCCATCTCCCGGCGGATGATCCCCACCATCTGCGCGCGCAGCGCGATGTTCCGCTGCAGCTTCTCGCGGCGCAGGTCGAGCCAGCGGTAACGCAGCCGGAGCGTCTCGTCGACGTTCTCCTCGTCGAGCTGGAACGGCAGCGGCGTCGAGCGGGAGACGATCTGCAGCTCGTCGACCTGGAGCTCGACCTCGCCGGTCGGCATGTCCGGGTTGACCGTCTCCGGCGAGCGCGCCACCAGCTCACCCTCTGCACGGATGACGAACTCGTTGCGCAGCTCGTGCGCGAGCGCTGCGGCCTCGGGCGAACGTTCCGGGTTGATCACGAGCTGCGTGATGCCGGTGCGGTCGCGCAGGTCGATGAACACGAGCCCGCCGTGGTCGCGTCGGCGTGACACCCAGCCCGCGAGCGCCAGGCGCTGCCCGACGTGCTCGCGGCGGGGCTCGCCGCAGCGGAGATCGCGCCAATTCACGGCAGGAGTCTGCCTAGGACGTCGTCGTGGTCGAGCGGTTCATCCTGCTGCCCGGTGCGCCGCAGGACCGCGCCGGCCGGGGAGACGATCACGATCGTGCTCGCGCCGAGCCGGCCCGCCTGCCTGAGCTGGCCCTTCAGCGAGCGGCCCGCATAGTCGGTGTCGGCGGCGATGCGGTGCGCGCGGAGCTCCTTCAGCCAGCGGAGGACGAGCTCGCGCGGCGCCCCCTCCTCGGTGGCGATGAAGACTTCGACGCGGTCGGGCTCGGGCGGCCGCACGGCCGCCTGCTCGAGCGCGATCAGGAGGCGCTCGATGCCGGCGCCGAATCCGAGCGCCGGCGTCGGCGGCCCACCGATCTCCTCGATCAGCCCGTCGTAGCGGCCGCCGCCGCAGATCGTCGACTGCGCACCGTGCTCCGGCCCGATGAACTCGAAGGTCGTGCGCGTGTAGTAGTCGAGGCCGCGGACGAGCGTGGGCACCAGCTCGTACTCCACGCCGTACGCGTCGAGGTAGCGACGGACGGCGGCGAAGTGCTCCCTGCACTCGTCGCAGAGCGCGTCACCGATGGCCGGTGCCTGCGCGAGCACCTCCCGCACCTGCGGCGGCTTCGCGGCGAAGTTGTCGAGGGCGCGAAGAGGGTTCCGACGAGCCTGCTCGCGCGTCTCCTCGTCCAGCTCCTCGGCATGGGCGTCGAGCCACTCGCGCAGGCGCTCGAGGTAGGCGGGCCGGCAGTTCGCATCGCCGATCGAGTTGAGCTCCAGCCGATATTCCGTGATGCCGAGCCGGTCGAGCAGCGCCGCGTAGAGCTGGATCACCTCGGCGTCGAGCGCAGCGTCCTCGGATCCGATCGCCTCGACCGAGAGCTGCCAGTGCTCGCGGAAGCGCCCCTTCTGCGGGCGACCGTAGCGGTAGATCGAGGCGACGGTGTAGAGCTTCTGCGGCTGAGGCTCGCGGTGCAGGCCGTGCTCGAGGTACGCCCGGCTGATCGGAGCTGTCGCATCCGGGCGCAGCGTGAGGCTGCGGTCGGAGCGGTCGGTGAACGTGTACATCTCCTTGCTGACCACGTCCGAGCCCTGGCCGGACGTGCGCGCGAACAGCTCGGTGTCCTCGAAGACCGGCGTCTGGATGCGGCGGTAGGCGTAGAGGGCGCAGACGCGCTCCGCCTCGCGGACGACGTGCCGCCACAGCGGCTCGTCGGCCGGGAGGATGTCGTGCGTTCCCCGCGGCGCTTCGAAGCTCAAGACGTGCGCAGGGCGGTGAGGAAGGGGTTGCGCTCCCGCTCGGCGCCGAGTGTCGTCGGCGGGCCGTGGCCGGAGTAGACGACGGTCTCGGGCGGATAGCGCTCCAGCAGCCGGCGGATCGAGTCGACCAGCGTGTCCCAGTCCGCGAAGGGCAGGTCGGTGCGGCCCACGGAGCCCGCGAAGAGGACGTCGCCCGAGAAGAGCGAGCCGTCCGAGTGGAAGGCGAGGTGTCCGGGCGAGTGACCGGGGACGGACATCGTCTCGAAGGTCATGCCACCCAGCTCGAGTCTCTCGTCCCCGGCGAGCTTGAACTCGGCGTCCCAGGGGCGAATCGCGATGCCCGGGTAGAAGTCGGCCGGGCTCGCGAGCACGGGCGCCTCGACCTCGGAGACGTACACAGGAGCGCCCAGGCCCTCGGCGAGGTCGGCCACGGCGCCGATGTGGTCGTAGTGCGTGTGCGTGACGAGAATCGCCGCACAGCTCGCGCCGAGGCGCGCGAGCTCGAGCCGCAGCTCGGCCGCGTCGCCGCCGGGGTCGACCACGACGGCCTGCGAGGCCGTGCTCGACTGGCGGACGACGTAGCCGTTCGTGCCGACTGGGCCGAGCTCGTAACGGTCGACGGCGAGGGTCACGGCGGCGCTGAGTCTATCCCCGGGCCTCGCGGCCGGCCCGTTAGGATCCGCGGCCGTGCAAGCGTGGAACCTGCGCGCGATCGAGGCCCCGGACGGAACGCGCGATCCCGTCGTCCTGCACTCGAACGACGAGGGTCGCGCCGTCCTCATCCGCATCGAGCCCGGGGGAAAGCTCGGCGACCACCAGGTCAAGGAGCGTGCGTGGGTCTGTGTCGTCGAGGGCGCCGTGCGGGTCGAGGGGGGCGGTGACACGATCGACGCCGAGACCGGCTGGCTGTTCACGTTCGACCCCGACGAGCGTCATTCGATCTCCAGCGTCGGCGGCGCGCGGATCCTGCTGCTGCTCGCCCCGTGGCCGGGGAGCGGCCACTATCGCGGCGGCGGCGGCGGCTAGCCTCGGTCGCGGTTCAGGCGGCGCTGGTAGGCGCGGTAGGTCAGCGTGTCCATGAAGTACGAGAACGGCAGGAAGACCCCGAGCAGGACGAGCGTCTGCAGGACCACTCCTATCGTCGAGAGCTGCTTGCCACCGAGCAGGAACACGGTGACGAACATCAAGGGCGCGAAGATCAGCGCGCGCTTGCCGACGCGGTTCCACGACGGCGGCTGCATCGCGCGGCCTCCTCGGGCCGGCTCGGGCCTTTTCGCCTTGCCGTTCCGGCGCTCCTCGAGTTCTTCGCGATCGACCTCGACCTCGTGGCCCTCGTCGTCGACGAAGACGTACTCGTACTCGTGCCGCCGCGTCTTGGCCTGCTTGCGGCGCTGCTTTCGGGAAGGCATGGCCCTAGCGTAGCCTGCTCGGGACGCCTCGCACGACCGTCTCGGAAACCACCGGGCCACCCAGGTGGTAGGCGAGATAGCGCCAGTCGGGCGCGTCGAGTAGCAGCACGTCCGCGTCGTAACCAGGGGCCAGCCTGCCCTTCCGGTTTGCGCGTCCGAGCACGTGTGCCGCATTGACCGTGACGGCCGACAGTGCCTGAGCGGGTGAGAGCTGCAGCTGCGTCGCGGCGAGCGAGCAGACGACCGGCAGGCTCTCGCAGAACGCGCTGCCGGGGTTGAAGTCGGTCGCGAGCGCCACGGCCGCGCCGGCGTCCACGAGCTTGCGCGCGGGTGGCATCGGGCGCGCCAGGAAGAGCGCGCTCGCCGGCAGGAGCACGCCGACCACGTCGCCGGCCGCCAGCGCGCGCACGCCCTCGTCGCCCGTCGCCTCGAGGTGGTCGACCGAGCGGGCGCCGAGCTCGATCGCCAGCGGGATCGCCCCGGCCTCCGTGAACTGGTCGCCGTGCACGCGCAGCGCGAGGCCGGCCGCTCGGCACGCCTCGAGGTAGCGCCGTGCCTGCGCGGCGTCGAACGCACCCCGCTCCAGGAACACGTCAGCTGCCTCGGCGAGTCGTGCCGCCTCGGGCAGCACTTCGGCCAGCGCGAAGTCGAGGTAGGCGTCGGCGTCGTCGAACTCCGGCGGCACCGCGTGGGCGCCGAGCCACGTCGGTATCCCGCCCGCGTCGCGGATGACGCGGAGCGACGTCAGCTCGGTCTCGCGGTCGAGCCCGTAGCCGGACTTGGCCTCGAACGTCGTCGTGCCCGCGGCGAGCATCCAGCTGCGATGTCGCGCGACGGCCGCGCGGAGCCCGTCCTCGCCCGCAGCGCGCGTGGCGCGGACGGTGGCGAGAATGCCGCCCCCAGCGGCATGCAGCTCCTCGTAGCTCGCGCCGGCCGCGCGGAGCGCGAACTCTTCGACGCGGTCGCCTCCGAAGCACGCGTGCGTGTGGCAGTCGACGAGGCCCGGGATGGCGCAGCGGCCCCGGCCGTCGAGCTCGTCGACGTCGTCGTCGAGGGGCCTGAGGTCGGCCATGGCGCCGACCGCCGCGATGCGGCCGCCCTCGCAGAGCAGGTAGGCGCGCTCGATCACCTCGACGTCGCCCAGCGCCGGCCCGCGCAGCGGCGCCTCGACGCCACGGGGCGTCGCGAGCTGCTCGAGGTCGCGGATCAGCAGGCGGCTCGCGCCGCCCTCGGCGCTCATGCAGCGTCGCTCGGCACGGTCGGCAGCTCGAGGCCCCCCGCGCGGGCCGCCGCGAGAGCGTCGTCGTAGCCGGCGTCCGCGTGACGGAGCACGCCCGTCGCCGGGTCGGCGGTGAGCACGCGCTCGAGGCGCTCGGCCATCTCGTCGCTGCCGTCGGCGACGACGACCATGCCGGCGTGGATCGAGTTGCCGATTCCGACGCCCCCGCCGTGGTGGACGCTCACCCACGTCGCACCGGCGGCCACGTTCACCAGCGCATTGAGCACCGGCCAGTCGGCGATCGCATCGGAGCCGTCTCGCATCGCCTCCGTCTCGCGGTACGGGGACGCCACCGAGCCGGCGTCGAGATGGTCGCGGCCGATCGCGACCGGCGCCTTGACCGCGCCCGAGCGAACGAGCTCGTTGATCGCCAGGCCCGCGCGGGCGCGATCGCCGAGGCCGAGCCAGCAGATCCGGGCCGGGAGCCCCTGGAACGCCACTCGTTCGGGAGCGAGCTCGAGCCAGCGCTGGAGCAGCGCGTCGTCCGGGAAGAGCGAGCGGAGGGCCTCGTCGATAGCGGCGATGTCGGAGGGCTCGCCCGAGAGTGCGGCCCACCGGAACGGCCCCACACCGCGGCAGAAGAGCGGGCGGATATAGGCCGGGACGAAGCCCGGGTATGTGAAGGCGTCCGTTACGCCCGCCTCATGCGCCTCCCCTCTGAGATTGTTGCCATAATCGAAAACATAGCTCCCGCGCCGGACGTACTCGAGCAGGCCTTCGACGTGGCGGGCGATCGACTCGCGTGCCCGCCGCAGGTACTCGTCCGGATCGGTCGAGCGGAGCTCCGCGGCGGCCGAGACCGAGAGGCCCGCGGGCACGTAGCCGGTCAGCGGGTCGTGCGCGGCGGTCTGGTCGGTGACGAGGTCGAACGACTCGCCGCGACGCGCGAGTTCCGGCACGACGTCGGCGGCATTCCCGAGCAGCCCGACCGACAGCGGGCGTCCCTCGGACGCGGCCGACCGCACTCGAGCCAGCGCGTCGTCGAGCGACTCAGCCGCCTCGTCGAGGTAGCGCGTCTCCAGCCGCCGCTCGATCCGGTGCGGGTCGACCTCGACGCAGAGGATCGCGGCGCCCGCCAGCGTGGCCGCGAGCGGCTGGGCCCCGCCCATCCCGCCGAGGCCGGCGGTCAGGATCGTCCGCCCGCTCAGGTCGGCCGAGCCGTAGTGGCGCTCGCCGGCCGCAGCGAACGTCTGGTAGGTGCCCTGGAGGATGCCCTGCGTGCCGATGTAGATCCAGCTGCCGGCGGTCATCTGCCCGAACATCGTCAGCCCCTCCGCCTCGAGCCGCCGGAACTCGTCCCAGTTCGCCCAGCGCGGCACGAGCAGCGAGTTGGCGATCAGCACGCGGGGCGCCCCAGGCCAAGTGCGGAGAACACCCACGGGCTTGCCGCTCTGGACGAGCAGCGTCTCGTCGTCGCCGAGCGTGAGCAGCGTCCGGACGATGGCGCGAAGCGCGTCGTGGTTGCGCGCCGCCTTGCCGGAGCCGCCGTAGACGACGAGCTCCTCCGGCCGCTCGGCGACCTCCGGATCGAGGTTGTTGAGCAGCATCCGCAGCGGCGCCTCCGTCGACCAGGAGCGCGCGTTCAGCTGGGTTCCGCGAGGCGCCCGGATCGAGCCGAGGTCGCCGCAGAGCTGCTCGACGACGGCGTCGAGCGTCCGTGTCGCGCTCACGAGGCCTTCCGCTCCTCACGGCGTCGCTGCTCGCGCTTCGCGCGCGAGAGGCTCAGCCACGTCCAGCCCGTCGCGAGGAGGAAGGCGAACACCGCGCCGATTGCAGCCCGATCGGCGCTCTGCCCGGTTGCAAGGAGGAACACGAAGCCGAGCGCGGCCAACGCCGCGTAGAAGAGCGCACTCGTCCGGAACGGGCGTGACGGGAGCCCGGGCTTGCCCGCGAAGATCGAGTCCCGGCGCCGACCGTTCTCGCTCATGCGAGCGCCCCCACCTCGGCCTCGACCGCGCCGCCGAGCGATCCGTCGCGGATCGCCGTCGCGACCGCCTCGATGTCGCCGCTGAGCGGGCGGTCGTCGCCGAGCCTCGGCGACAACCCGCGGACGGCGTCGTGCGCGGCCCTGACGCCGACGCCTGGAGCGAGCGGTGCGAGGAACTCGACCGCCTGCGCTCCGGCGAGCAGCTCGATCGCGAGCGCGCGCTCGGCGTTCGCGAGCACCTGCCAGGCCTTGAGGCCGGCCGCGTTTCCCATCGAGACGTGGTCCTCCTGGCCTGCGCTCGTGGGGATCGAGTCCACGCTCGCCGGGTGGCACAGCGTCTTGGCCTCGCTGACGAGCGCTGCCGCCACGTACTGGGGGATCATGAAGCCGGAGTTGAGGCCCCCGTCGGTGGTCAGGAAGGCAGGCAACCCGTCCGAGAGCGCCGGGTTGACGAGCCGCTCGATCCGGCGCTCGGAGATGTTCGCCAGCTCGGAGACAGCCATCGCGAGCACGTCCAGCGCAAACGCGACCGGCTGGCCGTGGAAGTTGCCGTTGGATACCAGCTCGCCGCGCTCGGGCAGCACGAGCGGGTTGTCCGTCGCCGCGTTCAGCTCGACACCCACCGTTCGGTCGACGTACGCGAGCAGGTCACGCGCGGCCCCGTGCACCTGGGGAGCGCACCGCAGCGAGTAGGCGTCCTGCACCTTGTCGCACCAGCGGTGCGCGTCCATGATCGCCGAGCCCTCGAGCAGGAGCAGCACGTTCCGCGCAGCGGCGGCCTGGCCGGGCAGCGGGCGAAGCGCCTGCACCTCGGGCCCGAAGGCGACGCGCGATCCCTGCAGCGCTTCCAGCGACAGCGCGCACGCGATGTCCGCCGCCACAGCGAGGCGGCGCGCGCGCAGGACGCCCAGGGCGCCGAACGCCGCCATGAACTGCGTCCCGTTGATGAGCGAGAGGCCCTCCTTGGACTCGAGGCGGATCGGGGTGAGACCAACGCGGTCGAGCGCCTCAGCGCCCGGCAGCAGCTCACCGCCGACCTCGGCCTCCCCTTCGCCGACGAGCGGCAGCGCCAGGTGCGCGAGCGGCGCGAGATCGCCGCTGGCGCCGACCGAGCCCCGACTGGGCACACGGGGAAGCACCCCACGGTTGAGGCACTCGATCAGGAGCTCGGCCGTCTCGACACGTGCGCCCGAGTAGCCCTTGGCCAGCGTGTTGGCGCGCAGCAGGAGCGCCCCGCGCACGATCTCGGGCGGATACGGCTCCCCAACACCGCATGCGTGGCTGCGGAGAAGCCGCAGCTGCAGCTCGGCGGTCAGCTCCTCCGGGATGTCGCTCGACACGAAGCGGCCGAAGCCCGTGTTGACGCCGTACGTGTGGTGGCCGTCGTTGTGGGCGACCTGCTCGACGAGCGTCCGTGCGGTCACCATCCGCTCGCGCGCGCTGTCGGCAAGCGCCGCCCACCCGCCCTTCACGGCGATCTCCCAGACGTCGGCGATGGTCAGGTCGTCGCCGGTCAGGCCAATCGCCGTGCGCTGAGCCACGCGCTGAGTCTAGCCCTGCGGCGGTGCGGTTCCCGCCTACCGGTCGCGCTCGAGCAGCCTCAGCTCGAGGACATGCGAGGCGTCGAATCCGGCGATCCGGAGCTGCGCGCCCGCCGCCGCGGCTGCCGCGCCCGCCGGCATCAGACCGACGAGCTCGGCGCCGGCGACCCGTGCGCCGCGGGCGGCCGCCTCCGTCTCGATTCGGGCGACGATCTCGTGCAACGCAGCCGCCTCCCAGTCCTCGACGTTCATGCTCACCTGGACGCGTCCGGCCCGAGGGAGCTCAAGCCCGAGCGCGCGCACTCCCGGGAACCCGCCGTCGCGCTCGCGGACGACCGCGGCGATCTCGCGCGCGACGCCGAGGTCGGCGTCGACGAGGTCGACGTTGAACGCGATCAGCGGCCGGCGCGCGCCGACGATCACGCCGCCGGCCCGCTCGTCCAGCCGGGCAGGGCCGAAGTCGGGCACCAGCTCCCCGCTCTCGAGCCTGCGGGCCAGCTCGGCCGTGCCGCCGCGGCGGAAGAACGCCGGGCCGCGGCCGGGAGCCAGCTCGCCGTACAGGAACACCGGCAGCGAGAGCTCGTCGACCGATCCGCTCTGCCACACGCCGGGCAGCGGCGCGGGCCCGCTCCAGGTCGCCGGGCTCGATCGGCACGACCGGCACGACGTCCGCAGCGCCGATCCGCGGGTGCGCGCCCTCGTGGCGGCGCAGGTCGATCCGCTCGCGCGCCACGGCGACGCCGGCGACGAGCGCGTCACGATCGCGCCGTCGTCGCCGACGAGCGTGAAGACCGACCGGTTGTGGTCTGCATCGGTGTGGACGTCGAGCAGCTCCGCGCGCTCGGCAAGCGCGGTTCCGAGCGCGTCGATCGTCGCCGCGTCCCGCCCCTCTGAGAAGTTCGGCACCGCCTCCAAGGGCATCGGCATGGCCGTACTCTAGGAGCCGTGAAGGCGTACTACGACGCGCGCGCCCCGGAGTACGACGACTGGTTCCACGGCGTCGGCCGCTACGCCGAGCGAGACAGGCCCGGATGGGACGAGGACCTTGCGGGACTGGTCGCAGACGCTCGAGTCCCTCCCGCCCGCGACGGACTCTCGACGTCGCCTGCGGCACGGGCTTCCTGAGCCGTCACCTCCCCGGCGAGCTCACGTGTCTCGACCAGAGCGCCCGGATGCTCGAGATCGCGGCCGAGCGGGTCCCGCACGCCACGACGGTGCAGGCGGACGCGATCCCGCTGCCGTTTCCCGACGAGTCTTTCGAGCGGCTGTTCACCGGCCACTTCTACGGCCACCTCGAGGAGGCCGACCGCGTGGCCTTCCTCGCGGAGGCCCGGCGGGTCGCGGACGAGCTCGTGGTGGTGGACTCGTCGCAGGCGCATTCGCCGGTGGCCGGAGGAGTGGCAGCCGCGCGTGCTCAACGACGGCTCCGAGCTGGGAGGTCTACAAGCGCTTCTTCACGGGCGCCGGGCTCGCTGCGGAGCTCGGCGGCGGCGGCGAGGTCCTGCACGAGGGGCGCTGGTTCGTGGTCGTTCGCGCGCCCGCGTGACGCGCCGGCGGAGCTCGTACCGCTCGCTCGCCTCGCTCCAGCGCGACCTCCGGGTGTGCCGGGCCTGCGTCGAGGCCGGCTACCCGCTCGAGTCGTGGCCGGTGATCGCCGCGCGCTCCGGCCAACGCGCGTACCTGTACGGCCAGGCGCCCGGCGCCGTCGAGGGCCTCGAGCGCCGGCCCATGGCGCGGCCGCGCGGGCCGCACGCTCCGACGCTGGCTCGAGCTCGACGAGGACGACGTTCTACCGCGACCTTCTACTGCGCCTCGGTGACGCGCTGCTATCCGGGCAAGGCGGCCTCCGGCCGCGGGGACCGGACGCCGACGACGCCCGAGCAGGAGCTCTGCGCGTTCTGGCGACGCTGGGAGCTGGCGCTCCTCCGCCCGCGCCTGGTCGTCACCGTCGGCGGGCTCGCCGCTCGCCGCCTGCTGGGGCTGACGAGCGTCAGCGAGTTCGTCGGCAAGAGCTACATGCTCGGCGACGCGATCGCGATCCCGCTCCCCCACCCGTCGGGTGCGAGCGGCTGGCTCAACGACCCGGCGAACCGCGCGCGGCTCGGGCAAGGCGCTGACGCACGTCCGGCGCGAGCTCGTCCGGCTCGCGAGCTCCGGGAGCCGGAACAGCACGACTAGACTCGACGTTGTTGCAAGAAGTGCAGCAAACACCGCTTTACCGGCGACACGTTTGCCCGCCTGCTCGGCTTCCTGCGGCCGTACCGCTGGTCGCTGGCGATCTCGATCGTGCTCGCGGTCGCCTCGCAGGCGGCGACGATCGGGCTCGTGCTCGTGACCGGCAGCGTGATCGACCGCGCGATCGTCGCCGCAGCAGCGGGACGAGCTGTGGACGCTGATCTGGATCGTCGTCGGGCTCGGGATCGTCAAGGCGCTGCTGATGGTCGGCCGCCGCTTCATCTCGGGCTGGCAGGCGCTCGGCGTCGAGTTCGACATGCGGAACGCCCTCTACGCGCACCTCGTCCGCATGTCGTTCGGGTTCTACGACCGCCACCAGACCGGCCAGCTGATGTCGCGCGCGACGGTCGACCTCCAGTCCGTCCGCTTCTTCCTCGGCTACGGCCTGATCTTCTTCTTCCAGCACGTGCTGACGATCGTCGGCGTCACCGCGGTGATGCTCTACCTGGACTGGCGGCTCGCGCTCGTCGCGCTCGCCGTCACGCCGCTGATCGTCGCGCTCGCCTACCGCTACAGCCACGTCTCGCACCCGATCCTCCGCGACGTCCAGCAGAAGATGGCGGACGTCGCGACCGTCGCCGAGGAGAACATCGTCGGCGTCCACGTCGTCAAGGCGTTCGCCCAGGAGGACGCCGAGCAGCGCAAGTTCGCCGGCCGCTCGGAGGCGGTGTTCGAGCGGAGCGTCGACGCGAACCGCCAGCGCGCGCTCTACGTGCCGCTGCTGTCGTTCGTGCCGCTGCTCGCGCAGGCCGCGGTGCTGCTCGTCGGCGGCTGGATGGTCGTGCACGGAGCTCGCTCAGCGTCGGCGACTTCTTCGCGCTTCAACATCTTCGTGACCATGCTGATCATGCCGCTGCGCATGCTCGGCATGTGGATCGGGCAGGCGCAGCGGGCGACCGCCTCGGGCGAGCGGATCTTCGAGGTGCTCGACGAGCCCGAGGAGGTCACCGACCGGCCCGGCGCCGATCGAGCTGCCGCCGCCGGCCCCGGCCGCGTCCGATTCGAGCGCGTCTCGTTCGGTTACGACCCCGAGCGCGCTCGTCCTCGACGGCGTCGACCTCGAGATCGAGCCCGGCCGCACCGTCGCGCTGATCGGGCACACGGGCTCGGGCAAGACGACGCTCGCGTCGCTGGTGCCGCGCTTCTACGACGTCACCGCCGGCCGCGTCGCGATCGACGGCGCACGACGTGCGCGACGTCACGCTCGACGTCGCTCCGCGCCGAGATCGGCGTCGTCGCCCAGGATCCGTTCCTCTTCTCGGCCACCGTGCGCGAGAACATCGCCTTCGGCGCGCCCTGGGCCGACGACGAGGAGGTCGAGCGCGCCGCGCGGCTCGCGCAGGCGCACGAGTTCATCGCCGAGCTGCCGAACGGCTACGAGACGGTGATCGGCGAGCGCGGGATCACGCTCTCGGGCGGCCAGCGCCAGCGGGTCGCGATCGCCCGCGCGCTGATCCTCGACCCGCGGGTGCTGATCCTCGACGACGCCACCGCGTCGGTGGACGCGACCACCGAGGCGCTGATCCGCGCGCGGCCTGCGCGAGGCGATGGAGGGCCGGACGACGCTGATCATCGCCCACCGCCTGTCGACGATCGCGCTCGCCGACGAGCTCGTCGTCCTCGACGGCGGCCGCGTCGCCGCACGAGGGACGCACGAAGAGCTGCTCGGCGACGAGCCTGGTCTACCGCGAGATCTACGAGCACGGCCTGCTCGAGCGCGAGTTCGCCGAGCGGGTGGAGGCGCGGGCATGGCGAGCGTCTCGGCACGGGCGTTCCGCGTCGCACTGGGCGCACTGCTGGCGGAGCGGAGGGCACCGTCCGGCGTCAGCGGGACGCGGAGCGGGGTCGGAGCCGGTGCACTCGGCCGTGGCGCCGCAGCGGCCCGGCGCCGGAGCCGGACGCTCGCGCGCGGCTGGCCGCGCCCTACAAGCGGCAGACGGCGCTCGCGCTTGGCTCGCTGCTCGCGGCGACCGCGGCCGGGCTCGCGCCGCCGCTTCCTCGCCAAGCTCGGCGTCGACGAAGGCATCGCCTCGCAGGACTTCTCCACGCTCGCTGGATCGTCGCGCTCTTCGGCGTCGCCGGGCATCGCCACGCTCGTGACGAGCTCGGCGCAGACGTACTTCACCGGCTGGACGGGCGAGCGGATCCTCGCCGACCTGCGCAACCGGCTCTTCCGCCACCTGCAGCGGCTCTCGCTCGGGCTACTACGAGCGGAACCGCGCGGGCGTGATCATCAGCCGGCTGACGAACGACGTCGACGCGCTCGACCAGCTCGTCACCGACGGCGTGACCACGCTCGTCCAGAGCACGCTGATCCTCGTCGGCTCGTCGGTGATCCTCTTCCTGCTCGACTGGAGGCTCGCCCTGGCGACGCTCGCGGTCGTGCCGCTGATGGCTGCGGGAACCGTGCTGTTCCGCATCTTCTCGTCGCGCGCCTACCGGGCGGTGCGGGAGCGACTCGGCCTGGTGACGGCGACGCTTGCCGAGGACATCGCCGGCATGCGCGTCGTGCAGGCCTACACGCGGGAGCGCGCCAACGAGGAGCACTTCCGCGAGGTCAACGCGCACTACCGGGCCGCGAACCAGCAGACGGTGGTCACCAACGGGCTCTACTTCCCCTTCGTCGACTTCCTGTCCACGGCGGCGACCGCGGTCGTGCTCGGCTACGGCGGCTACCTCTACTTCGGCGGCTCGATCACGGAAGGGACGTTGCTCGCGTTCCTGCTCTACCTGTCCAACTTCTTCGACCCGGTCCAGCAGCTGTCACAGCTCTACAACACGTTCCTCGCCGCCGTGGCCGCGCTGGACAAGATCATGGACGTGATGGACGAGGAGCCCGAAGTGCGGGACGATCCGGGCGCAACCGAGCTGCCGTCGATCGAGGGCCACGTCGGCTTCGAGCACGTCCGGTTCGGCTACGGCAAAGGGCCCGAGGTGCTGCACGGCCTCGACCTCGACGTACCGGCCGGCACCACCGTCGCGCTCGTCGGGCACACCGGCGCCGGCAAGTCGACGATCGCGAAGCTGCTGGCCCGGTTCTACGAGCCGCGCGTCGGGGCGGATCACGATCGACGGTCACGACCTCCGGGACGTGACGCAGGCGTCTCTGCGCCGTCAGCTCGGGATCGTCCCGCAGGAGGGGTTCCTGTTCGCGGGGACCGTCCACGACAACATCGCCTTCGGCCGCCCGGACGCGTCGCGCAACGACGTCGTCGCCGCGGCCACCACCGTCGGCGCTCACGCGTTCATCGAGCAGCTCGAGGACGGCTACGACACCAGCTAGGCGAGCGGGGGACGCGGCTGTCGCTCGGGCAGCGGCAGCTCGTCGCCTTCGCCCGCGCGCTGCTCGCCGACCCCAGGATCCTCATCCTCGACGAGGCGACGTCCTCGGTCGACATCGGCACCGAGCGCCAGATCGAGCTGGCGCTGCGTCGGCTGCTGAGCGACCGGACCGCATTCATCATCGCGCACCGCCTCTCGACGATCCGCGACGCCGACCTGATCGTCGTCCTCGAGCACGGCCGGGTCGTCGAGCAGGGCACCCACGCCGAGCTGATGGCCCGGCGTGGGCTGTACACGGCGCTCTACGGCGACTGGGCCGCCGAGGTCGCTTGAAGACTCGGCGAAGCGCCTAGCTCTCGGCGGCGGGCGGCGACGGCTCGGGTGGCGTCGGCCGGGGCGCCGCCGGTGCCACGGTGTCCTCCGCCTCCTGCAAGTTCATCCACGCGCCGGCCGCGACTACGGCGGCGAGCACGATCCCGACGTAGCTCGGCCAGGCCGAGTAGTCGTCGATCAGGTTCTTCAGGACGGCGAAGACGAGCACCACCCCGGCGAGCACCGCCGTGACCGTCTTTTCGGGGACGTTCAGGTTGATCTCGACTTTCGCGATCTGCAGGCCGACCCAGACCAGCAGCGCGATGAGCGCGAGGCCCATGACCACGCCCCAGAACCCGTGCCACGCGTTCTGCGAGGCGGAGGCGACCTCCACGTCGCCGAGCTTGACGCTCACCTTCTGCCACGCGAGGAACGTATCGATGAGCAGGAGGAGGCCGGCACCGAGAATGATCTTCGTGCCGGTGGAGAGCGCCTTGAGGTCTACGGGCATCTTCACGTCCTCTCGTTCTTGAGGTACCGGCCGGCCGAAGCTTCTCATCAGGCGGACGGAGGGAAGGAAACGAGACCAGTCGGGGTGTTGTAGGCTCGGACAACTGTGCTGGGGCCGAGCTCGGTCATCCGTGAGGCGTGGGCGCTCTACAAGGCCCACTGGCAGCACCTGCTGCCCTTCGCGCTCGTCGTGTACCTGATCCTGGGCGGCGTCCAGCTCCTGCTGGCAATCACGCTCGGGTGGTTCGGCGCGCTGCTGGGATCCCTGATCGGCGTGGTCGGCCTCTTCTGGCTGCAGGGCGCGCTGGTGGAGGCGGTTGCCGACGTCCGTGACGGCCGCGCCGACCTCACGATGGGCCAGACGTTCGCGCGAGCACAGGCGCGCCTGGGCAGCCTCGTCGGGGCGGGCATCCTCGCCGGCCTCGCCATCGCCGTCGGCCTGCTGCTCCTGATCGTTCCCGGCCTCTACCTGCTGACGATCTGGAGCGTGATCATCCCCGTGATCGTGCTCGAGCGGCGCCCGGTGATGGAGTCGTTCGGCCGCAGCCGCCAGCTCGTCAGCGGTAACGGCTGGAACGTGTTCGGCGTGATCGTGCTGAGCTTCCTGATCCTGATCGGCGCTGCGATCGTGCTCGCGCTGCTGACGTTCTGGCTGCGCGGAGACGCAGGCGAGTTCGTCCGCAGCGTGATCGCCAACACGATCACGGCGCCGTTCGTGGCCCTAGCGTGGACGGTCATGTACTACCGGCTCATCGAGCTCAAGGAGCCCGGCGCGGCCGCGGCGCCGGGCGAGCCGATCGCCGAGCCGCCCGTGCTCCCGGCTTCGCCTCCCCCGCCCGACTAACCTCCCGCCATGACGCTCGACCGGGAGACCGAAGAGCGGATCGACGACCCGATTCCGGCAGAGGCGGAGCGCGAAACCAGGCTCACGCCCGCCGAAGCGGTCGAGAAGATGCGGATCAACGTCCCGCCGCGGGCCAACCGCAAGCTGCGGGAGCTGATCGAGCGTGTCAACGACGACCGTCAGCTCAAGGGTTGGTGGCACGTCGCGAACATCAACGCGGTCGTCCGGATGGAGATCAACGACCACTCGTGGGTCCACATCCAGATCGTCACCAACATTGCACTGAAGCTCCTGCGTCAGCTCACCAAACACGGTGTCGAGACCGCGATGGTGAAGGACTACGGGATGACGAGCGACGACGCCGAGGTCGTCGTCGCGCTCGGCGCGCTGCTGCACTGCGTCGGCATGGCCGTCCACCGTGACGGTCACGAGGACTACAGCCTCTTCCTCGCCGAGCCCAAGTCCCGCCAGCTGCTCGCGGGCCTCTACGAGGAGCCGGACATCACGGTCATCAGCTCCGAGGTGCTGCAGGCGATCACGAGCCACCGCGACTACGGCAAGCCGCTAACGCTCGAGGCCGGAATCGTCCGGGTGGCCGACGCGCTGGACATGGCCAAGGGCCGCTCGCGCATCCCGTTCGAGCACGGCCGCGTCTCGATCCACTCGCTGTCGGCCGCGGCGATCGAGGAGGTGCTGATCAAGGACGGCGAGACGAAGCCCATCGGGATCGAGATCCTGATGAACAACTCGTCCGGGATCTACCAGGTCGACGGCCTGCTGAAGGCCAAGCTGCTCGGCTCGGGGCTGGAGCCGTACGTCGAGGTGGTGGCGCACATCGACACCGAGGCCGAGAAGCGGCTCGTCCCGATCTACCGGCTCGAGACCTAGCCGACTGCAGTTCCGCACGGCGCGGCGTGCCCTCGAGCCTAGTGCCCGAGGACGCCGGAGCCCGTTAGATCGTCGCGGTGTGTGTTCCAGGTCGCGAACGAGCCACCCCGTTCAGTGCCGCCTCGGCGGACGAGCTCGGCCGCCATGCCCTTGAGCATCCGGGTCCAGCCGGCCTCCTGGGCATGGCGTCCGATCGTGCCGCCGCCGGGGGCCGCCCCGGGGCGTGAGGCGCCGCGGGTGTACCAGCGCACCGCGCCCCCGCTGAGACGCTCGAACCCGAACTGGCGCGAGCCGTACTCGGGATGGGTTCCGTCCTCCTTGGTGGTCACCGTCTGGAAGATGAAGTGGTCGGGCGTGCTCCGCACCAGCATCACCGAGCCGTTGTCGGGCCCCGCGATGTCGATGTGGTAGATGTCGCCGACCGCCGGGCCGCCGGCGCCCCGCCCCCGGCGGTGAAAGGTGTTGATCGAGTCGAAAGCGGGGTTGTTGACGGCCTTGTTGAGGTCCTCGGCCATCTCCTGCAGGTAGCCCTCGGGCGTCGTGCCGCTGGGCATGGCGTCGACGACGATCGAGTACTCGTCGAAGATCAGGTCCCCCGCCGCCCAGCCGCTGGTGTGGCTCTGGTAGGTCGCGCCCTGCGCCGTGAGCGCGCCCGTGACCGTGGGATCGGTCTTCCAGGCTTCGTCTGCGAGGCGGCGGTGCGACGCGGACGCGGCTCGCACCAGCCGCTCGATCGCGCGAGCCTCGTCGTTCTCGGTCTCGCCCTCCTGGAGCCAGTGCACGAGCCCGAGGAACAGCCACAGGTTGCCGGCGCCTTTCTTCTGCAGCTCGGTGTCGTCGGGAACCGCCTCGACGAGGGCGACGGCCACATCGTCGCGGTCGGAGGAGCTTAGTTTCCACATCGTCTTGTTGACCGTGTTCGCGTCCCCGGGAAGGAGCGCGGCGAGGTCCGCCCCGAGCTTCTCCTCGTTGAGGTTCGCGCCCCACATGTCGGTTGCGCCGCTGATCAGGGTTTCCGGCGTCGGCGACCGCGCGAGCACGCGGCTCACAGCGCGGTTGCCCGCCGAGCGCTGCAACGCGAGCATCCGTGCAACCACCGCCGGCTGCCCGACCGACACGCCCTCCGCGGCCGCCGCCGTGCGCTCCGGCTCGGCCAGCTGCTCGCGTTCGGCGTCCACGGCGGCGAGCATCTCAGGCCGTCGGGAGCCCGCGCAACAAGAGCTTGGCTCTGTCGTCGCTGCTGACAACACCGGCGCAACCAAAAACCCCGCCGGAGCGGGGCTTTCGTGAGGCTGCGGGGCTAGGACTCGAACCTAGACTACCTGATCCAGAGTCAGGCGTCCTACCATTAGACGACCCCGCACCGGGAGGGGCATTGTACCGCCGACCGGCGTGCAACGATGGCCGCCGTGCGGCGCCTCGCCCTGCTTCTCGCGCTTGTCCTGGCCGGCTGCGGCGGCTCGGATCCACCGCAGCAGGACGCCGGCGCGGGCGAGTTCCTGCAGCGGATCACGGCCGACCACCTGCGGGGTGAGTTCAGCCGCACCTGGGAGGAGCTTCATCCGGCTCACCAGAAGCTGATCAGCCAGATCCAGTTCGTCTACTGCGGCGACCGCGAGCCGGAGCTGAAGAACGACGCGACCGTCCGCGTCCTGACCGTGAAGCCGGTGCGCAAGCAGCTTCCCGACGTCCCGCAGCGGCAGATGCAGGCGGTGCGGATCCAGATCCGCGACAAGAACGGCGTCGTCGACGAGTACACGTCTCACGCCGTCCGAGTCGCAGGCGAGTGGCGCTGGGTGCTCTCGGCCCCGTTCGTGCGAGCCGTCGAGCGCGGCCAGTGCCCCGACGGCTCCCCCTTGCCCTAGCGAGCTCATCGCCGTCCGGCCGGACTCCTAGATTCGCCGGCGTGGAAGGTGACGTCCTTCGCCGCGCCGTCGCCGAGTTGGTCGGCACCTTCGCGCTCATCTTCATCGGCGCGGGCTCGATCATGACCGCGGCGGGGCCTGCGGACCAGTCGCCGCTGCTGGCCGCGGCGCTCGCGCACGGGTTGGTGATCGCCGTCATGGCGTCGGCGGTCGGCCACATCTCCGGCGCCCACTTCAACCCCGCCGTCACGCTGGCGTTCCTCGTCACGCGCCGGATGGCGCCCGTGCTGGCGGTCGTCTACTGGGTGGCCCAGTTCGCCGGCGCCACTGCCGGTGCGCTGCTCCTGCGGTGGATCTACCCCGCCGAGCTGCGCAACCGGCTCGAGCTGGGAGCGCCCTTCCTGGAGGGCGTGGACGGCGCCCAGGGCTTCGTCATCGAGACCATCCTGACGTTCTTCCTGGTCTGGGTGATCTTCGCCTGCGCCGCCGATGCGCGCGGCACGTTCAGGTCGATCGCGGGGCTGGCAATCGGCTTCACGATCTCCTTCGACGTCCTGATGGGCGGGCCGCTGACCGGCGCGGCGATGAACCCGGCACGCGCGTTCGGCCCCGAGCTCGTCCAGAACTTCTGGGACGACTGGTGGATCTACTACACGGCGCCGCTTGTCGGCGCGGTCGGCGCCGGCCTGCTCTACGAGTACCTCTACCTGCGCCGGCTGGCGCCCGTCCCGCCCGGACCGCCCGAAACGGGCTTGCTGGAACCGCGGCCGGGCGACACAGCAGCCTCGTAATCGACGCTACACTGACGCCTCCACAGGGCGCATTCGTCTAGTGGCCTAGGACACCGCCCTCTCACGGCGGCGGCACGGGTTCGAATCCCGTATGCGCCTTCTGACAGCCTCGCGCCTCGCGGGGCTTTCCTCTTTTTTGCCTTAGTCAGGTCGATTCGGCGGGTCGGTCGTGCTCGTCTCCCCACGGCCGAGCTCATGCGGTGGTGTGTTCGGTGGTGTGTCCTGAGAAACCCTGGCGGATTCGAACCCTCCGATTCGGGCAGTACAATCGCCGACCGTGGCGAGTGCGTACATCGTGCAGAACCGGTGCTCGCTGGGAGGTGCGCTACCGGCTCGGCGGCCGTGAGTCGCGTATCCGCTACGGCGGCAGGTTTCGCACGCTCCGCGACGCTCGGGCTCGGCGCGACTGGATCACCGGCGAGCTCGCCGCGCTGCGCGTGCCGAACCTCGGTGCTGCTCGCCGCGGCCGACCGGGCTCCGGTCGCGGAGACGGTTCGCACGGCCGCGGAGGCGTGGCGTTCCTCGCGGCTCGACGTCGCCGCCGGCACGGATGCAACCTACGCCGTCTCGCTCGGGCGCATCCTCCCCGCGCTCGGCTCGCTCGAGCTCGACCGCCTCGACACGCGCCGCGTCGCACGCTTCGTCGGCGAACTGAACGAGGCAGGCCTCGCGCGCGAGTCGATCCGTAAGACGCTCGGCGTGCTGGCGATGATCCTCGACCACGCCGGCGTCTCCCCGAATCCGGCCCGCGATCGCGTCACGGTCCGGCTGCCGCGGCGCAAGCTCGTCGAGCTCGCCCCGCCCACGGCCGACGCGCTCGCGGCCGTGCTCGCGCTCCTGCCCAGCGCTACCGGCTGCCGGTCGTCGTGCTCGACGCCACCGGGATGCGGGTCGGCGAGCTCGAGGCGCTGACCTGGGGCGACGTCGACGAGCCGCGCGGCCGCTGGCGCGTCTCCGCGGAGACGAGCAAGACGAGCCGGCCGCGATGGGTGACGCCGCCGACGGACGTGTTCGCGGCCGTGGTCGAGCTCGTGCCGCGCGAGGACCGCGAGCTCGAGCGCGCTCGTGTTCGGAGGCTTTGCGGCGAGCCGACTGCGGACGGCGATCGCCCGCGCGTGCCGCGCCGCCGCCGTGCCGCTCTTCTCGCCGCACGACCTCCGCCACCGCCGTATCTCGCTCCTGCATCTCGGCGGGGTACCGTGGGCGCGCATCGGCGAGGCGATGGGACAGCGATCGCTCGCGGTCACCGCCGACACGTATACGCACGTCCTCGCGGACGAGCGCGAGCTCGACTACGCCGACCTCCTCGCCGAGTAAAAGCTCTCAGCACCCGGTCGCCCGCATAGGCGCCGATCGCTAGAGGCGTTGCTGACGGTCCCTCGTCCGTGTGGCGGATACGAGGTGAGACCACGATCAGCGTGGTCGTGTGCACTCTGAACAGGTGCGCAAGCCTTCAGGCGAACGCTCGAGGGGCTGGCTCGGCAGACGTTCCGCCGGTTCGAGGTGATCGTGGTGAACGGCCCGAGTTCCGACGGCACGGCGGAGCTGCTGTCGGGATACCCGGTACGCGTGGGAACGTGCTCGGAGGCACACCTCTCGCGCTCACGGAACGTCGGTGCCCGGATGGCGGCCGGCGACGTCTTCGCGTTCCTCGACGACGACGCGGTGCCCGAGCCGGACTGGCTCGAGCACGCTCGCAGGCGCGTACGAGGATCCCACGGTCGCGGCCGCGGGCGGCCCGGTGTTCGACGTTCCGCTCGGGCGGATCGACTGGGCGATCTGCACCTGCACGCGCGAGGGAGCCGTGAACACGCATAGCGAGCCGCCCGCCGAGCGCTACCTCGGGCGTGGCGTCGACCCGTTCCTCTACCTCGCGGGGTGCAACATGAGCTTTCGCAGATCTGCGTTGCGCCGCGCAGGCGCATTCAATCCGGAGCTGCCGTACGGCTACGACGACGTAGAGGTGTGCATGCGGCTCGTCGATGCGGGTGCACGCATCGCCTGGGTGGAGGCGGCGCTCGTTCGACACGATCGAGCGGCGAGCTCGCTGCGGGACGGCGAGCAGGTGATCACCGACCCGTACTCGCTCATGTTCTCTGCGGCGGTGTTTATCGAGCAGTCCTCGCCGGCCAGCGCCCCGAAGGTGCTCGCGGACTGGCTCGCCGCCTGGAAGTCCGAGCCGGCCGAGCAGGTGCCGGAGGAGCGGCGCGCGTGGTTTCGCGAGCGCGTCGAGCAGGGGATCGCGGACGGTCTCCGCGCAGGGCGGCGTCCGCGGGAGAGGATGCGCCTCGGCCGGCGCGGGCGCGGCGACTTCAAGCCGTACGTGTCGACGGGCTAGGCGTACGCTGCCCGAGGCCGGCGCTGGGTGCGTCGGCGGCGCACTGACGACGGCGCTGGCGAGCACGGAGTAGCTTGCCGGCCGCTCGTCGGCCTCGAGCTCCTAGGCGCTCGTCGACGGTCGCCGTCGGCCTCGCGCTCGTCGTCGACGCTCGGTTTGCGATGGACCGCCACTGGCCGCGACCATGATCGGGTGAGACTCGGACCTGTAACTACTAGGCTCATTGCTCTTACGATTAATGATTACGCAATTCCGGTTCGTAAATCGCTGAGCCAAGCGGCGGCATACCGGATCGTAACGACCGAGTTTTTAAACTCTCGCGCGACCCGGCCCAAGTCGCCATCATCTATCTCCCCCGGAATTCCGCGGGGAGATCGATTCCGCGCGAGTTCTCGGGCCGGGTGTCCTCGTGTTCGTCCGCTTCGCTCGGCTCGGCTCCGCGGAGCAAGTCCGCCGGTCTGAGCGTGTTCATCTACTCAAGGAGGTTGCTGATGCTCTTGTCGAGAAAGTCGATCGAGGTCCTGGTCGCCGCGTCGCGTGCCGAGCCTGGACGATCGGCGACAGGGCTCGCCGCGAAGTCGGCGCGCGAGGCGGTGAACGCGGCCGCGAAGGACCTCGGG
This sequence comes from uncultured Actinomycetes bacterium, assembly GCA_963738205.1. Classification (GTDB taxonomy): domain Bacteria; phylum Actinomycetota; class Thermoleophilia; order Gaiellales; family Gaiellaceae; genus DATFQE01. The sequence goes on from CAVTVQ010000006.1 coordinate 539,520, forward strand.
TTCGATCCGCTGAAGCCGCCGCTGCCGCGTTTCGCTGCCGGCGAGGGCGTGCTGCTCGCGGCCGTGCGTGTGCTGCAAGCTCGACAAGGTCGAGAAGGCGCTCGGAGGAGTCGCGGCGCGCGCCACGAGGCCACGCCGCGCGCACGAGGTCGAGGTCGCCGAGCTGCGCGATCGCCGCGACCAGCTCGCCCGCGTCGAGCTCGCTGCGCCGGCAGGATCAGCCTGAAGGCGGGCAAGGTGCCGCCGCCGATGCCGACCAAGGCATCGCGAGCAGCTCGCGCGAGCTCAACGCGGAGCTGTACCCGCTCGAGGACGCCGACTGTCGACCGGCTCATTCCCTACGAGCCCGAGCAGGCGCGTGATCGAGGACGCCCTGCCGCCGCGCGGCCTGCCCTCGGTGGTGTTCTACGGCGAGCTCGTCGTCGAGCGGCTGCGCGTCCTGACTGAGAACGAGCACTACCAGCGCCCCGCCGCTCTCACGACCGCAGAGCGCGGCCGGCGAGGTCCAGCGCTTCGGCAGTGGGCCGCGCCTACTACGGGCAGGACGAGCTGGTCGCGAGCGTGCGCCGGTGTGCGCTCGGCGATCGAGCTCGCCGACCTGCATCTGCCTGCACGAGCGTCATGCGCTCTCGGTCGAGGAGCTCGAGACGCGCGTCGTCGAACTGGCCGGCGTCGGTCGAGGAGCTCGACGCCGCGAGGGCGGTCAGGTAGGCGGTTGGCCGTGGCTCGCCGCGTCACGCCGCCAGAGCGGCTGCCGGTCTCGGTTCCCCCCGAGTGCATACCTGCGGGCGGCCGACCGCGAGCAGCTCGAGCTCGACCGCGCCGAGCTCTACGTCGTCGCCGCCGCGGTCGACGAGCTCGGCCCCGAGGCCGGCTACGGCCCGCAAGCGGTCTACTGGCTCCGCGGCCCCTGGGGCGCCGGCGAGCGTGTGCTCTCGCTCTCGCTGAATGGCTACCGGCGTCGCCAGGTCGCCGGCGTCCGCGACGCGCTCCGCCGCTCGGACGCGGTCGGGCCGTTCCTGCTCACCCGCCGGACGACCGAGAGCGGCCACACGGCCTGGACGCTCATCCGCCGCCGACGCCGGCGAGCAGCTACCGCTCGACGAGGCGGTCCCAGAGGTCCGACGATGAACCTACACTCGGATGCACGGAGCAAGCGCGCCGGCGTCCCTGGGGAGTCGCGCCGGCGCGTCTTTCTGGGGTCGACGCGGGCTCTCCGTTTCCGGGGGTGAGCCCGCGACGTCCGATGCCCGCCCTAGCCTCCCCGACCCTCCGATGACGGCTTCGATCCTCCCCGATGCAGACGCTCGCTGAAGTTCTCCACGAGGAGGTCCGTCGCCCGCGGCGATCGCGTCCCGTCGGTCAGGGAGTGCTACTGCTCGTCTGGTGGACGCTGCAGCGGGAAGCAGCAGGACGGCGCGCTCGAGCTCGTGCGCAGCGAGGAGTGGGCGGCGTTCCTCGTGCGAGTACACCGGCGCTCTTGCGTCACCGAGGAGACGCTGGCGGAGTGGCTGCGCTGCTGTTCGAGCGCCTCGAGGAGCTCAGGCGGGCAGCGCACGACGAGCGCGGCCGTCGAGAAGCTCTCTCCCCGCCGAGCGTCAGCGCGGCCGGTGCGGCCGTCGCTACGTGCTCGACTCCTGCGCCGACATGGCCTCGCGCTGCCGCGTTCGAGTCGAGCGCCAGATGATCCGGGAGTGCCTCGCGCTGCGGCGAGGCGTGTGCCCGGCCGCCACCCGCGCCGCTGGTGCACGCCGACGTCCTCGCGCGCGCTCGCGTCGGCGTGCACGCGCGCCCTGTCGAAGTACCGACGACCCTGACTTAGACGGCCCGAGGGTCGCCGCCACGAGGAGGCGCTCCTCGTGGCGCTGAGCTCTCCTCGGACACGGCTCCGCGGCCATCAGGCGACCTCCTGCGGGAGCAGACACCGTGTGCGGGCTGTGGGAACCTGATCTCCGCGCTACGCGGCTCCGGGCGGACAGCTTCTGCTGGTCGTGCGCTCCCGCGTCACCGACGAGCCGGCCTGCTGCCGCAGGGGGCATCCGAAGGCCCTGTATTGGGTCACGATCGCCGACGCCTCGACCGCCTCGGGCCGCAGGGGCAGGTGTATCGAGTGCAAGCGCGAGAACGACCGCAAGCGCGACCGCTCGGCGGAGGCGATCGCGGCGCGCCGGGCCAAGAAGGACGCTGCGTGAGCCGCGAGGACGATCGCCGGCCGATGCCCGAGCTCGTCGCCGAGCTGATCACGAGCCTGCAGGCGCTGCTCGAGCGCGCCGCCGACCAGGCGCCGCCGGGCGCCACGGTCGAGCCTGACCCACTGCGCCTGTCGACGTCCTGGCAGAAGTACGCGAACGAGCTCCGCGATCGGCCGCCGCGCCGGCGGGTGGCCGACGTGACTCGCAGCCGCCTCGAGCTCGCCGCCCGGCTCGCGCGGCGCGAGTGGGGCGACGGCTACGCGATGCGCACGCGCTGCTCGGGCTGCAGCGAAATCCGCGAGTGTCGCGGCCGGCGCCGACGGCGGATGCTCTGCCTCGAGTGCTTCGACCTCGGCCGCGAGGCGGGCCAGGCGTTGCAGGGGCGAGGTAGGCCGTGAGCGTCGTCGAGCTCCTCCCGGCTGAGCTTCGCGCCTGCGCGCAATGGGTCGTCTGGCGGATCGAGCAGCGCAACGGCAAGCCGACGAAGGTGCCCTACGCCGTCGACGGTCGGCCGGCGAGCACGACCGATCCGAGCACGTGGGCGGCTTTTCCCGAGGCGGTCTCGTGTCTGAAGCAGAGCGACGTCGCCGGAGTCGGCTTCGTCTTCACTGCCGCGGACCCGTTCGTCGGCGTCGACCTGGACGGGGTGCTCGACGGCGACCAGGCGGCGCCGTGGGCGGCCGCGATAGTCGCCGAGCTCGACTCCTATACCGAGGTCAGTCCGTCCGGCCGCGGCCTGCACGTGCTCGTCCGCGGCGAGCTGCGCGCGGCCGGCAACCGACGCGGTCCGGTCGAGATGTACGACCGAGACCGCTACTTCACGATGACCGGCCGCGTCTACGAAGGGCGCGCCACGATTCGTGACCGTCAGGGAGAGCTCGACGACGCCCATGCACGGCACGTCGCTCGGCCGCTGGCGGTGGCCGTGCCCGGCAGGTTGCGCCTGTCGACGTCGACGACCGCGAGCTCCTCGAGCGTCGCGATGCGCGCGAAAAACGGCGCGCTCTTCACCCGGCTCTGGCACGGCCAGGCGGAGGGCTACTCGAGCCGGTCCGAGGCCGACTTGGCACTCGTCTCGCTGCTCGTCTTCTGGGCGGGTGGCGATGAGGGGCGCGTCGACCGGCTCTTCCGGGCGAGCGGTCTCTACCGAGCGAAGTGGGAGCGCGCCGACTATCGGCAGGCGACGATCGGCCGCGCGCTCGCCTCCGCGCACACGTTCTACGCGCTGGCGCCGGCCTTGCGAGGCCCGGAAACAGGAAGAGCTCGGTCGCGGCACGGTCGAGCGACTGGACGGTCCGGCGTGACCGGCGCTGAAAAGCACGACCTCGCCGCGCTCCTCGGAGAAACCCGGGTCTTCGTGCGCCGGTTCGTCGTGCTCACCGAGGAGCAGGCCGCGGCGGTCGTGCTCTGGACGGCGCACACGTGGGCGATCGCGGCCGCGCACGCGACGCCCTACCTGCACGCAACGAGCGCTGAGCCGGAGAGCGGGAAGACGCGGCTGCTCGAGGTCCTGCACGAGCTCGTCCGAGCGCCGATCTCAACCGTGAACATCTCCGACGCGGCGCTCTTCCGAGTCATCGACGCAAAGGCGCCGACGGTCCTTTTCGACGAGGTCGACTCGATCTTCAGCGAGAAGGCCCAGCGATCGCGAGGACCTCCGTGCCCTGCTCAACGCCGGCTACCGACGGGGCGCGATCGTTTACCGGATGGGCGGAGGCAACAGGACCACGCTCGAAAACTTCGCGGTCTTCTGCGCGAAGGCGCTCGCCGGCCTGGGTAGCCTGCCGCCGACGACCGCGAGCCGCTGCCTGCGGATCGAGCTCAAGCGCCGACGCCTCGACGAGCCGGTCGAGGACTTCTACCCTGATGAGCTCGTCGACGAGGCGACGCGGCTGCGCACGCGCTTCGCAGCCTGGGCGGAGGCGGAGACCGACGAGCTCCGCGCGCTGCGGCCGCCGCGCCTCGAAGAGCTCCGCGATCGCGCAAACGAGGTCTGGCGGCCGCTGCTCGCGATCGCCGACCACGCCCGCGGTGAGTGGCCGCCACGGGCGCGCGGGCGGCGGTCGTCCTCTCCGCCCGCGTGGACGAAGACCCTTCGCTCGGACTCCTGCTGCTCGCCGACCTGCAGCACGATCTTCGACGAGCGCGAAGGCCGACCGGATCACCACGGACGACATGATCCGCGCGCTTGCCGCGGTCGAGGAATCGCCCTGGGGCGAGTGGTGGATCGACGCGAAGACGGACGAGCCGCTCAAAGGCGCCCCGCGGCGCCTCGCCCAACTGCTCCGCCCCTACGGCATCCACCCAGGGCTCGTCCGCATCGGCACCGTCGTCGCGCGAGGTTATCTGCGGCAAGGACTTGCTCGACGCCTGGGAACGCTTCCCCGCTCCGCCCCGTGATGACGACGACGGCGAGAGCTCGTCGCGTGGTGACGTTACAGCCGTTACCCCCGTTACACACGAGCCAAAGAGCCACGCCGATGTAACGGAAGTAACGGATGTAACGCAGGGACGCGAGCGAGAGGAGACGCCGTCTCCGTGACCGGGCCGGCGGTGACGCTCGAGCTCCTGGCGGAGCTGCTCGAGGAGACGCGCTCCGAGCTCGCCGCGATTCGCACGCAGCTCGAGCGCACTGCTGAGCCGCGGGCTCGTGACCGGCTGCTCTCCCGATCAGACCTTCGCGAGCTCGGGCTCGAACGGCGCGCCGTCGACGCGGTCTTCGCCGCTCTCCCGGTCGTGCGCCTTCCGGGCTACGCACGACCATTGATCCGCGAGGCCGACTACCTCGGGCTCGTCGAAGAGAGCTCCTATGCCGACGATCGGGTCCGGCCGTGAACGACGACTGCGAGGGGACAGGGGGTGCCCCGCCCCCTCGCGTGGTTCCGCTTAGGACTCGTGGACGACGGGTACCAGAGGCTTCCGCCGCCGCGACGAGCTGAGGGTGTTTGCGATGTTGCTGATCGTCCGATAACCGCGACCGCGCGCGTCGTCGTTCGCCTTCCGGTACAAGGCGTCCGAGGTACCCCACCTGCGGGCGTTCGCAAGGACGACCTCCATGTCCTTCGCATCGAGGGCGTCTGCGATGCCCTTCAGGAGGTCCGCCCGGAACCGATTGTGATCAGCCCACACCATCGCGACTTCTAGTGTGTCGCGGATGCCTTCCTCGCCGAACTCGTCGGCGATCTGCCTAGCGGCCGTGATCGAGGTAAGGACGAAGGGGTCCTGACCCTGGGACGCGGCAACTGTGATCTCCAGCTCGCTGGTGACCTTGCGGACGATGAGTGCATCTTCGTCGCCTGCCACGAGCGATGCTCGGTAGGTGTCGAAGGGCCGCATCCGCTTGACCTTCGTCTGGAAGTCCACGAACTCGCGCGCCTCGTCGCGGCGCGACGGCGATCCGTTGTTGATCACTACGAGGACCTCTTCGACACCGGCAAGCCTTGCAGCCTCAGCTGTGTGCTGGCCATTCGTCACATAGAGGAGGCCATCGCGCAGACGGACATTGACCGGGCGGCACAGAGAGTCATCCCAGTTCCGCGCGATCTTCTTGGCCCAGTCTTCGTCGAACTCCCGCTGGTATTCCGCATCCTTGTCCAGCCAGCGCGGCTCGACGAGAGCCAGTAGCCCGAACTGGGTCTGCCACCCGGTGATCGGGCCATGATTCGTTTGAACGGTCACCTGTTCCACAGGTCCGCTCCTGTCTGCCTCGTCCGGTCGACGCCATTTGCGTTCCGGCTCCAGCGTTGTGTGAGCCACAATTATGCCAGCGCCGCAGGACGGTCGGACATCCGTTCCCGTTGGACGCTGCCGCACGCGTGCGCGTCGGTGCTCGGACGTGCTCGCTTGGTGGTGGTCCCCGTGGTGTTCCGCCGGGGATTTACCTGCCGATTTGCAGGGGTGTTCAAACCCCGTATGCGCCTTTCTACGTCACAAAGTCAGGCCGATCTGGCTTGGTTGAGCGGGTCATTCGTGACATGCGTGCCAGCAATGAGGGTGGCGCGCAGAACCCGGTGCAGACTTCGAACTCGGGCAGCTGGCTTGCTCTGCTGAACGATCGCGCTCGATCTGCATGCGGAACCGAGTGCTGACGCCCGACACGGATGACGCCGAAAAACTGAGGGGTTGACCGTCCCAGGACCGAGTTAACGCACCCCAGAGGTGGATCCGCGCTAAACGCGCCACAACGCGGACTGCCTCGGCGGTGCAGTGCTGAGGGCCAAGGGTGGGGCGCAGATGGCCGAGCGTCGGCGTGAACAGCGTCGGTGGAGGGGCCGGCCTGAACCGGCTCGGCCCCTCCGAGCTGCCACCTACTTTCGCGCGAAGTAGATGTACTGCGCGAAGGCGCCATCTGCCGGCCTGAACTCGCGCATGTCGGTCCAGGCGGTGTTGGCGACGCCGTCGCTGCCGTAGCTGACGTTGATGTAGTCGCCGTGGAAGGTTGCGCACTCCATGCAGCCGGCGACGCCTGCCTTGAAGTAGATCGAGTTCGTCGGATTCGACGGCGCGGTGCTCACGGTCGTCTTCCCGAGTGCACCCGGCAGTCCCTCTGCGAGTGCGGTCGTGTACAGCGCACCGTTGGAGGCACCGCGGTCGTGGTAGAGAACGCCAATCGACCCGGTCGTCGGATCGACCTCGACCCACGGGAACCACTGGTCGCCGGCGCCCGAGTCCACGAGAACCGGAGCGCTCCACGGCCCCGCCACCGGCTTGCTCATCACGAAGACGTTCGTGTTGGTGACAGGCGTCGCCGAGTCGTGCACGCCGGCACGGTTGTCGGCGAACACGAGGTAGAGCGTGCCGTTCGTCGGACTGGCGACGATGTTCCCGGCCGAGTTCACCCTGAGCTGATAGCCCGTCAAGGTCTGTCGGTCGTTCACGTTCAGCGGGTAGTCGCGGTTGCCGTCCTCGAGGCCGGCGATGAAGCTCGGAGCCGTCCACGTCGCGCCGCCGTTCGTCGAAGTCACGAGCAGGTACTGGTTGTCGAACTGCTCGTTCGCCTCCCAGAGAGACTGGTTCTGCTCGTTCTGGAACGCCACATAGACCGTTCCGTCAGGACCAATCGTGGGCACCGAGAACTGATTCTGGTCGCACTCTCCCGCCGGCCCACCGTGCTGGAACGTGCAGAGCGCGGGATTGGAGCCGGAGATCTCCGCCGGCGTCGACCAGCTCAAGCCGCCGTCGTCGCTGTGCGCTTCCCAGATCGCGGATGAGACGTACTCGCCTCCGGCAGACTCGAACTTGCTCCAGGTGAGGTATGTCCGGCCGTAGCGCGGCGATCCCGGATGGTTGTCGGTAACGAGCCATTCCTTGTCGTTGAACAGTTGTAGCTTGCTGAAGTCGCAGCCGATGCCGTCGTCCACGAGAACGGGCTTGAGCCAGCTGATCCCGCCGTCCTGCGAGACCGACACCACCAGGTCGCCGTCGCAGGTCTGAGTGCCGGCTGCATGCTGCACCTGGTAGCTCAGCGACGAGTGGATCGCCGTACCGTGCTTGACGTCGAAGACGGTGACGGGATCGCTACCGATCTTCAGCGGCTTCTCGATCGACATGTTCCCGGTCGACCAGGTCCCGCCGCCGTTGAAGGTCGTGTAGTACTGGTCGCAGCACGAGCCATAGTCGTTCGAGCTCGCGATCATGTGCAGCGGGTTCGCCGGATCGACCTCGATGTCGGGCTCGTTGTTCGGTAGCGGGTCGTCGCAGTCCAGCCGCGTGTTCGCACCCTGGCTCGCCGCCGTGCACTCGAAGTCGTAGTGCGGACCGTGCTGCTTGTCGAAGCCGGCCACGTCGGACGCAACGGAACGCTTCTTGGCCATGCCACCTTCGGGCAGGTTAGGCCGAGCGTCGGCGCCGGTCGACGCCACGCCGACAAACATCGCGACAAGCACCACAAACACCGCGAGTCGCAGAACTCTCATCGCCCTCCCCCTTCGTGTGTCATCCATACCCCGTAGGCAACCTAGCGCTCCCGATCGGCATCTGTCGCGATCGACTCCTGCGTCGGTTCAGCTCGTCGCACCCGCGTCTGTGGCCTCCCCCATGACCTCGTCCATAGAGAGGAGTGCGCATGGCGGACGACCCGATCCGCCTCGATCGGGTCCGGCCGTGAGCAGGAGCGCGTCGAGGGGGCGGCACGGGTAGTTCGCGTGCCGCCCCCTCGCGATGAGCGAACGTGCTTACGGAGCCGAGGGGGGAACGAAGCCACACGGCCGGCCTTGCATGTCCGAGCCGGTCCCGTTGTGCAACCCTGGCGCACCGCCCTGCGGGCCGTTCGTCTCTATTGGAGTCCCAGGCGGGTTTTCCGAGTGGTGGATATTGACGTGGAACTGGTTGAAGGCGTTCTGCAGCTGCGGGCTGGATCCAGCAGGACAGACCTGTGGGCCGATCGGGGTCCACTTACCCGCTGCCGTGACCACGAAGTGCTGGTGTGGCTGGATGTTGGGCACGCTCGGGTCGGCGAAACCTGGCCCGGCGAGCGCCAGCAACCCGAACGAAGCGACGGCGATGATCGAAAGCACGAGAATCGGAATCTTCACGCTTTACCTTCTTTCCTACTGAAACATCCTCCGTCTTCCGCGAATCTATTCCACCCGGGCCGCGTTTACAAGGACGCGCGCCTCCGCTGGCGCCCAGCTCTCGCGGGAGCGCGCCGCGCCCCTCGACGACGAGTGAGTCGACGAACGCCCGCTGCGAGGGAAGCTCGAGCCCGCAGCCCGCGTCTTGTAGGAAGCAGGACCACTGCTCTAGGCTTCATCTTCAGCAAGCCCCGTCGGCCCGGAGGTATGCATGCGGCGCACGACCTCACTGTTGAGCCTGACGATCGGCCTGGCTCTCCTCGTCTCCGCTGCCTTGCCCGACCGGTCCGGATCCGCCACCGGGGTGCGGGAGGGCGGCATCTTCAAGATCACGTTTCACGGCCCGTCCGGGCTCGACTCGATCGATCCGGCCCTGGCCTCCACGGCGCCCGGCTGGGCCGTCCTCGACACCACCTGCGCCCGTCTGCTCGCCTACCCGGACAAGCCTCCGCCCGCCGCGTTTCGCTTCGTGCCCGAGGTCGCCGCCGGCCTCCCTAAGATCTCGCGCGACGGCAAGAGGTACACCTTTACGCTGCGGAAGGATTTTCGCTTCAACGACGGCACACGCGTCAAGGCCAGTGCCTTCGAACGGGCGATCAACCGGACGCTCGAACCGGGCGTCAACTCTCCCGGCGTTCAGCACACCCGCGACATCGTGGGTGCTGCGGACGTTCTCACAGGCAGGGCGAAAGCCGCCTCCGGGGTCGACGCTGATGGGAACAAGCTCGTCATCCGGTTCACGCGCCCCGTGCCCGACTTCCTCCAGCGCACGACTACGACATACCTCTGCGCCGTGCCTCCCGGGCTCCCGGCCGATCCGGAAGGCGTCACGAGGCTTCCCGCTGCCGGCCCCTACTACGTGAAGGAGTACCGCCCCGGCGAGCGCGTGCTGATTCGGCGGAACCCGTTCTATCGGGGCAAGCGCCCACACCACGTCGACGGCTTCGACGTCGACTTCCGCGCGCTCTCGCCGCAGGAGGTGGTCACCCGCGTCGACCGCGGCGACGCCGACTGGGGCCACACGCTCGCGGGAATCTACTTCGACCCGAACCTCGGGGTCGTGGCCAAGCACGGGACCAATCGCCCAGGCGGACGGTTCTTCGTGAGGCCCGGCTTCACCTTGCGGATGCTCGCGTTCAACATGGCGCGGCCGGTCTTCCGGGACAACCCGAGCCTGCGCAAGGCGGTCAACTTCGCTCTCAACCGGAGGGCGATCATCAACGGATCGAGCAGCCCGCTCGCGAGCGTCCCCAGCGACCAGTACCTCCCCCCGACGATGCCCGGCTTCAGGAACGCGGAGATCTACCCGCTCGAGCATGCGGATCTGGCGCGAGCTCGAGAGCTCGCCGCTGGAAACCTGCGCGGCGGGAAGGTCGTCCTCTACACGAACAACAGCCCGCTGCCAATGGCGTTCGGCCTCATCGTCAAGCGGCAACTCGCGGAGATCGGGCTCGACGTCGACGTGCGGGGAATCCCGCTGCACACGGCCTCGGCCGCGTGGTTCACCAGGCTTGCGACCCGCGGCGAGGGGTGGGACCTGGCGCTCGGCCTCTGGCAACCCAGCTACGTCGATCAATACGCGTACCTCAACCAGCTTCTCGACACGCGGTACATCGGCGGCACGAACTTCACCGGCTTCGACTCGAGCACGTACGACCGCCAGATGCGGCAAACCGCGCGCCTGCTCCAGGGCGGAGACCGCGGCCGTGCCTACGCGGCGCTCGACGTCCGGCTCGCCAGGGAGGCCGCGCCGATCGCGGCCGTGGACTTCCTCAAGGAGCCGACGCTCGTCTCGACGCGCGTCGGCTGCATCGTCCTGCGGCCGTTGCTCGACCTGACCGCCGCCTGCCTCAAGTAGGGCTGCGCCTAGGGCGCCTGCACCGTCACCCAGAGGAAACCGCCCGCAGAGCACGATCCCGGCCGGCGCGTTTCCGAGCTCGATCTCTCGCTCGACCTCGTTCGTCGCCGGGTCGATGCGAGAGACGGTGCCCGCGCCGCTGTTCGCGACCCAGACGGCGTGTGCACCGACGGCGACCGCGGTCGGGCGCTGACCGACCCGGATCGGTTCCGTCTTGCCAGAGGCGGGGTCGATGCGCCAGACCGAATCGTCATCCGAGTTCGCAACCCAGATCGCTCCTTCCCCGGCCGCGATCCCCCAGCGGCTTTCCGCCCACGCTGACCTCGCGGAGCGGAGCTTCCGTGATCAACGCCGGGTTGTATCGCGCCACCTCTGCGTCGCCGGAGTTGGAGACCCAGACGGAGCCGCTTCCCACCACGATGCCGGCCGGCACGGTGCCGGCCCGCGTCCGCTCGGCCACTCGTCCGTCTGCCGGCTCGATTCTGGCGAGGGTCGAGTCGCCGAAGACCGCCCACACCGAGCCTGCCCCGACGGCGACGCTCCCGTTGGGGGAGCCGAACGCGGTGCCGCCGACCTCGATCGGTTGCGAGGGCTCGTCGAACTGCGGGTCGATGCGGGACACCTGCCCACGGCGGCCGTGCGCCACCCACACCGCACCGAACCCGAAAGCGAGTCCGGTCGGCGTCCGGCGGTCGAGTGCGATCGTTGCGAGAACTGTCCGATCGCGGGAGTCGATGCGGGTCACCGACCGGTCGTCGCCGCGGTTGCCGACCCAGACGGATCCGGCGCCGGACGTGATCGGGCCCGGGCGGGTTCCGACCGCGACCGTGTCCACCACGCGACCCGTCTCCGGGTCGATCACCGCCACCGAGTTCGGCAGCACGGTCACCGACGCGTCGTCGCCGCGGACGAGAGCTGCGGTCGCCACGCCGACGAGCGCGGCGAGAGCGAGCGCGGCCGCGGCGATGGCCGCGGGCCGGCGCCAGAACGACTGCTTCGCCTTCTCGTCGACGCCGGGGCGCAGCGGCGGGAACTCGGCGGGTAGCCCTTCGGCGTCCGCCTGGTAGAGGCGTACCGGGCGGTCGAGATCCTTGAGGCGCTGTTCTCCGAGGTCGCGTAAGGAGACGTGCAGCTCCTCCTCCTCGTCCTCGAGCAGCGTCTGCGTCGCCTGGGAGACGAGGATCTGCCCACCGTGCCCGGCCGCTCCGATCCGGGCGGCGCGGTGGACCGCCAGGCCGGTGTAACGGCCGCCGGAAGCGATCGCCTGGCCCGTATGCAGTCCCATGCGTACCTGGATTCGGACGCCGTCGGGCCAGGAGTGGGCAAGAAGCGCACGCTGGCCGTCCACCGCCGCGAGGAGCGCGTCGCGCGCGCTCGAGAAGGCCACGAAGAACGAGTCGCCCTGCGTGTCGACCTCGTAGCCGGTGTGCGCCTCGAAGGCTTCACGTAGCAGGCGCTGATGCTCTCGGAGCATGTCGCCGTAGCGCTCACGAAGCTGCTTGACGAGCCGCGTCGACCCCTCGATGTCAGTGAAGAGGAAGGTGACCGCGCCGCTGGGGAGATCGGTCATGCACGAGAGCCTGACACCCTGCCCATCCGGCTGACAAGCAGCCCTGACGCTGGAAGACGGCCTCCACGCGACTGATCGCACGGAGGCGTCGTTCGTACGGTCAGGCGGCGTTCAAGCAAGTCGGGGAGGCGCGCCTCGAGGCCGGCGAGCTGCTTTGACCAGGCCGCCGACCGGTCTGTTGGTCCGCGGCACGCCCCGCGGGCTTCAGCTAGTTCCAGCTTAGGCCGGTGAGCTGGTCGAGCTTCAGGTTGCCGCCGCTCAGGACGCAGACCACCGTCTCACCGGGCTCGGCATCCACGAGGCCGTTCAGCACGGCGGCGACCGTGGCTGCGGCGGCTCCCTCGACCACGATCTTGGTGCGGGCCATCGTCCACAGCAGCGCCTCGAAGATCTGCTCGTCGGGCAAGGTGACGATCTCGTCGACGTGGCGGCGCACGATGTCGAGGGTCAGCTCGCCGACGCGTTTGACAGTCAGGCCGTCGATCACGCACTCGACGTCGTCGAGCTGGACGCGCTGGCCCGCTTCGACGCTCAGCTTCATCGCCGGCGCCCCCGAGGACTCGACCCCGATCACGCGGATCTTCGGGTCGATCGACTTGAGCGCCATCGAGACGCCTGAAATCAGGCCGCCGCCTCCGATCGGGACAACGACTGTCCCGACCGAGGGCAGGTCGTCGTAGATCTCCAGCCCGACCGTCCCCTGGCCGGCGATCAGGTCGAGGTCGTCGAACGGGTGGATGTAGGTGAGGCCCTGCTCGTCGACCAGCTCGAGCGCCTTCTCGTTCGCCTCGTCCCAGATCGTCCCGTGCAGCACCACTTCGGCGCCGTAGCCGCGGGTCGCCTCGATCTTCGACGGGGTCGCGTTCTCGGCCATCACGACGACTGCGCGAACTCCGTGGATCGCCGCGGCGAGCGCAACGCCCTGCGCGTGGTTGCCCGCCGAGGAGCAGATCACGCCGGCCCGCTTGGCGCTCTCGTCGAGCAGCGCGAGCTTGTTCAGCGGGCCCCGGATCTTGTAGGAGCCGGTGCGCTGGAACGATTCCGCCTTCAGCCGGACGTCCAGACCGGTGAGCTCGCTCAGCGCCCGCGACCCGACCAGCGGCGTGTGATGCGCGTGCGCCTTGACGTGCTCGTGCGCCCGGCGAAACGCCTTGGTGGACAGGTCGGCTGCGATCACGGCTCGTCTCCTCTCGGGTGCGGCGCAAGGGTCACGGTGGCGGCGAGCATATCCGCGCCCTCCGCGCGACCTTCGAGGAAGCGCGGAGGGCGTCTGCACACCCGCCGACCGCAAATGTAGATTCGCGCGCAACCGAACCGGAGGTCGGATCAATGGCTCAGCTGGAGAGATATCAAGCCGAGTGGGAGCGCTACGCCGCCGAGCTCCTCGGCACCTTCGTGCTGGTGTTTGCGGGCTGCACAGCGATCGTCGGCGGAACGCAGAACAGCCCGCCCCTAGTCCTGCTCGTCGCGGCGTTCGCCTTCGGCATCGCGCTGCTAGCCGGGCTCTACGCCTTCGGCGAGGTCTCGGGCGGCCACTTCAACCCCGCCGTCTCGTTGGCGATGTTTCTGGACAAGCGCCTGCCGGTCTACGACATGGTCGGCTACTGGATCGCGCAATTCGCGGGCGGGATCCTGGCCGCGCTCGTGCTCCTGATCGGAACGTCACAGGATCAGGTGGCCTCGACCGCGACGGTTCCGGGATTCGAGGGCAACGGCACCGCCTTCCTGATGGAGTTCGTCTTTACAGCGATCTTCGTGACGGTGATCATGCAGGCGAGCACGAGCGTCAAGTTCGGCAGCAGCGCGCTCGTCGCGATCCCGCTCACGCTCGTCGCGGTGCACCTGGCTGCGATCCCCTTCAGCGGCTCGTCGGTGAACCCAGCACGCACGTTCGGGCCCGACCTGGTCGGCAACGTGTGGGACGGCATCCTCATCTACTTCATCGCGCCGCCCCTGGGCGCGGTCGCGGCGTGGGCGGCCCACGTGTACATCGTCAAAGCCCGCATCTCGCCGCCTGAAGCAGCCGTCGCCGAGGTGCTGGATGAGCCGCAGACGACCCAGCGCGGGAGCAGCTAGACGTTCGCGCTCAGACGCCGCGGCTGCGGTACGACCGCCTGCCGAACAGGAAGCCCAGGATCGCGATGATCGCGAGGATCACGAGCACCCAGAAGGTGATCTTCAGGAGCGTGCCGAGGCCGAGGATCAACGCCAGCAGGATGAGGAGGACGATCCAGATCATCAGAGCGGGTCGGTTATACCCGGTTAGAGCTCGACCTCGCGACGCACGACGCCGGCGCGCTGATGGCGGGCCTCGACCCCGAGCGTGCCGCCGTCGGGCGCCTCGACCACCCATTCGAGCTTCGCTCGGTCGCTAGTGCCCTGGTCGGTCCCCCACCATAGGGCGCTGCGCAGGTGGACCCGGCCCTCGAGCTCGCCGGCCTCCTGCTTCGGCTCGCCGGCCACCACGCGGGCGCCCTCGGGCAGCCTCAACTCGACCTCGATCGGTCGCGCGGCCTTGCGTTCGAGCGCCCGCTGGCTCACGTAGGTGGGCAGCCAACCGCTGTTCTCGAGCACCAGCCGCACCAGGTGCCGGCCGTCGCCGAGCTCGTCGACAGCGAGCGAACGGATCTCCAGCCGCGGCGAGACGAGCAGGTGCCAGACCGCCCAGTCGGAGTGCGGCGCGACCTCGGCCTCGAGGAACTTGAACGGCACGTTCGCCCAACACGCGGCGACGTCCCAGCCGCCGAGCTCGACCGAGCCGAGCTGCTCGTGCTCGAACGGATACCAGTCGACGTAGCCCTTGCCGTCGAGCTCGCGGTCGGCCCACTGCAGCAACTTGAGGTCGTCGTCGGGCGAGTGGTCGCGCAGCCACTCGATGAAGTGGTAGTCCTCGATCCCGGCGCGGCGCTGCGGGCTCCAGAACTCCGTCGTCCACGAGAACACGCCGATGTGGTCGTAGAGCCAGTCGTGGGCGGAGCCCTTGATCGACTCCTTCGGCTCGTACTTGAACTCGTGGAAGACCGAGACCGAGGGATACCCCGTCAGCCTCGTCGCCTCCTCGCCGAGGAGCTTGTACGTGCGCAGGTCGTTGGGTGGGAAGTGCTCGTCGGGGTGCCCGGCGTACGGACGGAGGTGGACGCCGCTGAACGTGTGGTAGGCGATGTGCCCCGTGATGTTCGGCCTGTCGACGACCGCCTGCACCATCGCGCGGATCTCGGGCTCCGAGGTCGGATACGGCCCCGCGCCGCGCTGCTCGGACTCGGTCGCCCACTCGTACGGGAAGTTCCGGTTGAGATCGAGGCCCTCGAGCGGCGGCGCGACCTTGATCGTGACGCCGTCGTAATTGCGGAGCGTGCCCTCCGACAGGAGCCGGTAGTACTCGCCGCCGGGCCCCTCGTCCGGGTCGCGTCGGATCAGCAGACGGGGTTCCTCCGGATGCGGCTTCCACGCGCCGTTGTCGTCGCGTAGGCGCAGCATCAGGATGCGGCCGTCGCCGTCCAGGTCCTCCTCGTGCAGGCCGTCCTGCGGGTCGACCTGAGGCCAGGGCCGGACGCTCGAACGGACGAACCGCGGCCGGTCGGCCAGCGCCAGCTCGGCGCCGTCGGGGTTGAGGCGCGGCAGCACATAGAAGGCGCGGGTGTCCAGGCAGCGTGTGACGCGCTCGTCGATTCCGTAGCCGGTCAGAAGCTTGTGGATCAGATGGAGCGCGGCCGTGCAGCCCGTCACCTCGACCGCGTGGATGTTCGCCTCGACGAGGAATGCGGGCTTCTCGAGGTCCGGCCCGGTGTCGAACGCCGTGACCGTGGCCAACCAGATGTCGCGGCCTTCCCAGGAGTGCCCGACCGACTCGAGCCGCAGCAGCTCGGGCGCCTCCCCCGCCCACGTCCGAAGCAGCTCGGTCAGCTCGCCGTACCGGTAGAACCGGTCGTAGGCGACCGCCGCAGGCACGAAGGGTCTAGGCCCCGAGCTCGGCCAGCAGCGGCCGCGTGTCGTGCGGGTCGACTCCCAGCCGGGCGGCGATCTCCTCGCTCGTCGGCCGGGTTCCCTCGGTGAAGAGCTCGCGCAGCATCTCGCCGGTCTCCGGACGCCTCCACCAGTCGGAGCCGACCTCGCGGATGAGGTGGTCGCGGAGCTGCGCGGCCCGGATCCACGCCCGCAGGTAGTCGGCGGAGTAGAAGCCGGCGTCCATGTCGGCGAGGAACGCGTCGGAGCGATAGCGAACACCCGAGGCGGCCGTCAGCCGCTCCGAGTAGCCGTCGGACGTGCCGCCGTCGTCGTCGAAGCGGTCCCAGAAGTCGAGCTCGAACTGGAGCTTCGCGGTGTAGCGGCGGAAGAGCAGCGCCTCCAGGAAGACCGTCGCCTCCGCGTTCTCGGCGGCCTGCTCGTCGGAGAGGCCGAAGTAGTGCGCGTGCCACTCCGGCTCGCGCGAGATCGCTTCGAAGATGTACGAGTAGATCTCGGTCAGTGCGTGGTCGCGCGACAGGCTCCGGAAGGTGTACGGGAGCTCCGGGTCGCAGTTGCCGTAGTGGAGCGCATGGCCGGCCTCATGGAGGAATGCCTGGTAGTCGTGGAGCCCACCCTGCGCGCGCGTGATCAGGTGGACGACGCGCGGCGGGTCGGATGCGATCACGCAGGCCCGCGGCGACTTCTGCGGCCGGTCGTCGAGATCGAGCTTGATGTTCGGCTCGGCATCGAGGTCGAAGCCGAGCCGCCGGAGCGTGTCGAGACACACCTCCACTGCACGGTCCTTGCCGTACGTCGACTCGAGCGGCGACAGCCGCCGCAGGTAGCCGACGTGGTAGGACGAGGGCACGTCTTCGCGCTCGGGGCCGAGCAGCTTCTCGAACCAACGCTCGCGCAGCCGCGCGTAGACCTCGTCGGCCGCAGTGCTCGTGGTGCTGAGCACCTCGGCCAGCGTGCGCAGCGAGATGCCCTTCTCCTCCTCGTTCCGCGCGACGGCGTCCGGCTCTCCCGAGAGCTCGGCATCGAGCTCCTCACCGGCGCGCAGCAACTCGAGCCGCTCGTCGTTGAATGCAGCGGAGGCGTCGCCGTGGATGCGGCCGAGCTCCTCTCGATCGGCGTAGCCGTCGAGCACGGCCAGGCGCGCCTGCGCGCTGCGCAGCGGCATGTCCTCGCCCTGGAAGGTGACCCGGGCGGCGAGGATCTCGTTCTCGAGGACGTCCTCGCGCTCCGCCAGCTCGCTCGTGATCAGGCCCGACTCGCAGGCCTTGCGCAGCCGGTAGAGCCGCTCGCGCTCCTCGTCCGACGCCTCGGCCTCGGCGGCGCGCAGCGCGTCGAGCTGCTCGCGGGTGAACAGATCTGCGTAGCGAGCGACGATCGCGGCCTGCTCGGAGACCTCCTTCTCGCCCACGCGGACAGCACGGCCCTCCTCGGAGCGCTCGAAGACGTAGCGCTGGAGGCGAGACTCGTATTCGGCCGGTGTCCGGACTGCCGCGACGCTCATTCGGCGGCGTAGTGTTACACGCGCGCCCGGAGAGAACGGCCGGCAAGTCGGCGCACGGTCTCGCCGAGCTCTTCGATCGGGAACGGCTTGGAGATGATCGCGTCGGCCGTCGCTTCCTCGTCGGGCGAGCGCTCCTGCGGGCTACCGGTGAGCAGCGCGACCGCCACTTCCGGACGGTCACGGCGCAGCTCGCGCAGCAGGTCGAGCCCGCGTTCGTTCCCGATGTGGAGGTCGAGCAGGACGACCTCGACCGGCTGCTCGGCGAGAACCGCCCGAGCCTGGCCGAGCGTGGACGCTTCGGCGATCTGGTGCCCCTCGAGCTCGAGGTTCACCCGACACAGAAGACGAATCGCGGCGTCGTCGTCAACGACGAGCACCGTCATGCCGCACCCCCCATTCGATTCCTCACGGAGTGTAGCCGTATCCTTGCTGCTGTCTAGGCCGTTTCCTTTTTAGAAATGGGAAACAACGTCGACACGAGATCGCCCGAAACCGAGGCGCAGTCCCGCCTCGTTGTCGACCTGCCGCGCCCTAGCCTGCGGTATCGCGTGCTGGCGTGGCAGGTGTTCCAGCGGGCCCTCGACCCGCTGGCGCCGCCTAGGCCCCTGCGCCAGCCGCGCGCCTGATCCGCTCGAGCGAGGCATCCCGCCCGAGCAGCTCGAGGCTCTCGAAGAGCCCCGGGGACACCGTCGAGCCCGTGACCGCCACGCGGATCGGCTGAAATGCTTGCCGAGGCTTCAGCCCGAGCTCGTCGGCCGTCCCGCGGAGCGCCCGCTCGATCCCCTCCGCATCGAACGGCTCGACCGCGGACAGCGCAGCCGCCGCGGCCGCGAGCATCGTACGGCCCGCCTCGTCGAGCCCGTTCACGCCCTCGACCGGCTCGAACAGGAAGCGCACGAAGTCGGGGAAGCGCCCCAGCGTCTCGATCTTCTCCTGCGCGAGCGGGGCCGCCCTGCGCACGAGCTCCTCGTCCCAGTCGATCCCCTGCTCGCGGAGGTAGGTGAGGACGGCATCGGCATAGGCCTCCGGAGACAACCCGCGGAGGTAGACCCCGTTCATCCAGTCCAGCTTGGCGTAGTCGAACGTCGCCGGGCTGGCGCCGACACGGTCGAGCGTGAAGCGGTCGACGAGCTCGTCGCGGCTCATGATCGTCGTCTTGTCGTCGTAGCTCCAGCCGAGCAGGGCGAGGAAGTTGACGAGCGCCTCGGGGAGGTAACCGTTGTCGCGGAACTCCTCGACGGTCACCGCGCCGTGGCGCTTGGACAGCTTGCGACCGTCGCCGCCGTTGACGTTGGGGACGTGCGCATACACCGGCACCTCGGCGCCGAGCGCGCGGAGGATGTTGATCTGCTTCGGCGTGTTCGAGATGTGGTCCGGGCCGCGGATCACGTGGGTGATGCCGTCGAGCGCGTCCTCGATCGGCGAGGCGAAGTTGTAGGTGGGCCGCCCGTCGGACCTCAGGATCACGACGTCCTCGATCGTCTCGTTCGGCACCTCGACCCGGCCGACCACGACGTCGTCCCACGCGGTCGTGCCCTCGTCGGGCATGCGGAAGCGGATCGCGCCGTCGTCCTCGTACGCCTTCCCCGCCTCGACCAGGCGCCGCGCTTCCTCTTGGGCGTGCTCCATCCGCTCGAGCTGGAACGTCACAGGGCCGTCCCAGTCGAGGCCGAGCCAGCGCAGCGACTCCTGGATCTGCTCGGTCGCCTCGGCCACCTCGCGGCCGGTGTCGGTGTTCTCGATCCGCAGGCGGAACTGGCCGCCCTGGTTGCGTGCGAACAGCCAGTTGAACAGCGCCGTGCGCACGTTCCCGATGTGCAGGAACCCGGTTGGGCTGGGGGCCATGCGGACGCGGACGGGAGCGGACATCGCGCCACTATCGTAGGTGGATGCTCATGGGAGCCCACTGCTCGGGCGGGGTCAAGGGCTCGCTCGACCGGGCGGATGAGATCGGCGCCGAGGCCGTGCAGCTGTTCACGCAGAGCCCTCGTACCTGGCGCACGCCCGCGCCCGACCCCGAGGCCTACGCGCGCTTCCGCGAGCAGCGCACCGACGCAGGGATCGGCTCCGTGCTCTGCCACGCGCTCTACCTCTGCAACCTGGCCGCGCCCGACGACACGATCTACGAGAAGTCGGTGGCGACGCTCGCGAGCACCGTCGACGTCGGGTGCGCGATCGGAGCCGAGGGCGTCGTCTTCCACGTCGGCTCGCACCTGGGCGCCGGGATGGACGCCGGCATCGAACGCGTCGAGGCGGCGCTGCGCACGGTGCTCGAACGCTGCAACGAGACGACGTGGCTGCTGATGGAGAACTCCGCCGGCGCCGGCGGGACGATCGGTCGCTCGATCGACGAGCTCGCAATCATCTACGAGCGGCTCGACGGCCATCCCCGCCTCGGCGTCTGCCTCGACTCCTGCCACCTGTACGTGTCCGGGACGGACGTGACCGACCGCGAGGCGCTCGACGCGCTGCTCGACGAGCTCGACAACCGCATCGGGCTCGACCGCCTGCGCGCGCTGCACGTCAACGACGCGAAGTCGGCCCTCGGCTCCAACAGCGACCGTCACGACAACGTGCTGGACGGATCGATGGGCGAGAAGCTCGGCGTCTTCCTCGGCCACCCGGCGCTGCAGGGGCTGCCGGCGGTGCTCGAGGTTCCGGGGACGAACGGCAAGGGCCCGGACGCCGAGCAGGTCACCAAGCTGCGCGAGCTCCACGCCCGCTGGACGTGAGCGGACAACCACGATCCCGACGGTTTGTCAAGTCTTGCGGAGGGCGGTGACCGGGCCTCACAATCCCGATATGGAAGACCAGCGCGAGCGCGAGGCCTCGCCTCCGGCAGAGCTCCCGCTCCGCCCGCAGGACGAGGTCGAGTGCCGCCGTTGCCAGGTGCACTGCGACAAGGTCGTCCACCCGGGCTCTTGCCTCCAGCGGGACTGCCCCTTCCTTTACGCGTTCGAGGAGGTCGGTCACACCTACGTCGGCTGCATGCAGAAGGTCTTCGACGTCGAGATCGACCTCGACCTGCTCCTCGAGGCCGAGGCGAGCGGCGGCTTCGGCGCTGTTCGGGCAGCGAGGCGACCGCTGCCGATGTGCGACGTCGAGGTCGCGACCTGCTACGACTCGAAGGCCGACGAGCTCGGCTGCGTGAACCCCGAGTTCTACGAGCTACCGGTCGGCACGCCGAGCTTCCGCGTGTTCGCCCAGGTCAAGGCGAACGACTGACGCCTAGGCGGCTTCTCGGAGCCGCTCGACCACGTTCAGCACGTCCATCTGCGTGAACGCCTGGTAGTCGGGCTCGATGCCCTGCGCGTTCTCGTCGGCGCGGAACCAGAGCGCTTGAACGGTGGTCATGCCGAGGTCGGCCGGCCCGCGCACGTCCTCGACCAGGCGGTCGCCGACGAACAGCGTGCGCTCGGGTGCCGCACCAAGCTCCGCGAGCGCCCTTTCGAAGATCTCGGGGTGCGGCTTCCGCTTACCCACCTCCGACGAGAAGACGATCGCATCCAGCAAGGGTGCGAGCCCCTGCCGCTCGAGGTCGGTGCGGAGCAACCAGCCCGGGTCGGTCGCGTTCGAGACGAGCCCGGTCTTGAGCCCACGCTTTCGAAGCGCCTCGAGCAGCGCGACGCTGGTCGACGCCACCTGCATGGCCGGATCCCACGCCGCGTGCTCGGCGCGGAGATACGCCTCGACGTCGTCATCGCCGGCAGTGATGTCGAAGTGCTCGAGCAGTTCCCGGACGAGGCCCGGATACTCGACCTCCTCGAGCGTGTCCGGCGCGTGCAGCAGCGGCAGGTAGCGCTCGCGGAAGTGCGCCGACAACTGCGCGAGCTCGTCGGGTTCCTCGCGCCCGAGCGCGCGCAGGCCGGCGCGATGGCCTTCCTCGACGAGCGCGTCGTCCCAGACGAAGTCCATCAGCGTCGAGCCCCAGTCGAAGAGAACGGCCTCCAACATCGGATGGTTAGGGTATCCCCGTGGCGCGCAGAGTCCTCTGGGGGTCGCTCTCGCTCGCCCCGCTCACGATCGTCCTGCACTACGTCGCCGACCTCAGCGAGACGACCGAGTTCGTCCTCGCCGCGGCGGCGCTGATCCCGCTGGCATGGCTGATCGGTGAGGCGACCGAGCACGCGGCCCATCACACGGGCCCCGGGATCGGCGGCTTCCTCAACGCCACGTTCGGCAACGCGCCCGAGCTGATCATCGCCCTGTTCGCGGTCAACGAGGCGAAGTTCGAGGTCGTCCGCGGATCGCTCTCCGGAAGCGTCGTGGGCAACCTCCTGCTCGTCCTCGGCTTCTCGCTGCTCTTCGGCGGCCGCGGCCGGATCGACCGCCAGTCGAGCTTCATGTCCCTCGGCCTCGTCGCGCTCGCCGTCGTCCTGTTCCTCGTGCCGGCGATCCCGAGCTGGAGCGGCGACGAGGAGCGCGACCTGATCGTCAGGCTCTCGGTGCCGGTCTCGATCGCCCTGCTGGTCGTCTACCTGGCCGTGACGTGGTACTCGCTGCGCCGCCACCGCTCGCTGCACACCTCGGACGAGGCGCCCGCCATGCAAGGCTGGTCGCTGCCGGTCTCGCTGGGCGTCCTGGGGATCGCGACCGTCGTGACGGCCCTGATCGCCGAGATCCTCGTGGGCTCGATCGAGGTCTTCGCGCACAAGGCGCACCTGTCCGAGTTCTTCGTCGCAGCGGTGATCGTCGCGATCGTCGGCAACGCCGCCGAGCACGGCGGCGCCGTCGTCGTGGCCGCGCGCGGAAACATCAAGCTTGCGGCCGAGATCGCGCTTGCCTCGAGCGCGCAGGTGGCGGTGTTCCTGATTCCGGCGGTCGCGCTGCTGGCGCTCTTGATCGACCCGCTGGCGCTCGCCTTCAGGCCCGTCGAGATCGCAGCCATGGGCGGCTCCGCGCTGTTCGCGGCGGCGCTCCTCTGGAACGGCTGGTCGAGTCGCGGACGCGGGATCGCGCTGATCGCGGCGTACGGCGGCGTCGCCACGGCCTTCCTCGTCGCCGGCGACCGCTAGGAGGGTTTGGCGGGACATCGCTCGTCGCTGGGGTGCGATGGTCGTTCCGAGGCAAGGACGCAGGGAGTGTTCGTATGCGGAGCTATACGGGCGCGACTGAGGACGCGGCCTCGGGGCGAGCAGCGCGGCCCGGCGGCACAGCGAGGTTTCGCCAAGCCCTCCTTCTAGGGTTGTGCCATCGGCTCCGGCCGGCGCGAGAACGGATACGACGCCAGCTCCAGGCGAACGACGTCACCGCTCTCGTCACGCACGACCATGAGGAGCTCACCCCGCTCCGGCCCGTCGACGGCTCGGTAGCGGTCCTCCCCTCCGGCGCGAAGCGCATGACGTCGCCCCCCGGCTGAGCGTCGCGGACGTGCGCCTCCAGACGACCGTCTCGGAAGCGGAAGACGTACTCGAGGCCCTCCGACCACCAGCTGGCGAGGACGCCCTCGAGCTCGGCAGGCGGTTCGCCGCCGGGACGCCACACCGCCGGATCGGCCGGAAAGCCCTCGGCCACGGCGGCGGCCAGCTCGACGCCGAGCGTCGTGATCGCGACGTTCGCGCTCGAGTTGGTGAGCACGGCCGCGCCCGTCCGGGTCGGGCGGTGGCACGCGACGTTCGAGAGGAACCCGAGGTGCGCTCCGCTGTGCCCGGAGAAGAGGCGGTCGCCCTTTCGCATCAGCATCAGGGCGAGGCCGTGGCCGAGCGTCCACTGCGCGACGTCGGTCATCGTCTGGAACGCGTGCATCTCCTCGACGGTGTCGCGCGCCAAGACGCTGTCGTCGGGATCCGCGAGGAAGGCCGCCCAGCGGCAGAGGTCCGGCGCGGTGCTCCAGAGCTCGGCCGCGGAAGCCGTAGCGCGTCCCTCCGCCACCGGCTCGCGCGTCACCGTGTCCGTCCAGGGGTCAACGAAGTAGCCGGCCGCCGCCGGCGCCTGCGGTTTCCATGTCGTACGGCCAAGGCCGAGCGGGCGGAGCACACGCTCGTCGACGTAGCGCTCGTACTCGACCCCGGAGGCGCGCGCGACCACTTCGCCGAGCAGCGCGAACCCGAGGTTGGAGTAATGGCGATACGCGCCGGCGGGGAGCACCTGCTCGCTCTCGGCCAGCCCGTTCAGGAGCTCCTCGCGCGAGGGAAAGCGCAGGGTCTCCCAGACGCTTCCCGGCGGCTCCCGCTGCAGGCCCGACGCGTGGCTGAGCAGGAACCGGAGCGTCGGCGAGCGCACGGCGCCCGTGATGTGGCGGTCGAGCGGGTCGTCGAGCGAGAGCCTGCCCGCGTCGCGCAGCTGCATGACGGCGACCGCCGTGAACGTCTTCGTGATCGACGCGATCCGGTACTGGTGGTCGGGCGTCGCCTCCTCTCCGGCCTCGACGTCGGCCTGGCCGACAGCGTCCGACCAGATCACCTCGCCGTCGCGCACGGCCGCGGCGACGACGCTCGGGAGGCGCCTCTCCGCCTGCTCGGCTCGAATCCGACGGCCGAGCTCGGCGGCCAGAGCCTCAGGCGCGGGCAAGGACGTCGAGAGCTCGCGGAATCAGCTCGATCGCGCGGTCGATGTCGTCGTCGGACACGTCGAGGTGCGTGACCGCCCTCAGGACGGTCGGGTGCACGGTCCCCGAGAGCCCGACACCCTGGGCGGCGACCCGGGCCAGCGCCTCCTGCTTGGTCAGCTCGAGTGGCCCGACGTCGATCTGCACGAAGTTGGTCTCCACCTGCTCGAGGTCGATCGGGAGCCCGGCGGCAACGAGGCCCTCGGCCAGCCGCCGGGCGCGCGCGTGGTCGTCGGCGAGGCGCTCGATGTGGTGGTCGAACGCGTACACGCCGGCCGCCGCGACGATCCCTGCCTGGCGCATGGCGCCGCCGAACAGATGCTTCAGCCGCCGGGCCTCGTGCATCGAGCCCGGCGGACCGGCCACGAGCGCCCCGAGCGGGCAGCCGAGACCCTTCGACAGGCAGAGCGTGACCGTGTCGGCGTGCCGGCCGATCTCGGCAGCCGGGACGCCCAGCGCCGTCGCGGCATTCAGGAGCCTCGCGCCGTCCAGATGCAGCCTGAGCTCGAGCGAGCGGCACTCTGCGGCGACGGCCGCGACCTCGGCCAGCGGCCAGACGCGGCCACCGGAGCTGTTGTGCGTGTTCTCG
This sequence comes from uncultured Actinomycetes bacterium, assembly GCA_963738205.1. Taxonomy (GTDB): domain Bacteria; phylum Actinomycetota; class Thermoleophilia; order Gaiellales; family Gaiellaceae; genus DATFQE01. The sequence goes on from CAVTVQ010000006.1 coordinate 564,312, forward strand.
ATCGAGACGACGCGCGTGCGCGGCTCGTGATGCGCGTCGCCGGGGCGCGCGAGCGAGCGGATCAGCTCCGGCCCGAAGCGGCCGTTCGTCGTCGCGATCGGCCGCGTGAGCAGGCCGGCGAAGACGGCAGGGCCGCCGAGCTCGGCGATCATGATGTGCGAGTTCTCCTCCGCCAGCAGCTCGTCGCCCGGCCGCGAGTGCAGGCGCAGGGCGATTTCGTTGGCCATCGTCGCCGTCGGAAGGAACACCGCCTCCTCCTGGCCGAGCAGCTCGGCGCCGCGGCGCTCGAGCTCGTTGACGGTCGGGTCCTCGCGCTTCTGCTCGTCGCCGACGACGGCGTTCGCGATCGCCTGCCGCATGGCGGCGGTCGGCTGGGTGAGCGTGTCGGAGCGGAGCTCGATCACGCGAGCGATTGTGCCAGCCGGGCGTGACCCGCCTGCAGCGCAATGTCGGTCGCCGTGCGGCCGTCCTCCGTGGCGAGCGCCTTGTCGGCGCCGCGCTCGAGGAGGAGCTCCGCCAGCTCGGCGTTGCCGCTCTGCGCCGCGGCGTGCAGCGGCACGAAGCCGCCTTCCTGGCGGGCGTTGACGTCGGCGCCGGCGTCGAGCAGCATGCGCGCGATCTCGGTCTGGCTCGCCGCCGCAGCGCTGTGCAGGGGCTCGACCTGCATCGGGTTCCGGGCGCGCGCGGACGGGTCGGCCTGCCGCTCGAGGAGCAGCGCCGCCGCCTCCGGCCGGCCGAAGAACGCAGTGAAGTGGAGCGCCGTGAAGCCGTCGGGCGACCACGCCGTCGCGAGGGAGGAATCCGCGTCCAGCAGCTCCCGCAGGCGCTCGATACGGCCGAAGGCCGCGGCCTCGAAGACGTCCGGATCGCCTCCCTCGGCGAGCAGCTCTTCCGCACGCTTGCCGTCGCCCTCGTAGAGGGCCTGCATCGGCGCTGAGACACCTGCGGGCTCGGTCACGCCCGCATTGTCGCTACGGCCAGGCCGGCGTGCGCGGCCGCAGGTCGAGCGCGCCGCCCGGCCGGCATTCGACCGAGTGGTACTCGGCCGGGTGCATGCGCGCCGACATCCGCGCCGCCCAGACGGCCACCAGCTGTCCCTGGCCCGCGGCGGCGCCGAACCGCTCGGCGACGAAGTCGACCGTCTGGACGGCGTAGCACTCGGCGGCGGCCTCGTCGCGGATGCCCGCGAGGTGGTAGGCCTCATGCGCAAGCGTCGACAGCGCGCGGGCGGTATCGACCACCTTGCGATCGCACGCGCGGTCGTCCGGCACGAGGCAGTCGAAGCGCGGCTTGCTGCTCGTCTCGGCGTAGTCCTCGAGCCGGTCGCACGTGTCGGCGGAAAGCTCCGTCTCGTCGCTGGGGCGGCCGGCGACGTCGAAGTGCACGCGGCCGTCCTCTCCGCGCACGTCGACGAGCTTCGTCCAGAATCCGGGGCAGCTCACGTCCACGCTGCGCTGGGCGATCGAGCTTGCCACGCCCGCGAGCCGATGCTCGTTCTGCACGCGCTGGTGGTGCTCCCACGCGGTGAATGCGACAACCGGAATCAGGATTACGAGTAAGAACCGCATTTGCAGGTCATTTTTCGACCGAAATGCGACGCGGCTTTAGCCCGAGGAGCTGCTCAGACGCCCTTCGGAGCCTCCGCGTGAGCGGGCGTGGACGGCTCCTCGGAAAGGTCCGGATGGTCGTCGAAGAGGTAGCGGACGACCGCCCGCTTCGCGGCCTTGACCTCGTCGACGCGGCCGACCGGCCGGCCGTGCGGAGCATCCCGCAGGACGTCGGGGCTCTCCGCGGCCTCGCGCGCGATCGCCCTCATCGCTTCCGCGAACTCGTCCAGCGTCTCTCTCGTCTCGGTCTCGGTCGGCTCGATCATCAACGCCTCCGGAACGACGAGCGGGAAGTAGATCGTCGGCGGGTGGAAGCCGTAGTCCATCAGCCGCTTGGCGACGTCGAGGGCGGTGACGCCGTGCTCGCGCTTGAGCTTGCGCGCGCTCAGGACGAACTCGTGCATGCAGAAGCGGTCGTACGGCAGGTCGTAGTCGTCCTTCAGCAGCGCGAGCAAGTAGTTCGCGTTCAGCACGGCCGCCTCGGACATCTCGCGCAGCTCCGGCCCGTACGCCCGGATGAACGCGTACGAGCGGACGAAGACGCCGAACGGCCCGAAGAACCCGCGCACCTTCCCGATCGACTTGGGCCGGTCGTAGTCCGGCCGGAAGCGGTCGCCGTCGCGGACGACGGCCGGTACGGGCAGGAACGGCTCGAGCCGGTCGCGCACCACGATCGGGCCGCCGCCCGGCCCACCGCCGCCGTGCGGCTGGGAGAACGTCTTGTGCAGGTTGATGTGGACGATGTCGAAGCCCATGTCGCCCGGACGCGAGATCCCGCAAACGGCGTTGAGGTTCGCCCCGTCGTAGTAGAGGAGCGCGCCGGCCTGGTGGAAGATCGCCGCGACCTCCTCGATGTTCTCGTCGAACAGGCCGAGCGTGCTCGGGTTGGTCAGCATCAGCCCGGCCGTCCGCTCGTTCACCTTTGCCCTGAGGTCGTCGAGGTCGAGGTTCCCGCGCGCGTCCGTCTCGACCTTCTGGAGCTTGTAGCCGGCCATCGTCACGCTGGCGGGGTTCGTGCCGTGCGCAGTGTCGGCCGTGATGACGGTGTCCCGGTCCTCGCCGCGGTCGGCGAAGTAGGCGCGCATCAGCAGCAGGCCCGTGAGCTCGCCCTGCGACCCTGCCGCAGGCTGCAGCGAGCAGGCCTGCAGCCCGGAGACCTCGGAGAGGATCTCCTGCAATCGCCACATCAGCTCGAGCGCGCCCTGGGCCGACTCGGGATCCTGGAGGGGGTGGAGGTCGCGGAACCCGGGGTGCGCGACCACGCGCTCGTTGACGCGCGGGTTGTACTTCATCGTGCAGGAGCCCAGGGGGTAGAAGCCCGTGTCGATCCCGAACGTCCGCGACGCGAGCTCGGCGAAGTGGCGGACGAGGTCTGGCTCGGCGATCTCGGGGAGCCGCGGCGGCTCTTCGCGCCGGAGCTCGTCGGGGAGCTCGGCGCGCGGGAGATCGTCGTAGCGCGGCAGCGACGCGGCGCGGCGTCCGGCCTGCGACTTCTCGTAGATCAGCTTCACGCCGCCACCTCGGCGAGCACCTCGGCGAGCCGGTCGATCTCGGCCGGCGTGCGCTTCTCGGTCACGCAGACGAGCAGTGCGTCCTCCAGCCCCTCGTAGTCGCGGCGGAGCGGATAGCCGGGGTTGACGCCGTGCTCTCTGGCCGCGGTGACGACCTCGTCGGCGGGCCGTCCGACCCTGACGGCAAACTCCTTGAATGTTGTCCGATCGGGAAACACAAGCGGGAGTCCGATGCGCTCCTTGGCGTACTGGGCCAGGCCGCTGCAGAGCTCCCCCACCTCGCGCAGCCCGTGAGGCCCCAGCCAGCTCAGGTAGACGAGTCCGCCGAGGGCGAGCAGCGTCTGGTTCGTGGTGATGTTCGAGGTCGCCTTCTCCCGGCGGATGTGCTGCTCGCGCGTCTGGAGCGTGAGGACGTACGCGCGCTCGCCGTCCACGTCGGTCGTCTCCCCGATGATCCGCCCGGGCATGCGGCGGATGAAGTCCTGGCGCGCAGCCAAGAATCCATAGTGCGGGCCGCCGAAGGCCTGGTGGTTGCCCGCGCCCTGGCCCTCGCCGATCGCCAGCGCGCACCCGTAGCGTCCCGGCGCTTCGAGCACGCCCAGCGACAGCGGGTCGACGTGGGCGATCGGAAGCGCCTCGGCGTCGTTGGCCGCGGCCGCGAGGTCGGGCGCCGGCTCCAGGTTGCCGAAGAAGTTCGGCTGCTGAAAGATCGCGCAGGCCGCGCCCCGGGCCGCCTCGCCGAGCTCGTTCGGGTCGGTCGTGCCGCCGCGGTGCGGCACTTCGACCACCTCGAGCCCGAAGCCGGGCGCGTAGGTCTTGACCACCTGGCGCACCTGCGGGTTGACCGTCTCCGCGAGCACGACCTTCGACCGGCCGGTGGCGTGCTTCGCCACGTAGCAGGCGTCGGCGGCCACGGTCGTCCCGTCGTAGCCCGAGGCGTTCGAAACGTCCATGCCCGTGAGCTCGCAGATCGCGGTCTGGTACTCGAAGATCGCCTGCAGGACGCCCTGGCTCAGCTCCGGCTGGTAGGGCGTGTACGCGGTGAGCAGCTGGCCCTGCGCGAGCACCGAGTCGACCACCGCCGGCACGTAGTGGTCGTAGATGCCTGCGCCCAGGAACGAGAGCTCCTCGCTTGCAGGGACGTTGCGCCCCGCGAGCTCCGCGAGGTGCGTCACGAGCTCCTGCTCGGCGAGCGGCGGCTCGAGGTCGAGGCGGCCGTCGAAGCGCACGCCCTCGGGGATGTCGCGGAAGAGCTCATCGACCGAGCCGGCGCCGATCTCGGCCAGCATCGCCCCGCGGTCGGCGTCGGTCAGCGAGAGGTAGCGCACCGCCTACTGCTCCGCGAGCAGCGCTCGATAGGCGTCGGCGTCGAGCAGCGAATCGAGCTCCGCGGTGTCGGAGAGGCGGATGCGGATCAGCCAGCCTTCGCCGTAGGGGTCCTCGTTGACCGTCTCGGGCTCGGCGACGACCTTCTGGTTGACGGCGACGATCTCGCCCGAGAGCGGTGCGATCACGTCCGAGACGGCCTTGACCGACTCGACCTCGCCGTAGCTCTCGTCCTTCGTCGCGGTCGAGCCCTCGGCCGGGGCCTCCAGGTGGACGAGCTCGCCGAGCGCGTCCTGGGCGAACCAGGTGATCCCGAGCACGGCCTCGCCGCCCTCGATACGCGCCCAGTCGTGCTGGGGGTGGTAGCGCAGGTCTTCCGGGTAGCTCTCGGCTGCGGCCACGTCGGTCAGGCCTCCTCTCGCTGGTAGATCGGCTTCTTGACGACGTGCGCGCGGCGCTGCGAACCGCGGACGTCGATCGTGATCTCGGAGCCGGGCCCGGCGAGCCGGACGGGGACGTATGCCAGTCCGATCCCGATCTCGAGCATCGGCGAATGTGTTCCGGAGGTGACCTCGCCGCCCTCGACGACGGGCATGCCCTGGCGCGGGACGCCCTTCTCGTCCATGACGAACGGCACGAGCTTGCGCTGCGGCCCCTGCTGCTTGATCTCGCGCAGCACCCCGGCCCCCGTGAAGTCCTTGTCGAGCGCGCAGGTCCATCCGAGGCCGGCGGAGATCGCGTCGGTGTCGGGCCCGATGTCGTTCCCGTGCAGCGGGTAGCAGACCTCCAGGCGCAGCGTGTCGCGCGCCCCGAGCCCGGCCGGGACGACGCCGCGCTCGATCACCCGGTCCCAGAGCTCGGGCGCGTCGTCGGTCATCGTCATCAGCTCGACGCCGGACTCGCCCGTGTACCCGGTGTAGTTGACCATGCACTCGACGCCGTCGACCTCGCCCTCGTGCCAGGTGAAGGCCGGCGCGTCCGGGAGCTCGAGCCGCTCGAGCGAGCGCGGGCCCTGCACGGCGAGCAGCGCGTATTCGTCAGAGACGTCGCGCACGTCCGAGCCCCGGATCTCGTGATCGCGGAGCCATTCGAAGGCGGTTTCGCGATTGGAGGCGTTGACGACGAGCAGGTACCGATGCGGATCGAGCCGGTACGCGATCAGGTCGTCGATAATCCCGCCGCGCTCGTTCGTCAGGAGCGTGTACTGGGCGCCGCCGGGCCGGACGCGGTCGAGATCGTTCGACAGGAGCCCCTGCAGCAGCTCATGCGCGCGCGGTCCTTCGACCTCGAGCTCGCCCATGTGCGAGACGTCGAAGACGCCGGCGTCGGTGCGCACCGCGCGGTGCTCCTGGATGACGCCCTCGTACTGAACGGGCATCTCCCAGCCGGCGAAGGGCACCATGCGGCCACCGGCAGCGACGTGGCGCTCGTAGAGCGGGGTGCGCAGGAGGGTCTGCGGCATGGCCGCGACTCTAGTGAAAGGCCTTCTCGCTGAGCGGCGTTACTCGTCGCGCAGGAACGACGGCACATCCAGCACGTCGCGGGGGACGTCGAAGCTCTCGCCGGCAGGCGTCCGCTCCGGACGCTCCTCGACCTGCTGCTGCTCCGTCGTCGGACGCGCTCGGCGCCGGCGCGGTGCGCCGAACCCCGTGGCGATGACGGTGACCCGTACCTCGTCCTTGACCGCGTCGTCGATGACGGCGCCGAAGATGATGTTGGCGTTCTGGTCGGCGGCGGCGGTGACGACCTCGGCCGCCTCGTTCACCTCGAAGAGGCCCATGTCGGAGCCGCCGGTGATGTTGAGCAGGATGCCGGTGGCGCCCTCGATCGACGCCTCGAGCAGCGGCGACGACACCGCGTTGCGGGCCGCCTCGGCCGCGCGGTTCTCGCCGGAAGCGATGCCGATCCCCATCAGCGCCGATCCGGCCGCGTCGCGCATGATCGTCCGCACGTCGGCGAAGTCGACGTTGACCAGGCCCGGAACGGTGATCAGGTCGGTGATCCCCTGCACGCCCTGGCGGAGGATGTCGTCCGCGATCCGGAACGCCTCGACGATCGACGTCTTCTTCTCGACCACCTGCAGAAGCCGGTCGTTCTCGATCACGATCAGCGTGTCGACCTCGTCGCCGAGGTTCTGGATGCCGAGCTGCGCCTGCTCGGCGCGCTTGCGGCCCTCGAACGAGAACGGTCGCGTGACGACGCCGACCGACAGCGCGCCGAGCTCGCGGGCGATCTCGGCCACGATCGGCGCGGCGCCGGTGCCGGTGCCCCCGCCCTCACCGGCGGTGACGAAGACCATGTCCGCACCCTTGAGCGCATCCTTGAGCTCGTCGCGGCTCTCCTTCGCGGCGGCCTGGCCCACGCTCGGGTCGGCGCCTGCCCCGAGCCCCTTCGTGCCCTCGGCTCCGATCTGGAGCTTCACGTCGGCGTCGCACATCAGCAACGCCTGCGCGTCGGTGTTGACCGCGATGAACTCGCAGCCCGCCAAGCCGGCCTCGACCATCCGGCTGACGGCGTTCGTACCGCCGCCGCCGACGCCTACGACCTTGATCACCGCCAGATAGTTGCCTGCTGGATCTCTCATCTCGACTTGTCTCTACCTCAACCTGTACTGGAGCGTACGATCGTACGGCACGGCAGGGTACGTGCGTCGAAGGGCCTTGTCAACGTGCGTTCCGGCACTAACCCTCAACTCTCACTTGTGGGTTGAGAGACGGATCCACCGACGACCGGTCGCCCCGGCACGGTCAGGTCGATGTAGGCGGGCCAACCGTCGACGTTCGGATCGAGGGCGAGCAGCACCTCGCGCGCGACCGTCAGCTTGAGTGCGACGTCCTCTTCGTCGGCCAGACGCAGCTCGGTTCCGGCCGCGAGCACGAGCGTCAGCTCGCTCTCCGTCGCCCGTGCCTGGGCCACGCGTGCCGGCAGCGGCTCCGCCCCACCCTCGACCGCAGCAAGGGCCGTGACGGCCCGCAACGTCCTGCGGTCGGTCAGGCGGTCTCCGGCCGCTGCGGAGACGGTCAGCGGCACCCAGATCCGCGGCAGGCTGGAGAGGCGCGGCTGCTCCATCCTGCGGATGACGCGACCGCGCGCGGAGACGAGCCACGCCTCCTGGCCCCGGCGCAGCACGCCGACGGGGCGCTCGGCCACGACCGTCACGCGCAGGGTGTGCGGGAACGCCCGGTCGAAGGACGCGTCGCGTACGGACGGGATGGCCGCGAGCCGGCTCGCCACGTTGTCGAGGTCGAGGCGCAGCAGGCTCTCGCCCTCGAGCGGGCGGAGCGCAGTGCGGACACTCTCGGCGACGGCGGGCGGCGCTCCGCGGATCTCGACGATCTGCACCGAGAACAGCGCGCTCTGGCGCGCCGTGAAGTACCCACCGACGACCGCGAGCACGACGCCGAAGCCGATCGCCAGCGAGCGCCAGCTCGGCAGTGAGTGGACGAGGTCGCGCGGATGCGCCCGCGCACGCGGGAGTCGGAGCACGACGGAGTCGGCGAGCTTCGCCACCGCGCCCATTTCGCCGCTCCACGGTTCGCTCCTACGTGTCGATAGCGGGGAGCTCGAGCTCACCGAGGAACGCCACCTCGTGCTCGAGCTCGACGCCGAACTGCTCCCACGCCCGGCGACGTGCCTCGGCCATCAACGCGAGCGCGTCGGCGGTCGTCGCCTGCTCGGCGTTCTCGATGAAGTTCGCGTGGCGCGACGAGATCTGCGCGCCGCCGATCCGGTGGCCCTTGAGTCCGGCAGCCTCGAGCATCCGTCCGGCGGAGAGCTCGTGATCGGGGTTCTTGAAGACGCTGCCGAACGTCCGCCGGTTGACGGGCTGCGCAGCCTTGCGCCGCGCGTTCAGCTCGCGCACGTCGGCCTTGATTTCGTCCGGCGGGCGCGGTCTCAGCCGGTACTCGACCGCAGCGACGACCTGGCCCGGCTGCAGCCCGGAGCGCCGGTACTCGAGCCCGAGCTTCTCGGGCGCCAACCAGCTGCTCCCTTCGCCGCTTGCAACGAGCGCCCGCAGCAGGACCGCCTTCCAGTCGCTCCCGTACGCGCCGGCATTCATCCGGACGCCGCCGCCGGCCGTCCCGGGGATCGCGCACGCGAACTCGAAGCCGCCGAGGCCGGCCGCCCGTGCACGGTGCAGAGACACGGCGTTGGCGGCGCCGCCGCCCGCGGCGAGGACCTCGCCGGTGACCTCCACCGCCGCGAGCGCGCCCTCGAGGCGTAGGACGAGCGCGTCCACGCCCTCGTCGGCGGCGAGCAGGTTCGAGCCCAGGCCGACGGTCCGCACCGCGACGCCTTCGCGCTCGGCCCAGCCCAGCAGCTCCTCGAGCTCCGAGAGCGTCTGCGGGCGGCCGAGCCACCGAGCCGGACCGCCCGTGCCGATCGTCGTCATCCGCGCGAGCGGGACGTGCTCCTCGAGCTTCACGCGAGCGCGGCCTCCAACAGCGGGATCGCGCGGTCGACGTCGCCGGCGCCCACGGTGAGGATCACGTCGCCCGCCCGAGCGCGGCCGCTCAGAAACGCCGCGCCCTGTTCGACACTCGGCGTCCAGGCGACCAGCGCCCCGGGCCGCAGCTCGGTGAGCGCGTCGACGACGAGCTTCCCGGTGACGCCGGGCACGGGCTCCTCCCGGGCCGGATAGACCTCGGTGACGGCGGCGACGTCGGCGCCGGCGAGCGCGGCCGCGAGCTCCCGCGCGAGGTGGCGCGTGCGCGAGTAGAGGTGCGGCTGGAAGAGCACGAGCAGCCGCGAGTCGGGATGGCTCTCGCGCACTGCGGCCAGCGCCGCCTCGAGCTTCGGCGGGTTGTGGGCGTAGTCGTCCAGGAGCGTGACGCCGCCGACCACGCCGCGGGCCTCGAGCCTCCGCCCCACGCCCCGGAACTCCGCCAACGGGCCGGCGGCCTCCTCGCGCGTGACGCCCAGCCGCTCGAGCGCGGCGAGCGCGGCCGCGGCGTTGCGCCGGTTGTGCTCGCCCGGCAGTGCGAGCTCGAGCGCGACCGGGTCGAGCTCGTCGCCGCGAATGACCTCGGGAACGTTCGTGAGCCAACGGTCGAAGAGCTCCTGCACTTCCACGCGCGACGCGAACGTCGTGTGATGGTCGAGGTCGACGTTGAGGACGACCGCGACACGGGGCCGCAGCGACTCGATCGTGCGGTCGGACTCGTCGCCCTCGACCACGAGCGTGCCGGAACCCGTGCCGGCGTTGCCGCCGAGCTGCGGCACCTCGCCGCCGATCAGGAAGGCGGGATCGCGGCCGAGCTCACGCAGCACGAACGCGATCATCGCGGTCGTGGTCGTCTTTCCGTGCGCGCCCGCCACGACGATCGAGTCACGGAGCGAGACGAGCTCCGCGAGCAGCTCGGCGCGCGTCTTCCCCGCCACGCGGCCTGCAAAGGCGGTGGAGACGATCGCCTCGTAGCCGTCGGGCGCCGCCGGCTCGTCCGACACGTCGACCGGGATTCCGGCCTCGCGCACGTGGACGAGGTACGGCGTGTCGTAGCGGTCCCACCCGGCGACGTCCGCTCCCCACGCGCGCGCGAGAACAGCATAGGCCGACAGTCCGGCGCCGCCCACGCCTGCGAACCAGAGCCTCCTACCCGTGAGCGGCGGCAAGCGCGATCAGCTCCTCCGCGATCTCGTCGGCGGCGTCGGGGCGCGCGAGGCGGAGCATCGCTTCGCTCATGTCGCCGAGCCGGCGCTCGTCGCCGAGCAGCGAGCGGGCCAGTTCCGGCACCGATCCGAGCTCGGTCTGCGGCACGACGACGGCGCCGCCGCCTTGCGCGAAGTACTCGGCGTTCTTCGTCTGGTGGTCGCCGGTCGCAAAGGGGTACGGCACGAGGAGCGCCGGCACGCCGGCAGCTGCGAGCTCCCACACCGTCCCTCCGGCGCGGCAGACGGCCAGGTCGATCGCGCCCAGCACGGCGCCGAACTGCGGCTCGGCACCGATCAGGCGGTAGTCGTCGCGGCGCACGCGCGGGCGGAGCGCCTCGTAGTCGCGCTGGCCGCAGACGTGCAGCACGGGAGGACCGGCGGCGCCGAAGCTCTCGACCGCGAGCTCGTTGAGCGAGTGCGCGCCGGCGAGCGCGCCGAAGAGACCGAGCACGGGGCCGTCGGGCGGAAGGTCGTACCGTGCCCGCGCTTCCGCGGGCTCCCACGGCCGTGAGCTCGAGGGGATCGGCCGGCCGGTGACCTGGAACTTGGGCGGCCGCTTGCCCGGGAGCTCGTACGCGAGGAAGACACGCGTTGCGAGTGGCGCGGCGAGCCGGTTGGCGAGGCCGAGGTGCGCGTCGGCCTCGGTCAGCGCCACGGGGATCCGCTTGCGTCGCGCTGCGACGGCCATCGGCCCGGCCACGTAGCCGCCTGCGCCGAGCACAGCGTGGGGCTCGCGGCGCTCGAGGATGCGGGTGCATGCGCGCGGCGCGCGAGCCGCGAGAGCGAGCGCACGAAATTGAGCGAGGCCCGGCCGCCTCGGCAGGCCGCTCACGCGGAAGGTGTCGAGCTCGTAGCCCGCGTCAGGTACGAGCCGTGCCTCGGCGCGATCCGGCGACCCGGCGAACGTCACCTGTGCCCCGCGTGCGACGAGCGCCTCCGCGACTGCGAGCGCGGGCAGGACGTGGCCGGCGGTCCCGCCGGCCGCGATCACCAACCGAAGCTCGTCGTTCCTTGCCATCGTCGGTCGCGATGTTAAGGAGGACTCCGACCGCGGCGAGCAGCACGACGAGACTCGAGCCGCCATAGGACACGAACGGAAGCGGGATGCCGGTCAGCGGCGCCACGCCCATCACCGCGGCGAGGTTGATGAACGCCTGTCCACACACGAGCGTCGTCAGGGCGGCCGCGAGACGCTTGCCGAAAGGATCCTTGCAATGGAGCGCGATGCGCATCCCGGTGTACGCGAAGACCGCGAAGGCGGCGATCACGGCGGTCGTCCCGAGCAGGCCGAGCTCCTCGCCGACGATCGCGAAGATCATGTCCGTGTGCGCCTCGGGGAGGTAGAACACCTTCGAGACGCCCTGGCCCAGGCCGGTACCGAACGGCCCGCCCGAGCCGAGGCCGATCAGAGCCTGGACGCTCTGGAAGCCGGCGCCCTGCGCGTCGTGCCAGGGATCGAGGAAGCTGAACAGGCGTGCGCGGCGATAGGGCTCGAGCCAGATCGCGGCGACGCCGGCGACGGTGACGAGGGCGCCGCCCGCGGCGAGGACCCGCAGCGGCGTGCCGGAGACGAGCAGGACGCCGCCGAGCATCACCATCATCGTGATCGCCGTGCCCAGGTCCGGCTGGATGAGGACGAGTCCACAGAAGACCACGGCCAGCAGCCCGATCGGGCGTGCGAGCTCGCCGAGGGTCTGCGGCGCGGGCTTCCGCGCGAGGTAGGCCGCCGCCCACACCGCGAGTGCCAGCTTGGCCAGCTCCGACGGCTGGAAGACGGCCGGACCGAACGTCAGCCAGCGCCGCGCGCCGTTCACCGCCTGGCCGATCACGAGCACCGTGAGCAGCAGCCCGATGCTGCCGACCACCAGCGTCGGAGCGAGGTTGCGCAGCGTGCGGTACGGCGTGCGCGAGGCGATCACGAGCAGGACGAGCCCCGCCAGGGCGTAGACACCCTGCTTCTTCAGGTAGTAGCCGGGGTCGCCGTCGCCGAGGGCTGCCGGCGCCGACGTAGCGCTGTAGACCATCACGAGGCCGAACGCCACGAGGCCGAGCGTGATGAGCGTCAGCAGCCGCGCTTCGAGCTGACCGTTCACAGGGCTTCCACGAGGCGGCGGAACGCGTCGCCGCGCTCCTCGAAGTTCGTGAACTGGTCGTAGCTCGCGCAGGCGGGCGACAGCAGCACGACATCGCCGCGTTGAGCGTGCGCGGCCGCGCTCGCGACCGCGGTGGCGAGGTCGCCGCACCTCGTCGCGGCCAGGCCCTCGGCGGCGAGCGCGTCGGAGAGCTCATCGCTTGCCTGGCCGACGAGCTGCACGGTGCGAACGCGTCCGCGCGCAGCGACGGCTCGCGCCAGCGGCGCGAAGCTCTCGCCCTTCAGCGAGCCGCCGAGGATCAGCTGCAGCGGATCGGGGTAGGCGGCCAGGCCGCGCAGAGCCGCCGCCACGTTCGTCGCCTTCGAGTCGTTGACGAAGCGGACACCGTCGACTTCGCGCACGAGCTCCAGGCGATGGGGGACGCCCGGGAACGTCCGGAGGGCATCGGCGATCGCGCCGTCTTCCAACCCCAGCGCCCTTGCGACGGCGGTCGCGGCGGCGGCGTTCTCGCGGTTGTGCTCGCCCGGGATCTGCGGGTCGGCGGGAAGCACGTCGATCGCCGAGAACTCCACCCGTTGCGCGGCGCCCGGGACCGCCCCGAAGCCGCGCGGCACCACGGCGGTATCGCCGGCCCGCTGGTTCTCGAACACGCGCAGCTTGGCCTCCCGATACGCCTCCAGGGTGCCGTGCCGATCGAGGTGGTCGGGCTCGAGGTTCAGCAGCACGGCCGCGCGGGGCCGGAACTCGTGGATGTCCTCGAGCTGGAACGACGACACTTCGCACACCACGCGTGCGCCTGGCTCGAGCGATCCGTCGAGCTCGCACAGGGCGCGGCCGACGTTGCCCGCCACCGGCGCAGCGAGCATGACGCCGAGCAGCTCGCTCGTCGTCGTCTTCCCGTTCGTCCCCGTCACGGCGACGATCTCCGCGCCGGGCAGCAGCCGGTAGCCGAGCTCGACCTCGCTCCAGACGGGCACGCCGCGGCCACGCGCCCGTGCGACGGGCGGCGCCTCTCCCGGGACTCCCGGGCTCTTGATCACGACCTCGACCGTCTCCACAAATTCCTCGTCCTCGGTGCCCAGCCGAACTTCGACGCCAGCCCCGGCAAGCCTCCCCACGTCGAGATCGGCCCGGCGGTCGACGCCGACGACCCGGACACCCCGCCGCGCGAGCGCGAGCGCCGCCGCCTGTCCGGAGCGGGCGAGGCCCACGACGAGCGCCGACCGCGGGACGTGAGCCTCCTTCAGTGTGAGGCCTCGTCGTCGGGGTGCGATGGGCGGTGCGAGGCAAGGACGCAGGGAGCGTTCGTATCCGGAGGTATACGGGCGCGACTGAGGACGCCGCCTCGCGCCGTCCAGCGCGGCCCGGCGGCACAGAGTCTCATGCTGAAGGGGGCTCCAACATCACGCCCGGAACGACAGGTAGTAGCGGTAGTAGAGGGCGAAGGTGGACCCGCAGAGGATCGCTGCCAGGATCCAGAAGCGGACCATGATCTTGGTCTCCGACCAGGCCTTCATCTCGAAGTGGTGGTGGATCGGCGTCATCAGGAAGACGCGGCGATCGAGGTACTTGAACGTGAAGACCTGGATCATCACCGACAGTGCCTCGATCAGGAAGATCCCGCCGATCAGCGGCAGCAGCGTCTCGGTGTTCGACATCACGGCGAAGCCGGCGAGCGCGCCCCCGATCGCCATCGAGCCGGTGTCGCCCATGAAGACGTCCGCGGGAAAGGCGTTGTACCAGAGGAACCCGATCGCCCCGCCGATCAGCGCCCCGCCGAGGATCGCCAGGTCGAGGTCGGTGGCGCCGCGCTCGCGGATGAACGCGATCACGAGGATCGCCGTGTAGGTGAGCAGCGAGATGATCCCCGTGCCCGCAGCGAGGCCGTCGAGGCCGTCGGTCAGGTTCACGCCGTTGGCCGCGCCCGCGACCACGAAGAAGACGAGCGGGTACCAGAGGTACGAGAGGTCGACCTGGCCTACGGCCGGCAAGTAGATGTCGGTGCCCAGGCCGTGCTCCTGTGCGGCCCAGGCAAGGAAGACGGTGATCACGCCGAGCAGGAGCAGCTTCCAGCGCCCGGAAAGGCCCAATGACCGGCGCCGCCTGACCTTCGTGTAGTCGTCGAGGAAGCCGATCGCGGCGCAGCCGAGTGTGACGCCCAGCACCGTGAGCGCCGGCAAGGAGTACTCGCTCAGCACGAGGAACGGCAACGTCGCCGCGAGCACGATCAGGACGCCCCCCATCGTCGGCGTCCCCTGCTTCACGCGGTGCCCCTCGGGCCCCTCCTCGCGGATGTGCTGGCCGAGCTCGTTGCGGCGCAGGAAGTCGATGAACTTGGGGCCGACGACGATGGACAGGACCATCGCGAACAGGCCCGCGGCGATGACGCGTTCCATCTGCTTAGACCTTCGCCGTTGTCAGGGCGTCAGCCACGCGCTCGAGGCCGCCCGATCGCGAGGCCTTCACCAGCACGACGTCACCGGGTTGTACGAGCGCTTCGACCGCGGCGACCGCCTCGTCGACGTTCGCGGCGTGGCGCTCTGCGGGAACACCGGCTCCGAGGTAGCCGGTGGACAGCTCACCGACCGCCACGAGGACGTCGGCGTTCGCGGCGGCCGCCCGACCGACCTGCTCGTGGTACGCGGGTGCGTCGGGCCCGAGCTCGGCCATATCGCCGAGCACGGCCACGCGTCGGCGACCGGCCGCCCGCGCCGTGAGATGCCTCAGTGCCGCCTGCATCGAGACCGGGTTGGCGTTGTAGGCGTCGTTGATGAGCAGTCCTTCGCCGGGAAGCGGCGTTTCCTCCCCGCGCCAGGCCGAAAACGCGATCCGGTCCGCTCCGGCTTGCACCTCGTCGAGCGGCAGTCCGAGCGCCTCGTAGGCGAGCAGCGCGGCGGCGGCGTTGTCCGCTTGATGGCGCGCGGTGAAGTTGAAGCGGAGCGCGAGCTCGCGGCCGTGCAGGTCGAACACGACCTCGGCGTGGTGCTCGTGCGCTTCGAAGCCGGCGACCGAGACGTCGCCACCGGGCCCGAACCGGCGCAGCTCGACGTCGTCGCGAACGAGAAACGGCTCCAGCTCGGGCGCCTCGGTCGGCGCGACTGCGACGCCGCCCGCCGGCAGCGTGCCCACGATCTCCGCCTTCGCCTGCGCCACGCGCTCGATCGTGCCGAGCCGCTCCAGGTGGACCGGCCCGATTCCGGTGATGACTCCGATCTGCGGGCGCGCGATCTCGCACAGCTCCGCGATCTGGCCGAGGCCGCGCATCCCCATCTCGGCGACGACGATCTCGGTGTCGGGCTCGATGCGCGCGAGCGTGAGCGGCAGGCCGATCTCGTTGTTGTGGCCACCCGCGGCGGCCACGGTCCTCGCATGCGGAGCGCAGAGCGCGGCCAGGATGTCCTTCGCAGAGGTCTTGCCGGTCGAGCCGGTGATCCCGACCACCTTGGCGTTGCTGCGCGAGCGCACGGCGGCGGCCAGCGCCGCCAGTGCCGTGTAAGCGTCGTCCGGCTCCAGCACCGCGGCCGCGCCGCGTGCCAGCGCGTGCTTGCCGAAGTCGATGCCGGCCCCGACCGCGACGAAGAGGTCGCCCTCCTCGACCCGGCGCGAGTCGACCTCGATGCCCGTCAGCTCGTCCGTCCAGCCGGCTCGGACCAGACGGCCCAGCGGCTCGGCCTCGGCCAGCGGAAGCGGGATCACGCTCTCGCACCCAGCGAACGCAGCGCCTCCCGTGCCACCTCGCGGTCGTCGAAGGGCAGCACCGTGCCGGCGACCTCTTGCCCCTGTTCGTGCCCCTTGCCGGCGATGACTACGACGTCGCCGTCCTCCGCCGCCTCGACGGCGCGCGCGATCGCGGCGCGACGATCCGGCTCCACCTCGAGCCGGTCGGGCGCTCCGGCGACGACCTCCTCGATGATCGCGAGCGGGTCCTCGCTGCGCGGGTTGTCGGAGGTCACGATCGCGAGGTCGGCGAGGTCGGCCGCGATCGTTCCCATCAGCGGCCGCTTGCCGCGGTCGCGGTCGCCGCCGCACCCGAAGACGCAGAGGACGCGCCCGCTCGCGAGGTCACGGGCGGCGCGCAGGACGTTCTCGAGCGCGCCTGGCTTGTGCGAGTAGTCGACGACGACGGTGAACGGCTGACCTTCCTCGACCGTCTCGAAGCGCCCGGGGACGCCGTCGACCGCGGCGACGCCTGCCGCGATCGCCTCGTCCGGGACGTCGAGCAGCAACGCGATCGCGACCGCGGCCAGGACGTTCTCGACGTTGAAGCGCCCGCGCAGGCGGGTCTCCAGGTCGATCCCACCGGCGCGGAAGCGGCCGTTCTCGAGCCCGTCGGGTCGGATCTCCGCCTCCTCGGCGAAGCCGAATGTCAGCACCGGCGCGCGGCCGAGCGTCTGCAGCTCCTCGGCGAGCTCGCGCCCGTGGCGGTCACCGATGTTCACCGCGGCCGGAGGCGGCTCGGGGCCGACGAAGAGCCGCCGCTTGGCGGCGTAGTAGCGCTCCATCGTCCCGTGGAAGTCGAGGTGCTCCTCGGTCAGGTTCGTGAACCCGAGCGCGGCGAAGCGGATTCCCGCCAGGCGCCCGAGCTCGGACCCGTGCGACGTCGCCTCGAGGGCGACGCTGCGGTCGCCGGCGTCGAGCATGGCGCGGAACGCGCGCTGGAGGTCGATCGCCTCGGGCGTCGTCCGCACCGCCGGCCGCCGCTCCCCGCCGACGCGGCTCTCGACCGTGCCCATCAGGCCCGGCCTTCGTCCCGCCGCCTCCAGGATCGCGTAGAGCAGATATGCGGTGGTCGTCTTCCCGGTGGTGCCGGTTACCGCCGCGACCTCGAGCTCTCGCGTGGGGTGGCCGAAGAACGCTGCGGCCGCGCTCGGCATCGCCGCGCGCGCGTCCTCGACGACCACCTGCGGCACCTCGAGCGGCAGCCGGCGCTCGACCACCAGTGCGGTCGCGCCGTGCTCGAGCGCAGCCGGCGCGAAGTCGTGGCCGTCGGCGCGAGAGCCAGGCACGCAGAAGAAGAGCGAGCCCGGCCGGACGCCGCCGGCCGCGTAGGCAAGGTCGCTGATCTCGACCGAGTCGTCGCCGACGATCTCGGTGGGCGAGAGTGCCGCACTGAGCTCGCGCAGCTTCATCGCGGCGAGGTTAGCGAGTAGGCGTGTTGTGGAGGTCGTCTGGCGGGATTTCGAGGTACTGGAGCGCGTAGCGGGCGATCTCCTGGAAGGCCGGTGCGGCGACCACGCCGCCCCAGATCGCGCCGCGGGGCTCGTCGACGGAAACCAGGACCACGAGCCGCGGCGAGCTGGCCGGGACGACGCCGACGAAGGAGGCGACGTAGCGCGAGTCGGAGTAGCCGCCCTGCTCCGGCTTGGAGGCCGTGCCGGTCTTGCCGGCGACGCTGTAGCCCTCGAGGCGCGCGAGCGCGCCGGTGCCGCCCGCTTCGTTGACGACGTCCTGCATCATCGCCATCACCTGCGAGGCGACCGGCTTGCCGACGATCCGGCGCCGCTCGGGCGCAGCCACAGGCCGGGTGCCGATCTGCTTCACGAGGTGAGGCCGCACCCAGACGCCGCCGTTGGCGATGGCGCCGTAGGCCGCGGCCATCTGCACAGGCGTGACCGCGATGCCCTGGCCGATCGGGACATTGCCGATCGTGGAGCCGGACCACTTCTCCACCGGTAGGACGATGCCGCGCGTCTCGCCCGGGAAGTCGACGCCCGTCTTGCGGCCGAACCCGAAGCGCTCGATCCAGCGGCCGAGGCGGTTCTGACCGAGCATCTGGGCGACGGTGATCGTGCCGACGTTCGACGAGCGGGAGAGGATCTGCGCCACGGTCATCCGCTCCGTGCCGCGCTCGTGCGAGTCGTGGATCCTGCGGTCGGCGACCTCGAGCTCGTACGGGAGCGTGAAGGCCGTGTGCGGCGACACGACGCCGGTGGAGAGCGCCGCGGCGATGGTCACGAGCTTGAAGGTCGAGCCGGGCTCGTAGGTGTCGGTGACCGCTCGGTTCCGCTGGAGATCGCGTGACGCCTGGCCGTAGCGATTGGCGTCGAAGCCTGGGACGACCGCCATGGCGAGGAGCTCGCCGTTGCGCGGGTCGAGGACGATCGCCGAGCCCGCCTTTGCGCCCCAGTTCGAGACCGTGCGCTGCAGGACGCTCTCGGCGTACGACTGCACCGTGTGGTCGAGCGTGAGGACGACGTCGTCGCCGTCGCGTGCCGGCTTGGACTCGACGACGTCGATCGAGCGACCGCTCGGGTCGCGGATGAAGCGCTCGCGGCCGGGGAGGCCGGCCAGCCGCCGGTCGAACTGGAGCTCGAGGCCGGCGAGCCCACGGTTGTCGATGCCCGCGTAGCCGAGCACCTGTGCGGCGATCCGGCCCTGCGGATAGGCGCGCCGCTCCTCGGACGTGAAGAAGATCCCGGTGATGCCGCGCTCCTGCAGCTTCCGTGCGCGGACGGGATCGGCCTTGCGGGCGAGGTAGACGAACCCCCTCGAGCGGTCGGCGAGCTTCGGGTACAGCTTCTCGGGGTCGAGACCGAGGTCCTTGCCGATCGCGAGGGCGGCGGCGCGCGGGTCGGTGACCTGATGGGGGTTGGCGAAGACCGTCGTGGCGTCGCGCCCGATCGCCAGCTGGAGGCCGGTGCGGTCGAGCAGCGACCCGCGACCGGCGGGAAGCGTCACGGTCGAGTCGTGCTGCTCGGTCGCGAGGCGCGACAGCGTGCCAGCCTGGACGGCCTGGAGCCAGAACGCCCGGCCGAGCATGGCGGCGAAGGCGACGGCGAAGACGGCGAGCAGGAAGCGGATGCGGCGGTTGGCGGCGCGCGGGCTCACCGGCGCCCGCGCTCGAGCGTGAGGTACGTCGTCTGATCCGGCTCGGCCGGGATCAGGCCGAGCTGCTTGCTGGCGAGCGCCTGGATGCGCCCGGACGCCTCGACCGCCGCAAGCTGCGACGCCAGCTCGTTGTTCCCGGCGCGGAGCTCCTGCTTCTCGCGCGCGAGGCCGTCGAGCTTGACGTTCAGGCGCAGGACGGCGACGTTCAGCGCCACCACCCCGGCGAGCAGCCCGGTGACGAAGACGATCCAGACAACGCCGCCGGCGACGCCTCTGGACTTCGTTGCGCCGCGGCGCGAGCGCGGCGCGGCCTGCGGCCTCGCCTTCGCCCGCGGCGCGGTCTTGCGGGCGGGCCTGGTTGCGGCCGCGCCGACCGCCATCTAGCGCGTCCTCACCGCGGCGCGCAGGCGAGCGGACGCAGCGCGCGGGTTCGCGGCCGTCTCGCGACTGGACGGGCGCACGGCTTTGCGTCCGAGCGCCCGTAGCTCGGGCTCGTGGCCGCAGACGCACACCGGGAAGTCCGGTGGGCAGATGCAGCCGCGCTCCTTCTCGCGCAGGAAGCGCTTGACGAGCCGATCCTCGAGGGAGTGGAAGCTGATCACGGCGAGACGGCCGCCGGGCCGGAGCATGTCGAACGCGGCCGGCAGCGCCGCCTCGAGCTCTCCGAGCTCATCGTTGACGGCGATCCGCAGCGCCTGGAACACGCGCTTGGCCGGGTGGCCGTCGCCGAAGCGGGCCGGAGCCGGGATCGCCGCGCGAATGATCTCGACCAGCTCGCCCGTGCGTTCGATCGGCCGGCGGCGACGCTCGCGGCCGATCGCCCTCGCGATCTGGCGCGCGTACCGCTCCTCGCCGTAGCGCTTGAAGATCTGCGTCAGCTCGCGCTCGCCGGCCTCGTTGACGAGCTCGCGGGCGGTGACCTCCGCGCGCGGGTCCATGCGCATGTCGAGCGGAGCGTCGACCGCGTAGGAGAAACCGCGCTCGGGGCGATCGAGCTGCATCGACGAGACGCCGAGATCGAGCAGGATCGCGTCGGCCCGGACGTCGTTGTCGGCCAGTTGGCCGAGCACCGTCGAGGCCTCGCCGCGCAGAAAACGGGCCTGCAGGCCGGTTTGGCGCTTGAAGCGGTCGAAGTAGGGGCGCACAGTCGGGTCGCGGTCGATCGCGATGAACTTGCCACTTCCGTGCAGATCGGACGCGAGCAGGGAGGCGTGGCCGCCGGCGCCGAAGGTCGCGTCGACGACGGTCTCCCCCGGCTGCACGGCGAGCAGCTCGCGCACTTCCGCGGCGAGGACGGGAACGTGATCAGTCGAGTTTGGCTGCAAGACGTTCGGCAACATGCTCTGCGCTCCCTTCGACCTCTTTCAACTGCTTGCGCCAGGACGTGCGGTCCCAGATCTCGATGCGATCGCCCACCCCGGCCACGACGACCTCGCGCTGCAGGCCCGCATGCTCCAGGAGGGCGGCGGGGATCGTCACGCGGCCCTGCTTGTCCGGCTCGTCCTCGGAGGCGCCAGCGTAGTAGTAGCGATGCATTTGCCGGCTTTCCTTGCTGAACGGGCTGAGCGGATCGAGCCACGAGGTGACCATCCGCTCCCACCGCTCCCGCGGGTAGGCGGAGAGGCATCCCTCCAGGCCGCGGGTGACCACGACTCCTCCAGTGAAGGCCTCACGGAACTTGGCTGGAAGCGTGAGTCGGTTCTTGTCATCGATCGTGTGTTCGAACTCACCGAGAAGCATGGAATCCAGGCTCGGACTTGATCTCCACTTTCACCCACTTTAAACCACGGTTCCCCACTGCGCAACCCCAACTTCGGTGAGAGCCGTCAGTCAGTGAGGACGTGCGCGAGCACCCGGTCCAGCGGCCGGGGCACCCTGCTGAGATCGAGGGCGTCGACGAGCAAGGGCGCGTAGCGGATCTTCCGGTTCCACATGAAGCGCCAGAGCTGCTCCTCGTGGCTCTGCCTTCGCTTCGCCGGTTGCTTCCGGAACGTGCGGAACGATCTGAGCTCGTCCTCTTGGGCGATCACCTGTTCCACTGCGGCGATGCCGAGAGACCGGACGAGCTCGTCCTCGAGGTCGGCGTCACAGACGTAGAAGCCGAGCTGCTCCATCTCGGCGCGCGTGAGGTCGGTGCCGAGGCCGGCCCGCTCCAGGCCCGACCGGAATGCGCCCTCCTCACCCGCGTCACACAGACCGGCGAGCCTGGCGTCGATCCCCCGAGGGCCGAAGGCGTCCAGATACTGACCGATCGCGTGCGCGCCGCCCATCGGCACCACCGAGACGCCTTCGGCGGAGAGGTCGCGACCACGCCGCCGGGCCAGCGCTTCCAACGCGCGCTGGTCGCTCGTCCCCTCGACCAACACGACCGCCCGGGGGCGGAGGTCGACTCCAGCCACCATCGAGCGACATTGTTATGACTCCACCGTGAGTGCCGGGTCGTGGTGACGATCGACGACGTTCGCGCTCTCGCGAGCGGCCTGCCGAGGTCGTACGAGGCACTCGTCCGCGGGCGGGTGAAGTTCCGGGTCGGGCGGATCGTCTACCTGGCGTTCTCGCGCGACGAGACGTTGCTGGGCTTCGCGTTCCCCCGCGAGGAGCGCGAGGCTGCTCTGCAGACGTACCCGGACAAGTTCCAACGTCCGCGGGAGTCGGATCTCCGTTACAACTGGCTCGTCGTGCGACTGGCCGCGATCGACCATGACGAGCTGCGCGAGCTCGTCTTCGACGCGTGGCGGATGGTGGTGCCAAAGCGGTTGGCCGCCACCTCGGACGAGGAGCTCATGCGGGCGCTGCCGCAGGACGATTGAGCGAAAAGCCAGAGAGCGTCGATCCTAGTGAGCGCCGCTCCGCCGCACGTCGGCGAGCGTTCTGGCCGCGTCGTCGATGCTGCGAACGGCCTCGGCCAAGCCGCGTCCCGCTGCATCTGAACGTCGGGATCTTCGCGCCGGTGCGTCACGACGCGCAGGAGGCGCCGACGTGAGTTCTGCAGGTACCAGGACGATGGTCGCCTCCAGCTTCAAGAGCGGGATGCCGAGGAGACGTGCACGCACGGATGCCTCGACAAGAGAACCCTCCGAGAGGCGTTTCCTGCTGTCCGGAGCCGCCGTCACCGCGAGCTGCATGGACGACCTAGCCATCGGAGTCCTGCCCGTCGGTGCGCCGCCTGAGCGCTGAGATGCCGGCGCTACCCGCCGCGAGCCCCGCGACGCCGCCCGCGACCAAGCCCGCCTTCAGGAGCCTGGCCTTGGTGACAGTGCCGCCCAGCGCGTCGAGCGAGTCGCTGATCGATTCGAGAAGGCGCTCCGATTCGCTCTTTCTGCTCAAGAGTCTCATCGCTCGTCGCCCGCCCCACGAGCTGCCCTGGTGATCACCTTGACGAGCTCGCCTTTCGTCATGTTCGTCCGTCCCTCGACACCGATGCTGGCCGCGAGCTCGAGCAGCTCAGGCTTGTTGTAGGACTTCAGACCACCGTTCCGCGGATTGCGATTGAGCTCGCGTACGGTCTGCTTCGCGGCTGCAACCAGGTCCTCGCGGAGTTGCTCAGTCGCTTCCACCCGCGCTTCGGCGTCGGTCGTTCGCTGCTCCGCCTCGACGGCGAGCTCCTGCGCCTCGCGACCGGCTTCCTCGGCGGCTGAGCGCGCCGCCTCGACGGCCTCGTCTGCCAATCGCTTGGCCTCCGCCCGCACCTCGGTCGCGTCCTCGACGAACTCCTCGGCACGCTGCCGAGACTCTTCCGCATCCCGCTGAGCTTCCTCGAGCTCGCGGTCGACCTCCTCCTGAGCATCGTGAACCTGTTCTTCGGCATCCGCCTCGGAGGCTTCGCGTTCGTGCTTCACGTAGGCGTCGGCTGTCCGCTGAGCCTCAGCGACCCGCTGTCTGACCTCGCGAGCTGTTTCGCGCTCGACCGTCTTGACGCGGTCGCGACCGCGCTCCCCCACCTCGCGGACGTGGTCCGCCCGCGCCTTCGATTCGCGTGCGGCCTCGAGGGCTCGATCCTCGGCCTCCTGCGCTCGCTCGGCGGCGTCCTGCGCACGTCGTACCCGGAGCTCGACCGCGTCTCCACCGACCGGTGCGGCGTCGACGACGGCTGCCCCAACTCTCAGACTCCGGTCTCGAGCGCCCACGGCAGCGGACCCGGCCGCAGTTCCGATCGCCTCCGCCGGTTTGAGCGCGCGGGACAGCAGCCAGGCCGCGTTGGACGGCATCTCCTTCAGACCGGTTCGCGTTCGCTCGAACATGACGTCACCTCCCAATACATCGAATGTCCGGCTCTAGCGGGCCGACGCGCTCTTGGGTCGACGCTGGCTCGTTCGCTTCGTCCCCCCGGCCCGCGACTGCCGCTGGCTCCGGGACCCCTGGGTCCGACTCCCCGACCCCGACGAGCTCTCCTCCTCGACTCCCGTGACCTCCTTGACGCGGTTGAACAAGTCGGTGTCCGGAAGGTCGGTGGCGCGGTCCTTTGCCTTGCGCATCAATCCTCTCGTCTGGCGAGCGAGACTCGACGTGCCGGTCGCCAGCGCGTACGCCGCCGCACCGGCGGCAGGCAGGATCAGCCAGCGGGCTCCAGGGCCGCTCTTCCTTGCACCTTTGCCTTCTGCGGCGTCAACGACGTCGGCAAATCGCTCAGCCACGTCGATGAGCCGCTCCGAGAATCTGCTCATGTCGGCCATCTCGCGGAACCTCCTCTATCGCGTTTCCCCATTTCGAATTGGACTTCCCCCGATGCAAGCGCCGAAACACGCGCTGGATCGGAACCGAGCGGCTGACGCGCGCCGCTGCTCGGCTCGCGCCGATCACGGTGGCAAGCACCTCGGGAACGTCTATGCGAAGCTGGGCGTCCGCTCCCGGACTGCCGCCCCCAACTGCCTACCCGAACCACCGACCGCCTGACGCGCCGCGAGCTGAACCGCGCCACGCTCGAACGCCAGCTCCTGCTCCGACGCGCCGAGCTGCCGGTGGTCGACGCGGTCGAGCACCTGGTCGGTCTGCAGGCGCAGGAACCGCTCGACCCCTACACGGCGCTCTGGGTGCGGCTCGGCGACTTCCGTCCGGAGTCGCTGGCCCGGCTGCTCGAGGAACGGCAGGTCGTACGGATTCCGCTGATGCGGTCGACGATCCACCTCGTGAGCGCGGACGACTGCCTTGCGATCCGGCCGCTCGTGCAGCCGGTGCTCGACGCCGAGCTCCGACGCTACCGCGACCTCACCGGCGTCGACGTTGCCGGCGTACTCGCCTTCGGCCGCCAGCTCGTCGAAGAACGCCCGCGCTCGGCCCGGGAGCTCCGGGCGGCGCTCGCGGAGCGCTTTCCGCAGCACGATCCGGGCGACCTCGCCTACGCCTGTCGGAACCTACTCGCGTTCGTCCAGGTGCCGCCGCGCGGTGTCTGGGGGCGGTCGTCGCAGGTGGTCTCGACCACCGCGGAGTCCTGGCTGGGCCGGCCGCTCGAGGCGAAGCCCTCCCTCGACGACCTGGTGCTGCGCTACATCGCCGCCTTCGGACCGGCGACCGCCGGCGACGTGGCGGCCTGGTCGCGCTTGACGGGTCTGAAGGCGGTCGTCGACCGTCTGCGGCCGCGCCTTGTGACCTTTCGCGACGAGCGAGGTCGCGAACTGTTCGACCTCCCCGAGGCGCCGCGGCCCGATCCCGAGACGCCCGCGCCGCCCCGCTTTCTGCCAGAGTACGACAACGTGCTCCTCTCCCACGCCGACCGCGGCCGGTTCCTCTCGGAGGAGCATCGCCGCGGGGCGTTCTCCCGCGTCGAGGGGCGCATCAAGGGCACCGTGCTGAGCGACGGCTTCGTCCTCGGTGTCTGGCAGCGAGAGGCCGACGGGACGCTCGTGGTCCGGTATGCAGGTCGCGCCACGAAGCGAGCCCTCACTGCGGTTGCCGCCGAGGGTCGCAGGCTGCTTCGACTGATCGCCGCCGACGCAAACTCGCCTGAAGTCAGACTCGTGGCGATCGACTAGCGCGTGCCGTGCGCGCCACGCCGGGTCATCGCCTCGGCGCCCTGGGCCGACGCGAAGTCGAGCGCGTCCTCGAGCGGCTTGCCGTCGGCCAGCGCGTACGTGAGCCCTGCGGCGAACGAGTCGCCGGCGCCGTACGTGTCTGCGAGCTCGCCCGGCAGCGCCGTGGCCTCGAAGCGGCCGGACCTCTCCTCACTCTCGTAGGTGCCGCCGTCCCGGCCTTCGGTCTTGACGACGACGGGCGGCGGCGGGTCGAGGTCGCCCGGCTCGTACACCTCGCCCTCGTCGGTGGCGCTGCCGACGAGCACGTCGATCGGAACGGCAGCCTCCTGCATCGTCTTCAGCTCCCGCGGGGTCGCCACCAGCAACCGTGCTTGCCGTGCACGCCGAAGCGCCTCCACGTCGCCGCCCGTGAAGTAGACGGCGTCGTAGCCCACGAGCTCGTCCCACGGCAGTGGGTCGTAGCCGTGCGGTACGAGCTTGTGGCTCAACACCGTGATCGTCCGCTCGCCGTCGTCATCGAGGTAGGTGAACGCGCGCCGCTGCGGCTCGTCGCGGACGGCCGCCTCGACGCGGACGCCGAGGGCGCGGAGGCCGTCCACGGCCCGGCGGCCGAGCTCGTCGTCTCCGACCGCGGTCAGGAAGAGCGCGCCGCCGGCGAGCCGGGCCAACTGGACCGCCGCGACGGCGCCCGCGCCGCCCGGTTCCGCCCAGACATCCTCCGCGAAGACGATCGAGCCGGGCTCCGGAACCCGCTCGACGCGGAGGAACTCGACCCACTCGACGTGGCCGACCACGGCGACTCGCACGTCGGCAGTCTCACACTCGACCGCAGTCGCGCGTTAATGCAGATGATGGAGACCATGCGCGTTCCGCCGTTCGAGCGCTTCTACGAGGAGAACCGAGATGCGATCTACGCCCACCTTCGCCGCGTCGTCGGCCCAAACGCCGCCGACGATGCATTCCAGGAGACCTTTCTCCGAGCGCTGCGGGGCTATCCCAAGCTTCGCCATGCCGACCACCTGCGCGCCTGGGCCTTCACGATCGCGGCCCGCGTCGCGATCGACCTCGGACGCCGCACGCGACGGACGGTCGAGCTGGTCGAGGAGCTCGGAGTCACCAACGATTCGCGGCCCGCGTACGCCGAGCTCGAGCATCTCGCGGGCGAGCTACCCGGAAAGGAGCGTGCTGCCGTGATCCTGCGCTACGGCTACGACCTGCCCTACTCCGATATCGCCGCCGCGCTCGACTCGAGCGAGGAAGCGGCGCGCGCGGCGGCGTCCTCGGGCGTCCGCCGCCTGCGGAGGAAGCTGCGATGAGCACGGTCCCGAACGAGCTCGATCGCCGCTTCCGCGCGGCTGCCGCCGGCGAAGGCCTGCTCGACGTCGGCTACGACGTGTTGGACAGCCCTGTCGGCCCGTTGCTGGTGGCGACGACCCCGCGCGGCGTCTGCCGCATCTCCTACGACGCCGACCCCGACTCCCAGGCCGAACAGCTCGCCCGGACCTACGGCGTCCGCGTGTTGCGCGCGCCGAGCGCGGTCGACGAGGTGAAGCGCGAGCTCGACGAGTACTTCGACGGCCGTCGGGTCACCTTCGACCTCGCCCTCGACCTGACTGCCGCACCGGCCTTCACCCGGACGGTCCTCGGCGAGCTGGCGCGGGTCCCGTACGGCCAGGTGACGACGTACGGCACACTCGCCGCGCGCGTCGGAAGTCCGCGCGCGGCGCGGGCCGTGGGCACGGTCATGAACCGCAACCCGATCCCGATCGTCCTGCCGTGCCACCGGGTGGTGGGCTCGAGCGGCAGCCTCGTGGGCTACGCGGGCGGGCTCGATCGCAAGGACGCCCTCCTACGGCTCGAGGGCGCCACGTTCTAGGAGGGCTTGGTGGCACGCCGCTCGTCGTCGGGGTGCGATGGTCGTTCCGAGGCAAGGACGCAGGGAACGTTCGTATGCGCAGCTATACGGGCGTGACTGAGGACGCGGCCTCGGGGCGAGCAGCGCGGCCCGGCGGCTCAGCGTCGGGTCGCCAAGCCCTCCTGGCTGCTCAGTCCTAGGCGAGCCTGAGGATGAGCAGCACGAGCACGATGATCAGCAGAATGCCGATGATGCCGCCTGGAACCACGAGTATCACCTCCTTGCCGGGGGACGTCCTCCCTTCGTCTCCGCTCGGCGGCGGGTGAAACCGGTCCTTAGAGAACGCTTACAGCCCCAGGCCTCAGTAATAGAGCCAATCGCCGTCCGGCTCGCGGCCGTCGTCGCCACGCTCCAGGCGCCGCTTGCGAGCCACGCGGGCGGCGTAGAGCAGGACACCGATCTCCAGCAGCAGGCGCGGATCGGCGAAGGCGACGGAGATCCACAGGGCGTACCCGACGCCGGCGGCGGTCAGGTTGTAGAGCCAGCGGTCACGGGCGGGAAGCGCCTCGTGGTAACGACGGAACGATGCAAGCCTCTCGGTCACGAGTCCTCGGTTCTCGGGTTCGACGTGGCCGCTCCGTCGATGTCCCCTCACCATCGCCGACCCACGACCACACCGCCATCCCTAGGTCGAGGATAGGCTCGGTCCGTGGAGATTCGCATCGAGGGCCGCGAAGGGGGCGAGGTTCTGGTCGCCGAGGAGGACGGAGCGCCGGTCGGCCGGCTCTCGACCCGACGGCGATCGCCCTCGTTGCTCGAGGTGGACAGCGTCGAGGTCGCCGACGACGAGCGCTACGAGGAGACCGTCCAGGCGCTGCTCAGCGCGCTCCTCGAGCGCCACGGCGACTCGGAGCGGGTGACGCTCGAGCTCGCGGAGGGCGACGCCGCGGCGCCCTTGTACGCCCGGTGGGGCTTCGTCCCGGTGCGCCGGGTCCTGGGCGTCGACATCGGCGTGCTCCGCAGCGACCTCGAGCGCAGTCCACGCGGTGAGTCGTTCGGGTCCGTGCACGTGCAGACCGACGACCTGCCCGCGGTCGAACGGGCCGTCAGGGGCTTCACGCCGCTGTTCGCGGGAGGCTCGGAGGGCTCGCTCGTGGTGCCGCCACGCGGCGGGTGGGTCTCGGTCTACGACGACCTTGCCGACCGCGACCCGACCGCGTTGCGCCGCCTGGCACGAGAGCTCTCCGACCGGATCGGCGCCGTCGTGCTGTCGCTGGGAGTCGAGCACGGCGCCGTCGTGCGCTTCCTTCTCTTCGACCGCGGGCGGCTCCTCGACGAGTACATGTCCGTGCCGGAGTACTACGGCCCGCTCCCGCCGGGCGAGGTGGTCTCGCTTGCCGCCAATCCGACGCTCGTCGAGCGAATGACCGGCGCCGACCGGCGCGAGGTGCGCGCCGCGGCCGTCGTCGGCAAGCACCCGGATGAGCTGCGGCCGCCCGCCGAGACGGCGGCCGCGCTCGCGAAGGCAATGCGCATCGAGGGCGCAGAGCACGGCTACCGCGAGGCCGCGGAGCTGCCCGACGCCATCCGCATCGAGCCCTGATTCAGGATCCGCGCCGGGCGACGACCACGCCGAGCAGGCAGAACGCTCCGCCGGCGAGCGCGAGCGCCGGCGGGCTCTCGGACAGGAGCAGCCAGCCGAGCAGCACCGACAGCGGTGGCACGAGATAGGTGGTCGCCGCCATCCTGCCCGCGCCGGTTCGCGAGAGCGCGAACGCCCAGGTCGTGAAGGCCAGAGCGGTCGGGAAGACTCCCAGGTAGACCATCCACCCGATCGCGCTCGCGTCGGCGTCGCCCAGCTCGCCCGCCAGCTGTGGTGCGAAGGGCAGGCACGCGACGGCGCCGATCACGCAGCAGAGGAGGATCGTCTGCCGCGGAGATAGTTGGCCGAGCACCGTCTTCTGCGAGACGACGCCACCCGCGTAGGCCACGGCCGCGACGAGGCACAGGACGACGCCTGCCGTCGTCACGCCCGCGCTCGAGGTGGCGAGCCCGATGACGACGACGCCGCCGAACGCGATCGCGCAGCCGGCCAGCAGCGGCCGCGGGAACCCCTCGTGGAGGATGAAGCCGGCCAGGATGGCGATCAGGATCGGACCGACGTTGACGAGCATCGCCGCTGTGCCGGCGTCGACGCGGCGCTCGGCGGCGTTGAGCGCGATGTTGTAGGCGCCGAACCAGAGCAGCCCGCAGAGCACGAGCGGCAGCGCGACGGGCCGAACGGCTTCCCAGCTCGGCAGCCGCTCCTTGCGCACGAGCAGCAGCAGGCCGAGGGCCGCGGCGGCGATCAGCAGGCGCCCGAGCGAGAGCGCGCCCGGCGAAAGCGACCGCCCGGCCGAGCGAATGCCGACGAACGCCGAGGCCCAGAACACGACGGTGACGAGCGCAGCGAGCAGCGCCGCGACCCGCTCCGTGCGAAAGCGGTCCCAACGACGCGACTCGGTCTCCGGCAAGACGTGTTCGGCCACGTGTGCCAACGACTAGCTGAAACGCTCGGGTGGCCGCAGGATGTGAGATGGGCTAGCCGTCGAGCAGGCAGTAGCCGACGCCCCACAGGTTGGACGGCGGTTGGCGAGCGGTCCGGCGAAGTGGCGAGAAGTAGCTTCGCTACGCCGTTTCAGCCCACGCGGCCACACCTAGCGCGCTTGTCACCGTGAGCCGGTTCCAGGGCGTTTGGGCACGGAATGGGCACTGTCAGCCAGACGAGGACACGCGCGCAACTATTTCAAGTAAGGGCGGTCGGCGATCGCGTGCGGGTGCTGGCCTTTAGGTCACAGGCGCGCTTCTCCGCGGGTCGTAGGCTCCACAATCGGGGCCGGTGGCGCTACAGCACCGCGGCGCCGCGGAGTTCAGTTCTCCGCCGGCCCCTTCCTAGACTCCACGCGTGGGTCCTGGTTCCCTAGCCCGCCGAGGGGCCCACGCTTCCGCGGGGCTTGGCGGGAGCCGCACCGTAAGCGACCCCCGCCGCGCGCGGTGCTACATGCGGTCGTCGTCCCTGTCGCGATGGTCGCTGCCGCTCTTCGCGAGCCCGCGGCTGACCATGTAGCCGATTGCGACTGCGGCCACCAGCGTCCACGCGCGAGGCGCGTCGAAGTTATCGGCCTGCCATGCGGCGACGAGAATCGCACCGATCACCCCGACCATCGCCCAGAACTCAGTCGTCAGGAACGAGGCCTTGGTCTCCTCGCGTCGTGTGACCTTCGGCCGAGACGCCTGGTTACGGGCATGGTCGGTCGTCATCTCTCGTGTTGCCATTGTTTGAACCCCCTTGTGGTGTCGAACCTTGTCCGTGGTCCAAGTAGGGGGCATAAGAACGTTGCGCATATGCATTCCAACAGCGCGTCATGTGCGTTCGTTTATATGCGTTGCCGGGCGGGGGTAGCTATCCCTCGACCGGCTCGACGACGAAGACGCCGTGGCACACGGGCGGCGGATTCTCGTTCGCTCACAGGCGCAACCCGACACGGCTGATTAGGTCACTAGCCGTGTCGGCAGGCGCGTCATAGGCTAATCACGAGGCCGGTGGCGCTACCGCGCCGCGGCGTTCAGTTCGCCGCCGGCCCTGCCCAGTAGGATCCCCGCCGCCGTGGAGGCGATCACGTTCACACTGGTGACCGGCGAGAAGTTCGTGAAGACACTCAACCTCGAGGGCGGCCGGACGGAGGAAGTCCAGCGGAGGATCAAGGAGTTCCAGGGGCAAGCTACCCACTGGATCGAGGTCGACGACGGCGTCTGGATTAGGGCTAACGCCGTCGTCGCGATGGAACCTGAGATCAGGAGCGACGAGCCCTAGTCCGGTAACGCGGGAAGAGCGGCGACACGCCGAGTCCATACGCGTCACTCCCCTGCCGGTTCGGGCATGCCGAGCTCGCCATCGCCCGAGTTGAGCTAGCCGCCGATTACGACAAAGCGGACGGGCACGCCCTCGAGGCGGTGTTGTGGTGCGCTGTCGGTCGCGATTGACTCAACGAACCCTTCCTCTTCTTCTGGACGAACCGCAACGACGATTTCGTCCGCCGGAAACGTCGCAAGAGCGTCGCGGATGGCGAGACCGACATCCGCCTCCCCGGCAACAGCGTCGACGGTCTCGCCGGGAAGCTGGTCGGCCGTGTGTTCAGCGACCCGCTCCGCATGACCGAATGCTTTCTGGTCGTTGGCGAGCCAGGCGAGCAGGCCCTGCCGTACGACCGGCACCACGACCTTGATCGCGTCGGCCTCCCCGACATGCGCGCGCAATACGTCGTCAGCATGTTCGACGGTGCTGATGACGAGGACGTTCCTGCCCACGGACGGAAACGTACCGCCTGCCGTGCCGAGGCGCCGCGGCGTTCAGTTCGCCGCCGGCCCTGAGGGCTGCCGCTCGCTGGGTAGCTCCGTAGGTCCGCACGACACTTTGGTCCGTGGGGCCTCCGCAACTGCGGAGCTCTGTGCGATGGATGCGGACGGCCCGAAGTGTGATGCGTGGCCTTGTGGGCATGGTAGGCATGGCATCGAGCAAAGGAGCCACGAGTGACAGACCGGCAGATAAGTACGCGCGACCTTGCCGAGACGTCGGAGACGAGCGAATCCGACGCCCCGGCCGAGATGCAGCAGACAGCTTCGGACGCGGACGCCGTCGCGAACCAGAGGAGCAATCGGGCTCAGCTCGACGAGGCGACGCCCGCGGACGAGCCACTGACCCGCGAGCGACCCGGCGGGGATGCCAACGAGGACGATCAGCCTCTCGAGCAACGCCAGGACCGAGTTGACCAGCGGAGCGACCTCACGTCGAGCTCCGACGAGCCGGGTCGGCTAGAGCCAGGGTCCACCGAGTCAACCGACGACGGCGGGTCACTCCTGCCCGACGAGCAGAGCGAGCGCTTCACCACTCGCTGGCAAGAGATCCAGGCGGCGTTCGTCGATGAGCCTCGCGAGTCGGTCGCGCAGGCCGATGCGCTGGTCGCCGACCTGATGCAGCGGCTCGCGGCGGGCTTCTCGCACGAACGAGAGCGGCTCGAATCGCAGTGGGATCGCGGCGACGACGTCTCGACAGAAGACCTCCGCGTTGCGCTTACGCGCTACCGCTCCTTCTTCGACCGGCTCCTCTCCGCCTGAGAACGGCCGCGCGCGGCGCCGCGCTACCTACCAATAACTACGCAGGAGCCCACCACGGCGACGACGTAGCCCGAGCTGATCGTGGAACCTTGAGACGCTGCCCTGTTTATCCCTCACCCCACGAGGGAGAAGTCCAGGGATGGCTGCGCGCGAGGTACCGAGTCTCGTCGACTGCACAAGGTGCGAAGTCCCGCTCGTTGTGCTTCCGCTCTCGCTGTTTCCGGGCGTCGCCGGCTGGAACGGGAACCAGCTTGCCAAGCTGCCAGGTGCTATCACCGATCACGAGGGCGAACGCGTGGCGATGTTCACCGTCGCAGACGAGAACGGGACCTACGCGTGCCCGGCGTGCGAGAAGACCGCGTCTTTCAGGCTTTAACTAGATGTCCTACCCACGGACGTTGTGAACGCGGCTGAGTGGTGGCCGGTCTCCGAGCGAGCTGTGGGGCCTGTGCCGGTTGTGGTGGTCGAGCCAGTGTGGCAGCGCTTGGTTGCGTTGTCGGTGTGAGCGGTAGGCGAGTCCGTATGCCCACTCGCGCGCCATCGTTTGGTGGAAGCGTTCGACTTTCCCGTTCGTGCGCGGCCGGTACGGCTTGGTCGTCAGGTGCCGGATCCCGCGCTGGGCGAGCAGCTCACGTAGCGTGCGGTTCTTCACGTAGGCGAAGGCGTTGTCGGTCATCAGGCGCTTCGCGACGATCCCGTGCTCGGCGAAGAAGGCGAGCGCCCGCTCGACGAAGCCCGTCACCGTCGCTGCCTTCTCGTCGTCGTGGAGCTCGACGAACGCGAGCCGCGAGTGGTCGTCGACGATCGCGTGCGCGTAGTCATAGCCGACACGGGTCTCGACGCTCCGACCGCGCAGGGACTGGGAGCGGTTGCCGGTGACACGGTGGCCGGGACGCAGGAAACGCGCGTAGCTGCAGACATCCATGTGCAGCAGATCACCGGGACAGGGCCACTCGTAGCTGTTGGCCGGCTCCCTGGCCGCACGCGATCGTCGCGAGATACCGGCCCGCTTGAGCACCTTCCAGACGGTCGAGTGCGCAGAGCCGGTTGCCGCCGCCACCAGCCGTGGCCCCCAGCCCGTCTGGCTGCGGCAGTCGCAGATCCGCTCCTGCAGCTCCGGCGTCAAAAGCCGCGGCGAGCGGTGCGGACGGCTCGAGCGGTCCCATAACGCCTGAGACCGCCGACCGCCGTCAAGCCAGCGATGCCACCAGCGGTGCGCCGTCGCCGGCGAAACGCTGAAGCAGGCTGCAGCCCGCTTCAGCGAGAGACCGTCCTCGATCGCGCGCACCAACGCGAGCCGCCCAGCCAGTCCGAGCTTGGCGTTAGCGTGCAGATACATCCGCGCCCTCCTTTGAGCGTGAGTCCGGGAAGACCCACAGCCTCAAAGGAGGGCCGGATATCACCTCAACCGTTCACAACCTCTGTAGGCGGGACAACTAGAGCGGGCATACCTCAGCGCCGACTGATCGACCGTGTCGAATGGCTACGACACGGCCCATCTGGGCCGGCGGAACCTCGTTCGAGGCCGTCGCGGAGTAGCCGGAAGGGGCGGGGGCAACCCCTTCTCGGCAGGGCCGTCAGCGCGGGCAGGGCCCGAGCGTATCGCCGTGCGCGAGGTGCGCGGGAACGGCGTTTGACGACACGAGGATCGTCACGGTCGGGTTCTGCTTCGAGCCCGTGTGATGGCAGATCGTCTCCTTCTTCTCGTACTGGTACTGCTGAGCCCCGGCGTCCTGCGTCTGTGGCGTCGCCAACGCGACGGCCGTCGTCGAGACGAGGGCCACTGCAGCAAGCGCCAAGGCAGAACGCCATCGACGTGCGAAGTTCCTCATAGGCCTCCCCCTGGTGGAACTGTGGACGGCCCGACGGTAGCCGAACGGACTTCAAGGTTCTCTTTGTCTTCGCTCACATACGAGTTTGGCAAGGCGGGCGCGCGATTGAGCGGCGGCAGCTCCGCGGTGCCGAGATGGCCGCACGCGAGCTCGGACGCTTATCACCAGCCGACGCGCTGGCCCTGGTGCTCCTTATCCTCGAACAGGCGCCCCATCGCTCCGAACGAGCGGCGGCCCGATGGGTCTCGCTGTTCCTCGACGCGGCCGGGCCAATGACGCTCGCTGACATCGAGCTCACCGTTGTGTCGCTCGGCGCACTGATGCGCGGGTCGTCATCGGCGGCCAGAGTGCTCGCGTCGGTCGCCGAGGCGTACCGGGTCCCGAACATTGCAGGCGTCATGCGAGCTCGCGGTTAGGCTCAGCACGGTGGCATGGTTCGCGCTAATCGACTCCCGGATCAGCCGCCAGGAGTTCGGCCACGGCGCCTGTTCCTGACACGCGAGGAAGCCGACTCGGCGCTTGCTGAGGGACGAGCCCGACCTTGCGCCGCTTCTAAGCGTCGAGGCGTTGCCATTGTCGGAACCGTCGGCGAACTAGCGCCGCCGCGTTCAGTTGCTGACGGCAACTCGCTATGGCTAGGTCCGCCGCCGTCCCACTCTTAACCAGCGAAGCCTGGCGCGAGGCAGGGGGATTGGCGCTGACCGAAACGGTTCGTCGGCGGCGAGGCTCCGGAGGACACTTGCCGCGCGTCCGAGGGAACGGCCTCGCCGCCATTTGCCCATGTGGCTAGCCCGGGACGATCTTGCTGTCGTACATTCGCGGGCGGTGAGGCCGAGCGCGCTGCTGGGCCACGGCCTTCCGCAGGTTGGCGGCAGCCAGCCGCTCCTTCGCGTCCGCCAGCGCCTGCGCGTGGAGGTAGTGGAGGTCCTCGGCTGTCATGTCGATCGGGTTGGCCTGGGCGGTCGCTGGGGCGATAGTCGTCGCGGCCATCGCGCCAGCGATGATCGCAAGGACGAGGGCGGTGGTTCTCATCACGGATCTCCATTTCATTCGGCGTTGGGTGAATGCAACGCTGGCTTACGAGGTATCGATCGCCGGGCGTGGCGCGCCATGCCGGGGCAAGACGCGCGCGAGTAGCGAGCTGCGCCGGATACGGCGCCGCTGCGCCGGAACTTCAGTGGCGAAGTTGGCTTGCTGAAAGTTCCGCCGCAGTTCGGCCTGATGCTCAAGCGCGTACTGGAGACGAGCTTGAGTGTCTGGATACACCATCTCCTACCTCCTCTCTCGCTTCGGTTCGGCGGCTGCGCGGGTGTTGAAAGGAACTCGCAGCGAGGGATTCGGTTGTGACATGGACCCTCGCCGTCACATCTGGCGCGGCTCCTGCGAGATACGGTGTATGTCAGGCAACACGGAGAGGCGCGTGCGCGCGACACCTACCGACGAAGAGCTGTTGGCCTCTCGCGATCCGGATGCGTTCGGCATCTTCTACGCGCGTCATCTCCGCGGTGTAGAGGTCTATTTCGTCCGTCGCGTGGGCCGCGAAGCGGCTCCTGACCTCGCTGCTGACACGTTCGCGTCTGCCTTCGTGGCGCGACGAACCTTCGTGATCGGGAACACGCCCGCGGCCGGCTGGCTGTACACGATCGCGGCGCGCCGGCTGGTGGACTTCCAGCGGCGCGGGCTCGTCAGACAGCGCACGCTTGAGGCGCTCGCGTTGGAAGCGGCCACCCACGAGTCGCTGGCCCTATCGTCACCGGCGATCGCGGCAGAACTCGACTCCGGACTCTTGCGCCACCTACCCGAGGACCAGCGGGACGCGATCGTCGCGCACGTTCTTTACGACCGGGACTACCGACAGATCGCGTCGGACCGGCGAGTGGCCGAGGCATCGATCCGACAGCGCGTGTCACGCGGCTTGACGGCGCTCCGCGGCCCCCTGCGGGTCTACCGGGCCGCACAAAAGCTCGCCCGGCAAGACCGCGCGTACCGGCTCGGCGGCGGGCACTTCAAGCCGTTGCCGTCCGTCGGGCCGCGCGACCCGCTGGACTGCTCCGCGTCGGCAAGCCTGATCCTGCTGCGGGCCGGCCTGTTCAAGCCCGGGCCAGCTTGGAACTCGGGCCGCCTCGCCGAAGCCTGGGGCGAGCCCGACGAGGGCCGCTACGTCACCGTGTGGGCAAACGAGGAGCACGTCTGGATCGAGTTCAAGCTCGACGCCGACCACGGCGAACGCTTCGACCCGACACCATCACGCCTCGCCCCGAACAACGGCTGGATGCCGACCAAGCCCGGCCCCACGCGGAACTTCTTCCCGCGGCACTGGCCCGGCCTCTGACGTCCGGTCGTGCCGTTTCGCGTGGCGCGGAGAGGCGCAGCCGCCTCGGGCAAGGCCGACGAACCCAGTGTCAGGCCGGAAGGTCACCGCTCCGCCGAGCGCACCTGGCTCTGGGAAGCAGCTAGCCGTCGAGCAGGCAGTAGCCGACGCCCCACACGTTGCGGACGTAGCGCGTGCCGTGCGGCGCGGCGAGCTTGCGCCTGAGGCGGGACGCGTGCGAATCCAACGTTCGAGTGCGGCCGAGGGAGCGGAAGCCCCACACGTCTCGCAGCAGCTCGTCCTTCTTGAACACCCGTGACGGCTCGCTCGCCAGCTTGACGAGCAGCTCGTACTCCTTCCCGGAAAGTGCGACGCGATCGCCGTCGACCGTCACCCGCCGCGTCGCGATGTCCACGATGATGCCGTCGGCCTCGAGGCGGTCGTGGCCGGCGCCGTTCGCACGGCGCAGGACGGCACGGATCCGGGCGAGCAGCTCTTCGTAGTGGAACGGTCGACCGACGTAGTCGTCGCACCCGCGCGCGAACGCGCGCACGCGATCGACGGCGTCGGCCTGGGGCTGGCCGAGCAGGATGACGGGCACATCGCGGTCCCACGAGCGGCCGGGCTCGCCCTCGCGCAGCCGGCGGCAGACCTCGGCGCCCGGCAGATCCGGGAGGTCATCCCCGACGAGCGCGAGGTCCGGCCGCTCCTGCTCGGCCAGAACCAGCGCCTCGCCGCCTTCGGTCGCCTCGACGACCGCGAAGCCGTCCTCCGCCAAATGGCGGCACAGAAAGCCCCTCGTCGCGGGCTCCGGCTCGGCGATCAAGAGGGCATTCGGCACGAACCCGACGCTAGTAGGCGGCGGCGCGCGGCGCCAGATGTCCTTTCGCGCAAGTCTGCGTCAGAAGATCGACAGGGGACGCGGCCGAACGCGGGGGTCGAGAGAGACCGCGTCGAAGCCGATGAACAGGCAGGAGAACCGCCGCCGTGAACGCCCTTGACGCAGTCAGTCCCGAGCTCGTGCTCGTCAGCCCCCAACTCGGCCGACCCGAGGGGAACGGCAGCGCGGGCGCGCTCGCCGACGACATCCTCGCCGGCCAGGCCCTGAGCGAACGCGACCTCGCGCGCCTGCTTGCCGCGCAGATGGGGCTGCCGTTCCTCGACCTCGAGAGCTCGCGCATCGATCGCGCGGCCGCCGAGCTGCTCACTGAGGACGACGCCCGCATGTACTCGGCGCTGCCCGTCGCGCTGGTCGACGGACGCGCGTTGCTCGCCGTCGCCCGGCCGACGAACGAACCCGCGATCCGGCGCGTCGCCGAGAAGCTCGGCCGTGAGGTCGATCTCGCGGTCGCCGCGCGCGGCGACCTGCTCCGCGCCATCGAGCGCGCCCACGGGCACGCGGTCGAGCCGCTGCCCGCAACTGTTCCCGAGCGGGAGCCCGATCTCATCCCCGAGCCCGAGCCGGTTCCGCAGCCACCGCCCGTCGCAGCAGCTGCTTCCAAGCCCCGTCCCAAGCGCCGCCTGCGTCGCCGCCTCCTCGTCGTTGCCGCGATCGCGGTGGCCGCTCCGATGACGGCGCTTGCGGGCAATGTCACCGCCCAGGTCTTCGACGAGCCGCACGACACGTTCGCGCCGAGGCCCGCGCCGACCCCGCGCGCTCTGCCCGGCGCCGAGGAATGGCGTTGGCCGGCCGGCGAGCCCGGCGGCGAGCTGCCGCTCTCCCCCGCCTTCCGCAAGCGGCTCGACCGCACAGCGCGGGCCGCCCGCATCGAGCCGAGCCTCCTCCGAGCGGCGATCCGTGCCCGGCGCGGCGGCGGGAGCCCGAATCTGAAGCGGATTGCGCGGCGCCTGCGCGGCCACGATCCGTGGCTGGCGCTGCTGGCGCTCGAGGGCCGCACCGGCTACGCCGACCGCGCGCTCGCGCTGACCCGCTACTACAAGGCGGAGAAGCGACTCGACTCGCGCGTCCGTCTGACGCAATCGGCCCGCGAGCAGATCGGCTCAGGCCTCGTCGACCGCCGCCTCGTCGCGCTCGCCGGCTACCTCGCCGCCGCGCTCGGCGGGGTCGAGGTGACGAGCGTCACGGAGCCCGGCCTCGACCTGGCCGCCCCGCTGGCGAACGCCCACGCAAGCGGGCGCGCGATCGCGATCGCCGTCGACGGCGAGACCGCGAAGGGGACGACGCTCTCACGGGCCGTCCGCGAGCTCCTTCTGCTGCCGCCGGAGCTCCAGCCGGGGCAGCTCGTGTCGGTGCTCCACCTGGGCCGCCCGGCCGAGCTGCACCTGGCCTTCTAGATCCGGCCCGAGCGCAGGATCCCGACGAACAGCCAGATCCCGAGCGCGCCGGAGAGGACGAAGCCGATCACGGCCAGGAAGTTGATCCCGAACAGCGCGGGGCCTGACGTGACGAACGCGCCGATGAGGCTCGAGCCGATCAGCCCGCCGGCCACCATCAGCGCCACGATCATCCGATTGAAGGCGATGTCGACCTTGTGCGTGAACTCGTCCAGGCCCTTGTGCACGAAGCCGACCTCGATCTGGCCGTCGCGGACCTCTTCGAGGATGTCATGCACCTGGTACGGGAGCTCGCGCGCGATCTGCGCGAGGTTCACGGCCTCGCGGGTCGCGGTCTGCGCCATCCGGCGAGGCGTAAAGCGGCCGAGCATCAGGCTACGTGCGTACGGCTTCGCAACCTCGAAGACGTTGAACTCGGGGTACAGCTCGATCCCGACCGAGCCAAGCGTTGCGACGGCGCGGTCGAGCAGCAGGAAGCGGGTCGGCAGCTTGAGGTTCACCCGGTAGATCAGCGAGAAGCCCTCGCGGATCACCTGCAGCGGGTCGATGTCGGACAGCCGGGCGCCGTAGTAGCGGTAGAAGAGCTCCCGGAGCTCGGCCACGAACTGCTCCTCGCGCTCGCGCGGGTAGCGCACGCCCAGGTCGGCCAGGCGCTTGGGCAGGACGTCGACGTTCTCGTTGGCGGCGTCGATGAAGAGCCGCGTCGCCTTGGAGATGTCCGAGTCCGTCAGCTTGCCCGCGAGCCCGAAGTCAACGAGCCCGATCTGGTCGGGCTTGCCGAGCACGAGGATGTTGGCCGGGTGCGGGTCGCCGTGGAAGAACCCGTGTTGGAAGATCATCGTCATCCAGGCCTCGGTCATCAGGTACGCGAGGCGCCGCCGCTCGTCCATCGTCAGCTCGAGCTCGTCGACGTCGGCGACCTGCGTGCCCTCCAGATACTCGAGCGTGAGGACTCGAGTGCGCGTGTAGGTCCAGTAGACGCGCGGGATCTTCACGTGCGGGTGGCCGGCGAAGTTGCGGCGGAAGGTCTCGGCGTTCCGCGCCTCGAGCCGGTAGTCGAGCTCCTGGCGGATCGCGCGCGCGAACTCGTCCACGAGCTCGTGCGTGTCGATGAAGTCGAGCGCGCGGACGCGGTCCTTCGCCAGGCGCGCCGCCTGGTAGAGCAGCGAGAGGTCCGCCTCGATCTGGCGCGGCGCGCCGGGGCGCTGGACCTTGACCGCGACGCGGTGGCCGTTGGGCAGCACGGCTCGGTGCACCTGGCCGATCGACGCGGCCGCCACCGGCGTCTCTTCGAACTCCAGGAACAGCCGCTCGATCGGCTGGCCGAGCTCCTCCTCGATGGTCTGGGCGGCGGCGGTGTACGGGAACGGCCGCACGTCGTCCTGGAGACCGCGTAGCTCGGCGATGATGTCCGGCGGCAACACATCGGGCCGCATCGACAGCAGCTGGCCGAACTTGACGAAGGTCGGGCCGAGCTCGTCGAGCATCTCGCGCAGGCGGCGGCCGCGCTCCGAGGCCGGGGCGTCGGGGTCCTCGCCGTTGCGGCCGGGGATCAGATAGCCGAGCCGGTTGCCGCGGAAGACGTAGCCGAAGCCGTGTCGGACCGCGACCTGGGCGATCTCCGACAGCCGCCCGAGGTTGCGGGGAGGCGCCTGCGCCATGCGATCAGTGTGACAGCAGGCTAGGAGGACCCGGCGCGGCCCTGGCGCCAGCGGTGCAGCGTCTTCGACTTCCCGGCCGACTTCGGCGGGGCGGGCTTGGGCTCCGGGTCGTGCTCGGCCAGCCAGCGGGCCGCGTCGTCGTCCGGGTCGAGGCCGACCGTCCGCTCGCGCTCGCCCCGCCTCTGTGCGCCGCGTTCGCTCCGCCGCAGCCTCACGACGGCCGACCGTCCTGCGTGGCGCTGCCGCCCTCGACCAGCCGCAGGCGGAGCTCGAGCTGCGCCAGCCGCAGCTCCAGCTCGTCGAACTCCTCGCGGGTCACCAGGCCGAGTTCGCGGAGGAAGTTCTCCATCGCGGCGCCCGCTCGCTCGCCCACCCGGGCCGCGTCTCCACGCCAGCGGCGGGCCAGCTGGTCGGCGAGGTTTCGAACCTCCTCGGCTCGCTCAGCCGTCAGGCCTGCGCTGCCCGCGGCCGCGACCATCAGCTGCTCGAAGGTCTCCCTGACGCTAGTTGGCTCGGCCATGCGGCCTTGCGCGCCGTCGCTGGCGGCGTTTCTCGCGCCGTGCCGCCGCAGCCTTGCCGTCGTCCACCCCGGCACCGTCGCCGACGGGCGCGGCGGCAACCGGAGCAGGCGCCGGCCGCTCCGGCGGCGGTGCAGCCACGGCTGCCGGCGCCTCGAGCGCGCCGACGCCGCCCTCGACCACGACGTCGCCGACCGTGCCCTTGCGCCGGGCGTACTCGGGCTCCCGCTCCTTCCACCAGGCCAGGAGCGGCGCGGCGATGAAGATCGACGAGTACGCACCTGCGCCGATGCCGACCATCAACGCGAATGCGAAGTCCTTGAGCGTGTCGCCGCCGAACAGCAACAACGACCCGACCGGCAGCAGCGTGATGAACGTCGTCGCCAGCGAACGGCGCACGGTCTCCCACAGCGAGACGTTCGCGATCGTCGCGAACGAGGAGCGCCGCATCAACGGCACGTTCTCGCGGATCCGGTCGAAGATGATGATCGTGTCGTAGATCGAGTAGCCGAGCACGGTCAGCACCGCCGCAACGGTCGACGTCGTCACCTCCCGCCCGAGCAGCGAGTAGA
Source organism: uncultured Actinomycetes bacterium (assembly GCA_963738205.1). Lineage (GTDB taxonomy): Bacteria > Actinomycetota > Thermoleophilia > Gaiellales > Gaiellaceae > DATFQE01. The sequence goes on from CAVTVQ010000006.1 coordinate 605,496, forward strand.
TCCCGATCGTGATCAGAACGTCATGGGCCAGCGCGACGAGGATCGGCACCGCGTACTTGAAGTCGAAGCGGATCGTCGTGTAGAGGACGATCAGCAGCAGCGACACGATGATCGCGAGGATCGCCGAGCGCGCGATCTGCCGGCCGAAGCTCTCGGACACGTTCTTCACCTCGAGCTTCGAGGCGCCGTAGCGGCTCTCGAGCTGTTCCCTGAGCTGGCTCTGCTCGCCCGTGGTCAGCGACTCGGACCGGATCTGGAAGCCGTTGTACTTGTCCCCGACAGCCGCACCGCGGCCCTGGACGACGGCGTTGCGACCGGCGATCGGCTGAGCGAGGTCGGCGACGGAACCGACCGTCTGCGGCTGGTTCGCGGTGAACGTGACCTGGGTGCCGCCCTTGAAATCGATGCCGAGGTTGAGGCCGCGCACCGCCAAGGAGAGGATCGAGATCGCCACGACGACGCCCGAGATCGCGAACCAGAGCTTCCGCCTGCCGATGAAGTCGATCTGCAGCCAGCGGCCCTTCTGCTGGCCTCCGGCGCCCATGAAGCTCGGGTTCTCGAACCAGGCGAAGTTCGCCAGCAACGCGAGCATCGCCCGGGTCGCCGCCACCGCGGTGATCAGCGAGATCGCCGTACCGACGAGCAGCATCAGCGCGAAGCCCTTGACGCCCGCGGTCGCCACGGCGAACAGGACGAGCGCCGTGATCGCCGTCACGACGTTCGCGTCGATAATGGTGTTGAAGCCCTTCTTGTAGCCGGTGGCGATGGCGGCCCGCACGGATTTGCCCGCGCGAGACTCTTCCTTGATTCGTTCGAAGATGACGATGTTCGCGTCTGCCGCGACACCGATCGTGAGGATCAATCCCGCGAAGCCCGGCAGCGTCAGCGTGACGTTGAAGAGGAGGATCGCCGCGTACATGAACGCCGCGTAGATCCCGAGGCCGACCACGGCGACCACGCCGAGCAGACGGTAGAAGAGGAGCAGGAAGAGCGCGACGACCACGAGGCCGGCGATGGCGGCTTTTTCCGCCTCGGCCAGCGAGTCCTTGCCGAGCGTCGCGGAGACGTCAGTGCGGTCGACCTGCTGGAACTCGATCGGCAGCGCACCGGTCTGCAGCACGAGCGCGAGGTCCTTCGCCTCGCCCACGTCGCCGATGCCGGTGATCTGCGCGCCGTTGTCGCCCGGGATGCCGTCCGGGTTCTCGTCCGGGTCGACGGTCGGCGCGGACTTGATCTCGCCGTCGAGCACGATCGCGAAGCTGTCGAGCACCTTGCCGCGTCCCTGTGAGGACTTGATCCGGCTGCTGTTGACGATGTCCCGGGTGACCTGGTGGAACTTCTTCGCGCCCTCGCCGGTGAAGTCCATGAGCACGATCGGCTCGCCGTTCTGGCCGAAGTCCTGCTTGGTGCCGGAGAGCTTCAGGTCCTCGCCGGTCATCTCCGGGACGGGATGGTCCTTGTCCCGCGGCTGGTAGCGCAGGAGGTAGAAGTAGTTCGTCGTGGGGTCGGCCTCCGGTGCGCCCGGGCAGTAGCGCTCGCCGACACCGCACGTGAGGACGATCGCCTTGTCCGGCACGCCCATGAACTTCCAGCCGTTGGGCAGCTCGCCGCCCTTCAGCTGACTCTTCACCCGTGGCAGCTTGAGGATCTCGTCCTTCGTCTCACGCGGGCCTGCCACCCGCTTCTTCGTGCCGTCGAACAGGTACCACTCGCGCGCGTCGCTGTCCTTCTTGATCTGCGACTGCTGCGAGGCGAGCAGGTTGAAGATGCTCGTGCTCGGCTGTGGGTCTCCCTGCACGGTCCGGGACGGCCCGAGCAGGTTGGCCTCGAACTTGTAGAGCTCCAGCTGCGCGGTCTTGCCGATGATCTGCGTCGCGCGGTCCGGATCCTTCACGCCGGGAAGCTGGATGACGATCTGGTTGCTGCCCTGCTTGCGCACCTCGGTCTCGGAAACGCCGAGCTTGTCGATTCGCTCGCGGATGATCGAGACCGAGCGATCCAGGTCGGCACCCGTGAGCTCGCGGCCCGGCGGCGGCTCCGCCTGGAGCACAACCTCCAGACCGCCCTGCAGGTCGAGTCCGAGGTTCGGGCTCTTGTGGGCGGGCGAGCCCGGGATGGCCAACATCGCCACGCCGATAAGGGCGGCGAGGATGAGGCCGACGAAGACGAGGTTGGAGCGCTTGGTGGACACGAGTCGCGGTCGAACAGATTAGCTGCCGTCTGGCCCGATCGGGGCCGCCGCGGCCCCCTGTTCTCCTTCCGGCTCGATGACTCCCGCGATGGCTCCCCGCGCGATCCTGACCGTCGTTCCCGGCGCGATCTCGACGGTGAGAACGTCGCCGTCGATGGCCTTGACCCGGCCGTAGAGGCCGCCGGCCGTGACGATCTCCGCGCCGATCGTCACTTGCCCGACCATCGCCCTGTGCTGAGACGCCCGGCGTCGCTGCGGCCGGATCACGAGTAGCCACAGGAGGACGACCGTGACGGCGATGAAGATCAGCGGCTCCATGCGGGCTCCGCGGGCTCCTGGGCGAGTCGGGCAAGCACCTCGGCCTTGAACGATGCCAGTTCGCCGCGCTCGATCGCCGCGCGCGCGTCTGCCGTCAGACGCAGGAGGAAGCGCAGGTTGTGCACCGTGAGCAGGCGGGGCCCGAGGATCTCGTGCTGGTTGACGAGGTGGCGGATGTACGCCCGTGAGAAGCGGGTGCAGGCGGCGCAGTCGCAGGCCTCGTCGAGGGGTCGTGGGTCGCGCGCGAAGCGGGCGTTCTTCAGATTGAGGCGGCCCTCCCAGGTCAGCGCCGTCCCGGTCCTGCCGAGGCGCGTCGGCAGGACGCAGTCGAACATGTCGATGCCGTGCTCGATCACCTCGAGGATGCCCTCGGGGTCGCCGATGCCCATGAAGTAGCGCGCCTTGTTCGTGGGCAGCAGCGGCGCCGCCCAAGCGACCGTCTCGAACATCCGCTCGCGGCTCTCCCCGACGCTCAGCCCGCCGAGCGCATGGCCGTCGAAGTCGAGCGCCACGATCTCCTCGATCGAGCGGCGGCGGAGCTCCTCGTCGGCGCCGCCCTGTGCGATCCCGAACAGCAGCTGTCCGTCGGCTCTCGGGGCCGCTCGCTGACGCGCCGCCCACACAGCGGTCAGCCGGGTGGCTTCCAGGAGATCGGCCCGGCTGACGCCCGCCGGCGGACAGACGTCGAGGCACATCGCGATGTCGGAGCCCAAGTCGGCCTGGATCGCTGCGGCGAGCTCCGGCGTGAAGCGCTCGGACGTGCCGTCGTAGACCGATCGGAACGTGACCCCGCCGTAGTCGACCTTCAGCAGCGTGTCCCGTAGCGAGAAGACCTGGAAGCCGCCGGAGTCGGTGAGGATCGGGCCGTCCCAGCCCATGAAGCGGTGCAGGCCGCCGAGCTCGGCGACGGCGTCCTCGCCCGGCTTGAAGTGCAGGTGGTAGGTGTTGCCGAGGACGATCGTGGCGCCGACGGCGCGGAGCTCGTCCGGGTCGACGCCCTTGACCGTGCCTTTCGTCCCGACCGGCATGAATGCCGGCGTCGGGATCTCGCCGTGCGCTGTGCGGAGCACGCCGGCGCGCGCGGCCCCGTCCGTCGCGGTCACAGTGAACGCGGTCACGTGTGCCGACTTCGTGCCGCTGTGTTCACACCTGTCCCCGCGAGCCATGGCCAGGGGTCTGGCCCCTCGACATGGCGGTTTGGGGCGCGGCAGGTGGGTCGAATGTGTGACGAAATGTCCACAGACACCTTCTTAGCGGACAAGCATGGCGTCGCCGAAGGAGTAGAAGCGATAGCGCTCGGCAATTGCCAGGCGATAGAGCTCGCGGGTCACGTCCGTTCCGGCGAAGGCCATGACGAGAGCCAGCAGCGTTGACCGAGGCAGGTGGAAGTTGGTCAACAACGCGTCGACGCGCCGGAACTCGAATCCGGGTGTGACGAAGAGCTCCGAGCGACCCTCGAGCGGCGCCCCGTGCGCGAGCGACTCGAGGACGCGGACGGAGGTCGTGCCGACGGCGAGGACGCGCTCGGCAGCCTCGATCCGCTTCCACGCGTCCGGCCGGACGCTGTAGCGCTCGCCGTGCATTCGGTGCTCGTCCAGCTCGTCGACGGAGAGCGGCCGGAAGGTGTCGAGCCCGACGTGGAGCGTGACGTACTCGACGTCGAGCCGCCCGAGCAGGTCGGGCGTGAAGTGCAGCCCGGCGGTCGGCGCCGCGGCCGAGCCCGGGTCGTCCGCGTACACGGTCTGGTACCGAGCCGGGTCGGCGAGACGCTCGGTGATGTACGGCGGCAGCGGCGCCTCACCGGCGGGCTCGCCGTCCAGCCGCACCAGCCAGCGCCCCTCGCCGAGGTGCTCGATCAGCTCCACGGGCCCGTAGCGCCGGCCGGGACGGAGCCGCCTCGTCGGCCGCGCGAGCGCCTCCCAGACGCCGTTCTCACCCGTGCGCTCGAGCAGCAGCACCTCTCCCCGCGGCTGCTCGATCGGGATCCGACCGGGCACGACCCGCGTGTCGTTCGCGACCAGCAGCTCACCCCGCTCGACCTCCTCGGGCAGCTCGGCGAAGCGGCGGTGACGGACGTCGCCGGAGGCACGGTCGTAGACCAGCAGCCGCGAGTCGTCCCGCCGGTCGAGGGGGCGCTGCGCGATCAGCTCCGCGGGCAGCTCGTAGTCGAGCTCGGCGACCTTCATTCCGTCCGGCGACCACGCTACCTTTCACCTATGGACGAGGCCGCAATCCAGCGCGCGAAGGAGCGTCTGGCCGCGGCCGCAGAGGGTCGCGTCGAGCCCGGCGACGTGCAGGCGACGCTGGAGCGGGCGCGGGCGCAGATCGAGGCGCTGGCTGATCTCGCCGCGCAGATCGAGACCTCGCTGCCAGGTCAGGTCAGCGAGGCCGTTCGCAAGGGCTTCGAGGCCGAGGCGCTGCCCGTCGGCCGTCACCTCGCAGAGGTCCGCGGCCTGGCCGGCCAGACGATTCGACGCCTCGAGCACATGGAGGGCGACCTGCTCGCCGAGCGGCACGCGCGCCTCGACGATCTCGCCCTGCTGGTCGACCTGGTCACGTCCGGCTGGAAGGGCGTCGACGAGCGGCTCGCGCGCCTCGAGGAACGCCTCGAGGAGAGCAAGGGCGCGATCGTCTACCGCATCGAAGAGCGCCGCAGCAGCTAGGCCCAGGCGAGGATCGCGGCCGCGGTCAGCGCCCACAGCGCGACGGCGGCCAGGATCGGACGGTCGCTCAGCAGAATGTGCTCCGGCTCCTCGCCGAGATCGTCGCGGTGGATGAGCAGCAGGTAGCGGAAGAGGCCGAAGAGGACGAACGGAATCGTCGCCATCAAGGCCGCAGGCTGGCCGGAGCCGAAGGTGTAGAGCGAGTACGCGACCACCGTCGAGGCGGCAACCACGGTGACGAGCTGGTCGACGAGCTCGAGCGAATACCCCGAGAGCACAGCTCGACCGGGCGTCGCGCGGCTCCCCGCCAGCATCAGCTCGCCGCGGCGCTTGGCGAGAGCGAGGAAGAGCGCGAGCAAGGCGGTGCACAGCAGCAGCCAGGGAGAGATGCGCACGTCGACCGCCTCGGCACCGGCCGCAGCCCGCACGACGAAGAGCCCGGCTATCACCATCACGTCGACAAGCACCACGTTCCGTAGCGAGAACGTGTACGCGGCCTGCAGTGCTCCGAACAGCGCGAGCAGCGCCGCGGTCACCGGGCCGATGCCGAGAGCCAGCGCGAACGCCACCAACGACAAGGCTGCGGCGACGCCGAGAGCGGCGCGCGGTGACAACTCACCGCGGGCGACCGGCCGCTCACGCTTGAGTGGATGCGACCGGTCGTTCGGCGCGTCGCGGACGTCGTTCACGAGGTAGGCCGCGCTCGAGGCGGCGCAGTAGGCCGCGAAGATCGCGCAGGCGGCCACCCACCGCCCAGCGTCTCCGAGCTCCGCCGCGAACAGGATCCCGGCGAACAGGAGCAGGTTCTTCGACCACTGGCGTGGCCGCAGCGCGACGACGGTCGCGCGAAGGGGGCCCCGCCGGACCGGCAGCTGGACGACCTCCGCGCGTTCCCGCCGCTCCGCGTAGTGCGGGAGCGACATGGAGCGCGATGCTAACGGGGACGCGCCGGGAGGATCAGCTTGAAGCGGCTGCCGTGGCCGAGCTCGCTGTCCAGCTCGATCCGCCCGCCGAGCGCATTCGCGAGCTCGAGCGCGATCGCCAGGCCGAGGCCGGTCCCGCGGCCGTCACGCGACCAGAACGGCCGGAAGATCCGCTTGGCCTCCTCGCTGGAGATGCCCGGCCCCGTGTCGGCCACGGCGACCGCAACGTTGCCGTTCCGCGCGTCGAGCTCGAGGTCGATCCGGCCGCCGTCGGGCGTCCAGCGGAACGCGTTCGCGAGCAAGTTGGAGATGATCTGCAGCACCCGGTCGCCGTCCGTGTAGATCACCGCTCCGCCATTCGCGTCCTGGCGGTAGTCGATGCCGCGACGCCGCGCTTCCTCGCCGAAGGCTGCGTAGGCTCGCTCGAGCACCCGCCCGAGGTCGACTTCCTCCTCGCGCACCGTGAACCGCCGTGCGTCGAGCTTGGCGAGGTCGAGGACGTCACCGACCAGCCGCTCGAGCCGCGCCGCCTCCTCGGCGATCACCTCGAGCGACTCCTCCTGCGACTCCGGGTCGTCCGCGAGCCCCTCGCGAAGCGCGCCGACGTGGCCGCGAATCGCCGTCAGCGGCGTGCGCAGCTCGTGTGAGACACGCATGAGGAAGTTGCGCTCGAGCTCGTTCGCCTCTCGGAGGCGCACTGCCATCTGGCCGAAGCGGTCGGCCATGTGCCCGATCTCGTCGCGTCCGCCCTGAGGGATCTCGACGTCGTACTGGCCCTCCGCGACCTGGTCCGCGGCTTTCGAGAGCGCCAGGATCGGCCGGGTCAGCCGGCGCGAGAGGTACCACGACAGCGCGCCCGCGACCGCGATGCCTCCGAGGAACGCGAGCGCGAGCCGTTCGATCAGCGTGTTGAGCCGGTTGCTCAGCTCCGCTTTCGGCTTGGCGACGATGAGGGCGCCGAACGCAGGCCCGCGCCCCTCGAGCCGCAGCGGATGCGCCACGGCGAGGTACGGGCGCGAAGCGCCCGGCGGCGTGAACTCGAACGTGACCGGGCGCTCGACCCGCGGCTCGACCGGACACGGCTTCAGCTGCTGCAGGCCGAACCCGCGCGGGTTCACGAACGGATCGGTGCCGCAGTAGAAGAGGCGGTCGCCGGTCGCGCGCTCGAGCCGGGACGCCTGCGCGAACGGCGGCGGCCGACCCTCGTCGCTCGCCTGCACCGCCTGCGAAGCGTAGAGGTCCGTCAACCCTGCTGCCTCGCGACGAAGCTCGGCGACGAAGCGCGTCTCGGTGTAGTCCTGGAACAGCTGGTACGCGGTGAACGTCGAGATCAGCCCGGAGATGACGATGCCGGCGAGGAAGAGGGCCGGCAGCCGGAAGCGGAGCGAACGGAACATGGCGCGCCTCCTATCCGGATGCGCTGACGGACTCCTTCGCCGGCGAGACCTTGTAGCCGACGCCCCACACGGTCACGATCGGAGAAGCCTCTCCGAGCTTGCGGCGGAGCTGGCGCACGTGAACATCGACTGTTCGCGTGTCGCCGGCGAACGTGTAGCCCCACACGCGCTCGAGCAGCTGGTCGCGGGTCAGCACGATCCCGCGGTGGTCGAGCAGCTCCCAGAGCAGGTCGAACTCCTTGGGCGCCAGCTGGATCTCGGTCTCCCCCACCTTCACCTCGCGACGACCGGAGTTGATGACGAGGTCGCCATGACGCTGCTCGGCCGACTCGGCGTCGCGCCGCTCCGGGGTGGCCCGCCGCAGGATCGACTTGATCCGCGCCACGAGCTCCCGCGGGTTGAAGGGCTTCGTCATGTAGTCGTCGGCCCCGACCTCGAGCCCGATGATCTTGTCGATGTCCTCGTCCCGGGCCGTCAGCATCAGGATCGGGACGTCGGAGCGCTTGCGCAGCCGGCGACAGACGTCGATGCCGTCCATGTCCGGAAGCATCAGGTCGAGGACGATCAACGAGGGGCTGTTCTCGGCCTTGTCGAGCGCGTCGGCGCCCGTGGGCGCCACCTCGACGTCATAGCCGGCCTTCTTGAGGTAGAGCGAGACGAACGACGCGATCGAGGACTCGTCCTCGACGATCAGCACCGATTGTGTCTTTTGAGCAGGCACGGTGCTGATCAGGATGCCAGACGGAGCCGCTTAGCCCGAAGGCTGCGTGGATGAGGACGGGGGCGGAGGCGGCGATGGCACCAGTGAGATCCACGTTGGATCGTCGGGCAGAGACTCCTCCTCGCTGCCGTTCAGCGAGTAGAAGCCGTCGTAGAAGATCCCGTCGCCGAGCGAGCCGTTGCCGTCGATCTGCACGCGCCCGCGCGCGACCAGGCTGAAGAAGAGCCCCTTGCCCGTGAAGGTCACGCGGTAGCGGCCGCCGATCAGCCGGAAGCGCACGTTCTTGCCGCTGTAGGTGGGAGAGTTGCCACGGCCCCACTTGACGGTCTTGTAGCCGCGCACGACCGGATCGTTGCCCCCACCCCTGTCGAGGTCCTCAATCTTGAGCGTGCCGTTTGCGAAGCGCCCGATCAGCGAGCCCTTGATCACGAGCGTCAGCTTGCCGCGCCCGTCGCGCATGGTCATCGAGCCGTCGCTCGGCTCCTTCCCGGCGGCTGCCGAGAGCGCCGCGGCAGGAAAAACGGCAGCGAGGATCAGAAGTGGGACCAGCATGCGTCGCATTTCGCTTCGGAAGTGTCGTCCATCGCGGTGTGCCACGGTTGAGTGAAACGTAAAGAAACCGTTAGGGAGTCCGGCCAGAGCGCCGTAGAGTCAACGCCCGGATGAGCGAGATCTCCAACTTCGGACTGATCCTGTTGATTCTCGCAGGCGGCTTCTCGCTGGCACTCGTCACGATCCGCTTCACTGCGTGGTTCCCGGTCCCCGCGCCCGCGCTGTTCCTGCTCGGCGCAGCCGTGCTCTCGGACGTCTTTCCCGATCTGCGCGAGGACGTCTCGATCACGACGGTGGAACGCATCGCCGTCGTGGCGTTGATCGTGATTCTGTTCCACGGCGGCATGCACATCGGCCTGCGCCGCTTCCGGGCGGCCGCAATGCCGATCGTGCTGCTGGGAACGGTCGGCACCTTCGCGACCGCAGGCGTGATGGCGGTCGCCGCGAAGCTCCTGCTCGACGTCGACTGGACGACCGCAGGGATCATCGGCGCCGCCCTCGCCCCGACCGACCCGGCGGTGACGTTCTCGGTGCTCGGACAGCGCGAGGTGGTCGGCCGCACCGGCACGATCCTCGAGGGCGAATCCGGCATGAACGACCCTGTCGGCATCGCGCTGCTGATCGGCTTGGTCGAGCTCGCTCAGCACGCGGACGCCACGTTCTGGGTCGTCGTCGAGGAGTTCGCGGTCGAGATGGTGGTCGGCCTCGCCGTCGGCCTGGCGGGCGGCTTCCTGCTGATCCAGGCGATGCGGCGGTTCTCGCTGCCGAGCGAAGGGCTCTACCCGCTGCGCACCCTGGCGGCGGCGGGGCTGGTCTACGGCGTTGCCGCGGTGGCGGGCGGCTCCGGCTTCCTTGCGGTCTTCGTCGCCGGGATCCTCGCCGGCGACGCACGGGCCCCGTTCAAGGCCGAGATCGAGCGCTTCCACAGCTCGCTCGCCAGCCTCGCAGAGATCGCCGTCTTCGTCGCGCTCGGGATCACGCTCGACGTGGCCGACGTCGTCACGAGCTCGGTGCTGTGGGAGGGAATCGCGCTCGCCATCGTGCTCGCCTTCGTGGCGCGGCCGCTCGCCGTCGCGCCGCTGCTCGCCCGGACGCGGCTCCGGCCGGGGGAACGCGTCTTCGTCATGTGGGGCGGCCTGAAAGGGGCCGTGCCGATCCTCCTCGGCGCACTGGCCGTCCTCTCGAACGTCGACGAGGCGAGCCGCATCTACCAGCTGATCTTCGTCGTGGTCGCGTTCTCCGTGCTCGTCCAGGGCTCGACGGTCCCGTGGGCGGCGCGGCGGCTCGGGGTCCGCATGCGGACCCGGGCGCCCGAGCCGTGGCGGCTCTCGATCGACCTGCCGAAGGAGCCGGGTGACTTGCACCGGCATCGCGTGCGGCAGGGCTCGTACGCCGCCGGCCGCCGGATCAAGGAGCTGCCGCTCGGCGAGTACGGCTGGATCCTGACGATCGTCCGCGACGGCGAGGTGGTGAGGCCCGGCGGCTCATCAGTCCTGCAGCCCGGTGACGAGGTGGTCGTCTCGGCCGAGTCGAGGGACGCGCGCGGGGTGCGCCGGCTGTTCGAGGGCTCGTCGTGATCGCGCTCGTGCCGCTGGTAACCGCGGCGGCCGTCGCAGCGCCCACGCTGTCGGGCATCCACGTCGACTCGGGGTCGCATCCGTTCGCCGGGGACAACCGCCTGCTCGCGACGGTGAGCCCGAACGGCGACGGCTTTCGCGACAGCGCGATCGTCCGCTTTCGGCTCGACCGGCCGGCCCGGGTGCGGCTCGAGGTCGTCCGGACGGACACGATCCACCCTGGCAAGGCACCGCAGGCGATCGTCTGGCGGACGTCCCGGCGGCTCGAGCCGGGCCTGCGGAAGCTCGAGTGGAGACCGGGCCGCTCGACCGTGCCGCGGACGTACGTGCTGCGGCTGACCGCCATCGGCCGCGGCGGGCGCGGGGTCTACGACAACCTGCGGCCCGGCCGCTGGCGGGCGCCTGTCGTGCGCGTGCAGGGGATCGAGGCGGGATTCCCGCTGCGCAGCTACGCGCCAGGCGAGCCGGCGCTGCTGACGCTGGCGAGCGACGCGCGCTCGCTGCGCCTGCAGGTGTTCCATTACTCGAGCGAACGCGGCGCGGACTTCAGGACGGCTGGCACGGCCATGACCGATCCGCTTCCGCTCGACTGGAGCCGCCATCGCAACGCGCCGGCCGCGCTCGACTTCGTGCGGGCGGGGAACTGGGCGAGCGGCCTTTACTTCCTGCGCGCGGGCGCCGGCGACGGGCGGGTCGGCTACGCGCCGTTCATCGTCCGCCCGAAGCGGCTCGGCACGACGAGCAGGGTCGCCGTCGTGCTGGCCACGAACACCTGGCAGGCGTACAACTTTTGGGACGCCGACGGGGACGGCTGGGGCGACTCGTGGTACGTGGCGAGATCGATCGGGCGCGTCGACCTTCGCCGGCCCTACCTCGACTTCGGCGTGCCCTTCCGCTTCCGCGACTGGGACCTCGACTTCATCAGCTGGCTCAACCGCACCGACCGCACGGTCGAGTTCCTCTCCGACGACGACCTGGAGCGCTTTCCCAACGCGTCCGCCCTGGCCAAGGCGTACGACCTGATCGTGTTCCCCGGGCACGAGGAGTACGTGACTCCACGGGCGTACGACCTCGTCGAGCGCTACCGCGACCTCGGCGGCAACCTGCTCTTCCTCGCCGCCAACAACTTCTTCTGGCGCGTCGACCGCGAGGGCGAACGGCTCCGGCGAGTCGGCCTCTGGCGCGCGCTCGGACGGCCGGAGTCGGCCCTCGTGGGCGTGCAGTACATCGGCTCGGACTACGGCGGTCGCCAGGGGCCGTACGTCGTCTCCGATGGCGGCTGGCCCTTCGACGGCACGGGCCTGGAGGTGGGGAGCGCCTTCGGCCGCTACGGCATCGAGATCGACGCGCGCACAACCGCGTCTCCGCGCGGGACGAAGGTGCTCGCATCGATCCCGGATTTGATGGGGATCGGGCGCACGGCCGAGATGACCTACTACGAGGCCCGGGGCGCGAAGGTCTTTGCCGCGGGCGCGCTCAACTTCGCCGCGTCGATCGAGGACCCCGCCGTCCGGCGCCTGCTCGAGAACGTCTGGGCCCGGCTCAGCCTGCCGTGAGCCCTCGCACGTAAGCGTCCTCGGCGCCGTAGTCGAACTGGTCGGCGTAGTGCTTCGCAGCGGTCGGGAACGCCTCGCGCCAGTCGCGTCCCTCGCTCGCCGCGACGAGCCAGTCGGATGTCTCCTTGATGGCCTTGGCGTACGTCGTGACCGGCCGGTACCCAACCTCGAACTCGGCCTCGGTCATGTCGAGGACGAACGGACTGGGAACGCCCCACGGGTGATCGCCGACGCCGTTGCGGGGCGGCCCGGCGAACAGCACCTCGGCCCACTCGTGGCCCAGCGCACCGCCGACGTGCCGCCCGATCTCCGTCACGGTCGGCGCTTCCGGGTCGGCACCGTTCAGGAGCCGACGGCCCGGTCGCTCGGCCGTCAGGCGGATCAGCTCCGCGAGGTTGTGGACCGACACCGGTTGGAAGCGGCTTTCGCCTTGGTGCGAGAGGACGACGACGCGTCGGCCGTCGAGGACGCGCTTCACGAAGTACCACTCCCTGGAGGCCGCATCGCCCGGGCCATAGATCGCGCCGGCGCGGATCAGCGTCGCCGGGATCGCGTCCCGGGCCAGCAGCGTCTGCTCGATCGCCCGCTTCCGGGCCGCGTAGGCGTCGTCGCCGGGCGGGACGGTCGGATCGTGTTCGGTCAGCGGCACGCGAAACCGCGCGACCTCGCCGTCGTTCACGTTCTCGAGCGAGCGTCCCTGCGAGTCGGCGTACACGGACGCGCTCGAGACCACGACGAGCGAGCGAACGCTGCCCTCCAGAGCGAGCAGCTGCTCGGCATGCGCCCGCTCGAACGCGACGAAGTCGACCAGCACGTCGACGCCGTCGCCCAATGCTGCGCGGAGTGCAGCATCGTCGGCGCGGTCGAGCTTCACATGCCGCGCCTCGAGGGACGCCTCAACGGGCCGTTCGCCGCGACTCGCGACAGTGATGTCCCAGCCGGTGTCGAGCAGGCGCCTCGCGAGCACGACGCCGGTCTTGCCGGTGCCTCCGAGCAGGAACGCCTTTCGCGCCATTAGTCGTACGTGTAGAAGCCGCGCTTCGACTTGCGCCCGAGCAGGCCCGCCTGCGCCATGCGCACGAGGCGCGGCGGCGCTGCCATGCGCGGTTCGCGCAGCGCCTCGTACAGGGCCTCGGAGGCGTGCACGTGGATGTCGATCCCGACGAGGTCGATCAGCTCGCACGGCCCCATCGGCCAGCCGGTCCCGTCCTTCATCCCGGTGTCGAGGTCCTCGGGCGTGACGCGAGCCTCGTCGAGGACGCGCACGCAGTCGTTGAGCAGCGGGATCAGCACGCGGTTGACGACGAACCCGGGTGTGTCGTTGCAGCGGATCGGCGTCTTGCCCAGCCGCTCGCCGAACGCGAAGGCGCTCTCGTAGGGCTCGTCGGCGGTCAGCTCGGTGCGGATCACCTCGACCAGCGGCAGCAGCGGCGCCGGGTTGAAGAAGTGCATCCCGACGACGCGCTCAGGCCTCGTCGCGGCGGCAGCGATCTCGGTGACCGACAGCGCCGATGTGTTCGTCGCCAGAACGGCATCCGGGGCGGTGATCCGGTCGAGCTCGGTGAACAGCTCGCGCTTGGGCTGGAGCTCCTCGACGATCGCCTCGATCACCAGGTCGCAGTCGGCGAAGTCGGCCACGTCCGTCGTCAAGGTCAGCCGCTCGACGGCGGCGTCGCGATCGGCCTGCTCGAGCTTGCCCTTCTCGACCTTCCTCGTGAGGAAGTGCGCGATCCGCTCGCGCGCCCGCTCCGCAAGGTCGAGCGAGACTTCGCGCCCGACCGTCTCGACGTCGGCCTCGATGCAAAGCTGCGCGATGCCGGCCCCCATCGTGCCGAGCCCCACCACGCCGACCTTGGAGATCTCCCTGGCCACGGAGGCGCGATGCTACTCGGGTCGCCGCGCGAGCAGCCACTGGAACCGCACTTCGCCGACTTCGGGCTCGATCGTCGTCTCGATGTCGTCGCCGAGAACGACGAGCCCTGCCGCCTCGACCAGGCCGCGATTCGCCTCGGGCGGCAGCCCGGCAAAGAACATCTCCACGCCCAGCCACTCCCGAAGCCAGCCGGATTCGTCGCTCGTCGAGAAGCTCGCGAGGAAGTAGCCGCCGGGCCGCAGCCAGCGGGCGATGCGGTCGGAGAGCGGTGCGAGCTCCTCACGCGGCAGGTGGTTGAAGACATGGAACGCGACCACGGCGTCGAATGAGGCATCAGGGAAGTCGAGCTCCGTCACGTCGGCGTGGAGGAAAGTCGCCTGCGGGATCCGCTCGCGCGCGCGGCGAAGCTGCTCGGACGAGAGGTCGACGCCGGTGAGAGCGCCGCGGTCGGCCAGGAGCCGGGTCGAGCGCACGCCCGCGCCCACACCGAGCTCCAGCACAGCCGGAGACTCCGGCAGCATGCTCAGCAGCCCCTCGGTGCGCTGGAGCCGCGTCGAGCCCTCGACTCCTCGCTGCCACTCCGCGAAGCGGTCGGCCGCTGCGTCGTAGCCCGTCTCGACGATCCGCTTGACGTCGTCGCGCACGACTAGGCTCGCGCGCCCGCAGCGGCGGCTCGTATGGCGTCGCCCGCCCGCTCGAACTGGTCGTCGGTCAGCCGGATGTAGGAGTGTCGGCCGAGGCTGCGAGGCAGGACACCCGCGGCCTCGACGGGCGGCGCCTCCCGCAGATCGTCGAGCGCCAGCACCGGACGGATGGCGAAGCGCCAGGCCCACCGCGTCCGCTCCGGGTCGTTCTGCGGGTCCGAGACGATGTCGACGAGGCCGAAGATCACCTGCCAGCCGGCCGCGTAGAGCACGGCCCGGTCGCCGAGCTGAACCGACGGCCGCCGAGTCGACGAGTGCGCGCGGAGCTCCTCCGCACGCACCGCGTGATCGAGCCGCCGCTCGCCGCGCCCTCGGATGAGCAGCCACGAGGCAGAGCCGGACATGTCCCGATCGTATGAGCACCGGGCAACGTGGGTTGTCCTCCGCCAGGCTGAGCGGGCATCATGTGTTGGGATGTCGCGCACCCTGACGGCGTGGTTGCTCTCGGTGCCGCTCGCTGTGGCGGGTTCGCAGGCGGCGCACGCACTCGGGTATCGCGTCGTGGCACCCGACGCGCACAGCCGCGCCTCGTTGTTGGCGGCGAGTGGGCATGGATATCTCACGTACCTGCCGCTGGCGCTGGCGGTCGCATCGGCGCTGGTCGCGTTCGCATTCGTGACGGAGGTTCGCCATCTCGCTGCGCGAGGTGGAGCGGCGGCGGAGTCGCTGCCGTCGGCGTGGCACTTCGCGGCATTGGCGCCTGCAATCTTCTGTTTTCAGGAGCACTTCGAGCGCCTGGCCGAGACCGGCGGCTTTCCGTGGACGGCCGTGCTGGAACCGACATTCGTTGCCGGGCTGGGCCTGCAATTGCCCTTCGCAGTGGCCGCGTACCTGCTCGCTCGCCTGCTTCTTCGCGCCGCCCGTAGCGTAGGGCGCTGGCTCGCGGCCCCGTCGCGGCGACGGATTGCGATCGTCGTCTTGCCTCGGCCTCAACTCTCGCTCGTGATTCCGTACGCTCCCGCACTCGCGCGAGGGTACGGAACACGAGGCCCACCCTTCGCTTAGCGCTCGCTCGTTGCGCCCGCGCGGCGCCGTGTTGTCACGCGAAGGAGGAGTCGAGATACCCAGGTTGCCCGTACCCGTCGTGGGACGGCTGTGCTTGGCGGTCGGTGTGGCCGTGGTGGCTGCGCTTGCCGTCTCGCCGGCTGCGTTCGCCCATGCAACGCTCGTCTCGTCGACACCGGCGAACGACGAGGTGGTCGGCCGCGCGCCGGCACGCGTCGTTCTGCGCTTCAACGAGTCGGTGGAGACGGCTCTGGGCTCGGTGCGCGTCTACGACGGCGCGGCCAAGCGGGTGGACGACGGCGCGACACGCCATCCGGACCCGGCCCAGGTCGAAGTCGGTCTCCGGCGGGGTTTGTCGCGAGGGACATACACGGTCGCCTGGCGGGTGGTGTCGGCGGACTCGCATCCGATCCACGGCGCGTTCGTGTTCCACGTCGGGAAACCGGGTGCGGACGCGGCAGGCGTCGCCGCACAGGTGCTCGACGAGCAGGCCGGCTCCCGGTCCGTGGACGTCGCGTTCGGCACCGTTCGCTTCCTCGGTTTCGTCGCACTCCTCCTGATCGTCGGGGCCGTGCTGTCGCTGCTGTACGTGCTCCGCGACGAGCCGGCTCTGCTCCGTGAGCCGGTGTGGGCGACGCTGACGATCGCCGCCGTACTGCTGGCCGTGACGTCGCTCATGGCGCTCGGACTCGAGGGCGCGAAGGCCAGCGGGCTCGGCTTGAGCTCGGCGACGAAGTGGTCGCTCATCGGCGATGTCGTCGACACCCGCTTCGGCCGCGTCTCGCTCCTCCGTGCCGCCCTGGCGCTGGTCGTCGCGGCCGTCGGCACCGTTGCGTTGCTCGCACGCCCACAGCGGCAGCGGTTGTTGGCGTGGCCCGCGGCAGCTCTCGCGGCCGCCGCGGCGATCACGCCGGCCCTCTCCGGGCACGCGCGGGCGGACGGGACCACGGCGGTGATCAGCGACTGGGCGCACGTCTTGGCCGCCGGAGCCTGGGCCGGTGGGCTGGGGTTCGTGGTGCTGGTCCTGCTCCGCGCCCGCGGCGAACGCTGGCCGCTCGCGGCACGGATCGTCCCGCGCTTCTCCGATCTGGCGGTCGTCTCGATCAGCGTGCTCCTCTCGGCGGGCGTCTTGAGCGGTTTCCTCGAGGTGCGCAGCTGGAGCGGGCTCTGGGAGACGACCTACGGCCGCCTGCTGCTCGTCAAGGTCGCCCTTGTCCTACCCGTGCTGGCACTCGGGGTGTTCAACAACCGGTTGTCGGTGCCGCGGCTGCGCGCAGGCGTGGCCTCGACGCTCGAGAGGCGGAGGTTCCTGACCTCGGTGGCCCTCGAACTGGGGCTCGCCGTCGTCATCGTCGGCGTGACGGCGGCTCTCGTCGCCGAGCCTCCGGCGCGCGCGCAGGTGGCCGCGAGCGGCCCTGTCTCGCGTGACACGACGATCGGCCCGTTCGACCTGAATCTCGTCGTCGATCCGGCCCACACAGGTCGAAACCGGATCCACCTGTACTTGCTCGACAGCTCCACCGGACAACCCGCCCAGGTGGCAGAGATGCGTGTCGCTGCCTCACTTCCTGCCGCGGGCGTCGGGCCGCTCCACTTCCCTGCCGTCCCGGCTGGGCCCGGCCATGGGCTCGTGACCGGGGCGACGCTTCCGCTCGCAGGCACGTGGCGGTTCGGCGTCGATGTCCGCCGCGGCGAGTTCGACCAGTGGAGCGCCTCACTCACCATCCCGATACGAAAGGACTCGTGAAATCGATGAAGGCACGTCTCATCCTCATCACCCTCGTCGCCGGCTCGGCCCTCGCCTTGGCCGGGGCGGCTCAGGCGCACGTGACCGTGCACCCGAACGCGCTCCCCTCCGGGACGTTCACCGTGATCAACGTCAACGTCCCCAACGAGGAGGCCAACGCGAGCACCGTGAAGGTCGACGTCCAGTTCCCCAACGGTGTTTACACCGCGTCGCTGCCGGCGATGAGCGGCTGGCAAGGCAGGATCATCACGAAGAAGCTGGACAAGCCAGTCGAGATCGAAAAGGGATTCACGGTCAACACGCGCGTCGATCGTGTCGTCTTCTCCGGCGGTCGCATCGGGCCCGATCACTTCCTCGCCTTCCCGATCTCGATCCTGGCCCCCAAGGCGAAGGCCGGAACGCTCGTCACGTTCAAGGCCCTGCAGACCTACTCCAACGGCAAGGTCGTACGCTGGATCGGCGCGCCCAGCGCGGAAGAGCCCGCACCCCAGGTGCTGATCCGCTCGGCCGCATCGCCGGTACTCGACTACCCCGCGGGCGCCAGCGCCGCCAAGCAGGGAATGGGCCGAACGCTCAAGGGCGTCGCTTACGGCGTTCCGCTCGGAGCCCTGGGCGCGTATCTCGCGCTGCGCAGGCGCCGGAAGGCCGCGTGAACAGAGCACTCCTCGCAGGCGTCCTCGCGGCGCTGGTCATCTGCCCCGCTGCCGCTGGTCACGGCGGCGGCGGGGCGCTCGGCTTCCGGTCAACCGTGACACGGATCACGCCGCAGGCGACCGGCCTGAAAGTGACCGTCCTCGACAGCGACGACCGGCTCGAAATTCGGAACGAGACGGGAAAGCCGCTGGTCGTGCGCGGCTATCAGGGCGAGCCCTATCTCGCGTTCCGCGACGGCCGTGTCTACCGCAACACCCGCTCGCCGGCGACCTACCTCAACGACGACCGCTTCGGCCAGGTCGCGCTTCCACCCGAAGCCGATCCGAAGGCGGCACCCGACTGGAAGGAGGTCGCCCCGCGCGAGCGATACGACTGGCACGACCACCGCATCCACTGGATGAGCCAGACGCTCCCGCCCAGGGTGAGGGCCGCGAAGAGCGAGCCTCATCACGTCTTCGATTGGAAGGTCCCGACCACACTCGACGGCAGGCCGACGACGATCACCGGCTCGCTCGACTACACACCGCCGCCCGGACAGACGTTCAACAGAGCACTGCTCGTGCCGATCGCATTCCTCGTCGTCGCCGGCGCCCTAGCCGTCTGGCTCAAGCGGCGCCGAACGAAAACGGCTTGACGCGTTGGCCAGGGCGCCGGAACGGCGCCCTGAGTCCTGGTCGGCCCTGTCTGGGCAGATCTGCGGCTTTACCGCAGTGAGGTTGCGTGGCGGCCACGATATGTGGTAGCGGGCGCGCTTCTACGCTGCGAGAACAGTGTCGACCTACGCCGTCAAGTGGCGCGAGCCGGATGGGCAGATCTTTATCGGGCGCCTTGCGCTCGGCCCGCGCGCGTTCCACCTCGAGGGGCGCCGGCGTGGAGCGGAGGGGTCTGCGGTCGATAGGGAGTTCGACTACGAAGAGCTTCGCGGTCTGCGCATCGGCAGCCGTGGCACCGACCGACTGGATGGCCGACCGGCGCTCGTCGTCGAGCGCCCCGACGGCCCCTACCTCGTCGCCGACGCGGGCATGGGCGCTCCGATCGTCCAGGAACTGGGGGAGCGGCTCGCCGCTCTTCGGCCGCAGAAGACCTGCGGCTAACCCGCATCCGGTCTGTGCCTCAGCCCGGATAGAGACGTAGCGTTCAACCCTTACGTTGGCTCTACAAAACGAATGGAGGCACGACAATGAGAAAGCTCTTCCAGATTGGCGGCATGTTCGCGGGACTCGTGCTCGTGATCTTCGGCGCCGCAGCCATCTACATGGGCGTCGACGGCCGTGCGACGGTCCGCGACAGCCTCAAGCAGGAGCAGATCGTCTTCGGCGCCGCAGACGATCCGGCGGTTGCCAAGCACGCGTCCCAGTGGGCCGATAAGTCGCTCACGACCGGCACCCAGGCCCGTGCCTTCGCCAAGGTCATGCACGAGCATGCGCTCGAGGCGTCCGACGGCCTGACCTACGCCCAGATGGGGCGCTTCGTCTCCGCCGCCGATCCGAAGAGCGTCGCCGGCACAAGCGACGAGGCCGCCGCACTGAAGGACGAGAAGGGGCAGCCCGTCGCAAACTCGGCCCGGGACACCTGGGTCACCGCTACCGCGCTGTCGACCGCGCTGAACATGAGCTACATGGCCGAGCAGACGGCGCTCTTCGGCATCGTCGTCGGCATTGCGCTCTTGCTCAGCGGCATTGGCTTCATCGTCCTCGCCCTCGGTGCCCTTGGCCGTGCGTGGGCGCCGCAGGTCAAGCGCGAGCAGGCAAAGGCTCCGCAGCCCGCACCCGCGATCAGCTGACTTCTCAGCTTCGTGCCCCAAGTCGAGGGCGGCTCCGGCCGCCCTCGACGTTTCTCCACGAAGGAGTTTTGACTCGCATGGCTTCATACCGCGCAACAAGCAAGCGCCCTCCCGCTTCCGAGACCTACTCGGGCGCCTTCTGGATGGTCGCCACGCTGCTGCTCGGCTTCGCCGTCGCGGTCGTCGGCTTCTTCGCATTGATGATGTGGGCCGACGCCCGCGACACCAGAGCCCAGCCTGCCGCCACCTCCGGGGCCACCCCGGCCGGCCACGACCACGCCACAGACCACAACACGGCGCTCCCGCTGAACAGCTTCGCCGGCGTTGTTCCGGAGAACGCGGTCGAGCTGGCCGCCGCCCATACGCCCTACGACGCGACCTTGCCGCCCGTCCCGACCGGCGACCTCGTGAAGGTTCAAATGACGCTGAAGGACATGACGGTCGAGATCGCCCCGGGCGTCGAGTACAACACTTGGGCCTTCGACGGCCACGGCGCTCCCGGGCCGATCGTGCACGTCCGTGAGGGCCAAACGGTCGAGATGACGCTGAAGAACGGCGGCACGATTCCGCACTCGATCGACTTCCACGCCGCCCGGATCGCCCCCAACCTCGCCTTCAAGGACGTCCAACCCGGCGACTCCTTCAGATTCCGCTTCGAGGCCGGCGACCCCGGTGTCTTTATGTACCACTGCGGCACCAAGCCGGTGCTGGCCCACATTGCCAACGGCATGTACGGCGCAATCGTCGTCCAGCCGAAGGAGGGGCTGCCCCCGGCCGACAACGAGTACGTGCTCGTCGCCAGCGAGTGGTACCTGAACGGCGACGGCATCAAGGAGCCGGCGTCGCTCGACATGGCCAAGGCTCGCGCGATGATGCCGGATTGGACGACCTTCAACGGGTACGCCAACCAGTACGTCAACCACCCGCTGACCGCGAAGCCCGGTGAGACGACGCGCTTCTACGTCGTCGCAGCCGGTCCGACGCTGGACACGAACTTCCACGTCGTCGGCGGGCTGCTCGACCGCGCCTGGGTCAACGGCGACATGACCAACCCGCCTCAGAAGGGCGTGCAGACCGTCCTCGTGCCGGCCGGCGGTGGGGCCGTGTTCGACGTGAAGCTCGACAAGCCAGGCCTGTATCCGTTCGTCTCGCACGCCTTCGCGCACGTCGACCTCGGCCAGGTCGGTCTGCTCAAGGTCGGGAACGTCAAGGGGACGATGTCGCACTGACGGCTCGGCTCGCGCCGCTAGTCGCCGTCGACCTCGAGCAGCCCCTGCTCGAGCGCGTAGCGGACGAGCTCGGCGCGGGTCGTGATCCTCAGCTTCTGCATGATGTGCGCCCGGTGCGTCTCGGCGGTGCGCACCGAGATGTAGAGCTGGCTCGCGATCTCCTGATTGGTGTGACCGAGGGCGAGGAGGCGTAGGACGTCGCGCTCCCGGTCGGAGAGTGGGTCTTCCTCGGCGCGCTTGCGCTCCTCGGCATCTGCAGCGAGCATCCGCGCGCCGAGCGCCGGGTGCACGTAGCGGCCGCCGGCGGCGACAGCGCGGATCGCCGCGACGATGTCTGTGTCGACAGCTTCCTTCAGCACGTAGCCGGTCGCACCGGCGTCGAAAGCCTCGCGGACGTAGCGGGGGTCGTCCTGCATCGAGAGGATCAAGATCTTGGCCTCGGGCTCATCGTGGAGGACCTCCGGGATCGCCTCGATCCCGGTCTTTCCCGGCATGACGACGTCCATCAGAATCACGTCGGGCTTGGTGGCGCGCGTCTGGAAGACGGCGTTGTTGGCGTCGCCGGCCTCGCCGACGACCTCGATGTCGGGCTCCGACTCGAGCACCTTTCGCAGTCCTGCGCGGACGACGGCGTGATCGTCGACGATCACGACGCGGATGGGCTCGCTCTCGGTCACCGCAAGGGCACCTCGGCGACGATCGACGCGCCGGAACCGGGGCTCGACTCGATCTTCAGCTTGCCGCCCAGGAGTGCCAGGCGCTCCCCCACGCCCATGAGGCCCTGCCCCTCGCCGCCGTCGTCATGGATGAAACCGCGCCCGTCGTCTTCGATTACGGCTGTCACGGCGCGGCGGCTGCGAGTCAGCACGATGCTGACGGAGCTTGCCTGCGCGTGCTTGACGATGTTGGTCAGCGCCTCCTGGACGATCCGGTAGAGCGCGGTCTCTACGTCGCTCGGCAGGCGGCTGCCGATCTGCGACTCGAGCTCGACACGGATCCCCGTCTGCTCCGAGAACGTGTCGCGCAGATGCTCCAGCGCGGCCACGAGGCCAAAGTCGTCGAGGGCCTTGGGCCGCAGCTCCATGGCGAGACGGCGCACGTCGTGGAGCGTGTCTACGACCTGCTCGCGCACCGTCGCCAGAGCGGCGGCGCGGTCCTCGCCGCTCATGGCGTCTTCGACTGCCTTGAGGCCGAGGAGGATCGCCGTCAGCTCCTGGCCGGTCTGGTCGTGCAGCTCACGTGCGAGGCGGCGTCGCTCGAGCTCCTGGGCTTCGACGACCCGGCGCACGGCGTCGCCCGCGACCCGCGCAGAGAGATCGACGGCCACTGCGGCACGCGGGGCGAACGTCTCGGACAGGCGGAGATCGTCGTCGGTGAAACGTGTATCGGCGCCCTCCTTGTCGTGGGCGACGAGCACGCCGATGGGTCGGCCGCGCGCGATGAGGGGCACGTAGAGGGCGCTCCGCGCCTGGAACCGCTCCGCCGCCACCTTGTCGACCTCGGGATCGTCGGCGACGACGTCGACGCGTTCCGCTCGTCGCCGCTCGAGGACGCGACCGCTCTTCGAGCCTGCCCGCTCGAGCTCGAGACCGATGAGCTCGTCGGCCGTCTCCCCGTCGGCTGCCTCGACTCGCAGCGTCCCGTCGGCCGCGGGTAAGGCGATCGTCACGAGCCGCGCGCCGGTCAGGCCGCGGAGCCGCCGGGCGATCAGCTCCAACAGGCGCGCCAGATCGACCTCGCCTGCCAGCGCGGTACCGACCTCGTTCAGGGCCTCGAGCTGCTCGGACCAGGCTGTCGCCGCCTCGAACAGGCGAGCATTCTCGACGGCCACCCCCGCCTGGCTTGCGAGCGCCTCGACGATCTCCTCGTCCTCGGCTGTGAACGAGCCGGACTGCTTCTCGGTGAGGTACAGGTTCCCGAACGCCCGGCCCCGTGAGCGAATCGGCACTCCGAGGAAACCGCGCATCGGCGGATGGTGTGGCGGGAAGCCGACAGAACGCCGATCGTCGGCCATGGACTCCAGCCGCAGCGAGCGGGCATCGGTGATCAGGGCGCCGAGAATGCCGAGGCCATGTGGGAGCTCGCCGATTCGGGCCACTGTCTCTTTGTCCATGCCGGTGTGAACGAATCGCTCGAGGGCCGTTCCCGTGCGGTCGATCACTCCGAGCGCCGCATAGCGGGCGCCGGTCAGATCCGCGGCCGTCTCGGCCAGCTTCTGCAGGAGATCGTCGAGCGACAGCTCGGAGCTCAGCGCGATGCCGGCATCGAGGAGGCCTCGCAAGCGGTCGGTCTCGGGCATGCCGAGGATTATCAGGTTCGAGGCGGGCTTAACCGCTCTCAGCGTGGCGACGAGCGAAGATGACCAGCACGCTGAGGCCTTCGTAGCCCGTGAACTCGTGCTGGGCGCCGGCCTCGACGAAGATCGCCGTTCCCTCTTCGACGGGCGTTGCGACTCCCTCGATCTCGAGGACTCCTCGGCCTTCGAGAACCACATAGAGCTCGTCATCCTCGTGCGGCTGCTGCTGATCGGGCTCCGGCGCAACGAGCACGTACACGGCCACCTCGAGTCCAGGCGACTCGTGCACGACTTCGAACCCGCCGTTTCCGGCTTTTAGACGTTCGTTGACGGCGCGGACGTCGAACGGATGCATAGCACTCCAACCGTAACCGGCCGGAGCCGCGGGGTTACCGCTCGCCTAGCCAAAGTGCCCCATGGCCGTCGATCCGGAGCGCGCCGCCGGCCGCCTCGTCCACGAGGGGAACTCGTACTTCTTCTGCTCGCTCTCGTGCGCGGGCCAGCTTCGCCCAGCATCCCGAACGCTTCCCCGCCGGAGGGCGCAGGGCCCCGCCGGAGCGGGGCCCTCCGAGCGCCGTCGTCAGTCGATCGCGCCGCAGACCGCCGCGGCGAAGTCCTCGGCGCTGCGGTAGCCGCCCGAGGCGTGGAGCACCTCGATCTGCTGCTGCCAGTTCGCAACGCTGGGTGCGATCCAGACGATCAGGCCGTTGTCGCTGTACACCGGCCCCTCGCCCGGGACGACGAAGTGCCCGTCGTTGCCGGGAATGCGCACCAGCGCGGTGCCGTCGGAGCGAGCCTCGACGATCACGGGGCCGGCGAGCACGGTCCTGGTCGTGCTCCCCGTCGCCGGGTTCGTGAAGCTCGTCGTCCAGTGTGAGAGGTGGACCGCGAAGCGGTCGAAGCTGCCGTCGCTGTTGGTGTACGTCGTCGTACGACTCGTCCCCTCGGAATGGAGGACGACGTCGAAATCGCACAGGGAGCCGGCGGGCAGCGTACGGGTGCGGTCGACCTGCTCGACCACGACGCTCGGCGGCGCTGCCGCGGCCGGAACGGCTACAGCGAGGGCCGCAGCGACGATCGCCAGGGGCCAAAGCTTGGTGATGACCATGGATCCTCCTCCGGTCGGTGTCAGTCTCTAACTAAGCTTTGAGACTGACTAAAGGGCAGGAGGTTAGTCCCGTGGTATGCGTGTCTCGTGATCCTCGGTAACCCCAAGGAGTCCGGCGTCGACCTCGCCGTCGCGCTCCTCAACACGTGGGACACGTACGACGACCCGCACGAGCATCTCGTCGACGAGGCCGACCTGAGGCTCTTCCTCGAGCTGGTCGGCCGGCCGCGGGCCGCTCGCGTCTCCGGCCGCGACGACCTCACGGCGGTCAAGGACGTCCGGGATCGGCTGCGCCGCGTCTTCGAGACCACGGACGAAGACGAGGCGGCGCGCGTGCTCAACAGCATCGCTGCCGAGGCGGGCGCATTGCCACGGCTCGAGCGTGCCGGGGCCGACTGGGTGGTGCGGTACGGCCCGGACGAGACCGACGTGGTCGCGCACCTTGCGGCCACGGCCGCGGGGTCGCTGCTCGAAGTCGTGCGCGCCCATGGCTTGAGCCGCTTCGGCACCTGCGCCGCCGACCCTTGCACGGGCGTCTTCGTCGATCGGACGAAGAACCGCAGGAAGCGCTACTGCTGCGAGCTCTGCGCCGACCGGGCGGCGCAGCGCGACCACCGGGCGCGCACGACGAAGCGCTGACGGCTAGACGCGCTCGATCACGCCGGCGATCGCCTGGCCGAAGCCGATGCACATACAGGCGATCCCGTAGCGTTCGCCGCGGCGCTCCAGCTCGTTCAGGAGCGTCGCGGTCATCCGCGCGCCCGTCGCCCCGAGCGGGTGGCCGAGTGAGATCCCGCCGCCGTTCGGGTTGATGTCGTCCCAGCGATCCTCGAGGCCTGCGTCGCGGGCGAACTGCAGGACGACCGCCGCGAAGGCCTCGTTCACCTCGATCACGGCCATGTCATCCCACGTGAGGCCGGCTCGCGCCAGCGCCTTCGCGCACGCCTCCGGGTTGCCGTGGAGCATCCGGTGCGGATCGACACCGTCGAGCCCGAACGAGACGAAGCGGGCCCGCGGCTCCAGCTTCAGCCGCTCGCAGGCCTGCTCGCTCGCGATCAGCACTGCGGCCGCACCGTCGCAGATCTGACTCGAGTTCCCCGCGGTGACTCGTCCCTCAGGCCGGAAAGCGGGCGCCAGCCCGGCGAGTGCCTCGGCCGACGTGTCGCGGCGCGGCGTCTCGTCCACGCCGATCAGAGCGCCCACGTGCGGGTTCGTCACCTCGACCGGCACGATCTCGCGCTCGAAGCGGCCTTCGTCGATCGCCGCAATCGCCCGCCGGTGGGACTCGAGCGAGTACGCGTCGAGCTGCTCCCGGGTGAGACCCCACTCGTCGGCGATCACCTCCGCCGAGATGCCCTGCGGGACGATCTCCCAGCGCTCGAGCAGCTTGCTCGACAGGTCGCCGCCGTTCGAGCCCATCGGGACGCGCGACATCATCTCGACGCCGGCCGAGATCACGACGTCGAGCTGGCCGGACCACACGGCCGTGGCCGCGCTGAAGTTCGTCTGCATCGAGGACCCGCACTGCCGGTCGACCGTGGTGCCGCAGACGGTTTCGGGCCAGCCCGCAACCATCGGCACCATCCGCCCGATGTTCCAGCCCTGCTCCCCGATCTGAGTCACGCACCCCAGCTGCACGTCCTCGACCTCGGCCGGGTCGAGGCCGACTCGCTCGACGAGGCCGTTCAGAACCTGCGCGCCGAGCTCGTCGCCGCGGAGCTTCGAGAGCGCCCCGTTTCGACGCCCGATCGGGCTCCGAACCGCGTCGACGATCAGCGCCCCAGAGGTCACGAGCGCAACGTTACAACGGCTCGACCGGGTCGCCGACCCGGACGGGGCCCGGCTGCTCGACCGCCGCGTAGACGCCGAAGTCGATCGCCTCGCCGTCGCGCACGCCGCGGTAACCCTTGATCAGGCGCAACGTGTCGAGGTCGCGCTCACCCGTGTCCGGGTCGCGCGTCGTCGCAGCGCAGCGCGGCACCGGGCCGCCGACGCGGAGCACTGTCTCCCCCACGCGAACGCGCCGCCCATCCCAGGTGTCTTCCTCGTGCTCGCCGCAGCCGTCGAGGTCGAAGAGCATCCGGAAGCGACGCGGATCCACCGCCGCGCCGGCCTCCCGCTCCAGGCGCGCGACCGACGCCGCCGAGACCAGCGTCACCGGGTCGTCCCGAATGACCCCCACGCGCTCGGGACGCACGATGCGCACGTCGTGGCCCGCGAGCTCCGAGAGGCGGTCGCTCCAGGCGCCTTCGACGACCCGTCCGGGCTCCCCGCGCCCGTCGTGGAAGTCCCAGGACCGGCTTGGGCCGCTGCCGAGGGCGCTGTCCTCGATCACCTCGCCGTCAGGAAACCGCACGCGGAGCACCTCGGCCTCGGCGTCGTACTCACCGTGGACCACGATTGGCCAGGCGGTCGTCGAGCTGCGCAGCCGCTTACCGTCCACGTCGACGAGGAGGAAGCGGCGATCCTCGACGACGCCGGCAGGCGTCAGCGCGACGCGCTCAGGATGGACGAGCGCGAACCCCTTTACGGGCGTCACCGATATGCGCGCGACGCTTCTCATCCGGTGACAGCGTAGAGATGCCAGACGCCCGGAACGCCCTTGAGCTCATGCTCGCCGCGGTCGTCGAACGCCAGGCCCGAGCCCGCGACGAGGTCCTTGACGGTGCCCGACACCACGACCTCGCGCGACCCAGCGGTCGACGAGACCCGTGCTCCCACGTTGACGGCGAGGCCCGCGAGCCCGGCGCCGACGCGTTCGCACTCACCTGTGTGGATGCCCGCGCGCACCTCGAGGCCCAGTGCCTCGACCTGCTCCACGACGGAGCGCGCGCACGCGATCGCCCTCCCCGGCCCGTCGAAGCTCGCGAAGAAGCCGTCGCCCGCCGTGTCGATCTCGACTCCGCGGAAGCGCTCGAGCTCACGGCGAACGAGCTCGTGGTGGCGCTCCAGCACCTCGCGCCACGCTCGGTCGCCGAGTTCGGCCGCGCGCGCAGTCGAATCGACGAGATCGGTGAAGAGGACCGCAGCGAGCACGGTGTCGGGAACGTGGTGGCGCGGTGTGCCGTCGAGGAACGCCTCGACCGCTTCGATTGCGAACTCGTTCTCGTGGAAGGCACCACCGCGGCCGGGGACGAACACCTGCTCTGCGTTGGGGATCGCCGCGGCGACCGCCTCCGCCGCCTCACGTGCGAACTCCTTGATCAGCACGAGCGTCGGTACCCGGATGGTCGGAAGCACGTCGGTGACGTCGAGCTCGATCTGCATCCGGCGGAACTCGACCCACGCTGCGGGGCTCGACGTCAGCCGGTGATGCCACACGAACCAGTCGAGATACTCGGGATCGTCGGCCCATTGTGGGTTGATCTCGCGGGCAAACTCTTCGAGCACGTCGCGCCGACCCCACTCGTCCCGTTCGTGGCGAAGGCTCGCGACCTGCGCCTCACGATCGCGCTCGTCCGCCACGCCGCGCGCCCGCGGCATGAACAGGATGAGGCGCTGAACGCGCTCGGGATACGACGCCGCGTAGACCGCGCAGGACGCGGTCGCCTCGGCGAACCCCATGACGTCTGCGCGCTCCACGCCGAGGTCGTCGAGCACCGCGCGGATGTCGTCCATCCGCGATTCGACGCTGAACCCGCGCGGCCGGTCCGAAAGGCCTACCCCACGCGGGTTCACGACGATCAGCCGGCGGCGGCTTGCCAACCGTCGCGCCATCGCCTCGAACCCCGGCGCGCCCCAGAGCGTGTAGATGTTCGCGAGGAACGGCAGCAGCACGAGGTCCGAGGGGCCGTCGCCGATGACCTGGTAGGCAATCGCGGTGTCGCCGCTGCGGGCGTAAGAGACGTCTGGAACCGCCACGGGCGTATCCTCCCACCGTGGCCACGACCGCGACCGAGCGCAAGCTGCTGATCGACGGCGAGTGGATCGAGACGAGCGATTGGATCCACGTGCACTCGCCCTACTCGGGCGAGGTCGTCGGCCGCGTCGCCAAGGGCGGCGCGAAAGAAACCCGCCGCGCGATCGACGCCGCCGAGCGCGCGATGGCCGACCCGCTTCCCGCACACAAGCGCGCCGAGATCCTCGCCCGCGTGGCGGGCTACATCGGCCGCCGGCACGAGGAGGTGGCGCGAACGATCTGCAACGAGGCGGGCAAGCCGCTGAAGGCGGCACGCATCGAGGCGTCGCGGGCGATGTCGACCTACACGTTCGCGGCCGTCGAGGCGCGGAAGCTCGCCGGCGAGATGGTGCCGATGGACGCCTCGCAGGCGGGTGAGGGCAAGCTCGCCTTCACGCTGCGCCGGCCGGTGGGCGTCGTCGGGGCGATCAGCCCGTTCAACTTCCCGCTCAACCTCGTCGCGCACAAGATCGCGCCGGCACTGGCCGCGGGCTGCGCCGTGGTGCTGAAGCCGGCGACACAGACACCGATGTCCGCGCTGCTCCTGGCCGAGCTCGAGGCCGAGGCGGGCCTCCCACCCGGCTGGCTCAACGTCGTCGTCGGGCCGAGCTCCGAGATCGGCGACGTCCTGGTCGGAGACGAGCGCGTGAAGCTGATCTCGTTCACCGGCTCGGTCCCGGTCGGCTGGGGCATCCGCGAACGGGCGCCGAAGAAGCGCGTCACGCTCGAGCTGGGCAACTCGACGCCCGTGATCGTCGAGCCGGACGCCGATGTCGAGGGCACCGCGGCCAAGCTGGCAGCACATGCCTTCTCGTTCGCCGGCCAGAGCTGCATCTCCGTGCAGCGCATCTACATCGCGCGTGAGGCGTACGACCGCTTCCTCGAGACGTTCCTGCCCAAGGTCGAGGGGCTGAAGCTGGGCGATCCGGCCGACGAGGAGACGGACGTGGGCCCGGTGATCGACGCCGGGTCGCGCGAGCGGATCCTCGAATGGATTGCAGAGGCCCGTGAGAACGGCGCCCGCATCCTCACAGGCGGCGAGCTCGAGGGCGAGCTGATCCGCCCGACCGTGATCGCGGATGCAGCCCCCGATCTCAAGGTCTCCTGCGACGAGGTGTTCGGGCCCGTCTGCACCGTCAACGCGTACGACTCCCTGGACGAGGCGATCGCGCTCGCGAACGGCACCACGTTCGGCCTGCAGGCCGGGATCTTCACCAACCGGCTCGACGTGGCGCTGCGTGCCGCCGAGGAGCTGGAGTTCGGCGGCGTGACCGTCAACGAGGCACCCACTTTCCGCGCCGACCAGATGCCCTACGGCGGGGTCAAGGACTCCGGCAACACCCGCGAAGGGCCGGCGTTCGCGATCCGCGAGCTGACCGAGGAACGGCTCGTCGTCATAGAGCGCTCGTAGCTCCGGGTACACTCGCGCCGCTGATGGCACGCCTGCTCGGACGCCTGCTCGGCGCGCACGAGGGCGACGGCGCCGTCGCGCCCGACGGCCGCCCTCATCCCGGCGTACTGCGCCGGGAACGACGCGCGCTCGTTCGCGCCCGCGACGAGCGCATCCGTGACCTCGGCGGCCTGATGCTCGAGATGTACCGGCGCGACCGGTTCCGCGAGGACCTGTTGCAGGAGCGCTGTCTGGAGGTGATCGCGATCGAAGACCGCCTGAGCGAGGTCGACAGCCTGCTGGCGGCGGTCGCCGAGCAGCGGCGGCCGCGCACCGCCGCGCGCTGCCTGTGCGGGGCGCCGATCCAGTGGGGATCGCACTTCTGTGCCAACTGCGGGCGGCCGACCGGGGCGACGCCGGTCGTCAGCTGCTCGGGCTGCGGCGCACCGGTGCCGGCGGACGCCCGCTTCTGCGCCGGCTGCGGCCATCCGGTCGAACCGGCGCGCGAGCCGGAGGCCTAGCCCTGTCGGACTGCCCCACCTGCGGCGCGCCGATCGAGGCGGGCCAGGAGTACTGCCTGGAGTGCGGCGCCCGCGTGCCGGCGGGCCGCCACGTCATGTCGCGGGTCGGTCGCGCCTGGCGGCGGCGCCTCCGCTGGTACCCGGGCGACTGGCTTCCGATCGTGCTCGCGCTGCTGATCGTGGCGGCGCTGGCGACTGCCGCCGCCGTCTACGCGGGCCGGGACGAGCAGCAGGGAACGGCGGGGACGACCGTCGTCGCGACGTCGCCTCCCGACGTCACCGAGACGCAGCAGGAGACGACGCCGACGGAGACGGCGCCGGTTGCGAGCGTGCCGAGCGACGTGACCACGACCACGCCGCCGCCGGAAGGCGGAGGCCCCGGCAACCCGGTGGAATGGCCGGCCGACGAGGACGGCTTCACGGTCGTGCTCGCCTCCCTGCCCGTTTCAGGGGGCCGCGACGTCGCCATGCAGAAGGCGCGCGCCGCGCTCCGCGCAGGGATCAAGGAGGTCGGCGTGCTGGACTCGGAGGACTACGCCAGCCTCCACCCCGGCTTCTACGTCGTCTTCGCCGGCGTCTACCCGAACCTCGAGCAGGCCGAGGGTGCCGTTTCCGACGCGACGGGGGTCGGTTTCCCGAACGCCTACGCGCGCGAGATCACGCGCTGAGGCCGCCTGGACGGCG
Organism: uncultured Actinomycetes bacterium; assembly: GCA_963738205.1. Classification (GTDB taxonomy): domain Bacteria; phylum Actinomycetota; class Thermoleophilia; order Gaiellales; family Gaiellaceae; genus DATFQE01. The sequence continues at coordinate 636,286 of CAVTVQ010000006.1, forward strand.
TCTACGCCGCGACTTTGCTGCGCTCGAGGTGCTGGTGCGACGGGCAGTAGTCGCGCTCGGGAAGCGGCGTGCGCTGGCACGGCTTGCCCTTCCGCGTCGTCGCCCGGCAGCGCGGGACGCCGCCGTCGAACGCGCCGGCCTCGATCTGCTCCTCGATGAACGAGACGGCCGCCCCGACGCCTTCACTCACAGCCCAGGCCACCTGCGCCTGAGCGGTGATCGGGAAGTAGCGGCGAATGTCCTGGAAAAGCGCGCGGTCCGGCTTGGCGAAGTACTGCGGATCGCGGGCGAGACGCTCCATCGTGCTCTCGCAAGCCGCGAGCACCTCGCGGCGGTACTCGAGTCGCACCTCCGCGTCGACGTACGGGTCGACCAAGTCCTTAATCGACCTGTAAATCGCTCGCGAGTACTGATACATGCAGCTCTGAATCTCGAGTGTCTTGTCGTCCATCTCCAGTATCCAGTCCAAGTCGTTAAGGCCCAGCAAATTCTCGTTAAACGGCCGTTAAACACCGCTCGAAAGCGGCCCGCCGGCCCAGTCTAGCGACCGCAGTTCCTTGTTACAAACTCACGGCCTCGGTTGTCTCGAGAGAGAACAACGCGCCCCACCAACGCGTCGGCTCGGAGAGTGTCATATCCACCTAGAGCCTTTCCTACACCTCCGCCGGCGGCCGCGCAACCCAGCCTGCCCGGAATCGGGAAGAATAGGTTCGCATGTCGCACGACACCGACAAGCTGATCCGCCAGCTCTCGCTGGTCGCCTTCCTGATGGCCGAGCGCCGGCCGATCACGGCGCGTGACGTCAAGCAGAATGTCGAGGGCTACTCGGAGATGTCGGACGAAGCGTTCGCCCGCCGCTTCTACGCCGATCGCGCCGAGCTGATCGCGCTCGGCGTCCCGCTCGACTCCCAGCGGGACGAGTTCACGGGCGAGGAGCTCTACACATTGCGCTCGGAGCGGTACTTCCTGCCGTCGCTCGACCTCACCGACGACGAGCTCGCGGCGCTGCAGACCTCCCTCTACCTGCTCGAAGGGAAGTTCGCCTACGCCGAGCCCCTCCGGCTGGCCCTGCAGAACCTCGCCCTGGGACGGCCCGGTTTCGATGGTCCTCCGACCCAGACTGCGGACCGCGTCGACGTCCGCGACCCGGACTACTCGCCCGAGATGCCCGGACGCCTGGCGAAGCTCGAGTCCGCGATCTCGAAGCAGCGGACGGTCAAGTTCGAGTACTGGTCTATCAACCGCGACGAGCAGCGCGAGCGCACGATCAACCCGTACGCGCTCCTGCCCGAGAACGGCGTGTGGTACGTGATCGGCCAGGACCTCGAGGACGAGCGGCGCAAGAAGTTCCGCGTCTCCCGCGTGCGCAGCGACATCCGCCTAGGGACGCGGCGCGAGCGCGACTTCCGCATCCCGACCGACTTTGACATCGACGACTACCGAGGCCGGGCGAACTGGCAGGTGGGCGACATCGTCGGCGAGGCCCGCGTGGAGGTCGCAGACGAGACCGCGTGGTGGGTGCAGCGCGTCCACGGCAACGCCGGCAGGCTGGAGGACGGCGTCTTCGTCACCGAGTACGCGAGCCTGCCCCTGCTCGCCACGTGGATCCTCCGGCAGGAGGGGCGTGCGGTGCCGCTGGAGCCACCGAAGCTCCGCACCGAGGTGGAGCGTGGGCTCAGGCGTGTCGCGCGGGGGCACGAGGGCCGCCCCCCGGCGGTCGCCGACGAGCTGCCGGCCGAGGAGACGGAGTCGGTGGAGCGGCCGGCGGGGCCGGTCGCGCCCGAGCGCTTCGGCGTCCTGCAGGCGCTGCTTGCGTACCTGCTTGCCCGCTGCGGCGACAAGACCGAGGCGGAGTTCCCCGCCGAGGAGCTCGTCGAGCGCTTCCACATCCCGTACGAGTCGCTGGAGGAACACCTCTCGCTGCTCAACCTCGTCAACTTCGGCGGGGGCTGCTACGCCGTCTACGCCGAGCTCCGCGGCGACACCGTCTTCGTGCTCAAGGAGCTCTTCGGAGACACGTTCCGCTCGGCGCCGCGGCTGACGCCGCTCGAGGCGCGCGCGATCCGGCTCGCGCTCGACTTCGTCGGCCCCATGATCGCCGCGGACACGCGCAGCCCGCTCGACAACGTGCGCAAGAAGCTGGAGGAGACCTTTGGCCAGTTCGACGTGACGGGCACCGCGCCCGCCGGCTCCGACTCCGCCGAGGAGGGCCTGCTCGGCACGATCAACACGGGCATCGCCGGGCACCGGCTGCTCGAGATCGAGTACCAGAAGGAAGGCGAGGACGCACCGACGGCGCGGGTCGTGGAGCCGTACCACATCGAGCGCGAGCTTCCGCACTGGTACGTGCACGCGTTCGACCGCACCCGCGGCGGCCAGCGGAGCTTCCGGCTCGACCGCATGCGCAGCGCAGAGGTGACCGACGAGACCTTCGAGCCGCGGCCCGAGTTCATCCCCGAGCGCCTGCGCGGCGCCACGATCGCGCGCGTCTGGTACGCACCCGAGATCGCGCGCTGGCGGCTCGAACGGGGCGCACGCGAGCTGGACGACGGCTCAGCGGTCGCCGACGTGCCGGTCGGAAGCCTGGAGTGGCTCGCCTCGGAGATCCTCGGCGAGCGTGGACAGGCGGTCGTCCTGGAGCCCCAGGACTTGCGTGCACACGTCGCCCAGCGCGCCCGAGCGCTGCTCGACGAGCTCGTCGCCGCGAAGACGCCGGCCTAGTCCGGGGGGTCGAGGGGCAGCGTCAGGGTGAACGTGGCGCCGCGGTCGGGCGCGGACTCGACGCGGATCGCGCCGCCGTGCGCCTCGGCGATCGAACGCGCGATGAAGAGCCCGAGGCCCGTGCCCGGCTTGGTCTTGTCGCCCAGCTTCGCGCGGCCGAACTTCTCGAATATGAGCCGCTGCTGGTCGCTCGGGATCCCTGGGCCGCGATCGGAGACCGCCACCTGCACGCGACCGTTCTCCGCCTGGGTGCTCACGCGGACCTCGCCGCCTGCGGGCGAGTACTTGACCGCGTTGTCGATCAGGTTCGACAGCACCTGGCGCAGGCGTTCGGCATCTCCGCGGACCGTGGGGAGCGAACCGGATATCTCCGCACGCACTGCGACTTCGTCCTGACCCGACTCGGCCGACGCGGCGGCGGCGCGCACGAGCGCACCGAGGTCCACGTCCGTGAACGTGTAGCTGAACGTCCCCGCCTCGATGCGCGAGGTGTCGAGGACGTCCTCGACGAGCGTTGCCAGTCGCGCTGTCTCGTGCGCGATCAGGCCCAGGAAGGAGTCGCGCTGCTCGGGTGCGAGCTCGCGCCAGCGCTCGCGGAGCGTCTGTGCCGAGCCGATCAGCGACGCCATCGGGCTCCGCAGCTCGTGCGAGACGAGCGACACGAAGTCGGCGCGCAACGCCGACAGCCGACGAAGCTCGTCGACCGTCTCGCGCTCCGCCTCGTAAGCGCGGATGTTCTGCACCGTCGCCCCGAGGAAGCGGCCGAGCAGCGTGACGAGCTCGATCTCCTGCTCTTCGAACGAGTCGGGCTCCCGGCGTACCAGCGACAGCATCCCGATCGCCTCGGCCCCCGACAGCAGCGGTGCCGTCAGACGGCACCGCAGCCCGAGCTCGAGGAACCGCTCCTCCTCCGGGTGACTCGGCTCGGCCATGTCCTTGCGGTAGACCGGCTGGCCGGTACGAAGGACGTCCGCCAGCACCGAGCCCGGAACGGGGCCGCGCGAACCCGGAGGGAACACTTCGTCGGCCGCCACACCCGCGGTCGCGATCACGCGCGCGGTGACGTCGTCGGCAAGCACGATCGCCGTGCGGTCGAAGGGAACGAGCCCGCGCAGCTCGCGGATGAACGCGCTGAACGCCTGCTCGAGGTCGAGCGACGAGCTGAGCGCGCGGGCGCAGCTGTTGGCGGCGTCGAGCAGGTCGGCGCGCCTGCCGAGCTCGTCGCGTAGCGCCTCCGCTTCCTCCGCCCGTTGCTCCGCGAGCGAGGTCTGTCCGCGTAGGCGCTCGACCAACCAGCCGACGATCAGGCCTGTGATCATCCCGACCCCGACGGCCAACGTCACGTTGCCGATGTCGTAGGGATGGTCGAACCGGTCGGAGCGGAGAGCCTCGAAGCCGGCGTACACGGGGGCAAAGGCGAGCGGCAGCAACAGTCCGCCCCAGATCCCGTAACGGAGCGCCGCCTCGGCGATCGGGATGAACAGGGCCTCCCGGATCGGCGTTCCGGGATCGAACGAGAAGATCACGACGTACGCACCGACGATCGCGGCGTCGAAGACGAGCGCCAGGAAGCCGATGCGGACGAGCGCCCGGCGAGAGAGCTCGCGCCTGCTGAGCCAGAACAGGACGATTGCTCCTACCGCGAGACAGCCGGTCGTCGCCCAGGCGGCGAGCTCGTAGCGGCGGCTCGGATAGACGTCGCTGGCGATCAGCAGCTGGACGAGCGCGAAGGCGACCGCGCCGAGTCGAACCGACGCGACCCATCGTTCCGTGTCCAGGAGCGCTCGCCGGCTGACCATCAGGCGCCGCCGTGGCGCGCGTCGAGACGATCGCACGCCCACGCGGCGTACTCGCGCAGCATCGTGTCCGTCAGGTAGCGCTCGGCCATGGCTCGGTGCTCGCTGCGCCCGACGTTTCCGAGCGCTACGAGCGCGTTTCGCTTCAGGTAGCGACCGTCCTTCCGCGGCACGAACAGGCGTCGATAGTCGGTGGCGAGGTCGTCGGCCTCGCGCTCGAGCCAGTCGACGAGCGAGAGGTTCGCCTCCGCGTCCGCCGGCAACGGTTCCTCGGCACGCCGCTTCTCGACGCCGCGGTTCCAGGGGCACACGTCCTGGCAGATGTCACACCCGTACACCTGCGCTCCGAGCTCCTCGCGGTACGGCTCCGGAATCTCGTTCGCCGTCTGTGTCCAATACGACAGGCAGCGGGTCGCGTCGAGGGTTCCCGGCTCGTCAAGCGCGCCGGTCGGGCATGCGTCGATGCAGAGTCGGCACGAGCCGCAGTCGAGGTCGAGCGGCTGCGTCGCCTCCAGCTCGGACTGCGTGACGAGCGTGCCGAGCACGACCCAGGAGCCGAACCGCTTCGTGATCAGCAGCGTGTTCTTCCCGTAGAAGCCGACGCCGGCGCGCGCGGCCGCTTCCCGGTCGACGTGCTGGTTCTCGTCGACGAGGACGCGGTACTCGCCGCCGAGGCGGCGGCCCAGCGCGTCGAGCTTCTCCCGCAGCTCGGCGTACCCGTCCCGCCAGGCGTAGCGTGGGAGGCGGCCCTCACCTGGCTCGGGATCCGGCGCCGCCGCGTAGTAGCAGAGCGCCGCCGAGACAACCGTTCGCGCGCCCTCGAGCAGCGTCTCCGGATGGCAGGACTCCTCCGGCCGGCTCATCGTGAAGCGCATGTCGGCGAACAGTCCGCGCTCGCGGCGCTCGCGGATGTGCCGTTCCGTGGCGTCATAGGGCCCGGCCGGTGCGGCCCCCACCACGTCGAGCCCCAGCTCTTCCCCGAGCCGTTCCAGCTCCACCGCTCTCATGCGACGAATTGTGCACCGGCTCGGGCGGATACGATCGCCGCCCGATGAAGGCGATCCGCATTCACGAGGATGGTGGCCCCGAGGTGCTGCGGTACGAGGACGCGCCCGATCCGGCGCCGGCGACCGGCGAAGTGCTCATCTCGCTGCGCGCGGCGTCGCTCAACCGCCTGGACGCGTGGGTGCGGCAGGGCTTGCCCTCGGTGCCGAAACCGCGGATCCTCGGCGCCGACGGAGCCGGCGTCGTCGTAGGGCTGGGCGAGGGTGTCACGAGCTTCCACGATGGCCAGCGGGTCGTGATCAACCCCGGCCTCGAGCACGGCGACGGCCGCATCACGGTCGTCGGCGAGCACTCGGACGGCACGCACGCGGAGCTGATCGCGGTCCCGGCCGAGAACGTGCATCCGCTGCCCGACTCGCTCTCGTTCGAGGAGGCGGCGGCGTTCCCGCTCGTCTACGAGACGGTCTACCGGATGCTCGTGACCCGGGCCGGCCTCCGCGAGGGTGAGTGGGTGCTTGCGTGGGGCGTCGGCAGCGGTATCGGCACTGCGGCGCTCGCGCTCGGGCGCGCGCTCGGCGCCCGTGTGATCGGGACGTCGTCGAGCGACGAGAAGCTCGCGAAGGCGTCGGAGCTCGGCGCCGAGGTGACGCTCAACCACACGACCGACGACGTCGCGACGCGCGTCAGAGAGGTGACGGGGGGCCACGGAGCCGACGTCGTCGTCGAGCACGTCGGCGAGGCGACCTGGCAGACCTCGTTGGCAGCCGCCGCGCACGGCGGCCGCATCACCGTCTGTGGCGCCACCACCGGCCCGAACCCCAAGGCCGCGCTCCACCGGGTCTGGTGGAAGCAACTGTCGATCCTCGGCTCGACGATGGGCACGAGCGAGGACTTCGCGGGCGCCTACGAGCTCGTGAAGGCTGGGCGTGCGCCTGTCGTGGTCGACTCCGTCCTGCCACTCTCAGAGGCGCGGGCCGCGCACGAGCGCATGGAGCGCGGCGAGCACATGGGCAAGATCGTGCTCAGCATCCCCGGCTAGAGGTTTCCCTGCTCGGGCTACTCGGGTGTCACGTACGCCGCTGTGAGCCCGCCGTCGACGAGGAAGGTCGCCGCGTTCACGTACGACGACTCGTCGCTCGCCAGAAAGAGCGCAGCGTTGACGATCTCGCGAGGCTTCGCGAGCCGGCCCATCGGCCAGTGCACGCGGCGCCGCTCGTAGGCGGCCGGGTCGTCGCCGAAGATGCGCAGCAGCAACGGTGTCTCCACGGGGCCTGGACACAGCGCATTGACGCGGATGCCCTGCCGGGCGAACTGCACGCCGAGCTCCCGCGAAAGCGACAGCACCGCACCCTTCGAGGCCGTGTACGAGATCTGCGACGTCGCCGCGCCGACGACCGCCACGAACGACGCCACGTTGATCACCGACCCTCCCCCACGCCGGAGCAGGTGCGGAATCCCGTACTTGCAGCAGAGGTAGACGCCCTTGGTGTTGACGTCCTGCACGCGCTGCCAGGCCTCCGGCTCGGTCTCGAGGATCGAGGCGTCGTCCGCCGGCGAGATGCCCGCGTTGTTGTACAGCACGTCGATGCCGCCGTAGCGCTCTGCGGTGGCCACGTACATCGCCTCGACGTTGCCCGCGTCGGACACGTCCACCTCGAAGGCGAACGCCTCTCGAGCCGCGCCGGCAGTCTGGTCGGCCGCGGCGGCGTCGACGTCGGCGACGCAGACACTCGCGCCCTCCGCCGAGAACAGGAACGCCGCTTCACGGCCCATGCCGCCGCCGGCCCCCGTGATCACCGCGACCTTGCCCTCGAGCCGCCCGCGCACGCTATGCCTCGGTAGAGAGGAACACGTTCTTGACCTCGGAGTAGCTGTCGAGGGCGTGCATTCCGAGCTCCCGCCCGAACCCGGACTGCTTGAAGCCGCCGAAGGGCGTCGACACCCGCACGGAGCTATTGGAGTTGACGGAGAGCACGCCCGAGTCGAGGGCCCGCGCGACCCGCAACGCGCGCGCCCCGTCCCGCGTCCAGATCGAGCCCGACAGGCCGTACGGCGTGTCGTTGGCGAGCCTGATCGCCTCGGCTTCGTCCTCGAAGGGGATCAGGGCGGCGACCGGGCCGAACACCTCCTCTCGCGCCACGCGGTCGTCGTTCGACGCCTCCACGAGCGTGCAGGGGAACCAGAAGCCGGGATCGTCAGGAGTGTTTCCACGGTAGACAACGTTACCGTCGACGTAGGATGACACGCTCTCGCGGTGCTGGGCGGAGATCAGCGGGCCCATCTCGGTCGTCTCGTCACCGGGATCGCCGACGCGCACGCCCGCGGTCGCCTCCACGAGCAGCTCGAGGAAGCGATCCCACGCGGAGCGCTCGACGAGGATCCGCGACCGCGCGCAGCAGTCCTGGCCGGCGTTGTCGAACACCGCGTACGGCGCGGCCGCGGCGGCCCGCTCGAGGTCCGCGTCGGCGAAGACGACGTTGGCCGACTTCCCCCCGAGCTCGAGCGTGACGCGCTTCACCGTGCCCGCCGCGCCACGCATCACGGAGCCACCGACCTCGGTCGACCCGGTGAAGGCGATCTTGGCGACGTCGGGATGCTCGACGAGCCGCTGCCCGACGACGCGTCCCGGGCCGACGACCACGTTGACGACGCCCTCGGGGATCCCGGCCTCGAGAACGAGCTCCGCCAGCCGCAGCGCCGAGAGCGGCGTCAGCTCCGCCGGCTTGAGCACGACCGTGTTGCCGGTCGCGAGCGCCGGCCCGAGCTTCCAGCTCGCGATGTTGACCGGGAAGTTCCAGGGCACGATCAGCCCGCAGACCCCGAGCGGCTCGCGGAACGTGAGGTCGACGCCGCCGTCGACGGGGATCGTCTCGCCATAGTGCTTGTCGACCGCGCCCGCGTAGAAGTGGAAGACGCTCGCGACCATGCCGACCTCGGCTCGGGCGCCGCCGATCGGCTTGCCGACGTTCTGCGACTCGATCCTGGCCAGCTCCTCGGCGTGCTCCTCGACGAGCGTCGCGAGCCGGCGCAGCAGCCGCGCGCGATCGGCCACGCCGAGAGCCCTCCACGCCGGGAACGCGGCACGCGCCCGCGCGACCGCCTCGTCGAGCTCGTCGACGCCGGCCGGCTCGAGCTCCGCGATCGGCTCCTCCGTCGCCGGGTTGAGCACGGTGAGACTCACGCGCCCCGCTCGTTCGCGTACCGCTCCGACTCCTCGACCAGCGCGCGGAAGAGCGCGAGGTCGTCGCCCTCCTCCGGGTGCCAGAGCACACCGACGGCGAAGCGCTTGGCGGGATCCTCCACGGCTTCGGGCGTCCCGTCCTCCGCCCAACCGACCTCGCGCAGCTCGTCCCCGATCTCACCGAGCCCCTGGTGGTGGTGCGACTTGACGCCGTGGCGGTCCCCGAGCAGCGACCCGACACGGCTGCCCGGCTCGAGCGTGACCTCGTGGTCGGCAAACTCACCGGGCGTCTCCTTGTGCTTCTCGTCTCCGACGACCTCTGGCAGGTGCTGGACGAGATTGCCTCCGCGCACGACGTTGAGCAGCTGCGACCCGCGACACACGGCGAGAACGGGCATGTCGCGTGCCAGCGCAGCCTCGAGCAGCCCCACCTCGGCCACGTCGCGCTCGGGCCTGACGCCGCCGGTCGCCGGATGAGGGTCGTCGCCGTACAGGGTGGGATCGACATCGCCGCCGCCCGAGAGCACGAGCCCGTCGATCGCGTCGAGCGTCTCCTCGACCCCGTCGGCCGTCGGCGGCAACACGAAGGGCCGGCCGCCGGCCGACTCGACGGCGCGAACGTACGCGTACGGAACCAGGGCGGCCAGCTGCGCCCAATGGCCCCAGCGCGCGTCCTCCACGTAGGAGCTGATCCCGATGCGCGGCCTGCTCATCCGCGCTCGAACATCCGCTCGCGCTCGTAGCAGGTGACGACTTCGTCGAAGAGGCGCTGCTCCGTGCGGGCGTAGTTGAGGTAGTGGTCGACGACGTCGTCTCCCAGAGCTGCACGCGCGATCGTGCCCTTCTCGAGCGCGTCGATCCCCTCGCGCAGCGAGTGCGGGAACCGGTCGGCGTCGGACTCGTACGCGTTGCCCTCGAGCGGCGGCGGCAGCTCCAAGTCGTTCTCGATGCCGTACAGCCCCGCGGCGAGCAGCGCGGCGAACGAGAGGTACGGGTTGACGTCGCCGCCGGGGATGCGGGTCTCGGTGCGCAACGCGCGCCCGTGACCGACGATGCGGAAGCCGCAGGTGCGGTTGTCGTGGCCCCAGGCGAGCGTCGTCGGCGCCCAGCTCCCGGCCGCGTAGCGCTTGTACGAGTTGATCGTCGGAGCGACGAAGACGGCGAGCTCCCGCAGGCACGCGATCTGCCCGGCAAGGTACTGTTTGAACACGTCGGATTCGCCGGCGAAGGCGTTCTCGCCGTCCCTCCACAGGCTCGAGTGGATGTGGCACGAGTTGCCGATCCACGTGTGGTCGGGCTTGGCCATGAAGGTGATCGAGCAGCCGTTCAGGTGGGCGATCTCCTTGGCGCCGTTCTTGTAGATGGCGTGGTTGTCGGCCATGGTCACGGCGTCGTCGTAGCGGAAGTTGATCTCGTGCTGTCCGGGCCACGCCTCGCCCTTCGAGGTCTCCACCCGGATGCCCGCCGCCTGCATGCCGTTGCGGATCTGGCGGATCAACGGCTCGTCGTAAGTGGTCGCGAGCACGTGGTAATCCATGATGTATGGCACCGACGGCGTCAGGTCGCGGAAATGCTTCGCGTACGCCTCGGCGTAGGTCTCCTGGAGCAAGTAGAACTCGAGCTCGGAGCCGAACTTGGGCGTGAAGCCGAGCGCCTCGGCCCTGGCGACCTGCGCCTTCAGCACCTGGCGTGGCGAGGGCCTCACCGGCGAGCCGTCGTGCCAACGGACGTCGCACAGGACGAGCGCCGACCCTTCGAGCCATGGGATGCGGCGCAGTGTGCTCAGGTCGGGCACGAGGCGGAAGTCACCGTAACCCTGCTCCCAGCTGGCGATCCCGTAGCCGGGGACGGGATCCATCTCCATCTCCAGCGCGAGCAGGTAGTTGCAGCCTTCGATGCCGTGCTCGAGCGCGTCGTCGAGGAAGAACTCGGCGTGCAGGCGCTTGCCCAGCAGGCGGCCCTGCATGTCGGTGAAGGCGACGACCACCGTGTCGATCGCGCCGCTCTCCACGTCGACTCGGAGCTCGTCGATCCCCAGCATTCGTGCGGACTCTATTCCAGCGCCCGTGTCTACGATCGGCAGGCCGTGAACGTCGACCGCATCGCTCAGCGGGTCTGGCCTGGACGCCATGTGAGCCTCGAGCCGCTCGGCGGAGGCATCACGAACCGCAACTTCAAGGTCGAGTGCGACGGACGCTCGTACGTGCTCCGGATCGGCGGCAAGGACACGCATCTGCTCGGCATCGACCGGCGCGCAGAGCACCTCGCCGCGAGCGTGGCCGCCTCGCTCGGCGTGGGGCCGGAGGTGGTCGCGTTCGTCGAGCCGGAGGGCTACCTGGTGACGCGCTTCGTGGAGGGCGCGCCGGTCCCGCCCGAGGAGATGAGGCAGCCAGACGTCCTGCGTGAGACGGCCGCCCTGCTCCGACGCGTCCACGACGGCCCGCGGATCCCGGGGCGGTTCGACTCGTTCCGGGTCGTCGAGGCGTACAGGGCGAGCGCAGCGACACACGGCGTCGAGGTGCCCGGCGACTATGACGACGCCAAGGCCGTCGCCGACCGGATCGAGGCGCGGTTGGGCCGCCGCCTTGAGGTGCCGTGCCACAACGACCTCCTGAATGCCAACTTCATCCGCGGCCCGGAGGGGATCCGGATCGTCGACTGGGAGTACGCGGGCATGGGCGACCTGTTTTTCGACCTCGCGAACTTCTCGGTCAACCACGAGCTCGGCGATGACCAGGCACACCTCCTGCTGGACGCCTACTTCGGCGAGGTGCGAGCGGCCGACCTCACGCACCTGCACCTGATGCGCTTCATGTCCGACTTCCGCGAGGCGATGTGGGGCGTCGTCCAGCAGGGCATCTCGGAGCTCGACTTCGACTTCGCCGACTACGCGGCGCAGCACTTCGAGCGGCTGCGGCGAACCGCGGCCGACCCGGGGTTCCGCACGGCGCTCCGCTAGGTCTGGGATGTCCGCAGCGCGGCGAGGACCTCGTCGTGCAGGAGCCCGTTGCTCGAGAGGCCACTGCCGCCGTCCGGACGGGCGAGGCCGCCGAAGTCGGTGAACCGCCCGCCCGCCTCCTCGACGATCAGCTGGACGGCGGCGAGATCCCAGAGCGACACGGCGGGGTCGACAGCGAACTCGACCGCCCCCTCGGCGACGAGCATGTGCTGCCAGAAATCCCCGAAGCCACGCTCCATCCACGCACGCTGCGCGAGCGCTCTGAACGCTCCGCCGTGGCCCTGCTCCTCCAGGCTCTTGACGCTCGCGTGCGCGAACGACGCCTCCTCCAGCCGGCCGACCGAGGAGACGTGGATCGCGCGGCCGCTCGCAAAGGCGCCCTCGCCCCGGCCCGCCCACCAGCGCGCGCCGAGCGCCGGGGCCGACGCCACGCCCACGGTGGTCTCGCCGTCGTGCTGCAGCGCGATCAGGGTCGCCCAGGCCGGAATTCCCCGCACGTAGTTCTTCGTCCCGTCGATCGGGTCGAGGATCCACCGTGCGGGCGCATCGCCTTCGCCGCCGAGCTCCTCGCCGACGATCGCCTCGCCGGGACGCTCGCTCGCGATCACGGCCCGCAGCGCCTCCTCCGTCTCGCGGTCGGCAACGGACACGGGCGTGAGGTCTGACTTCGTCTCCACGGCCAGGTCCGGCGAGCGGAAGTGCCGACTCGTGATCCCATCGGCCAGATCGGCGAGCACGAGCGCGAAGGACAGGTCGGCGTTCACGTCCCGATCGTATGAGAGGTTTGCCCCGTGCGCGATCGGGCCCGCGTGGTCGTGATCGGCGGCGGCGTCGGCGGCTGCGCGATCCTCTACTGGCTGACGAAGCTGGGCTGGGACGACGTCGTCCTCGTGGAGCGCGCCGACCTGACGAGCGGTTCGACGTTCCACTCCGCCGGTCTCGTGGGGCAACTGCGCGGCTCGCTCAGCCTCACGAAGATGATGATGAGCTCGGTCGAGCTCTATCGGACGCTCGGCGACGAGGTCGGGCTCGAGACCGGCTGGCGCGAGGTCGGCTCGCTGCGTCTTGCGTCGACGCGGGAGCGCATGGAGGAGCTCGCGCGCCAGGCAGGGTGGGCGAAGACATTCGGCCTGCCGCTCGATCTGATCTCGGCCGAGGAGGCGCAGCGCCTGTTCCCGCCGATGTCCACCGACGGCGTGCTCGGCGCCGCCTACCTACCGACCGACGGCTACATCGATCCGAGCCAGCTCACGTTCGCGCTCGCCGAGGGCGCACGGCGCGGCGGCGCCGAGATCGCCACGAACACACGCGTGACCGGAATCGAGCGCGAGCGGAACGTGGTGCGCGCGGTCGAGACCGACAAGGGCCGGATCGAGACCGAGGTCGTCGTCGACGCCGGCGGGATGTTCGCCGCCGAGCTCGGCACGCTCGCGGGTGTCGTCGTCCCTGTGATCCCGATGGCGCACGAGTACCTGATCACGCGGCCTGCCGGGCTCCCCCTCGACCTGCCGACGATGCGCGACCCCTCGCTGCTCGTGTACTTCCGCGGCGAGTCGGGCGGGCTGATCATGGGCGGGTACGAGCGCAATCCGGCTCCCTGGGGCCTGGACGGGATCCCTCCCGACTTCAACGGCAAGCTGCTCGAGGAGGACTGGGAGCGCTTCGAGGAGCTGATGGAGAACGCGATCGTGCGGGTGCCGATGCTCGCGGACGCGGAGGTCGTGCGGCTCGTGAACGGCCCCGAGGCGTTCACGCCCGACGGGGAGTTCATCCTCGGCCCGACGGACGTCCGCGGCTTCTGGGTCGCCGCCGGCTTCTGCGCCCACGGCCTGGCCGGCGCCGGTGGCATGGGCAAGCTCGTCGCGGAGTGGATCGCCGAGGGGCTTCCCAGCCTCGACGTCTGGGAAATGGACTCGCGCCGCTTCGGGCGCCACTACGCGAGCCGCCGGTACACGCTCGCGCGCACGCTCGAGGTCTACTCGACCTACTACGACGTCAAGTACCCCGCGCACGAGCGGAAGGCCGGCCGGCCGCTGCGGCTCTCCCCCGCCTACCCGCGGCTGCAGGAGCTCGGCGCCGCCTTCGGCGAGAAGTCCGGCTGGGAGCGCGCCAACTGGTTCGAGCCGAACGCGGCCGCCGGTGACCAGTCGCTCCGGCCGAGAGGATGGGCCGGCCGCAACTGGTCGCCGGCGATCGGCGCCGAGCACCGCGCGACGCGAGAGGCGGCCGCGCTCTTCGACGAGACGTCGTTCGCAAAGATCGAGGTGTCGGGCACCGGCGCCGCGGACTTCCTCGAGCATCTGTGTGACAACCGGGTCGCGCGCGATGTCGGGGCGATCACCTACACCTCGATGCTGAACCCACGCGGCGGCATCGAGTGCGACTTCACGGTCACGCGCCTGGCGGAGGACCGTTTCCGGATCGTCACCGGCACCGCCTTCGGCCGCCACGACCTCGCCTGGATCGCCGCGCACGCGCCCGACGACGGCACGGTGGCCGTCGACGACGTCACGTCCCGCTTCGCGTGTCTCGGCATCTGGGGCCCGAAGGCGCGCGAGATCCTGCAACCGCTGACGACGGCCGACCTCTCGAACGAGGCCTTCCCCTACATGCGTGCGCAGGAGCTCGCCGTCGGCCCGGTTCCGTGCCTGGCGCTGCGCGTCACCTACGTCGGCGAGCTGGGTTGGGAGCTCTACTGCCCGACCGAGTTCGGCCTGGCACTGTGGGACGCGATCTGGGACAGCGGCCGGGCTCACGGCCTCGTCGCGGGCGGCTACAAGGCGATCGACTCGTGCCGGCTGGAGAAGGGCTATCGGGTCTGGGGCGCCGACATCACCCCGGATGACACCCCGTACGAGGCGGGCCTCGGCTTCGCGGTGAAGCTCGACAAGGGCGAGTTCATGGGTCGCGACGCGCTCCTCGGCAAGCAGGAGCCGGAACGGAGGCTCGCGTGTCTCGTGCTCGACGAACCGCGCGCGGTCGCCCTCGGCTCGGAACCGGTGCGCGTCGGCGACCGACTGCTCGGCCGGGTGACAAGCGGCGGTTACGGCTACACGGTGGAGCGCTCGATCGCATTCGCCTACTTGCCCGCAACGAACGCCGAGCCCGGGACGACGGTCGAGGTGGAGATCTTCGGCGACTGGGTCGGCGGCGAAGTCGCCGAGGAGCCCTTGTACGACTCGTCCGGATCGCGGCTCCGTTCCTAGCCGCGGCGGCGCATTGACAGGAATCGCACGAGCGTGTGTGAATGCCCGCTTGCAGACGTCATCTTCACCTGCGGAACGGAGGCTGCATTGAGCACGGGAGCGACGGCCCACAAACCCCCCGATCACCTAGACGACACGAAGACCCTCCACCGTCTGGGCTATGCGCAGGAGCTCTTCCGCTCGATGGGCGGGTTCCAGAACTTTGCAATCTCCTTCACGATCATCTCGATCCTGGCCGGCTGCCTGACCTCGTACTACATCGCGTACAACCAGGGCGGCCCCGTCGCGATCACGTGGGGCTGGCTGCTCGTCGGCGCCTTCAGCACGATCGTTGCAATGGCGATGGGAGAGATCGCGTCCGTCTACCCCACCGCAGGCGGGCTCTACTACTGGGCGTCCAAGCTCGGGAGCCCTGCCTGGGGCTGGTTCACGGGCTGGTTCAACCTGATCGGCCAGATCGCCGTCACGGCTGCGATCGGCTACGGCTGCGCCGTGTTCACCACCGCGCTGCTGAACCTGCTCTGGGACTACCCGAACACGACGAGCTGGGTGCTCTTCACCTACGGGATGATCCTGCTTCTCGCGGCCCTGGTGAACATGTTCAAGGTCTCGGTCACGGCGATGCTGAACGCGTTCTCTGCCTGGTGGCACATGGCCGGCGTCCTCCTGATCGTCGGCATCCTCATCGTGATCCCGGACCAGCACAAGTCCGCGGGTTACGTCTTCACCGAGACGATCAACAACACGGGCTTTTCGGGCCACACCTGGAGCAGCTTCATGTACGTCTACGTCTTCATCACCGGCCTGGCCATGGCGCAGTACACGATCACCGGTTTCGACGCGTCGGCGCACATGAGCGAGGAGACGAGGCGGGCCTCGCTCTCGGCCGCCTGGGGGATGGTGATGGCGGTCGTCGTGTCCGTGATCTTCGGGTTCATCCTGCTCGTCGCGGTGACGTTCGCGATTCCCGATCTCACCAACGACGATCTCCTTGGTGCGGGACAGGGCATCGTCACCCTGATCTGGACGGAATCGACGAGTACGCGCTGGGCCGAGTTCATGCTCTTCATCGTGGTCGTGGCGCAGACGTTCTGCACGATCGCCTCGGTCACGTCGGCGTCGCGGATGATGTTCGCGTTCTCGCGCGACGGCGCTGTCCCGGGGCACAAATTCTGGCGGCGCGTCTCCAAGGCCGACCGCGTGCCGATCTTTGCCGTCTGGGCAATCTGCGTCGCGTCGTTCCTGCTCATGATCCCGACGCTGTCGAACGCCTTCGTCGGCTATGCCGTCGGAACGCAGATCTCGGTGATCGGCCTGTACATCGCGTTCATCCTGCCGGTCATCCTCCGCTTGAAGGCCGGGAGCTCGTTCAAGCAGGGCGCATGGAACCTCGGTCGCTGGTACAAGCTGGTCGACTGGGCGGCGATCATCTGGGTCGGTTTCATCGCGATCGCGTTCATCCTCCCGTTCGCATCCACGGGCATCCCGGGCAACGAGGGCTTCACCTGGGACTTCTTCAACTACACCGGGGTGCTCGTCGGCGGCGCGTTCCTCCTCTTCGGAGGGTGGTACGTGCTCTCCGCTCGCAAGTGGTTCAAGGGCCCTGTTGTACAGGGCACCGAGGAAGAGCTCGAGCGGATCGAGGCAGGGTTCGAGACGCCCGGCAGCGTCGCCTCGACGCCGGCGAGCTAGCCGCCCTCAGAGTCTGCGGCGACAGAAGAGCCGGGCCTCGTGTCCGGCTCTTCCGTTAGCCGAAGCCGAGGATGAACTTGGCGTCGTCGGACATCCGCTCCGGTGACCAGGGCGGGCTCCAGGTGAGCTCGGCTTCGACCTCCTCAACACCCGGAACATCGGCCGTGACTTGCTGGATCTGCTCCTGGATCATCGGGCCGACGGGGCAGCCCATCGACGTGAGCGAGTAGGTGACGTGCACCTTCGGGCCGTCGACCTCGACGTCGTACATCAGCCCGAGCTCGACGATGTCCATCCCGAGCTCCGGATCCTCGACCTGGCGTAGCGCCTCGACGACTTCTTCCTTGGTGGGCATCGCAGCCAGTCTAGGCGCTAAGGAGGGTTTGGCGTGATAGCGCTCGTCGCCGGGGTGCGATGGTCGTTCCGAGGCAAGGACGCAGGGAGCGTTCGTGCGCGAAGCCAGGACGCGTAGCGTGCGACCGAGGACGCGGCCTCGGGGCGAGCAGCGCGGCCCGGCGGCTCAGCGATATTACGTCAAGCCCTCCTACTCGGAGAACGGCCGCGGCGTCGCGCCCACCTTGGGGATGGCCACGCGGGCGATCGTGGAGAACGGTGACGGCCGGCAGGCCTGGCAGATTCCGACGTCGCACGCCACAGACAGGAAGACGAACGCCTCTTCGAGGGTGAAGCGCCACTGGTCGACGAGCAGCCGGGCAGCCTCTTCCGTCGCGAGCTGCAAGGCCTCCATGAAGTCGGCGCCCGCGGTCGCGTGCGCGACCCAGCGGTCGGGGAGCTCCGTGACCGGCCACGTCGCCTGCTTGCCCTTCAGCACGTCGAAGCGTGCGACCACCTCGCCGGCGATCTCGACGCCGGTCCCGCAGATCTCGCCGTCGCCCATCGACGCATGCATGTCCCCCACCGCGAACATCCCGCCGGGCTGACGGACGGGGAAGTAGAGGGTCGCACCCGGGCCATGGAGGTGGTCGTCGAGGTTGCCGCCGTGGCGACCGGCCCAGCCGTTCGCGATCGTCTCACCGTCTGTGGCGACGCCGACGACGCCGACCATCGGCCGCAGCGGGAACGAGATGCGGTCGTTCATGTGGACGGTGTCGCCCTCGACGCGGAAGACCTTCGTCACCGGCGCGGACACCTTGTCGATCAGCTGCCCGAACTCCGGGATGATCGTCGCGAAGCCCCGGTCCACGGGCTTCACCTCGAGCAGCTCGACGACGAGCGAGTCGCCCGGCTCGGCGCCTTTGACGGCGACCGGCCCGGTCGCGCTGTTGACGCGCTCGAAGTCGATGTCGGTGACGAGGTCGTCCTCCGACGCGATCTGTCCCGTGAAGCAGTCGTTCGTCTCGAAGCGGACGACGGCGCCGGGCTCCACCTCGAGGACGGGCTCGATGTCCGGCCCGAAGCCCCAGACGACCTGGTCGCGGGTGATGACGTGCTCGGTCGCTACGGCCATCTCAGAAACCCGGCAGGCGAACCTCCTCGCGCCGCTCGCGGGCGAAGAAGTGGATCCCGTCGACAAAGCGCACCCAGTTGCAGTACGTGCACATGACGAGCGAGTGGCTGCGGGCGCTGTCGGCCAGGTAGCGCACGCCGCGCAGGAGGTCGCCGTTCGACACCCCGGTTGCCGCGACGACGACGTTCTGCGGTGCCAGGTCCTCGAGCCCGAACACGCGGTCGATGTCGTCGATCCCGTGCTCGCGGGCGTCCTCGATCTCGCGCCGCGTCGTGGGCCACAGCTGCGCCTGCAGCTCGCCCCCGAGGCAGCGGAGAGCGGCGGCCGCGAGCACCGCCTGCCGCGTGCCTCCGATGCCGATCGCGAGGTGGTCGTTCGTGCCGCGGATCGCGGCGGAGATGGACGCGGTCACGTCGCCGTCCTGGATCAGCTTGATGCGGGCGCCGGCGGCGCGGATCTCCTCGACGAGGTCGTGGTGGCGTGGGCGGTCGAGCACGATCGTCGTGATGTCTCCGACCTTGCGGCCGAAGGCGTCGGCGATCGCCTCGATGTTGCTGGCGATCGGCTGCGTCAGGTCGATCCGGCCGCGCGCCACCGGCCCGACGGCCATCTTGCGCATGTACATGTCGGGCAGCGTCTGGAACGAGCCGGACTCGCCGACGGCGATCATGCTCATCGCGCCGCTGCCGCCGCGCGCGACGACCCCCGCGCCCTCGAGCGGGTCGAGCGCGAGGTCGACATGTCGCCCTCCGGCGCCTACGTGCTCGCCGGCAGTGAGGACGCCGCCCTCCTCGGCCGCTCCGATCACGATCGAGCCCTCGAGCGGGATCGTCTCGAGCGCCTCCTGCATCCCGGTGACGGCCGCATCCTGCGCCGCCGCCTGGTCGGCGCGGCCGAGCCAGCGCGCGCTGGCGAGCGCCGCTCCCTCCGTCACCCGCGCGAAGCTTTCGCACAGGCAGAGCTGCCCGACTCCGGCGTGCGGCTCGGTCCGTTGCTCCTCGAGCTGCGCCATCAGGTCCCAGTGTCGCACAGGGGAGCCTCCTCCGAGCGGCGGGATCCGACCCTGTTGCTACCCTTTCACGGCGTGCAGGAAAGCCCCACTTTCCAGGCATTTTGCGGCGACGAACCACCCCGCTTCGTCAATGAGGTCGAGGTCGAGTGCGCGCGGATTCTCGACTACTACGGCGTCCCCTGGCAGTACGAGCCGCGCACGTTCGTGCTCGAGGAGGACGCCGATGGGCGCGTCATCGAAGCCTTCAAGCCGGACTTCTATCTCCCGCAGCAGGACCTCTATCTCGAGGTGACCGCGATGAAGCAGTCGCTCGTCACCCGCAAGAACCGGAAGCTCCGCAAGCTCCAGGAGCGCTATCCGGATGTCAAGGTGAAGCTCTTCTACAAGCGCGACATCGAACGCCTGGCCCAGCGATACAAGCTCACGCTCGCCAGCTGACCGACCCTCGGGTCGGCGAGGTCTACCTCTCCGCAGAGGAGCTCGGTGCACGCGTGCGCGAGCTCGGCGCCGAGATCGTCCGCGACTACGAGGGCCTGAACCCCGTGCTCGTTGCGTCGCTCAAGTCGAGCCTCGTCTTCCTCGCCGACCTCTCGCGTGCGCTGCCGATTCCCCACGAGCTCGACTTCCTCGAGCTCGCGGGCTACAAGGGCGCCGAGAACGGCGAGAACGCCCGCCTGCTCAAGGACCTCGACACCAAGATCGAAGGCCGGCACGTCCTGCTGGTCGAGGACGTCATCGACACGGGCCTGACGCTCAACTACCTCGTGCGCATGCTGCTCCTGCGCATGCCCGCAACGCTCGCCGCGGTCACGCTGCTCGACCGCCCCTACCGTCGCCTCGTGGACGACCTCCCGCTCCGCTACGTCGGGTTCACCGTCCCGGACGAGTTCTTCGTCGGGTACGGCTTCGACCTCGAGGAGCGGTACCGGGGGCTCCCCGACCTGCGCGTCTCCCGCAGCTAACGCCTCCTAGAGGTAGCCGAGCGGGTCGACGGCTGCCCCGTTGACCCGGACCTCGAAGTGGAGGTGCGGGCCGAAGCAGTGGCCGGTGCAGCCGACGTAACCGATCGTCTGGCCCTGGCTGACCGGGCCGCCGCCGACCGCGAAGCTCGTCTGGTGGGCGTACGCGGTGGCCAGTCCGCCGCCGTGGTCGATGATGATCAGGTTGCCGTAGCCGCTCATCCAGCCGGCGTAGATGATCACCCCGGACGCCGCCGCGGCGATCGGCGTGCCGCTGCCGGCGGCGATGTCGATGCCTTCGTGCATCCGGCCCCAGCGCCAGCCGAAGCCGCTGACGACCGGCCCGCTGACGGGCCAGATCAACCCGCTCGCCGACGGCGTCGAATCGGACGGAACCGCAAGTGACGTCGCGCTCGGCACCGACTGCGCCGCGTTGATCCGTGCGGCGAGCTGCGCGCTCACGGCCTGGAGCGCAGCAGCCTCGCTCGCGTGCTCGTTCTCCTGGTCCTTGACGGTCACGAGGCTCTCACGCCTCGAAGCGCGGACGCTCGCAAGTCCCTGCTGCGTCGCGACCAGCTGGTTCCGCACCGCGCGAACCTCGTTCGTGCGGGCTTCCACGACGCGCGTGGCCGCCTGCACCGACTTCCGCGTGTGCTCGGCGCGCTCCTTGAGGACGCGCATGCGGTCGCGTCCACGCTTGACCTCGCCGGCGATCCGGTGGTCCTGATCGCCGAGCTTGCGCATGTAGTCGAGCTGGTCGAGCAGGTCGGTGAAGCTGCTGGCCGACAGCACGACGTCCAGCGTGTCCGCCTCCTCCGACTCGTAGATCTCGATCAGCCTCAGGTTGAGACGCTGCTGGGCCGCGTCGTACTGATGGCGCAGGAAGGTGAGTCGCTTGCTGAGCAGGTTGTAGAGCTCGGTGATCCGTGCCAGGCGCTCCCTGTGCAGCTGGAGGTCTTCCTCGAGCGCCGCCAGCCGGACGGAGACGCTGCCGACCTGGGTCTGCAGCGACCGGATCTTCGTCGTGACCGAGCGGATCTGCTGCGAGAGCTCGGCCTCGCGCGCACGGGCGGCCTCGATCTTCTGGTTCAGCTCGGCGATCTTGCTGTCGACGGCCTGCTTGCGACTCGAGATGTCCTGCGCCGCCGCGGGCGTGACGAGGCACAGGGCGGCGAGTACGAGGAGGGCGAAGCGACGGGCCATCGGTGGGGAGTTTCGGGGACCGGTCGGTCGTCCCTCCCGGCCGCAAGCTGGCGCGGCGCGGGAGTCTAGCGAAATCTGTCGGAGATTATCGCGGCGTCGGCTCCGGAATGTCCGGCTGAGCAGGACGATCGCCCTCGTCGGGCGGCGGCACCGGCTCGGGAACGACGGCCGGCTCGATCGGCTGGTGCGGGACGGGCGTCGGCTCCGGCACTACGGCGGGCTGCGGCACCTCGGGCTCGGTCGGCTGGATCTCGCTCATCGGGCCTCCTGGTTCGGCGAAGGGGCCAGCATAGGCGTCGAGTGCGCGCAGCGCGCCCGCCGCTCGGCGCCGCAGCGTCCCGACAAGCGTCCGGTAGTCCTCGTCGGTCACCTTGCCCGTGCGGTGGTCGAGCTCCAGCTCCTTCAGGGCCGCCAGCGCCTGGTCGCGCTCTTCGGCGAGCGCGAGCCGCTCGCGATCGGCAGGCGAGAGGGCCGCGAGCCGATCGTCCTCGGGCGCCGGCTCGCGCAGGAACGGCAGCGCCACGGCGACGACCGCGGCGACCGCGAGGAGCGCGCCCAGGATCAGAGCGGTCGCGGTCACGCCTGGACGGGAACGCCGCGGCCCGCGTAGCGCTCCGCGAGCCGCCGCTGCTCGCGCGCGTCGGGCCACAACGTCACGAGCGAACCGACCAGGAAGACCGCTCCCGCAAGCCAGATCAGGTTCACGAGCGGTGTGATGTGCACCTCGAACCGCACCGCGTCGTCGGCGCCGATCTCGTTGGCGATCACGAACAGGTCCTCCCCGGTCCGCCAGTCGCTCCGGATCCCGACCTCGTTGGAGACCTGGCCCTCGGCGCGGTAGGAGTTCTTGCCAGCCTCGAGCGTTCCGAGCGAGCGGCCGTCGCGCTCGACCCTGACGACGGCGCGCCTCTCGAGGGCGTTCGTGCCTTCGCGGGTGGCGAGCCGGTCGTACGCGAGCGTGTAGGAACCGACGTTCATCGTCTGGCCCGGTCTGAGCTGCCGCTCGCGGATCGTGTCGTACGCGCTCGAGCCTGCGACGCCGATCGCCAGCATCACGATCGCCGCGTGGACGACGTAGCCGCCGTAGCGCCGGCGGTTGCGGGCGACGAGCGAGCCGAACGCTCCCGCCCAGGTCTCGCCGGAGAGGGAACGCCGTGCCCGCGTCCCGCGCGCGAACTCGAATGCGATCGACGCGAGCACGAAGGCGGAGAACGAATATGCGACGAGGCCCGGGATCGACGAGCCCGCACCGAGGAAGAGCAGCACGCCGCCGGTCAAGAGAGCCACACCCGCCGGCCAGGCGAAGCTGCGGCCGAGCGAGCGCAGGGAGGCGCGCCGCCAGGCGACGAGCGGCCCAATCCCCATCAGCAGCAGCAGTGGCAGCCCGAAGGCCTTGAGGAAGAAGTTGTAGTACGGCGGCCCGACCGTCAGCGCCTCGCCGCGCACGGCTTCGGAGAGGATCGGGTAGACGACGCCCCACAGGATCGTCAGGCAGAAGGCGACGAGCAACAGGTTGTTGTAGAGGAAGGTCGCCTCGCGAGAGATCGGCGACTCCAGCTTCGTCTTCGCCCGCAGGAGCGGCAGCCGCGCCAGCACGAGCGCCGTGGCGCCGATCGTGACGAGGCAGATGAAGCCGAGGAACCAGGCGCCGAGCGGCCCCTCGGTGAACGAGTGGATCGAGTTGAGGATCCCGGACCGCGTCAGGAACGTGCCGAAGAGCGAGAGGCAGAACGCTCCGATGACGAGGAGCATGTTCCACACCTTCAGCATCCCGCGCTTCTCCTGGATCATCACCGAGTGCAAGAACGCCGTCGCCGCCAGCCAGGGCATCAACGCCGCATTCTCGACGGGGTCCCACGCGAAGTAACCGCCCCAGCCGACCTCGACGTACGCCCAGTGGGCGCCCAGGAGCTGGCCGATGCCGAGGAACGTCCAGGCGGCGAGCGTCCACCTGCGCGTCAGCACGATCCAGAGCTCGTCCGTCCGCCGCGACAGCAGGGCGGCCATCCCGAACGCGAACGGGATCGCGAGGCCGACGTAGCCGAGGTAGAGCGCCGGCGGGTGCGAGACCATGTACGGGTTCTGCAGGCTCGGGTTGAGCCCGATCCCGTCGGGCGGAGCAGCCTGCGTGGCGAACGGGCTCGCCACGGCGACGAGCAGCAGTGAGAAGAAGCTGATCACGACGCCGAGCACCGGCACCACCCACGCCACGAGCGTCCCGGCGCGCCGGGCCAGAAGCACGGCCGCCGTCGAGTAGGCAGTCAGGATCAGCAGCCACAGCAGCAGCGAGCCCTCCTGGCCGCCCCAGAACGCGGAGATCTTGTACGGGGTCGGCAGCTCGAGGCTCGTGTGGTCGGCGACGTAGACGAGCGAGAAGTCGCTGCGGACGAGCGCGGCGAGCAGCACCGCCGCGGCCACGAGAGCGGCGCCGAGACAGGCCACGATCGCATTGCGCGCCGACAGAGCCAGGCGGCGCTTGCCGGTGGCGGCCGCGTAGGCGCCGGCGACGACGGCGTAGGCGGACAGCCCCAGACAGACCACGAGCGCGATGCGCCCGAGCTCAGCCACCCTCGGCTAGGCCTCTTTCTTGGGGGTGTACTTCGAAGGGCACTTGGTGATCATCGTGCCCGGCTTCCCGACGAACACACCGTTCCTGAGCTCGCCCTTGAGCGAGACGTCCCGCCCCGCGCGGAACATGTCGGGAACGGAGTCCTTGTAGACGACGGGCACGGTCGCCGTGCCTTTGACGTCACGAAGGCGGAAGCGGAGCCCGCCTTCGTGCGCCTTCCCGCGCACCGGCGCGAGCACGCGGCCGGCGAGCGTGACTTCGCCCGAGCGTCCTTTCAGCTCGGACGGCGCCAGCGACGGCGTGCCGCCGCCTGCGATCGAGACGTAGACGAGGAACACGGCGAGCAGGGCCGCGATCGAGAGCGCGACGACGAGACGCGCAGGGCTTCCTCTGCGGGCCACGGTTTCAGTCTAGCCCCGCTCGCCGAGCCTCCACACCGCCTTGGTGTACGCGACCCTCAGGCCCGCTCGTTCCAGGTTGCGCTGGCTTGCCGAGCCGAACTGAGCCTGCGACGCCACGAGCTCGCAGCCCGACGCGAGCGCGTCGGCCATCCGGGCGGCGATCAGGGCGGTCTGGACGCCGCGGTTGCGGTAGTCGGGCAGTGTCGAAGCGTTTGCGAGGTAGCCCACGTCGTCGTCCTCCGCGAGCAGCCCCGCTCCGGCCGGCCGGCCGTCCACGCGGGCGACGTACAGCCGCCAGCCGTCGATGTTCGCCCACCGCGCAACCGAGGCGGCATCGCGCGTTCGGGCGCTCGCCGGAACCCCGTGGCCGGTCAGCAGCAGCTCCGCGAAGAGCTGTGGGTCGTCGGCGCGCTGCACGTCAACCTCGCCCCGCTCGCCCGCGCGCGGCGGCCCGTGCAGCACGCCGTGGAAGTCGATCTGAGCCGCGCCTGCGTCCGTCAAAGCTGACGCGAGCTGCTCGAAGCGACCCGACGGCGCGACCTCGAACCAGCCTCGGACGCCGCGGTCACGGTAGAAGCGTGCGATTTCGCCGACTTGGCCTTTGTCTTCGGGCCACAGCTCGTAGACGCGATTCACGAAGTCGAGCTCCGGCCGCGCCGGGTCGACCGACGCGACCGACGTGCCGAACCGCTCCAGCTCCGCACCGGTTCCCGACAGCCATTCGAGCATGAAACGGTTGCCCACCGCCTCGAGCCGGCGCGCGAGAGATTCGTCCGAAAATCGCACCCGCAGAGCGTACGGCCCCGCCTGACGCATGCGCGTTCGTGCTGGAATGACGCTCCGTGCGCCCAATCCATCATCTCGGTGGCCGCGGTCGCGACATGGCCGTCGACCTCGGGACGGCGAACACGCTCGTCTACAACCGCCATGAGGGCATCGTCCTTTTCGAACCTTCGGTCATTGCGATCGACGAGACGACGGGGAACGTTCAGGCGGTCGGCGACGAGGCGAAAAGGATGATCGGGCGGACCCCTGCGCGCATCCGTGCGACGCGCCCGCTGCGTCACGGCGTCATCGCCGACTTCGACGTCACGGAGCGGATGCTCCGTCGCTTCCTGGCCAAGGCGAGTGGAAATCGGAGGAGGCACGGGCGGGTCGTGCTCTGCGTTCCGAGCGGCATCACGGATGTCGAGGAACGGGCGGTCAAGGAAGCGACGATCACGGCCGGAGCGCGCGACGCCGCCCTGATCGAGGAGCCGATGGCCGGCGCGATCGGGGCCGGGCTGCCCATCGCCGAGCCGAGCGGAAACATGGTCGTCGACATCGGGGGAGGAACGACCGAGGTCGCGGTCATCTCGCTCGGGGGCATCGTCGTCGCGCGCTCCCTGCGCGTCGGCGGCTACGAGATGGACGAGGCGATCGTGCGTTACGTGCGGGACCACCACAAGCTCCTGATCGGCCAGGAGAGCGCCGAGGCGGCAAAGATCGACGTGGGCTCCGCCCTCGACATCCACGACATCGACGCAACGGAGGTCAGCGGCCGAGACCTTCTCACCGGAGGGTTGAGACGGAGCTCCCTGACCGCCGACGAGGCTCGCGAGGCGCTCCGGCGGCCCGTGCTGCAGATCATCGGGGCGGTGAAGGAGACGCTGGAGGCGACTCCTCCCGAGCTTGCGGCCGACATCGCGACCCGCGGCATCGTCCTCGTGGGTGGCGGCTGCCTCCTGCGCGGCCTCGACGAGCTCATGCGCCTGGAGACGCAGCTACCTGTGTACCGCGCCGACTCACCGCTCACTTGCGTCGCGAACGGAGCCGGACAGAGCCTCGAAGAGCTTCCCGTCATCCACCGTGTCTCCCAGCGGCGCAGTGTTTCGCCGAGACGGCGCTGGCCTCGTTGACCCCTCACCCGCGGTCTACGCTGGTGTCGTCCGATCCCGTTCCTACGCTTCCGGCATGCCTAAGCGCCCTTCCCGCATCGACCTGCTCGAGCTGGACATCGACCTCCGCCTCGCCGACCTCTGGCGTGAGGCCGACGACGTCGACGACTGGAACCTCGAGGTGGTCGCGGCGTTCATCCGCGCCGCCTACGGCAAGGGCTACTGCGACGCGCTCACCGAGGAGCAGCCGGGCAGCCTCTGCGAGGAACACGGGTACCGCATCCCCCCTCGCCGTGAAGAATGCTCCGAAGCCTGACGGCCCTCGCCTGAGCTAGCTTGGGGGCGTGAAGCGCCGGTACGGCCCTGCGCGCGTCCCGTCCCGTGAGAGCCCGGAGGCGGCCATCGACGTGCTGCAGGAACGCGGCTACAGCGCGTGCGAGATCGACTTCGAGGGCAAGTTCTGGATGGACTACCCGTGGGCAGAGCGCTTCGGCGAGCTCGCACGCGAGGCCGACATCGCGCTCTCCGTCCACGCGCCGATCGCCGGCTTCATGGGCCACGTCGAGCGGGACAAGAAGCAGCGCATGGCGGTCGGGATGCTCGACCATTCGGCCGGCGTGGCTGTCGCCGCCGGCGCCGAGGTCGTCGTCTTCCACCCGGGCTTCCTGCTCGGCCGCCAGCGCGCCGACGCGATCGACTCCGTGGTGGAGCAGCTGACCGAGCTGCGCGAGCGGCTCGAGGGCAAGGATCGCGCGGTGCCCTTCGGCGTCGAGGTGATGGGCCGCGTCCGCGAGCTCGGAACGGTCGACGACGTCCTGGAGATCTCGCGTCGCCTCGGTTGGGTGCGGCCGGTGCTCGATTTCGCCCACATGCACGCGGTCACGGACGGCGGCTTCACGGACGTCAAGCCCTTCGCGGAGGCGCTGGCCGGAGCGGACGAGGTGCTCGAGCCCGGCGCGCCGTTCCACATCCACTTCAGCGACATCCAGTTCGCGAACCGCAACGAGACGAAGCACCTGCCCTACGGCGAGGGCACGCTGCGCGCGGAGCCTCTGGGCGAGGCCCTGTCGCGCTTCGAGCGGCGGGCGACGGTGATCACCGAGTCGCCCGACGAGCAGTCGAATCAGGCGATTCGGGCGGCGCTCTCGGCCGGGGCGGCCACGTCCAGCTGAGCCAGTCGGGCGACGAAGGGCACCGCCTCGTCCGCGCGACCGCGGTCCTCCAGGAACTCGATCAGGCTGCGGATTGCCTCGGGCTCCGCCGCTCGGAACTGTGTCATTGCGAGCCCTTCTGCGGCGCCGCGCAGCAGCAGCTCGGCCTGCTCGTCGCGGCCCTGGGCAGCGCGGACGATGCCGAGCGCCAGAGACGTCGTCAGCTGCGACACGGCATCGTCTGGGCCGACCGTCTCGCGCGCTTCGAGCGCGACGCGCTCGGCTTCTTCGATCTTGCCGCGGGCGACTAGGACTTGCGCGAGCATGCGCTGGCTCTCGCAGAGGTGCCCGCGCTCGTTCAGCTTCTTGAGGATGCGCATCGAGTCGCGAAGCAGGCGCTCGGCCTCCGGCAGCTCACCGCGGATCTGCGCGATGCGCCCGAGCTTGTTGAAGGCCCAGGCGATCCCGGTCGAATGACCCATCTCGCGGTTGAGCTCGAGCGTTTCGTTGTAGGCGGCTTCGGCCTCGTCCGTCTCGTCTCTTACGGCATGCAGGAGCCCGAGCGTCTGGTAGGCGTGCGCCCGGGCGTAGACGCTCCCGCTCTCCTCGGCGAGCTCGACGGCGCGGGCGACGAGCGGCTCGGCCTTCTCCACCTCGAGTCGGTAGAGGTGGCCTTCGGCGAGCGACTGGACGGCGGCCGTCTCCAGATCCTTCCGTTCGTCTGCCTGAGCGACCTTCAGCGCCTCGTTCGCCCAGTGCTCTGCGTCGTCGAGCTGACCGAGCCAGTGTGAGATGAGCGCGCGCGCCATGTAGCCCTCGAAGCGAGTGTCCGCGTGATTGACGTCGCCCAGGACGTCCAGCGCCTCATCCATCAGCTCGCTGGCCAGCGCGACATTCGCGCTGCTGTAGAGCGCGACCTCGGCGAGCGCGGTAAGCGCGCGACCCTGGATCTTGCGCTCGCCGGCTTCGGCCGCCTCCTCGCGCACGGCCTCCATCTCGGGCCGAACGGCGGCCCAGTCGCCCAAGCGGGTCGCCGCTCGCGCCGCCAGCCAGCGCCGTTCGAGCGTCGGGCCGAGCTCGACCGAGCGCAGGAGCAGATGACGAGCGGGGCGATAGGCCTCACGGGCCAGCGCCCGCCGGCCGGCCTCCTCCAGCACCTCGGCCGCGCGGGCCGCCAGGTCAGGCGGAGGAGCGCCGTCGAGCTCCGCGAGCAGCGCGCTCGCGTGATCGAGGTGATACGCGCGGATCTCGAGCAGCTCTTCGCCGGCCTTCTCGCTCAGCCAATCGGCAAAGCGAAGATGGTGCTCCGCACGGGAGGCCTTCGCGAGGCCTCCGTACGCCACCTCGCGGATGAGCACGTGCTTGAAGCGGTACGCGGTCTCGCCGCTCAGCGTTGAGCGCCCCGGAACGATGAAGTCTCGGAGCAGAAGATCTTCCAGCACGCACTCTGTGTCGTCGATGTCGGGCGAGAGGTGCGCGATCGCGCCCGCCCAGAACGCGCGCCCGATGACTGACGCGCGCTGGAGCACGGTGCGCGACTGCGGCGACAGCCGGTCGACGCGGGCCGCGATCAGCGCCTGCACAGTGTCGGGGATCTGTTCGGCGACGCCTTCGCCGCCGTCTTCGGCAAGCATCCGAACGGTCTCTTCCAGGAAGAGCGGATTGCCCTCGGTCTTGTCGAGCAGGATCCGGCGGTCGCCCTCTCGGAGCGGCGCACCGGTTCCATCGAGGAGAGCGTCGACGAGCTCTTCGCTCTCGGCCGGTCCGAGCCGTTCCAGCTCGATCGCCGTCGCCCTGACTCGGCCGCCGCCCCAGTCGGGGCGCACGTCGAGTAGCTCGGCGCGCGCAAGGCAGAGAATCAGCAGCGGCGCCTCGCGGACCCAGGACGCGAGGTGCTCGATGAGCTCGAGCAACGGCTCTTCGGCCCAGTGGATGTCCTCGAACACGAGCACGAGCGGCTGGACGCCTGCCATCACGGCGGCCCACTCGCGCGCAGCCCACGCGATCTCCTGCTGGCTTCGCTCACCGTGGACGGCCTCGAGCACGCCGGTCGCGAGCCCGAGCAGGTCGGCGACGGCCTCGGCCGGGCAGCAGGCGCGCAGCTTCTCGATCGCGACGTCGATCGGGTCGTCGTCGGCGATGTCGGCGCTCGCCTTCACCATCTCGGCCAGCGGCCAGTAGGTGATGCTCTCGCCGTAGGGCAGCGCCCGGCCGGAGAGGACGGTCGCGCCCTCGAGCGAGGACAGGAACTCCTGGCCGAGCCGCGTCTTCCCCACCCCCGGCTCGCCGTAGATCGTGAAGAGATGCGCGCGGCGGTCGCGGATCGCTCGGGCGTAGGTGTTCTCGAGCAGCTCCTGCTCGGCCTCGCGACCGACGAAAGGCGCCTCCACGGCCGTGCGCGTCTTGCGCTCGTTGATCCCACGGACGGCCCACGTCCAGACGGGGCGCTCGAGGCCGCGGAGCTTGATCGGCCCAAGGTCGTCGGCCTCGATCCGGCCGAGCGTGAGCCGATGCGTGCCCGGCCCGAGCAGGATCTGGCCGGCCTCGGCCTGCTGCTGGAGCCGCGCCGCGACGTTGACGGCCTCGCCGGTGGCGAAGGTCGAGTCGGTGCGGTCGGCGACGACTTCTCCGGACTCCACCCCTACGCGCGCTTCGAGCTCGAGCTCGTGGACGGATTCGAGCAGCGCCAGCGAGGCGCGGATCGCGCGCTCTGCGTGGTCCTCGTGCGCCTGCGGAATGCCGAAGGCGGCCATGACCGCGTCGCCTGCGAACTTCTCGACCTTGCCGCCGTGCGTCTCGATGCAGTGGGACACGTCGTCGAAGAAGCGGGTCACGCGGCGGCGTACGACCTCGGGATCGGCGCTCGCAACCAGCCCGGTCGAGTCGACCAGGTCCACGAAAACGACGGTGGCGAGCTTGCGTTCCATCCCTCAAGTGTAGAAACGCTGCGGACGGCCTGAAACTTCCGGCCGCCCGGTCCCGTCTCAGCGCACGGTCAGGTACTCGTTCGCGGACGAAACCGACAGCGAGTACTGCCCGCCGCCAATCGCGTACAGACGTTTGCCCACGAGCACCAGACCGAAGCTGTGACGGGCCGTGCGGAGCCGTGGCAGCGAGCTCCACGACTTCGAACCCGGCTGCAACCGCTGCACCGTGGCGAAGGGACGGCGCAGGTTGGTTCCGCCGGCCGCGACCAGTGCGCCGCCCACGGGCGTGACGACCACGCCGCTGCGGCGACCCGAGATCGGCGGCAGGCGCTTCCACGAACGCTCGCCCGGCGCCCACGACTCGACGAGGTCGACCTCGCGGCCGGGCTCGTACTTCTCCCCGCCGACCGCATAGATGCGGCCGTTCACCGCGGTGACGCCGAGGTGGTCGCGTGGCGTGGGGCCCGGCTCCGCCGACCAGCGTCTGCTGGCGAGGTCGAAGACCAGCATGTCTTTCGCGAGCTTCTCCCCACCGAAGCCGCCGACGAGGTAGAGCTTGTTGCCGACGATCGCGGCGCCGCTCGCAGCGCGCGGGACCGGCAGCTTCGGCAACTCCTTCCAGCGGCCGTTGTCGAGCACATGAGCGGCGCGGGTCTGGGCGCCGTTCTTGTCGAAGCCGCCGAGGACGTAGGCGCGGCCGCGGGCGCCCACGCCTGCAGCGTGGTCGATCGGAAGCGGGAAGTCCGGGAGTCGGCGCCAGCGGTTCTGACCGGGGAAGAAGAGGTCGGCACGGGCGGTGTTGCCGGTGCCGCCCGCGATGTAGCCGCCGACGATCACGATGCCGTTGCCGTAGCGCGCCGCGGCCACCTCCGAGCGCGCCAAAGGAAGCGGCGCCGCGCGGTGCCAGCCGGCCGTCGCGAGGGTCACCGCCGCCAGCAGGGCGGCTCCGAGACGAATCATCCGGGCTGCGTCGCGGCCTCCTCGCCGCGGCGGAGACGGAGGAACAGCAACCCGAGGGCGAGCAGGACGCCGATGCCCGTGATGACGACCAGCGCGACCAGGCTCGAGGAGGTGCCGCCGCCGGGCGGCGGCACGTAGTCGAGCCTTCCCGTAACCGCGAGCGGCCGGTCGCCGAGCCGCGCCGGCACGCGCCACGCAAAGATCCTGTGGCTCGACTTCGGGGCCTGGCGCACGGCCGGCGGCGGGCCGAGGGCCATCCACTGAATCCGGTGGTCGTGCCACTGCCAGACCGCGCGCGGGCTGACCTGCTTCCAGGCCGGCCTGGCGCCCGGATCGGCGCTCAGCGGCACCGACACGCGCGCAAACCGATCCTCGTTCAGGTAGACGGCCGGCGAGCGGACGTTGCGAAACACGCCGTCGGGCCCGATGCGCAGGTAGGGCTCGCCGTCGTAGCCGAGCACGATCAGCTCGGTGCCGCTCCTGTTCTCCACGCGCAGCCGGTCGTCGCCGCCGACCACCCGGATCGACAGCCCCGCGACTTCGGGACGGACAGCTACGACCTTCGACTGAAAGCCGCGCGCGTACCCCTTCGCGCGCGGATGGGCGAGGGCTGCGGGCACGATGACGACCGCGGCGAGCAGGGCGACTGCAAGTAGGCGCACACCGACATGGTGCGCGGTTCGTCGCGCCGGCGCTAGTACCGCTGCATAGTGCCGACGAGCAGCTGAGGCAAGTTCCTCGGCGCCGGCACCATTCGGCCACGGCGCACGTCTGCTGCGCGCGTCCGACTCTCGTCGTCCAGGAAGACGCGGTCGTCGAGCGCTTGGAGGATGGAAAGACGGAGGTCGCCCAGGAGATGGAAGCGGCGCGCACCGCCTCGATCGAACCCGACCAGCCCGATCCCGCGACCGACCTCGAATCCCTGCCTCGTCGCAAGGATCGTGCCGGCGGCGAAGCCGAGGCCGTTCGCGCGCGGCTCCAGCGTTCGAGCCGACCAGGACGTGGTGTCGACGAGCGTCAGCCCCGCTGCGGTGGTCTCCACCTTGCCGCCCCCGAGCGCGCGACTGTCCTCACCCGAGAAGACGAGTCGGTCGCCGCCGAGCCAGCGAGCCGTGCGCCAGCTCCCGGCGACGGGCCCCTTGGCGTGCGCAGCGGGCTCGAGCCAGTTGCGCAGGCGCCCGAGCAGCGAGGACGCCCTGGATAGGTCGTGGTAGCGGACGGCCAGTGAGGCGAGCTCGATCTCGGCGACCGGAGCGCCCCCGCCCACGACGAACGCCCGCCCGCCGGCAGCGTCAACGGCCAGGCCGGGCCGCCAACTCTCGCCCGTCAGCTCGCCCT
This sequence comes from uncultured Actinomycetes bacterium, assembly GCA_963738205.1. Classification (GTDB taxonomy): domain Bacteria; phylum Actinomycetota; class Thermoleophilia; order Gaiellales; family Gaiellaceae; genus DATFQE01. Next base: position 668,711 of record CAVTVQ010000006.1, read on the forward strand.
CGTCGAAGCGCGACCCCGCCAGGATGCGGTCGAGCACAACGGAGCGCGCGACGCCCTCGGAGTCGACGACAGCCAGCCTGGCAAGCCCGACTTCGTCTCCGGGCGACAGCAACAGGACCAACGCGTCCCCTGCACGGGAGACGCCGAGCGGATAGCCGTCGAGCGGCTCCGAGCGCAGCAGGCGACGCTCCACCGGATCGACGACGAAGAGGCCGGTCTCCTCGACCCCGACGATGCGCCGCGGGCTGAGCCAGGCCGCGCCGAGGATCAGGCCGCTCCTCGTCTTGATATCAGTGACCCCGCGCATGCGCGTGAGGTCGACGATCCGCAGGCCGAGAGCCTGCTCGGCCCCCACTGCGAGCCGCTTTCCGTCCGGGGAGAATGACCAGGCGCCCGGGTTCTGCCCCAGCGCGACCCGGCGCTTGCCGACCGGCGCGAACGTCCTGCGGTCGAGCCGGACCAGGACCACGGAGCTACGTCCCGCCGGATGCATCGCCACGACGGTCGAGGGCGCCTTCGCTGCGCGGCGCGAGCCGGTGTCGGTCGGGCTCGCAATTCCGAGCGCGAGCAGCGCCGCGACTGCCATGAGGACGCCCGCTTTCATACCCGGTCCTACACCTGCCGTCGCCGTCGGGTTCCGCGTAGCATCCGGTCGATGCTCGATCCGAAGGTCTTCAAGGCCTACGACGTCCGCGGGATGTATCCCACCGAACTGGACGAGGAAGGCGCGTACGCGATCGGCCGCGCGTACGTGGAGGAGTTCGAGCCGCGGAAGATCGCCGTGGGGCGGGACATGCGCCTGTCCTCTCCGGCCATGGCTGCGGCGGCGATTCGTGGGGCTGTGGACGGGGGCGCGGACGTGCTCGACCTCGGGATGGTCGGCACCGAGATGATGTATTTCGCGGTCGGAGAGCTCGGCCTCGACGGCGGGATCGAGGTGACCGCCTCGCACAATCCCAAGGAGTACACGGGCATGAAGATCGTTCGCCGCGGCGCGCTGCCGGTGGGCGGCGACTCGGGTCTGCTGAAGATCCGCGATCGAGCCCAGGCGGGGTTCGGCGAGAGCCAGAAGCGCGGCACGGTGTCCGAGTACGACATCTGGCCCGCGTACGTCGACCGCGTCTTGTCCTTCGTCGACGTGGACGCGATCAAGCCGCTCCGAGTCGTCATCGACGCCGCAAACGGCATGGGCGGCGTGATGCTGCCGCCGATCCTCGAGCGGCTGCCGATCGCCGCCGTGCCGTACTTCTTCGAGCCCGACGGCAGCTTCCCCAACCACGAGCCGAACCCGCTCCTGCCGGAGAACCGGGAGTTCATCGTCGCGAAGACGCGCGAGGAGGCCGCCGACCTCGGTGTCGCGTTCGACGGCGACGCCGATCGCTGTCTCTTCGTCGACGACACGGGCGAGTTCGTGCCGGGTGACTTCGTCACGACGCTGCTCGCCGAGTCGATCCTGCAGAAGGAGCCGGGCGGCAAGGTGATCTACGACCTCCGGGCCAGCTGGGCCGTGCCCGAGACGGTCGAGCGCGCCGGCGGCATCCCGCTGATCAACCGGGTCGGCCACGCCTTCATCAAGCAGCGCATGCGCGAGGAGCACGCAGTCTTCGGCGGCGAGGTCTCCGGCCACTACTACTTCCGCGACTTCTCGCAGGCCGACTCCGGGGCCGTTCCCTTCCTGCTGATGCTCGAGCTCCTGTCGAAGCGCGGGCAGAAGCTCTCCGAGCTGCTTCGGCCGCTGCGTGAGCGCTACTTCATCACCGGCGAGCTGAACACACCCGTTCCCGACGTGGCCGTCAAGCTGCAGGAGCTGAAGGAGCGTTTCGGCCCGGAGGGCGAGGTCAGCCACCTCGACGGCATTTCCGTCGACGCGCAGGACTGGCACATGAACGTGCGGCCGTCGAACACCGAGCCGCTGCTCCGCCTGAACCTCGAGGCGCGCTCACCCGAGCTGATGGAGCAAAAGCGCGACGAGGTGCTCGAGGTCATTCGCTCGTAGGGCGTCGTCGTTGGGCGAGCGCGCTGTGGTTCTATCGGCGCGCTTTCGTCACCATCGCGTTACCCGGCGCGCGCAAAGCGTCGCTAGCGTCGAGCGCGGGTAGAGGGTGGCGCCGTTCCCCACCCGGGTGGGGGCTGAGATGGCCGCCGAGGGCATGTCCTCTTCGGGCTTGCGTCTGCTCGCCAGTAGCATCGCCGCCTGATGCTCGAGCTCGGGCACGTCACCGACCGCAAGGCGCCGTTCAAGTACGCGGCCTACACGCGCGTCGGCTTCTCGGACACGGACGCACAGGGGATCGTCTACTACGGCCGGTATCTGCCCTACTTCGACCTCGCCCGCGTCGAGTACCACAGGCACCTGGGGCTCATGCGCGTCGAAGGGGAACGCGAGTTCGTCATGCGCGCCTCCTCGGTCGAGTACCTCGCGCCGGCCCGCTTCGACGACCTGATCGAGGTCTTCATCCGGCCGGCGCGGATCGGCCGGACGAGCGTCACGATCGAGAACGCCGCGTATCGCGTGGACGACGACATCCTGATGGTCACCGCACAACAGACGCTCGTGCTGGTCGATCTCGAGGAGCGGAAGGCGTGCCCGATCCCGGAGTCGTACGTCGAGGCCGTACGCGCCTTCGAGGGCGCCGACCTCCAGGTCGGCGCCAAAGTTTGAGCGCCGACACGTACCGCGGCGCGCTCGCGGCCGTCGAACGGATCCTCAACCGCGGCGGCGACGCCGACGACGTCCTCCGCGCCGTCGTCGGGTCACTCCACGAGCGCGTCCCCCACTTCACCTGGGTCGGGCTCGCGTTCATGGAGGAAGGACAGCTGCAGCTCGGGCCCGAGGCCGGCGACGGCGAAGGCGAGGAGGTGCGCGCGCTCGTCATGTTCGAGGGAGCGCCGGTCGCCGAGCTGCTCGTTCGGCGCAGTCAGAACGCCGACGACGGGCCGTTCCTGGAGCGTGTCGCCATGCTGGTCTCCCCCTACTGCCTCGTCGGCTGGGACACGCAAGGCGTGCCCTGGTCGGACGTCAGCTGAGGAATCCCTCGAACGAGGGATCATCCCTCGAACGAGCGGGGTACCTCGAACGAGGGATGTCCGCGGCGAGTCGAGAGCTGCCGCTGACAAGCGCCCGCCCCACGATCCGCTCACTGCCCGTCGACCACGAACATGCGCCCGTTCGACGTCCGACGGAGCCAACGATCCCTCAGACGGGGGATGTTGAAAGTGGGCCGCCGCAGCTACAACGACTGTAGGGGGAGGGGCAGCAAGGCTGCGGCGCCCATCCGGAACGAGGACCTGGATGGGCCGCCGCGCCTCAACGCAGGGGAAACCATGTTTCCCCCACGAACCCCCTTCTTTACAGGTTCTTCTGAACGTCATCCGGGGACAGCAAGCTGCCCCCTCTTTACCGCTTCGCGGTTTCTTACGAGGGCGTTACGCGGTACGAGTCGAAGACGGCTTCGACGCTTCTCAGGGAGCTGAGCAGGGCTCGGAGCGACTTCACGTCGCCCAGCTCGGCGACGTACCAGTTCTTGGCGAGCTGATCCTCGACGCTGCCGCCGTACGAGACGATGTTCGCGCCGTGCTCCGCGAAGGTGCGCGCCACGTCCTCGAGCAGACGCGGGCGGTCCCAGGCGTGCACCGCGATGTGCACGCGGAAGCTCTGTGAGGCACCTCCGTCCCACTCGACCGGCGTGAAGCGCTCGGGGTTCCGCATCAATGCACGCACGTTCGGGCAGTCCCGCCGGTGCACGGTGATGCCCTTGCCCATCGAGATGTAGCCGACGACCTCGTCGCTCGGAACCGGCGTGCAGCACTTGGCGAGCCGGATCAGCACGTCCTCGACGCCGGGGACGTTGATGCCGACCTTGCCGCTCGGGACCGCATGTCGCGCCTTGGGCGTCTTGAGCGAGACCGCCTCTTCCTCGACCACCTCGCTGGTCTTCATGCGCTGGAGCACCTTGTTGACGATCTGGCCCGTCGACAGCTTCCCCGAGCCGACGGCGACGTAGAAATCCTCCGCCTTCTTGAACCCGGTCTCGCGGATCACCTGGGCGAGGACCGCGGAGCCCGCGAGCTTGCGGTACGGCAGGTTCTGCGCCTTCAACGCCTGCTCGAGCGACTCGCGGCCCTTCTGCTCTGCATCCTCGCGCGTCTCGCGCGAGAACCACTGGCGGATCTTGTTGCGGGCCCGCGACGAGGCGGCGAGCGCCATCCAGTCGCGCGAGGGCCCGCGGCCCTTCTTCGAGGTCAGGATCTCGACGAAGTCGCCGCTGTGCAGGCGGTAGTGCAGCGGGACGATCCGCCCGTTGACCTTGGCGCCGACCGTGCGGTGACCGACGTCGGTGTGGACGGCGTATGCGAAGTCGATCGGCGTCGAGCCGGCCGGCAGCGTCTTCACCTCGCCCTTCGGCGTGAAGACGTACACCTCGTCGTCGAAGAGGTCGGTGCGGAAGGTCTTGATGAACTCGCGCGGGTCGGCCTCGTCCTGCTGCCAGTCCATGACCGATCGCACCCACTCGAGCCACTCGGGGTCGGGGCCCTTGTCCTTCCCCTTCTTCTGGCGCGCCCCGCCCTTGTACGAGTACCAGTGCGCCGCGATCCCGAGCTCGGCCGTCTCGTGCATCTCGCGTGTGCGCACCTGGATCTCAAGCGGCCGCCCCTGGGGCCCGATCACCGTCGTGTGCAGCGCCCGATAGCGGTTGAACTTCGGCATCGCCACGTAGTCCTTGAAGCGGCCGGGCATCGGCTTCCAGAGCGAGTGGATGAGGCCGAGGGCTCCGTAGCAGTCGCGTGTGCCCTCGTCGCCGGAGCGCTCCACGATCACGCGCATCGCCGTGAGGTCGTAGATCTCGTTGAACTCGCGGCCCTTCTTGGCCATCTTGTCGTAGATCGAGTAGAAGTGCTTCGCGCGCCCGGAGATCTCCGCTGGGATCGCCACCTTCTCCAGCTCGCGCCGCAGGATGTCGCTCGCCTGCGACACGTGCTCCTCACGGTCGGCGCGCCGCTCGGCGACCATCGCCTTGATCTCGTCGTACTTGCGCGGGTGCAGGGTCTGGAACGCGAGGTCCTCGAGCTCCCACTTGAGCGTGTGGATGCCCAGCCGGTGCGCGAGCGGCGCGTAGACCTCGAGGGCCTCGCGTGCCTTCTGCACCTGCTTCTGCCGGCCCAGGTACTCGATCGTGCGGAGGTTGTGAAGACGGTCGGCCAGCTTGATCAGGATGACGCGGACGTCCTGCGCCATCGCGACGACCATCTTGCGGTAGTTCTCGGCCTGCGCGTGCTCGCGGCTCTGGAAGTGGACGCGGGTCAGCTTGGTGACGCCGTCGACCAGCTGGGCGATCTCGTCGCCGAACTCGCCGCGCAGCTCCTCGAGCTCGACCTCGGTGTCCTCGACGACGTCGTGCAGGAGCGCCGCTGCGATCGTCTGCTCGTCCAGACGCAGCTCGGCCGCGATCTTCGCGACGCCGAACGGGTGGTGGATGAAGTCCTCGCCCGACCGGCGCTGCTGGCCCTGATGGGCGCGCTCGGCAAAGCGGAAGGCGTGCGTGATCAAGTCGCGGTCGAGCTCGGGCAGATACCCCTCGACCTCGGCGATCAGCTCGTCGACGAGGTTCTGGTGCTTTTCTGAAGCCTCGATGACCGCCATAGGCAAAGTGTACTCCCGGCTTTTCGCCTCACCGAGCCCCGCTCCTTGCCGGAAGGAGGCTCGCTTCAAGCGGCGAAAACCGTGACCCGATGCGCCTTCGTCGTCGCACAACAGCGCGCCGGCTGAACGACCTGGCACGCCTGATGGTCGAGCTCGACCGAGCCTCCCACGATCGCCGCTTTCGCCGACGGGGGACCCGCGCCTCGGTGCTCAAACTCAGCGCCTAATAGCGTCTCCTACGCGGCTCTCGGCAGCACCTGCTCGAGCTCACCCTCGAGCAGTGCTCGGAACGTCGCCGACTCGAGCAGGCTCCGCCACTCGGCCCCCTCGTCGCCCAGCCCCAGCTCGGCGAAGATCGCTCGCGCCTCGTCGCTGCGGGCCTCGGGCGGCTTGCGCCACTCCTCGGCGAGCCGGGCGCGCGCGTCCGCGTAAGTCTCGCGACCGTCGAACACGCGGCGGACGACCAGCTGCGGCGCCACGGTGCCGTTCCAGCGGTTCTCCTCGAGCCGGAACGCCACGTCGTACGCGCCCATTCGCCGCAAGCTGTCGAGCTGCGCGCCCATGCCGAACGCGATCGCGCTGCCTGCGTCGCGGCCGCGGTCCCGAACGCGGAAGCGCAGGTGCCGTCCGTCTCCGACCGTCGCGGCTTCGGCGATCTCGCAACCGGCCAGGAGCAGGGTCACGCCGGGGTTGCCGAGGCCGAACGGCGCGAGCCGCCTCAGCTCGGCCGCGAGGTCGAGCGTCAGGTCCTGCCTCGATACGACGGCGTCGACGTACGTGACGGGCTCCAGGTCGTGGTCCTCGAGCGCGCCGTCAGCGTGTGCTGCGAAGGCCTCGACGAACGCGTCGAGGCGCTCCGTGGCAAGACTGAGGCCGGCAGCGGCTCGGTGGCCACCCCACCGCTCCAGGAGCTCCGAGCAGGCGGCGAGGCCGGCGTGGAGGTCGAAGGACGGGATCGACCGGCCCGACCCCTTCCACTCGCCGTCAGCGCCGGCGAGCAGGACGACCGGCCGGTTGAACCGCTCGGCGAGGCGCGAGGCGACAATTCCGATCACTCCCTCGTGCCACTCCTCGTGCGCGATCACGTAGCCGCGGCGGCGGCGGCGAGCCTCCGGCCACTCCTCGACCTGCTGGATCGCTTCCCGCACGATCCGCTGCTCGACGGCCTGCCGGTCGCGGTTCAACACCTCGAGGCGCTCGGCGAGGCGACGTGCCTCGTCGCGATCCTCGGTCAGCAGGAGCTCCAGGGCCTCGACGGGGCGACAGAGCCGCCCGGCCGCATTGATGCGCGGGCCGAGCCGGAAGCCGACCGAGCCCTCGTCCACGGCTGCAGGATCGACCCCGGCGGCCTCCATCAGCGCGCGCAGGCCGGGCCGCTGTGTGCGTGCCAGTGCCCGCAGGCCCGCGATCGCGAGCGCACGGTTCTCGTCCACGAGCGGGACGACGTCGGCGATCGTCGCCAGCGCCACGAGGTCGAGCTGACGCTCCAGGACCTCGCTGTCCACGCCAAGGAGTGCTTGCCCGAGCTTGTAGACGACGCCGGTGCCGCAGAGCTCCGGGAACGGGTAGTCCGAGGGCCTCGTCGCGACGATCGGGCAGTTCGGCAGGGTCTCGCCCGGCCGGTGGTGGTCGGTGACGACGACCTCCAGGCCGGCCGCCTTCGCCTCGGCGATCTCCTCGACCGCCGTGATGCCGCAGTCGACGGTGAGGACGAGCCCGCACTCCTCCGCGGCGAGCCGCGTCAGCGTCTCGCGGGAGACGCCGTAGCCCTCCTCGAAGCGGCTCGGCAGGTGCCACTCGACGTCCGCGCCGAGCTCCTGCAGGATCAGCACGGCCAGGGCGGTTGCGCAGATGCCGTCGACGTCGTAGTCGCCGTGCACGCAGATCCGCTTGCCGGCGGCGATGGCGGCGCGGATCGCCTCGCAAGCGGCGCGCATGTCTCCCAGCAGCAACGGATCGTGCCGCGGGTCGTCGCCGGCGAGAAAGGCCTGGGCAACCGGGGGGTCATCCAGCCCGCGACGGACGAGGACGCGCGCGGTCGTCTCGCTGACCCCGAGCTCGCGCACGAGACCGCGCGCGGTGGGCGCGTCGCAGTCCGAGATCGACCAGGTGCCTGCAACCATGAGGACAGGCCACGGTACGGAGGCCGTCGGACGGCGCTGAGCACCCCGATCCGGCGACTATCCTGACCGGCGGTGGCCGAGGCGAACTACTCCTCAGGCGAGGACTACATGGTCGAGTTTCTCGGCTATCGCTTCGGCTTCAACACCGCCGATTTCGAGCAACGGGTCGTCGCCTCGGCGGTCAAGCTGGGCCTCGTTTCGTCCAACGACCTCGACGAGGACGAGACCGAGGACCTCGTCGAGCTCACCGCCGACGGCCGCATCCTCGATCCGCAGAGCGACCTCGGCCGCTACCTCGTGCGCCACTGGGAGCGGCTGTCGCTCGTCGAGGGCGAGTCGCTCGTCTACTGGCTGCGCAAGCTCGTCTTCCGCGGCGCCTGGCTCGATCACCGCGTCAAGGAGGGCCTGCTCGAGGTGGAGTGGGAGGACGACGCCTCGGAGTTCGGCTACCGCGACCCGCGCGGCGACCGGGCCCTGCTCGAGCTCGCGCCCGTGCCGTCATGGCACGAGCTGCAGTTCCGTCGCTAGAAGAGCGAGCCCGCGCCCTGGGGCACCGGAGCGCCGAGATGGGCGCGGCCGAGCTTGGTCACGATCCGCCCCCGCGGTGTGCGCTGCAGGAAGCCGAGCTGGAGCAGGTACGGCTCGTAGACGTCCTCGACGGTGTCCGCCTCCTCGCCCAGGGCCACAGCCAGGGTCGACAGGCCGACGGGGCCGCCGTCGAAGCGCTCCACGATCGCTCGAAGCAGCTCGCGGTCGGTTCGCTCGAGGCCTTCGCCGTCGACTTCGAGCAGGTGGAGCGCCTCGGCCGCGATGGCGTCCGTGACGATGCCTTCGTGGCGCACCTCGGCCACGTCACGAACGCGCCGCAGGATGCGGTTGGCGATCCGCGGCGTTCCGCGTGAGCGCCGGGCGATCTCGTCGGCCGCCTCCGGCGTGATCTCGACTCCGAGGATCCGCGCCGACCGGCGGACGATCGTCCCGAGCTCCGCAGGCTCGTAATACTCCAGGCGGAACGTCATGCCGAATCGGTCGCGAAGCGGCGTCGTCAGCAAGCCGGTGCGGGTCGTCGCGCCGACCATCGTGAACGGGGGCAGGTCGAGCGTCAGCGTTCGCGCCGCCGGCCCCTGGCCGAGCACGATGTCGAGCCGGAAGTCCTCGAGCGCCGGATAGAGGATCTCCTCGACGGCCCGGGAGAGCCGGTGGATCTCGTCCACGAACAGGACGTCTCGCTCCTCCATCGCGGTGAGGATCGCGGCGATGTCGCCCTTCCGCTCGAGCGCAGGGCCGGCGACAGAGCGGATGCCCACGCCGAGCTCCTCGCGCACGATGTACGCCAGGCTCGTCTTGCCCAGTCCGGGCGGGCCGACGAGCAGCACGTGGTCGAGCGCCTCCCCCCTGCTCTTCGCCGCCTGCAGGGCGATCGAGAGCTGCTCCTTGACCCGCTCCTGCCCGACGAAGTCGTCCAGGCTGCGCGGCCGCAGCGAGCGGTCGAGGTCGTCCTCCTCCGCCTGCAGGACCGGAGCCATGAACTGCGGCTCGCTCATGCGGCCGTCCTCAGCGCGCGGCGAACCCGCTCCTCGGGCTGCAGGTCCGGATCGACGCCGACGAGCGCCTGCTCGGCCTCGACGACGGAGAAGCCGAGCTCCACGAGCGCGTCGCGCGCCACCAGCTCCGGTGTCGCCCCGGGGCGCGCCTCGATCTCGGACGCCGTCTCGGCGCCGACCTTCTCCCGCAGCTCGAGCACGACCCGCTGCGCCGTCTTCTTCCCGATGCCCGGGATGGCGACGAAGCGCGTGATGTCTTCAAGGGCGATCGCGCGGCGAAGATCCGACGGCGTCGAGCCGGAGACGATGGCGAGCGCGACCTTGGGGCCGACCCCGGAGACCGAGAGCAGGTGCTCGAACAGCTCGCGCTCGGCGGGCTCCGAGAAGCCGTAGAGCTGCAGGGCGTCCTCCCGCACGTGCGTGTAGACGTCGACCGAGACCTCCTCCGCGCCTTGCGCCTTGCGCAGGGCGCTCTGCGTCGCCGTGACGAGGTAGCCCACGCCGCCGACGTCGAGGACGAGCGCGTCGCCCCGCAAGCCTGCGGGGCGTCCGGTAAGCCGCGCGATCATCGGCGGTCCCGTCGACGTCCAGCGTGTCGACCGGTCGTTTCAGACGGCCGAACGGGCAAGCCCGCACGGCCTGAAAATGACACCGCAAGCGGCGTCATCCGACCGCGCGGAGGAGCGGCGGGGCGAGCGCGTGGCAGATCCCGACGGCGAGCGCATCCGCGGCATGGTGCGGCTCGGGGAGCTCCTTGAGGCCGAGGATCGCCTGCACCATGCGCTGCACCTGGGCCTTCTCGGCGCGCCCGTAGCCGCAGACGGCCTGCTTCACGTGGGCGGGCGCGTACTCAACGGCCTCGACGCCGGCGAGCTCGCAGGCGACGAGGATGGCGCCGCGCGCCTGCCCGACCGACAGTGCGGTACGGGCGTCGGCGCCGACGAAGGACTCCTCGAGCGCGACGGCATCGGGACGGTAGTCCTCGATGAGCTGTCTCACCCCGTCGTGGATCCGGCCAAGGCGGACCTGCGGCCGCTGCGCCGCTCCGGTCTTCCACCAGCCGTAGTCCAGCGCCGTAAGGCGGTTTCCTCTTCCTTGGACGATGGCGTACCCGCATGCAGCCGTTCCCGGATCGATGCCGATGACCTTCACGCTGCGAGGTTAGGCGCGCAATCGGACGTTCCTGCCTCGGCCGTCGCGATCGACCGCCGACTTCCTTCCGACTCGAAAACCGGGTGCACATGGTTCACGTAGTGCCGGACGGGATGCGTGCGCTCGTCGCCACGCTCGTCGCCGCCGCCGTGTACGCCGGAACGCCCGGTCAGACGGCGAACGAGCGTCTGATCGGCCAGGTCGGTCCCGGCTTCACCATCACGCTCAGGCACCAGGACTCGAGCCCGGTCACCAATCTGGCGCCGGGGACCTACGACTTCGAGGTGACCGACAGCGCGACCAACCACAGCTTCCACCTCACCGGCCCGGGCGTCGATAAGGGAACGACCTTGCCCGGCGAGGGCACCGAGACCTGGACGCTCGATCTCGCCAGCGGGAGCTACCAGTACTTCTGCGACCTGCACAGCTCGATGTACGGCGACTTCACCGTCGGGACGACCCCACCGCCGCCGCCCCAACCGCCCCCGCTGCCACCACCGCCACCGGCTCCACCTCCGGCACCGCCTCCTCCTCCACCTCCGGCCGCCACGCCTCCGCCGGCAGCCGCACCTGTGGCCGTCCTCGTCCGCGGCGTTCGCTTTCCCACGGCCACGCGCAGGCTGGTCGTCGTCTCGCTCGAGGTGAACCGGCCCGCGACCGCGTCGGCGGAGCTCCGACGTGCGTCGCGCCTCGTCGCCAAGGCCCGCAAGGCGCTGAAGAGCGGCCGCAACGTCCTTCGTGTGCGGCCCGGCCGCGCGCTTCCCAAGGGGACGTACCGCCTCGTTCTGCGCGTTGGCGCGGCCGCGCCCAGGAGCTACCGCCTGAACCTCCGCTAGCTTGTGACGCCGTGCGGTGGCTGGCGTCCCTAGCGGTGCTCGTCGCGACCGGGGTGGCAGCGGCTTCTCCGGCCGCTCTCCCTGCCGCGGCCAACGGCATCGAACGCATACCCGTACGCGCAGCAGGGCCGACGGCTTTCGCTCCCGGCCTGACCCTCGCCCTGACTTCGCCGCCGAGATACGCGTCGGGCCCGCGCGCACCGGAGTCCGGACGCTGGATCGGCCCACGCTACGACTCCGTGAGCACACCGGGTCTCGGCGGCAACGCCGCGATCGACTGGTCGGTCGCGCTCGACACCAGTTCCAAGACCACCGACGCCGCTGCGCTCGCTGCGACCACGCTGGGCTTCCCTGAGGATCAGCGCGGCGGAATCGCCATCCCGCACATCGTGGGCAAGACGCAGGTCGGCACCATCCTCGGCTTCTACGTGCTCGAGGTCGCCTGGAATACCCCTGACAGCGCGCGTGCCGAGGCGGCCGTCGCGTTCCCGCTCGCCAAGGGCGTCTACGCCACAGCGCGCTTCGCCCTGCTCGAGCCTCCGAGTGACGACTTCCGCATCGAGGGCGGTGTCTCGCCGACGAGCTGGAACCGTGGCCAGGCCTTCATCGCCGCTGCGAGCTTCCGCGTCGAAGGCAATTTCCTCCCCACCGTCGTGTCGATCCGCGCGCAGCGGGGCAGTCGCGCTCTCCGCGGCAAGGTCGTCGACAGCTTTGGGCACAAGGTGCTCGGAGCGCAGGTCTCGCTCGAGCGGCGCGTCGGGTCGAGCTGGAGGCCCGTCGGCCGAGCGCGCACCGGCAAGAGCGGCACCTATGCCTTCACGGCGCCCCTTCGGGGCCGCTATCGCGTGACCGCGACGGTCGCGACCACGACGATCGTCAGCACGAGCGTCGCGGTTCGTTAGGAGGCGACGGCCTCGAGCATCCGCTCGGGGATGTCGAAGTTGGCGTACACGTCTTGGACGTCGTCGTTCTCCTCGAGCGCGTCGACCAGCTTCAGCACCTTGCGGGCGACGGTCTCCTCCCCGACCTCGACGGTCGTCTTCGGCACCATCGTCAGCTCGGCGGAGTCGACCGGCAGCCCGGCCGCCTCGATCGCCTCGCGCACCGCGGAGAGGTTCTCGGCCGAGGCGGTCACCTGGTAGCTCGACCCGTCGAGGGCCACGTCGTCGGCGCCGCCCTCGGCGGCCGCGAGGGTCAGCTCGTCCTCGTCCACGGAGTCCGGCACCAGGATGACCCCCTGGCGCTCGAAGAGCCACGCCACCGCGCCGGCGCCGCCGAGGTTGCCGTCGTGCTTGGCGAAGAGGTGGCGCACGTCGGCGGCGGTGCGGTTGCGGTTGTCCGTCAACGCCTCCACGAGCAGCGCGATCCCATTCGGCCCGTAGCCCTCGTAGACCACCGTCTCGAACGACGCCGCGTCCGCGTCCGCGCCGGAGCCGCGCGCGATTGCGCGCTCGATGTTGTCCTTCGGCATCGAGTAGCTGCGCGCCTTCTCGACCGCGTTCTGGAGCGCGAGGTTGCCGGCTGGATCGGGACCGCCTTCCTTGGCGGCGACGATGATCGCGCGCGAGAGCTTGGAGAAGAGCTTGCCGCGCTTGGCGTCGGCCGCGCCCTTCTTGTGCTTGATCGACGACCACTTACTGTGACCCGACATACCTCTCCTCTTCGACGAGTTGCAGGAAGCGCTCGTGGACGCGCGCGTCGTCCGTCAGCTCAGGGTGGAACGACGCCACGAGGAAGCGGCCGTCGCGCAGGAGCACCGGCTCCCCCTCGTGCTCGGCCAGAACCTCCACGCCGGGCCCGGCGTCGACGACGCGCGGCGCGCGGATGAAGACTCCCCGCAGCGGCTGGTCCTCGCCCTCGAGGGCCAGATCGGCCTCGAAGCTCGCCACCTGGCGCCCGTAGGCGTTCCGGCTCACCGATACGTCGACGAGGTCGAGGTGGTCGCGGTCGAGCAGGATCATCCCGGCGCAGGTTCCGAATACCGGCCGCTCGAAGCGGCGGATCGCGTCCTCGATCCCGTAGAGCCGCATCAGCCGCGTGATCGCGGTCGACTCGCCGCCGGGGATGATCAGGCCGTCGAGGCCCTCGAGCTCCTCCGGCTTGCGTACCTCGACCGGCTCCGCGCCGAGGCGGCGAAGCACGGCCGCGTGCTCGCGGAAGTTGCCCTGGACAGCCAGGACTCCGATGCGCGGTGTCGATTCCACGGCGACAATTCTACGATCGAGGGCGATAGACGTTCCTCGATTTCCTTGTAGCCTGCCCTCGTCCGTGTTCTCCAAGGGGGAGGTTCACAACTTGCGTCGCATCATCTTGGCCGTCGGCCTCACTGCGCTGCTGGCCGCCGTCGCCGTGACGGTCGCCGTGGCCGCGAAGCCCGGCAACGGGCAGTCCACCGGAACGGGGACGGTCTTCCTGCCCAACCCTGTCGCCGAACTGCAGAACCAGTCGCTCACCGACCAGAAGGACGCCGACTACCCGGCGCTCGCCGCGGCGTACCACTCCGTCAGGCTGACCAATCTGGACGGCAGCGGCCGCCTCGTCGGCGACTACGCCAACATCCTCAGCGAGACGGGCACCCCGGCGTACTCGCCCACGAATGAGTTCAACTACCGCAGGAACGACGACCGTTTCGAGCAGGTGATGGCGTACTACTGGATCACCGAAGCGCAGAAGTACATCCAGAGCCTCGGGTTCGGCTCCACGTTGCGGCCGGTCAACAAGGAGTCGCAGGACGTCCGCATCAACCAGTGGGGGCTCGACAACTCGTTCTCGACCGACAAGAAGGATCAGCTCAGGTTCGGCAAGGGCGGCGTCGACGACGCCGAGGACGCAGAGGTGATCCTCCACGAGCTCGGGCACGCGATCCAGGACTCACAGCAGGTTCCGTTCGGCTTCGGCCCCTCGATCGAGGCCGGTTCGATCGGCGAGGGCTTCGCCGACTACTGGGCCGTGACGGTGAGCAACGTCATCTCGCCCACGCCCGACGCGCCGTGCGTCGCGGACTGGGATTCCGTGTCGTACACCTCGACGACGCCGCACTGCCTGCGCCGCACGGACACCAACCTGAAGTACCCGGGCGGCCTGAACGGCGCCGTCCACCACGACGGGATGATCTGGTCGCGGGCGCTCTGGGACATCCGGAACGCGCTCGGCCACCTGAAGGCCGACACGATCATCCTCGAGGGCCACTTCGGCCAGCGGGACCCGACCATGCCGCAGCTCGCGCAGAGCACCGTCGCCGCCGCGCAGCGGCTCTACGGAACATCCGAGGCGAATGCCGTCCGCAACGCCTTCGTGGCACGCGGAATCCTCTCGTAAGGCCGCGCAACGGAGGGGGCGCCTGCGGGCGCCTCCTCCTCCCTACCAGCCGCGCGTCTCGAGCAGCTGTTCGGGGGCGATCGAGCCGGCGGCGATGCCGACCATCGCCTCGCCGAGACCGGAGGAGACCCGGGCGAGCACCTCGGCGTCGTTGTAGTGCGTCGTCGCCTCGACGATCGCCTTGGCGCGTGTGGACGGGTCGCCCGACTTGAAGATTCCCGAGCCGACGAAGACGCCGTCCATGCCGAACTGCATGCACATCGCCGCGTCGGCAGGCGTTGCGATCCCACCCGCGGTGAAGGTCACCACCGGCAGGCGCCCGTTCTCCGCCACCCACTTGACGAGCTCGTACGGCGCCTGGATGTTCTTGGCCTCGGCGAACAGCTCCTCTTCGCGCAGCGAGTGCAGGCGCCGGATGCCGCCCATCACCTCGCGCATGTGGCGGACGGCGTTCGAGACGTCGCCGGTCCCCGCCTCGCCCTTCGTCCGGATCATCGCGGCGCCCTCGGCGATCCGACGGAGCGCCTCGCCCAGGTTGCGGCAGCCGCAGACGAATGGGACGGTGAACCTCCACTTGTCGATGTGGTGGTCCTCGTCGGCCGGCGTCAGCACCTCGCTCTCGTCGATGTAGTCGACCTCGAGCGCCTCCAGGATCTGCGCCTCGACGAAGTGGCCGATGCGCGCCTTGGCCATGACGGGAATCGTCACGGCCTCCTGGATCTCGCTGATCTTGTCGGGATCGGCCATACGAGCGACGCCGCCCTCGGCACGGATGTCGGCCGGGACGCGTTCGAGCGCCATCACGGCGACGGCTCCGGCGTCCTCCGCGATCCGCGCCTGCTCGGCGTCGGTGACGTCCATGATCACCCCGCCCTTCAGCATCTCGGCGAGGCCGCTCTTCACGCGCATCGTCCCGATCTCGGCCATCGGGCCGATTCTAGCCGCGCCGGGCAACGGCACGGGCTCGGGCGGGCCCGGCGGCAAGCGCCGCCGAGCTCGCCTGCCCGACCCCGCTCTACTTCGTCGAGATGGCCGTTGCGACCTTGAGAAGCAGGCTCGTCTCGCCGCCGAAGCCGCGCAGCCTGCGTCGAAGCTCAACCGCATTCATCGTGTGCCGCCTTTCCCTACCGCATTAAGGAGTGGTCTGATGCTGAGGGGCAACCGGGCCTCGCGCATCACTCTTTTCGGGATTCACGAACTCCCCTGATGGGGTATGACTTGGAAGGTGGAAGCGATTCGGGTCCTGATCGTCGACGACGACGAGTACTTCGCAGCCTCGCTCGAAGCGGCCCTTGCAGACGATCGCCGCGTGCAGGTGATCGACTCGGTCCGCGACGGCGCCGAAGCCGTCGCCCGGTGCGCCGAGATCCAGCCGGACGTCGTCGCGATGGACATCCACATGCCGGCGATGGACGGCGTCGAGGCGACCCGCCGGATCCGCGACCAGGACTCCGCCGCCGCCGTGATCCTGATCAGCGGCTCGATGTTCACCGACGCGCGCGACCTCGCCACCGAGGCGGGCGCCGTGGGGTACCTCACGAAGGCCCAGTGTGCGCGGGAGCTCCTGCCCGCCATCCTCGAGGCCGCGCAAGCTCCTCAGCCTCGTTAGCGCCTGTAAGGTCGGCGGCGATGGCTGCTCGCGGCGAAGGTGGATTCCCGAGCCTCAAGCGCGTAGTCCTCGCCGAGCCGCAAACCGGCGAGGCGATCCGGATTCTCGCCCTTGAGATCTACGAGGATGGCTTCGCGATCCGGTGGGCTCTGCCGGGCGGCCCGGGACCGACGCCCGCCTCGCCTGATGCGGCAGGCCTCAACCCCTCGGGGTTCATACCCCTGAAGCTTCGCGACGACGTGGGAACCCGCTACTACTACGAAGGGATGTTCGGCGGGACGACTCCCGGAGCGGCGGGCGGCGGCATCTCGTTCTTCTCGCCTGTGATCCCCGACCGGGCGAGCTGGGTCGAAGTGCTGGTGAAGGACGGGTTCGTCCGCTTCGAGCTCCAGCCGACGGAGTAGCCCTGCAGGGTGGAGCGATTCGGGTAGAGCCCGGAGCGCGCCCACCCCACGGCGGGCACGCTCCGTCTCGGTTGGATCTAGCGGAAGCTGTACGCGCAGGGTGCCGACTGAACGAACGTCTTGTTCTCGTTCGCCTTCGCGAAGGCATCCCTGAGCACGGTCTGGTAGGCCCGGAACGGACTGCCGCTCGGGGTCAGCCCGTGCAGGCCGAGCTCGGCGTTCGCCTCGTTCATCAGGGCGTTCACGGTCGCAAACCCGGCGGAGTTCGTACCGACAGCCCCGTCTGCGACGATCAGTGAGCTCCCGCTGACCTTGCCGTTGAGCACGTTCAGCGCCATGACGGCGAGCTGCGCCGAAAGGTCGTTCGCCATGTTCGTGGACGACGCCTTGACCCAGTTCGCGAACGCTCCGTAGTTCGCCGGGTCGAAGGGCGTGCCGTCCGGCTTGCGGAGATTGAGGCTCACCATCGACGCGAGGTCATCAGCTCCGACCAGAGCCTGGCCGTTCTTGTTCGTCCAGAAGCCCGTCCCCTCGGCTCCACCAACGCCGACGCAGACGCTCCCGAACCGCACGGTAGTGCGGTCGCCGGCAACGGCCGTCACCGAGACCGGGGAGGGGGTCGTGCGCCTCCAGTTGGACTGCGAAGGGCTCGCCGCAGCGAGCTGATGCAGGCCCGGAGCGACCTTCAGGCTCTTCGGCGTCGTGTACGCCGTGCTTCCGACCTGGACTTTCCAGCCTGCGAGCGTGCTCTCGCTCGGGTCGAGCTGGCCGTTCGTGTTCGCGTCGTAGTACTTCACGAGGTCGAGGAGCGTCACAGTGAACGCGGCACTGGTCTGTGACGACGACCCCGCTTCGTTCGCGGCCGTCACTCGGCACGTGTAGTCGCCCGGCTCGGTGAACGTGAAGCTCGAGCTCGTGGCACCGGGAATGTCGCTCCCGTCGAGCAGCCACTGGTACGCGAAGCTGCGCGGCGCACGGAAAAGGAAGGCGCCGCCGAGATCGGCTTTCCAGCTACCCGTGCCACAGCTCAGCGGGTCGCCGAGGCTCGCGCCCCCGCCGATCGCGGGAAGCTGCTCTCCGGCCTCCGGCGCCCGAAGCAGCGCGGGCAGGATCGGGAGATGCTCACTCTCCGCGAGCGTCGCGGCTGGTCCGGAACCGTCCATATTTCCGGCTCGGATCCTCCCATCCCAGAAGCTGGCCCAGTAGATCTTCCCTGCGGCGGGGTCGAGAGCAACGCCGGCCGGGTTCTGTCCACTCGCGAACAGGGTCGATGGCGTCCCGGTGCCATCGAGGTTCCCGACCCGGATCTGACCGGACTTGAGAGCCGCCCAGTACAGCTTTCCGGCCGCCGCGTCGATCGCGACGCCGAGCGGGTTGTCGCCCGCGTCGCCGGGACCGAACACCGTCGACGCCGAGCCCGAGCCGTCAAGATTCCCTACGCGTACCTCGTCGCTGTCCTGGTTCGTCCAGTAGATCTTGCCCGCGGCACGGTCGATCGCGAGCCCGCTCGGACCGCTTCCGACCGGCTCCGCGAACAGCGTCGCCGGCGCGCCCGTCCCGTCGAGGTTCGCAACACGGATCAGACTTGTCGTGTAGTTCGCCCAGTAGATCTTCCCGGCCGCACGGTCGATCGCGACCCCGCAGAGGGAGCCCGGATCGGCAACAAGCGTCGACGCGGTGCCAGAGCTATCCAGGTTTGCAACCCGGATCGCTCCGCCAAAAAAGTTGGCCCAGTAGATCTTCCCGGCCGCAGGATCGAGCGCGACCCCACAAGGGCCGCCCTCGTTGCCGAACGAGGTCACAGCTGATCCCGGAACGTCCACGTTCGCAACCCGGATCGTCAACCCATCCTCGTTCCCCCAGTAGATCTTGCCGCCTGCTTCGTCGATAGCGCCTGCGCCGACGGGCAGGAGAGCCGCTACGAACACGAGTGCCGCCAGTGTCGCGAGACGAATGCCTCGACGACTGCGAACAGGCGGACGCCGAACGAACCCCTCTCCCATGAGACCCCTCCCCCAATGTGTCCTCCGTTTGAGGACGTCCACATAGTGATACTGCCTCGCGGGTGCGTTCCTCAAGGTCTGCGAGACCTATTCCGACCGTGAGGGAGTCCCACTGTTGAAACGACTAGGGAGCTGCGATCCCGAGGCGGGTCAGGTCGTCGGCGGGCCCTTCGGCCCGCAGCGTTGCTCTCCGGCTGAACATCCAGGGCATCGACCGAAGATGGGCAGAGTCATGGGCCCGCCTGGATTCGAACCAGGGACCAACCGATTATGAGTCGGCTGCTCTAACCAGCTGAGCTACGGGCCCGCGGCCGCGAGCGTACCCCCGTTGCCGGCCAGGCGCACCTCCGTTCCGGACACGGTCGACGCACGCGTGTTCCTCTGCACACCGCCTCCATACACGGGCGATAGCATGCGCGTTCAGCCGTGAAGGTCTTCCAGCATGAACGCCGCCTGCGGACGACCGGGGGCCTCTCGGTCCGAGACATCACCGACGAGGTCAACGAGGTCGTCGCCGTCAGCGGCATCAAGGACGGGATCGCCTGCGTCTACTCGCCGCACACCACCTGCTGCGTGCGGGTGAACGAGTTCGAGCAGGGTTTCCTGGACGACTTCGCTTCGCTGCTGAAACGGCTCGTCCCGCAGGAGACCTACTACGCGCACGACGACTGGGACCGGCGCACCGAGAACGTCTGCGAGGAGGACATGGAGTTCGGCAACGGCCACTCGCACTGCATGTCGATGCTCCTCGGCTCGGCCGGCGAGTCGATCCCCGTGCGCGACGGAGAGCTCCTGCTCGGGACCTGGCAGCGCGTGCTCTTCATCGAGCTGGATCGCGAGCGAGACCGGCGCTGGCTCGTCCAGGTCGTCGGTTCCTAGCTAGGAGCCTCGGTTCGGCCGCGACGGGCGCGGCCGGAGGGAGACTCTGCCGAGCAGAGCCTCCGTCCGGCCGTCGATCTCAGCCCTGTAGCGGCTCGCCGGTCTCGAGCAGCGTCTTCAGGCCGCTCAGCACCATCATCCAGCCTTCGCCGGCGACGCTTGCAGCGGTCTTCGGCGCGCCCTCGAGCCGGTCGTGGATCACGGTCAGCTTCGAGAAGCCACCGTCCTGGGGCTCGATCTCCCAGCTCACGCGGCTCGGCTCCTCGGCAGCGAGCTCCGCGTCATAGAGCGGCTGCCACGCGTGGACGAGCCGGCGCGGCGGGTCGTACTCGAACACCTCGTCGTCGCGCCGCACCTCGCCGTTCGGGCCGTGCGAGACGACGCGGTCGGGCCCCGCGGCGATCCGCCCGCCGTGGAAGTACTGCGCGGTGAACTCCGGGGTCGTGATGGCCTCCCAGATCTGCTCCGGGCTGGCCTTGATGAACACCTGGTAGACCTGGGTGTCCGTCGCGGTGGTGGTCGTCATGCGGTCTCCTCCAGTTGGTCCTTGAGGTCCGCAAGCGCCGACACGTGGCGCTCGGCGTACTTGCTGATCCACCGGTCGTGGATCAGCCGGATCGGCACGGGGTTGAGGAAGTGCAGCTTCTCCCGCCCCTGCCGGCGGGCGACGACGAGGCCCGCATCCTCCAGGACTCGCAGGTGCTTCATGACGCCGAAGCGGGTCATGTCCAGCTCGGACTCGAGCTCGGTCAGCGTTCGGCCGTCACGCTGGAAGAGCTGATCGAGCAGGTGCCGCCGCGTCGGGTCGGCAAGTGCCTTGAAGACGCGGTCGTCGTCGCTCATCAGGTGGATCATATGTGACCAAATGGTCACCTGTCAACTTGGGGAACGCTGACGACGGCCCTGCCGCACTTACGTCTCGGCGTGCTGCGCGGCGCGCAGCGCGAGCTCCGGCTCGCTGCGGCTGCGCAGGAGCCGGCCCGAGTGGTCGAACTCGAAGACCCAGAAGTCGGTTCCCAGCACGTGAACGGCCACGTTGAAGACCGGGATCGGGCCGATGAAGCCCTCGAAGGTCCCGCTGTGGCCGTGGCCGTGGAGCACGATCGACGGCCGCCGCTCGGCGATCGGCCCCGCGAGCCGCTCGCTCCCCAGATACGTCCACAGCGTGGGCCGCTCACCCTCGAGCGTGGTCGTCGTCGGCGAGTAGTGGAGCAGCGCAATCCGGATCGGGCAGCGGTCGATCTCCTCGAGCGCCACGTCGAGCGCGCGCACTTCCGCCCCGGTCTCCGCATAGACCGCGCGCAGCAGCGGCTCGCCGAAGTCCGGCAGCTCCGAGTCGGGGAAGCCGCCGACGAAGCCCTTCGTGCCTGCCAGCCCGAGCTCGACGCCGTCGATCGTGCAGATCGCGCTGCGGCGGTCGATCACACGAATCCCGCCCGCCTCGAGCACCCGCACGACGTCGTTCATGCGGTTCGCATGCCAGTCGTGGTTCCCCAGCACGGCGAAGACGGGAACGTCGAGGTCGCTACACGCGTCGGCGAGGACCGCAGCTTGCTCGGGCTCGCCCTGCGTCGTCAGATCGCCGGCGAGCAGCACGAGATCCGCCCGCTCGGCGATCCTCCCGAACGCCTCTGCGATCGCCGCCCGATTGCCTTCGTGGCAATGCAGGTCGCCGGCGGCGGCAACTCTGATGGTTGAAGCACTCACGGAGCTGGGTAGCGTAGAAAACATGAGCTGGCGATCTGGGCGCGCGGCGGTCCCGAGCGCGACCACGACCTCGAATTGATGGTCAAGGAGGAGGACGCGGAACGCCGCAGGCCGCGACCTGGTCGAGCCTGTTCAGGCGCCTAGCGGAACAATGCGAGCAGCGAGTTGAAGACGCCGGCGTTCGGCGGCTGCTGGCTCGGTGCGCGCGTGATCTGCAGCGGCTGGCAGGTCTGGTAGTCGTTGACCGGCGTCTGCGGGCCGAACCCGCTGGCGTGCTTCGTGTCGAGGAACGTCCACGTGCTCTGGAAGGTGTCCGCTGTCACGGCGGTGGAGCAGGCGCCGTAGATGAGGGCGCTGGCGGCGATCGAGCGGGCCTGCGCGACCTGCTTCTTCAGCGTCTTGACGTCTTTCTGGAGGGCCGCGATCTGGCGCGCCAGGGACTTGACCGTCGGCCCGGCCGCCGAAGCGGGCGCCGCCACTGAGAGAGCAACCAGCGCGATCAGAGCGGTGACGATTACCCGCTTCATGGTGGGAAACCTCCTGGTTTGATGCCGTCCTGGAACGCCGGAGTGTAGACCTGCAGCGGCCGATCGTCCTCATCGACGGCGAGAACGTACGGCGCTCCGCCTGGCCGAACGTGGCGAAAGACGAGCTCGTGCGGCTCGTGGAGGACTGGGCGCACCTCGAAGGCGTGGACGCACGGATCATCTGGGAGGGCGCCGAGACCGCCGACGACGTGATCGCCCGCCAGGCCGCAGAGCTCGATCGCTACTGGCTCGTCACGTCGGACCGTGGCTTACGCGTGCGCACAGCCGACCGAGCCGAGCGCGTGATCGGAGGCGGAGGGTTCCTGCGGGAGCTACGCGGCGGCCGCTAGCCGCTGACGCTCCGCATAGAACGCCTCGAATTGCCCCTGCAGCGAGCTGAGATAGCTACGCACCTCGTCCTCGAGCTCCTCGATCTCGCCGTTGACCAGGAACAGCTGGTGCCACCGGCGGCGCTCCTCGTCACAGAGGTGGTAACTGCCGTCGACCGAGATCGCGGCGCCGCATTCCGAACAGGGCAACGCTGCAGGCGATGGAAAGCCGAACATGGAGCTGTAACGCAGGTCGCCCGAATGGGGATACGGATACGGGCGAGTGGGCATGACACGATTGTGGCCGACGATCCCAGCGACGAGCCCGTGCCGAAGCCTGAGGCCCAGGTGCTCCCTGAGCGCAAGCTGCTGTCGCTCGTTTCGGCGGACCCGCTCCCTGATGACCTGCCGGTGCCCGAGCCCGAGGCGGACGACCCGGGCGCCGACGAGCCCGACTTGCGCTAAGCGAGCGAGTCCTCGGCGGGCGAGTGCGCCTCGGCTTCCAGGTCGAGCGCGAGCGTCATGCCCTCGTAGGCCAGCACGGGCTCGTGCCCGTTGGGCCCCCACAACGCCCGAGCGCGTGCCTGCAGCGAGCGCAGCTCGTCGTCCGAGTGCATCGGATCGTGGTGGAAGAGAACCAGTCGCTCGACGGCGCATGCGCGCCCGAACTCGACGGCGTGGTCGACGCTCGAGTGGCCCCAGCCCACGTGGTTCGGATACTCGTGCTCGAAGTACTGCGCGTCGTGCATCAGCACGTTCGCGCCGTCGGCCAGCGAGAAGCCGGAGAGCCATTCCGGCTCCACGCCCGCCGGCCCGGCGCCGAGGTACGGCTCGTGGTCGGGGATGTAGGTGAGCGTCCGCCCCTCCTCCTCGATGCGCAACCCGACCGTCGGGCCTCGGTGGGAGACCGGCTCGGCGCGAATGCGGGCCGAGCCGAGCGCGAAGTCTTCGTCCGGGAGGTCGTGGAGGGTGAGCTTCGACGGCACCTCGCCCAGCTGCACCGGGAAGAGCGGAGGCGAGAGGTAGCGCGAGATTCGTTCCTCAAGGCTGTCCACCGGCGACCCAGGCCCCCAGACATGGACTTCGAGCCCCGGCTCCCACAGCGGCACGAAGAAGCCGAGCCCCTCGAGGTGGTCGAGGTGGAGGTGGGTCAGGATCACGTGCACCGGCCGCCGCGGCCGGCGGGCGAGCTCGACCCCGAGCTTACGGATCCCGGTGCCGGCGTCGAGGACGACCGGAGTCCCGTCGTGGAGCTCCAGTTGGATGCACGAGGTGTTCCCGCCGAAGGCGACGGTCTCCGCGCCTGGAGCGGCGAGCGACCCCCGGCAGCCCCAGACGGTTGCCTTCACCCGTCCCCGCGATCCCAGAACACGGCGACCACGCCTTGCAGCTCCTCCTCTCGGCCGAGCAGCGGAAACGCCGTGACCTCGATCTCGTGCCGGACGCCGTCGACGGTCGTGAACGCGAGCGTGTCGTGGGCCGGGCGCTTCTCCCGGTGGGCGATGCCGACGGGCATCTCGTCCAGCCGCATCGGCGTGCCGTCCAGCTGCTGCACGACGAAGAGACGGGTCCACTCGGCGGGCTCGAGCTCGCCGACTTCCGCGTGCGTCTGGCCGAGGATCTGCTCCCCCGCCTCGTTGAAGAACACGAGCCGGCCGCGCTCGTCCATCACGATGACGGGCGTTGCGATGTTGGCGGCGAACTCGCGCGCCAGGATCAGGGGCAGGCTCTTGTGCGCGGTCTGTGCCATGCCGTAAGCGTAATGACTCGCTACATGCGCGAAAGTGCCGAGACCGCCGCCTCCAGGTCGGCGTGGACCTCGGCGGCGACGTAGACCGTCCACGGGTGCGGTGGGCCGCCGCCGGTGTACGCGATCACCGGCTTGCCGCGGGACTGCGCGTACCAGGCCTCCATCGCCGTGCCCTCGTCGGCCGAGGTGAACGCGGCCAGGACCGCATCGCACCCGTCGATGTCAGCGAGGTCGCCTTCGACGATCTCCTGCTCGTGCCCCTCCGTGCGACCGCGGAAGTCGCGTCGCATCGGGTCGACCGGCTCCCAGCCGGCCTCGCGCACGAGCGTCTCGGCCCGCCGCCGGTACTCGTCCGCGTACGGCGGCCCCGCCAGATAGACGCGCCTCATGGCCGTAGAGTAGGGCCATGGAATCGTCCGGACAGCCTGAGTTCGTCGCGCTGGGGCATGCCGGCTCCGAGCACTACGCCGGCCTCGAGAGCTTCCCGAACCCGGGCGTCTCGGAGGTCGAGCTGGTCAGCGACGAATTGGCGGCGATGTGCCCGATCACCGGGCAGCCCGACCTGTACCTGGCGACGATCGTGTACCAGCCCGAGGCGCTCTGCCTGGAGTCGAAGTCGCTCAAGCTCTATCTGATGCGCTTCCGCAACGAGGGAGCGTTCTGCGAGGCGCTGGCGGTGAAGATCCGCGACGACGTCGCCGAGGCGCTCGAGCTTCCCGCCGACCGCGTGACGGTCATGCTCGAGCAGAAGGC
The DNA here is from genome assembly GCA_963738205.1 of uncultured Actinomycetes bacterium. Classification (GTDB taxonomy): domain Bacteria; phylum Actinomycetota; class Thermoleophilia; order Gaiellales; family Gaiellaceae; genus DATFQE01. The sequence goes on from CAVTVQ010000006.1 coordinate 693,286, forward strand.
ACGGGGCGGGATCACGATCACGGCGACGACGTAGCCGGCCTCTGAAGTGCACCTCGGCCTGATCCTCCCGAACTACGGCGAGGCGCTCGGGGCCGAGCGGCTCGCGGCGGCCGCCGTCGCCGCGGAGGAGTCGGGCTTCGACTCCGCCTGGGTCACCGACCACGTGATCGTGCCGTCCGAACACGCCGCGATCTACGGGACGATCGCGGAGGCGCTCGTGTCGCTGGGATTTCTCGCTGGGCGCACGCACACGCTCGAGCTGGGCGTCTCGGCGCTCGTCGTGCCGCAGCGCAACCCGCTCGTCGCACTCAAGCAGCTGACGACGCTCGACCAGCTCTCGGGCGGCCGCATCGTGACCGCCGTCGCCGCGGGGTGGATGGAGGGCGAGTTCGCTGTGCTCGGCGCCTCCTTCGAGCGGCGGGGCAAGCTGCTCGACGACTGGCTCCGCCTCGCGCTCGCCGTGTTCGAGCAGATGCCCGGACACGTCACCTACGAGGGCGAGCTGCTGTCCGTGGACGGCTGGCTCGCGCCCGCACTCGTCCGGCCCGGCGGCCCGGAACTCTGGGTCGCCGGCGTCTCGCGCGCAACGATCCGCCGCGCCGCGATCACCGGCCTCTGGCATCCGGTCGCCCTCAGCCCCGATGCGCTGCGCCCGCTGGCGGCCGAGTTGCGGGAACGACGTTCCGACAGCCGCGTCCTCCTGCGCATCAGCACGTATCTCCAGCCGGAGGCCGAGGTCGGAGCCGACGAGCGCGGCCGGCATGCGCTCGCCGGTCCCGCCGACTCGATCGCCGAGCGCCTGACGGAGTACGTCGAGGCCGGCTGCGACGGCTTCGTGCTCAACCTCGACCACGAACGACCCGGCCTCGCGGATCGGGTCCGGCAGTTCGCCGCCGAGGTGGTTCCGCTCCTCTCCTCGTGACGAGCTCGCGAACGCCTGGTGTCGGCGGCCGCCTCCGGCTCTGCAGCCCTGCCTGGCGGCTGCAATGATGCGCTCGTGGCAGACGTCGCGAGCATCCTGGAGACGAAGGGCGGCGACGTCCTCCAGATCGACGGTTCCGCCACCGTGCTCGACGCGATCAAGCGCATGGTGGCGGCGAACGTCGGCTCGCTGCTCGTGATGGAGGGCGACAAGCTGGCCGGCATCGTGACCGAGCGCGACTACCTGCGCCGCGTGGCGCTCGAGGGGCGCGAGGAGAACGAGACGCCGGTGCGCGAGATCATGTCCGCGCCACTCGTGTACGTCACCCCGGAGACCAGCATCGACGAGTGCATGGCAGTGATGACGGAGCGCCGGATCCGGCACCTCCCCGTGCTGGGCGACGGTCGCGACGTCGTCGGCGTGGTCTCGATCGGTGACGTCGTGAAGTTCCAGTCGAAGCAGCAGAGCGTCCAGATCCGCCTGCTCACCGACTACATCTCGTCTGCCTGAGCCTGACGCGCGCGGGAATTCTTTCCGCTTTCCTAGCAGTTTGCTTACAGCGCCTGGGTATATGGCTCGGGTGCACTTTGGTGCCCGACGCACCGGCCGGCGGCTCGGCCTAGGCGCGCTCCTCGCAGCCGTCGTGCTGCTGACGGCCGGCGCAGGCACTGCGGCCGTCGAGGCGGCGCCGACCGCGATCACGGGTCCAGTCAGCGCGATCGGCACCACGTCGGCGACCGCGAGCGGAACGGTCAACCCGAACGGCCAGGCGACGTCCTGGTACTTCGAGTACGGCACCACCGCCGGCTACGGCAAGAAGACGGCGACGAAGAGCGCCGGCTCGGGCACGACCAACACCCAGGTCTCCGGAGCAATCACCGGTCTCGCGGCCGGCACGACCTATCACTACAGGCTGGTCGCCACGAACGGGGGCGGCACCAGCCACGGCGCCGACGGGATCTTCACCACGTCGGCGGCGCCGACAGCCGTGACCGGATCGGCGACCGGCGTCACGCCCACCTCCGCGACGCTCAACGGCACCGTCGACCCGAACGGCCGGTCCACGACCTGGTACTTCGACTACGGGACGAGCACGAGCTACGGGTCCAAGACGGCGGTCAAGAGCGCGGGCTCCGGCACGAGCGCCACGAGCGTCTCAGCTGCGGTCGCGACGCTCACACCGGGGCGGATCTACCACTTCCGGCTGGTCGCGACGAGCGACGCAGGCACGAGCCGGGGCGCCGACCGCACGTTCTCGACCGCCGGCGCACCCACGGCGGTCACGGGCTCCGCGTCGACGGTGACGACGAAGTCGGCGAAGCTCGCCGGCGCCGTCACCGCGAACGGCCAGGCGACGAACTGGTACGTCGAGTACGGGGCGACCACCGGCTACGGCTCCAAAACCGCCGCGAAAAGCGCGGGCAACGGCACGAAGCCCGCGGGCGTCTCGGCGACGGTGACGGGGTTGAGAGCGAGGACGACCTACCACTACCGGCTCGTGGCGGCGAACGCCTCCGGGACGAGCCTCGGCGCGGACAGGACCTTCAGGACCGCTGGTCCGCCGCTGGCGCGCACCGGGCCGGCGGGGGGAATCGGCCCGAGCTTCGCCACGCCCACCGGTGTCGTGAACCCGCAAGGACGGCGCACGACCTGGTACGTCGAGTACGGCACGACGACGCGCTACGGGTCCAAGACCGCGACCAAGGGTGCCGGCTCGACGTTCGCGGACCAGAGCGTCAGCGCCGCGATCACGCGTCTTCGGACGGCAGCCGTGTACCACTACCGGCTGGTCGCCAAGAACGACGCAGGGACGACGCGCGGCGCCGATCTCACCTTCAGGACGACCGGCGCGACCATCGCCGCCCGCAGGCGCAAGGTCGTCTTCGGCCGCGGCGTGATGCTGTCGGGCTTCGTGCCCACTCTGCGCGGGGGCGAGTCCGTGACGATCTACGCCGCGGAGTTCGGCAAGGGCTCGCCCAGGGCGCTCGCGACGCTCGTCACCGGCGACGGCGGGCTGTGGCGCTCGCTCGTGCGGCCGCTGATCAGGACGACGTACACCGCGAGCTGGAACGGCGGAACGAGCCGCGCCCTGACGATCGGCGTGCGCCCGGCGGTGGCCTTCCGCCGCGTCGGGCCAGCTCGTTTCCATACCCGCGTGGTCGCGGGGCGCTCCTTCAAGGGCCGGCTCGTAAAGCTCCAGCGCAAGACGCGCTACGGGTGGGTGACCGTGAAGCGCGTCAGGCTGAACCGTCGCTCCGCCGCCACGTTCCGCGTGCGATTCCGCCCGGGCACGAAGCGGCTCCGTGTGGTCATAAGCGTCAACCAGGCCGGCCGCGGCTACCTGGCGGGCATCAGCCGCACGATCGTCTATCGCCGCCGCTAGCGGGGGCGTCCCTCCTCAGTCGCCCACAAGCCCCTGCTCGGCGAGCCAGGCCTTTGCCACGCGCTTCTGCGCGCGGGTGAGCCAGGCCTCCGCGACGAGGTCATGCAGCTCGTCCCGGTCGATGCGGGCAAGGTTCGGTATGCGCATCAGCACGGCCGGGTAGCCGTCGAAGTGCGGTGTGGTGAAGTAGACGCCCCGATCGTCGGCGACCATGAGCTCCTTCACGCCGACGTCGGCAACGCGGAACATCAGCACATCCTCGAGCCGCTCTCCGGTCTGCGGATCGAAGGCGTCGCGCCTGGGGCCACGATGGAAGCAGAAGACCTTGCCGTGGACGAGGTACGCGGGCCGGCCGTCCTCGGACACCTCCTTGGTCGCCTGGGGCATGGCCAGTGCGAGCTCGTCGAGGTCGGCCATCGTCGCCATGACGCAGTCACGCCTCCTGGACGACGTTCGGCCCGTACATCGGCCGCCAGGCGTCGTAGTCGCCGGTCTGGATCCGGGTGATGATGAATGCGGACATCGCCGTCCTTTCGCCTTCGCGAGGTTGAGCAGAGTGGAGCCTCCGCCGACACGAAGGACGTAGTGGATCAGACGCAGTTTCCGTGGCGGCGCTCGGAGCGCTCCTGGTCGACTTCTCGTTGTAGGGTGCCGCAGTGGACGAGGCGCGGCTCGACGGCTCCGGCTCAGGCCCTCACCCGTCACCGAGGGCTGGTTCGTAGTCAACGTGCGGGACGCCACCTGGTTGACATCGGAGCAGGGCGAAAAGCAGCCGTCGGGCTCCGAGTGCAGCTTCGAGAGCCCGATGGCCGAGTTCCAGCAGCTCGGCATCCGACTCCACGTTCTGGAGCCTGGCGAGTCGAACGGCCTCTACCACCAGGAAAATCAGCAGGAGGCGTTCCTCGTGCTGTCCGGGGAGTGCAGGCTGCTCGTCGAAGGTGAGGAGCGCCTCCTACGGCCGTGGGACTTCGTCCACAGTCCCGCCGGAACCGAGCACATCTTCGTCGGCGCCGGCGACGGGCCGTGCGCGATCCTGATGGCCGGTGGACGAGGGGAGGACTGGCGGGTGCTCTACCCGGTGTCGGAGCTCGCGGCGCGCTATGGCGCGACCGCGAAGGAGGAGACCTCCGACCCGGACCAGGCCTACGTCGGGTTCGAGCCGTCACGGCGGGAGCGGCCCTCGTATTGGGACCGCCTGCCCTGGGCCTAGCCCCCAGCTTCACCGGCACGTGCCGCATCGCCGCCGTGTGTCAGCGGTTGAACCAGCGGGCGCGTCTGCTCGCGCCAAAGTACTGCTTCTCGGCTACGAGGGCGCTCGACGGCTCCTGGAACGTGCCCGTCGGCGCCGGCCCTGAGAGGAAGTCGACGTCGACCCGGCCGACGCGGCCCGCGCCGAACTCGACGTAGCACGCGCCACGCCCGTCGTACGGGGCGGGCTGCTCGCCTCCGCGCCGTTGCGCAAGCAGCGACGCGGCGACCACCCGCGCCGCGCCTTCCGAGAAGACGCCTGCCTTCGGCACGCCGGCGGTCGTGACGTCCCCAACCGCGTACACACCTGGGAAACGCGTCGCGAGTGTTCGAGAGTCCACAGGGATGTAACCGTCCTCGGCCATTCCGCTCTCGAGAACGACATCCGGGGCGCGGTGCTGCGGGACTCCCAGGAAGAGGTCGTACGGCAGCTCGGCGCCGTCGTCGAGCACCGCCACACTTCGGAGGGCGTCGAGCGAGCTCACCTTGCGACCCGGGATGAACGCGATGCCGCGCTCGGCAAAGGCCGCGAGGAGCGCCGCCGAAGTGTCCGGCGAAGGAGGCACCGGCGTACCGAACGGCATGACCAGCGAGATCTCGCAAGCCTCGCGGATGCCCCGTTCGGAGAGGTAGTCGTCCAGGAGGAGCGCCGCCTCGCTCGGCGCCGGCGGACACTTGAACGGCGCCCCGCACACGCCGACGATCGCGCGGCCCGAGGTGAAGGTGGGAAGCACGTCACGCAACCGCTCGGCACCGCCGCCCGAGTAGAACTCGGTCCCGACCTCCGCCAGGCCGGGCGTCGCAGCGAAGTCGTAGTCCGCCCCGAGCGCAACGACGAGCACGTCGGCCTCGTGGATGCCTCGGTTGGTCGTGACTCGCCGCGCCTCCGGGTCGATCGCGGTGATCGTCTCGCTGAGGAAGCCAACGCCGGGCTTGCCGAAGTCGGCGTAGGGCAGGCGGACCTCGTCAGGTGCAGCCCTGCCGAACATCACGTCGAGCTTCGAGTACCCGAAGACGAAGGCGTCGCTCTCGTCGATCAGCGTCACATCGGCATCGGCGCCGAGCTCGTCCGACAGGACGGTCGCGAGCTCGAGACCGCCGAATCCGGCACCCAGGATGACGACGCGCGACTGCACCGGAAGACCCTAACGGGAGGTCAGGCGCATTAGGGCGCCTGGTCCCAAGTCACACCACCCTGGGCGGCCCGGATCGAGGGAAGCCAGCCGCACAGTCCCTCGATCCGGTCCGAAGTCCGCGTCAGGCCAGGGATGCCTTGTAGCCCTCCCAGCGTGCGGTCAGCGCGTAGAGCACCAGGATGTTGAGCGCGACGATCAGCAGGTTCCACAGCGGATACGCCTGAGGGTAGTTCGCCATGAACGCGACCTGGCCGATCGCATTGATGCCCACGCCGATGATGGCGGCCCAGCGAGCCCAGCCGGCCCCACCGAGCAAGGCGATTCCAATCAGGATGAGCAGGGCGCCCCAGATCAGGGTCGTCCACCCCCAGGCGGTCACGTCGAGGAGCGCCACGCCCTTGGGCGTAGATACGACGTACTCGTCCTTGATGATCCCGACGAAACCTTGGAGGGCGTCGATCGCCCCGACGATGATGAGCACGAAGCCCGCGAAAGCGATCCACCCGCTCCACGCGTCTTGTGAGGCCATGCCAATGCTCCTTCCGACTGACGATGAGACGCAAGCCGACGACCACCCGGTGGGTGCGTGTGCTTGCACCGCGGCACGTGCTGCCGGGCCGCATCAGCCCGGTACGGCTGATGCGCCTTTTCTAGCCCGGCGCTCTTAACCCTCCACTGGCCGCGCCGCCGCGCCGTCTCGCCAGGCGGCCTCGCCCTATTGCCGCGGCGCGCCGCTGGCGGTGTCGACCACCAGGCCGAGCGGGTTCGCGATGTCGTCCCAGCGCACGAACTTGAAGTTCGTCGCGTCCTCGAGTGGCTCGTCGTCGCCGTCGTGGGTCACGAAGAGGCCGCGAGAGAACCTCGCCCCCAGAGGCACGCCCATCACCATCGCGCCGTCTGATTCGTCCACCGCGTCCGTCGGGTCGGCACCGATCGCAAAGGTGCGTAGCGTCTTCAGCGACGAGAGGTCGTACACGATGAAGGTCGAGCTTCCCTGGCTCGAGGCGAGCAGGTAGCCGCGTGAGCCACGGAGCCGGTAGATCGTTAGACCTTCGGCGTCGGCAGCGAGATAGTCGCTCCCTGCGCTCGGCGAGCTCTCGTCGATCTCGCACACGAACTCCTCTTCCTCGGGATCGAACGTACGCGTGTACGACCGGCCGAACTCGCGGGTCCGGTCGAAGAGGTGCGGCCCGCCGAAACGAGCTCCCCCGACGGGGATGCGCCAGATGCCAACGTCCTCCTGCGCCGCGTAGAGGAAGCCCCGACGCGCGTCCGCGACCATCCCTTCGACCTGCGGGAGCTCACCTTCCTCCTCGGCGCACGGCGTCCAGCTCCGCCCACCGTTGAGCTTGAACGTCGACGGCAGGCGGAGGGAGTCGACCCGCTCGAAGCCCACCGAGCCGCCCGGCCCAGCCACGAGGCGGAGCAGCACAAGGGTTGTCCTGTGTCGCTGGCTGATGGCGACGTAGGCCTCGCCGCTGGACGACTTCCAGGCGGCGATTCCGTACGCGGAGATGTCGTTGTCGCCCTCGAACACCACGGGCGGATCGGGCACCGTCACTTCGGTGAGCGGGTCGGCGGCCGACGAGCCTGCAGGGTCGATCGAGAACACACGAAGGTGGTCGAGGCCGCGATCCGTCACGACGGCCAGATCCCGCGTCAGCCCTCCGAGCTCGACGTCGTACAGGACGTCGACGTTGTTCTGCCGCGCGTCCTCGTCGGCGTAGTCGATCGTCTGAATCGTGGCGCCGTCGAGGTCGAAGACGGCCAGGCCGGCGTTCTTCAAAGTCCCGATGACGATGCTCGCGCGGCTCGACGTCGGGTGGACCCAGATTGCCGGGTCGTCGGCGTCCGCCTCTTCGCTGTCCAGGAATGCCTGCGTCTCGAGCGTCGCGTGGACCTCCACGGCGTCGGCAGCGAGCGCCGAGCCGGCGAGAAGAGCGAAGACGAGCAAGATCAAGACCCACGCGCGAGCCATTCCGGCCTCCCCGGTAGCTGTCGGAGGGAGTCAATCGGCCTCCAGCAGAAAAGGGGTGTACGGCGGGAGAAGAGCCTGTGTCGAAGCGGTTACGCGCGCCACCGCGAACCGGCGCGGTTCTCAGCCTCCAGGGAGGCCCGGATGAACCAACGTGCTTAGGAACTACACCTAGGAGGGTCCGCCGGAAAGACGCCGGAGGGCGGTAACCGCTCCGACCAGACCTGCGCTGACCAGCCCGACGATGTTCGTGGTGGTGCACGTGCGGCAAACGTTGCAACAGGCTGGAGCCATGGGCGCGTAGTCAGCGGCCCGGTTCGTGATGGCCGCGGCTCTGACAGTCAGCTTCGCCAGCACGCTCTCAGCTTAGTCAGAGACTCTGGCAGGGACCCCCGCGCGAGGTTGTTCCGCCGCACCGCGCCGACCCTCCTGGGCGAAGGTGAATCGGCGGCTCGCCGAGGTCTGGGCGGCGCCTATACGCCGCTCCGACGGGAGTCGATAATGCCCGCGTGCCTGACGTCTCTGACCGCTTGCGCGCACTACTCGACGCCGGGATCGCGCTAAATGCCGAGCTCTCGCTCGACGCCCTCCTGCAGCGACTCGTCGAGAGCGCAGCCGAGATCACCGGCGCGCGCTATGCGGCCCTCGGAGTGATCGACAAGAGCGGTCGCACGCTCGAGCGCTTCCTGACGACCGGCGTCGACGATGAGACGCACGCCGCGATCGGCGAGCTTCCCCGTGGACGAGGAATCCTTGGTGTCCTGATCCGCGAGGCGCGGGCGCTTCGGCTCGACGACATCGCCGCGGACCCGCGTTCGGTCGGCTTCCCGCGGAACCATCCGCCGATGAAGTCCTTCCTCGGGGTTCCGATCATGTTGCGCGGCGTTGCGTACGGGAACCTGTATCTCACCGAGAAGGAGGGTGACGATCAGTTCACCGACGAAGACCTCGAACTCACGCAGTTGCTGGCGGCACAGGCAGCCGTCGCGATCGAGAACGCGCGCCTGTACGAGTCGACGACGCGCTGGCTGCGCCAATTCGAGACGTTGAACGAGATCGGAAATGCGCTTGCTTCCGAGGTCGAGCTGACGCCGCTGCTCGAGCTCGTCTCGCGTCGCCTTCGTGAGCTGCTCGACGCGGGGATCGTCCTGATCGCCCTACCAGGCCCGGGTGCGGAGCTCGTTGTCGCAGCAGCCGACGGCGACGGGACCTACGGCCTGCCGGGCATGAGCCTCGACCTCGACCACTCCAAGATGGGCCGTGTGCTGGAGCGCGGACGCAGCGAGCGAGTCGACTCGGTGCTCGAGGACCCGGAGGTCGACCAGCAAACCGCCCGCCGGCTCGGCGTCCATGCAGGCCTCTACATCCCGCTCGTGATCGGCGGCCAGGCAATCGGCGTGGTCGTTGCGCATGACCGCGCCGGCCCCGATCCCCGGTTCAGCGACGACGACCTGCGATTGGCGGAGACACTCGCCGCGCGTGCTGCGACCGGCGTCGACCTTTCTCGACGCGTCAGCCGCGACGCAGTGCGCCGAGTCGTCGAAGCACAGGAGTTGGAGCGCAAACGGCTTGCGCGCGAGCTGCACGACGAAACCGGCCAAGCGCTGACGTCGATCCTGCTCGGACTGAAGCCGCTCGAGGACGGCGCGACCGGGCAGACACTTGACGCTGTCGCAGCTCTCCGCGAGCTCGTCGTTTCGACGCTCCAGGGGGTCCGCAGACTCGCGGTCGAGCTTCGCCCGTCGGCTCTCGACGATCTCGGCCTTGTCCCAGCGATCGATCGTCTCGCGCGTTCGTTCGGCGAGAGCGGGCTCCAAGTGGACGTCGAATCACAGATTGGCCTAGAGCGTCTCCCGGAGGTAGTCGAGACCACGCTCTACCGGATCGTCCAGGAGGCGGCCACCAACGTCGCCAAGCACGCCGGCGCGCAACGCATGAGCATCACGCTGACACGAAGGGACGGCTCGGTGATCGCGATCATCGAAGACGACGGCAAAGGGTTCGACCCAAGCGCGGCCGAGTCCGACGGGCTCGGCCTGCTCGGGATGCGCGAGCGACTCGCCCTGGTCGGCGGCTCGCTGCGAATCGAAGCGGCGGCCGGGACGGGCACGACGATTGCCGCGGAGGTGCCCGTCACGTGACGATCCGCGTCCTCGTCGTCGACGACCACGCGGTCGTGCGAAGTGGTCTGCGCAAGGTTCTCGACGCCGAGGCCGACATCGAGACCGTGGGTGAAGCGGCGAACGCCGAACGTGCAGTGTTCGAGGCGATGGAGCACAAGCCCGACGTCGTCCTTATGGATGTGACGATGCCGGGGCTGAGCGGCGTCGAGGCCCTCCCCACGCTGCTGCAATCCGTCCCGGACACCCGCGTCCTGATGCTGTCGATGCACGACGACCCCGGCTACGTCCGCGCCGCCTTCGAGGTCGGAGCGAGCGGCTACGTGCTCAAGGAGGCGGCGGACTCGGAAGTCGTCGCAGCGGTGCGCGCCGTAGCTGCGGGCGAGCGCTACGTGCACCCCGCGCTCGGTGCGCGTCTGATCGCGGCAGAGGCGGAGGAGCGGCGGCGCGCAGAGGCCGACCCGCTCTCGGATCGAGAACGCGAGGTGCTACGGCTGCTGGCGCTCGGGCACACCAACCAGGAGATCGCGAGTGCCCTCTTCATCTCGGTGCGAACAGCAGAGACGCACCGAGCGCACATCATGCAGAAGCTCCGGCTTTCGTCCCGTGCTGAACTCGTCCGGTATGCGCTCGATGCGGGCCTGATCGAGGCGTAGCCCGCCCCCGAGCGCCCGCCCGCACCGAGCGGGAGCCAATACAGATCAACCCCGATCGAGGCCGGCCTACCGGACGACGAACACGTCGCACCGCGCATGGCGCACCACGCTCTCGAGCAAGCCGTTCGGTGCGGCAACGACGATGACGTCGGCGTCCACTTCGGCCGCCGTTTCGAGGATTGTTTCCGCCAGGTGTCCGTTCCCCTCGATGTAACGCGCGAAGACGTGCCGTCCGCTCAGGTGGACCAGCGCGCCGGGCAGCGGGTCTGCCGCTGCCGCCGACGCTGCTCCGACAACGGCGAGAGTCGACCCGTAGCCCATCAGATCGCTCGCCGCATCGAGCGCGCGTCGTCCAGCTTCGGACCCGTCGTATGCGACGAGGATGCTCTTCGCTCGACCCATGCCCGAAGAATCGGCGCCTGAGCGACCCGCCGCATCCGCGCCGGGCCGGAGACAGTTGCGGGAAACTACGGACCGATCGCCGCACGCACCGCCTGCGCGATCACGAGCTCCTCACGCGCCGGCACCACCTCGACGCGGAACTCCCCGAGGAAGGCGAGGCGTTCGGCGACCGCGTCTCGCACATCCGCGCGGTTCTCGCCCACACCGCCCGAGAAGGCGAGGGCCTCGAGACCGCCGAGGGCCGCGGCCATCCGGCCGGCCGCGCACGCGACGGCGTACGTGTAGACGTCGAAGGCGTCTGGATCGTCGAGTCCGCCGAGCGCGGCGAGGCCTGACTCATGCTCGAGCACGCGGTCGAGCTCGTCGACCGACAGACCGCGTTCACGCAGCAGGTAGAGGAGCGCCCCCGGATCGATCGATCCGCTCCGGGTCGCCATCGGAACGCCCTCGAGCGGCGTGAACCCCATCGTCGTGTCGACCGACTCGCCGTGCAGCACGGCGGTGACCGAACAGCCACCGCCGAGGTGGCAAACGACGAGCCGCTCGGCCGAAACTCGACCGGCGACCCACTCCACCGCGAGGCCGTGGAAGCCGTAGCGACGGATTCCCCAATCCTCACGCCAGCGGCGCGGGATCGCATACGTAGCAGCGTGCTTCGGGATAGTTCTGTGGAATGCCGTGTCGAAGACCGCGACGTGGGGCACATCGGGGAGCGCCTCGCGTGCGTCGCCGATTGCCTTGAGTGCCGCCGCGTTGTGGAGCGGTGCGAGCGGGCCCAACTCTTCGATTCCGGCGATGACCGAGTCGTCGATGACGGTTGGTCGCACGAACCGAGCTCCGCCCTGCACGACGCGGTGCCCGACAGCCGAAGCGTTTTCATAGCCCTCCACCTGAGTCGCGTGGTCACCCTCGACCAGGTGGAGCTTGAGGCTCGTCGAGCCCGCGTTGACCGTTAGTACGGCCAGGTCCAGCCGGCTATCTCGGGGTCGTCCTCGCCGTGCTGCCGCGTCCACGCACGCGCCTTCAGGCGCCGGTCGATCATCTCCTCGCGCAGATGAGCGCATTTGCCGGCGAGCCCAGGTACGCGATCGATCACGTCCAGCACCACGTGGTAGCGGTCGAGATCGTTCAGCATCACCATGTCGAACGGCGTCGTCGTCGTGCCTTCTTCCTTGTAGCCGCGGACGTGCAGGTTGCCGTGATTCGTCCGCCGATAGGTAAGCCTGTGAATGAGCCACGGATAGCCGTGGTAGGCGAACACGATCGGTCTGTCGGCCGTGAAGAGCGAGTCGAACTCGGTGTCCGACAACCCGTGCGAATGCTCGACCGCCGGCTGTAGGCGCATCAGGTCGACGACATTCACGAATCTCACCTTGAGGTCGGGAAGCCGTTCGCGCAGGATCGCCGCGGCCGCGAGCGCCTCGAGCGTCGGGACGTCACCCGCGCAAGCGAGCACGACGTCCGGCTCGGCGCCTTCGTCGGTTGAAGCCCATTCCCAGATGCTCGCGCCACGAGTGCAGTGCACGATCGCGTCTTCCATAGCGAGGTACTGGAGCGCCGGCTGTTTCCCCGCCACGATCACGTTGACGTAGTGCCGGCTGCGCAGACAGTGGTCGGCGACCGAGAGGAGCGTGTTGGCGTCCGGCGGGAGGTAGATGCGGACGACTTCGGCACGCTTGTTCACGACGTGGTCGATAAAGCCTGGGTCCTGGTGTGAGAAGCCGTTGTGGTCTTGGCGCCAGACGTGCGAGCTGAGCAGGTAGTTCAGCGAAGCGACCGGGCGGCGCCACGGGATGTCGCGTGTGACCTTCAACCACTTCGCGTGCTGGTTGAACATCGAGTCGACGATGTGGGTGAAGGCTTCGTAGCAGTTGAAGAGACCGTGGCGACCGGTCAAGAGATAGCCCTCGAGCCAGCCCTGGCAGAGGTGCTCCGACAGCACTTCCATGACGCGGCCCTCGCGTGCGAGATGCTCGTCGGTCGCCTCGATGCCCGCCTGCCAGACGCGATCGCTTACGGCGAACACGTCGCCGAGACGGTTCGACTCCGTTTCGTCCGGGCCGAAGACTCTGAACGTCTCCGGGTTGCGCTCGACCACGTCGCGCAGGAACCGACCGAGCGCTCGGGTCGCCTCACCTTCCGTCGTCCCCGGCTTTGCGACCTCGACCGCGTAATCGCGAAAGTCGGGTAGGAGCAAGTCGCGTAGCAGCAGCCCGCCGTTCGCGTGCGGGGTCGCGCTCATCCGGTGCGCACCGGAAGGCGCGAGCGCCGCGAGCTCCGGCAACAGCCGCCCCGAGTCGTCGAAGAGCTCCTCGGGCCGGTAGCTGCGCAGCCAGTCCTCGAGCTGCGCGCGATGCTCGTCGTTCTTGCGCACTTCGGCGAGCGGAACCTGGTGCGATCGCCAAGTGCCTTCGACCGGCTTGCCGTCGACCTCCTTCGGCCCGGTCCACCCTTTCGGCGTCCGGAACACGATTGCCGGCCACGGCCTGCGCTCTTCGTCGCCGTCCTCGCGCGCAGCGCGCTGCAGCTCCGCTGATCCGGTCGAGCGCGGCGTCGAGGGTCGCAGCGAAGCGTCCGTGCAAGTCGACCGCGTCCTCGTCGTCGAACCCGCCGGTGAAGAAGAACGGCTCGTAGCCGTGGCCGCGAAGGAACGCGTCGAGCTCCTCCTCCGGAATCCGGGCCAGTACCGTCGGGTTGGCGATCTTGTAGCCGTTCAGATGCAGGATGGGCAACACCGCGCCGTCGGTTTTCGGGTTGAGGAACTTGTTCCCGTGCCAGCTGGTCGCGAGCGGGCCGGTCTCGGCCTCGCCGTCCCCGATCACGCACGCGACGAGCAGCTCCGGGTTGTCGAAGGCGGCGCCCTGCGCGTGCATGAGCGCGTAGCCGAGCTCACCACCCTCGTGGATCGAGCCGGGCGTCTCCGGTGCCGCGTGGCTGGGGATCCCGCCAGGGAAGGAGAACTGCCGGAACAGTTGCCGCAAGCCGTCCTCGTCGCAGCCCACGTGCGCGTAGAGCTCGCTATACGTTCCCTCCAGGTAGGCGTTCGCGACCACCGCCGGACCGCCGTGGCCGGGGCCACAGACGTAGATCGCCTCCAGCGCTCGTTGGCGAATCGCGCGGTTCAGGTGCACATAGAGGAAGTTCAGGCCGGGCGTCGTCCCCCAGTGCCCGAGCAGGCGCGGCTTCACGTGCTCGGCGGCGAGCGGATCGCGCATGAGCGGGTTGTCCAGGAGGTAGATCTGCCCAACCGAGACGTAGTTCGCTGCCCGCCAGTAGGCGTCGAGCAGGCGCAGTTCCTCAGTCGTGGGCCTCGTCGCGGCCGTCCCAGTCTCGGTCATCGCCGGGACGCTAGCCGAGGGCAGCTGGGGATTCGACGACCAAGACGGCTGAGCGAGCTTGGTGAGCTACCCGCTCGCTGACGCTGCCGAGCGCGCGCAGGCCCTTCAGGCCGCGGCTGCCGACAACGACGAGATCCGAGAACTCGGAGAGAACTACTAGCTCGTCGACGGGCTCGCCCGGAAGCACCTCGAGATTGGCGGCGATCCGGCGCGCCATGTCGAGGTCGACGTGGCCTTCGCGCGCAGCGACAATCCGCAGATTCGCCCCGAAGCGTTCGGCCAGTTGACGCGCGACGCGTGTTGCGACCGCGGATTCGGCGGAGCCGTCGAGGCCGACCACGATCGAGCGCGGCCAGCGTTCGAGCACACGCGGTGCGCGTGCGATCAGGACCGAGCACGGAGCCTCGTGGAGCAATTCGGTTGCCACTGAGCGAATGGCCATACCGACTCCGCGGCCGAAGCCGTGCGTTCCCACGACCACGAGACTCGCCTGCTCGCGCTCGATCTCGGCGAGCAGGGACGCTACGGGGTCGCCACGCAGCAGGCGCGGCCTGATCGCGTGCTCGAGCTCGGCGAGCTCGCGTCCGTGCTCGAGCGCGCCGCGGGCCTGAGTTGCGAGCTGAGCGGAGACTGACGCCATCTGCCAGCCGGCGTGGACGGCAATCGAATCGTCCTCCACCGTGACGAGGACGAGTGAGCCGTTTGGCTCGGCGACGCGAGCGGCGAGCTGAGCGGCGATGAGCCCGGCGTCCGAGTCGTCGACGCCGCAGAGAACACGTTCGAAGATGTTGTCCATGGCGCCATCGTGCGCGCCGCGCGCCCTCCGCCCATCGGTGGGCTCGCGGATCTTCTTGCGGCAAACCCGCAGGCGCTACCAGCTCTTCGTTCGCGGCCGTTGCTGGGGGCGTGCGACCCTGACACGCGCGTCGACAGCGACGCAGCCATCGGGCAACGCGAGCACCGGGTTCAGGTCGAGCTCCGCTACCCCAGCAAGGTCGTCGCCGAGTTGGGCAAGACGTAGGACGAGATTGGCCAGCGCCGAGGCGTCAGCCGGCGGCGAGCCACGGAAACCGCCCACGAGCCGGCCTGCCTTACCGCTCGTCACGAGCTCGGCCGCATCCACGTCAGTGAGCGGCGCGATCCGGAATGACGCGTCGCCGATCAACTCCGCCAGGACGCCCCCAGGCCCGAATGCAACAAGCGGGCCGAACACCGGATCTTGGACGACGCCGACGAGAAGCTCGACCCCGTCTCTGACCATCGGCTGAACGAGAGCAGGTACGCCAATCCGCTCCACGGCTCCGCGAACCGCGTCCTCGTCAGCGAGATTGAGCGCGATTCCGCCGAGCTCTGTCTTGTGCGCGCCGGGCGCAGCGGTCTTCACGACGACGGGGAAGCCGAGCTCGGCGGCCACGGCGACGGCTTCCTCGGAACTCGTTGCGACCTGCTCGGGAACGAGCGGAACTCCGTACGCGAGCAGCAGTTCTCGTGCGTCGGCCGGATCGAGCCAGGCGTCCTCGTCGTCGGCGAGCGCTCGTTCGACGACGGCTTCCGCGCCGCCGCGATCGACGTGGTCGAGATCGACCGGGGCTCCTTGAGGCCGTCGCAGCCACGCCGCGCGCTCTGCCGCCCTACCGAGTGCCCGCGCCGCGGACTCGGGGTATGCGAACGCCGCGACGCGGCGGTTGGGGCTCCGCAGCGCGTCGGGGATTCCCTCGGAGCTCATCACGACTGCCAGGACGGGTTTCTCCGACTCGATGTCGCGCGTGGCCGCCTCGATCGCAAGAGCGACCTCGTCCGCGGTGGCCGCCACGGTCGGCGCGAACAGCGCGATCAACGCGTCGACCCGCGTGTCGGCAAGGATCCGAGGGACGGCGTCGGCATATGTAGCGGCTGCCGCCCCGCCGAGCATGTCGACGGGATTGGTCACACTGGCCTCGGAAGGCAGGAGCGCGCTGAGCGCCTCGAGGGTTTCCGGCCCCAGCTCCGCGAGGTCGAGCCCCGCGGCTTCACAAGCGTCCGCACAGAGGATGCCGAGCCCGCCTGCATTCGTCAGTACAGCCACGTTCCGACCGGCCGGCTCAGGATGGGTCGAGAGCAGCGACGCGACGTCGACGAGCTCCTCGAGCGATGCGGCTCGGATCACGCCTGCCTGGCCGAAGAGCGCGTCAACGGCTGCCTCCGAACCGGCGA
Organism: uncultured Actinomycetes bacterium; assembly: GCA_963738205.1. Lineage (GTDB taxonomy): Bacteria > Actinomycetota > Thermoleophilia > Gaiellales > Gaiellaceae > DATFQE01. Next base: position 709,659 of record CAVTVQ010000006.1, read on the forward strand.
GCGCGGCCGTGTGCGAGCTGGCGGCACGGCGGCCGCTCGCGCTGGTGCCGCTCTTGAGGGCGAGGAGCGGTTTACGGCGAGCGACGCGGCGCGCGATTCGGCCGAAACGGCGCGGGTTGCCGAACGACTCGACGTACATGAGCACAAGGGCGGTCGACTCGTCGTCCTCCCACCACTCGAGCAGGTCGTTCGTGGAGACGTCCGCCTTGTTTCCGATCGAGACGAACGCTGAGAGCCCAAGGCCTCGCGCTTCGGCAGCCTCGAGCAACGCGATGCCGAGCGCACCGCTCTGGGAGGAGAAGCCGATGTTCCCGGCCGGCGCGGAGCGCGAGGCGAAGGTGGCGTTCATGCTGGGGCCGGCGACGGCGATGCCGAGGCAGTTCGGGCCGATCAGCCGGGCGCCGTGTGCACGCACGAGGGCGAGGAGGCGCTCTTGGCGCTCGATACCGTCGCCGCCGATCTCGGCAAAGCCGGCCGAAATGACGAGCAGCGCCCGGACGCCCGCTCGCAGCGCCTGTTCCGCTGCGTCAAGGACGGCTGCTCCCGGAAGCGCGATCACCGCCAGGTCGACCCTCTCAGGGATCTCCTCGATCGATTGGTAAGCGCGGACGCCCGCGACAGGCTCGCCGTCGCGATTGACCGGATAGGCAGCGCCGGCAAAGTCGCCGGCGAGCACGTTCCGGAACAGCTCGCCGCCGATCGATCCGCGGCGGCGAGAGGCTCCGATGACGGCGACGCTTCGCGGCTCGAAGAAGGGACGGAGCGACGCGGTGACCGCCGTGTGGTCGCGCTCGGCGACGCGCGACTCGTACATCTCAGTCGCGGCGATCGGGAACCTGACCTCCAGCTCCCCGCCCTGCAGCTCACGGGCCAGTTCGAACCCGGCCGCCTCGAACACTCCGAGCATCTCGCGGTTGCCCGGAAGCACCTCGGCGACGAACGTCTCGATCCCGGCGCCGGCGGCGCGCGCCGCGAGCTGCTCCAGCAGACGCGTGCCGATGCCGCGGCCCTGGTGGGCGTCCGCAACGGCGAACGCGGCCTCGGCGAGGGCAGGGTCGCGGAGGCGGACGAAGTTGGCGACCGCGACGACATGCTCGCCGCCCTCTTCGCTCAGCGTCCCGAGAAGCGCACCACGCTCGTCCCAGTCCGGCTCGAGGAGCGGCTCCACGAGCGCCTCGCTGATGTGCGGGAAGCCGTGGAACCGGCGGTACAGGCTCTGCTCCGAGAGCGTGGTGAAGAACACGAGCAGCCCCTCCGCGTCGTCTTTTCGGGGCGGCCGCAGCCGCAGCGTGCGGCCGTCCCGAAGGATGACGTCGGCAACGTCGCTAACCACGACCTCCATTCTCACGACACCGCGGCGACCGCCGCCGGGCGGCCCGCCTCGAGGTGAACGGGATGCGCGCTCAAGACCACCTTGAGTGCGTTCGTGGCTGCGGCGTCGGCGAAGGTGTCGTAGGCCTCCATCGTCTCGTCGAGCTCGAACCGATGCGTGGCGAAGCCAGTGGGGTCGAGGCGGCCCTCGGCGATCAGCCGCAGCAGCTTCGGCGTCGTGGAGGTATCGACGAGCCCTGTGGTGATCAGGACGTCACGGATCCAGAGCCGTTCCAGGTGGAGCGTCGCCGGGTGGCCGTGCACGCCGACGTTGGCCAGCCGGCCGCCGGGGCGGATCAGCTCGGCGCACAGCTCGAACGTGTCCGGTACGCCGACCGCCTCGACCGCGACGTCAGCGCCGAGTCCTCCGGTGAGCTCCATGACGCGGGCGACCGCGTCTTCACTGCCGTTGTTGATCGTGACGTCGGCCCCGAACTCGAGCGCCTTTTCGAGCCGTGCTTCCGCCAGGTCGATGGCGAGGACCTTGCCGGGCGTGAACAGCTTGGCGGTCAGAATCGTCGCAAGCCCGATCGGGCCGGCGCCGACGATCGCCACGGTGTCGCCTGGCTCGACGCGGCCGTTGAGCACCCCGCACTCGAACGCGGTCGGGAGGATGTCGGCGAGGAACAGCACCTGCTCGTTGCTCAGACCTTCGGGGATCTTGTAGACGGACGTGTCGGCGAACGGCACTCTGGCGTACTCCGCCTGCAGTCCGTCGATCAGGTGGCCGAAGATCCAACCCCCGCCGCCGGTGCAGAGTCCGTACTTGGCCTCCTTGCAGAAGCGGCAGCGGCCGCATGAGGTGATGCAAGAGACCAGTACGCGATCGCCCTCCGCGACCGTCGTGACCGCGGCGCCGGCCGCGACGACTGTGCCTACCGCCTCGTGTCCGAGAATCGTCCCCGGCTTCACTTCGGGCACGTCGCCCTTGAGGATGTGTAGGTCGGTGCCGCAGATCGTCGTCGAGTCGATCTTCACGACGACGTCCGTCGGCTCCTGAATGGTCGGGTCGGCGACGGACTCCCACGCCCGCTCGCCCGGCCCGTGATAGATGAGCGCCTTCATGTCAACCTCCTTGAGTCGACCTCATGCTCCGCGGCCGGCCGGCGCCGAGCATCGGCGCCCACGCTGACTTCGTTGCGGGTTTCTGCGGAGTCACAGAACGACGAACGGGCGGGAAACCCGCCCGTTCGTCCCTGACCGCGAGTGGTGCCTAGGTCGCGGCCGACGCTGTCTCGACCTTGCGCTTGCGACTCGGAATCCTCACGACTCCGAGTGCCCCGCCCAGCGTGAGAACGAGGAACCCGATGCCCGTGAGCAGGAGCGCTGCTCCCATCACGATCGAGAACATCGCGACCCGCTCGGCGAAGAAGGACGTGTTCAGCGCCGTCGTGAGCGCCGTCTCGGTCACCCAGAGGTTGCGGAGACCGTTCTCGACCGGCTGACCGGTCTTCGGATCCTTGGCGGCGAGATTCTCGTCGCTCGTCGCCTTGCCGTCCTTGGTCAGGAAGCGGCCCATCTCGGCGTAGCGCTGTCCGCTCGTCGCCTCGAGAGCGTGATGCTCCATGACGTCGGCGAATGCCCTGGCCTGGGCGCCTGTCTTGATGGCCTGCCCGGCGTCGAGCTTGCCGTTCGTGAGAGCCGGTGCATCCGGCGTCGCCGTGATGTTCTGCTCGGCGATCGCGTCGCGGACATCGTTGCGGCCGTCGATCCCGATGACGATCGCGCCGGTTCCGAACGCGATCAGGATGACGCTGGCGACGATCCCTCCATATGCAAATACCCGCCTCATGACTCTCCTTTCGTCGGCCGTTACCGTGGCCTCAGAATCGCTCGCGGACGGAGAGCGTCCATCAGCGGGGCCTCTGAAGCTCGCTGCGGGGAACTACCGAACCGGATTGCGGGCTAGAGGCCCAGGCCGATGTGGACCCGGGGCGCGGCGCCTGGTCGAACCGTGTCGCGCAAGCCGACGAGCCCGAGCGGGTGGCCCTCGTCACCAACCACGGGCAAGTGGTGGAAGCCGTGCTGGGACATCACGAGAGCCGCCTCGTCGAGCGATGTGCCAGGCACCACGGTGAGCGGCTCCGCGGTCATCCACTCGCGCACGCGGCCCTCGCTTGGGTGCACGCGTCCTGCGTAGGCCCTGAGCAGGTCACGTGCGGTCAGGATCCCGACAAGGCGGCCGTAGTCGCAGACGAGAGCCGAGCCGGCGTCGCGCTCGCGCATGCGCTCCGCGATCTCCCCGAGCGTGTCTTCCGGGGCAACCACGAGCAGGTCGAGTGCCATGACGTCGTCGACCACCCGCCCGCCGGGCAAGGGCTCGCGAGCTGCGCTCAAGGCGGAAACGTCCCTCCCCTCGAGCTCGAGCTCCACCTCGACCGCTCCGGTCGGAGCAGAGGCCGTCGGAGGCGCATCCACGCCCGCGAATGCAGCGAGGAAGGGCGCGAGATAGCGGCCGACGATCTTCGCCGGGGGCCACCAGAGGGGCTCGGTCGCCACGACGGATGTCTCGCCGAACCCGCCGGCGATCTCCCGGCGCAGGTACCGCGGCGCGGCGCCCGTCAAGAGCATGCCCCGCAGGACGGGACGGAAGACGCGCGGCTCGACATCGGCGCCCGCTGCGATCGCAATCGCCGTGGCGGCCACCTCCGCCTGCTGCGCCGCGATCCCGCCCTGCTTGACGGGAAAGCTCGTGATGTCGCCGGCCGCGTACACGTCCCGGAGCCCCACCACGAGTGCATGTGCATCGACGGGGACGAAGCCTTCGACGGTCTGAGGAAGACCGTGGATGCGCGCGCCGCGCAGTTGCGGCAGCGCAATCACCGCGTCCGCAGGGACTGTTCCGGCGGCGCCAACGCTGAGCTCGCCCTCGACGAAGGCGTCGGCGTACGTCCCCGTCAAAACCTGGATGACTGCGTCCGCCAGCAGTGACTCGATCGCCTCCGTCGCCGCGGGACCGAACATGACCAGTGGCTCCCGCTCGGGCGTCACGAGCCGAAGCTCCACGTCCCGGCCGGGCCCTCTGGCGATGTGCGCCGCCGTCAGCAGCGCGAGCTCGTATGCAGGCAACGTCCACACGGCACCTGCTGGGACGACGAACGCAAGTCGCCGAATGTCCCCAGCGTCAATCTGCGCCAGCACGTGCTCGACGCGCTCGGTGTCGGCGGGGCCGCGGAAGGTCAACGCGCCCGCTATCGCAGGACGCGGCTCGGCTCCACACGCGATCAACAGGGCGTCGTAGTCAATCGTCTCGGTTGCGGTTCGAGCTCGCTTGTGCCAGACGTCCACTCCTACGAGTGCGCCCGGCGTGAACGTCGCACCGGCTGCCGCCGACAGCGCGCTGAGATCGAACCGAGTCGCCTCGCCGAGCCCGAACGGCTCGGCTACAGACATCGGCCGGTACCAGAACTGCGGCTCGGGAGCGACCAGCTCGACCTCGACGCGGTCGCCGGCCAGCGTTCGAAGCGCGAGCGCCGCTTCTAGCGCGGCGACGCCGCCTCCTGCGATCAGGACTTTGGTGGTGCCGCCGCGCATGACTTGCCTCCTCGTGTTCAGTGGACGATCAGAACGTCGCAGTGAGCGTGCCGCTGGACGTCGCCGCTGACGCTCAGGCCGAACAGGCGGGCGATCAGCCCCGGCTCGCGAGTGCCGACGACGATCATGTCGGCATCGAGCTCCTCGGCGAGGCGAACGATCTCGTGCCCCGGATCGCCGAGCCCAGTGCGGTACTCAGCTGTTACGCCCTGCTCCGCCAAAGCGGCTGCAGCGCGCCGGAGCTGGTCGTCGTGATCCTCGAGCGGGTCGACTGGGTCGACCGGACCGAGACCATGCGCCGCAGGCACGAGGGCCCGCGCCACGCTCGTCACGACCAGCTTGCCGCCGAAGACCTTCGCTAGTTCTGCCGCACGCGCGAGTGCGCGCTTCGCCGGATCGCCTTCGTCGTATCCGACCACGATGGTCTGCATCGTTGGCCTCCTTTCGGGAACCCCATGTCACCTCGATGGTTGCCGGGGCGTGGCCCGCCGCCAACCGCGAAAACCGCTGTCCGCGGCTCGGCTTTCTACGGATTCAGGAGGCGTCGTCGCCGCGCGAAAAGGCCGAACGGCGTCGGGCACGAGCTCGGCGGCGACCATCCAGAGCATCGCTCCGGCGGCGAAGCCTAGGCCGAGCGGCAGCAAGGCCTGGAAGGTCTCGACGAAGAGGAAAGCCGGCACCGCCATCAGGGGCTGAGGGAGGCTCGAGAAGACGCTCCATCCCGCGGCGCCGCGGACTGACACGCCGCGCGGGATGAGCACCAGGCTGATCGCCAGCCCCTCCGGCACGTTGTGGACGGCCATCGCCACCGCAATCGCGAGCCCGAAGCTTTCGCTCTGACCGAACGAGACGCCGACACCCACCCCCTCGGTGATGGAGTGGATAGTCATCACGCCGACGATCAGCAGCATCCGGCGCGCGTCGGCCCCAGTGACAAGCCCGAAGTGAACCTCCCGGTGACGGCCGAGAAGAGCCCGGCTCGTCGCGATGAAGACGCCTCCTGCCGCCAGGCCTGCGGCAGTCTCAGCGGAGCCGGCGGACCACCCTTCCCAGGCCAGACCGGCGCTCGCAACGAGCATGAAGGTCGCGGCAAGCGCACTCGCGAGTGCCAGCCACGTCCGCGGCGGCCGCAGACGGAAGGCGAACGGCAGCGCGCCAAGTCCGGTCGCGAGAGCGGTCCCGAGCGCCGCGAGGAAGACGGAGGCGGCGCTCACTATCGCCTTCGAAGCTTGCGGGTCGCGAGCGGACCGAACGCGAGCCAGACAAGCATGAAGACCGCCAGCAGAAGCTCTTCGCGGAGCGTTGCCTCGAAGGAGGCAACGAGGCCGGCAGATCCCATTGCCCCGACGAGTCCGACCAGCAGCCAGGGCAGACGGTGCCCAAGGCGCATCTCAACGCGTTCCTCGGAGGAGTTCCTCGCCTCAACCTGACCGAAGGTGGCCATCGGGCCGACGGTAGGGCCGAACTGCCGAACGCGAATCCGTACAAAGCCGAACGAGGTCGCGAGCGTTCCCCGATGGGCTAGCTCTTCCGCGCGCGCGAAGCTCGCATCATGACCGACACACAGCCCATCGTGGAGGCCCGAGCGGCCTCGAAGACCTATGACACCGGCAAGGTGCAGGTGAACGCGCTCCGCGACGTCGACCTCGTCGTCAAGCGGGGCGAGATGGTCGGCGTGATGGGACCGAGCGGCTCCGGCAAGAGCACGCTGCTCAACTGCCTCTCGGGACTCGACGCGATCGACCAGGGCGACGTGCTCATCGAGGGCGTGTCGCTCAAGTCCATGTCCGACCGGCAGCGCACGGACTACCGCGCTCGGCACATGGGCTTCGTCTTCCAGTTCTACAACCTGATGCCCGTTCTCACCGCGGTCGAGAACGTCGAACTGCCTCTGCTTGTCGCGCGCGTGGCTCCGAAGGAGGCGCGGCGGCGCGCACAGGAGGCCCTCGAGCTCGTCGGCCTCGGAGAGCGTGGAGCGCACGTCCCAGAGGAGCTCTCAGGCGGCGAGCGCCAGCGAGTCACCATCGCGCGCTCGCTCGTGAACGATCCTGCGATCGTCTGGGCCGACGAGCCGACCGGCGACCTCGACAGCGAGAACGCCCGTGAGATCGTCGAGCTGATGCGCCGCCTCAACCTCGAGCGCGGCCTCACGTTCGTGATCGTGACGCACGACCTCTCCGTCGGACGCGCAACCGACCGGATCGTGCACATGGTCGACGGGCGCATCGTGGACGAGGAGGACGGCATGGAACCGGCGCTCGCTGACGCCGCGCCTGCGCTCGTCGGGAGCTGACGATGAACGAGCTCTTCGGAATACCAACCGCAACGCTCGCGGTCGTCTTGGCCGCGCTGCTCGGCGGGTCGCTCCTCCTGGTCGCAGGGCTGGCGATCCGCAACCGCATTCTGTTCAAGCTCGGAGTGCGCAACGTCCCTCGCCGACCGGGACGAAGTGCGCTGATCGTGGTCGGGCTGATGCTCGGCACCACGATCGTCGCCGCGGCGATGACGACCGGCGACACGATGAGCCACACGATCCGGTCGGCGGCGGTGACCACACTCGGTCAGACCGACGAGCTCGTCAGCACGCGCGGGGCCGAGGACGCGCTGGGAAGCGGGGACGAGCTCGGCGCCGGCGGACAGGCCGGCGCCGTTCGCTACTTCCCCGAGGTTCTCTTGTACGACATCTACCCCGCCGCGCGCCGCTCCGGCGCGGTGGACGGCATCGCGCCTGCGATCGTCGAGCAGGTCGCCGTTGTCGCGCCGCGGACAGGGCAGACCGAGCCACGAGTGACGCTTTTCGCCAGCGACCCCGGCCGCCTGGACGGCTTCGGCGAGATCACGCTCACGGACGGACGACCGATCGCACTTGCCGAGCTCAAGCCTGGCGTGGTCTTCCTGAACGCCGACGCGGCGGACGAGCTTCATGCTCGCCAGGGAGACACCGTCAACGTGCTGGCCGGCGGCCGTACGAGTTCCGTCCGGGTCGGCGCAGTCGTCGACTACGACGGCACGGGAACGGACGGACCGGCCGCGCTGATGCCCCTGAACACCGCGCAGAAGCTGCTCGACAAGGACGGCCTGATCAAGCACGTGCTGATCTCGAATACGGGCGGGGCCACCGACGGCGTCCAGCACACCGACGCCGTACTCGATGCTCTCGAGCCGGTGCTCGAGCGATACGGGCTCGAGGCCGCGCCCAGCAAGCGCGACGCTCTCGAGACGGCAGACCAGGAGGGCAGCGCGTTCATGTCGCTGTTCACCACCTTCGGCACATTCTCGATCGTTGCGGGGATCCTGCTCGTCTTCCTGATCTTCGTGATGCTCTCAGCCGAGCGCCGCGGCGAGATGGGAATCGCACGCGCGATCGGCACGCGACGCGGGCACCTCGTCCAGATGTTCGTCTACGAAGGGCTGGCCTACGACGTCCTGGCGGCCGCCGTCGGCGCGCTGCTCGGCGTGGCCGCAGCCTTCGCGATGGTGACCGTGCTGGCCGGCGCGCTCAGCGAGTTCGGCGTCGAGATCGAGCGGGAGGTCCGTCTCACCAGCCTCGTCATCTCCTACTCGATCGGCGTGCTGCTCACGCTCGCCGTCGTCGCGTTCTCGTCCTGGAGGGTCAGCCGCTTGAACATCGTGACCGCGGTTCGCGGCCTTCCCGATCCGCCGCGCGCGAGGAAACGCTGGCGCCGCGTGACAGCCGTCGTGCTCGGAACCGTCTTTTCGGTGCTGATGATCGCGTCCGGCATCTCCGCAGTCGACGCGCTCGCGTTCAACGTCGGCGTCTCACTCGCGCTGATGACGCTGATCCCTGTCGCGCGCGCGCTCGGGATGAGCGAGCGCCTTGCGTACACGCTCGGCGGACTCGGCCTCGTCGTCTGGTGGCTGCTCCCGTTCGACGTCCTCGAGACCCTGACCGGGGAGCCGCCGAAGATGGACTTCTCGATCTTCATCGTGTCCGGGCTGCTCGTGGTGCTCGGCGCGGTCTGGGCGATCGTCTACAACGCCGACGTCCTGCTCGCCGGGGTGACCGCGACCTTCGGTCGGATCCGGGCCCTCACGCCGGTCCTGCGCATGGCCGTCGCCTATCCGCTGCGGAGCAGGTTCCGCACGGGCGTGACACTGGCGATGTTCACGCTCGTCGTGTTCACGCTGGTCATGGGCGCGGCCACGTCGGGTTCGTTCATCTCCGCCTACGACAACGAGCGCGAGTTTGCCGGCGGCTTCGAGATCCGCGCCGATTCAGTGGCCGCGAGTCCGGTGGACGGCATGCCGAGCGCGGTCGCGAGCAATCCCTCGCTCGCAGACCGCGTCGACGTCGTCGCGAGCCAGTCGGTCCTGCCGGCGAAGGCGCGCCAGGTCGGCGCCTCCGCGAAGGAGGGCTCCTACCCGGTGTACGGCTTCGACGACACGTACTTGAACGCGACCACATACGACTTCGCGGTCATGGCGCGCGGGTACGAGTCGGGGCGCGAGATCTGGAACGCCATGCGCACGAAGCCTGGGTTGGCCATCGTCGACAGCCTCGTCGTCCCTCGGCGCGAGAACTTCAACTTCGGCGTCCCGCCGGACTTCCGGCTCAGCGGCTTCTACCTCGAGGACGGCCCCTTCGATCCGGTCACGATCGCCGTGCGCGACCCGCAGACGGGCAAGGTCGTCCGCCTGAAGGTGATCGGTGTGTTGAAGGACAGCGTCGCCGCCACGATGTACGGAATCTCGACGTCGCAGCGGACCCTTGCGGCCGCGTTCGGCGACCGCGTCCGCCCCACCACGTACCACCTGAGCGTTCCGTCGGGAACGGACGCCGACGCCGTGGCTACCGACCTCGAGGCAGCCTTCGTCTCGAACGGGCTCGAGGCGCAGGCGATGAGCGACCTCCTGCACGACGCCGTAGCCACCTCGTGGACGTTCAACCGCCTGATCCTGGCGTTCATGGGACTCGGCCTGCTGGTCGGGGTCGCGGCGCTGGGCGTGATCAGCGCCCGCTCGGTCGTAGAGCGGCGTCAGCAGATCGGCGTGCTGCGATCGATCGGATTCCAGCGCCGGATGGTTCAGGCGGCGTTCCTGCTCGAATCGTCGTTCATCTCGCTCGTAGCGATCCTCGTCGGGACGACGCTCGCTCTGATCCTGGCCTTCAACGTCATCAACCAGACATCCGAGAGCCAGGGCACGACCAACGTCGAGATGGTCGTCCCGTGGGGCACCCTCGGCCTCGTCTTCTTCATCGTCTACGCCGCGTCTCTGATCACCACTCTCCTCCCCGCGCTCCGCGCGTCGCGCGTCGAGCCGGCCGAGGCGCTCCGCTATCAGTAGGAGGTTCCGATGGCCACCGTCGAAGACCGGGGCTCTACCCCTTCGTGTCGCACGCTTTCGCGCACGTCGATCTCGGCCAGGTCGGCCTCCTCAAGGTCGGCAACCCGAAGGGGCACATGAGCCACTAGCGCCGGGTTACGGTTCGTGAAATGCACGCATTCGACGTCCAGGCGGTCAACGAGCAGCTCAAGGCTGGAAGCGGCGGCTACGAGATCATCCACGAGTCGCCCGGCCTCGAGGTCGGCGTCTACGTGCTGGTCGCGCCCGAGCCGGATCGCCAGCAGCCCCACGAAGACGACGAGCTCTACGTCGTGCTCGAGGGGCGAGGAGTGCTCGAGATCGAGGGCGAGTCCACTCCCGTGCAGGAAGGCTCGGCCGTTTTCGTCCCGGCCGGCGCCGACCACGGCTTCATCGGGTACGAGGGCCTGAGCGTCCTCGTCATCTTCGCGCGGCAGCGGCAGACAACCTAGGCGGACGTGATGCGACTCGCCGACGTTCGTGCGATCCGCTACGGCGACGTGCTCGTCGAGGGCCAACGCTGGCCTGGCTTCCTGCACGTGGTCGAGCACCGGCAGGGCCGCGTGCTGGTTGACACCGGTTTGATCGACTCGACACCGGAGCTGGACGAGGAGTGGTCACCGCGCTTCGATCCGGATGCGATCCCTCGGGACGTGGTGTGTGTGATCAACACGCACCTGCATTTCGACCACTGCGGCGGAAACCGCCTCTTCGCCGGTACCCCCATCTACGTGCAGCGGCTCGAGCGTGAGGCGGCTCGCGCACAGGACTACACGATCGCGGAGTGGGTTGAGTTCGAGGGCGCGACCTACGTGGAGCTCGAGGGCGAACAGGAAGTTCTGCCTGGACTTCGCGTCGTCCCGACGCCCGGGCACACGCCTGGGCATCAATCGGTACTGGTCGAGACGGACGACGGCCTGGTGGTCGTCGCCGGCGACGTCGCCTACACCTGGAGCGCGTTCGACGCTCCCGCAAACGACGCCGCCGTGACGGTCGCCCGCCTGTCCCCCACGCGCATCTGGCTCGCGCACGAAAGCACGCCACGCGACGCCACCACGCCTACTTAACCTCCCGCCTCGTCCGGCCTTCGTTCGTCAGCCAACGCGGACGTGATCCCAGACCGTGAGTCTGTGCGTCAATCTCGGCGCGTTAAGGCTCGAAGGCGTCGTCCGGCGCGAGGAGCACCTCCAGCACCAGCGGCTCGGCGCGACCGGCGAGGTCGGGGATAACCTCTTCGAGCGCCTCATTGAGCTGATTCCACTCGCTGATGCGTTGCGCGGGACAGCCGAAAGCTTGTGCGATTGAGGCGATGCAGACGTCGAACGGAGGCCAAGGTCCGCGACCACCGTGCTGTTCGGCCAAGCGATCCATGACCGCATAGCCGCCGTTGTTCAGGATGACGAAGAGGACACCCACTCGGTACTGGACGGCGCTCCAGAGCGACTGGATGGCGTAGAGAGACGAGCCGTCTCCGACCACCGCGACAACGGGTCGCTCGGGCAGCGCCATCCGAACGCCGACGGCGGCTGGCAGGCCGAAGCCGAGCCCGCCCATCGCCGCGCTCAGGAAGCCGAGCGGCTGCCGGGCCGGGATCTTGGCGTGGAGCTCAGGGCGGTTCGAAGGAGCCTCCTCGACCAACACCGCGTCAGGCGGCAACCGCTCCGCGAGCGCCGAGAGGACATGCGCGGCACGCATTCGCTCGTCGCCCTGGGGCGGATCGGGCGCGGCAGGGCGGATGAGCCACGACTCGCGCGAGTTGCGCGGCCGAGCGGTGACACGTGCGGACAGGGCCGCGCAGGCGGCCGCCGGCTTGGCGAGCAGCACGAGGTTCGCCGGACTGCGATGCGCCTCGTCGGCATTGTCGGTAACGAGCACGACGCGCGTTCCTTCTTCGACCAGAGGTCCGGGCGCATAGGCGTACTGACGGAACACGGGCGCGCCGACCACGATCACGATGTCGTGTCCGGACAACGCCCGGCGAAGGCGGTCACGGTCGGCTGGCAGATGCCCCGCGAAGAGCGCGTGGTCCTGCGGGAATCCGGCTCGGGCACCGAACGACTCCTGCCACACCGGACACGCGAGCCGCTCCGCCAGGCTGGTGAGAGCCGCCCAGCTTTCCGGATCGTCTGCGCCGGCACCGACGACGAGCGCGGGCGAACCGGAGGCCTCGACGAGCTTGGTGAGCTCCCCGAGTGCTTCGTCGTCCACCGAGCTGCTGCGCAGGAGCCGCTCCGGGGAGGCGTCTTCACGATCGTCCGTGGGGCTCGACCAGTCGTCCATCGGGGCGATCACGACGGCCGGGCCACGGCCGGTGGAGGCCTGGTGCCAGGCCCGGTCGAGCGCGCCGGGAACGTCCTGCGCGCGGACGGGGAGGTCGACGGAGACCGGGTATTCGCCTGCGAGCCCCTCCAGCTGTCCGGCGAGAAACGGCTCCAGCGCGAGATGCCGTCGATCCTGCTGGCCGACCAGAACAACCAGCGGCGCTCTGTTGACCCGTGCGGTCGCAAGTGCTGCGACCGCGTTCCCCAATCCAGCGGTCGTGTGTAGGAGCACGAACGCGGGCTCCCCGCGCCCGATCGACCAGCCCGTCGCCATGCCCACGACCGAGCCCTCGTGCAACGCCAGGACAAAGGGCAGATCGTCGGGTAACCCGGTCAGAAAAGGAATCTCGGTCGAGCCGGGATTGCCGAAGATCGGCGTGAGGCCGCGCCGGCGGAGGACGTCGAAGACAGCTTCGCGAACGCTCAAGCGCGCACCCGCGGGGGAGTATCGCGCGCCGCGACGACAGATTGGTCCCGGCCGGCGCCGAGGCCGGCCGCAAGCACTGCCGAAGCCGGTCTAGAAGTGCTCGAGACCGACGTAGTTCTCCGCGAGCGAGGCCGCCGCCCGCGGCGACGAAGTGACATAGGCGAGCTGGGCGAGCTGGAGCTTCACGTCGAACTCGTCGCCGCGCTCGAGCCGGTGCAGCATCGACGTCATCCACCAGGAGAAGTGCTCCGCGCGCCAGACTCGCCGAAGGACGTCCGCGGAGTACCGCTCGAGCAGCGTGCCGTCGCCGCTCTCGTACCACCCGGCCAGCGCCTCCGCGAGCACGCGAACGTCTGCAACGGCGAGGTTCAGCCCTTTCGCCCCCGTGGGCGGGACGATGTGTGCCGCGTCCCCGGCGAGGAACAGGCGGCCGAACTGCATCGGCTCGACGACGTAGCTCCGCATCCCGGTGACGCCCTTTTCGATGATCTCGCCCTGATTCAGCGTCCAGCCCTCGAGCTCGAACCGCCGCGCGAGCTCCTCCCAGATCCGCTCGTCAGGCCACTCCTCGACGCTCTCGTCGGGGCGGCACTGGAGGTAGAGGCGAGTGAGCGTCGGCGAGCGCATGCTGTGGAGCGCGAACCCGCGCTCGTGGTACGCGTAGATGAGCTCGTCGTGGGAAGGCGCGGCCTCCGCGAGAATCCCGAGCCAGCCGAACGGGTACTCGCGCGAGAACTCCGTCAGAACGCCCTCGGGGATCGATTCGCGGCAGACTCCGTGGTAGCCGTCACACCCGGCGACGAAGTCGCACCGGAGCTCATGGGGCTCGCCTTCGTGGACGAAGCGGAGCATCGGCTTGGACGATTCGACGTCGTCGAGCACGACGCCGTCGACCTCGAAGAGCAGCGGGCGCGTGGTGCCGATGCGCGCGGCGATGAGGTCCTTGACGACCTCCTGCTGCCCGTAGACCGTGATCGTGCGGCCGCCGGTCAGCGAAGGGAAGTCGATCCTGTGGCGCGTGCCGTCGAACCGCAGCTCGATCCCCTCGTGGACGAGCCCTTCGCGACGCAGGCGATCGCCGACACCCATCTCGATGAGCAGGTCGACCGTCCCCTGCTCGAGCACGCCGGCCCGGGTCCTCTCCTCGACGTATGCCCGGTTGCGGGCCTCGAGTACGACCGAGTCGATCCCGCGCATGTGCAGCAGGTGCGCAAGGACGAGGCCGGCCGGCCCGGCCCCGACGATCCCGACCTGAGTTCGCACGGAGAGCGCCTAGCTCCCGTCGTGCTCCGCCATGACCTCCCGGAACACCGCGAACGCGCCGTTGGCAGCCGGCACGCCGCAGTAGATCGCGCTCTGGAGCAGGATCTCCTTGATCTCCTCGCGGCTGAGCCCGTTTCGCAGCGCGGCTCGGAGGTGCATCGCGAGCTCCCCTTCACGGTTCAGCGCGACGAGGGCCATGACGGTGATCGCGCTGCGCATGCGGCGGTCGAGCCCGGGCCGCGCCCAGACCTCACCCCATGCGTAGCGCGTGATCAGGTCCTGAAAGTCGACCGTGTCGCCGGTCGTCGCGGCAACGGCTGCGTCGACGTGGTCCTCGCCGAGCACCTCGCGGCGAATGCGCATTCCGTCGTCGTATAAGTCGCTCATGCAGCCTCCTGGAGTGCGAGATGTTCGCTGACGGCCTCCGAGAAGGCCTTCGCCTGCTCGACGTTCGCAAGGTGCGCGGCCCCGGGTAGCAAGACGAGCCTGGAGTCGGGGATGCGATCGGCCAGGAACGCGCCGTGAGCCGGCGGGGTGGCCGGATCGTCAGCGCCCGCGATGACAAGCGTCCGAGCCTCGATCTCGCTGACGCGTTCGCGGTAGTCCCAGGCGGCGACCGCTTCGCAGCCCGCTGCGTACCCCTCGTCCGGAGTGGCGAGGAGACGCTCGTGGGACGCAGCGACGACCGTCGGCTGCTCGCCCAGGAAACGAGGCGTGAACCAGCGCGCCACCACGGCAGCGGCGATGGCATCGAGTCCCTCGCTGCGCACGATTCGTGCCCGTTCCAGCCAGTCTTCGGGCTCCCCAAACCTCGCCGAAGCGGACGCGAGAACCAAGCGGTCGATTCGTTCGGGCGCATTGACGGCCAGCCACATTCCGGTCGCGCCTCCCAGGGACAGTCCGCAAAACGAGGCGCGCTCCACGCCGTGCTCGTCCAAGAGGTCGAGCACGTCGGTGCCGAGAGCGTCCACGCTGTAGGGCCCCGGCGAAAGGTTCGAGCCGCCGTGGCCGCGCTGGTCGTAACGGAGGACGCGGAACGACCCCACCCACGCGCGCACGTTCGAGGCCCAGAGCTCGAGGTCGGTACCGAGCGAGTTGGACAGGACGAGCCACGGAGCGTCCCTCGGTCCGTCCACGCGGTGGTGGACCTTCATCGGACGACCGCTTGGTCACGGTAGAGGTGGAGCGCTCGGTCGATGAAGTTCTCGGCCGACCCCAGGTACGTCGAGGGATCGAGCACAGCGTCGAGCTCCTCCCTGGAGAGCTCCACGCGGACATCGGCCGCGAGCTCCTCGGCCAACGGGTGCCCGCTGCGGCGCGCTCGACCGGCTGCCTCCGCGACGACGTCGTGGGCGGTTTGTCGGCTGAGTCGCTCGCCGAGGACGAACGAGGCTCGCTCCGCAGCGACGAGTCCGCCGGTGAGTCGCAGGTTTTCCGCCATCCGTTCTGCGTCGACGTCCAGGGTCGCCAACGTCCGTTGCACCGCAGACGCGGCCCCGCCCGTGTAGGCCAGGGCACCGGAAAGAGCATGCCACTCCGCCTGCCAGCCGCCCACGCCGCGTTCGTGCTCGTGCCCACCCGACGACGTCAAGACCGACACGTACCCGTGCACCTGCTTCGCGCAGGCGATCGCGAGCGCAGTTCCGACCGGGTTCCGCTTTTGCGGCATCGTGGAGGACCCGCCGGCCTCGGAGTCGACTGCCTCGCCGACCTCCGTTTGCGCCAGCAAGGCCACGTCGAAGGCGATCTTCGCCAGCGGGTTCACGGCCACGCCGAGCGCGCCTCCGAGCTCGGCGATGCGAACACGGTTCGTGTGCCAGGGGAGCGCCGGCTCCCCGAGGTCGAGTGCCGTCGCAAAGAGGCGCATCACCTCCGCCGCTCGATCGCCAAGCGGGGCCAGCGTGCCGGCGGCTCCGCCGAGTTGGATCGCAAGCCGCTCTGCACGGATCCGGGCCAGTCCAGCTCGCGCTTCTCGGACGGAGACGAGCCAGCCGGCAGCCTTGAGCCCGAACGTAGTGGGAACCGCCTGCTGCAGGAGCGTTCGACCGGCCAGCGCCGTCGACCGGTGAGCCTCGGCGAGCGAGGCGCACTCGTCGGAGATTTCGTCCAGGACCAGCAGGATCAGGTCGAGCGTGCGCCGGGCCACCAGCATGGCGGCCGTGTCGACGATGTCCTGGCTCGTCGCCCCCCAATGGACGTACCGTGCCGCGTCTCCCTCGACGGCCGCCCTGAGCGCGCGGACGAGCGGCTCGGCAGGATTCCCCGCTGCCCGCCCCTCGTCTGCGAGCGAGTCTGCATCGAAGTGCTCCGCCCGGCACGCGGCGGCAATAGCCTCGGCCGCTGGGGCCGGAATGATCCCGGCTCGAGCCTCAGCCGCTGCGAGAGCGCCCTCCGCATCGAGCATCGCCTGGAGCCAGGCCGCGTCCGAGGCCGCTTCACGGAACTCCGCCGGCAGGAAGAGTCGCTCGAACACCTCAGACCGCGAAGAAGGTCGTCTGCTCGTCGCCCTGCAGCCGGATGTCGAACTCCAGGCCCTCACTCGCCGGCCGTGCGATCAGGCGCGACCGATCTGCTTCGGGAACCGCGGAGAGAACGCGGTCCTCGGCGTTGCCGGTGTCATCCGGGAAGTACATGCGTGTCCGCACCGGCTTCAGCAGGCCACGCGCGAACACGAGCACCGAGAGGTGTGGAGCCTGAGGCGTGCCGTCGTCATCGGGCACGCGTCCGGGTTTGCAGGTCACGAACGAATACCTCCCGCCGGCATCGGTCCCGCTGCGGCCCCAGCCGAAATCCGGCCGGTGACGACCGTGCTCGTCGGCCTGCCAGATCTCGACCATTGCATCGGGCACCGGCTGCCCTTCCCCGTCCAGAACCCGCCCTCCGATCGTGATCGCCACGGGCGAGTCGCGCGCGACGAGCTCGGAGTCAGCCGCGGCCAGGAGCCCGATCGCGAAGAACGGCCCGACCGTTTGCGATGGTGTGGGATCGGCGGCCATTGGCTCAGGCCTCCATCGGCGTCTCGGCCGGACCGCCGAGGACGACGTCGAACCGGTAGGCGAGGGCCCGCTCGGGCACGGTCGTCTCGAGGTCGAAGGAACAGACGAGCCGCGCCCGCGCCTTGGGTTCGCGGACGGACTGGAAAATCGGGTCGTACTCGAACAGCGGATCGCCCGGGAAGTACATCTGCGTCACCAGCCGGTTTGTGAACGCGCGGCCGAAGAGCGAAAGGTGAATGTGGGCGGGCCTCCAGGCGTTGGGATGGTTTCGCCAGGGGTACGCGCCGGGCTTCACCGTCACAAAGCGGTAGCGGCCCTCGTCGTCGGTCAGACACCGGCCGGCTCCCGTGAAGTTCGGATCGAGGGGCGCCGGGTGCTGGTCCACTTCGTGGATGTAGCGCCCGGCCGCGTTCGCCTGCCAGATCTCGATCAGCGCCGAGCGAACGGGGCGGCCGTCGCGGTCGGTGACGCGCCCGGTGACGATGATCCGCTCTCCCAGCGGCTCGCCCCCAGGTCCACGGGTCAGGTCGTGGTCGCGCTCCTGCACCGAGTCGTGCCCGAAGACTGGACCGGTCAGCTCCGACAACGTGTGCGGCAGGAGCAGCAGGGGCTTTCGGGGCGCGCGCAGGCCGGTCGAGCGGTAGTCGGGATACAGGTACGGGGGATCGGGCCCGTCGGCGGTGTCCTCGACGTGCGCGAGCGCGGCTGCAGGCCGGCTGCTCATATCGCGGGAGTTTCGCCATTCGCCGGCTCGAGCGCGCGAAGAGCCTCGAGCTCCGCGTCCGTCGGTGGTGCGCTCCTGCGAAGGCTCGCGGCCACGCGGAGCTCCCAGCCGGTCGAGTCGTGCGCATGCTCCACCGTGACATCCGGATGGAGCTCCGTGAGGGTCAGCTCCCCTGACTCGTCAGGCTCGAGCAGCCCGAGGTCGGTGACGACGCAGGTGACGCCTGCGCCGCCTCCTGCAGTGGACG
The DNA here is from genome assembly GCA_963738205.1 of uncultured Actinomycetes bacterium. GTDB lineage: Bacteria > Actinomycetota > Thermoleophilia > Gaiellales > Gaiellaceae > DATFQE01. The sequence goes on from CAVTVQ010000006.1 coordinate 727,867, forward strand.
CGCCGACCGTCGTGCGGAAGTCGAGCTCCTCGACGAAGGCCCGCGTCGTCTGCTTCAGCATCACGAACGTCTCGCGGCACCACGCAGCGATCTCGGGAGCTCCGCCGGCTCCCGGAAGGCGGACCGTGGGGCTGTCGTAGTCGCCGATCACCGTGCTGTTGAGGTTGCCGAAGCGATCGATCTGGGCTGCTCCGAGGAAGCCGACGTCGATCCGTCCTCCCTGGAGCCAGTAGCTGAAAATCTCCGGAACGGAGACCACCGCGTCCGCTGTCTCGGCGAGCTCGCCGTCGCCGATCGAGAGCGGAAGGTGGGTCGGCTTCGCGCCGATCGCCCCGCTCTCGTAGATGAGGACGCAGTCGGGCGCGTGGGTCATGCGTGCGAGATTGGCGGCCCGGCTCGGAAGCCCGATCCCGACGAAGCAGACGGTTCCGCCGCGCAACCGTCGGGCCGCGGCGACGGCCATCATCTCGTCGGCCGTGTACGTGGGGGCCGCGAGCTGGGTCATGCGGCCGCCTCGAGGACGTGCGTCTGCATCCAGCTCCTGAAGCCTTCTCGGTCGCGGCTGATCTCCTCCCACTGGACGTAGAACGCGTTGTCGCGGTCGTAGTAGCCGTGCGCGTACGATGGATGCGCGCCGCGGGGCGCGAGTGAGACGGCCGTGATCGTCCAGGACGGGAGCACGAGGGCGCCCGGGCGCGGTTCCAGCCGAGGAACGATCTCCTCGACCGTCACGAGCGAACGCGTCGAGCCCAGCACAGCCTCCTTCTGCACACCCGTAATGCCCCAAAGCTGGACGTTTCCGGCCGTGTCCGCCACCTGAGCGTGCACGATGCCGACGTCCGGTCGAATGGCCGGGACGGCCGCAATCTTCTCGCCCGTGAACGGGCACGTGATCCATGCGACCCGCGTGCGGTCGACCAGATCCGTGCCTTTGTATCCGCGAACGACCCCGAACGGGAGCTTCGCCGCGCCGGCCGCATACGCGGCTGCCATACCCGCGTGCGAATGCTCCTCGAGCTCGAGCGGCCCGGGCCAGCCTCGTTCGACTGCGTCACGCAGCCGGTGCAGCGAGCCCACGCCGGGATTCCCGCCCCAGGAGAAGAGGAGCTTGCGGGCACATCCCATGCCGATCAGCTGGTCGTAGACGATGTCCGGCGTCATCCGGACGAGCGTCAGCTCCTTTCTCTCTTGACGCACCAGCTCGTGGCCGGCAGCGTGCGGGATCAGGTGCGTGAAGCCCTCGAGGGCGACCGTGTCGCCGTCGTGGACGAGCTCGCGCACCGCCTCGCCGAGCGGGACGATCTCCGCCATCGACGCCTAGAAGGGGAACGGTCTCGTGCCGCTCTGCACGGTAATCCAGCGGAGCTCTGTGAACTCGTCCATCGCCGCGTGTCCTCCGAACCGGCCCCAGCCGCTGTCATTCACCCCGCCGAACGGCATCTGCGGCTCGTCGTGAACCGGCTGGTCGTTGATGTGGACGATGCCGGCCTGGATGCGCTGCGCGAGCGCTAGCCCCTTGTCGGGATCGCTCGTGATGATTCCGGCGGCGAGGCCGTAGGGCGTGCTGTTCGCACGTGCGACGGCGTCGTCGGCGCTGTCGACGATCTCAATGGCCGCCACGGGCCCGAACGTTTCGAACTGAGCGAACTCGGAGTCCTCCGGGACGTCGGCGAGCAGCGTCGCTTGGTAGTTCGCCCCGTCGGCCTCGCCGCCGACGAGTACCTTCGCGCCCTTCTGGACGGCGTCGTCCACACGGCCCTTCACGGTCGCGAGCGCGTTGGCGTTGATGAGCGGCCCGATGATGGTGTCGTGCTCCTTGGGGTCTCCGGCCTTGAGGCCCTTCGTCTTCTCCACGAGCCGGGCGACGAACTCGTCCGCGATCGGGCGCTCGACGACGATCCTGCGGGCGGACATGCAGATCTGCCCCTGGTGCAGGAACGACCCGAACGCGGCAGCGTCCACCGCGTAGCCGATGTCCGCATCCTCGAGGACGAGCAGCGGGTTGTAGCCGCCGAGCTCGAGCAGGACGCGCTTGAGGTTGCGGCCCGCCGCCTCCGCGAGCTTCCGCCCGGTGTTCGTGGAGCCGGTGAAGTTGATTCGGCGAACGGCCGGGTGCTCGACGAGCTCGTCGGCGATCGGCCCGGCCTCTCCGGGAGCGTTGGTGACGATGTTGAGGACGCCCGGCGGGGAAACCTGCCTCGGCGAAGACCTCGCCCCACAGGAGACCGCCCGAGATGGGCGACCATTCCGACGGCTTCAGGACGACGGTGTTCCCGTAGGCGATCGGAGCCGTGATCGCCCGCAGCGAAAGAATCAAGGCGGCGTTCCAGGGCGCGATCGCGCCGACGACGCCGACCGGCTGGCGGATGCCCATCGCAAACGCGCCGGGCATGTCCGAAGGAATGACCTCGCCCGTCGCGTTGTAGCCCGCGTTGGCCGCCTGGCGCAGCAACCCGGGCGTGAAGCCCATCTGGAACATGCCGAAGCCAAAGGTGCAGCCGGTCTCTCGCGCAAGCAGCTCGACGATCTCGTCGCGGCGGCTCTCGAGGATGTCGGCGGCCCGGAGGAAGAGGGCCTGCCGAGCCGCGGGCGGCGTCTGCGACCAAGCCGGGAAAGCCTCAGCCGCGGCCTCGATCGCGCGCCTGGCGTCCTCGCGGCTTCCCGACGGGACGCTCGCCACCACCTCTGCGTTGTAGGGATCGCGGTTCTCGAACGACCCGCCCTCGGCGGCCTCCACCCACTCGCCGCCGATGTGCAGGCGGCGCTGGCTGGTCTCGATTGCGCTAATGGTCATGTCGTCTCCTCTCGTTCAGGCTTGTCGTCACTGGGCAGAGGCGAGGGTCGGCTCGGCGTCGGCATCAGGCGACGCGGCCTGCTCGCGTTTGACGAGTCGATAGACATGCCCCCGCAGGTGGGCGAACTCCTGCAGCTCCTTCGTCGCGATCTGATCCCGCGGCCGCGGGAGCGGCACCTCCACGATCTCCTTCACCTCGGTCGGCGCGTGGGTGAGCACGACGACCCGGTCGGCGAGGTAGACGGACTCGTCGATGTCGTGCGTCACGAAGAGGATCGTGATCCCGTACTCCTCGCGGACGCGCAGGATCAGATCCTCGAGATCGCCGCGGGTCTGCGCGTCGACCGAGGCGAACGGCTCGTCCATCAAAAGGATCGCCGGTTGGTAGGCGAGCGCGCGCGCGATCGCCACACGCTGCTGCATGCCGCCGGAGAGCTGCCACGGGTAACGATCGCTGAAGTTGCTCAAGGCGACCGCCTCGAGTGACTCCTCGACGAGCCGTCGCCGCTCTTTCCGCGCCAGCTTCTTGTGCCGCAGCGGCAGCAGCACGTTGTTGGCGACCGACATCCAGGGCATCAGCGAGCGGCTGTACTCCTGGAAGACGAGGGCCATCTCCTCTGGGGGACGGCTGACCTGCTTCCCCCGCAGGAGCGACGCTGCCGTGCGACGGGCGGAGCAGGCCGGCGACACACTTGAGCAGGGTCGTCTTGCCGCAGCCGGAAGGGCCGACAACGCAGACGAACTCACCGTCGGCGACGGTCAGCGACACGTCGGCGATCGCGCGCGTCGCCTTCGCGCCGGTGCCGTACGTCTTGCCGAGTTTCCTGACCTCCAGCATCGGCTAGGCCGGGGTCGCTGCCCGCCAGCCCCGGTGCCAGGCGAGGAGGCGGCGCTCGAAGAGGACGAAGAGCAGGCTGAGCAGGTAGCCCAGCACGCCGATGAGCACGATCGTCGCCCACATCGGGCCCATCTCGAAGGTGTTCTTGGAGATCAGCAGCACGTAGCCGACGCCGCTTGTGCTGGAGAAGTACTCGGCCACGACCATGATGATGACGGCGAGCGCGAGGCTGTTGCGCATCCCGGCGGCGATCTGGGGCATCGCGGCCGGCAGGACGATCCGCCTGATCCGCTCGAACCCGCGAATGCCGTAGGAGCGGGCCGTGTCGACGAGCGTTGGGTCGATCCCCCGCACGCCGTCGATCGTGTTGAGCAGGATCGGGAAGACGCAGAAAAAGGCGATGAACGAGACCTTCTGGACGTTCCCGATCGAGTGGAGCAGGACGACCGAGATCGGCAGCAGGGCGGGCGGAGGGATCGCCCGCCAGTACTCGATGTGGGGCATTGCGGCCAGCCGTCCCCAGCGCGAAAGTCCAAGCGGGATCCCGACCGCGATTCCGACGACCACGGCGATCCCGAAGCCGAGCGCGATCCGCTCGAGGCTCGGGACGACGTGCGTGCCGAACTGGGAGAACAGCCACATCTCGCGGAACTCGACGAGGATCGTCGAGAGCCGCGGGAAGAACTGCGACTGTGCATGGACGGTCCAGGCCTGCCAGGCGACGAGCAGGGCCACGGGCACTGCGATCTCGGCGGCGACCTTCACAGCGGAAGAGGCGCGAACGCTCATGCTCGCTCGACCCGCTGCGAGGGGTGCCAGCGAAGCGCTCGCCGCTCGATCGCCGCCATCGCGATGTGAATGCCCACGCCGAGGAACCCGGTGGCGACCGCGTAGGCGTACAGGTCCTCGTTGAGGCCGTAGGCCGAGGCCTCGTTCACCTTCTGCCCTAGTCCCGGCACGCCCATGAACAGCTCGGCCGTAAACGCCAGAATCAGCGCGACGGTGGACGCGATCCGCAGGCCTGTCGCGATGTAAGGGATGGAGCTCGGCAGCGTGATCCTGTAGAGGCGCTCGAGCCGGCGGACCCCGAACGACCGGCCGGTGTCGATCGCCAGCGGATCGACGTCGTGCACGCCGTACATCGTCTGGATCAGGAGCGGCCAGAAGGCACCGAAGGCAGCCAGGAAGACCTCGCTATTGAGCGTGGTGCCGAGGGTCAGAAAGAGCACGGGGATCAGCGCGGCCGACGGAATCGGCCGCAGGAATTCGATCGGGACGCGGAACGCGCGCGCGGCGAAGTCGCTCGTGCCGAGGAGGATTCCGAGCGGCACTGCGAGCACGGTCGCCACGCCGAGACCGAGCGCCCAGCCGCGAACGGTCTGACCGAAGGCCGTCCAGAAGGCCTCCGTCTGCATGAAGGACCAGAGCTTCTCGAACGTCGTGCTCATCGCGGGCAGGTCCGTCTGCGAGATGAGCCCCGTCTTCGAGACCACCTCCCAGAGGACGAGTGCCGCGGCGATCGACGCCACGCCCACAAGCCCCTCGGCGACCCGGCCCAACTGCAGGCGCTCAGGAGCGGGCCGTTCGGCCGGCGCGACTGCGGACGCGACTTCGCCCTGGGTCGCCATGAAGGCGATATATACACCAATCCGTGTTCGGTATGAGAACATCTCGCCGCATGGTGAAACTCGACGGGCCGAGCTCGGAATACGTGCAGTCGCTGGACCGCGGTCTCTCGGTGATCCGCGCGTTCGACGCCAGCCGGCCGGAGCTGGCGCTCAGCGACGTGGCCCGCGAGACGGGGCTGACGCGGGCGACGGCGCGTCGCTTCCTGCTCACGCTCGTTCGCCTCGGCTACGTGCGGCAGGACGGGAACCGCTTCTCGCTCCGGCCACGGGTGCTCGAGCTCGGCTATTCGTACCTCTCGGCGCTGAGCCTGCCTGAGCTCGCGCAGCCGCACATGGAGACGCTGGTGGCACACGTGAACGAGTCGTCGTCGATCGCTGTCCTCGACGACACCGAGATCGTGTACGTCGTGCGGGTGCCGACGAGCCGGATCATGTCGATCACGATCGCGGTCGGCACTCGGCTCCCGGCCTACCCGACGTCGATGGGCCGCGTTCTGCTCGCGGCTCTCGAGCCTGAGCAGCTCGAGGAGAGGGTGACCCGGATGGAGATCCGGTCGCTGACGCCGTCCACGGTCACCGATCTGGAGCGCCTTAGGCGGCAGCTCGACCGCGTCCGAGCACAGGGCTGGGCCGCGGTCGACCAGGAGCTCGAACAGGGCGTCCGCTCGGTCGCGGTCCCGATTCGAGACGCGACAGGCGCCGTCTCGGCGGCGCTCAACGTCTCGGTTCACGCGAGCCGGATGACGATGGCGACGCTGCGGAAACAGGTGCTGCCACAGCTGCTGCAGACAGCCGGGGCAATCGAGCGGGAACTGGGAGCCGGTGCGCCTGTGGGCCGGCGGGATGGGCTCGTGCTCCAGGGCACGGCAGACAGAAAGGACGGGAGATGAAACGATTCGCTATGGGTGCGGGCCGCCGCGCGAGCTTCTTGACCGCCGTCGCCGCCGCTGCGGCGATCACGGTCTTCGGAGGCGCGACGGCGAGCGCAAGCGATACGGCGGGCAACAGGGCTATGGCGACCGTCACGGTGGCAACGCTGCCGATTGCAAACGCCCTCCCCATGGACCTCGGGATCAAGAAGGGCTTCTTCAGTGCGCAGGGGATCGAGATCAACAAGCGCACGCTCCAGAGCGGCAACGACGTCGTCCTCGCGCTGGCGAACAAGAACGGAGACATCGGCTATCTGGGCTTCGTGCCGATGATGATCGCCCGCACCCAGGGCATTGCGCTCACCACGGTGGCCGCGAGCGAGGTCGAGGGTACGTCCGAGGCCGACAACTGGCAGAACATCTTGGTCAAGGGCTCGAGCTCGATTCGGACGCCTTCGGACCTGGCGGGAAAGACGATCGCGGTCAATGCGCTCAAGGGCGTCGGCGAGGTGATGATCAAGGCGGCGCTGAAGAAGCGCGGTGTCAACCCTGACTCCGTCAGGCTTACGGCTCTGCCTTTCCCGTCGATGCGGTCGGCCCTGAACAACGGCCAGGTCGATGCGATCTGGACGCCTGAGCCGTTCCTCTCACAGGTGCTCTCGGACGGCGGACGAACCGTGATGGCTCCGGGTCCCGTGCTCGGAAAGTTCTGGCCGATCGGAGGCTACGCCGCCCTGAACGACTGGGCGCGGCAGAATCCCGGCCTCGCCGAGAAGTTCCGGAAGGCGATCAACCAGTCGCTCACCTACGCCCAGGCTCACCCCGACGAGATCCGTGACCTCCTGCCGGCAGCTACGAGGAACGTCCGGCTTCCGATCTGGAGCCCGCTGGTCGACCGCCAGAAGCTGACGCAGCTGGCGAAGTACACGAAGGAGTTCGGCGTCATCTCGACGCTGCCCAACCTGACCCTGATGGTCCCGAGTAGCGTGACCGGCGGTAAGAACCTGCAGGGAACCGTGGGCAACGGATTCATCACCTTGAGGCTGGACGGCAAGCCGGTCAGGACGCTCCAGCCCGGCAAATACACCTTCGTCGTCGCCGACACGTCGAAGACGCGGAACTTCAGGCTCGTCGGGCCTGGAGTGAGCAAGAGTACGAGCGTGAAGGGAACCGGCCGGAGCACCTGGACCCTCACGCTCAAGAAGGGGAAGTACACCTTCGGCTCGAGCGGGCGGCCGGCCCTGAAGCGGACTCTGACCGTCCGCTAGCTACACGACAGCCGATGTTGGGAGCTCGGAGGCGCGGCGCCTTCGAGCTCCCGCCGCTCGCGTCAGCCCCAGACCTCTTCGGCGACCTCGGCAATTAGCCGGAGCTTCGCCCATTGCTCGTCCTCGGTCAGGGCGTTGCCCTCGACGGTCGACGAGAAGCCGCATTGGGGGGACAGGCAGAGCTGCTCGATGGGCGCGTACTTCGCGGCCTCCTCGATCCGATGCTTCAGCACGTCCTTGGACTCCAGCTCGCCGCGCTTGGTCGTCACGAGGCCGAGCACCACGTGCTTGTCGCCCCTGGGCAAGAAGCGGAGCGGCTCGAAGCCCCCGGATCGCCGGTCATCCCACTCCATGAAGAAGCCGTCGACCTGCAGGTCGTTGAGCAGCGCCTCGGCGACGAAGTCGTAGCCACCCTCGGCGGCCCACGACGAGCGGAAGTTGCCGCGGCACATGTGCGTCGTGATGCTCATCTCGTCGGGCCGATCGGCAAGCGACTCGTTGATGTGGCGGATGTACTCGACATGCTGCTGCTCCGGGTCACCACCGATCGAGGCGACGTAATCCCGCTGGTGCGGGTCGTTCATGTAGGCCAGGCTCGTGTCGTCGAACTGCAGGTAGGTGCAGCCGAGCTCGCCGATTCGGCGCACCTGCTCCCTGTAAGCGGCAGTCAGGTCGGCCCAGAAGGCGTCCAGTTCCGGATACACGGACTCGTCGATCGCGGCCTTGCCGCCCCGGTAATGGACCATGCTCGGCGAGGGAATCGTCAGCTTGGGGACGTTCGTGGTCACCGTCTGCTGGAGGAAGCTGAAGTCGTCGCCGAAGATCGTCCGGGAAACGCCGAGCTTTCCGTCGACGTGAAGCGCGGCCGGCGTGAACTCGATCTCGCCCTCTTCGTTGAAGAACTTGACCGCGATGTTGCCGGCCTCCTTGCTGATCCCCTCAAGCTGGTAGATGAAGTCCATGTGCCAGGACGCCCGACGGAACTCGCCGTCGGTGGCGGACTGCAGGCCGGTGCTCTCCTGCTTGGCGACGACGTCGCGGATCGCGTCGTCCTCGAGTTCGCGCAGCGCGTTTGCATCCAGCCTGCCGGCCGCGAACTCCTCGCGCGCCTCCAGCACCCGTGCCGGCCTGAGCAGACTGCCGACGTGATCCGCACGGAACGGCGGCTTCGTACGCCGTCCCATGGCGCTGACGGTGACCGTCTCCTCCTGCATCGAAAGCCTCCTGAAGCGATGATCAGTTCTACGAGCACGCTATCTCAGCCTGGGGAAGCGGTTAGCTGGAACGGCTGCACCATCGCCGCTACGACCGCGTGTGGGACGGCGACTTGGGTAGGCAAGCGAGCCGCCTGGTTCGATTACCTCCGCGATGTGGCGATTGGCACGTTGTCGATTTGGCTTAATCAAGCGATTTGGAGGCGGAAGTTCGAAAGGGGCGAACTTCCGCTCAACTCCGCCGCCATGCCGCGGTCATGTGTCCTACTCGCACCCCAATTGTCGGTCAGTCCACCCCGTATTAGGGGTTAGGCTCTTCCTGATGGGTCGAATCGAGGAGTGCCTGAGAGGACTCGGTTTGGCGCTCCCGACGCCGCTCACCCCGCCTGGCAACTTTCAACTCGTCAAGATCCACGACGGGCTCGCCTACGTCGCTGGGCATGGGCCTTTCGACGGGCCTAGCGGAATGCTGCGGCGGGATCACCGGAGCCCTCGGATTCTGAGGAGGCTCAAGCCGACGATTCGGCATCAGATGAGACGCACAAACTGACTCCGACCGACCGCGATGACGGTCAGGGGGCTTCAGCGCTGTGGCGTACGGCCTCGATGACCCGACTCTCGGCTTCGACATGGAGGGCTCGCCGTCGGTGCGCGAGCTCAACGCGCGTCCTGGATCGCACACGCGTCTAGAGCGGGGTCAGGTCTTGCACTGGCACATTCGCCGCCGTGCCCGCATGGCCCGTGCTGCCGACCGCAGGACGAGAATCGCCCGAGAATCGTCATGGCCCTCGCGCAGCGAGGGCCAGATTCGCGGGCGAAGTGGTGGGAATCGAACCACCAAGCGGTTTTCGTCAAGCTGCGGTCGCCCGGGCGCATCCGGAGGCTGATTCGGCGACTCGTTCGCGAAGCCTCAGAATGGGGCGGTCTCGTCCGGTACGGGCTCGCGCAGCGGCGGCGCCGGTTCCTCCGGCTCTTCCGGCGGGAACTCGGGCAACTCGTCGTCCTCCTGCAGCATGACCAGGCTCGTCGGGAGCCGGAGCTCCCACGGTTCGCCGATCTGCTCGGGTGGATCGAGCTGCGTGCCGAGCTCGACTTCGGCGTATACGTCGAGCATGTCCGGGCTCGTGAACAAGGGCAGATAACGGCCACCCCAGATCAGCCCGGTCTTGAGGAAGAAGAGCGCCGGCCGTTCGAATCCGGGGCGCACGGGTACGACCACGCTCGCGCTGCCGGCCCGGAGAAACGCCTCGAAGATGGGATCGGCACCCGCCGCCTGCGCCGTCTCTGCCCAGCGCTCGGACCCCGCCCAGTAGTAGGGGTGGAACTGATAGGTCGTCTGCTCCCAGTCGAACGCCTGCTCGAAGAACTCGGCGACCGTTCCATTGGCCAGAGGTGACCGCCAGCCGGGCACGGAGCCGGCGTCCGCCTCGTCGTAGATGGTCGTTGGCGTCCCATCCTCCGCGACGGAGATCGATGCGTGCCCGATCGCCGTTCCCTCCGAGATCAGATCGATGCAACCCCGCTTGAGCTCGGTCAGCTCGATCGCCCGGTACTGGTCCTCCCGGAGCTGAAAGGTCTGAGCCACCGTGCCGGAGGTGGCCTGCGCCTTCGCAAGGGCGAGCGCCTGGTCGTATGCCTGCCTCTTGGCGGTGTAGCCCTTGAGGATCGCCGCGTACGTGGCCGCCTTCCACCGGTCCATCGCCTCGTCGGTGCGCTCCGACTGGTACACGACCGAGAGGTTGAGCATGCCGGTGAACGTGGCCGAGACCGTCACCGGTATCGAGGTCTGCACCGCGGAGCCGTAGAGGTTGACCTCGCTGACGACGATCATGACGCCGAAGTTGGTGAGGACCGTTCTCGGGTCGTTGTTGCCGTTGCCCGTGGCGGCCAGGTAGTACTCCTTGTCCCCGACCATGACGAGGATCCAGTCGGTGTCGTCCTTCTTCTCGCCCAGGTGCAGCGCTTCGGCGTACTCCTCGTACGTGTTGGCCGGGCCATTGGGCGCGAAGACACCGATGTGGGTGATGCGGTAGTCGGGGTCGACGGTGAGCGTGTTGTCGGCGCTCACGAGGCTCACGACGTTGTCCCCCATCTCCGTGGGCGCCATCGCCTCCGGGACGACGATGGTCTTGCTGCCGGTGAGATTGAGCGCGAGCGGAGGTTCCACGCCCGTGACGTCGTACAGGGCCGCGAGCTTGGCGTAGTTGGCCTCGGTGATCCCCTTGTAGCTCAAGAAGCCGTCGGTCGTGTTGTCGGCCGGTAGCTCCGAGAGATCGGTGCGGCTGATCCGCGTGGGATGGAGCGGCTCGACGAGGTCCGCCGTGGCGAGCGCCTCGTTCTGTGCCAGGAGCCCGCGGTGGTAAGCGGCGGGCTCGGGCACGTTCAACGACAGCATCAACCTCCGGCCGTAATTGAGCAGCTTGGCCTCGTAGACCTTGTCCAGCCAGCGGTACAGCCCGTTGATGTGCGCCGTGCCGCCCTCGTTGTTGAAGCCGCGAAGCGACGTGTCCTGCGTCTCGGTCAGGATCGTGAGGGAGCTGGTCTCCTTGAAGCTGTTGGCGACCCGCTTCGTCGCCGCCTCGGTGACGGTCTTCGCGTACTCCTGCGCGGTCGAGTCGGTCGTCGACTCCGACGTGTCGTACGAGGCGTTGACGCTGGCTCCCATCTGCACGGGGCCGTATTTTCCGCTCACGCTCACACCCATCTCCACACCGAAGCTCTGCGCCGCCGTGGTCTGAGACTCCGAGGAGAGGGAGAACCGCTCGTCGGTGCTGACGCTGCTGGTTTCCTCCTGCTCCGAGGAGGACTCGGTCGTGGTGGTCTGGGTGGTGCGGGCCAGGTTGCGGGTGGTGTGCTCGCGGCGCTCGCCCCGCATCACTGTCTCGATCTCCTCGAGCTCCCCGAGCTCGTATCTGCGCAGCTGCTGCTCCACGAGGATGAGCTCTCCCACGATCGGAGGCTTCATCTCGCCCACTGACAGCGGCACCCTGAAGACGCCCGCGGCGGAGGCCAGCGTCATTTCCCGCGCAGAGTCGCCGCCGCCCTCTTTCGCCTTGGGCTTCCGGGTTTGCGCGGTCTTGCTCGTGCCGATCGCGAACGCCTTCTGCAGATCGATCAGCGGGTGGTACTCGTCGAGCCTGCCGCCCGTCCATGTCGGGAGCTCGAGCTTGCCGCTGAGCCACAGGAGCAGGATCAGGCGGTAGACGCGGATCGCGTCGACGAGGTAGTTGGTCGAGACGAAGCGGTCACAGCCAAGGGTGACCTCCGTGTAGAGGGAATCCCACAGGCTTCCGAGCAGTCGACTCGTCGCTTCGACGAGATCCTGCGGCGGGATGCGGCGCAGGAGGCGGGCGAGGTCGGGAAAGGACTCCTTGAAGAGAGCCGCGAGCTCGGGGAGCGGGCGGTCCGGTTCGAGCTCAGTGCGGAAGAACTCCACCACCGGCTCCACCTCGCGAATCACCGGGTTGTCGTCGTCGATGAAACCGGCGGACAGCGCAAAGCCGTCGGCAGCCGATAGCTTCGACTCGAAGTCGCCCGGCCCGAACAGCGTTCCGAGCAGCGGCGGTGACGCTCGACGGTCACGGATGAGCCGGCTCTCGATCCGGTTCATCAGGACACGGTCGGCCGGCCTGAGAGTGACGAATCGGAAGAGCTCCGTTGTGAGTGCCATTTCGCGGGCCTCCTACGAGATCGTCGAAGCTTCCGGGGCGGGTGGGCCGTACCAGTTCCAGGCTGCGGGCGGCCATGCGGTGAGCCTGTCGATCCGCGACTCGTAGCCGGTCTTCACCTCGTCGAGCAGCGCTGTCTGACCGCTCGCGAGGCTCTGGAAGTCCTCGTACTGCTTGCGCACCTCGTCCTGCTGCGACGCGATCGCGGCGAGGAGCTCGTCGGCTTCTGCGGTCGGCGCCGAAACCTGCTCGGATGTCGCGAGGGTTGCGGCCTCGTACCGGGTGATCGTCAGGTCGAGGTCGGTGACCAGCGAGGCCAGCTTCGTCGCAGCATCTCTGGCGAGTCGCTCGGGCGAGGCCTCGAACAGGGACGAAAGCGACTCGCCGGGCGAATCCGCAAGATCGCCCTCTCCTGCGTCCGGGGCGTTCGGGTCGCTGATGGGCGGCAAGGACTCGAGAAAGTCGTCGACGGGGTCAGCGTCAGCCGTGAGCTCGAGCAGCGTTCGAAGGATCGCCCGTGCTTCCGCTCCGCCGGGACCGCCGATCGCAGGCGGATCTGCGGAAAAGATGCGGAAAAACTCGATCACGAGCAGCTTCATCTCGGCTACCCGCGCGAGGCGGTCCTGGTTAGGTCCGAGGAGATCGTTGACCGGGAGGGATGCCACTTCGTCGTAGCGGGCGGCGTCGAAGACAAGAGGCAGCGCTCTCTCCGGATTCTGGGTGAAGAAGTCGTGCGCAAACCGGCCGTACAAGTACTCCGCATGGCCGTCCCTGATCCTGTCCAGGCCGGGATAAACCGTCCCGTCTGCAAACCTCTGGGTTCTTGTCGTCCCGAAGTGCTCGCTCGGGTCGCTTCCTTCGCTGGTCGTCACGTGCTCGATGAACAACGTGCCGTGCACGCGTCCCTCGACGCCCCCGATTACGGACACGCCGCTGACCTCCGTTTTCCCGAGCGCATCGATGGTGCGGAGCCACGCCAGCCACAGCGCCCCCTCGATCCCACGGATCAGGCCGTCGCGATCCATAGCCACCATGTCCCGCACGGTGGCCGATGCCGGTTCACGGTGGACGCAGAAAAAGAGTTGCTGGGCGAGCTCGCTGTTGATGAATTGGTCATCGGTCAGCGAACGAATGTGGAGCTGGGTCGCAGCCCACGTTTCGGCCGCCTCGTCCTGCTCGCGTGCGGTCTCAGCGAGGAACAGCCCGACCAGCGTCGAGGTCTTGAACGGCTCCGTGAGCTCTGTGGCACCAGCGCTCCCGCCCGAGTCGATGATCTTCTGGGTGACGACGACCGCCGAGTTCTCGGCTACTCGGGAGAGGGTCGTCGGCGCGAAGACCCCTGTCATGAACGTCTGCAATTGCGACGACTTCAGCTTGGTGCCCACCGCAGTCTTCGGCGCCGCCGCAACAGCCGCCTGTGCCTTCTGGAGGAGAGTCTCACTTGTCTCCAACGCTTGCAGGGCTACGGCATAGTCGTTCTTCGCCTTGAAGACGGCGACCCTGGCCGTGCTCCTCTCGAGCGCGTTCAGCTTGGTCTTATGCCATTCCGTGATCGCATCGGCGTGCTCCTGCTTTTTCGCCTTGAAGATCTTCTCCATGGCGGCCAAGCCCTCAGAAGCACGGTGCCTCTCGGTCACCCGGCTGGTGACCAACTGACGGGCGCGCAGGGATTGCAGTCGTGTCGCCGCGATCCCCAGAATTGCGGGCAGCACGAAGCTCGCACCTGACACGACAGCGAGCTCCACCGCGAGCATCAGCCCGAGGTTCACCAGGAACCCTCCGAGCGTCTCCTCCGCCGGCTCGAGTCGTTCTTCGATCAGGTGCAGCCGGGCGTCCTGCATGTTCTCGCCGGCCAGCTGAGCGCACTCGGCCATCAACGCGAACTGAGCCTCCTCGCCACGGGCGAGCTGCGCGATGCCCTCCTCGACGAAGACCCGCACGTACCGGATCTGGTCCGCTTCGAGCCATCCCCCACCGAGCGGGTCCGACCCGATTGCGTCGAGCGCACTCAGTTGGCTCAGGACGGATTCGATGATCGCGCCCGTCTCGGCGTCCGCGCTGATCCCCTCGGGTTCTGGGCTCACGGTTGCTTCCCCGTTGTGCCGGCAAGCTCGCTGGTCGCGAGGGCCGTCCGCTCGAGCCCGCGGTCGGGTCGGGCGAGCGCGTTGGCCGGCGTCGGCACCGCGGAGAGTTCGCTGCCGTTCATGGTTCGAAACTACGAAACGGTCCGGCGGCCCACTAGCGGGATTCCCCTAAAACGTGGCGGCCGAACCCCTACTTGCAGCCGGCGGTCAGGTGCCGGCTCACGGAAACCCGGGAAGAGCCGGCCGACTGAAAGCGTTTCAATCGACCGGCCCGGGTGAATGGCCTGGTTGAGCCGAAGGTGGAGGCGGTGGGAATCGAACCCACGTCCGCGGACGCACCGGTCAGAGCATCTACAAGCTTAGGCTGCGCTTTGGTTTCGCCCGGCGGCCGGTTCGCAGCCGACCTACCGACGGGCTAGCCATCCTTTAGTTGTCGCGCCTCGGGCGATTGGCTCTCCCTCGGCGCCGAGCCCGTTTTCTGACGCCGCTACCCGAACCACGGGCCGAGTTCGGAGCGACGCGTCACCTAACTGGGTTAGGCGGCGAGTGCGAGTTCAGAATCCGCACTTGCGTTTGGTTCCCGGTTGTTTTACGAGGCCGACCGGGGACCTCGGCTTGCAGCTCAGCCGGAGAATCGACCACGTCGAAACCAGGTCGCCCCCGTATGTGTGCACGAATTGTAGCCTCGATTGATCCGTCGTAGCGGGCGCGAGCGAACCACCATGGGCGTCGGCGACGGGGCTCTCCCCACTGCCGGCCCCCCTTCGTCTTGCCGGCGGGACCGCGCCGGCGCCTCTTTGCCGTGATCCACGTGCCGCCGAGACTCGAACAACTTCGTGGAACGCCGAGCGGCACTCGAAGCGGCTCGGCGCGTCGCATACGATGAACTCGTGGAGGCCGACGCAGCCGCCGTTGCGCGCGTCGCCGGCGGCGACACCGAAGCCCTGCGCGAGCTGTACGACCGTTACGGACGCATCGTGTACGGAATGACCTATCGCGTCACAAAAGACCCGCAGCTCGCCGAGGAGGCCACGCAGGACACCTTCGTAACCCTGTGGCGCCGAGCCGAGAACTACGACCCAGAGCGAGCCAAGCTCACCACCTGGCTGTTCGTGATCGCCCGGAACAGGGCGATCGAGCTCGTGCGCGCGCGGGCCCGCGTGCCCGAGCCTCAGGACGATGTCGACCCTGCCGGGGAAGAACCCGACGTCGCCGACCTGATCGCGCTCGGCGACGACGCCGAGCGGATTGCCCGGGCCCTGGCCGAGCTGCCGGAGACTCAGCTCGAGGTGATCCGACTGGCGTACTTCGACGGGCTGAGCCACGGCGAGATCGCCGAGCGGCTCGCGCAGCCGCTGGGCACGGTCAAGAGCCGCATCCGGCTCGGGCTCAACCGCCTGCGCGCGCTGATGGAGCTGCCGGAGCTCGAGGTGGAACGCTGATGGCCGACGAGACGATCGGCACCCCGGAGCACAGGCCCACGGTCGAGCGCCTGGAGCGGGGCGTCGCGCGTGTGACGCCGCCCGACGACCTCTTCGACCGGATCCTCGACGAGGCTGCACCCACGGCAAAGGTCGTGCCCTTCCGCCGGCGGCGGCTCCCGGCCTGGGTCACTCCCGCCGCGGCAGCCGCCGTTGCCGCCGCGGCAGCCGTCGCGATCACGGTCTCCGTCACCGGCGAGGACAACGGCCTGGGCGACCCGATCCGCAGCGCGAGCTTCTCGGGTCGCAACGTCGAGGGCACGGCCGCGCTCTACCAGCGCGACGGCAGCAACCGCTATCTCGTCGTCGATCTCGAGCGGGCACCCAAGCCGCCGCCGGATCACTTCTACGAGCTCTGGATCAGCGCGCCGGGGAGCGACAGGAAGATCCCGATCGGCTCGTTCATCCCGCGCGACGGGAAGACGCACCTCGAGGTGCCGCTGCCTACCGAAGGCAAGAAGCTCTCGATCGACATCTCCGTCCAGGACGAGGACGGGCCGCCGGCCCACTCCGGCGAGACCGTCGCCAAAGCGCAGCTCCTGTAGGGATCGTCAACCGGAGCAAGAGCGCGGTGATAGCCGCCGATCAGGACAAGAGGCCCGCCGCGAGCTCGAGCACGAGCTCGCGGCGGGAGACTGCTGCCTAGCCGCGGCCTCTGTTCGAGCCGCGACGATCGTCCTTCTTCCCGTGCCCCTTGCCGTTGTGCTTGTCCACTCGCACGAGGTTGTACGCGGCGGCCGACGGCGGCGTGGGTGCCGTCGTGCCGAAGCGCGCATTCACGGCGTAGAGCAGGTCGCCGACGTCGTCGATCGTCGTCGGGACGTCGAACAGCGAATCGGTGATGAGCCGCCTGATCTCGCCGTTCCGCAGCCGGTGACCGACCCGAACGACCGCGATCTGGTTCGAGCGGTTCTGCACGACGTAGAGCGTCCGGCCCTCGAGCAGGATGCCGTCGCCGTTGACGACATTGCCGCCGCCGAGCCGGATCTCTCGCGTGAAACCAGTGCGCGGATTGACGCGGAAGAGCTTGCCCAGGTTGGTCTGCACGACCACGAGCCACCTGCCGTCCCGCGTGGCGTCGATGCCGTTGACGTTGGTTCCCGGCGCCATGACCAGGTCGTTGCCGATCAGCGGAAGCGTCTCGGCGGCGGCGCCGAGAGCGCCGTCCCGGCCGATCGAGACGCGGTAGAGCTGCTTGTTGTTCGAGTCGGTGAAGAATGCACCCTGACGCGTCACGACGACATCGTTGATGAAGCGCGGGCTCAGCGTGGTGAGCTGGTACTCCTTGAGCAGCGAGCCGTCGTCGGCGTCGTACACGAAGCCCTTGCCCGTACCGCCGCCGGCGACGAACAGGCGGTCGCCGCGGCGGTCGAACTCGACGCCGATCGATGCCCGGCCGGGAACCGGGTCGACGAGGATGTCGCCCGAGCCCGTCCTCAGGTCGCCGCTGAAGATCGCTCCCGTCGGAATCGACCCGACGTAGAACGTCTTGCCTTGGATGGCAATGCCCTCAGGCTGGAAGCCGGTCGGGAGGGCAATCGTCTTCGGAAAGTCCTTCCCCCTGTGCGCACTCGATGGCAGGGCGGCCAGAGCGGCCACGGCTACGAGCGCTGCAAACAGCACTGTCACGCGACGCAATCGAAAAACCCCCTCGGTCGTGGTCACCAAAACACTACGTGGCACCGGCCAAGTCGGATGGGTTCAACGGCGTGACTTGAGCGCGCGCTCGATCTGGCGGTCGGCGTCGCGGCGCGAGATGTCGCGCCGCTTGTCGCGCACATCCTTGCCCTTCGCCAGAGCGAGCTCGACCTTGGCGCGGCCGTTCTTGAAGTAGAGCCGCGTCGGCACGAGCGTCAATCCCTTCTCCTTGACCTTGCCGAACAAGGAGTCGATCTCCTTCGCCCGCAGCAGCAGCTTGCGATCGCGGTCGGGGTCGTGATTGGCGTAGCCGGCCTGGTCGTAGCCGGCGATGTGGGCGCCGATCAGCCACGCCTCGCCGTCGCGTACGTCCGCGTAGGCGCGCTTGAGGTCGGCGCGGCCGTCGCGCAGCGACTTCACCTCGGAGCCGGTCAGCACGAGCCCGGCCTCGAGCCGCTCGAGCAGGTGGTACTCGTGGCGGGCCCGCCTGTTGTCTGCAATCAGCTTTTCACCCTGCGCCATGTACGCAAGGCTACTGCCATGTGCGCGTGGCTCGGACGACTCGGCCCACGAGGTAACGGCCACCTTCCTCCGCGGCGGTCTCGAGTCGCAGCGGCTACCCGACGAGCTGGAGGTGCTGCTCGGCGTCGCCGAAGGCGTCGAGCAGTGGACGCTCTACCAGGGACGCCTCGTAGACCTCGCCTCGGTACTGGTAGACGAGGCTCCCGCCGGGCCGCAGCCGCTCTGGCGCCTGCTCGAAGAGGCGGCGGAGCGGCCCGAGGCCGTCGCCGGGCGCGTAGAGCGCCGCCAGCGGCTCGCCCTCAAGCTCCGGATGTTGACTCGCCTCCCGAGCCGGGAGGTACGGCAGGTTCGCGACGACAAGGTCGAGGTCTCCGGGAATCGGGTCCAGCAAGTCGCCTTCGAGCACGTGCACGCGCCCGCCGATGCCCAGGCGGGCGACGTTGGCCGCCGCGAGCTCGACCGAGGCCGCGCTCGTGTCCGTCGCCCAGATCTCCGCCTGTGGCGCCGCGAGCGCCACGGCGACGGCGATCGCGCCCGAGCCGGTGCCGACGTCGGCGACGCGAGCCGGACCAGCGCCGATCCGCTCGAGGGCACGGTCGACCAGCGCCTCGGTCGCGGGACGAGGCGTCATCACCCGCCCGGGCGCAGTCAGTAGGCCGATGCCGTGAAAGTCCATCGTTCTTCGTTCGTGTCGTCGGTGGCCGCCTTCTTACGCCGGTGTCCCCGCGAGCGCGTCCGCCAGCCAGCCGCGAAGCTCGACGATGAAGTGCGGGTCGATCGTGTGGGGCAGCGGATACTCGCGGTAGAGCACCTCCGCTCCGGCCTCCTCGAGCAGCGTCCTCGCCTTCCGCCCCCACTCCACTCCGATCACCGGGTCGTGCGTGCCGTGGCCGATCGCGATCGGCGGAAACGGCGGCGTCAGGTCGAGCTCGAAGCCGGGCACGGTGGGGATGAAGCCGCTCATGGCGATCAGCGCCGGCGGGCGAGGCCTGCCTTTGCCGAGACCCAGGGCGTAGGTCATCACCGCGCCCTGCGAGAAGCCGCCGAGCACCGTCTTTTCGGGCGGGATGCCCGTCTCGGCGGCGAGGTCGTCGAGCCAACGGGAGGCGAGCTCGTAGGTGGGTAGGAACGTGCTCGGATCGGGCGTGCCGAGCCCTGCCAGCGCGTACCAGTGGGCACCGCCCGGCGGCAGCGAGAGCGGGCCTCGCGGTGTGACTCCCAGCAGGCGTCGCTCGGGGTCGAGCAGGTCGAGCAGCGGGAAGAGGTCCTGCTCGTCGGCGCCGCGGCCGTGGAAGAGGACCAGCAGCCCGTCCGGCTCGCCGGCGGCGGGCCGCGTGCGGTACGTCAGGCTCAACGAGCTGCTCGGGTCTCTCGCGGGTTCGGCAGGGGCGTGAGAATCGGCTCGACGCGCTCGCGGAGGTGCTCGAAGTTGGGCGGGAGCGAGAGGCGCTCGCCGAGGTGCTCGGCCGGCTCGTCGGTCGTGAACCCGGGCCCGATCGTGGCCAGCTCGAAGAGCACGCCGCTCGGCTCGCGGAAGTAGACCGACTTGAAGTAGAAACGGTCGATGACGGGCGTCGGGTGCGCGCCCGACTCGGCGACGCGTTCGCGCCACGCCTCGTGCTCGTCCATCGTGGTCGCCCAGGCGACGTGGTGGACCGTGCCCGCGCCGCCGAAGCCGCGCTCGGGCGGCGACTCGTCGTACGTGTACGTGCCGCCGCGCTTGTCGCCGCGCACCTCCCAGCCTTCCTCGCGCGGCTGGAAGCCCAGTGTCTCCTCGAGGAAGCCGCGGCTCTCCTCGGGCTGGACGGCGAAGGCGCGCACGCCGTCGAAGCCCTGGATCGCGTGCTCGGCCGGAATCTCCGGGTGCTCGGCCACGAGCGGCTCATCCGTCGTGTCTACGACGGCGAGCTCGAGCGCGAGCCCCTCCGGATCGGCGAAGCGGAGCGTTCCGCCCTCGCGGCTCGTCTCGATGCCGTCTGCCGCGAGCCGCTCCTCCCAGAAGGCCAGCGAGTCGTCGGACGGGACGCGGAAACGGACGGTGTGCACCATTCCCGCGCCGGCCCTCCCGCGGCGGGCGCCCGGGTACTCGAAGAAGGTGATGTCCGCGCCGGGGCTGCCCTTCTCGTCGGCGTAGAACAGGTGGTAGACGGTCGGGTCGTCCTGGTTGACCGTCTTCTTCACCAGCCGCAGACCAAGCGTGCCTGCGTAGAACTCGACGTTCCGCGGCGCATCGCCGGTGATCGCCGTGACGTGATGGATGCCTTCGAGCCTCATCGTCGCCGTCTACCAACCTTTCCCTTGTCGCGGTTACTCCCACCTGGGAGCGCCAGCTCGACCTTGCCTTCGTTCCGCCGGACGTCCGCCACTCGCACCTCGATGCGGTCGCCGAGCCTGTAGCGACGACCGCCCCGACGGCCGACGAGCGCGACTGCCAGCGGGTCCAGCTCGTAGTAGTCGTCGGTCAGCCTACGCGCAGGCAGCATCCCCTCGAAGACCTCGCCGAAACGGGCGAACAGGCCGCCCGGGATCAAGCCGATGATCTCGCCCTCCCAGACGTGCTCCCACCCCAGCTCGAACAGGCGAGCTTCGAGGTACCAGGCGAGGCAGAGCTCATCGGCTAGATACTCGATCTCGGCCGCCTCCCGCTCACGGACCGAGCAGTGCTCCGCGACGTCCGCGAGGTCGTCGGGAACCCGTTCCTCGCCGACGCCGAGCTCGTCGAGGAGCGCGCGGTGAACGACGAGGTCGGGATAGCGGCGGATCGGCGAGGTGAAGTGGCAGTACGCGCGGCTCGCCAGGCCCGAGTGACCGAGGTTTCGCGGGTCGTAGCGGGCCTGCTTGAGCGCCCGCAGCACCAGGGTCCGGAACGCCTCCTCCCCACGTTTCGTGCGGGCCGTGTACTCGCTGACGAGCTCGCTCGCGGCCGCCGCGACCTTCGCTGCGGCCGCCGGCGTCGTCGTCTCCGGGTCGGGCGCGGCGGGCGTCGGGACCTCGAGCTCGGCGAGCCGGGACAGCAGCAGCTCGACCGACTGCGGCTCGGGCGGCTCGTGGACACGGTAGAGGCCGGGTCGCTGGCGCGAGGAGAGCAGCTCGGCCACGCACTCGTTGGCGAGGATCATCAGCTCCTCGACGAGCACGTGCGCGTGCGGCTCGCCCTCGCGGTGCACGGCGGCCACGCCGCCCCGCTCGTCGAACTCGAAGGACAGCTCGAGGCTCTGGACGCGTAACGCGCCGCGCGCGAAGCGGCGCTGCCGCAGGAACCCGGACAGCCGCTCCGCGTTCGCGAGGGCTTCCGTGAGCTCCGGCGTCACCCGCTCCCGCCCGGCCAGGATCTCCTCGACGCGCCCGTACGTGAAGCGCTCCTTGCTGCGAATGACCGAGCGGTAGAAGACAGGCTCGCCCTGCTCGAGCTTGGTTCCGGAGAACGGCACTTCGACCGTCAGGCAGAGGCGATCCTCGTGCGGCCGGAGCGAACAGAGGTCGTCGGCGAGCTCGTGCGGGAGCATCGGCGCTACGAGCCCAGGGACGTACGTCGACAGGGCCCGCTGCTCGGCGCCGCGGTCGAGCGGCGTCCCCGCCGGCACGAAGTACGAGACGTCGGCGATGTGCACCCAGGCACGCAGGCCGTCGCCCTCGGGCAGCACGCAGATCGCGTCGTCGAAGTCCTTCGCCGTTTCAGGGTCGATCGTGAACGTCAGCTGCTCGCGCAGGTCGACCCGCCCGTCCAGAGACGGGTCAGGCGCCGCGTAGGGCTCGAAGTCGACCAGCGCGCCGCGCTCGATCAGAAGCCCTTCGAGCACCGCCTGGATCGCGTCGGCGCGCCCGAGCACGCGCTCCAGCCGCGCGCGGCCGCGCCTGCCGACCGTGACGACCGCGAGATCGCCGGGCTTGACGTTTTCGAGCCCCCTGCGGTCGAGGGTGACGTGCGCGCCGGGCGTGAAGTAGGGCTCGCCGCCGAGGAACCTCCCTCGTCGGGCGACCTCTACGACGAGCCGGGTCAGACCTTCAGGAAGCGGCGGATCGTCAGGCCGGAGCCCGCGGCGCCCAGCAGAAGCCCGATCGCGATCACGATCAGGGCGTTGAGCCCGAACGAGATGGCCTGGACGTCCTTACCGTCGTCGATGTGGCCCAGGATCTGCGGCAGCGCGATCTCTTTGCCGAGCAGGAGCAGCAGTACGGCGACCACCGAGCCGATCAGCCCGACGATCAAGCCTTCGAGCATGAACGGACCGCGCACGAACCAGTTCGTCGCGCCCACGAGCTTCATCACCTCGATCTCGCGCCGCCGCGAGAAGATCGAGAGGCGAATCGTGTTCGCGATCAGCAGCGCGGACGCAGCGAGCAGGATCACGACGGCGAGCAGGAACAGCGCCTCGATCACGCGCGCCACCTTGAGGATCCGGTTCGCGGTCTTCTCGCCGTAGGTGACCTTCTCCACCCCTGGCGGCTTCGGCTCCAGCGACTGCGCGATCTCCTGCGTGTACTCGCCCTTGACCGGCTGCACCTCGTAGGCGTCGGGGAGCGGGTTGTAGGCGAGATCCTGGACGAGCTCGGGGTTCTGCTTGCGCATCCGCTCGAGCGCCTGTTCCTTGCCGACGAACGTGGCGGTCTTCACCTTCGGGTTCGACTCCAGCTTGATTCGCACGGCGTCGATCTGCTTCTCGGTCGCCGGCTTGCCCGGGCAGGTCGACTCCGTGCAGAAGAACGTCTTGACCACGAGCTTGTCCTTCGTGTGGTCGCTCCAGGAGCGCGCCCAGGTGCCGAAGGCGATCAGCAGCCCCACGAGGAACATGCCGATCAACACGGTCACGGTCGCCGCGACCGTCGTCGAGAGGTTCGCCGTGATCGAGCGGAGCGCCTCGGAGCCGATCATCCGAAGCCTCATTCCGACGTGTATCCCCCGCGGCGCTCGTCCCGGGCGAGGACGCCGTGCTCGAGCGCGATCACGCGCTTGCGCATCTTGTCGACCATCTCGCGGTCGTGGGTGACCATCAGGATCGTCGTCCCGGAGCGGTTGATCCGGTACAGCAGCTGCATGATCCCGACCGAGGTGTCCGGATCGAGGTTCCCGGTCGGCTCGTCGCAGACGAGCAGCGGCGGGTGGTTGACGAACGCGCGCGCGATCGAGACGCGCTGCTGCTCACCGCCCGAGAGCTCGTCGGGATAGCTGTTCATCTTGTGCGAGAGGCCGACGAGTCCGAGCACCTCAGGCACCTTGTTGCGGATCGCGGTGCGGCTCTCGCCCTGAACCTTGAGCGCATAGGCGACGTTCTCCGCCGTGGTGCGGTTCGGCAGCAGCTTGAAGTCCTGGAAGACACAGCCGACGTTGCGACGCAGCATCGGCACCTTGCGGCGACCGAGCCGGCCGAGGTCGCGACCCCCGACGAAGATTCGCCCCTGCGTCGGCTCCAGCTCCTTCAAGAGCAGGCGGATCACGGTCGACTTCCCGGAGCCGGAGGCGCCCACGACGAACACGAACTCGCCCTTGTCGATCACGAACGAGACGTCCCGGAGCGCATGGACATTGGGCTCGTAGATCTTCGTCACGTCCTCGAACACGATCATCGAGCGCGCGCTCGCGACGGGGCGGTCTCCGTCCTGCGGCGGAGCTACCACGTCGGTCTCGGGTGTCTGAACGAGTGAGTCTGTCACCGTGATCTTTCCGGCCCCGCACCCGCGGCGGCCGAGTCGTCGCAGCGGGTGCGAGTCTAGCGAAACCTCCTGCTAGACCGTCTTTCCGGCCGCTTTCGCGAGCAGATACGCCTGGACGAAGCCATCTAGATCACCGTCCAGGACGGCCTGGGTGTTGCCGGTCTCGTAGTCGGTTCGGTGGTCCTTGACGAGCTGGTAGGGGTGCAGCACGTAGCTACGAATCGCGTTACCTCCGAAACCGGTGTCCGGAACCTCGCCGCGCTCTTTCGCCAGCTCCGCCTCGCGCCGCTCCTCCTCCAGCTCCGCCAGCCGCGAGCGCAGGATGCGCAGCGCGGTCTGCTTGTTGGACGACTGCGAGCGTTCGTTCTGGCACTGCACGACGATTCCTGTGGGGAGGTGCGTGATCCGCACCGCGGAGTCGGTCTTGTTGACGTGCTGTCCACCGGCTCCACTAGCACGGTACGTGTCGATCCGGAGGTCGGACTCGTCGATCTCGACCGCAGCCTCCTCCGGCAGCAGCGGCGCGACGATCACCTGGGCGAACGACGTGTGCCGGCGGTGCGCGGAGTCGAACGGGCTCAGGCGAACGAGCCGGTGCTTGCCTCGCTCGGCCTTGAGCACGCCGTAGCCGTTCTCGCCGCGGACGGTGAAGGTGGCCGACTTCAGCCCCGCCTCCTCGCCCGGGCTCACCTCGACCACGTCCGCCTGGAAGCCGCGCCGCTCCGCCCAGCGCATGTACATGCGGAGCAGCATCTCGGTGAAGTCCTGCGCGTCCGTGCCGCCGGTTGCGGACTGGATCGTCACGACCGCGTCTCCGGCGTCGTACTCGCCGCTGAACAGCGCATCCTCGCGCAGGCGGTCGAGCTCCTTGCGGATCGGCGCGATCTGGGAGCGGATCTCGCCCTCGAGCTCGCCGTCGAGCTCGAGCAGCTCCTTGGCCTCCTCGTACTCGCGTGTCAGGTGCTCGTAGCGCTCGAGGCGCTTCGCGACCCGCGCCTGCTCGGCCGAAACGGCGGCCGCATGCTGCTGGTCGTCCCAGAACCCCGGTGCCGAGAGCTCGGCCTCGAGCTCGCTCAGACGCCGTGCCAGCGTGTCCGGGTCAAAGGTAATCACGGACCCAGGCGAGCTGGACCCCGATCTCCTCGAGCTGCTCGTTCACGGGCGTTGCGACATCGGACACGAGAGGATCGTAGCTCCGGCGCTCGACGCGCAGCTAGTCGCTTCAGCAACCATGTCTGCATGCCGCCTGTTCGTCTGGTCGGGATCAACCACGTCGCGCTGGAGGTCGGCGACGTCGACGAGGCGCTCGAGTTCTACGGCCGCTTCTTCGAGATCGAGCTCCGCGGCCGCAGCTCGAACCAGGCGTTCGTCGACATCGGCGATCAGTTCCTGGCGCTGCAGGCAGGCCGCTCGGGCAGCGCGGACGCCGCCCGGCACTTCGGGCTGGTGGTCGACGACAAGGCAGCCGTCCGGGCCGCGCTGGAGGAGGCAGAGGTCGACATCAAGCCGGGCCGCCGCCTCGACTTCCGCGACCCGTGGGGAAACCAGGTCGAAGTCGTCGATTACCGCGACATCCAGTTCACGAAGGCGCCGTGGATCCTCGAGGGGATGGGCCTCGGCGAGCTCGACAAGAGCGAAAAGGCTCTCGATGAGCTGCGCCAGAAAGGCTTCGCGCCCGAGTCTTCCTGATCGGTCGCGTGTCGGACGACCGCGCCTTACGCATACAGCATGCGATGGGACATACGGGTGTTGCGACGCAAGACCTGACCCCGGTCGCCCCGCACGACGGCTGGCCGTTAGCGGACTTTCGGGCTCACGCGCCGTGGCACTTCTTGAACTTCTTGCCCGACCCGCACCAGCAGGGGTCGTTGCGCCCGAGCTTCTCGTGCTCCGACGTCACGCGCTGGGCGGTCGCGAAGCTCGTGGCGCCGCCGCCGAGCGCTCCCGCGGCCGTCGCGGTGGCGACCGCACCGGCCTCGGCTCCGGCAGCCGCGATCGCCTCGGCGCCGGCGATCGACTCGTGCTGGTACTCGAGGTCGCCGTCGGTCATCTCGGCCTCCTGCAGCGCCTGGATGTTCGAGGCGTCCTGAGGCGCCAGCTGCGCGTGGAAGATCGTGCTGACGACCTCCTCGTGGATCGCCAGGCCGAGCTCCTCGAACATCTCGTGGCCCTCGGCGCGGTACTCGACCAGCGGATCCTTCTGGGCCATGGCACGGAGGTGGACGCCCTCACGGAGGTACTCCATGTTCTCGAGGTGCTCGCGCCAGCGGGTGTCGACGACCTGGAGGATCACGTAGCGCTCGAGCCAGCGCATGAGGCCCTCCTCCATGCCCTCGAGCTCGGTCTCCTTCTCCTTGTACTCGTCGAGGGCGTCGTCGAGGAACTCCTCGACGATGGCCGAGCGCTCGAGGCCCTGGATCTCCTCGACCGCCACGCCGGTGCTGTAGATCGTCCCCATGGCGGTGACGAGCTCGGCGAGATCCCACTCCTCGGAGAAGTCGCCCGGCGTGTACTCGGCGGCGACGCGCTCGACGACCTCCTCGATCCACGCCTTGATGTCCTCGGAGAGGTCCTCGCCCTCGAGCACGCGCCGGCGCTGCTCATAGATCACCTGGCGCTGCGTGCTCATGACGTCGTCGTACTTGAGGACGTTCTTCCGGGCGACGAAGTTCTGCTCCTCGACCTTCTTCTGCGCGCTCTCGATCTGGCGCGAGAGGATGCTGGCCTCCATCGGCTGGTCCTCGGGGATCTTGAAGCGGTCGATGATCGAGTAGATCCGGTCGCCCGCGAACAGGCGCACCAGGTCGTCCTGCGCGGACAGGTAGAAGCGAGACTCGCCCGAGTCGCCCTGGCGGCCTGAGCGGCCGCGGAGCTGGTTGTCGATGCGGCGCGCCTCGTGCCGCTCGGTGCCCAGCACGTAGAGGCCGCCGACCTCGCGGACGCCCTCGCCGAGCTTGATGTCGACGCCGCGGCCGGCCATGTTCGTCGCGATCGTGACGGCGCCGAGTTGCCCGGCGTCCTTGATGATCTCCGCCTCGCGCTCGTGCGCCTTGGCGTTCAGGACGTTGTGCTGGATCCCGCGCCGCGTGAGCAGCTGCGAGAGGTACTCGGACGTCTCCACCGCGATCGTGCCGACGAGGACCGGCTGGCCCGCCTCGTGGCGCTCGACGATGTCCTCGACCACGGCGTCGAAGCGCGCGTCCTTGGTCTTGTAGATGTAGTCGTTCTGGTCGAGGCGGGCGACGTCGACGTTGGTCGGGATCTCGACCACGTGCAGGCCGTAGATCTCGACGAACTCCTTTTCCTCGGTCTTGGCGGTACCGGTCATGCCGCCGAGCTTCTCGTAGAGGCGGAAGTAGTTCTGCAGCGTGATCGTGGCGAGGGTGACGTTCTCCTCCTGGATCGCCACGCCCTCCTTCGCCTCGATCGCCTGGTGCAGCCCCTCGCTCCAGCGCCGGCCTTCCATGATCCGGCCGGTGAACTCGTCGACGATCTTGACCTCGCCGTCCTCGATCACGTAGTCGACGTCGCGCTTGTAGAGCGCTTCGGCCTTGAGCGCCTGCGAGAGGTGGTTGACGAGCTGGACGTTGGAGGGGTCGTAGAGGTTGTCGATCCGCAGCGCGCGCTCGACCTTCTCGATCGCGCGCTCGCCCGGCGAGACGGTCTTGTGCTTCTCGTCGTAGAGGTAGTCGATGTCGAGCCCTGCCAGCTCATCCTCGCCCTTGCTCTTGTTCTGGCTCTGCTCGCCCTCGAGGGTCTTGGCGACGCGCGCGAATTCGTAGTAGATCTGCGCTGCGGTCTCGGGCTCGCCCGAGATGATCAGCGGCGTGCGCGCCTCGTCGATGAGGATCGAGTCGACCTCGTCCACGATCGCGTACGCGTGGCTGCGCTGCACGAGGCCCTCCAGCGACACCGCCATGTTGTCGCGCAGGTAGTCGAAGCCGAACTCGGAGTTGGTTCCGTAGGTGATGTCGGCCGAGTAGGCCTCTTTCCGCTCGGCGAACGGCATCATGTTGCGGATGAAGCTGGCTCGCATGCCGAGCTTCTCGTACACCGGGCTCATCCACTCGGAGTCGCGCTTGGCCAGGTAGTCGTTGACGGTGACGAGGTGGACGCCGTTGCCCGGGAGCGCGTTCAGATACAGCGGCATCGTCGCGACGAGCGTCTTTCCCTCACCCGTCTTCATCTCGGCGATGTCGCCCTCGTGGAGGACGATCGCGCCCATCGCCTGGACGTCGAAGTGGCGCTGTCCGAGCGCTCGCTTCGCGGCCTCACGCACTGCCGCATAGGCCTCGAAGATCAGCTCGTCGACCGGCTCGCCGTTGTCGATCCGCTGCCTGAACTCGACGGTCTTGGCCGCGAGATCGGCGTCGGAGAGCCCCTCGAAATCGGGCTCGAGGGAGGCGACGTAGTTGGCCTGGTTGCGCAGGCGCTTGAGGCGGCGGCCCTCGCCGAAACGGAGGGCTTTTTCGAAGTTGGCGAGCTGAGGCATCGGCTACAGGGTATCGGTTCGGATCCGGCCCACCACTAGGGCTACAGGGGCAGGACCCGGACGTCCCAGAGGTCGCCGTCGACCCTGCTCGCACGCACCACGAAGTCGTCGCCGCGCGCCTCGCCGAGTCGCTCGAGCTCGCGCACGCTGCCGAACGCCGGGGCGCCGTCCACGACCAGCGAGCGCTCGCCGTCGCGCACCGTCAGCTCGATCTGCTCGCCCTCGAGCTCCTTGCCGAGCTCGACCAGCTCGATCGCCTCGGCTGCGACCGTCCAGACGCCCCCGCCCGCATGCACGGCCTGCGCGCGGTACGGCGGCGGCAGCTCAGCCTCGACCGCCTCAGCGAAGGGAGCGAGGTCGTCCTCCTCTTCGTCGTCGACGACGAGCGTCCCGTCGCCGAGCGCCACGAAGGCCACCTCGTCGGTGTCGAGCTTCACCCCCTCGACCCGGACGAGCGCGTCCCATTCGCGAAAGCGATGGATCCCGTGGATCCCGGCCGAGCCCCAGCGCGGCCGCGTGTCGTGCGGCGGCAAGTCGCCGCCGAAGGGCGGGCCGCTCGCGCGCGCCAGCCCCTCGTGGAGCGGTTCGTCGTCTCGCCGCCAGAACGGCATGCAAGGAGGGCTTGGCGAAACGACGCTGTGCCGCCGGGCCGCGCTGCTCGCCCCGAGGCCGCGTCCTCAGTCGCGCCCGTATAGCTGCGCATACGAACACTCCCTGCGTCCTCGCCTCGGAACGACCATCGCACCCCGACAACGAGCGACGTTCCACCAAACCCTCCTGCCTACTGGGGCTCGATCAGGCCGTACGCGCCGTCACGCCGCCGGTACACGACGTTCACCTCGCCGGAATCCGCGTTGCGGAAGACGAAGAAGTCGTGGCCGACGAGCTCCAGCTGCAGGACGGCCTCCTCGGACATCATCGGCTTCACGGGGAACTGCTTGCTCTTCACGATCACGGTATCGCCCTCGACGGGGATCCCGGGCGGCGTCTCGGTTGCCGCGGCGTCGCGCCTCGACGGTTTCCGCTGGCGCTTCTCGCGATAGCGCGTGACCTGCCGCTCGAGCTTCTCGACCAGCTGGTCGATCGACGCCTTCATGTCGTGGGACGACTCCTTCGCCCGCAGGATCGGCCCCTTGGTCCAGATCGTCGCCTCGGCGATCTGGTTGTCCGCGATCGAGGGGTTGCGCTCGACCATCAGCTCGAGCTCGACTCGCGTCGGGTCGTGCAGCTGCCGCTCGAGCTTTCCCAGCTTCTCCTGCGCGTAGGTGCGAATGGAGTCGCTGATCTCCAGGTTTCGACCCTTGACCTGCAGCTTCACGATTCGGAATCTAACGGACGGCGCGCGCAAAGGTGATCACCTCGACGTGCCGAGCGCCTGCCCTGCGCAGCGCCGAGGCGGCCGCTGCAGCGGTCGCTCCGCTCGTATAGACGTCGTCGACGAGCGCGACGGTCGCCGGCACCCGGCGTGGAGCCCTGAAGCCGCCGCGCACGTTCCGCCGCCGTTCGGCGAGCCCGAGGCCGCGCTGGGGAGGTGCGGGCCTCGTCCGCTCGAGCAGGCCGTCGGCCGCGAGCTGCCAGCGCGAGGCGAGCGTGCGCGCAAGCGCCTCGGCCGGATGGTGGCCGCGCTTCAGCGCCCGGTCGGCATCGGCTGGGACGAAGGTGATGGCGTAGGCGCGCGGTCGCGGCACGACCTCGGCGACTACCAGCGCGGCATCGCGCGCGAGCCCACGCAGCCCACGCTCCTTCCACGACGAGACGAACGCCTTCGCGCCGGCGTCGTATGCGACCGCTGATCGCGCGGAGGCGAACGCGAGCCGCCGGCCCTGACACTCACGACAGCGCGTGACGGGCCACGCAGTGGGAGCCCCGCACCGCCCACAACGTGGCCCGTCCAACCGGCGCAGGCCGGCCAGGCACGGCTCGCACACCACTTGCGAAGGAGCGCCGCAGACGACGCAGCGAAGCGGAAGCAGAAGATCGAGCAGCAGTCCCACACGAAGACGACGCTAGCTGCGGCCGGCGCACGCCTTTGGGCCGAATTCGTGTCAGATGTGTGCCGGCTCCGGGTCGTAGTCGTCCCGCTCGGGCAGGCCGACACGGCGCCGCATCCGGTTGTCGGCCTCGAGCAACTGCGCGCGGTCGCCGATGTCGAGCCATTCACCCTCAAAGGGGTACCCGTACACCGGGGCGCGCGGGTAGAGCCAGACCACGAAGCGTCCCGGCTGGTCGGGGGCATTCCCCTCGTTCAGGTAGGTCTTCACGAGCCGCGCGTGCTCCGCCGTGAACAGGTAGGCCGCGATCGCGGCGAGCGTGCTCGCCGGCTCTTCTGGCTTCTCCACGAACGAGATCACGCGGTCGTCCTCGTCCAGCTCGACCACGCCGTACTCGCGTGCCAGGCGGAGGTCGCCGACGTCGTGCACGCCGATCGCGCTCCCGCCGTGCGCCCGCCAGAAACGCGTGTACGCGGCCAGCGAGAAGTCGAACAGGTTGTCGCCCGCCACGACCAGGAGATCCTGCCCTTGGAGCCCGGCCCGCTCGATGACCAGCTGCAGGTCGCCCACGGCCCCGAGCCGGTCGCTGTTCGAGCTGGTGCCGTCGTCGTGGACGCGAATGGGGTGCCGACCCGAGCGCCCGCGGGCCCACGACTCGAAGTCAGCGGCGAACCGGCTGTTCGTGACCACGTGCAGCGTGTCGACCTCGTCCACCTCGTCCACCTTGTCGGCGAGGTAGTCGAGCATCGGGCGCCCCGCGAGGGGCAAGAGCGGCTTCGCGACCTTGTCGGTCAGCGGCCGCAGCCGGGTGGCGTACCCGGCTGCGAGCACGACTGCGTGCATCTAGCGCCCCCTAAGTCCCCTCGTTCCAGGACGCGAGGTAGTTGGCCTGCTCCTCGGTCAGCTTGTCGATCTCGATGCCCATCGTCTCGAGCTTGAGCTTCGCGATCTCGCGATCGATCTCCTCGGGCACCGGGTAGACCTTCCGCTCGAGCGTGGCCGCGTTCGCGATCGCGAACTCGGCCGCCAGAGCCTGGTTCGCGAACGACATGTCCATCACAAGCGCCGGGTGACCCTCGGCGGCGGCGAGGTTGACGAGCCGGCCGTCGGCGACCAGGTAGAGGCGGTTGCCGTTGGAGAGCGTGAACTCCTCGACGAACTGGCGCGCCTCGCGGGTCTCGGCCGCGAGCTGACGCAGAGCCGGGATCTCGATCTCGACGTTGAAGTGGCCGGTGTTGGCCAGGATCGCGCCGTCCTTCATCCGCTCCATGTGCGAGCGGTTGATCACGTTCTTGTCGCCGGTTGCGGTGCAGAAGAGGTCGCCGATCTCCGCTGCGCGCTCCATCGTGAGCACCTCGAAGCCGTCCATCACGGCCTCCAGCGCTCGCAGCGGCTCCACCTCGGTGATGATCACGTGCGAACCCATGCCCCGGGCCCGCGACGCGACGCCCCGGCCGACCCAGCCGTAGCCGGCGACGACGAACCGCTTGCCGGCGAGGAGCACGTTGGTCGCCCGGACGATCCCGTCGATCGTCGACTGGCCCGTGCCGTAGCGGTTGTCGAAGAGGTGCTTCGTGTTCGCCTCGTTGACGGCGATGATCGGGAAGCCGAGCGCTCCGTCCTGCTCGAGCGCCTTCAGCCGGATGACGCCGGTCGTCGTCTCTTCCGTGCCGGCGATGATGTCGCCGAGCTGCTCACGGCGGGCGGAATGGAGGACGCCGATCACGTCGGCACCGTCGTCCATCGTCAGGTGCGGCTTGTGGTCGACAGCGGCCTCGATGTGGGCGTAGTACGTGTCGTTGTCCTCGCCCTTGATCGCAAAGACGGCGATGTCGTACTCGTCGACGAGGGCCGCGGCCACGTCGTCCTGGGTCGAGAGCGGGTTCGAGGCGCACAGGACGACGTCGGCGCCCCCGGCCTTGAGCGTCCGCATCAGATTCGCGGTTTCCGTGGTCACGTGCAGGCAGGCCGCGATCCGGTACCCGGCCAGCGGCTGCTCGCGCTCGAAGCGATCGCGGATCGCCGCGAGAACGGGCATCTGCCGGTCGGCCCAGGCGATGCGTCGGACGCCCTCGGGCGCCAGGGAGAGGTCGCGCACGTCGTAACGCTTGGTGGTGGCCATCAGCTCTCTTCCTGTTGAATCGGGTGAGTGTTCTTCGTCGAGTGCACCTAAGCCGCCAGCAGCCGCTCGTGCTTCCGCTGCTCCCAGTCGACCCAGTGGACGGTGTGCACGCCGCTCGTCGTCAGCCAGGACTCGACCTCGGCCCGCAGTGACGGGTCGCGGCGCATCCGAGCCGCGAACCCTACGTCGGTCAGCTCGAGGCCGAAGCGCACTCGCAGCTGGCGCAGCGCACGGAGCTGGTCGAGCTCGGCCTCGCCGTAGAGGCGGTAGCCCGAGGCGGCGCGACGCGGGACGACGAGCGCGGCGCGCTCGAGGTACCGCAGCATCCGCGGCGACCAACCCGTCTGGGCGGCTGCCTGACCAACCGTCAGTCCGTCCACGACCGGAACCTTAGCACGGCCGTGGTAAGGTTGGTGCTACGCGGTCGAGGTGCCTTTCCGCCCGTAGCTGTCCTCGAGCCGCACGACGTCGTCGATCTGCGGCGTCGACACCTCCAGGATCGTCGTGTCGTCGAGCGCGGTGACGCGGTGCACCGTGCCGGGCTTGAAGTGCAGCGCCGCGCCGGCCGACATGACCTCCCGCTCCAGCACCGCCTCGCCCAGGGCGCCAACCTGCACCTCGGCGCGCCCGGACTGGAGGTACCACGACTCGTCCTTTTCGCGGTGGAACTGGAGCGAGATGGCGTGGCCGGCGCGGACGAAGAGCACCTTCCCGCAGTAGTCATCGGTGAGCGCCCAGATCAGCTCGTAGCCCCAGGGCTTGTCGACGCGCCGCGGCTCGAACGCGAACCGGTCGGCGCCCTCGAGGTTCGGGGAGGAAAGCGAGTTGCCCATCTGGGCGATCCTATTCCGACGAGAAGTCCGGATGCGACTCGACGAACTCTTCGGCCAGCCGTAGCTCCTTGGGCGTGTTGACGGTCAGCCACACCCCACGATGGCGGTAGCCGAGCAGCCGGCGCCGCGCAGCCAGCAGCGGGAAGGTCGAGGTCTCGTGGTCGCCGCGCTCGGGCAGCTGCTCGATCGCTTCGGCGTCCAGGACATAGAGACCGACGTTGACCCAGTACGGGAGCTGTGGCGCTTCGCGGAAGCCCGTGACGACGTCGTCGTCGAGGTCGACGACGCCGAACTGCGACCGCAGCGGCGCGAGCGTCAGCGTCGCGGCCGGCTCACGCTCCCGGTGACGCTCCAGCAGCGCGGTCAGGTCGACGTCGAGCAGCTCGTCGCCGTTCATCGCGAAGACGGGCCCCTCCTGCTTGCGGGCCTGGGCCGCGAAGCGCAGCGCGCCGCCGCGGCCGAGCGGTTCGGGCTCCTCCACGACCGCGATCTCGGGGCCGAGGCCCGCCAGCTCCCGCTCGAACAGCTCGCCGGTCCCAGCCGCGCAGGCGATGATCACGCGCTCGACGCCGGCACGAGCGAAGAGGTGGATCGCGTAGGCCGCGAGCGGTCGTCCGGCCACGGGAACGAGCGGCTTCGGCAGTCCCTGTGCAGCGTCACCGAGACGCTCCGCCTTGCCGCCGGCGAGCAGGAACGCCTCCACTAGATGCTCGGCGCCGGCTCTTTTTCGCTGTCAGGCAGGCCCGCGAAGGCCGAGGTGGCACGGCCGACGCCTTCGTAGACGAAGCCGGCGGCGCGCACCGCCTCCGGGTCGAGCAGGTTGCGCCCGTCGACGATCAGGTTGCCGGTCATCGCCTGCAGCGTCTCGGCAACGGCGAGGTCGGACAGCTCGGGCCACTCGGTCACGATCACGGCCGCGTCGGCGTCGCGCACGGCGTCGAGCGGCGTCGCGCGGACCTCGACGCCGCGCAGCTGCTCGTTCGGCTTGGCGACCGGATCCCACGCGGTCACCTCTGCGCCCTCGGCGAGCAGGCGCGACGCGAGCACGATGCTCGGTGCCTCACGCATGTCGTCGGTGTGCGGCTTGAAGGCGAGGCCTAGCAGCGCCACGCGCTTGCCGTGCAGGCGTCCGAGGTGCTTCTGCAGCTTCGCGATCACGCGGCGCTTCTGCAGCTCGTTGACCTCGATCACGGCCGACAGCAGCTGGAAGTGGTAGCCCGAGTTCGACGCCAGCTGCTTCAGCGCCAGCGAGTCCTTGGGGAAGCACGAGCCGCCGTAGCCGATCCCGGCT
This sequence comes from uncultured Actinomycetes bacterium, assembly GCA_963738205.1. Lineage (GTDB taxonomy): Bacteria > Actinomycetota > Thermoleophilia > Gaiellales > Gaiellaceae > DATFQE01. The sequence continues at coordinate 762,252 of CAVTVQ010000006.1, forward strand.
CGCAGGAAATGCGGCCCCAGCCGGTGGTCGAGGCCAATGCCCTCCGCCACCTTGGTGACGTCGGCGCCGGTCAGCTCGCAGACGTTCGCGATCTCGTTGATGAAGCTGATGCGCGTCATCAGGAACGCGTTCGCCGCGAGCTTGATCATCTCGGCGGAGTTGACGTCGCAGCGCACGAGCGGCCCGTCGAGGCCCTCGTAGAGCGCCTCGACGGCGTCGCCGTCCGCCTGCGCGAACGCGCCGATCACGATCCGGTCCGGGCTCATGAAGTCACGGACGGCGCGGCCCTCGGCGAGAAACTCGGGGTTGGAGACGTAGCCGACGTTCTCCAGCCCGCGGGCGTCGAGACCGGCGCGCACCTTCTCACCTGTGCCGACCGGCACGGTCGACTTCATCACGAGCACGGTGCGCTCACCGATGCGCGGCAGCTCGTCGACGACCGTCCAGACCCGTGAGAGATCGGCGTCGCCCGAGTACGTGGGCGGCGTGTCGACGCAGACGAAGAGGAAGTCGGCGCCGTCAGCGACCTCGCCCACGTCGAGCGTGAACGACAGCCGCTCGCTGTTCCGCTGCAGCAGGTCAGGCACGTCCTGCTCGTGGAAGGGCACCTTGCCGGCACGCAGCGTCTCGACCTTCTCGGGCACGACGTCGCGGATCACGACGTCGTGGCCGAGCTCGGCCAGGCACGCGCCCGTGACCAGTCCCACCCATCCGGCTCCGAAGATTCCGACCTTCATCGCTGCGGAAGCTTACGGATCCCCATTCGAGTCATGGGGACGGTCGGCGTCCGTGCCGACCTCTGGGGCGATGGTCAAGACCGCCCTGTGCGCCATCGTGGTCCTTGCCGCCTTCGCCGGAGCCCTGGTCGCCGGCGGCAACGTCACGGGTGCATGGGAGCCGTACGACCCGAGCGCCGGCGGCGCGCCGCAGCCCAAGGCCCCGCTCACGTCGGGCAAGCGCCGGCATAGGAAGAAGGCCGCGCGGACGCACGCAAAGCCTGCGCGCGACGCCAGGTGGATTCGGCGCGCGAACGCGCTCTGCCGCAAGGCCCGCCGCCAGTCCGAACACACGCGCGCGCCACGCACCGCGGAGGAGATCCAGGCCTTCCTCGGCAAGGGCGTGAAGCAGAACCGGTACTGGAACCGCCGCTTCGTCGGCCTCGGCGACCCGCGCGGCGAGGCAACGCGGTTCGCCCGCGTGCGCGCGCTGTTGCGGGAGGACGAAGCACTGCTCGCCGACCTCGTCACGGCGGTCAGAGACTCCGACGGCGCCTCGGCGATACTGCTCGGGGACCGGCTGCTGAGCCTCGCCAGGCGCGAGAGCGCGCTCATGGTCGCGCTCGGCGCGCGCGAGTGCTCCCTCCCCTCGACCGCTATTTAGCGCCCAGGGGCCGCAGGCCCTTCGCGATCGCGACCATGGTCTCGTTCGACAGCTTGTCGAGGAGCGTGTTCACGACCCAGTACGAGCGATCGCCTTCGCGCAGCACGACCATGTGCAGCTTCGAGCCCGAGTAGTAGAAGTCGTAGGTGCGCTTGCCGATCTTGGTGCGCTGGTTCGACTCTGCGAGCGCCGGCGCGTCCGCCCAGTCGGTCTGCTGGATGCCCCAGTACTGGTAGACGCCGTCGGCGAGGAAGCGGTACGACAGCCGGACGGTCTTGTGTCCGTCGGTCTCGTACGCGCGCACCGGCAGCTCGGGATCCGGCGACGACGAGCGCTCGATGATGTTCGGGAGCATGAGCGGGAAGTCGACCTTGCGCCGGACCTGGCGGATCAGCGGCAGGCTCGTCGCGGGGTCGCGGATGACGACCGGCGGCTGGCGCTTCGGCGTCCGATCGATCGGCGCCGGCGCCAGCGTGCCGTGGAACGTCTTGCCCACGACGACCGCGAGCATGCCCTCGCCTGTGAGCCGTGAGAGCTTCCCGGCCGGCATCTTCTGGATGTCCGCGCTGCCGACGAGGTTCGCCACCACCTTCGCGGCGGCCTCGGCGCCGGGCCGCTTCGGCCGGTAGTAGATGCGGCTCCTGAAGTAGTTCCAGCTCGGAGCGTCGGCCCTGGCGTTGTTCGCCGGCAGGAGCGAGTTGTAGCCGCGCTGCGCCAGGAGGAACGACGCATTCGCCGCCGACCCGCTGACGCCGTTGCCGTTCAGCGCCACGAGCGTGACGCGGTTCGGCGGCAGCGCCTTCGTCTTCTTCTTCCTGAGCTTCCGCTGCAACGCGACCGCGGTTGCCTTCTCGGCGGCATTCACATCGGGGGTGTTGAACTCCTGCACCGCCCGCTGGATGTCCTCCGTTGGCGCCTGGAGCTCCTGCGCGCCGTTCTCGCCCTGGAAGTCGCTGACCTGCTCGATCCGGCTGTTGAAGAAGTGGCCCGGCGGCAGCTGGTAGGCGAACACCGCGTACTGCAGGATCGTGTTCAGCGAGACCTTCGACTTGCCGCCGCCGGCGACCTTCACGTTGTCGCTGATGGCGTCGATGATCTTCGGGATCGTTGTCGGCGCGAACGAGTGCGCCACCTGCTGCTTGAGCGCGCGCACGAACATCTGCTGGCGCGCGTTGCGGTAGAGGTCGGAGTCGGTGTGGCGGAAGCGGACGAAGTCGAGCGTCTTCTGGCCGTTCAGCTTCTGGTACCCGGGCTGGAGGTCGATCGCGGCGTAGCGCTCGCCGCCGCTCATGTTGTTGTTGAAGTAGCGGCGGTCGACGTCCATCCAGACGCCGCCGACCTTGGCGACCAGCTGCTTGAAGCCGCGGAAGTTGATCGTGATCAGGTAGTTGATCGGGAGGCCGGTGAGGGCCTTCACCGTCTCGAGCGAGCCCTCGGGCCCGCACGACGCGTACGCCTGGTTGATCCGGTCGAAGAAGCGGCTGCTCGGGCAGTGGATCTCGACCCGCAGGTCACGCGGGAACGACAGCATCGAGATCGAGTCCGTCGTCGGGTCCGCCCGGACCAGCATGAGCGTGTCCGAGCGGGACGGGCTGCCCGTCTTGATGTCCTCGAGGCGGCGGTCGTAGCCGACCACGAGCGCGACGGCGGGCTCGTCGGCCGGCGGCACCTTGTCGAGCTTCTTCTGCGCCGCCTTCACCGGCGCCGAGTAGTTGCTGAGGTTCTCGACGCGGTCGTCGAGGTAAAGGTAGTAACCGCCCGCCAGCCCGAGCGCGACCATCAGCGCGAGGGCCGCCAGCAAGAAGAGGATCTTGCCGACGAAGCGCAGCGCGCTCCGCTTGGGCTGGCGGTAGCGCGTCATGCGGGTCAGGGCAGTGGGCGGAAGAACGGCGTGGCCGTTCCCGTTCACCTCGGCTCCGCGGCCGATCCCTTTCTTCAGCGTCGTCCGCATGCAGGCCTAAAGAACGCGAGAACGCCCTGCGGGCGCTCGCCGACGGAGCAGGATAGCCGACTCGTCGGCGGCTTAGAGATCGGCGGAGGTTTGCTCGGCGAGCCAGTGCGCAACTGCGAGGAGCGTCCCGGTCTCCTCGTAGACGCTGCGTTGCTCCTCGGCGCCGGTCCCACGTTCGACGAGGCGTTCGACCTCCGCCAGCTCGTCCCTGCACCCCAGCCTGCGTGCGGCGGGCTCGGCCCGCTCCACGAGCGCGAGCACGGCCTCGCTCGCGGGCCGCTCCTGATCGCGCTCGAGGTCGATCAGCTTCCCCTTGAGGCCGTCGCGAGCTGCACGCCACTTGTTCTCGTTCACGAGCGTCACCGGCTGGATCTGCGGCTTCTCGCCGTGCTCGAAGTCGTGAGCGAGCGTCGCGGCGAGGCTCTGGACGAGGGCGACGATGCCCGCGACGTTCTCGAGCCGCGTCTGGGCGTCCGGAATCCGCACCTCGAGCGTGCCGAGCTTGGGATGGGGCCTCATGTCCCACCAGATGTAGGTGTAGTCGGGGAACGAGCCCGTCTTGACCGCGCGCTCGACCAGCAGCTCGAACTCCTCGAACGACGCGAAGGCAGGGGGGAGGCCGCTGCGCGGGAACGTCTCGAAGATCTTTGTCCGCGTCGAGGCGAGGCCGGTATCGCGCCCGAGCCAGAACGGCGAGTTGGCCGACAGCGCGAGCAACTCGGGAAGCCAGGTCCGCAGCCCGTTCGAGACCGCGATCGCCTCGTCGGCGCTCGCCAGCCCAACGTGGACATGCAAGCCGAAGATCACCTCGCGCTCGGCGACCCAGCGCATCTCGCGCATCAGCTCGCGGTACCGGTCGGCATCGGTGACGTCCTGGTGCTCCCAGCGCGAGAACGGGTGCGTTCCGGCCGCCGCGATCACCGCACCATGCTCGGCCGCCGCGTCCCGGAGCGTCGCACGGAGGCCGCGTGCGTCCTCGATCGCCTCTTCGACGGACCCGGCGACGTGCGTCGCCACCTCGATCACCGACTGGAGCAGCTCGGCCTTGATCCGCCGCTCGTGAGACGCCGCCTCGGCCACCTCGTCGAAGCGCGAGACGAGCTCGTAGCTCTCCTCGTGGAGCAGCTGGAACTCCTCCTCGACGCCGAGGCTGAAGGGCGTGCTCTTGCCGAAGTTGATCTCGATGGGGCGGGAAGCCTAGGCGGTGATCAGGTCGGCGCTTTCGGGCTCGTAGCCGAGATTGGGCCGCAACCACCGTTCCGCCTCGGGCAGGTCGATGCCCTTGCGGCGCGCATAGTCGGCGACCTGGTCGCGCGCCACGCGCCCGATCGAGAAGTAGCGCGCCTGTGGATGGTGGAGGTAGATGCCGCTGACGGCGGCGGCGGGCGTCATGGCGAAGCTCTCCGTCAGCTCGATGCCGACCTCCTCCGCACCGAGCAGGTCGAACAGCTTGCGCTTCTCCGAATGGTCGGGGCAGGCCGGGTAGCCGAACGCCGGCCGGATCCCGCGGAAGCGCTCGGCGATCAGCTCCTCGCTCGAAAGCTCGGGCCCGGTCTCGTACCAGCCGCGCCGCGCCTGCTCGTGCAGCCATTCGGCGAACGCTTCCGCGAACCGGTCGGCAAGCGCCTTGACGATGATCGCCTGGTAGTCGTCCAGCTCCGCCTCGTAGCGGCCCGCGAGCTCGTCGGCGCCGTGGACGGAGACCGCGAACGCCCCGATGTGGTCACCCTCCGGCGCCACGTAGTCGGCGAGGCTGCGGTTCGGACGCGAGTCCCCGTACGCGGACTGCTGGCGGAGCATCGAAAAGCGCACGTCGTCGAGGACGATGTCGTCGCCGTCGCCTGCGGCCGGCCAGAAGCCGTAGACCCCGCGGGGCTGGAGCAGCTTGCCGGCGACGATGTCGTCGAGCAGCTTGGTCGCGTCGTCGAAGAGCGACTTCGCCTCCGGCCGGTCGAGGATCGCCGGGAACTTGCCCTTGAGCTCCCACGCGTAGAAGAAGAACTGCCAGTCGACGTAGCGGCGCAGCGTCTCGAGATTCGGCTCGATCGTCTGCGCCCCCACGAACGCCGGTGCCGGGAGCTCGTCGAAGGAGACCCGCTCGGCGTTCGCGCGCGCCGCCTCGATCGGCAGGAGCGGTTTCCGCGTCTTCTCCGCGTGCTGCTCGCGCAGCCGGTCCTGCAGCTCGCGGTTGTCGGCGTCCAGCTGCGCCCGCCGGCCCGGGTCGAGCAGGTCGGAGACGATGCCGACCACGCGCGAGGCGTCGAGCACGTGGACGACGGCCTCGGAGTAGGCCGGCGCGATCTTGACGGCCGTGTGCTGCTTCGACGTGGTCGCGCCGCCGATCAGGAGCGGCAGGTCGAGGCCGCGGCGCTCCATCTCGTCCGCCACGCTGACCATCTCGTCCAGCGACGGCGTGATCAGTCCGGAGAGGCCGACGACGTCCGCGTTCTCGGCCTCGGCGGTGTCCAGGATCTTCTCGGCGGGCACCATGACGCCGAGGTCGAGGACCTCGTAGCTGTTGCAGCCGAGCACGACGCCGACGATGTTCTTGCCGATGTCGTGGACGTCGCCCTTCACGGTGGCGAGCACGACCTTGCCCTGCGCCCGCCCGGCGCCGTTCTCCGCCTTGTCGGCCTCCATGAACGGCTCCAGGTAGGCGACGGCGCGCTTCATCGCGCGCGCGCTCTTCACCACCTGCGGCAGGAACATGCGCCCGGAGCCGAACAGGTCGCCGACCACCTGCATGCCCTGCATCAGCGGTCCCTCGATCACGTCGAGCGGCCGTGGCAGCTTCAGGCGCGCCTCCTCCGTGTCGTCCTCGATGAAGTCGACGACACCGTGGACGAGCGCGAACTCGAGCCGCTTTTCGACGGGCTCCTCGCGCCACGAGAGGTCGCGCTCGCGCTTCGTGCCCTCGCCGTGCACCGAGCGTGCGAACTCGACCAGGCGCTCCGTCGCGTCGGATCGACGGTTGAAGATCACGTCCTCGACGAGCTCGAGCAGGTCGGGCGGGATGTCCTCGTAGACGACCAGCTGGCCCGCGTTGACGATCCCCATGTCGAGGCCGGCCTTGATCGCGTGGAACAGGAACGCCGAGTGCATCGCCTCGCGCACGACGTCGTTGCCGCGGAAAGCGAACGAGAGATTCGAGATGCCACCGCTCGTGCGGGCGCCTGGACAGCGCTCCTTGATCAGGGGCAGGGCCTGGATGAACGCCTTGGCGTACTCGTTGTGCTCCTCGATCCCGGTGGCGACGGCGAGCACGTTCGAGTCGAAGACGATGTCCTCGGCCGAAAAGCCGGCTGTCTGCGTGAGCAGGTCGTAGGCGCGTCCGCAGATCTCCACCTTGCGCTCGATCGTGTCCGCCTGGCCCAGCTCGTCGAAGGCCATCACGACGACGCCCGCGCCGTAGCGGTGGACGAGGGCCGCCTGCTCGAGGAACGCCTCTTCGCCTTCCTTGAGGCTGATCGAGTTCACGACGCCCTTGCCCTGAACGCATTTCAGCCCGGCCTCGAGCACGGACGGCCGCGAGCTGTCGACCATGATCGGGATCCGCGCCACCTCGGGCTCGGTCGCGATCACGTTCAGGAACCGCGTCATCGCGTGCTCCGACTCGAGCAGGTCGGCGTCCATGTTGACGTCGAGGAGGTTCGCGCCGCCGCGCACCTGCTCCAGGGCCACCTCGACCGCCCCGGTGAAGTCGTCCGCCTCGATCAGCTTGCGGAAGCGAGCCGAACCCGTGACGTTCGTCCGCTCGCCGATCATCACGAAACCCGTGTCGGGGCCGATCTCGAACGGCTCGAGGCCGCTGAAGCGGGGTGTCGCCTTCGACTTGGGGACGGCGCGCGGCCTCGCCCCCTTGACGGCGCGGGCGATCGCCTCGACGTGCTCGGGACGCGTGCCGCAGCAGCCCCCGACGATGTTCACGAGCCCGTCGCGCGCGAACTCGCCCAGGTAGCGGCTCGTGTCCGCGGGCTGCTCGTCGTGCGTGCCCATCTCGTTCGGCAGGCCGGCGTTCGGGTGGCAGGCCGTGTACGTGGGCGCGATCGCCGCGAGGTCGTGCACGAACGGCCGCATCTGCGCGGCGCCGAGCGAGCAGTTCACGCCGACGATCAGCGGCCGTGCATGCTCGACCGAGAGCCAGAATGCCTCGACCGTCTGCCCCGAGAGGTTGCGGCCGCTCAGGTCGATCGCGGTGAACGACAGCCAGAGCGGCAGGTCGGGCGCCTCCTCGGCGGCTGCGACGATCGCGGCCTTGGCGTTCAGCGTGTCGAAGACCGTCTCGATCAGCAGGAGGTCGACGCCGCCCTCGGTGAGCGCGCGGATCTGCTCGGCGTACGCCTCGCGCACCTGGTCGAAGCTGGCGGACCGGAAGCCGGGATCGTCCACCTTCGGCGAAAGCGAGAGGGAGACGTTCAAAGGCCCGATCGAGCCGGCGACGAAGCCGCCGGCCTCGTCGGCGGCCGCGCGGGCGAGCCGCGCGCCCGCGAGGTTCATCTCGTAGACCGCAGCCTCGAGCGCGTAGTCCGCCTGGCCGATCGACGTCGCCGTGAAGGTGTTCGTCGTGGCGATGTCCGCGCCCGCGGCGAAGTAGGCGCGGTGGATTTCCGTGACGACGTCGGGCTGCGTCAGGTTGAGCAGGTCGGGATCGCCCTTGACGTCGTGCGAGTGGTCGGCGAAGCGCTCCCCGCGCCAGTCCGCCTCGCTGATCCCGCGACCCTGGAGCAGCACGCCCCAGGATCCATCCAGCACGACGATCTGCTCGTCGAGCAGTGCCTTCAGCCTGTCCGTCGTCGTCGTCGCCATCTTTTCGCTCCCGCCTAGCGAGTCGCGGGAGCCGAGAGGACGGCTCGCGGGCTCTTTAGGCGTTTGTTGACCCGGTCGCCAAGCTGCCGTTCAAAGCTCTCCGGGTACCAGGAATGTAGCAACGTGGGCATCATCCGAGCCATGACGGACGCGAAAGCAGCCTCGAGCCCACCCGGCTACGTCGTCCTGCGTCGCCTGCGCGGGGACCAATGGGAGCTGGTCGGAGAGGCCGAGCGGAAGCCCGGCCAGACTGCCCGAAAGGCGCGCGCACAGGCGATTCAGGACGCCACCGGCGGCCACGCCGAGCCGGGCGAGGTCTACGCGGCGGTCCTGCGCAGCGAGTGGCGCATCGCGCAGGACTACTAGGACGTTTTGGCGGAATACCGCTCGTCGCCGGGGTGCGATGGTCGTTCCGAGGCAAGGACGCAGGGAGCGTTCGTGCGCGAAGCCAGGACGCGTAGCGTGCGACCGAGGACGCCGCCTCGGGGCGAGCAGCGCGGCCCGGCGGCACAGTCGCTATTGCGCCAAATCGTCCTTGCGGGAAAAGGCGCGCGGCTGGAAGTCGCGAGACTTCCAGCCGGGGCTTGCTAGCGGCAGTTGCGGCAGACGCCTTCGCTGAGGCCGAACTCGTCGCGGGGGACGATGATCTCGCCACAGCTGCGGCAGCTCCGGCCGGACTCACGGCCGACGAACGCACGGAACAGGCGGTACACCATGGAGGCTCCTTCGCTTGAACTCTTCGAGCACCGTATCGGTGCTCCCCGGGGGTCCCGCAACCCCTTTTGCGGACTTCTTACGAGCCCCTAACAGCGTGGAAACATCAGCCGGCGAACACGCGTTCTTCGCCGTATGCGATCGCCTCCGCCCGTGCCGGCGGCTTGCGGAGAAGCTCCATGGTCAGGTCGGCGAACGGATTCTCGAGCGCACGGAACCGCCGCTCGGCCGCATCGAGGTCGTACTCGGTCCGCCGGTGCTCCACGCCGGGGCCGAGCAGCGCCCAGTACGCCCCCGCGCGGCCCTCGTAGGGTAGGCCGACGCTGCCGGGGTTGAGCAGGCGCGTGCCGTCGACGACACGCTCGTAGCTGACGTGCGTGTGGGCAGTGACGACCGCCCGCTCGTCGACGCCGGCGAGGAACTCCCGTGCCCGCTCGACCGGAGTGGCCTCGGTCACGACCTCCTCGTCACTGCGCGGCGACCCGTGGCAGAAGCGCGTCGGCCCGAGGCCGTCGATCTCGGCCAGGACGTGCTCCGAGAACCCCGCGACGAATGCCTGCGCCTCCGGGTCGTGCCGCTCGGCCATGAACCGCTGCCGGTCGGTTGCGTCGTCCGGCACGCCCTCGAATAGGCGCAGCAGCTCGCGCTCGGCGTTCCCGCGCACGAAGCGCGTCCGTTCGGCGAGCGCCCTGACGAGGTCGAGCGTCTCCTTCGGCAGCGGGCCCCAAGTCAGGTCGCCGCAGAAGACGATCAGGTCCGGCTGCTCGCGCTCGACCTCCGCCAGCACGGCCTCGAGCGCAGGCGCGTTGCCGTGGACGTCGGCGAGCGCGGCTACACGCGTCCCAGCACCGCCAGCTGGTTCTCAGCGTGCTTGATCCGCTGCTCCAGCAGCCAGCGGTCGGCGTCGGACTCCTCGCCCCGCTCCACACGCTCGAGCTCCGCTTGCGCCTCCTCGAGCTGCGTGCGCGCACGCTCCTCGTCGATGTGCTTCGCGTCGACGGCGTCGTCGACGAGCGCGAGCGCGCGATCCTGCTCCACCGTGAAGAAGCCTGACCCGGTCGCGAACTCGCGCACCTCCTCCTTCTCGCGATCGAGGTAGATGCGTGTCGACCCGGCCTTGAGAAGGGCGACGAGCGGTGCGTGGCGTGCGAGCACGCCGATCTCGCCGGCCTCGCCCGGGACGATCAGCATCTCGGCCTCGCCCTCGAACGCCGCGCCCTCGGGCGTGACGAGCGAGAGCGCGAAGGTGTGCTTCTCGTCTGCCACTAAGGCGCCGCCTTGTAGGCGCCGACCATCAGGACGCCCGGGCTTTGCCCGCGCGTCCGTCTGAAACGACCGGTCGACACGTTTGAGCTGATCACCCTGCGGCCCTACGCTGGAGCGCCTGCCGGCTCGCGCTCTTCCTCGGCCTCCTCCGCACCCGCAGCCGCCCCGGTTTCACCCGACTGCTCGCGGCCCTTCGCGACCGCCTCGTCGATCGTGCCGACCATGTAGAAGGCCTGCTCGGGCAGGTCGTCGTGCTTGCCGTCGATGATCTCGCGGAAGCCGGCGATCGTGTCCTCGAGCTTGACGTACTTGCCCGGGGTGCCGGTGAACTGCTCGGCTACGAAGTTCGGCTGCGACAGGAAACGCTGGATCCTGCGGGCGCGCGACACCGTCACCTTGTCCTCGTCGGCGAGCTCGTCCATGCCGAGGATGGCGATGATGTCCTGGAGGTCCTTGTACCGCTGCAGGACCTCCTGGACGCGCGTGGCGACGTCATAGTGCTCGTCCGAGACGATGCCCGGTTGCAGCGCGCGGGACACCGAGTCGAGCGGGTCGACCGCCGGGTAGATGCCCTGCTCCACGATCGCGCGCGACAGCGTCGTCGTCGCGTCGAGGTGAGCGAACACGTTCGCCGGCGCCGGGTCGGTGAGGTCGTCCGCCGGCACGTAGATCGCCTGGATCGACGTGACCGAACCGGTTCGCGTCGAGGTGATCCTCTCCTGGAGCTGGCCCATCTCGGTCGCGAGGGTCGGCTGGTAGCCGACGGCGCTCGGCATGCGCCCCAGCAGCGCCGAGACCTCGGAGCCGGCCTGGACGAAGCGGAAGATGTTGTCGATGAAGAGCAGCACGTCCTGGCCCTGGTCGCGGAAGTACTCCGCCATTGTCAGCCCGGAGAGACCGACGCGCAGCCGGGCGCCCGGCGGCTCGTTCATCTGCCCGAAGACGAGCGCGACCTTGTCGATGACCTCGGACTCGGTCATCTCGATCAGCAGGTCGTTGCCCTCACGCGTGCGCTCGCCCACGCCGGCGAACACCGAGACGCCTCCGTGCTCGCGGGCGACGTTATGGATCAGCTCCTGGATCAGCACCGTCTTGCCGACTCCGGCGCCGCCGAACAGGCCGACCTTGCCGCCCTTCACGTACGGCGCGATCAGGTCGATGACCTTGATGCCCGTCTCGAAGATCTCGACGGTCGGCGACAGGTCGCGGAAGCTCGGCGGAAGGCGGTGGATCGGCCAGCGCTCGCCGCCGGCGGCAGGCTTCTTGTCGATCGGCTCGCCGAGCACGTTCCAGAGGCGGCCGAGGGTCTGGTCGCCGACGGGGACGGAGATCGGCGCGCCCGTGTCGATGACGTCGAGGCCGCGGGCGAGCCCGTCGGTCGAGTCCATCGCGACGGCGCGGATGCGGTCGTCGCCGAGTTGTTGCTGCACCTCCGCGACGAGCGTTCCGGCCTCGCGGCCGTCGCCGCCCGGAATGGGGATCTGCACGGCGTTGTTGATTTCCGGCAGGTCGGCCGGGAAGACGGCGTCGATCACGACGCCCTTGATCTCGACGATCTTGCCGACGTTGTCGCTGGACGTTCCCTGGCCGTTCTCGGTGCGCTTTCTAGGCATGTGACTCCTGAAGAGAGGGTTCCTCCGCGTGGCCCGGACGGAGCCTACGGAAAGCGCCTCGGAGTTTACCGAAGCGGCCTTTCGGGCCCCCCAGGAGCCGTAGGTGCTTCTCTGCCGGCGTCACCGCCACCCGGGCGGCGTGATCGAGGCCTCAGACGTAGGAGCTGACAGGCGAGGCGAGCATGTCCAGACGATAGCTTCCGCGAACCCGTGCTCAGATTGGGCTTCGAGCTCGCACGCCGCGGCTTCGGCCGTTACGCGGCCTATCCCGGCGCCACCTGGGCCGGAATCTTCACGAACACGTTCTTCGGCTTCCTGATCGCCTACTCGCTGCTCGCGGTGTTCGATCAGCGGTCGACGGTCGGCGACTACGACGCCCAGGACGCCCTCACGTACACGTGGCTCGCCCAGGGAATGCTGATGACGATCAACATCTGGGGCTGGTACGAGGTGGCGCTGCGGGTGCGGAGCGGCGACGTGGCCACCGACCTGCAGCGCCCGCTCGACTTCCAGGGCTACTGGCTCGCGCAGGACCTCGGGCGCGCCGCCTACCACGCCGTGTTCCGCGGGGTGCCGCCGTTCCTGCTCGGAGCGCTCGTGTTCGACCTGCTCGTCCCCGACGCGCCGGTCGTGTGGCTCGCGTTCGTGGCGAGCCTGGTGCTGGCGGTCGTTGCGAGCTTCGCCTTCCGTTTCCTGTTCAACCTGGCGGCCTTCTGGCTGCTCGACTACCGCGGCGTCGGGATCCTCGCCATGGTCGTCTCGACGTTCTTCTCCGGCCAGATCGTGCCGCTGGCGTTCTTCCCCGACTGGCTGGGCACGCTCGCCTGGGCGCTCCCCTTCGCCGCCATGGTCCAGGCGCCGATCGAAGTGTGGCTCGGGCACGCGCAGGGCGCCGAGCTCGTCGGCCTCCTGGCCTTGCAGGCCTTCTGGGGTGTAGTGCTGCTCCTCTGCGGGCGGGCCGTGCTGGCGGCCGGCATGCGGAAGCTGGTGATCCAGGGTGGCTGAGGCGGTGGCGCTGGTCGGGATCTACCGCCGGCTCGTCGGCGCACGTATCCGCGGCCAGCTGCAGTACCGCCTGTCCTTCGCCCTCAACGTCGTGGGCACGGCGCTGATCACGTTCCTCGACTTCGCAGTGATCCTCGTGCTCTTCTACCAGGTGGACGCGCTCGGCGACTGGACCGTCGGCGAGGTGGGCGTTCTGTACGGCATCTCATGCGTGTCGTTCGCGATCACCGACCTCGTCGTCGGCCACCTCGACCAGCTCCCCGACATGATCCGCCAGGGCGACTTCGACCAGGTGCTCGTCCGGCCGCTCGGCTCGCTCCTGCAGGTGATCGCGAGCGACTTCGCGCTGCGGCGGCTCGGCAAGCTCGCGCAGGGCTTCGTCGTGCTCGTCGTCGCGTTGGCGGTCGTCGACGTGGACTGGAACGTCGGGCGCGCTGGAATGCTCGTGATCTCGATCGTCGCCGGGTCGGCGATCTTCGCCGCCGTCTGGGTCGCGCTCTCGACGATCGTGTTCTGGCTGATCGACTCGCACGAGGCGGTGAACGCATTCACCTACGGCGGCAACTTCATGACGCAGTACCCGATCAACATCTTCGGCCCCTGGCTGCGGCGGCTGGTGATCTTCGTCATCCCGCTGGCGTTCGTTGCCTACTTCCCCTCGCTCTACTTGCTCGACAAGCCGGACCCGCTCGGGCTGCCCACGGCGCTGCAGTTCGCGTCGCCGCTCGTGGCGGTCCTCGCGGGCGCCATTGCGTCCTTCGCGTGGCGCGGCGCCGTCCGCCGCTACCGCAGCGTGGGAGCCTGACGTGGCCCTGATCGAGCTCGACGGGATCGAGAAGACGTTCGCGGTCCGCGTCAAGCGCGGCCGCGTGCGGCGGGAACGCACGGAGGTGCGGGCAGTCGACGGCGTCAGCTTCGAGATCGAGCGCGGCGAGCTGGTGGGCTATGTCGGCCCGAACGGCGCCGGCAAGTCGACCACCGTGAAGATGCTCACCGGGATCCTCGTGCCGAGCGCGGGCCGGATCTCGGTCGCGGGGCTGAACCCGTCACGGCAGCGGATCCAGCTCGCCCGTCGCATCGGCGTCGTCTTCGGGCAGCGCGTGCAGCTGTGGTGGGACCTACCCCTGCGCGATTCCTTCGAGCTGCTGCGCCACATCTACCGGGTGCCGTACGACCGCTGGCGGACGAATCTCGACCGCTTCCGCGAGGTGCTCGAGCTCGATCCGTTCCTCGGCACGCCGGTCCGTCAGCTCTCGCTCGGGCAGCGCATGCGCGGCGAGCTCACCGCCGCGATGCTGCACGACCCCGAGCTCCTCTTCCTCGACGAGCCGACGATCGGGCTCGACATCGTCGCCAAGGCACGCGTCCGCGACTTCCTCGCCGAGATGAACCGCGATCGGGGCGTCACCGTGCTGCTCACGACGCACGACCTGGCGGACATCGAGCGCCTCTGCTCGCGGCTGCTGATCATCGACCACGGCCGCGTGATCTACGACGGGACGATCGACCGGCTCATGCAGCGCTACGGCAAGGAGCGGACGCTCGTCGTCGACCTGGAGGAGCCGGCTCCGCCGCTCGAGGTGGACGGCGCCTGGGTCGTGCGCCTCGACGGTCCGCGCCAGTGGTTGCGGTTCAGGCGCGACGAGGTGACCGCGGCGCAGCTCACCGCGGCCGTCGCCGAGCGGGCGCGCCTCGTCGACCTGACCGTCGAGGAGCCAGACATCGAAGACGTGGTCAGACGGATCTATGCGGAGGGAGGGTGATGTTCAACGTCCGGTTCGCCAAGGACGAGCTCTTCGATCTCAGCCATGCGCTCGAGCGGGCTCCGCTAAGCGGAAGTCGAACGCTCTGGGGCGAGTGCGAGTCGCCGCCGGAGGCGGGCTTGCCCCGCCGGGAGGCTCACTGCGGCTGTCTTGCCAGGCGACAGAGAAGGGGCTCACGGGGGAAACAGGGTTCCCCCTGTGCTACTAGACTTCGAGCACGCCGAGGCCGCCCGGGCGGCGCTCGGGATGCGGCGCGGTCAACACGGCGCGGCGGAGATCGCGGAAGTCGCGGTTCTCACTCGCCATCGACCCGAACCTCGCGGACGTGCGACTGGGCGTCGAGGCGCTCGAGTGGAGCATCCCGAACAGTGCGCCGATCCCGACCACGCTGACGACGGCCGCGGCTGCAGCCCCCGCCTGGAAGCGGCCGTACGCCGCGAAGCGCCGCCGCGGGAGCGACAGCGAGAGCTCGGGCTGCACCAGGGGAGCGGTCCGGAGGCGATCGGTCACGCCGACGAGGTCGTCCGCGAAGACACGGCAGCTCGGGCACCGCTCGAGATGCGAGTCCAGCAGTGCGCGCTCGAAGTCCGAGAGCTCGCCGTCGAGGCGCAGCGACGCGTACTCGCGTGCGCGATCGCATCGTCTGCCGGTTGACCTCAGCGTGTGCATGTCGATTCTGACGGGCTCCTGGAGCAATAGTTAGCTAGTTGCGACCGTTTAAACAAGGCTGTACCTCGTGTCGGCAAGCACACCCAGGAAGATGAGGGCAAATCCAAGTACAACGTAGATGGCGGACGTGTTGATCGACTCGTCGCGTTCCTCTGGCGTCGCCCAGCGCACGAACCGGGAGCCCATCAGGGGAACCCCGACGTCGCGCTTGAGCCGCACGGGGCCCCGGTTGCCGACGAAGAAGCCGGCGATCGTCAGGAACGAGCCGACCAGGTAGAAGCCGACCGACACGGAGCGACTGACCGACTCGCCGACCAGCAGACCGAACGCCAGCGAGCCCACGAGGGTGATTCCGCCGGCGAGCACCAGCAAACCGGCTAGGCGGCGAAAAGCCGCGCCCCACATCGCTACGGCGTACTCGCCGGCGAAGAGACGGGCGCGCCGGGTCGGCGCATATCCTCCTCGGTCATCGGCCAGTGTTCGAGGGGGTAGTGGCAGGCCGCCACGTGGCCGTCGCCGAACGGGTACAGCGGCGGCGGCTCGACGTCGCAGTGGCCCTCCTTGAAGCGGGGACAGCGCGGGTGGAAGTTGCAGGCAGTCGGCGGGTTGATCGGGTTCGGGACGTCGCCCTCGAGGACGATGGGCTTGCGCGCGCGGCCGAGATCCGGGTTAGGGATCGGAACGGCAGAGAGCAAGGCGCCGGTGTACGGGTGCTTCGGCGCCACGTAGAGCTGGCTCTTGTTGCCGACCTCCGCGACCTTGCCGAGGTACATGACCATCACGCGGTCTGAGATGTGGCGAACGACGTTGAGGTCGTGTGCGATGAACACGTACGTGAGGCCGAAGTCGCGCTGCAGGTCCTTGAGGAGGTTGAGGATCTGCGCCTGCACGGACACGTCGAGCGCCGAGACCGGCTCGTCGCAGACGATCAGCTTCGGGTTGACCGCGAGTGCGCGCGCAACGCCGATGCGCTGACGCTGGCCGCCCGAGAACTCGTGCGGGAAGCGGTTGTAGTGCTCCGGGTTGAGGCCGACGACCTCGAGCAACTCCTGGACGCGGCGCTTGATCTCGGCCGCCGTCCCGAGCTTGTGCACCTCGAGTGCCTCGGCGACGATGAACCCGACGCGCTTGCGGGCGTTGAGCGACGCGTAGGGATCCTGGAAGATCATCATCATCTCGCGCCGGATCGGACGCATGTCGGAGCGCGACAAGTTGGTGATGTCGCGGCCGTCGAAGACGATGCGGCCCTCGGTGGTGTCGAGCAGGCGCATCACGCAGCGAGCCATCGTCGACTTGCCGCAGCCGGACTCGCCGACGACGCCGAGCGTCTCGCCCTTCCTCACGCTGAAGCTGACGCCGTCGACCGCCTTGACGGACGCGACCTGCTTCTGAAAGACGATCCCCCGTGTGACCGGGAAGTGCTTCTTCAGGTTCTCGACGACGAGCAACTCGTCGCCGCTGACCCCCCCGTTGGTCGCCGCTGCTTCTGCCATCGCCCCTTAGCTTGCCTCAGCCAGCGTCCCTGCGAGCAGCTTTGCCGCCTCGCGGTCCTTCGTCTGCTCGTCGAGGTGGCAGGCCTGGAGGTGATCCGGCTCGCCCGAGACCGGGCGCAGCTGCGGCTCCTCCTGCTTGCAGATGTTCATGACGTACGGGCAGCGGGGGTTGAAGCGGCAGCCGCGCGGCGGGTTGAGCAGCGACGGCGGCTGGCCCTGGATCTGCACGAGCCGCTCGATGTCCTCGTCGAGGCGCGGGAGGGAGCCGAGCAGGCCCCACGTGTACGGATGATGCGGGCGCTTGAACAGCTGGTCGACCGAGCCCTTCTCGGCGACGCGCGCGGCGTACATGACGACGACCTCGTCGGCGATCTCCGCGATGACGCCGAGGTCGTGGGTGATCATGATGATCGCGCTGCCGAACTCGCGCTGCAGGCGGTCCATAAGCTCGAGGATCTGCGCCTGCGTGGTCACGTCGAGCGCCGTCGTCGGCTCGTCGGCGATCAGCAGGTCCGGATCGTTGACGAGCGCCATCGCGATCATCACCCGCTGGCGCATGCCGCCCGAGAACTGGTGCGGGTAGTCGTCGATGCGCCGGTCGGCGCGCGGGATTCCAACCGCCTTCAGCAGCTCCAGCGCCCGTCCCTTGGCCTGGCGCTTGGAGACGTCGCGGTGGAGCTGGACCGCCTCGACGAGCTGCCGGCCGACCGTGTGAACCGGGTTCAGCGACGTCATCGGATCCTGGAAGATCATCGCGATGTCGTTGCCGCGGATCTGCCGCAGCTGCTTGGACGGCATCTTCAGCAGGTCCTCACCGTTGAACAGCGCCTCGCCGGTGGTCATCGTGTTCTTCTTGGCGTTCAGGCCCATGATCGTCAGGCAGGTGACGCTCTTGCCCGAGCCGGACTCGCCCACGATGCCGAGGGTCTGGCCCTTCTCGACCTTGAAACTGACGCCGTCGACGGCCTTGACAATGCCGTCGTCCGTGCGGAAATACGTCTTGAGGTCATTGACCTCGAGCAGCGCCACTATCTACGCCAGCCTGATTCGGGGGTCGATCACTGCGTACAGCAGGTCGACGGCGAGGTTGAAGACGATGATGGCGACGGTGGCGAACACGACGATTCCCTGAACGGTGGGTAAGTCGAAGCCCTCGAGGGCTTGCACCGCCGTTCTACCGATTCCGGGTAACCCGAAGACGGATTCGGTGAAGATCGCGCCGCCCATCGCGAGGCCGATGTCCATGCCGAGCATCGTGACGACGGGCAGCATCGCGTTCCGGAGCACGTGCGAGCGCATGACGATCGCTTCCGACGCGCCCTTCGCGCGAGCCGTGCGCACGTAGTCCTCGTTCATCGTCTCGAGCACGTTCGCACGGATCATGCGCACGTACAGCGCCGCGAACAGGATCGCGAACGTGATCCAGGGCAGGATCATCGCGTGCGCCCACTGGACCGGGCCGCCGCACGCTGTGGACGGGTTGACGAGGTCGCAGTAGCCACCCAACGGCGTCAAGCCCAGACGGAAGCCGATGAAATAGGACAACAGCAGTCCGAGCCAGACCGGGTGGGCCGAGATCCCGATCAGGACGAACACCATGGCGGCTCTGTCTAACAGCGATCGCGGCCTGAGCGCCGAGAGAATGCCGATCGGCAGCGCGATCAGCATCCAGAGGATGGCGCCGCCGATGACGAGCGAGATCGTCACGGGGGCCGCGTTCTTCACGATCTTGTTGACCTCCTGGCGCGTCGCGAAGGAGCGGCCCAGCGAAGGCTCCTTTACCTCGGGCTTCACGCCGTCGAAGGTGATCGGCGCGAGCGCGCCCAGGAAGCGGAGGTACTGCTGCCAGATCGGGTCGTCCAGGTGCAGGAACTTGCGGGCGCGCTCGACGGCCTCGGGCGGCGCCTGCGGGCCGGCCACGAGGCGCGCGGGCTCGGCGGGGACGAGGAAGAAGATGATGTACGAGACGAGCGTCACGGCGATGAAGAGCACGAAGGCCCACAAGATTCGCCTGACGAGATACCGAATCACTCAGTCTCCTTGGTCGCCACGTGAAGCGGCGTCAGCTTACAGCAGTGAAGACGTCGAAAGACACCGAGAAGTTGTCGACAGATCCAGGCGGGGCGCCCCGAAAGGGCGCCCCGCTGTGGATCCGTTTGAGCCTTAGCTCGTTACTTCTTGCAGATCGACGGGATATCGAGCTCGTACACCGGGTGGTACGCGAAGCAGCCGGTGCTCTTCGAGACGAGGATCCGCGTGTTGTCGGTGATGTACGACGCCAACGGGGCCGCGTTCTTGGCCAGGTCGATGTCGAGTGTGCCGAACGCGCGGTAGCGGGCCTGGCCGACGAGGCTGGCCGCAGCCGCGATCTTCCGGTTGTAAGCCGGCGAGTTGAAGTACGAGAAGTCCACGTTGTTCGCCGTACGGATCGTCGTCCCATCGAGCAGGAAGATGAAGTCGTACGGATCGAAGTAGTCCATGTGCCAGCCCTCGAGCGTGAGGTCGAAGGGCTCGCCACGGGTACCGGTCTTCGTGAACTGCACAGCACGCGGGAAGAGCTTGATCTCCATGTCGAGACCGATCGCCTTCAGGTTGTCCTGCGCGATCTGGCAGGTCGGCGGAGCTGCACCGGAGTTGGCGCAGTAGAAGACGCCCTTACCGCCGCGGGTGTTCCCCTGGGCGAGCGACTTCGCCCGGGCCACGTTCGGCCGGGACGGGTAGATCGCCGCGTTCTGGAACCCGCGCATGCTCGGCGGCATGTACTGGTCGTTGATCACGCCCGCGTACGCGCCACGCTGGTTGATCATCGCGATCCGGTCGATCGCGTTGTTCACGGCCTTCTTCAGACCGACGTTGCCGGCGGGGCTGCCGCCGAACAGAGGCCGGTCATGGTTCATGGCCAGGTAGCGGAACGCGGCCGACGGGTTGACGAAGAACTGGCCCGGAGAACCCTTCCGGACGCCGTACTTCTGACCCAGCTCGGCGAAAGCCGCCGGCGGGAGGCCGTCGCCCGGGTAGTCGGACGTGTTGTTCTCGATGTTCAGCCGGATCGTCGTCAACGGCAGGCCGATGTCGTACTGGACAGCGTTGACGTTGTGCGGCCGCGGACCCTTGTAGAAGCGGTTGCGGAGCAGGGTGATCGAGCGCTTGGGCTCCCACTTCGCAATGTAGTACGGGCCGGAGCCGACGACCGGAGCGGAGATGCCGTCCGGGTTGATCGGCAGGTTGGCCGGGATCGCGCAGAAGAACGGCATCGCGAGCCGCGAGAGCAGGTCAGGTGCCCGCTTGGTCAGCCGGACCTGCAGCTTGTAGGGCGACAGAACCTTGACGCCGGCCGCCTTGGTCGCCTGACCGTCGATGACCGCCTTCGCGCCGAGGATGTCCTCGATGAACGGCTGAGCCGGCGAGGCCATCTTCGGGTTCAGGTTGCGGTTGATCGCCGCCGCGTAGTTCGCTGCGGTGATCTTGGCGCCGTTACTGAACCTGTACGACTTCTTCAGGGTGAACGTGTAGGTCTTCCCGTTCTTCGAGATGACCGGCGAGCCCTGGGCAACCTCCGGCACGAGCCGCGACCCACGGGGGGCGGGCGCGTCCGGATAGTTCATCAGGTTCGAACAGGTCGCGTACTCGATCGACCAAGAGACGGTGTAGTACGCGAGCGCCGGATCGACATAGTCGAGATCCGTATTGAGGCTGACGCGGAGCGTTCCGCCCTTCTGGGCCGCCCCGCTCGATGCCTGGGCACCACTCGATCCCGACGAGCCAGCCGTGGCCGTCGCTGCGAGCAGGCCCGCTCCAATCGCCAGCATGGCGACGGAGAGCATGAGCCGTTTGTGCATGAGACTCCTTTCCGTGACGAGAGCCGGCCTACCGTGCACCGACCCGGGTCCCCTTTCGGGGGTCCCAGCCCACTTAGACGCCAATGTTGAGAGTTGGTTAGCGCCGCGTGTAGATGACTTTGCGAGCCCGCAGAGCTAGGACGCGCCGCGCGGGTCGAATGCGTCGCGGAGGCCGTCGCCGAGCAGGTTGAACGCCAGCGTCGTGAGCAGAACGGCCAGCCCCGGCCAGACCATCAGCCACGGCTGCTGCGTGTAGAAGTCGGGCGCGGTCGACAGCAGGTTGCCCCAGCTCGCCGTCGGGAGCTTGATCCCGAGCCCGAGGAACGACAGCCCCGCCTCGAAGAGCACGAACTGGGCGACGATCAGCGTCGAGTAGACGATGATCGGGGCCACGAGGTGCGGCAGCAGGTGCGAGCGGATGATGCGCCAGTCGCTCGAGCCGACCATGCGGGCGGCCTCCACGAACTCCTTCTCGCGCAGCGACAGCACCTGGGCCCGGACGATGCGGGCGGGATAGAACCAGCCGAAGATGCCGCCGATCAGGATCAGCATGATCACGCCCGGTTGGAAGACCCCCAGGGTGATGTCGCTGAGCCGGTCGCCCGCGGTCGCGGCCAGCGCGATCACGAACAAGAGCAGCGGGAACGCCATCACGATCTCCGTGACGCGCGAGATGATCGCGTCGATGCCGCCGCGGAAGTAGCCGGCGATCGCACCGAGCAGCACGCCGATGAACATCGAGAGGAACGTCGCCCCGATCGCCACCTCCAGCGAGACCCTCGCCCCGTAGAGCAGGCGCAGGAACTCGTCGCGGCCCAGCGTGTCCGAGGCGCCGAGCAGGAAGAAGATGTCCTCGTTCCGCGAGAAGCTGTGCACCGTCGTCAGCGGGCCGACCGGCACGAGCGTCGCCGGGTCCACGCCCTCGCTCGGGAAGATGTCGTTGGGCCCGTGGCCCAGCCACTTCTGAGCGAGCGGCGCGCCGGCGAACGCGGCGATGAAGAGGAAGATCAGGAAGATGCCGCTGGCGATCGCCACCTTGTCGCGGCGGAAGCGGCGCCAGACCTGCTCCCAGTAACCACGCGCCTTGACGTCGACTTCGCCGAGCTGGCCACCCGACTCGAGCGCGACCTCGGCGGCGAGGCCTGCGCCGGCCGAGAGAACTTCGCGTCGATCGGTTTGCGCCATGAGCGGTGAGAGGATAACGGCCCGGCTGGGCGCGTCACGTGGTTAGACGCCTACCCCGCCATCTTGTTAGGAACGTGTTAGGTCGTCAGGGCGTCCGCGCCGGCGCCGCAGGCGCCTGTCCGCGCAGCGGACCGGTGGAAGGGGTCTGGGGAAACCGGGAGGTGTCCCCAGCGGTCACGTAGTGAGGGCGTCCGCGCCGGCGCCGCAGGCGCCTGTCCGCGCAGCGGACCAGGGGAAGGGGTCTGGGGAAACCGGGAGGTGTCCCCAGCGGTCACGTAGTGAGGGCGTCCGCGCCGGCGCCGCAGGCGCCTGTCCGCGCAGCGGACCAGGGGAAGGGGTCTGGGGAAACCGGGAGGTGTCCCCAGCGGTCACGTAGTGAGGGCGTCCGCGCCGGCAACAACCTCGAGGATCTCCTGGGTGATCTCCGACTGACGGGCGCGGTTCATCGCCAGCGTCAGGTTGTCGATCAGCTCGCCCGCGTTCTTGGAGGCGTTCCGCATAGCCGTCATGCGGGCTCCCTGCTCGCTGGCGGCCGACTCCAGGAGTGCGCGGTAGATCTCTGTCTCGATGTACACCGGCAGCAGGCGCTCGAGGATCTGCTCGGGCTCCGGCTCGTAGATGAAGTCGCCGACGAGCGCCTGGTGCCGCTCCTCGGCTTCGTCGTGCTCGAAGATGTGCTCGGGGATCGGGAGGATCTCCGTTTCGACCACGCGCTGGACGAGCGCCGACTCGAAGTGGTTGTAGACGATGCGGACGCTGTCGACCTCACCTTGGGCGTAGAGCTCGGAGACGTGGTGGGCCATGCCCTGAGCGTCGACGTACCCCGGCTGGTCGCTGAAGCCGGACCACGCCCGCTCGACGTCGTAGCCCCGGAAGCGCAGCGTCGAGGCGCCCTTCTTGCCGGAGACCGCGAAGCGAACCTGGGCACCCTCGGCCCGCAGCCGCCGCTCGAGTGCGAACGCCTCGCGCAGGACCTGGGCGTTGAACGCGCCGGCCAGCCCGCGGTCGCCCGTGAGCGCGACGACGAGCGCGGTGCCGACGTCGCGCCTCTGCAGCAGCGGGAACCCGCGGAAGGACGAGCTCGCCCGCGCCGTGCCGGCCATCAGCTCCATCATCCGGTCGGCGTACGGGCGCATGGCCTCGATCCGGGCCTGGGCGCGGCGCAGCTTCGCCGCTGCGACGAGCTCCATCGCCCGCGTGATCTTGCGCGTGTTCCGGACCGAGCGGATCCGGCGCTTGATGTCCTGGACGGAGGCCATCGATCCCCTACGCGGCCTGCGACTCCGACGTGTTGAAGCCCTGCTTGAACTTCACGATCTCGGCGTTCAGCTTCTCCGCAAGCTCGTCGGGCAGGTCACCGGTCTTGCTGATCTCCTCGTAGACCGAGCCCTCGGTGCGCAGGTACTCCCGCAGCTCCTCCTGGAAGCGAGAGATGTCGTCGACCGGAACGTCGTCGAGGAAGCCGTTGATGCCGGCGTAGATCGCGACGACCTGCTCCTCCATCGGCCACGGCTGGTACTGCGGCTGGTTGAGCGTGGCGACCATCCGCTCCCCGCGCGCGAGCGTGCGCTGGGTCTGCGGGTCGAGCTCGGAGCCGAACTGGGCGAACGCCTCGAGCTCGCGGTACTGGGCGAGGTCCAGGCGCAGGCGGCCGGCAACCTTCTTCATCGCCTTCGTCTGCGCGTTGCCGCCCACGCGCGAGACCGACACGCCGACGTTGATCGCCGGGCGGACGCCGGAGAAGAAGAGCTCCGACTCGAGGAAGATCTGTCCGTCGGTGATCGAGATCACGTTCGTCGGGATGTAGGCGGAGATGTCGCCGGCCTGCGTCTCGATCACCGGGAGCGCGGTCAGCGAGCCGGCGCCGAGGTCGTCGGAGAGCTTGCAGGCCCGCTCCAGCAGCCGCGAATGCAGGTAGAAGACGTCGCCCGGGAACGCCTCGCGGCCCGGCGGACGGCGCAGCAGCAGGGACAGCTGCCGGTAAGCGTCCGCGTGCTTCGACAGGTCGTCGTAGGCGCAGAGCGCGTGCTGGCCCTGGAACATGAAGTGCTCGCCCATCGCCGCGCCGGCGAACGGGGCCATCCACTTGATCGGCGCCGCCTCCGACGCAGAGGCCGAGACGATGATCGTGTAGTCCAGCGCGCCCTCCTCGCGCAGGCGCTCGTAGACCTGCGCCACCGTCGAGGCCTTCTGGCCGATCGCGACGTAGATGCAGATCACGTCCTGGCCGCGCTGGTTGAGGATCGTGTCGACGAGCACGGCCGTCTTGCCGGTCGAGCGGTCGCCGATGATCAGCTCGCGCTGGCCACGGCCGATCGGGATCATCGAGTCGATCGCCTTGAGGCCGGTCTGCAGCGGCTCCTTCACCGGCTGGCGCTCGACGACGCCCGGCGCCTTGAACTCGAGGGGACGCGTCTGGTCGCGCGGGATCGGCTCGCCGCCGTCGAGCGGGTTGCCGAGCGGGTCGACGATGCGCCCGATCAGGGCGTCGCCGACCGGGACGCTCGCAACCTTGCCGGTCCGGCGCACGGGCTCGCCCTCCTTGACGTGCTCCCACTCGCCGAACAGCGCCGTGCCGACGTTGTCCTCCTCGAGGTTGAACGCGAGGCCGGTGACGCCGTGCTCCAGCTCGAGCATCTCGAGCGCGACGGCGTTCTCGAGCCCGTGCACGCGGGCGATGCCGTCCCCGACCTGGAGGACGTTGCCGACCTCGGCGAGGTCGGTCTCGACGCCGAACTTCTCGATCCGCTCCTTGAGGATCGAGGTGATCTCTTCTGGGCGCAGCTTCACTTGGGTTCCTTTCGAGGTTGAACCGCCGGTCGCTGGGGCAACCTCGCGGTTTCCCCAGACCCCTTCCACTGGTCCGCTGCGCGGACAGGCGGCTCCGCCGCCGGACGCAGCTTCACGTGGCGCTCCTTGTCGTAGTCAGTTCCTGGCGCAACCGGTCGAGCCGGCCGCGAATGCTTGCGTCGAGTCGCCGCGAGCCGACCTGCAGGACGAGCCCGCCGACGAGGCGGGGGTCGACGGTGCGCGAGGCGCGCACCTCACGGCCGGAGGCCTTCCCGATCCGCTGCACGAGCTGGTCGAATTCCTCCTGTGAGAGCTCCACCGCGGTCGTCAGCTCGACGTCGAGGATTCCCTGCGCCTCCGCCACGAGCGCCTCGAACTCGCGGGCGATCTCGTCGAGCTCGCCGGCGCGGCCCTTCTCGGCGAGGAGCAGCAGGAAGTTGCGCACGAGCTCGTCGGCGTCGGCGAGCAACTCCTGAAGCAGCGCCATCTTCTGGCGGGAGTCGATCTCGGGGTTCTCGAGCAGCGACTGGAGCTCTGGCACCTCCTGGACCATCGCGACGAAGTCGCCGAGCTCCACGTGCACCCGCTCGAGGCGGTCGTTCTCGACCGCCGCCTCGAAGAGAGAGCGCGCGTACGTGCGGTGTGCAACCGCCACTAGTTCTGGCGCCCCTCGAGGACGGAGAAGTCGAGGTCGCCGATCGCCTCGTCGATCAGGCGGCGGTGATCCTTGTCGTCGAGCACCTTCCCGGTCACCCGCGCGGTGGCGAGGACCGTCAGCTCCGCGACCTCGGCCCGCAGCTGCTCGAGCCCACGACGGGTCTCGGCCTCGACCTGCTTGCGGATGTCCTCGATCCGACGCTGGCGCTCCTCCTCCAGCTCATCACGAAGCCGCTCGTGCTGTGCCGCCGCGACGCGGCGGGCCTCGGCGAGAATGTCCTCCCCCTGGGTCCGCGCCTCCTTCATCAGCGCACGGTGCTCCTCGAGCAGACTCCGGGCCTCGTCGCGCGCGCGGTCGGCCTCCTCGATCGCCGAGCGGATCCGCTGCCGCCGCTCGTCGATGATCTTCTGGATCGGGCCGAACGCGTACTTCCTCAACACGAAGAACGTGATCCCGAAGCAGACGAGGGTCCAGATCATCAGACCCACGGTGACGTCGATCAGGGGATTCGCTGCGAGCATGGTCGACGGGCTCCTTCTTGGGGGCTAGACGAGGACGAAGGCGAGCAGTCCGCCGATGAGGCCGTAGAAGACGACCGCCTCGGTGAGGGCGAAGCCCAGCCACATGATCCCCTGCAGCTCGCTTCGCAGCTCGGGCTGGCGGGCGACCGACTGGATCATCGAGCCGAAGATGTTGCCGATGCCGACGCCGGCACCGAGCGACCCGAGGCCGATGCCGAGCGCCAGCGCGATCGCCTTGCCGGCGTCGACGCCATCGGTAGCGGCAGCGAAGACGGGGTCGATCATGCAGGTTCCTCCTTAGTGGTCCGGCTCGATGGCCGAGCCGATGTAGATGGCTGACAGGGCGGCGAAGATGTAGGCCTGAATGCCGACGACGATTACCACCTCGAACAGGTAGAAGGCTGTCGCGGCAGGGATGACGAGCGGGGCCAGGACGACCGTCTCGAGCACGAACATCAGCCCGATGAAGGTCAGGATCAGCATGTGGCCCGCGAGCATGTTCGCGTAGAGACGGACGGAGAGCGAGATCAAGCGCATGAACTGGCCGAGGATCTCGAGCGGCACGATCAGCGGGTACATCGCCTTCGGCACGTCGGGGATCCAGCTCTTGAAGTACTTGACCGGGCCGTTGGCGCGAATGCCCTCGACGTGCGTGAAGACCCAGGTCATCAGCGCCAGGGCGAGCGTGACCGAGAGCGACGACGTCGCCGCGTAGATCCCGAGCGTGGGCAACTCGACGCCGAAGAGCGTGAACGTCTCATCCGAGAGCGGCAGCGGGATGAAGCCGATCAGGTTCACGACGAAGATGAAGAGCAGCAGCGTCGCCACGTACGGGAACCAGCGGTGGATCGCCTTCGTGGGCAGGCCCTGCTCGGCGACCTGCGTCTGCGCGATGTCGTAGATCAGCTCACCCGCGCTCTGGCGCCGGTCGGGCTCGACGCTCGTCCTCCAGCGCATCAGCACGAGCCCCACCGCAATGGTGATCACAGAGCCGAGCATCAGGTACGCGACCGCCTTCGTGATCGAGAGGTCGAGCGGCCCGATGTGAATCGGGATCCACGGGTGCTGCTCGAACTCCACGCTGGGGTCGAACTCCTGCCTGGCCATTGCGGCCTGTGGAGCGAGGAGCGCCAGCGTCGCGACGAGAGCGAGCGCGCGCTTCACGAGATCGGCTCGCTTCCGAAGTACGACAGGAGCGAAAGGCTGAGCTCGAGCGTGTACGCGAGCGCATAGACGAGCGCGGCGGCCACCGCGACCTCGGGGTCGCTTGCCGCGACGGCGATCACCACGACGCCGACTGCGACTGCGCGGAACATCATCGAGATCCCCACCACGCCCGAGGCGGCGAGATTACCCGCGCCCGGACGGAGGCGCGTCAGCAGCAGCGCGAAAGCCTGGGCGACGAGCCAGAGGACCGCGCCGAGACCCCAGCCGGCGAGCGGCCAGCCGGCGGCCAGGAACACGGGCAGGGCCAGCACGATCACGAGCGCGCCGGCGGCAGCCGGCAGCAGGCGCGGCGGCATGGGCCTGGGGGTGCTGAAGACCCTTGCGCTCACGTGAAGTACCCCCGGTAACGGCGGTAGACGACGAAGACGCCGGCGGGAATCCCGACGATCGCGCCGCAGAGGGCGCCGAGCGCCGCCGAGCCGGCCCCCCAGCCGACGAGCGCACCCACGCCGATGCCCGCGACGGTCGTTCCGGCGAGCAGGGCGCCGGCGCCGGCGGGCTCGAACTGGCGGGACGAGGACGGCTCCATCCAGCGCGAGCATACCA
The DNA here is from genome assembly GCA_963738205.1 of uncultured Actinomycetes bacterium. GTDB lineage: Bacteria > Actinomycetota > Thermoleophilia > Gaiellales > Gaiellaceae > DATFQE01. The sequence continues at coordinate 789,678 of CAVTVQ010000006.1, forward strand.
AAGCTTGTAACAGCGCAATGCCGCTTCAGAAGCGGCTTTTGGCCTGAGATTGTGGGTACAGCCCGAGACGGTGATCGAGCGATTCGTAGAGTTCTCGCGCCATGCCACTCCCCGAGCCGACCGAGCGCCTGAGCTACCGCCCACTCGAGGCCGACGACGCCGAGGCCATGCACGCCGTGTGGTCAGATCCGGAGGTGATGCGCCACCTCCCGGGCGACCCCTCGCGAACGCTGGACGAGACGGCGGAGCGCGTCGGCCGACACGTCCAGCGCTTCGGGCAGACTGGCTACGGGCTCTGCGCGGTCGTCGAGCGCGAGAGCGGCGACGTCGTCGGCGTCTGCGGGCTGTTCCCGGTCGAGTGGGTCGGCCCCGACGTGGAAGTCGCCTACCACTTCGCCCGCCGCGTCTGGAACCGCGGCTACGCGACCGAGGCTGCCGAGGCGTGGGTCGGCTTCGCATTCGACGAGCTCGGGCTCTCCCGCGTCGTCGCGCTGGCGTATCCCGCGAACCGGGCGTCGACCCGCGTGATGGAGAAGATCGGCATGGGCTACAGCCGCGACGTCGAGCGGTACGGCGAGAGCCTGGTGCAGTACTCCGTCGAGCGCGCCGCCGGCTGACGCTATGCGGATCTGGGTCGACCTCACGAACACCGCTCACGTGCCCGTGTTGCGGCCGCTCGTCGAGCTGCTCGAGGCCGACGGGCACGAGGTCGAGTTGACCGCGCGCCCGCTCTCGCACACGCTCGAGCTGCTCGACGACTGGGGTCATCCGTATCGGGCGATCGGCCGCCACGGCGGCGCCGGCCGGCTCGAGAAGGCGCGGGCCGCTGCCGATCGGCTGCGCGGGCTGCTCCGCTTCGCGCGCGGACGCGACTTCGACGCGGCGCTCGGCCACGCCTCGGTCGACCTGCCGCCCGCCGCCCGCCTCCTGCGGATCCCGAACGCGACGATGTTCGACTACGAGTGGGCGGTCGCCCAGCACACGGTCGTCTGCCGCCTGGCGAACCGCGTCGTCGTGCCCGACGCCATTCCGCCCGAGCGCCTCGCCCGCTACGGCGCCCGTCCGCCCAAGCTCGTGCAGTTCGAGGGGCTGAAGGAGGAGTACTACCTCGCGGACTGGGAGCCGGATCTCGACGCGCTGAAGTCGCTCGGCCTCGACCGGCGCCGCGTGCTCTGCGTCGTCCGCACGGCTCCGTCCTACGCGCTCTATCTCGGTGGATCGGAGAACCCGCTGCTCGATCGCGTCCTGCGCCGGCTGGCGGACGAGGACGTGCAAACCGTGGTGCTCGCCCGAACCGACGAGCAGCGGCGGGCCGTGCGAGCGGTGAGTGACCGCTTCGTCGTTCCCGACCGCGCAGTCGACGGCAGCAGCCTGGTGGCGTTCGCCGACGCGCTGGTGTCTGCGGGCGGGACGATGAACCGCGAGGCCGCCGTCCTGGGCACGCCGGTGTGGTCGATCTTCGAGGGCCGGCTCGGCGGTGTCGACGAGCGGCTGGTCGCCGAGGGGCGCCTGAGGCTGCTGCGCGATCCGGACGAGATCGAGCTGCGGAAGAAGCCGGCGGGTGCGGCGGCGTCACGGGTCCGCCGCGACCCCCGCCGGCTGCTCGAGCTCGCGCTGCCCTGGCTACGCGCCTAGCGTCGCGCCGGCCGCGCGCTCGATCCGGACGTCGCCGCTGACGCCGTTGACGCCGATCTCGACGAGCGGCGCGTCGGCACCCTCGCCGCCGCCCTCGTCCAGCGGGATGTCCGAGGTGGCGTTGCCGCTCACCGTTCGGGCGTCCACTGCGACGCGCCGGTCGGCGCGAACCGCGATCCGCACGTCACCGGACGCGGTCTGGAGGTTGACGGGGCCTGCTCCCACGTCGCCCAGCGCGATGTCGCCGGAGGCGCTCCGAACCTTGACGCGGCCGTCGGTGCGCCGCAGCTCGATGTCGCCGGAGGCGCTGTGGATCTCGACCTTGCCGGCCACGTCGCCGACTGTGACGTCACCGCTTGCCGAGTGGACGTCGAGACGGCCGCCGACGCGCTCGAGCTCGACCTCGCCGGAGGCGACGTGCACCTCGGCGTCGCCGAGCGCGCCGCGCGCGCGGACGTCCGCCGACGCCGTGTGAATCTTGGCGTGCGCCCCCTCGGGACAGCGGATCTCGGCACGGATCCGCGGCGTCGAGCCGAGGCCCAGTCGCTTCTCGCGCACCGCGACGACGAGCTCGTCGCCGTGCACCTCGACCACGGCCCGCTCGATCGTCTCGCGCGCCGCGTCGTCGTCCTCGAGTGGCGTGAGGCGGACGAACGCCTCGGTCCCGGGGGCCGTCTGGATGTCGACCTCACCGGCCGGGACCTGAACCTTCAGGCGCGGGTCGCCGGTCAGCTCGAAGGTGTGTTCTCGCATGGCTCTTCCTCCTAGGTTCTGCCGTAGCCGACGAGTCGCCGGCCCGTGCTGGGACGGGTGGCGTGGCCGACCGCGCCGCCGAGGGCGCGGACGAGCCACGTGTTGACGGAGACGCCCTCGCGGGCGGCCGCCGCTTCGATCTCCGACTTGAGTCGCTCGGGGAGGCGCAGCGTCAGCCGGGCGGCACTCGGCTCGTCCGCGGCGGGAGCCGGCTCCCGGCCCTCGTCCTCGACGTAGACGACGTCGGGATCGTTGCCGGCCAGCCGCAGCTCGAGGTGGCCGGACGGGAGCTGGGCATTCGCAACGAGCAGCGTCTCCCCGATCGCGTCGAGGAAGCGGAGCGGTGCCGAGCGGGTCGCCGCCTCGGCGAGGCGGCCGCCGATCCGGGCGGCCTGCTCGTCTCCGAGCGCGGCGGCGGCCTCGAGATCGGCGCGCAGTGCATCGACGTATGGTGACAGCTTCATGCTGCCACTATGACATCAACTTGATGTCATGTCAACGTCGACTTGCTGTCAGCACCTCCTCGACCGCTTCTTCGTCGTCCGACGGCTCGGTCGCGAAGCGGGTGAACCCGAGGACTCGCAGGTGCCGGGCCTTGAGGATCTCGAGCGTGTAGACCATCCAGACCGAGCCGGCGAGCACGACGAGGCCCGCGGCCGCCCCGATCAGGGCGTTCTGGAGGTCCCAGGTCCCGCCGGGGCGAGGCGGCACGAAGCGGAGCAGGATCGCGTAGGCGGACAGCGCCGCCGCCCAGATGTGCATGTACGCCGCGGCCCGGCGCTGCGAGAAGCCGATGCGCATGAAGCGGTGGTAGAAGTGATTGTGGTCGGCACCCCACGGCGCCCGCCGGTACTTCAGCCGCTTGAGCACGACGAACGACGTGTCGAGGATCGGCACGGCGATCACGAGCATCGGCGCGACGAGGGCGATCGTGGCGGCCGTTTTCAGCAGGCCCTCCACGGCGACGAGCGCGAGCAGGAAGCCCAGCGCAAGCGCGCCCGAGTCGCCCATGAACACCTTGGCCGGGTGGTAGTTGTACCGCAGGAATCCGAGCGTCGAGCCGCAGATGATCGCGGCCAGGACGGCGGCGTCCACTCGTCCGAACGACGTCGCCAGCAGAGCGAAGGATCCGGCCGCGATCGCCACGATCCCGGCCGCGAGCCCGTCCATGCCGTCGATCAGGTTGACGAGGTTCGCGAGCAGGACGACCCAGAAGATCGTCAGCGCATACCCCAGCGCGCCGATGTCGTGGTTGCCGATCAGCGGCAGCGTGATGTGGCCGAACGAGACGTCGTAGCCGACGACCGGGATCAGGGCGATCAGCGCGACGCCGACCAGCTTCGTCCGCGGGGAGACACCGCGCAGGTCGTCGAGCAGGCCGAGCGCGGCCACGAGCAGCGTGCCGAGCAGGATGCCGAGGTACGGGCCCTCGAGGTCGAGGAAGATCACTGCCGGCACGAGGATCGCCGCGACGATCGCGACCCCGCCCGTGCGCGGGATGAAGCCGGTGTGGACGCGGGGACGGTCGCTGTCCCGCTCCTCGGTCCGGGGTGCCAGACGGGCGACGAGCGGGGTGAGCCCGAGAACGATGACGAGTGCAGCGAAGAAGCCCCACACCGCGTCTCCGTCGTAGAGGAGCGCGTGCAGCGAGTCCCTGAAGGACATGCGGGCGGTTATAGCAGCGGAGGCCGCTGCTAGCATCGCCACGCCTTGGCCCAGGCCGTGTCTCCACGCATCGAGTTCGACGACCGAATCGCGACCCGCGCGGCCCGCGTGGGCATCGTGGGGCTCGGCTACGCCGGGCTGCCGCTCGCGATGTCGTTCGCCGAGGCCGGCTTCGACGTCACCGGCGTCGATCTCAACGACGACCGTGTCCAGGCGATCCGCGAGAAGCAGTCGTACCTCGTGGACGTCCCGCCCGAGCGGTACGACGGTCTCGAGGAGACGCTCTCGGCCACGACCGACTACTCGGCCGTCCGCGAGCTCGACGCGCTGACGATCTGCGTGCCCACGCCGCTCTCCAAGACGAAGACGCCCGACGTGCAGTACATCGTCTCGGCAGCCGAGTCCGTGGCCGCGAACATGCGCCCGGGTCAGCTGATCGTCCTGCAGTCGACCACGTACCCGGGCACGACGGAGGAGATCGTGCAGCCGATCCTCGAGCGCACCGGCGCCAAGGTCGGCCGTGACTTCTTCCTCGGCTACGCACCCGAGCGGGTCGACCCCGGCAACGGCGTCTACACGATCCAGAACACGCCGAAGCTCGTCGCCGGCGTGACCGAGGAGTGCCTGCGGCGCACGGAGCTGCTCTACCGCCAGATCGTGGACGTCGTCATCCCGGTCTCGCGCCCGATGGTGGCGGAGATCGCGAAGCTCCACGAGAACACCTTCCGCGCGGTCAACATCGCGCTGGCGAACGAGCTCGCGCTCATGTGCGACCGGCTCGGGATCTCGCCCTGGGAGGTGATCGAGGCCGCGTCCAGCAAGCCGTTCGGCTTCCTCCCCCACTTCCCCGGCCCGGGCCTCGGCGGCGATTGCATCCCGGTCGTGCCGCACTTCCTCGCCTGGCGCCTGCGCGAGTACGGCTACGCGGCGCAGCTGATCGAAGCCGCGCACGAGATCAACGCGCGCATGCCGCTGCACGTCGTCCAGAAGGTCAGCGACGCGCTGAACGACGCCGGCCTGCCGATCAAGGGCTCGCGCCTGTTGGTGCTCGGCGTGGCGTACAAGGCCAACGTCCACGACACGCGCGAGTCGCCGAGCCTCGAGGTGATGCGGCAGCTGATCCAGCGCGGCGGCGACGTTCGCTACTGCGACCCGTGGGTGGACTTCGTCGAGCTCGACGGGCAGATGCACCGCACGGTCGAGTGGTCCGCCGACGAGGTTCGCGCCGCCGACTGCGTGATCGTGCTCACGCAGCACCGCGAGTTCGTCGAGCAGCCGCTCTGGGAGAACGCGAAGGTCGTCGTGGACACGCGCAACATCGTCCCGCCCGGGCCGACGGTCTACTCCATCTGAGTGCCTCCTCAGGCGATGCACGCCTACTTCTGGCCCGCGATCACGCGGCGCCAGGAACCACCCTCGCCCTTGCAAAGGCTCCAGAGAGCCTTTGACGCGGGCGAGTGCGGCCCCTGGCTTGGTGCTCACGACCCAGAAGCTGGGCACCATCCCCTGAAGAGGCACTAGCGGTGCGCGTGCTCGTGCTCGGCGCCGGCTACGTCGGCGGCGAGGTCGGCCGGCAGGCGTTGGCGCGCGGCGACGAGGTCGTGCTCGCTGACAACTGGTATGCAACCGACCGTAGGCAGCTCGACGGGCTCGACGCCCGGGTCGAGACCCTCGACATCCGCGACCGGGATGCGGTCGCTTCTCTGCTGGCTGAGGGGTTCGACCGCGTCGTGTTCCTGGCCGCGCAGGCGAGCCGCCCGCTCTCGTTCACGGAGCCGGACTACACGGAGCAGACGAACCTCACCGGGACCCGCCGCGTCGCCGAGCTGATCCCGGCCGGGACCCTCGTCGCCTTCGGCAGCTCGCTGCACGTCTACGGCGGCGGCCCGCGCCTGGCCGGCGAAATCGGGCCCGACCACCCATACGGGGCGCAGGACGACCTCGCGCACCTGTCCAAGATCTACGGCGAGCTCGCGCTCGACCTCAATGCCCGGCGGACCGGGTTCGACCTCGCCACGCTTCGGCTCGGGATCGTCTATGGGCCCAGCCCGGTCGAGCACGACCGGCCCGAGTCGCAAACGGTGGTCGACAAGTTCCGCCGCCTGGCCGCGGACGGCCGTGAGCTCACGGTCGACGACCCCTCCGCGACGATCGGCGTCGTCCACGTCGAGGACGCGGCGCGAATCCTGCTCGAGGCAGGCTCGGGAACCGCGAACGTCGTGGCCGAGACGCTTACGGTTGGCGACGTGGCGGCGCTCGTGCGCGTCGAGCCGGCCACGGGCACGCCGACCTGCACGTACTCGTCGCCGTTCGCCTACGAGCACAGCGTGCGCGAGTACCTGGGCGGATGAAGCTGCTCGTCACCGGCGCGACCGGCTTCCTCGGCTGGCGCTCGACCGTCCTGCTGCGCGAGGCCGGCCACGACGTCGTTCCTGTTGCTCGGCCGGGTGCGACGCGGCGCGCGCATTCCGCGGATCTCGGAGCCGTCGAGCTCGACGCGGGCGGCCCGGAGATCGGGGAGCTCGTGGCGGGCGCGGACGCCGTCCTGCACTTCGCGGGGATCCCCGATCCGGCGCGCGCGCGCGAGGATCCTCGGCGAGCGATACGGGAGAACGCAGGCACGACGGCGAACCTGCTCGAGGCGTGCGCTGCTCATGGTGCCGGCCTCGTGTACCCGTCGACCATCCGCGCCGCGGTCGAGCCCCCGCCCGACGTGTATGCCCTGTCGAAGCGGCTTGGCGAGACGGTGGCGCGCCTGCATTCGGCGCCGGCGGCGATCGTCCGGCTGACCTCGGTGTTCGGGCCGGGCCAGGTGGCGTGGGAGGGCGCGACCGGGGCGATCGCGCGCTTCGCGGCCGACGCGCTCGCCCGCCGGCCGATCGTCATCGACGGCAACCCCGAGCGGACGCGGGACTTCGTCTACGTGGACGACGTCGTGCCCGCACTCGAGACGATCGTGCGTGAAGGGCTCTGGGGCGAGACGTTCACGCTGGCGAGCGGGCGGCCGGCCTCGCTCCGGCGGGCAGCGGAGCTGGTGGTCGCAGCGGTCGGCGGTGACGTGCCGATCGAGACCCCGGGAGGGACGCTCGCCCCCGGCGAGAACGAGAGCTACGTGGGGAACCGGGGCGGAGGCCGGTGGCTACCCTTCGACGTCCGCCCGCTCGAAGACGCTGTACCGCTCTATGTCGACTGGCTTCGTTCTTCTCAAAGCAGCGCCGGACGCTGATCAGCTCGCAGACCGCCTCGACGGGCGGTCCGTGGCGCGGCGTCGAGCTCGGGCTGAACACGGCGCACGTCGCGTCGGAGCGCGCGCTCGCCCGCGCCATCGAGGTATCGCTGCGGGCACTGGACGGGCTAGGCATGGCCGTCACTGCCGAGGCTCCGCTGGCGTGGCCGAGCGGCGCGTTCGTCAGTGTCGACCGGCTCGACGACGAGGCGCGCACGGGGCTCGAGCGCAGCGTCGAGTTCGCGGCGGCAGTCGGCTCGCCGGTGCTCACGGTGCACCTCTTCGTCCCCCGGTCGCCGGCCGACTTCTCGACGACCCTGGACGAGGACGGGGTGGGGCGGTTCCTGCGCTTCTACGCCGAGACCTGCCTGGCGCGCGGGGTGACGCCCCTGATCGAGAACGTGCCGTCGGTGCTGCGAATGCGAACCGGCGGCGTCTTTCTGTCGCCGATCGGCGGCCACTGGCGCGACCTGCTCGACTGGCGCGAACGAGTGCCGGAGCTTGGTTTCACGCTCGACACGTCCCACGCGGCACTCTTCCGCTCGTTCGCGGCGGCGTATCCGACGCTGTTCCGGCTGGCCTCCGAGGACGACCTCGACCTCGCGCGCTACGTCGAGGAGCTCGGGCCGCACGCTCAGGTGGCCCACGTGTCCGACGCGCACGGGCTCCTCGGTGAAGGCCTGCCGTATGGGCGGGGGGAGCTCGACCTCGACCCCGTCGTCCGACGCTTGGGCGAGCTCGTGCCGTACGTCGTCGCCGAGATCGCCGAGCCCGACCACCTGCGGTCGGTGGACATGAAGGCCGGCTACCGGGCGATCGAGCGGGCACTTGCCAAGCCCGCTGCTCCGCTTCGGCGAGCGGTGCCGCGCGTGCCGGCGGACGACTTCGACTGGCAGGCCGTGCTCGGCCGGCGCGATCCGGTGCCCGCGCTCCTCGAGCTGCAGGAGCGGTTCGGCGGCCGGCGCATCCTGCTCACCGGCGGCGGCGGCTCGATCGGGCGGGCGCTGAGCACCTTCGTCCTCGGCTTCCGGCCCGAGCACGTGACGATCGTGGACGGGCACGAGGGCTCGCTGATCGCCGACCGTCGTGGCCGGCCGGCCGAGGCGCTCGACCGCGTGTCGCACGTCCTGTGCGACATCCGGGACTCCGGCCGCCTCCTCCGCGAGCTGTCGGCTGCGCGGCCCGACGTGGTCTTCCACCTCGCCGCCTACAAGCACGTCGATTGGGCCGAGGTCTATCCGGACGAGTTCGTCGACAACAACCTGCACGGCAGCTGGTCGCTGCTTCGGGCTTCCGAGGCCGCGGGCGTCGAGACCGTCGTCGTCGCCTCGACGGACAAGGCGGCGCTGGCGGCGAGCTTCTACGGGCGCACGAAGCGCTTCATGGAGCAGCTCACGGCGTACGCAGCCCGGCGCGCCGGAGCGCAGCGGATCGCAGTGCGCTTCGTCAACGTCCTCGGCTCCGCCGGCAGCGCCTCCGAACTCTTCCTGCGCCAGGCGCGCGCGGACGTGCCGCTGACCGTGACGGACACCGGGATGACGCGCTACTGGATCACGATGGCGCACGCCGCGACGCTCGCCGCCCACGGCGCGCTGCTCGCAGGCGAAGGGATCGCGCTCGCGACCGCGTCCGACCCGACCGTTCTCACCGTGGGCGAGCTGGCCGGGCGGATCTGGCACGAGGCCGGCCGCGAGGGCTCGCCGGCGATCGACCTGCTCGGGATCCGTCGCGGCGAGACGCTGAGCGAGGTGCTGATCGCTCCCGGCGAGGAGCTCGGCGGCGAGCGCCACCAGGGCATCGCGGCGATCGAAGGCGATGGTTCCGTGGCGGGCGCTGCGTGGGTCGCCGAGCGGCTGTCAGCGGATGCGACGCGCGAGGAAGCCCGCAGCGTGTGGCTCGAGGCGATGCGCCGCCCCGGCCTCGTTGCCGCGCCCCGCTAGGGCTGCAACCAGTCCCGATAGGGCGGCTCGCGCCGCTCGACCTGGTTCCAGTAGTCGCGGTGGTCGATCACGAGTCCGTCGGCGTCGAAGCGCAGGACGGACGTGCCCGCGAGCGTGACCGGCGTGCCGCCCTCGACCCAGCTGGCCCACCACTCGACGGCCGCTCGGTCGCCGGAGACGATCGGCTCACCGAACGAACACTCGATCCCCTCCTCGAGGCCGAACTCCCGCTCGAGATACCCGCGAACTCCGGCGAGGCCGAGATCCGGCTCACGGAACGCAAGCGCGCGATACGGCACCGAGTCCGCGTACAGGGCGACGATCGCCTCGGAGTCGCGCGCGGGCCAGGAGCGTTGCCACGTGTCGGCCCAGCGGCGGGCGGCCTCGGTCGTGTCCACGGCCGCTACCGGGTGCCGTAGAGCCGGTCCCCCGCGTCGCCGAGACCCGGGACGATGTAGCCCCGCTCGTTCAGGCCGCGGTCGATCGACGCCGTGACGATGCGGACGTCGGGGTGGTCGGAGTGGACGCGCTCGATGCCCTCGGGCGCGGAGACGAGCGTCACCAGCGTGACCGAGCGCGCGCCGCCGTCCTTGACCCGCTGGATCGCGGCCACGCTCGAGTTGCCGGTCGCGAGCATCGGGTCGAGCACGATCGCGTCGCGCTCGGCGAGGTCGGTCGGCAGCTTCACGTAGTACTCGACCGGCTCGAGGGTCTCCTCGTCGCGGTAGAGGCCGATGAAGCCGACCCGCGCGCCCGAGACGAGCGAGAGGACGCCGTCGAGCATCCCCATCCCCGCTCGCAGCACCGGGCAGACCGCCACCTTCTTGCCCGAGATCCGCTGCACCGTCGTCTTCTCGAGCGGCGTCTCGATCTCGACGTCCTCGGTGGGGAAGTCCTTGGTCGCCTCGTAGGTGAGCAGGAGCGTGACCTCGTTCGCGATCTTGCGGAAGTGGACGGTCGGCGTGTCCTTCTCGCGCAGGTACGAGAGCTTGTGCTGGACCAGTGGATGCGTGACCTCGATCACGCGCTCGGTCGCCACGGAGGCGCTCATGCCTCGTACGTGGTGTAACCGCGGAAGCCGGGGTAGAGCGGCCGCCGGCGGCAGAGCTCCTCCGCGCGGGCCCGGAGCGCACCGAGGTCGATGCTGCCCGTCCCAGCCAGCGCCTCCACGATGATGCGCCCCACCTCGCGGAAGTCGTCCTCGTCGAAGCCGCGCATCGTCGCGGCCGGCGTGCCGATGCGCACGCCCGACGCCACCGTGGGTGGGCGCTCGTCGAAGGGCACCGTGTTCCGATTCACCGTCAGCGCGACCTCGTCCAGGCGCTCCTCCGCCTCCTTGCCGGTCCAGTCCGTGTTGCGCAGGTCGAGTTGGAGCAGGTGCGTGTCCGTCCCGCCGGTGAGCACCTGGAGCCCGCCGTCCTGGAGCGTCGCGGCGAGCGTGTCGGCGTTTGCGCGCACCTGACGCTGGTAGTCGCGGAAGGCCTCGGTCGACGCGATCCTGAAGCAGGCGGCCTTCGCTGCGATCGTGTGCATGAGCGGGCCGCCCTGCATGCCGGGGAACACGGCGCGGTCGACGGCCTGAGCGTGCTCCTGCTTGCAGAGGATGAAGCCCGCGCGCGGCCCGGCCAGTGTCTTGTGCGTCGTCGAGGTGACGAAGTCGCAGTGCGGTACGGGGTTCGGGTGCAGGCCGGCGGCGACGAGCCCGGCGAAGTGGGCCATGTCGCACAGGAGCAGCGCGCCGACCTCGTCGGCGATCTCTCGGAAGCGGTCGGCCTCGACCGTGCGCGGATAGGCCGAGCCGCCGCACACGATCAGCTTCGGCCGGTGCTCCTTCGCGAGCCGCAGCACCTCGCCGTAGTCGACGACGTTCGTCTCCCGAGAGACGCCGTAGTGGGCGATCGTGTAGAGCCGGCCGGAGAAGTTGACCTTGAGCCCGTGTGTGAGGTGGCCGCCGTGCGCGAGCTCGAGCGAGAGGATCGTGTCGCCCAGCTGCAGCGCCGCCATGTAGACGGCCATGTTCGTCTGCGCCCCGGCGTGCGGCTGCACGTTGGCGTGCTCGGCGCCGAACAGCTCCTTCGCCCGGTCGATCGCCAGCTGCTCGATCTCGTCGACGACCTCACAGCCGCCGTAGTACCGCCGGCCCGGGTATCCCTCCGCGTACTTGTTCGTCGGCACGGAGCCGACTGCTTCGAACATGCTCGGCCACGTGAAGTTCTCGGAGGCGATCAGCTCGATCTGCCCGCGCTGGCGCTCGAGCTCGGCGTCGAGCAGCCGGGCGATCTCGGGATCGAGCTCGGCAAGACCGGCGCGGCGAAGGTGCTCGATGGTCTCCTGCGCGACCGCCATCCCCTGCATCGTACTCGGCCGTGCGGCCTACATCGGTCGCCCTCGTGGGGCTCCTGTGCGTGCGAGCCCGCCCACGCGCGCGAGCGCCTCCGCGGCCGGAACCGCACCCTCACGCACGACGACAGGCTCTCGGCCGGTGAGGTCGATCACCGTGGATGCCGTTCCCGGCAGCTCGCCGCCGTCGACCAGCGCGGCCGCCCGGTCCCTGATCTCGGCGGGCACGTCGTCGAGGGTGCGCGGGTCCGGCCCACCGTGCACGTTCGCGCTCGTCGCGGCGACGGCCCCGACGCGGCTGAGCACCTCGGCCGCCGGGCCGGGGAGCTCCGGCACCCGCACGCCGAGCGTCTCGGGCCGCGAGCCCGCCAGCCAGCGAAAACGACGCGCCGGGTTCGGCAGCACGAGCGTGTAGGGGCCGGGCAGAAGCTCGCGAATGAGCTCGCCGGAGCGGCCGCGCAGCTCGGGAACGCATTCGAGCAACAGCTCGACGCTCTCGGCCAGGAGAGCGATCGGCTGCGCCTCGTCTCGGCCTTTCAGCCGCGCGAGCCGCTCCACCGGCTCGGCGCGGTACGGCGTCGTGCAGAGCCCGTACACGGTGTCGGTCGGCAGCACGACCGGCCTGCCGGCCCGGATCGCCTCGACCGCACGGTCGATCACTGCACCACGCCGAGGAAGCGCAGGACCGACTCGCGGAAGCGCTCGCGGGCCTCGACGAAGACGAAGTGGCCGGTGTTCGGGAGGATCACGAGCTCGACGTCGCTCATCGCGGCCGCGAGCTCCCTGGCGCAGACCGGCCCGGTGATGAAGTCCTCCTCGCCGGTGATCACGAGCGTCGGCGCCTCGACGAGGGCGAGATCCGAGCGATAGTCGAAGCTCCCGAGCAGCTCCGAGTTGAACAGCAGCAGCGGATCCGGATTCGGGATCTCGGCCTTCAGGGTCTCGAGATAGGCCGCCTCCGTGGCGCCAAACCGGGCGAAGTAGAAGCGAAACTCGCGCCACGCGAGCTCGGCGAGCTCCTCCGGGGTCGAGTACTGCCCCGCTCCCTCGGCCTCCAGCGCGGCGAGTGCGTCCTCGTACCACGGCTCGCCGGACCGCTTCTCCACCCCGGCCCGCATCGCCGCCTCGTGCTCGGCGGCGAAGCGTGTCGCGGTGCTGGCGAGGACGAGCCGCTCGACGCGGTCGGGATAGCGCGCGGCATACCCCTGGGCGACCATGCCACCGTGCGAGTGGCCGAGCAGGTTCAGCCGCTCGAGGGCCAGGTGGCGCCGCAGCGCCTCGACGTCGTCGACGTAGTCCGCGAACTGGTACGCCCGCGGGTCGGCCGGCGGATCCGAGCCACCTGTACCGCGCGGTTGCAGGAGCACGAGCCGCAGGTGGTCACCGAGGCCGGCGAGATCGCCGAAGTACAGCGACGAGAAGCCCGGGCCGCCCGGGTGGCAGACGAGGGTCGGCCCGTCTCCGACGACCTCGTACGCGAGCCGGCGGCCGTCGGAGGTCGTAAGCGCCGCGGTCACGGCCTGCGACCTTCCACCACCCGCTCGCGTTCTGCCAAGTCGCGGGTGATCGTAACGTCCTCGTAGCCGAGCGCTGCGAAGGTCTCGGCAAGCCCGCGAGCCTGCCCGTCGCCGGCCTCCAGCACGAGCCAGCCGCCGCGGCCCAGCAACGGCTGCGCCTCGCGCGCGATCGTCTCGGCGATGTCGGAGCCGACGACCGCGCTCCTCGGCTCGTAGAGCCGGATCTCCGGCTGCAGCCGGTCCCAATCCTCAGCGCGGATATAGGGCGGGTTGGACACGACCAGGTCGAATGGGCCGCTCTGGCCCGCCAGGAGATCCCCGTGCAGGAACCGGACGCGGCCGTCGACGCCGGTTCGCTTGCGATTCTCCTCGGCGAGCGCGAGTGCGCCCTCCGAGCTGTCGATCCCGACGACGTGGGCGCCCGGATGCTCGACGGCGATCGCCAGTGCGATCGCGCCCGAGCCCACCCCGACGTCGAGCACGCGCGGCTCGGCGATCGGGTCGACGAGCTCGAGGGCGCGCTCGACCACGACCTCGGTCTCGGGACGGGGAACGAGCACGCGGGCGTCGACGGTCAGCGTCAGACCGCGAAAGCCCCACTCGCCGAGGACGTAGGCGAGCGGCTCGCGCCGGGACCGCCGCTCGACGAGCTCGGCGAAGGAACGCCGCTCGTCTGCGGACAGAACCTGAGCCCGCTGCAGCTCGAGCTCGCTGCGCGAACGGCCGAGCATGTGCGCAAGCAGCCACTCCGCGTCGACGGACGGCGTGTCCACCCCCGCCGCGCTCAACTCCGACGCGGCCTGAGCGAGCGCCTCCCTAACGGTCACGGCCGCGCCGTCAATGCGCCGACGTGTCGACCGGTCGTTTCAGACGGCCGTGCGGGCAAAGCCCGTACGGCCTGAAAGAGACACCGCAAGCGGCGTCTCACGCCGTTGCGGTTTCGAGCGCCCGGCGCCGCTCTTCGGCGGCCAGTGCCTCCGTGAACTCGTCGAGCGCTCCCTCGAGCACCTGGTCGAGCTTGTGCAGCGTCAGCTTGATGCGGTGGTCGGTAACCCGGTTCTCGGGGTAGTTGTAGGTGCGGATCTTCTCGGCCCGCTCGCCGGAGCCGATCTGCGAGCGTCTCGCCGCGTCCGCCTCCGCCTGCTGCTTCGCGCGCTCCTGTTCGTAGAGACGGGCCCGGAGGACGCGGAGCGCCTTCGCGCGGTTCTGGATCTGCGACTTCTCGTCCTGCATCGACACGACGAGCCCGGTCGGCAGATGCGTGATCCGGACCGCCGAGTCGGTCGTGTTGACACTCTGCCCGCCCGGGCCGGTCGAGCGGTAGACGTCGATCTTGAGCTCGTTCGGGTCGATCTCGACCTCGACCGCCTCGGCCTCGGGCATCACCGCCACCGTGGCGGTGGACGTGTGGATCCGGCCTTGAGACTCGGTCGTCGGGACCCGCTGCACGCGATGGGTGCCGGCTTCCCACTTGAAGATCGAGTACGCGCCGTCGCCCTTGACCGCGAACGTCACCTCCTTGAAGCCGCCCTCCTCGTTCCCGCTCGCCGACAGCTGCTCGAACTTGAAGCCGCGACGCTCGGCATAGCGCGTGAGCATCCGATAGACGTCGCCGGCCCAAAGCGCAGCCTCGTCGCCGCCGACGCCCTGACGAACCTCGACGATCACGTCCTTGCGGTCGGCCGGGTCGCTCTCGACGAGTGCCAGCTTGAGCTCCTCTTCGATCCGCCCGAGCCGCTGCTCGAGCTCAGGCAGCAGCTCACGCAGATCTGAGTCCGCGCGCGCAGCCTCGGCATCTTCGCTGGCCTCGCGCCACTGCTGCGCGAGCTTGTACGGGCCCTCGAGCTCCTTCAGCCGGCGACCGACGTCCGCCGCTTCGCGGTGGTCGTTGAAGACGGCAGGGTCGGATAGCCGCTCCTGCGTCTCGCGATAGGAGCGGTCGAGCTCGTCGACGAGGTCTTCGATCGCGGCCATGACGGCCGCAATCGTAGCCCTCGTCCTACGCGTCGAAGGCCACGTCGAGGGTTAGCTCGACGTTGCCCTTGAGCGCGCCGGAGACCGGACAGCCCTCCTTCGCGCCCTCGGCCGCCTCCGCGAAGAAGACCCCGTCGATGCCCGGAACCCGCCCACGTACGGTGAGCGCCGACTTCGTGATGCCCGTGCCGGGGACGAAGGTCACCGTCGCCGAGGTCTCGAGCCGCTCGGGCGGGTTGCCAGCCTCGGCGAGCGCGTGCGAGAGGGCCATGGCGAAGCACGCGGCGTGCGCCGCGGCGATCAGCTCCTCCGGGCTCGTCTTGCCGTCCGAGCTCTCGGTGCGTGCAGCCCACGTGACCGGCAGCTGCGGTAGCGCCCCGCTTCCGGTGCTCGTGATCGTGCCGGAGCCCTCGATGAGGCTCCCCTCCCAGACGGCCTCTGCGCGGCGCTCGGTAGCCATGTCCCCTCCTCGTCGATTGGGGGGCGGAGGTTAACCGCGACCGAGAAGCAGGCCGAGCGGTACCTCCGTGCGGTTGCCCGAGGAGTCGCGCGCTATCAGCGTCGTCTGCCAGGAGCCCGGCTTGGGGAAGACGCGCATCGCGCCGCGAAGCGGCTTCTTGCCCAGCTGGACGACGCGGGTACCACTTCCGCCGACGAGCCGCAGGCGCAGGTCGAGCCACGGGGTTTCGACATCCTTGGCGCGCCAGATCAGGCGCTTGCCGGCGAGCCGAGCCGCGATCGCCGGCGGCACGGTGTCGCGCTTGACGGTCGCGTCCGGGAGCTCGATCTCCGTCGGGTTGCCCGCGAGATCGACCGCGCGGGCGCTCACCGGATAGGTGCCGGGCGGCACCTTCCCCGGGAACACCTCGATCGTGCGCTTCCCGCGACCCACGAGCAGCGTCCGGCGCGCCGAGCCGACCTGGATCGTCACCCGCGAGATCTTCGAAAGCGTGAAGCTCACCTCCGTGTAGTCGCGGAACCCGTCCAGCGGCCGCGGATAGGCGGGCGGACTCGGCGCCCCGGGGGCCAGCTCGGGCGGCTCGTCCTCGAAGGAGGCGAAGCGGTCGCCCCAGCCGGTCCAGAAGATGTCGTTGTTGCGTGCACCGATCCGCCTCAGGAGCGAGACGACGTAGCGCTGGTAGTCGAGCGTCGACTCGTTGCCCCCGAGCGAGTAGAGCGACCAGGCGCCTGTGTCGAACTTGGGCAGGAGCGCAGCAGCGCTCGCGCGGAGTTGCGCGGCGACATTGGTGCCCGCCGGGTCCACCATCATCGTCCCGTAGTCCTCGAGCGAGACGAGCGCCTGCAGGTGGGCGTTCAGCACGGCGAGGTCGCTGAAGCTGTAGAGCCGGATCCACGGGCCCTGCGGCAGCGCCCGTACGAGCTTGCCGGGGATCGCGCGGAATGCCTTGCGGGCCGTCGTCGCGTAGACGGGGTCGCCGAGCTTCGCCTGCGCGCGGGCGAACGCCTGCGCGGCTACCGCCTGTGCCATGCCCGAGGTCCAGGGCGGCTTCCCGGACCCGAACTGAAACTCGTACTCCCACGAGAGCGAGTCCCCGTTCGGCACGGCGCGGGCGACGAGTGCCTCGGCGAGCAGGCCCGCCTCGTCGAGCCGATTGGCACCGAGGTATGAGTTGAGCTTGGCGAAGTTGGCGAGCGGGTGGAACTGGAGCCCGTGGTTCGTGAAGGCGCGGTAAACGACCCCTTCCTCGTCCTGCACGTCGCGCCCCGACGAGACAGGCCCGTGCGTGCCGAGGTACTGGGCGTTGAAGTCGAGCATCGAGAACAGCGTCAGCGCGCGAGGGCGGTTGTAGCTGCGCCACTGACCCGCGACATCGCGGATGACGCCCTCCAGCTCCTGCGCCCGCTGCCCGGACAGCTTCCCCCAGACAGAATAGGCGCGCGCGAGCGTCGCGCGGTCCGTCGCGGCCGCATCCGAGTCGAGATGTCCGCGAGCGACGGCCTGGTCGATGCCCTTCTTCGCGTTCGCGACGTCGACGCCGAGCTTCGGCGCCGATGACGCACCCGGAGCGAGGACCGCGAGCACGACCGCGAGAGCTACCAGCTTGAGAGTAAGTCGCATCACGTTCATGAGTGGGGACGAACGTGTCGCAAAAAGGTAGCGGCTTGCCGCCGCTCCTTACTAAGCCATTACTTCTACGCGGCGCTCGTCGGGGCTCAACCGGCCTTCGAGTCGAAGCACCTCGCGGAGGGCGCGGATCGAGACCTCGATCTGGTCGAGGGTGGGCTCGCGCGTCGTCAGACGCTGGAGCCACAGACCCGGCGCCAGCAGCGTCATCAGCACCCGATTGTCGGTGTGCCTGCCTGCGAAGCGGATCAGCTCGTACGCCAGGCCGGCGATCAGGGGGAGCAGCAGGATCCGGCTTGCGATCAGCCAGTACCAGGTCGGGCGCCCGAAGAACGCGAACACGAAGATCGCGATCACCATCACCCAGAGCAGGAATGCCGTGCCGCAGCGTGGGTGGATGAGGCTGAAGCGCTGCACCTTCTCGGGAACGAGCTCCTCGCCCGCCTCGTAGGCGTTGATCGCCTTGTGCTCGGCAGCGTGGTACTGGAACACGCGCCGCAGGTCGGGCAGGAACGAGATCAGGACGATGTAGGCGATGAAGATCCCGACCCGGATCACGCCCTCGACGATCACGAACCAGGTGGTGGTCTCGACCGGCAGCCAGCTCGTGAGCAGCGCCGGGGTGACCTTGAAGAGCATGATCGCGAAGCCGATCGCGATCGCGAACGCGAAGATCAGACTGCCGCGGGAGAGCTCGGTCGAGACCTCGCCGTCCTCCCCTTCCTCCTGTGCGGCGTAGTTCGCCGAGATCGCCAGCGCGCGGAAACCGATCGCGAGCGACTCGCCGAGCGCGATGACCCCGCGGATGACCGGCAGCCGGAAGACGCGGTGCCGCGCCATGACGGAGTGAACCTGGCGGTCGACCTGCGCGATCTCGCCGTCGGGCTTGCGGACAGCGAGTGCCCAGTTCGAGGGCCCGCGCATCATCACGCCTTCGAGGACGGCCTGACCGCCGATCGGTGCCGACATCGTGTTGTGCTCTAGCCTTTGCGCGCGCCGCCGGCGCGCTCGAGCCGGCGCTGGAACCGTTCCACGCGCCCGCCCGAGTCGAGCAGCTTCTGCTTGCCCGTGTAGAACGGGTGGCAGTTCGAGCAGATCTCGACGTGGAGCTCGGGCTTGGTGGACCTCGTCTCGAACGTGTTCCCGCAGGAGCACGTTACGGTGGCGAGGACGTAGTCCGGATGGATGTCGGCCTTCATCGCCCGGCCAGGATAGCAACGGCGGTCTCGGGAGCCACGTTGCCGCCCGAGACCACGACGACGATCGACTCCCCCTGCTCGTGCGCGATT
The DNA here is from genome assembly GCA_963738205.1 of uncultured Actinomycetes bacterium. GTDB lineage: Bacteria > Actinomycetota > Thermoleophilia > Gaiellales > Gaiellaceae > DATFQE01. Next base: position 808,103 of record CAVTVQ010000006.1, read on the forward strand.
TTTCCCGTCCTGAGCGCTGCCGTGGCCGCCGCTCCGGCGGGCTCACAGGCGAGCTTCGCGCGGCCGTAGAGGAAGCGCGTCGCGTCGGCGATCTCGTCCTCGGCGACCAGGACGACGTCGTCGACCAGATCCCTGGACTGCGCCAGCGCGAGCGTGCCCGCGAACGGCGCGTTGAGCCCGTCGGCGATCGACTCCGGCCGGATCGGCACCGGGTGTCCGGCGGCCAGTGCCTGTTGGAAGGCGTTCGAGCCCTCGGGCTCGACGCCGATCACCCGCGCTCGAGGGCGGCGCGCCTTCACGACGGTCGCGATGCCCGAGATCAGGCCGCCTCCGCCGATCGGGACGACCACGACGTCGGCGGCGGGAACGTCCTCGAGCAGCTCGAGCGCGACCGTTCCCTGGCCGGCGATCGTCGTGGGTGAGTCGAACGGGTGCACGAGCGTCCGGCCGGATTCGTCGATCAGCTCCTGCAAGCGGTCGAACGCCTCGGCGGGCCCGGCAGCCGCGAGGTCGACGTCGGCGCCGTACGACCTCGTGGCCTCGATCTTCAGCGCGCTCGCTCCCTGCCACATGACCAGCAGCGCGGAGACGCCCTCGAGCGCGGCGCCGTAGGCGAGGGCGGCCGCGTGGTTGCCCGCGGAGATGCCGATCACCCCGCGCGCCTTCTCGTCGCCCGAGAGCGACGCGAGGCTCGTGAGGACGCCGCGGGGCTTGAACGACCCGGTGCGCTGGAAGAGCTCGGCCTTGAGATGGACGCGCGCGCCGGTCTGTTCCGAGAGCAGGCGCGACGTGAACGTCGGCGTGCGGTGCAGCCGGTCGCCGATCGCCTCGCGCGCGGCCAGCACGTCGTCGAGCGAGACCCGTGGCGAGGGGGGCGCGTCACGCATCCGGCACATTCTCGTCACAGACTCGTGCGCCCGTTCTTCGTACGATCGACGCGGGGAGGAGGCCGGGCGAACCGAACTCAAGGGCGCCGCCGCCCATGTCCCGAATGGACGTGGCTGCTAGGTGAGCGTGTACTCGGGCCCGGAGCCGCCCTCGGGCGGGGTCAAGCGTCCGCCCTTGGCAGTGATCGCGCCGCACTGCACGCAGTTCGACGGCGTCACCTCCACCTTGACCGTGTCGTCGCCGTCGCTCTCCCCGAGCGCGTACACCTGCGCCGGGCACATGTGCACCCACAGGTCGGCGAGGTCGCGCGGCACGCGGTCGCGGATCCGGATGTGGTTCGGCTGGTCGTCGCGCGTGCGGTTGCCCGAGGCGAAGACCGACGAGAGCTTGTCGAAGGTGAGCCGGCCGTCGGGCGCGGGATAACCCTGGGCGCGGTTCGTCCGCATGAGGCGCTGCTCGGCGTCCGCCTCGAAGTGCGCGTCCTTCGACGGGAAGTGCCCCTTCGAGGCCGTCATCGCCCCGGCCATGGCGCCGCCCATCCAGAAGCCGCGCGCGAAGGCGGGGCGCATGTTCCGCACCTCGCGCAGGTCGCTCCACACGAAGCTCTCGCGCAGCGAATCGTCGTAGACGTTCAGCGACCGCGCCGGTGTCGCGCCCCGCTGGAGCGCGGCGAAGGCCGCTTCGGCGGCGAGCCGGCCCGACTCGATCGCGTAGTGGATCCCCTTCAGCGCAGGCACGTTGACGAGGCCGGCGCCGTCGCCGACGAGCAGCAGGCCCGGAGCGTGCAGCCGCTTCGGCACCGCCAGCAGGCCGCCCTCCGGAATCGTCTTGGCACCCCACTGCACCCGCTCGCCGCCCTCGAGGATCTTGCGCACGAGCTTGTGCGTCTTCAGCTCCTGCAGCACGTCGTGCACCGACAGGTCGACGTCGCGGTAGTCGAGCCCCATGACCATGCCCACCGTGACCATGTCCTCGCCCATCGGGTAGATGAACGAGCCGCCGAACTCGCGGTACTTCTTCCCGCCGCGCAACGGCCACCCCATCGTGTGGATCACGCGGTCGAGCGGCCGCGCGACCTTCCAGACCTCCTTGACGCCGAGGGCCCACACCTGCGGGTTCTCGCCGCGCAGCCCGAAGCGGTCGATCGCCACGCCGGTCAGGTGGCCCTGCGTGCCTTCGGCCAGCACCGTCACCCGGCCCGTCAGGTCGGCGCCGGGCTCGTAGTTCGCGAGCGGCTCGCCGTTTCGCCCGCGGCCCTTGTCGCCGGTACGCACTCCGCGGACTCGGCCGTCCTGGACGAGCAGCTTCTCGGCCGCCGTCTCGGGCAGGATCATCGCGCCAGTCGCCTCGGCTTCCTCGGCCAGCCAGCGGCCGAGCTGGGAGAGCGAGGCCGCGTAGTTGTGGTGGTTCCGCATCGTCGGCGGCGCCGGGATCCGCAGCGCCGAGCTGCCGGTCAGGAAGTAGACGGCCTCGTGGTCGACGGGGCCGAAGAACGGCATGTCCGACACGGTGCGGCGATCCTTGAACAGCCGCCGGAGCGAGCGGGGGTTCACCACGGCGCCGGAGAGCAGGTGCGAGCCGGGCTGCTTGCCCTTCTCGAGCACGGCGACCGGGACCTCGCCGAGCCGCTCACGCGTAGCCGGGTCCTCCTCCAACAGCTGCCCGAGCCGGATCGCACAGGCCAGCCCGCCCGGCCCGGCGCCGACGATCAGCACGCCGACCTCGACGCGCTCGTCCGGCGGGTCGCTCGGCTCCGCGACGAACTCGCTCGCGCTGAACGAAGGGGGGAAGTCTGCAGGCCTGACGGTCATCCGCGGCGCGCGCGCACGAGCTCGGTCAGCTTGGGCACGATCTCGTTGAGGTCACCGACGACGCCGAGATCGGCGAAGTCGAAGATCGGAGCGTTCGGGTCCTTGTTGATCGCCACGATCGTGTTCGAGCTCTGCATCCCGACCTTGTGCTGGATCGCCCCAGAGATCCCACAGGCGACGTAGAGCTTGGGCGCCACGGTCTTGCCGGTCTGGCCGACCTGGGCGGCGTACGGGTACCAGCCTGCATCGACGACAGCGCGGGTGGCGGCGACGGCGCCCCCGAGCGCCTGCGCGAGCTCCTCGACGAGCGAGAACTTCTCGGGCCCGCCGAGCCCGCGGCCGCCGGCGACGATCACGTCCGCGTCCTCGATCGACGGCCCCTCCGAGGTCTCGTGCGCCTGCTCGACCATCACCGCGGCGCTCGAGAAGTCCTCGAGCTGGACGGAGAAGTCCTGCACCTGCGCCTCGCCGGCGGACTCCTTCGGCTCGAACGTGCCCGAGCGGATAAGTGCGATCCGCGGCTCGGTCGTCCACCCCACGTCTGCCATCACCGTGTCGCCGAACGCGGGCCGCTTGCCGACCAGGCGTCCGTCCTCCTGGACGAGATCGACGAGGTCCCAGTTGAGGCCGGCGTCGAGGCGCGCGGCCAGGCCCGCGGCGACGTCGGCGGAGAGCACCGAGGCAGCGAACACCACCGTGTCGAAGCCGTGTTCGGCCACGAGCTGGGCCAGAGCGTCGACGCGCGGCTGCGGCAGCGGCGCCTCCAGCGCCGGGTCGTCGGCGACGAACACGGTCTTCGCGCCGTAAGCGCCCGCGCCGGCCGCGACATCCTTCACGCCCGACCCGACGACCGCTGCAGCGACGTCGCCGCCCTCGAGCTCGGCCGCCTTCGAGAGCACGCCGAGCGAGCCCTTCTGGAGCTCGCCGTCGTGATGCTCGACGAAGACGAGCGTCGCCATCAGACGAGCTTCCGTTCCACGAGGAAGTCCAGGATCTCCTGCGCCGCGTCGCCGTCGTCCTCGATCTTGCGCGAGTCACCGCGCGGCGGCGGGTCACTGACGGCGTACACCTCGGTGCGCTTGCCGGCCTCGCCGACGGCATCCGCGCCCACGCCGAGATCCGACAGCGTCACCGTCTCCTGCGGCTTCGACTTGGCTCCCATGATCCCCTTGAGCGAGGGGTAGCGCGGCTCGTTGATCGCGTCGGACACGGCCACCACCGCCGGCAGAGGAGCCTCGATCACGTCGTAGCCGAACTCGGTCTGCCGCTTGCCGCGCACCTTCCCGTCCGCGAGCGTCAACTCGGCCACCTGCGAGATCACCGGGCGCCTGAGCTTCTCGGCCACGGAAGCCCACAACACCGCGCCGTCCGAGTCGCTCGATTGCTGCCCGAACAGGACGAGGTCGGCTCCCTCGCGCTCGAGCGCGGCGGCGAGCGCCTTCGTCGTGCCCACCAGATCGGACCCCGCGGCGCCGTCGTCGCTGATCAGCACGACCCGGTCGGCGCCCATCGCCAGCGCCTTGCGCAGCGACTCGGCGGCCTTGGCGGGACCGAGCGAGACGAGGACGACCTCGCCGTCCGCTCCCCCTTCTCGGATGCGCAGGGCCTCTTCGACGGCATGCACGTCGAAGGGGTTGATCGCGGCCTCGACGGAGCGGTCCAGGCGCTTGGTTGCGGGGTCCAGCCGCTTCGGCGCGGCTGCATCGGGGACCTGTTTGACGCAGACGGCGATCTTCATGCGGAGGGGGACTCTAACGTCGCGGTGTCGAACGACCGATAGCTGAAGTGTCTGTTAGGGTGCCGCCCTTCGCGCGCCGGAACCGGAGCCCCTCGATCAGCCACCGGACGACAGCCCGAGGTTTCTTCCTCATCCTGCTACTCGGCCTCACCACCGGGTCAGCCGCAGCGTTTCCGCCTGAGCCGCCCCCGCCGGGCGGCCCCGTGCCGAGGGCGGTCAGCGTTCCGAAGGCCGTGTTCCCGGTCGTCGGGCCCGCGCGCTACTTCTCCGACTTCGGCGCGCCGCGTCCGCAGGGCCGCCACGAGGGCAACGACATCATGAGCGTGCGCTGGACACCCGCGGTCGCCGTCGAGGGCGGCACCGTCGAGTTCGACTCCGGCGGCTGGGGCTGCATGCTCAACCTGCTCGGCGACAGCGGCACGAAGTACGCCTACGTCCACCTGAACAACGACCTGACGACGAAGAACGACAACCGGGGCAAGTGCGTCCCGGGCGTTGCGTTCGCAAAGGGGCTGAAGAGCGGCCAGCGCGTCGAGATGGGCCAGCACATCGCCTACGTGGGCGACTCGGGCGACGCAGACGGCATCCAGCCGCACCTCCACTTCGAGCGGCATCCGGGCGGCGGCGCCGCCACCGATCCGTTCCGCTGGCTCAACCGCCTGCCGCGGCTGCTGTTCACGGCGCCGCTGGGCGCGCCGGTCAGCCTCGCCCTGCGGGGCACGGTGCTGCAGACGGCCGCGCCGGAGACCCTCAGGCTGAAGCTCACGACCGTGAAGCCCTGGCCGGTCGGCCCGCGGGTCGCTCAGCCCGGGCGGACGGTCGTCGTGACCGTGCCGGTGACTGCGACGTTCGAGACGGCCAAGGGCTACCTGGCCGAAGCGAATGTCCTACGGCTGGAGAAGGGCCGCCCGGTCGTCGTGTGGACGCAGTCGACGACGTCGACGGTGCTCACCGCGCTCGGCCGCTCGCTCGTCGCCGAGCGGGTGCAGCTGCTGGCGCCGGCAAAGAAGCAGCCCTAGTCGCTTCGCTACCGCCCGCGGAAGGCGGGCTCGCGCTTCTCGACGAAGGCCGTCAGGCCTTCCTTGGCGTCCTCGCTGGCGAACAGCTCGCCAAAGCGATCGCCCTCGCGCTTCAGGTTGTCGGCGTGATCGCCCCCGAGTGCGCGGTTGACCGCCTCCTTGGCGGCCGCGAGCGCGATCGGGCTCTTGGCCGCGAGCTGACGGGCCGTCTCGAGCGTCTTCTCGACCAGCTCGCCCGGCTCGAAGACGGCGTTGACGAGTCCGCGCTCACGCGCCTCGTCGGCACCGACCAGACGGCCGGTGAGGATCAGCTCCTTCGCGAAGCCCAGCGTCGTGGCCCGGGCCAGCCGCTGTGTTCCACCCCACCCGGGGATGATCCCGAGGTTGATCTCGGGCTGGCCGAGCTTCGCCGCGGTCGACGCGTAGCGGAGGTCGCACGCGAGCGCGAGCTCGCAGCCGCCGCCGAGAGCGAACCCGTTGATCGCCGCGATCGTCGGCTTCGGCATCGTCTCGAGCAGGCGACCGGCCTCGTGGCCGAGTGCGCCCCACGCCTTGGCGTCGTCGACGCCGAGGCCGCTCATGTACTTGATGTCGGCGCCCGCCACGAACGCCTTCTCGCCGGCGCCGGTGAGCACCACGACGCGCGCCTCGCCGTCGCCTGCGAGCTCGCGCAAGCGATCGCGTAGCTCGGTCAGCGTCTCGAGGTTCAGCGCGTTGAGCGCATCCGGCCGGTTGACCGTGACGACGGCGACGCCGTCCTCGCGTGCCAGGTCGACCGCTATGTCGCGGCTCCGACCCGCGCCCGCAGGAAGTCGACGATCTCGGCCGTCGGCGCACCGGGAGTGAAGATCTCGGCGACCCCCTGTTCGCGCAGCTCGTCGGCGTCCTCGCGCGGGATCGTCCCGCCCACGACGACGAGCACGTCCTCGGCGCCGTTCTCCTTCAGGCCGTCCAGGATGCGGGGCACGAGCGTCATGTGCGCGCCCGAGAGGATCGAGATGCCGACCGCATCGGCGTCCTCCTGGATCGCGGTCTCGACGATCTGGTCGGGGGTCTGGTGCAGGCCGGTGTAGATCACCTCCATGCCGGCGTCACGAAGCGCGCGGGCGATGATCTTCGCCCCGCGATCGTGCCCGTCGAGGCCCGGCTTCGCGATCACCACTCGAATCTTTCCCGCCACAATCGGGCAGTATAGGAATGTGAAATTGACCGTCGTTGGGTCGTCGCCGGCGTGGCCGAACCCGGGCGGGGCACAGTCGGGGTACCTAATCGAAGGACCAGGAAGCGTGCTTCTCGACTGTGGTCCCGGCGTTTTGGCGCGCCTCCGCGAGCGCTATTCGTCGAACGGCTGGCCCACCGTCGACGCGATCGTGGTCAGCCACTTCCACCTCGACCACTGGGGTGACCTGGTGCCCTGGGTGTGGGGTCTGATGGTCGGACCGGCAAAGGAGCAGGATCCGCCCGAGCTGTGGGTGCCGCCCGGCGGCCGGGAGGAGCTCGCCGCGCTCGGCGAGCGTCTGGGCAAGCCGGACATGTTCGAGCAGACGTTCCGGTTGCGCGAGTACACCGGGGGTGACCCCTTCACGGCCGGAGGCCTGGAGATCCGGGCGCTGCAGCTCCCGCACTACACGCTGCAGACCTTCGGGTTCCGGGTCACGAACGGCACGCGCTCGATCGCGTACTCGGGCGACTCCGGCCCCAGCCCGACGCTGGCCGAGCTCGCCCGCGACTGCGACCTGTTCGTCTGCGAGGCGACGCTCGAGCGGCCGGAGCTCGACGGCGAGCCGCGGGGCCACCTGTCCGCCGACGAGGCCGTCGCGGCGTTCGAGTCCTCGGGGGCACGGCGCCTCCTACTGACGCACCGGCCGCACGAGCTGCCGCTCGACGGCAGCCTCGAGCTGGCCTACGACGGGCTCGAGCTCGATCTCACGTAGCGCGGCGGCGAGCGAAGGCCGCCTTGAGACGCACCGCACCGAGTGCCGCGAGCGGCCCGAGGACGATCAGCCCGAGCACGCCGATCGGAACCAGCCACCAGATCCGGTCGATCTGGCTCTCGGTCGCGCGCCGGACCGCCTCGCGCTGCGCAGGCGTGGGCGCCGTGGCCTGCGGTGCCGCCGAGGCGGGCGGCGGCTCCGGGTGCGAAAGCGGCCCGCGCGCATACCACCCCTCGACCAGCAGCCGTCGCCCACGCGGCCGCAGGGAGACCGCGAAGACCTCCGGATCGACCCTGAGGCCGTGACGCGGTAGGAGCGTCACGTTGAGCGCGATCTCGGTGGCGTCCGCGTACTCGAGGTCCCACGCCGTCCGCTCCGGGTCGGCCGGATAGGGATAGACGGGCAGGTCGCCCTGCATCCAGTCGGCGTGCGAGGTCGAAGCCCGGAAGTCGGGCGACGCGAGCCGCCACGAGCGTTCGAGGTCGCGCCGCAGCACCGCACTCCTGACGAACTCGTCCACAGTGGCGTCGACCTGGCGGCGAATCCGTCGGGTCATCCGGATCGGCTTCGGCGGGCGATAGACGCCGGGGCCGGTCTCGATCGCCTCCGCCGGCCTCGGCTTCGGGCTCGGCAGCTGAGAGATCAGCACACCGACCGCTGCCGCGACGACGACGAAGCCGCCGAACCACGCGAGCCTCCGACGGCGCCGGTAGGAGGAGAAGTACGTGCGCAGCGGCTGGATCAGGAGATCGGGGAGCCGGGCGGGCCGAGACCGGTCTGCCGCGTCGCGTGCTCGCGGTACGCACGCTCGGCGCGGCGGGAGCGGCGCCAGTTCCGGACGCCGAAGCCGATCAGCACGATCGGGACGACCGCGAACAGCCCGATCGGCAGGAGCAGCCAGGCCGCACCGAGGCGGCTCTCCCCGTTCCCGACGACGGCCGGGTCGAGCGACTGGACGCCGAGCCCGTTGCTGCCGCCGCCCCTGGGGGCGGGCGCGGCGAGCGCGGGATTCGCGACCCCGCTCGGCACCCACGAGTCGACGACCCAACGCCGATGTGCCGGATCACCTGTCGGCGTCAGCTCCATGTAGAAGAGGTTCGGCCGCTCGCCCGCGCCGCGTCGCGGGTACACCAGCACCTGCAGGCCGACGGCGTTCGCGTACGTGTAGTCGAGCTTCCACTTCGCCTGGGCCACCGGGTAGGGGACGACGGGGATCTCGCCGCGCCTCCAGTCGCTCAGCGTGTAGCCCTGCTTGAGCGCCGCGCTGACGAGCGGCCAGGAGCGCTCGACGTGCTGCCTGGCGACCGCGGTCTTGACGAAGTTGGCCGCGGTCGTCAACGCCTGCGCGCGGGCCTCGCGATTCAGTCTGATGGCCTTGGGCTCGTGGTAGACCTGCGCCCGGCCAGGCTCGCGGACGGTGGGAACGGTGTCGGCCGTGTTCGGCCAGTGAATTCCGACCGTGACCAGGCCCGCGACCAGCAGAGCCAGGCCGCTCCCCCACGCGAGCCGCCGCCTTCTGCGTGGTGACGAGATCAGCGGCATGCCCCGAAGACTAGAGCGGCCCTCGGGCGCTCTCCGCTATTGCGCCAGGTCGTCCGGGATCGCCGGCGGCGCGTACGGTGCCCAGGAGTCGACGAACCACCGTCCGCCAGAGCGCTTCAGCTCCATCTGGAACACCTGCGGCTTCTCGGCGCTGCCCTTCTTGGGCAGCAGCGCGATCGTCATCCCGATCGACTTCGGATACGACCAGTCGACCTTGATCGGCGCCTTGTCCATCGACTCGCCCGGGTAGGGGACGACGGCGATCTCGCCCTTCATCCAATCCCTGCGGCTCTGGCCCTGCCGGATTCCGGGGCCGACGACCGTCCAGGCCTTCCCGAGGTTCTGACGCGCGACGGCCGTCTGCAGGAACGTGACGACGGTCTGGCGGGCGGCCTGCGGCACCGGGACCGACGTCGGATTCTTCGAGCGGTCGTCCGGCTTCCCGACCGGCGTCTCCGGCACGCTGTTCGAGTCCGTGCGCGACTGGATGAACGCGACCACGCCGATCGCCAGCACCAGGCCGGCGATCCACGGGAGCGCAAGGTTGAATTTGCGCGAGCTAACAATTGAGCGCAGCTTGCTCACTCGAAACAGATTAGACGACCTTTTCGGGGGTTGAGTTAGCGCCCCGTTAAAAAACGGGGGTTTCTCTCCGGCCGCGCAGCGGCCTGTCCGCGCAGCGGACCAGTGGAGGGGGTTCGGGGGAACCGGGACGTTCCCCTGACTAGAAGACGGGCGTCTCTCGCCACACGCCCCAGACCTCGCGCAGGGCGTCGCACATCTCGCCCATCGTCACGTACGCGCGAGACGCGTCGACGATCAGCGGCATCAGGTTGACGTCCTCTGTGGCCGCGGCCGCTTTCAGCTTCGTGAGCGCACCCTCGACGGCCGCCGAGTCGCGCCGCGACCGCAGCGCCTGCACGCGATCGATCTGCTCCTGCTCGAGCGCGGGATCGATCTTGAGCAGCTCGACGGAGGTGTCCTCCTCGAGCTCGTAGCGGTTGACGCCGACGACGACGCGCTGCTTGGCTTCCACCTCGGACTGGTAGCGGAACGAGGCCTCGGCGATCTCGCGCTGGAAGAAGTTCTCCTTGATCGCCGGGATGACGCCGCCGAGCTTGCGGATCCGGTCGAAGTAGTCGTACGCCTCGGCCTCGAGCCGGTTGGTCAGGTCCTCCAGGAAGTACGAGCCGCCCAGCGGGTCGATCGAATTGACCACGCCGGTCTCGTGCGCGATCACCTGCTGGGTGCGGAGGGCGATCCGCACGGCGTCCTCGGTCGGCAGCGCGAGCGCCTCGTCGAACGAGTTCGTGTGCAGGCTCTGCGTGCCGCCGAGCACCGCGGCGAGCGCCTCGATCGCCGTGCGCACGATGTTGACCTCGGGTTGCTGGGCCGTCAGGGACACGCCTGCCGTCTGCGTGTGGAAGCGCATCAGCAGCGAGCGCTGGTCCTTCGCCCCGTAGCGCTCCTTCAGCTCCTTCGCCCAGATGCGCCGCGCCGCGCGGTACTTCGCGATCTCCTCGAAGAAGTCGAGGTGGGCGTTGAAGAAGAACGACAGGCGGGGCGCGAACTCGTCGACCTCGAGGCCGCGCTCGAGCGCCCACTCGACATAGGTGAAGCCGTCCATGAGCGTGAACGCGAGCTCCTGGGCGGCGGTCGAGCCGGCCTCGCGAATGTGGTAGCCGGAGATCGAGATCGGGTGCCACTTGGGCATCTCGCGGGCGCAGAACTCGACCATGTCGGTCACGAGCCGCATCGACGGCTCCGGCGGGAAGATCCACTCCTTCTGCGCGATGTACTCCTTGAGGATGTCCGTCTGGATCGTCCCGCGCAGCTCGGCGCGGGGAACGCCCTGCTCCTCGCCGACGCACAGGTAGAACGCGAGCAGCATCGCGGCCGGGGAGTTGATCGTCATCGACGTCGAGACCTGGTCGAGCGGGATGCCCGCGAACAGGGTCTCCACGTCGTCGAGCGAGTCGACGGCGACGCCCTCTCGGCCCACCTCGCCGAGCGAGCGAGCGTGGTCGGAGTCGAGGCCCATCAACGTGGGCATGTCGAACGCCGTCGAAAGGCCGGTCTGGCCGTGGTCGAGCAAGTAGCGGAAGCGCTCGTTCGTCTCCGCTGCGGTGCCGAAGCCGGCGAACTGCCGCATCGTCCACAGGCGGCCGCGGTACATCGACGGGTACACGCCCCGCGTGAAGGGATAGACACCCGGGTAGCCGAGGTCGCAGTCGTAGTCGACGTCGACGGTCTCGGGCGTCTGCAGCGGCTCGTTCTCGACGCCGGAGATCGTCGAGAAGAGCTCACCCTGCCGCTCGGGAACGGCGTCGTAGAGCTCCTGTTTCCAGTCGCCGACGTCGCTCGCGAGCTCGGGGCGGTCGTCGGTGGTGGCCATGTTCGAAGTCTAGGTGAGCCGCGCTAGCGCACAGGCCCGACTTCGCCCGAAAGAACGAGCGCGCGGGCCCGGCGGGCACTGGGGTCGTAGACCTCGACTAGAACTCCGGTGCCCGGCGCCGCGATGTACACGCTCGTCGGACGCCGGCGGTTCCAGACGACCAGCCCTCCGCTCGGCGCCGTGGCGCGGGCGCTGCCCGGCCGGCGGGCGGCGGCGACGGCGCGGGCGTAGGCCTGTCGCTGCGGATAGGTGGCGACGGTCGTGAAGCGCGGCCGCCGGTCGCCGATCCGTGTCCCGGCCGGTAGGTAGCGGACGAACACGTTCCCGCCCGTCGTCCGCGTGAGCTCGAGTGTCCTGGTGTCCGGGGGCCCGGCCCAGTAGAGGGGATGGTCGAGCGAGTCGGCAAGGCGCCTCAGGTCGGGCACGGACGTCTTCGTGGGCACCCCGGCTGCGAACGCGTCGCCGTCGTCGGCGGCGAGCCGGACGGCCGCGGCCGCCACTATCGCCGCAGCGACCACGACGAGCACCACGGCACCGACGATCCACCGGGTGCGCGAGCGCCGGCGCGGACGCTCGATCGGCAACGGGCGGGCGCCCTCGACCATGCTCAACAGAAGACCGCGAGCGTGAACGGACGGTTGGCCGCGTTGCCGTTGGTCTGATACGTGAACACGGACACGGCGCTCGTGTTGCCGGTCGTTCCGACCGAGTGCGCGAAGCCCTGGGCGGTGGCGGGCGCCGCTGCGCTCGGCGGGTCGATCGCGGCGACGAAGGCGCAGCTACTGACCACCCGGTTGAAGACGACCTGGTACTGGGCCGTTGCTGGGCGGCTCGCCGACGTCGCGCCAGAGTTCCGCACGAGCGCACCGGTCGCCGAGACGACCGCCCACAGCGGCGACGTTGCCGCGGGACCTGCAGGCCCCTGCGGACCGGCCGGACCGGCGGCGCCGGTTGCGCCCGTGGCTCCTTGGAGCCCTTGCGGTCCCTGAGCGCCGGTCAGGCCTGCCGGACCGGTCGGGCCTTGCGCGCCGGGCGGTCCTTGCGGCCCAACTGCGCCTTGGGCTCCCGTCTGGCCCTGGGCGCCCGCGGGACCTTGCGGTCCAGCTGCACCGGTGTCGCCGCGGGGGCCTGTCGCTCCCTGCGCGCCCGTCAATCCTTGTGGACCCTGTGGCCCGGCCGGGCCGACGTCGCCCTGCGGCCCCACAGCACCTGCGGGGCCGTCGGGCCCGGGATCGCCCTGCTCTCCCTGCGGCCCCTGCGCCCCTGTTGCTCCCGTCAAACCTTGCGGCCCCTGCGGGCCGGTCGCGCCCTGTGCTCCGGTCGGTCCGACAGGACCAATCGGCCCGGAAAGACCTTGCTCGCCGCGCGCTCCCTCATTGCCCTGCGGTCCTGCCGGGCCTGAAGGACCCGTTGCTCCCTGCGCGCCCGTCAATCCTTGTGGACCCTGTGGCCCGGCCGGGCCGACGTCGCCCTGCGGCCCCACAGCGCCTGCGGGGCCGTCGGGCCCGGGATCGCCCTGCTCTCCCTGCGGCCCCTGCGCCCCTGTTGCTCCCGTCAAGCCTTGCGGCCCCTGCGGGCCCGTCGCGCCCTGTACTCCGGTTGGCCCAATCTCGCCTTGCGGTCCGACAGGACCCATCGGCCCGGAAAGACCTTGCTCGCCGCGCGCTCCGTCAGTGCCCGGCGGCCCCTGGAGCCCGGGAAGACCCTCAGGGCCGGGGGAACCCGGCGCACCGGGCAGGCCCTGAGGTCCCGGCGGCCCCTCGGGGCCGGCCGGGCCCCGCGGTCCGAGAGACCCGCGGGCCGCAGCTGGCGAAGACGTGGTGTTCGTCCAGAGAATGCGCCACTCGCGCCCCGGCCCGAACCTGGAGCCGCAGAGTTGCCAGGGCGCGACGCTCCGCATCCGACCGTTCCGAACCGACGCGCACGCGAACGTCTGCCCGACCTCCCAGGCGACACGGCGCTCGCCTGCTCGGCACTGAACGTCGCGATTCACGCGGCGGTACGAGCCGTCGGCGTTCGAGACGCACGCGAACCGATCGGCGGCGCCGGCGTCAGGCGCCTGAACGAGAGCCACGAACAGCGCGGCTGCGCATGGGGCCGACCATTGAGCCGCGCTCCGGGCTGCGACGGATGCAGCACGAAACACGGTCGAAGAGTCTGCCGACGGCGTCGAGAGGCTGTCAAGCAAGCGTTCAGACCAGAGCCTGAACGGCGGCGGCCGCCCCCGCCACCAGGAGGACCACGGCGATCGCCTTCACCAGCTGCTCCTCGGAGAGCTTTCCCGTTAGGCGGGCACCGATGAGAGCACCCGGGATCGAGGCGGCGGAGCCCACGAGGACGAGGCCGGCGTCCGGCGCCGCGCTCGGCAGGTGCCCGAGCAGACCGGCGATCCCGACGCAGACGCCGACGAGGAGGTTCGTACCGACCGCGCGGCTCGGGACCTCGCCCACGAGGCGGAGGAGTGCCGGCATGCGCAGCGAGCCGAGGATGAGGCCGACGAAGCCGCCGAGCAGGCCGATCAGGGCGCCCGAGACCACGGCCGCCCGAATGTCGACGTGTGCCTCGGCGCCGTCGACCCTCGGCGTCGGCTTGCGGCGGAGCAGGTCGATCCCGCTGTAGACGAGGACGACGGCGATCGCCAGCAGCACCACGTCGGCCGGGACCACGCCGGCGAGGTAGCCGCCGACGAATGCGCCGACGACCGACGGCGGCGCCATCCAGGCGAACAGCCGCCAGTTGACGCGGCCGGCGCGGACGTGGGTTACCGAAGCGGTTGCCGCCGCCACGCCCGAGATGGCGATGTTCGCGCCGCCCGCGCTCGCCGGCGACGAGGCGAGGAGCAGCACGGCCGGCAGCCGGATGTTCCCGAGCACGAGCCCGACGAGCCCACCAGCGAGCGCGACGGCGAAGCACCACGTCGCGAAGGCGACGGCCTCGGCGAGACTCATCCGCGCGAATGTGGTCGCACTTCGATCACGCAGGCAGGCTGGGTAACGAATCGCGCGCCGCTCTCGCGCAAGAGACGCACCAGCGGCCTGCTAGGCAGCATGGTTCCCTGCGCGGGCCGTGATGAGAGTCGGAAGAGAGGCCTGGCCGTTCGGGGCGTCAGCGGGAGTCGCCGGGCTTCCACAGCGGCTCCTCGCCTTCCACAGCGGCATTGGCCGCTCGGGCCAGGATGAAGAGGAGGTCGCTGAGGCGGTTGAGGTAGATCAGCACGTCGGCGTTGAGCTCCAGCTCTTGCGCGGCCTCCAACACGGCGCGCTCGGCGCGACGGCACACCGCCCGGGCCACGTGCAGCCGCGCCGCCGCCTCGCTCCCGCCGGGCAGCACGAAGCTCTTGAGCTCGGGAAGGTCGGCGTTGAAGCGATCGCACTCGCGCTCGAGCTGCTCGATCTGCGCGGCGGACACACGCAGCCGCCCGTCCCCGACGCCGAACGGCACGGCGATGTCGGCGCCCACGTCGAAGAGCTCGTTCTGCACCCGCTCGAGCACCGGCCGCAGCTCTTCCGGGAGCTCACCCGCCAGCACCGCGCCGAGCAACGAGTTGAGCTCGTCCACGGTCCCGAAGGCCGCGATCCGGCAGTCCAGCTTCGAGACGCGCGAGCCGTCGCCGAGCGAGGTCTCGCCCCGGTCGCCGCCGCCGGTGTAGATCCGTGTCAGGCGGACCGGCTCGTCCCGTGCGCGGGGGCTCATCCCTGCGCCATCGCCCGCTCGGAGAGCCCCAGCACCGACCGGGCGATCACGAGCCGCTGGATCTCGCTCGTGCCCTCGTAGATCTCGGTGATCTTCGCGTCGCGGTAGTAGCGCTCGACCGGGAACTCCTTCGTGTAGCCGTAGCCGCCGAGGACCTGGATCGCCTCGGCCGTTTGCCGGCGCGCCATCTCCGAGGCGAAGAGCTTCGCCTTCGCGCCGGCCTCGGTGTGCGGCTCGCCCTGCTGCTTCAGCCAGGCCGCTCGGTGGACGAGCAGACGGGCGGCGTCGATCTCCGTCGCCATGTCGGCCAGCTTCCACTGGATCGCCTGGAAGTCCGCGATCCGCTGCCCGAAGGCCGTGCGCTCCTTCGCGTACTCGCGGGCCACGTCGTACGCCGCCTGGGCGATCCCGACCGCCTGGGCGGCGATCCCGATGCGGCCGCCGTCCAGCGTCGCCATCGCCACCCGGAAGCCCTTGCCCTCCTCGTCGAGCAGCCGGTCGCGGCCCACCACCGCGTCCTCCACGACGATGTCGTTCGTGACCGACGAGTTGAGGCCCAGCTTCTCCTCGTCGCGGGTGACCCGGACGTGCTCGGCGTCGAGGATGAACGCGGAGACCCCGCGCGGTCCGGGCGTCTCGGCGTCCGTCCGCGCGAACAGCAGGAACGTGCCCGAATGAGCGCCGTTCGTGATCCACTGCTTCGCGCCCGAGATGCGCCAGCTCTCGCCCTCGGGAACGGCGGCCGTCCGCAACGCGCCCGCGTCTGAGCCGGCCTCGGGCTCGGTCAGCGCGAACGCACCGAGGTGCTCGCCGCGCGCAAGCGGCGGCACGAAGCGGCTCTTCTGCTCGTCCGTCCCGAACATCAGCAGCGGCAGCGTGACCGCGCTCGTGTGCACGGCCACGGTGACGCCCACGCCGGCGTCGGCGCGCGACAACTCCTCGAGCACGAGGATGTACGAGAGGAAGTCCGCGCCCGCGCCCCCGTACTCCTCGGGCACGCAGACGCCCATCAGCCCGAGCTCGGCCGCCTTCGAAAAGAGCTCGCGCGGGAAGCGATGCTCGCGGTCCCAGGCGGCGGCATGCGGCTCGATCTCCGCCTGGGCGAACTCGCGGGCGAGCGCCTGGATCTCGCGCTGGTCGCTGTTGAGGGAGAAATCCATGCTCGAAGTCTACGGGGGGTTGTGGAGATCGCCCTCGTTGCCGACACTGGGTTGCAGGTGTCTCTGCGGCAGATCGTCCTCGCGTGTCTCGCGGCCCTCTTCTTCGCCCCAAATGCGGTCGCCGGCCCCTGCAACCTGCCGGACACGCAGCCGCTCTGGGTCGACTACGCGGAGGCCAGCGTCGGCTTCCGCAACGACGTCTTTCGCCGCCCCGGACTGGTGCTGGCCTCGAGCGGGACGACCGCGCCGCAGGATCTGCGCGCCGGCGGCGCCCAGACTGTCTACTGGCACATGAAGCTGACCCGGCTCGTCGGCACGCCGTCGGCGCCGGCCGACCCCGCATCGATTCCGGAGGCGGCCCAGCTGCTCGCGGAACGCGCGGCGTCCTCATCCGGCTGCGCCACGCCGCTGATCGCGCTCGAGGAGCTGTGGGGCGCCGACCTCCCCACGCCATGGTCGGAGACGAACGCGCAGTACCGCGCGAACGTCCTCGCCCTCGCACAGCAGCTGGCCGCGCGTGGAGCGAGACCGTTCCTCTTCGTCCACGGCACGCTCGAGACCGACTTCGCCGCCGGCGCCTGGTGGCGCGAGCTCGCGCGCTCGGCGGACATCGTCTACGAGTCCTACTTCTTCGCGCCTCGGATCTCGATGCTCGGTCCGATCCTCGGCAGCCGCGAGCTGCGCGTCGCGATGCGGCGCCCGATCCGGCGACTGGCGAGCCTCGGCATCCCGTCCACGCGGCTGGGCCTGATCCTCGGCTTCCACTCGAAGCCCGGGACCAGCGGCCGCGAGGGCTTGCAGCCACGCGAAGCCTGGCTCGAGTTCGTGAAACTCAACGCACTCGCCGCCGAGCAGGTCGCCCTCGAGGAGAGCGTCGGCTCGGTGTGGTCGTGGGGCTGGGGCACCTTCGACCCGCTCGGCGCCGACCCGGACAAGCCGCTCGCCGCCTGCGTCTACCTCTGGACGCGCGACACGAGCCTCTGCGACGCGCCGGCCCGGGCCGCGTTCGACACGTCGTTGACTGCGGGGCAGCTGATCCTGCCGGTCGGGATCCGCTGTGCCTTCCCGTCCGGCATGGTGTCGGAGGCCGCGGTGCGCAGGCTCGCGCGCTTCGCCGGCGGCAACCGCGCCGCGCTCACCGCGCTCGTCCAGCGCCGTGCGCTCCGGCGCGCGGTACCGGTGCGCCCAAGGGACGTCCGCCGCGCCGAGCGCTCGCTCGTCGGGGCCAGGTACCGCGGCTCCTACCGCCGCTACCGCCGTGCGCTCACGCGCCGCGGGCTCAGGCGCTCAGACGCGCTGGCGCTGCTCGCCGACCGGATCCGGGTCCGGGCGCTCGGCCATGCGCGTGCCGAGGCGCGGCTGGCGGAGACCGTGGACGCGGCGCTCTGCGCCCGCGACGCCCTTCCCACACGGTCCGCCGTCGATCTGACGCACCGTCTCTAGTACTCGTAGAAGCCGCGGCCGCTCTTGCGGCCGAGCCGCCCAGCCTGGACGTACTGGCGTAGCAGCGGGCACGGCGCGTACTTGGGGTCGCCGAGCCCCTTGTGCAGCACGTCCATGATCGCGACGCACGTGTCGAGCCCGATCAGGTCGGCGAGCGCCAGCGGCCCCAGCGGGTGCGCGAAGCCGAGCTTTGCGATCGTGTCGATCGCCTCCGCCTCGGCAACGCCCTCCAGCAGCGCGTAGGCGGCCTCGTTGATGAACGGCATCAGGATCCGGTTGGAGACGAAGCCTGGGAAGTCGTTCGCCTCGGCCGGCGTCTTGCCGAGGTCCTCCGCGAGAGCGACTGATCGCCCGGGTCGTCTCGTCGGAGGTCTCGAGCCCGCGGATCACCTCGACGAGCTTCAGCACCGGTACCGGGTTGAAGAAGTGCATGCCGATCACCCGGTCGGGCCGCTGCGTCGCCGCGGCGAGCGACGTGATCGGGATCGACGATGTGTTGGAGGCCAGGACGGCCTCGGCTGCGAAGGCATCGTCCGCGCGGCGGAAGACGTCCTCCTTCACGGCCGCGTCCTCGACGACCGCCTCGATCATCAGGTCGGCGGGGACGAGGTCACCGACCGCCTCGACCCGAGCGAGCACCTCATCTGGATTCGGCCCGCCCTTCTCGGCCAGCCTCGCGAGGCTCGTCCGCATCGTCTCGAGACCACGATCGACGGCGCCGGGAGCGGCGTCGTAGAGCGAGATGCGACGGCCGGAGGCGGCGACGACCTGCGCGATGCCCGCGCCCATCTGACCGGCTCCGACCACGAGGACGTGGCCGAACTGCACGGCGCAGCAGGCTAACGGAGCAGCCGGTCCGTGTGGAGATCGTCGCTCGGCCGCCTGATGCGGTCGAAGCCGATCGGGACGAGCAAGGTGCCGCCGAGTGCGAGGACGAGCAGGACGAACGGCGTGATCCCGATCTTGCCGGTCTCCCGCGCACTCGGGCGGCGATGCTTGGGCGCCTTCACCGGTCCGCGGCAGTCCTCGACGCGGTTCGCCGGAGTCCGGCCCTGCCCCGCCGCACAGGAGTATGCGGCTCCGGGCGGAGGGGCCGCAAGGGCCGTCAGGGCGATGAGGAGCACGGTGAGCGCAAGGAGCGCAATCCCATGCGCCCGCCGGCGCAGCGGCGGCGAGCGCAAGGGGTAGACCGGTGCCATCAGTAGGGATAAGAACGCTCGCCGAGCGGCAAAGTTGCCGCGCGGGCGAAAGATCCCCCGGCCGGGGTAGCGGCCCCTCCCCCGGACGGGTTAGAGCGGCGTCAAACCTCGATCAGGAGGGCGTCGCCCTGGCCGCCGCCGGAGCAGATCGCGGCGAGCCCGAGGCCGCCGCCGTTGCGCCGCAGCTCGTAGATGAGCGTGCCGAGGATGCGTCCACCCGAGGCGCCGATCGGGTGGCCGAGCGCGACGGCGCCGCCGTTCACGTTCACCTGCTCGGGATCGGCGCCGAGCAGCTTCGTCGAGTTGAGGACGACCGACGAGAACGCCTCGTTGAGCTCGACCCGCTCGACGTCGCCGATCGTCTTGCCGGCCTTCTCCAGCGCGCGGGCGCCGGCGTTGGCCGGCGTGCGGGCGAGGTACGCGAAGTCGTCAGCGACGTACGCCTGCGAGACGATCGTCGCCAGCGGCTCGAGCCCGCGACGCTCCGCGAACTCCTCGCTCGTGATCACGAGCGCCGAGGCCCCGTCGTTGACACCGGGGGCGTTGCCGGCGGTCGTGGTGCCCTCGGGGTCGAACACGGGCTTCAGCGCTGCCAGCTTCTCGATCGACGTGTCGCGCCGCGGGCCCTCGTCGGCCGAGAGATCGCCCACGGGGAAGATCTCGTCGCCGAACCGCCCTGCGTCCTGGGCTGCGACGGCGCGCTCGTGGGAGCGCAGCGCCCAGAGGTCCTGATCCTCGCGCGAGATGCCGAGCTCGCGGGCGACGAACGACGCCTGCTCGACCATGTGCTTCTTGTCGAACGTCGACGTGAGCCCGTCGTGGGTCATCAGGTCGATCAGCGTCCCGTCGCCGAGCCGGTAGCCGAAGCGCGCCTGCTGGAGGATGTACGGCGCGTTCGACATCGATTCCATCCCGCCCGCCACGACGACGTCGTGGTCGCCGGCGCGGATCATCAGGTCGGCGATCTGCACGGCGCGGATCGACGATGCGCAGACCTTGTTGATCGTGTCGGCGGGGACCTCGATCGGCAAGCCCGCCCCGATCGACGCCTGCCGCGCGGGCGCCTGACCTGCGCCGCCCTGGAGCACCTGGCCCATGATCACGTACTCGATCTCGTCGTTCTCCAGCCCGACGCGGTCAATCGCGCTGCGGATGGCGAGCGAGCCGAGCTCGGTCGCCTGGTAGCCGGCGAGGCCGCCGCCGAGCTTCCCGAACGGGGTGCGAACCGCGCTCACGATCACGGATTTGCTCATCGCGTTGAGGGTAACAATGGCGCGATGGTCGACCGCCTGCGTGCGATCGGGCTCCCGCTGCTCGGCGCCCTCGTCGCACTCATCGTCGGCGTGTGGGTGTTCGGAGCATTGGCGGAGGAACTGCTCGACGGCGAGACGCACACGGACCAGCGGCTCGCAGATTGGCTCCACGAGAACGCGTCCGACCGGCTGACCGACTTCTTCCGCGTCGTCACCTGGTTCGGCAACTTCGCCACGCTGCTCGCGGTAACGGTCTTCGCGGTCGCGGTCTTCTGGCGTCGCGGCGAGCGCAGAGATGCGGTCTTCGTCGGGCTCGCGCTCGTGGGAGCGCAAGTGCTCTCGAACGCGATGAAGCTCGTCTTTCGGCGCGAGCGCCCCTTCTTCTCGGACCCGCTTGCCTCCGAGCGGACGTACTCCTTTCCCAGCGGGCACGCGCTGGTCTCGCTCGCCGTGTACGGATCGATCGCGCTCGTGCTCGCCAAGCGCCTACCGACGCACCGGCAGCGTGTCGCCCTGATCTCCGGTGCGGCCGTCCTCGTCCTGGCGATCGGCGTCAGCCGCCTCTACCTGGGCGTGCACTTCCTCTCGGACGTCCTTGCCGGCTACGCGGCCGGCGCCGCCTGGCTCGGCCTGCTCTACGTCGCTCTGGAGCTGCGCGGGCGCTACACCTCGCGGTACCGCGCCTCCACGAGCGAATAGATGCCGAAGGCGACCAGGCCCGCAGCGACGAGGCCGAGCAGGAAGGTTCCGTAGGAGGCCTGGAGGATCTCGCTCAAGGCGCCGTCGAGCCCGACCGCCTCCTTCGGGTCGTATTGGTAGGCCGCCCGGACGAGGAAGACGCCGATCAGGGTGAACACGACTCCGCGCGCGGCGATGCCGACGACCCCGATCACGGTGAACGCCTTGTCCTCGGCCTCGCTCATCTTCCGCAGCTTCAGCTTCTCGCGGAACTTCCGCGTGACGGCGCGGTAGACGTTCCAGGCACCGCCGGCGAGGAAGGCGAGCCCGATTCCCGCGACGATCAGCGGCCCAGCCGGCAGGTCGAGCAGGAATCCCGTCGCGCGGTCCTCCTTGTTCTTGTCGCCGCCGCCCGCTCCGAACAACAGCTTCAGCGTGGACACGAAGACGGCGCCGTAGACCAGGCCGCGGGCGAAGTAGCTGATCCGCTTGAGCACGCCTTCGTCCTTGGCCCCTTCGAGGTCGCCGCCGAGGAGGCCCTGGGCGAAGCGCCACAGGCAGTAGCCCAGAAACCCGAGCGCGATCAGCCCGAGCAGCACCTTGCCGAACGGCTGGTGCACGACGGTCTTGAGGGCGGTGTCGCGGTCCGGTGCCTTGCCCTGGCCCACCACGGCGAGGCGGATCGCCAGCACGCCGACGAGCCCGTAGAGGATGCCGCGGGACACCAGCCCGTAGCGGGCGATCGCCCGCGCCCACGGGCTCCTCGCCGCCTCTTCACCCTTCTCTTTTGCCTGTGCGACTGCGGCCTGGGAGGACAGGACTAGCCCTCCCCGCCGACGTCTGTGTCGTCGTCTGCCGTCCTCAGGTCTCGCTCGCTCTCGTTCCAGTCGGTCGCCACGGCGACCCCCTTTCGCATTGGTCTCCGCCGCGTGATGCCCAACCTGGCCCGCGGATAACCCTGCGATCCTGCGGGGATGCATGCGCTCGACCTGGTCGAGGACGAGCTCGAGCTCGCTGGGCTGCGCCTCTCGCTCCTGCGACCGCGGAAGGCGGAGGCGCTGCTGAGCGAGGAGGCGTTCGAACAGGAGGAGTTCCTGCCGTACTGGGCGGAGGTCTGGCCGAGCGGTGTCGCCCTCGCCCGGCTCGTCCGCGGCTTGCCACTCGCAGGCAGGCGCGTGCTCGAGCTCGGCTGCGGCCTGGGGATCCCGAGCATCGTCGCCGCCCTGGGCGGAGCGCAGGTTCTCGCCACCGACTGGTCGCCCGACGCGCTCGCGGTGACCGCGGCGAACGCCCAGCGTAACGGCGCCACGCTCGAAACGGCCCCTGTGTCGTGGGCCGAGCCGGAGCAGCTCCTCGCAGGAGCGCCCTGGGACATCGTGCTCGCGGCGGACGTCCTCTACGAGCGGCGGAACGTCGACCAGCTAGTGCCACTCCTGCCTCGCCTCATCGCCGACGGCGACGTCCTGCTCGCGGACCCCGGGCGTCCGCCGGCCACCCGTTTCTTCGACGAGACGGAGCTCGAGGTGACGCCGCTCGGCGAGCGGCTCTACCGGGTTGGGAGGCCCGGCCCCGTCAGCCGCCTCGGGCCCGACGACGTGCGTACGTAGACCTGCCAGCTGTAGTAGCCGTAAAACCAGTTCCGCACGCGCTTCATCTGGTTCGCATAGCGCAGCACCGCGCCGACGTACAGCGGTGAGCGGTTGTAGGCGTAGAGGGCTCGGCGGTAGTCGCGCGGAGCGCCGGAGGCGCGCAGGTAGTTGGCGGCGCCGAGGATCGCGTCATGCGGGTCGCGCACGTCGCCGCCCAGCCCGTAGGCCCGCCAGGTCGCGGGCAGGAACTGCATCGGCCCCTGGGCACCGGCGGTGCTGTTCGACCGCAGCTTCCCGAACGCCGACTCGACGAAGTTCACGGCGGCGAGGACATGCCAGCCGACGCCGAAACGGCGCTCGGCTTCGCGGTACCAGCGTAGGAGCGATGCCGCTGTGGCGGCCGGCCCGGTCCGGAACGAGCGCAGCGGCTTGCGTGTCGGCGGCGTCAGCTGGACGAGTGCGCGACGGGCCGCGAGTGTCTCGGCGGCCTCGCGCGCGAGTCGTCCGCGCAGGCGCCGCAGGACGGCTCGGGAGAGACCGGGGTCATTCGTGAGCGCGATGAAGAGGCGCTGCTGGTAGAGCGCGTCCAGCTCGACCTCCGAGGGGAGCGGACCGCCGGACTGCCGCCACTCGTCGATGCCGGCGTGCAGGGTTTCCGTGCGGTCGGTGAGAGCGATCGCGATGCCCGCAGCGTCCCGCGGAAGCGGCGCGTTGGGCGGCGGCGCTGTGAGCAGCGCGGCCACGGCCAGGAGGGCGAGGGTCACTGCGTCAGGCTACGTGGCCGTGCTGTCGACGAGGCGCTCCTGGAGCGGCGGTCCGATCCGCCCGCCCGCGCGGCCGCGGCCGGCTGCGCGAAGCGCTCGCGCATAGGCGGCGGAGACGGTGTCGCCTCCGGCCATCACCTCACCCGTCGAGCGCATCTGCGGCCCGTGCTTCGCCGCCGACGCAAAGCGCTCGCTCGGGAAGACCGCCTCCTTCGCGAACGCGCGCGTCGGCGCCACCCGCTCGGGGAGCCCGAGCGCCCCTAGCGGCTCGCCGAGCAGGAGCCGGCAGGCGAGATCGACGAGCGGAACGTCCGTCGCCTTCGCCACGAACGGCACCGTGCGCGACGCGCGCGGATTCGCCTCCAGCACGTACAGCTGCCCGTCGCGGAGGGCGAGCTGCAGGTTGAGCAGGCCTCGCGCTCCAAGGCCTCCGGCGAGGGCGGACGCGAGCTCGCGGATCTCCCCCTCCAGGTCCGCGGTGACCGACGGCCCGGGGAGCACGCACGCCGAGTCGCCCGAGTGCACGCCGGCGGGCTCGACGTGCTCCAGGATCCCGGCGACCCAGGCGTCCTCGCCGTCGCAGAGCGCATCGATGTCGAGCTCGATCGCGCCCTCGAGGAATGCGTCCACGAGCCCCGGTTCGGACAGCACGACCTCCTCGAGCGAGCGTGCAACATGCATCCGGGTCCCGCCGAGCACGTGGTGGGGGCGCACGAGCACGGGGTAGCCGATCCCCGCCGCGACCTCGCGTGCCTGCTCGGCGGTCTCGGCCACTCCCCACGCCGGCGCGCGCAGCCCGAGCTCGGCGACGAGCGCGCCGAAGCGCCCGCGATCCTCGGCGCGCTCGATGGCGGGAAGCGGGTCGCCCAGAAGCGGCACGCCGGCCGCCGCCAGGTCTGCGGCCAGCGCGAGCGGCGTCTGGCCGCCGAGCGAGACGACGACCGCTCGCGGTTGCTCGATCGCACAGACGTCGAGCACGCGCTCCGTTGTCAGCGGCTCGAGGTAGAGCCGGTCGGACGTGTCGTAGTCGGTCGAGACCGTCTCCGGGTTCGAATTCACCAGCACGACCTCGTGGCCGAGGCGGCGGAAGGCGAGCGCGGCGCGCGAGCAGCAGTAGTCGAACTCGATCCCCTGGCCGATCCGGTTCGGCCCCGAGCCGAGGACGACCAGAGCGCCGCCAGAGCGGCCGTTCTCGGTCGTTTCGTACGAGAGGTAGAAGTACGGCGTCCGGGCCTCGAACTCGCCCGCGCACGAGTCGACCGCCAGGCGTCCAGGGCGAGGTCGGCGCGTCCTCACCTCCGTCTCGTCGATCTCGAGCACGCGTGCGATCGTCGAGTCCGGCAGTCCGAAGCGCTTCGCGACCGCGACGTCCCCGCCGGCCGCGAGCTCACGCTCCGCCGCGGCGATGCCGCGCAGCTCGTCTGCGAAGTACTCGTGGACGCCGGGGAGGTCGAGGTCGTGACGCGCCGCCTCGAGCAGCAGGTCCCAGCGCTCCGGGACGGGCTCGCCCCGCCGCGCGAGGTCCAGGGCCGGCGCGTCGGCCTCACGCCCGTCGAGCGCCTTGAGGAACGCCTCGGCGAAGGTCCGGCCCAGACCGAGAGCCTCGCCCACGGCACGCATCTCGGTCCCGAGGCGCGGCTCGTCCTCGCCGAAGCGGGCGAAGTCGAACCGCGGCGCCTTCACCGCCACGTAGTCGAGGGCGGGCTCGAATGCGGCGGTCGTCTCGCCGGTGATGTCGTTGGGCAGCTCGTCGAGCGTGTAGCCGACGGCCAGCAGGGCCGCCAGCTTGGCGATCGGGAAGCCGGTGGCCTTCGACGCGAGCGCGGACGACCGCGAGACGCGCGGGTTCATCTCGATCAGGACGAGCTCGCGCGTGGCCGGCTCGTAGGCGAACTGGACGTTGGCGCCGCCGGTGGCGACGCCCACGGCGCGCACGCAGCAGAACGCCGCCTCTCGGAGCCGCTGGAACTCGGGGTCCGAGAGCGTCTGTTGGGGTGCCACCGTCCACGAATCGCCCGTGTGGACGCCGACCGGGTCGAGGTTCTCGATCGAGCAGACCACCACGCAGTTGCCGGCCGAGTCGCTCATCACCTCGAGCTCGTGCTCCTGCCAGCCCTCGAGCGAGCGCTCGACGAGCACCTGGCCGATCGGACTGGCGGCGAGGCCGCGCGCGACCTGCAGCTGGAGCTCCCCGCGCGTCCGCGCGAGACCCCCGCCCGTGCCCCCGAGCGTGAACGCCGGCCGGACGATCGCCGGGAGCGGCAGCCCGTCGAGGTCGTCGCCGGCGACCTGCACTCGGCTCTCGGCCACGGCGAGACCGGCAGCCTCCATCGTCGCGCGGAACACCAGTCGGTCCTCGGCGCGGCGGATCGCGTCCACGTCCGCGCCGACCAGCTCGACCCCGCACCGGTCGAGCACGCCGGCCTCGTGCAGCTCGACGGCGAGGTTCAGCGCCGTCTGGCCGCCGAGCGTGGGCAGCAGCGCATCCGGACGCTCGCGCTCGATCACCTGCGCGACGGTCTCGGCGTCGAGCGGCTCGATGTACGTCGCGTCGGCCCACTCGGGGTCGGTCATGATCGTGGCCGGGTTCGAGTTGACGAGGACGACGCGGTAGCCCTCCCGGCCCAGCACGCGGCAGGCCTGCGCCCCCGAGTAGTCGAACTCGCACGCCTGGCCGATGCGGATCGGCCCGGAGCCGAGGATCAGGATCGAGCGAAGGTCGGTGCGCTTCGGCACGTCGCTGCGATGCGGTCGAAGAAGGGCAGGGCGTCGAGCGGGCCGGGCGCCGCCTCGGGGTGGAACTGGACGCTCGCGAAATCCTCGCCGGCGAGGCCCTCCACCGTCCCGTCGTTGAGCGACACGTGCGTGACCTCGGCGCCGTCGCCCGCCTCGACCGCGAAGCCGTGGTTCTGCGCAGTCACGAGCACCCGCCCGCTGGACAGCTCGCGCACCGGGTGGTTCGCGCCCCGGTGGCCGAACGGCAGTTTGAACGTCCGCAGGCCGAGGGCGAGCCCGAGCAACTGGTGCCCGAGGCAGATACCGAACAGGGGCGCGCGCCCGAGCAGGCCGCGGACGGCCTCGATCTGCCCCGTCAACACGGCGGGATCGCCCGGACCGTTGGCGACGAGCACCGCACGGGGCTCGGTCTCGAGGATCGAGTCGGCATCCCAATCCCCGGGCACGACGAGCGTCTCGAGCCCGCATGCGGCGAGCCGCTCCGGAATCGAACGCTTGCACCCGAGGTCGAGGACCGTGACGCGCGGGCCGGAGCCGAGCGCGTAGGGCTCGGTCGTGCCGACGGCGCGGTCGAGCCTGCGCCCGTCGATCGGCGGCTCGGCCAACGCGCGAGCGTGCAGCTCGTCGACGCTCGCCTCGCCGAGGGCGCAGCGCAGCACGCCGCCGTCGCGGATGCGCAGGACGAGCGCACGGGTGTCCACGTCCTCGAGCGCCACCACGCCCTCAGCGCGGAGCCAGTCGGCGAATGCCGGCCGCGCGGTGCGCACGACGACGCCCTCGCACTGGATCCGCTCCGACTCGGCGCGGCCCGGGTCGACGCCGTAGTTGCCGACGAGCGGGTAGCTGAAGCAGAGCACCTGCGCCACGTAGCTCGGATCGGTGAGCGCCTCCTCGTAGCCGGCCATGGCCGTCGTGAAACAGGCCTCGCCCGCCGCAACCCCGGGCGCGCCGACCGAGCGGCCCGTGAACACGGTGCCGTCCTCCAGGACGAGGTGAGCGATCTGTCGTTGCATCTTAGGCACTATTCTGCATAATACGCAGATGCTCCACTCGGTGGCGATTCTGGGTGCAGCCGGGTACGCCGGCCAGGAAACGCTCGATCGCGTTCTCGCCCACCCCGATCTCGAGCTGGTCGCGCTCGGCTCGGACTCGCTCGCGGGTCGCCCCGCGCAGGCGCTGGACGTCCGCCTGAACGGCAACCTCCCCGCGTTCGTCGGCAACGACGAGGCGCTCGCAGCCGGAGCCGACCTCGTGCTCGCCTGCCTGGGCCACGAAGAGGCGGCGGCGCTCGACCCGCCGCCCGGGGCGACCGTCGTCGACCTCTCCGGAGCGCACCGCCTGCACGACCCGGAGCTCTACCCGGCCTGGTACGGCTTCGAGCACCCGCGTCCGAGGGCGCTGTCCGACTGGTCGTACGCGCTGCCTGAGCTCTGGCCACCCGAGGGCTCGCTGGTCGCCAACCCGGGCTGCTACGCGACCGCGGCGCTGCTGGCGCTGGCCCCGCTCGCGGACGCGATCGATCCGACGCCCGTCGTCGATGCGAAGTCGGGCGTCTCCGGCGCAGGCCGTGCGCTCAAGGCAAGCTCGCACGCCGGCTTCGTGCTCGAGAACGTGGCGCCCTACCGCGTCGGCTCGCACCAGCACGCGCCCGAGATCGGCGGCGCGCTCGGCTTCCCCGTCTGCTTCGTGCCCCACCTGCTGCCGGTGCGGCGCGGCCTGCTCGTGACCTGTTACGTCCGCGCGCTGCACGACGACCTGCGGGAGCGCCTCGAGGACGCATACGACGGCGCCCCCGCCGTCCGCTTGCTCCCTGAGGGCGTCGCGCCCGAGCTCGCCCGCGTCCAGGGCACGGATGCCGCCGAGCTGGCGCTGTTCGAGGATCGCGCGACCGGCTACTTCGTGGTCGTGTGCGCGCTCGACAACCTGGGCAAGGGCGCCGCCGGACAGGCGATCCAGAACGCGAACCTCGCGCTGGGCCTCGACGAGACCGCCGGGCTCCGGTTGGGAGGAGTGCCGGTATGAGCGTCACCACGCCCCAGGGCTTCGAGGCCGGCGGCGTCCACTGCGGCATCCGCAAGGCGCGGCCGGACCTGGCGATCGTCCGCGCGACGACGCCGGCGACGGGCGCGGCGATGTTCACGGCGAACCGGGTCAAGGCCGCTCCCGTCGTGATCTCGCAGGAGCACCTCGAGCACGCGCAGCCGCAGGCCGTCGTCATCAACTCGGGCGTCGCCAATGCGGCCACCGGACTCCGTGGCGAGCTCGACGCGCGCGCAACCGCGTCGGAGGCCGCGCGACTTCTCGGCCTCGACACCGAAGAGGTGCTCGTCCTCTCGACCGGCGTCATCGGCGAGCGGCTGCCGCTCGCGAACGTGCTCCCGGGCCTCGCAACCGCAGCCTCCGCGCTGTCCGCCGCAGGCGGCGCGATGGCCGCGGAGGCGATCATGACCACCGACACCCGGCCCAAGCAGGCGGTCGCACAGCGGCCCGGCTTCACCGTCGGCGGGATGGCCAAGGGCTCGGGGATGATCCATCCCAACCTGGCGACGATGCTCGCGGTCCTCACGACCGACTACCCGCTCGAGCCGGGCGAGGCGATCGAGCTCCTGCGGCCGGCCGTCGCGGAGAGCTTCAACGCGATCTCGGTCGACGGCGAGTGCTCGACCAACGACACCGTCGTCCTGCTCGCGAACGGCGCCTCGACCGCTGAGCGCGACGACGAGGCGTTCGCGGCCGCGCTGCGGGAGGCCTGCCGCTCCCTGGCCGCCCAGATCGTGGCCGACGGCGAAGGCATGACGTACACTGCAGAGGTCGAGGTCGCCGGCGCCGCCACCCAGGCCGAGGCGAAGGCGATCGCCGGCCGGATCGCGACGTCGCCGCTCGTCAAGACCGCGCTCCACGGCCGCGACGCCAACTGGGGCCGCATCCTCGCGGCGGCGGGCTCGGCGCCGTACAACGGCGGCTACGCGCAGCTCGACCCGGCGCGGACGACCCTCGCGCTGAACGGCGTCTCCGTGTTCGCAGCGGGGTCGCCGCAGGCGGGCGAGCCGTCGCTCGACGGTGAGCGCTGCCTGATCGAGCTGGAGCTCGGCCTCGGCACCGGCCGGGCCTCGTACCTCACGACCGACCTCTCGCACGAGTACGTGACCATCAACGCGGACTACCGATCGTGAGCCGCGTCGTGATCAAGTGCGGCGGCGCGGTCGCCTCCGACGCGGCCGACGCGATCCTCGCGCTGGCGTCGTCGGGCGCCGAGGTCTGTGTCGTCCACGGCGCCGGGCCGCAGATCTC
Source organism: uncultured Actinomycetes bacterium (assembly GCA_963738205.1). Classification (GTDB taxonomy): domain Bacteria; phylum Actinomycetota; class Thermoleophilia; order Gaiellales; family Gaiellaceae; genus DATFQE01. Next base: position 837,236 of record CAVTVQ010000006.1, read on the forward strand.
CGCGGAGATGCGCCGCTTCCATGTGCCGATTCGCTTCGTGGGCGGACGCCGGGTGACGAGCCCGGCCACGCTGATGCTCGTCCGGCGGGCGCTCGCCGCGGTCAACGGCTCGCTCTGCACCGCACTCGGCACCCGGGCGGTGGGCCTGCTCGGCGACGAGATCGGCCTCGAGGCGACGCCGGTTCCCAGCCTCGGTCTGGTCGGCGATCCGATCGCAGCGGCACCGGCGGCCGTGACGGAAGCGCTCGACGCGGGCCTGATCCCGGTCGTCGCGCCCCTCGCCGCGGGGCCGCTCAACGTGAACGCGGACGAGGCGGCCGCAGCACTGGCGATCGGCCTCGCCGCCGACCGCCTGCTGTTCGTGACCGACGTCCCCGGCCTGCTGCTCGGTGGGGCCGTAGTGGCGTCGATCGAAGCGGTCGACGCAGACCGTCTGCTCGACGACGGCGACCTCGACGGCGGCATCGTCCCGAAGCTCCGCGCCGCGGTGACCGCCGCGCGCCGCGGCGTCCACGCCGAGATCGGCGAGACTGCGGTGGTCGGATGAGCGCCGTCGCCCAACACGGGCGTGTCCTCCCGACCTACGCCCGCCAGGACGTGACCTTCGTGGCGGGCGACGGCGCCTGGCTCGTCGACGCCGACGGCCGCCGCTACCTCGACTTCCTCGCCGGGATCGCCGTGGTCGGGCTCGGCCACCTCCACCCGGCGCCGCTCGCCGCCGCCCAGGCGCAGCTCGAGCGGGTCTGGCACACGTCGAACCTCTACTGGACAACGCCGATGGCGGAGCTCGCCGAGCGGCTCTCTGAGCGCTTCGGCGGCGCACAGGCCTTCTTCTGCAACTCGGGCGCCGAGGCCGTCGAGGCAGCGCTCAAGTACGCCCGCAAGGCGACCGGCCGGGCCGGCATCGTCGCGCTGGAGAACTCCTTCCATGGCCGCACGTTCGGCGCGCTCGCCGCAACCGGCCAGCCCGACAAGCAGGCGGCGTTCGAGCCGCTGACCCCCGGCGTCCGCTTCGCGCGCGCGAACGACGAGGCGTCGCTCTTGGCGGCCGCAGACGACGAGACGGGCTGCATCCTGCTCGAGCCGGTGCAGGGCGAGGGCGGGATCCGGCCGTTGACGCCGGAGTTCGTCGCGTTTGCCCGCGCCGTCGCCGACGACCTCGGCGCGCTGCTCGTCTTCGACGAGGTGCAGACCGGAGTCGGTCGCAGCGGCAGCTTCTTCTGCTTCGAGCGCCTCGGCGTGCGGCCCGACGCGGTCACGCTGGCCAAGGGGCTCGCCAACGGCCTGCCCATCGGGTGCCTGCTCGTCGCCGACGATGCCGCCGGCGCGTTCGAGCCCGGCGACCACGGCTCGACCTTCGGCGGCAACCCCGTCACGTCGGCCGCGGCGGTCGCGGTCTGCGACACGCTCGATGACGACCTGCTGGCCCGGGTCCGGGACACGGGCACGCTGCTCGCCGAAGGGCTCGCCTCCATCACCGGCGTGACGGAAGTCCGAGGCGTCGGCCTCCTCGTGGGCGCCGAGCTCGACCGGCCGGCCGGTGAGGTCGTGACGGCGTGCCTCGAGCACGGGCTGCTCGTGGGCACGGCCGGCGAGCGCGTCCTGCGGCTGACCCCGCCGCTCGTCGTCGGCGCAGCCGAGGTCGACCGCGCCCTGGAGGTCCTCGAGGAGGTTCTGCAATGAGCGACCGCTTCGAACGGCAGGGGGCGATCATGCGGCTCGTCCGCGAGCACCAGCTCTCGACCCAGGCCGAGCTGGCGGAGGCGCTGCGCGACGCCGGCTACGACGTCGTCCAGACGACCGTCTCCCGCGACATCGCGCAGATCGGCCTGGTCAAGGTGCGCAACCGCGACGGCCGGCTCGTCTACGCCCTACCCGGCGCCGAGGACATCGACCGCCTGAACGAGCTGACCACGGCGCTGCGGCGCTGGGCGCTTGCCGTCGCAGCTGCCAACGGCCTGGTCGTCGTGACGACCCCGCCCGGCTTCGCGAGCCCGCTGGCCGAGGCGATCGACCGCGCGCAGCTCGCAGACGTCGCCGGGACGATCGCCGGCGAGAACACCGTCTTCGTCGCCGCCAGGGAGGGCGTCAGCGGCGCCGAGCTGGCGACGGCGTTGTCCCACCAGCTGGAAGGAGCGACATGAGCGGTACGGCCGTGCTCGCCTACTCGGGCGGGCTGGACACGAGCTGCGCGATCGCATGGCTCAAGGAGGACTACGGCTTCGACGAGGTCGTGGCGGTGCTCGTGGACGTGGGTCAGGAAGCCGACCACACACGGGCACTGGAACGGGGCCGTCTGGCCGGCGCCGACGACGTCGTCGTCCTCGACCGCACCGAGGCGTTCGCGGCCGACCAGGTGGCGAAGGCGCTGCTGGCGAACGCACTCTACGAGGGCCGCTACCCGCTCGTCTCCGCCCTGTCGCGGCCGGTGATCGCCGAGGCCGTCGCGGACATCGCTCTCGATGTCGGCGCGGAGGCGGTCGTCCACGGCTGTACGGGCAAGGGCAACGACCAGCTGCGCTTCGAGCTCGCGTTCAAGGCCAAGTACCCGAGCGTGCGCGTGATCGCGCCGCTCCGCGACCGCGTCTGGACGAGGGACGAGGAGATCGAGTTCGCACTCGCCCGCGGGATTCCGGTCGAGGCGAGCGCCGAGAAGCCGTACTCGATCGACGACAACCTGTTCGGGCGCGCGATCGAGGCGGGTGTGCTCGAGGATCCGTGGCAGGCGCCGCCGGAGGATGCCTTCGTGCTCACGGCATCGCCGCTCGCCGCACCGGCGCCCACCGACCTCGTGATCGCGTTCGAGCAGGGCCTGCCGGTCGCGGTCGACGGCGCCGAGCTGGAGCTGCACGAGCTCGTCCCCGCACTCAACGAGGCAGCCGGCGAGTACGGCATCGGGCGGATCGACATGATCGAGAACCGCGCGGTCGGGATCAAGAGCCGCGAGCTGTACGAGGCGCCCGCCGCGGTCGCGCTGATCGAGGCGCACCGCTCGCTCGAAGAGCTCGTCCTGACCAAAGGGGAGCTGCACGCGAAGCGCGAACTCGAGCCGCGCTGGGCCAAGCTGGTCTACGACGGCCTCTGGTTCCACCCCGTCCGCAAGGCCTACGACGCGTTCTTCGCGACGATGCAGGAACGCGTCACGGGCGACGTCCGCCTGTCGCTGCAGGCGGGCTCGGCGGTCGTCACCGGGCGGCGCTCCGAGCATGCCCTGTACTCGCACGATCTCGCGTCCTACGGGACGGGCGAGACGTTCCCGCACGAGGCGGCAGAGGGCTTCATCCGCATCGCCTCGCTCGAGACGGAGCTGCTCGCCGCGCTCGAGCGGGCGGCGCTGACGACGTGACGCTCTGGGCCGGACGCGTCGGCGGCGCGGTCGCCGCCGAGGTGGCCGAGTTCCTCGCCGCCGAGGACGCCGAGCTGCTCCCCTACGACTGCGCGGCCACCGCCGTCCACGCCGCGCGGCTACACGCCGCCGGCCTGCTCGACGACGACGAGCTCGCCGAGGCCGAGCACGTGCTCGCGACGCTCGAGTACGAGCCCGGCGACGAGGACGTCCACACGTTGATCGAGCGCAGCCTCGGCGAGGTGGGACGCAAGCTCCAGGCCGGGCGCTCGCGGAACGACCAGGTCGCCGCGGCGCTCCGCCTGTACGTGGCAGACGCCTGCGCCGAGGCGGTCGAGGCCGTCGAGACGCTCGCCCAGACCCTGCTCGACCGCGCCGAGGAGGAGGCCGAGACACCGGTGCCCGGCTACACGCACCTGCAGCGCGCACAGCCGGTGACGCTCGGCCATCACCTGCTCGCCTGGGTCGAGATGCTCGACCGCGACCGGGCGCGCTTCCGCTTCGCTCGTGACGCGTCGCTGCCGTCACCGCTCGGCGCGGCCGCGGTCGCCGGCTCGACGCTCGACCTCCCCCCGCCGCCCGGCCCGACGGCCGCCAACTCGCTCGACGCTGTCGCCGACCGCGACTTCGCTCTCGACTACCTCTACGCCTGCGCGGTCCTGTTCGGCCACCTCTCGCGGATCGGCGAAGAGGTGACCCTGTGGGTCTCGAGCGAGTTCGGCTTCGCGCGGCTCCCGGAGGAGGCCGCGACCGGTTCGTCGCTCATGCCGCAGAAGCTGAACCCCGACGTCGCCGAGCTCGTTCGCGGGAAGGCGGGCACGGCGCTCGGCCGCCTCGCCGGCCTGCTCGCGGTCGTCAAGGGCCTCCCCCTCGCCTACGACCGCGACCTCCAGGAGGACAAGGCGCCGGTCTTCGCGGCCCGCCGGGACACGCGCGGCGGACTCGCCGCCCTCCGCATTCTCCTCGCCGGCCTCGACTTCGACCGAGAACGCATGGTCGCCGCCTGCGCCGATCCGCTCCTGCGGGCCACCGACGCGGCCGAGGAGCTCGTCCGCGGCGGCATGCCGTTTCGGGACGCGCACGAGCAAGTGGCGCAGGCGGTGCGGGACGGCACGTTCGTTCCCCCAGCAAACGAACCGCCCCGCTCAGCGCCCGGGCCCGCCGGGGTCGCCGAGGCGCTTGCCTCGGCGCGAGCGCGTTTCTCAGGTCATGCGGGAATCCGCCTGACGGCGTCGGCCCCTCGTCCGACACGGACTGTCACCTCGACCTCGAGCCACCCGACGTAGCCGCAGTTGGGGCAGCCCGGGTTCCGGGCCGTGGTGCTGCCTTTCACGGGCTTCGGATAGGTCGTGCCGCATTCCAGGCACGTGACGGTCTGCGTCCCGTGCCTGCCGACCGCTCGCAGCCGATCGAGGCTCCCGATCTCGTTCCCTGACACCGTGCTCTCCTTCTCCCGTCGTTCCCGACCCCGGGTATGAGACGGAGAAGCGGCGAATGTCTTACAGGATCGGGCAGCTGCCGAGCGCGGCGCCGCGACTCAGGTAGCCGGCGAGCTCGCTGCGCGGGATGACCAGCGTGTTGCCGTCGAGGCAGATGATGACCTTGTCCTGCGTCGGCGGCGGAAGTGGAGGAGGAGGCGGCGTCACCGGCGGGGGTGTGGGAGCAGGCGGCGGCGGTGCGGGAGGCGGCGGCGGGGGCGGCGGAGTCGACGTCGCGGGCGGCGGCGGTGGTACCGGCGCCGGCGGTGACGGTGGTGACGGTGGTGCCGGCGACGGAGGCGAATGCGGCGGCGGCGGCGTGCTGTCGCGGGGCGAGCGGCTCGCCGGGTCGGTCGGCGCCGACGACGAATCCGCCGCCGGGGTCGAGGCGGCTGCCGGCGACGTCTGCGCGGCAAAGGCGCTCCCAGCGGTGCCCGTGGCCCGTCGCGTCGCACGCGTTCGGACCGCTGCCGTCCTTCGCGTCACCGTTCGAGGTCGAGCCGGCCCTGCCTGCGCAGGCGCCGTCTGCTGCACCTGAGGCGCGGGGCGCTCGGCCTTCGCGCTGGTCGTCCCGTCACCGCCGGCGACCAACACGCCCACGGCGACGATGGTTGCGAGGGTCGCGAAACCGCCGGCTGCGACCCCGACCACGACGGGCGCGTGCGCAAGCGCGTTGCCTACACCGGCCACGCTGCCGTGGCCTGACGCCGCGGCGACCGCTCCGGCGCCCGCAGCCGCAGCTCCCGCAACGACCGCCGCGGCGTCGACGAGGCGGTCGGGCGGAGGCATCAGTGCGAGCCCGGCGAGGATCTGGGCCGGCGAGGCGTACAGGCCCTTGCTCTGCTGGCAGCGCGGGCACGACTCGACGTGACGCTGCACCTGGAGGCGCCCCTCCCTGGTCGGCTCCGCCCTGAAGGTCGTGGCGATCCCGTCGAGGTCCGCGCAGCGGTCACGCCCGTGGCGCAGGAGCAGCGAGGTCGCGACCGCCCGCTCGAGCGCGGCGCGCAGCCGCGTCAGGCGTGTGTAGACGGCGCCTCGGCGCAGCCCGAGGCTGTCAGCGAGCTCGTCGGCGCTCAGCCCGCGGCGAACATGCAGGTCGAGCAGGGCGTACTCCTCGGGCTTGAGCTCTGCCGCCGACGTCCAGACGAGCTCGGCGAGCTCCTTCGTCTCGACCACTTCGGACGGGTCGAACGCCTCCACGTCCTCGAGCTCCGCGAGTCCGAGCCCGAGGCCGTCGTTCGTCGTCACGCGGGTGCGCAGTCGCAGCTCGTCGAGCGAGAGGTTGCGCGCGATCCCGAAGAGCCAGGCCCTGACGTTCGCGGGCCGCACGCCCTTGTGCAGCGCGGGCCACGCGCGCGTGAATGTGTTCTGGACGACGTCCGCAGCGCCCTCGCGGTCGCGCAGCATCCGCAGAGAGAAGTCGTAGAGCGCGGCGTAGTGACGCTCGTAGAGCGTCCCGAACGCCTCCTTGTCCCCTACCCCCGCCCGCGCCCCGAGTGCTTCGTCGGACTCATGCGCTGGGCGGCCTGCCATCGACATCTGACGCCTTTCGGCGATCTTGACCCGCCGATAGTAGGCCGCTTATGCGGCGAAACACAATCTCGCGTCAGGAGGCGAAGAGCGTCAGGTCGGGCTCACGCTCGCCGCGGAGCACCTCGAGGTCGACCTCGACGCACGCCAGGCCGCGGGACTCCGCGAGGGTGCGGGCCTGCGGCTTGACTACCTGCCCGACGAGAATTCCTCGACAGGCGACTCGGGCGGCGTCGACGCGGATGCAGTCGAGGTAGCGGCCGAGCTGCTCGACCGCCTCGATCGTCGCGACGCGTTTGACCTCGACGGCGACCCAACCGCCGTCGGCATCGCGACACATCAGGTCGACCGGCCCGACGTCCGTCGGCCACTCGCGCCGGTCGAGCGTCAGCCCGTCCTCGACGACCTCCGGCCGCGCGGCGAGCTCGGCCTGCAGATGGTGTTCGACGCCGTCCTTCTCCAGCGCCGCCGCCTCGCCCATCTCGTGCTGGGCCTCGCTGAGGACCTCCGCGATCCGAATCTCGAGGCGATCTTCGCTCTTGCCCGCACGCTTGCGGACCACGATCGTGCCGTCGCCCTCTTCGATCACCGTCGGCGGCGTCATCCAGTTCAACGGCTTGTACCCGCCCGCGTCCGCGTGGACGAGCACGGAACCGTCCGACTTGAGCATCAGCAGGCGCGTCGACTCCGGCAGGACGGCATTGAGCCGGCCGGAGTAGACGACCTCGCAGCGAGCGACGATCAGGCGCACGGCGCAGGACCGTACAGTCCGTTTCGGACACGGCCGGTCTAGGGGCGGTGGAGGCCCTTCAGCGCGTCGAGGATGCCGCCCGTCCCGGCCGCGCGAGCCTTCCCGGCCTTCGCTCCGCGGATCATTTCCTCGTGCTGAAGTGCGTCTTTCCTGCCCGCGTTGACGTTCTTGACGACGAAGTTGGAGCGCAGCGCGGCCTCGAACTTGCCGAGCTTCTTGGCGTTCTTCACGAACCACGCCTCGAGCGACTGCTTGAGCTCGTCGTTCATCGTCTTGTAGTCGCCGCCGGTGGCGTAGCTGCGGAGCTTCTGCGCCCCGCGGAGGTACTTGAGCTTGGTGGCGTCGTCCAACGTCTCGCTCTTCACGACAATGAGGGCGTTGTTCATGTGCATGAGCGCCCAGTCTCTGAAGGCCGCGAACTGGTCGTACGTGTTCATCGCGTCGTAGAGCACCAGGTCGTCCATCAGGATCCCGCTGCCCCGTGCCGACCCAGGCTTGACCGACTGTTTGGCCATGTTGCTCAGCGTCGCTCCCGCACCGCTGTGTCCGGCCATCGATATGCGGCCCACCGTGGGCGCCACAGCCGCGTCCTTGCCGGCGACGTCCTTCCAGACGTGCTCGGCCTGGAGCCGGTCCACGACCTTGTGCGTGTACGTGTGCGAGTCGAAGTTGTAGTCGCCCGCCTTCCCGAACTGCGATTTCAGCCCGCCCTGGGGCAGGACGATCACGGTCTGCGTCAGTCCGCTGTCCTCGAGTTGCTGCGACGCGTCGTCGAGGGCGACGTCGCGAACGGGCGCCACGTCCTTCTCGTCGATGCCCTGTCGCAGCGTCTCGACGCCCGGCTTCCCCTTTGGCCTGTCCTTGAGCTTCGGCAGCGTCCGCCAGCCCGCGAACGGGCGGTGCTTGCCCTCGGTGTAGCCGTGGAGAAAGACGAGTACCTCGATCGGCTTCCCGGCGTCGAGCGTCTTGGGCACGAGCACGATCGCGCGGTCCTTGGCCGACTCCGGCGTGAGCGCTGCGATCTCGCGATCGTCCGGCAGGCCCTCGCCGAAACCTTCGAGCGGGATGCGTCGAATCGACTTGAGCCTCCCGGTCGGCCGCTCGTCCGCGTTCCATGCATAGCCGTCCTGTACGACGTTGGACCACCCGAGCTTCCTCTGCAGCGCCGGCCCGGTAGGCGAGAGCAGCGTGGCGACGGCACGATTGCCGGCTCCCGCCTGAAGGTCGAGCAGCGACGTGGCCGGAGAGGGCCGCAGCGGGTCGGCCGCGGTTTGCCGTCGGCGGGCGACCTTTACCCCTTGCTTCGCGAGCCGTGACACCCGTTCGTGCTCCAGTCTTCGGACGGGTTCACGATAGTCCCCGCGCTCCGCACGTCCAAGGTCCGGGTCAGCGCTGCTGTTCCGGTTAGCTGTAGCGTTCGACGAAGCCGAGCACGCGCTGCCACGCGTCCTCCGAGGCGTCGGCGTACTGCTCCTGCCGCCGGTCGAAGAAGCTGTGCGGCGCGCCTTCGTACGTGACGAGCTCGTGCTCGACGCCGGCCTCGGTGAGCGCCTGCTCGAACGCGGCGATGTCGGCACGGGTGATTCCCTCGTCTGCCCCGCCCATCAACCCGAGAATCGGCGCGTTCAGCTCCCCGGCGCGCTGTGTGGGGCCGGGCGATCCGTCGCGCCCCACGCCCGGCCGGCCGTAGAAGCCGACGGCGCCGGCCAGGCCGTGAGGAGCTGCGGCGGCGAGCCACGAATGGCGCCCGCCGAAGCAGAAACCGACGGTGAAGATCGCGTTGCTGGATCCGCGCAGATGGGCGACCGCCGCGCCGACGTCGTCCTGGATCCGCTCCCCGTTCGTCTGCGCAACGTGCTCCGCGTAGTCGAAGTCGTCGCCTCGCTTCCCGACTCCCGCCGTCCGGCCGAAGTAGTCGATCGCCACGGCGTGCACGCCCCGCTCGGCGAAGCGGAGGGCCAGCTCCTCGTAGAAGCGGTACAGGCCGCGGACGTCGGGGAGGATCACGACGCCGCTGCCGCTCGGCTCGTGGGGGTCGGCCGAGAAGGCCGCGAAGCGGGTCCCGTCGGCGGACTCGAGCACGAGGTCGTCGTGCGAGACGGCGGCGCCGGCGATCACCGGAATCGGGGGCAGCGAGTCGAGCTCGAAGCACACGGCGGCCCGACCGTACCAGCGGCGCGGAGGCCGCCGAGGCGGCCTCCGCGCTGCTGCGTGGTTCAGTCGTCGAAGTGGCGGACGACCTCACGGGCGGTCCGCCGCCCGAGCTGCTCGCCGTCATCCATCGACTTGCGGAAATGGAGCCCGCCGTAGATGCGGGCGAGCTTGACCTCGGCCCTGATGTCCCTGAGCTGGTCGAAGTGGCGCGTCGTGCCTGTCACGGTGCTGTCGACGTCCATCGCCACGCGGTCGGTGCCGAAGTACGCGGCCACCCCGTGCGTCACGCCGCCGGTCACGCAGGCGTGGCCCGACGGGTACTCGGGATGGTTGCCGGCAACGAGGTGCGTCCAGGTCGGCTCGGCAGCCGTGTCGGGATTGCCGTCGGTCGCCGCTCGCTGGATCGCGTGTACGGGCCGCCAGAAGTTGAAGTAGTACTTCGCCTCCCAGCACCCGATCGCGCTGTCGCCGCCGGCCACATGCGCCATCGCCAGCAGTCGCGCCGTGTCGTCGACGTCGAGCCGGCGCGCCAGAGCGAGATTGCGGACGGCTCGGCTCAGCTGGACCATGGTCTGCTCGGTCCAGAACCGCACCATCGTGGTCTCGTCGGCCGACCGGACCGGGCTGTCGACCCGGCCGTACGCCTTCACCTCGTTGAAGTCCTCGGTGTACGAGTCGCTCGTCAGCGGGTCAGGCCCGCCCGGCCGGAACCGCGCCGGATCGTCGAACGTGAGCGGCCGAACCTGCTTCAGCTTGACGTCGACCGGCTGGGTCGGCGGCGGTGCAAGCGGCTCGAAGACGCCCGGGCCGACGGGCGGCTGCTCGAAGAGCACGACGTTGTCGAAACCGTCGTCCGATCGCAGGGCGACGTATGCGCCCGCGAGCGCACGTCCGAGTCGAATGCCGTTCGTCTTGCGCGGACCGTCGGCGATCCCGGTCAGGAAGGCGGTGTACGCCGTCTCGACCGTCGAGGCCTGGCTCGGAACCCTGGCTACCAGCACTCCGCGAGCTGCGGCAGCGACCGCGGCGTCCACGGACGTCGGGCCGAACTTGCGAATCGAGACCATGAACGCGTCGTCGTCGCCTCGCGCCGAGAGGACGGCGTCGTAGACGGCGGCTTGGACGAGCCCGAGGAGAACCTCGGAGCTGGCGGGCGTGCGTCCTGCGGAAATGGCATTCGTCGCGATCAGGTTCCACTCGGTGACGGCGTTCGGTTGCGCCGGACCGGAATGCTTCGCGCTGAGTCGGTCGGCCTGCGCGGCCGGGACGAGTAGCACGGCGACGGCGACGACCGCCGTGACAAGCCTGAGCATGTCGGTACTCCCTTCCGTCGTTTGCCACTCGATCGTCCGTCGGGGGCGAATTGGAGTCCATGCGTCATTCGTCGTATCTTTGGAGGCCGTGCCTGCTCTCGCGAGACGGGATGTCGAACGCCTCCTGCGCTTCGTCGGGGAGGCCGAGAGCCTCGACGGTCACGAGCCCTTCACCGGCGAGCTTCTGACCGAGCTCGGCAGGATCGTCGAGGCGGACTGGGTCGGCTACAACGAGCTCGACTGCGTGCATCGTCGTGTTCTCCTCTTCTCGCTCCGGCCCGGCGACACCGATGACGGACCGCTCGACGAGGGGGCGTGGAAGATCCTGGACAGCCATCCGGTGTGCCGCGCCCATGAGCAGGGCGACTTCCGGACGCTCAAGCTGTCCGACTTCCTGACGCGGCGGGAGCTCCACCGCACGCAGCTGTACGCGGAGTGGTTCCGGCCGGTGGGCGTCGAGCACGAGCTCGAACTGGCGCTGCCGTCGCCGCAGTGGCACACGCGGACGTTCATCTTCGACCGCAGGGGTGGCGGCCGCGACTTCAGCGAGCGCGATCGCCTCGTCCTCGACCTGCTCAAGCCACACTTGGAGCGCCTCTGGCAGAAGGCCGAGGCGCGACGAAAGGAACGCAGCCGACCCGGTTCAGCTGACGGCCCGCGAGCGCGAGGTCCTGTCCTGGGTGGCCCACGGCAAGACGAACCCGCAGATCGCCGAGCTGCTCTGGCTCTCGCCGGCAACGGTGCGGAAGCACCTGGAGAACGTCTACGACAAGCTGGGCGTCAACACGCGCACTGCGGCTGTCGCGCGCTTCTTCGGCGTCGAAGCGCGTTCCGGCGACGCCGCAGCCGGGCGCGGCTAACCTCTCCGAGAGGAGTGTCGCGCGCGGCCGCGAAACTTCTTGAGCCGCCGTCGTCCCATCGGGGGGTGTTCGTATGGCGATCGAAGAGACGCCTTCGCACGAGCAGCAACCGACCGAGGTTCGCGCCCGTCGTGCCGCAGTCGCGACCGGCGTCGGCCTCGTCTGGGCGTTCTTCCTGGCCTCGCTCGGCCTCATTCTCCTTGCGGTGCTGACGGTCGTCGCGGCCGCGGTCGTGGCCGTCGTGGCGCTCGGCCCTCGGCTGCCGCGCTACGACCTTCGCGGCGCAGCCGGCCGCGCGGGCGTGTGGACCGCGCGCCGTTCGGATGCCGGACTGCGCGCCTCGTCGGTCGGCCTCGCTCGCGCGCGTGTGAGCATGAGCGCTGCGGCGCGCACTGCCGCTGCTATCGGCCAGCGGCTCTCGGTGAGCGCCGGCCATGCCGGAAGAATCGGGGCCGCGAGAGCCGCGGCCGCCGGCCGCACCGCAGGTGGACAGACGGTGGTCGCCACGCGCCGGCTGTCGCGTGACGCGCAGCGGGTGACGCGCACGGGCATCAGCACCGCTGTCCCGGCCGTGCGAGCCGCCGCCGACCGGACAGCTGCCGCCGCGACGACGACCAAGCGTCGGCTGGAGCGCCCCGCCGACACGCAAGCTCCGTCGCTTGCGCGCGAGAGCACGTATCTGCGCCGCCAGGGCCGGGTCGACGAGGCCGTACAGGTCGCAGCGGCGGCCGTCGCGGAGTTCGACAACGCCGGCGACGCCCGCGGTCGTGCGCTCGCGGCCAACTCGCTCGGCATCGCGCTGGCACAGGCCGGCCGGCACGCCGAGGCGATCGACGCCTTCGACACGGCGCTCGCGGTGCTCGCCGAGGTCGGCGACCGCCACCACGAAGGTCAGGTGCTGGCGAACCTCGGCTCGGTGCACCAGCGGGTCGGTGGTGACGAGGCGGCACGCTTCTGCTGGAGCAAGGCGCTCGAGCGCCTCGAGCCCGGAACGCCCGAGTCCGAGCGGACGGCCGAGCTGCTCGGCGTTCGTTGACGCTGCCCGTCCTCGTCGACGTCGACAACACCCGCTTCCTGCGGGCCGCCATGCGGCGCCTTGCGCACCGCGGTACGCGAGACTGACCCTGTGAACAGGAGGCGGGCGGCCGGAGTCGCGGCGTCGGTGCTGGCGGTCGCCGCGGTCACGGGCGCGATCGCGCTGTTCCGCGAGATCGCCCCGGTCCTGAGCCTCGGCGTGCTCTACATCGTGGCGGTTCTGCCCATCGCGATCGTCTGGGGGAACCTGTATGCGATCCCCGTTGCGATCGCGAGCATGCTCGCGTTCAACTGGTTCTTCCTCGAACCCGTGCACACGTTCTCGCTCGCCGACCGGCAGAACTGGTTCGCGCTCGCCGTCTACCTGATAATCGCGATCGTCGTGAGCGAGCTCGCGACCAGCGCCCGCAGCCGCGCCGGCGAGGCGGAGCAACGCGAGCGTGAGACGGCTGTCCTGGCCGACCTGTCGACAGCCCTGCTCGAGGGCGGCGAGCTCGAGAGCGAGCTCGACACGATCGGCAAGCGTGCCGCCGACGTCCTCGGGGTCGAGTCCGCGCGCATCGAGCTCGGCCCGCAGCGCAATCCGCCGCCGACCGAGTCGCCGCTCGAGCTGCAGGCCGGCACGCGCCGGGTCGGCACGCTCTACGTGCACGAGGGCCGGGAGCCGAACCTCGAGGTCCGCCGGCGCTTTCTCCCCGCCCTCGCGTCGCTGCTGGCCGTGGCGAGCGACCGGGAGCGCCTGGGCCGTGAGGCCCTCGAAGCGGAGGCGCTGCGCCGCAGCGATGCGGTCAAGACGGCGGTGCTGCGCTCGGTCAGCCACGACCTGCGCTCGCCCCTGACCGCGATCCGCGTCGCCGCCGAGGGTCTCGACAGCCCGGCGATCGAGCTCGAACCGGGAGACCGCGAGGGCCTGCTCGACACGATCCGCGTCGAGTCGACGCGGCTCGAACAGCTCGTCGAGAATCTGCTCGACCTCTCTCGCCTCCAGGCTGGCGCAGCAGCTCCGACCGCCGAGCTCTGGCCGGTCGACGAACTGGTCGGCCAGGCGCTGGACGAGCTGGGCGACCGCGCTGATCGTGTGGAGGTGCAGCTGCCGCCCGACCTCCCGCCGGTCGCGGTCGACCCGATCCAGGCGCAGCGCATCCTCGTGAACCTGCTCGACAACGCGCTCAAGTTCTCCGGGCCGGACGAGGCGGTGTCGGTGCACGGAACGCACACGCGACGCGACGTGATCGTCCGCGTGGTCGATCGGGGGCCGGGGATCCCCGCCGACCAGCTCGAGAGCATCTTCGAGCCCTTCCAGCGCGTGTCCGGGCGAGCCGACCGGCGCGGCGCGGGCCTCGGCCTCGCCATTGCCCGGGGCTTCGCCGAGGCGAACGGGGGCCGGGTCTGGGCCGAGTCGCGGCCGCAGCAGGGGGCGTCGTTCGCGCTCGCGTTGCCCGCCGAGCAGACGTGAGCGCGCGCATCCTCGTCGTCGACGACGAGCCGCAGATCCTGCGCGCCCTGACGACGACGCTGCGCGGGGCCGGCTACCACGTCGAGCGGGCCGAAACGGCGGCTGAGGCGCTCGCGGAAGCCGCCGCGCGCCCCCCGGACGCGATCATCCTCGACCTGGTGCTCCCGGACGGGTCCGGCGTCGATGTCGCCCGCGACATTCGCGGCTGGAGCTCGGTGCCGATCGTGATTCTGTCCGCCGTCGGTGAGGAGCGGGAGAAGGTCGCCGCGCTCGACGCCGGCGCCGACGACTATGTCACGAAGCCGTTCGGCATGGACGAGCTGCTGGCGAGGCTGCGCGCCGCTCTGCGCCGGGCAGGCCCGTCGGGCGACCCGGTGCTGCGTGTCGGCGACCTGGAGGTGGACCTCGACCGGCACGCGGTGTCGATGGCGGGCAAACCGGTGCAGCTGACGCCGATCGAGTTCGACCTCCTGAAACTGCTCGCCGCGAACGAAGGCAAGCTCCTGACGCACCGGATGATCCTGCGGGAGGTCTGGGGCCCGGCCTACGCGACCGAGTCCCACTACCTGCACGTGCATGTCTCCCACCTGCGGCGGAAGCTGGAGTCCGACCCGGCCAGGCCGCGCTACATCCTCACGGAGCCGGGCGCCGGTTACCGCCTGGTCTCGCCGTCTTGAGGCGTTCTTAAGGGGAGCGGCCCGAAGCTTAGGAGCCGCTTGGTGCGGCCGCTCCTACGGTGCCTTCGTGACCGGGATCGTCGATCGTGTGCAGCGCCTGCGCGACCGCAGGACGGCTGATCTCCAGCTCAGGCGGGCCCGCCTCGCGCCGCAGTTCGCGTGGCGCGCGCGGGAGCTGACGTCGGAGCGGCATCGGCGCATGCTCGCCGCGTCGCTCGACGGCCTGGTAGGCGATCTCGAGGGGCCGTGGGCACTGACGGCCTCACCGGTGAACTTTGCGGCCGCGCGGACGCAGGTTCCGCTGCTCCGTCGGCTGAGCGATCGCCTCGCCGATCTCGATCGACCGGTTTCCGCCCGGGGCGTGCTGCTCGTGGAGCAGCTGCTGACGGACGGGTTCGGCCCCCTCTACGAGCGCGAGCGCGCCGGCGAGCTCCGCCCTGCGCTGATCACCGCGTTCCGCGCGCTCGAGGCACGCTGATGGTCGAGCTGCTCGGGATCCTGATCGCGGTCGGCGCATTCGCATTCGCGTTCGCCATCGTCCACCTGCTGGACCGGGTCTGATGTCGGCCGCCGACGTCTTCGGGCTCGTCGTCTCGCTGCTCGTGCTCGCCTACCTCGTGTACGCGTTGTTCCGGGGTGAGCGCCTGTGACCGGCAACGGCATCACCCAGATCGTCCTCTACACGGTCATCCTGACTGCGCTCGCGTACCCGCTCGGCATCTACATGGCGCGGGTCTACAGCGGCACCCTCCGTCTCCCTCGCTGGCTGGCCGCCCCGGAGCGCGGCTTCTACCGCCTCGTCGGCACGCGCGCCGACGCCGAGCAGGGTTGGAAGCCGTACGCGATCACTGCGCTGATCTTCATGGGCGTCTTCGCCGTGCTGTTGTACGTGCTTCTGCGCTTGCAGAACCACCTGCCGCTGAACCCGGACGGGCTGCCGAGCGTTCTGCCGCATATCGCGATCAACACGACCGCGAGCTTCATCACCAACACGAACTGGCAGTACTACGGCGGCGAGACGACGATGTCGTACCTCAGCCAAATGGCGGGGCTGGCGGTGCAGAACTTCGTCTCCGCGGCGCTCGGCATGGCCGTGCTGGCTGCGGTGATCCGCGGCTTCTCGCGGCGCTCCGCGACGACGATCGGGAACTTCTGGGTCGACTTCTACCGCTCGCTCGTCTACATCCTCCTCCCGCTCTCGCTGATCCTGGCCGTCGTGCTCGTCTCGCAGGGGGTCGTCCAGACCTTCGACGGCGCCGCCACCGCGACGACGCTCGAGGGCGGACAGCAGGCGATCGCGCGCGGGCCGGCTGCGACGCAGGTCGCGATCAAGCAACTGGGCACGAACGGCGGCGGCTTCTACAACTCCAACTCCGCCGTCCCGTTCGAGAACCCGAACGGCTTCACGAACTTCCTCGAGATGCTGGCGATTCTCCTGATCCCCGCCGCGCAGGTGTTCATGTTCGGCCGCATGGTGCGTGCGCGCCGCCAGGCCTGGCCGATCTTCGGCGCGATGCTGGCCATGTTCGCAATCGGGGTGGCGATTGCGCTCCCGGCCGAGCAGCACGGCTCGCAGGTGCTGCGCGACTCCGGGGTGAACATCACCGCGGGCGACGGCTCCAGCGGCGGCAACATGGCCGACAAGGAGACGCGCTACGGGATCGCGGCCACGAGCAACTGGGTCGTAGCCACGACGAACGCCTCCAACGGCTCCGTCAACGGCGGCCACGACGCCCTGACCGCGACCGGAGGCGCCGTGCCGATCGTGAACATGTTCACCGGCGAGGTGATCTTCGGCGGGGTCGGCTCGGGCCTCTACGGGATGTTCTTCTTCGTCGTGATCGCCGTCTTCGTGGCCGGTCTGATGGTCGGACGCACCCCCGAGTACCTCGGGAAGAAGATCGAGGCGCGCGAGATCAAGCTCGCCGCGGTCGGCGCGCTGTTCGTGCCGACGATGGTGCTCGTCCTCACCGCGATCGCGGTGGTGACGGACCGTGGGCTCGCGTCGATGTTCAACCCCGCCGCACACGGCTTCTCCGAGGCGTTGTACGCGTATGACTCGCAGTCGAACAACAACGGCAGCGCCTTCGCCGGCTACAGCGGCACCGACTTCGCGGCGCTGCTCGGCTCGCTGGCCCTGTGGCTGGGGCGGTTCGCGCCACTCGTCGCGGCGCTCGCGATCGGCGGGTCGCTGGCCGCCAAGAAGACGGTTCCGGCCTCGGCAGGGACGTTCCGCACCGACGGTGGCACCTTCGCAGTCCTGCTCGTCGGCGTGATCATCCTGACCGCCGGCCTGATGCTCTTCCCCGCGCTGACGCTCGGGCCGATCGTGGAAGCGCTGCAGTGACGGCGACGCGCACGCTCGCCCGCTCCGTGCTGGCCGTGGTCGTCCTGACGCTCGCGCTCGGGATCGTCTACCCGCTCGTCTTCACCGGCTTCGCGCAGCTCGTGTTCCCGAACCGCTCGGACGGGAGCCTGATCGAGCGCGACGGCAAGGTGGTCGGCTCGCGCCTGGCGGCACAGGCGTTCACGAAGCCCGAGTACTTCCACCCGCGGCCGACCGGGACCGACCCGGCGTACAACGCCGCCGGCACGACGTTCTCGAACCTCGGGCCGACCAACCCCGACCTCGCTGCCGCCGTCAAGGAGCGCGCCGACGCGATCCTGAAGCTCGAGCGCCCCTACACACCCGACCTCGCGATCGGCGACATCCCGGTCGACGCGGTGACGACCTCGGGCTCGGGCATCGACCCGCACATCTCCCCCGCCAATGCGGACCTGCAGACGCCCCGCGTGGCGAAGGAGCGGAACCTGTCAGTCGAGCGCGTGGCCCAGCTCGTGGACGACAACACCGACGGCCGCTCGCTGGGGATCCTCGGCGAGCCGGGCGTGAACGTCCTCGAGCTGAACCTCGCCCTGGACAGGGAGACGGGCCAGTGACCAAGCAGACGCAGAGCGTCTTCTCGCCGGAAATCATGGCGCAGGCTGCTTGGGACTCGTTCCGCAAGCTCGACCCGCGCACGCTCGTACGCAACCCCGTGATCTTCGTCGTCGAGCTCGGCAGCGTGATCACGACCGCGATCTTCTTCCGCGACCTCGTCGGCTCCAACGACGCCGAGCCGCTCTGGTTCACCGGAGTCGTCGCCCTGTGGCTGTGGCTGACAGTGCTGTTCGCCAACTTCGCCGAGGCGATCGCCGAGGGCCGGGGCAAGGCGCAGGCGAACGCGCTCCGCGCGACCAGGACGACCACGGTTGCGCACCGTCGTACCGACGGGGGCGCGCTCGAGGACTTGCCGGCGGCCGAGCTGCGACGCGGCGACGTCGTCGTCGTCCACGCCGGCGAGGTCATCCCGGCCGACGGCGAGATCATCGAGGGCGCGGGCTCGGTCGACGAGTCCGCGATCACGGGCGAGTCGGCGCCCGTCATTCGTGAGGCCGGCGGCGACCGGTCGGGGGTGACCGGCGGCACGCGCCTGCTCTCGGACGAGCTCGTGATCGACGTAACCCAGGAGCCCGGGCAGTCGTTCCTCGACCGGATGATCGCGCTCGTGGAGGGTGCCGAGCGCCGCAAGACGCCGAACGAGATCGCCCTGAACATCCTCCTCGCCGGGCTGACGATCACCTTCCTCGCTGCCGTCGTCACGCTGGAGCCGTTCGCCATCTACGCGGGCACCGACATCTCCCAGACCGTGCTGATCGCCCTGCTCGTGGCGCTCATCCCGACGACGATCGGCGGCCTGCTGTCGGCGATCGGGATCGCGGGCATGGACCGGCTCGTCCAGCGCAACGTGCTTGCCGTGTCGGGGCGGGCGGTCGAGGCCTCCGGCGACGTCGACGTGCTCTTGCTCGACAAGACGGGCACGATCACGCTCGGCAACCGTCATGCGGACGAGCTCATTCCCCTCGCCGGCGTCGAGGAGAAAGAGCTGGCCGAGGTGGCGCAGCTGGCCTCGCTCGCCGACGAGACGCCCGAGGGCCGCTCGATCGTGGTGCTCGCGAAGCGCTACGGCATCCGCGAGCGCGAGCTGCACGACCTCGACGCGACCTTCGTCCCCTTCACTGCAACCACGCGCATGAGCGGCGTGGATTACGACGGGATCAGCATCCGCAAGGGCGCGGCTGATGCAGTCAAGGCGTTCGTCGAGAAGAACGGTGGCCGCTTCCCGGCCGAGCTCGACGACGCCGTTCAGGTGGTCGCCCGCTCCGGCGGCACGCCGCTCGTGGTCGCGCGCGACAACTTCGCGCTCGGCGTCGTCCATCTGAAGGACATCGTCAAGGGCGGCATGAACGAGCGCTTTGGCGAGCTGCGCCGCATGGGTATCCGCACCGTGATGATCACCGGCGACAACCCCGTGACCGCTGCCGTCATCGCCGACGAGTCCGGCGTGGACGACTTTCTCGCCGAGGCGACGCCCGAGGCGAAGATGGCGCTGATCAAGGAGGAGCAGGGCAAGGGCCGCCTCGTCGCCATGACCGGCGACGGCACGAACGACGCACCCGCGCTGGCGCAGGCGGACGTGGGCGTGGCGATGAACACGGGCACCTCCGCCGCGAAGGAGGCCGGCAACATGGTCGACCTCGACTCCAACCCGACGAAGCTGATCGAGATCGTCGAGGTCGGCAAGCAGCTGCTGATCACACGCGGCGCCCTGACGACGTTCTCGATCGCCAACGACGTCGCCAAGTACTTCGCGATCCTGCCGGCGATCTTCGCCGCGACCTACGCCACGGGCGGCGGCGACGGCCCCCTGGAGCAGCTGAACGTCATGGCGCTGGGCTCGCCGCAGAGCGCGATCATCTCGGCAATCATCTTCAACGCCCTGATCATCCCGGCCCTCGTCCCGCTCGCCCTCCGGGGCGTCAAGTACCGGGCGATCGGCGCCACGGCGCTCCTGCGCCGCAACCTGCTGCTCTACGGGCTCGGCGGCGTGATCCTGCCCTTCGTCGGGATCAAGCTGATCGATCTCGTGGTGCACAACCTCCTCGGGGCATAGCCTCCGGTCATGCGAGGCCGTTACCGCATCCTGCTCGGGGCGGCTGCGGGCGTCGGCAAGACCTACCGCATGCTCCAGGAGGGGCGTCAGGCAGCGATCGAAGGCGTCGACGTCGTGATCGGCTACCTCGAGCCGCACAACCGCCCCGAAACCGCGGCGCTGGCGGAGGGGCTCGAAACAGTTCCGCGGCGACGCGTGACGCACGGCTCGCTGGAGCTCGACGAGCTGGACGTCGACGCGCTCATCCGTCGGGCGCCGGAACTGGCGCTCGTCGACGAGCTCGCGCACACCAACGCCCCTGGCTCGCGCAACGCGAAGCGCTACGAGGACATCGAGGAGATCCTCGACGCGGGCATCGACGTCGTGTCGACCGTCAACGTGCAGCACCTCGAGAGCCTGAACGACGCTGTCTTCGAACTGACGAACGTGCGTGTCCGCGAGACCTTCCCCGACCGCATCCTCGACGAGGCCGACGAGGTCGTCCTGGTCGACCTCTCGCCCGAGGCCCTGCAGGACCGTCTTCGAGCCGGCAAGGTCTACGCGGCCGAGCGCGTCGATTCCGCGCTCAGCAACTTCTTCCGGGCAGAGAACCTGGCCGCGCTGCGCGAGCTCGCTCTCCGGGAGGTGGCGGAGGACGTCGAGGCGCGGCGGAGCGTCAACGTCCTCGACCCCCTGAGCCAGCAGGCGGTCGCCGAGCGGGTGCTTGCGCTGGTCGTCCCCCACCCACGCTCGCAGCGCGTCCTGCGCCGTGCCTGGCGGTCGGCGCAGCGGCTCGGCGCCGACCTCGACGCGCTGTGGGTCCGCAAGCCGGGCTATTCGCTCACCGAGGACGAGGCCACGCAGCTGGCCGCGCTGAGGCGGCTCAGCACGATGCTCGGCTCGCACTTCCTCGAAGAGGAGGCAGACGACCTCGTCACCGCGGTCAAGAAGGTGGTCGCGGAGCGCGGCACGACGTATGTGCTCGTGGGGACGCCCGACGAGAGCCGCCGGCGCGAGATCCTGCACGGCTCGCTCGTGTCGCGGCTCGTCCGCGAGCTGCCGGGCATCGACATCCGCGTCGTCGCCGACCGCGCCCAGCGGGAGCAGCTCGCGCAGTGACAGCGCTCGTCGCCATCGCGGCGGTTGCGGTGATCGCGCTCTCCGCGAGCGTGATCGTCGTACGGCGGCGCAACCCGAGGCGGCGAGCCGCACGGTCGCGCCAGCCCCGGCTGCTCCTCCCCTTCACCGGAGGCGCACTCGACCCGACGGTGCTGGACGCTGCGATCAGGATCGCGCGCGCCACCGACGCGGTGCTCGTGCCGGCCTACCTCGTCGTCGTCCCGTTCAAGTTCGCCCCGGACGCGCCGCTGACGCGGCAGGTCACGCTCGCGATGCCGCTGCTCGAGGCGGTGGAGCACGCGGCGCTGCGCGCGGGCGTTGCCGTCGATGCCCGGATCGAGCGCGGCCGGACGCCGATCCACGCGCTGCGGCGGCTTTGGGAGGTGGAGCACTTCGAGCGCGTCGTCGCGCCCGCTCCGAGCGCGGCGGGACACGGGTTCACGCCCAAGCAGGTCACGTGGATCCTGGAGAACGCGCCCGCCGAGACGCTGATCCTCAAGCCGACCGCCGGCGAGAGCGCTCGCCAGCGCGCACAATCCGCTGCGTGACGACGGTCGGCCTGCTCTTCCCGGGCGAGATGGGCTCCGCGGTCGGGGGAGCCGCGCGGGCAGAGGTGCTATGGGCGAGTGAGGACCGCAGCGAGGCGACCGCCGCGCGCGCCGCGGCGGCCGGACTGCGTGACGTCGAGTCGCTCGAGGCGGTCGTCGCCGAGAGCGACGTGATCATGAGCATCTGCCCGCCGGGCATCGCCGAGTCGGTGGCGCGGAGCGTCGCCGCAGCGGGCTTCGGCGGCCTCTATGTCGAGGCGAACGCGGTCGCGCCCGCACGCGTGGAGCGGATCGCAGGCGAGCTGGGCCTGCGGCTCGTGGACGGCAGCATCGTCTCTCGCGGCCCGATCGACCTCTACCTCTCGGGCGACGAGGCGGACGTCGAGCGCGTCGCCGCGCTCTTCGCGGGCACGGACGTTGTCGCGCTCCCGCTGCCCGGCGGCATCGGAGCAGCGTCGGCGCTGAAGATGGCGTTCGGCGGCTGGAACAAGATCGGCGTCCTGCTGGCCGCGCAGGCCCATGCGATCGCCTCCGCCTACGGCGTCGGCGAGGCGCTCGCCGCCGAAGGCGTTCCCACCGAGAGCGTCGTCCGCGCGGGCCCGAAGGCCTGGCGCTGGGCTGCCGAGATGGAGGAGATCGCCGAGACCTGTGCGTCGCTCGGAATCCCGGAGGGACTCGGCCGGGCGGCGGCGGAGGTGTGTGCCCGCTGGGCGGAGCAGCGTGGCCGAGCGCCCGAGCTCGACGAGCTGCTCGCCGACCTGGCCGCTCGGCCAGCCTAGATCGCGCTCTCGTCGTCTTACAGCGCGATGACTCGTCTTCTCGCCGCCGTCTTCGTGCTCACGCTCGCCACCGCGTGCGGCTCCGGCGGCGAGGACACGTCCGCGGCGGAGAAGGAGCGCGCGCAGGCACGGGCTACGGCTGCCGCCAGCGGACGCCTGACCGCCCGGCCGCCGGAGAGCCCGCCGACCGAGCCGGCAAAGCCCGGCCTGCACCGCCTGGGCCAGTCTCTGCTCTACGTGCCGCCCGGGGACGGCCCGAAGCAGCTCGTCGTCACGCTGCACGGTGCGACCGAGAGCCCCGAGGCGGCGCTCGCGCTCCTGCGCCCGTACGCGGACCGTGCGGGGCTGATGCTGCTGGCCCCGAAATCGCAGGGTGTGACCTGGGACATCGTGCAGGGCGGCGGCTTCGGGCCGGACGTCGCCGCGATCGACCGGCTGCTCGAGCAGGTCTTCGGCGAGTATCAGGTCGCGGACGTCGCCGTGGCCGGTTTCTCCGACGGTGCGTCGTACGCGCTCTCGCTCGGGCTGATCAACGGCGACCTGTTCCGCTCGGTGATCGCGTTCTCGGCGGGCTTCATCGCGCTCGGCGAGCCGAAGGGGCAGCCGCGGTTGTTCGTCTCGCACGGGACGCACGACTCGGTGCTGCCGATCGGGCGGACGAGCCGTCGCGGCGTTCCGCGCCTCCGGGCGTCGGGCTACAACGTGCGCTACCGCGAGTTCGACGGCGACCACGAGGTGCCCCCGCAGATCGCGCGCGAGGCGGTCGCCGGCTCGTGCTACGTCAGCTAGCTGGTTTGCCCTCCGGGTAACGAGGGAGGTCGTCGTCGGGAATCGGCTCCCAGGCGGCCGCATACGCCACGAACTGGCGGTGCTGCGGACGGATGCCCGGATCGTCGTCGAAGAGCCCGAGCCGGACGCTCGTCGGCTCGCCGCCGCTCGGCGGCCGGCTGAAGAGCGCCGACCCGCAGGTCGAGCAGAAGGCCTTGTGGAAGCCGTCGGGCGGCGCGAACCACTTCACGAGCTCCTCGCCGTTGACGAACCGCACCGCCCCTGGCCGGACGCGCACCTGCGCAGAGGCCGCGGTTCCGGTGCGCCGCTGGCAGCGCGTGCAGTGGCAGTACGACGCCGCCACCGGCGGCTCCGTCAGCTCGAAGCGAACGCCGCCGCAGAGGCAGCCACCCGTCAACGCCGCGGCCGCGCTCATTTCGGCGGCAGCGTCTCCGCGAAGTCGATGCCCCGGGTGACCCACCCGCCGAGGCCGTCCTCGGTCGAGGTCGCGCCCGGGCCGACGAGGATCCAGCCCTTTATCGGCCTGCCGCTCATGTCGAAGATCCGCACGTCGTCCTCGGCGAGCGCCTCGTCGGTCTGCTCGGGCGCGAGCCGGACGATCAGGTCGCTCCCGTGTACGCCCACGGCCATGTTGCCCTTGAGCAGGAAGGCGAGCCCGCCGAACATGCGCTTCTCCTCGATGCCTTCGGCACCGCCGAGCGACTCGCGGACGCGGCCGGCCAGCTCCTCGTCGACCGCCATCAGGAGAAGGGCAGCTCCACCGCTGCCACGTCGAGGCCGAGCGACTTCGCCAGGCGGATGCCCTGGTTCAGGTCTTCGCGCAGATTCTCGAGGTCGCGCGAGCGCATCGCGGTGCCGATGAACGCCCGCTCGCGGGGCCGCCAGAGGGCGTGCTCGACGAAGATCGGCATCATCTTGTTGGCCACGTCGATCAGGCTCTTCTTGGTCTTCTTGTCGGCGTTCTCCAGCAGGATCTTCTCGTAGGCCATGCCCGCGCCGTGGTGGATGCCGTCGTCGACGGTCAGCCGGTTGCAGAGGTCTTCCAGCACCGTCCCCGGCGCGGACCGGGCGATCAGCCGGAAGCGCGGGATGATCAGCCGCTCGAAGAAGACCTGCATCAGGAAGACCTTCTCCTCGAGCGTGTCGAGGTCGAGGAACATCCGCGCCAGGCGGTCGAGGTGCGGGTCGTGCTCGGCGGTGCCGCCCGTCTGGCCGGCGAGCCGGAGCCAGGCTTCGGTATGGCGCGCCTCGTCCTGCACCATCGTCGTGTAGTAGAGCTTCGCCTCCGGGTCGGGCGCGATCGAGAGCAGCTGCGACGCCATCTCGACGGCGAACTGGTCGGCCTGGAGCTGCTGCGTGATCACCGAGCGCCAGAGGTCGCGGCGCCGCGCCTTCCGCTCGGGTGACAGGGCCGCGCGACCCTCCGGCACCGGGGGTACGTCCCCCCACGGCAGGTCGCGCGTCCGCCACTCCTTCTTCTTCGCGAGCTGGTAGTAGCGGAGGACGCCCTCGTAGCGCTCCTCACGCGGCGAGCCGCTCTCGGCGAGCTGCTGGGTTCCCGACTGCATCGCGGAGAGGTTAACCGGCCTGCGAGGGACCGCCACAATGAGGCCATGAGCACCACGCTCGCGCCCGCCGAGATCGAGGTCGAGCAGCCGCAGGGCGAAGACGACCCCGAATACGACCGGCCGTGGATCGTGATCGTCTGGAACGACCCGATCAACCTGATGTCGTACGTGACGCTCGTCTTCCAGAAGCTCTTCGGCTACGGGCTCGCGGAGGCGACCCGGCTGATGCTGCAGGTACACGAGGAGGGCAAAGCCGTCGTCGCCAGCGGAACCAGGGAGAAGTCGGAGCTCGACGTCTCGCGCCTGCATGCCCACGGGCTCTGGGCGACGATGCAGCAGGACTAGCCGTGGCCTTTCGACGGCAGATCAGGCGCGGCCGCGGCGGCGAGATCCTACTCCGGCTTCGCGAGGACGAGCGCGAGTTGCTGCGGACGCTGTGCGCGGAGCTGCGCGTGCGCATCGAGGAAGACCCGGCCGACGACGACCTGCGCCGCCTGTTCCCGCCCGCTCACACCGACGACGCCGATGCCGACGACGACTACCGGCGCCTGGTCGGCAACCAGCTGGTGAACGGCCGCACGCAGGCGCTCGAAACCGTCCAGCGCACGGCCGACAGCGACAGCCTGTCGGCCGCCGAGGCGGAAGCCTGGCTGACGGTGTTGAACGACCTGCGGCTCGTGCTCGGGACGAGGCTCGACGTCACCGAGGAGATGTCCTTCGACCTCGACCCGTCCGACCCGCGCACGCCCGAGCTCGCCCTGTACGCGTACCTCTCGTGGCTGCAGGAGCAGCTCGTCGAGGCGCTCGCGTCCCGGTTGAGCTAGGAGTGTTTGGCGGAATACCGCTCGTCGCCGGGGTGCGATGGTCGTTCCGAGGCAAGGGACGCAGGGAGCGTTCGTATGCGCAGCTATACGGGCGCGACCGAGGACGCCGCCTCGGGGCGAGCAGCGCGGCCCGGCGGCACAGTCGCTATTGCGCCAAATGCTCCTAGTCGACCTTGACGAGCTCCTCACGGCCCGAGCCGCCGGAGACGTCGACGGTGAGGACCAGGCCCACGCCCTTCGCGTAGAACTTGTGCTCCAGCACGTCCGGCTCGAGCGGCGTGTAGTCCTTCGTCATCAAGACGTCCTCGTAGGAGCCCGCAGGGACCTCCACGCGTTCGTCGAGGCTCAGGACATCGGCCGAGTCCTCGGCCTCGCCCTTGAAGTACTCCTGCCGGTAGCTCATGCCGACCTCGGGCTCGGCCGGCATGACGATGCCGGCCTGAGCTCCGTCGACGGCCGCCTCCCAGGACCCTTTCGAGGTGACGAACTTCCCGCGCTCGTACTCCTTCGTGGCCTCGCCCATGTACCAGACGTTGCCGTCGAGGTCCTGCGCGTACCAGTCGTAGGTGTCCTCCAGGAGCTCCCCGTCCTCGGTCACGACGTCGTGGACGACGAGAGCCTCGATTCCCGCGATGCGCTTCGTCCGGTCGAGCACCGTGACGACCACGCGCTTACGCGTGCCATCCGGCTCCGTCTCCCGGTAGACCCACCGACGTCGGGGCGCCAACGGGAAGTACGGGTTGTCGATCTGCGCGGAGAAGTCGTCCGGGGCGAGCTCCACGGTCTCGCTGCCCTGCGGCAGCGAGCGCGCCTTCGAGTCCCCAGCCCCGCAGCCGGGCGCGAACGAAACAGCGGCTGCGGTTGCGATCAGTGCGAGTTTCGTCGTCATGCCGACCCACGCTAGGGCGGCCGGATGAGAGAGAAATGAGGCTCGCCGTCTGCTTAGGCCGTCCGCGGCGACGACCTCAAGGCAAGAGCAACGTCACCTCTGCCCCACCGCCGTCGACGTTTCGCGCCGCTGCTGAGCCACCGTGCGCCCGCAGGATCGCGTCGACGATCGCGAGGCCGAGTCCGGCTGCGCCCCGCGAGCGAGCCTCGTCCGCGCGGCTGAAGCGCTCGAACGCACGGGGGATGAACCCCGGCGGGAAGCCAGCGCCCTCGTCGGTCACGCGCAGGGCAATCGCGCCGTTCTGCCCCAGCGCCTCCAGCCGGACGGTGCCGGAGCCGTAACGGATCGCGTTGTCCACGAGGTTGCCGAGCGCCTGCTCGAGCCGAGGCCGGTCGCCGACGGCGCTCAGCTCCGCAGGCGCGTCCACCTCGACGGACACGCCCGCTTCCTCCGCCCTCCCGGCGAAGCGGCCGGCGACGGTCTCGAGCAAGGCCCGCGCGGCGAGCGGAGTGGCCACCAGCCGCAACTGGCCCTCGTCGGAACGGGCGAGCACGAGCAGGTCCTCGGCCAGAGCGGTGAGCCGGTCGGTCTCCTCGACTGCGGAAGCGATCGCGGCGCGCAGCTCCTCGGCCGACCGTGGATGGCGGAGCGCGAGCTCGAGCTCGGTCTTCAGGAGGGCGAGCGGCGTCCGCAGCTCGTGGCTCGCCTCCGCGACGAACCGCCGCTCCCGTTCGAACCCGGCCTCGATGCGGGCCAGCATGTCGTTCAGCGTGCGCGCGAGGCGCGCCACCTCGTCATCGGCCTCGGGCACAGGCAGGCGGCGGCCGCCGACGGTGGCCGAGATCTCCTGCGCGCGGCGGCGCATGGACTCGACCGGCCGCAGCGCGGCGCCGGCGAGCAGGTAGCCGGCCAGCGAGGCCAGCAGGAGGGCGATCGGCCCGCCGATCAGCAGTTGCCGGCGCAGCGCGGCGAGCGCCTCGTCGCGGTCGCCGAGCGAGGAACCGGCGACCACGACGACTCGTCCGTCGTCGGCCTGAACCGGCGCCGCGAGCAGGCGCACGCGGCCGGTGTCCAGGTCCGGCAGCGGGCCGTGTTCCACGATCACGCTGTGCTCTCGGGCGCTCGCGAGCTGCTCGGGTGCGAGGAGCGGGGTGCGTTCGAGGGGAGGCGTGACGCTCAGCACGCGCCCGTCCGGCGCGACCACCTGGGCGAAGGCCTCCTCGCCCTCGGCGAGCCTGGTGCCGCCCTCGAGCCCGGATCCCGTCCGGCGGACGAGCGCTGCCACGTCGTCGGCTCGGGCCTGGAGGTTCTGGTCGATCTGCTCGTCGAGCGTGCCCTGCAGACGCACGTAGAGGAAGGCCCCCGTGATCGCCAGCAGCGTGGCCATCGCGATGGCAAACGCGAGCGTCAGCCGGAGCCGAAGCGTCAGGCGCTTCACGAGCCGCCGTCCGTGCGCAGGCGGTAGCCGGCGCCACGCACCGTCTCGAGCGACTCGCGGCCGAACGGTCGGTCGATCTTCTCGCGCAGGTAGCGGACGTAGACGTCGATCACGTTCGACCGATGCTCGTACTCGTAGTCCCAGGCGTGCTCGAGCAGCTCGAAGCGGGAGAGCACCCGGCCGGGGCGGCGCATGAACGTCTCCAGCAGCGCGAACTCCTTCGGGGAGAGCTCCACCTCCGCCTCGCCGCGCCACACGTTCCTCGTCGCCGGGTCGAGTCGCAGGTCGCCGACGGCCAGGATCGCCGGCCGCTCGGGCGTGCCGCGGCGGGCCAGCGCCCGCAGCCGGGCGAGCAGCTCGGCGAACGCGAACGGCTTCGTCAGGTAGTCGTCGGCGCCGGCGTCGAGGCCGCCGATCCGATCCTCGAGCCCGTCGCGGGCCGTCAGCATCAGGACGGGCGACCACACCCCGTCCGCCCGCAGGCGGCGGCACACCTCGATGCCGTCGACCCCCGGCAGCATCAGGTCGAGGACGATCGCGTCGTAGTCCGTGCTCCGCGCCATCCACAGAGCGTCCTCGCCGGTCCCCGCGATGTCCGCCGCGTACGCCTCCTCGGTCAACCCACGCCGCAGCAGCGCTGCGAGCTTCAGCTCGTCCTCGACGACCAGGATGCGCATGTCTCCATTGTTTCCGGCTGAAGATGAGAGCCGCGTGAGAGCGATGGCGCCACGCTCTCATGGACGTTTCACCTACGGCCGTTACCGTCCGGCGGGCACGACCGTTCCAACAGCGAAGGAGCACTGATGAACTCACGCCTGCTCAAGATCGCTGCGGCCGTCACCGTGGCCAGGGCACTCGCGCTCGGCGGCGCCGCGTGGGCGATCGCAGGCTCGGGCGACGACGAGGGCAACGCAACCGGCCCGGCCGCCGACAAGGCAAAGGCGGCCGCGCTCGCCCAAGTCGGTGGGAAGGCCAACGCCGTCGAGCGCGACAACGAGAAGGGCGCCACCTGGGAAGTCGAGGTGACGAAGGCCGACGGCAACACCGTCGACGTCCGCCTCGACCAGAACTACCGCGTGCTGGTGGTGGACGGCGACTCCGAGACCAACGACGAAGGCGCCGGCTCGGGCGACGGCGGCGAGAACGAGTCGGGTGGCTGAGACCGGCCCGACCGGCGACCCGCACGACCTCCTGACGGAGCTCGGCCGTAGCGGCGAGGAGCTCGCTGCGGCCGAGCGCCGCGCCCGCACGTTCCTCTCGCTGCACGGCGTTCGCGACCAGACCACGCGCGACCTCCGGCTGATGCTGCGAGAACGTCTGGCAGAGCCGTCTCAGCGAACGTAACGCGGGAATCTTTCTCCCGCCCCGAGCGTTTTGTTCTGTGCAGGGAAAGCCGGCCCCGCGGAAGCGGAAACCGGGGCCGTTTTTCTGTGCACCTGAACGAATGAGGAAGTGAGGAGCATTTGATTGCAACACCTGAACTGAATGGTTTTCTCGACAGCGCCGAAGAGCGCGGTCTGGTCGCCGAAGAGGCGCTGGAGACGCTCGCCTTCGACCACGACCTCGATCACGAGGAGGTCGAGGCGCTGCGTGCCGAGCTCGAGGAGCGCGGTGTCGAGATCGCCAAGGAGGAGGAGAAGGTCCGGCCTGCGACGCCCGAGCCCGCTCAGCTCCTGTCCACCGACTCGCTCACGATGTTCATGAACGAGATCGGCCGGTATGAGCTGCTTACGGCAGCCGAGGAGGTCGAGCTGGCGAAGCGGGTCGAGCGCGGCGACGCCGCTGCGAAGGCCCGGATGATCAACTCGAACCTCCGCCTGGTCGTCTCGATCGCGAAGCGCTACCAGCGGCAGGGCATCGCGCTCGGCGACCTGATCCAGGACGGGATCATCGGCCTCAACCGCGCGGTCGAGAAGTTCGACTGGCGGAAGGGCTTCAAGTTCTCGACCTATGCGACCTGGTGGATCCGCCAGGCCTGTCAGCGCGCCGTCGCGAACCAGTCGCGGACGATCCGCGTCCCGACGCACGTGCACGAGCGGCGCGTCAAGCTGACCCGTGAGGGGCGGAAGTTCGAGCTCGAGCACGGGCGGGAGCCCACGGCCGAGGAGCTGGCGGCGACAACCGGCATCGAGCTGCAGCACGTCGAGGAGGCACTCGACGTCGCCGAGGTCTCGGCCTCGCTCAACCAGGCGGTCGGCAGCGAAGGCGACGGCGAGCTCGGCGATCTGTTCGCCGACCCGTGGGCGTCGGATCCGGCCGAGGAGGCCGGTGACTCGCTGCGGCGGCAGGAGGTCCGGGCGGCTGTGCAGTCTCTGCCGGAGCGCGAGCGTCGGATCCTGGAGCTTCGCTTCGGCTTCGACGGCCAGCAGCAGCCCCTCGAGGCGATCGGCCGCGAGCTGGGGATCACGCGCGAGCGGGTCCGGCAGCTCGAGCGCGATGCGCTCGCTCGTCTCGCCCGCAAGCTGGGTGACGACGAAGAGCTCGCCGACGCGGCCTAGGCGGCCGAGAGACGAGAACGGGTAGCCGGGGTGACCCGGCTACCCGCCGCGGTCAGGTCGGTTGCAGACGGCTGATCGGCGGACGGCCCTCCCCGAGCGCGCTGCGCTTCAGGTCGTGCCGCCGAACTCGACATCCTTGGTCTCGACCGTCCCGGCCGTCCGCCCCGGCGCCGTCTGGTAGGTCCAGTACAGGTTCGTGTGCCCGATGACCTGGTCCGGCGGCGGCGCCCCCCATGCGGTCTGGTCCTCCGTCGTGTGGGCGTCGCTGACCAGGGTCGCGTCATACCCCCTGGCGAACGCCCCGTGGAGCGTCGAGCGAACGCACGCATCGGTCTGTGCGCCGACCACGACGAGACGCCCGACTCCGAGGCCGGACAGCACCGTCTCGAGGGCGGTGTCCTCGAAGGAGTCGCCGTAGCTCTTCTCGACGAGCGGCTCCGCGTCGTCAGGAGTCAGCTCGGGGACGATCCGCCACTCGTCGCTCCCCCTCGCAAGCTGCTCGTCGGAGTGCTGGACCCAGACAATCGGGACTTGCTCCCGCCGCGCCTTCTCGACAAGGCTGCCGACGTTCGCGACGACCGCGTCGCGCTCGTGAGCCCCCTCGACGACGCCGTTCTGCACATCGACCACGAGAAGTGCCGTGTTCGGTCGGTTCTCGAGTCTGCTCATGCTCCCCCTCACTCGCGCCGGCTCCTGGAGGGCCCGAACGTTATCCGCCCGACTGTCACCGGGCCGTGGGTACCTAGGAGCCTGCTTCGCGCCGCTTCAGCGCGAGTGCGGCGAGCTCGGAGCCGCGGATCTCGTCCGCGGGCAGCACCGCGACCCGGCAGGGACGAACCGCACGCAGCGTTGCCTTCCGTCTCCCGTCCCCGAGCATGGCGAGCTCCCCGAGCAGCGCGCCGGGGCCGACCTGGGCCACCGTCTCGCCGTCGACCTCCACGTTGAGCACGCCGTCGAGCAGGAGGAACATGTCCATGCCGAGCTCGCCCTGCTCGACAAGGGTCTCACGCTTCTGCAGCCTGAGCCTGGGCAAGCGCGCACCGCTGCCGATCGCGACGCGCGTCAGCTCCTCCTCCAGCTGGGACTCGATCGCGCCGGCGAGGTCCGGAGCGTCTTCGGTGTCCCACGGCGTGGGCTGGCCGAACGCCTCCTGGTACCAGCCGTCGAAGTCGCTGAGGCCGGCCCCTGCGACGAGCACGCCGTCGGCGTCATAGACGGCGTGGCGGGGAAACGGGCTGGAGGCCACGAGCCGTCCGTCCACCTCGCCGTCGGCGCGGATCACCAGCTCCACCGTCGTCCACGCGAGCGCCGAGCCGATGTGGAAGTACGGCTTTCCGCGCAGCGCCCGCGGCGCGGGCAGCCCGATCCGGCCGCCGACCGTCTGCGAGAAGCGCACCCAGCCCTCCCCCACCTCGGGGTCGGGCCGGAGGACGGGGAACTCGACGGCCGGAAACGCGACCTGGTCGACGCCGAGCCCGAGACCGACTCCGGGCATGACCCCACGGCCCTCACGGCCGTGCGCGACGACCTCGCCATCCTCCTCGTCGATCCACGCGCACAGCTGGTTCGCTTCCCGGAAAGCGTCGGCCTCGCGCATCTTGTCGACGTCGCCGAGCAGCTCGCCCGGCGGCTCGTCGTAATGTGCGACCGCGAAGCCGAGCGGCATGTTCGGCAGCGCATCGAGCGCGGCAAAGGGCAGCCACGTGATCGCGGTGACCGACGACTCGATGCGCACGCACCGAGCCTAACGCGGCCGTCAGGCGGAGACGGGCGCGGGCGCCGCTGCGGCGACCAGTGCCCCGACGATCTCGCGGAGGCGCTCGAGCACCTCGTCGTCGGCGAGGCGCCCGTCATCGTCGAACTTCGTGTGAGCCAGCGGCACCGGGACCTCGCCGGCGAGCGGCCGGGCGCCTGCGCTGGCGAGCACCTTCAGCAGCTCGGCCTGTGCCCAGACGGCCCCGAACATGCCGGTGCTGGCACCGATCACGGCCACGGTCTTGTTGCGGAGGGGCGCGGTCGCGACCGGGCGCGAGGCCCAGTCGATCGCGTTCTTCAGCTGCCCCGGGATCGACGAGTTGTACTCGGGGGTTGCGAAGAGGATGGCGTCGGCGCCGGCGATCGCGTCGTAGAGCTTCGCGACGGCCGCCGGCACCCCGCCGACTTCGTCGTCCTCGTCAAACGGCGGCACCGCCTTCAGGCCGTCCCACACCTCGAACTCGACGCCGTCTGGCACGAGCTCAGCCGCTGCACGCAGCAGCTTGGTGTTGTGCGAGTCGGCCCGAAGGCTGCCGGAGATGGCGAGGATCTTCATCGTGCTACCCCTTGACGAACTGGAGCTCGGCGACGATGCGGACCTCGTCCGCGAGGGCCGGCTCGCCGTTCGGGAGCGGGTTGTTCCAGTTGATGTCGAACCGGGTGCGGTCGACGGTGGCCGTGAGCTGCAGGCCGATCCGGTCGCTCCCGTACGCGTCCGCCATCGGGCCGCTGACGGTACCCGTCACGTCGACGGGCTGCGTGATGCCCTTGATCGTGAGCTCGCCGCGCGCGGCGATTTCCGCACGGGCGAGGTCGATGCCCTCGGCGCTGAAGCGGAGCTCCGGGTTCCGCTCGACGTCGAAGAACTCGGGCGACTGCAGATGCGCGGCCAGGTTCTCGTCCTTGACGTCGACGCTCGCGACGTTGGCGCTGCCCTCCAGGCGCGCCTGCTCGCCGTCGACGCTCAGCTCGGCCGCGAGCTCGCGGAACGTGCCCCGGAAAGTCCCGGCCATGTAGGCGATCTCGAAACCCACGGTCGAGTGCACCGGATCGAGCTGCCAGACGCCGCTGAGTACTGGGCTTTCGGTCGTGCTCATGTCTTGCGTCCTTCCTGTTGTCGTGTATGATTGTTGAGTACGCAACTACCTTATCCAATAACGTTTGAGGTGTCAAGTATTGTCTGATCAAACACTAGCTCCCTCGGGTCCCGTCACCGAAAGCGCCCCGTCCGTGCGGGCGTTCGCGCGCATCGTGCGTGCGCAGGTCGTCACAACGCGCCTGCTGAGCGCGGAGCTCCAGGCGGCCCACGGGCTGACGATCAACGACTACGAGGCGCTCTTGCTGCTCTCCGCCGCCGAGGACCAGCGGATGAAGCGCGTCGACCTAGCGCGCCGGCTGCTGCTGACGCCGTCCGGCGTCACCCGGCTGCTCGAGGGTCTCGAGCGCGCGGGTCTCGTCGAGCGGGCCGAGTGCGCGTCCGACCTCCGCATTACGTATGCGCAGCTGACTGCTGCCGGCCGGGAGACACTCGCAGCGGCGTCGTGCGGCCACCGCGCCGCGATCCGGGCCCTGCTCGAAGAGCACTTGTCGTGCGACGAGATCGAACAGCTCGTCGAGACCCTCGGCAAACTCCCCGACGTCGCCGACGGCGACGACGCCTGCGCTGCCGTCTAGGCGACGGATCACCACTTAAGGGGATTCGTTTCGCGCCGAACCGGCGCAAGGTTCGCGCAGTTGGACTGACGGCAACTGCGGCGCGCTCCGGCGCGGGAGGAGACGAATGCGGAACGGGTTCTCGTGGCGCCTCTTGGTGGCGACTGCGGCTCTCGCCTGCCTCGCGGCGGTTGCCGCGGGCGGCAGCTGGGGCGCCCGCGCGGCGGGCTACGACCCGGTAGCCGACAGCAACTCGATGCTGTCAACGACGCTCTACACGGGCGCGCAGGAGTGGTGGAAGGCCGGCTACACCGGCAAGGGGGTCGACGTTGCCATGATCGACTCGGGGGTTGCGCCCGTTCGTGGTCTCCAGGGGCCGAGCAAGGTCGTCCACGGCCCGGACCTCTCGCTCGAGTCCCAGGCTCCCCACCTCACGCGGCTCGACACCTTCGGACACGGCACCTTCGTCGCCGGGCTGATCGCCGCCCGTGACGACGCCTACCGCGGCATGGCTCCGGACGCGCGCATCATCAGCCTCAAGGTCGCGACGGCCGACGGCGGCGCCGACGTCTCGCAGGTGATCGCGGCAATCGACTGGGTCGTCCAGCATGCGCACGACCCCGGTCTGAACATCCGTGTGCTGAACCTGTCGTACGGCACCAACTCCCACCAGCCCTACCTCGTCGACCCGCTCGCCTACGCGGCCGAGCAGGCCTGGAAGCAGGGCATCGTCGTCGTGGCGGCCGCCGGCACGGAGAGCTACCAGCGCGCGAACCACGCGCGCGGCCTCGCCGATCCGGCCTACGACCCCTTCGTCGTCGCGGTCGGCGCCACGGACTCGATGGGCACGCTGAAGACGAACGACGACGAGGTCGGCTCGTTCTCCGCGACCGCCTGCAACGGCTGCCGCGCCCCCGATTTCGTGGCTCCCGGCGCGCACATCCAGGGCCTCCGCGTGCCCAATTCGTGGCTCGACGCGCACCATCCGGAGGCGCGCCTCGGCGACCTCTACTTCCGCGGTTCGGGGACCTCCCAGGCCGCCGCGATCACATCGGGCGCGGTCGCGCTCGTGCTCCAGAAGTACCCGAGCCTGTCGCCCGACGGCGTCAAGCGGTTCCTCGAGGAGAACACGGACGAGCTGCGCGGCTTCGACGAGGAGGCGCAGGGCGAGGGCCAGCTCCGGCTCGCGCCGATGCTGCGCAAGACGCCGCCATTCTCGGAGACGCAGCGGTTCCCGAACGCGCGCGGCGGCGGCTCGCTCGAGCGCGCCCGCGGGCTCGACCACCTGACGCGCGACGGCGTCGTCCTCACCGGCGAACGGGACATCTTCGGCCGGCGGTTCGACTCTCGAGCCCATGCCGCGGCCGAGGCCGCCGGCAGCTCCTGGTCGGGCGGCATCTGGAACGGCAGCTCGTGGTCGGGGAGCTCCTGGAGCGGCAGTTCCTGGAGCGGTAGCTCGTGGTCGGGTAGCTCGTGGTCGGGCAGCTCGTGGAGTGGGAGCTCCTGGTCCGGCAGCTCGTGGTCGGGCAGCTCCTGGAGCGGCAGCTCCTGGTCTGGCAGCTCCTGGAGCGGTAGCTCGTGGAGCGGCAGTTCCTGGTCCTCGGCCGCCTGGGGCTGAGAGCCCAGTGTCGGCGCTGCGCGGCCTGAGCGCGCGAACGGACGGCCCCATCCGCGTCGGCGCGTTGGGCGTCCTCGTGGCGGGCGTCGCCGCCGCCATCTTCGCGTTCGCCCTCGCCGGGCTCCCAGCACCCAGCCCCGTCGGCGTTCCCTGGTGGGCGCTCGTGCTGGTGTTCCTCGTCGCGGAGGCGCGCGTGGTGCACCTGCACTTCCGCAGCGAGGCGCACAGCCTCTCGCTCAGCGAGGCCGGGCTCGTCTTCGGCCTCTTCTTCGCCTCGCCGTTGGGCCTGCTCACCGCTCAGCTAGCGGGCGCTTCTCTGGCGCTCCTGGCCTTCCGCCGCCAGCGCCCGCTCAAGGTTGCGTTCAACCTCGCCCAGTTCTCGCTCAGCTCGTGCGTGGCCCTGCTGATCTTCCGGCCGCTCGTCGAGATCGCCGGCGCGAGCGGGCCTGTCTCGTGGCTGGCGGCGCTCGCCGCCGCCGGCGCCGCCTGCGTCACCGGGGTCAGCCTCGTCGGCGTGGCAATCGCGCTCTCCGAGGGAACGAAGACGCTCCGCGAGCTCCCGAGGATGCTGGCAATCGCGCTCATCGGCGCGCTCGCGACCGCGAGCCTCGCGGTGGCGGCCGCGGAGCTGGTGCAGCGGGACGCCTGGGCCGTCACGCTCCTGCTCGTCCCAGCCCTGGGCTGCGCGCTCGCGCTGCGCGCGTACGCGGGGCAGCGACGAAGGCACGCGCACGTCGAGTTCCTCTACCAGTCGATGCGTGCGATGCAGAGCGCGCCCGAGTTCCCATCGGCGGTGCGCGAGCTGCTCAAGGCCGCGCGCGCGATGCTCGCCGCCGAGTTCGCCGAGATCGTCTTCCTGCCCTCCACGCAAGCGCGAGCCCGCGGTGCGCAGCACGATCAGCCCCACCGACGAGCGTCTGCTCGAAGGAACCGACCTCAGCGCGCTCGAGACGGTCGCCGCGCGGATCGCCTCGGCCGAGCCGGACGCGATCCTGCTGGCCCGCGGCCGGGAGCGCCACGAGCTCGACGACTACCTCCGGGAGCGCGGCCTCCCCGACGCGATGCTGACCGTGCTGCGTGCCGAGGATCGCGTCGTCGGCGTACTGCTCGTCGGGCAGCGGGCCGGTGAGGTGTCGACCTTCAACGCCGACGATCGCAAGCTCTTCGAGACGTTCGCCAGCCACGCGGGCGTCCTGCTCGAGAACGACCGGGTCAAGGAGCAGCTGCGCTACCAGGCCTACCACGACGCGCTGACCGGCCTGCCGAACCGGCTGCTGTTCGCCGAGCAGGTGCGCCAGGCGATCACCACTCGGCCGCGCCCGGCCGAAGCGCCATCCGTGCTGTTCCTCGACCTCGACGACTTCAAGACGATCAACGACAGCCTCGGCCACGGCGCCGGCGACGGCCTGCTCGTCGCGGTCGCCGAGCGGCTCCGCTCCTCGGTGCGGCCGGGCGACACGGTGGCGCGGCTCGGCGGCGACGAGTTCGCCGTGCTGCTCGACCAGACCGGGCATCGACGACGCCGAGAAGGCGGCCGAACGGCTCGTCGAGGCGCTGCGCGCGCCGTTCGTCCTCCACGGCCACGAGATGTCGATCCACGCCAGCATCGGCATCGCCGGGCACTACGGCTCCGGGCACGGCCGACGAGCTGCTCGCGCAACGCGGACGTGGCGATGTACAGCGCCAAGGACAACGGCAAGCGCGGCTACGCCGTCTACGAGCCCGAGATGCACGCGCGCGTGCGCCGGCGCCAGGAGCTGATCGCCTCCGTCGAGCGCGCCGTCGAGCGCTCCGAGATCACCGTCCACTACCAGCCGATCGTGTCGCTCGAGACCGGGCGAGACCGTGGCGCTCGAGGCGCTCGCCCGCTGGCAGCATCCGCGAGCGGGGGCTCGTTCCGCCGAGCAGCTTCATCCCGATCGCCGAGGAGACCGGCCTGATGGTGCCGATCGGCCGCACGGTTCTGCGCCAGGCCTGCGAGGACATCGCCCTCTGGCAGAGGACGTCCGCGGCGCACGCGCACCTGGCGGTCACGGTCAACCTCTCGCCGAGCGAGCTGCAGAACCCGAAGGTGGCCGACGAGGTCGAGGCGATCCTGGCCAGGACGAGGATCGAGCCGCAGCTCGCTCACGCTCGAGATCACCGAGAGCGGCGCCATGCGCGACCAGCGAGCCGACTGTCGAGACCCTCCACGTGCTCCGCCGGCTCGGCGTGCGCCTCGCGCTCGACGACTTCGGCACCGGCTACTCGTCGCTCAGCCACCTGCGCCAGTTCCCGATCGACATCCTCAAGATCGCGAAGCCGTTCGTGGACGACCTCGGAACCGAGACGTCCGACTCGACGCTTCCTCGAGGCGATCCTCGGCCTCGCGCGCGCGCTCGACCTGACCGTCGTCGTCGAGGGCATCGAGACCGCCGACCAGGCGGCAACCCTGCACCGCCTCGGCTGCGGCCTCGGCCAGGGCTACCACTTCGCCCGGCCGCTCGACCGCGCCGCGGCGGCCACGCACCTCGCGGACGCCGCCCCGGGTCGCCGCCTGACCGCCGCCTGACCGCCGCCTGACGCCGCCTAGGGCCTCTTGCGACTCGATCCGATCGCCGCGCTTCGCTACGAGCAGCCAGAATCGCCGTGCGTGTTCGACCACGTCGACATCCGGGTCACCGACCGTCCCGCGTCGGAGCGCTTCTACGAGACCGTGCTCGCCAGCCTCGGCATCGGGCGGACGTACGCGGACGAGCACTACGCCGAGTGGAACGACTTCTCGCTCGTGCAGGGCGCGTACGAAGGGCTGTTGACGAGGCGTCTGCACATCGCGTTCGTCGCACCGTCACGGGCGCAGGTCGACGAGTTCTGGCGTGTCGGCACGGAGGCGGGCTACCGCGACGACGGCGAGCCGGGCCCGCGGCCGCAATACCGCGACGACTACTACGGCTCATTCCTGCTCGATCCCGATGGCAACAGCGTCGAAGCCGTCCATCACGACGCGATGCGGGGCGGGGGCATCGATCACCTCTGGTTGCGCACCGCGGACGTGGCCGCCGCGAAGCGCTTCTACGAGACGATCGCCCCGTTCGCGGGCCTCCGACTGAAGCGCGACACGCCGGACCGCATCCAGTTCGTCGGCGACGCCGGCTCGTTCTCCTTCGTGACCGGCGAGCCGACCGAGCACGTCCACATCGCCTTCCCGGCGAGCGAGAACCAGACCGTGGACGAATTCCACCGCGAGGCGGTCGAAGCCGGCTACCGCGACAACGGCGCGCCCGGTGAGCGCCCCGTCTACCACGAGGGCTACTACGGCGCGTTCGTCCTCGATCCCGACGGCCACAACATCGAGGTCGTGAACCACAACCGCGGATAGTCGGGGCCTGCCCTACGTGTTCTTGGTGAGTTCGCGTCCGGTAGACGTGCGTCTCCCACACCCGCCGGTAACGGCCGGGCGCGAGCAGCGACTTGACCTCGTCGAGCAGCGGCAGCCGTTCCTCGTCGGGAAGGTCGGCGATCCAGCCCATCGACGCGAAGAACGCCAGCACTCCGTCCTGGTCGAGGGTCTGGGGATTCGACAACCGCCTCTCGTGCAGCTCCTCGAACGGCGACTCCGCCAGGGCGCGGCGCCACTCGCCCGACGCGTAGCGCGTCGTGTTGAGGTCGAGCGGGTCGACTCCGCAGTCGTTCCTGTCTGGGCCACGCTCGCTCAGGAGCCGCTCCACTGCGGCAATCGAGGGCTTCGTCGGCCCAGCTGGGAGGTTCCACATCACGACGAGCGCGCCCTGCGGACGCAGCACGCGGGCGATCTCGGCGAGCCCCGCGCCGGCGTGGAACCAATGGAAGGCCTCGGCGGCGAACACGGCATCGATCGAGGCGTCGGCGAGCGGGATCTGCTCAGCGCTCGCGGCAAGCACCTCGGCTTCGGGGCACAGCTGCACGAGCAGGCGGCGCATTCCGGCAGCGGGCTCCACAGCGATCACACGGTCGAACGAGGTTACGAGCAGACGGGTGAGCTTGCCCGTGCCCGCGCCGAGCTCGAGCACTGTCGACGGCGGTGGCAGGCCCGGAACGTCGAGGACTCCCGGCGGCCAGCCCGGCCGGCCCTGCTCGTAGTCCTCGGGCCAGCGGTCCAAGCTGCCGGCGGGAAGCGCCCAGCTGACAGAGGGCTTGTCGCGCGACAGAGGCCGAAGCCTATGCGGCAGAACGCGCGCGGCCGGTAGAGACAGGCTCGCGGACTTGCCCGGCGCCGCCGTGCGTACTGTCTGCGCGATGGTGAGGCACACGCTCGTTGCCGCGGTAGCCGTGCTGGCCGTCGCGGCTTGCTCGGGCGAAACCACTACAGAGCGGTCGCCGAACACTGCACCCTCTACGGCGCTGAAGGCGCAGGCGGAGCCTGTACGCGCGGTGAAGACCGGGACCGCCGCGCGCCTCGTTCCGCTTACGCTGGAAAAGGTGTCCCACTGTCGGCGATCGGCGCGGCTCCGCAACATCTGTCCAGTGCTCGTCCCGCGCGTCCGCGCTCCGTACCTCTCGCACCTTTCCGACGGCGGACCATTTGCGCTCTTCGACTTGGAGCGTGGTCTTCCCGGCCACGCGCCGCCTCGTGGCGCGCACATCACCGTTGGCGTTGGCGACGTCGAGAGGATCGACCCGTTCGAGCACCCGGACTCCACCGACGAGGCCGTGGCTTTGGCCGATCACGTGCTTGTCGATGAACGGCGGGAGGCGCTCAGTTTCGGGCGCGTGAGGTGGGGTGCCCGTGAAGGTGTGCTGTTCCTCGCTCCACCCTTCCTTCATGGCGGCCAGCTCGGTGATCATCTCGTTTTCGAATGGGCCGAGGGCGACGAACGCTTCCTCTACTCGTTGCACGCCTGGAAGCCGCTCGCTGACACAGCAGCGACGCTGAAGAGGATGGTCGAGGCAGCGGCGAAGTCGAGTTAAGAGCGTGGAGTGGCCACTCGGAGTCGGTTGCCGTCCAAGTCCTCCAGGTCGCACTGTCGCCCTGCAAGGCCTTCCTCGTCCACGGGAATCCCGAATTCGGCCGAGACCGCGTCGATGTCCTTGAGGTTCAGATGGATCAGCGTGTTCGGTCGAGCATCACCCTTGTGCTCGGAGAGGTAGAGCCGGACGCGTCCACGCGCGACCGAGACGAACCGCGGGAAACCGGGCTCGAACTGGTGCTCCCACTCCTTGCGGAAACCCAGGCGCTCGTACCAGGCAACCGCACGAGCTGCGTCCTCGGTGAACAAAACCGGGATGACCTCTTCTTCCACGAGGCTCAGCGTATCCAGCCCTCGAACCCAGCCTGGGGACAGGAGCGGTTGAGTTGGTCGTACAGTGTCGGCGATGGAGATCAACGCTGCAGCTCCAGCCGTGGCGCGAGGGGAGATCGAGGTCACGGCGACACCAGAGATCGCCTGGCGCGTCCTCACGGACATCGCCA
This sequence comes from uncultured Actinomycetes bacterium, assembly GCA_963738205.1. Lineage (GTDB taxonomy): Bacteria > Actinomycetota > Thermoleophilia > Gaiellales > Gaiellaceae > DATFQE01. The sequence continues at coordinate 877,715 of CAVTVQ010000006.1, forward strand.
ACTGGCCGAGCTGGGTCCCTGACGTGAAGTCCGCCACGCTCGACGGTCCGCTGGCTCCGGGATCGCACTTCCGCTGGAAGGCGGGGCCTTGGAGGATCACATCGACGCTTCAGAGTGTCGAGCCCCCGCACCGCATCGAGTGGACCGGGGTGACGTTCGGCATCAAGGCGATCCACGTCTATGAATTCGAGCAGCGGGACGGTACGACGACGGTCAGATCGGCGGAGTCGTGGGACGGCTTGCTCGTCCGGCTGCTCCGTCGCTCACTGACGAAATCGCTGCAAAAGTCGACCGACTCGGGCCTTCGGCAGTTGAAGATCGAAGCCGAGCGACAAGCGAAAGCCGCCCAGACCTAGAGCCGGCCCGCCGTCGTGAGCTCACGGCGGCGGGCCGCTGGTTTGCTCGGACCTAGGCGATCGCCGGTGATCGCACCTCGGACGCAGCCCTTTCGATCAGGGCAGCCACAACGGCCGGCTGTGACACGTAGATCGAATGGCTGCCCGGAGTCTCGACAACCGTCGCACCTGCGCGCTCGGACATCTCGCGCTGTAGCGATGGCGGAATCATTCGGTCATCGGCTGTGAGGAGATACCAGCTTGGCTTGCTCCGCCAGGCGGGCTCGCTGATCGTGCCGCCCGCGGCGTCGAGGCCCCAGGGGATTCTGCGAGTCGGCCATGAACCCGGCCAGTTCGGCGTCGACGTCTGCCGCGAACGACTCGTGAAACCTGGCCCGGTCGAGCAGCAGAAAGCCGTCTTGCGGCGGCAGAATCGGCGGCCCGGTTTCGGGCGGCAGGTCGGCGATGAGGGTGTTCACCGACTCGGCCGCGTCGGGCGCGAAACCCGCGATGTAGACGAGCGCCTTCACATTGGAATCGGTGCCCGCCTCGGTGATCACCGCTCCGCCGTAGGAGTGGCCAACGAGAATGACGGGCTCGCTCTGCGCAGCGATGACGCGCTTGGTTGCGGCGACGTCGCCTTCGAGCGAAATCGTCGGATTCTGGACGACGCTGACTCTGTAGCCGTCCTTCGTCAGCTCGCGGTAGACGCCCTGCCAGCCGGAGCCGTCCACGAAACCGCCGTGAACGAGAACGACGGTCCCCGCTGTCGATCCAACATCCATGATGCCTCCTTTCAGCGCTTTACGAGGGAGTCTCGACCTCCTTTCTGCGTTCGAGGGAACCCGGCGACTCTACTCCGCGCAGCAGGAGCCCAACAACGGATGACACCGGACTGATACCTGACTAGGAGAGTGGTGCAGCGCTCTCGTAGCTGACTCGGCGGCGCAGATTGCCCTCGTCGGCCGGATCGAACCAGAGCGAGATCAGCACCGCGCCACGCGTCGCCGGCGAGTCCACCACCTCCGCGTACTCGAGCGCAGCGCCGGTGCCCCGATCCTCGATCGCGGCGAGAGCGTCGGCGTTTGCTGCCCGTTCGGCGGCTGCGTGCGCCTTTTTCCAGCAGCGGACCTCAGCGTGGAGCTCCTCGCCGTCGTCGCGCCGAATCCGATAGTCCACCGTCCAGCCGTCCTGTGCAGACGTCGTGAGGTCGTGGGTCTCGACCAGCTCGGCCACTGCGCCCACCGTACCCAAGCAGACGATCGTGATCCACAACCGCTGCTGAGCCGACAACCCCCAGCGGGCTGACGCAAGCCATACTGCTCGCGATGGCGCGGGAAGACGAGCAGCAGCGTTCCGGGCTGGCCGACGCCGCCGGGCGCGCAGCCTTCTTCCCGGCCCGGGCGGCCGCGCAAGCGTGGCGAGGAAGGCTCGAGGCGGCTGCCGACGAGGTCCTCTCGGCCCCCGAGGTCGCCCGTCTGGTCGACAGCGCGCTGGCGGGTCCGCTGCCCGAGGAGTTCGCACGCTCGCTCGTTCGCCACCGGGTCCTCGAGCGCGTCGTCGCCGAACTCGCTGCGAGCGGCGAGCTGGAGCGACTCGTCGCCTCCGCGCTGGCCAGCCCGCGGACGCTCGAGCTCACGGACACGGTGCTCGCGAGCGACGAGACGCAGCGGGCCCTGGGACACGTCGCGCGGAGCCCCGAGCTCCGGGACGCGATCGCCCGCCAGACGACCGGGCTCGCGGACGAGATGGTCGACGGCGTCCGCGCCTCTGCCGTGGCGTTCGACGACCGCGTCGAGCGGGCTGTGCGCCGTCGCCCGCGCGCCGAGCCCTCGCCGTACGGGGGGATCGCGACCCGCGCGCTCGCGCTCGCAACGGACGCCGCGCTGGCGACCGTGATCTTCATGTCGGTGACGGGGATCGCCGCGCTGATCGCATCGCTCGTCGGCGGACTCCGCCCGGAGTGGCTCGTCGGAGTGCTGCTCGCCGTCGGCTGGTCTCTGATCGCCGGCTCGTACTTCGTGCTCTTCTGGAGCTCGGCGGGCCAGACACCCGGAATGAGGCTCCTGCGCCTCCGGGTGCTCGGCCCTTCGGGCCACCCTCCCTCCCTCGGCCGATCGCTCGTGCGGCTGATCGGGCTCGTGCTCGCAATCGTGCCGCTCTTCGCAGGCTTCATTCCGGTGCTGTTCACCGAGCGTCGCCGAGGACTGGCGGACCTGCTCGCAGGGACCGTCGTTGTCTACGACGACGTGCGCGCCTGACGGCGCCGCGCTAGACCGCGCTCGACTCCGACCAGAGATTGATGCCGCTGTCCACCGCGAGGCGCTCGATCTCCGCCAGCTCCTCGTCGGAGAAGTCGAGCCGGTCGAGGGCGGCGACGTTCGACTCCAGCTGCTCGACGCTGCTGACGCCGACCAGCGCCGAGGTCACCCGTGCATCGCGCAGGGCCCATGCGAGGGCCATCTGGGCGAGCGTCTGCCCGCGCCCCTGCGCGAGCTGGTTGAGGTCGCCGATCCGGGCGAGCGCCTCGTCGGTCAGCATCTCCGGGGACAGCGACCCGGCCCGGCTGGCCCGCGAGCCCTCGGGTACGCCGTGGAGGTACTTGTCGCTCAGCATCCCCTGGGCGAGCGGCGAGAAGACGATGCAGCCGGCCCCCAGCTCCTCGAGCGTGTCGAGGAGCTCGTCCTCGATCCAGCGGTTGAACATCGAGTACGAGGGCTGGTGGATCAGCAGCGGCGTCCCGAGCTCGCGGAGGATCCTCGCCGCCTCCCGCGTGCGTGAGGCGGAATACGAGGAGATGCCGACGTAGAGCGCCTTGCCTTCGCGCACCGCGGTGTCGAGCGCGCCCATCGTCTCCTCGAGCGGCGTGTCGGGGTCGGCGCGATGCGAGTAGAAGATGTCGACGTAGTCGAGGCCCATCCGCTGCAGCGACTGGTCGAGCGAGGCGAGCAGGTACTTGCGCGAGCCCCACTCGCCGTAGGGGCCGGGCCACATGTCGTAACCGGCCTTGGTCGAGATGACCAGCTCGTCGCGATAGGGAGCGAGGTCGTCGTCGGAAGAGCACGCCGAAGACCTCCTCGGCGGAGCCGTACGGCGGGCCGTAGTTGTTGGCCAGGTCGATGTGCGTGATCCCCAGGTCGAAGGCCCGCCGCACGATCGCCCGGCTCCGCTCGAGCGGCGCCTCCCAGCCGAAGTTCTGCCAGAGCCCGAGCGAGATCGCCGGAAGCTTGAGGCCGCTGCGGCCACAGCGCCGGTACTGCATGCGGTCGTAGCGGTCGCTCGGCGGGCACGTACGTCATGGCTCCTCCTTGGTCAGCGCCTGCTCCATTTCGGCCGGCGTCGCGCCGGTCATCAGCGCGACGGCCTCGGGCATCGTGTGCGTCTTCGGCGTGACGACCGCGATGCGGCGACCCAGCCGCATGATGTGGATGCGGTCGGCGAGCTCGAAGACGTGGGGCATGTCGTGGCTGATCAGGATCACCGGCAGGCCGCTGTCGCGCACCCGCCGGATCAGGTCGAGCACCTGGCGCGTCTCCTTGACGCCGAGGGCCGCCGTCGGCTCGTCCATGATCACCAGCCGCTTCGCCCAGGTCGCGGCACGCGCAACGGCCACGCCCTGGCGCTGGCCGCCCGAGAGGTCTCGACGGCCTGCGTCATCGACTGGACGCCGATCTGCAGCTCGGCGAAGCGCCGCGCGGCCTCCCGTCGCATCGCGCGCTTGTCGAGCAGGCGCAGAACGAGCCCGAGCGGGCCTCGCCGCCGCCGCTCGCGCCCGAGGAAGATGTTGGAGGCGATGTCCAGCGCCGGAGCGACCGCGAGATCCTGGTAGACCGTCTCGATGCCCGCCTTGCGCGCGTCGCCCGGCGAGCGGAAGTGGACGGGCTCGCCGTCGAGGCGGATGTCTCCGTCATCGGGCTGAAGCGCGCCGGAGAGCGCCTTGATCAGCGTCGACTTCCCGGCGCCGTTGTCGCCGATGATCGCGAGGATCTCGCTCGGGTAGAGCTCGAAGTCGGCGCCGTTCAGGGCGACGACCTGGCCGTACCGCTTGACCAGCCCACGCGCCTCGAGGATCGGGGCGGCCTCGGTCACAGCGCCCTCCGGTGCGTCAGCTGGTCCACGGCAACCGCCAGGATGACCAGGATCCCGGTGACGAGGTACTGGTAGATCACCTCGACGCCGATGAGCGTCAGCCCGTTGCGGAAGACGCCGACGATCGTCGCGCCGATCAGCGTCCCGATCACGGTGCCGCGGCCGCCGAACAGGCTCGTGCCGCCGAGCACGACGGCGGTGATGGCGTCGAGGTTCTCTGTCGTCTGGCCCGCGTTCGGGTCGCCGAGCTCGGTGCGCGCGACCAGCAGCATCGCCGCGATCCCGTAGGTCAGGCCGGCGAGCACGTAGACGCTGAGCAGGACGCGACTGACCTTGATCCCGGTGAGGCGGGCCGCCTCGGGGTTGTCGCCGACCGCATAGACGTGGCGCCCCCACGCCGTCTGACTCAGCGCGAACCAGGTGATCGCGTACATCACCAGCATCAGGACGACGCCGTAGGTGAAGTCGCCGCCGGCGATGTTGAACGTCCGGCCGAAGAAGAGCATCTCGCTGGGTAGCCCCGAGAAGGTCAGATCGTTCGAGACGATGTGGGTCAGGGCGAAGGCGATGTTCAGCGTGCCGAGCGTGACGATGAACGCCGGTAGCCGGACACCCGGTGACGAGACTGCCGTTCAGGAGCCCGAAGGCGACGCAGGTGAGGATCCCCAGCCCGATCGCCGGCAGCGGATCGACGCCGTTCTCGATCGCGAGCTTGGTCATCACGACCTGGCCGAGCGCCATGACCGTGCCGCACGACAGGTCGATGCCGGCCGTCAGGATCACCAGCGTCTGCCCGATCGCGAGGACGCCGACGACCATCACCTGCTGCAGGATCAGCGACAGGTTCTGGGCTTCGAGGAAGCGGTCGCTCTTCAGCGAGAAGAACGCCATCGTCAGAACGAGCGCGACGAACGGGCCGACAACCGGGGCCGTGGCGATGCGTCGCGCAATGCTCAGCGCGCTCGAGCCCTGGGCGGTTGTCTCCATCGTGGACATCGCTCAAGCGGACGGCGACCGGGGCGCCGGTCGACGCCCCGGTCGCTGCTCAGAGGAGGGTCGCTCTACCCCCAGCAGTTTGCAAGGCCGTACTTGACGTTCTTCGAAGCAACGCCCTTGACCGCCTTGGCTGCGATCAGGTTGACCCCGGTGTCGGTGTAGCCGCTGGCCTTCTTGCCGGTCTTCGCGTACTTGACCACCGCGGCGACGCCGAGTGACGCCATCTTCAGCGGGTACTGCTGCGAGGTCGCGTCGATGACGCCCGCCTTGACGTTGCGGACACCTGCGCAGCCGCCGTCCACCGAGACGATCGTCACCGCGCCCTTGCTCTTGCCGGCCTTCTTCAGCGCTGTCCAGGCGCCGGCCGCGCTGGGCTCGTTGATCGTGTAGACGACGTCGATGTCGGGGTTCTTCTGCAGGCAGTTCTCCATCGCCGTCTGCGAGGGAGCCGTCTGGCCCTGCCCGTTGCCCACGCAGGCGATCTGCTTGTTGCTGCCCTTGATGCCGAAGCCCTTGAGGAAGCCGTTGTGCCGCTGCGCACCGACCGACGAGCCGGCGTGCTCGTCGAGCATTGCGATCGTGACGGTCTTGCCCTTCGTGGCGGCCCGGGCGTACTTGCCGATCAGGATGCCCGCGTTGACGTTGTTCGTCGCGAACAGCGCGTCGACCGCATTCTTCGGGTCCGTCGGCGAGTCGAGCGCGATCACGAGGACCCCGGCCTTCCGCGCCTTGGAGATCGCCGCGTTCTCCGCCTTCGCGTCGGCGACCGTGATCAGGATCCCCTTTGCGCCCGCGGTCGTCATGTTCTCGATCGCGGCGATCTGGCTCGCGTTGTCGGAGCTGCTCTTGCCCGCCGCGTACTTGAGCGTGGCCCCGAGCTTCTTCGCCTCGCGCGTGGCTCCCTGCTTCATCTTCACGAAGAACGGGTTCGTGACGTCCTTCGTGATCAAGCCGACCTGAATCGTACTGGCTCTTTGCCGTCGGCTTCGCCGAGGCAGCTGCGACCAGCACGGCCGAGGCGACGACGAGGATGAGCGCCGCCACGAGGAGCGGCGCGCGGCGCACCGGACGGGCGCCTCAGACGATGACCCATGAAGTACTCCCTCCCTTTGACCCCGATGAGCGTTGTTGTGTTACCGATAACACAGGAGTAACCTCATAGTCAAGCCTCGGAGGAAGAGGTCCGAGGCGTTACTGTGGTACTGATAACAGCGATGAGCGCCTCCAACGTGACGATTCGTGACGTCGCCCACGAGGCCGGTGTCTCGCCGATGACGGTCTCGCGCGTCATCAACGACAGCGCGCTCGTGAGCCCCGAGACGCGCCGCCGCGTCGAGGAGGCGATCGCCGGGCTCGGCTACGTCCCGAGCAGGCTCGCGCGCGGCCTGAGCGCCAAGCGCACCGGAACGCTGGCGGTGATCGTCCCCGACGTCGCGAACCCGTTCTTCACGCTGATCGTCCGAGGAGCCGAGGACGTCGCGCGGCGCGCCGGCTACCGCGTGATCCTCTGCGACACCCGCGCCGACCTGAATGTCGAGCGCGAGGTGATCGAGGAGATGCTCGCGCATCGCGTCGAGGGGATCCTGATCGCGCCGGTGAGCGACCGCTCGCGCGAGCATCTGCGACGCCTGCCCGCATTCGACGTGCCCTTCGTGCTCGTCGACCGGACCGTCCCGGACATCGACGCCGACACCGTCCTCGGCGACAGCGCGGAAGGCTCGCAGCGTCTCGTCGAGCACCTGATCTCGCTGGGACACCGGCGAATCGGGCTCATCGTCGAGACCGACGAGGTCTCCACCGCTCGCGATCGACTCCGGGGGTACGAGGCGGCACTCGCGGCCGCCGACCTGCCGCTCGACCCCGAGCTGGTCGCCGAGGCCGCAGTCGACCCCGGCGGGGGCTACGAGGGCATGCGGCGGCTCCTGGCGCTCGACCAGCCGCCGAGCGCCGTGTTCACGGTGAACAACCTCGTCGCCGTCGGCGCGATCGAAGCGGTCCGCGAGGCCGGCCTCGAGGTTCCGGACGACGTCGCGCTCGTCTGCTTCGACGACATCGAGTACGCCTCGCGCCTGTATCCGTTCCTGACGGTCATGGAGCAGCCGGCCGAGACGTTCGGCACGCTGAGCACGCAGCTGCTGCTCGAGCGCATCGACGGCCGAGCGCCCGAGCGCTCGCGGGTGGTCGTGCTCCCGGCCGAGTTCGTCGTCCGGCGGTCCTGCGGCGCCGCGGCCGTGTGAGCGTGCTCGGCGGCATCGAGAGCGGCGGCTCCAAGTGGGAGTGCGCGATCGGGACCGGCCCGGACGACCTGCGGGCGACGGAGACGATTCCGACGACGCAGCCGGTGGAGACGATCGGGCGCGCGATCGCCTTCTTCGAGCGTGAAGGGCCCGTGGACGCGCTCGGCATCGGCTCGTTCGGCCCACTCGACCGCAGGCCGGGCTCACCCGACCTGGGGTCAGGTGACGACGACGCCCAAGCCGGGCTGGTCGCACACCGACATCGGGCAGGAGCTCCGCCGCCGGCTCGGCGTGCCCGTCGCCTTCGACACAGACGTCAACGCCGCCGCGCTCGGCGAGCACCGCTGGGGCGCAGCGCAGGGGCTCGACACCTTCTGTTACATCACCGTCGGCACCGGCATCGGTGGCGGCGGCATGGTCGGCGGCACGCTCCTGCACGGCCTGCTGCATCCCGAGTTCGGGCACCTGCGCATCCCGCACGACACGAAGGTCGATCCCTTCGCGGGCTCGTGCCCGTTTCACGGCGACTGCTGGGAGGGGCTCGCGTCGGGAACCGCGCTCGAGGCACGCTGGGGCGCCCGGGCTGCGACGCTCGACGGCGACGAGGTGTGGGAGCTCGAAGCGCGCTACCTCGCGCTCGGCCTGGTCGCGGTCATCTCCGTGCTCTCGCCGGAGCGGATCGTGATCGGCGGCGGCGTCATGCAGCACGACGGCCTGCTCCGTCGCGTCCAGCGCGAGGTCGTCGCGGTGATGAACGGCTACCTGGACGAAGCGGCAGTCCGGGACGACATGTCGAGCTACATCACGCTGCCGGCGCTCGGCGGCCGCGCAGGTGTGCTCGGCGCGATCGCCCTCGCGGAGTCGGTGTAGGAGGGTTTGGCGGGACGTCGCTCGGCACAGTGCCGTCTCGCCAGGCCCTCCTCAGTCGACAGAAAGGATGCGCGCGCTCCAGGCGCGGCGCGGGGCCTCGATCTTCACCTTGTCGCCGGCCTTGCGGCCGAATACCGCGCGGCCGACGGGCGAGTCCGGCGACACGCCGCCCACGCTCGAGATCTGGACTTCGAGCTTCTCGCCCTTCTCGTCCTCGAGCACGACGGTGGAGCCCACCCCGACGGTGCCTGTGCGCTCGGCGCCTTCGTCCACCAGCACCGCGCGATCGAGGCGGTCACGGAGGAGCGTGATGCGCCGCTCGAGCAGCCCCTGCTCGTTCTTGGCCGCGTGGTACTCGAAGTTCTCGGACAGGTCCCCGAAGCCCCGGGCGGTCGCGATCGCCTGGACGACCTCCTGCCGCCGCGGGCCCTCCAGCTCGGCCAGGTCGGCTTCGAGTTGCGCCTTCTGTGCCTTGGTCAGGTGCTCGGACTTGTCCGTCGCCATTGCCGGAGGCTAGCTGGCGGCGGTAACGCGGGTTGCGCTCTGAGCGATATAGAGGACAGATGCGCACGCCGACCGACGCCGAGCTCCTTCGTCGCTCCCGCCGCAGCGCCGAAGCGTTCCGAGCGCTGTACGACCGCCACGCCGACCGCGTCAACGGATTCCTGCGCCGACGGACGGGAGACGACCAGGCTGCGCTTGAGCTGACGGCCGAGACGTTCTCGGCCGCGTGGCTCTCGCGAGGCCGGTTCGAGGACCGAGCCGGCGGGACCGCCGCGCCGTGGCTCTTCGGGATCGCCCGCAACGTTCTTGCAGAGTCGGTGCGGCGCCGCGCGCTCGAGAGCCGCGCTCGGGAGGAGCTGGGCCTCGTGCTCGCCGGCGAGCCGTCGTCGGCGGTGGCCGACGCGACCTGGCTCGACGGGCTGGACGAGGAGCTCGAGGACGCGCTCGGCTCGCTGGGCGAAGGCGAGCGTCGCGCCGTCGAGCTGCGGGTGCTCGACGACCTCGACTACGACCAGATCGGCGGGAAGCTGGGCATCTCGCCCGGCGCGGCGCGCGTACGCGTCTTCCGCGGCCTCGACCGCCTGCGCCGACACGTCATGACCGCGACCTCAGGAGGCAGCAAATGACCAGCGACGCCACCCTTCGCCGGCTCGGCGACCAGCTCGAGCAGGCTGCGCGGGACGACCTCCGGCCCCGGCGCCGGACGGTCGTGCGCAGCCTGGCCGTGGCCGTCGTCGTGGCCGCCTTCGCGGCCGGAGCGGCTGTCGCCGGCGGCCTCTTCTCCGAGGAGGAGGTCGCGCAGAGCATGCCCGCCGGCTCCGCGATCTTCGGCGGCACGCACCCGAGCTGCGCGCTGCAGGACGACGGCGTCACCTACCGCTGCACGCTGACCAGCCTGCCGACCGAGGAGCTCCTCGACGACCACACCGGCGCCAAGGAGCCGATCACCATCGACAAGCACATCGCCGGGGGCTGCATCGGCCAGGACCGCGAGGGGCGCCACTGGAACTGCTACCTCGGCGCCGAGGCAGTGAAGCGCGCGATCGTGTCGCAGGGCTTCCTCGGCGAGTACGCGCCCGCGCCCGGCCGCGGTTAGCACTCGCAGGTTGCACGCGGCGCAAGACGCCGTTAGACCTTGCGCATGGAGCCCATCGCTCCGATCGGGCGCGAGGCCGAGCTCGAGCAGCTGCTGGGGACGGCGCGTCAGGCAGCCTCCGGACAGGGCTCGATCGTCTTCCTGGCCGGGCCGACCGGCAGCGGCAAGTCGTTCCTGCTGAACGCCTTCACGGCGACGCCCGAGGGCCGCGACGCGGTGTCGGTGCTCTGCTACGAGACGGGTGCGAGCAACCCACTCGGCCCGTTCGGCGAGGTGCTCCGGGCGCTGACGAGCAAGGAGCGGCGGGGTGACCAGGCGAAGCGCGTGCTCGACGTCGTGGGCCGGGTGGCACCGCCGCTGCTCGAGCTGATCCCGGTGATCGGCAAGCTGGCTGCCCTCGGCGTCAAGGCGGGCAGCGACCTGGGCGTCTACGCGCTCGGCGGCAACCACGAGACGCAGCAGGCGCAGCTCGCCTCCGACGTGGCGCTCGCCCTCGGCGGGATCGCAGCGGACACGCCGCTCGTGATCGTCATCGACGACGCGCACTGGATCGACGGGCCTTCCACCGAGGTGATCGCGCGGCTGAGCCAGACGGCCGCGCAGCAGCCGCTCCTGCTCGTGATCGCCTACGACCCCGAGCAGCTCGACGATCGGCATCCGCTCGCCCGCACCCGCGCCTCCGTCCTCGGACGGCCGGGCGTGCAGGATCTCGAGCTGGCCGACCTGACGCCCGCCGGAGTCGAGTCGCTGCTTCGCGAGCACTACGGCAGCATCTCCGCGCCACGGCTCGCCGAGTGGCTGCACGACCGCAGTGACGGCAGTCCACTCTTCGTCGAGCAGTACCTGGCCACGCTCGAGGAGCAGGGCGTCCTGCGGCGCGACGGCGAGGGCTGGCTGCTCGACGGCACGATCGGCGGTGGGCCGGGGGCCTGGTCGCTCGGCGGCGCGCTGGCGCAGGCCCGGACGCCGGACACCCTGCTCGAGCTGCTGAAGCCCCGCGTCGCCGACCTCGCCGACGACGAGCGCGCCCTGCTCGAGAGCGGAGCCGTGCAGGGGCGCCGCTTTCTCTCGACCGTGCTCGTGCGACTGCTCGAGCGCGAGGAGGACGAGATCCTCGACCGACTCGCCCAGGTGGCCGAGCGGAGGCGGATGATCTCGGCCGAGGAGATCGAGGACTGGTGGAGCGACCGCTCGGCGCTCTACACCTTCGACCCCGGCGTGCTGCAGGAGCTGCTCTACGGCCGCTACGCGCGCAGCCCGTACGAGCGCAGGCGCCGGCACCGCGCCGTGGCGGAGGCGCTCGAGAGCCTCATCGCCGAGGACGACCCGCCCCCGCGCCACGCACTGCTCGAGATCGCCCGGCACTACGAGGAGGCGCACGACCCGTTGCTGGCCGGCGCGAAGCTCGTCGAGGTCGCCGAGTCGACGTTCGCCGAAGGAGCCGACCGAGAGACCGTCGCCAACGCGGAGCGCGCGCTGCCGCTTCTGCGCGAGGCGACGGGCGCGAAGCTCCAAGCCGAGGCTGAGACCGAGGCCCAGCGGCTGCTCGCCCGCGCGATCCTCCTGGTGCTGCTCGGAGGCGAGCCCAGCTGGCGGGCGGAGTCGACCGGGGGCGAGGAGCTGATCGCGCTGGCGGCGGAGGCGGAACGCGCAGCCGAGGCAGCCGGCGACGCCAAGCTCAGGGCGAACGCGCGCCACGCGAGCGCCGACGTCCTGATGGCCTACCACGGGCTGGACGAGGCGATCGGCGCCTACCAGCAGGCACTCGACCTCGCACGGGCGGCGAACGACCCGGTCGCGGAGCTCGCGATCCTCAGCGACTTCGGGCACCACCTCGACAGCGTCGACCTGCGCAGGGGGTGGGAGATGCTGCAACAGGCGCGATCCCTGCTCGCCGGCGGCGCGCTCGCCGGCCTGCTCGATGACGCGCGGCTCGCCGACCAGACGGCCCGGCTCGACAGCACGCTGGGCGTGGCAGCCTTCGACCTGGGTCGTTACGGCGAGGCGCTCGACTCGCTCACGCGCAGCGCCGAGGCGCTCCAAGGCCTGCGCCGTCGCGACGAGCACTCGTGGGCGTTGGCGTTCCTCGGCCAGCTGTACACGGCCATCGGCCTCTACGACGAGGCCGACGCGGCGCTCGGCAAGGGCATCGAGCTCTTCGACGACGAGCGAGCCGCGCTCGGGATCCGCGGCTACCTCCGTTCGCTGCGCGGCCGTATCCACCTCGAGTCCGACCCTCCTCGCCTGGCCGAGGCGCGGGAGGCGCTCGCCGGCGCCCGGGAAGAGACCAGGCAGTCCGGCTACAAGGCCGTGGTGCCGCTCGTCGAGTCGCACTGGGTCGAGCTGCTGCTCGCAGAGGGGACATCCGAATCGCTCCGGGAGGCCGACGCGTTCGCGGTCGTCGAGTCCTTCGGCTGGGCGCGGAGCGAGATCGCCCTGTCGTCGCTTCGTGCGCGCGTGGCCCTCGCACGAGGCCGCGTGTACGACGCCGTCGAGTGGAGCACGCGGGCCGTCACGAAGCTCGATGAGCTCGGCGGCGCGGTGCCCGCGGTGCGCAGCGAGGAGATCCTGTTCGTCCACGCCCGCGTGCTCGCCGCTGCGTCCTCGCCCGAGGCCGCTGGGTACAAGGCCAGAGCTAGCGATGTCGTGCGCTCGAAAGCGGACTCGTTGCCCGACCCGGCGCAGCAGGAGTCGTTCCTGAACGTCCGGCTGACGCGGGGGATCCTCGCCCCATGAGCACGGCCCCCGATCCCGGCCCCGGCTACGGGCTCCCGCCGCCGGACACGGGCAGCCGGCTGCTGAACGGAACCGCCCGGGTGATGCTGTTCTTCATCCACCTCGAGCGCCGGATCGACCCGTTCTTCCGCCCCGCGCTCGACTGGCTCCTGCGGGAGCGCGTCGCCCGGCTGGTGACGTGGCTCATCAACCGCAAGCGCACCGACGAAGGGCTGGCCCTCGCCGAGGAACGGCCCCAGCCCGACGAGGAGGCGCACCTCGACAGCATCATCGAGTCGTTCACGGCCCAGATGAACCGGCTCTGGCGGCCCGGCCACTTCGAGCGGGGCGGCAACACGAAGACCCACGGCATCGTCCGGGCCGAATTCGTCGTCCGCGACGACCTCCCCGAGCACATGCGCCGCGGCATCTACGCCGAGCCGCGCGCCTATCCCGCCTGGGTGCGCTTCTCAGGGCCGGGGCCGTACGTGACGCCGGACATCGACGACGTCGGCTTCATGAGCATGAGCATCAAGCTGATGGACGTCCCGGGGCCGAAGTTGCTCGACGACGAGCAGCACACCCAGGACATGATGGGCGTCTCCCCGCCGACGTTCGTCACGCCCGACACGCGCGCGAACGCCGAGCTGCAGCGCTGGAGCTACAAGGACGCGTCGGTCTTCTACTTCGTCAACCTGCGCGGCGAGACGCACATCCTCGACTCGATCATGCAGCTGCTGTGGACGAAGACCCAGACGCAGCCCGCTCGAGAGCGACTACTTCAGCTGCGTCCCGTACCTGCTCGGCGAGGGGCAGGCGATGCAGTACTCGTTCCGCTCCCGGCGTCGACAAGCGCAGCCGGGTGCCCCGGCTGCCGCTCCGGCCGCCCGACAACTACCTGCGCGACGCGATGGTGAAGACGCTCGCCGAGCGCGGACGTCGAGTTCGACATCCTCCTGCAGGTGCAGACCGATCCGTTCCTGATGCCGATCGAGAACAACGGCGTGCTCTGGCCGACGAAGCTCTCGCCGCGCGTGCCGGCTGCGGTGCTGCGCATCCCCAAGCAGACCTTCGACTCGCCCGAGCAGCTGGCGTTCGCCAGGGTGCTCTCGTACAACCCGTGGCACTCGATTCCGGAGCACCGGCCCCTCGGCAACCAGAGCCGCGCCCGCAAGCGGATGTACTACGAGCTGTCGCAGCTCCGCCAGCGATGAACCACGTCGAGCACTACGAGCCGACCGGCGACGAGCGCTTCGGCTAGCCAAGTAACACAGTGTTACTAGCCCTTGAACCCGCATCGCTCGGCGGGTCCGGGGGCAAGTAACACAGTGTTACTTGAGTGCGGCGAGCGTCCGCACGGCGCTCAGGCCGGGCAGGAAGAAGTACGCACCGCCCCGCACTGACACGAAGCGCGGCATCCCGATGACGCGCTCGCGCAGGCCGTCGGACGGAATCGTGAACGTGCCCCCGTAGGGCTTGGAGGGGCCCGTGAGCGGGTCGGAGTCGTCGTACAGCCCTGCGAACTTCGGGCCGTTCATCCACGTCGCCTGGACGAGCTCGAACTGGCGCGAGATGTTCGCGTTCAGGCAGACGAAGTGGAGCCCACGCTCCTCGTCGTCGCGAGGCGCCGGTCCACGCGCCTCCTCGGGAGACAGCAGCTGCTCCCCGTACTCGCGGCCGCGGCGCAGGATGCGGTGGCGGCGGTTGATCGCGAGCGACTTGTCGCTCCCCGGCTTGGGGTCGAGCGAGTCGCGCGGGTTGGCGCGGCGGACGTGCGCGCCGATCGGGCACTTGGCCCCGTGGCGGTCGCCGTGGAAGTAGCCGAAGTCGTTCTCGAAGGCCAGCTCGGGGTCGTCGGCGTCGGGCGAGAGCGCGAGCGACGCCCCGCCCGGCCAGCGGCCGACGAGCTTCGCGGCGAGCCGCAGACGGCGCGCGGGATCGCTGCCGCCGCGCGGCGCCTCGTCGACGGCAGCGCCAGAACCCGCGCACGTCCTGCTGCAGCTGGCGGAAGACGAGGTACGTCCCGTTGCGGCCGATCTCCGGCGGCCTCGTCGAGCAGGAGCTGTTCGGTGAGGCGCCCGTACTCGTTCGGGTAGCCGAGCACGAACTCGCCGAACTTCAGCGTCGTCCCCGCGCGGCCCCTTCTTCGACAGGCCCTCGATGAACGGCTGCGAGATCCCGTCGCGGAAGCCGAAGGGCTCGCGGCCGCGCAGGTCGGACGTGTCGAGCTCGCGGACGAGGTGGATGCCGGCCGCGAAGCCAGACGGCAGCCTCGGCGGCGAGCGACGCCAGCTCCGCCTTGTCGGTCGCGTAGAGCAGCAGCGCGAGGTCGACCGGCTCGGCCGGCCCGCCCCAGCCCCAATGCTCGGGCGCGTCGGTGCCGACGTCGCCGAGCGCCCTGCTGCGATGCGGGCTCGCCATCCCCTCCACGAACGGGTTCGAGAACAGCGCCAGCGCGTCTTCCGGCAGGCCGAGCCGGCGCAGGCCCGTCGCTGCGTGAACGCGATCTGCAGCGCGCGTCCCTCCGGCCGGCGTTCCGCGCCGGTGACGAGCTCGGCGACGCCGGCCAGCCAGGCGCGCGGCGGCCGCCGCATCCTCGATCCGCCCGAGCAGGAAGGCCGCGGCCGTGAGCTCGCCGTAGCCGCGGGCGACGAGACCCTGGACGTCGGCCAGCTCGGGCTTGCTCTACAGCGCGCGCAGCCATTCCTGCGCCTCCTTCGGCCCCGCCTTGCCCTGCAGCCCAGCCCGGATGCGGGCGTTGTTGGCGATGTTCGCGGCCGACAGCCGCCCGTACGAGGAGTGCCAGACCCGCGTCGGACCTGGTGCAGCCGCAGGTAGTCCTTGAACGCCTGCTCGTCGGTGCGCCGTCGAGGATCAGGTAGCGGGCGCGCGGGTAGCCGTGGCCGTTGCTGAAGACGATGTTGAGGCCCCACGCGATCTTGTCGATGAAGTCGTCCATGTAGCTCTCGAGGCTGCCGTCGTAGTTGCTGGCGAAGATCACGCGCCGGCCGCCGTCGAGGAAGACCCAGCGCGCGAAGTGGATCGTCTTCACGCCCGCGAGGTTGCCGCGGTTGAAGACGTGCCGCGTCGCGTAGTCGATCCCCGCAGGACGGACGAGGACGGTGATCCTCCGCAGCAGCCCGGGCTTGAGGAGGCCGACCGCCGTGAACGGGTTCTGGACGAGGTGGTCCTCGAGCGCGGCGAGCCCCTGCGCCACCTCGGGCGGCGCCTTCACGTGCGGCGCGGGGTCGCGGCGCTCGCGCCAGCGGAGCAGCAGGAGGTAGATCGGCAGCCCGATCAGCAGGACGGCAGCAGGAGCAGCAGGAGGAGCGGCATCACGATCGCGTGCGCCAACTCGCGGAGCCGGAAGCCCAGGTCGGTGCCCTCGGCGGGGCGCCGCGCCCAGTGGAAGCGCTGGAATCGTGCGGCGACGAGCTGCTGCACGCTCGCGCCGGATGTCCTCGGCATCGAGCGCGGCGCCAGCACGTCGGCGTGCGCGTCGAAGTACGCCTCGATTCGGTCGCGCAGCCGCTCTTCCTGGCGGATCTGGCGCGCCGTGCGACCGACCGTGTTCACGTACTCGCCGCCTCGCCGATCACGTGGCCGCGGAGGAACGTCGAGCCGCTGCTCGCGGGTCGCGGGCGCCTCCGGGTAGCCGACGCAGTGGCCGAACAGGCGGTCGATGCCCGTCGCCTCCCACGACTCGACGAGCTCGGCCAGGTGGCGGTCCTTCGCGATGTCGAAGTCGCTCATGTACATCAGCGAGGCGGGCAGCGGCCGCCCCTTCAGGTCGATCGCCTCCTCGAGCAGCACGAGGCGCGCGAAATGGAGCGCCGACAGCGCGTCGAAGTCGAGCGCCTCGCCGTTGGCGACGCCGTCGCCCATCGTCGCGAGCAGGCTCGCGCAGGGCGTCGGCGGCCTCGGGCCGAACCTCGGCGACGACGGTCAGTGCGCGATTGGTGCGACACGCGACGGAGCCGGCTCACGTCGGCGAACTCGAGCGCGAAGTGGAAGATCTTCTTCTTCTCCCAGTACACGAGGCCCAGATAGACGCCCGGGCCCGACCGTGCGAATCTCGTCGCGGATCCAGTGCGCGATCAGGGAGGTGTCCGAGTAGTCCAGGACGATCGTCTCCTCGCCGTCGAGCCAGCTCTCGTCCTTGTAGACCTTCGCGCGCACCGCGTTGAAGCCGAACGGCCCGACTTCGTTCAGCAACTCGCCCTTCTCGCGGTTGAAGACCTTGCCCTTCCAGGCGAGGTAGTGCACGAGCTTCGCGGCAGGCCCGGCGAGCTGTCGTGCCGGGCTCGACAAGACGGTCCCCTTGGCTTCGCCGTCGGGGATCTCCCCAGCGTCGCTGCGCCGGAACAGATCGTCGAGCTCGCTGTCGCTGGCATCCGAAGCAGGTCGGAAACTGCGGCGGCCATCGGCGAACCCCCTTCTTACGGCGGCAGGAGTCTCGCCTCGAACCTACACCGGGCCGCCATCGACGATCAATGCTCACGCGTGTTGACTGAGCCGGGGACGAGTCGATTGCAGCCGTGGCTGCGCGCGGGGCGGGTGCCGTCCCTCCGTCGCCGCCCTCGGAGGAAGCCGAGCAGGCGGACGCCGCCAGCGACAGCTCGAGGGACCCTGATGGCACCCTCGCCGATCACGTCGCTGCTCGACGGTCTCGCGGAGATGCTCGACCGCTGGATCGGCTGGGACCAGCTTGCCGCAGCCGCTCGCGCTCCCGGTTCTGGTCGGGCTGAGAAACCGCCTGCGCGAGCGCAACCTCTACGACACCGGGCGCGCCGCGCTCGACCGCCAGGACATCGACCTCGAGAAGTCGTACCTGACGGCCCGCGACGATCGACGGCTCGTTCAACGACCTCAACGATCCGCTGATGGGCGCACTCGGGAGCCGCTTCGGCCGCAACGTGCCGCTGCGCTGGACGTACGCTGAGCCGACCGACTCGCTGCTCGAGCCGAACCCCCGCCTGGTCAGCCGCCGGCTGCTGACCCGCGAGCAGTTCCAGCCTGCGACGACGCTGAACCTGCTGGCGGGCGCCTGGATCCAGTTCGAGGTGCACGACTGGTTCAGCCACGGCAAGGGCGAGGCCGGAGAAGCCCTGGGAGCTCGCAGCTCGACGAGGACGATCCTTGGCCGGAGCGGCCGATGAAGATCGCAGCGCGCGCGTCGCGACCCGACCGCCGACCCGAACGGCCCGGCCACGTTCGTCACCGACGACAGCCACTGGTGGGACGCCTCGCAGATCTACGGCCGCGACAAGGCGTTCGCGGATGCCATCCGCTCCGGCGAGAACGGCAAGCTCAAGATCGACGAGCAGGGCCTCCCGCCGCAGGAGCTTGAGGGGCACATCGACCTCTCCGGGGTGGGCGGCAACTTCTGGGTCGGGCTCGCGCTGCTGCACACGCTCTTCATGCGCGAGCACAACGCGATCTGCGACCGGCTCCACGAGCGGCATCCGGAGCTGTCGGAGCAGCAGCTGTACGACAAGGGACGCCTGGTCAACGCCGCGCTGATGGCGAAGATCCACACCGTCGACTGGACGCCGGCGGTCATCGCCCACCCGACCACCGTCATGGCGCTGCGGGCCAACTGGTGGGGCCTGGCCGGCGAACAGGTCGACAAGAAGTTCGGCCGGCTCACTTCGAACGAGGTGATCCGCGGCATCCCCGGCTCGCCGACCGATCACCACGGCGTCCCCTACGCGCTGACCGAGGAGTTCGCGGCCGTCTACCGGATGCACCCGCTGATCCCGGACGAGTTCAGCGTTCCGCTCGCTCGCCGACGACCGGGAGCTCGCGAGCGCTGACGCTGCCCGACCTGGGCGCGCTCAAGGTCCGCGAGCGGCTGACCGAGCACTCGATGACCGATCTCCTCTACTCCTTCGGCGACATCGCACCCGGGCGCGATCACGCTGCACAACTACCCTCAGCTTCCTGCAGCACTTCGACCGGCCGGACGGGACGCTGATCGACCTCGCCGCGATCGACGTCCTGCGCACCCGCGAGCGCGGCGTGCCGCGCTACAACCAGTTCCGCCGCCTCTTCCGGCTGAAGCCGGTGTCGTCGTTCGAGGAGCTGACCGGCGGCGACCGGGAAACCGCCCAGGAGCTGCGGCGAGGTCTACGGCGACGTCGAGCGCGTCGACCACATGATCGGGATGTACGCCGAGCCGAGGCCGAAGGGGTTCGGGTTCAGCGACACGGCGTTCCGGGTCTTCATCCTGATGGCGTCGCGCCGGCTCAAGAGCGACCGCTTCTTCACGCGCGACTACCGGCCCGAGGTCTACACCAGAGCCGGCCTCGACTGGGTCGAGGAGCAACTCGATGCGCTCCGTGCTGCTGCGCCACTACCCGAGCTCGAGCCGGCGCTGCCGCGGCGTCGAGAACCCGTTCGCGCCCTGGCGCAGCGGCCGCCGTTAGGGCATGGGCGTGCCGTCGCTAGCTGACGGCGCTCGGGTCACCCTCGCCGGCATCCGGATCGTCAACGGCGTCACTGGGCCTGTTCGCGCCGCAGAAGCTGAGCAACCGGCTCGGGGCCGAGGAGTCGGCTGGGCCGATGGGCTATCCGTTCCGCATGTTCGGGATCCGGACGATCCTGATCGGCGCCCGATCTGCTCTCACCGGATCCGGCCGTCCGGCGCCAAGCAGTGCGCGAGGCAGTGGTCGTGCACGGGAGCCGACACGGTCTCGGCCTTCGCCACGGGCGTCACGGGGGCCTGCCCAGAAGCGGCGCCAACGCGGCGACCGCGATCTCCGCCGTGAACTCCTGCTCGCGCTGGTCGCGGCACGCGGCCGCCGGCAGCTTGACAGCGCTCCGAGGAGGCTCCTATGGTCGAGACAGGCAACGAGGGGGACGCTGATGCAGGTTCGAGCGCGTCGTTGCTGCGGCACTGAACGTGGCCATGCCTCGACGAGGCTGCATGTCCCGCCGGGTCCAACCGTCGCCGTCCACGCCTTGCCGCGAGCCGGCGAGCCCTGTCGTCCAGCCTAGAGAGGAGCCGTCATGGCCAAGGGGATCTCCGTCAACATCGGCCTCAACCGGGTCGACCCTGCGCACTACAACGGTTGGAGCGGCCAGCTCCGCGCCTGCGAGCAGGACGCGCGCGACATGCAGTCGATCGCGACCGAGAAGGGCTTCGACACGGAGCTGCTGCTCACCGACCAGGCGACCTCCGCCAACGCCTCAGAGGCGATCGGCGACGCCACGTCCCAGCTGAAGAGCGGCGACATCTTCTTCCTGACCTACTCCGGCCACGGCGGACAGGTGCCGGACACCAACGCGGACGAGCCGACCACCGAAGAGGGTGGGCGCCAAGGACGAGACCTGGGTGCTCTACGACCGTCAACTGGTCGACGACGAGCTGTACAAGGTGTGGGGAGCGCTCCAGCCCGGCGTTCGCGTGTTCGTGCTCTCGGACAGCTGTCACAGCGGCTCGGTCACGCGCGACATCTTCGACGCCGCCCTCCCGCAGATCGTCGCGAACGGCATGGTCGACGGCGAGGACCCGCAGGACCAAGGACCTGCCGACCGACGTGCAGGACGCCACATACAAGAACAACGAGGAGCTGTACGACGGCATCCAGCGCTCGAAGCCGGACGGCGACAAGGTCGACGTCGGCGGCCACGGTCCTACTTGATCTCGGGTTGCCAGGACAATCAGCTCTCGCTCGACGGGGAGCGCAACGGGCTCTTCACCCAGCAGCTGCTGGGCGTCTGGAACGACGGCAAGTACAAGGGCAACTACCGCCGCTTCTGGAAGGCGATCGGCAAGAAGATGCCGCCGACCCAGACGCCGAACTTCTACCCCGTCGGCGCCTCCAACCAGGCCTTCGACCGCCAGAACCCGCTCACGATCTGAGCCGATGGCACGAAAGGCGATGCGGGACGTGATCGTCTTCCTGCCCGGGATCACGGGCAGCGTCCTGCAGAAGGATGGCAAGGACGTCTGGAAGATCGGCGGGGGAGCGGTCCTCCGTGCCCTGCTCTCGCTTGGTGACAACCTCGACGCGCTCATGCTGCGCGAGGACTCGGCGGACGTCGACGACCTCGGCGACGGTGTGACGGCGCCGAGCGTCATGCACGACGTCCACCTGATCCCGGGGCTCTGGAAGATCGACGGCTACACGAAGATGGTGCGGTACGTCACCGAGACGTTCGACGTCGAGCCCGGCCGCAACTTCTTCGAGTTCCCCTACGACTGGCGGCGCGACAACCGCGTCGCCGCCCGGAGGCTCGCCACGCGGGGGCGCACCTGGCTCGCCGACTGGCGGGAGCACTCGGGCGCGAAGGACGCGAAGCTGATCCTCGTCGGCCACTCGATGGGCGGCGTCATCTCGCGCTACTTCCTCGAGTGCCTCGACGGCTGGCGCGACACCCGCGTGCTCGTCACGTTCGGCACCCCCTACCGGGGCGCGCCAAAGGCCGTCGGCGCGCTGGCGAACGGCTTCAAGAAAAAGATCGGGCCGATCAGCCTCGACCTGTCCGAACTGCTGCGCTCGTTCACGTCCGGGTACCAGCTGCTGCCGATCTACCCCTGCTACGACGGCGGCGACGGGAACCTCGTCCGCCTGAGCGAGACCGCGGTGCCGAACGTGGACGCGGAGAAGACCTCTGCTGCCAAGGCCTTCCACGACGAGATCCGCGCAGCCGTCGAGGCGCACACCGACGACGAGGAGTACCAGCGCGACCGCTACGCGATCCGGCCTGTGATCGGCATCCAGCAGCCGACCTCGCAGTCGATCCGCCTCGACGGCGACGGCGTCGAGCTCCTCGCCGCGTACGGCGGCGACGACCAGGGCGGCGACGGCACGGTTCCGCGCGTTTCGGCGATCCCGATCGAGCTCGAGCACGAGGAGAACGCGATGTTCGCGTCCGAGCGCCATGGGTCGCTGCAGAACGAGGACGGCGTGCTCGTGCAGCTGAAGGGCGTGCTCAGCGGTCTCGACCTCGACTTCGCCGCCTTCCGTGGGTTCGTCCCGACGATCGGCCTCGGGCTCGACCTCGAAGACGTGTACGAGATCGGCGAGCCGCTGCACGTCCGCGTCCGCCCCGAGGAGGAACCCGACGACCCGCTGGTCGCAGAAGCCGTCGACGTCGAAACCGGCACCGCGACCAGAGTGACGCTTCGCGCCGGCGACGACGGCTGGCACGAAGCCGAGCTCGGCCCTCTGCCAGAGGGCGTCTACCGGCTGACCGCGTTCGGCACGGGTCCGGTCGAGCCCGTCACCGACGTCTTCGCCGTCCTATCCGGGGAGGTCGCGTGAGCACCGCAGAGACCGTCCCGGAGGAGACCGAGGTTCCGACGCGAAGCCTCACTACTCCGGCCGTGATCGCAGCGCTCCTCGCGCTCGGCGCGCTCGCGGCCTTCACCGTCTACATGGTCGCCCAGGCCGACACCGGCAGCGAAGTAACGTGGAGCCGCCTCGCCTGGCTCTTCTCGTCCGTGGAGGCGATCGCGTTCGCGGCGGCCGGCGCGCTGTTCGGGGCGCGCGTGCACCGCGAGCGGGCCGAGAAGGCCGAGGCGGAAGCGCGGAAGTCCGCGGGCGCCGCGGCCCGCGGCCAGGCGCTCGCGGCCGCGCTGAAGGCCGACGACGTCGCCGCGGAAGAGGCACCGGCGACACGAGGCCTCGGCGGCGAGGACGCGGACGCGGCGCTGCGCAGCCGCCACGCCAGGCTCGCACGGGAGCTCTTTCCGGACTAGGCCATGGCCGACTGGGCAATCGTGATCGGGATCGACCGCTACTGGACTGAGAAGGCCAGTCTCAAGGGCGCCGTCCACGACGCCATGCGCATGCGCGAGTGGCTGGTCGACCCGGCCGGCGGCAACGTGCCGGCCGAGAACACGGCGCTAGTGCTCTCGCCGCTCGCAGGCAAGGAGCCCGGCGGCGTGGAGTGCAGCGGCGCGACGAACACCAAGATCATCACGGCGATCAGCGACCTGCTGGGAAAGAGCGGCGGCAAGGGCGAACGCCTCTACTTCTTCTATGCCGGTCACGGCTTGACCGCGCGGGTCAACAACCGCGATGAGAACGCGCTCGTCGCCGACGACTTCGGGCCCGTGACGACGAACAATTCGCTCGCCCTGCGCTCCTTGTGGGAGCTGCTCGAGACGACGCAGTTCCAGGATCAGTTCCTCTTCGTCGACGCCTGCCGCAACATCCCGTGGGAGAACGTCGAATTCGAGGTCGGCCGCTGGCCGCTCCCGAGGCGGCGCGACCCCGGCCTGCCGCCGACGCAGCAGTTCATCCTCTACGCCACCTCGCCGGGGCTAAGGGCGCGGGAGCTCAGGGAATACGGCAACGAGCGGGGCGCCTTCACCGAGGTCCTGCTCGAGGGCCTGCGCGGCGCGGGCGCCGCCAAGGCTTGGGCGACGGAGACGCAGACCTACCAGGTGCGCTGGGAGCGCCTCGTCGACCACGTGAAGTCCGAGCTCGAGAGCAAGCGGCTGTCGGTCAGCAACCTCGCCCGCGACGTCTTCCAGATCCCACAGGACAGCGGTGCGCGTGGCGTCGAGGGCCGTGAGCGCAACCCAGTCCTGGCCGAGTTCGCCAGCGATGCCTTCGAGCCGCAGACGCTGAAGGTGAAGCTCGGGCCGAGCGCCGTAATCCCAGTCGCCGAGGTGATCGTCCTCGACGAAACCGCTGTCCCGGTGGACCAGAAAACGCAGCTGACCGGCTTGCCGGTGGAGTTCAGCCTCCCGCCGAAAACCTACTCGCTGCACGCGACCGCGCCGGAATACGACCGTGCCGTCGCCCGCCCGCCCGTCGACCTCTACGAGGAGCGCGAAGTGCCACTCGAGCTCGCCAAGGCGGCGGCAGCAGCAGCGCCCGCCAGCGGCGGCGCGGCCAGGCGCTCGCGTGGGCCCGCAACAGGCGAGCTGCGCGTCCACACGAGCGATCCGCTGGTGCCGGTGGAGATCGCCGACGAGCCGGGCCGCGTGCTCGCGGTCGCGAACGGCGAGGTGATCGTACGGAACCTACCGGCGGGCTTCTACCGTGCGCGGCTGCGGGCACCGGGGGCCGAGGTGCTGGAGCAGCTGGTCGAGTTCACCCCCGCGGCGCGCCCGACGACGGTTGAGCTCGCGCCCCTGGCCGGGGCAGAGAGGAGCCGGGTCGTCCGCGAAGTGCTCGAGACGATCGGGGGCGACGTAAACGCCGACAACACCGTCGAGGTGTCCGAGGTCGCGGGTCCGATCGCTTCTCCGCACCTGTCGACGATCCTGACGCTGGCGGGCGGCGTGGCGGTGCACGACCCGGGGTACGGCCAGCATCTGCGGCGCCTCGGGCTCAAGGCCTTCAAGGAGGCCATCCCGCCGGGCGCCCCGAGCGGTATCTACGTCGTGCTCGGCGTCGACTCCGACGATCCCAAGCTGGCGAAGCGGCTCCTCGGCGGCCTCAGGCTGCGGACGTGGGAGCTCGACGCACAGGTTCCCGGCAAGGCCGAGAAGGTCCTCCCGGTCGGAAAGGTGCCGGGGATCGCCGAGTTCGCAGTCCCCACGACGGTCGGACCGCATTGGCTGTCGGTCGAGGGACCGGATGCGCCTCCGGTGGTGTTCGCGCTCGCGCAGCTCCCGCGACGCTTCACGATGCTCACGATCGTCTTCGAGGGCGGCCAGACACGCGCGTTTCAGTACATCCCGTCCCTCCAGCCGGACGACTCCACCCACCCACGCTCGCTACGCCGGCTCGAGCTGATGCAGCGCGTGCTGTTGAGCGGCTCCCTGGAGGGTGGCAACGAGGCGGCGCGCGATCTGCTGTACGCCAAGCGGCTCGATCCGCTCGCCGGCTGCCTGGGGGCCTACCTCTTCCTGCGGCAGGGCCGCGCCAAGGAGCTCAAGACAGCGGTCGGCAACCTCCTCCGCTTCTATCCGGAGCTGAGCGACACGTACGTCCTCCAAGGCGAGTTCGAAGCGGCGGCCCGCAGGCACAAGGCGGCGAAGGAGGCCTTCGCCAAGGCGATCGACGTGGGCATCCCCCTCTTCGGCGAGGGCCTCACGCGGCTGCTCGAAGGCCTGCGGAAGTACGAGCTCAAACACCCGCGCGCCAAGCTCGTCGAACGGGTCTTCGAGCGCCATCTGAGCGGCTCCATGTTCTCCGTGTGGCGGCCCGAGCAGCTGGCGGAAGGGAGGAAGCTGATCCGATGACCGACTTCGACCCGGGGTACGGGAACGAGCCGTTCCGGACCCTCTGCCGGGACGTGCCCGGCACCAGCGTCTATCCACAGAAGGACTTCCGCGTCGAGTGGGGGCCCGTCTTCCATCGCGGCCGGCTCGACGGCAGCGCCCGCGTGCTCGTGATCGGCCAGGACCCCGCGCAGCACGAGTCGATCGTCCGCCGCATCCTCGTCGGCGAGGCCGGTCATCGCACTCAGGGCTTCCTGGGCAAGCTGGGCATCGACCGCAGCTACGTGCTCGTGAACACGTTCCTCTTCAGCGTCTTCGGCCAGGGCGGCGGCGAGCGGCACCGCGACGACCCCAAGATCACGGCCTACCGCAACAAGTGGCTGAGCGCTCTTCTGGTCGACACCGACGTCGAGGCCGTCGTCGCGCTCGGCTCGCTCGCCGACGGCGCGTGGCAGACCTGGAAGAAGACGCCCGACGGCAAGCGCGTGGACGTCAAGTACAGGCGGATCACCCATCCCACGCAACCGGAGTCCGCGGGCGGCGGCGCCGCGAAGCACGCGGCCTCGATCCGCAGGATGCTGGAGAACTGGAACGAGGCGCTCCAGGAGCTGCATCCGCTCCAGCACCCGGACAAGAACGTGCCGCTCCGCCCCTACGGGGCCGCGTTCGCCTCCGGCGAGAAGCTCCCCATCCCCGAGGCCGACGTGCCCCCCGGGACCCCCGACTGGATGCGCCTCAACGACGGGTGGGCCGACCGGCCCGGGACCGGTTCAAAGAAGCGGGCCACCATCGCAGTCACAGTCCCCAAGGGGTTCCTCTGAGTCGGGCGCCTGCGGCTCGCCCCGCGTGACGGGAGCCGTCCACGTGGTCTTCCACGTCGTCGGGCCCACCTTTCCGTCGACGAGGAGGCCCTTCTCGGCCTGGAACTTGCGCGCGACGGTGTCGCAGCGGGCGTCGAAGACGCCCTCCCTCGGGAGCTGCCAGCCGCGCTGCGCCATCTTGCGCTGCCAGCGCAAGATGGCGGCGCCGTTCGAGTGACAGTGCGGGTCGGCACGCGCGGTGGCGAGGTAGTCCGTGGCCGGGAACGGAAACGGCGGCGCCGTCTGGGCCGGCGCGACGACCCCGGGTCGCCACTGCCCGAAGTCGACGGCATACGCCGTGTTCAGGTCGCAGGACAGCCGCCCGATCGAGACGTTGACTGTGTGCTGGTACAGGTGGGCTCGGGGATCGCGGTGCCCGCCCGACCAGGCGAGCGTCTGCCAGCCGTAGCTGGCGGCGCCGTGATCGAGGCAGTACTTGACCACCCAGAAGCCGCCGTAGACGCCCACCCGCCGCACCCCGCCCAGGGCGCTGGCAGCACCGCGCAGGTACTCGCCGATCGCCGGCTTGTCGGCGTCCCCGGCGTCGTAGTCGACGGCGAAGTAGATCGGCCTGCCGCCGGGCATCCCGCACGCCGTCGCCTGCGTGTCGGCCTTGCGCCCGTCGACGACACCGCCGGCGCGACCCGACAGCGGCCGCTTCGGGGTCGTCTCCCAGACCACGGCGACGTCGATGCCGGCGCGGCTGAGCTGGTCGGCCTCGGAGCGATGGAGGTTCTTGCTGTCGTCGTTCGACAGATACCGCAGCGCGAAGGTGATCCCGGCGGCGCGGAGCGCGGCCGTGTCGAGCGGACCGTGCCAGGCATAGTCGACGCCCTCCCTGCTCATCGCGAGAGCCCCGCCACAGCGTCGCTGAGAGCGCCGTTCCCGATCGTTTGCCCCTTCCGCGCTCCGGCGAGCGTAATCCGTTTCGTCGCGGCTGGAAAGGCCGGCGAACGCCTGTCGTAGCATGTGCGCCCAGCGTGACCGGGGAACAGGCGACTTGATCGCTCACCAGGACGAGGTCGAGGCAGAGCGCCGCGAGAAGGGCGAGATGGCGGCGACCTGGCAGCGGCTCGGGAACGCCGCCGGCACCGTCGGCGTCGGTGTCAACCGCATTCGCATCGAGCCTGGACGGCTGTCGACGCCGCCCCACTCCCACGGCGCGTCCGAGGAGGTCTTCTACGTGCTCGGCGGGTCGGGGCTCTCCTGGCAGGACGGCGAGGTATACGAGGTGCGACCGGGCGACTGCATCGTGCACCTCGCCGACCACGAGGAGCACACGCTGCGCGGCGGTCCGGACGGGCTCGACGTGCTCGTGTTCGGCACGCGCCATCCGACCGAGCTCGGCTGGCTCCCGCGTTCCCAGGCGATCCGGCTCGGCTGGCCGTGGGTGCAGGGGCGCACCGACGATCCGTGGGAGGTCGAGGCGCAGGCGGAGCCGCTCGAGTTCGGCGAGCCGGCGGCCAGGCCCGCCAACATCGTGAACGTGGCCGATGTCGAGAACGTGGACGACGGGCCCGGCGACTGGAAGGGACTGGCCGAGACTGCGGGCTCGGCGCGGTCCGGCCTCAACTGGCTCTCGGTCGGGCCGGGCGTGATGTATTCGCCGCCACATTGCCACTCGGCGGAGGAAGAGGTCTACGTGATCCTCGAGGGCTCCGGAACGCTCGAGCTCTGGCCGACGCCGGTGGCGGCGGCACGCGGGGCGCAGCGGGAGGCCACTGCCGTGCGAGCGGGGCACGTGATCGCGCAGCCGGCCGGAACCAAGATCGGCCATGGGCTCCGCGCCGGCGACGAGGGGCTTACCTACCTCGCCTACGGCACGCGCGAGCCCAACGACATCGCGTACTACCCGCGGTCGAACACGGTCTACTGGCGCGGCATCGGCCTGATCGGCCGGATCGAGGCGCTCGAGTACGCCAACGGCGAGCCGGAGTAGACGGGCTACTGTGATTCGACCTGCCCAAAGCGGGCAGAGGGACCTGACCCAACGAGAGGAGACACATGCTCGCGCTGACCGATTCAGCGAAGGACGCGGTGCGGCAGATGGTCTCGGCGGAGGAGGCGCCCGAGGGCAGCGGCCTGCGGATCGCCGCAGAGCCGACCGACGAAGGCGATGCCGAGCTGTCGCTCGAGCTGACGACCGAGCCGGCCGAAGGCGACGAGGTCGTGGAGGAGGACGGCGCCCGGGTGTTCCTCGATCCGGCGGCAGCCTCGCTGCTGGACGACAAGCTGCTCGACGCGACCGAGCACGACGATCACGTACACCTGACCGTCCAGGATCAGGGCAGTGAACCCGGTCTGAACGGGAGCGTCACCGGCTAGGCGCGGCTTCACCCGGTGCGGACGGTCGCAACGATCGGCGTGTACGGCTGGACGCTCGACACCTTCCTCGACGCCCTGCGTGAAGCCGAAGTGGGACGGGTCGTCGACGTCCGCCAGCGCCGAGGTGTGCGCGGCTCCGAGTACGCGTGGGCGAATGCCCGCCGCCTGCAGGCGGCGCTCGCCGACGCGGGCATCGGGTACAGCCACCACTCCGAGCTGGCGCCGACCACGGAGCTGCGTCAGCTCCAGTACCGCGAGGACGACCGACTCGGCGTGGGCAAGCGGGCGCGCGCCGGGCTCGCGCCGGAGTACCGGCGGCGATACAGCGCGGAGATCCTCGATCGGGCCGATCTCACGCCGCTCCTGGACGAGCTGCCCACCGACTCGGCGGCGACGCTGCTGTGCGTGGAACGCGACCCCGAGGCCTGTCACCGCTCCTTGCTCGCCGAACGGCTACACGCCGAGCTCGGCGCCGAGATCGTCCACTTGCGTCCTGGCTAACGCGTCTTGGCGAAGCGCTGGACCGCGGCGAGGAGCTCCTCGCTCTTCTCGTTGGCGGTCGCCGCGTCGCCGGAACCCAGCGCGTCGCGGACGCAGTGGCTGACGTGGTCGTGAAGGAGCTCGTAGCCGAGGCTCTCGAGCGCCGTCCTCACCGCCCCCACTTGCGTCAGGATGTCGACGCAGTAGCGGTCTTCGTCGACCATTCGCTCGATCCCGCGCACCTGCCCCTCGATCCGGTGCAGGCGCTTCGTGAGCGCCTCCTTGTCGTATCCGTGCTGCATCTCTACGCGACCTCCCTCGGGCTGCGGAAGCGGCGCAACCGCAGCGAATTGCCGACGACGAACAGGCTCGAAGCCGCCATGGCACCGGCGGCAACGATCGGATTGAGCAGGCCCGCGACCGCGAGCGGCACCGCCGCCACGTTGTAGGCGAAGGCCCAGAAGAGGTTGCCCTTGATGGTGGCGAGCGTGCGGCGCGAGAGTCGGATCGCGTCGGCCGCGGCGCGAAGGTCGCCCGAGACCAGCGTCACGTCGCCGGCCTCGATCGCGACGTCGGTGCCGGTGCCGATCGCCAGGCCCAGGTCGGCCTGGGCGAGCGCCGGTGCGTCGTTGACGCCGTCACCCACCATGGCCACGACCTTGTCCGCTTGCTGGAGCCGCTCGACCTCGGCGACCTTGCGGTCCGGGGCGACGTCCGCAAGCACTCGGTCGACTCCGATCTCGCGGGCGACCACCGCCGCCGTCTCCTCGGCGTCGCCCGTGACCAGGATGGGGGTCAGGCCCAGCGCCCGGAACTCGGCGACGGCCTCGGCGCTCGTCGGCTTCACGATGTCGCGCACCTCGAGCGTGGCGCGCGTAACACCGTCCCAGCCCACCTCGATCGACCCCCTCCTGCGTCCGACCCAGACCTCGTGGCCGTCGACCGTGCCGGTGACGCCGACGCCCGGCGTCGCGCGGAACGCCGACACGTGGGGTAGGGAGCCGACCTCCGTTCGCGCGGCGCGCGCGACTGCCACGGCGATCGGATGCTCCGAGGCCGCTTCAACCGCGCCGGCGAGGCGGAGGACATCGGCGCGCGTTGCGCCGTCGAGCGGCGAGACCTGCGTCAGCTCCATCCTGCCCTGGGTGACGGTTCCGGTCTTGTCGAGGACGATCGTGTCGACGCGCCTGGCCTGCTCGAGCACCTCCGGGCCCTTGATGACGATGCCGAGCTGGGCGCCTCGGCCGGTCCCGACCATGAGGGCCGTGGGCGTGGCCAGGCCGAGCGCGCAGGGGCAGGCGATGATCAGGACGGCGACGGCCGCGGTGAACGCCTCGCTCGCGCTCGCGCCGGCGGCGAGCCAGCCGGCCAACGTCAACAGGGCGATCCCGATGATGATCGGGACGAAGACCCCGGAGACCCGGTCGGCGAGCCGCTGGACCGGCGCCTTGCCCGACTGCGCGGCCTCAACGAGGCGCGCGATCTGGGCGAGCGCAGTGTCCGCTCCCACGCGGGTGGCCCGGACCACGAGCCGGCCGTAGGTGTTGACGGTCGCGCCCGTGACGGTGGAGCCCCGGCCCGCCTCGACCGGAACGGACTCGCCGGTGAGCAGCGACTCGTCGAGCGCGGAGTCGCCGTCGACGACGACGCCGTCGGTGGCGACCTTCTCGCCCGGGCGGACGACGAAGAGGTCGCCGACGCGCACGTCCGAGGCCGGCACCAGCGTCTCGACGCCGTCCCGCAGGACCCGCGCCTCCTTGGCGCCGAGCTCGAGCAGCTTGCGGATCGCCTCCCCAGAGCGGTGCCTCGCCCGCGCTTCGAGGTAGCGGCCGAGGGTGATCAGCGTGGTCGCGACCGCGGCGACCTCGAAGTAGATCTCCGCGTCGAAGCCGCCGAGGAGGACGACCGCCGACCACAGCCAGGCCGCGAGCGTGCCGAGCGAGATCAGCGTGTCCATCGACGCCGTGCCGTGGCGGGCGTTCTTCAGCGCCGTGCGGTGAAACGGGAGGCCGGCGTAGAAGACGACGGGGGTCGAGAGCGCGAGCGCCGCCCACTCCCAGCCGGCGAACTGCAGCTGCGGAAACGTCCCGAGGAGGACGACCGGAGCCGTGAGCACCGCGGCGACGACGAGTCGCGCTCGCGGTGTCTCCGGCGCTTGCCGCACGCCCGTCGTCACCGGCCTGGCTGCGTAGCCCGCGGACTCGACCGCGGCGACGAGCTCCGCGACGTCGACACGTCCGCTGACGTCGACCGTGGCACGCTCGGTGGCGAGGTTGACGGTCGCCGCCACGCCGTCGAGGTCGTTCAGCGACCGCTCCACGCGCGCAACGCACGACGCACAGGTCATGCCCTCGAGCTCGAGCTGGAGGGTTCCCGCCGGCGTCACGGTGTCGACTATACCCCAGGCGGGTATATTGCGGGCCGGCCTCGAGACCTAGGCGGCCGCGTCCGGGCTCAGCTCGCGGCGGGTCGTGCGACGCGCCGGGCGCTCGGTCGTCTGCAGCAGCACCGCGAAGATGACCACGCAGCCGCCGACGATCGTCGCGAGCGCAGGTCGCTCCGAGAGTGCGATCCACACCCACAGCGGCCCCAGGACGACCTCGAGCAGCGTGATCAGCGCCACCTCGGCCGCCGGGATGAGCCGCGCGCCCACCGTGATGAAGGCGAGGCCGAGCCCCATCTGCCCGACGCCCAGCAGCACAAGCAGCATCAGGTCGCGATCGGTGATCGAGCCGGGATCGGCGAACGGAGCGGCGACGAGCAGGACGATGAGCTGCGACAGGCAGATCGCCGGCGCCATCGACACCTCGCGCTTGTGCCGCGTGATCACGATGCTCCCGGCGAAGGCGAGCGTCATGATCAGCGACGCGCCGACGCCGACCACGCCGCCGCTGCCCGGGCCGCCGACCATCAGTCCGACGCCGAGAAGCGCGACGGCCATCGCCACCGCGGCGCGGCGCGTGACCGCCTCCCCGAGGAGCGTCCAGGCCAGCAGCGCCGCAGCGACCGGCGCCACCGCCTGCATGAACAGCACGTTGGCGACCGTCGCGTGGTTGAGCGCGACGATGAAGAAGCCCGAGGCGACGGCCGTGCACAGCGCAACGGCGAGACCCGCGCGGCCCATCGAGCGAAACGCCTCGACGGGCCGGCCGCGGTTGAGCAGGGCGACGAAGCCGTAGAGCGCGAGGAAGGCGAACAGGGCGCGCCCGGCGAGCTGCGTCGTCGTGTCGATCGAGAGCTCGCGTTGGAGCACGCCGGCGGTCGACCACGCCACGGCAGCGAGCGCGACGAAGAGCTGACCGCGACGGCGGGCGCTCTGCTCCTGGGTCGAGACGACGGGCGCCGCCATCGCCGTCAGTCAAGCACGAGGCGACGTGTCACTCGCTACGGGATCGAGCGATACAGCCGCAGAAAGGTCGTGCGGAAGCCGCGCCGCGGCCAGAAGCGGGACGCGAGCAAGTTCGTCATCCGCCAGTCGGTGAGCATCGCTCGGTAGCCGGCCCGGTGCGCCCACGCGAACGCGGCGCTCGTGAGCTCGACGCCGGTACCCAGGCCCCTCGCCTCCGGGTCGGTTGCCGCGAAGGCGAGGAAGCAGGCGTTGTCCGGACGCGCGAGCGTGGCGTGGCCATCCACGCCGTCCCCGGACAGCTCGGCCGCGCACGCTTCGAGGAAGCCGACGATGCGACCGTCGACCTCGGCCACCAAGGTGGCGATTCCCTCGGCGTCGATGTCGGCCTCGAGCTGCGCACGCACGGCGTCCATCGATGCCTCATAGCTCTCGACCCGACGCGCCGCATTGTCGGAGAACACCGGCGAGCCGGCGTGATGCCGCGAGATCGCCAGCGTCAGCGGCAGCACTGCCTCGAGGTCCGCGGCCACCGCCTCGCGCACGCGCGGAGGCCACGGCTCGTCCTGTACCTCGCGGATGCCGTACCCCTGCTGCTGCCCGAAGCCGACGCCGTACCACGCATCGAGGACGTCGCGATCGCCCGCGGGAACAAGGACGTAGTGCCGGCCACGACCCGCGCTTACGGCACGCTCGGCGACCGCGGCGTAGAGGTCGCGCAGAAGCTCCGGCTCCTCGGCCGCATGCCCCGGATGGTCGATCCACTCGTTCGGGCCCCAGGCGCCCTCGTCGTCCGGCGCGCCGATCAGATAGCCGGCGACCCGGCCGTCTCGGATAGCCACGACGCCGCTCGCACCTCCCTTTCGCCAGGCCCCCTCGATGGCGGACCCCGCCTCGTCCACCCGCTCGTACCGCTCGGGCAGCAGCGGCTCGAAGCGCCGATGTCGGCGGTGCCGCTCGGCAAGCAGCTCGGCAGCAGCGCCGAGGTCGTCGTCGCGCAAGGGACGGATCTCCGCGGGCTTCGGCATGGCTGCTACGCCGTCTTGCGGTCCCCGTGCCATGAGTCCCAGAGGGCGGCGTACGACCCGTCTGCGAGCGACCAGCTCGTCGTGCGTTCCCAGCTCCTGCAAGCGGCCCTCCTCGACGACGGCGACGCGGTCGGCGTCGTGCGCGGTGTGGAGCCGGTGCGCGATCGCGACGACGGTCCGGCCGCCGAGCACCGAGGCGAGCGAGCGCTCGAGATGGCGTGCGGCGCGCGGGTCGAGCAGCGAGGTCGCCTCGTCGAGGACGAGCGTGTGCGGATCGGCGAGCACGAGCCGGGCGAGCGCGACCTGCTGCGCCTGCGCGGGCGTGAGCGGGAAGCCGCCCGCGCCGACGACCGTCTCCAGCCCCTCCGGGAGCAGCTCCGACCCACTCGAGCGCGTCGACGGCGCGCGAGCGCCTCCGCGAGCTGCTCGTCGGAGGCTCCCGGCCGCGCGAGGCGCAGGTTCTCGGCGAGCGTGCCGACGAAGACGTGCTGCTCCTGCGTCACGAGCGCGACCTCGCGGCGGAGCGTGTCGAGCGGCAGGTCGACGAGGCGGACGCCACCGACCTCGACGCGGCCCGACACGCGGCGGGTGGATGCCGGCGAGCAGCCGCCCGAGCGTCGACTTGCCCGCGCCCGACGGCCCGACGACGGCGACCCGCTCGCCGGGCTCGAGGTCGAGGTCGATCCCGTGCAGGACGTCGCGGTCCGCGACGTACGCGTAGCGGACGTCGTGCGCGCGGAGCTCGTCGCCCTCGGGCCGGTCGTCCGTCGCCGTGCGGTCGGGAGGCACGCGCACGATGCCGACGAGCCGCGCGAACGAGGTCGCACCGACCTGGATCTCGTCGAGCCAGGAGATCAGGCGGTCGACCGGGTCGGCGAGCTGCACGACGTAGAGCGAGATCGCCGTCACCTCGCCGATCGTGGCGTGTGCCGTCGGAGACGAGCCAGCCGCCCCACGCGAGCGACGGCCGCGACCGGCAGCACGTACGAGAACTCGGCGCGTCGGGAACCAGATCGTGCGCAGGTGAAGCGTGCGCCGCTCGGCGCGGTAGGCCTCCTCGAGGTCGGCGTCGATCCGCCGCACGCGCTCCTCGCGCAGCCCGAGCGCCTCGATCGTGCGGCCGCCCTCGACCGTCTCGCCGACCGTGCCGGCGAGCGTCGCGTAGGTGGCGCGCTCCCAGAGGTACGCGGCCGGCGCGCGGCGCAGGTACCAGCGCGTGCCGATCCAGAGCGCCGGCACGCCCGCGATGCAGGGCAGCGCGGCGATCGGGCTGACCCAGACCGCGGCGGCCACGGTGAGGAGCGTCGTCACCGCCGCGATCAGCGTCTCGGGCACGGCGAAGCGGATCGTCCGCGCGAGCGAGTCGACGTCCGCGGTCGTCCGCGAGACGAGATCGCCCGTGCCGGCGCGCTCGACGGTCGAGAGCGGCAGCGCGAGCACGCGCCGCATGAAGTCCTCGCGCAGCTCGGCGAACATCTGCTCGGAGAGGACGAACGAGGCCCGCCGGGCCACGAAGGTGAGGATCGTCTGCGCGAGCAGGAAGCCCGCGAGCACGAGCACGACCTTGTCGACGTACGCCGCGCGTCGTGCCCTCCTGGACCGACTCGACGAGCTGCCCGAGCAGCGGCGGCCCGGCGAGGCCCGCGGCCGCCGCGGCCGCGTGCAGGCCGACCATGCCGGCGAGCGCCCGCCGGTGCCGGCCGGCGAGCATCCGCGCCTGCGCGCGCAGCTCGGGGCCGTCGGCGATCGGCAAGCAGCTCGCTCACAGGTCCTCCCCGCGCGTCACCGTGTCGCGGTAGTCGGGCCGCGCGCAGCAGCTCGCGGTGCCGGCCCTCGGCGACGACGCGGCCGTCCTCGATGTAGACGACGCGGTCGGCCTGGTCGAGCACGAGCGGGCTCGTGGTGACGATCGACGGTCGTCCGGCCGGCGCGCGCGTCGCGCAGCCGCCGCGCGATCCGCGCCTCGGTGTGCGCGTCGACCGCGCTCGTCGGCTCGACGAGGACGAGCACCTCGGCGTCGGAGAGCAGCGCGCGCGCGAGCACGAGCCGCTGCCGCTGTCCGCCCGAGAACGAGCGCCCGCGCTCGTCGACGCGCGTGTCGAGCCCGTCGGGCAGCGCGTCGAGCACGTCCTCCGCGTTCGCGACCGAGAGGGCCTCCAGGATCGCCGCGTCGTCCGCTCCGCGCCACGGGTCGAGCTCCGACCGCAGCGTGCCGGAGAAGAGGATCGGGTCGGCCTCGCTGACGACGATCCGCCGGCGGACGACATCGATCGGCAGGTCGGCGAGACGCACGTCGCCGAGCACGACGCCGTCGTCGTCGCCGAAGCGGCCCAGCCGGTCGGCGATCGCGGCGGCGTCGTCGGGGCGAGCCGAGACGAGGCAGGTCAGCAGCCCCGGCTCGATCGTCAGCCCCGAGCGCGGGTCGGCGAGCGGCACACCCGGCGGCGGCTCGGCCGCGGGCGCTTCCGGCTCCGCGATGTCGCGCTCGACGTCGAGCACGTCCAGCATGCGCCGCGCGCCGACGAGCGAGCGCGTCACCTTGTCGACCGCCTCGGCCGCCGTCCGCAGCGGGATGACGAGGAAGGCGGCGTAGCCGTAGAACGCGACCAGCTCGCCTGCGCCGATCCGTCCGGAGATGGCGAACCGGGCGCCGAGCCAGGTGACGAGCACGACGAAGAGGCCCGGGATGAAGACCTGCGCGGCGTCGAGCGTCGACTGCGGCAGCGCGACGCGGACGCCGGCGAGCCGCACGTCCTGCGAACGCCGGCGGTAACGGGTGAGGAACGCCGCCTCGCCGCCGATACCGCGCAGCACGCGCAGGCCTGACGCCGTGTCGGCGCCGAGCGCCGTCAGCTTGCCGACCTCCTCGCGCTGCTCGCGCTGGCGGCGCTCGAGCGGGACGACGACGAGACCGAGCAGCAGGACGAGCACGGGCACGCCGACCAGGACGACGAGCCCGAGCACGACCGACGACGACAGCAGGATGAACGCGACGACGATGTACGAGACGAACGCGCCGGCGAGCCGCGCCGTGATGTCGAACGCGCCGCCCGCGCGCATCGCGTCGTTCGAGACCGTGGCGACCACCTCGCCGGTCGAGAGCCGTCCCTTGACCGCCGGCCCCGAGCGGGCGGCGTGGTGCGAGACGACCTGCGCGAGCCGGAACGAGGCCTGCAGCCAGTTGAAGACCGCCATGCGGTGCCGCATGATCCCGGCCGCCGCCTGCGTGGCGCCCAGGCCGAGCAGCACGAGCGTCCAGAGCGCGAGCGCTCGGTTGTCGTGGTCGACGATCCCGTTCTCGATCGCGCGCCCGATCGTGAACGGCATCAGCGCCTGGGAGACCATCCAGACGATCCCGAAGAAGACGCCGAGCAGGAGCGTCCCGATCTGCTGGCGGCCGACCCAGAGGAGCAGACGCGCCGGCGAGCGCGTGTCGGGAACGCCGGGATCGCCGGCGGGCAGTCGAATCGCACCCCGCGCGAGCAGGCGGCGTGCGGCGGTGACAGGTGCGGTGGTGGCCTGGTCCATAGGTTTCGGCGGGACAGCGTCCCGCCACACGATCGTATCCATGCGGAAAAGCATCCCCGCAGCCGACGAGCAGCAGCTCGAGCGGGTCACGACCCTCCTGCAGGAGGTTCTGGGCGCCGACGTCCTGGGCGGCTACCTGTTCGGATCGGCCGTCCTCGGCGGCCTGCGCCCCGAAAGCGATCTCGACGTGCTCGCCGTTTCGAAGCGCGCGACCACGCGGAGCGAGAAGCAGCGGCTGGTCGAGCGCCTACTCGCGATCTCGGGCCAGAAGGGGCAGCGTCGGGTGGAGCTGACGATCGTCGTCGAGTCCGACGTCAGACCGTGGCACTACCCGCCGAGGTTCGACTTCCAGTACGGGGACTGGTTACGGGACGAGTTCGAGCGCGGAGACGTCGAGCCCTGGCCGACCACCGCCAACCCCGATCTCGCCACGCTGCTGACCATGGTGCTGCTCGCGGACCGACCGGTGCTGGGTCCGCCGCCCGCGGAGGTTCTCGATCCCGTTCCGCATGCCGACCTCCTCCGCGCGATGGCCGGCGACATCGACGCGCTGCTCGGCGACCTCGACGACGACACGCGCAACGTGATCCTCACGCTCGCCCGCATCCGGAGCACCCTCGCCACCGGCGCGATCCGCTCAAAGGGCGCCGCGGCAGACTGGGCGCTCGAACAGCTCCCGCGCGAACTGCGGGAACCGCTCGCCCGTGCGCGCGCCGGCTACCTGGGCGAAGCGGAGGATCGCTGGGACGACATCGGCCCGCTCGTCCGACGCCACGCCGACCACGTGGTCGCGGAGATCAGGCGGCTCGTGCCCTAGCCCGCCGGCTTCTCCCAGACCGAGACGTGCTTGCGGCTGTAGCTCGTGAACGGCTCCCGCTTCCATCCACTCCAGCGGTCGCGCAACCGCATGCCGGCGAGCTGCGCCATCAGGTCGAGCTCGGCCGGCCACGTGTACCGGAAGGGAATCGACGCCTGCTCGAGGCTCCCGTCGGCGATCTCGAAGTGGTGGGAGATCAGGCCCTGCGTGGCGACGTCGTATTCATCAATGCCCCAGCGCGTCTCGCTCACGTGGAAAACACGGGCGGTCTCACCGGGCGGCAGGCGCTGGAGCTCCGGGATTCCGACCTCGATGAGGAAGCAGCCGCCCCGCTCCAGGTGCGCCGCCACGTTCCGGAAGCACGCCACTTGCGCCTCCTGCGTGGTCAGGTTCGCGATCGTGTTGAAGACGAGGTACGCAAGCGAGAACGTTCCGTCCACGGTCGTCGTCGCGAAGTCGCCGATCGTCACGCCGATGTCCTCGCCGCCCGGCTTCGCCCGCAGCCTCGCGACCATCGCCTTCGACATGTCGATCCCGTGCACCGGTACGCCCCGCTGCGCGAGCGGCAGCGCGATCCGGCCCGTGCCGATGCCCAGCTCGAGCGCGCGGCCGGTGCCTGCGAGCTCGGTGAGGAGGTCGACCACCGGCTCGACGGCCCCGGCGCCAGACGTCTCGTCGGTCTCGTCGTACCTCGCGGCCGCACGCTCGTCGAAGTAACCGTCGTCGGACACGGGCCGGAATCTACCCGCACTCAACCGCGTCATTTCGAGGCGCTGAGCGTTTACGGTACAGGCGTTCTCTGCGGAGCAGTTTCCACCGTACGAGACACCTTGGGGGGTGTTGACGTTGAAGAGGAGAACGCGGCTCGAAGTAGTCGGGTTGACGGTCGCTCTCGTCGTCGGGCTGATCGCCTTCGGCGTGATCGACGTCAGCGGAAGCGGGAAAACTGCGGCGATCTCGGTCAGCGGGCTCGAATCGGATGAGGCCGAAGCAGAGGAAGACGAGGGTCTGGGCCCAGCCGAGCCTGATGACTGGTTCCTCGTCCAGCGTGCGGGCGGGCCCGGGAAGACGCTGAAGCAGAGCGACTTCGTCCGCGCCGCGAAGCAGGCACGAACGCTGCGCGACGCCGATGCCGCGGAGGCTTCGGCCGCGCCGCGGCAGCTGCGCGGGCAGTGGGCGCTCGCCGGACCGACGAACATCGGCGGACGGATCGTCGACCTCGTCGTCGACCCCGTACGTCCGGCCACGATCTACGTTGCGGCTGCCAGCGGCGGCGTCTGGCGGAGCAATGACGGCGTGGTCGTCATGGAGAAGGCGTGGCCCGACGACCTCGCCCAGGCCATGGGCGCGCTCGCGATCGACGCGAACGGCCGCCTCTGGGCCGGCACGGGCGAGGCGAACCCGGGCGGCGGCAGCATCACGTTCGGCGGCACGGGCATCTACACGTCGGACGACGGCGGCTCGACGTGGAAGAAGCGCGGTCTCGAGGACAGCGGCGCAACCGGTCGTATCGCCGTCGATCCGTCGAATCCCGATCGGATCTTCGTCGCGGCCGCGGGTTCGCTCTTCAACCCAGGCGGCGAGCGCGGCGTCTACCGGTCGGAGAACGGCGGGGCGTCGTGGGAGCGCGTCCTCGCACCCGAGACGCCGTTCGCCGGCGGCGCCGATCTCATCATCGACCCGACGAACCCGGACCGGATCTTCGCGGCGATGTGGGATCACCGGCGGGAGCCCGATCTCCGCACCTACGGGGGCCTCGGCTCCGGCCTGTTCCGGTCCGACGACGGCGGCGATACGTGGACACGGCTCGACAACACGATCACGAACAGCCCCGGCGACGTCTCGGGCCTGAAGCAGGACGCGAGCCTCGGCCGCATCGGCGTCGCGCTCGCTCCCAGCAACCCGAGCCGCGTCTATGTCATCACGACGGCGACGTTCGGGCAGGACAAGGGCTTCTACGTGTCCGACGACGGCGGCGACTCGTTCCGAGCGCAGCCGCGGCCCGGGTCGCAGGGCGGCTTCGGCTGGTGGTTCGGCCGGCTCTGGGTCGATCCCGTCAACCAGGATCACGTCTTCGCGGCCGGCGTCAGCATGCGCCGCTCGTCGAACGGCGGTGCGACCTGGAGCAACGTGCCCGGGCTCCACGCCGACCAGCACGCGATGGCCTGGGATCCGGCCGTCGCGAACCGCGTCTACGTCGGGAACGACGGCGGCACCTACCGCTCGGACCTGAACGGCGACAGCGGATTCGTCCAGGCGCTCCGCGAGCCCTACACGCAGTTCTACTCGATCGACGTCGGCGAGCTGCAGCCCGATCGGATCACGGGCGGAGCCCAGGACAACGGGTGTCTCCGCTCCTGGTCACCGACAACTCCGGGCAGTCCCGACAACTGGAACTCGTTCGGCTGCGGCGACGGCGAGTTCACAGTGGTCGACCCGTCCGACAACAGCATCTTCTATGGCTGCTCGCAGTACGGCCAGTGCTCGCGGCGCAACGAGGGGCCGCAGCCGGTCACGAATCGGACGATCTCGAACGGCACCGTGTCGACGCGTCGGAACTGGCTGACGCCGATCGTCCTCGACCCGAACGACCCGCTGACGATCTACTACGGCGGCAACCAGCTGAACAAGTCGACGAACCGCGGCGACACGTGGACGGTGCTCAGTCCGCCGGACCCGGTCAGCCTGCCCGGGACGTTCGAGTCGCCCGATCGCGTCGACCCGTTCTACCCCAACTACGGGACGATCACGACGATCTCGATCGCGAAAACCGCGCCGAACACGATCTACGTCGGCACGGACACCGGGCGCCTGTGGAAGACCGAGGACGGCGGGGCCAACTGGACCTGGTTCGACAGCCAGGGGCTGCCCGAACGGTGGGTCACGCGCGTCGCGATCGATCCGACGGACGAGAACACCGTCTACGCGACGTTCTCCGGCTTCCGGAACGGTGAGGACGCCGCGCACGTCTTCAAGACGACCAACGGCGGGAACGCGTGGAACGACATCAGCGGCAACCTGCCCAACGCGCCCGTCAACGACGTCGTCATCGACCAGGAGCGCAGCACGGTCTACGTCGGCTCAGACGTCGGCGTCTTCTACCTGAAGAACGCGAAGAAGAACTGGAAGCCGGTCGGGGAAGGCCTGCCGCTGGCTCCGGTGCTCGACCTGCGCCTGCACGCGCCGTCGGACACGCTCTACACGAACACGTTCGGCCGCAGCATGTGGATGCTCCGCCTCGAGGACTAGCTCCTACGAGGACTCGTGCTGACGAGGAGGGCGGGCCGCGTGGCCCGCCCTCTGCTGAGAGGAGGTGCCCGACTACGCCGCCGCTCCTCCGGCGACCTCGGGCGCGTAGGCTCCCTGCGTGGCCGACGCCACGGTCAACGTGCGTTACATGGTCGACGACGTCGAGACGGCGATCGCGTTCTACACCAGCCACCTCGGCTTCACGCTGCTCACGAACCAGGCGCCGGCCTTCGCCGACGTGAGGCGCGGCAACCTCAGGCTCCTGCTGAGCGGCCCGCAGAGCTCGGCCGGGCGGCCGATGCCCGACGGTCGCCAGCCGGTGCCCGGCGGCTGGAACCGCATCCACCTCATCGTCGACGACCTCGCGGGGGAGGTCGAGCGGCTCCGAGCGGCCGGACTGACCTTCCGCAACGACATCGTCAAGGGCCCAGGCGGCTCGCAGATCCTGCTCGACGACCCCGCCGGCAACCCGGTCGAGCTCTTTCAGCCCCGCTAGCGTCCGCGGTAGACGTCGCAGGCGACGCTCAGCGTGGGTTCGACGGCGGGCCGGGCGAGAACCCATCGCGGCGACGGGAGACCGCGATCAGCACGGTCGGCGCACGGCCGAAGTTGTACAGCGCCCGCAGCGGCAGCCCGATGAGCCAGAGCACGTCACCACGCCCAAGGCGGCAGCGGCGGCCGCTCCGACACTCGAGCTCGATCTTCCCCGACTCGACCACGAGGATCGCGTCCCCCCATTCCGCCTCGTCGAAGGGGCGTTCCGCCCCGGGCGGGACGACAACCCGCCGAACCGCGAAGTCGCCGGGGACGCGCCTTCCGAGGAAGAAGTCCCGGCCGCGTTCGCGGCCCTCGGCCATCAGAGCGTGGCGGGCAATCCGAACGCGCCGAAGACGTCGCCCCCGAAGACCACGACCTCGGCGACCAGGCCGTCCTCGATCCGCAGCACGTCGAGCGCCAGCGGCCTGTACTCGGTGTCTCCGGGCCGCCGGCGGTAGACGGCCACGGCCGGCTGCCCGTTCGCCCGCGCCGGGACACAGCGGAAGCTGCCGAACGACGCGGAGCCGAAGCCGGCTTCGACCCAGGCGGCCACGATCGCGTGCGCGCCGACGTACCAGTCCGGCTGCGGCGGCATCGAGCACAAGGCGTCGTCGCGCAGCAACTCGGCCATCGCGGCGGGATCGCCGCGGTCGATCGCCCCCATGTAACGCTGGAGCAGCCCACGCTCGGCGACGCTCGGATCGTCCCCGGAGCTCCAGTCGAGGCGGCGCCGCGGCAGGTGCTGCTTCATCGTCCCCCGGGCGCGCTGCAGCGCGCTGTTGGCGGCGGCGACGCTCAAACCGAGCAGCACTGCGCTCTCGGCCGCCGTCCAGCCGAGCACGTCCCGTGCGATCAACACGGCACGCTGCTTCGGCGGTAGGAGCTGGATGGCCGCGATGAACGCGAGCTCGATCGTCTCCCTCGCGACGACCTCGGCCTCGGGCTCCGCCTCACCCGCGGGCACGGCTTCGAGCAGCTGGTCCGGGTACGGCTGCAGCCACGGAACCTCGGCCAGCGGCGGTGCGCCCTGCTGCACTTCCGCGACGCGCGGACGGCGGTCGATGGCGTCGAGGCAGGCGTTGGTCGCGATCCGGTACAGCCAGGCCCGGAACGTGGAGCGGCCCTCGAATGTCTTGCGCCTCCGCCAGGCGCGCAGGAATGTCTCCTGCACGAGATCCTCGGCGTCTTCCAACGAGCCGAGCATCCGGTAGCAGTGCGCCTGCAGCTCGGGCCGGTACGCCTCGACCAGGCCGGCGAAGGCCGCCTCGTCGCCCTCGCGCGCGGCGGCGACCACGGCACCGGCCTCGGTGCGGCTCTCGGCAGCTGCGGTGCTCGAGCCCA
The DNA here is from genome assembly GCA_963738205.1 of uncultured Actinomycetes bacterium. Lineage (GTDB taxonomy): Bacteria > Actinomycetota > Thermoleophilia > Gaiellales > Gaiellaceae > DATFQE01. The sequence continues at coordinate 920,198 of CAVTVQ010000006.1, forward strand.
TCAGGAGCTATGACGAGCGCGTGACGGAAAACTCATCGAGCCGCGGCTCCTCCAGCGCGATCTGGAGCTCATCAAGCCGCCTCGGGCTCCGCGTAGGCCTCCTGGCCGGCCTCCATGTGTGCCGGCGCAGCGCTCGGCCTGAGCAGTGCTGCCCCGATCGCGGCGGCCCCGGCTGCGAACAGCGCGCCGACCAGGAAGGCAGCGTGGTACCCGCCGGTCAGCGCGACGAGCGGCTCGTCGCCGGCGGCGGCGAGACTGTCCGTCCGCGAGGCGGCGAGGCTGGCCAGGACGGCGAGCCCGAGCGCGCCGCCCATCATGAACGAGGTGTTGACGATTCCGGACGCGAGCCCGGCCTCGCTCGGCTCGACGTCGCCCATCGCCGCGAGCAGCACCGGGTTGAAGGCGATGCCGGCCCCAGCGCCGAGGAGGATCATGCTCGGAAGCACGTCGACCAGGAAGCTGCCGTCGACGGGCGCCCGCGCGAAGAGCAGGAGGCCGACCGCGGCGAGTCCGAGCCCGACTCCGAGCGGCGCCCTGATCCCGTAGCGCATCACGAGCTTCGCGGAAACGCCGAGCGAGAGCGCCATCATGATCAGGTTGCCGGGCAGGAAGGCGAGCCCCACCTCGAGCGGGCTGTAGCCGAGCACCAGCTGCAGGTACAGCGCCGAGAGGAAGAACCACGCGAACATCGCGGCCGCCCACAGCACGCCGACGACGTTCGAGACCGCGAGGTTGCGCAGCCGGAAGAGGCGCAGCGGCACCAGCGGAGAGGAGGCGCGCGCCTCGATCGCGACAAAGGCACCGAGCAGCACAACGGCGCCGGCGAGCACGCCCAGCGTCCTCGCCGAGGTCCAGCCCTGCTCGTTGCCGTTCACGATCGCGTAGACGGCGAGCATCAGGGCCGCGGTCACTGTGAGGGCGCCCCCGATGTCCAGCTTGGTCGCCAACGCCTGGGCCCGGCCGGCGGGAAGCAGCCGCAACGAGAGGACGACGACCGCGATGCCGATCGGGACGTTGACCAGGAAGATCCAGTGCCAGTCGAGCACGTCGGTCAGGATCCCGCCCAGAAGGACGCCGATCGAGCCGCCGCCGGAGGCGACGAAGCCGAAGACACCCATGGCCTTGGCGCGCTCCGCGGGCTCGGTGAAGAGCGTCATGATCAGCGAGAGCGCGACCGCGGAGACGATCGCTCCGCCGAGGCCCTGGACTGCGCGAGCCGCGACGAGCACGCCCTGCGAGCTCGCGAGCCCGCATGCGAGCGAGGCGGCCGTGAAGAGCCCGATCCCGGCCAGGAACAGCCGCCGGTGTCCGAAGAGGTCGCCCAACCGGCCGCCGAGCAGCAGGAAGCCGCCGAAGGTGATCAGGTAGGCGTTCACGACCCAGGCGAGCGAGCTCTCGGAAAAGCCGAGGTCGGTCCTGATCGACGGGAGCGCCACGCCGACGATGGTCACGTCGAGGACGATCATCAGGTCGCCGAGGCACAGGATGAGGAGTGCGAGCCAGCGTCTGCGGTTGTCCATGATCGTCATCAACGTCCCCTCTCGATTCAGTCTTCCGGTTCGAAGGTGTAGACCCTGAGGCACCGGAAAACTCATCGTTCGCCGACCGATGAGTTTTGGCTCCCAGACCGGTCTGTCTCCCGATGGATGTCTCTGAGCCGAGCACGGTCCGGTTCGAGATTCACGGGCCGATCACGCGAGCAGACCTACGCGGCCTCTGCGACCGCGTGTGCGCGCTTCTAGGCGAGACGACCGCGACCGTCGCCGTGTGCGACGTGCGCGGCGTGCAGGTCGACGCCGTCACGGTCGACGCGCTCGCCCGCCTCCAGCTCGCCGCCCGCCGGCATGACTGCCGGATCCGGCTCTGCGGGCACGCCTCGCCGGAGCTGCTTCAGCTGGTGGCGTTCATGGGACTCACCGACGTCTTGCCCTGCCGGTAGCGGCTATGCGTCGAGGCGGGCAGGCAGCCCGAACAGCGGGAACAGCGTGTCCGTGTCGAGGAAGAACGTGAACTCGACGATCTTGCCGTCCTCGATCTCCAGCACCTGCAGCGCCCACGGCTCGTACCCGTCGCCGCTGTCGCTCGGCTTGTACTGGCCGAAGGCTGGCGAGCCGTTCGCTGCCGTGGTCGGGATCACGCGCGAGCCCCGGCAGCCGATGCCGGGCCCGAACCACCAGCTGAAGATGTCCCCGCGACCGGTCAGCCACATGTCGAACGGCGGCATCGACTGGGTCGCGTCCTCGTGGATCAGCGAGGTGAGCGCCTCCATGTCGTAGCGCTCGAAGGCCTCGACGTAGCGCGCCAAGAGCTCCGGGTCGGCCTCGGCGTCCGAGGCCGACGTCTCCGCCGTGCTCAGGTTGCTGGCCGCGAGCGTCGCCCGCGCGCGTTGCAGCGCGCTGTTGACCGACGCGACGCTGGTGTCGAGGAGCTCGGCGACCTCGCTGGCCTTCCAGCGCAACACCTCGCACAGGATCAGGACGGCGCGCTGGCGCGGAGGCAGGTGCTGCAGCGCCGCCACGAACGCAAGCCGAATCGTCTCGCGCGCGACGGCGACCTCCGCCGGATCGCCCTCCGGCACGACGCGGCCGTCAGGCGTCGGCTCGATCCACGTCACCTCGGGCAACGTGTGCAGGTTCGTTTCGACGGGCTCGCGCGCGGGGCCGAGGTCCATCGGCCGTGCGCGCCGTTCGCGCCCGTTCAGCATGTCGAGGCAGACGTTCGTCGCGATGCTGTACAGCCACGAGCGCAGGGCCGACCGGCCCTCGAACCGGCTGAAGCCGCGCCACGCGCGCAGGAACGTCTCCTGCACCGCGTCCTCCGCCTCGAACGGGGATGCGAGCATCCGGTAGCAGTAGCCGGTGAGCTCGGAGCGGTACTGCTCGAGCCCCAGCTCGAGCTCGCCGATCCCGGGCTTCACGCTGAGCGACGAATCGTGCACGGGGCCCATCGTACGGACCCGCGACGGCCGCTCGCAACGACCACGATGACTTTCGCCGCGTGCGACGGTCTGAATCCCGGAAGCGACCGAAGGGACCCGATGGCACGACTGATCTTCGACATCACGATGTCGCTCGACGGCTTCGTCGCCGGCCCGAGCCCGACGCTCGAGGACCCGCTGGGCCGGGGCGGCATGCAGCTCCACGACTGGGCCACCGTCACGAAGGCGTGGCGCGAGCGCCACGGCCTCGAGGGCGGCGAGATCAACATCGACGGCGACGTCATCGCCGAAGGGCTGGAGCGGCAGGGCGCCCTGATCATGGGCCGGGGGATGTTCAGCGGCGGCGCAGGCCCCTGGGAGGCCGACCCCAATGCCAACGCCTGGTGGGGGGACGACCCGCCGTTTCACATGCCGGTGTTCATCCTCACTCACCACGCGCGCGAGCCGGTCGAGAAGCAGGGCGGGACGACCTTCACGTTCGTGACCGACGGGATCGAGTCGGCGCTCGCCCAGGCCCGCGAAGCCGCCGGCGACAAGGACGTCGTCGTGGTCGGAGGCGCGAACGTCGTGCAGCAGTACCTCGCAGCCGGGCTCGTGGACGAGTTTCAGGTGCACGTCGCCCCGCTCCTCCTGGGCGGCGGTGTCCGTCTGTTCGACGAGCTCGGCTCGCCGACGCCGAAGGTGGAGCTCGTCCGGACGGTGGGCTCGCCCGCCGCGACCCACCTGACCTATCGCGTCGTCACGTGACGCCCGTCCCGCGGGCCCGCCATCTGCTGCGCGCCAAGGACCTCGTCGACGCGCGCTACCGCAACGAGCTCGACGTCCCCGCGCTCGCGCGCGCAGCACACCTGTCGCCCGCGCACTTCAGTCGCGAGTTCCGGCGGGCCTTCGGCGAGACGCCCCACCAGTACCTACTGATGCGGCGCATGGAGCGCGCCGCGGCTCTGCTGCGCAACACCGACCGCTCGGTCGCAGACATCTGTCTGACCGTCGGGATGCGCAGCATCGGCTCGTTCACCACCATGTTCACGAGGACGTTCGGCTGCTCGCCGACCAGGTACCGGGCCGCTCATCCGCCCGCGGCGCACCGAGCGCGCGTGCCGACCTGCGTCCTGCTCGCGTGGACCCGCCCTCAAACAGCAGTTTTCGAGAAGACAGTCGGGGCGTCGCCCGGCTAGCGTCGCGGCGAAGCGAACCGACGACAGAGGAGGATGACCATGCTGAAGAGCCTGACCAACGTCCAGGTATGGGTCCACGACCAGGACGAGGCACTCGCCTTCTACACCGAGAAGCTCGGAATGGAGCTCCGCGAGGACGTCACCGTCCCCGAGATGGGGAACTTCCGCTGGCTCTCGGTCGGCGTGCCCGGCCAGGACGTGTCGATCGCGCTGCTGACGATTCCCGGCCCACCGGTCTTCGAAGAGGAGACGCGCAAGAAGATCACCGACCTCATGGCCACGGGTGCATCCGGCGGGCTCTTCTTCGCTACCGACGACATCGACGGCACCTACGAAGAGCTCAAGCAGCGGGGCGTCGAGTTCCAGCAGGAGCCCACGAAGCAGCCCTACGGCGTCGACGCGGGCTTCCGCGACCCGTCGGGCAATTCGATGCGGGTGGCGCAGCTCAGCTGATCCGCGCTGTGCCCTCCGGCGCAAAACCGGGGCTTCGCCGATCGCGTAACGAGACAGGGGGAGGTTCCTCGATCCGCCTCCCCCATACTCGTCACCGATCCGGAGGGGGGAATCGTGACCCGACCCTTGCAGCTCCTAGTTGTCGTGCTCGGCGCTGCGCTTGCGGCAGCGTTCTTCGCGCCCGCCAGGGCACAAGCGGCGCCGAGTGTAGTCGACCCGAACCTGTCCGTCCGCACCGCCGCGTCCGGCCTGGTAACGCCGATCAGCCTCGCCTTCCTCGGCAAGAACGACATGCTCGTGCTGGAGAAGGACACCGGGAAGGTCCAGCGCGTCGTCAACGGCACGTTGCGGAGCACCGTCCTCGACCTGCCGGTGAACCGCGCGTCCGAGCGTGGCCTGCTCGGCATCGCGCTGGACCCGCACTTCTGGGTCACCGGCCGGCGTGTACCTGTACTGGACCGAGACGATCAGCGGGGTCGACACCGACGACCTCGCGGACACCCCGCTGCTCGGCAACCGCGTCGACCGCTACTTCTGGAACGGCTCGACGCTGACCTTCGACCGCAACATCATCAAGCTGCGCGCGTTCCAGGCGGACGCGGGCCAGCCGCTGCGCGGTAACCACGACGGCGGCGTCATGCGCTTCGGCCCCGACGGCAAGCTGTACGTCGTCATCGGCGACAACGGCCGCCGCGGGCAGACCCAGAACCTCGTCAACGGCCCGTTCGGGCCGGGCATTCCGGACGACCAGTTCGGCGGCCCGCAGCCAGACGACGCGCACCTCACCGGCGTGATCCTCAGGCTGAACGACGACGGCAGTGCACCTCACAGCAACCCGTTCTTCCGCGTCGGTGCCGCGATGGGCGGCCAGGTCGGGGCGAACCTCCAGAAGGTCTTCGCGTACGGCCTGCGCAACAGCTTCGGCATGGCCTTCGACCCGAAGTCCGGCGAGCTCTGGGAGCAGGAGAACGGCGACGACAGCTTCACGGAGCTCAACCGAGCGCAGCCCGGCTTCAACTCCGGCTGGGTGCAGATCATGGGGCCGCCCGAGCGGATCGCCCAGTTCAAGGCGATCGAGACGACGGTGACGCCGTCACCGCCCGATCCGTTCGCGGCGACGTACTTCGGCCTGCAGCAGATCCGCTGGCTGCCGACGAACATCGCCGACACGCCGGCCGAGGCGCTGTCCCGGCTGTTCATGCTCCCCGGTGCGCACTACAGCGCCCCGGAGTTCAGCTGGAAATTCGAGGTCGCGCCCGCGGGCATCGGCTTCCTCGACAGCAAGGCGCTCGGCAACAAGTACCGGAACGACCTCTTCGTCGCCTCGGCCCGAGTCTTCCTCGAGGGCGGCATGATCTTCCGCTTCAACTTGAAGGGGAACCGCAGGTCGTTCGACCTCGACGATCGGCGACTCGCCGACCTGGTCGCGGACAACGTGCACAAGTGGGAGATCACCGAGAGTGAGAGCCTGCTCTTCGGCCGCAACTTCGGCATCGGCACCGACGTCCAGACCGGGCCGAACGGCAACCTCTACGTCGTATCGCTGACCGACGGAGCGGTGTACGAGATCTTCCGCCCGCAGAAGCACGACGACGACTAGACGTTGGCGCGAGACGGTGCGGCCCCACGGGGCCGCACCGTCTAGGCGATCGTGAGACCGAGCTTGCCCTGGTTATGCGTCGCCGGCAGCGCCTGGAGCGCTTCCCCGGCCTGTTCGAGCCGGTAGCTGCGTCGGATCGGAACCCGAAGCGCGCCGCTGTCGAGCAGCTCGGCCAGCCGCTCGAGATTCGCAGGCGTCGGCACTGCCATGACGTTGAAGCGTCCAGGCCCCTCCCCCGCCGCGCCGAGCGTTGACGCGAGCCGGCCGCCGTCGTTCAGGAGCGACGGGTCGGGCGCCTGCGAGACGACGTCGAGAATCGCGTCCACGCCGCCGGAATGGCCGGCGCGAACCGCCGAGGCGACGTCCGCATTCCGGTCGACGACCTCGCCGGCGCCGAGGTCGCGCAGGTAGTCCTCGTCCTCGGCCAGCGCCGGCCCGATGACGTTGGCGGCCGCGGCGGAGGCAAGCTGGACGAAGAAGCTGCCGACGCCGCCGGTCGCCCCCACGACGAGCACGGTCTCGCCCGCGCCGGGAGCGAGCGCGTCGAAGGCGGCGATCGCACTGATCGCCGCGAGCGCGCCGCCCCTGCCTGGGCGTAGTCCACGTTCCGGGGCTTCGAAGCGACGAAGTTGTCCTCGGGAAGGGTGATCAGCTCCGCCCAGCTCCCCTCGTGCACGGTCGGGTTCGCGTGCAGCACGAAGCCGAAGACCTCCTCCCCCACTTCGAAGCGGGTCACACTGGAGCCGACCTCCTCCACCGTGCCGGCGAAATCGCGGCCGAGCGTGACCGGGAACTCGTGCTCGACCATCTCCTTCAAGGCGCCCGCGGCGATGAAGACGTCCACCGGGTTGACCGACGATGCGCGCACGCGCACGAGAATCTGGTCGTCGGCGACCGGAGGCTCGGGGACCTGGTCTCGCAGCGCCGGCTGCAAACCAAAGCCATCCAGCGTGAAGGCCCGCATCCCCCTATTTGATCACCTGCTCGACGAGCTCGTAGCCAAACCCGTGCTGGGGTCAGGTCTTGCGTTGCCACACCGGTGCTTCGATGCAAGACCTGACCCCAGAGGCTCACGGGCGGCGACTGGCGGCCGCGATCAGACAAGTGTTCAATGGAGGGATGGCCCAGACTGTGGACGGCCTACAAGCCGCGCGCCTCGCGGCTGCGCGACCCGCCTGGCGCGAGGCGTACGACGCGTACTCGCGCGTCGACGCCGAAGACCTGACGCCGGAAGATCTCGAGCTGTTCGCCTCCGCTTCCTGGTGGAACGGCAAGCTCGAGGATGCGATCGGCCTCCGCGAGCGCGCCTACGCAGGCTTCGTTTCGGCAGACGACACGATCAGCGCCGCCCGTATCGCCTTGACCCTTTCGGAGGACCACATCGGCCGGGCCGCCTACTCGGTTTCCCGCGGCTGGTTCGCGAAGGCCGAACGGCTGCTCGCCGACGAGCCCGAGTCGGTCGAGCACGCCCACCTCGTCTTCACACGTGGGATCAACACCATGTTCGGAGGCGGCGAGCTTCACGAGGCCGTCGCTCTCCTCGAGCGCGCGTTCGAGCTCGCGCAGCGATTCGGCGACCGCGACACGCAGGCGCTGGCACTCGGCGCGCGGGGCCGCGCGCTGATCAAGATGGGCGAGGTCGAACAGGGGCTCGCGCTGCTCGACGAAGCGACTGCGGCCGCGCTGTGCGGGGAGTTGCAGCCGTTCTCCACGGGTCTCGTCTACTGCATCACGATCAGCTCGTGCCAGGACCTCGGCGACTACCGGCGCGCGGCCGAGTGGACCGAGGAAGCGAATCGCTGGTGCGACCGCCTCGACGTGACCGGGTTCCCCGGCGCGTGTCGAGTCCATCGCGCGGAGGTCATGCGCCGTCGCGGCGACTGGAGCGGGGCAGAGAAGCAAGCGCTCGCAGCCTGCGAGGAGCTCCATGACTTCGAGCGCTCGATCACCGCGGCCGGTTACTACGAAGTCGGTGAGATCCGCCGCCTGCGGGGCGACTTCGCAGCCGCCGAGGAGGCATACGGGACGGCACATGAGCTCGGACGGACCGCCCAGCCCGGGTTGGCGCTCTTGCGACTGGCGGAGGGCAAGGTCGACAGCGCCGTGGCCGGGATCCTGCGCACGCTCGACGAAGTCCACGATCCGCTCATGCGCCTGCGCCATCTCCCGGCGCAGGTCGAGATCGCTCTCGCGGCCTTGGATCTCAAGACCGCTCGCGCGGCGGCCCAGGAGCTGGAGACACACGTCGATTCCTTCAAGATCGGCGGCAGCCGGGCGCCGGCGTTCGACGCAACGGTCCATGTCGGGTACGGCCGGATCCAGCTCGCCGAAGGTGACAATGTCGAAGCCGCCGCCTCCTTGCGCCGAGCCCGAGACGAGTGGCAGCAAGTCGGCGCGCCGTACGAGACGGCGGTGGCGCGCATGCTGCTCGGTGTGGCCTTCCGTCGCCAGGGCGACGAAGATGCGGCGACGGCCGAGCTCGAGGCCGCACTCTCGGCGTTCGCGCGCCTGGGCGCCAGGCTCGACGAGGAACGCGTCAAGGAGCACCTCGGCCGCCTCGAGGCCCGTCGAACCTTCCTCTTCACCGACATCGTCGACTCGACGAGGCTCCTCGAGACGCTCGGCGACGAGAAGTGGAAGAAGCTCCTCGCCCGTCACGACGCAGTGCTCCGGGCCGAGATCGTCGAGCACGGCGGCACGGTGATCAAGCACACGGGTGATGGCTTCTTCGCGGCCTTCGACAACCCGAAGGCCGCCATCGATGCGGCGGTCGCGATCCAGCGGGCGCTTGCCGACGAGATCGTCGCGCCGGATGTCCGGATCGGCGCGCACAGCGGTGGAGCGTTCCGCACCGACGGCGACGCCGCCGACTACGGCGGCGAGGGAGTTCACGTGGCTGCTCGGGTCGGCGCGGCTGCAGGTGCCGCCGAGATCCTGTTCAGCCGCGACACCCTGGACGGGGTCTCCACGGCCTATCGCCTGTCGAAGCCGCGCAGCGCGACGCTGCAGGGGTTCGAGGAGCCGGTCGAGCTCGTTTCGGTCGACTGGCGCTGAGAGCGCCTCCTGGCGGACGTCGAGCCGACAGCCGATGATTTCACCGGCGGCGTGGAGTCTGTTCGTGCGGGAACCCACCTTCGAGCGCCGATTTGGCACTCGGGACGACGGACGGCGACAGGAGATGATGCATGAGCGAGTCGACTCAGAGGGACGAAAACACACAGGCAGCGTGGCCCGGAGGGATCGCCGCGATCACGCTCTTCGTCGAGGAACTCGCGGCGGCGAAGCGCTTCTATAGCGACGTGTTCCAGCTCCCAGTCTTCTACGAAGACGACAACTCGACCGTTTTCAAGTTCGGTGACACGCTCGTCAACCTGCTTGAGGCAAGCGAAGCGCCCGCGCTTGTCGCGCCTGCGACCCTCGCGACTCCCGACTCGGGCGTCAGGTTCCAATTCACGGTAGGCGTTGACGACGTGGATGCGACGGTCGACGAACTGACGAGCCGCGGAGTCGAACTGCTGAACGGGCCGATGGATCGTCCCTGGGGGATCCGCACCGCCAGCTTCCGCGATCCGGCCGGTCACATCTGGGAGGTCGCCCACTAGCACCACAGTCAGCGGACCCTTGGGAACCCTCCGACGCTCTGCGCAGGTCTGGCATCGTTCGCCGATGCCCACAGACCAATACCACGAGCCGCCCGAAGAGCTCGGCGAAGACATCCGCACGTTCGCCCGCATGATCACCTCGCTGCAGGAGGAGGCCGAGGCGATCGGCTGGTACGAGCAGCGGATCTCCGTCGAGAAGGACGACGAAGCCCGCAGCATCATGGAGCACGCGCAAAGCGAGGAGTTCCTCCACTTCGCGATGGACCTCGAGTTCCTGGCTCGCCGCAAGGAGAAGTGGCGCATCGCGCTGCAGAAGATCCTCTTCCGCGAGGGCGACATCGTCGAGAACGCCGAGCAGGCCGAGGACGCCATCGAGGAGTAGGCGGGGCTCGCCGACCGCGTGGCCGACGAGCCCGCCGCCTCCCGCTCTACGCCTCCGCGTACGGCGCGTAGCGGCGGTGCAGGATGAGTGCGTTCCCGTCGGGGTCGCGGAAGCCGGCGATGTGGACACCCCCGAGTCGATCACCTCGGCGACCTCGACGCCGGCCTCCTGGAGCTTGGTCCTCGCCTCCTCTACGTCCGGCACTCGGAGCGCGATCGGCACCGTGTTCGGCTGGAAGTTCTCGAGGAACTGCGGTCCCATCGCCTCCGGGGAAATCAGGGCGAGCGTGACGTTCTCCATGTCGTACTCGACCCAGCGGTCACCCGAGTTCGGGCTCCGCGGCAGCCCGAGCGTCTGGCCGTAGAACTCGTCCGCCTGCTTGAGGTTGCGGACGGGGACACCAACGAAATCGACGTGCTCTGAATCGATCATGGATTCCTCCCGCGTCGTTAGGACGAGCTGCCGGTCGCGGCGGTCACGCCTCCGGCGCTGCTGCCGGCGTCCTTGGCCAGCCCGCGCACCACGAACGCCGTGAAGAGCACGAGCCCGGGATCGAGCTGCTCGGCGTCCTCGGTCGTGAGCTTGACGGGCCGACGGCCCCAGCCCTTGCCGTCGAAGACGGCGAGCTCGCGATCACCGTCAGCGAGGGCGTAGCGCTCTCGCCAGTTGCTAGCCGCGCGGAGCGTCAACTCGCGACCGGCCCAGCGCAGCGTGCCGCCCCGCCGGAGCCCGCGCGCCTGGAACTCGCCGACGGCAGTGTCCGTCGCGTCGGTGGCCTCGACGACTTGTCGCCAGAGCCCGCCACGCCGGAACGTCCAGCGGGCGCCGTCGGCCTCCGCGATCGCGGTCCGCGTCAGCAATCCCCTCAGGCGCAGGCGGCCGACCCCCTTGAGCGCGTAGGCGCGGCGGTCGTCGGCCGTGCGCGTGAGCTCCAGGTCGGCCATCTCCCCAGACTAGGCGCTAACCGGCGGCTGCCGGCGCCGTGGCCTGCGCGATGTAGCCGCGGACGTCGCCGGCCGGCTCGGTGTACGCGTCGCCGAGCTCCGACTCGACTCGCTGCATGTAGTCCTTCGCCCACTCCGGCAGCGGCGTGTCCGCGACGGCCAGGAACTCGAGCGTGCACGCGAGGCGGATGTCGGCGATCGTCGGTTGGTCGCCGCCGATGAAGCCGGCCTCGTTGAGGAAGAACTGCGGATAGACGTCGAGGTGGCGCGCGAGGTCGGCCTCGGCCGCGGCGCGTGCCGCTTCCTTCGCTTCGTCAGACGCGTCCGACGTGGACACCTCGCCCGGGTAGCCGGCGAAGCCGAGCCGCGGATACGTCGCGCGAGCGACCAGCGGGTAGAGCATGCTGATCGTGAACGAGTTCGCGCTGTCGACCATCGCGCGCCGGGCGAGATCGGTCGGGTAGAGCTCCTCGAGGCCCTCGCGGTTGGCGAGGTACATCATCACGGCGCAGCTCTCCGAGAGCCCGCCCTTCGGCAGCTCGGGCGTTTCCACGGACGGCGTCAGCCCGGTGGGGAACTTCGCCAGGTACTCCTCCGACTTGGTCTGCCCCCAGACGTTCTCTTCCTCGAACGGCAGCCCGGCGGCGCGAACGAACACGCGGACGGACATGTTGTTGACGCTCGGCGGCAGCATGTTCAGCTTCAAGGTCATGACCGAACCTCCCTGGATAGCTTCGCGGTCAGACGCGATCCTCTCCCACCAGGCGTGCACCGGCAACCATCGCCTGGAGCTTGCGAAACGCCAGGTCGCGCGTGAGGTACTTCATGCCGCAATCGGGCGCGACGACGAGCCGGTCGCGCGGCACGACGGCGAGCGCCTTGCGGATGCGCCCCGCAACGAGCTCCGGCGTCTCGACGTCGTCCGAGCCGAGGTCCAGGACGCCGAGGAGGATCGTCTTGTCGCCGACGTCGCGCAGCACTTCCGGATCGAGCTTGGGCTGCGCCGCTTCGAGTGAGAGGTGCGTCGCCGCGCACTCGTCGAGCTCCCGGAGGAACGGGTAGCCGCTCGGCCGGTCGTGGACGATGTGCGCGTAGCCGAAGCACGTGTGCAGGACCGTGTCGCCGTCGATTCCGTCAAGCGCGCGGTTGATCGCCTCGATCGCGTACTCGCGCGCCTGTTCGGGCCGGGCCTGCAGGTACGGCTCGTCGATCTGGACGACGTCCGCGCCGGCCGCCTTCAGGTCCCGTAGCTCGGCGTTCACCGCCTCCGCGTACGCGAGTGCCAGGTCTCGCTCGTCGGCGTAATAGTCGTTCTGAGCCTGCTGCGTCATCGTGAAGGGGCCCGGCACCGTGATCTTGATCGGGCGGTCGGTGAGCGAGCGGAGGAACTCGACGTCGCGGGTCTCCACCGGCCGAGCCCGCCGAATCGGGCCGACGATCTTCGGGACCGGGTTCGCGTGGCCGGTTCGGTCGAGCGCGACGCCCGGGGTGTCGAGATCGACGCCGTCGAGCGCGGTGGCGAAGCGGTTGGAGTAGCTCTCCCTGCGCATCTCGCCGTCGGTGATCACGTCGACGCCGGCCCACTCCATGTCCTGCACGGCCAGGCGGGTCGCGTCGTCCTGCGCCTCCTCGAGGTACGGCTCCGGCACGCGCCAGAGCTCTCTCGCGCGCACACGCGGCGGCAGCCGCTCGCCGAGTCGCTCGCGGTCGATCAGCCAGTCGGGCTGCGGATAGCTCCCGACCACGGTCGTGACGAGACGATCAGCCACGATCACGTCCTCCGGATCGCAGCTCCCAGACGACGGCGTTCAGCTCGGCGCTCCAGACGACTCCGCGACCGATCAGAAAGAGGTAGAAGAGCAGCGAGCCGGCCAGTCCGAGGGTGCCGTAGAGCGCCGAACGGCTGGCAAGGCTCTCGGCCAGGTAGTAGACGGTGAAGAGGTGCAGCGCCTCCAGGCCGAGGGCGAAGACCACCGCGCCCGGCAGGAAGGCCGTCCACGGCACCTCTGGCGCCGGCAGGTGCATGGAAATCCACAGCCAGATGAGGCCGAAAACGACGCACAGCGTGAGTGTCGCGAGCAAGCCGGGAAAGAAGCCGGCGTGGCTCCGCGCCCAGCCTGCGCCGGACACGAATACGACGAGCACGAGCGGCGAGAGGGCGACGAAGCCGACCAGCCTCGGCGCGTTGCGAAGCGGTTGCAACGGGACCCGCCAGGCGGCGCTGTGGACGAGCCGGAGTGCTCGCAGCAGGCCGAAGCTGAACCAGAGGGTGAAGACCACGCCGAGGACGATGAGCCACCAGCGTCCGGACTCGGACTGGGCCGCGGCCGTGGCAACCGTCGACTGCACGGATTCGCTGAGGCCGGCGTCGTCTGCTGCGGCCTCGATGTCCGCGTTCGACTCGGCGTGAGCGGCGAAGCCGAGCCCACCTGCCGACAGGAGGCTCAGGGCCAGGACCCAGAAGAAGAAGCGATAGGCGAGCCCGCCGCCGAGCACACCGCCCGCGATCTCCTTATCCCGAATGAGCCAACGGAAGCCCACGGCGATGGATGCATGGTCGGGCTGAGCCTCCTCCAGACGAGCGAGAAGGCGCTTGCCTCGGCTCACAAGCGACGGGGCGTGCTCGGTCACCGGGCTCCGGTGTCGGCGTGCTCGACGAGCTTCGACTTGTACTCGCTGCGCCGCAGGCTGCCCCACGGCACGAGCTCGACGCGCGTCCGCACAACGAGCGCCTCGCGCAGCCGCTCGCCGATCGCCTCGGCGAGCGTCCCGTCGGCCTCTGCTCCCCGCGCCAGCTCGACGCTCACCGGCAGCGGCGGCTCCTGCTTTACGCCCTCGACCGGAGGCCGGACGAGGATGTGGCCGCTGACCTCCGGGCCGAACGCGCTCACGACTTCCCGGATCGCCGCCGGAAAGACGTTGACGCCGCGGACGATGAGCATGTCGTCGGTGCGCCCCAGGCAGCGGATCCGTGGCCCCGTCCGTCCGCATGGGCACAGGCTCGTGCGCACCTCCACGTGGTCGCGCGTGCGGAAGCGGAGCAGCGGGGCGGCGCGATGCTGCAGATGCGTCAGGATGAGCTCACCGGTCGCGCCGTCGTCCAGCGCCAGCGCTGCGCCGCTGTCCGGGTCGATCAGCTCGGCGTGGACGAAGCCCCGGGCGCCGAGGTGCATGCCGTCTTGCTCCTCGCACTCGCCCCAGAGGGACACGCCGATGTCGCCGATTCCCATCGCCTCGGTGACCTTCGCCCCCCAGCCCTGCTCGAGCTTGGCCCGGAAGGCGGGCTCGCCGCCACCTGGCTCGCCCGCGACGAGAACGCGCTCGACGCTCGAGCCGCGCAGGTCGAAGCTCTCTTCGAGGTAGGCGGCGTACGAGGGCGTCAGCACGGCCGTCTCGGGCCTGAGCTGCCGGATCGCCTGGACTAGGCGATCGCTGTTCCCGGTGCCGACCGGGATGTGCGTGAGCCCGAGCTGGTCGAAGGCGGCAAGGGCTGCTCCCGCGACGAACGGCCCGGCGTTGTAGGTCGAGACGATCCGTTGTCCCGGCCTGACGCCCGACGCCGCGTAGCTCCGAGCAGAACCGGTCACCCAGTTCTGGAGGTCCCCGGCCGTCAGCGGGATGTAGCTCGGTGCGCCTGTCGTCCCGCTCGTCGAGTAGATGCGCACGATCTCGGCGGGCTCCGCGCAGAGGTGCGACCCGAAGGGGTTGTCCGGCGTGCGCGTCGCCCGCAGCTCGTCCTTCTCGGTCAGCGGCAGCTCGGCGATGTCTGCCAAGCCGCCCGTGAACCCCGCGAGCCTGTCGCGATAGAAGGCCGAGCGCTCGACGAGGTAGGCGACCTGGGCGCGGAAGGCCGCGTCGTCGAGCGCGAGCTGCTCCTGCCACGGCCGCGTCTCGACGTCAACGCTCGTAGTCGACCGCCTCCTCAGCAGCCGCCGCCAGTGCGAGCCCGATCGGCAGCTCCTGCTCTTCCGCCAGATGCGCGAGCAGCCCGGCGGTGCGAGCGAGAATTGGCACGGCCTTCACCGCCGTTGCCGGGAACCCGAGGTCGAGCAGGACCGCGGCCAGCGGCAGCGAGACGTTCATCGTCAGCGGCTTGCCCCAGACCTCGTGGACGGCGTCGCGGAAGGCGCGCGCGAGGGCCACGTTCGGCCCGCTCACCCCCCGCTCATCGGCGAGCTCGAGAATCCGCTCCGCGCGCGGGTCGAGCGGCTTGTGCACCGGGTGCCCGAAGCCGGGGACCTTGCGACCCGCCGCGTGCAGCTCGCGCGCGATCTCCAGCGGCTCCCGCCCGGACGCGCGCGCGTCCTCGAGCAGCCGGGCGCACTCCTCCGAGGTGCCGAGGACGACCGGCCCGGCGCCGAGGATCCCGGCGGCGACGGCCCCCTGGAGCGAGCCCGGGTCCGCGGCGAACGTCATCCGGGCGGCGACGTTCGTCGGCATCATCCCGTGCTCGGCGATCGAGACCAACAGCAGGTCGAGGAAGTCCCGCTGGTCGTCGGTCGGCTCGTCGCCGGTGAGCAGCAGGTGGAAGTACTCAGTGAACGTCAGCCGGCCCATCACGTCGCCGGTGAGGTCGCGCCCACGTACCTCCACCCGGTCGGGGTACGCCTGGCTGATACGGCTGACGGAACGTCCGGCCTTCATACGCGCGAACCTACTATCACGCCCGAAGGCGCGACAATGTGCCGGTGGAGCGCGTCGAAGTCGCTGTGGTCGGCGGTGGCCAGGCCGGCCTGGCCGTCAGCCGCGAGCTCCGAGAAGAGGGCATCGAGCACGTCGTGCTCGAGCGTGGCCGCGTGGGCCAGACGTGGCGCGATCGCTGGGACAGCTTCTGCCTTGTGACGCCGAACTGGAGCGTTCGGCTCCCCGGGCACGCCTACGACGGCGACGATCCCGACGGATTCATGCCGCGGGACGAGATCGTCGCGTACCTCGAACGCTACGCCGCCGACGCGCCCGTGCAGGAGAGGGTTGACGTCCACTCGATCGACACCGCGGACGGCGGGTTCGTCCTCGACACGTCGACGGGCGGCCTGCGTGCGGATGCGGTCGTGGTCGCCACCGGCGCGTACCAGCGTCCGCACCGTCCCGATGCTGCGGAGACGCTCCCCGCCGACCTCTTGCAGATCGACGTGGAGAACTACCGTTCGGAGGAGGCTCTTCCCGCCGGCGCCGTGCTGATCGTCGGCAGCGGACAGTCGGGGTGCCAGATCGCCGAGGAGCTCCACGAGGCGGGCCGCGACGTCGTCGTCGCGTGCGGAAAGGCGCCGTGGGCTCCGCGGCGCATCGGCGGCCGCGACCTGGTCTGGTGGTTGATCGAGACGGGCTTCGTGGAACATCCGGTCGAGTCGCTGCCGGCTCCCGCGGCGCGCCTCGCTGCGAACGTCCTCGTCACGGGACATGGGGGCGGACGCGACCTCCATCTGCGGACGTTGCGCGCTAGAGGAGTCACGCTGACCGGGCACTTCCTCGGCGCGTCGGGCCGCGAGGCGCGATTCGCCCAGGACCTCGCAGCAAGCGTGGCGTGGGGTGACGAGCGCTACGGGCAGCTCATGGAGCTCTTCCGTACGGTCGCTCACGAGCGCGGCATCGAGCTCGACCTCGAAGATCCGGCGCCGTTTCACGACGAAGGCCCCGAACACGTCGATCTCCGCGGCTTCGGGGCCGTCGTCTTCGCCGCCGGCTTCCGGCCCGACTACGGCTCGTGGCTGCCCTGGCCCGGCATCTGCGACGAGCTCGGTTTCCCACTCCACGAGAACTGCGAGAGCACGCAGGTCCCCGGCCTCTACTTCGTCGGCGTCCACTTCCTCCGCAAGCGAAAGTCGTCGCTGCTGCTCGGGGTGGGCGAGGACGCGGGCATCGTTGCGCGCCGGATCGCTGAACGGCGAATCACCCCAGGAGGATGAGGTTGCTCCTCGTCGCCGCGGTTACGGTGGCTTCATGTTCGGACGGATCCTGATCATCGCCGTCGTGGCGCTCTTCCTCGTCCTCTGGGTTCGCGCGACGATCGACGTCTTCCGCCGTGGCGATCTGTCCGTCGCTGCGAAGGCGGGCTGGGTGATCATCATGCTCGTCGTCCCGTTCGTGGGGCTGCTCTTCTACACGATGCTGCGTCCGTCCGACAACCAGATCGCGCAACGCTCGGCGCGCTAGCTGCTCGGCGAGCTGCGGGCGTAGAGCGCCGCCGTCTCGGCGGCCGCGGCGGCGATGCGATCGCGCAGCTCGAGCGGCGCGACGACCTCGGCCTGCGGCCCGTACGACATCAGCCCGTGGAAGGCATTGTCGAGGCCGTCGAACTGCGCGATCACCGTGGGGCGCTCCCCGTCCTCGACGATTCGGGCTCCGCGGAGGTAGCGCACTCGGCTGCGCGGGACTCGCACGGTCACCTCTATGCGGGCACGGCTCCGCTCGAAGGCCTCGGAGCGGCTCGTCCATTCGGCCGCGAGGTCGAAGTCCGAGGAGCGGGTCGCCTGCTCCGCGCGTTCTCGCGCGGAGACGATCCGGGACACCCGGTAGACGCGCTCTTCCCCGCGCCGCCGCGCGAGCAGGTACCACACGCCCGCCTTCAGGACGAGGCCGAGCGGGTCGAGGCGGCGCGAGACCACGGTCGAGCCTTCGCGGTAGCGCATGTCGAGACGCCGTCCGCGCCAGAGTGCTCCCGCGATCACGGGCAGATGCGGAACGCGGTCCTCCTCGCGGAACCAGCCGCGGGTGTCGACGTGGAAGAGCTGGGATGCGCGACCGGCCCGCTCCTGCAGTTCGCTCGGCAACGAGGCGAGCAGCTTCAGGCGCCCCGCAGCGAGCTCACGGCCCAGCCCCAGCTCGGCGGCGGGGCCGACGAACAGCGCCTCCGCCTCCCCCGCGTCGAGGCCCGTGAGCTTCGTCCGGTACCCGCGATCGAGCCGGTAGCCGCCCGCCGGCCCACGAACCGAGACGATCGGCACGCCGGCCGCGGCCAGCGACTGTGCGTCGCGTTGCACCGTCCGCTCTGAGACTTCCAGGCGCTCGGCGAGCTCCGGCGCGGTCAGCTGTCCCCGCGTCTGCAGCAGCAGCAGAAACGAGACGAGGCGAGTTGCGCGCACGTTTTCGAGCGTAATCGATGAACCCGACAGGAGATGGCGGGAATGGCCGTTAGGTTCCCATGGTGCGTTTCGTGCTCGAGTCAGGTCGCCGCGTCGCCGTCCACCTCACGCGGACCGGCGCACTCTGGCCCGGCGCCGAGGGGGAGCGCCTCGTCGTCTTCTGCCACAGCGCTCCGGGCGCCGGCAGCTTCGACCCCGACCCGGAGCTGACCCGGTCAAAGGCAGTGACGCTGCTCTCGGTCGACCGGCCCGGATACGGAAGCTCGAGCCCCGTAACACCCGGACGGTGGGCAACGGTCGCGTCGGCGGCGGACGACATCGCAACGGTGGTCGATTCGTTGCAGGTCGCGCGCGTCGGCATCGCGGGGTGGTCGGCCGGCGGGCGAGTCGCGCTTGCTCTGGCAGCGCGGCGCCCCGATCTCGTCGACCGAGTCGTCGTCGTGGCAACACCCGCGCCGGACGACGAAGTTCCCTGGATCGATCCGGACGAGCGCGTCGCACTCGAGCGACTCCGCACTCTGGCGCCCGAGGACGCACATGCCGAGCTCGCGACCCGCCTGAGCTCGGTGGTTCCTGCGGATCCCTTCTCCGACGAGGCGCTCTGGCTCCTTGCCGCGGAGGGGACATCCGACAAGGCCGACCTCCGGAGCCCTCGCGTGCGCAACCGTCTGGGCGAGATGCTGCGCGCCGCCTTCGCGCAGGGGGCCACCGGCCTGGCGGCCGACATCGCCGGCTACTGCCTGCAGCCGTGGGGATTCGAGCCGAGCGAGGTCGAAGCGAAGACGCTCCTGCTCTACGGCTCGCGAGATCCCTTGGCCGGACCCAGCCACGCACGCTGGTGGCACGAGCGGCTCCCGGACGCGCGCCTCGAGCTCGCGCCTGACGCGGGCCACCTGGCGCTGATCCCCATGTGGTCCCGCGCGCTCGCGCACCTGACGCCGGCTCGCGAGCGGCTCGGGGCCGTCGCGGGCTTCGACGCTCGGACGCCAGACCCCGATGTCGAGGAGTTCCCGGCCGCATGACGACCTTCCTCGTCACGGTGCACCGCTCTGGGCCCAAGTGGGATGCGTCGCGGCCGCTCGAAGAGCAGTCCGACTGGCCCGCCCACGCGGCCTTCATGGACGGGCTCGTCGACGAGGGCTTCATCGTCCTCGGCGGACCGCTCGCCGACGAGCACCGCGTCGCCCATGTCGTCGAGGCGGCCTCGGAGGACGCCGTTCGGGGCACGCTCGCGCGCGACCCGTGGAGCGAGACCCATCTCCGGATCGCCGCGATCGACCCGTGGACGATCCGCCTCGACGGGCGCCGCCCCTAGGCGCCCTTCGGGGACTGCCGACGGCTGGGCCATCTCGCTGCGCGGCGGATCCGCACCAACCCCAGTCGGAGCGCGACCAATCCAGCGAGCCCCGCCGGTGCCAGCTGGACGATCGTCTCTTCGAATGGAAGTCCGCCGACGTGCGCGATCACTGGAAGATCTCCGTCGTGCAGTCGCCTCCCTGCAGACGAACCTCGTGCGCCCGCGCTGGGCCGTCGGGGCGGTCGTGGAAGTCGACGAAGAAGCCCTCGTCGAGCTCCATTCCGCCGTCGGGCCCGCAGTTCACGCGAAGCAGCCAGGAACGCAGCTCGGGATAGAACTGGTTGTCCCAGGTCGAGTAGAGCGAATTCGTGACGTAGAGCCGGCGGCCGTCGAACGACAGCTGGAGCATCTGGGGCCCGCCGTTCAGCTCACGCTTCCCATCGAGCGGCCGGCCCAGCACCCCACCCAGCTGAAGCTGTCCGGTGAGCTTCGGGTTGAGAGGGTCGGAAACGTCGTACTGGCGCAGGTCGCCGTGGAGCCAGTTCGAGAAGTACAGGAAGCGGTCGTCCATCGACAGAACGAGGTCGGTGATCAGGCCGGGCACCGGGAACGGCCACCCCTCCTGATCGACGCCTTCGATGCCGAGCACGGGCTCCGCCTTCCAGCTTCCGTTGTCGCGGCGGAAGTGGAAGATGTTGCTCGAAAGCGTGGCGCCGACGAAGCCGGACTCGGCATCGGGATCGTGCAGCCACCGGACCTCGAGCGGTACGAGCCCGGCGTCGCCGAGATCGAGGCTCTGCTCGAGCCGCCGCTCCTCGAGATTCCAGAAATGGATTCGGCGGCCGTAGCGGCCTGCCTCGACGTCCGCGGGATCGAATCCGTCCTCATACGCGTTCGGCTCGCCGAACTCGGTGGAGACGAGGACGTTCTTTCGCGGCTGGTACCAGAAGTCGTAGTTGAGCGACGGCTTCTCGCCACCGTTTTCCCAGCGGCCCTTCACTTCGAATGTCTTCGCGTCGAGCACGGCGAAGCCACCCTCGCCGCCCCCGTCGCGATCGCCGAGCATGCTGACGACCACGTTCTCGCCCGGCATGCAATGGACGGTGTGCGGGCGCGTGTAGCCCGTCTTGGCGACGAGCTCCTCGGGCTCGATCACCTTCTCGATCCGGGGCTTGCGGGGATCCTCCGCGACGTTGACCAGGTAGATCCGCGACGAGCGAAAGCCGGGCACCACGAGGTGCGAACGGTCGGGGCCGTGGCAGGCCGAGCTGCAGCGGTTCCAGCCGAAGTGGTGGAGCTCGTCGCCGATGTTCGGCATCGGCGTCTCGTGGACGATCTTGCCGTCCTCGGCATCGACGACTGCGATGAAATCGGGCCTAGCACCACCGGTCCCCGCGCGCAGGCAGGCGAGGTAGAGGAACTCCTCCGGTGGAGCCGCGATCGCCTCCGCCGGCGACGAGTGGAAGGAATTGCCGTTCGCGCTCATGGCGCCCCCCTTCGAGATTAGTCATTTGACTAATACAGTTGACCAGATTATCGTGTGCGCTGTCAAGGGTGCAAGAAGGGGGTTTCGATGGCCGCGACCGTGACGAAGGAGCAGCTGATCACCGCAGCCGTGCGCGACTACTACGAGGCCTGGTTCGACGGCGACCCCGTTCGCATGGAGCGAGCCCTGCACCCAGATCTGGTGAAGCTGCGGGCGGGTGAGGAGCTCGGATCGATCAGCGGCGAGGCCGCCGATCGCCGGCTCGAGATTGTGCTGTACGAGGCGATGTGAGCGAGCCCGCGCGGAAGACCTCGGCCCGCTCGGCTGCAGAAGACGCGCTGCTCGACGCAGCCGAGCGCTTGCTCGTCGAGGTCGGCTATGCCGGCATCACGACCAGGCGCCTGGCCGAGGAGGCCGGGATCAATCATGGCCTCGTCCACTACTACTTCGGGTCGAACGAGAACCTGCTGCTGCGCGCGCTCGAGCGCTTCACCGAACGGCTGATCGCACGTCAGCGGGAGCTGTACGCGGCCGAAACCCCGTTCATCGACAAGTGGCGGACGGCGATGCGTTACCTGCTGAGCGAGGACGCCACGTACGAGAAGGTCTGGCTCGAGCTGCAGGCGCTCGGCTGGAACCAGCCCGAACTGCGCGAACGGCTCGCTGGCGTGAACGCCGAGTGGCGCGCCGTGCTCACGGAAGCATTCGCGGAGCCGCATCGCGAGCTCGGGATCAAGATGCCGCTCGAGGCGCTCGTCTCGCTCGTGATCACCTTCAACGTCGGGATCATGGTCGAGCGGCTCGGCGACATCGAGACGGGCCACCGCGAGCTCCTGGATTGGATCGATCGATGGCTGTTGAGGTAACCGCGACCACCCACGAGCAGACGCGCGCCCGCTATCCGGAAGAGTCGGGCTACGTCGAGCGCGACGAGGTCAGGGTCTACTACGAGGTCTACGGCTCGGGCGAGCCGACGGTGCTCCTGCTTCCCACGTGGTCGATCATCCACTCGCGCCACTGGAAGATGCAGATCCCGTACCTGGCGCGCCACTGTCGCGTGGTCACCTTCGACGGACGGGGCAACGGCCGCTCCGATCGCCCGCAGGAGCCGGAGGCTTATGGCGAGCGGGAGTTCGCGGCCGACGCGCTCGCGGTCCTGGACGCCACCGGCACGGAGAGCGCGATCCTGGTCGGCTTCTCCCTCGGGGGTCAGCGCGGGGCAATCCTGGCCGCTGAGCACCCGGAGCGGATCGAGGGCGCCGTCTTCCTGGCGCCCAACTGGCCCGGCGGAGGCGAGCCTCTTGCGGAGCGCACCGTGTACTCGTGGGAAGACGAGCTCGACACGGACGAGGGCTGGGCGAAGCACAACAAGCATTACTGGCTCAGGGACTACCGCGGCTTCCTCGAGTTCTTCTTCTCCCGTTTCTTCACCGAGCCGCACTCGACCAAGCCGTTCGAGGACTGCGTCGGCTGGGGCCTCGAGTCGACCGGCGAGATGCTCGTTACGGCCCAGTACGGCGCTGGGCTCGAGCCGGAGGAGGCGCGCGAGCTGGCCCCGCGAATCCGCTGCCCGGTGCTCGTGATCCACGGGACCGGGGATGCGATCGCCTCGGTCACCCGCAGCGTCGCGATGGCCGAGCAGACCGGCGGCGAGCTCGTCCTCCTGGAGGGCAGCGGTCATGGCGCGCATGTGCGCGACCCGGTGAAGGTGAACCATCTGCTGCGCGGGTTCATCAAGCCGGTCCAGCCCTCGCGCCGCTGGATACGCGGCAAGTCGCGGCGCAAGCGTGCGCTCTACATCTCGTCGCCGATCGGGCTCGGACACGCGCAGCGGGACGCGGCGATCGCGGAGGAGCTGCGCAAGCTCCATCCCGACCTCGAGATCGACTGGCTCGCACAGCATCCCGTGACCAAGGTGCTGGAGGCCCGCGGCGAGCGGATCCATCCCGCGAGTGCGCACCTGGCGAACGAGTCCGGTCACGTCGAGAGCGAGTCGGCCGAGCACGACCTGCATTGCTTCCAGGCCATCCGACGGATGGACGAGATCCTGCTCGCCAACTTCATGGTCTTCGATGACCTCGTCCGCGACGAGCAGTACGACCTCTGGATCGGCGACGAGGCGTGGGAGCTCGACTACTACCTGCACGAGAACCCAGAATTGAAGCGTGCGGCCTACGTCTGGCTGACGGACTTCGTCGGCTGGCTGCCGATGGCCGACGGCGGCGACCACGAGGCGTTCCTGACCACGGACTACAACGCGGAGATGATCGAGCACATCGCCCGTTACCCGCGGCTGCGCGACCGCGCCGTCTTCGTCGGGAACGCGGACGACATCGTCCCCGAGACCTTCGGGCCCGAGCTGCCGGCGATCCGCGACTGGACCGAGCGGCACTACGACTTCGCCGGCTACGTCACGGGCTTCGACCCGACCCATCTGGGCGACCGTGGCGCGCTCGGGTACCGCGACGACGAGCGCGTCTGCATCGTGACGGTGGGCGGCTCCGGCGTCGGAGCCGACCTGCTCCGCCGCGTGATCGAGGCGTTCCCCGAAGCCAAGGAGCGCGTGCCGGAGCTCCGGATGATCGTCGTCGCCGGCCCGCGGATCGATCCGGAGAGCCTGCCGCAGCACCCCGGGCTCGAGGTGCGCGCCTACGTCCACGATCTCTACCGACACCTCGCCGCGTGCGACCTGGCGGTCGTCCAGGGCGGGCTGACGACGTCGATGGAGCTGACCGCCAACCGGCGCCCGTTCCTGTACTTCCCGCTCAGGCACCACTTCGAGCAGAACTTCCACGTCCGCCACCGGCTGGAGCGCTACGGCGCCGGCCGGCGGATGGACTTCGAGACCGATGGCCCGTCCGCGATCGCCGCGGCGATCGCGGAGGAGATCGGGCGCGAGGTCGACTACCGTCCGGTCGAGACCGACGGCGCCGTGCGAGCGGCGGGGCTGATCGGCGAGCTGCTTTAGGGGAGCCAGCCGTCGCGGTACCGCGACGGCTCCGAGTCCAGTACGCCCTCGTCCGCGACGTCCGCGTCCTGCACGTCCTCGGCGGGGCTGGCTCCGTAACGACGCGCGACCTCGTTCGCGGTGTACCAGCCCCAGGGCCCGTTGGCCTGGAACTCGCGTGAGCTCATCGCCAGGACGACGCAAGGCCCCTCCCCCACCCCGACGATCACGTGATTCGTTCGCGGTGGAAGGTGGACGAAGTCCCACTGCCGCAACCGGCGTTCCTGGCCTTCGACGATCAGCAGGGCCTCCCCGGAGATGACGAAGAAGCCCTCCTGCTCGGTTTCCCAGTGGTACATCGAGTTGGGCTCCCCCGGCTCGAGGACGACCAGATTGACCCCCAGCTGCGGGAAGTACGTCTCGGCCTCGAACTCCGTCTTGCCGGTGAACGACACACTCTGCCGTCCAGGCCGATGGTTCCAGCGCGCGTCGCGCGCGTTCAGGACGAACCAGCCCTCGCCGGCAGGCACGAGCCCGGACTCGGTCTCGTCGAGTGGAGCCTCGGGAACCATCGCAGCAGCATAGATCCGCCGATGACGTCCACCGCAGGCTGGGGACTCAGCCCCAGGGCAGATCGGCCGACGCGTCCGGGCGGCCCAGCCGCCAGTGCGTGAAAGGCGCGTACGCCTCGTGCGGGCTGTTGGTTTCCGACTCGACGCCGGCCTTCCGGGCTAGTGCCGCCTCCGAGCGTGGGTAGACGATCGTGCCGCCCTCACGTCGCGCGCCGGTCATGAAGATCACGCACGGCTGGTCGCCGGTGCCGACGAAGGTGTGTCGGGTGCCGGCCGGGCAGTGGACGAAATCCCAGGCGCGAAGCGGCCGCTCGTTCTCCTCGATCAGCAGCAGACACTCGCCCGCCAGCACGAGGAAGTCCTCCTGGCCTGATTCGGCGTGGTACATGCCGGACGGCTTGCCGGGCTCCAGCACCGCAAGTGTGAAGCCGGTCTCGGCGAACATCTGAGGGTCGACGTCTGGTCGTTCGGCCAGCACCCGCCGACTGCTCTCGAACACGCACCGGCCGCCGAAGGCCTCGTTTCGCACCCAAGCCGCCTCCGCGACGTTGACCACGAACCAGCCGGACGTGACGGGCGTCAGCCCCGACCCCACCTCGTCGAGCTGCGCCTCCCCGGTCACCGGCGATCGACCGCTTGCAGGAACGCGAGCACGCGCTGCTCGAGGAGCGCGGCCGCCTCCGGGTCGAAGTCTCCGAGGCTGTTGTCGGAGAACAGGTGGCTCGTGCCCGGGTAGAGAAACAGTCGAGCGTCGTCGGCCTCGTCGACCAGCTCGCGGGCAGCATCCAGATCCTCCTGAAACCACTCGTCGCCTTCCATCCCGTGGATCTGGACGGGGACGCCGTCCGGCCACGCAGTCCCGAACTCCGAGGTCGGGATGGCGCCGTGCAACAGCAATGCGCCTCGCGCGCCCGGCCGCGTCTGGGCGAGCTTCTGCGCCGGCAGGACGCCAAGGGAGAGGCCGGCGTACACGATCTCTGCCGGCAAGCCCTGCGCAGCTGCCTCGCCTCGCTCGATGATCGTGTCGAAGCCGACCTGCTTGGCGTACCCGACGCCTTCGTCGAGCGTCTCGAAGGTCTTTCCGTCGTACAGGTCTGGGGTGTGGACCAGGTGCCCCGCGGCCCGCAGTTCGTCGGCGAGTGCGAGCAAGCCCGCGGTCTGACCCTGCGCGTGATGGAACAGCAGTATCTCGGTCATGGGCGGCACTGTAGTCGGGGCTGACGGAGGCGACTGCGTGGCTACCGGCGACCCGCGCTACGGGCTGTCAGGGCAGCCGGTTCGGCCTTTGTTTCGCTGGCTACGATCGTTCGAGCCATGACCGACTACGTCCACGGCTACGCGACGCCCGAGCAGGAGCGGCTCGTCGAGCAGGCGGAGCACTGGCGGCACAGGCTCGTCGCCGACGGCACACAGCTCGAGCCAGGCGCGCGCTTGCTCGAGGTGGGTTGCGGCGTCGGTGCGGTCCTGGCGGTGCTCGGGCAGGAGTTTCCGGGTATCCGCCTCACGGGCGCGGACATCGAGCCGAAGCAGCTCGAGTTCGCGCGGGGCTACCTCGAGCGGTCAGGAGTCGAGGCAACCTTGGTGCAGGCCGACGCGCTCGCGCTCCCCTTCGAGGACGAGTCGTTCGACCACGTCTGGATGATGTGGTTGCTGGAGCACGTCGCCGATCCGCCTGCAGCGCTGCGGGAGGCGAAACGCGTCCTCGTTCCAGGTGGCGCCATTACGGCGATCGAGGTCGACTACTCGACCTGCCGCGCGGAGCCGTCCACGCCTGCGCTGGAGGCGTTGTTCCGCGCGATGGTTCAGGGCATGGCCGCCTCGGGCTGGAGCGATGCCGGGACACGGCTGCCCGGCTGGCTCGCGGAGGCCGGCTTCCGCGAGATCGACGAGGGTGAGCGACCGTTCTGGTGGCAGGACCAGGACCTCGCGCGCCAGGCGGGCTACGCGGCCGACGTCATCGAGAGTGCGCTCGACGCGCTCGCGCGCCTGCCAGGCGCCAACGAGGAGGAGCTCCGCGCCGGGCTCGAGGACCTGCGCGACCTCCCAGCTCAGCCCGGCGCCGGCCTCGGCTGGGTCATGCACAAGTCGACGGCCGTGCGTTAGCGGCCTCAGCGGGCCAGGGCCAGCACACCTAGAGCCGCAGCGCCCACGTCTGCTCGACGAGGTCGTGGCCGAACGCGTGGTGGGGATTCTCGGCGACGAGCTCGAACCCGGCGCGCTCGTAGATCCGGCGTGCTGCCACCAGCACGTCGTTCGTCCAGAGCACCATGCGCTCGTAGCCGGCGGTGCGCGCCAACGCGATGCACTCGTCGACAAGCCGTGAGCCGATCCCGTGGCCGCGGGCCCACGGCTCGACGAGCAGCGTCCGGAGCTTCGCGGTCTGGTCCGTTTCGGAGACGCAGAGGACACAGCCTGCGCGGCGGCTCCCGAGCTCGGCGACGATGGCCCGCTCCTGTTGCGGGTCGTGCGACTGCGCGAATGCACCGACGATCTGCGCGACCAGGCCCTCGAACGTCTCGTCCCATCCGTACTCCGCGGCGTAGAGCACGCCGTGCCGTTCGACCATCCAACCGAAGTCGCCGCTCCGCGCGTCGCGCAGCGACACCTCCGCCGGTTGCTCGGCCAGCAGATTCTCCAGCTCGGCCGTTGCGACGAGTAGACGCTCACGGTCGCCTTCGGCGAGGCGGCCGAGCAGATCCGCGTTCTCGGCGGCCGAGCGGCGATCGAGATCGCGATACGCGCGCCGCCCGTCCGCGGTCAGCGCGACGACGACTCGCCTGGCGTCTTCGCCGGAACGTCGGCGCACGACGAGACCGCCCTGCTCGAACGCGGCGAGGATGCGACTGAGGTAACCGGGATCGAGGTCGGTCCGGCGCCGAAGGTCGAGCACCTCGAGGCTCGGTGCGCGTCCGAGCTCGAACAGGACACGCGCTTCCGTCAGCGTGAACCGCGTCTTCAGCAGGTGCTCGTCGAGCGCCCCCACGAGGCCGGTGTAGAACCGGTTGAAGGCGCGAAAGCGCTCGACCTGATCCGGAGTCGCGGTTGCCATTCTTTGACTCCGTCAAAGAATACACGGCTGGGGGCTGCCCTCAGGCAGCCCCCAGCCGCGTCGCATTCAGCGAGCGCTCAGTCGTCGCGCTCGCCGAAGTTGCTCCTCAGGACGTACCGCGATGTGCGCTTGCCGATCTCGTTGCCGTCCTCGATCGCCTTGCGGAAGTGCAGCCCGCCGTAGATGCGAGCCAGCGCAACCTCCGAGCGCAGGTCACGGAGGTGGTCGAAGTGATGCGTCGTGCCCGTCACGGTGCTGGAGGTGTCTATCTCCAGGTCGTTGCCGAAGTACTTGGCCAGGGAGTACGTCACGCCGGCCGTGAAGCAGGAGTGCCCCGACGGATACTCGGGGTGGTTGCCGGTCACGAGGTGGTTCCAGGTCGGGTCCGCCTCGGTGGCCGGATTGCCGTCCGTGTCGGCCCTCCGGATCGCGTGGACGGGCCGCCAGAAGTTGAACCAGTACTTCGCTTCCCAGCATCCGACCATCGTGTCCGCGGTGGCGACGTGGACCATCGCCATCATCCGCGCCGTCTCGCCGAGGTCGAGCCGATGCTCCAGCGCGAGGGCACGAACGAGCCGGTTGAACTGGATCATCGTCTGCTCGGTGTGGAACAGGACGATCTCGGTCTGCGCAGCCGTCCGGAAGGCGCTGTCCGCCCGTCCGAACTTCTTGACCTCGTTGAAGTCCGCCGCGTAGGCGGCACTCGTCAGCGGATCCGGCCCACCCGGACGGAAGCGCGAGGGCGAGTCGAATGTGAGCGGACGGACCTTCGCCAGCTTCGGGTCGACCGGCGGCGTGGGTGCGATCGGCTCGAACACCCCCGCCCCCACAGGAGGCTGCACGAAGGGCACGACGTCGTCGTAGCCGTCGTCCGCGCGGAGCGCCAGGTATGCGCCGGCTACGGCTCGCCCGAGCCGGATCCCGTTCGTCTTCGCCGGTCCGTCCCCGATCCCCGCGAGGAACGAGGTATACGCGGCTTCGACCGTCGGCGCCTGGGCCGGGACGCGCACGACCAGGACGCCGCGTGCGGCCGCTGCGACGGCTGCGTCGACCGACGAGGGCCGCTGCGGCCGAATCGAGACCGCGAACGGCTCGTAGTCGTCCGTGATCGAGTTCACCGCGTCGTAGATCGCCGCGTGGACGAGTCCGTGCAGGATCTCCGAGGCCGCCGGCGCCTTTCCGGCCGACACGGCGTTCTGCGAGATGAGGCTCCACTTGCTGACCGCGTTCTCGGTGGGCGGCGGCGAATGCGCCGCCCCGGGCCCCGGCGCCGCCGCGGCGACGAGCGCCGCGAACGCGAGCGACAGGACGAGGAGCACGAGCGTTGTTCTCTGTCTGTTCACTTTGGTTCTCTCCTCTCGAGCTGTTCGGACGAGACCGCCTCGACGATGCGGACCGCGTCGAGCTCGGCCCGTTGCGCGACCAACGCAGCGGCTCGGCTGGACGGCGCGTCGAACACGAAGAAGCAGATCTCGTCCTCGGGAACGTGGATCGCGTGGTCGAACTCGACGCGGGTCCCCGACCGCGTCAGTTCGGCCGCGGCCGAGCGCGCCCGCTCCTCGCGACGGCTCCGCTCTCCGGCGTTGCCGCGTCCGAGGAAGGTCTCGATCAGGTAGCTCGGCATGCGCCGACGCTACGGCCGGCGCACTGCGGTGAAAACGTCAGAACGTCGGAACTTTGCTCAGTGCAGGTGGCGGGCGAGCTCGGTGCGCGAGCGCACGCCGAGCTTCGCGTAGATGTGGGTGAGGTGGCTCGCGACCGTCCGCTCGCCGAGAAAGAGCTCGGCCGCGACTTCCCGGTTCGTTCGCCCCGCGGCGACCAGGGTCGCAACGCGGAGCTCGGCGGCCGTCAGCCCCTCCTCGCGCTGTCTCCCACCGATGCTTCCAAGCTCCGCGCGCGCCCTCTCGACCCACGTCGCCGCGCCCAGCTCCTCGAAGGAGCCGAGAGCCGCGGCGATGGCTTCGCGCGCGGCCCGCTTCTGCCGCGCGCGCCGGCGGACGACGCCGAGCGCCAGCAACGCGCGGGCGCGCCCGAAGGGGTCGCCGAGGCGCTCGTGCTCCACCGCCGCCTGCTCCAAGAGCAGAACGGCCTGTTCGACGCGGCCCTGGGCGGCGGCCACGAGACCGCGGCACCGCGTCACCTGGGCGAGCACCCGGTCGCGGCCGAGCCGCGTCGCGTCGGCCTCCCAGACGTCGAGAACACGTTCCGCGTCCTCGATGCGGCCGAGCTCGAGCAGCGCTTCGGCGTAGTGGGCGGTCCACACGCGCATGTCCGGCTCACCCCAGCCCAGCGCGGCCGCCTGCCGGTCGGCCTTGCCGAGCCACTCCGCCGCGGCGAGCGCATCCCCGCTCCACAACGCTGCAACCCCCGGGACGGCCAGCAGGAACGGCGGCTGGAGCCCGAGTTGCCGTTCACAAAGCTCGAGGGCTCGCAGCGACTCCTCGTGCGCGAACTCGAGCTCGCCGCGATAGACGGCGGCCCAGACGATCGGAATGAAGTGCTGGGTCGTCTCGAGCCCGTACTGGACGCTGATGTCGCGTGCACGCTCGGCGTAGTCCGCTGCCAGGTCCCAGCGCCCGGCCCCGAGCTCGACCGACGAGAGGAACCAGAGCGCTTGTCCACTCAGCAGCTCGTCCCGCTCGAGCCACGCTCGATGCTCGTCTTCCAGCAAGGTCCGCGCACCGTCGAGGTCGCCGGCGTGAAGGAGCGTCTGGGCGATCAGAACGTTCGCGTCTCGTCGCAAGCGCGCGTCGCCCGAGGCGGTTGCGGCGTCGTGCGCCCGCCTGACATATCCCGGTGTCTCGGGATCTCCCACGATGCTCGCGAGCAGGGCCAGGGTCACGAGCGTCTGGTAGCGGAGGACGTCCTCGCCGAGACGGTCGGCAAGCTCGACCGCCATGCGCGCGTCCTCGAGCGCAGCCGCGAACCCCTTCCTGAAGCGGCTCGCCCAGGCAAGACGCTCGTGGATTGCCACCTGCAGGGCCGGTTGCGAGGCCGCCTCGCGCAGGGCTTCCTCGAGGAGTGGGACGGCCTGGTCGTCGACTTCGACCTCAGCGAGAAGGACGAGCGCCTCGGCGCGCCACGAGCCGGTCTCCGTCTCGGCCAGCTTGCTCGCGATCGTCTGGGCGCGGGTCCACTCACCGGCGGCTTGATGCCCACGAGCCGCAGCAAGCGCTCGACGCTGGCGGTCCTCTCCGCCGCCGTCCGGCGTCAACCGAAGCGCCTGCTCGGCAAGCTCCGCTGCGGCAGCCGACGCGCCTCGATCCGCCGCCAGCCTCGCGGCGCGATCCAAGTCAGAGGCGACTTCGCCATCGGGCGTGGCTTTCGAGAGCGCGAGATGACGGGCGCGGAGCAGCGGGTCGTCCACGACTGCCGCGATTCGTGCGTGCATGCTCCGCCGGTCATCGCGGAGGTCGTGGTACAGGACGGACGACAGCAGCGGGTGGGTGAAGCGAATCGATCCGTTCGCACGCTCGATGACGTGCGCCGCGACTCCGGGGTCGAGCGCCTCTGGCGCCACACCGGCCTTCACGAGCAAGGACTCCGACGGCGCGCCCAGCGCCGATGCCAACGCCAGCGCCTCGCGGGTGGACGGTGGGAGTCCGGAAAGCCTCTCCCGCACGAGCTCGTCGAGGCTGTCGGGAACCGGAAACGGCTGTAGCGAGTCGAGGTTGGTGTCGAGCACACGCGCGATCTCGAGCGCGAAGAACGGATTCCCGCCCGACAGCTCGTGGATGCGGAGCAACGTCTGGCGCGCGAACGGCGTGCCGAGCCGTTCGCGTAGGACTCGGTGGAGCGCGCCGAGGCTGAGCGGGCCGACCGCAAGCAGCTCGACCTGGTCGGGTTGCAGCGCGTCCTCCAGCGCAGGTCCCCTGGCCTCGACGCCGACCCGCCGAGCCAGCAGCACCGTGACAGGGAGGTCCGGCAGCCGACGCAGCGCGAACGCGAGCGCGCTCGCCGAGGACGCGTCCATCCACTGGACGTCGTCGATCGCAAGCACGAGCGGCCGGTCTTCGCTCAGGAGCTCGATCGCCGTGCGGACAGCCACAGCGAGGGAGCGTGGGTCGAGCGGGAGTTCCGGCTCCTCGCCGACGAGCAGGGCGATCTCGAGCGCGCGCCGTCTCGCTGCGGGTAGTGCGGGAAGGACCTCGTCGAGGACGCCCTCGAAGAGGTCCCCCAGGACGGTATGCGCGAGGCCCCGCTCCGCCTCCGTCGGCCGTGACGAGAGCACACGCACGTTCCCGTCGACTGCCGTCTCGACCCCCGCGCGCCAGAGGGTGGACTTCCCGATTCCCGCGTCGCCCTCGAGCACGATGACCGTCGGGCCGCCTCGCCCGACGGCTCCCTCCAGGATTTGGAGCTCGTCTTCTCTACCGACGATTTCGAGTGGGCTTCTCGCCGCGGGAAAAGGCACCAAGAGCCAACATTGTCAGGCGGGTGGAACGCGTTCAATCCTGGCGCGCCCACGACAACTTGCATGCCTGTTCTTGCCAATCGAACGTATGTTCGCTTTCATTTGCTCGGTGCAGCTTGCACTCGACGCGCTCGACCGGCTGGTGGACACGCTCGAGGAGCGGGGGTCGCTCTCGGCGGCCGAGGCCGCGCGGTCGCTCTTCGCGACGTCGTCGATCTCGGACGGCCTCGCCTGCTCGCTGCTGGACGAGGTCACTGCCGGCGACAGCCGGATCGTCTGCGCGGGCGCAACCGTCTCACTGGCCGGCGGACCGCCCGATCCGTTGCTCGAGGAGGCTGCATTCGTGGTCTTCGACCTCGAGACGACGGGGCTCTCGGCACAGCGCTGCCGCATCTGCGAGCTCGGAGCCGTGCGCGTTCGGGGGCTCGAGCTCGTCGACTCCTTCGAGTCGCTCGTCAACCCGGGCGTTCGCGCTGCCGCAGCAGGTCGCGCGGCTCACCGGTCTGCGCGGTGAGGAGCTGCGCGCGCGCGCCGTCCGTCTCCGAGCGTCGTGAGGCGCTTCCTGTCTTTCGCGGGCGACGATCTGCTCGTCGCGCACAACGCCAAGTTCGATCAGCGCTTCCTGGAGCGCCAGCTGCTGCTGATGCACGAGCGACGCCTCTCGGAGCCTCCTCTATGCACGGCCGCGCTCGCGCGCCGGCTGCTCGAGGGCCGTGTCCGCCGCGTCGGCCTCGCCTCGCTCGCGCACTTCTTCGGCGTCCCGAGCCTGCCGTGCCACCGCGCGCTGCCGGACGCCGAGGCAACGGCCCAGGTGCTCGTTCACCTGATCGGTTTGGCGCAGGAGATCGGAGCGCTTCGCCTGTCCGACCTGCGTGCGCTCGCCGCCCCGCGCAAGCGTCGTGTCTACGGCAAGCGCTCGCTCGCGAAGGGCGCTCCCACGCGGCCCGGCGTCTATCTCTTTCGCGACCGCCACGACCAGGTGCTCTACGTCGGCCGCGCTCGCGACCTGCGCGCGCGCCTTCGCTCCTACTTCCGCAGTGAACGCCAACGGCCGTCCGTCGAGGCTGCGCTCCTCGCGCTCGAACGCATCGAGTGGCGGGTGCTCGGCTCAGAGCTCGAGGCCTCGTTCGAGGAGCTGCGCCTGATCCGCGAGCTCCAGCCGCCCGCCAACTCGCGCAGCCGCAGGAAGGAGCACGGCGTCTACCTGAAGCGCCGCGGCGAGGACTTCGTCGTCACGAAGACTGCGACGCCGCTCGGCCCGATCGGCAGCCGCAGGAGGGCGTCGCTCGCGGCGCGTGCGCTAGCGCTGAGCACGAAGGACGAGCTCGACGGCCTCCTCGAAGGCGGGCCACTGCCTCGCCTGAAGGCGCGGCTTACCGACCTGGCGGAGAGCCTCCGCTACGAGGAGGCCGCCCGGCTCCGCGACCGCATCGAGGCGCTCGAGCACGTCGTCGAGCGCCTGCGCAGGCTGGAGCGGCTGCGGCGGCTCGAGGTCTGCCTGATTGCCCCTGAGAAGGCGTTCTTCATCTGCTGCGGCGGTCTCCGCCGTGTGCTCGCTGCCCGCGGCACGCGAACAGATCGAGGCGGCGCTGGCCCTCTGCGAGGCCGCACGCGGGGACGCCGGCGAGACGCTGACTCCCGAGCAGGCGGAAGACCTGTTGCTGCGTCGACGGGTTCGTCCGCCGACCGCCGCCGGAGGTGAGGCTGCTCCCGCTCGATGTCGAGCGCATCGCAGCGCAGCTCACAGGCGAGCGGCTACGCAGGGCGGCGTGACGGTCAAGCGACCTTGCGAGCGATCAGGCTCGCGTACGCGATGTGTCCGAAGAACTCGCCCTCGTCGGACCGACGACGCGCCTCGGCTTTGAGGGCCTCGGCGGCGTCGACGCCGAGCCGGCCGGTCGCGACGAGGGTGTCCGCACCGCGGTCGACGATCGCCAGCATGTACCCGCCGGAGGAGGGGGCCTCGAGGTAGCCGTGGCTGCGAAGGCGACCAATCTCGAAGCCCGCACTGCGAACGAGGTGCGGTAATCGGCGTATCAGCCAACGGTCGTAGACCAGGTACTCGACGCAGGCCTCGACACATGCTTGGAGCGGGTCGGAGTCGCCGAGCGCGCACGTGGCGGTCGCGTAGTCCCCGTCGAAGATGCCGAGCCGGCCATCGCTCCGGAGCACGCGCAACGCCTCCGCGAGCGCACGCTCGGGCTCCGGAACGTGGCACAGGGTCGTGTGGAAGATCAGGACGTCGAACGAGCTGTCCTCGAGCGGAAGCGCCCGCGCGTCGCCCTCGATGAACGTGAGGCCGGAAATGTTCCGCGCGAGCTCGCGTCCCTTGGCAAGGAAGATCGGCGATGGATCGACGCCGACGACCTCGCCTACGCCGGGTATTGATGCCAGCGCGCGCGAAACCGGGCCCGGCCCGCACCCGATTTCGGCGACGCGTGCGCCGGCCGGAAAATCGATGTCGCCGAAGTACGCCTCACGCAGCTCGCGCTGCTGTGGGTCGGCGGCCCGGAGCTCCAGGATGTCGACCAGCTGGTCGACCACCCCAGGCTCGGCGTCGCGAATGGTGGCGTAGACGTCCGGCAGTTCGCACTCCTCCTTGAAGTCGGCGCGCCGCTCGACGGCGAGTCTGCGCCAGGTCTGGAGTCAGGTCAAGGTCGCCTTCCCGCAGCGCTGCTTCTGTGGTCGTCCGCCTGCTCTTTCATAAGAATCAGCCGCGTGGAGACCGCGACGCAGACTCTGCACCGGCTGACCAGCTACGCGGCCGGCCGTGCGTGGGAGGCGCCGCCCGTCGACGACCCTCGCGTCGTGCGGAGCTTCGAGCCCAATGATCTCGAGCGCTTCCCCTGGTTCTTCAAGCGCTACGCGGAGTCACTGCCCACGCTGATGCTGCCACGCGAGCTGCCGACCACGACGGCGTCGGCGATCGACGTGCTCGCGGGCACGGCCGGGGCAATCCAGGCCGAACTGGACCTGCCCCAGCTTTCGAGGCTGTTGCACCTGTCGGCAGGAGTCGTGCGGACTGCCGAACGTCCGTACACGACCTGGCTGTTCCGCGCCGCCGGGTCCGCGGGCGGCCGCTTTCCCCTCGAGCTGTACGTCGCGGTGCCCGAGGGGACCGGCCTGCCCGCGGGCGTGCACTGGTATCACCCCCAGGATCACGCGCTTCTGCTGGTCGGGCCGCCGCCGCACGGCGAGGCGCCCGCTCTTGTCGTAACCGGGATTCCCTGGCGCACCGGCTGGAGGTATCGCGAGCGCGGCTACCGGCACGTGTACTGGGATGCGGGCACGATGCTCGCCCAGCTGCTGGCGCTCGCCGACTCCGCCGGGCTGACAGCGTCCCTGTACACACGCTTTCCCGACACGGCGGTCGCGGCGCTGGTGGGTGCCGACCGCGTGCACGAGTGGCCGGTGGCCGTCGTCGCCCTCGGCGCGGGGCGCCCGGCACTCGGTGCCACCGGCTCGGCCGCGGACGGCGACGTGGACGCGGCACCTGTCGAGTTTCCGCTCGCCTCCGCCGCGCAGCTGGCCGGCGAACGAGACACGTTCGGGCCGCCCTGGGAGCGCGGTGACGCAGTCGACGTACCCGTCCACGACGCGCCTCCGCTCGAGACGGTCGTACTGACGCGCAGCTCGCAGCGCCGCATGGACCGCACCCGCGGCCTGCCCGAGTCCGTCCTGCGAACCAGCATGACCGCGGCCATGCGCGGAATCGCGGTCCCACACCGGGTCGTCGTGCACGACGTCGACGGCTTCGCGCCCGGCGTCTATCGCTGGCCGGAGCTCTCCGCACCTGCGCGCGGCGGCGTGCTGAGAGACGAGCTCTACCGCCTCGCTCTGGAGCAGGATCTCGCCCGGGACGCAGCCTTCGTCGTGATCGGCGCGGCCAACATCGCGGAGCTCGACGACCGCGAGTACCGCGAGGCGCAGCTCGCCGCCGGCCTGGTCGAGGGCAGGCTCCACCTGCTTGCCTACGCCCTCGGAGCCAGCGCCTCCGGAATGACGTTCCTCGACGCCGAGGTACCGGACCTTCTGCGCGAGCCGCTCGACTCGCTCCTGTTCACGTGCGTGGGCGTGCCGGAATACCCGCCCGCGGTCGGCGGCCTGCCCGGAGCGCCAACCGCGATTCGCACGGTCACGTCGCGTGTCTCAGACAAACCCATGGTGGCGCCGCGTGTGAAGAACTAGCGTCGATCGGCGACCGTCAGGACCACGTTGCCGGTCTTCTGCCCCGTCTCGACGTACCTGGTCGCCGCGACGACCTCCTCCAGCGGGTAGGTGCGGTCGATCACCGCTCGGTACTCCCCCGCCTCGATGAGCTGCTTGAGCAAGAGGACGTCCGCCTTCGTGTAGTTCGTGATCCCGAGCTTCACCTTTTTGTCTCCGATCCACCTCGTCAGCAAGGCGAACAGCGGGACCTGCCACAGGAAGCCGAGATCGGTGTCGACGTAGATCCCGCCCGGCCTCAGTGAACGCCTGGACCGCCTGAACGACTGCTTGCCGACCGCATCGAAGACGACGTCGTAGGTCTGGCCATTGGTGGTGAAGTCCTCCTGCGTGTAGTCGATCACCGCGTCGGCCCCGAGCGAACGGACGAGCTCGACGTTCTTCGTGTTGCACACTGCGGTGACGTCGGCCCCGAAGTGCTTCGCGAGCTGGACCCCCGCGGTCCCGACGGATCCCGAGGCGCCGTAGACGAGGATGCTTTGCCCTTCCTGCAGCTCTGCCTTCCGTAGGCACGCGAGCGCGAGTGCCGCTCCGTCGCAGACCGCGGCCGCCTCCTCGAAGCTCATGCCGGCGGGCTTGTGCGCCACCGCACCGGTTTCCGGGACAGCGAGGAGCTCTGCGTGCGCCCCGCGACCTGTGACGCCGAAGACCTCGTCATCGACCGCGAACTCCGTCACCGCTGGGCCGACCGCCTCGACCTCGCCGGCGAACTCGCTGCCGAGGATCTGCTGCTTCGGGCGGAGGAGCCCGGTGACGAGGCGACTGATGAAGTACTCGGCGCTGCGAAGCCCCGTGTCCGTGCGCGTCACCGTCGTGGCGTGGATCTTGACGAGCAACTGGCCCGCTTCTGGCGTCGGCCGCGCGACCTCTTCGAGCCGCAGGACCTCCGGTGGCCCGTACCTGTCGTAGACCACAGCCCTCATCGGCGCGGCCGCCACTCGCTAGCGGGCGGGGTCGGGCCTTGGGAGGATCGCGTCCAGCCGCTCGAGGCTAGCGGCCGGCCAAAGGGCCTTCCGATCGTAGTAGATCTCGAACGCCGGCACGCCGGCGGGGAGCGTGACCCAGCCAACCTTGGACTTGGTGAAGATGTGGACGTCAGGCGTGATCTCGCGCGGCTGATCAAGCGTGCCGCCGCGCACGAAGAGCACTTCGGGCCGGCCGTAGTCGCTGTAGATCGCCACCTGGCAAGCCGGACAGCGGTAGATGCGCTGCTTGCTGCCGTCGTCACGCGGCACGTCGACGGGTTGTGGCGCGGCGGAAAGCAGCTCGACGCGGTCGGCCTCGATCAGCAGGTTGATCACGAAGGCGCTTCCCGTCTGCCGCTGGCAGGT
Source organism: uncultured Actinomycetes bacterium (assembly GCA_963738205.1). Taxonomy (GTDB): domain Bacteria; phylum Actinomycetota; class Thermoleophilia; order Gaiellales; family Gaiellaceae; genus DATFQE01. Next base: position 957,700 of record CAVTVQ010000006.1, read on the forward strand.
CAGGCAATGGCAGCAATGCGTGAAGAGCGGCTCCGACGTCAACCGATAGCGGACCGCTCCGCAGGCACATCCACCCTCGCGTGAGACGTTCATCGTCCGGCAATCATGCATTCTCAGACACCTGCAGCCGAGCTGGAAACGTAGAGACGCGCGCCTTGCGGCTCGCTCGGGCGATCTGCAATGGTCGCTGGAGATGGCCGGAGACGGCGACCTCCTTTCGACGCTGGGCGACGATCCCAGCGTCGCGGTCGAGCTTGCAGTCGGGCACGAAGGCTGGCGCTATGGCGAGATCACGTTGGCGCTCGGCGGCGGTGCCGATGTGCATGTCCGTCGGCGCCGCTCGGGGAAGAACGCGAGTGGCACGCCGTGCTCGGGCCCGATCGGGTGCGTGACCTCGGCCGCCGGTTGTCAGCTCTCGACCTGGCCGGCATCGCTCCCCGAGGGGGAGCGGTGGACCCGGACGACGACCCGGTCCGCTTGACCGTCCGACGCGACGGCGCGACGGTCCACGAGGCGTCCCTCAGGCACTCGCAGAGGTTCGAGGACGCGGACCTGGACCGCGTGCTGGCGCAGTGGGAGCAGGTGGTCGGGGAAGTAACCGCCGGCGAACTGCCCTACGGGGCAGCTGGCAGGGCGTGAAGGCAACCGAGCCCCACCAGCCCGAGCCGGCTCAGCGGGACGGAGGCGTCCGGGACCCGGCGACCCCGGCCGGCTCGCCCGCCCGGATGCTCGCCCTGAACCAGGCCCTCGGGAACCGTGCGCTGGCACGGCTCATCCACCGCGTTGGCGGCGCCCGGTCGACGCGGCGGCTTCTGCGCGCGCCGGTGCAGGTGAACGAGTCGGTGTACGAGAAGACGGACTCGACGCGGGCCGAGAGCGTCAACTGGCGCGCGCAGTACCAGGTGGAGATGACCGAGGGCAAGTGTGTCGCCACGATCAAGGTGAGGCTGAACCCCGACGCCGGCGTGACCGAGGACGAGGTCAAGAAGGTGAAGAGTGCGGTTCCCTCCGCGTTCGCGGGCTACTTCAGCGGCAAGTTCCTCCTCTACGAGCCGGGGCTGATCGAAGACTTTTGGGACGACAAGTGGGTCCTCGTCGTCGGCGTTCAATTCGTGGATTCGGGCGAGCACCTCGCCGTTGCGCTCCACAAAGGAAAGGGCGCCGACAGTCGGCAGAGCTGGTACGTCGATACGCCGACGATCACGAAATGCCACGAGCTCGGTCACCAGCTGGGGTTGCTCGACGAGTACGTCGAGGCGGGAGTCGTCCCGCGCAAGGACGCCAGCTCTCCGGGCGTCTTCACCGACCACTCGCTCATGGGCGACTACTACAACGAGGGGGTGGACAAGGCCGAGCTGAAGGCACGCCACGGGAGCCGCCTCGCCCAGGTGATCGGCAAGGCGGTCGGCAAAGAGCTCAAAGCCAAGAAGATCACCCACTCGCTTACGCCGCCGTAGGTTGTGATGCCACTACGCCCGATCTGAGGTACTCGAGCTGACCAGGTTCGTCGTCGACACCAGCGCCGTCCTGCACCTAGCCGGCGAAGGCTTCGAGGGCTCGGACGAGCACGAGTTGCTCGCGCCGACACTCCTGCGGTCGCAGACGCTGTCGGCGCTGCACGAGGCCGTCCAGCGAGGCGAGCTCTCGGCCGAGGTCGCGCGCGCCCGCCTGACCCGTATCTGGCGGATGCCGATCAGGCTCCTCGGCGATGCGGTGCTCCGGCGTCGGGCCTGGGAGCTCGCGGATCAACTCGGCTGGGCTTCGACGTACAACGCCGAGTACGTTGCGCTCACGCAGCTGCAGGCCGACGCCTTCGTGAGCCTGGACGCGGAACTGGCGCGCAGCGTCGAGGGGATCGTCGCGACGGCGTCGATCGACTCGCTGCGCTAGCCGAGCGCGGCCGTAGCCCGAGGCACCTCCGACCTCAGGCCCGCGTACGAACCCACGCGGCGAAAGCCTCGATCCCGTCGACGACCTGCTCGAAACGCAGGGAATGGAACAGGTCGAACGTGTGCTGGGCGCTTGGAAGCTCTGCATAGACGACAGGACCCGACGACGTCGTCCGCAGCTGCTGGACGAAGGCTCGCGCATCGTCGACCAGCACGATCGTGTCACGGTCGCCGTGCGCAACGAAGAACGGCGGCGCGTCGGCGCGAAGGTACGCAGACGGTGCTGACGCAACCGTTCCGTTGCCGCGGTCGTAGTGGCCGTAGTAGCCGTACAGCGAGATGGCGGCAGTGACCGACGTGTCCGCGTGCTCGAAACCGGGCTGGAAGCGCGGATCGTTCGGCGTGAGCGCAGCCGTCGAGGCGAGGTTGCCGCCCGCAGAGCTGCCGGCCGCGAACAGGACGTCCGGGTCGGCGCCGTACTCCTGCCCGTGCTTGCGCACCCAGGCGATCACCTTCTTGACGTCGATCAGGTGATCGGGGAAGTGCGCGGCTGGACTGAGGCGGTAGTTCGCACTGATGCACACCCAACCTCGGCTTGCGAGTCGATAGAGCAGGGCGCGCGCCTCGCGGTTCTTGCGCCCCCGGCGGAACGCCCCGCCGTGGAGGTACACGAGCGTCGGAGCAGCCGACGGGTGGGAGCGATGGCGATAGACGTCGAGCAGATTCGACCTCCCGGCGTCGCCGTAGCTGATGTTCGCGACCCGCTCGACGTCCCGACGGCGGAAGAGGAATGGCGCGAACAGGATGCGCGCCAGAGGAAGACGCCGTCCTCGTCGAGCCGCTCCCTCACCGAGGCCCGCCGTCAAGGCGTGGTCGATCGCGGGCCCCGCCTGCAACCCTCGCCGCGCGACGAGGGCTAGCCCGAGCGTCGCCAGGGCGGCGACGGCAAGCGCAAGCAGTCCGAGAGGTCCGGAGACGTCGCCCTGCCCGAGGGCAAGCAGCGTCGAGGCGACGAGCCAGTAGAAGGCAACGAACGGCAGCTCGTTGACGAGGAAGCCGAACCAGTAGCTGAGGTTCGACGGGCTCGAGTGGCGTGGGCGTGGCGGCGCCAGTGCAAAGAGCGTGCACCAGGCGACGAGTACCGTCGTGAACAGGTAGCCGATCGGCAACTCAGCCGCTCAGTCGCTGCCGCGAGCCGGCGGTCGCACGCGCCTGCCTCGACGCTTCCGCGAGCGCGACCATGTCAGCCAGCGTATCGGTGCCCCCGGGGTGAGCTGAGTAGCTGTCGCGTTTGCCGCTAGTTCGGGAGTCGCGTCGTCGGTACCGGACCAAGCTCCTCGGGCGAGAGGAAGCTCGCCCAGGCGACGCCTCCGAGCGGGAGGGTCGTAGATGGCAAGATCTCCTGAGGAACGAAGTCCAACAGGGGCTCGGGGAGCGGTGTGCTAGCGGTACGGCTGCACGATGACGGCTTGAAGGTTGAGGAGATCGAGACGCCGTCGCCGGATCCGGGCGAGGTGCTGGTGCGCGTGCATGCGGCAGCGATTACACGTGCCGAGCTGGAGTGGCCGGTCGATCGATTGCCGGCGATTCCGTCTTACGAGCTTTCGGGCGTTATCGTCGGCGGCGGTGACGAGGTATTCGCGCTCACGCCTTTCGATCGCGACGGCGTGGCTGCCGAGTACGCCGTCGTCCGAGCCGATGTGCTTGCACCGAAGCCCTTGCGGCTGAGCCACGTCGAGGCGGCAGCTCTGCCGATGGGCGGGCTGACCGCCTGGCAAGCACTGTTTGTGCATGGGCGGCTCGCCCGAGGCGAGCGGGTGCTGGTCACGGGCGCCTCGGGCGGGGTTGGGCACATCGCCGTCCAGCTTGCGCGACACGCCGGCGCAGCGGTCGTGGAGAGCGGTCCAGTCGATCTGGTCTTCGACACTCGTGGCGGCGAGGTCCCCGCTGGCGAGCGCGTGGTCACGATCGCAGAGGAGATGCCGGGCGCGATCTACTTCATCGTCGAACCCGACCACGAGCAACTGCTGGAGTTGAGAACGCTCGTGGACGCAGGCGAGCTTCGCGCGGAGGTCGACTCGGTTTTTCCGCTCACGGAGGCCCGGGCGGCGTTCGAGCGAGTCGCGGGCCGCGGGAAGCGTGGCAAGGTCGTGCTCGCGGTTGGCACTGACTAGCTGTCCCGCCTACAGAGGTTGTGAACGGTTGAGGTGATATCCGGCCCTCCTTTGAGGCTGTGGGTCTTCCCGGACTCACGCTCAAAGGAGGGCGCGGATGTATCTGCACGCTAACGCCAAGCTCGGACTGGCTGGGCGGCTCGCGTTGGTACGCGCGATCGAGGACGGTCTCTCGCTGAAGCGGGCTGCAGCCTGCTTCAGCGTTTCGCCGGCGACGGCCCACCGCTGGTGGCATCGCTGGCTTGACGGCGGTCGGCGGTCTCAGGCGTTATGGGACCGCTCGAGCCGTCCGCACCGCTCGCCGCGGCTTTTGACGCCGGAGCTGCAGGAGCGGATCTGCGACTGCCGCAGCCAGACGGGCTGGGGGCCACGGCTGGTGGCGGCGGCAACCGGCTCTGCGCACTCGACCGTCTGGAAGGTGCTCAAGCGGGCCGGTATCTCGCGACGATCGCGTGCGGCCAGAGAGCCGGCCAACAGCTACGAGTGGCCCTGTCCCGGTGATCTGCTGCACATGGATGTCTGCAGCTACGCGCGTTTCCTGCGTCCCGGCCACCGTGTCACCGGCAACCGCTCCCAGTCCCTGCGCGGTCGGAGCGTCGAGACCCGTGTCGGCTATGACTACGCGCACGCGATCGTCGACGACCACTCGCGGCTCGCGTTCGTCGAGCTCCACGACGACGAGAAGGCAGCGACGGTGACGGGCTTCGTCGAGCGGGCGCTCGCCTTCTTCGCCGAGCACGGGATCGTCGCGAAGCGCCTGATGACCGACAACGCCTTCGCCTACGTGAAGAACCGCACGCTACGTGAGCTGCTCGCCCAGCGCGGGATCCGGCACCTGACGACCAAGCCGTACCGGCCGCGCACGAACGGGAAAGTCGAACGCTTCCACCAAACGATGGCGCGCGAGTGGGCATACGGACTCGCCTACCGCTCACACCGACAACGCAACCAAGCGCTGCCACACTGGCTCGACCACCACAACCGGCACAGGCCCCACAGCTCGCTCGGAGACCGGCCACCACTCAGCCGCGTTCACAACGTCCGTGGGTAGGACAACTAGCCGGCGGGTGCGGCCGTCACCTCTGCCGTGGATGCATCACTCCGAGCGTCCACCGTGACGCCGCAAGGGGCACAGCTCCATCGAACGCCCACGGACCACAGCCTGCACCATGAACAAGAAGAAGCGAGGCTAGCTCGGGGGTCATCCCCGCACGCTGGCCCAAGTGACCGCCCACTCTTCGGATCGCGTCGCCGCTCTCGCCGTGGTGCACTCCGGAACGCTGCCGACGCTCTGCCTTGCCACCCTCGGCGTCAAGGAATGGGGCACATCAGTGCCGCGACCTCGGCCGAGGGTCCGTGTTCCGGGCTGCACCTGTCGGGGCGACATGCTTGACGGCGGTTACGATCGATGATTGGCACCGACGCGCGCTATTTGGAGGTGATCGGATGAACGACAAGCCGAACTGGCGAGTCGCGCACATCGACGACATCGAGCGGCGCGGCAGAGATATTCCGGTGCGCGAGCGCCTCGGGATCCACGCGTTCGGAATCAACGCCTACACGCCCGGCGAGGACGGCACGCTGATCAATGAGCACGACGAGGCCGGGTCGGGCCAGGAGGAGCTGTACCTCGTGCTCGACGGGAAGGCGACCTTCGAGGTCGACGGCGAGACGGTCGACGCGCCGCCAGGAACGCTCGTGTTCGTCGGGCCGCAGTCGCGGCGGAAGGCGACCGGGGACGGAACCGTGCTCGCTGTCGGCGCCACACCCGGCGAGGCGTACCAGGGGATCGACTGGGGTGAGGCGTGGCCGTTCCACAGCAAGTCCATGACGGCCTACGGCGAACAGCGGTACGCCGACGCGCTCGAAGCGGTCCGCGCTGCTCTCGAGCGCATGCCGGACCACGCGGGCTTGAATTACAACTACGCGTGCTTCGCAACGCTCGCGGGCGACACCGGCGACGACACGTTCGCCCACCTCCGGCGGTCCGTCGAGCTGTTCCCGCGGTTCCGCGAGGACGCACGCAAAGACGACGACTTCGCCGCCGTACGCGACGACCCGCGGTTCGAGCAGGCCCTTCGCTGAGCGCGCAGGACCGGTGGCGACTCGGGCCACGAACCTGCGCGGGCGGCTTACGAAGCAGCCGGGTTCACGCCCCTGCCTATCGCCCGGTACTTCCGGCTACTGGACTAAGGGTCGAGTCTTCACTAGGAAACCGGGGACACGGACGTAAGCCACCGGGCTGAAGCCCGCGGCCATCGTCCTTCTCTGTGACGATCGGAGGTCACTGCATATGCGCGCAACCGTGATGTACGGAGCCGGCGATGTCCGTGTCGAGGATGTTGCGGACGCCCGGTTGATCGACCCCACCGATGCGCTCGTGCGGGTCACGCGCGCCGCGATCTGCGGCAGCGATCTGTGGCCGTACAAGTCGATGCCGCACGCCGAAGCCGGCCGGCGGATGGGGCATGAGTTCATCGGGGTCGTAGAGGCGGTCGGCTCCGACGTCGAGACCGTCAAGGTCGGCGACGTGGTCGTCTCCCCATTTCTCTGGTCGGACGGCTCCTGCGTCTTTTGCCGCGAAGGGCTGCAGAGTTCGTGTCTGCATGGCGGGAGGTACGGCTCGGGCGACGTCGACGGCGGCCAGGGCGAAGCGGTGCGTGTTCCGCAGGCGGAGGGGACGCTCGTGGTCCTGCCGGTCGGTACGGACGACGCGCTCATGCCTTCGTTGCTCACCCTCAGCGACGTGATGGGAACCGGCCACCACGCGGCGCTCACGGCGAAGGTTGGTCCGGGCACGACGGTCGCTGTGGTGGGCGACGGCGCCGTCGGGCTCTGCGGTGTGATCGCGTCGAAGCGTCTCGGCGCCGAGCGCATCCTCCTGCTCGGTAGCAACCCCGAGCGGACCGCGCTGGGCCAGGAGTTCGGCGCCACCGACGTCGTGCGCGAGCGCGGCGAGGAAGCAGTCGAGCGCGTCCGCGAGCTGACGCAGCACGGCGTCCACTCGGTGCTCGAATGTGTCGGCCTCGAGCAGGCCGTCGAGACCGCGCTCGCGATCGCCCGTCCCGGCGGCGCGATCGGTCGGGTCGGCGTCCCCGAACGCGACACCGCACCCGCCGGCGTTGCGTTCTGGAAGAACGCGTCAATCGCCGGCGGCCCTGCACCCGTCCGCGCCTATATCGAGGCGCTGCTGCCCGACGTCCTCGAAGGTCGGATCGAGCCGGGACGTGTCCTCGACCGCACCGGATCGATCGAAGACGTTCCGGACGGCTACCGGGCGATGAACGACCGCGAAGTCCTGAAGTTCCAGATCAAACCGTAGGAGCGAGTACGTGACCGGTTCGCGGGCGACGACCGCTGGCCCAGGCGAACGGTTTCGGTGTAAGGCGCCTGCATGCAGCAGTCGGCCGCGAGCGGCGCGCACCGTTCGCGCGCGCCGCTCGCGCGCCAATTCAACGCAGTGAGCTAAATGCCGCTCGCATCTCTTCGCTGAAGATCTGCGGCTCTTCCCAGGCGGCGAAGTGCCCGCCCTTGTCGGCTTGGTTGTAGTAGATGAGGTTGTGGTAGGCCTGCTTCACCCAGTGGCGCGGGGCCTGGAAGATCTCGCCGGGGAACACGGTGAAGCCGACCGGGAGCTTGACGTGAGGAGGTGGGTTCTTGAACGCGGCAGTTGCGCTTCGTCCGGTCTCCCAGTACAGCCGCGAGGTCGAGGCCCCCGTGCCGGTCAACCAGTACAGCGTGATGTTGTCGAGGACGTGGTCCGGCGTCAGGTTGCCCGAGGGCTGCCCGTCGAGAAAGGCGTGGGAGATCTTCTCGTAGCTGTCCGCGTCGTGGTCCAGCATCCACGCCGCCAGACCGAGCGGTGAATCCAGCAGGGAGTAGCCGATCGTCTGCGGGTGTTCGCCCATCTCGGCGATGTACCCGCGCATCAGGATCGCGCTGAACTTCCCGAACTGCGCACGCTCCTCCTCGGAAAACGCAATCCTGAGGTTGAGGGCGGCCATCAAGAGCTCTCGCGGGGCCGCGTCCAGGAAGTTGAAGTGAACGCCGAGCAGCCCGTCAGGTGCCTGGCGGCCCATCGCATCGGTGACGCCGGCACCCTGATCGCCGCCCTGGGCGACGTAGCGGGTGTAGCCGAGGCGGTCCATCAACTCCGCCCAGGCCTGCGCGATGCGGCCGGCGTCCCAGCCGGCCTCCGTGGGCGCCTCCGAGAAGCCGTAGCCGGGCAGGGAGGGCAGCACGAGGTCGAAGGCGTCCTCGCCGTTGCCGCCGTGCGCGGTCGGATCCGTGAGTGGGCCGATCACCTCGAGCAGCTCGATCACCGAGCCCGGCCAGCCGTGCGTGATGATGAGCGGCAAGGCATTCTCGTGCTCCGACTTCACGTGGATGAAGTGGATGTCGAGCCCGTCGATCTCGGTCGTGAACTGGGGCAAGGCGTTGAGCTTCGCCTCGACGTTGCGCCAGTCGTATTCGGTCTCCCAGTAGCGGGCGAGCTCCTGCAACATCTTCGACTGCACGCCCTGAGACGAATCTTCGACGAGTTCCGTGCTCGGCCAGCGCGCGGCGGCGATGCGCCGGCGCAGGTCCTCGAGCGCCTCGTCCGGAATGTCGACCTGGAAGGGGCGGATCTCGGTGGCGGTCTGGACGGTAGTGCTCATCACGACCTCCTTGGTTGGTAGGTGCGGTTTTCGGATGACCTCCTCTCCAGTGGGAAACACGGGCACCCTACGCCGACCGTCGGAGGCAAGCAACCGGTGTCACCAGAGCGAAAACTTGCAGTCGTCGGGAAGCCGTTTAACGTCCGTACCGACCCGCTATTGCGTGCGGCGAGGCGGCGCCACCCGGGATCGTGGATGCTGACGTCGTGCAACGGCTCGCGGGACGTGTTGCGCTCGTGACGGGTGTGAGCCGGCGCGCCGGCATCGGGTTCGCGATCGCGCGGCGACTGGTCGCCGATGGCGCCGACGTCTTCGCTCAGGGTTGGACCGAGCACGATGCGGCACAGCCTTGGGGGGCCGACCCGGAAACAGCCGAGGCGTTAGGCGCGCTGGGTGACCGAGTGCGGTACGCAGAAGCTGACTTCGCGGATCCCGACGCGCCGCGCGCGGTCGTCGCGGCGGCCCGTGAGGCGTTCGGGCACGTCGATCTGCTCATCGTCAATCACTCCCGCAGCGGCCACGGGCGGCTCGCGGACGTCACAGCCGCGGAGCTGGATGCGTTCTTGCACGAGAATGTGCGGGCGACGATCCTGCTGGTCAAGGAGTTCGCAGCACAGCACGACGGCCGTCGCGGCGGCCGCGTAATTCTGATGACGTCGGGCCAACACCTTGCGCCGATGACGCGGGAGGTCGCGTACGCGGTCTCCAAGGGGGCCCTACAGCAGGCGACGAAAACGCTTGCAGACGAAATGATCGACCGCGGCATCACTGTCAACACCGTCAACCCGGGCCCGACCGACACCGGGTGGGACATCTCCGATCGCGACCCGCGCCCTGCCATGCCGCTTGGCCGCTGGGGCGAACCGGACGACGCGGCACGGCTCATCGCCTGGCTCTGCAGTGACGACGCCAGCTGGATCACTGGGCAGGTGATCGACTCTGAGGGCGGCTTCCGCCGTGAGCAGGCATGATCCTGCCGTGGATCCGGCGGCGAGGTAGCGGTTTGGCGCGGCGAGCAGCCGCGCGTTTCCGGCGCAGTGTTGCCGAGGCCCGTACTGCGGGCTCGGGCGGCTGCGCGCCCACCGCTACGACTCGGAGGTAGCACGAATGAATCGTCAGAACCTCTTCTCCGACGCATGGGACGGAGAGAACGAAGAAGACAGGACTCGGCATCGAATCTTCTGGCGGCCGGACGACGCCAGGATGGGAGCAACGCTGTACGAACTGGCCCCCGACGCGCCCGAGATGCGGATACACATGCACTTCGGAGCCGAAGAGATGTTCTTCGTCCTGAGCGGTCGTCCCCGCTTCCGGAACCAACACGGCGAAGAGGAGTTGGCTCCGGGCGACTTCGTCTTCTGCCCCGAGGGACGTGCCGGACTACACACGTTCAGCAACCCCAGCGAAGAACCCGCTCAGATCCTCGCGATCAGTGCCGGCAGCTTCCCGGACGTCGTCGCCTACCCCGAACACGGATACGCATGGGTGGCGACCCGCGATCCTGATCCCGAGCTCCTCGCGAGAGGCGGCGACCCCGGCATCATCGCCCGCTTCGAGATCCCGATCGAGTAATCGCTCGGCCCATCGACCATCACCAGAGCCGAAGAGGCCGCGCGAGCGGCCTCTTCGCTAACACGGCTCAGAGTGCATTCCGGAACGCTCGCGCAGCCGAAGGCAGGCGAAGGCGTTGTTCCCGCATGTGCCCAGATCCTTCTAGAGTGCGGTCGTGCTGAGGGGTCGCTGCGCGTGCAATGTCGTTGCGTTCGAGGTCTCGGACGAGTTCGTCGTCGCGTACAACTGCCACTGCTCGAACTGCCGTGCGGCGACAGGCTCGGCATTCTTGCCGTGGGGCGAGATCGAGCCGGAGAAGCTGAGGGTGACCAAGGGTGCGGACTCGTTGATGGTGATTGGCGATGCCGACGGCCACCACGCGAGGCGCTGCGGGAATTGCTTCTCGCTGCTGTGTTGGACGGGCTACGAAGGCAAGATCCGTGTGCCGTACGGGTCACTGATCGACGAGCCGGCGCTCAAGCCGATGGCGCACATGTTCGTGGGCTCGAAAGCTCCTTGGTATGAGATCCTCGACGACCTCCCTCAACACGACGAGTACCCGTGGTCTTGATCGGCAGCTTGGCAAGCAGCTCGCTCAGCCGCGGCGCTCGACCCGCCGCTGGCGGATGATGCGCCCGCCGATCATGTCGGCGAGTGTGGTTGCGATCCAGATGATGACGGTCGTGGCCAAGTAGGTGCCCACGCCGTGGATCTTGAGCCCGGAGACAACAATGTTGACGATGATCAGCGACACGATCGTCGAGGCGAGCGCAAGCAGCCCCGCCGTCGTGACCGACGGCTGACGGATCAAGACCCGCAGGGCGACGAAGTTCACCACGAGGTTCACGACCCAGAAGAGCAGGGTGGAAACGACGATCGCCTGTGTTGTGGCCGAGAACCCGCTCAGCACGGCCACCGAGACGATGATCCCGATCAGGATGCCCACGAGCGAGGCGACGAAGCGGATCCCCAAGCGCGCCAGCACGCGGCGATCCTAGGTCACGCGGCAGGTCGCGGTGAAATCGGCGAGCACCGAGGCCCAGAAGAACCCGGCCCAAGCATCAGCCCATCAGAACAACCCGAACACTCACGATCCTCAGCAACGGCCGCGAGCGGCGCGCACGGTCCGTGCGCGCCGCCCAGACTTCGATCAGCGCAGTGAGCTGAACGCGGCCCGCATCTCGGTTGCGAAGAGCTCCGGCTCCTCCCAGGCTGCGAAGTGCCCGCCCCTGTCGACCTCGTTGAAGTACATGACGTTGGGGTAGGAGTTCTCGACCCAGCTGCGCGGGGTCCGCCAGATCTCGCCGGGGAAGGTGGTAAAGCCGACCGGGATCGAGACCTCCGGCGGCGCCTGGCCGGACGCGCGTGCTTGAGCCGCGGCGTGTCCGTCTTCCCAGTACGACCGGGCCGCCGAGGTGCCGGTGCCCGTCAGCCAGTACAGCGTGATGTTGTCGACGATCGTGTCCCGGGTGAGATTGCCCACGGGCTCGCCGTCGACGAAGGCGCGGGAGATCTTGTAGTAGCTGTCCGTGTCGTGGTCGAGCAGCCAGGCGGCCAGGGCGACCGGTGAATCCAGCAGTGCGTAGCCGATCGTCTGCGGCCGCGTGGCCATCTCCAGGAAGTAGCCGAAGCCGCTCTCCCTGAAGGCGGCGATCTGGTCCGTCGCCGCGCGTTCCTGCTCGGACTCCGCCGGCTGCGGGCCGGCCAGGACCGTCACGAGCAAGTTCATGTGTATGCCGAGCAGCCCCTCGGGTGCCTGACGGCCCATCGCGTCGGTGACGGCGGCGCCCACGTCGCCGCCCTGGGCGACATAACGGGTGTAGCCGAGGCGGTGCATCAGCTCCGCCCAGGCCTGCGCAACTCGCCCGACGTTCCAGCCGAGGTCGGCGGGCTCGCCGGAGAAGCCGTAGCCGGGCAGGGACGGCAGCACGAGGTCGAACGCGTCCTCGGCGCGCCCACCGTGCGCGGGCGGGTCGGTGAGCGGGCCGACGGTGGCGAGCAGCTCGATCACCGAGCCGGGCCAGCCGTGCGTCATGATCAGCGGCAACGCGTCCGCGTGCGGCGACTTCACGTGGAGGAAGTGGATCTCCACTCCGTCGATCTCGGTCGTGAACTGCGGCAGCGCATTCAGCTTCGCCTCGGCCTTGCGCCAGTAGTAGTCGGTCTCCCAGAAGTGCGCGAGCTCTTGCAGCGCCTCCAGCTGCACACCCTGTGACCGATCTGCGACGAGCTCCTTGCTGGGCCAGCGAGTCGCCGCGATGCGCCGGCGCAAATCGTCGAGCTGCTCCTCTGGAATCTCGACCTGGAAGGGCCGGATCTCGGTGGCGGTCTCAGCGGTTGTACTCATTCCTACTCCTTTGTTGCTCCTCTGTTGGTGGCCGGTTCGGTTGACCTCCTCTCCAGTTCCGGGGACCTCGCGAGACTACTCCTGCCTCTCGGCCCCAAGCAACAGGTGTCACCGCGCGGAACGCCCGCTCAGAGACGACCGTTGGCACGGAGGGTGCGGAGAGCGTCCACCGTGCGCGACCCGCGCCACTCGCTCGCGGCGACCGGCGACCAAGCCAGCCAGTTGAACGACCAGCCTCCGTCGTCCGCCTGACCTTCGGCGAGGTGGTCGAGGTGCGCCTCGATCGTGGCCTCGTCGAAGAGACGACGAGCGATCGAGTCGGGGTTCGGCGCGAAGTCGAGCGGCGTGTGGACCTCGCCCTCGGCCTCGGGGTCGAGCGCAACCAGGTCCTGGTCGAACAGCAGCCCTCCGACGCGCTCGAAGGCCTGCTCCGCTCGGCCGCGATCGGGCACGTGCTGGAGGAACTTCAGCATGCCGCGGAACCCGTAGGGCCCTGGGTCGTCGAGCTCGTCGATCCGCCGCCAGAGCAGGTCCGTGGCGCCGTCGAGCCAGGGATGCTCGACGTGGCGCGCATGCAGCGTCCCCGCGATCCGCCCGGTGCTGAGGAGCGATGCCGGCCGCCCCTCCTCCGCCTCCCACCAGGGAGCGTGCGGCCACCCCTCGACCGTCGGCTCCACGAACGACGCGCCGCCCTCGGCCGGCGCGTTGGCCGCGAGCCACTCACATGCGCCTGCCACAAGCTCCTCGTCCCACGCGTCGGCCTCGTCGAGCGTGCGCAGAGCCACCGCGACCGCGGTCGGCTGGCTGCCCGGCGCGCGCCCGTCCGGCTCGAGCGCGTGACCGAATCCCCCGTCGGAGTTGCGGAAGGCGGCGACCGCGTCGCGGACAGGTTCAGCGTCTCCGTCTGAGAAGAGCCGCTCGAAGCGACGACGGTCGAGAACCCGGGCGTTGCCGGCGAGAAACCGGGCGGCAGCGTCGACGTCGGGCGTGCTCATCGGCGCGCATCCTACGAGGTGGCGCATCGGCGCTCGCCGGGCATCGGCAGACGATTAGTCGTCCAGGCTGCCCATGGTCAAGTTGACGGTCGTTCCAGTCATCCCGCTCGCCTTGTCGGACGCCATGAAGACCGCCGTGTTCGCCATCTCCTCGAGTGTCATCAGCCGTCGCGGGTGGGTCTTGCTCGCGAGCAGCTCTTGCCACTGCTCCCAGGTCATTCCCGAGGCCTTGGCGCGAGGCTCGAAGGCGTCCTTGATCGTGCGTGACTCCGGCATGCCCTGTGGTCGCAGACCGACGACGCGAATGCCCTGAGGCGCGAGCTCGGCGGAGAGATCTCGAGTGAGTGCCTCCTTGGCGGCCTGCGCCGGGCCGTAGCCCCCCACCAACGGGATCCCCGTGCGTGAGTGGAGTGCGGTGACGGTCATGATCACGCCCGATTTGTTCGGCAGCATCCGCCGAGCCGCCAGGCGCGCCGTCAGGAAGTACGACGTCGCGTAGGCCATGATCGGCAGCGAGAACTGCTCCACATCCAGCTCGACGAGAGGCACACCCACAATCGTCGTATTCGGGATCCCGACCGCGTTGAACGAGATGTCGACACGCCCCGCCTCGTCGATCACGGACTCCAGATGCCTGTCCACGGCTTCCTCGTCGAGCGCGTCGACCTCCGCCGCCTCGGCGGATCCGCCGGCGGCAACGATGTCCTTGGCGACCGCGTCGACCGGTGCCCGGAGGCGCCCGGTGAGAAAGAGCTTGGCCCCCTCTCGCGCAAAGGCGCGTCCGACAGCGCCGCCGATCCCGCCTCCGGCTCCATATATCACCGCAACCTTGTCCTTCAGTGCGTGCATCACGCTGCCTCCCTCTCGGAGTCGAAGTGTCTGAGGTCTCGCCTGTAACGACACCGTCGACGGCCGAAACGGATCGGCGTTGCATCCCTCGCTCAGGCCCGGGCAGCGGCCCATGTGGTTACGACCGATTCGTTGCGACGGTCGGCGGTGTCCTTATCTGTGTGCGAGCGAAACGACCGTCTGCTGCGAGGATGCCGTGGTGACTGAGCTGACGCTGGCTCGCGCCCAGGCCGGGGACGAGGACGCGTTCCGTGAGCTCACCGATCCCTACCGGCGCGAGCTGCAGCTGCACTGCTACCGGATCCTCGGATCGCTGCAGGACGCCGAGGATCTTCTCCAGGAGACACTCCTCGCCGCCTGGCGCGGGCTTCAGAGCTACGAGCGGCGAGCCTCGGTACGCGCCTGGCTGTATCGGATCGCGACGAACCGCTGTCTGAACCTGCTCCGAGAACGCGGGCGCCGTCCGCAGGAGGTACCACCCATGAGCGAGCCGCCCGAGCCGACCCGCCGCAGCGAGCCGGTCTGGCTGGAGCCCTACCCCGACGTCCTGCTCGACGGCATCGCGGATACGACTGCCGGGCCGGCGGCACGCTACGAGACGCGGGAGACGGTCGGGCTCGCGTTCGTGGCGACGCTGCAGGAGCTCCCTCCGCGTCAACGGGCGGTGCTCGTGCTCCGCGACGTGCTCGGCTTCCACGGGGCCGAGGTGGCGGACATGCTCGAAAGCAGCGAGGCTTCGGTCAAGAGCGCGTTGCAGCGCGCGCGGGTGACGATCGACGAAGGTCTTCCTGCCGGCGAGTCTCCACCGCTGCCGCGTTCTGCACGCGAGCGCGAGCTCGTCGACCGCTTCGTCGACGCGGTCGAGCAAGGCGACACCGACGGCGTCGTGTCCCTGCTGACCGGCGACGCCTGGCTCACGATGCCGCCCCAGCCCTACGAGTACCAAGGCCAGGAGGCGATCGCGGAGTTCCTGCGCGACCGGGCACTCGCGCGTGGGGCTCCCCTGCGGCTCGTGGCCACGCGGGCGAACGACCAGCCCGCGTTCGGTTGCTACCTACCGGACCCGCAGGCCGCGCTCGCACGCGCCTACGGGCTGCTGGTCCTCACGCTGCAGGGCGACCGCATCTCGGCGATCACGTGGTTCTTCGATCGCGGGCTCTTCCCCCACTTTGGGCTCCCCCGCACGCTGCCCGACGGACGCGACGAGTAACCAGAGGAAGGAGCGAACGATGACTGATCACAAGACCGCAACCGGTGAAGAGTGGCTTGCAGCCCGGCTCGAGCTGCTCGAGGCCGAGAAGGAGCTGACACGGCGCGAGGACGAGCTTGCCCGGCGGCGGCGGGAGCTGCCCTGGGTCCGAGTCGAGAAGGAGTACTCGTTCGACACCGACGACGGCTCGCGCACGCTGGCGGAGCTGTTCGACGGCCGCAGTCAGCTGCTCGTCTACCACTTCATGTTCGGACCGAGCTACGAGGCAGGTTGTCCGACCTGCTCGTCGATGGCCGACACCGTCGACGGCGCTCTCCCGCATCTACACGCGCGCGACGTCACGATGATGTACGTCTCGCAGGCACCGCTCGAGAAGCTGCAGTCGTACAAGCGACGGATGGGCTGGAACATGCCCTGGGTCTCGGCGGCGGGCAGCGACTTCAACTTCGACCTCGGCTACGCACACACCGCGGAGGAGACGCGCGCAGCAATCGCGCCGATGCTGGAGGCGGGAGCGCCGCCGATCGTCGACCACAACGCAACCGCGAGCGGCACCGATGTCAACGGCTACCTCAGCCAGCTCTTTGGCTTCAGCGCGTTCGTCCTCGACGACGGCACCGTCTACCAGACCTACGCGACCACGGGCCGCGGCGTCGAGTTCCTCATGGGCTACTACGGGATCCTCGACCGGGCGCCGAAGGGTCGGGACGAGGGCGATGAGTGGCAGGTGTGGATCCGCCGGCACGACGAATACTAAGCGGCGGAGGGGGCACTTTCGCCTGGGATCGGGAGCCAGTAATAGGCGTTGAAGGCGACGATCACGGCCAAGCCCAGGACGGGTAGCACGGCGCCGAGCAGGACGCCGGTCGCGAGCCAGACCAGGGCGAGCTGAAAGCGCCTGCTGATAGCTGTCGCTCCGGCAGCGTCGAGGGCTTCGCTGAGCAGCCCGTGCCGGCGCGCGTACCGCCAGACGGCGTTGAACGTCAGCGCCGTCACGTCGAACAGGATGCCGTAGAAGACGACGGCTGTCCGTTGGCCGTGTCCACTGCGCAGCGCCCCGGCCAGGACGGAGGTGACGAACGGAAGGAACGCCACGACCATCAGCAGCAGGGTGTTCAGGAGCAGCACGACCCGGTCGGCTGCACGGATGTGGTCGAACATCACATGGTGGTTCGCCCACACCTGCCCGATGAACAGGAATGTGACGCCGTAAGCGAGATAGGACGGCCACAAGGTGACCAGGCCATGGAGCAGGTCGCTGTAGTCAGTCGGCGGCCTGATCTCGAGAACGAGCAGGGTAATCGTGATCGCGAACACTGCATCGCTGAACGCCACCAACCGCGTGGTGTCGCGGTTCACCGGGGCTCGGTCGGTCCCCACCCTGCCTCCAAGGGCTCCTGCGATCGCGAACCAGCTCATCGTGACCTCCTACGCTGGACTGGGCTGCTCGCGGCGAACGTCCTGCACGATCGCACATCACAGCGGTAAGAAGTCACCGCCGGCTTGCCGCTAATCCTCATGACCCGTCAAACGCGTTTTCGCGTGTCGAGGAAAATGACGGACATGACCGACCCAATGAACCGTGTCAGCAACACGGCACGTGAAACGGAGGCCACGTGAACGCACAGCCCACCACGACCGAGGACCGATGGTCGCAACTGAAACGACAGGAGCTGATCGCTCTTGGCAAGACACTCGTCACGCAACGACTGGAAGACCTCGGATGCACCGTCACGGCGCCGGGCAATCGGAGCGGCGGCAAACTCGACGTGCGGACTCCGTCCGGGCGCTCACTGGAGCTGTTCGTGTCCACTCAGCGGGTGGGCGGCTATGTCTTCTGGACCAAGCGTCGACTTCAGCCTGCGGACAACCGGTTCGCGGCAATCGTGCTGCTCGCCGACGCGGACGATCCCATCGTGTACCTCGTGCCGAGCACCGAGTGGCGCCACGCGTCGCCTCCGCTCACCGACCGTCCGAACGTCGGCAAGCGGAGCGAGCCGGAGTACGGCATCTCACTCGCTCGTTCGTCTCTCCCGGCGCTTCAGCAGCGGTACGCCTGGACCGGGAGCTCAGGAAACGAGCAGTTCCGCTAGGCACTCCTTCGGCTTGTCAATCAGGCCGCCACAGCGCGTCGTCGCCGAGCGGGACGCGAACGGCCTTTCCGTCGGCAACGAGCTCGAGCAGCCCCTGCTCCGCCGCGACCCGGTCGGCCATGTCGTTGGTCCGCGCGAGCAGCTGGGCGACCTCTTGGGTCGTCAGGCCGTCGGGGAACTCCTCCAACAACGGAGCCGGACTGTCGGGCGCGGCACGGCGGACGAGGGCCGGGTCGAGATTGACCACGAGCACGTCGTACGCCTCGACCGGCTGCCAACCTCCGGCGACGACCCGCTGCCCGCTGCGCTCGAACACGATCGAAGGAGCTGTGAAGCGCACGGGCCCGTCCGTTTGGGCGGTTTTGCCTTGCAGCTCGGCCGCCGACCCCGCAGCCGCACGCGTCTCGGCCCGGTCATGCTCGTAGGCATCCGTCACAGCAGGGTCGTCGAGCAGCGAGACGATCGCGCCCGCGTCCACGCCCTCGAGACCGTCCAAGACCGCCGCGATGGCCTCCTCGTCATCGAGCAGGATCGGACTCGTGAAGGTCGCGAGCTGCAAGGCGCGAAAAACGCGCCACTCGCTCCCGGGGTCGAGCAGACGCGCCGCCACGACCGCCCGGCACGCGCGTGCGGTCGCGCTCACACGAGCCTTCGGTGAAGGCGAGAACGGCATCCCGAACCGACGGAACCGCGCCTGGCCAAGCGCGCTCCGAAGCGGCGTGTAACCACGCGCGACGTACTGCTCAGCCGACTCGGTCAACCCGATCAGCACGAGCCGCCAATCGAGCTGTGCCCCGTAGCGCCACTCGAGCACCCGCAGCGCCGGGTTCGCCGAGTACGCCCATGGACAGCCGGGATCGTTGTACAGCAACGTCGTGATGACCGGCTTGAGATCGGAATGGCTCGCTGCCGTATCAGTGAGCGTAGTCGCGGACATGAGACCCTCCTTCGCGACGAAGACACCCGCGCACCACAGCCCGCGGGCCACTAGAGCATTCTTTCCAAACGCGCTAGGCACGTGAGCTGTTCCCGGCCCCGCCCCACATCGCGGTCTCGGCGACCCGCCGATGGCCGCCGAGCTGTCGCTACGGCTCGATGTTCTGGTTCAGCCGGAAGAAGTTCGTCGGGTCGTACGCCTGCTTCAGCTCGACCAGGCGCTCGTACTGCCGGTCACCGTAGGCCTGGCGAACCCGCTCGGCCCCCTCGTCGCCGAGGAAGTTGAGGTAGACGCGCCCGCCCGCATGCGGCTGCATGGCCGAGAAGAAGTCGCGCGCCCAGGCGACGTGCCGCTCTCCCTCGGGGTCGTCGTCGGTCCAGACCGCGTTGATATTCACGTTGTGGGCGGCGTCACGCTGGCTGAAGGCGGTCTCGTCCTCTCGCACGCGGGCGAGGGCGCCTCCGAGCTGAAAGACGATGCAGTACGACTTCGGCGAGGTGAGCGCCGAGGCGTGTTCGACGAGCGTGTCGATCGCCTCGTCCGTGAGCGGCGGCAGCTCGACCGACTTCCAGTAGTAGTGCCAGCCGTGCGGCACTGATGGATCGAACATCGACTGCAGCGCCAGGTAGGGCTTGGGCTCGAGCAGGTCGACGATCGGGGTGCCGAACTCCTTCAGCGGCCGGACGACGTCGATTCCGTCCTCGAGCGCGCCGGCGTAGCAGGCTCCGACCATGACGATCGGCTTGCCGTGCACGTCGTCGGGCAGGAAGGGGAGCGGCGGAGCCACGCGCAGGTTGAAGATCGTCGTCAGCTCGTCGGGCGCTGTGGCGATGAACTCGCGGTAGAAGGCAAGGACCTCGCGAGCATCCACGAGCGGGTGGAAGATCGGCCCGGCGAGCACGATCGGTCCGACCGGGTGAAGCCGGTACTCGAACGAGGTCACGACCCCGAAGTTGCCGCCGCCGCCGCGGATCCCCCAGAAGAGGTCGGGGTGCTCCTCCTCGCTGGCGGTGAGGAGCTCGCCCTCCGCCGTCACCAGGTCGACCGAGAGGAGGTTGTCGACCGTCGCGCCGTGCTTTCGCATGAGCCAACCGATGCCGCCGCCAAGGGTGAGGCCCGCGATGCCGGTGTGGGTGACGATGCCGCCCACCGTCGCCAGACCATGAAGCTGCGTCTCGCGGTCAAGCTCGCCCCAGAGCACGCCGGCCTCGGCCCTGGCGGTGCGCGCCGCCGGGTCGACCCTGATGCCCTTCATCGGCGAGAGGTCGATCACGAGGCCGCCGTCGCAGAGCGCATGACCACCGACGCCGTGGCCGCCGGAGCGCACCGCCACAAGAAGGCCACGCTCGCGCGCGAAGCGAACAGCCGCGACGACGTCCGCGACTCCGGTGCAGCGAGCGACACATGTGGGACGGCGGTCGATCGCACCGTTCCAGATCACGCGCGCGGCGTCGTAGCCTTCGTCGTCGGGACCGATCACCGCGCCGCGGAGCGAGTCGCGCAGACGCTCGAGGTCGGTGGTCGCCGCAGCCGGTGTCGTCGTGGTCACGTCGCCGACGCTATGCGGGTGTCCCGCCACGGACTAGACCGAATTTCGAACCAAGTGGTTCGAATTTCGAACCTGACCCGGATCCGGGGCTAGCATCAACGGAGGATGCGGAGCTACGCGCAGTACTGCCCGATCGCCAAGGCGAGCGAGGTCCTCGGCGACCGCTGGACGCTCCTGATCGTGCGCGAGATGCTGGGCGGTGCGAGCGGGTTCAACGAGCTCCAGCGCGGCCTGCCGGGGATCTCGCGCTCGGTCCTTGCGGATCGGCTTCGCTCCCTCGAGCGGGCCGAGATCGTCGAGCGGCGCGTCGGCCCCAAGGGGAGGACGCTGGACTATCGCCTGACGCTCGCCGGCCTCGACCTGGAGACGGTTGTACAGGCGATCGGGGAGTGGGGCGCGACCTGGTCGTTCACCGATCCCCACCCCGAGGAGCTCGACCCCGACCTCTTGATCGTCTGGATGGCCCGTCACGTCGATCGCGAGCAGCTTCCACCCGGTCGCACGGTGGTCAAGTTCGACTTCCGCGACCCGGCGAAGCGCTACTGGATGGTGCTCGAGCCGTCCGAGGTCTCGGTCTGCCTCCAGCACCCCGGGTTCGACGTCGACCTCGAGGTCACGGTCGACACTGCAACCCTCTACCGCGTCTACCTGGGGCGCGCCGAGCTGGCCGGCGCGCTCCGGGCTCGCGAGCTGACCATGAGCGGCCCGCGGGCGCTTCAACGCGGGTTCGGACGCTGGTTCGCCTGGAGCGGGTTCGCACCCGCCAGCCGGCGGGCCGACGATCGCCGCCGCGCAGCGTCAAGACTCGCGGACCCCCAGAGGGTGCGCGTCGAACAACCGCTGCCAACGCATCCTCACTCCAGAGCCTGAGCGAGGGGACCGCGGTCCTGTCAAGCCCGCGCACTTTGAAAACGAAAGGCCCGCAGCAACCAGGTTAACTGTCGGCCGCGAATCGGCTGAAGCCCGAGTGGAGCTCGTGAACAACGACAGGCGCGTCCCCCAGCAACTGCGCCTTCCCGCGCATTTGCTCGAGCGCGGCTTCGCTCGGCCTGCCGTAGACGTCGACCCTCCCGAGCGTTAGCAAGTCGGCGAATTTGCGGAAGACGGGGCCGGCCACCGTCAGGTGGCGCTCGAGCGAGGTCGAGTCCGGATGGATCTGGACGACCGTCATCTGGCTGCCCGCCTCGTCGAAGTAAACGTCATACGAGAGCGGCTCGGCCTCGTTCGCCTCGACGAACGCGACCAGAACTTCGACTCCCGCCTTCACCTCCTCGAGCTTCCCTTCGCGGATATCGGAACTGTCGACGACGAGGATCGGGCTCGACAACGTCCCTCCTGTCTGGGACCGGACGGCCAGCCGAGCTTACCGCGACTCTCGTCAACGGCGGCGTGATGGGCACACCGGGCCTCAACGAAGCACGGGAGATCTTGGGCAAGCGGCGCCTTCGCGCGTCGGTGGGGACGATTGGCGTGAGCCGAGCGGCGGCGCATATCGTCTTGGAGTGGTGCCACAGACGCAGTACGCGAGAAAGGGCGACGCGCACATCGCGTACCAGATCGTCGGCGAGGGAAACACGCTCGACATCGTGCTCGTCTCCACCTGGTTCAGCCATGTCGAAGCCCGGTGGGACTTGCCCGGCTATGCGCACTACCTACGACGCCTCTCCTCGTTCAGCCGGCTGATCTCGTTCGACAAGTACGGGATCGGCTTGTCCGATCCGATCCCGTCCAAGGAGCTACCCCCGCTCGAGGACTGGATGGACGACGTGTCGGCGGTAATGGACGCGGTCGGCCTCGAGCGAGCAGCGATCGTCGGCGCCGGCGAGGCCTCGCCGATGGCGGAGCTCTTCGCCGCGACGTATCCGGAGCGGACGAGCGCACTCGTCTTGTTGAACGCGACCGCCCGCATCTCGGCGGCGCCCGGCTACGACGTCGGCGCACCGCCAGAAGTGCGGGAGCGCCTCGTCTCGATGGTCGAGCAGACGTGGGGTCGCGGCGACATCATAGCGGCAATCAACCCGAGCCTCGCCGGGGATGCTGTTGCGCTGGAGGCCTGGGGGCGCTTCCTCCGCCTCTCCGCAAGCCCGGCGACAGCTGCCGTTGTCATGCGCATGCTCTTCGAGCTCGACGTTCGGGATGTCCTGCCGGCGATCAGGGTGCCGACGCTCGTCGTCCATCGCCAGGACAACCCGATCGTCACGGTCGACCAGGGGCGCTACGTCGCAGATCAGATCGAGGGCACCAAGTTCGTCGCCGTACCCGGCGCCGACTATGGGCTCGCAGTTGGAGATGTCGACGTCCTCATCGATGAGGTGGAGGAGTTCCTCACGGGATCCCGGCCGGCCCATGCCACCAACCGGGTTCTCGCCACCGTGCTGTTCACGGACATCGTCGACTCCACCCCACGGGCGGTCGATTTGGGCGACGCGCGGTGGCGGGAGCTGCTCGAGAGGCACGACGAGCTGGCCGCGGCCGAGGTCGTGCGCTTCGGCGGAGCGATCGCTGACTTCACTGGTGACGGGCTGCTCGCAAGCTTCGAGGGACCGGCGCGCGCCGTTCGTTGCGCGTTCGCTCTCCGAGACCGGCTGCGAATGCTCGGCCTGGAGATGCGTGCCGGTCTCCATACGGGTGAGGTAGAGCGGCGCAGCGAAGGCATCGCCGGCATCGGAGTCCATATCGCCGCTCGTGTGCTCGCGCTGGCCGGAGCGAGCGAAGTCCTCGTGTCGCGGACGGTCAGAGACCTCGTCACGGGCTCGGGCCTCACGTTCGTCGAACGCGGCACTCACACGCTGAAGGGCGTTCCCGATCAGTGGGAGATCCTCGAAGCAATCGAGTGACGACCGGGGGTCTAACAGGCCCAAGGGCACCTTTCGGCGCCCTTGGCAGTAGCGGGCCCGGCGAAGCCCGATGCTTGCAGAAAGCTTGCAGCCGAGTCAGCCCGTATGTCCCAGGCGAACCCATTGATTTGCAGGGAAACCGCCATGTGAAGCGCCCATCTGAGATCGCCAGACGGGATCGTTGGACATGTCCCTTGCACTCACGGGCGGAGTGGCAGCCGTGTGATCCAGTAGGGCGTCGTCGGCTCGGGGGGCGTCGTGAACCGCAAGTTGACCGCCCACAGCCGGCCCGCGGCCACGGTCGCGGTCGAGGGGATGTCGAAGCTCGGGTCCGTCAGGTCTCCGAGGACGACGCCGCTGGCCAGCCCCACTCCGAGCGAGATCACGGTAACCCGGTTGTCGAACGGGCGGACCACGTAGAGCGTGTGCCCGAGCAACTCGAGCCCGTCGGGGTAGGTGAGGGTGGCGCCGCCGAGATCGATCTCGTCTGCGTCGCCCGTGACCGGATCGACCCGGAAGAGCTTGCCCGCGGAAGACTGCGCCACGAGCAGGACGCCGTTCTCGGCCACGATCCCGTTCAGGTTGAAGCCCTCCGTCTGCATGAAGTCGCCGCCCACCGGCAAGATCGTCGCCGCGGAGGAAGGCGGGAGCGAACCATCTTGCGGCAAAGGGATCACGACGAGCTGCGGGAAGCTCGAGTCGGTGACGTACACCCCCTTCCTTGTGACCGCGACGTCGTTCAGCAGACCGACTCCGGGCGGCTGATACGTCTCTAGCAACGCGCCGCTCGATGCGTCGTAAACACGCACGTCGGCGCTGCCGTTGAGTGGCGGTCCGACGCCTGCGACCCAGATCCGGTCCCGGCCGGCCTCGTAGGCGATCCCGGCGGACGCGCGTCCCGGCGCGCCGGCCGCTATCACCGTTCCTGATCCGGTTCGAAGATCGCCGCGCCAGATCGCGCCGTCCGCCATGGAACCGACGAAGAACGACGTGCCCCGCCCGCTCTCGATGCCCTCCGGGAAGAATCCGTTCGGTAGGTCGATCCGAGCCGGGAAGTTGCCACTATGCCCGGCTCGAGCAGTGCCGACGAGCGTCGAGACGGCGAGAAACGCGAGCACAACAATGGGCGCCGAGATCCTGAGGATTGGCGTGGAGCCGCCTCCGCGAGCCCAGAGACGCCTGCCTCGCGGTCTCCACAGGCCGCGATTCGTCGTGTGTCTGCTCGCCATCGTGTACCTCCTTGGCCTCGTGTTCGTCGGATCGACCGGATCGTCGCGGTCGACGAGCATGAGCGCATCGGGCGGAGCGCCTTATCTTCTGCCCCCGGCATGCGTATCTTCGGTGCGTCGGGTCCTTACGCCGCCCTACGAGCTGCGGGTGTGAGTGCGCGATACTGGCCGAAGTGATGGCTCGCGCGGGCGAGGTCTTCGTCGGACGCGTACGCGAGCTCGGGGAGCTCGAGCACGCTGTCGATGCGACCCGAGCCGGAAGCGGTGCGACTATCCTCGTCGCCGGGGAAGCCGGGATCGGCAAGAGCCGACTCGCGTCCGAGCTCGCGGGACGTGCCCGCACCGCCGGGTTCGAGATCCTGCTCGGGCGCGCGATCGACTTCGTCGGCGCAGAGCTGCCGTATCAGCCGTTCCTCGAGGCGCTTCGTCCGCTCGGGGAGCCTCGGCCGGTCGACGAGGCGAGGGCGGGCTCGCAGCTGCAGGTCTTCGAGAACACGCTTGCGCTGCTCACCGACCGAGCAGCCGCCGCACCGGTGCTACTCGTGCTCGAGGACCTGCACTGGGCGGATACCTCGACGCTCGATCTCACCGTCTTCCTCGCGCACAACGTCGACAGCAGGCCGGTTCTGCTGCTCGCCACCTACCGCGCGGACGAGCCGTCGTCGGCGGAGCGCATGCGCCGCTTTGCGGATCGCGTCCGGCGTTCGGGATCGGCGGTCCTGCTCGGCCTCGGGCCGCTGGAACGCGACGAGTTGTCGGCGCTGCTTGCGGTGCGTACCGACGGCTCGCTGCCCGCGAGGCTGACGAACGAGATCGTCGCCCGCGCCGAGGGCAACCCCTTCTTCGCCGAGGAGCTTCTCGCCGCCGCCGGCGACCCGAGCGGGGAGCTTCCGCGCGGCCTGAGCGAGCTCCTGCTGCAACGCGTGGCCAGACTCGACCGTCGGACGCAAAGTCTTCTGCGTGCAGCGGCGGCCGCCGGACGAGACGTCGCGTACCCGCTGCTCCGCCCGGTCACGGCGCTTCCGGAACGTGACGTACGCGAGTCGCTGCGCCGAGCAGTCGAGCACGGCGTCCTCGTCGCCGACCAGGCGACCGGCAGCTTCCGCTTCCGCCACGCGCTCCTGGCGGAGGCGATCTACGCGACGATCCTGCCCGGTGAGCGCGAGGAGCTGCATGCGAAGCTGGCGGAAGAGCTCGCGCGCAGCGGAGCCGCGTCGGCGGCGGAGCTCGCGCCGCACTGGGAGGCGGCGGGTCGCAGCACCGACGCGCTGGTCGCGTCGGTCGAGGCGGCACGCGAAGCGGAGGCCGTCTTCGGACTCGCCGAGGCGCTCGCGCACCTCGAGCGGGCGCTCGACCTCTGGCACGCGGTGCCGGACGCGGCCGAACTGACCGGGCTCGACCTCGCCGAGCTCTGCACCCGGACGGCCGAGCTCGCCAGCCAAGTCGGTGCCGCCCCACGCGCGGTCGAGCTTGGCCGGCGAGCGATCGAGCTCGTCGGCGAGGGCGACCCGCACCGTGCGGCCCTCCTCCATGTGCGCCTCGGCGAGTACCTCGAGCAGACCGGCAGCGAAGACGCCTGCCTCGCCGCGGTCGAACGCGCGGTCGAGCTCGTGCCGGCGGAGCCGCCCTCACCGGAGCGGGCGTATTCGCTGGGGTCACTCGCGGGGGCGTTGGGGGTGGCCTGGCGCCGCGCGGAGTCGTTGCCGATCTGCGAACAGGCGCTCGCGCTCGCTCGGGTTGTCGGCGCACGCGAGGCGGAGGTCCGAGCGCTCACGGTACGCGGCTCCGACCTCGCCTACCTCGGCCGCAGTGAGGAGGGGGTCGCGGATCTTCGTCAGGCGCTGCAGCTCGCCGAGGAGATCGGCGATCACATTGGCCTGGAGCGAGCGTGGGTCCATCTCACCGACGTGCTGACGATGCTGGGACGGCCCCGAGAGTCGGCGCAACTGGGACAGGAGGGGCTCGAGGTGATGGGCCGGTACGGGATCAACAGCCCTCTGCTCGTGGCGAATCAGATCGAGACTCTGGTCGCCATCGGCGACTGGCACGAGGCCGACAGGCTCAGCGCCGCCGCGCTCCGCGGCATCACCTCGAGCTTCCCGTACTGGCTTCTCACGATCCGCGCCGGCGTCGAGATCGGCCGCGGCGAGCTCGACGCTGCGCGAGCGCACCTCGAGGCCGCGCGCGCGACCTTGCGCGAGGACCGCGTCCTCGGCATCTACGACGCCCATCTCGCGGACCTCGCCCTCTGGGAGCGCCGCTGGACGGACGCCGACCAGGCTGTGCGTGACGGACTGGCGATGGCGAGCGTCCGGGAAGCCGCTCAGCTGCGCGTGTGGTTCTGTGCGAAGGGGCTTCGTGCACAAGCGGAGCTGGCAGCGCTCGCGCGCGCCTGCCGTGACGAGAGCGCGGTCCGCACGTGGCTCGCCGGGGCACGGAAGCTCATCGCCACCGCTCGACGTGCGGCGGAGGAGGCCTCAGGCATCACGCCGAACACGGGCGGTTGGCTCGCGCTCGCGGAGGCCGAGTACGAACGCGCCCGGGGCGTCGCACGGCCCGAGTTGTGGTCGGAAGCGGCAGCGGCCTGGGAGCAACTCGAGCGCCCGCCGCTCGCCGCCTACTGTCGCTGGCGCCAGGCCGAGGCGCTCGTCTCCGCCGGCGCGCCCCGCGCCGAGGCGAGCGTGCCGCTCAGAGACGCCTACGCCGTCGCCGCCCGGATCGGAGCGCAGCCCCTGCGGCGCGAGCTCGAGCTGCTTGCCGAGCGGGCGCGGCTCGATCCCATGCCACCGGACGCGGGCCGACACCACGCCAACGAGGGTCTGGAAGCGCCCCTCGGGCTGACGGCGCGCGAGGCGGAAGTGCTGACTCTCGTCGCCCGAGGGCTCACCAACAGCGAGATCGCCTCCACGCTCGTGATCAGCGACAAGACAGCGGCCGTACACGTCTCGCACATCCTGCGGAAGCTCGATGCGCCGAACCGGGTCGAGGCGGCCGCCATCGCGCACCGCCTCCTCCCGCCACACGAGGGCCGGCGCGAGCTCGACGCGTGAAACGCGGCCCAGTCAAGGCTTCGCTTACGTGGCAAGGGCCGCAGCAATGGCTTCTAACGGAAAAGGCCCCGTTCCCGGGGCCTTCTGCAGCGGGATGCCGCACGCGCAGCATGGACGCCGCATAGACGACGACTATCTGCGACCGACCGTGAGGTTCACGCGACCTCCCGGCGGCAGCGTCGTGCCTGATGTCGGGCTCTGAGCGAGCACGATCCCGACTTGCTTCGAGCGAACGCGCGTGATGCTCCCGACCGAGCAGTTTGCGTCGCCGATCTCTGCTCGGGCCGCGCTGAGCGTCAGGCCGACGACGCCGGGCACGACACACTGGTTCGGCGGTGGAGGCGGCGGCGGAGGCGGCGCGTTCGAGCCCGTTCCCACGGCGTAGACGAACGAGAACTCTCCACTACCTCCGAGGATTGCGGTGCCGAAGTAGGCGGTGCCGCCGTCGGCGGAAAAGCGTGGCTGCGTGTACAGGATCTGGTTGCCGCCGTTCTCGTCGGGCAGGTCGATCTGCCAGTCGACCGTGCCCGTTGCCGCCTTCCACGCACGGACCGATCCAGGCTGACCGAAGTTGGAGCGAATCCCGGCCACGACAATGCTGCCGTTGGGGCTCACAGCGGGATGGTCGATGATCGAGCCGTCGGAGAACACCCAGCGCGACTGGCCGGCGGGAGTCACCGACTCGAGGTAGCTCAGGCTCCTCGAGAAGTAGACCGACCCGTCCGGACCCACGCTGGGAGCCGACATCCCGTTCGACGGGAACGGGGAGTAGTTCCAGAGCACGTTGCCACTGCCCGGATCGACGCGCTTCAAGCCCCAGCCGTTCGCGCCGCCCATCCCGGTCAGGTAAAGGCTGCCGTCCGACCCGGTCGCGGGCTGTCGCTGCTGCTGCATGAACGGGTCGTCACTGCCGCCGATCCCTCTCGCCCACTGCTGCGCTCCACCCAGCGAGAGACCGAACATCGTGCTCAGGGCGACGCTGCGCTCGTCGAACGCTGTATACAGACGTCCGGAGCCGAACACGATCTCCACGCCGAGCTGACCGTTCTCCGCGAAGGTCGGGTTGCCCGGGTTGCTCCAGAGAAGCTGCCCGGCCGGCGAAAGAGCGAACGCGCCCAGGCCGCCCAGGTCCGAGATCACGTAGATGTTCCCGTCCGGGCCGACCGTCGGGCCGGCGATCACGCCCTGGCCGAAAGAGGGCTCCGTGAACCTCCACTTGATCGAGCCGTCAGCGGCAATTGCGGTGACCGTGCTCATCGAAGCGACGTACACCGTCCCATCGGCCCCGATCGAGGGACCTCCACTCCCGCCCACGGAGGGAACGACCCACCGGAGCGCGCCGGCCGCGGTCAGCGAGTACGCGTCGCCGGTCGAGCTCGCGACGACCACTCCGCCGTCGGGACCGACAGCCGGCCGATGCAGGACGTACTGGCCGCTGACCTGGAAGCGCCATTGGACGACTCCCGGGGACGCGAGGCTCGCGGCTTCGGTGGTCGCACCACTCGCGCTCGTCACGACCAGCAGCGCAAGCCCATAGACGAGGACTGCGGCGAGGCGTCTCATTCTCACTACCATCACGGTACGGGAGCCGTCCGGTATCGGTTCTAGCCTCCCAGCCGCCCTGCGGGAAACTACGGATCGGCGCGAGAGGCGCTCCAGATCGCGCCGGAGGCGATCCTAAGAACACGAACGGCCGCTCGAAGCGGCCGGTCGCAGTAAGTCGTTAGTAGCGGGGGCAGGATTTGAACCTGCGACCTCCGGGTTATGAGCCGCCTCGATCGTGTAGACGCGTTCCGCCGTATTCCACCTAAACGCGTGTTCATAGCCAGATTGGCTCTCAGCGCTGCATTTAGGCGGAATAAAGTGGCATCGCAGCGGAAGCCCAATGCTTGCAGAACGCTTGCAGCTGGAGACGGCGCCGAAGGGCGCCGCCTCCTCGCCTTGGCTAGGCGAGCGCGTGGCAGGATCTGCGTCCAATGGCCCAGAACCCAACGCATTTCGACGCCATCTTGGTCGGTGCCGGGCACAACGGCCTCGTGACTGCCTGCTACCTCGCCCGCGCCGGTTTGCGCGTGCTGGTGCTCGAGCGGCGCCACATCGTCGGCGGCGCCTGCGTCACCGAGGAGACCTTCCCCGGCTTCAAGGTCTCGACCGCCTCGTACGTCAACAGCCTCTTCCACACGGCGATCGTCCGCGACCTGAACCTCACGTCATACGGCTATGAAGTGCTCCCGCGCAACCCGTCTTCGTTCACGCCGTTCCCGGACGGGCGCTCGCTGATGATGGGCCCGGACGCCGAGTTGACGCGCAAGGAGATCGCGAAGTTCAGCAAACGCGATGCCGAGCGGTACCCGCGATACGAGGCGATGCTCGAGCGGGTGGCGGCCGTGGTCGAGCCCACGCTCACCATGGCGCCGCCCGATCTGCGGAGGCCCCGGCTCGGCGATCTCCGGACGCTGCTCACGCTGGGGCGATCCTTCCGGCAACTCGGTGACTCAACCGGCGAGGCGGTGGAGATCCTCACCGGAGCAGCGCGCCCGATCCTTGATCGCTGGTTCGAGTCCGAGGAGCTGAAGGGAACGCTGGCGACCGACGCGATTATCGGAGCGATGGCGAGCCCGTCGATGCCGGGGACCGCCTACGTGCTCTTCCACCACGTCATGGGCGAAGCCGGGGGGACCCGGGGAGTATGGGCGTATATGCGCGGCGGGATGGGCGGGATCACGCAGGCGCTCGCCGGTGCCGCGCGCGACCTCGGCGCCGACATCCGCTGCGAGGCCGAGGTGGCCCGCATTCTCGTGCGCGACGGGCGGGTCGCCGGCGTCGCTCTCGTCTCAGGCGACGAGTTCCACGCCCCGATCGTGGCCAGCAACGCCGACGCGAATGTGACGTTTCTGCAGCTGCTCGACCGAAGCGCGTTGCCGGATGCGTTCGTCGCCGACGTCGAGCGGATCAGCTACGCGAGCGCCTCGTTGAAGATCAACGTGGCCCTGGGCGAGCTGCCGAACTTCAGCGCGCTGCCCGGAGCGGAGCCCGGGCCTCAGCATCGGGGCACCATCCACCTCTGTCCCGACCAGGACTACATCGAGCGCGCGTTCGACGACGCCAAGTACGGGCGCCCTTCCGCGGACCCGGTGATCGAGTTCCAGCTTGCCTCGGTGGTCGATCCGACGGTGGCGCCGGCCGGGAAGCACCTAATGTCGATGTTCATCCAGTACGCGCCGTACGAGCTGCGCGACGGCTCCTGGGATGACCAGCGCGACGCGTTCGCCGATCGCTGCTTCGACGTAGTGAACGAGTACGCGCCGAACTTCAAGAGCGCGGTCATGGACCGCCAGGTGCTGGCGCCGCCCGACCTCGAGCGCGTCTTCAACCTCACTGGCGGAAACATCTTCCAGGGCGCTATGACCCCCGGCCAGCTCTTCGCGTTCCGTCCGGTGCCCGGCTACGCGCGCTACCGGACGCCGATCCGCGGCCTCTACCTGTGCGGCTCGGCCGCCCACCCCGGCGGAGGCGTAATGGGCACCCCCGGCCTTAACGCCGCACGCGAGATCCTGGGCCGGCGAAAGTTACGCCGAGCCGTCTAGCACGGAAACAGTTGAACGCGCCGGCGAGATTAGGCTAGGCGTGCACCGGCGTCCGCTCCGACTCAACCAAGATTGCTGATCGTGTGCGGAGAAGCGAAAGGCGCCGTTTCCAGCGCCTTTCGAAGTAGCGGGGGCAGGATTTGAACCTGCGACCTCCGGGTTATGAGACCAGCCGATCCAGGTGAGTTGCGGTGAGATTGGCTCATCTAAGGCGTCTCCGACCGCGTCAGGTCAGGGTGGACCAGCTTAGATGGGTACAAAACGGGTAGAAAATTCGCGTCAGTTCTGGCAACACTCAAGGCGACGTTCGAGTCGGATTCGGCGGACCTAACCGAACAGCTTTCAAACCTCTCGCCGAGCCTGGGAGAACTGTTCGCCACGGTCTAGATCCGTCTCAGACATTTGCTCCATTCGCCAAACGTCGGGCGACGGCCTAACGCCGTCGCCCGACAGTGAAATCCCCAACGCGCCGCGTCGGCGCTACTCGGTGAAGCTGTAGCTCCCGTCCCAATGCCACGCACCGCTGGAATCGACGGACACTTTGGCGTCTGCCTGAAAACCCGCGAGCGCGCCGGTGCCGCCGGAGAACGTCAGACGACCCTTGGCCTTCGCGAGGTCGAGGATGACGTGGCCGTACGCGTCGCTCCCGTCAGCGGACGAAAGAACGATGTCGGAGTCCAGCGTGCCGTTGCTCGGGGCGCTGAGGTAGATCACCCGCATTCCCGTCTTGATCGGGTCGATGTTCGCGGACACGATCGTGCAGAACGAACCGACTGCCCCGTTGTACTGCGAACACTCCTTCGTAACGTGCAGACGCCCACTCGTCGGAGTCGATTTGGCGAAGCCAGCGGTCGCCACGGATCCCACGGCGGCGACGGCCAAGATGAGCGCCAAGATTCGTTTCATCACCGTTCTCCTCTCTCGGTAGTTGACGGTTCGTCAACGCCGATCTCCTCTGCTGCAACGATCCGCGCGAACGGCACGCCCGCGATCTCGTTGGCGTCTCTGACGTCGTTGGCGGTGTCGGCCTCGAAGCGGCAGAAGCACGAGTCGTCCGCCGGGATGTACGTCGATCCGAGATGCGCCGCGAGGCCTCGTTGCCGCCGAAGGCGGGCGAGCGCGGCCTCGAGCCAATCGCGATTGCGTCCTGGCAGGTAGCGCTCTACGAGGTAGGTCGGCATCACGTTCACGATCCCGCTAGAACGCCGCGCGATCAACCGCAAAAATTTGTGGATTTACTCCGGCGCGGCGCCGCGTGCCGCAAGCTCGGTTCGAGAGCTGACACCGAGCTTGCGATAGACCTTCGAGAGGTTCCACGCGACCGTGTTCGGGCTCAGCCTCAGCTCTCTGGCGACATCGCGGTTCGAGCGCCCGGCGACGACGAGCTCGACGATCCGCCGCTCGGTCTCCGAGAGCTCGCTGCCCGATGCGGTGCGCCCGCCGATCCGCCGCAGCTCCGAGCGCGCGTTCTCCGACCAGAGGCGGGCGCCGAGCCGCTCGAAGATCTCGACGGCGTGTTCGAGGGTGTCCCGGGCGGCACGCTTGTGCTGCGCTTGGCGGTGCAAGGTCCCGAGCGCGAGAAGCGTCCTCCCCAGCTCGAACTGATTCGCCTCTTGCGGCGGTTCTGGCTCGACGGCCGCCGCCTCAAAAGCAGCGATTGCACGTACCTGATCGCCCCTCGAGGCGTGGAGAAGCCCGCGCGCGCGATGAGCGAGTGAGCGCACCGCTGTGTCGGACCCGGCGGCGTGTTCCTCGAGGAGATCGAGCAGACGTTCGGCGGTCTGAGGATCGCCGCTGCCGATGAGCGCCTCGATTGCGACGGAGCCTGCAACCTGGGCGCGATACTCGTCCATGTCCTGGTCCTTCGCGAACAGGGGCTCGACGTGTGACCACGCGGCTTCCGCGTCGCCCACGGAGAGCTCGAACGTCGCGAGCGCCCGACCGAGTTGATAGGCGTAGTCCGCGATGCCAGTCCGCTCCGCGACCTGGAGCAAGTCGGGAGTCTCTGTTTGTAGTCGCCCGACCTCGCCTCTATGCGCAGCTATCTGGACCAGGATGTTGCGGCAAAGCGGAAGAAAATTGTCCCAGCCCGTTTGGCGTGCGACCTCCATCGACTCGCCACAATGTCGTGCTGCCGTATCCCATTCTCCCGACGCGACCTCAAGCTCGGCAAGGAAGAAGAGTCGTCCGACAACCCAAGGATCGCCCCGTTCGCGCGCTTCGGCGATGAGCCCTTCCCACATCATGCGCGCCTCCGCGTGGCGGTCGCAGCGGCCCAGGATCCTGGCCAGCACAATTCGCGCGTCGGCGTTGCCATCCGTGCGCTCCGCGATCTCGATCGCGCGATCCAACAGGTCGCGGCGGAGACGCCCGGTGCGCCAGAACGTGACTCTCGCGAACGTGATCAGGCTGACGCCGAGCGTCTCCGCTTCAGTCAGTTCCTCGGCGAGGATCAGCGCATCCTCGGCGTACTTTGCCCCGCCCCTGGAATCCCATCCGGCGGCCGCCATCCACGCAAGCGCGCAGAGAATATGGACCTTCTGGCGCTTGGCGAGACCGGGCTCGACAAGCGCACGGCGGTACAGACTCTTAGCCTCTCGAAAGCCCTCCGTTGGTGGCCCCATACTCGCGAGCCGGCTCAAGGCTTCGGCTCTGATTGGTCCCGGGACGGAAGAGCCAATCGCGTCGCCGAGAAAAGCCCTTGCCCTTTTCGCGTCGCCCGCAGACAGGCAGTGCTGGGCTGCGGCGATCCGGCGCTCGTTCACAGTGTCTACGGCATCCAGCGGCGTCAGAGCTACGGCCCGCTCGGCGAGCTCCGCCGCGACCAGAGCTGCGCCACGCGCGTGGGCGTGCGCCACCGCGGCGTCCAAGGCTGCCGCGATTCCTTCGTCCGGCCCGGTGGCGGCGATCGCGAGATGGCGGGCGCGCTCTTCGAGATCGACGTGCAGCTCGGCGAGGTGCCGGTGAAGCCGGCGCCTCCTGTGCAACGGGATCGCCGCGTAGCACGCGGGAGCGAGGAGTGGATGCGTGAAGTGGATCCGCTCGCCGTCGAACTCGACCACTCCTTGCTTCTCGGCAAGCTCGATGTCGTCGACGGCAGTAGCCGCCAGCGACTCGAGCACCGTCAACGATGGAGCCGCAAGGGCGGCGACGGCAGCCAGCGTCGTGCGGACGTGCGCCGGCAGCGCTCGCAACCGCTCCGCCACGAAGGCGCTCAAGCTCTCGGGCAGCGCGACACTCGCGCTATCGACGCGGAGCGTGCCCGCGGCGATCGCGCGCCCGAACTCGAGCGCGAAGAACGGGTTTCCACCGACGATCTCGTGCACGCGCACCAACTCCGGTCGGGTCAAGTTGAGCGCCAACCGACTCCAGAGGAGCCGATGGATCGCTCCGGCCGAAAGAGACTGCACGGCGAGCCGTTGGAACGCGGCGAAGGCACGATCGAGGTCGAGCGGCGCCTCGACGGGCCGTTCGCGCACGGTGGCGAGCACGCCGACCGGTTCGCTCTCCAGCCGTCGCAACATAAACCGCAGCACCTCGGCCGAGCTTGTATCGATCCACTGCACGTCGTCGAACCCCACAAGCACCGGTCCGTCCTGAGCGAGCGCACGAACGACGGCGAGGAACGCAAGCGCGAGGAGGCGCGTGTCCGGAGGCTGTCCGTCCGACTCGCGTAGGAGCAATGCGGTCTGGAGCGCATGCCGTTGAATCGGCGCCAAGCGCGGGAGCGTCGTCTCCAATGACGCTCCGAACAGATCGCCGACGGTTGCAAACGCGACCTGTGTCTCGGAACGAGCGGCGCGCGCCGTCAGAACGCGCAAACCGCGCTCGCGCCCAAGGCGCAGCCCCTCGGACCAAAGCAACGACTTGCCGATCCCCGCATCGCCCTCAAGTAGCAGAGCCTGTCCGCCTGCAGGTACCGCCTGCAGAAACGCCTCGAGCGCCAGCAGTTCGATCCGCCTGCCAATGATTTCGCCGGCCATCGCCCTCCTGTCGGGAGCCGATGCTGCTGACATTGTGAACCCGACGGAGAAATCAGGAATAGCCGGAGGCTCTCGAGCTCCGCTCGGCCAATTCAGTCGGGATGGCACGCGGGGTCGTCGGCCCGACAACGACCGAATGGAGCTAGCCGGACTCGAACCGGCGACCTCCTGGGTGAGATCCGGATATCGCGGCGCGAGTTGAAACCACGCTTCACGTCGATTTGGATCAGCAGCTGACTGAGGGCCGTCATGTTGAGAGGACCACCGAGTTCACCGTCGACTCGGAGCACGGGACGAGCACCCTAGGCCACCAACGAACTGGACTGGCCATTGTCAGACGTCGCGGGCGGAACGAACCGCCCCTCACTCAACGTGACGTGGGTAGAAACTCGGGTAGAAAGTTGGTGCGCGCCTCCGCAGAGAGATAAAGAGAAGGCCCGCGTGTGCGGGCCTTTCTTCAGTAGCGGGGGCAGGATTTGAACCTGCGACCTCCGGGTTATGAGCCCGGCGAGCTACCTGACTGCTCCACCCCGCGACGCGGCGGCCATTATAGCGCGCCTTCCCGGCTCGCGACGGGCGCCACAAAGTCCGCTCAGGCCCTAGTTCGCCGGGATGTTCTGGTTGATGTGGAAGAAGTTGTCCGGGTCGTAGCGCTGCTTCAGAGCCCGGAGCCGGTCGTACTTCTCGGCGCCGTAGGCCTCCGGGACCCGCGCCGGATCGTCGTCGCCGAGGAAGTTCACGTAGACGCCCTCGTGCCAAGGCTCGAGCGCCGACCAGAAACCGCGCACCCACTCGCGCTCCTCCTCGAAGCCGTCGGCGGTCTCGGTACAGGCGCCGATGTTGTAGGTGAAGCCGGCGGTGCGCCCGTTGAACGCCGTCTCGTCGTCGCCGACGCGCGCGACGGCGCCGCCCATCTGCCAGATCGGGAACGACGTCAGCGGCGAGGAGATCTGCAGCGACCGCTCCATCGTGATGTCGATGACCTCGTCGGTCAGCTCGGCGAGGTCGCAGCTCTTGAAGTAGTACCACCGGTGCGGAACGAAGCTGGGGTCGAACATCGCCTGGTGCGCGAGGTACGGCTTGACCACGCAGACGTCTGCGACCGGCGGTCCGAACTGCCTCAGCGGCCGGATCACGCGCTCGCCCTCGTCCGGGTCGCCCACCCAGCATGGGACGACCATCACGACCGGCTGCCCGTGCAGTTCGTCGGGGACGAATGGCAGCGGCGGCGCCTTCCGATGGATCACGATCGTCATCAGCTCGTCCGGCGCTTCGGCGATCCAGTCGCGGTAGAAGCGCAGGACCTCGCCGGATCGCTCCATCGGCCAGAAGATCGGCCCTGCCAGCACCTGCATTCCGAGCGGGACGCAGCGGAACTCGAACTCCGTGGCGATGCCGAAGTTCCCCCCGCCTCCCCGGACGCCCCAGAAGAGGTCGGTGTTCTCGTCCGCGCTCGCCTTGACGAACTCGCCGTCGGCGGTGACGAGATCCACCGAGACGAGCTGGTCGACGGTCAGCCCGTGCTTGCGCATGATCCAGCCGATCCCGCCGCCGAGCGTGAGCCCCGCAACACCGGTGTGCGTCACGATCCCGGAGGGCACCGCCAGCCCGAACGCCTGCGTCTCGCGATCGAGCTCGCCGAGCAGCACGCCCGCCTGCACCCGCGCCGTGCGCCTGTCGGGATCGACGCGGACGCCCTTCATCGGCTGGAGGTCGATCATCAGCGCGTCGTCCGCGACCGAGAGACCGGGGAACGAGTGGCCGCCGCTCCGCACCGCAACGGGCAGGCCGCTGTCGCGGCCGAGCTTGACCGCCGCGATCACGTCCGAGACGCCCGCACAGCGGACGATCGCCGCCGGCCGCCTGTCGAAGCAGCCGTTCCAGACCTTGCGGTGCTCGTCGAAGCCGGGACCGCCGGGTCGGACGACCTCGCCGCGGAACGCGGCCTCGTCGATCTCGAGCGCGGCGGCGACTGCGGTCACCGCCCTAGTTTCTCACCTCGACTAGGTCGCGACCAGTCCTGCCGGGCAGCTGACGCCCGTGCCGCCGAGCCCGCAGTAGCCACCGGGGTTCTTCTGCAGATACTGCTGGTGGTACGGCTCGGCGTAGTAGAACTCGCCCGCCGGAGCGACCTCGGTCGTGATCTCGCCGTAGCCGGCCTGGCGGAGCTCGTCGGCGTACAGCGCCCGCGAGCGCTCGATCGCCTCGCGCTGCGAGTCGTTCGCGTAGTAGGCGGCGGAGCGGTACTGAGTGCCCGCGTCGTTGCCCTGACGCATCCCCTGGGTCGGGTCGTGGTTCTCCCAGAAGAGCTTCAGCAGCTGCTCGTACGACGTCTTGGCCGGGTCGTACACGACCAGCACGGCCTCGGTGTGGCCGGTGCGGCCGCTGCAGGTCTCCTCGTAGGTCGGGTTCGGGGTGTAGCCGCCCGCGTAGCCGACGGCGGTCGTGTAGACGCCGGGCGCCTGCCAGAAAACGCGCTCGGCGCCCCAGAAGCAGCCGAGGCCGAACACGGCGGTCTCGAAGCCCTCGGGGAACGGCGGGCGCAGCGGCGTGCCGAGAACCGCGTGGCGCTCCGGCACGGCCATTTGCTGCTCGCGGCCGGCAAGAGCGTCACGCGGCTCAACCATCTCGGTCTTGTCACGGAAGAGGAAGATGGGCCAAGCGTAGCGAGCGGTCACTACCTCGCGGCGGGCATCTCGCCTCCTGAGTCGGGTCGGCGGCGAGGCGAGGAGGCCCTCGGGCGGGCGTGGGAAAACGGCCGGTGAACAAGCCGAGTCGAACTGGGCGAGACGGCTTCGGCGGCGGCGGACCGTTCCGTTACCGTGGCCCCGCCATGCGAGTCGCAGCCGTCGACCTCGGCACTCACGCCACACGCCTGCTCGTGGCGGACGTCGAGGACGGCCGGATCGAGGAGGTCGAGCGCGATCTCGTCTTCACGAAGCTCGGCGAGGACGTCGACCGGCGCCGCCGGCTCCTCCCTCTCCCCATCGCGCGCGTGCGCAACTGCCTCTCGGACTACCGCCGGCGGATCGAGGCGCTCGGCGCGGAGCGCACCCTCGCGGTGGGCACGAGCGCGATCCGCGATGCGGAGAACGGCGAGGCGTTCCTCGGCGAGATCGAGTGGAGCTACGGCTTCACGACCCGGTTGCTGGCCGGCGAGGAGGAAGGCCTGCTCACCTTTCGCGGCGCCACGTCCGACCGCAAGGTCGACGACGGGACGCTGGTCGTCGACATCGGCGGCGGCTCGACCGAGCTCGTCACCGGCGACGGGTTCCACGTCAGCCTCGACCTCGGCTGCGTCCGGCTCACCGAGCGCTTCCTCCACTCCGACCCGCCGACTCGCGACGAGCTGAACGCCTGCGCGGAGCACATCCGCTCCGTCCTCCCCGTTCCGCTTCGGCACGACGACGCGATCGGCGTCGCCGGCACGGTCACGACGCTCGCCGCCCTCGACCTCGGGCTCGACGAGTACGACTCCGATCGCGTGCAGGGCCATCGCATCTCCATGCCCGCCGCGGCCGGACTGCTCGATGGGCTCGCGGCGCTGCCGGTGGAGGAGCGCAAGCGCGTGCCCGGCCTGGAGCCTGAGCGTGCGCCGGTGATCGTCGCGGGCGCACTGATCCTGCGTGAGCTGCTCGCGTGGGCCGGCCTCGACGACATCGAGGCGAGCGAGCGCGACCTGCTCCATGGAACCGCGCTCGAGGCGGCCGTTCTGCCCGCGCCCGTCGAGGGCGCCGCGCCGCCCGGCGCCTATACCTGCTGCTGACTAGGCTGGCGGCATGGCCTTCCGCGTCGTCCGCCACGATCAGCTCGAATGGATCGCCCGCCCGCACGAGCCCGGCGAGGCGGCGCGTCACGTCGCCGAGCTGAGCGGCGTGGCCGGCTTCGCCCACACGCGCGCGAACGTCTGGCGCTATGAGCCCGGAGCGAAGGGCCGTCGCCACCGGCACCCGGTGCAGGAAGAGACGTTCGTCGTCCTCTCAGGGACGCTGTCGATGTACCTCGGCGAGCCGGCGGAGCGCCACGACGTGCCCACCGGCGGCCTCATCCACGTCGAGCCGGGCACAGCGCTGCAGACGGTGAACCACGGAGACGAGGATCTGCTCCTCTACGCGTACGGCTACCCGCCCGAGAGCGAGCGCGCGGAGCTCCTCGACCCGGCGGTCTAGTTCCCGTCGTCGGGGACCGGCTCGTCCTCGGCGAGGCGGCGCTGCAGGACGCTCCGCGAGAGCACGCCCACGAGGCGCCCGTCCGCCTCGATCACGGGAACGCGCTCGGCGTCCTTGTCCTCGAGGAACCGGAACGCCTCCTCGATCGGCTGGTCGGACTCGCACTGTCCACCACGGCTCCTCCGCGATCTCCCGCAGCGTCGTCACCGGGGATCGCGGCCGGCGGCGATCACCTCGCGAACCAGCGTCTTCCGCGTGACGACTCCGAGCAGCCGGTGGTCCTCGCAGACGTAGACCGCCCGCACCTCGGTGCGCGAGAGCAGCTCGCCGGCCTCCTGCGCGCTGGCCGTCGCCTCGAGCGTCTTCGGGTCGGTGACCATCGCCTCGCGGACGAGCGTCACGGGTAGATCCCCCGCCACTCGAGCGCGCCGGCGACCTCGCGGATCGCGACCGCGAGGGCCGCGTTGCGCAGGCTGATGCCCTGCGCGTCCGAGAGGTCCCAGACTCGGTCGAATGCGTCGTGGAGCTTGTCGGCCAGTTTGTGCCGGATCTCGCGCCGGTCCCAGAACAGCCGGCCGAGGTCCTGCACCCACTCGAAGTACGACACCGTGACGCCGCCGGCGTTCGTGAGGATGTCCGGCAGGACGACGATTCCGCGGTCGTTCAGGATCGTGTCGCCCTCGATCGACGTCGGGCCGTTCGCGCCCTCGGCCACCATCTTGGCGTCGACTCGCGGAGCGTTCTCGCCCGTGATCTGATCCTCGAGCGCCGCCAGGACGAGGATGTCGCAGGGCAGCTCGAGCAGCTCCTCGTTCGAGACGTGCTCGCCACCCGGATAGCCCTCGAGCGACCCGTGCTCGACGACCCAGGCATCCACGTCGGCGAGGTCGAGGCCGTCCTCGTTGTAGACGCCGCCGGAGATGTCGGACACGGCCAGGACGGGCGAGCCGTGTCCGTGGAGCTCGCGCGCGGCGACCGCGCCCACGTTCCCGTAGCCCTGGACGACGCAGCGCTGCTCGCCGAGCTTCCATCCCAGCCGCTGACAGGCGCGCTCGATCACCATCACCACACCGGCGCCCGTGGCCTCGCTGCGGAAGACCGAGCCGCCCACTGCGATCGGCTTGCCGGTGACGATCTCCGGGACCGCGTAGCCGACCTGCATCGAGTACGTGTCCATGATCCAGGCCATCGTCTGCGCGTTCGTGGCCATGTCCGGGGCGGGAATATCCTCGTCGGGCCCGATGATGTGGAGGAGCTCGGTAGTGAGCCGGCGGGTCAGGCGCTCGATCTCCTTCGGCGAGAGCTCACGGGGATTGCAGCGGACGCCGCCCTTGGCGCCGCCGTAGGGTAGGCGGAGCAGCGCGCACTTCCAGGTCATCCACATCGCGAGCGCCGCGCACTCGCCGAGCGAGACATGCGAGTCGTAGCGAATCCCGCCCTTCGTCGGCCCGAGCACCGAAGAGTGCTGAACGCGGTAGGCAGGGAACATCTTCAGGCTGCCGTCGTCGCGCCGCACCGGGACGCTGACCATCGTGGCGCGCTCGGGGTACCGGAGCCGCTCGGCGATCGAGGGGCTGACCTCGGCATGGTGGAGCGCCTGCTCGAACTGCGACACCGCCGTTCGAAAGAGCGGCGAATCCCACTCGAGCGGCTCCTCCACCGCGACCTCGTCGACCCTGGACACGCCCGGAGTCTACTGAGGGCTTTTGCCCTGCTCGGGGGTGACTACGAGCGTCAAATCCGGCTCCACGGCATGGATCACGACCCGATCGCCGGATCGTGCCGGCACGTCGCTCCGCGCCTGCCAGAGCTCGCCGCCAACCCGCACCTGGCCGTCCGGATCGAGTGGTGTCGTAGCCAGCGCAACGGCGCCTAGCAGCGCCTCGGGGCCGGTGACGGGCTCACGCCGGCGCGTCCACCAGACCCAGAACCAGACCTCGAGACCCTCCACGATCGCCGCGGCGACGACCACGACCGCGTTCCACGGCGTCGGCAGCCAGAGAATCGCCGCCAGAACGGCGAGGAGGAGCAGCAACTAAGGAGCTCCCTTCCGTGAAGCTCTAGGTGATAACGACCGGCGTGCCGATCTCGACGTGATCGAACAGCCACTCGGCGTCCGGGACGCGCATGCGGATGCAGCCGTGCGAGGCCGAGTAGCCGATCGACGCCGCATCGGGCGTGCCGTGGATCCCGACCGCCGCAGCCGAGAGGCCCATCCAGCGCGTGCCGAGCGGGTTGCCCGGGCCGGGCGGGATCGGCTTCGCGTCCTTCGCCCACTCGGAGTCGGGCGGGCGCCACCAGGGATCGCGCTGCTTGTCCACCACCGACCACGTGCCCGAGGGCGTCGGGTACTGCGCCTGGCCGGTGGCGACGCCGAAGGTGCGGATCGTCTGCGTGCCGTCGTAGAGCGTGAGCACGTTGGCGCCGCGCTGGATCACGATCACCGGGCCGAACTCGGCCTGCGTCCTCGTCGGCGTCAGCTCCCGGAGGGCGAGCGGCAACGGCCGCCGCACCGTGGAGTGGAGCCGGTTCGCGATCGCTCGCGCCATCCAGCCGCGGCGCACCTCGCGGCCGGTCTTCTCGGCGGAGATGTTCGGGCCCGTGCCCGTGAGACCGATCAGCTGGGCGTCGACCGGCTCCTCCCGGTAGCGCTTGTCGAGCGAACGGACGTAGTCCTGGATGCGCTTCGGATCGAGGCGGACGCCGAGTGACACGGTCTCACTCGCGCGCGCGTCCAGAGCCTGCGAGATCGCGCCGTCGAAGTCGACGACCGCGCCGAGCGACGTGGGCGTCCGCGCCCAGCGCTCCTGCCCGAGGGCGAAGCGGATCGGATGCTCGTAGGCGGCGGTGACGCGGCGGTACGCCATGTACGGGTTCAATCCGCCGACCTTCACACCCTCGACCTTGACCCACGGCGCGATGCGTTTCGGCGGCGGCGACGCCGCTTCGGCGACCGCTCCGGCGCCGATCAAAGCCAACAGGAAAACCACGGCGACACGTCTCACAAGGTGGATCTTACGATTCCCGGCGGCGTACGTCGGAACTCGCGGTTCGCTGGAGAAGGCTTAACGAAAGCTTTCCGGTTCGCTGAACCGGCCGTGACCGTCTGCTGGGCGGCCTGCGGGCAGGCTGAGCGAGTTCCTCGACACCGCCACTCAAGGAGGTTCTACGTGCTTCGTGCACTCATCCTCGGCACCGCGTCACTGGCCGCGGCTGCCCTGCTTGCACTGCCAGTCCTGGCCGCGCCGAGCGCCCGGACGATCCGCGTCTCCGAGACGAACTATCGG
This sequence comes from uncultured Actinomycetes bacterium, assembly GCA_963738205.1. Taxonomy (GTDB): domain Bacteria; phylum Actinomycetota; class Thermoleophilia; order Gaiellales; family Gaiellaceae; genus DATFQE01. Next base: position 1,000,094 of record CAVTVQ010000006.1, read on the forward strand.
ATCGCGCTCTCGGCGAAGCCGCGCGCCGGCGTCGCGAAGTTCGTCGTCCGCAACGCCAGCGACGAGGGCCACGACTTCTGGCTCAAGGGCGGGGGCAAGACCTACAGGACCCGCGTGCTGGCCGGCGGCGGCGCCGCCTCGCTCACGGCCAAGCTCAAAAAGGGCGTCCGCTACTCGTACTGGTGCGGGGTCAGCGACCACGCCTCTGAAGGGATGCGCGGCAGCTTCGTCGCCCGCTGATCGGGCCGGGAACGGAGGCGGCCCCACCCTCTCCCCGGGGCCGCCTTTGCTTCCCAAGGCACACTTTCCGCCGATGGCTGCGACCAAGCGAACCGTCCTCCTCGTCGAGGACGAGGAGTCGATTACCGCGCCGCTCGTCGAGGCGCTCTCGCGTGAGGGCTTCGAGCCGGTGCGTCGCCGGCACGGTCGCCGAGGCGCTCGAGCTCGCCGGGTCGCGCACGCCGGACCTCGTCCTGCTCGACCTGATGCTCCCCGACGGCTCCGGGCTCGACGTCTGCCGGGAGCTGCGCTCACGCTCGCCCGTGCCGATCATCATGCTGACCGCACGCGGCGAGGAGACCGACCGCGTCGTCGGGCTCGAGGTGGGCGCCGACGACTACGTCGTGAAGCCCTTCAGCGCGCGCGAGCTGATCGCCCGGATCCGGGCGGTCCTGCGCAGGACGGCGTCGGCGCCGGCGACGAGCACCATGGAGATCGCCGAGCTCGGCGACGTCCGCGTCGACCGCGCGCGGCGCAGCGCCTCGCTCGGCGAAACGCAACTCGAGCTCTCGCGCAAGGAGTTCGACCTGCTCCGCCTGCTCGTCGACAACGCGGGCACGGTGGTCACGCGCGAGCGACTGATCGACGAGGTCTGGGACACGAACTGGTTCGGCTCGACGAAGACGCTCGACGTCCACGTCAGCGGGCTGCGCAAGAAGCTGGGCGACGACCCCAGCACACCGCGCTACATCCACACAGTCCGAGGCGTCGGCTTCCGTTTCGCCGGCGCGGACGAGCTCTGAGCCGTGCGCCTGCGCCCGCTGCTGCTGGCGGCGTTCGCGTACGTCCTGCTGCTCGCGATCCTCGCGCTCGAGATTCCGCTCGCGCTCAACGTCTCCCGGCGGGTGAACGCCGAGGTCAAAGCGCAGGCCGCGTCGGAGGCGCAGCTGGTCGCAGCGAGCGCATCGGGACGGAGCGGCGCGGCGCTCAACCGGATCGTCCGCACCGCCGGTCGTCAGCTCGGCGGCCGCGTCGTCGTCGTCGACGAGCAGGGGCGCCTGGTCGCCGACTCGGCCGGCAACGGGCTCGTCGGCCGCAGCTATGCCGACCGGCCGGAGATCGAGCGGGCGCTCGCGACAGGCCGCACCGCCCAGGGCCGGCGGCGAAGCGAGACACTCGACCAGGAGGTGCTCTATACGGCGGCGCCGATCGTCGACGCCGGTGACCTCGGCGCCGTACGCATCACACAGAGCGTCGCGCCGATCGACGACCGGATTCGCAAGGACGTGCTCGGGCTTGCCGCCGTCGGCCTCGCGGCGCTCGCCTTCGGCCTGCTCTTCGCCTGGGTGCTCGCGAGCACGCTGTCGCGCCCACTGCGCGCGCTCGCCGCGGCTGCGCGCCGCGTCGAGGCCGGCGATCTCGAAGCGCGCGCCGAGCCGGGCGGCGCCGTGGAGCAGCGCGAGGTCGCCGAGGCCTTCAACGACATGACCGACCGGCTCGAGCGGGCGCTCGAGGCTCAGCGCGAGTTCGTCGCCAACGCCTCGCACCAGCTGCGGACGCCGCTGACGGGCTTGCGGCTCAGGCTCGAGGCCGCGTCGCTGAAGGCGGGCGACGCCTCGGTCAGCGCCGAGCTCGACGCAGCCGAACGCGAGGCCGAGCGGCTCGCGCGGCTGGTCACCTCGCTTCTTGCCCTCGCGCGCGAGGGCGAGCGGCCGAGCGCAGCGCGTCCGGTCTCGCTGGCCGAGACCGCGCGCTCGGCGGCAGAGCGCTGGGAGCCGCCCGCCGCAGACAAGGGCGTCCGGCTCACCTTCCTGGGAGACGACGACGTCTTCGCGCCACGACCGACGAGGACGTGGCGATCGTGCTCGACAACTTGATCGAAAACGCCATCCACTATTCGCCCGCCGGGACACAGGTGGCCGTCCGCTGGCATCGGGACGGCGACCGCGCCGTCCTGACCGTCGAGGACGAGGGGCCGGGCCTCGCCGCCGGCGAGGAGGAGCACGTCTTCGAGCGCTTCGCCCGTGGGAGCGCCGGGCGGGGCGCCGCGGGCAGCGGCCTCGGGCTGCCGATCGTCGGCACGCTCGCGAGCCGCTGGGGCGGGACGGCGTCGATCAGGAACCGCTCGGCCGGCGGCGCCCAGGCGCGCGTCGAGCTCCCCGCGGCACCCGCGGCGACTTTGCCAACCCTTAACAGAGAGCTGGACCGAGCGTTACCGGGCCCGGGCTAGGCTCGAAGCATGCGGAGAGGCACCCGGAACATCGTCGCGATCGCCCTCTTCGGCCTTGTGCTGGCCATCGGCCTGGGCATCTTCGCGAACACGATCGCCCGCGGCACGGTCGCGCTTCCTTCGACGAACCTCGAACGCACGGAGCGGCCGCTCGCCCCAGCACAGGCGCAGACGACGAAGCGCACCGTGCGGCCGACGAAGGCGCGCAAGCAGCGGACGTCCACGACGACCACGACCGCGACCACGACGACGACCGAGGCCGGCGACGACCACGGCGGCCGCGGGCGCGGCCGCGGCTCCGACGACTCGGGCGGCGGCTCCGACGACTCCGGCAAAGGGAAGAGCGACGACGACTAGGAGTGGCGGCGCGCGGGTCGTCACGCGATGTGGTGCTCGCGTGCCATCAGGACTAGTCTTGACGGCACTCCCGCCGGACCCCCTCCCCCAAGGAGCGGCCGACGGGGACGGGGCGGGTGGTTCTGGCCGCAGGAACTGCCCGCCCCTTCACTGCTCGAGCCCAGGCCGCGGTCAGTTGCGGTAGATCGAGGCGTACGGGTCGTCGAGCAGCCCGCTGTTGACCAGCGCGACGACTTCGTCGATGCCGTTCGCGACGCGTCGCTCGACCTCGAAGCCGAGTGTCGAGCTCACCTTCTCGAAGCTGACGCGGTAGTCCCGCGGGTCCTCGTCCTTGTGGACGTACTCAACGCGCGCCTCGGGGAAGCGCTCCTCGAGGAGCCCGACGATGTCGAGCTTGCGGTAGTTCTCGTCGGTGGCTCCGACGTTGAAGACCTCGCCCGAGACCTGCTCGCGCGGAGCCTCGAGCACCGTCGCCAGCGCCCGGGCGGCGTCGCGGACGTGCACGTACGGACGCCAGAACTGCTCGCCGTACACGACCAAGTCCTTGTCGAGCGCGACGTCGCGCGTGAACTCGTTCACCGTCAGGTCGAAGCGCATGCGCGGCGACGTGCCGAACACCGTCGCGAGCCGCAGGCAGGTCGGCGCCAGCTTCCCGTTCGCTGAGGCAAGCACCTCGAGCTCGGCGGCGACCTTCGTCTCGGCGTAGAGGGACACGGGCGCGAGGTCGAACTCCTCGGTGGCGAAGGCGTCGCCCTCGAGCTTGCCGTAGTTGGAGCACGTGGACGCGAAGATGAAGCGGTCGACGCCGGCCGTGCGGGCGTCGTCGATCAGCGCCACGGTCGCGTCGTGGTTGACCTCCCGCGCGAGGTCCGGCTCGCGGGAGCAGGCAGGGTCGCCGACGATCGCGGCCAGGTGCACGACGCGGTCGACGTCCTCGAGCGCTGCGGTCATGAACGCGCGGTCGCGCACGTCGCCGCGCTGAGAACTCGAAGTCGTCGTTGCCCCACGCGAAGGAGCAGCGAGGGCACGCTGCCGTGCAGCAACGAGTCGACAGCCCGCACCCGGTGCCCGCGCGCGAGCAGCTCGTCCACCACGATCGAGCCGACGTACCCGGCGCCGCCGGTCACCAATGTCCACTTCGTCATCTGTGCAGTCTCGTCCCCGTTGCCGCGGTCCGTCCTATCGTAGGGATATGGCTGCGGCGGGCACTAGGTCGGAGGTCCTACTCGTGGGCGCGGGCATCCTCGGCCTGGCCGTCGCGCGCGAGCTGCTCAGCCGCACGCCTGGCCTGGCGCTGACGGTGCTGGAGAAGGAACAGGCGATCGCACAGCATCAGACGGGTCACAACAGCGGTGTCATCCATTCGGGCATCTACTACGCACCGGGCTCGCTCAAGGCGACCCTCTGCGTCGAGGGGAGCCGGCTGATGTACGAGTTCTGCGCCGAGAAGGGGATCGCCACCGAGCGGTGCGGCAAGGTGATCGTGGCGGCGAACGAGGCCGAGGTACCCAGGCTGGAGGAGCTGCGGCGGCGCGGTGAGGCGAACGGGGTGCGCGGGCTCGAGGAGATCGGGCGTGACCGGCTCGCCGAGCTGGAGCCCAACGTCGTCGGCGTGCGCGCGCTCCACTCGCCCGAGACGGGCATCGTCGACTTCCGCCTCGTCGCCCGTGCGCTCGCGGCCGAGGTGCAGGAGCGGGGCGGCTCGATCCTGACCGGGCACGCCGTCGTGGGGATCGCGAGCGACGACCAGGGCGCGACCGTTGAGACGACCGGCGGCGAGTTCCACGCCAAGCGCCTCGTCACGTGCGCGGGCCTGCAGTCCGACCGGTTGGCGGTGATGACGGGGGCCCCCGCGCATCCGCGGATCGTCCCCTTCCGCGGCACGTACTACGCGCTGTCCGAGCGCGCGCAGTCGCTCGTCAACGGGCTCGTCTACCCCGTCCCCGATCCGACCTTCCCGTTCCTCGGCGTGCATTTCACGAAGCAGATCTCCGGCGAGATGTGGGCGGGGCCGAACGCGGTGCTCGCCTTCGCGCGTGAGGGCTACCGCCGCCGCGACTTCCGCCGCCGCGACCTCTGGCAGACGCTCTCGTACCGAGGCTTCCGGCGCATGGCTCGGCGCTACTGGCGGACCGGCTTGTCCGAGGCCTGGGGCGAGGTGAGCAAGCGCGCGTTCGTGGCGGCGATGCGCAAGCAGGTTCCTGCTGTGAGTGTCGCGGACCTCGGCGCCCGCCACGCAGGTGTCCGCGCGCAGGCCGTGGCCGAGGACGGAACGCTGCTCGACGACTTCTGGCTCGACGAGGCACCGAACGTCACGCACATCCGGAACGCACCCTCGCCGGCCGCGACGTCGAGCCTCGCGCTCGCTCGCCGCATCGCGGACGCGATCGGCGATCCGGCCTGAGGAGCCGGACGCGGAGCTATTCTGATGGGCTGCCGGGGTGGCGAAACTGGCGATACGCGCCTGGCTTAAAACCAGGTGTCCCCTAGCGGGGCGTGAGGGTTCGACTCCCTCCCCCGGCACTCCGGACTACATGCCCGGCTGCAGGTTCTCCGGCGGGATCCGCTCGCGGCCCTTGTAGCGGAAAGCGTCGCGGAAGGCCTTGAAGGCGTCGGCGTCCGCCGTCGTGCACTTCGCCTGCTGACCCTCGCCGTAGTAGTTCTTCTGCTCCGCTTTCGACTCGTCGAAGTACCACGCGGAGAGCACGATCTTGTCGCCCATGGTGGGCAGCGGGGCCAGCAGCATCGCGTTCGGGTCGTCCCGGTAGAACTCCCGCAGCTTCTCGACCTCGGCCTGCGGAACCTTCGGCCCGTAGTGCATGACGATGCCGCCGTGCTCGAGGTTGTGCGTCGACATCGTCAGCGGCACCGGCCGGTCGTAGGCGCCCCACAGCGCCCACTGCCCGTAGTGCGGGCCGCTCGTCGGCGGGTTCGAGTTCCACTTGACCTTCGTCTCCGGCGTCGGGACGTCGGTGTGGTTGCTGTTGTTCTTCAGCCCGGGATAGCGGTTGAACGTGCAGCCCGCGTCGCGCATCGTCTGCGCGATCCCCGTCGGGGTGTTGCCGCCCGCACCGCTGCTGCTCCCCGTGCCGAACGCGAGGAACGCGACGACTGCACCGAGCGCGACGAGCCCGGTCGCCGCGACCGCAACGAGGATGAGCAGACGGCGGCGATCCTCCTCGGGCGTCGAGGTCCTGGGAGTGGACCGCACCTTGGGCGCCTGGACAGCGCGCCTGGGCGGCGGAGGTGTGCGCGACTTCCTGGCCAAGCTGCAATCGATGCTAGCAATGACATCTGAACTGATCGTCCCCCATACTTGCCCTTCCCACCGAGAGGAGAGTGCCGTCATGGGATTCCTGGACAAGCTGTTGGGCCGTGGCAAGCAGGCTGCCGGCGACGTGACCGGCGATGCGTCGATGCAGAGCGAGGGAGTGCATCAGGAGCAGAAGGCCGAACACGAGGAGCGCGCCGAAGCTGCCGAAGAGGTGGCCCAGGAGGAGCGGACGAACGCCGCTGCGCAGGACGCGCAGAAAAAAGCGGAGAGCTAGAGCGCTTCCGCGCGGGGACGGCGGCGGTTGCCGCCGTCCCTGTGCCGTCCGACCCCCTCTCTACCGTTCGTAGACCATGGTCGAGATCGTGGTCATCGCAGTCGTCCTCGCGCTCTTCGGCGTGGCCGCTGCCTGGCTGCCGGGCTTCCTCCGTCGCGAGCTGGGGGCCATCCGCGACGACACCACGGGCCAGTTCGCCGCGCTCCGGGCCGAGACGGCGGCGCACGACCGCCAGCTCGACGCGATCACCTCGACGCTCGACCGGCGACTCTCTTCCATCGACACCAAGGTCGACCGCCGGTTCGAGCACGCGTCCGAGACGACGCGCCAGATCCACGAGCAACTCGGCCGCATCGGCCAGACGAACGAGCAGATGCTCGAGCGTGCCAAGGATCTCTCGCGCCTGCAGGAGGCGCTGCGGCCGCCCAAGGCGCGCGGCGGCTTCGGCGAGCACCTGCTCGCGAACCTGCTCGCTGACACGTTCCCGCGCGACAAGTACGAGCTGCAGTACGGGTTCAAGAACGGGTCGCGCGTCGACGCGGTCATCCGGCTCGACCGCTCGCTCGTTCCCGTCGACGCGAAGTTCCCGCTCGACAACTACCAGCGGCTCGTCGAGGCGGAGGCCGACGCCGAGCGCGAGCTGTTCTCGAAGCAATTCGGCCGTGACGTGAAGAACCATGTCGACGCGATCGCGCAGAAGTACATCCGGCCCGACGAGGGCACGTACGAGTTCGCGCTCATGTACCTCCCGGCCGAAGCCGTCTACTACGAGCTCGTCTGTGGGCGTCTCGGCGCAGACTCGAGCCCGCTGGGCTACGCACTCGAGCGCCGCGTCATCCCGGTCTCTCCGTCCACGCTGCACGCGTACCTGCTCGTGCTCATCCTCGGCTTCAAGGGGATGCAGATCGAGGAGCACGCACGCGAGGTGATGGCCTACGTGGCGCAGCTCGGCCGTGATTTCGGGCGCTTCCGTGAGGACTTCGAGGTCGTGGGCAAGCACCTCGGCAATGCGCAGTCGCGTTACGGCGACGCGGAGAAGCGGCTCGAGAAGTTCGAGGCGAAGCTCGAGCGGGCGGCCGAGTCCGAGCTCCCCGACGAGCTACCGGTCCAGCCCGAGCTGCCGCGGGCACTCGACGCGGCCTAGTAGGACGCTTCTATGGATGTCAAGTGGTTGTGGTGGTGAGGGTGCGGTAGAGGCGGCGTGTGAGGGCGCGTTTGATGATGCGGATGGCTTCTCGTTTGGTTTTGCCGCGCTCGAGTTGTCGTTGGTAGTAGGCGCGGGTTTCGGGGTGGTAGCGGATGCGGTTGAGGGCGCTCATGTGCGGTGCCCAGTTGAGTTGCCGGTCGCCGCTGCGGTTGAGCCGGTGGCGTTTGATCGGGCCGCTTGATGCTTCGACGGGGCTGACGCCGGCGAGCGCGGCGAAGGCGGGTTCGCTGCGGATCCGCTGCGGGTTGGTGGTCGACACGAGCAGCTGGGCGGCGCAGAGCGGGCCGACGCCGGGCTGTTTGAGCAGTTGTGGGCAGAGCGCGCGTGTGAGCTCGCTCAGCTCTCGGTTGGTCTCACTGAGCTCGTGCTCGAGCAGCACGATCCGCTTGGCCAGTCGCTGAAGCGGCGCGAGTTGCTGTCGCTGGAGGAGCTTGCTGCCCGCGAGCGTCGCTGGCCGTTGCTGCTCGAGCTGGGCACGCAGGGGCGGGTCGAGCCTGACGATCGCCGCCTTCAGCTGGTTGAGCGCCTGCTGGCGCCCGTGTTGTGCGCTGCGCCGCTCGAGCAGCAGCAGCCGCAGCTGCTCGCGCTCGTGGCCGCCGCGCGGCAGCGGCAGCGGTTCGCCTGCGAGCAGCCGGCGCGCCGCCAGCTCCGCGTCGATCAGGTCGTTTTTGTCCTTGCGCCGCCGCCGCTGGGGCCGCTCACACTCGAAGACGACGTAGCCGTCAGCAAGCAACGCCCGCGCCAACGAGGCGCCGTACGAGCCGGTCCCCTCGACCGCGAACGCCGGCTCACCAAGCGAGAGCGCGAACCGTCGCAGCTGCTCGAAGCCACGCTCGTCGACGCGAAACTCGAGCGCTCCCAGCCGCCGTCCCAACCGATCCACCGCCACCGCCACATGCGCCTCGCGATGCGTGTCGACACCGATTGCCACCGTCCACTCCACGACCTACCCTCCCGTCTCGTAGGTAGGCGGCTGCCGGGGACAGCACTGTTTTGAGCGACCGTGCAGGCTTCTCTGAGGTCACCTCGGCAGCCGCGCCTGCCGCACCAGGAGACAAGTCCTAACCAAGACACGGAAGTCAGAAGGTTTGCGAGTCATCCCGGCGCACCAGGCACCATCCGCCCACAACCGGACGGACTACCGACCTAAACAGAGGGTTTGGTGGGACGTCGCTCGTCGCCGGGGTGCGATGCTCGTTCCGAGGCAAGGACGCAGGGAGCGCTCGTGCGCGAAGCTAGGACGCGTAGCGTGCGACCGAGGACGCCGCCTCGGCGCGGAGCAGCGCGGCCCGGCGGCACAGCGCCGTTTCGCCAAGCGCTCCTAAGCTCGCGCTAGAAGCGGAGCAGCGCCCCGATGCCCTCGAGGGGCTCGAGATCGTGGTGGTGCTGGACGACCCAGACGGTGCCGCCGTGCGCGACCGTCTGGTGGAGCGCCAGGTCGAGGCCGTCTCGTCGTGGCTGCATCTCGGTGCCGTCGAGCGGGCACGGACCCCCTTCGGCCGCTGCACGGCCGCACTGGGGGCACTGGTAGGCGGAGCGCTGGGCGCCCTCGTCGCAGAGCAGCACCTCGACGCGGCCGTCCGAGGCGGCTTCGAGCGAGCCCGCCCAGCCGCCCACCGCGCGGCCGTGACGGCCGAGCTCCTCCCGCCAGCGCTCGATCTCCACGCCCTCGTGGGCGGCGCGCGCCCGTTCGAGCACCGGAGCAACGGCCGCCAGCAGCTCGGACGGGCCCGCGTGGGCCTCCGCGGCCGCCCAGCCGGCAAAGGCGGTCCTCGCTTCCTGAGACAGCAGCTCCTCGAACTCGGCGCGAGCCTCTTCCGGGCAGACGACGACGAGCTTCGTTCCCTTGCTGGCGCGAACGCGCCGGTCGACCTCATCCGCCACGGCTCGGAAGTGCTCGGCGGCGAGCCCGTCGACGTGGCGTTGGAAGCGTGATTGCGACCATCCGCCCTGATCGTGGCGCCGCGGCTGCTCTTCGCTCAGGTCGGCGGCCTCCTCGAGCCGACCGCCGTGCAGCCGGTAGAGGCTCCCCCGCTCGCGGTTCACGACGGCGACCAGGGCCCCTTCGCCGCGACCGACGATCGGGGCGAGCGGCGTGAGGTAGAAGTCGCGCTCGACCGTGATGCCGTCTGGAACGGCATCGGGCAATTGCAGGTCGATCCAGACGTCGTCGAGCCCGGCGCAGAAGACGGCGATCCCGCGCGACCCGTCGCGCTCGAACTCGTGCTCGAAGTAGCGCTCGATCCGCTCGAAGTCGCGTTTGAGCGCTTCCTTCTCCTCATGGCTCTGCTTGCGGCCGAGCCCGTCCTTGTGCCCGTCGGCGAGCAGCGCGCTCACGCGGGCCGCAGCGTCGCGCGGAGTCGGCGACAAGCTCGGATCGAGATCGACGTAGAGGCTGATCGCGCAGCCCCGCTGGGCCCGATAGTCGGCCAGCCGGCGAACGTCATCCCACGTCACGGTGGCAGTCACTCGCACCTCCTTGCCCGATCCAGGCGATTCTAGTCGGGAGGTTCTGCTCAGCCGGCGACGGGCTCGAACGAGACCGTCCAGGTGACGTCCACGATCGCCCGGCCGCTGTCGCCGCCCGAGAACGTGGTCGTCTCGCTGGCCCCGGTGTCGAACTCGACAGCGCGGGCCTGCTTGTCGAAGACGTCGTCCGCGCCGGCGCGCGCGCTTGCAGCCTCGACCGTGGTGGGCAGCTGCGCGACCGCTCTCGGCTCACACGCGCTCACGGCACGCGGCAGCCGAATGGCGAGGCGGAGCTTCCCGAGCTGGAGGACGCCTTTCTTCGGTGCCGTGACACTGATCGTCCCGCCTTTGCCCGCCACCTTGCGAGGCGGCCTGCAGCGCGTGCTGTAAGAGACCGGTGTCGTGCACGGAGCCCTCGTCGAGCGGTCGCTGCGCGTGCCTGTTTGCAGATAAGAGCCCGAGATGTGCTTGAGCATCGCACCCAGCGCGAGCGAGCCGTCGGCACGCGTGCGGATCAGCACGCGGGTCGGGCGCCGGCTGCGGAAGGTAAACGTCTCGCGTCCGCCGTACCTGCGGCGCACGGCGCACTCCGTCTCGGGGTTGTTCTCGACGTAGGTCCAGTGCTTGGTGATCTCACCGCGCACGCTGACGTCGAAGAAGCCCTGTCTCCGATCAGCCGCTTTCCCGGCGCCCACGGCGAGTGCCGCGCTCACCAGCGCGCAGAGGAGTAGGGTGCCCGACGGCCGCAACACGGGACGGCCCGGAAGCTACCAGGCTTTGGGAAGTTTCGAAGCGTCCGAATCGTTGAATAGTTTGCAGGGGTCGTACGTCTTGGAGGAGCACGTGAGCGAGGGAGAAATGCGAGAGGTCATCATCATCGGCGGCGGTCCCGCCGGGTACACGGCTGCGCTCTACGCGGCCCGGGCGAACCTGGACCCGCTGGTAATCGAGGGGTTCGCCTGGGGCGGGCAATTGATGATCACCAGCGACGTCGAGAATTACCCGGGCTACCCCGAGGGCGTCATCGGGCCGGAGATGATGAACGACTTCCGCCGGCAGGCCGAGCGCTTCGGCGCCGAGTACGTCACCGACGACGTCGTCTCGGTCGACTTCTCCGAGGGGTCGCCGTTTCGCGTGTCGACGAGCGACGAGGACTTCCACGCGAAGGCGGTGATCGTCGCCACAGGCGCGAACGCGCGCCAGCTCGGGCTGGCGTCCGAGCGCACGCTGCAGGGGCGCGGCGTCTCCTACTGCGCCGTCTGTGACGCGGCGTTCTTCCGCGAGAAGGAGGTCGTGGTGGTCGGCGGCGGCGACTCGGCGATGGAGGAGGCGATCTTCTTGACGAAGTTCGCCACGCGCGTCAGCGTCGTGCACCGGCGCGGTGAATTCCGCGCCTCGCCGATCATGCTCGATCGCGCCCGCGCCAACTCGAAGATCGAGTTCCTGACGCCCTACGTCGTCGAGGAGGCCCTCGGCGAGGCGGGCAAGCTCACGGGCGTTCGCGTCTCCAACCTCGAGACCGACGAAAAGCGGGAGCTGCCGGCCGACGGTCTGTTCGTCGCGGTCGGCCACGACCCGAACACGAAGCTCTTCGTCGGCCAGCTCGACATGGACGAGGCCGGGTACCTGGTGACGAAGCCCGGCTCGACGGCCACGAACGTCGAGGGCGTCTTCGCGGCCGGCGACGTCGTCGACCACACGTACCGGCAGGCGATCACGGCCGCGGGCAGCGGCAGCATGGCTGCGCTGGACAGCGAGCGCTGGCTTTCGGAGCGCGAAAGCCACGCTGAGACAGCGTTCGCAGCGCCCCGGCCCGAAGCGGCAAACGCATAGATCGACGCGCCGCGGTCAGGGGCATCCCCGGGACTACGATTCGACTGTGCCCTACTTCATCTGTCCGAACTGCAAGGACCGCTCCATCGACTCCGACGGCGTGGAGGGCTTCTCGGCGCAGGCCGTCTCCTGCCGGCGTTGCGGCTTCGGTTTCCTGTTCGAGCTGATGGAGGACTACTACCCGGCGCCCACCACCGGCCTGGTGGTGTGCGACGGGTCCGGCCGTGTTCTCGCCGTCGGCCGCGGCGTCTTCGAGCTCTCCGGGTACCGGGACACCGACCTGATGGGCAACGACGTGATGGAGAGCCTCGGGCTGAGCGGCTTCGAGGACGGCAAGGATCCATCGCAGCTCTCCCGCGAGTGGGGCGTCCGCCGGCTCGGCGAGCGGCTCCGCCTGCGCACGCGTAGCGGCCAGGAGAAGGAGGTCACGGCGGATTTCTTCCCCGCGTACGACTCCGACGGCGGCCTGCTCGTGGCGCTGACGCCGTCTCTGACGCCCGACTAGGAGACAGGCGCTACAGCCTCGACACGGCTCGACGGGCACAGGTCGTTCAGGACACAGACCGCGCATTGGGGGTTGCGGGCGTAGCAGACGCGGCGGCCGTGCCAGATGAGCAGGTGCGGGAACACGCCCCAGTACTCACGCGGGACGAGGCGCATCAGGTCGCGTTCGATCTTGACCGGGTCGTTCTGGCGCGTCAGGCCGAGCCGTTGCGCGAGCCGCCGCACGTGGGTGTCGACGACGATGCCCTGCGGCTCGCCGAGCTCGGAGGCGACGACGTTCGCCGTCTTCCGCGCCACTCCCGGCAGGCGGACGAGCTCGTCGAGCGTCCGCGGGACCTCGCCGCCGAAGTCGTCCAGGAGCATGCGCATCGTCCCGCGCAGCGACTTCGCCTTCTGGCGGAAGAAGCCCGTCGCGAAGATGTCGCGCTCGAGCTCCTCCTGCGGCACGGCGAGGTAGTCCTCGGGCGTCCGGTACTTGACGAACAGTCGCTCGGTGACGCGATTGACGTTCACGTCGGTCGTCTGCGCCGAGAGCATCACCGACACGAGCAGCTCCAGGGGCGAGCCGAAGCGCAGGGCGATCGTGGCGTCCGGATGCTCGGCCAGCAGGCGCTCAATGATCTCGTCGATCCGCTCGCGCTTCGGCGGCACGCGCCGCCGCCGAGCCTCGGAGACGAAGCTACGCGCCACGGAGCGCCTCGAAGTGCTCCGTCGCCTCCTCGGGCGTCGGCGGGCTGAACAGCGTCTCGACCATGAAGTCCACCCCCGGGTATCCGGTCGCACGGATGCGCACCACCGCCCCCTCCACGTCGTACTCCGTCCGCCGGAACTCGACGTCCGGCCCGAACAGCGCCCAGTACGCGCCGGGCCGCCCCTCGTGCGGCCACCCCACACTGCCGGGGTTGACGAGCCGCGGGCCCTCGCCGCGCTCGTACTGGACGTGGATGTGGCCGTAGACGACGACGTCCTCGTCGACTCCTGACAGCGCCTCGGCCACCGCCTCGTCAGGCGTGAGCGAGGTGATGAACGCCTCGTCGTCGCGTGGAGTGGCATGGCAGAAGAGCACCGGCCCCAGGCCTTGGACGTCGAGTGACACCGTCAGCGGCCAGTCGGCCACACGCCGTGCGCCCTCGGGCCCGAGGGCCTCGAGACACCACGCACGCTCGTCCGCACCTCCGGCCAGCACCTCCCGGTCGGCATTGCCGCGGACGAACGAGACGCGGTCGCCGTACGCCTCGAGCCCGTCGAGGCACTCGGCCGGGAAGGGCCCGGCGACCAGGTCGCCGCCCACCAGGATGTGATCGACTCCGGCAGCGTCCAGCTCGGCCAGGACCGCCTCGAGCGCCGGCAGGTTCCCGTGGATGTCGTAGAGCGCTGCGATCCGCACCTAGACGGACGCTAGCGCAGCGGGCGCGGCCGCCCGCGGTGCGCCGCCCAGGCGCGGCCCCGCACAGACGAGATCGAGCGCGGGGCAGCCGGAGCAGGCCGCCTCGCTCGGCGTGGGCCGGAACTCGCCCGCCTGGATCCGCCCGATCGCCGTCGACAGCTCGACCTCCAGCTCCGGGATCTCCGCTCGCGTGAAGATCCGCGTCACCGGCTCGGCCGGCCGCTCCAGGAACTGGTAGACGACCTCCGCCTCCTCGACCCCGGTGCGCAGGCAGGCGAGCCCGTAGACGAGCCGCTGCAGGCGGTAATCGGCGTCGACGACGTCGGCCGGATCGGCCTCGTCGAGGACGTTCGTCTTGTAGTCGAGGACGAGTGCGCGGGACCCGTCCGAGTGGAACACGTCCAGGAAGCCGTGCAGCAAGACGTCATCGTGGAGGAACGTGAAATGGCGCTCCGGAGCGACGCCATCCAGCTGAGCGACCCGCGCTGCGAGATCCGAATCGCAATAGGCCGCCACGTGCGTCCGGATTCGCTCGATGTTCTCCTCGGTGGCGGTCGGCCAGCTCGCCAGAGCCTGCTGCTCGAGGTCGTCCGGGACGCGGGGCGCACGCAGATCGAGCTGCTCGAGCAGCGCATGCACCGCGCTGCCGAGCTCGGTGGCGCCGAGCCCCTCCACAGCCAGCGCCTCGTGTTCGCGCGCGTCGCGCTCGCGCATCCCGGCGACCCGCTCTGCGTAGTAGCGGTACGAGCACCGCTCGTAGAGAGACAGCGCCGTGAACGACAGGCGGCGTGCGCGGTGCAGGGGCGGTGCCGGCACCGGTTCGAGGGCCGGCAGGGTGGGAGCGCGGAGCGCACGGCCCTCCGGGAGCTCGCCGAAGAGCGCGAGCTGGCCCTCCTCGGGCAGCGCGACCTCCTGCTCCTCGGGCGCCTGCACCGCAGGCTCGGCCGCCCGGCGGTCGACGCGCAGCAGGAACCGGGCGTCGCCGTGCTCGAGCTCGACCGGGCCGTCGGCGGCGGCCAGCTCCCCTCCGGCCTCCAGGCGCCCGAGCACCCAGCCCATCGGCGTCGATCGGTCGCTCTCGCGATTCGGATCGAGCGCGCCGGACACGATCAGGCGGTCGATCGCGCGCGTCATGGCGACGTAGTAGAGCCGCAGCCGCTCGGCCTCGTCCTCGCGCCGTCGCTCCTCGCGCACCGCCTCCCAGTCGAATGCGCCCTTGCGCGCGCTCGTGTACGGATCGGCGACGCGGAAGCCGAAGCGGCCGTCGGAGAGCGCCAGGATCTCGTCGGAGGCGGGCGCGGCACGGTCGCGGCCGGCGTCCGCGACGACGACCACCTTGAACTCGAGCCCCTTCGCCGCGTGAATCGTGAGCAGGCGAACCGCGTCCGCACCCTCCTCCTCGGCGACCGCCTCGAGCTCCTTCGCGCCGACGGCCTCCTGGCGCTGCACGAAGCGGACGAAGCCTTCGAGGTCGGCGCCCCGCAGCTCTTCGTAGGAGCGCGCGAGCCGGGCGAGCTTGCGCAGGTTGGCGTAGCGGCGCTTGCCGTCCCAGCGGGCCAGCACCGCGAGGTCGTAGTCGTGCTCGGCGACGATCGCCTCGCACAACCGCTCCAGCGAGAGGCGCGCAGAAGCGACGACGAGGCGCTCGTACCGCTGCTTGAAGGCGCGCAGCAGGCGCGCGTCGCGGTCGTCCAGGCCCTCGGGGAGCTCGCGCTCGAGCCCCGAGTACAGCGGCCGCCGGCTCGCCGCGCGCCGGAGCAGAACGAGCCCGTCGTTCGAGAGCCCGACGAAGGGCGAGGCGAGGACCGAGACGAGCGCACGGTCGTCGTAGCGGTTGTGGAGCAGGCCCAGGTAGGCGAGCAGGTCGACCACCTGCTGTTGGCCGAAGTAGCCTCGCCCCGTCGCGCGATAGGTCGGGAGCCCGAGCGCCCGCAGCTCTTCCTCGTACCACTCGGCGTCCGTTCCGGCCGCGAACAAGAGCACGATCTCGCCCGGCGTCGCGGCGCCCGTCTCGACCAGGTCGCCGACGCGCCGGGCAATGTGCTTCGCCTCGGCGCGTCGCCAGTGCGTGCCGCTGTCGGCGTAGGCGCCTTTGTCCGTCACGAGCAGCTCGACCGGATGGCCGAAGACCGGGTCCGGGAACTCGCCCGACGAGGCCAGCGGCTGGAAGCCCTCGCCGAACTCGCCGCCGAACAGGTGGTTGACCGCGGCGAGCACCTCCGGTCGCGAGCGGTAGTTGCGGCTCAGCGCGAGCCCGCCTCCCGCCGCCTCGCGCCGCTCGCGGAACACCCCGACGTCCGCATGCCTGAAGCCATAGATCGACTGAAACTCGTCCCCGACCGAGAAGACATCCGCGTGCTCCGAGAGCAGGTCGATCAGCTCGCACTGGAGCCGGTTCGTGTCCTGGAACTCGTCGACCATGATCGCGCGGAAGCGCAGCGCCTCCTGCGCACGGATCGCGTCGTTGTCGCGCAGGAGGTCGCGCGCCAGCAGCTGCAGATCCTCGAAGTCGAGCGCAGATTCACGCGCCTTCGCGGCTGCGTACTCCCCGGCGAACCCATCGAGCAGCACTTGGAGCAGGTCCCGGTCATGGGCCGCGAGCTCGTCCAGCGCCGCCTGCTCGACCGCCTGCCGCGCCTCCTCGTACGTGGCCGCCCGTTCCCCTCGCGCCCGGTGGTCGGTGAGGTCCAGCAGCCGCTCGGGCAACGGCTCGCCCGCCACCAGCTCGAGCAGGCGACCGGCGTTCGCTCGCGCGAGCTCGGTCGCGTCGCCGTCGTCGGCGAGGCAGCGCGCGGCGACGCAGAGCTCCTCCACGCGGTCGGTGAACGGCCGCCGCTCGCCGAGCTCGAGCACGAGCGGCCTCCCGGCCGCGCGGAGCGTCTCGTAGACGCCGATCAGCATTCGCCGCAGGCCGTCGGCGCGATAGGTCGCGAGCAGCCGCAGTCGCTCCGGTTCCGCACTCGCGCAGAACCGCTCGAGCGCCTCCTCGAACGCCTCGCCGCGGATGACGGCGCCCTGGGCCTCGTCGAGCTCGCGGAAGCGGGGGTCGAGCCCTGCCTCGAACGGATACGTCTTGAGGATGCGGTTGCAGAAGCCGTGGATCGTGGAGATCCACGCGCCGTCGAGGGCGCGGGCGAGGTCGAACCGGCCGCGCTCCCGCAGCGCCGCGCGGATCCGGGCCCGGAGCTCGCCGGCCGCCCGCTTCGTGTAGGTGATGACGAGGATCGACTCGACGTCCAGCCCTTCGTCGCAGACGGCCGCCGCGAAGCGCTCGACGAGCACGCTCGTCTTGCCCGTGCCCGCACCGGCGGAGAGGAAGACGTCGCCGCGCGCCTCGATCGCCGCGGATTGCTCGGGATTCGGCGTTCGCGGCACTTATGCGCGCCTCACCCGGCACATCGGCCACAGGTCGCACCACGTCGGGCACTCGCCGTTCTTCGGGTCGTGCCGGACGTCGCCGGTCCGAATCCGCCCCGCCAGTTCGAGCGCGGTCTCCTTCGCGCCCTCGACCTGCGTCCAGAAGGCCTCGTCGTCCAGGTAGTCGCTGTTGACGTAGCCGGGGAGCGCGTCCGCGCGCGCGTCGGCGCGCAGCAGTCCACGCGCCTTGCGGTCGCCGGCGAGCGGCCGGTAGACGCCGCCGAGCGGCTCGATGCCGACGAGGTCGCGCAGCACGAGCATGTAGAGCGGAATCTGCAGCCGCAGCTCACGCTCGATCTCGCGCGCCGAGTGCGCGTGCTTGCCCGCCTTGTAGTCCTGGACGATCCCGCGCGCGCTGAACGGGTCGAGGTCGATGCGGTCGATCTTCCCGCTGAGGCTCAGGCCGTCGCCGAGGTCGAGCCCGCGCTGCAGCTCGGGCGCGGAACGCTCGGAGCCGAAGGAGACCTCGAAGCGGCGCGGCACCAGCGGGACCTCGGAGCGGGCCTCGTCGTGAACGACCTGCTCGAGGTCGCGCCAGAGCCCTTCGCCGAGCTCGCGGCGCTGGAGCTCGGTGGTGTCCATGCGCACGCCGGCGAGCGCCTCGTCCAGGCAAGTCCGCATGAGGCGTAGCGCGTCGTCGATCCGCTCCTCCGCCACCTGCTCGGTGCCGAGCTCCTTGGGCAGGCGCGCGTAGAAGCGGTGCAGCGCCGTGTGGGCGACCATCCCGCGGAGCTTCGCGTCGACCTCGGCGTCGATCGTCTTGGGGTCGATCACGCGGTCGATGAGCCAGGCCGACGAGCAGTCGGCGAACCGCTCCAGCTCGGTGACGTTGAACGACGTCCTCGCACCGAGCTGCGCCAGGACGGTCGAGTGACGCAGTCGGGTGGGGCGCGTGAACGCGGCGCGAGCGCGCTCGAGGCGACGCTCCCAGCCGTTCGCGCGGGCAAGTGCCTCGGCCGTGTCGGCCGCCTCGCGGTCGGACGCGAGCAGCGCCACAGCGCGCAGCCGCTCGCGCTCGCTCGGCGCCTGCTCGAGCGGCCACGTCAGCTCGGAGAGCGCGCGCCGGCGAGTCCAGCGCGCGACGTCGTCCGGTGCGAAGACGGCCGCGACCTCCTCCCAGAACGGGCTCGGCTCGCGCGGGCTGCCTTCGTCTCCCGCGGCCTCGCGGACGAGGTAGAGGCGCCGCGTGGCCCGTGCGCAGGCGGTGTAGAACAGGTAGCGGTCGCGGCTGACCTGATCGGGCCGCTCGAGCCGACCGCCCAGGCGGCGCCGCTCGTCGTCGTCGAGGAACGGCGAGACCTTGCCCCGCCTCGGCAGGCTCCCTTCCTCCAGTCCGAGCACGAAGACGGCTTCGAAGCGACGCGTTCGCGCCCGCAGCAGGTCGACCAGGGCCACGCAGCCGGGCTCGCCCGGCGACGCGCCGCGGACGTCGGCCTGCTCGAGTGCCGCGACGAGGTCCTCGCGCGCGAGCAGGTCGCCCGTGAGGCGCTCCCAGCCGGCCAGCTCGTCGAGCAGTCGGGCGCACGCTTCGTGGGCGCGCAGGTCGAGGCGGGCGGCCTCGCCGACCGGCGGCGAGTCGAGGCCGTGCGAGGCACGCAGCATCCCGGTCGCCAGCTCGTGGACGACCGGCAGGAACGGGCCGTCGACGCGCAGGCGGTCGACCTGCTCGAGCGCGCCGGGGCGCAGCTCCTCCACCGTCTCCTCGACGCGTGCACGGGCCGAGATCGCCCGACCGCGGAGGCGGCCCTCGAGGAAGTCGACGTTGTAGCGCGGCACGCCGGAGTACGGCGAGCGCAGATAGGCGAACAGCTCGCCGCGGCGGTCGCCGCCGAGCCAGGCATAGCGCAGGAGTGCGAGGAGCGCATGCCCGTACGACGTGGCGCCGAACGGCAGGCGTGCCTCGAGCGCGTAGGGGATCCCGAGTGTGCCGAACGCTGTCTCGACCGGTGCGCGCCAGCGCTCGAGCGACGGGCAGACGAGGCCGATCTGCTCTGGCGCGGTTCCGGTGCGAAGGAGCTCGAGCACCTCCTCGCCGACGAGCTCGAGCGCACCACGCACGCCGGCGCCCTCGAAGAAGCGGACTGCGCCTTCGATCGATGGCTGCTCGGACGGATGTGCGTCGTCGAACAGCGTCCGCTCGAGGTGGGCGAGCGCCGGATGCGCGACCTCTGCGTGCCGCGGCGGTAGCTCCTCGATCCGAGCGCCGGCGAGGGCGGCCAGGTCGTCCATCGTCCGGCGCAGCGACGCGAAGGCCGGCCGCGCCGGCTCGTACGGCAGCGACACGGTGACCTCGGCGCGTCCGGCGAGCGCCTCCAGCAGCGACCACTCCGCCGCCGTCAGGTCCTCGAACCCGTAGGCGAACACCGGCTCACCGCTCCACGCGGCGAGATCCGTGCCGAGCCGGTTTGCCGCCCGCGTGCGGGCCAGCTCGCGATCCGTCAGGCCAA
Source organism: uncultured Actinomycetes bacterium (assembly GCA_963738205.1). Classification (GTDB taxonomy): domain Bacteria; phylum Actinomycetota; class Thermoleophilia; order Gaiellales; family Gaiellaceae; genus DATFQE01. Next base: position 1,019,712 of record CAVTVQ010000006.1, read on the forward strand.
GGCCCTCCAGCTCGGCGCGGTACGCCGTGTAGAGGCGGTCGAGGTCGCCCTGGAGCGCGCTCGGCTCGAGCAGGCCCGACTCGAGATCGCGGATCGCCTCGCGCAGCGAGTCGACGAAGCCGCGCGAGCGCGCGGAAGCGGACAGGCCGTTGAGCGACGTCGAGCCGACCGCTCGTGCGAGCACGAGCCGCGTCTGCGCGTCCGTGGCGGCAGTGCGCGCCGTCTCATCACCGGTGCCAATGCGCCGGAAGAGGTCGTCGAAGGTGCCGACGAAACCCCCGAGCAAGGCGCCGCAGCGGGCGACGAGCTCGCGCTCGACCAGGTCGACGTCCGGCCGTGTCGGCACGATGAGCACCGGCTCCGCGGGTAACGCCTTGACGTAGGCATCGAGTAGACGCCGCAACTTGCCTGCGTTCGCAGGCCCGGTGATGAGGGTGAGCCCCAACCGACCCATCGTAGACCTGGGTCCAGACGTCGCTTGCTCGAAAGTCGGAAAGAGCGGGAAAGATTCAAGGCGGGCCCGAGCCCGCCCCGATCTAGGCGGTGACGGACTTGGGCCGGCGCCCTCGTCGCGCGGTCGCGCGGCCGGGCATCTCGCCGGCGCAGTTGTCGCAGAGATCCGCCTGTTTCGCTCCGCGGCGCGCGTCCGAATAGGTCAGGCGTAGCGTGGCGCCCTTGCCCTCGCCGACTTCCTTGTTGCAGTTATCGCACACGAGCACGGTCTTACGGGCCAAGTCTGTTCCTCCTGTGAGCGGCCGGCTTTGCGCAAGCCTAACCACAAAGAGCGGTGAATATCTAGGCCGCCGCGCGGGCCTGCCGAATTCGCCACGAACGGAGCAGCGCGAGCAAGGCTCGCTCTTCTCGGTCGAGGCCGATATCGCGCGCGCCGATCACACGCAAATGGCGGGGACGAAAATCGTCGATGGTTCGGCCGTCCAGGTACTGCTCGACGACGGCCGGACTGACGTACGACGCTCGTGTCACGGCGGGCGTGTTGCCGAGCCGCTCCGCCACCTGACGCATCACCGCGGTCACCGCGCGCTTCTGCTCCCTCTCCCCTGCCGGCAGCCCTCGCTCGGCGAACGCAATCGCAGCCAGCAGCGTGCCGCCCCAGGTCCGAAAGTCCTTCGCGCTGAACTCCTCGCCCAGGTAGATCTGGATGTAGTCGTTCACGCGCTTCGACGTCAGGTTGTAAAGGTCGCCTTCCCACTCGTACCTGAAGAGCCGCCGTCCACCCTTCAGCGCGAGCAGTTCCTTGATCGCCTCGGCGAGCTCCGCGTCGACGATCTGGGTGCGGACCCAAATCCGCTGCTTGCCGCGAAAGCGGAAGGTGATCCGGCTGCCGCGTACCGACAGATGAGTCTTGTTCAGGGTGGTGATTCCATAGGTGCGCGATTCGCGCGCGTAGCGCTCCGAGCCGACGCGGAACCAACCGAGATTCATCAGCCGAACCGCGACCGCACTGACCCGTTCACGGTCCCGCGGGTCCTCTTTCATGTGCTCGGCCATCGAGGCGCGTAGATCGGGCAACCGCTCCGCGAAGCGGATCAGGCTGTCGTATTTCTCCTGCTCCTGCTGAGCTCGGAATTCCGGGTGGTAGAGGTATTGCCGACGCCCGGCGGCGTCGACTCCGGTCGCCTGCAGGCGGGCGCCGGGGCGCGGCGAGATCCGTACGTCGCGCCAGGCAGGAGGGATCGCGAGCGCCTCGATCCGCTCGATCTTCGCGGGATCGCTGATGCGCTTCCCACGCGCGTCGACGTAGCGGAAGCGACGTCGCCCTTCCCTCCTCCAACCACCCTTGATGGCCATCGAAGAGCATCCTCCCCGCACGCCCATGGCGATAATCTCCGCCATGGCAAGCCAGACGATCGCTGTGCTCGAGGGAGACGAGACCGGCCAGGAACTCCTAGAGGAGGCGTTGCGGACACTCCACCCGGAGGTGATCGGCGTCGACCTCGAGCTCGACCGCTACGACCTGTCGCTCGAGAACCGTCGGGCGACGAAGAACGCGGTCGTGTCCGAGGCGGCCGCGGCGATCCGCGAGCACGGCCTCGGCCTGAAGGCCGCGACCATCACACCGGAGACACGGGGCGACGTCGGCTCGCCGAACCGGATCCTGCGCGAGGAGATCAACGGCAAGGTGATCGTGCGGACCGGCCGGCGGATCCCGGGCGTGATGCCGCTGGCCGGAGTGCACGCGCCCATTTCCGTCGTCCGCATGGCGGTCGGCGACGCGTACGGCGCGAAGGAGTGGCGCGAAGGCGAAGGCGAGTCCGAGGTCGCGTACCGCACCGAGCGGATCGAGCGCGACATCTGCCACGCCGTGTCCGAGTACGCGTTCCGGCTCGCCGAGCGGAGCAGCGCCACGGTCTTCGGCGGCCCCAAGTACACGGTCAGCCCGACCTACGAGGGCATGCTCAAGGAGGAGATGGACGCGGCCGCCGCGCGCCATCCAGACGTGCCCTACCGGCCGCAGCTGATCGACGCGACGTTCGCGCTCGTCCTGAACTCCGGCGGCTCGCCGCTGGTCATCCCCGCGCTGAACCGCGACGGCGACATCCTTTCCGACCTCGTGCTGCCGCTGTTCGGCTCGATCGCAGGCGCCGAGTCGCTGCTGATCGCCTTCGACGACGACTACGTGCCAACGGCGGTGATGGCCGAGGCGGCCCACGGCACCGCACCCGCGCTGCTGGGCAAGGACGTTGCCAACCCGCTCGCGATGATCCTGGCCGGCGCCTCGCTGCTCGCGCACGCAGGCGACGAGTACCACGCGGCCGCGCGGGCGCTGCGGGAGGGTGCGCTGGAGACGGTGGCCGAAGGCGTGCGCACCGCCGACCTCGGCGGCCACGCGGGCACGAGCGAGTTCACCGACGAGGTGATCCGCCGCGTGCGCTCGAAGCTCGAGGTCTGGTCGGCGCTCTAGGACACGTCGAGGTGGTCGCGCCAGGAGTAGCCCGGGGAGTACCCGAGCATCGTCCGCGCCTTCTCGCTGGAGAGCAGCGAGTCGTAGTCCCCACCCGTCGGCCGGTACGGGACGTCCGGATACACCTCCGCCATCAACTCGCGGCTCGGCCGGTTCATCACCGTGTCCGCTGCGGCGATGATGAAATGCTCGGCGCCGGTCACATCGCGGTCGAGAGCAAGCGCGCAGCTCAGAGCGACGTCGCGCGCATCGACGTAACCCCACAGGTTCCACCGGCGTAGACGCGCGTCCCCCCAGAACGACGGGAAGCGTTCGTACTCGTCCGGCTCCATGATGTTCGAGAAACGCAGCCCCACGTAGGGCGTGCCCGTCCAGCGATTCACCTGACGGGCGAGCTCCTCGGAAAGGAGCTTCGCGGCCGCGTAGCTCGACTCCGGATAGGGCGGGTGGTCCTCGTCGATCGGAGCGTACGCAGGCTGCTCGCGGTCGAACGGCAGTCCGAGGATCGTCTCGCTCGACGCCCAGACGATGCGGCCGAGACCCAGGAGGCGCGCCGCCTCGAAGACGTTGTACGTGCTCAGCATGTTCGTGCGGAAGGTGGCCTCCTCGGTCGCGATCCCGCTCGCCGGTATCGCGGCGAGGTGGACGACCGCATCGACGCCGGCGAGAGACTCGGCCGTCTGGCCGAACTCGGTCAGGTCGACGCGCAGGAAGGACGAGAGCGGCTCCCGCGGCGGCACGAGATCGATGCCGAGGACGTCGTGGTCGCGCTCGAGCAGGCCGCCCACCACGGCTCGGCCCGCCTTCCCGCTTGCGCCGGTCACCACGACTTTCATCGCCGGAGGGACGATAAATCAGTCGGGGGGCTGACGGATCCTGTTTGACGCCGTCCGCCTGAAGGTATAAACGTTCCCGATCCCTCGGATTAACCCTTCCTATCTTGCGCTGGTCCTGACGGCGCTGCTCGCCGGCTGTGGCGGCAGCGACTCGACCTCCGACAGCGGTGGTCCGGGCGAGTCTGCGCGGCTGACACTCGTCGCGTACTCCACGCCGCGCGAGGTCTACGAGACGCTGATCCCGATGTACACGAAGGGCGACCGGGGCGGCGTCTCGTTCGACCAGTCCTACGCGGCGTCGGGGGAGCAGAGCCGCGCCGTCGAGTCGGGCCTCCCGGCCGACGTCGTCGCCTTCTCGCTCGCGCCCGACATCACGCGGCTCGTAGAGGCCGACCTCGTCTCTCCCGACTGGGCGAAGGACGAGCACAAGGGCATGGTCAGCAACTCCGTCGTCGTCCTCGCCGTGCGCAAGGGCAACCCAAAGGGGATCAAAGACTGGAACGACCTCGTCCGCGACGACGTCGAGGTGATCACGCCGAACCCGTTCACCTCGGGCGGGGCGCGCTGGAACGTCATGGCCGGTTACGGCGCGCAGCTCCGCCAAGGCCACTCGAAGGAGGAGGCGGTCGAGTACCTGCGCAAGCTCTTCCACAACGTCCCGGTCCAGGACAAGAGCGCCCGCGAGTCGCTCCAGACCTTCGCCGGCGGCAAGGGCGACGTCCTGATCGCCTACGAGAACGAGGCGATCACCGCGCAGCAGAAGGGCGAGGAGCTCGACTACGTCATCCCCGATCAGACGATCCTGATCGAGAACCCGATCGCCGTCGTGACCGAGTCGAAGCACCCCGACGAGGCGCAGGCCTTCGTCGACTTCACCCGCACCGAGCGGGCGCAGGAGGTCTTCGCCGAGAAGGGCTACCGCTCGATCCTGCCTGAGCTCGTCGACGCGAAGCGGTACCCGAAGCCGAAGACGCTCTTCACGATCGCCGACCTCGGCGGCTGGGACCAGGTGATGAAGACCTTCTTCGACCGTGACGACGGGATCATGGCCGACATCGAACGCGACCTCGGAGCGCCGCTCGAGTGAGCGTCGCGGCTTCGACATCGCGCTCGGCACCGCGAGTCCGCCGCGGCGGCGGTGGACTGTCCGTCGGCCTCTCCACGGCCTACCTGAGCCTGATCGTGCTGCTGCCGCTCGCGGCGCTCACGTGGCGCTCCACCGAGGGCGGCTGGGACACGTTCTGGAATGCGGTGACGAACCCGCAGGCCGTGGCGGCGCTCAAGGTCACGCTCGGGCTGTCGCTCGCGGTGGTGGCGATCAACGCGGTGATCGGGACGGTGATCGCCTGGGTGCTCGTCCGTGACTCGTTCCCGGGTAAGTCGCTGCTCAACGCGGTCATCGACCTGCCGTTCGCGCTGCCGACGATCGTCGCCGGCCTCACGTTGCTCGCCCTCTACGGGCCGCGCGGCCCGCTCGGCGTCAACATCGCGTACACGCGGGCTGCCGTGCTCGTGGCGCTGCTGTTCGTGACGCTGCCGTTCGTCGTCCGCACCGTGCAGCCGGTGCTGATCGAGCTCGACCGCGAGATGGAGGAGGCGGCCGCCTCACTCGGCGCCGGGCGCGCCGCCGTCTTCGCCCGGATCATCTTCCCGAACCTGTTCCCGGCGATCCTCTCGGGGGTCGCGCTGGCCTTCGCCCGCGCGGTCGGCGAGTTCGGTGCCGTCGTCCTGATCTCCGGGAACATCCCGTTCGACACCGAGGTGTCGTCGGTCTACATCTTCGGCCAGATCGAGAGCGACAACGTCACGGGAGCGGCGGCCGTCTCGGTCGTCCTGCTGGCGATCTCCTTCGTGGCGTTGCTGGGAATCGGCGGAATCAGGCGCTGGGCGACGAGGCACGATGGGTAAGTACGTCCTCCGTTTCGTCGCGGTCGGGTACGTGAGCGCGCTGCTGCTGATCCCGCTCGCGATCGTGTTCAAGCGCGCCTTCGGGGACGGGTTCGGGGCGGCGTGGGACGCCGTCACCACGCCGGCGGCGCTGCACGCCTTCTGGCTGACGCTGCTGATCGCCGCCGTCGCGGTGCCCGCCAACACCGTGTTCGGGATCCTCTGTGCGCTGGCGATCGTGCGTCGCCGGTTCCGGGGCCACGGCCTCGTGAACAGCGCAGTCGACCTGCCGCTGGCGCTCTCGCCCGTCGTCGTCGGGCTGGCACTGCTGCTCCTCTACGGCCGCGAGGGGTGGTTCGGCGGCTGGCTGCTCGACCACGGCTACCGGGTGATCTTCGCGCTGCCGTCGATGATCCTCGCGACCATCTTCGTCTCGCTGCCGTTCGTGGTCCGCGAGGTCGTGCCCGTGCTGCGCGAGATCGGCGACGAGCAGGAGCAGGCGGCCTCCACGCTCGGCGCCTCCTCCTGGCAGACGTTCTGGCGCGTGACGCTGCCCGCGATCCGCTGGGGCGTCGCCTACGGCGTCGTGCTGACGACCGCCCGCGCGCTCGGTGAGTTCGGCGCCGTCAGCGTCGTCTCCGGCCGCATCGCAGGCCGCACGGAGACGCTCACGACCCACGTCGGCGAACGTTTCGAGGCGTTCGACCTCGTCGGTGCGTACGCAGCCTCGGTCGTGCTGGCGCTGCTGGCGATGTCCACCCTGCTGTTGCTGACCGTGTTCCAGCGAAGAGAGGAGAACGTCTGATGGCGATCGAGGCGAGAGGGGTCACCAAGCGCTTCGGAGACTTCGTCGCGCTCGACGACGTCACTGTGCAGGTTCCCGGCGGCTCGCTCACGGCGCTGCTCGGGCCGAGCGGGAGCGGCAAGTCGACGTTGCTCCGCGTGCTGGCCGGGCTCGAGATGCCGGACGCCGGCGAGGTGCTGATCTCCGGCGAGGAGGCAACGGGGGTGGCGCCCCAGAAGCGCGGCGTCGGCTTCGTCTTCCAGCACTACGCGGCCTTCAAGCACATGACGGTGTGGAACAACGTGGCGTTCGGGCTCAAGATCCGCCGCCGGCCGAAGGCCGAGATCAGCGAGCGGGTGCAGCAGCTGCTCGACCTCGTCCAGCTGAACGGCTTCGCGCACCGCTACCCGGCCCAGCTCTCGGGCGGTCAGCGCCAGCGCATGGCACTCGCCCGCGCGCTCGCCGTCGAGCCGAAGGTGCTGCTGCTCGACGAGCCGTTCGGCGCCCTCGACGCCCGCGTACGCAAGGAGCTGCGCGCCTGGCTGCGGCACCTCCACGACGAGGTGCACGTCACGACCGTGTTCGTGACGCACGACCAGGAGGAGGCGATGGAGGTCGCCGACCAGATCGTCGTGATGAACCACGGGCGCGTCGAGCAGACCGCCGGCGCCCGGGAGCTCTACGACGAGCCGGCGAACGAGTTCGTCATGAGCTTCGTCGGCCCGGTCAACCGGCTCGACGACGACTGGATCCGCCCGCACGACCTCGAGCTCACTCGCGAGAGCAACGGCACGACCAGGCCGGCCCGCGTCGAGCGCGTCATCCACCTCGGCTTCGAGGCCCGCATCGAGCTCGCGCTCGACGACGGCGAGGAGCTGTGGGCGCAGATGACGCAGGAGCAGTGCGAGGAACTCCGCCTCGTGCCCGGATCACGCGTGCACGTGCGCCCGCGGCGGGCCCGGACGTTCGCCTAGGCCACCGCGACGCTCGAAGACGCGGATCTCGCCTTCCATCCAGGCGCCGACGAAGACCCTGGCCACGACGGGATCGAACTGACCGCCCGCGCAGCGGTCGACCTCCTCGATGGCTGCTTCGACAGGCAGCGCGCGGCGATACGGACGGTCGGACGTCATCGCGTCGAAGGCGTCCACGACGGCGAGGACACGCGCGCCGATCGGGATCTCCACGCCGGACCGGCCCGTGGGATAGCCGTCGCCGTCCCAGCGCTCGTGATGGAAGAGCACAAAGGGCAGTACCGGCCGCACCGGCATGATCGGCGCCAGCAGGCGGGCGCCCGCGCTCGGGTGCTCGCGGACGCGGGCCAGCTCGGCCGGCGTCAGCGCCGAGCGCTTCAGCAGCAGCCGCTTCGGGACCGCGAGCTTGCCGAGGTCGTGCAGGACTCCACCCAGCCTGAGCGGCTCGAGCGACGTGTGCTTCCAGCCGAGCCGACGCGCGACGACCTCCGCCAGCGTGGCCACGCGGGCAGCGTGCCCGGACGCGTCCGGGTCACGGGCGGCGAGCGCCTGCGTCAACGTGTCGAGCAGCGGCACGGACCGCCAGGTTCGACCTTCGGCCGTCCATCCCTGCCGCTTAGAGTTGGCGGAGCATGAGGGTCGGCGTCCCGAAGGAGACGGCGCCGGGCGAGCGGCGCGTGGCGCTCGTGCCGGAGTCGATTGCGCGGCTAGCGGCGGCGGGCATGGACGTGACGGTTCAGGCCGGCGCCGGGGCCGCGGCCGGGTTCTCCGACGACACCTACCGCGAGGCCGGCGCCGCGGTCGCGGACGATGCCGTCGGCGGCGCGGAGCTGGTCGCGCGGGTCCGTAAGCCGAGCGCCGAGGAGGTCGCGCAGCTGACCGACGGGACGGTGCTCGTCGGCTTCCTCGAGCCGCTGACCGACAGCGAAGGGATCGCACGGCTCGCCGGGCGCGGCGTCGTCGCCTTCGCCATGGAGTCGATCCCGCGGATCACGCGCGCGCAGTCGATGGACGCCCTGTCCTCGCAGGCCACGGTGTCCGGGTACAAGGCGGCAGTGATCGCCGCCGAACGGCTGCCCAAGTTCTTCCCGCTGCTGATGACGGCGGCAGGCACGGTCGCGCCCGCGAAGGTGCTGGTGGTCGGCGCAGGGGTCGCGGGCCTGCAGGCGATCGCGACGGCGAGGCGGCTCGGGGCCGTTGTCGCCGGTTTCGACGTCCGTCCGGTCGTACGGGAGCAGGTCGAGAGCCTCGGCGCGACCTTCCTCGACCTCGACGTCACCGGCGAAGAGACCGAGGGCGGGTACGCGCGGGAGCTCTCGGAGCAGGCGCAGCGCGCGCAGCAGGAGGCGCTGGAGGTGCGCCTACCCGAGTTCGACGTCGTGATCACGACCGCCCTGATTCCGGGCAGGCCGGCGCCGCGCCTGATTCCGGCAGCTGCGGTGGCCGCGATGCGCCAGGGCTCCGTGATCGTCGACCTGGCCGCCGAGGCGGGCGGCAACTGCGAGCTGACCGAGCCCGGCGAGGTGGTCGTGCGCGAGGGCGTCACGATCGTCGGCCTCACCGATCTGCCGAGCAGCATGGCCCAGCACGCAAGCCAGCTCTACTCGCGGAACGTCACCACCCTGCTCCTGCACCTGGCGCCCGAGGGCGAGCTCAGGCTCGACTTCGACGACGAGATCACCGCCGGCGCGTGCGTCACCCGGCGCGACGAGGTGCCCGCATAGAGAACGCGCAGTTCATCGCCGAGCTGACCGTCCTGGTGCTCGCGATCTTCCTCGGCTTCGAGGTGATCTCGAAGGTGCCGACGATGCTGCACACCCCGCTGATGTCGGGGACGAACGCGATCCACGGGATCGTGATCGTGGGCGCGATCGTCGTCGCCGGCCGACCAGACGCGGACACGTTCACGCGCGTGGTCGGCTTCTTCGCGGTCGCGCTCGCGACCGCCAACGTGGTCGGCGGTTTCGTCGTAACCGACCGCATGCTGGAGATGTTCAAAGGCCGAGGAGAGCGTGGGCGAGAACCTCAGTAACCTCCTCTACCTCGTCACGATCGTGACGTTCATCCTCGCGCTGAAGTTCCTGTCGTCCCCGCGGCGGGCGCGGCTCGGCAACTGGCTCGGCGCAGGTGGAATGGCCCTGGCGATCGTCGTCACCCTCGCCCGCAAGGGCCTCGAGGGCTACGGGTTGATGGCGTTGGCCATGGCGATCGGAGCCGTCGTCGGGCTGGTGGGTGCGCGCCGGGTGAAGATGACCGCAATGCCGCAGATGGTGGCGCTGTTCAACGGCGTCGGCGGCGGAGCGGCGGCGCTGATCGCACTCGCCGAGTTTCACAACCTCTCTCCCCTGGCCGGCCGGATCGGTGTCGACGAGACGATCGCGATCCTGCTCTCGGCGCTGATCGGCTCGGTGTCGTTCGCCGGCAGTCTCGTCGCGTTCGCGAAGCTGCAGGACCTCGTCAGCGGCCAGCCGATCGTCTACCCGGGGCAGAAGGTGGTCAACGGCGTCCTGATGCTCGCGTTAGTCGGGCTGGGCGCATCGATCCTGGTCGGCCCGCAGCAACAGTGGCTCCTGGCGCTGCTGCTGGCTGGAGCGCTCGTCTTCGGCGTCCTGTTCGTCCTGCCGATCGGCGGCGCGGACATGCCCGTCGTGATCTCGCTGCTGAACGCCTTCACGGGCCTCGCGGCCGCCGCGACCGGCTTCGTGCTGCACCTGAACGTGCTGATCGTGAGCGGGATGCTCGTCGGCGCCTCGGGAACGCTGCTGACGCTGATGATGGGCAAGGCGATGAACCGCTCGATCGCCAACGTCCTGTTCGGCGCGTTCGGCCAGGTCGTCACGGCCCCGGCCACGGACGCGGCCGACGGGCGCTCGGTGCGCTCCACCACGGCCGAGGACGTCGCCGTGATGCTCGCCTACGCGCGCCGCGTCGTGTTCGTGCCCGGATACGGCCTCGCGGTTGCCCAGGCGCAGCACGACGTCCGGGCCCTCGCCGACCTGCTCGAGGAGCGCGGCGTCGACGTCAAGTACGGCATCCACCCCGTCGCGGGGCGCATGCCCGGTCACATGAACGTCCTGCTCGCCGAGGCGAACGTGCCCTACGACCAGCTCTACGAGATGGAGCGGATCAATCCCGAGCTGCCGCAGACCGACGTCGTCGTGATCCTCGGCGCCAACGACGTCGTCAACCCGGCCGCGAAGAGCGATCCGGGGAGCCCGATCTACGGCATGCCGATCATCGAGGTCGACCGGGCGGGCACCGTGGTGGTGGTGAAGCGGTCGATGAGCCCGGGCTTCGCCGGCATCGACAACCCGCTCTTCTACGAGGAGAAGACGGCGATGCTCTTCGCCGACGCGAAGCGTGCGCTCGAGGGCCTGGTCGCCTCGATCAAGGACGTCTAGTGGCCTCCGTGCCGTTCTTTGCCGCGCGCCACGTGGAGGCGGCCGTGTCGCCCGAGGCTGCACTCGAAGCGGTCCGCGACGCCTTCGTGGCGTACGCGCGCGGCGAGTGGACGATGCCGCCGAAGGTCTACGTGCCCGCTTATCCCGCCGGCGACTTCCGGGCGATGCCGGCGCTCGGAGCCGGTCACGCCCTGCTGAAGTGGGTCACCTCCTTCCCGGGCAATCCCGCTGCAGGCCTGCCGACCGTGACAGGCGTCGTGTTGCTCTCGGATGCGTCCAACGGGATGCTGAAGGCGGCGCTGGACGCGGGGTCGGTGACGGCGTTGCGCACCGGCGCTGCTGCGGTGCTCGCCGCCGAGACGCTCGGCCGGTCGGGGTCGAGGTTCGCGGCGGTGATCGGCGCCGGCGTCAACGGCCGGGCGACGGCGAGGACGTTCGTCGCCCGCGGCCACGAGACCTTGCTCTGGGACGTGGACGCTGCCCGCGCCCGCGAGGCAGCGGAGGAGCTCGGCGCGAGCGTCGCCCGGAGCCGCGACGACGCTCTCGGCACCGACCTGGTCGCCACCGTGACGCCGGGGCACGAAGTCGTCTACGGGCCCGGTTCGTTGCGTCCCGGCCAGCACGTCAGCCTGATGGGCGCCGACGGCCCCGGCAAGGCCGAGATCGCCGTCGAGGAGCTCGTCCGCGCACGGGTGTTCGCCGACGACTGGGAACAAGCCAGCCACAACGGCGAACTCGCACACGCGGTCGAGGCCGGCAGGCTGACGCGCGAGGACGTGACTCAGCTGGGCGACGTCCTCGCGGGCCTCGCCGCGGGCCGGCAGTCGCCGGACGAGAGCACGATCTTCGACTCCACCGGGCTCGCGATCCAGGACCTCGCGATCGCTCTGGCCGCGATCGAGCACGCCGAGAAACTCGACCTGCCGACGATCGAGCTCTAGCTCCTTCCGCTCAGACGGGATCGGTTACCCGGACGTGCCCGCCAGCGCACGAGCAGGGTCGAGCACTTCCAGCTCCGGTAGGGGCTCACCGAGGATCGCACGCGCGACGAGGTCGCCGGCCGCGAGGCCGAGCACGTTGCCGTGGCCGGAGTAGCCGAGCGCGGCCCAGGCGTTTCGTCGGCCCGGGAGTGGCCCGACGAGCGGGAGCGCATCCACGGTCGTTCCCCAGATTCCGGCCCAGCGGTGGCTGACCCGAACGGGCTCGCCGGCGAGGCCGGCCGCGAAGGCGTCGAGCTCGCGTTGGATGACGTCCGTCGTCGCCTCCTGGGCGGTCGTTTCGAGCTCCAGCGCGGCATCGCGCCGACCGCCGACGACGAGCCGCCGGTCAGGCGTCTGGTGCCAGTAGTCGAAGCCGTGGCGCGCGTAGTGCGGGCGGTCGTACAGCAGCCGCTCGAGCGGTTCGGTCACGACGACCTGGCCGCGCGTGGGGACGACCGCGCCGTCGAGCTCGGGGACGAGCCCTTCGCCGTAGCCGTCGGTCGCGACGACGACGTGATCGGCGTCGAGTGCGTCGAGCGAGTCCGTGTGCGCGTGCTCGCGCACGTCCGCGCCCGCTTCGGCGGCCAGGCGCCCGAGCCGACGCACCCAGCGCGCAGGCTGGAGCGCCCCGTCGTCCGGATGGAGGATCGCGCCGTGGTAGCGGCCGCCGAGCGTGTCGTCTCGCCACTCGACCGCGAAGCCGTCCTCTCGCAGGGCCTCGTACTCGGACTGCAGAGCCTCGCGTTCGGCCTCGTCGGCGGCCAGACGCAGGCTCCCGACCCGGCGAAACGCATCGCCGGCGAGGCTCTCGAGCCGGTCGAGGTAGCGCTCGGTCAGCCGCCAGAGATCGGCTGCGGCGTCCGTACCGAGGCGCTCGCGGGCCAGGTCGTAGGGCGGTGCGCCGCCTCGCAGTGCGAAGCCGCCGTTGCGTCCGCTGGCGCCCGTCGCGACCTCGCGGGCCTCGTGCAGGCGAACGCGGACCCCGGCCTCCGCGAGTGTGAAGGCACACGAGCAGCCGGTGATGCCGCCTCCGATAACGATGACGTCTGCACGTCCCTGCCAGGCGGGCCGCGGGAGCGGCTCGACCGGATCCTCGAGCCAGTAGGACGGCGGCACGCCGCGACTCTAGCCCGCGGCACGGTAGACGCCTCCTTCCTGTGTGACCGCCCCGACGAGCTCGAGCTCGGTCAGCGCGGCCGCCAGCGCCGCCGACTGGAGGCCCGTCGAGCGCTGGAGCTCGTCCGCGCCGGCGGCGAACTCACGCAGCGCCGCGAGGACGATGTGCCCGTTCGGGCTCAGCTCCAGCGCGGGCGGCGGCTCGCGCTCGATTCCGAGCGCCTCGAGCACGTCGTCGGGCGACGTGTACGGCGCCGCGCCGAGGCCGAGGAGGGCGTTCGTGCCCGCCGACAGCCCGGAGGTGATCTCACCCGGGACCGCGAAGACGTCGCGGCCCTGCTCGAGCGCGAAGTCGGCGGTGATCAGGGCGCCGCTGCGCTCGCGCGCCTCGACGACGACCGTTGCCCGCGCGAGGCCTGCGACGATGCGGTTGCGGGCGGGGAACCGCCACGGCGCCGGCTCGACGCCCGGACCGTACTCGGACACGATCAGCCCCCGCTCGCAGAGGCGCGCTGCGAGCTCTCGGTGCGAAGCCGGATAGTCGCGGTCGACGCCGCAGCCCAGCACCGCCAGCGTGATGCCTCCGGCCTCGAGCGCTCCGCGGTGCGCTTCGCCATCGACGCCGCGCGCCAGACCGCTGACGACGACCAGGCCCGCGGACGCGAGCTCCCGGCCGCAGCTTCGGGCGACCTGGGAGCCGTACGGCGAGCACGACCGGGCACCGACGATCGCGACCGCCGTACGCCCGAGCAGCTCCTCCCCGCCGGAACCACGCAGAAAGAGCCCGGGCGGCGGGTCGTGGATCGCCCCGAGCAGCGGTGGAAAGCCCGGCTCCGAGCGCCCGAGCCACCTCAGTCCGCGCTCCCCTAGGAAGGCGCAAAACGCCGCGGCGTCGAAGCCGCGGAGGAACGCCCGCCAGCGCGCATCGGAGCGCGGTGGGCGGACGAGGTGGGCGCCGGTCTCGGCCGCGAACGCAGCCAGAGCGAGGTCGTTCATGCCGCCGACAGCTCTCTGGGCGCGCGATAGGCGAGCGCCTCGGCCATGTGCTCGGCGCCGACGGCATCCGCGCCGGCGAGCGCCGCGACCGTGCGGGCAACTCGGGCGACTCGGGCTCGGCCCCGACCGGACAACGGCAAGCGCTCGACGGCGCGGTCGAGCAGCTCGGAGGCGTCCGGCGAACGGGAGATCGGCGCGGCATCGTCGAGTCGCGAGCGGGCGGCCAGCACACGTTCCTGCACCGCCGCGGAGGCCTCGCCCGGCTCGCCGGCCAGCTCGGAGGCGCGTGCCCGCGGCACGGCGATGACCAGGTCGAAGCGGTCGAGGAGCGCGCGGGACAGCTTGTCGCGGAACGAGGCAAGCCGTTGCGGCGAGCACGAGCACTCCGCCGAGGGATCTCCCCTAGCGCCACACGGGCAGAGGTTCATCGTGGCGACGAGCTGGAAGCGCGCCGGAAAGAGCGCGCGCCCCTCGGCTCGGGCCACGCTGACGGCGCCGTCCTCGAGCGGCTGTCGGAGCGCCTCGAGGGCGGGTCGCACGAACTCGACGAGCTCGTCCAGGAACAACACACCGCAGTGGGCCAGGGTCGCCTCGCCGGGACGCGGGCCGGAGCCGCCGCCGACGATCGCGGCCATCGAGGCGCTGTGGTGCGGCGCGCGGAACGGGCGCACGGTTACGAGGGGATGCTCCGGCGGTAGGAGCCCTGCGACGGAGTGGATCCGCGTGACCTCGAGCGTCTCCTCGTCGGTGAGCGGGGGCAGGATCCCCGGCAGACGACGGGCCAGCATCGTCTTGCCCGTCCCCGGCGGCCCGGCGAGCAACAGGTTGTGCGCGCCGGCCGCGGCCAGCTCGAGCGCGCGTCTCGCCCGCTCCTGCCCGCGCACGTCCGCGAGATCCGGCTGAGGCGGTGGCGGCCGTTCGTTCGGCACGACGACGCGCGGTGGCTCGAGCTCTCCGCGCAGATACGCGACGGCGTCGGCGAGGTGGCGGATCGGGACGGGATCGATGCCTGCCAGCGCCGCCTCGGGCGCGGTCTCGGCCGCGCAGAGGATCCGGTCGAGCCCGGCGCGGGCGGCGCCTTCGGCCGCGACGAGGACGCCGCCGACCGGCCGGATGCGGCCGTCGAGCGCGAGCTCCCCGATCGACGCGTGCTCCTCGAGCTTCGGGATGGGGATCTGGTGCGAGGCCGCGAGTACCGCGAGCGCGATCGGCAGGTCGAATCCCGAGCCCTCCTTGCGGAGCGCAGCCGGTGCGAGGTTGACCGTGATCCGGCGCCGGCCGCCCGGCCACTCGAGCTCCGCGGAGATGATCCCACTCTTGACTCGCTCCTTTGCCTCCTGGCAGGCACGGTCGGCGAGTCCGACGATCGCGAAACCCGGCACGCCACCCTGAAGGTGGGCTTCGACCTCGACGCGACGAGAGTCGAGGCCGACGAGCGCATGGGTGACGGTGCGTGCGAGCACACGCTCGACGCTAGCCGCGAAATCGTCACGACTTCCGCACGAAAATGGGTCGAAACTGTGACTTCCGTTTTCGTGGCGAAGGGTGCATACTCGATCGGAGAGCCTGCGCCACGACGCTAAGCGGCGAGCGCGCCCCTAGGTGCGTCGCGTCGTGGCGCGGGCTCCTATCGCATCCTTTCGAGGGGTCTGACGGCAGAGTCGCCCCTCCAGAGCGCCTACTCGGTACGCTCGAGCACCTGCGGTGTCACCTGCGGAGCGGCCGAACGATGGACCTGGACGCGGGCTACCTCGCTCTAGACCCCCTCGGCCAACTCTGATAGACGTCTCTATATGACCGCAGCCGAACTCGACCGCTACGCCGAGCTACTCGTGCGCGTCGGCGTCAACCTCGAGGAGGGGCAGGAGCTGTTCGTCGATGCGTTCGTCGAGCACGCCCCCCTTGCCCGGGCAGTCGCCCGGGCCGGGTACGAGGCCGGAGCGCGCCGCGTCGACGTGGTGTACGTGGACAAGTTCGTCGACGCGGCGATGGTCGAGCTGGCGCCGGAGGAAGAGCTCGAGCGCAGCGCGCCGTGGCTCGTGCAGCGGGCAACGGCGATCGAGGATCGCGGTGGCGCCCTCGTCTCGTTCAGCGGCGACCCCGCGCCGCGCCTGTTCGACCACCTCGACCCGCGTCGCGTCGCCATCCCCCGCGCCCGGGATCTGACCGCGGAGCGCATTCGCGTGGCGCTCAGCAACCGCGTGCGCTGGACGATCGCGAGCTATCCGACCGAAGGCTGGGCCGAGCGCGCTCTCGGCAGTCCGGACGTCGAGCGCCTCTGGCAGGCGATCTCGACCACCGTTCGCCTGGACGAGGCTGATCCCGCCGCGGCGTGGCAGGCCCACGTCGAGCAGCTCGAGGCATGTGCGCGAGCGCTCAACGAGCTCGCCCTCGACGCCGTGCGGCTCCACGGAGGCGGCACCGACGTCACGATCGGGCTCCTACCCCAGTCGTCCTGGCAGAGCGGGCGCGACTACGTCGGCGATCGCTCCTTCGTGGCGAACATGCCGACGGAGGAGGTCTTCGTCACACCGGACCGGAACCGCGCCGACGGCATCGTGCGGGCCACCAAGCCGCTGCCCCTGAACGGCATCGTGGTCGAGGGCCTCGAGGTGCGGTTCCGTGACGGCGTGATCGTGGAGGTGAACGCCGACTCCGGTGCGGAGGTCGTGCGCGAGCAGGTCGCGATCGACGAGGGAGCGGCACGGCTCGGGGAGCTCGCGCTCGTGGACGCGGGGTCGCGAGTCGCAAAGACGGGCCTGACGTTCTTCAACACCCTGTTCGACGAGAACGCCGCCTGCCACATCGCCTACGGCCAGTCCGCGGGCGCGTTGGCCGAGGAGGCCGCGGCGCTGCCACCTGACGAACAGCTGGCGCTGGGCATCAACCAGTCCGGCGTCCACACCGACTTCATGATCGGCGGCCCCGAGGTGGACGTCGACGGCATCCGGAAGGACGGCACCGTCGTGCCGCTGCTCCGTCGGAACGTCTGGCAGCTCGGCTAAGCCCGGGTCGGCCGCGCGACCAGGACGTCCTCGAAGTACTCGCCCGCCCGACGGCCCGTGCGCCGGTTCACGTGCCGTCGATAGCGGGTCTCGAGCCGCAGGTCGGCCTGCTCGAGGATCGCCGGATAGAGGTCGCGCCGATCGTTGATCACGATCACGATCGGCGCGCCTGGCCGGAGCGAAGCTGCCGCGTTTGCGAAGGTGGCCGCAATGCCGTCCGAGTACGCCGTCAGCGCCGACGCGCTCGTGCCGCGCCCCGCGCTGCCGAGCTCGAGCTCGTGCAGCTCGTCGAGGTCCAAGAGCTCGTAGGCGTAGCGATGCTGGCCGTGGTAGTCGATCAACCCCGGGTAGGGCGGGGACGTGATGACGCCGTCGAAGGGGCCGCCGAAGGCGAGCTCGCGGGAGTCGCCGTGGAGGACGTGCGCCTCGGCGCCACGCGCACGCACGCGCGCAAACTCCTTGATCCGCCGCACCGTGTCGAGCCCGTAGCGACGGACGAAATGGGCCGCCCGGTCGATCGGACGGCAGACGCGCCGGTGCTTGTGGCACCAGTACTCCTCGCGCTGCGGCGTGCGCGGGAAGTCGAGGTCGAAGTGCGGCGTCAACCGGGCAGAGCGAGCGGCTCGGGCCAGCACGACACGGAGCACGTCCGCGTGCTCGTAGCCGTCCACGAGCGAACGGAAGCGCAGGAGGTCCTCGAGTGCCTGGGGCGAGAACCACACGCCTGCGTAGGGCGTCGCGGTGCCGGCCTCGCCGTCCCCGTTCTCGAGACGCGTGAGCGCGTCGCGAATCTCGCGCTCGAGCACGAACAGGTTGTAGGAGCGTGTCTTGACGCGCATGAGGAGGCAGTTGAACGCGGCGACGTCGGCGCCGGTCGCGTCGAAGCCGCTCTCCAGGCCCTGGACGAGCGTGGTGCCCGAGCCGGCAAACGGGTCGAGCACGCGGCCGCCGGTCGGCAGGTGGCGGGCGAGCAGCGCCTCGACGAGCTGCGGGATGAACTTGCCGAGGTAGGGATGGAGCCGGTGGACGTGCTTCGTCCGCTCGCGCTCCGGCAGCTCCCGCTCCGACCAGGAGAGCTCGAGGTCGATCTCGCTGTACAGGGCGTCCTGAGTCCGGGCCACGACCATGCCGACTTCGACGGCGGGCCTGCGGCTCCTCGCCTCAACGCCGGGCGCGGACCTGCTGGATCCTGTCGATCAGCTGCTGCTGCTCGGCGGGGCGGTACTGGCCGTAGGTCATCGCCGCCGTCATCGCGCCGTCGATGTCTCCGAGCCGCGCCTTCGACAGCGCGATGTTCCAGACGAGCTCCGGCATGATCTCGCGCGAGGTCGCCGGCGACTCGGTCAGCTGCTCCCACAGCCGGAGCGCGCGGCGGTAGTTCCCGCGCTCGTAAGCCGCTTCGCCGAGGGAGTAGAGCCGCCGCGCAGCGTCGGTCGCGCGCTCGTGCCCGACGCGGTCGATCAGCGCCAGCAGGCCCGCCAGTTCGTGCGGCCGGTACTGACCGTAGGTCATCGCCGCCGTCATCGCACCGTCGAGGTCGCCGAGGCGGGCCTTCGTCGCGGCGATGTTCCAGACGAGCTCGGGCATGATCTCGGGCGTCGTCGCCGGCGAGGACGTCAGGCGCTCGAAGACGCGCAGCGCCCGTCGGTAGTGCCCCTGGTCGTAAGCGGTGGTGGCCCGGTCGTACTCGGCGTGCGCTTGGTCGCGCTGGATCTGCTCGATCAGCTGCAGGAGCCGGGGCTGCTCCTGCGGCCGGTACTGGCCGTACGTCATCGCTGCGGTCATCGCGTCGCCCACCTGGCCGAGGCGGGCATGCGTCACCGCGAGGTTCCAGACGAGGTCGGGCATGATCTCGGGCGTCGTCGCCGGGGACGTCGTCAGCCGCTCCCACAGCCGCAAAGCTCGGCGATAGTGGCCGGTGTCGTACGCGGCGGAACCGCGGTCGTACGTGCGCCGTGCCTGCGTCGTGGCGGCACCTCGCGGCTGCCGTTGGAGGACGGACGCGACCGCGGCGTTGCCGGCCGAGCTCTGCAAGTCGAGGATCCGATCGATGCGCGAGTCCTCGACAACCCGCCTCTCCGCCGCCTCGCTGGGCGGCCTGCCGCGACTTCTGCGTTCGTCCTGGCGGCGCTGCATCGGCCGTCCCAACCTACCGCGCTCGGCTGGAGCCGCCTAGTCGAAGCACGGCTAGAACGCCTCCGCCACGCGCTCGACGCCGTCGGGTCGCACCGCCAGCACCTCGAAGGAGACCTCCAGGCCGGCGAGAGCCGGATTCGCGCCGAGCCACGCCGTCGCCGCCTGTCTGAGCCGGCGCTGCTTCTCCGGGCCAACCATCTCGAGCGGGTCGCCCAGATCGGACGCCTTCGCCTTCACCTCGACGAACGCCAGCCGGCCGCCGCGCCGCACGACGAGGTCGAGCTCGTTGCCGCCGGCCCAGGCGTTGAGGGCCAGGATGCGATAGCCCCTCAGCCGGTAGTGCCAGAGCGCGCGCCGCTCGGCGCTATGCCCCGACCCACGCCTCGGCACCCTCGTAGCACCTGGCCGCGAACGACTGCCGATGGATCTCGCAGGGGCCGCGCTCGCGCACGATCGCCGAGTGACCGGGCGTGATGTACCCGACGTGGGACGAGAAGCCGTACTGCGGATAGAGGGCGTCCATGCGCCGCATCGTCCGGTCCCGGACGACCTTAGCCACGATCGACGCTGCGGCGATCGCCGCGCTCTTCGTATCGCCGTCGACGACGGCCTGGTGCTCGGGCGCCGTGGGCCCGAGCCGGAAGCCGTCCACCAGACAAGCCTCCGCCGGTGGAGCGAGGGCAGAGAGCGTCGCCCGCAGGCCCGCGAGGTTGGACTTGTGCAGGCCGTTGCGGTCGATGTCGGCGGCCGAGAAGACCTTCACGCAGACGCGCTCGGCGCACGAGAGGACGGCGCGAAACACTTCCTCGCGGTCCTCGGGCGAGACTTGCTTGGAGTCGTTCAGCAGCGCAAGCGGCCGCACCTTGTGGTCGCGCAGGCACCCGTAGTCGAGCAGCACGCCCGCCACGACCAGCGGCCCCGCGAGCGAGCCCCGACCGGCCTCGTCGGCTCCGGCTACGAAGCGCGCGCCGAGCTTGCGGTCGTAGCGGAGCAGACGGTGAATCGCGGGCCGGGCCACGGCGCGAGAATAGCCCGAGCGCCGGCGCGCGTTCGTGCCGACTTCGCAACGAGCGAGAAAAGAATCAGCGGCGGGGCGCGACGTTCAGCGTCGTCAGGTACGTCTTCCGGACGGTGTCCTCGATCCGGCGGCGAATGCGGTCGTAGAGCTCGGCGCGCACCGCGGGCTCGAGTGCACGATGGCCCGAGTACGTGTCGAGGACCGCCACGTACTCGTCGGCGGTGTACTGGACGTCCCACACGTACCTGCGAACGATCGTGTCGCCGAACAGGCCGCTCGCGGCGACCTCGCCGGCAAGGTCGGGCACCGCTTCCGGGGGCTGCGGCGGGCCGCCGGCCCAGTCGTCGGTCGCTTGGAGCTCGACGTAGTCCTGCTGCACCTCCGCGAAGAACGTGTCCCCGTCAGCCGGCAAGACGTGCTCCGTCGCCACGACGGCGAGCGAACCGTCGGAGCCGAGGAGCCGCGCCGACTTCTCGAAGCGAACCTCGGGGTCGATCCAGTGGAAGGCGGTGAACGCGGCGACCGCGTCGAACTCTGCCCGGTCCGGCTCCCAGGTCTCGAAGGGCGCGTTCACGACCGTCACGGCCGGAAACGTCGCCAGCTTCCTGCTCGCGACGGCCGCGAGCCGCTCGCCGAGCTCGATGCACGTGACCTCGAGGCCTCGCTCGGCCAGCGGCACCGTCCCCTGGCCGGTTCCGCAACCGATCTCGAGCACGCGCGATCCGGCGCGCAACCCCGCCAGGTGCGTCAGGTCGTCGAAGAGCTCGGTTGGATACGTGGGCCGCGCCCGGTCGTACGCCTCCGAGACGTCGTCGAAGGTCGTCCGGAGCGTCTCGCGCGAGCGCGCTAGCGGCGCTGCTTCTCCCGCACGCGCGCCTTCTTGCCCACTTTCTCCCGCAAGTAGTAGAGCTTGGCGCGGTTCACGTCTCCGATCGCCATCACCTCGATCTTCTCGATCTTCGGTGAGTGCATCGGAAACGTCCGCTCGACGCCCACGCCGAATGACTGCTTGCGCACGGTGAAGGTCTCGCGCACGCCCGAGCCCTGGCGCTTGATCACGATGCCCTCGAAGACCTGGATCCGCGAGCGCTGGCCCTCGATCACGCGGAAATGGACGCGCACGGTGTCGCCCGCCTTGAACTGCGGAAGATCCGGGCGCAGCTGCCGCTGCTCGATGAGCTCGATGGGGCTCGGCATGAGAGAAAGGCCCGTCGGGCCGGGGGCGGAATGCTAGCGCAACGAGATTCGGTTAGGCGGCCAGTAGACGGCGAAGACCTTGCCGATCAGGTTGTCGCCCGGGAGCGTCCCCCAGCGGCGCGAATCGCACGACTGCGCACGGTTGTCGCCCATCACGAAGTAGGAGCCGGCCGGCACCTTCTGGGGCGGATAGCTCTCCCGGTCGCGTCGGTCCGGCTTGATGTACGGCTCGTCGAGCCGCTTCCCGTTGATGAAGACGAAGCCGTTCTGCATCGACCACATCTCGCCTGGGAGCCCGATGATCCGCTTCACGAACGTGCCGCCCGCCCCGCACTGCGGCCGCGCCTTCGCAGGGGTCTCGAAGACGATCACGTCCCCGCGCGCCGGATCCTTGAAGTGGTAGATGAAGCGGTTCGCGAGCACGCGGTCTGAGAAGCGCGCCACGCAGCCCGTACCCGGCCGCGCGCAGTGCAGCGTCGGCTCCATCGACGAGGACGGGATCCGGTACGGATTCACGACCCAGGCCTTGATCGCGAGCACAATCGCGATCGCGCCGACGATCGTCACGACCCAGTCGATCGTGATCCTCCAGGCACGCGGAAGCCGGCCGGTGAGGCGGTCGACGGGGTTTCTCACCCGACGCTCCGCAGCCTGCTCTGCTCCCTGCGCCACTCCTCGATCCTCCTGTGATCCCCGGAAAGGAGGACGTCCGGAACGCTCCATCCACGGAACTCGGCCGGCCTCGTGTACTGAGGGTACTCAAGACCACCGTCGAGCTCGCGGGAGAAACTCTCGATCAGGCCCGACTCCTCGCTGCCGAGCGCTCCGGGCAGCCGCCTGGCGACGGCGTCGAGCAGCACCATCGCCGGCAGCTCGCCGCCCGAGAGGACGTACGGACCGATCGAGATCGCATCCGAGGCCAGGTGCTGGACGATGCGCTCGTCGAAGCCCTCGAAGCGCGCGGACAGAATCGTCAGCCGTTCCTCGGTCGCGAGGTCCTCGACGACGTCCTGCGTCAGCGCGCGGCCCGTGGGGGTCAGCGCGATCACGCGCTGCTCGGGAACGCCGCCGTACGTCGCATCCAAAGCGGCCGCGACCGTGTCCACGCGGAGCACCATGCCGGCCCCGCCGCCGTACGGCTCGTCGTCGACCTGCCCTGCGCGCAACGGCGTCGAGTCGCGGTAGTTGAGCAGCCGCAGGTCGAGCTCGGTGCCGAGGACGGCCGCGAGCGGGCGCTGCTCGGTCATCCAGGCAAACGCGTGCGGAACCAGTGTGAAGACGTCGATCTGCACGGTTACTCGGTGAAGCCGGGCGCGACGACGATGCGCCCGCCCTCGGTGTCGATTTCGCGAATGCACTCGCCGACGAGCGGCAGCACAGTCCCGCCTTCGAGCTCGAGCACGTCGTTCGCGGGGTAGTGGGCGACGTCGGCCACGCGCCCGAGGCTTCGACCTCCCTCCTCGACCACCTCCAGCCCGACAAGCTGGAAGACGTAGTAGCCGTCCGGGTCCGGCGGGGGCAGGTCGCCTTTCGGCACTTGGAGGACGGAGCCGCGCCCGACCTTGCGGTCGAGCTTGATCACGACGCGACCGCCGCCGCCGCGCTTCGACTCGGTGACCGCGGCCGGCTCGCCGTCCACGTGCAGCTTCGCGCCGACGGCGAAGCGCGCCGCGTCCTCGCTCGGCCGCTCGACGACGAACGCGCCGCCGAGGCCGTGCGGCCTGCCGACCTTGCCGACCGTCACGAGGTCCTGCTCGCTACCCGGCAATCTCGAGCAGCATGCGCTGGCGCTGCCGTGCCGCGCCTGCCCGCACGATCGCGCGGAGCGCCCGGGCCACGCGACCCTGGCGCCCGATCACCTTGCCGATGTCGTCCGGGGCCACGTGCAGGAGGAAGACGGTTGCGCCCTCGCGCTCCTCCTCCTCGACCCGAACTGCATCGGGGTCGTCCACCAACTGGCGGGCGAGATACGCGACGAGCTCAGCCAACGAGGTTCTTCGCCTTCAGCAGCCGCTGAACGGTCTCGCTGGGCGTCGCGCCCTTCCCGAGCCAATCCTTGACCTTGTCTTCGTCGAACTCGATCAGCGACGGGTCGTGCTGCGGGTTGTAGCGGCCGACGATCTCGATGAACTTGCCGTCGCGCGGCGAGCGCGAATCCGCCACGACGACGCGGTAGATCGGGTTCTTCTTCGAGCCCACACGCGTGAGCCTCATCCGTACTGCCATGTCACCTTCTTCCCTGTTGTGCGATCTGGGGCGGGAGCTTCGGCATCTTGCCCTTCCCCATCTGCTTCATCATCTTTTCCATCTGCTTGCGGGCGGACATCAGCTGGTTCACCTGCTGGACCGTCGTGCCGCTGCCGCGAGCGATCCGCTGCCGCCGTGACCCGTTGATCAGGTGCGGCATGCGGCGTTCCTGCGGCGTCATCGAGAGCACGATCGCCTCCACCCGCGCCAGCTGGCGCTCGTCGACGTCGATGTCCTTCAGCTGGCTGCCCATGCCCGGGATCAGCTTGAGCACGCCCTGGAGCGGGCCCATCTTCTTCAGCATCTTCTGCGCCGACAGGAAGTCGTCGAAGGTGAATTGGCCCGAGCGGATGCGGGCCTCCATCGCCTCCTGCTCGTCCTCCTCGATCGCATCCTCGGCCTTCTCGATCAGGCTGAGCACGTCGCCCATGCCCAGGATCCGGGAGGCCATGCGATCGGGATGGAAGTACTCGAGCTGGTCGACCTTCTCGCCGACCGATGCCAGCTTGATCGGCTTCCCTGTGACGGCCTTGACGGAGAGCGCAGCGCCTCCGCGGGCGTCGCCGTCCAGCTTCGTCAGAACGACGCCGTCGAACGCGACCCGTTCCTGGAACGCCTCCGCCACCGCGACCGCCTCCTGGCCCGTCATCGCGTCGAGGACGAGCAGGACGTTGTGCGGCTTCGCCACCTTGCGGACGGCCGCGAGCTCCTCCATCAGCGGCTCGTCGATCTGGAGCCGGCCGGCCGTGTCGATGATGACAACGTCCTTGCCCTGCGCCTTCGCCTGCTCGATCCCCTCCTCGGCGGCCTTGACCGGGTCCGAGGCCGTGAAGACGGGCACCTGGATCTGGCGGCCGAGCTGCTCGAGCTGGGTGACGGCGGCCGGCCGCTGCAGGTCGGCGGCGACGAGCGCGGGCGACGAGCCTTCCTTGCGCAGCAGCAGCGCCAGCTTGGCCGCGGCAGTCGTCTTGCCCGAGCCCTGCAGGCCCGCGAGCAGGATCACCGTCGGCGGCTTGCCCGCGAACGCAAGCTTCGAGCTCCCGGACCCCATCAGCGAGGTCAACTCCTCGTGGACGATCTTCACCACCTGCTGCCCCGGGGTCAGGCTCTTGAGCACGTCCTGGCCGAGCGCGCGCTCCTTGACCTTGCCGACGAAGTCCTTGACCACCTTGAAGTTCACGTCGGCTTCGAGCAGCGCGAGGCGGATCTCGCGCATTGCCTTCGAGATCACTTCCTCGTCCAGCCGACCTCGCTTGCGCAGGTCGCCGAGCGAGGCCTGGAGCCTGTCACCAAGCGTGTCGAACACGGCCGAACAGTGTACGTGGCATTCTCAGCCACCCGGAACTCGGACAAAGGAGCAGAGATGGCTCAGGTAGCGAAGGTCGTCACCATCATCGGCGCGTCGCCGGAGAGCTTCGCCAAGGCGGCAGACGCGGCCGTGCAGGAAGCCGCGAAGACGCTCCGGGGGATCTCCGGCGCGCACGTGATCTCGATGAGCGCCGAGGTCGCCGACGGCCGTATCACGGAGTACCGCACCACGGTCAACATCGCGTTCGGGCTCGAGCGCTAAGACGCCCACACGCTCGCCTCCTGGGCAGGCCCGACCGGAGGGCGCGCCTGAATCTGCCTGGCTCAGGCGAGATCGCGGGCGCGCGCCAACAGCGCGGTCTCCGCGTCCGACTCGCGCTCCCGTGCCGTCCGGCTCCAGGTCTCATGGGCGGTCAGAGTCGCGTGGATCCCGTCGAGCAGCTCGTCCATGGCGGCCTCCGACGACGACCCCGCCTGCCGGCGGGCAGCGGCGCACGCCGCGGGATCGAGCGCGTCCCGAAGCGTCGCTTCGTCGATCTCGACCGGCCGACCGATCGCGGCCACGGACGCCGCCGCAAGGCGTTCCGGCGTTAGCTGCGACGACGGCTCGCCGGCGTCGACGAGGTCGCGGACCGCGCGCCCGACGATCGTGTGCGCAGTGCGGTAGTCGACGTCTCCGGTCAGCGCGAGGACGTCGGCGACGTCGGCGGCGGTGACGAAGCTCTCGCGTGCGATCTGAGCGAAGCGCTCCGTCCGCAGCTCGATGCCGTCCAGCACCGACGCGGTCAACCGGGCGATCGCGACCGCCTCGTCGAGCGCTCGTGGGACGGTGCCGTTGAGCAAGTGGAAGTGATCCGTGCGCGCCGACCCGGTGTGCAGAGCCACGAGCGCGCTCGCGACGTCGCCGGCGGCCTGACCCGCCTGCGTGCGGATCGCGGCGAGCGCGTAGGGATTCTTCTTCTGGGGCATCAGCGCGCTCGCGCGACTGTGGGCGTCCGCGAGCTCGACCAGACCGAACTCCTGGCTGGCGTAGATCTCGAAGTCCTGGCCGAGCTGGCTCTGGTGGGTCGCGGCGATCGCAAGGGTCGCAAGGAGCTCGAGGTACACGTCGGCCTGCCAGGCGGCGTCCTTGGCATGCTCGACGATTCCGTCGCAGCCCAGCAGCTCGGCGAGTCGCGCGCGATCGAGCGACCAGCGCGAGCCCGCACTCCCGCCGGCCCCCGCGACGCTCGCCCCGAGAGCCGCATGCGAGGCGCGCGCCCGGTCACCGTCGCGAAGCGCCGGGTAGGCGTACGCCAGAAGCAGGTGGCCGACGGTCGTCGGCTGTGCCGGCTGGAGGTAGGTGTAGTCGGTCGCGAGCGCGGTGCGCGTTGCGCCTGCGTGGCGGACGAGCGCCGCGGCCTGGTCGACGAGCGCGTCGTGCAGCTCCCGCGCGCGCACACGGGCCGTCAGCCGGAGCGCGACGCGAAATGCCTCGCGTCGTGGACGGCCGGCACTCAGCCAGCCGGCGGCCGCCCGTCCGACGCGCCGCTCGAGCTCGGCCTCGCGTGCGTTGAACGCGTCGCCGAGCGACGGGTCCCACGGGAACTCGTCGCCGGGGATCGCCTGCAGCTCGAGCAGCCCCCGCAGGAGCGACTTCGCATCCTCGCCCGCGAGGTCGCCGCCCTCGATGAGTGCGACGGCATGCGCGAGATCTGCAAGCGACAACCCGCGAGCCAGACGCGGCCCGTGCGCACTCTCGGCCGCATAGGCCCCCGCCACGAGCTCGCCCGCCGCGCCGCCGCGCAGCCGCCCGCCCCGCCCGAGCTCCTCCGTCTCCGTCACGACGGGGACACTAGAGGAGGGTTCGTCGCTCCGAGCCTGCGCTGCAGCGAGCCGCTGATCGCGAGTCCGGTTGGAGCTTCTCAGGGCGGACGCGGCCGGGCCGCCGCTTTCACATCGGACAGGGCCGTCCTAGACTCGACATTCGTGTTGGTCCGAAAGACGGTCACAGTGCTGTTCTGCGACGTCACCGAGTCCACGCGACTCGGGGAAACGCTCGATCCCGAGACCCACCGTCGCGTGATGTCGCGCTACTTCGACGAGATGAGCGGCGCGATCGAGCGGCACGGCGGCACGGTCGAGAAGTTCATCGGCGACGCGGTCATGGCGATCTTCGGCGTGCCCACGGTGCACGAGGACGACGCGCTGCGGGCCGTTCGGGCGGCGGCCGAGATGCGCGAGCGGCTCAGAGAGCTGAACCGCGAGCTCGAGCCTATGTTCGGGCTCACGCTGCAAATGAGGGTCGGGGTCAACACCGGCGAGGTCGTGGCCGGCGACTCCGCCTCCGGGCACACGCTCGTGACCGGCGACGCCGTCGTGGTGGCGAAGCGGCTGGAGGAAGCTGCGCCGCCGGGCCAGATCCTGATCGGCAAGGCGACCTATCCCCTCGTCCGCGACGCCATCGATGCCGGTCCGCTCCAGACCTTCCCCGCCAAGGGCAAGCGCGAGGACGTGCCATCGCGGCGCCTCGACGAGGTACGGCCGCGCGAAGCGGGAGTCGCCCGCCGCTTCGACGCACCGCTCGTGGGACGACGCCTCGAGCTGCGGCTGCTCGCCCAGGAGCTCGACGCCGCGGAGCGCGACCGCAGCTGCCGGCTCCTGACGATGCTCGGGCCGGCCGGAATCGGAAAGTCGCGGCTCGCGCGGGAGCTCCTCGGCTCGGCGGCCGACCGGGCCGCGACGCTGACCGGCCGCTGCCTGCCGTACGGCGAGGGCATCACGTTCTGGCCGCTCGTCGACGTCGTCCGGTCGGCCGGCGGCGAGGAGGCCGTGCGCAGCGTGCTCGGCGACACCGACGAGGGCAGGCTCGCGGCCGAACGCGTCCTCGCGGGAATCGGCGCGAGCGACAGCTCGGCGTCCGCCGAGGAGATCTTCTGGGGGATTCGCCGCTACGTCGAGGCCCTCGCGGCCGAGCGGACCCTCGTCCTCTGCCTGGAGGACCTCCACTGGGCGGAGCCGACCTTCCTCGACCTGGTCGACTACCTCGCCGGGTGGGTGCACGACGCGCCGGTTGTGATCCTGTGCCTCGCGCGTCCCGAGCTCCTCGAGCGCCGCCCGGCCTGGAGCGCGCCGCGCGACAACGCCTCGATCCTGGCGCTGGAGCCGCTGTCCGACGCCGACGCGGACGAGTTGCTCTCGGGACTGGCAGTGAGCGCGGAGACCCGAGCTCGGATCGCCGACGCGGGAGAGGGCAATCCGCTCTTCCTCGAGCAGCTGGCGGCGATGGCCGCCGAGGCCGGCGACGAGGCCGAGCTTGCGGTGCCGCCCTCGATCCAGGCCGTCATCTCGGAGCGGCTCGACCGGCTGCCGCGCGAGGAGCGGGCGGTGATCGAGTGCGCTGCTGTCGCCGGCAAGCAGTTCCTGCGGGGCGCCGTGGTCGACATCTGCCCAAGCGCGGAGCGTCCGTCGGTGGGGCCCGCACTACGCGAGCTCGTCCGCAAGGGACTCGTCCGCCCGGATCTGTCGTCGACCGAACGCGACGACGGCTTTCGCTTCGGCCATGTCCTGATCCGCGATGTCGCCTACGAGGCGATGCCCAAGGAGGTGCGGGCCGAGCTGCACGAGCGCTTCCCCGACTGGATCAGACGGAATGCCGGCGAGCGCTCGACCGAGCTCGAGGAGATCGCCGCCTACCACCTCGAGCAGGCGCACCGATACCGGTCCGAGCTGGGCCCGGCGGACGAGCGCACGCGAGAGCTCGCTCGGCGCGCGTCGTCGCTGCTCGGTCGCGCCGGCGGACGAGCGCTCGATCGCGGCGACATGCCCGCCGCCGTCACGCTGCTCGAGCGCGCGCTGGCGCTCGAGGAGGCACGCGGAGGGAATCGCGCGCTCCTACTGACGAGGCTCGGCAGCGCGCTGATGAAGACCGGGGCGTTCGACCGCGCGGGCGTGATCCTGGACGACGCGATCGACCATGCCCGCGACTCCGGCGAGCGCGCCACGGAGCTTCGAGCCACGATCGAGCGGCAGTTCCAGCGCTCGTTCACGTCGCCCGACGGGGCCGCCGACGAGAACCGACGGATCGCCGAGGCGGCGATTCCGGAGCTCGAGCAGCTCGACGCACCACGGTCGCTGGCGCGAGCGTGGTGGCTGCTGAGCGAGTCGCACGTGATCGGCAGCCGCTGGGAACAGCGCGCCCGTGCGCTCGAGCAGGCGATCGCTCATGCCAGGCGGGCGCCGAACGGCGGCGCCGACGTCGGCGGCTACGGCGCCCTGCTCGCGCAGGCTCTGTACTACGGGCCAACCCCGGTCCCGGAGGCGATCGCACGCTGCGACGAGCTTCGAAGCGCGGCGTACGGGCCGGGCATCGAGGCGGCACTCGGCACCACTCTCGCCGCGCTCCATGCGATGGAGGGCCGCGTAGAGCAGGCGCGCGTGCTCTACGCGGATTCGATCTCGGCGTACGAGCGCCTGGGCCTCGACTTCAGCCGCGCCGCCCGATCCCACCTCGGCGCGCAGATCGAGCTGCTGGGCGGCGATCCAGAGGCCGCCGAGCGCGAGCTTCGCGCCGCGAACGCCACGCTCGAGGCGATGGGGGAGCGTGGCGTGCGCTCCACCCTCGCGGGCTTCCTCGCCGATGTCCTGTGCGGCCTACGCAAGGACGCGGAGGCCGAGCAGCTCGTCTCGTTCATCGAGGAGACTGCCGGTGCCGCGGACGTGGTGCCACAGGTCCTGTGGCGACGCGTTCGGGCCCGTCTGCAGGCGCGGAACGGCAATGCCGACGACGCCGTCACGCTCGCCCGCGAGGCCGTCGAGCAGGCCGGGGCCACCGACTACCTCGATTTCCGCGCCGACACGCTCGTGGCGCTCGCCGAGGTGCTCGGGGAGGCCGGACAGGACGAGGCGTCGGCCTCGGCACTGGACGAGGCATGGGAGCTGTACGACCGCAAGGGAAATGTGGTGTCTGCGCGCATCGTCTCGGAGCTCCGAGCGGACCTGCGGACCCCGTGACGACAGGGAGGAGACGGCCATGCGCAGCGACGAGGAGCTGACCAGCCGCTACCGGCAGAAGGTGTACGTCGGACGGTCGCGGCGGGAGGGAAGGAAGCAACCCTCGCTGGAGGACGCGCTCAAGCACGCCTATGCCCAGGCGAGCACCGGGTCGAAGGCGGAAGCGGGCGGCCGACCGGACGGCGAAGTGGCCTACCGCGTGCTCGACATCTGGGCGGTCGGGACGAACCCGCTCAGCGAGTACATCGTCGCCGTCGAGTTGGACACCTAGCTTCGAGAGCCGCGTTTCCGGATCTGGCACCGGAGTCATAGGATCGGCCTACTCAAAGGAGGTGGACATGGGGGACATCGATCCTCTCACCCAGGACTACCGTGAGACCCTGTTCGTCGGGAGCTCGACCATGGAGGACGAAGGCGGGGCCACGCTCGAGAAGGCCTTCGAGGACGCCTACGAGAAGGCGAAGGCCAACGGCAAGAGGCCGCCGTTCAAGGTGCACCAGATCTGGCTCCACGGAACCAACCCGCTCAGCGAGTACAGAGTCGTCGTCGGGAGCAGCAGCTAGCCGGCCACGAGGGCGCGCGCGTAGTCGCGCGCATCGAACGGGCGAAGGTCGTCCAGGCCTTCGCCCACGCCGACTAGCTTGACCGGCAGGCCGAGCTCGTGCGCGATCGCGAGCGCGACTCCGCCGCGGGCCGAGCCGTCCAGCTTCGTCAGGGCCACGCCGGTGACGGAAACCGCTTCCCCGAACAGCCGTGCCTGCTGCAGCCCGTTCTGCCCCGTCGTCGCGTCGACGACGAGCAGCGTCTCGTGCGGCGCGCCCGGCAGGCGCTGCTCGATCACGCGGCGCACCTTGGCCAGCTCCTCCATGAGGTTCGTCTGCGTGTGGAGCCGGCCGGCCGTGTCCACGACCACCACGTCGCGGCCTCGCGCCTGCGCGGCATCGATCGCGTCGAAGGCAACGGCAGCCGGATCGCCGCCCTTCTGGGAACCGACGATGTCTGCCTGCGCGCGGCCGGCCCAGATCTCCAGCTGCTCGTCCGCGGCTGCGCGAAACGTGTCACCGGCTGCGAGCACCACCGACAGGCCGTGCTCGCGCAGCTTGTTCGCGAGCTTGCCGATCGTCGTCGTCTTGCCCGTGCCGTTTACGCCGACGACGAGGATCACGCTCGGCCCCTCGTGGACGGCGAGCGTGACGTCGCCGTTCCGCTCGAGGAGCGCCGCCGCCTCCTCGACGAGTGCTTCCGAAAGGTCATCCAGGCCGTCGCGGGCCTCGAGCCGCTGCACGAGCTCCGCTGTCGCCGGAACACCCACGTCGGCGGCGATCAGCGCCTCCTCGAGCCGCTCCCACGCCTCGTCGTCGGTCGCGTCGAAGGACTCGAGCGCCAACTGCTCGCTCAGCGCGCGGCGGCTCTTGCCGAGCGAGTCGCGCAGCCGGCCGAAGAAGCCGGAGCGCTCCGCCTCGGCGTCCTGCGACGCCTCGTCCTCGCCCAGGAGCTCTCCCCACGTTCGCGACACGAGGCGGGAGACTAACTACGCGGCCGAGGCGTGCCGGTCTTCGCGCGGCGTGCGCCGCGAGACGATCTCCGACACGCCGTCGGAGCCCATCGTGACGCCGTAGAGCGTGTCTGCGGCCTCCATCGTGCGCTTCTGGTGCGTGATCACCACGAACTGCGCCCGGTCGGAGAAGCGGCGCAGGAGCTCGACGAAGCGGCCGATGTTGGCGTCGTCGAGGGCGGCCTCGACCTCGTCGAGAAGGTAGAACGGCGACGGCCGGGCCAGGAAGACCGCGAACAGGAAGGCGATCGCGGTCAACGCCTTCTCGCCGCCCGACAGCAGCGAGAGCCGGGTCACCTTCTTGCCCGCGGGCCGCAGCTCGACCTCGATCCCGTGCTCGCCGTCCTCCTCCTGCGGCTCGGTCAGCGTGAGCCTCCCCTCGCCGCCCGGGAACAGCGTCGTGACGACCTCGGCGAAATTGCGCGCGACGGCATCGAAAGTCTCGGTGAAGCGGGTCTCGACCGTCTCGGTCAGCTCCGCCCGGAGGCCCTCGAGCTCGGCCAGGCTCGCCTCGAGGTCGGCCCGCTGCGTCGCAAACTCGTCGAAGCGCTCCTTCTCGGCTTCGTACTCCTCCTTGGCGAGCGGATTGACACGGCCGAGCTCCTCGCGGCGCGCGCGCAGCCGTTCGGATCGCTCCGCCAGAGCGTCGCGGTCGTCTCCCTCGGCCGGCTCCGCCTCGGCGGCCTCGAGCCTGCGCGTCGCCTCGGCCGCAGCCGCCTCGATCTGCGCCCGCTCGACGTCGAGCGCGGACGCCCGTTCCGCAGCCTCGGCCAGCGCGCGCCGCAGCTCCGACTCGGAGGCCCCGAGGTTCCGCAGCTTGGCAGCGAGCTCCTGGGTGCGGGCGCCGCCCGCGTCGGCCCGGCCCATCAGCGCCGGCTCGAAACGTGCAGGCGCCTCGGTCTCCAGCGCTGCCTGCAGGCGATGGGCCGCCGCCGCCAGCGCCTGCAAGCGAGCCGGGTCGCGACGTGCAGCCGCTCGTGCGCGCTCCTCGAGCTCGCGGAGGCGCGCAGTGGGCGCGTCGACGTCCGGGCTCGGGTCCCCGCTCAGGGCGGCGTGTGCAGCCGCCTGGAGGACGTCTTCGAGCCGCTCGGCGCCGTGCGTCAGACGAGCTAGGAACTCCGGCTCGGCGAAGCGTCGCCGCAGCCGGGCGGGCACCGCGTCGAGCGCCGCCTGCGTCCGCCTCGCGTCGGCTGCGAGCCGCTCGGCCGTCGATTCCGCCGCCGCCGAATCGCCCGCGAGCTTCCGTGCTTCCACCGCCAGCGCCTCGCGGCGCGTCTGCAGCTCCAGCAGGAGCGCCTCCGCCGTCTCGCCTGCGAACCAGAGCTCCCCGCGCTCGGGGTCGTAGCCGTGGCCCTCGGGCGTGACGGCCGGCCGCGTGGCCTTCAGCAGCTCCTCCCGCGGCACGACGTCTACCGAGCGGAGCAGCTGCTCAGCGCGGTCGGCGAGCAGGACGACGAGGTTGCCGAGGCCCTCGGTCCGCGCCTGCTCGACCAGCTCGAGCGCGGCCACCGCATCGTCTGCGACGAGCGCAGAGGCGCGGGGGCCGAGCGCTGCCGCGAGCGCCTTCTCTTCACCGGCTTGCGGATCGACGAGCGTCAGAGCGAGGCGCTCGCCGCGCTCGGCCAGCGCGCGCGCCGCCGGAGCGAGACCTTCCCGCTCGGCGAGCGCCCGGTCGAGAGCCTCTAGCCGGCTCTCCGCCAGGCGCGCCTGCTCGACCAGGGCCGCATGCTCGGAAACGGCCTCCCTCGCCGCGGTCGCCGCCGCCTCAGCCTGGCGCTCGAGGCGATCCGGCTCGAGCGCGCCAGCCTCCCGCGCGGCGGCGAGCTCGGCCCGCGCGTCGGACAGGAGCGCCTGCGCGCGCTCGGCACGCAGGGCCAGCCGCTCACCGGCGCCGCGCAGTCGGTGCTCGCGCTCGCGGGCTGCCGTGGCTGCGGCGACGGCCGCGCGGGCCGCCTCGAGCTCTCCGGGTGGCGGACCGGCGACCACGTGCTCGAGCGCGCTCTCGAACGCGGCGCCGAGCGACTCGGCTGCCTCGCGCCTGAGAGCGACGCGCTCGGTAGCGCTCCGCAGGCGATACAGCGCGGCCGTCGCCGCCTCGCGGCGGCCGGCCGCGTCGGCGAGCTCCTCCTCGGCCTGCCCGCGCTCCTGGAGCACGTCCTCCAGACGCGACTCCGCCCGCTTTCGCTCCAGCTGGGCCGCGGTCTTACGCTCCTCGACGCCGGCGCGGCGCTCCTCCTGGACGGCGAGGTCGAGCTGCGCGATGCGCGCCTCGAGGCCGGCGATCTCGCCGGCGAGCTTCTCCGCCCGCTCCGCCGCGGTCGCCTGCAGGGCGAGAGGGCGCAGACGCTTCCGCACCTCGGCCTCGAGGTCACGGGCGCGGTCGACCTGGACGGCGACGCGCGCAAGCTTCAGCTCGGCGCGGTGGCGGCGACGCTTGAAGCGGCCGAGGCCGGCGGCCTCCTCGAGCAGCGCCCGGCGCTCCTCGGGCTTGCTGGCCAGGATCTCCTCGACCCGGCCCTGGCCGATGATCGACGCGCCGGTCGCGAGGCCGACCTCCGAGAGCAGCTCGATCAGGTCGATCCGGCGGACGGTCGAGCCGTTGAGCAGGTATTGCCCCTCGCCGCCGCGATGGAGCCGCCGCGCGAGCGAGACCTCGGAAAACGGCAGGTCGCCGAGGGTCCCGTCCTCGTTGTCGAAGAGGAGCTCGACCTCGCAGAAATCCGCCGCGCCACGACCCGCCGAGCCGGCGAAGAGGACGTCGTCGGGCTTCTCCGCGCGCAGCTCGGACGGCGCCAGCGTGCCCGTCGCCCAGAGCAGGGCGTCGGAGACGTTCGACTTCCCCGAGCCGTTCGGCCCCACGACGACGGCGACGCCGGGCTCGAGGCGGACCTCGACCTGGTCGGGGAACGACTTGAAGCCGCGCAGGCGAAGCGAGCGCAGATGCACCCGCCGCAGGCTAACGCCGCTTGCGGACAGTGCTAGGCGACGTCGAGCTTCTCCAGCGCCTGCTTCGCGGCGGCCTGCTCGGCTGCCTTCTTCGACGGCCCCGTGCCCACGCCCGCCTGCTGGCCGTCGATGATCGCTGCGCAAGTGAACGCGCGCTCGTGCGGCGGCCCCTCGACCACGAGCACCGAGTACGTGACGCCTCGGCCAAGGCGTGCGAGCGCCTCCTGCAGCTCGGTCTTGTGATCGACGTGGGTCGTCAGCGCGTACTGGATGCGCGGTGAGAAGGCCGAGACGACGGCGCTCTCGATCGGCTCGAACCCGTGCTCGAGGAAGAGCGCCGCGAGCGCAGCCTCGAGCAGCGCGGCGAGCACGTTGCGGTTGCGCGCGAGACGCTCGAGCTCGTCCTCGGGCACCGGGGCACCGCGGGCGACCAGGGTCTCGCCGAGGCCGAGGTCGCGGGCCACGACGGCGCAGCTCGCGCGCGAGACGACGTGTGAGCGCACCTTCGCGAGCCGACCCTCGGAGAAGTCCGGGTAGTTGTCGTAGAGCGCCCGGGCGACCGCCAGCTCGAGGACGCTGTCGCCGAGGAACTCGAGCCGCTCGTACGACGCGGCGCGGTCGGGCGCCCACGACGAGTGCGTGAAGACGTTGTCGAGCCGCTCCTCAGGGAGCTCCTCGATCATGTCCGCCAGCGGTGCGAGGCCTGCCGCGGCCTCGCGCTCCTCGCTACTGGTGCGTCGAGACGTAGTCGACGGCCTGCCCGACGGTCTGGATCTTCTGCGCGTCCTCGTCGGAGATCTTGATCCCGAACTGGTCCTCGAGCTCCATGATCAACTCGACGAGGTCGAGCGAGTCGGCGTCGAGGTCTTCCTGGAACGACGCTTCCGCGGTCACCTCGTTCTCATCGACCCCGAGCTGCTCGCTCAGGACGGACTTCACTCGCTCGAAGACTTCTTCCCGGGACGCTGCCATTTGACCTCTCTTGGACGCTTAGGGGGCCTGAAAGCGCGCCGATGCTACCACGCGTTCCTCCAGGCGCTCCTGGAGTCGGCCGACAAGGTCGTGCTCGGCTCCACGCGCGGCGAGGCGGATCGCGTTCGCGATCGCGCGGCGGTTCGAGTTTCCGTGCGCGATCACCACGAGGCCGCGCAGGCCGAGGAGGTACGCGCCGCCGTACGTGTCCGGGTCCAGGCGCGCGCGCAGGCGCCGCGCAGCGGGGCGGATCAGCAGGCCGCCGAGCTTGCCCGGCGCGGTGGACGCGATCTCCGCGCGCAGCGCGTCGAGCAGGGTCTTGATCGTGCCCTCGAGCAGCTTCAG
Organism: uncultured Actinomycetes bacterium; assembly: GCA_963738205.1. GTDB lineage: Bacteria > Actinomycetota > Thermoleophilia > Gaiellales > Gaiellaceae > DATFQE01. The sequence goes on from CAVTVQ010000006.1 coordinate 1,055,330, forward strand.
GCTGACGTTGCCGGTGAAGCCGTCGGTAACGATCACGTCGGCGGCGCCGGTGAGCAGGTCGCGGCTCTCGACGTTGCCGTGGAAGTCCACGCCCTCGGCGGCCGCGAGCAGCGCGTAGGCCTCGAGCGTCAGCTTGCTGCCCTTCTCCGGCTCCTCGCCGATCGAGAGCAGGCGGACGTCGGGCTGCTCGAGGTCCAGCATCTCCTGGGCGAAGATTGCGCCCATCTGGCCGAACTGGAGGAGGTGCTCGGGCCGCGCCTCGGCGTTGGCGCCCGCATCGAGCAGGACGGAGGGGCCGCGTTCGCTCGGCAGGACGACAGCGATCGCCGGCCGGCGCACGCTGGGCAGGCGCCTGATGTGGACGAGCGAGGCAGCGAGCATCGCGCCCGTGTTTCCGGCGCTTAGGGCGACGTCCGCTTGCCCGTCGGCGACGGCGCGGCACGTGGCGACCAGCGAGCTCTCCGGCTTCTCGCGGACGGCGTCGGCCGGCTTTTCGTCCATGGCGATCGTCTGCGGCGCCTCGATCAGGTCGAGGCCCCCGGTGTCGAGGCCGGCGGTGCCGAACAGGATCGGCTGGATCTCATCCGAAGCCGCCTCGAGGGCGCCCGCCACGATCTCCTCGGGCGCGTTGTCGCCGCCCATGGCGTCGACGGCTACCCGAACCATCCGGTTACGGAGCTGCGCTGCGGAGCGGCTCGACTTCGCGGCCGCGGTAGGTGCCGCAGGTGGGGCACACGCGGTGGGGCCGCTTCGGCTGATGGCAGACCGGGCACTCGTTCACGCGCGGCGCCTCGAGCTTGTGGTTCGCGCGGCGCTTGTCGCGACGTGACTTGGACGTTTTCCTCTTGGGTACAGCCATGGCCGAGCGCGCACTGTAGCGGAACGCCTGGCGCTCTTGTCACAAAGTCGCGACGCGTCACGGTCGGGCTACAAACGGTCGCGGAGCTCGGCCAGAGCGCCCCAACGCGGGTCGCCGACGACCTCCTCGTGCGTGTGCGGCTCCACGTTCAGGTCCCGGCCGCAGACGGGGCAGAGCCCGGCGCAGTCGGGCCGGCAGAGGATCTTGTCGGGCAGAGCGAGCGCGAGCGCGTCGCGCGCCCACGCGGACAGGTCGAGGTTGTCGTCTTCGACGTACGGCGTCCGCAGCTCGTCCGACTCGCCCGGGTTGGTCGCCTGGTACTCCCGTGCCGAGATCGGCAGGTCGATCACCGCATCGGACAGGCACCGGTAACACGGCCCGTGGATGCGGGCACGGAACGACAGCCCGAACACCGTGCCGGTGCTCGCGCGGGTGATCGTCAGGTCTGCGGGAACGGTGCCTGGAACGGGCAGGTACCGCTGTCCGCCGAGCTCGAACGCGCCGAGCTCGACGTCCTTCGTGTCGCGGTACTCCTCACCGGAGCGCAGCCTGATCTGGCGCAGGCTGAGCGTGGTCACACGCTGAGACTAGCGACTAGCGGCCGCGTGCGGGGACGGCGGAGAAGGCCCGGCGTGGACGGTCCTGAGGCACCGGCCGCGCGGACACGATCAGGGCCACCGCCGCGATGATCGCGGCTCCGCCGACCACCGTCGGCAACGTGATCGGCTCGCCCAGCCAGAGCGTCCCGAGCAAGACCGCGACGACCGGGTTCGCGTACGCGTAGGTGCCGACGAGGTGCGTCGGCGCCGCCTTCAGCAGCCAGATGTAGGCGCTGAAGCCGACCAGCGAACCGGCGACGATCAGGTAGAGCAGCGCGACGAGCGAGCTGGTCGAGGCCGCCGCCAGGTCGATCTGCCCCACCTCCCCCGTCGCTGCGCCGAACACCGCCAGCAGCACTGCACCGGCGAGCATCTCCATGGAGGCGCCCTGCAGCGGGCGGGCGGGCAGCGGCGCCTTGCGCGAGTAGAGCGACCCCGCCGCCCAGGCCAATGACCCGAGCAGCACGACGACGACGCCGGCGATGCTGCCGTCGCCGCTCGGGCGCGCGAGGAACGCGATGCCGCCGAAACCGAGCACGAGGCCGGCAACGGCGACCGGCGCCAGCCGCTGCCCGTAGACGACCCGGTCGAGCAGCGCCATCCAGAGCGGCACGGAGCCGACGATCAGCGCAACGACGCCCGTATCGACGTGCTGCACCGCGAAGGCGACGCCGCCGTTCCCGAGCAGCAGGAGCGCGCCGCCGATGGCGAGCGCGGAGCGCCAGTGGACGAGCCGCGGACGCTCCGCGCCACGGGAGGAAAGCGCGTAGAGGACGGCGCCCGCGACGAAGAAGCGCACGGCCAGCATCAGAAACGCGGGCAAGGTCTCGACCGCGAGGTCGATCGCGAGGTACGTCGAGCCCCAGACGACGTAGACGATCCCGAGGGCCGCCCAGACGCGGGCGGTCCCGTGCGAGCCGCTCATACGCTCGGCGACGGCTACCGGGCCCGCACGCCCGGCCACCACCCGCGCCGGTCGCGGTCGTCGTGGTCGGAATCGCCGGCCAGGAGCGACAGCACTGGCACGAGAACCAGCAGGACGAGGATGACGATGCTGGCGTTCATGGACTCAGCTTGCCTCTCCAGTTCTATAAGCGCAAATCGAGGTATAGTTACTAACGATCATGTCTGCTAATGGATTTCTGGACATCGAACTGCGCCATCTCGCGGCGCTCCAGGCGGTCTCCGAGGAGGGGTCCTTCGGCCGCGCCGCCACGCGCCTCGGTTACACGCAGTCGGCGATCAGCCAGCAGGTCGCGACGCTCGAGCGCATCGTCGACGCCAAGCTGGTCGAGCGTCCGGGCGGCCCGCGCCGGGTCTACCTGACCGAGGCGGGACAACTCCTGCTCCGCCACGCCGACGGCATCGTCGCGCGACTGCACGCCGCCCAGGCCGACCTCGCCGCGCTGGCGCGAGGCGCCGCCGGCCCGCTGCGCATCGGCACCTACCAGAGCGTCGGCAACAAGCTCCTGCCCGTGCTGCTGCGCCGCTTCTCGTCGCGCCTGCCCGAGATCCAGATCGAATTGCGCGAGTCGCACGTCGACGACGAGCTCCTGACGGCGGTCGAGCGCGGCGAGCTCGACCTGACGTTCACGATGCTGCCCCCGACCGAGGGCCCGTTCGAGGCGCTCGAGCTGATGCGCGATCCCTACGTGCTGCTCGTCCCGGCCGACTCACCGCTCGCGGGCAAGGCGCAGGTCTCGCTGCCGGAGATCGGCAAGGAGCCGCTGGTCTCGAACCGCGCCTGCCGCTCCGTCGAGCAGGTGCACGCGCACCTGCGTTCACGCGGGATCGAGCCGAACGTGATCTTCCGCTCCGACGACAACGGCACTGTGCAGGGCGTGGTCGCCGCCGGCCTCGGCGTCGCGCTGGTGCCCAGGCTCACCGTGGACGAGAGCGATCCGCACATCGCCGTGGTCGACCTCGGCGGACGCGTCCCCGACCGGATCATCGGCATCGCTTCGCACCGCGACCGCTTCCGGACTGAGGCGGCCGAGGCGTTCGTCGCCGAGGCGCTCAAGCTCTGCGCGGAGCTCTCGGGCGAGCAGCGCGCGGCCTAAGGAGGGCTTGGCGAAACGACGCTGTGCCGCCGGGCCGCGCTCCCCCAAACCCTCTTAGTAAACCGGCTGTTCGTCCTCGACGGGCTCGATCGGCCCCACGCCGGCCACGACCGTCTCCTGCGAGCGCTCGTGCAGTCGCTCGCGACCCCGCTTGACCGCACCCAGGAACTTGTCGAGGTTGACCTCGAGCGTGGAAAGGATGCTGTCCGCCCAGTCCTCCATCTCGAGCCGGGTCTCCCTGGCGGAGCGGCGGGCGTCGTCGATGATCTCCTGAGCCTGACGCTCGGCGAGCTTGACGATCTCCGTCTGCGAGGCTTCGCGCACGGCCTGCTCACGGGCCTCGCCGAGGATCCGGTCGCACTCGCGCTTCGCCTCCGCGAGCATCTCCTGCCGTTCCTTGACGATCCAGCGGGCCTGCTTGATCTCCTCGGGGATCGTCGCGCGCATCTGATCGAGGATCTCGTAGATCTCCTCGCGGTCGATCCGAACCTGGTCGGTGAGCGGCACGGCCTTCGCGTTGTGGACGAGATCATCGAGCTTGTCGATGAGAACTAGGACATCCATGCGTTAGTGAGTGTACTGACGCGCTCGGCTATTCAGATGGGCTGACCGGCGCGCCCGGCCTCCCTTTCGGGAAGAGCGCGGCGAACCGCTTGGCTACCGGCGCGGGCACCAGCTCGCTGACGTCGCCCCCGTAGGCTGCGATCTCCTTCACGCCGCTGGAGGACACGAAGCTCACCTGCGGGCTCGCCATCACGTAGACGGTCTCGATATCAGGCGCGAGCGTGCGGTTGAGCTGGTTCATCTGCGCCTCCCACTCGAAGTCCGAGATCACGCGCAGGCCCTTGACGATCACCTTGGCCTCCCAGCGGCGCGCGAAGTCGACGACGAGCTCCTTGAAAACGTCGACCTCGACGTTGTCGAAGCCCGCGAGCGCCTCCTCCAGGAACGCCACCCGCTCCTCGACCGTGAACATCGGCTGCTTGTGGTGCGGCTGTCCCACGACGCCCACGACCACGCGGTCGAAGATGTCGGCCGCCCGCTGGATCACGTCGACGTGCCCGTTGGTGACGGGGTCGTAGGTCCCGGGGTAGATGGCCGTGATCACGCGTGCTCGAACAGCGTGAGGCGAGCCGAGCCGTAGCGCCGGCTGGTGCGCTTGGTGAGGGGAAGCTCGGGCTCCTCCCGGGACGAGGTCTCGACGACCAGCAGCCCGTCCTCGGCCAGCACGGACGGGAGGTACGCGGCGAGTGACGTTTGCAGGTCGGAGAACATGGCGTAGGGCGGGTCGACGAGCACGAGATCGTAACGCCTGCCTGCAGACGCCTCCTGGGCGAGAGCCGTCAGCCCGTCGGAGCAGACGACGGTCGCGCCCTCGAGCCGCAGCTTCTCGAGATTCCGCTTGATCGTCCGGCATGCCTCGCGGTCGGACTCGACGAACACGGCGTCGGACGCGCCGCGCGACAGCGCCTCGAGCCCCATCGCGCCCGAGCCGGCGTAAAGATCGAGCACCGAAGCCTCGTCGACGGGCCCGATCAGGTTGAAGGCCGCTTCACGGACACGGTCGCCCGTCGGCCGCGTGTCGGCGTGCTTCGGCGCATAGATGGTGGCGCCCCTCTTCTCGCCGGCGATGATCCGCACGGCATCTTCTTAGCTAAACCCTGCCGCGAAGCGCGAGCACGTTCGCGACGAAATGTCGCGTCTCCGGGCCCACTCCGTGCTGACGCACTCCTGCAGGGCCGCGGTAGTAGGCGGCGACGGCGAGCCCGACGTCGCCGCGGAACTCGCGCAGGAGATGGCGGAGGTATGCCACTCCGACGCGGACGTTGCCGTCGGCGGTGCGCGGCACGGGTGCTCCGATCAGGAAGCGCTCGGCGAAGAACCACGTGGCCGGGATGACCTGCATGACGCCGACGGCGCCGATGTCCGAGCGAACCTGATGCTGGAAGCCCGACTCCTGCCAGGCGAGTGCCCGCACGAGGTCGGCGCTGACGCCGTAGTACGCCGCCCAGCGGTTGAGCGACCCGACGATCCCTGGGCTCGAAGCCGACCCCGACGCGCGCCCAGTCGGGACCGAGAGGCGCGTGCCGATCAACAGGAACCCCCTCGGGTCGAGCCTATTCCGACGAGCCAGTGCGGCGACCGTCGTCCCGGATCGCGCAGCGATCGCCGTCAGCGTGTCGCCGGGGCGGACGACGTGGCGGTGCCCCACTCCGCGGACGACGTGACGGTGGTGCGTGCGCTTGGGGGTGTGCCGTCGCGCAACGTGTCCGGTGATCAGAGCAGCTCGAGTGCGCCGTCCGACGATGCCGTCCGCGGGCAGGTGCATCCGGTGCTGGAACTTGCGCACGACCCGCTCCGTGCCGTTGCCGAAGTTGCTGTTGAGCGAGGGCGCGGGGAACCCACGCTTCGCCAGCAGGAACTGGAGCACCGAAACGTCGAAGCCGATCATCCCGCGCCTCAGCACGCGTGACCCGAACAGGTGGCGGCCGAAGGGGCCGAACGCCGCCCGTGTCCGCCGTCCGGCGACGCCGTCCGGGCTCAGGCGCCTGGCCCGCTGGAACTTCCGGATCGCCTGCTTCGTCTGCGGCCCGGCGATCCCGTCGATCGGCCCCTTGTAGAAGCCGTGCCGGTACAGGGCGACCTGTAGGCCGGGCACCTGGACTTTCGCGAGCGCGGCGGCGTCGCCGCAGGCGGCGCCTGCGATCGCCACCACAACCAGGAGTACGGAGAGCCTCGCCACGGGTCCAACGAGTACGCGCCCGCCGGCGCATTTCCTTCACGGTGCTACCGGCGAATTGCGCGCACCGCCGTCGCCCGGACCGCGAACGCTCGCCTACGCGGCCGGCTCCCGATCCGCGAAGAAGCGGTCGACCTCGTCGTCCAGCGGGCCTCGCTCGTCGACGAGGTCGCCGGCTACGGCACGCGCGCGCTCGATCAGCTCGCGGTCGGCGCGCAGGCGTGTGAAGCGCAGATCCGAAAGACCGGCCTGGCGCGTGCCGAGCAGCTGGCCCTCGCCGCGGATGTCGAGGTCGACCTCGGCGAGCTCGAACCCGTCCGTCGTCCGCACCATCGCCTCGAGCCGTTCCCGCGCGGAGTCGGTGAGATCCTCGCCGGGCCGCGACACGAGCAGGCAGTACGACTGCTCGGCACCGCGCCCGACCCGCCCACGCAGCTGATGGAGCTGCGCGAGCCCGAAGCGATCGGCCTCCTGGATGATCATGATCGTTGCGTTCGGGACGTCCACGCCGACCTCGATCACGGTCGTGGCAACGAGGACGTCCAGCTCGCGTGCCTTGAACTGCGCCATCAGGTCGCGTCGCTCGCCCGGCCGCAGCCGCCCGTGCAGGAGCCCGACACGGTAGCCGCGCAGCTCGCCCTTGCGGAGCCGTTCGGCCTCGCGCTCGGCTGCGCGTGCGAGCGACGTCTCCGACTCCTCGATCAGCGGGCAGACGACGTAGGCCTGGCGGCCGTCGTCGAGGTGCCTGCGGAGACGCTTGTACGCCTCGGTCGAGCGCTCCTCGGTCACCCAGGCGGTGACGATCGGCTTGCGGTTCGCGGGGGGCTTCGCGATCTCGCTCACCGACAGGTCGCCGTAGACGGTCAGCGCGAGCGTGCGCGGGATCGGCGTGGCGGTCATGTGCAGCACGTGCGGCGACCGGCCGCCGGTGATCGCACGCCGCTGCTCGACGCCGAAGCGGTGCTGCTCGTCCACCACGGCCACGGCGACGTCCGACAGGTCGACGTCCTCCTGGATCAGCGCGTGCGTGCCGACGAGGATCAGCGCCCGCTGCGCGGCTGCCCGCTCGCGCGCCGGAACGGAGCTCGTCAGCAGGCCGCACGAGACGCCGAGCTCGCGGCAGAGCGGCTCGACGGTGAGGAAATGCTGCTCGGCGAGCGTCTCGGTCGGCGCCATCAGCGCCCCGCGGAAGCCCGCCTCTGCCGCGCGCAGCAGCGCGTAGAGCGCGACGACGGTCTTGCCCGAGCCGACGTCGCCCTGGAGCAGGCGCTCCATCGGGCTCGGCCGCCCGAGGTCGGCGTCGATCTCGGCAATCGCTTGCTCCTGCCCCTCGGTGAGCGTGAACGGCAGCAGCGACCGGTAGCGGCCGACGAGCTCGCCCGGCTCGCCCAGCGTGGGCGCCGTCTGCGTCTCGCGGCCCTGGCGCCGGCGAGCGAGGCCCAGCTGGAACACGAGCAGCTCGTCGAACGCCAGCCGCCTCCGCCCCGCTTCCGCCTCGTCGAGTGACCCCGGCTGGTGCAGCGCGCGGAGCGCGTCCGAGCGTGTCGGCAGCCGCTCGCGCTCGCGCAGCTTGCTCGGGAGCGAGTCCCACTGCTCGCCGGCCGCGTCGAGAGCCGCCAGCACGAGCTCGCGGATGCGCTTCGGCGTCAGGTCCTCTGTCGCCGGGTAGACCGGCGCGAAGTCGGCAGTGGCCGCGCCGCCGTTCAGGTCGTAGGACTTGACGTTGAAGCCGTAGCGGCCGAGCGAGCCGCGCAGCCGCACGCGCGTGCCCGGCTGCAGCTTCTCCGCGAGCCACGCCTGGTTGAACCACGTCGCCTTGATCTCACCGGTGCCGTCGGAGACGCGAGCCTCGACCAAGGCGAGACGGCGGCGCGGCCGGCGTAGGTTGACCGTCCGCACCTCGCCGGCGATGGTGACCTCCTCCTCGGCCAGGACGTCGGCGATCGGCCGCTCGGGGACCGGCTCCTCGTAGCGGTACGGCCGATGCTCGATCACGTCGCGGACGGTGTGCAACCCGAGGCGGCCGAGCTTCTTCGCGAGCGCCGGTCCGACGCGCGGAAGGGTCTCGACTCCCTGCTCGAGCGCAGCCGGCCGTGGCGCCGCGCGCGGGCGCGGCCAGCCCGTCGGCGCCGCCTTCCCCGCGAACGCCCGCGTCGCTATTGCTGTTCGACCTCGCTCTCGGGCTCGGCGGCGGGGAGGAACTCGACGTCGAGCTGCTCGATGCGGGTCCCGTCCACCTCGACCACCCCGAACTTGAGCCCGTTCCAGAGGACCTCGTCGCCCTCCTCGGGCGCACGCCCGAGCGCGCCGAACACGAACCCGGCAAGCGTGTGGTAGTCGTCCTGCGGCAGCTCCACGTGGAACTGCTCGTTGAAGTCGTCGATCGGGAACGTCCCGTCGACCCGGAACGTCCGGTCGTCGATGCGCGTGAGCGACTCGTCCGGGAGGTCGTACTCGTCTTCGATCTCGCCGACGATCTCCTCGAGCAGGTCCTCGAGCGTGACGATCCCCTGCATCGAGCCATACTCGTCGACGACGATCGCCATGTGCTGGTTCGTGCGGCGGAACTCCGTCAGCAGTGCCGCCACGTCCTTGGTCTCGGGCACGAAGAACGGGGGCCGCAGCAGCTCCTCGATCTCGACGTTGTCGATGCCCCGGTCGTAGAGCGCCTTGAAGAGGTCGCGCACGTGCAGGATCCCGATGATCTCGTCGACCGAGCCGCGGTAGGCGGGGTAGCGCGTGTACGGCGAGTCGACGATCGCGTCGAGGCACTCCTGGGCCGGCAGGTCGACCGAGATCATGACGACCTCGGGGCGGGGCAGCATGACGTCGTGGGCCTCTTTCTCGGCGAAGTCGAAGGCCTTGTAGATCAGCTCCTGCTCCAGAGGCTCGACCGACCCCGACCTGCGGCCTTCGGCCACGATCAGCCGGATGTCTTCCTCGGTGGTGCCGAAGACGCCGGCGGGAGCCGGCCGGATCCCGAAGAGCCGGGAGATGGCGTACGCCGACACCTGCAACACCCAGACGAGTGGCTTTGCGACGCGGGCCAGGAGCGCGATCGGCGGAGCGAGGACGGTCGCCAGCGACTCGGCCCGCTGCAGGGCGATCGCCTTCGGCACCAGCTCGCCCAGCACGACGCTCAAGTACGTCAGCACCAGGAACGAGAGCACGAAGGCGAGCGTCGTGGCGACGATCGCGTCGAAGTAATCCTCGAGCAGCGGCGTGCCGATGGCACCCATCGCGATGCTGAAGACGGTGATCCCGACCTGGACCGTGCTGATGAAGACGACCGGCGTGTCCATCAGGCGCAGTGCCGCGCGGGCCCCGCGACTGCCGGCCCCGGCGCGCTTCTCGAGCCGCGATCGGCGCGCGGTGACGAGCGCGTACTCGCCGGCCACGAAGACAGCGTTCCCCAGCACCAGCAGGAAAATCAGCAGGATTCGGAGGAAGTCGCTCACGCCCCGCTCTCCGGGGCGCGGGGACTAGGCGGAAGGTCGTCGTCCAACGTCCGACCCAGTATAGGCACCGCTTCGGGCATTCCGGCGTAGCGAACGTATGTTCGTTATGATCGCGCGCGTGCAGGATGTCGAGTACCGCGAGGAGCCGTGCCGGAGCGCTCTGAACCGTGTGCGCGGAATGCCGTTCGACTGGTCGCTCAACCCCTACATGGGCTGCGCGCACCAGTGCACGTTCTGTTACGTCCGCGCCTTCGAGAAGCGCGCCGACCGTCCCTCGGACGACCGCTACGGGCGCTCGATCCGGGTCAAGGTGAACGTTGCCGACGTCCTCCGCGCCGAGCTGGCCCGCCGATCGTGGCCGGGCGGCGGCGTCGCCATCGGGGCCGCGACCGACCCCTATCAGCCCGTCGAGGGGAAGTATCGGCTCACGCGTGCCTGCCTCGAGGTCCTGGGCGAGGCCGCGAACCCCTTCTCGCTGATCACCCGCGGCCCGATGGTGGTGCGCGACATCGACGTGCTCGTGGAGGCGGCTCGCCGCGCGGACGTCTCCGTGATGTTCTCGGTGCCGACGCTCGACCCCGAGGTCTGGCGCACGACGGAGCCGGGAACCGCCCCGCCTCGCCAGCGGCTGCGCGCGCTGAGCCGGCTCGTCGACGCGGGAATCAAGGCGGGCGTCGGCATGGCGCCGATCCTCCCCGGCCTTTCCGACCGGCCGGAGCAGCTCGAGGAGGTCGTGCGCGCGGCGCGCGAGGCGGGCGCCACGAGCATCTGGGCGAACCTGCTCTACCTCCGCCCCGGCACCCGCGAGCACTTCCTGGAAGCGCTCGCGCGCGACTGGCCGGACGAGCTCGAGCGCTACGAGCGCCTGTACGAGCGCCGGGCCTACCTGAAGAACGAGCAGACGCGCCCCGTCAAGGACACGGTGGACGATTTGCGGAAGCGTTACGGCATCGCCGACCGCAGGCCAGTGCGCATCGCTCGCGCCCCGCGCGAGGAGCAATTGTCACTCACAGTCTGATCCCGGTTCTACAATCCCCCGTACGTGGCTCAGGAAGATGGGTCTGCCGTCGAGAACGAGATCACCTGCCTGATCGTCGACGACCACGAGGTCGTCCGGGAGGGGTTGCGCCTGTCGCTGTCGCGGGCGACGAACATCCGCGTCATCGGCGAGGCGTCTGACGGGAAGAGCGCCGTCGCGCTCGCGGAGCGCCGGCGGCCGGACATCGTGATCATGGACGTCCGCATGCCCGAGATGGACGGGCTCGAGGCGACCAAGCTCCTCGGCGAGCGCAACCCCGACATCCCCGTTTTGATCTTCACCGCCTACAGCGAGCGCAGCCTGCTCTCCCGCGGGCTCGACTCCGGCGCCAAGGGCTACATCCTCAAGGAGGCGCCGCACCAGACGCTCGTCCGCGCGATCGAGAAGGTGTCGTCGGGCGAGGTCTACGTCGACCCGGCCCTCATGCCTGCGTTCCTGCCCGGCAAGGGCGACGACATGCTCACCGGGCGCGAGCGCGAGATCCTGCAGCTGCTTGCCGATGGCATGTCCAACGCGGACGTGGCCGCGAAGCTCTTCATCAGCCAGGAGACCGTCAAGAGCCACGTGCGGCACATCCTCACCAAGCTCGAAGCGGACACGCGAACGCACGCCGTCGCGATTGCCCTTCGCGAAGCAATCATCGACTAGCGCGGTCGCGCTGGTCGTCGCCGTGGTGACGGCGGCGCTCGTCTGCGTCGCCGGCCTGGCGCTCGACTCCGAGCCGCTGGCGCTCGGCGGGCTCGCTGCCGCGATCGTGGCCGCCGGCGCGCTCGGCGTCTACTTCGTGCTGAGCGAGCGGCGCCGAGGCGAGGAGGCGCTCGCCGAGGCGAAGGAGCGAGAGGCCGAGCGGGCGCGCATGTCCGATCTGGTCGTGACCGCCGAGCAGGAGGAGCGGCGGCGGCTCGCACTGTTCCTGCACGACGGCCCGGTGCAGTCGCTGGCCGGGATCGCGCTGATGCTGGACGCGGTCGCCGCGGGCGTCGAGGCCGGCCGGCTCGAAGAGGCCAGGAGCGTGCTCGCACAGTGCCTGGAGCGCCAGCGCGACACGATTCGCTCGCTGCGCGACTTGTCGTTCAACCTCGAGCCGGTCGTCCTGCGCGACCAGGGTTTCGGGCCGGCCGTTCAGGAGCTGGCGCAGCAGCTCGGGCTCGCTGAGGAGCTCCAGATCACGCTGGACGTTGCGGACGCAGAGGAGCTTGCCCAGCGAGCGCAGGTCACGCTCTACCAGATCATCCGCGAGGCGCTCCACAACGCGATCCGCCGTAAGCCGTCCAAGATCGACGTTCGGATTGCGAACGTCGACGGCAGCGTCGAGGCGGTCGTGGCCGACAACGGGGCCGGCGAGCGGCGACGCGCCATCTACGACTCACTCGCCGAGCGGGCCCGCACGCTCAACGCCGAGCTCAGCGTCGAATCGAGCGACGACGGCGGCACGTCGGTTCGCGTGCTCCTGCCCGGCTACTCGGCTCGGCGCTAGCGCTAGGATCGCGCCGCGATGGCCGACAGTCACGTCCTCTTCATCTCGAAGCCAACGGGCTACGAGCTCCGCCAGGGGGAAGGCGACCCGCCGCCGGTCGGCGCAGCGCTCGAGATCGAGGAGACGCGCTACTTCGTGTCCAAGATCGGCAGCTCGCCGCTGCCGCAGGACCGCCGGCCGTGCGCGTACCTCCAGCGCTACCGCTGATCCTCCGCGGCGACGAGCCCCAGAACGAGGGCTGAAGCCAGCCCGCTCGCGTAGCCGCCGGTCGAGATCCCCCCCGCGTCGGCGCCTGCGGCCCAGAGACCGTCCGCGCCCTCCACGCGCGCGTGCTCGTCGACACGAAGGCCGCCGATCGTGTGCGTGATCGCGGCTCGGACCCTGACGGCGGCTCCGAGCGGTCGCGACTCAACCGCCCCGAGCCGTCGCGCATACGCGACGCGCGTGGCGACATCGTCCTGGCGGAGCGTCTCCTCGTCGACGACGTAGGTCGCGGCAGCGCGCGGCTGCCGGGCGGTCGCCTGCACCACCCGCGTCTCCGACCAGTCGACCGGCTCGGCGAGGAACTCCTCGCCCTCGTCGTTGACGATCGTCGCCTTGGCCGCATAGAGCTGCGCAGCGGGGACGAAGTCCTCCTCGCCGAACGGCGCGTCGGGCATGTTCCGCCCGTAGAACTCGTCCATGCCCGCCGACAGCGAGCCGCCCCGCTCGAGCCCGGTACGGAGACCGTCGCCGGCGCTCCACGGGTTCGCGCGCAGGGGCAGCGGCGCAGCGGGTTCGATGTGCTCGGCCACGAGCTCGGGGCTGCCCTGGAAGCCGCCCGTAGCGAGGAGGAGCGCGTCGGCGTCGGCCGGCGCCGACTGACCGAGCCGGACGTCGCCGGCCGCGCGCACGAGCGTGTCCGTCAGTGCCCGTGGGTCGAAGCGCCGCCCAGTCGTCAACGGGTTCTCGGTCTCGGCCCGTGTGACCTCGGCTCCCAGTGACTCGAGCCAGTCGAGCGCCTCGTCGAGTCGCCCCCAGACGAGTCGCTGGAGCCCCTCGTCGCCGCCCGGGCACTGGCGCCGGAACTCGTCGAAGCTGGAGTACCGCCAGATCACGCAGCTCGACAGCAGCATCGAGCCGCCCGGCCGCGTGCCTTTCTCGTGGACGACCGCCTCGCCACCCAGCTGGCGGGCGCGCGCAGCCGCGACGAGCCCGGCCATGCCCGCTCCGGCGACGGTTAGAGCTCGTTTCAGTGTGAGGCCTCGTCGCCGGGGTGCGATGGGCGGTGCGAGGCAACGACGCAGGGAGCGTTCGTGCGCGAAGCCAGGACGCGTAGCGTGCGACTGAGGAGGCCGTCCTCGCGCCGTCCAGCGCGGCCCGGCGACTCAGGCGTCATGCTGAAGCGAGCTCTTTGTTCAGACGAGCGAGAAGGTCGGCTTGTGCTCGACGTACTCGAGCTTCACGTGCTCGGGGAGCCAGACGAAGACGGCGAGCGTGTTCGCTGCGTCGACGTAGTCGGCGACCTCGATGCCGACGTTCTCGGCCTCGTTCTTATGCTCTTCGGCCGAGTCGACGAGAACGGCGAGGTGGTTCAGCAGCGGCCGCTCCGGGTCGCCTGGATCGCCCGGGTGAAGCTCGATGTATGCGCCGCCCACCTCGACACGCGGATGCCCTTCCGCACTCGGCTCGGCGGGCTTGAAGCCGTAGCGCTCGTACTCGCGCGCAGTCGCCTTCGGGTCGGCGGAGAAGAGCGCCACGTGGTCGAGGTCGTACTCCGAGTCCGTCTCCGCCTCCACGAGCCGAACCTCGAGATCCTCGCCCGCGTTCACCGGTCCGGGGTCGTTTGCGAGGGTCGACACCCGCAGCGCCACGTGCTTCAGCGCGCCGCGCTCACGTGGGCCTTCGGCGTCGAACAGCGTCAGCTTCCCGCGACGGGCGTCATGACCGATGAGCGTGAAACGGTCGGTGCGCTCGATGACATGCATGTCGAACGCGGCCAGCAGCTTCTCCGCGACGGCGTCGCGGCCGGCGATCCAGAGAGCGACGTGGTCGAGCGTTTTGGGCGTCATCCGACCAGCATAGTCACGGGCGTCAGGCCGACGGCGACCCTCACTTCCTGGAGTCCCGAAAGCGCGTTTCTTATTCCAGGGGTGGGTTCTGGACGTTGTGTTCGGTCGCGTACGCCTCGGTGAGCTGGTTGATCACGTCCATCCCGTCGCTGTAGGCGTAGTTGATCTTCACGAACGGCTCCCACTTCTCGGGGAGCGCATCCTCGGGGAAGATCGCTTCGACGGGGCACTCCGGCTCGCAGGCACCGCAGTTGTGCGTATAGACGCCACCCGCGAGCGTGAACTCATGCTTACCGGGGACGACGGCGCAGAAGGTGTCGGCCGCATCCGCCTCTCGCGGCTCGACTCGCATGACGCGCCAGAAGACCTCCCTGGTCGCGAGATAGAGCCAGCGAATCGGACGGCTCCGCACGCCGAAGTTTGTCTCGACGTTCCCTTCCTCCCCCGATCCCACTGTGACGTACCCGGCGAACACAGCCGCCGCCTCAAGCCAGTCGAGCGCGTCATGAGACGTGGAGCGCAGCCGCCACGAACCGGCCCTGACCGGATCTCCGTCGGCTGCCAGCCACCCATCGACGAAGCCCGCGATGTACTCGGCGTCCGAGGTTTCCGGGAGGTTCCGCTTGAGGTTCACGGGTGCCCGCACGACGCCGGTCCCGACGTATCCCGGGTGGATGTCCAAGCTCGGAGAAAAGTTGACTTGGTCGAAGAAGTCCTTGTACTTCGCGACCCGCTCTCCGTACAGCTGGACGTAGTGCAGGTGATGGCCGGAGCGAATCTCCTGCTTGTTCCAGGCGCCGTCGCCGAACACAAGACCGTGGAGGACGCCAAGCCGATACTGCTCGGAATCCCTTTGGGCCACCGCCCGCATCGAGGGGAGGAACTGGCCGGGTGTGAGCTCGTCTGTCTGTTCGCCTCCCACTAGAAGCCACGGGTGCGTCGGCGTCGCCCGTACCGTGCGCCGAAACCGCGAAATGTTCCGGGTCGTCAGCCGCGTGCCTCCGTAGCGGTCGCGCTCCTCGAAAGCCGGCGCCAGCTCGACATCGACGAGCGGTTTGGGCCTGAAGCGCTTGACGACGGCAGGTTTGAAGCCGGAGTCGGTCAGGACGCGGCAACTCTGGTTCTCGAGCTCCCCGAACGACCTCAGGCCCTTCGCCGTAACGAGCTGCTCGGAGGGAGCGAAGCAGTCGATGCACTCCTCCGGATCGATCACGAGGATGCGGCCGGCCTCGTGGATGCAGTCGACGGGACAGACGTCGATGCACGACTTGTCCTTGATGTCGATACACGGCTCGGCGATGATGTAGGTCACGGCGGGCGCCTACTCTACCGGCGCCAGGAGACCCCGGACCAGTTCCTTAGTGCGCTCCACAAGCGCCGAACGGGCGACCACCTGGTCGAAGCCGGCGGTGTGCGCCGCACGCAGTCCGGCCGTGTCCTTGTGGTTTGTAAATCCGAGCAGCGGGATGTCCGGATAGGCGTCTGCGACCTCGTTCGGATCGATACGCGAGACGTCCGCGATCACGAGGTCCGCCGGGTCCACGCTGTCCGTCGTGACGACCCGGTGGTCCGGAAGCGCACCCTCGAGCTTGGCCCGGAAGTAGAGGTCGACCCCACAGAGCAGGATCGTCGCCATCGGGGTGAGCGTAACGACGCGGGCGACTCGACGGAAGCCCAGTTTCGCGGAACAATGGCGCGCATGGCCTACTGCCCTGCCTGTGGGCTCGAGTCGCCTCCGGCCGCTCGCTTCTGCCCGGAGTGCGGCGCTGCGCTCACGCCCTCGGCGCAGGCCTTCCAGGCGATCGGGACCGCCGACGAGCTGCGCCCGGTGACCGCGCTCTTCGCCGACGTGGTCGGGTCGACCTCGCTCGGCGAGCGGCTCTCGCCGGCAGAGGTGAAGTCACTCGTCGGCGAGTGCGTGACCCGGATGAGCCGGGCGGTGGAGGAGTTCGGCGGCACCGTTCAGGCCTACATGGGCGACGGGATCTGCGTCTACTTCGGGGTCCCGACGGCGCACGAGGACGACCCGGAGCGGGCCGCACGTGCTGCCCTGCGGATCCTCGAGGTCGTGGAGGCCTACGCGAGGGATATCAGCGCCGCCTGGGGCATCGACGATTTCGACGTCCGCGTCGGCGTCAACAGCGGACAGGCGGCCGTCGGGCTGGTCGGCGCGGCCGATCCGGGACAGGTGGCGCTCGGCGACACGACGAACGTCGCCGCACGGCTGCAGGGCACGGCCGCGCCCGGAACGATCGCGGTCGGCGAGGCGGCCGCGCGGAGGCTCGGTCAGCGCTTCGCGCTGGAGCTCGTCGGCTCGCTCGAGATCAAGGGTCGCGAGGGGCCGGTCGAGGTCTGGCGCCTGCTAGGGCCGCGCGACGACGACAGCACACCGGAGACGCCCCTGCTCGGGCGCGCGACCGAGGTCGCCGTCATGCGCGAGGCCCTCCGTGAGCTGGCCGCAGGCCGCGGGCAGGCGTTGCTCCTGGTGGGCGAGACCGGCATCGGCAAGACGCGACTGCTCGCCGAGCTAGCGGCGCTGGCAGGCGGCAAGGCGCTCTGGCTCGAAGGCCACTGCCTGTCCTACGGCGGCCCCGCCTCCTGGCCGTTCGTCGAGATCCTGCGGGGATGGCTCGGCCTGGAGGACGGCGAGCCGGAGATCGCGGTGCGGACGAAGGCCCGCGCGAAGCTCGGCGGGCTCGGCCTGGGGAACGAGTTGCCTGCGTTCGGCCGGCTCCTCGGCGTTGCGCTGGCCGAGGGAGCTGCGCCTGCGTCCACTCCCGGAGAGGCGTACGCCGCCTGGCTGGAGGCGCTCACCGCTCACCAGCCGGTCGTGGTCGCGCTGGACGACGCGCACTGGGCCAACCCCTCGACCCGCGCGCTGGCCGAGCACCTGCTCGAGCTGACCGACCGTGCCCCACTCCTGCTCGTAGCGGCGATGCGGCCCGACCCGGAGTCGGAAGGATGGCGACTGCGGCTCCGCATGCTCGCCGACTACTCGCATCGGGCCACCCAGCTGGCGATCGGGCCGCTGGACGACGAGGAGTCACGCAGCCTGCTCGAGGCGCTGCTGCCGTCCGGGCTGGACGAGCGTCCGCGCGAGGAGATCGTCCGGCGGGCGGAAGGCAACCCGCTCTACCTCGAGGAGCTGCTGCAGGTGCTCGTGGAGGGCGGCAACCTCGAGCAACGCGGGCAGTGGACGGTCTCGCTTCCGAGCGCGTCGCGGCTCTCACCGGAGTTGCAGGCCCTCCTCGTCGCCCGCATCGACCTGCTGCCCGAGCCGGCGCGACGGCTCGTGCAGATTGCGGCTGTCATCGGACTCTCGTTCCCGCGGGCGCTGCTCGCGACGGTCGCAGGCACCACGGGGCTGGACGGCGCGCTCCGGGCGCTCCTCCGCGCCGACATCCTCCGCGAGCAGCGTCGCTATCCCGAGCCCGAGTACGGCTTCCGCCACAACCTCTTCCAGGACGCTGCGCTCTCCACGCTCACGCCGACCCGGAAGCGCGAGCTGTACGCGCGGATCGCAGCGGCATTCGAGGGGCTGTACGAGCGCTCGTCGGACGAGCGGCTGGAGCAGCTGGCCCACTATCACGCCCAGGCAGGCGACAGCGCACGGGCACTCGCGTGCCTGGAGCGCGCGGCCGACACCGCCGAGGGACGTGGCGCGGCCGAGCACAGTCAGGCGCTGTGGGGGCGGATCCAACGACTCGCGGCTCGAGCCGGCGACGTCGAGGCGGAGCGCCGCGCGAGCGAGCGTCTCGCCGTCCGCACGCCGTAGGACTCCGGCCCCCGGCGGTGAACACGGTCCTCCCATGAAGCAGCCCAACCCCGCACTCCTGCTGAACCGCGGCGAGCTCGACGCCGCCACGCTGAAGCGCCTCCTCAAAGCCGCCCGCGGTTAGCCCTACGAGGCACTAGCATCCCGCGCGTGGCCGACTTCGTCACGGTCGCCCGTGTCCACGAGCTTCCGCCCGGCGCGGTCGCGTCCGTGCGAGCCGGCGAGGACGAGTTCGCGCTGGTCAACTACGACGGCGACTTCTACGCGCTCCAGCATTCGTGCCTCCACCTGCACGGGCCGCTCGGCCAAGGACGGCTCGAAGGGCCGCTGCTGGCGTGTCCCTGGCACGGGTGGCGCTACGACGTGCGCACCGGGCTGAACGACTTCGACCACGCGATCCAGATCCCCACCTTCGAGGTACGCGTGGAGGGCGACGAGGTCCAGATCCGTCCCAGCTGATCTCGAGCGCGGCCTGGCTCTGATGCGCGAAGGCGCCTACTTCGAGGCGCACGAGGCGCTCGAGGACGCCTGGCGGGCGGCCCAGCCCGAGGAGAAGGACTTCTTCCAGGGCCTCGTCCACGTCACCGTCGCCTGGTACCAGGCCGGCCGCGGCAACCGGGTCGGCTGCGAACGACAGCTGGAGAAGGCGCAACGGCGGCTCGCGGCCTTCGCGCCCAGGCCACCGCGACGTCGATCTGGCCTCCGTGCTCGAGCAGGTCCGGGCCGCCGACGAGGTGGTTGCGAGCGGCTCGCTCGCATTGCGTCCGATCGCGATCTAGTCGAGCGTCCCGAGCCCGACCTCGGAGAGGGCTCGGTTGAGCGCCACCCGCAGCCACCAGTCGCGGTGGAAGAACAGCAGCAGCCCCAGCGCGACGAGGACGAGCCCGCTTCCGATTCGGATCTGCCCGTAGTGGTCGCGGATCCAGCGGAACCCCGCCATCGCGCGGGCGAACGCCACGCCCGCCAGCAGGAAGGCCGAGCCGAGGCCGAGGGAGTACGCCGCAAGGAGAATCGCGCCGCGCACGACCGTGTCCGCGTCAGCGGCAAGGACGAGGATCGAGGCGAGCACGGCGCCGATGCAGGGCGCCGCGACGACGGCGAAGGCGGCGCCGAGCAGCAGGCTCGACCCGCGCCGGCGTGCGCCGGCGACGAGCTCCGGCGCGACGAGCCGCTCCGACCAGGGCAGCAGGCCGACGAGCGCCAGCCCCAGCACCACGAGCACGAGGCCGGCGAACTCGGCGCGGCGCTCCACCTCGACGAGCCCGCCGAGCGCCGCTGCTCCCGCGCCCAGGAGTACGAAGACGACGGTGAAGCCGAGGACGAACGGAAGGCTGCCGACGACGACGCGACGCGTCACGCCGCGTTCGCCGAGCCGCCCGGCCTCGACGCCCGCCACTGCGGAGAGGTAGCCGGGCACGAGCGGGAGCACGCACGGGAAGGCGATCGAGACCAGGCCGGCGAGGAACGCGACAGGTATCCGCGCGAGCACTACTCGAAGCGGGCGAGCTCGTCGTCGAGCCGCTGCTCCAGGGCGGGATCGAGCGGCACGCGCCCGTTCGCGGCGGACTCACCCGGTGCGGGCTCCGGCTCTCGCCCTCGGCTCCAGCGAACGACGAGCACGCCGATCGCGGCCGCCCCCAGGCCGACCGCGAGCAGGGGCAGCACCCAGGCGAGCAGGTCGAAGCCCTCCTTCGGCGGCGACGCGAGCACGCCGCGCCCGAACTCCGCCACCAGCTTGTCCTCGATCTCGCTCTTCGTGTCGCCCGCGGCGATGCGCGCCCGCACGAAACGACGGATCTGATCGGCGGCCGGGGCGTTCGACAGCTCGAGCGACGTCCCGCAGGTCGGGCACATCAGGTCGCCCTCGAGCTCGCGCTGGGTGGGGTGCTTCTCGCTGGCGGCCGCCGCGGCCGGCAGCGCCAGAACGAGCAGCACGACGAGGGCGACGCGTCGCCTCACGCCAGCGCCCGCTCCAGGTGGTCCCGCATGTCCTGCTCCGTGACCGGCCCCTGGATCCGTGCGATCACCTTGCCGGCGCGGTTGACGAACAGCGTCTCGGGCACGCCGGTGACGCCGTAGGGGTTCATGACCTCGCCGCCGCCGTCGCGGGCGAGCGGATAGGTCCAGCCGACCTGCCGCGCGAAGCGGCGGGCATCCGTCGAGAGGTCCTGCACGTCGATTCCCAGGACGACCGCGCCTTTACCGCGGTAGCGCTGCCACGCCGCCTCGAGCACCGGCGCCTCCTCCTTGCACGGCGTGCACCACGAAGCCCAGAAGTTGAGTACCACGGCCTTGCCCTTGTAGGCGGCAAGCGACAACGTGCCGTCGCGGTCGAGCCGGTCGAGCGTGAAGGCCGGCGCCGGCGGCGTCTCGCCCCGCTCCAGCCCCGAGACCTTCGAGTCCGAGCCGGCCGCCACCTTCCACACGAGCAGCGCCAGCAGCGCGGCGACCAGCCCGACGGCCGCGACCTGGCCAACGAGCTTCAGCCGGCCGGCGGTCATCGCGTTAGGCCGCGACGATGAAGACGGTCGTCCCCACGTCGACCTGAGTGAAGAGCCATTCGGCCGAGGGGATGTGCATGCGGATGCAGCCGTGTGACGCCGAGTAGCCGATCGACGCGCTGTCGGGCGTGCCGTGGATGCCGACGCCCGGCGCCGAGAGCCCCATCCAACGCGTACCCAGCGGGTTGCCCGGGCCGGGCGGCACGGGCTGCTCGCCGCGCGCCCAGTCCGAGTTCGGCGGATACCACCACGGGTTCCGCTGCATGGTCACGATCGAGAAGCGGCCGATCGGCGTCGGGTAGACCGACTGCCCGGTCGCCACGCCGAACGTCCGTCGCAGGCGCATCCCGTCGTAGACGAACAGGTGCTTCGAGTCGCGCCGGATCACGACGATCGGGCCGTAGCTCCTGCGCGTAACGGCCGGCTTCAGGGCCTTCGCCTTCACGACGACAAGGCGCCGGCTGTGCTTGGAGAGCCGGTCGAGGATCACGTTTGTCGCGCCGCGCCGGTCGAGCTCGCGCCCCGGCCGATCCTTGCTCAACCACGGACGGAGGTTGCGCAGCCGGAGCGTCGAGTCCACCGGGCTCCGATCCAGGCGCTTGGCTGCCGTCTTCACCCACGCGGCCACCCGCTCGCGCTTGAGCGTCACGGCGAGGCGAACGGTCGTTCCGGGACGCGCCGTCAGCGCGTAGGCGATCGCTCGCCGGATCTGCGGCACGGCATACCGGTTTGGGTCGAGCGCGAACGTCCTGCCTCCGGCCCGGACCTGGATCGGCGTCGCGAAGGCCTCCGCGACGGAGAGCTCGGCCTGGTCGGCCGTCAGGTACTCGACCGGGACACCGGAGATCGTCACACCCGGCGGAATCTGCGCCGGCGGAGGCGGAGTCGTGGTCGTGGTGGTCGTCGTCGTCGCGGTCGTGCCCGTCGTGGTCTGCAGCAGCCCCATCGGCCCGTTCGCGGCGAGCACCGCAGCGCTCAGCACACCCGCAAGGGCGCACACGAGCAGCAGAAAACCGGCGCGGAGGCCCCGTCTCACGCCCGCAAGTGTATCCGCGCTCCGTTCAGATTCGGTTTTACGGAGCCGTAGGGAGCGACGTCTCGTCGAGCCGGCCGCCCTCCGCCGCGTACTCGACGATCATCCGGTCGGTGATCCACTCGACGGGCGCGCGATCGTCCGTCCAGGGATCGCCCGAGGGCCGAGCAGGCCGGAGGTCGCGGGCCACGAGCCGCGTCAACGGGGCGAGATCGCCGCGAACCGCGTTCAGGCGCCGTGCGAGCTCGTCGCGCGGGAGCGGGCGCTCCAGCCCGATCACGATCTGGTTGAAGCGGAGGGCCTGCCACGTCCAAACAGCGGGAAGCTCGGCGGCGAGCGTCGTCGCAATCCCGCGCGCCAACCGCGTGTCGCCCGGAACGGACGCGACGTTCAGCGCCACGATGCCGCCCGGCGCGAGCCGCTCGCGCACGAGCTCGAAGAACTCGCGGGTCGCGAGGTAGAACGGGACATACGGCGGCCGGTAGGCGTCGATCACGATCAGGTCGTAGCCGCCGTCGCTCCGGCGCAGGAACGGCCGGGCGTCGGCGGTGTGGACGTGCAGGCGCGGGTTGTCGCCAAGCCCGAAGTAGCGGCGGCCCGCTTCGGTCACGGCCGGGTCGAGCTCGACGCCGTCGATCTCGGCCTGCGGGTAGTACACCCCCATCGCCCGGGCGGTCGTTCCACCCGCGTTGCCGAGGATCGCGACGCGCTCGAGCGGCCGGCCGAGCAAGGGCGGCAGCGCGAGGAACGTGTCCCACACGCCGCCGGTGAGCACGTCGTCCTTCCGCCACACGGAATGCACGGCGACGCCTTCGTCGAGGTAGAGACGGCGCGTGTCGCCGCGCTGCACGACCTGGACGAACTGGTAGAGCGACTCGTCCTCGTGGAGCAGGCCCGCTTCCGCCTTGATCGCGCCCGGCGGGAGGGCAATCAGGGCCGCAAGCCCGGCGGCGAGCACGAGCCAGCGCGTGCCGAGCAGTCTCGCTCCCGCGAGCGCCAGCAGCACCGCGCTCGCGAGCAGCGTCCGCTGCGTCCCGATCAGCGGAATCGCGACCAGCGCCGAGAGAAACGTCCCGACCAGGCTCCCGATCGTCGACACCGCGTAGAGGCGACCAGCGACGGCGCCTGCGGCCTCCACGCTTTCCAGGCCCAGCCGGATTGCGAACGGCGCCACCATGCCGAGCAGCACGACCGGCGGCGCGAAGAGGATGAGCACGCCGAAGAACGACCCGATGGCCGCTCCCGTCGAGACGTGGTCAAGCCCCTCGACGGTGAGGTCGAGGAACGGCCGCGCGAGGAACGGCGTCAGCGCCACCAGCACCGCCGCGCCCGCGACCAGCCCGCCGAGGACGCGCGGATCGGGCCGGCGGTCCGCGAGCCGCCCGCCGAGCCAGTAGCCGAGCGAGAGCGAGGCGAGCACGAGCCCGATCACGTTTGCCCATACGACGGTCGAGTTGCCGAAGTAGGGGGCCAGCAGCCGCGAGGCGGCGATCTCCGTGGCAAGCGAGCCGATCCCAGCCACGAACACGAGCGCGGTCAGACGGCCGAGCGGCACTGCGGTTCTCTGCACGGGCACTAGCTTCGCTTGACCACGACGATCGCGCAGTCGTCCTCGAGATCGCCGTCGGCGAACTCACGACACACCGCGATCACGCGCTCGGCCACCTCGGCCGCGGGCAGGTCGCGCAACTCGGACAGGCAGCGGTCGAGCTCCTCGTGCCCCCACATCCGGCCGTCGGCGCTACGCGCCTCGACGACGCCGTCCGTGTAGAGCACGACGAGCGAGCCCGGCTCGAGGCGGTCGCGCACCTCGTCGTAGCGCTGGCCCGAGTCGATCCCGAGCGCGAGGCCGCCGGCTTCGATCGCCTCGACCGTCCCGTCCGGCCGCACGAGCCTCGGGTGGGGGTGCCCGGCGCTGGCGCACACGAGAGCGCCGGTGTTCGCATCGAGCGCGATATAGACCAGCGTCACGAACTTCTCCGAGCCGAGCTCCTCCACCGCGACCTCGTTCGCGTACGCGAGGAAGTCCCCCGGCTCGGGATGCTCGCGCGTGAGCGAGCGAAAGACGAACTTCGTCATCGCCATGTCCGCCGTGGCGTCGATGCCGTGGCCGGTCACGTCACCCAGGGCAACCGCGAGCCGCCCGTCCGGCAGCGTGAGGAAGTCGTAGACGTCGCCGCCGACCTCGACGCGCGCGGACGAGGCGTAGACCGCGCCGAGGTCCAGCCCGGGCAGCCGCGGCTGCGAGCGTGGCAGCAGCGACTGCTGCATCGTGTCGGAGAACGACTTCTGCTGCTCGTAGAGCCTGGCGCGGTCGATCGCGATCGCGGCCTGGCGGACGATCGAGTCGGCGAGCTCGAGCCCGCGCCGGGTGATCGGGCGGGCCGGGTCGAGCGACAGGAGCGTCAGCGTCGCCAGCAGCTCGGTCGGCGTCCGCACCGGCACGACGACGCACGTCGCCCCGCGCTCGAGGAACGGCACGAGCAGCTCGTACGAGGCGCCGAGGTTCG
The DNA here is from genome assembly GCA_963738205.1 of uncultured Actinomycetes bacterium. Lineage (GTDB taxonomy): Bacteria > Actinomycetota > Thermoleophilia > Gaiellales > Gaiellaceae > DATFQE01. The sequence continues at coordinate 1,079,432 of CAVTVQ010000006.1, forward strand.
CCGCCGACTGAGCATCGAGGACGAGCGGCTTTCCCGCCCGAAACAGGCGGCGCCCCGGCAGCTTCGCCAGCCGCTGCGGGCGCGCGAGCACCGACGCCACGGCCTCCTCCAGGCGGTCGTTCGTGACGTGAACTCGCGCGGCGACGAGCTCGTCGCCCCGCGCGTCGGGGAGGCGCAGCACGGCAGCATCCACCCCGAGCAGCTCGACGACCGCCCGGACGACTGCGTCCACGGTGGCGTCGAGCGTCAGCTCGTCGACGAACGAGCGCGAGATCTCGTAGAGCGAGCGCAGCTCGCGGCCGGTCTCGCTCTCCGCGGCGAGGAGCGCTTCCCGCTCGCTCGCCAGCCGCGTCGCCTGCTCGTGCAGGCGCGCGTTCTGGACCGCGACGCTCAGCTGCACCGCGAGCGCGGACAGCAGCGCCGTCTCGTCGGGCGCCAGCGCGCGACCGCGCGGGAGGTAGACCGCGAGCAGCCCGATCAGCTCATCGGTGACGGTGAGCGGGACGGCGACCGCGGCCTCGATCCCGGCAGCCGCGCGCGCCTCGGCCACATCACGCAGGCGCGGGTCGAGCGGCGCGTCCTCGATCGCCAGGGTTCCGCGGGCGCGGAACGGGCCCTGTGACAGCTCTAGCAGCCGTTCGGCGACGTCCGTATGCGGCCCGCTCAGCCCACGCGCCTCGGCTACGGCGAGCCGGCCCTCCTCGTCGATCAGGTAGACGGCGAGGCGCTCGGCGCCGAGCAGTGCGGCCACGCGGTCGACCGCCGTCTCGAGCGTGTGACTGAGAGACAGGCGGGCGATCGCCTCCCCGAGCACGGCCAGGAGCGCCTGCGTCCGCTCGAGGTCGCCGGCCAGTCGCCCGGCACGTTCGCTCAGCCGCAGCGCGTGCGCGGCGCGGACACCGAAGCTCGACAGCCGCTCGAGGTCGTCGCCGCGGGGTGGCGCGTCGGGCGAAAACGCCAGCTGAAGGGCCGCGAACGGCGGCCGTCCGAGCACGATCGTCGCCAGGCCGCCGTCGACGAGGACGCTGCGCGTATCGACCAAGGCGCGGACGGCAGCGTCACGCGCCTCCTCACCCGGCACGGGTCCGAAGCTGCCGAGGATCTCCACACCGTCGCCGTCCCAGATGACGGCGGACGCGGCGCCCGTCGCCCCTGCGGCGAGGCGCGAGATCTCGTCCGCCGTCCGTGCGTGCTCGAGCCCGGCGGCGAGCGCATCGCCCGCCAGCTCGAGCGCCCCGGGGGCGGCGGCTGCACCGTTCGCCCCGTTCGGCGCGCCGAACGCGCGAAGGGCGAGCGCTGCCTGTCCCGCCGCGAGCTGCGCAGCGCGCTCCTCGCCGAGATCGAAGGAGCTGCGCCCACGGTAGAGCTCGAGGCTCCCGACGACCGCGGGACCAACCTCGATCGAGATCACGAGGCCGGACTCTGCTCCGAGGCGGGCCGCGGTTCGGTCGACTGCCGCCGCCAGAGCCTCCTCGACTCCACCCTGAGCATCGAGCGGATACCGCGATCCCTCCAGCTCGGCGGCGAGCGCCTGCGAGTCGGCGTTGACCGCCCGAGCGCGGAGGAACCCGTCGGGGTCGAGGACGCGGAAGACCACCAGCTCCGCGCCGAGAGCTCTCGCCGCCGCCTGCGCGATCTCGCGTAGCGCGTCGTCCAGCGTCGCACTCTCCAGCAGGCGCTCCGCGGCCGAGGCGAACGCGTCGACGACGGCCTCGGAGACACCCCCGCCGCGATCCAGCTCATCGACCGCCATCTGGCCGTCAATGGTACGCCTACGATCGCCTCAACCCCGCTGTTTGCGAACGCAAGGGTCTAGACTCCCCCGATGGCCCAGCCAGCCAGGGATCACGTCGACGATCCCCCAGATGTCGATCCGCAGGCGGTGGACCAGGCCTACCGCTACTACCGCGAGCGCCGGCGCGCGAAGGTGCGCCACTCGCGCGAGCGGAAGCGCGCCAATCTGCGCTTCTGGTTCGTGCTCTGTGTCCTGATCGGTCTGGCCGTCTACCTCTGCCTCCTCGTCTGGAGCCAGGTACAGCAGCTGTTCGGGCTGTAGGAGGGCTTGCCGGGATGTCGCACGGCACAGTCGACTTTTCTCCAAGTCCCCCTCAGGCCGTTTAGAGTCTCGCGCCGTGGAAACGCCAGAGCCCTACTCGCCGCCTCCTCGTGGCGAGCGCGCAGCCCCCTACGACGACGAGGAAGTCGGCGTGCGGCCCACCAACCTCGGGGTGCTCGGCGAGCGCCTGACGTGGATCTCGGGCCTCGTCCTCTCGCTCTCGGCGTTCACCGGCTGGTACGCGGGCTCGGGTGAGGGGCCGACGATCGCGGTGATCGGCTGGCACACGGGAACGCTCGGCAAGCTCGTCTTCCTGATCGGGCTCGCCGTGATCGCGCTCGCCGTGCTGCGCGAGGCGGGAATCGCGCTGCCTGCCAGCGTCCCGGAGAGCCTCGTCGTGATCGTCCTCGGCTCGATGGCGACGGTGTTCGTCCTGATCCGGCTGATCTCGATCCCGGATCGCTTCTTCCCCTACGAGCGCGGCATCGGCATCTGGATCAGCCTCGCCGCGTCGATCTCCGTGATCGTCGCCGGGCTGTTACGAGCGACCGAAGAGCTCTAGCTCTCCGGCTATCCGCTGAGGAGCGCCTTGGTGCGCTCGATCAGCGTCTGCGGGCTGAACGGCTTGCCGATGAACGCCTGCGCCCCACGGGACGCGACGTCGCCGACCTCCTCCTCGACCTTGCCGCTGAAGACGATCACCGGAATCGCGCCCACGCCGTGGCGCTCGTGCAGCTGGCGGAGCATCTCCCAGCCGTCCATCTCGGGCATCATCACATCGAGCAGCACGAGGTCGGGTGACTGCTCCTCGAGCGCGGCGAGCCCCTCGTGCGCGCTGGCGGCCTCGCGCACTGTGTAGCCCTCCATCTCGAGATTGACGCGGACGAACTCGCGCAGCTTGTCGTCGTCGTCGACGATCAGCACCAGCGGACTGGCGCCCTCCGCCGCCGCTGGCGTACGGCCGCCCGCGCCGGAGCGTTCGAGGAAGGCGTCGAGGTCGCCGCGCCGGTAGCGCCGGTGCCCGCCCGGCGTGTAGAACGCCGGCAGCCGACGCTGGTCCGACCACTTGCGGATCGTGCTCTGCGCGACCCCGAGGTACTTGGCCGCCTGCCCGAGCGTGAGCCAGTCAGGCTCAGCTGCGGGAGCACGACGGCGCGGCGCTCTCGGGTCGTCTTCGTAGGCCATCAGGGACGGGAATCTATAGGAAACCTACTGTTTCCTGCTCACCGGCTCTGAACGGTAAACGTCAAAGTTCCCGTTTTCGTGACCGTCACCCCCGGAGTCGGGTTGTCCTCCAGCGCCCGACCTACGGCGAGCCCTAGGAGGAAGAGCGCCAGGGCCAGGACGAGGCGCAACGCCCACTTCCAGAGGCCGCGGCCGCGGCGTCGGCGTCGGCGCGCGCGGGCACGGGTCGGGGGCGTCACGGGCGGTAGTCGGTCGCGCCGCGCGCGTACAGGTGGAAGGCCTCGTCGGCGACGAGCGTGACGTCCCGGGGCCACCCCGGCGCTCCGGTCTCGGCCAGCCGCTCGCGGGCCCAGTCCTCCACACCGGTGTAGGCGTCGGCGAGCTCGGAGAGCGTGAAGGTGGTGCCGATCCGCTTGCGCAGCTCGTCGTTCACGGTCTCCAGGTGTGCGAGCAGCGCGAGTCGGCGGGCCGGGTCACGCGACTCCTCCTCGAAGCGCCGATGACCTTCCGCCCACTGTTGCCGTGCCGTCGCGATGGCAAGAGAGCTCAGGGGCGGGAGACTACCCAGGAGGTACCGGCGTGCAACACGCCCCTTCGGGCCAGAGCTCGCCGAGCTCGGCGAGGACGCACTCGCCCAGCTCGTAGCCGGGCCGCGCGAGCGCGTAGGCGGCATGCGCGTGCAGGCACTTGAGGCCCGATCCGCGCCCCGCTCCGCCGATGCCGAGGTCGAGCGAGGCGCCGCCGTCGACGCCGATCTTTCCATCGGCGAGCTCGCGTCGGATCGCGCGCTGCTCCGCGTTCGCCTGCTCGAGGTCGGCCGCCAGCTCCGGATCCCGCTCCACCGCGGCCGTCCAGTGGGCGACGCCGCCCGCCGCTTCGAGCCGGGCGATCGCGGCCACGAGGTGCGGGCACGTGAGGTAGTACGTCGTCGGGAACGGCTCGCCGTTGACGTCGTAGGGCGACTGCTCCGTTACCGCCGGACGGCCGTGCGGACAGCGGACGACTACGCGGCGGAACGCACGCGGCGGGCGGCCCAACTGGCGCTCGACGAGCGCTCGATCGTCCTCATCGGTCACCGCGGTCGATCGTAGCGTCGCGGGCCCGCTTCCAGGCGTCGACGCCCTTGACGATGAAGAGGTGCTCGCCCTCCTTCACGAGGCCGAGCCGCCGTGCCTCGCGCGCCAGCGCCTGCGGGCTCCTCGACGCAGCCAGCCGCCGCTCGAGCTCGCGCTTGTGCTCGCGCAGGACGGCGACCTCCTGGCTGCGCTGCGCGAGCGCGTCTCGGCGCTGGAGGTAGCTGGCCAGCGGCTGGTAGTAGAGGAAGCCGGCGAAGACGACGACTCCGAGCGCGAGCAGGCGCAGCGCCCGGACCGACCGCGGCTTTTGCTTGGTGCGCTTCTTCTTGGTCGTGCGGGCCATCCCGGCCGCGTCCTTCGCGGCCTGGGCCTACGCTCCTACACGTAGTCGACCTTGATCACGTTCGTCGTGCCCGGGACGTTCACCGCCGTTCCGGCCGTGATCACGATCAGGTCACCGTCCTCGACGAGGCCGCTCGCTCGCGCCGCTTCGACCGAGACCTTCCAGAGCTCCTCGACGTCGGCGCACTCCGGCACGTAGACCGGGATCACGCCCCACTCGAGCGCCAGCTGGGAAACGGCTTTCCGGCTCGGCGTCAGCGCGATGATCGGCTGGTGCGGGCGCAGCCGCGCAACACGCGAAGCGGTGCGGCCGGTCGTCGTGGGCACGACGATCGCCCGCGCGCCGAGGGTCTCCGCCAAGTCGCAGGTCGCGTTCGACATCGCCTGCCCCACGGTCGGGTCGATGCCGCGCTCCGGAAACTGGTGGCGATAGCCGATGTTCGGCTCGACCACCCGCGCGATCCGGTCCATGTAGCCGACCGACTCGACCGGATACTCGCCGATGGCCGTCTCACCCGAGAGCATCAGCGCCGAGGTGCCGTCGAGGATCGCGTTGGCGACGTCGCTCGCCTCCGCACGCGTGGGCTCCGCCTGGTGGATCATCGACTCGAGCATCTGCGTCGCCGTGATCACCGGCTTCCCACGCTCGAGTGCCGTCAGGATGATCCGCTTCTGCAGCAGCGGCAAAGTCGCCGGGCCGATCTCGACGCCGAGGTCGCCGCGCGCGACCATCACTGCGTCGGTCTCCTCCAGGACGGCGTCGAGCGCGTCGACGGCCTCCGCCTTCTCGATCTTGGCGATGATCCGCGCCGACGAGCCCGCCTGCTCGATCAGCTGCCGCAGGTCGCGCACGTCCGCGGCCGACCGGACGAAGGACAACGCCACGTAGTCGACCTCCAGCTCGAGCGCGAGCTCCAGGTCGTCGACGTCCTTGCGCGTGAGCGCCGGAATCGGGACGGGAACGCCCGGCACGTTGACACCCTTGTGCGCGGACACGAGCCCGCCCGTGATCACCTCGCACCGAGCCCGCCCTTCCTCGATGACCGCCACACGCAGGCGCACGCGGCCGTCGTCGATCAGGACGTCGTGGCCCGGCGCGAGCACCTCGCCGATCGCGGCCGGGCTGATCGGCAGCTCGCCGTCGGTCCCGGTGTCCTCCGCCACGACGACGATCTCCTCGCCTCTCGTGAGCCGCACCGCCTGGGGCAGGTCGCCGACGCGGAGCTTCGGCCCCTGCAGGTCGGCGATCAGCGCGAGGCTGGACCCGTTCCTGGACCCCGCCTCGCGTACGCGCCGTGCGAGCTCGCGATGCTCGTCGTGCTTCCCGTGCGAGAAGTTGAGCCGGGCCGCGTCCATCCCGGCGGCGACGAGCTGGGCGATCGCCTCGTCCGTCGCCGTCGCTGGCCCGAGCGTGGCGACGATTTTGGTCCGGCGCGGCGTGTCGACGGCCACGCTCGAAGCGTAGCGAGGCGCTACGGCGTGAGCGTGACGGGGATCTCGACGCGGTTGACGACGGAGCCGTCCTCGGCCGAGCGCTCGTAGACGACCACGAGCCCCGGCCGCTCGCGGTCCGCCGTAAAGGCGAGCGACTTGTCGAACGTTCCGCGCGTGCCGTTCCCCGACGTGGCCGTGACGAAGTCGGTGGCGAGCGGCTTCCCCTGCACCGGCTTCACCTCGAGCATGAACGTCGCCTCGAACGTGTTCGCGCTGCCCCGGATCTCGAGCGGGCTCGACACGGTGTCGCCCGGCGCGGGTGCCTCCACGAGGATCGCGGGCAAGGAGCTCTCGATGTCGGTCGGCAGGTACTCGTGACCGTCGAGCCGCACGCGTGAGACCGTCTCGAACTGCAGCAGCGTCTGGACGACTTGCGCGGTCCCCAGCTCGCCGAGCCCGTTCGACAGCTCGACCTCGGCGGTGCCGCCGTGGATTCTCAGCGCCGTCAGCTTGGTGTTCGGCGGGACGTCGGTGGCAAGCCCGGCCTCCTGCTCTGCGTCCGTCGGCCCGGCGAGCAGCTCGCCCAGCGCGGCAGTCGCGATCCTCGGCGTGATCCCGACGCTGCGCTTCGCGTAGCCGAGCTTCTCGTCGCGCACGAAGTAGACGCCCACGTCGGTCGCGCCGACGCTCGGCTCCGTCTCGGTCGTCGTGGTCGTCGGTGCCGCAGGCGGAGGCGCGGGCGGCGGGCTCGCGCTCGTGTCGCTCTCGGAGCCGCCGCATCCGGCCGCGAGCAGGACGAGCGCGACGAGACCGCTAACGGCGGCGGAACGCATCCCAGCCGGGATAGACCGCCTCGGAGCCCAGCTCCTCTTCGATCCGCAGGAGCTGGTTGTACTTCGCGACACGGTCCGAGCGCGACGGCGCCCCCGTCTTGATCTGGCCGGCGCCGGTCGCCACGGCCAGGTCAGCGATCGTCGTGTCCTCGGTCTCGCCCGAGCGGTGGGAGATCACCGACGCGTAGCCGTTCGCGCGGGCGAGCGCGATCGCGTCGAGCGTCTCCGAGAGCGTGCCGATCTGGTTCACCTTGACCAGAATGGCGTTCGCGACTCCCTGGTCGATTCCCTGCTCGAGCCGCTCGACGTTGGTGACGAAGAGGTCGTCGCCCACGAGCTGGAGGCGCTCGCCCAGGCGCTCGGTGAGTGACCGCCACGACGACCATTCGTCCTCGGCCAGTCCGTCCTCGACCGACAAAAGCGGGTAGCGATTTGCGAAGTCGGCGTAGAGGTCGACCAGCTGGTCGCCCGAGAGCGTTCTCCCCTCGCCCTCGAGGCGGTACTCGCCATCGACGAAGAACTCCGTCGCCGCGGGGTCCATTGCGATCCCGATCCGGTCACGGTGGCCTGCGGCCTCGGCCGCCTGCAGCACGGCCTCGATCGCGGCCTCCGTCGACGGCAGGTCGGGCGCGAAGCCGCCCTCGTCGCCCACCGCCGTCGAGAGCCCGCGCGCGTCGAGCTGCTTCGCGAGCGTGTGGAAGATCTCGACCGCGATCCGCAGCCCCTCCGAGAACGTCTCGGCGCCGGCCGGGACGAGCATGAACTCCTGGAAGTCGATCGAGTTGCGCGCGTGCGCACCGCCGTTGATCACGTTCAGCATCGGCACCGGGAGGACGTGAGCGCCCGCCCCTCCGACCCACCGGTAGAGCGGGACGCCCGCGGAGGCGGCCGCTGCCTTCGCGTTCGCCAGCGAGACGCCGAGGATCGCGTTGGCGCCGAGCCGCGACTTGTCGTTCGTCCCGTCGAGCTCGAGCAGCGCGGCGTCGACGGCCCGCTGGTCGTCGGCGTCGACCCCCCGCAGGGCCGGCGCGATCTCCTCGCGGACGTTGCGGACGGCCTGCGAGACGCCCTTGCCGAGCCAGGCGTCGCCGCCGTCGCGCAGCTCGAGCGCCTCGTACTTGCCGGTCGACGCGCCCGAGGGCACCGCCGCGCGGCCCATGGCGCCTCCTTCGAGCTCGATCTCCACCTCGATCGTCGGGTTCCCCCGCGAATCGAGGATCTGCCGTGCACGAACCTCCGTGATGGCGCTCATGAGTCGCGATCCCTCCAGCTTCGTCCGTGTCGACCGGTCATTTCAGACGGCCGCGCGGGCAAAGCCCGTACGACCTTGAATCGACATCGCAAGCGACGTCTCAGGATTGCTCGTCCTTGGCCAGGTCGTACCAGCGGTCTTGACGCTCCAGGTCGAGGTCGCTCCAGGTCTCGCCGTTCTCGGCGGCGAGCTCGTCCGCTCGCTCCACGCGCTCGACGAATCGCCCGCTCGCCCGCCTGAGCTCCAGCTCGGGATCGACGTTCAGCCTGCGCGCGACGTTGACGGCCGCGAACAGCACGTCGCCGAGCTCCGCGGCCACTCGCTCGTCGGGCGGCCGTTCGGGCCGCGGCTCGGGGAGCCCGTCCAGCTCCTTGCGCAGCTCCTCGAGCTCGCTCTCGAAGTCCTCGAGCGCGCCGCCGAGGTCCGGGTACTCGAATCCGACCGCGGCGGCCCGCCGCTGCACCTTGCGCGCCTGAATGAGGGCCGGCAGCGATTCGGGGACGTCGTGGAAGATGCCCTCGCGCTGCTCCTGCTCGCGCTTGATGTCCTCCCAGTTGGACCGGACCGCGCCGGGCGTCTCGGCGACGGCCTCCCCGAAGACGTGCGGATGCCGGCGGACGAGCTTCTCGTGGATCGTGCGCGCGACCCGCGCGAGGTCGCCTTCGCCGCGCTCCTCCAGGAGCAGCGCCAGGAAGAAGACCTGGAAGAGCAGATCCCCGAGCTCGTCGACCAGCTTGTCGCTGCGGCCGGCGAGTGCGGCGTCGGCGACCTCGTAGGCCTCCTCGACGGTGTGCGGGACGATCGTGGCGGCCGTCTGCTCGCGGTCCCACGGGCAGTCGCGGCGAAGCCGCTCGGTCAGGCGCTGGAGCTCGACGAGCGCCTCGGCGAGCTCGTCGGAGGGAGGGCTAGCCGCCGTCGGTCTGAGTCGTCTGGGACTGCGTCGCCGGAGGCTCGTAGCCGACCTGGTAGTTCACGTTGAACTCGTCCTTCAGGCCGTCGATCCACTCGCGCATGGTCTTCGTCTTCTGTTCGCTCAGAAGCTGTTGCTTGATCGCTTCCTTGACCTGCGGGAGCGGGGTCGTGCTCGCCTTCTTGACGTCGGAGAGCGCCTCGATGATGTGCCAGCCGTACTGCGTCTTGATCGGCTTGGACAGCTCGCCCTTGTCGAGCGAGAACGCTGCCTTGTCGAACGGCGGCACGGTCTGCCCCTGCGAGACGGTGAGCTTGCCGCCCTGGCTCTTGGAGCCCGGGTCCTCGGAATTCTGCTTGGCGAGCTTGGCGAAGTCGGCGCCGCCCTTGAGCTGGTTGTAGAGGGCGTCGGCCTTCTCCTTCTTCTTGACGAGGATGTGACGCACCTCACGGGTGGCGGCCTGTTGGTACTGGGACTTGTTCTTGGCGTAGAAGTCCTCGATCTCCTTGTCCGAGACCTTGGTGTCCTTGGTGACGTCCTTGTAGAGCGCCTCCTCGAGCAGCTGCGCGCGCACGTCGGCCCTGACCTGGTCCTCGGTCAGCATGAGCTTCGCGAGCGACGCCTTGAACTTCTTGTCGTCGCCGCCGTAGAACTGCTTCTTCAGCTGCGCGAGCCGCTCGTCGACCTGCTTGTCCGAGACCTCGACGTCCATGTCCTTGGCCTTCTGCGCGAACTCGGCGCGCCGGACGAGGTACTCGAGGCCCTGGTTCTGCAGGTTCTTGAACTCGGGCGTTCCGGCCTTGGGGAAGGCGCGCTTCTGCTGCTTGGCGCTCGCGCGTGCCTGCGAGATGAGCGCGTCGAACTGCTCCTTCGAGATCTCCTGGTCGCCGACGACCGCGACCGCGTCGTTCGGCACGTCCTTGGACGAGCTGTCGCTCCCGCCGCAACCGGCGAGTGTAAGGGCGGCGAGGACGGCCGCGAGCGCGATGCTTGTAAACCTGGGCGTTTTCATAGAAAGAGCGCCATTTGCAGCGGTTTTGCTCACGCTGCCCGGCGCGAGGCCAGTATAGCATCGACCAAACGCACGGCCTGGGAAAATTCATCGCCTCTTAACGTGACCTCCTGCCGCGCGGTCGTGTAGACGGCGGTGTCGATTTCGCCCCGCAAACTGCGCAGTTCTCCCGACCCGAGCACGAGGGGTCCGACCGATGCCCGGCCGCCGCGGAAGACCAGGTAGTCCGCCCCGATCCGCGCGAGCTTGAGCTTTGCGTCCTGGATCGCGAACAGGTTCTGGACGGGCTCGGGCAGGGGGCCGTACCGGTCCTCGGTGGCCGCCTCGAGCTCGCGGAGCTCGTCCTCGCTCTCGGCGAGAGCGATGCGGCGATGCAGGTCGATCTTGAGCGCCTCCGCCCCGATGTACGAGCCGGGCACGTACGCGTCGATGCGCGCGTCGACACGAACCGGCCTGGCGATCGTCCGCCGGCGCCCCGAGAGCTCCGCCACCGCCTCGGCGAGCAGCTCGACGTAGAGCTCGAAGCCGAGCGCTGCCACGTGGCCGGACTGCTCGGCGCCGAGCAGGTCGCCGGCGCCGCGGATCTCCAGGTCGCGCATCGCGATCGCGAATCCGGCGCCCAGCTCGGTGTGGTCGGCGAGCGTGGCCAGGCGGGCGCGCGCCTCGGGGGTGAGCTCCGAATGGTCGGGATAGAAGAGGTTCGCGTGGGCGACCACGTCCGAGCGGCCGACCCGGCCGCGGATCTGGTAGAGCTGGGCGAGGCCGAGGGCGTCGGCTCGCTCGATGATCAGCGTGTTGGCCTGAGGGATGTCGAGCCCGGACTCGATGATCGTGGTCGCCACGAGCACGTCCGCGTCACCGGCGAGGAACGAGAGCATCTTGTCCTCGAGCTCGCGTTCCCTCATCTGTCCGTGCGCGACGATGAAGCGCAGGTCGGGGGACAGCTGCTGCAGCTTCTCGGCGGCCTCCTCGATCGTCTCGACGCGGTTGTGCAGGTAGAACGACTGGCCGCCGCGGGCCGTCTCGCGCTCGAGCGACTGCTTGATCAGCTCCTCGTCGTACTCGCCCACGTGCGTGCGGATCGGGCGCCGCCCCTCCGGAGGCGTCTCGATCACGGAGATGTCGCGCAGGCCCGATAGCGACATGTGCAGCGTGCGCGGAATCGGCGTCGCGCTCAGCGAGAGTACGTCCACCTCGAGCCGCAGCTGGCGCAGGAGCTCCTTCTGCGCGACGCCGAAGCGCTGCTCCTCGTCGACGATCACGAGCCCGAGCTGCTTGGGGATGACGTCGCGCGAGAGCACGCGATGGGTCCCGATGAGCACGTCGATCTTGCCGGCGGCGAAGTCGGCCAGGATCCGCTTCGTGTCGGCGGGCCTGCGGAAGCGCGAGACCATCTCGACGTTGACGGGGAAGTCGCGGAAGCGCTCGCGGAAGGTGTTCCAGTGCTGCTGTGCCAGGATCGTCGTCGGCACCAGCATCAGCGTCTGCTTGCTGTTCACCGCCACGGCGAAGGCGGCCCGCACCGCGACCTCGGTCTTGCCGAAGCCGACGTCGCCGCAGACGAGCCGGTCCATGGGACGGGCCGCTTCGAGGTCCTCCTTGACCGCCTCGATCGCCGTCGCCTGGTCGTCCGTCTCGCGGTAGGGGAAGGAGGCCTCGAGCCGCTCGATGTACTCGTGCTCGAGGTCGTACGCCGTCCCAGGAGCCTGCTGCCGCTGCGCGTAGAGCTGGATCAACTCCCCGGCCAGCTCGCGCACGCTCTCGCGCGCACGCGTCTTGAGCAGCTGCCACGCCTTGCCGCCGAGCTTGGACAGAGCGGGCGACGCGCCGTCGGCGCCGACGTAGCGTGAGACCTTGCCGATCTGCTCGTGCGGCACGTAGAGCCGGTCGTCGCCGCGGAAGGCGAGCAAGAGGTAGTCGCGGGTGACGCCGGCCACTTCCCTGGTCTCGAAGCCGAGCAGGCGGCCGATGCCGTGGTCCTCGTGGACGACGTGGTCACCGGTGCGCAGGTCGGCAAACGACTGCAGCGCCTTGCCGAGGCGAGTATCCGCGCGCGGCGGGCGCTTGCGGAAGACCTGCGTGTCGGGCAGCAGGACGAGACCGAGGTCACGCCAGACGAACCCGCGTCGAGCCGGAGCCACCGCGAACGCCAGCTCGCCCTCGTCTGGAAGCTCGTCACCAGGCTCCAGCAGGCCGGCCTCGACGCGGCGCAGCATCGACTGCGTCCGGAGCGCCTCACCCCGGTGCGGGAACGCGACGACAACGCGGTGCCCCGCTTGCGTGAAGCCGCGCAGCTCGTTCTCGGCCTCCGAGAGACCACGGGCGGCGATCGCCGGCCGCTGCGCCTCGAACGCATGCCGCTGCCCCTGCGGAAGCGGGTCGAGCTCGGCGGCGCCCTCGAGCGACGGCTGGGGAACGTCCGGGAACTCCTCGACCCAGACCTCGCGCACCTCGTCCACGCGCCAGACGAGGTCGGGCCCGCCCGGGAGCGCCGGAACGAGGTCGTCCGGGACGGCCAGAGCCTCGTCCTCGTCGGGCAACGTCGGCTCGGTCAGGTCGAGCCGCCGCTCGGCCGCAGGCCGGATGATCACGCTGTCGACCGGGTGGAGGGTGCGTTGCGTGAAGGCGGAGAACGCCCGGATCGCCTCGATCTCGTCGCCGAAGAGCTCGATGCGCAGCGGCTCGCGGCCCGTCGCCGGGTAGACATCGACGATCCCGCCGCGGAGGGCGAACTGGCCGCGCTCCTCGACGCGGTCGACACGCTCGTAGCCCGCGAGCGCGAGGTGCTCGGCCAACACGTCGATCCCTGGCTCGTCGCCGGGGCTGAGCCTCAGGGCCTCCGACCGCGCCTCGGGGGGCGGCATGCCCTCGGCCAGCGCCGACGCGGAGGCGACGACGAGTCCGCCGCCGGCGAGCACGTCGAGCGCGCGATGGCGCTCGCCGACGAGGTGCGGCGGCGGCTCGAGCCCGGACTCCCAGCGGACGCCGCGGCTCGGCAGGAGCCCCACGTTCTCGGAGCCCAGGAACCAGCCGGCCGCGTCGGCGAGGTCGCGCGCGTCGGCGTCATCCGGCGTGAGGACGACGAGCGTCCTCTGTAGCCGCTCGTGGAGCGCCGCCACCACCAGCGGCAGGGCAGGCTCGGACACCCGGGCTCGGTCGGGCAGGGCGTCCGCGAAGAGCTGGAGCCGCTCCGTGTCGGCCAGCTCACGGACGAACGGATGCAGTACGGGTCGGTCCATGACGACAGGCGGAACCGGCGGGTTCCGCCGCCTCCAATGGTACTGAGCGACGCCGGCTTGACCGCGCCGGCCAGAGCGCTTACCGCGCCGTCCAGCCGAGGTCCATGACCACGCGGCGCGCCGCTGACGTTGCGGCCGCCCGGGCCGAGCAGGAACGCGGCGACCTCGGCGACCTCCTCCGGCTCGATCAGCCGCTTCACCGCCTGCGGAGCCAGGATCACCTCCTCGAGCACGCGCTCCTCGGAGATGCCGTGCGCCTTCGCCTGGTCGGCGATCTGCGCCTCGACCAGCGGCGTGCGCACGTAGGCGGGGCAGATCGCGGAGACGCCGATGCCGTGCTCGGCGCCTTCGAGCGCGAGCGTCTTCACCAGGCCGAGCACGCCGTGCTTCGCGGCCACGTAGCCGGCCTTGAACGGCGAGGCGACGAGGCCGTGCACCGAAGCGATCGCGAGGAAGCGGCCGTCGCCGCTCTGCGAGAGCGCCTCCCAGCCGTACTTGGCGAGCAGGAACGGGCTCGTCAGCAGCAGCGCGAGCAGCGCGTCCCAGCGGTCCTCGGGGAACTCCGCGATCGGAGCGACGTGCTGGAAGCCCGCGTTCGCGACGATCGCGTCGAGCCGCCCGAAGCGCTCGAGCGCCGCATCGACTGCGGCGCGGTTCCCGTCCGCGTCGTGAGGTCGGCCTCGAAACCGCCGTGGAGGTCGACGCCGAGAACACCCCAGCCGTCGCCCTCGAGGCGCGACGCCACGGCGCGGCCGATCCCTCCGGCCGCGCCGGTGACGATCGCGACGCGCTCAGTCGTCGAGGAACTCCGTGACACGAGCCCAGGTCTCGGGCGAGTTGAGGATGCCGAGGTGCGCGCTGCCGAGGATGGCGTCGTAGCGGCCCTGGCCGGTGAGGTCGACGTTGACCGCCTGCTTGCCGTGGAGAACGGCGCTCCCGGAGAAGTCGTGCGGCGCGCCGGTCCGATCCTCGGCCGGGACCGGGCGCGAAGATCCCGTCCACCGCCGAGAAGTAGACGAAGCTCGTGTCGGCGTTCCGGATCGCGAGGTACTCCGTCGGCCCGCGCGTCTCCTTCTTATTCAGCGCCTCGAGGAACGGCGTGTCCTCTGCTCCGTACTCCAGGCAGACGGCGCTGTCGGGCGTGAAGCCGCCGAGGGCCGGGAGCTGGAAGTAGTTCAGCGGGTTCGGCGAGCAGTTGACGATGCCGTGGTTGGGGCTGTCGATGGCGACGAGGTGCTCGACGAGGTGGTGGGCGTGGTCCTGCCGCATCCACTCGCGCGCGAGCGTGCCGCCGAGGCTGTGCCCGACGATGTCGACGCGCTTCGCGCCCGTGTAGCGAAGCACGGCCTGGACGAAGCGGCGCAGGTCGGGGACGTTGGCCACGGTCGAGTGTGCGAACGCTGACCGTCGCGTCTGGTCGTCGAGCAGGTCGCACTGGTCGCCCTGGTATCCGAGCGCCCACACCTCGGACGACGCGTAGCCGTTCGCGAGCAGGTGGTCGGCGAGCGCCTGCACGTCGCCGAACGGGTTGCACGCGGTCGGGTACGGCGTGTCGTTGTTGCCGTGGAGCAGGATCACGGGCGTGCGCTGGACGGAGCCCGAGCCGCCGAAGCCGATCACCGGCGTGCCGAGCGAGGCGTCGACGATCGTCGGGAAGCCGGGCGGGAACGTGGTTCCGGCCGCCGCGACGGCTGAGGCAGGCAGGACGAGAGCGGCGAGCAGCACCGCGAGAACGCAGAGTCGGCGCATCAGGTGTCACCTCCGTTGGGTTCGAGGATTCGCAGGAGCAGCTGGGCGACGCAGACGGGCTTGTCCCCGCCTTCGCGCTCGACGGTCGCGGTGATCGTGGCCTGGCGACCGCCCGGCACGTCGTCGACGGCGTCGACGTCGAACAGGGCACGGATCCGCGTCCCGGCCGGGACGGCTGCCGGGAACCGCACGCGGTCGACGCCGTAGTTGACGAGGACGACGCCGTCCGGCGGCGCGACCTCGTAGAGCAGCGGGACGACGAGCGAGAGCGTGAGGAAGCCGTGCGCGACGGTCGTCCCGAACGGGCCGGCGGCGGCGGCGACCGGATCGATGTGGATGCCCTGGCGATCCTCGGTCGCGCTCGCGAACGTGTCGATTCGATCCTGGTCGATCTCGAGCCAGCGGCTCGGGCCCAGGCGCGCGCCGGGCTCGATCACGACGCCTCCCCCCAGCGGATGATGCTCGCCGCCCAGGTGTAGCCGGTGCCCGCGGCGAGCAGCAGGACGAGGTCGCCGTCCGCCAGCTGCCCGGCCTCGGCGGCCCGGTCGAGCGCCAGCAGGGGGTCGACCCCGCTCATGTGGCCGGCGTCGTCGAGGTAGGCCGCGCGCTCGGGATCGACGCCGAGCGCAGCCACGAGCGCGTCGTGCATCGAGCGCTTCATGTGGATCCCGCAGAGGTAGTCGACGTCGCCGAGGCCGGCGTCCGAGCGGACGAGGGCGCCTTCGGCGGCGCGGACGAAGTTCGGCAGGCTCACGTCGTCGAGCCGCTCCTTCATCGCGCGCTGATCGATCACGTCCAGCTGCCGGTTCGAGCCGTCGGGGTCGGCGCTCCCGCCGGACGGCACCTTGACGTGCCGCGAGAGCGAGCCGTCCGTGATCCCGAACGAGCCGAGCACCTCGTTCGTCCCGCCGTCCTTGACGAAGAGGCCGGCGGCGGCGCCGTCGCCGAAGTTGATCATGAAGCGCGCCCGCTCGTTGCCGTAGTCGAGCAGGTACGACTCGCGGGAGGCACCGACGGCGAGGACGGTGCCGAGCTCGTCCTCCGAGCGCAGCATGTCTCGCGCGATCCGCACCGCGGCGGGCGCGCCGTACGAGACGTTGGCGTACTCGACGGCGTAGGCGTTCGCGCACCCGAGCCGGTGGGCGATCGCGGGGCCTGCCTGCCAGACGGGGTAGTCCTTCCACATCGAGCCGAAGTAGAGGACGACGTCCACCGATGCCGGGTCGACGCCGTTCTCGTCGAGCAACTGCTTCCCGACCGTGACAGCCATGTCGCTGACGTGCTCGTCGGGCTCGGCGATGTGCTTGCCGCGCAGGCCGAACTTCTCGACGACGACGTCCTCGGGGATCTCCGTCGCCGCCGAGATCTCGGCGGCGGTCATCCATCGCTTCGGCAGGTACGAAGCGACTGCGGCGAGGCTGATGCGCTTCACCTACCGATCTCCAGGACGCACGCGATGATGCGTTCGAGCTCCTCGAGCACGTGCGCAGGCATTTCGTCGCGCTGCTCCCACAGGATCCAGCGCATGCCGATCAGCTCGCCCGCTGCCATGAGAGCCCAGGCGCTGACCTCGGCGTCGATCTCCCCAACCTCGCCCCGCTCGGCAGCTGCGCGCAGTCCCTCGACGTAGCCGCTCGAGAGCTTGTCGTAGTGGTAGCGCAGCATCTCGGGCGAGACGAACTCCGCCTGGCGGATCACGCGGTACAGCCCGGGGTGCTCCGACGTGAAGCGGAAGAAGGCCTTGAAGCCGAGCACCTCCTGTTCCAGGCGGGTCTCTCCCTGCGAGGACGCCTCGCTCATCGCGTGGCGGACGCGCCGGTTGAGGTCGCGGAGCAGCTCGTCGAAGAGCTCCTTCTTGCTGCGGAAGTAGAGGTAGAAGGTGCCCATGGCCACTCCGGCCGTGTCGGTGATCTTCACGATCGACGCATCGTGGTAGCCGTGCTCGGCGAAGACGTTCTCGGCGGCGTCGAGCAGGCGCTGCCGCGTGCGGGCGCCACGGGTGCCGAGCGCGCGGCCGTCGACGGCGGTGGGAGCGGCTGCGGTGTCGACCGGCTTCACGCCGACGCCTCCTGCACGATCAGGCCGCGCAGCTCGTCCTTCAGCACCTTGCCCATCCCCGAGCGCGGGAGCTCGGCGACGAAGCGGACGCCCGCGCGGAACCTTGAAGCGGGCGAGCCGGGCGGCGGAGTGCTCGAGCAGCTGCTCCTCGTCGGCGACGGCGCCTTCCGCGAGCACGACGGCGGCGATGCCGACCTCGCCCCAGCGCTCGTCCGGGACGGCGACGACGGCGGCGTCGGCAACGGCCGGGTGCTCGTGCAGCACGCTCTCGACCTCGGCGGGATAGACGTTCTCGCCGCCCGAGATGTACATGTCCTTCAGACGGGCGGCGATCCGGTAGTAGCCCTCGTCGTCGCGCTGCGCGACGTCGCCGGTCAGCAGCCAGCCGTCGGCCAGCGCGGCCGCGCTCGCCTCCGGGTTGCGCCAGTAGCCGGCGAAGACGTTCGGTCCGCGGACGACGAGCTCGCCCTCGGCGGGGCCGTCCACGAAGGCGACCGCTCGGCCGGGTCGCGCAGCGACACCTCCACGTTCGGGTACGGCTTGCCGGCGAAGCCCTGCTTGCGGACGGCGTCCTCGGCCGGAAGGCAGAGCACGTTCGGCGCCGCCTCCGTCAGGCCGTAGCCCTGGACGATGTCGACGCCGCGGTCGTGCCAGGTCTCGAGCAGCGCCTCGGGCATCGGCGCGCCGCCCACGACGGCGCGGCTCAGGCTCGAGAGGTCGGCCGTCTCGAAGGCCGGGTCCTGCGCCATGAACAGGTAGATCGCTGGCACGCCCATGATCGTCGTCACGCGCTTCTCCTCGATCAGCGCGAGGCAGCGCGCCGGCTCGAAGCTCCGTTCGAGCACGACCGTCCCGCCCTTCCACCAGGTGAGCAGCGGCTGCACGTTCCAGCCGCCGCAGTGGAACTGCGGCAGCACCTGCAGCGCGACGTCGTCGCCCGAGATCCCGGTCGCGAGGTCGAAGCCGAGGTTCGTCCAGAAGCAGTTCGCGTGGGTGAGCAGCGCGCCCTTCGGCTTGCCCGTGGTGCCGGACGTGTAGATCAGGAACAGCGGGTCGTCGTCGTCGACCTCGGCGTCCACGAGCGCCGGCGCCTCGGCCACGTCGCCGAGACGCGCGCGCGCAGGCCGGCGTCGTCGCTTCGTCGAGGGCGGCGTCGGCGAGGTGCGGCGTACTCGTCCTCGACGAGCAGCACGGCCGGCTCGGAGTCGTCGAGCTGGAAGGCGAGCTCGGCCGGGGAGAGGCGCCAGCTGAGCGGCACGAGTACGAGCCCGGCCTTCGCGCAGGCGAAGAGCGCCTCGACGTGCTCCGGCGAGTTGCCGGTGAGCGTGGCGACGCGGTCGCCGCGCCGCAGGCCGCCGGCGAGGAGCTGCGCCGCGAGCCGCTCGGAGCGGTCGTCGAGCCTGCGATAGGTCACCGTCGCGCCCGCCGAAGTCGATCGCCGACGCGCTCGGGCGTCGTGCGCGCGCGATCGCGGATCCAGCGTCCGAGGACGAGCCGTCCGCTCACGGGAGGAACTCCTTCACGAGGGTGACGAACCGGTGCGGATCCTCCCAGAAGAAGAGGTGGCCGCCCGAGACGCGCTCGAGCCGGGCGTCGGCGATCCCGTCCACGAGCAGCTCCGAGTTGCGCGGGTCGACGACGACGTCCTCCGTCCCGGTGACGACGAGCGTCGGCGCCTGGATCCGCGACAGCCGGTCGAGTGCGTCGAACGTCATCCCCGCCGCGGCCTGGGCGTGCCAGCCCGTTCGGGTCGAACGGGTTCTCGAGCCGCAGAGCCAGGATCCGCTCGACGAGCTCCGCGGGCGCCGACGGCGACAACGCGTTCTCGACGAAGCGCCGCAGGGCGACCTCCGGAGCCAGGCTCGGCGCGCTCAGCATCAGGTCGACCGTCTGCTGGGGCATCGGGTGCGCGGACAGCCCGCCCGGCGTCGTGCACGCGAGCACCAGCCGGTTCAGCCGCTCGGGGAAGACGATCGCGAGCTCCTGCGCGGCCATCCCGCCGAGGCTCGTGCCGACGACGTCGGCTCGCTCGATCCCGGCCGCATCGAGCACGGCGACCGCGTCCTCGGCCAGCTGGCGCGTGGTGTACGGCCCCGGCGGCACGTCGCTGTCGCCGATGCCGCGGTTGTCGTAGAGCAGCGACGCGGAAGCTGCTCGGCGAGCGGCTCAAGCGATCGGCTCCCAGCCCCAGCGACCGTAGCCGAGGCCGTGGATGAGCAGGAGCGGCTCGCCCGAGCCTCGCACCTCGTACGCGATCCTGACGGCGCCGTTCACGGCCTCGAGCGCCGGCGCCTTCATACGGTGTCTCCTTCCGCCTCGACGGCCGGGACGGGCTGGTCGAGCAGGGCCACGCCGCTCCGCCGCGGCCGCAGCCGCGCGAGGCCGGCGATCCCGCCGGGCAGGAAGTAGACGAGCAGGATGAAGAGCGTCCCGAGGACGAACAGCGGCTCGGAGAGCGGCGTGCTCAGCACGCTCGGCAGATCCTGGATCCGCTGCGAGTCCGACCAGTCGAGCAGCCGGTTGTCGAGGAACGTGTAGACGATTCCGCCGAGCACGGCGCCCCAGCGCGTGCCGGCGCCGCCGATCACGACCATCAGCAGCAGCGTCAGCGTGAACGACGGCGTCGTCACCTGCGGCGTCGCCCCGCCGATCAGCAGCACGTAGACGACGCCGCCCGCCGTGGCGAGGAAAGTCGACAGGACGACGGCCATCAGCTTGAACCGGAACGGGATGCAGTCCGAGCACCTCCACGCGACGCTCGTTCTCGCGGATCGCCTGCCAGACCCGGCCGGGCGACGAGTCCACGGCCCAGTTGACGACCACGAACACGACCGCGAGGTAGCCGAGCGCGAGCCAGTAGAGGTTCTTCGTGTTGAGGACGCCGATGAAGGCCTCCGGCAGCTTCTCGAAGTCGACGGCGACACCCTCCTCGCCTCCCGTCCAGCCGTGCGGGTTCTTGTCGACGAGGATCGAGCCGGCCTCGGCGAACGCGAGGGTGACCATCGCGAAGGCGATCCCCGCCACGCGAAGGCTGACGGCGCCGAGGACGAGCGAGAGCACGATCGTCGCGGCGGCGGTGAACGCGAGCGTCTTCGGCAGGCTCCAGTCCCACTTCGACGTCCCGATCGCCGTCAGGTAGACGCCGACCGCGAAGTAGAGCGCGTGGCCGAACGAAAGCAGGCCGGTGAAGCCGAAGAGCAGGTCGTACGTGAGCGCGACGCCGCCGAAGACGAGCATCAGCCCGAGCAGCTGGAGCGTCCCGGGGCTGTTCAGCTCCGAGCTGAACACGCCGTGGGTGTCGACCGAAATCTCCGGCACGAGCGCGAGCAGCACGAACACCGCGACCGCGACCAGAACGCCGAGCGCGCGCTTCAATGCGCGACCTTCGGGGCGAGCCCGCCCGGGCGGACGAGCAGGGTCAGCGCGAGCAGCAGGACGACCGCGAGATCGCCCGTGCCGGACGAGGCGTAGTAGTTCGCGTACTGCTGGATCAACCCGACGGAGACGGCCGCGACCGCCGCGCCGGTGATCGAGCCGAGCCCGCCGATGACCGTGACGATGAAGGCGAAGATCAGCAGCGACGTGCCCTGGGCCGGGTCGACCGAGCCGTAGTAGACGCCTGCCAGCACGCCTGCGAGTGCGGCCGCGACGCCGCCGATGGCGAAGACGAGCGTGAACGCCTTCTTCACGTCGATCCCGAGCGCGGTCACCATCGCCCGGTTCTCGACGCCGGCCCGGATGATCAGTCCGTAACGCGTGAAGCGCAGGAACGCCAGCAGCCCGAGCAGCACGACGACCGCGGCTGCGATCTCGACGAAGCGATCGTTCGGGATCTGCGCGCCCAGGATGGTCGTCGTCTCGTAGAGCCACTTCGGGGTCGGGTAGATGCGCTCGGTCGGGCCCCAGATCGCCTGGACCAGCGCGATCAGCACCAGGGAGAGGCCGACCGTGACGAGGGCCTGCTCGATGTGCCGAAGGTAGAGCGGCCGGATCAGGACGATCTCGACGAGGGCGCCGAGCACCGCGCCCGCGGCGAGCCCGATCGCGGCCGCGACGAAGAAGCGGAGCGGCGCAGACCCGATCGCGTCGAGCTTCGACTCGGCGAACCAGGTGGCGTAGGTGCCGACGGTGATGAAGGCGCCGTGCGCGAAGTTCAGCACGCCCATCAGCCCGTAGATGAGCGAGAGGCCCGAGGCGATCAGGAAGTACATGGCGCCGAGCGCGAGGCCGGTCACGGTGAGCAGGACGAACGTGTCCATCAGTGCGCTCCCCCCGCGGAGACGCCGAGCAGGCTCCGAACGCGCTCCGGGTCGGACAGCAGCACCTCCGCCGGGCCCGTGTAGGTGACCCGGCCGCCGTCCAGCACGATCGCGTCCCGAGCGATCCGCCGGACGACCCCGAGGTTCTGCTCGACGAGCAGCATCGTCTCGGTCTCGCTCACGCGCTCGAGCACGCGCGCGACCTCGGTGACGAGCAGCGGCGCGAGCCCCTTGGTCGGCTCGTCGACCAGCAGGATGCGGTTCTCGTTCAGGAGCGCGCGGCCGATCGCGACCATCTGCTGCTGGCCGCCCGAGAGCGTCCCCGCCTTCTGCTGCGCGCGCTCCTCGAGCTCGGGGAAGAGGTCGTAGACGAGCTCGTAGCGGGCGCTGCCGTTCCGCTCGGCGAGCTCGAGGTTCTCCTTGACCGTGAGGCCGGTGAAGACGTCGCGGTCCTCGGGCACGTAGCCGACCCCGCGGTTGACGATCCGGTGCGTCGCCAGTCCCGCGAGCTCGCCACCGTCGAGCGTCACGCTTCCGCGCGGACGGACGAGCCCGAGCAGCGAGCGGATCGTCGTCGTCTTCCCCACGCCGTTGCGGCCGAGCAGCGCGGTGACGCCGCCCTTGGGCACGTCGAAGGAGATTCCCTGCAGCACGTGAGACGGCCCGAGGTACACGTGCAGGTCGCGGACGGAGAGGAGCGGCGGCTCCGTCACAGCGGTTCTCCGAGGTACGCCGCCTGGACCTCCTCGTTATCCATGATCTTGTCGGTCGTGTCGACGGCGAGCAGGCGGCCGTGGTGCATGACCGCGATCCGCTCGGCGACGCCCGTCACGACGCCGATGTGGTGCTCGACCATCAGGACGGTCTTGCCTTCCTCGAACTGGACGCTGCGGATCACCTCGACGAGCCCGGGGATCTCCTCGACGCTGACACCCGCCATCGGCTCGTCCAGCAGGACGACCTCGGGATCGGCGGCGAGCAGCATCGCCAGCTCGAGCTTGCGCTTGTCGCCATGCGACAGGGAGCCGGCGAGCGTGAGCCGGCGACGGGCGAGCCCGACGCGGTCGAGCGCCCAGCCGGCCCGCTCGATCGCCTCGCTTCCCGCGGGAGGCGAGCTGCCACACGCGCATGGCCCCGCCGAGCCGTGCTTCGGCGGCCAGCCGCACGTTCTCCAGCGCGGTCAGGCGCGGGAACACGCTCGAGATCTGGAACGTCCGGCCGAGCCCGGCCTGCGTGCGCCGGTACGGCGGGTCGTTGGTGACGTCCCGGCCGGCGAGCTCGATCGTCCCCTGCGTCGGCCGGTAGAGGCCCGACAGCAGGTTGAACAGCGAGGTCTTGCCGGCGCCGTTGGGGCCGATGATCCCGAGGAACTCGCCCGCACGAACCTCCAGGCCGACATCGGCGACGATCGTGGCGCCGCCGATGTCGAGCCCGAGATTCCGCGTCGCCAGGATGGGTGCCACGCGGTCGGAGGGTGGAGGAGTCGTTAGCTCGGGAAGGGTCGGACGGGTGGCTGGACGTTGCCCGGCGAGAAACGCTTCACGAGGACGGGGGCCATGCTTCCCGCCCTTTAGCGGCTTCAGCCGTACCTGGAACATCGGCTGGAGCATCGCGTGATCCTCCGGCCTGATCCGCTGCGGGCCCTTCGGGCCGATGAACTTCCAGCCCTCGAGCGCCCCGATCATCTTGTCGACGTTGTCGCCGCCGCCCTTCTGCACCGCGCGGACGATCATCTGCGCGGCCACGAAGCCGTCGGGCGTGAAGATGTCCGGCACCTGGTTCCGCCGCTTCATCTTCTTGAGCAGCCAGTCGTTGACCTTGCTCTTCGGGGCGTTGAACACGTAGTGCGAGAGGAAGTTGATCCCGGGGACGTAGCTGTTCCAGGTTGCCCGCTCCGCGAGGCCCGTTGCGATCGTCACCGAACGGGAGACGCCCTGCTGGTCGAGCGCGCGCCAGAGCGCTGGGCCCGTCGTGCCGGCCCAGGCCACGAAGAGCAGGTCGCCGTTCTGCTGCTTGGCCCGCTCGGCGTACGGCGTGAAGTCGCTGGCCGACAGCGGCACGAGGATGCTGCTGACCGTGTGGCCGCGTCCGCCGAGGTGCGTGCGGACGGCAGCGACGTTCCCCTGGCCGAAGGCCGAGTCCTGTGCGAGCACGACGATCTTCTTGCCGACGCCCTTGCCGAGGATCTCCTTGACGGCGAGCGTGTCCTGGATGCTCTGCCGGCCGGAGCGGAACGTGTACCGGTTCGCACCGGTGATCAGGTCGGTCGCGGCTGGCCCGGAGATGTTGAGGACCTTGTTCTGCTCGGCGAGCGGCGCGATCTGGAGCGCGACGCCCGAGGAAACACTGCCGCCGATGATCTTGTAGCCCTGGCCGATCAGGTCCTTCGCCGCCGTGACGGCCTTGGCCGGGTCGGTGCCGTCGTCGACCGCGGTGATCTCGATCTTGCGGCCGTTGACCTTGCCGGTGCCCTTCGTCGCGTACTCGAGGCCGAGTCGCAGCCCCGAGATGTACTCCGCGCCGTAGGCAGAGAGCAGCCCCGTCCGCGAGTAGATGATGCCGACCTTGACCGGATCGGCGGACTGGCGTGTCGCCGTCTCCGTGCCGCTCGGCTGCGCGCTTGCCGCGGCTCCGGCGAAGGCGGCCACGAGACAAGCCGACGCCGCCGCGATGGCGAGCCTGTGCCAACGAATGCGATGCATCTGGACGCTACCCTCCTGGGAAATATGACAGGTGATTCAGGTGCCGCACACTACGAAACTCGTGCTGCACGTGTCAAGCGCTGATACGCCCGGGCGCTCCCCGCTGGATGACCCCGCCGGCCCTTTTGGCCAGGGCCGCAGCGCGGTCGCCCATCCCTAACCCCCACCCACCCGGGGAGAGATCAACGGTACTTGGTCAATCCGCGCGGCTCTGTGCCGATTTCGGGTCGAGATAGGCGCGGGCCTGGAGGGTGAACAGCTCGGCATACAGGCCCTCGGCGCTCATCAGCTCGTCGTGCGGGCCCTCTTCGACGACCGCGCCGTCGTGCATGACGAAGATCCGGTCGGCGCTGCGCACGCTCGAGAACCGGTGTGAGATCAGCACGACGGCCCTCCCTTCGAGCAGCTCGCGCATCCGGTCGAAGAGCTGGCTCTCGGCCCGGGCGTCCAGGGCGGCGGTCGGCTCGTCGAGGATCACGAAGGGGGCGTCGCGGAAGAACGCGCGCGCGAGCGCCACACGCTGCCACTGGCCGATCGAGAGGTCGTACCCGCCCGCGAACTCACGGCCGAGCATCGTCTCGTAGCCGTCGGGCAGGTCGGCGAGGAAGCTGTCCGCGTCCGCGCGCACCGACGCCTGCCGGATGGCGTCGAAGTCGTCGATCCGCTCGTTGCGCCCGAGCCCGACGTTCTCGCGAGCGGGCAGGAGGTAGCGCTCGAAGTCCTGGAAGATCACCGCGATCGAGTCGCGGAGCTCGCCCGCGTCGACGTCGGCCAGGTCGATGCCGTCCCAGCGGACACGGCCGCGGTCGGGGCGGTACAGGCCGGCGAGCATCTTGGCGAGGGTGGTCTTGCCGGACCCGTTCTCACCCACCAGGGCGACGACCTCGCCCGCGGCGATCTCGAGCGAGACGCCGTTGACGGCCGGGCGGTCGGACTCGGGATACGTGAACGAGACCCCCTCGGCCGTCAGCCGCTCGAAGCCGCGCGGCGCGGCCGCCTTGCCCGTCGCCTCGACGGTCGGCTCGAGTGTCAGGAACGAGCTGTAGTCGCGAATGAACAGCGTCGCCTCGTACAGCGAGGTAGCGCTGAAGTACAGGCCCCGCAGGCGGCCAGCCAGCTGGTAGAGGCCGAAGACCGCTGCGCCCGCCGCTGCGAGGCTCATGCGCCCGCTGACGTACAGCCACGCGAGCGAGCCGATCGTCACCGCCGTGACGAACGCAGAGAGCACGGAGCCGAGGAGCGACCGCGTCAGCCGCCGCCGCGCGAGCGACCGCAGCTCGCCGATCCGCTCGTCGTACAGACGGTCGTAGCGCCCGCGAAGATAACCGGCAAGCCCGAAGGAGCGCACCTCCTTGGCCGGGTTGCGGTCCATGAGCACGCGACCGAGGTAGTTGCGCTGGCGCTCGTTCGGCGTCATCCCGCGGACGAAGCGGTAGAGGTCGCGGCTGTTCAGCGAGGCGACGATCCAGAGCGGCAGGTAGCCCAGCAGGACGAGCGGCAGCAGCAGCGGCTGCAGCGCCGCAAGCGCGATCACGATGCCGACGGCCGTGATCGAGGCGCCGATGATCCCGAGCAGGCCGTTCACCGTCTGCAAGGAGCGGAACTGCCCCTGGGCCCGCGCCCGCTGCAGCCGGTCGTAGAACTCCGGCGACTCGAACGCGAGCAGGTCGATCCGGGTCGAGACGTCGAGCACACGGTCGAGCGCACGCCGGCCCACGAGCTCGCCGAGGACGCGACTCTGCTCGTTCTCGATCGCCTGGAGAAAGTCGAGCGCGACAGTAATGACGACGAGCGCCGCGAGTGCGGGCACCAGGGAGGCGAAGTCGTCGGTGCCGCCGGCATCCAGGACCGCGCTCAGGACGGCCTGCGCCACGAAGAGCTGCACCACCACGCCAAGAGCGGATCCCAGCTGCAGCGTTGACGTGATCAGGAATTCGCGGCGCCCTGCCTGCCAGACGAGCCGCAGCGAGTCGCTGAGCAGCTTGGGCAGGTCGCGCCACGTGCCCTCGGAGTTCTCCGGGTGTTGGATCTCCCACCAGGTCCTGGGCCGGCGCTTGGGAGTGCCTTCCTCGGGAGGCTTCGCGGCGCGGTTCCCGTCCCCGCGCTCGAAGAAGACCGCGTCGCCCATGGCCTAGTTGTAGCGAGCCTGGGCCTGGTCGAGACCTTCGCGGGCCAGCGTCTCGACCGCGTCCGCCGAGCGCGAGACGATCTCGTCCGCGTCCTCGTCGGCCGCGAACGGCGAGAGGACGTAATCGGCGACCGGTCGGCGGTCGCCGCGGCCGGGACGGCCGACGCCGATGCGCAGCCGCAGGAAATCCTGCGATCCGAGCGCCTGCGAGATCGAGCGGAGCCCGTTGTGCCCTGCAAGCCCGCCGCCGAGGCGTGCCTGCAGGCGTCCGGGCGCGAGGTCGACGTCGTCGTGAACGACGAGCAGCCGGGCGGGGTCGACCTTGAAGAAGCGGGCGGCGGCGGCGAGTGAGCGCCCCGACTCGTTCATGTACGTCTCCGGCTTGAGCAGGGCGAGCCGCAGGTCGTCGACCCGCGTCTCGGCGAGCTGGCCCGAGAACTTGGAGCGGAACGAGCCGCCGTGCCGGCGCGCCAGCTCGTCGACGACCATCCAGCCCACGTTGTGCCTCGTCTGCTCGTACTGGCGGCCCGGGTTGCCCAGGCCTGCGACGAGCAGGTCGAGCGTCGAGGCGGTCTCGCCTCGACGAAAGAGGCGCACCTACTCCTCGGTGGTCTCGGCGTCCGCCGAGGCCTCGGCCTCGCCCTCTCCGGCCTCTTCCGCACCCTCGGGCGGTTCCTCGCCCTCGGGCAGCTCGGCGCCCTCCTCGGGCTCCTCGACCTCGGGCTCCTCGAAGACGCTCGGCGCCGAGACGGAGGCGAGCACGGTCTCCTCGGGGTCGTCGAGGAATGTGACGCCCTCGAGCGCCGGAATGTCGCTGAGCCGCATGGTGTCGCCGACCTGCATGCCGGCGACGTCGGCGTCGATGTGCTCCGGGATCTCCATCGGCAGCGCCTCGACGTTGATCTCGCGCGAGATCTGCGAGAGCACGCCGCCCTCCTTCACGCCGACGGGGTCGCCGACGAGCTGCACGACCACGGAGGCCTGAATCGGCCGGTCGAGCCGAACCTGGTGCAGGTCGATGTGCGTGACGCGACCGGTGATCACGTCCTGCTGGTAGTCCTTGAGGATCGCGGGGCGTGCGGCGCTGCCGTCGCCCTCGACGACCACGTCGAGGATCGCGTGCAGGCCGCCGGCGCCGGTCAGCGCACGGCGCAGAGTGCGCTCGGCCACGCAGATCGCGGCGGGATCGTTGCCGCCGCCGTAGATGACGCCCGGGACGATGCCCTGCTTGCGGAGCCGCCGTACATCGGCCGAGCCGCGGGCAGCACGCGCCTGAACCTCGAGCTTGACTCGTTCGCCTGCCATTCGGCGGGCAAGTGTAGCTAGGGGAGGGCTTGATGGAGCGTCGCACAGCGTCGCTTCGTCAAGTCCTCCTATGAAGGAATGCGGTCGAGGGCCTCGCGGAGTACTCGACGGTTGCGCTCGAGGTAGGCGTTCAGGTGGAAGTCGCGGCGCGACGCGCCCTGGTCGAGCGTGCGCAGCGCAGCCGACGCGGCGGACAAGAGCTCGCGTCGGCCGTGGTACGGCCCCTCCACGCGAATCAGGAACCAGTCGGGCGAGCTATACGTCTCGCCGCGGGCCGCCAGTGTGCGCGAGCCCACCTGTCCCCCGACCAGCGGGACGGCCACGACGACGCCCTCGACGGGCCAGCGCACGCGCTCGAGCGTCCGGAGCAGCAGTCGCGACTGCCCGTACGGCAGCGCCGTCGCGCGCGAGGCCTCGGGGAGCGCAGCCAGGAACGCCGGCGAGTACGGGAAGAGCACGTCTCCGCGGCGCATGTGCTGCCGCAACCACGCACCGGCCTCCCGGACGGAAGCCGGCGTTCCGGGCGCGACCCGTCCAGGCCCGCCCCCGAGGATCGCGTTGGACGTCCGGTCGCGCGGATCGACGATGCCTCCCGGCGATGCGATCGCGGCCGCGAACCCGACGAGGGCGACGGCGATCCAGACGCGGCGAGCTGCGAGGCGCGCCACGCCCACGCCGATCAGTGCCGCCCATACGGGCAGCGCAAAGGCGAGATGCCGCGGCGACAGTCCCGGCGACCCGGCCGTGCGCAGCAGCATGAAGAGCAGCGGCGGCGCCAGCAGCACGAGGCCGCTGACCACGACGAACGGCTGTCGCTCCCGGGCGAGGGCGACCGCACCCGCGAGGGCGAGCAGGACGAACACGAGCAAGAGGGGCCAGTCGCCGCCGCCCGCGAACGACTGCAGGGCGCGGCCGAACTGCCGCCAGGCCTCGGTGGGCGAGGCGAGTGTCGACTCGCCCGCGACTCCCACGCCGAAGCGGCTCGAGAGCCGGAGGTCGGCCACCGCGAACGGCAGCAGCGCCAGTCCTACCAACAGAGCAGGAAGGGCCGCACGCAGCGGACGGCCGCGCCAGAGCCACAGTGCGACCGCGGCCTCCGCCGCTACGACGATCGCGCCGTACGGGTGGACGGCAGGCAGCAGCCACGCGCCGGCGGCCGCGACCGCGGCGGCGCGCGGCGTCCTCAGCTCGACGGCGCGCACGAACAGGTCGAAGGCCACGGCACCGGCCAAGACGAGCAGGGCATACATGCGCCCGAAGCTCCCATAGATCCCGAGCACCGTCGAGGTGGCGGTGACGAGCGCGGCGACGGCGCCCGCGGGCGGGCCGCCCAGCCGCCGGCCGAGGTCGAAGCAGACCGGAACACTCGCCAGCGCGGCAGCGACCGACAGCCAACGCAACGTCTCCCAGTCCCCGCCCAACGAGAAGCCCGCATGCGCGACGAGGAAGTGCAGCGGCGCGCCACCCCGGTCCCACATCACCGTCCCGAGCAGCTCGGCGACCGGCCTGGCAGCCACGAGCCCCGCGACCGCCTCGTCCTCGAACAGCGGCTTCTCGGAGACGTCGAACCAGAGCTGCTGCAGCAGCAGCGCGACGGCGGCGGCCAGCGCCGCGCTAGCCGCGAATGTGGAGGTCGACGCCCAGGAGAACGAGCGGCCAGAGAAGGATGGCCAGGAGCGCCGAAACCACTTGCTTGACCGTTCCGAGATGCCGGAGGTAGTGGTCATTGGCGGCCACGATAAGGCCCGCGATCAAATAGGCGGCTGTGAGGAGCGAGCGAGGGTGAAGCATCCCACGCTCCTACCCCGATCGCTCGCTGTCGGAAACGCGAGTGCCGTCGAAGCCCTCGAACAGCTGGTTCTGCAGTCGTCGTGCAGGTTCGCAACCTTGACTACGCGTGGTGTGGCGCTGGATACTCGCTGGGCTTAGACCTGCTGCGGCCTTCTGAAGTGACTTCACGAACAGGAGGTTTCGACGGTGAAGCGAGTGATTGCAACTTGTGCTCTGGCGTCGGCGGCATTCATGGTCTTTGTTGCATCGGGATCGCCTGCGACGGCCGATCACATCAGCGTGTGCAGCTATGACGGCACTAGGTCGCGAGCGCCGCTGACGACGGGCAGCTACACGGCACTGCGAACGGCGCTGCTCGACCCTGCCAACTTCGGAGCGAGCGGCATCGTCCCGTTGCCGGTAGTGCTCGAGCCGGCGATCGCTACCGCGTCGGCTGCGACGCTCGCTGGATGTGACGTTTTCTTCACATCGGTGTTCACCGGTGCGACAGCGGCTGAAGCGGCGGCGGTCAGAACAGCGGTCAACTCGGGGATGGTGCTCATTACCGACGCGGACTCGGCGTCCGCCGAACAGGCGTCGGTGAACACGATCCTGTCCGCGTTCGGAGGCGGGCGCTCCCTAGGTCCCGGACTCGAGTGTCCGAACAGCGCGAGCGGGGCCGTGGTGACAGGCACCACTACGCCAGTCACGAACAGTGCGTTTGGCGACATCCGCGGGGGAAGCTTCTCGACGACCTTGTCCGCATCGGCCACTCTCGGCTCGGGGGACGTGTCATTGGCGACGTGCACGGGCTCCGTCCGTTTCGAGATCCCGCGTGGTGCGCTTGCTCGCCCCTCGGGTCTTGTGATGGTTGGCGGTGACCCTTCGGCGTTCGACCTCTTTACCAACAATCCCAACAACCAGACGGCTTATCTGAACGCGTTCGCTGCTGCGGTGTTTCGGCCGACCGCCAAGAAAGACTGCAAGAAGGGCGGCTGGGCTGTGTTCCGGCATCCGTCCTTCAAGAACCAGGGCCAGTGCATCAAGTTTGTCAACCATCTGGGCAAGGCCGCCAAGGGTGGCAAGGGCAAGGGCGCAGACAAGAGCCACGGCAAGAAGGACGAGAAGAAGGGCGGCAAGAAGAAGTAGCCAGCGATCTAGGTTGCCAACGGCTGCAGCGAGAGCGCACCTGCTGCCGCAATCAGACGTGGAGGCCCCCCGGCAGGTGGCCGCGCTAATCGCCGGTTAGCAGTCGGAGAGCAAGGGAGGAGCCACCCGCCTGGATAGGCGAGAACCTCAGAACAGCTGGTTTTCGCCGCCGAAGATCGCGGAGACCGAGTCGTCGCCGA
Source organism: uncultured Actinomycetes bacterium (assembly GCA_963738205.1). Taxonomy (GTDB): domain Bacteria; phylum Actinomycetota; class Thermoleophilia; order Gaiellales; family Gaiellaceae; genus DATFQE01. Next base: position 1,110,091 of record CAVTVQ010000006.1, read on the forward strand.
AGACGTTCATGATCGTCTCGGCAAGCAGCCCCGACACCGGCAGAACGGTCAGGTTCTCCGGTCGCCTGAGCGGGTCGATCGGCACCGTGTCGGTGACGACGATGCCCTTGATGCCGGCGTCGGTGAACCGCTCGAGCGCGCCGCCGCAGAACAGGCCGTGCGTCGCGAACACCCAGACGTCGGTGACACCGTGCTCCTTCAACGCCTGCACGTTCGCGAGCAGCGTGCCGCCGGTCATGATCACGTCGTCGCCCACGATCGCCGTCTTGCCGCGGACGCGGCCCGTGACCTCGGTCACCTGGGCGACGTCGCGCGTCGGCCGGGTCTTGTGCATGATCGCGAACTCCGCCTCGATCATCTCCGCGAAGCGGACGGCCATCTTGGCGCGGCCCGCGTCGGGGGACACGGAGACCACGTCCGGCCCGGTCAGCCCGAGGTCGCGGAAGTGGCGGGCGAACAGGGGCAAGGCGGTCATGTGGTCGACGGGGATCGTGAAGAAGCCCTGGATCTGGCCCGCGTGCAGGTCCATCGTCAGCACGCGGTCGGCACCGGCCGCCTGCAGCGCGTCGGCGACGAAGCGGGCCGAGATCGGCTCGCGCGGCTTCGCCTTGCGGTCCTGGCGCGCGTAGGGGAACAGCGGCGTCACGGCGGTGATCCGCTTCGCCGAGGCGAGCTTGGCCGCCTGCACCATCAGGAACAGCTCCATCAGGTTGCGGTCGACGGGCGGCGCACCGGTCTGGACGAGGAAGACGTCGGCGCCGCGGATCGATTCGCCGTAGCGGCAGTAGGTCTCGTCGTTCGCGAACGTCTCCAGCTCGATCTCGCCGAGCTCGACGCCGAGCTGCTCAGAGATCTTTTGGGCCAGCTCAGGATGCGATCTCCCGGCGAAGACCATCAGCCGCTTCTGCGGCCCGCGCTCGATGAAATGGCCGGGCTGCACGGCGGGCGCCGTGGGCGTCACCTCCAGACCCGGTAGGGGTGCGAGCTCAGTCGTCTCCATCGCGGCCGGCGTACCCTTCCTTGTTGATTTGGCGTGAGCGGGCGACGGCGAGTGCCTCCGCCGGGACGTCCTTCGTGATAACGGATCCCGCCGCAATCCAAGCATCGTCGCCAATCGTGACCGGAGCAATGAAGCCATTGTGGATCCCGGTCCTGACGTTGCGTCCGATCGTCGTCCGTTCCTTGGGCTGTCCGGGGCGGAGCGGCAGGTTCGCCGTGATGTTGCCGGCGGCGATGTTGGCGCCCGCGCCGATCTCGGCGTCGCCGAGGTATGAGAGGTGGGGCACCTTGGCGCCCTCGCCGACGTGCGAGTTCTTGATCTCCACGAACGTGCCCGCCTTCGCCCCCGCCTCGAGGACAGTGCCGGGGCGAAGGTAACAGAACGGTCCGACGAGCGCACCAGGCCCGACTTCGGCATCGAGAGCGACCGCGTGCGGACCGATTTCGGCGCCGCGCCCGACGGCCGTTCCGCCGCGGAGCACGGTGAACGGGTGCACCGTGCTGTCGGGCTCGAGCCGCACGTCGGGCTCGATCCAGGTCGTCTGCGGATCGACGATGGTGACTCCGGCGAGCATGTGCGCCTCGTTGATCCGGTCGCGGAGGAGGCCGGCCGCCTCGGCCAGCTCCGCGCGCGTGTTCACGCCCTGCGCGACCATCGGGTCGCTCGTGTGCTGCACGGCGAGCGGTCGCCCGGCCTCGGCGAGCCGGCCGATCGTGTCGGTCAGGTACAGCTCGCCCTGCGCGTTCGCGACGTCGAGGCCCTCGAGCGCACGCCAGAGATCGAGAGCCGCGAAGGCGTAGATCGACGCGTTCAGCTCCGTGATCTCGAGTTGCTCGGGCGTCGCGTCGGCGGCCTCGACGACGCGTAAGAGAGCGCCGTCGTCGTTCCGGACGAGCCGCCCGTAGGGCAGCGGTTTCGACGTGTCGATCGCGAGCACCGTGCCGGCGGCGCCTTCGCCACGGTGCCTGTGGAGGAGGCGGTCGAGCTCCTCGGGGGTGATCAGCGGCGTGTCGCCGGAGACGACCAGCACGTCGCCCTCGAAGCCCTCGAGCGCCTGCCGGCCCGACGCCACCGCGTCGCCGGTGCCACGGGGCTCCTCCTGGACCGCCAGCTCGACGCCCTCGGGAACGGACGCCGCGACGAGCTCTCGCATGGCCGGGGAGACGACCACGACGAGGCGCGTGGGCTCGAGCGCAAGCACCGCGTCGAGCACCCAGTCGAGCATGCGGCGTCCCACCAGCGGGTGCAGGTGCTTGGGCGTCTCGGATTGCATTCGCGTGCCGAGACCGCCGGCCATGACGAGGGCTGCGAGGTTCGAGTCGCTCATTGGTCTCAAAGGTGCTGGGGCGCCAGGATTCGAACCTGGGATCGCGGGACCAAAACCCGCTGCCTTACCACTTGGCTACGCCCCATCGCGGGTAAGCGAGTCTGAGTTGTCGTCGGCCCGTCAGGAGCAGGACCAGGACGAAGATCGCGATCGCGCCGACGGCGATGATCGCAAGGGTGCCGACGAGGAGCACGAGGAACGGGACGAGCGCCACGATCGCCTGCGAGACGGCCGCCGTCCAGGCGGCGTCCCGCGCGATGCCGGCGCGCAACCTGTGGCCCAGCCAGAAGTAGAAGCCGACCACGAGCGCCGCGACGAGGAGGGCCGGGAGCACGTCGATGACGTTGAACACGATCAGGACGCCTTCGATCACGGCGATCCAGAGCGCGAGCCGGAGCCGGTTGGCCTTCAGCCACCGCGAGGACCGGCTCGAGCCATGCTCGAGGACGGGCGTCTGGTAGGCCACGACTCAACCGTACCAGGCAGGCACGATTACCCAGGAACGCCCAAGCTGCCGTGCCTTGCGGGCTGCTCGCTCCGCCCGCGCGCGCTGCATGAACAGCCCGTAGACCGCCGGCCCGGCGCCCGTGACGTCCGCCCGGAACGCGCCGAGATCGAGCAGCTCGCCGGCGACCGGCGACGAGGCGAGGTCGTTCGGCGGAAGTGCTGCCAGGTCCCTCGGCCGGCGCACCGCCTCGAGCGCAGCGAGCAGGGCCGCGCGCCGCTCTTCGTAGCGCTCTGCCCCGCCGCGTGCGTCGAACGTGGCGTAGACGTCCGCGGTGGAGCGTTTCGCCTCGCCCTCCGGGAGTACGAGCACGACCCAGAAGTCCTGCGGCAGCTCCAGGCTCTCGAGCTCCGTGCCGGTGCCGGTCCCCAGTGCCGGGCCGTGCTGCAGGAAGAAGGGCACGTCGGCGCCGAGCCCGGCGGCGAGCTCGAGCAGCGCCGCCTGCTCCAGCGGCTCGGGGAGCGTGCGGTTAGCGAGCAGCAGCGCCGACGCGGCGTCTGAGCTGCCTCCCCCGAGGCCGGCGGCGACCGGAATACGCTTCTGGATGCGCACCTTCCAGCGCGCCTCGACGCCTGCGGCAGCCGCCAGCCGCTCGAGCGCCTCGCGAACGATCGTGTCGCCACTGAACCCGGTGACGGAGAGGGACGTAGCGCCGTCGATGGTCACGCGGTCGGTGAGGTCGATCCGCTGCAGCACCGTCGTCACCTCGTGACGTCCGTCGGGTCGGGCAGGCCCGACGACGAGCGCCAGGTTCAGCTTGGCCGGCGCCGGGATCCGTTTCACGCGAGCGCGCGGGAGAGCTCGACGAACTGCTCGGGCGCGAGCGCCTCGGCGCGTGTTCCTGCGGGGAGGCTGAGCGCCTCGAGGGACGCGGCGGCCCGCTCGCGTTCTGCGACGCCGGCCAGCTCCAGCGAGTTCGGCAGTGTCTTGCGGCGGTGCGCGAACGCCCCCTCGACGATCCGCTTGGTGCGCTTGTAGTCGTCGGGCACCCCGTCGCGCCGCCTGAACGCGACCAGCGCCGACTCCACGTTCGGTCGCGGCCGGAAGACGTTGCGCGACACGGGATGGAACCCGGTTCGCTCGGTCACGAGCTGGACGAGCACCGACACCGCGCCGTACGCCTTCGTGCTCGGCTCGGCGAAGAAGCGGTCGGCGACCTCGCGCTGCACCATCACCGACCAGAGGTCGACGCTCGGGAGTCCGTCGAGGCTCTCGACGACGATCGGCGTCGCCACGTTGTACGGGAGGTTGGCGACGAGCTTGGACGGCTGCGGTTCCGCTGCGGACAGGTTGAGCCGGAGCGCGTCGCCGAAGACGAGCTCGACGTTGCCGCGGGCGGCGAACCGCTCACGCAGGGGCACCTCGAGCCCACGATCGAGCTCGACCGCACGGACGTGCGCGACCCGGTCGGCGAGGTACTCGGTGAGGACGCCGAGCCCCGGCCCGATCTCGAGGACGACGTCGTCGGGCGCGAGCTCGGCGAGGCGGCCGATGACTCCGAGGATGTTCTCGTCGACGAGGAAGTGCTGGCCGAGCTCGCGGTTGGGCGTCACCGGGAAGCGGTTCACGCCAGCCCGAACGCGGCGTTCGCGTTGGTGTCGATCAGCTCCGCCAGGCGATCGCTGTCCTCGCCGCGCGCCTCGGCGAGTGCGACCACGGTGTGAACGACGTTCGCGGGCTCGTTCGGACGGCCGCGGCGCGGCTGGGGCGAGAGGTAGGGACTGTCGGTCTCGACGAGCAGCCGCTCCGGCGGGACGGCGCGCGCGGCGGCGCGCAGGTCGTAGGCGTTGGGGTAGGTCACGTTGCCGGCGAACGACACGAACCAGCCGTTCTCGACGGCCGGCTCGAGCAGGCCGGGCGACGAGAAGCAATGCAGGACGACAGTCCCGGCGAAGTCCTCGAGGGCGCTGACCGTGTCAGCGTCGGCGGCACGCGTGTGAACGACGACGGGCTTGCCCAGCTCGGTTGCGAGCTCGAGCTGCGCCTCGAAGAGCCGCTGCTGGCGGACGTGGGGCGCGTAGTCGCGGTAGTGGTCGAGCCCCGTCTCGCCGACCGCGACCGCCATCGGGCTTTGCAGGAGCTCCCGGAGCTCGTCGAGACGCTCCGCCTCCCCGCCGCCGGCCTGGTGCGGGTGGATGCCGAGTGCAGCGAAGACGCCCTCCTCATGCTCCGCGAGCTTCAGCTCCGCGCGGCACGAATCGATGCCGGAGCCGACCGCGACGATCCGCGTCACCCCGGCTTGACGCGCGCGCTCGATGACGTCGGCCGGGTCGTCGGCGAGCGCATCGAGGTGCGCATGCGTATCGATCACGCCGCTTCGTCGTCAGCGGCGGCTTCCATCCGCGCGAGCTCGTCGGCCTCGACCTTTTCCGGATCGAGCTTGCGGAAGAGCGGCTTGGGCTCCCGCAGCTCCTGGCCCGGGCGCAGCTCGCCGGGCCCCCACGAACCGACCCAGCTTGCGTAGTCGCCTGTGAGCACGACGTGCTTGTCGCCGCTGTCCTCGACCTCCCGGAACTCCAGCGGCCCGGCGAGATAGCCCTCGTGGCCGAGCAGCTCGTGCAGCGCTTGCGAGCTGAACGGCATGAACGGCGTGAACATCGTCTTGAGGTCGTCCACGCAGCGCAGGCATGTGTAGAGGACCGTCGCAGCCCGCTCCCGGTCGCTCTCGAGCAGCACCCAGGGCGCCTGGTCGTTGACGTAGACGTTCACGCTGCGCGCGAGCTGCATCGCCTCGTTGAGCGCGGCCTTGAAGCGAGCCGCCTCGATGTGCTCGCCCACGAGCTCGAAGCCTCCCTCGACGCCGGCGATCAGCTCACGATCCTCAGTGGTGAGCTCGCCGGGCTCCGGCACCGCGCCGAAGTTGCGGTAGGTGCTCGTGAGTGTCCGATTGACGAGGTTGCCCCACGTGGCCACGAGCTCGTCGTTGTTGCGACGCGCGAACTCGGCCCATGTGAAGTCCGTGTCCTGCTGCTCGGGCCCCGCGGCGGTCAGGAAATAGCGGAGCGAGTCGGGGTCGTAGCGGCTGAAGAAGTCACGGACGAGGATGCCCACGCCGCGGCTGGCGGCGAACTTGCGCCCTTCCATCGTCAGGAACTCGCTCGCGACGACGTTGTACGGCAGCTGAAGCGGACCGCGGCCGGCGCCGTATTCGCCCCCCTCCTCGTAGCCAATCAGCATGCTCGGCCAGATCACCGTGTGGAAGACGATGTTGTCCTTGCCCATGAAGTAGAAATGCCTGGCGTCCGGGTTCTGCCACCACTCGCGCCACGCGTCTGGCCTGCCGACGACGGTTGCCCACTCGATCGCCGCGGAGAGGTAGCCGATGACGGCGTCGAACCAGACGTAGATGCGCTTGTTCGGATCCGCGGCGTAGCCCGGTACCGGGATGGGAACGCCCCAATCGAGGTCGCGGGTGACGGCGCGCGGCTTCAGGTCCGACACGAAGCTGAGCGAGAAGTTGCGCACGTTCGTGCGCCAGTTCTTCTGCCCCTCGATCCATTCGGCGAGCCGCTCCGCGAAGGCCGGAAGGTCGAGGAAGAGGTGCTTCGTCTCCTTGAAGACGGGCGTGGAGCCGTCGATCCTCGAGCGCGGATTGATCAGGTCGGTCGGATCGAGTTGGTTGCCGCAGTTGTCGCATTGGTCGCCACGCGCGCCCTCGTAGCCGCAAATCGGGCACGTGCCCTCGATGTAGCGGTCGGGCAGCGTTCGCCCGTCCGGTGAGAACGCACCGATCGCCGTGTCCTCGAAGATGTAGCCCTTCTCGAACAGCGTGCGGAACAGGTCCTGGGTGACCCGGTAGTGGTTCGGCGTCGTCGTGCGCGTGAAGAGGTCGTACGACAGTCCGAGGTCCCGCAGATCCTCGCGGATCAGCTGGTTGTAGAAGTCGGCCGTCTCACGAGGTGAGCGCCCTTCCTTGTCGGCGGCGACCATGATCGGCGTGCCGTGCTCGTCGGTGCCGCTGACCATGAGCACGTCGTTTCCCTTCAGCCGGTGGTAGCGGGCGAAGATGTCCGACGGCACCCCGAACCCGGCGACGTGGCCGATGTGGCGAGGGCCCGACGCGTAGGGCCACGCGACCGCTGCGAGGATCTTCTGAGGCGGCATCGTCGACCATCATACGAGCGTCCTCGTGGCCGGCCGGGACGGCGTCCAGGCGGCGTTTCCGCACGCCGAGCGCGAGCGTCGCCGCGCAGCCGACGAGGCCTGCCGTCACGACCACCCAGAGCGGCACGCCCGACTCACGTTGCTGCCGTGCGGCGACACCCTCGCTTGTGGCCCGTGCACTCCCAGCTACGCGGATCGACGCCGGAGCAGGGGCGCGGCTCGGTCGTGCCCGCTCCACGGCGCGTGTGTGGGGTCGCGGCGCACGCGTGTCGCCGTGCCGAGCAGCCGGTCGCGTGAGGGTGCGGTGGGCCGCCTGAGCCCGCCGGGCCCGACGCGCGTGTGCGTCCGCTGTTGCAGGCGCTCCGCGGCCGTCCGCGACCGCCCGTGGTTGCGCCGCCCCGCGCCGCGTTCGCGTGTGGACGACCGGTCTCGAGCCCGAGCGCGAGCGGAGCCGGACACCGTGGTGAGGGGAGGCCGCCGGAGCGGTCGCTCCTGTCGCGGCGACCGGAGCGGCCGGGGCAGGCACCGTCGGTGCCGGCTCCGCAGGCGCCTGCGGGGGCGCAGGGGTCGGTGGTGGAGGCGTTAGCGCGTCGCGAACAGGAAGCAAGCCGAGCGGGTCGACGTACCCGTCCGGGTCGGCCGCACGGCGGACGCCGAGATGGAGATACGAGCCTGGATGCTCTGCCTCGCCGCTGGTGCCGAGCGTTCCGACTTGCTCGCCCTCAGCGACAGTCGTCCCACGCGTCACCGTCAGGGTGTCGAGGTGGAGCAGCGTGACGGCGTAGCCGTCGGCCGTCTCGAGGGTCACCGAGCGACCGTGCAGCGGGAGCGTCCCGGCGAACCGCACGACGCCCGCGGCGGGCGCGGGCACGGCTTCGCCGGCGACGCCGCCTATGTCGACGCCGCGGTGGTTGCCGGCCTCGTACTCCCCCGCGCCCGCCTCGAACGGGCGCAGCACAGGGCCCGTCGCCGGCCAGCTCCAGGCACGGCCCGCAGGAGTGAACGCGAGCGCTGCGACGGTGACGAGTGCCGCGATCGCCACAGGCTTCGTTGTCAGCAGAGAGAACACGACGAGCAGGATAGCGGCCGCGTCGGCTGTTGTCAAAACCGACTACAAAGAGCCGCGATAGAGACGGTTTCGGGGCACGCCGGTCAACCGGGAGACCACGTCGGCGGCCGCCCGCCTCGGCGTGCCTGAGGCGAGCAGCTCGGCAACCGCTTCGAGAGCGGCACGGTCATCCACGCCGACGCTCGCGCCGGCCACCACGAGCGTGATCTCGCCCTTCGGCGGGTGTGGAAAGCGCTCCGCCACTTCGGCCGCGGCGCCGCGCACGACCTCCTCGAAGCGCTTCGTGAGCTCCCGGCAGACGGCGACCCGACGCTCCGGCTGGACGCGCGCGAGGGAGGCGAGAGACGCGGGAAGCCGCTGCGGCGACTCGAAGGCGACGGCGGGATGGCGCCAGCCGGCCAGGTCCTTCCACAGCGCCGCGAGGGCGGCCTCCCCGCGCGGGAGGTAGCCGAGAAACTGGTAGCGCTCGCCGACGTAGCCGCTCGCGACGAGCGCGGTAGCGACGGCCGTAGGGCCGGGGAGCACGGTGACGGGCAAGCCCTCGTCGAGCGCGGCGGCGACGAGCCTCGCGCCGGGGTCGTTGATGCCGGGCAGCCCCGCGTCGCTCGCGAGCGCAACGCGCTCCCCGGCCTGCAGTCCGGGCAGCACCTCGGCGGTCCGCTGCGCCTCGTTGTGCCGGTGGTAGCTCAGCAGCTTCCGCGCGCGGACGCCGTGCCGGTCGAGCAGCACTCGGGTATGGCGCGTGTCCTCGCACAGGACGAGGTCCGCCTCACGGAGTTCCGCGAGGACACGAAGCGTGACATCGTCGAGGTTGCCGATCGGTGTCGCGCAGACAGCGAGCGGCACGCGATCTCACACGCCGTCGAGGGCCTCGAACGCCACGAACCCGGCGCCGACCAGCCCGGAGTCAGGACCGAGCTCCGCCGGAATGACTCGGACGACCTCGCGGCCGGGCGACAGCGCCTCGCGCAGCATCACCTCGCGCGCCGGCCCGAGCAGGAACTCGTCGGCCGCCTCGCCCCAGCCGCCGCCGACGACGATCACCTCGGGGTTGAAGATGTTCACGAGTGAGCCCATAGTGGCGCCCAGCCGCCGGGCGATCCCGTCGAGCACGTCCAGCGCCGCCTGGTCACCTGCTCTTGCGCGCGTGAGCAACACGTGCGAGTCCGCCCCGCCGCCCAGCGCCTCGGCGGCGTCCCTGCTGGCGGCGCCGCCCGTCGCGTAGGCCTCGATGTGCCCGCGGCCGGTGCACCTCCCCTGACACGGACGGCCGTCGAACTCGATCACGATGTGGCCGAGCTCCCCGGCGGCGCCGAGCGCGCCCCGGTAGGGACGGCCACCGAGGATCAGCCCGCCGCCGACGCCCGTGCCGAGCGTGAGCATGATCATGTGCTCGGTGCCGCGACCGGCGCCGATCTGCCACTCGGCGATCGCGGCGGCGTTGGCGTCGTTCTCGATTGCGACGGGCAGCGAGAAGCGCTCTGTGAAGCGGTCGCGGAAGGGCACGTCGCTGAGCGGAATGTTCACGGACTGCACCGCCCGGCCACTCCGCTGGTCGATCGTCGACGGCAGCCCGAAACCGAGTCCCCGGATCCGGTCGTCCACAAGCGACTCGACGAGCTCGTCGAGGCCGACGAGCAACGCTTCCTCGGAGCTCGTAGGCGTCGGAACCTCGCGTTCGCGCACGACGGTGCCGTCTCGCGCGATCACGCCGCCGAGCAGCTTCGTGCCGCCTACGTCGACCCCGATGACGAGCGGCTCTGTCACGACGCGTGGCTACCATAGCGCCCCGAATGGCGGACGGACAGAAGCCCTACCGCCGGTATCGAGGCGGGCGCGTCCGCGGAGCTGTCCCGACACTGGAGCGCCCGCGCCGGGGCGGCCAGCGCGACCGGCGTCCGGCCTCGCTCGGGCCTGAGCTGCCGAAACGACGGCGGCGCCTCCGCCTGACGCGCGGACGCGTGATCCTGAGCGTGATCCTGCTCCTGCTCCTGCTCTTCATCGTTTGGGCGGTTGCCAGCTGGCTCGCGTTCGGCCGCGGCGTCGAGGCCGCCAACGAGCGCCTGAGCCCGCGCGCCCGGGCCGCGCTCGTGCCGCACGAGGGCCTGCTGATGTCGCGGCCCACGACCACGGTGCTGATGGGCACCGATCACGCCGACCGCCGCGACCGGGCCGATGCCAACCGATCAGACTCGATCATGCTGGTCCGGACCGATCCGGACAAGCACCGGATCTCGTATCTGTCCATCCCCCGCGACCTCCGCGTGGACATCCCAGGGCACGGCACCGGCAAGATCAACGCTGCCTTCGCGCTCGGGGGCCCGGCGCTGGCGATGCAGACGATCACCGGCGTCACGGGGATCGAGATCAACCACATCGTGCTCGTGGACTTCAACTCGTTCAAGGACCTGATCGACGAGCTCGGGGGCGTCACCGTCAACGTGCCGGCGCCGATCGTCTCCAACCGGTTCGACTGCCCGTTCCCGACCGCGTCGCAGTGCCAGCGCTGGCGCGGCTGGCGCTTCGCGAAGGGCAAGCAGACCATGGACGGCCGTCGCGCGCTGATCTACTCGCGGATTCGCGAGAACCGCCTGAACCCGGCCGAGAACGACCTCACGCGCGGTGAGCGCCAGCAGGCCGTGGTGCAGGCGATCGGCGACAAGCTCACGAGCCCCGGCACCCTCATGAAGCTGCCGTTCGTCGGCGACGACCTGCTGAAGCCGCTCGCCACCGACCTCACCTCCGGCCAGTTCCTGCAGCTCGCCTGGCTGAAGGTCCGAGCGCCCGAGGATCGGACGCTGCACTGCCGGCTCGGCGGCAGCGCCTCCTTCGTGGACGGCCAGTCGTTCATCATCGGCACCGAGGAGAATCGAAACGTGATCGCCATGTTCGCCGGCCGCTCGGCACCGCAGCCGCCGCTGCCGGGGTCGGGCCCGTTCGGCCCCGGCTGCATCAGGCGCTGATGGGCTTCCTCTCGTGGATCCTGTTCGGGCTCGTGGCGGGTGCCGTTGCCCGCATGGCCGTTCCCGGAGGCCAGGCGCGCGGCTGTCTCAGCACGCTCGTGATCGGGCTAGCCGGCGCGCTGATCGGCGGCTTCCTCGGCGAGCTGATCTTCGATCGCGACATCGAGTTCGGCTGGGACCTCGGCCCGTTCCTGCTCGCCGTGGCCGGCGCCATCCTCCTGCTGCTCCTACTGGATCTCATGTCCAGCCAGCGTCGCTCTCGCTGGTGAGCTAGTCGGAGGACTTCGAGGTTTCGGTCTTCGAGGTCTCGGTCTTCGAGGTCTCGGTCTTCGAGGTCTCGGACTTCTTCGGCTCGGACTTCGAGTCGTCGCCGCTCGAGCCGTCGCTGTCCTTACCCGTCTTGCGCGAGCGCCCGTAGTCCGTCGAATAGAACCCGGAGCCCTTGAAGTGGACTGCAACCGGGTAGAGAACCTTCTCGACGGGCCCTTTCCCGCAGATCGGGCACGCCTCCGCAGGTGGATCGTCCATCCGCTGGAACAGCTCGAAGACATGCCCGTCGGGACAGCGATACTCGTAGATCGGCACCCACGAAAGCTAGCAATGAACAAGGATCGCAACCTCCTCGCGCTCGGGACGGGCGCCTGTATGGCGGCCGTCGCCGCGTTCGGCCTCGCGCGCCTGCGCGCCGCTCCGCCGCACGAGGACGAGGTGCTCGCGCTGTTCCTCGGCCGGGACTCGCTCGGCGGGATGCTGGACACGGTCCTCACCGAGCGCGGCGGTGCGCCGCTCCACTACCTGCTCGCCTGGGTCGTGGTGCACCTCGGCGGCGGCCTCGACGCACTGCGGCTCGTCTCGCTCGCCTGCGCCGTCGCCTCGCTCCCGTTGATCGCCTTGCTCGCTTCGAAGCTGGTCGAGCCGCCGCGGGCGCTGGCGGCGACGGTCCTCGCCTCCGCCAGCTGGGTCTTCCTGTTCCACGCGCTCTTCGGTCGCATGTACGCGCTCTTCCTGCTCACGGCCACCGCGTCGTTTCTCGCCCTCGTCTCACGCCGCTGGGGGTGGTGGGCGATCGCGACGCTCGCCGCGCTGGCCGCACACCCCTACGGCGCCCTGCTGCTGGCGGCGCAACTCCTGTACTTGCTGATCACCCGGACACGGTCTGCGCTGCCGTGGGCCGCACTCGTCGTCGCCGCCGCGCTGCCGCTCTGGTACGCAGACTTCGTGCTCGCCGGCCGCTACGGCGAGGGCGAAGGGCCGAAATCCACGGGCGGCTATGTCCGCGAGGCGGTCGGCGACCTGACCTCCGGGTACGTGCCCGTGTTGGTCGTGGTCGCAGCGCTGGCAGCCGTCGGGTTCACACGGGTGCGGGCGCGCGCGCTCGTCGCGTGCGCGCTCGCGGCCGGGCTGCTCGCCGTCGGGCTGGCGCAGGTGCGCGACGCATCACCCGAGTCGCGCCACCTGATCTTCCTGCTGCCGTTCGCAGCCGTGCTCGTGGCCGCGGGCCTGCCGCGGCGAGCAGCCCTCGCCGTGCCGCTGGTGACGGCGTTGCTCGTCGTCGAGGTCGCGTGGGCCTGGCACCGGACGCCGGACCTGTTCGATGGCGAGCCGTCTGCCGATTCACGCGCCCGGGACGAAGCCGGCGCGTGGCTCGCCGCCACGGCCCAGCCCGGGGATGTCCTGCACGGTTATCACCCGGTGTTCCTGGCCGCGTGGGAGCGCGACCGATCGTTCCCTCGTCGGGTCGTGCCGCGCGCGGACGCGCGCCTCGCACTCGACGAGCTCGAGTCCGCGCCGACGGGTCGCGGGGTCTGGGTGGTCGATCCGGGCGGCACCGGAACCACGCTCGAGGCGCGAACGTTCGGCCGGCTGACGATCGTCCGCTCACGCGCGGCCACCGGCTCGCCCGGGCGCTATCTGGAGCAGGCCGAGGGCGTGCTCGCCGGGGTCGACCTCGAGACGGTGCGCGAGGCCCGCCGGCGCTACGAGCGCTCGTCACGCTCGACGGCCTCGCGGTAACACGGCGCGTCCTCGAACGCGCGCAGCCCCCGCGGCTCGGCTCGTCGCCCCGCGCGGCGACGCCGCCGGCGGGCGGTCGCGATCGCCGCGGACGCGCCGAGCGCGCCGCCGATCAACAGCGAGCGGAGACGATCGCCCCGGCCTTCGCGGTCCATGCGAGCATTGTCGCCGATGCTCGTCTGCACGCTCGGCGACCTGCTGCTGGACGTGATCGTCCGCCTCGAGAGCCCGGTCGCCGGGGACGACGACACGACCGCGCGGACGCGTGTCGGCGCCGGCGGGCAGGCGGCGAACGTCGCCGCGTGGGTCGCCGCACTGGGCGAGCAAGCGCGCTTCGTTGGCAAGCGCGCCGGCGACCCGACCGGTCGCCTCGTGGAGGAGGAGCTCCGTTCGCGGGACGTCGATCTCGTAGGGCCGGTCGTCGAGGGGAGCAACGGCGTCGTCGTCTCGCTGGTCGGCCCCGACGGCGATCGGACGATGGCCTCCGACCGCGGGGTCTCGCCCCTGTTGCGGCCGGACGAGCTCGAGATGCGCTGGTTTCTGGGCTGCGGCTGGCTCCACCTGTCCGGGTACTCGCTGCTCCGCTCGCCGATCGACGAGGCAGGCGCCAAGGCGGCCGGCGCCGTGCGCGCGCTCGGCGGCAAGGTCAGCGTCGACCTGGCGTCGGCCAGCCTGATCCGAGGCTACGGCTCCGACCGCCTGCTCGCCCGGCTGCGGCTGCTCGAGGCGGACGTCGTCTTCGCCAACGACGACGAGGTGGCCGCGATCGGAGACGAGGTGCCAGCCGTGACGCTCGTCCGCAAGCGCGGCGCCGACGGGATCGTCGTCGACGGCGAGGCGCTGCCGGCCGTCGAGGCGGAGGTCGTCGACTCGACCGGCGCCGGCGACGCGCTCGCCGCCGGCTACATCGTCGGGGGGCCTGAGCTGGCGCTCGAGTCGGCCGCCCGCTGCGTGGCACAGCTCGGGGCGATGCCGTGATCGACGTCGCGGCCGAGGTGCGCGAGGCGCTCGACGACGGCCGGCCCGTCGTGGCGCTCGAAACCACCCTGGTCGCGCATGGCTTCCCGCCCGGCGAGGGCGTCAGCGTCGGGCTCGAGAGCGAGAAGCGCGTTCGCGCCGGCGGGGCCGTGCCCGCGACGATCGGCGTCCTCGATGGCCGCATCAGGGTTGGGCTGACGGAGGACGCGCTCGGACGCTTCACCGCCGACGCGCGCAAGCTCGGCCCGCGCGACCTGGCTCCCTGCGCGGTCCAGCGGGCGGTCGGCGCCACGACCGTCGGCGGCACGCTCGCGGTCTGCGCGGTGGTCGGAATCCGCTTCATGGGCACCGGCGGCCTCGGCGGCGTGCACCGCGGCGCGCTCGACGTCTCGGCCGACGTGCCGGAGCTCTCGCGAACGCCCGTGCTCGTCGTCTCTTCGGGCGTCAAGTCGCTGCTGGACGTTCCCGCGACAGCCGAGGCACTGGAGGCGCTGAGCGTCCCGGTGCTCGGCTTCCGGACGAACGAGCTGCCGCTGTTCTACTCCGCCTTAGGCGGCCCGCCCGTGTCCGCGCGCGTGGAGACCGCGGCGGAGGTGGCCGCGATCGCCCGCGCCCACTGGGAGCTCGGCCGCGCAGGCCTGCTGCTGGCGAACCCGCCGGCGGACAGCCTCGACGACGTCGAGCCGCTGGTCGAGCAGGCGCTCGCCGAGGCGGAGGCCGGCGGGATCCACGGCGGGGCCGTGACGCCCTTCGTGCTCTCGTACCTCCACCGCGAAAGCGGCGGGCGCACGCTCGAGGCGAACCGGCGGCTGGTCCTCGACAACGCCCAACTGGCCGCCGAGGTGGCCGCGGCGTAACGTTCGAGCGATGCGCAGGCTGGTCTTCGTCGTGGCGGCGGCCGTCGTCGTGACGCTCGCTTCGCTCGCGCAAGCCGGGCCGAACGCGCAGCCGCTGCCCGGGCTGCCCAAGTACACGGCCGGCTACCGCACCTGGACGAAGGTCAACAGGAAGCCGATCCCGCCGCGCGTGAACGACCCGCACGACAGCGTCAAGAACGTCTACGCGAGCAAGACGAAGCGCGGTGCGCGCTACCCGTACGGCACGGTGATCGTGAAGGAGGGCTCGCAGCCCGGCCGGAGGTTCGTGAAGTTGATCGCGGTCATGCGCAAGGTCCGCGGGGCGAGCCCCCGGAACAACGACTGGCAGATGATCGAGTGGACGCGCAGCTCACCGAGGGCGCGCTTCGTCGCGATCGCGTCGGGCGCCGTCTGCTACTCCTGCCACGTCGGGGCCAAGAGGAACGACTACGTCTTCACGAAGCGCTAGGAGGGCTTGGTGGAACGTCGCTCAGCGCCGTTTCGCCAAGTCCTCCTACTAGGTGAGGGTTGAAAGGAAGTCCTCGATCGTCAATGCTTCGAGCGTCTGGAAGGTCGAGCTGCCGCGGGCGCCGAGCTCCACCGAGACGCGCGCGATCGTCGCTGCATCGGGCGCCTCGACGACGTTGACGAAGTCGTACTGCCCGAGCGTCGCCCACTGGTGCAGGACCTTGGCGCCGAGCTCCTCGATGTCGCGGTTGACCTCGCGCAGGCGGTCCGGGTTGGCCTTCAGCGTCTGAACGCCCTGCGCGGTCAGGTTCGAAAGCATCACGTACAGCGGCATCTAGGGCTCCTTTCGGTCGCGGCTCTTCGACTCTAGCCGGGCGGCCTGGTCGAAGTAGAGCAGCGCGGAGCCGAGGAAGAGCACGGGCGCCAGCACGAGGTCGGCGAGAAAGACGGCGATCCGCTCGGCCTGGTCGCCGGCGCCGCGGAGCAGCAGGGCGAGCATCAGCCTCGTCAGGAAGAAGAGGATCGCGAGCGTGGCCAGCGAGCCGAGCGCGTGGATGTAGTCCGCGCGCGCCAGCCGGAGCGCGCGTGCGAACGCCGAGCGTGCGTCGCCGCCCTCGATCATCACGACCGGGACGACGAGCCCGACGACCGCGAGCCACGCGAACGCGAGCAGCGCGAACCACGGCAGCAGGAACGCCGCCGGCACGAAGGCGATCGTGCCGAGCACGACGGCGAGCGCCCAGCGAGAAAGGGGCGGACGGGCCCCCGTGACCACGGCGACCGCTCCCGCGTACGACAGGCTGAACAGGGGCGAGAACGCGAGCAGCGCGAGCACCTGCGCCCCGAAGGCCAGATCGCGAAAGATCTGGTCCGCGACGGCCAGCGTCAGGCCGAGAGGCAGCGCCTGCGAGAAGGTCCGCCCGTAGAGCCGGAGCGTCTCGGCGATGAGCTGCCCGACCGGCCGCGTCTCGGGCGGCAGTGCCTGCGGGAGGGTCTCCGCCACTACCCCTGCGGCAGTGCGAGCTCGAGCAGGCCCGCGTCCTTCGTGGCGAAGCCGTAGCGCCGGAACGGCGCCTGCGCACCGGGCGCATCGGCTTCGACCACCGCCTGCAGGCGGTGCGAGTCACAGGAGATGGCGTAGCCCTCTGCGTACTCGAGCAGCTGCCACTCGATCGACTCGTCCTCGTGCTCGGGGACGACGAAGAGCTCGTCGATCCGCAGCGTCTGCGGGCTCTCGTCGACGGCGACGAAGCCGGCGGGGCGGCCGTCGAGCTCGGCGACGAAGACGGTGTCGCTCTCCAGGACCTCGAGCGTCCGGTCGTCGTCCCACGAGGGATTCGAGCCGAGGCTCATGCGGGCGAGTCCGAAAAGAACGGGTTCATCGTCGGACCGATAGGGCCGGATGGCGGCTTTCCGGTAAGGCACGTGTAGAGCCTACCGCCCGTCTCGGCGGCCTGCAGGGACCGGCCGCCGCAACGCGGCGGGGTCAGTCCTCGGCGGTCTCGTCGCCGGGGTCGCCGTTGACGATCGGAGGCAGCATGGATCGAGAGTACGCCGTGGATCGGCTGGTGCCTAGGGCCGCGAGTCGGATCGGCTCAAGAGCGCAGTAGGAGCAAGCGGCGGATGCGGCGGCGCCGCTCGTCAGGATCCATCCCAGGCATCAGGCCGCGGCGGGCTCTGCCGCCGCGGCCTTCTCGAAGATCAGGTCGCCGTTTACCGCGTCGACGCGGATCGCGTCGCCCTCGCCGAAGCCGCCCTCGAGCAGCGCCTTGGCAAGTGGGTTCTCGACCAGCCGCTGCAGCGCTCGCTTCAGGGGTCGCGCGCCGTACGTGGGGTCCCAGCCGGCCTCGACCAGCTGCTCCTTCGCGGCATCGGTCAGCTCGACCGTCAAGCCGCGCTCGGCAAGCCGCCGGCGCAGCTGCGCGAGCTGGAGCTCGATCACGGAGCCCAGCTGCTCGCGCGTGAGCGCGTGGAACTCGATGATCTCGTCGATCCGGTTCAGGAACTCCGGCCGGAACGTGTCCCGCATCGCCTCGGTCGACCGGACGTTCGAGGTCATGATGATCACGGTGTTGCGGAAGTCGACGGTGCGACCATGGCCGTCGGTCAGCCGGCCGTCGTCGAGGATCTGCAGGAGCACGTCGAAGACCTCGTTGTGCGCCTTCTCGATCTCGTCCAGCAGGACGACCGAGTAGGGGCGCCGGCGGACGGCTTCGGTCAGCTGGCCGCCCTCCTCGAAGCCGACGTAGCCGGGCGGGGCGCCGATCAGGCGCGCGACCGTGTGTCGCTCCTGGTACTCGGACATGTCGAGTCGGACCATCGCCCGGTCGTCGTCGAACATGAACTCGGCCAGCGCGCGGGCGAGCTCGGTCTTCCCCACGCCCGTCGGACCGAGGAAGACGAACGAGCCGATCGGGCGATTCGGGTCCTGGAGGCCCGACCGCGCGCGGCGGAGTGCGTTCGCGACGGCCTCGACGGCCTCGTCCTGGCCGACGACGCGCTCGTGTAGGCGCTCCTCCATGTGGATGAGCTTCTCGGTCTCGCCCTCGAGCAGCTTGTCGACGGGGATGCCCGTCCAGCGGGCGACGACCGCCGCGACGTCGTCCTCGTCGACCTCCTCCTTGACCATCGGCGTGGTCTCGGGCGCGGACTCCCGCTCGGTGAGCTCCTGCTCGAGCGCGGGCAGGTCGCCGTAGCGGATCTCGGCGACGCGCTGGAGCTCGCCCTGCCGCTCGGCGCGCTCGGCCTCGTTGCGTAGCTCGTCGATCTTGCGCTTGATCTCACCGATGCGGTCGAGCGCCTCCTTCTCCCGCGACCAGCGCGCGCCGAGCTCGTCGCGGACGCCCTTCGCCTCGGCGAGCTCCCGTTCGACCGGCTCGCGCCTCTCCTTGGACTCCTTGCCCATCGCGGCGAGCTCGATCTCGAGCTGGCGCACCCGGCGCTCGGCCTCGTCGAGCTCGACCGGCGACGAGTCGATCTCCATCTTCAGCCGCGAAGCGGACTCGTCCACGAGGTCGATCGCCTTGTCGGGCAGGAAGCGGTCGGAGATGTAGCGGTCGGAGAGCACGGCCGACGCCACGAGGGCCGAGTCGCGGATCTCGACGCCGTGGTGCGCCTCGTAGCGCTCCTTCAGCCCGCGCAGGATCGCGATCGTGTCCGCGACGGTGGGCTCGCCGACGAAGATCGGCTGGAAGCGGCGCTCGAGGGCCGCGTCCTTCTCGATGTGCTTGCGGTACTCGTCGAGAGTGGTCGCGCCGATCGCGCGCAGCTCGCCGCGCGACAGCATCGGCTTGAGCAGGTTGGCTGCGTCGACGGCGCCCTCGGCCGCGCCCGCACCGACGATCGTATGCAGCTCGTCGATGAACAGGACGATCTCGCCGGCCGCGTTCTTGATCTCGGTGAGGACGGCCTTGAGCCGCTCCTCGAACTCGCCGCGGTACTTCGAGCCGGCCAGGAGCGCGCCGATGTCGAGCGCCCAGACGCGCTTGCCCTTCAGCCCCTCGGGGACGTCGCCGGCGACGATCCGCTGGGCGAGGCCCTCGGCGATCGCCGTCTTCCCCACTCCGGGGTCGCCGATCAGGACGGGGTTGTTCTTGGTGCGGCGGGAGAGCACCTGCATGACGCGGCGCACCTCCTCGTCGCGGCCGATGACCGGGTCGAGCTTGCCGCGCTCCGCCAACTCGGTCAGGTCGCGACCGAACTTCTCGAGCGCCTGGTAGCTGCCTTCGGGGTCCTGGCTCGTGACGCGCTGGCCGCCGCGCACTTGCTTGAGCGCGTCGAGCAGCTGCTGCCGCGGGACGACGTCGAGCGCGAGCAGCAGATGCTCGGTCGAGACGTAGTCGTCTTCGAGCTTTCTCGCCTCGTCCTCGGCCTTGTCGAGGACCTTGTCGAACGCGGAAGACGTGCGCACCTGTAGGTTCGCGGCGCCCTCGGCCCGCGGCCGCTTCGCCAGGTCCGCCTGCGCCTCCTGGGCGAGCGCGGATGCGCCGGCGCCGCTGCGCTCGGCGAGCGTCTGCGGCAGCTCCTGGTCGAGCAGCGCGAGCAGCAGGTGCTCGGGATAGATCTCGGGGTTGGCGTTCCGCCGCGCCAGCTCCTGGCTCGCGGCGATCGCCTCCTGGGACTTGGTCGTCAGCCTGTTGAAGTCCATTGGGTCCTTTTCGGTACGGGGTGTTTTTCTTGTCGGTAGAGCACGAGGTCACGGCGGTACTGCTTGTGCACGGCCTCGACGCGCTCGCGCATCTCGCGCTCGAGCCGCTCCAGCCGCAGCTGCATGCGTCGGAGCTGGTCCTCGAGCCGGAGCACGTGCTCGACGCCGGCGAGGTTGAGCCCGAGCTCGGTCGTGAGCCGCTGGACGAGCCGCAGCCGCTCGAGGTCGTGCTCGGAGTAGAGCCGCGTGTTGCCTGCGGTGCGCTTCGGCTGCACGAGCCCCTTCTGCTCGTAGATGCGGAGCGTCTGAGGGTGCATGCCGACGAGGTCGGCGGCCACGGAGATCATGTAGCGGGGCCGATCGTCCATCAGCTGAAGAGCACCTTCCTCGGATCCTCGCGGGACGCGTTCTGGAGCGCCTCGATCGCCTCGCGCTCCTTCTTCGTCAGCTTCTTGGGAACGGCCACGCGCAAGCGGGCGACGAGGTCGCCCTTGCCGCCGCCCTTCAGGCCGGGGGCGCCGTGGCCGCGCATCTTCAGGAGCTTCCCGTCCTCGGAGCCGGCCGGGACCTTGAGCGAGAGCCGCTCGCCGTACGGCGTGGGCACCTCGACGGTGGCGCCGAGCGCGGCCTCCGCGAAGGTGACCGGGAGGTCGAGCTCCAGGTCGGATGTCCCGCGGCGCGAGAACAGTCGCGAAGGCTGAACGCGCGTGGTGACGAACAGGTCTCCGGCCGGGCCGGCGCCGGCGCCCGGCTCGCCCTTGCCCTTTAGCCGGATCCGCGTGCCGTCCTTGACGCCGGCCGGGATCTTGACCGTGTAGCGCTTGGTGCGGCGCTCCCGGCCGGCGCCGCGGCAATGCTCACAGGGGTGCTCGATCACGGTGCCCTGGCCGCCGCAGCGCCGACACGGCTGCGAGAGCGCGAAGAGGCCCTGGCTCTCGGCAAGGACGCCGCGGCCCTTGCAGTCGGGGCAGACGCTCGGCGCGGTCCCCGGCTTCGCGCCGGAACCGCCGCACTCACGGCAGGCGGTCTCCACCTCGACCGGGATGCGCGTCTCGATTCCCCTCAGGGAGTCCTCGAACGACAAGCCGACCTCGGCCTCGAGGTCGACGCCGCGCCTCCCGGCGGGCTCGCGCTGACCCCTGCGGAAGCGCCCGCCGCCTCCGAACAGGTCGCCGAGGACGCTCCCGAAGTCGCCCAGGTCGCCGACGTTGAAGTCGCCAGCGTAGCCGCCGGGGCCGCCGCGTTGTCCGTTGGCCGAGCCGAACGCGTCGTACTGCTTGCGCTTCTCGGGGTCGGACAGCACGTCGTAGGCGGCCTGCACTTCCTTGAAACGCTCCTCCGCGGAGGCGTCGCCGGGATTGCGGTCGGGATGGTTCTCGCGGGCGAGCTTGCGGTATGCCTTCTTGATCTCGTCTGCGGAGGCGCCCTTCGGAACGCCGAGGGTGGAATAGAGCTCGTTCACTGCGCCTCGGTCTTCGGCGCAGCCACGACGACCCGTGCGGGCCGCAGCACGCGGTCGCCGAGGCGGTAGCCCTTCTGCAGGACCTCGATGACCGTGCCTTCGTCCGCGTCCGAGGGCTGCGAGAGCAGCGCTTCGTGGACATGCGGGTCGAACGCGCCCTCGGTCGGGATCTCCTCGAGACCCTCCTTCGACAGCGCGGCCGCGAGCGAGCGATGCACGAGGCGGACGCCATCCTCGACGCTCCGCGTCTTGTGTTCACGCGCCGCCAGGGCGGTCCGCTCCAGGTCGTCGAGCACGGGCAGCAGCTCCTTCACGAGCCGCTCCGCGGCGCGCGCGACCAGAGCTTCCTGGTCGCGCGCGGCGCGCTTGCGGTAGTTGTCGAACTCGGCCGCGAGGCGGCGGAGATCGTCGAGATGCTCCTCGGCGCGGGCGTCGGCCTGCGCCAGGCGTTCATCGAGGGAGAGTTCGTTCGCTTCGGACTCGCCGGAGTTCGCTGGGGGAACCTCCCGGTTCCCCCAGACCCCCTCCACTGGTCCGCTGTCGCGGACAGGCGGCTCCGCGGGCGACTCGCTCCGTGGCTTAGGAGCGTCAGTCACGCTGCGCCGCCTCTTCGTCGATGACTTCGTAGTCGGCGTCTTCGACGACTTCGTCATCAGAGGTGGTCGTGCCGTTGGCCCCCTGCGCGGACGAGGCCTGAGCGGCCGTCGCCTGGGCGTAGACCGCCTCGGCGAGCTTGTGCGAGGCCTCGGTCAGCGCGTCCGTCTTGGCACGGATCTCGGCCACGTCGTCGGCCTCGAGCGCCTGCTTCAGCTCCATCACGCGACCCTCGATCGTGCCCGCGTCGCTCTCATCGAGCTTCTCCCGGTGCTCCTTGAGTGAGCGCTCGGTCTGGTAGACGAGGCTCTCGGCCTGGTTCTTGGCGTCGGCGAGCTCGCGCAGCTTGTGCGCCTCGTCGCTGTGCGCCTCGGCCTCGCTGACCATCCGCTGCACCTCGTCCTCGGAGAGGCCGGAGCCGCCCTCGATCCGGATCTGCTGCTGGTTGCCCGTGCCGAGATCCTTGGCCGAGACGTTGATGATCCCGTTCGCGTCGATGTCGAACGTGACCTCGACCTGCGGCTGGCCGCGCATCGCCGGCGGGATGCCGACGAGCTGGAACTTCCCGAGCGTCTTGTTGTAGACGACCATCTCCGACTCGCCCTGGGCGACGTGCACTTCCACCGAAGGCTGGTTGTCCTCGGCGGTCGTGAAGACCTCCGACTTCTTGGACGGAATGGTCGTATTGCGCTCGATCAGCTTGGTGAAGACGCCGCCCTTGGTCTCGATGCCGAGGCTCAGAGGTGTGACGTCGAGCAGGAGGATGTCCTTGACCTCGCCCTTGAGCACGCCCGCCTGGATGGCCGCGCCGACGGCGACGACCTCGTCCGGGTTGACGCCCTTGTGCGGGTCCTTGCCGACGACCTCCTTGACCTTGTCGACGACGGCCGGCATGCGGGTCATGCCGCCGACGAGCACGACGTGGTCGATCTTGGCGGCGTCGAGCCCGGCGTCCGTCAGCGCCTGCTTCGTCGGACCGACGGTCCGCTCGAGCAGGTCGGCGGTCAGCTCGTTCAGCTTCGCGCGCGTGAGCTGCAGGTCGAGGTGCTTGGGGCCCTCCTGCGTGGCGGTGACGAACGGCAGGTTGATCTGCGTCGTCATCGTCGAGGACAGCTCGATCTTGGCCTTCTCGGCGGCCTCGTACAGCCGCTGGAGCGCCATCTTGTCGGCGGCCAGGTCGATGCCCTGGTCCTTCTTGAACTCCGCGACCATCCAGTCGACGACCGCCTTGTCGAAGTTGTCGCCGCCGAGGTGGTTGTCGCCGTTCGTGGCCTTCACCTCGAACACGCCCTCGCCGAGCTCGAGCACCGAGACGTCGAAGGTCCCGCCGCCGAGGTCGAAGACGAGGATCGTCTGGTCGCCCTCCTTGTCGAGCCCGTACGCGAGCGAGGCCGCGGTCGGCTCGTTGATGATGCGCAGGACGTTGAGGCCGGCGACCTTGCCGGCGTCCTTCGTCGCCTCGCGCTGGGCGTTGTTGAAGTAGGCCGGGACGGTGATGACCGCGTCGGTCACCGGCTCGCCGAGATAGGCCTCGGCGTCGGCCTTGAGCTTCTGCAGGATCATCGCGCTGATCTCCGGCGGCGCGTACTCCTTGCCCTCGGCCTTGACGCGGACGTCGCCGCCCTTGCCCTGGACGACCTCGTACGGGACGATGGTCATCTCCTCGGAGACCTCGCCGAACTTGCGGCCCATGAAGCGCTTGATCGAGAACACCGTGTTCTGCGGGTTCGTGACCTGCTGGCGCTTCGCGGGTGCACCGACGAGCCGCTGACCGTCCTTCGTGAACGCGACGACGGACGGCGTGGTGCGGCCGCCCTCGGCGTTCGGGATCACGGTCGGCTCGCCGCCCTCGAGCACGGCCATGCACGAGTTGGTCGTCCCGAGGTCGATTCCGATTACCTTTGCCATCGGCTTCCTTTCCGTTGAATCCTTGGGTTGTGAGAAAATCTAAGCCTAGTTATAGCAGATCTGGGGTGAGTAAGCTCCCTCGCCGATGACCGATCCGCGCGTCGCCGACTACGCCCGCCTGCTCGTCGACCGCTGCCTCGACGCCCAGGCAGGCTGGCAGGTGCTGCTCAAGTCGAGCCCGCCGGCGCGGCCGCTCGTCGAGGAGGTCGTGCGCGCGCTGGGCCGGCGCGGCGCGTACCCGATCGTGCGTCTCGGCTGGGCGGAGGACAACTGGCCGTTCGCCTACCTGTGGGCGACCGAGGCGCCCGAGGAGCTCGTGGGGCGGCAGCCGTCGCTCGAGGCCGCACTCGGCGAGCAGATCGACGCCTGGATCAACATCGGCGCGCCCGAGAACACGCACGAGGGCGGCGACCTTGACCCGCGTAAGCGAGGACTCCTCTCCGAGGCGAACCGGCCGTTGCTCGAACGGCGCCTGCGCCTCGAGATCCCCTGGGTCGCGTGCCGCTACCCCACGGCCGCGCTCGCGCAGGCGGCCGGGATGACGACCGAGCAGTTCGAAGACTTCGTCTACGGCGCGTGCCTGATCGACTGGGACGAGGAAGGCCGCAAGATGCAGCGGATCGCCGACCGGTTCGACGCGGCCGAGGAGGTCCGCATCGTCGGGCACGAGACCGACATCCGCTTCTCGCTCGCGGACCGTCGCGGCGAGGTCGACGACGGGCACTACAACATGCCGGGCGGCGAGGTCTTCTACAGCCCCGTCGAGGACTCGACCGAAGGCGTCGTCACGTTCTCCGAGTACCCGGCCGTCGACCCGCCCGACGAGGTCAGCGGTATCCGCTTCGTCTACCGCGACGGCGTGATCGTCGAGGCTTCGGCCGAGAACAACGAAGAGGCGCTCCTGGCCAAGCTCGACCGCGACGAGGGCGCGCGCCGGCTCGGCGAGTTCGGCATCGGCTGCAACCCCGGGATCCAGCGGCACGTCAAGGAGACGCTCTTCGACGAGAAGATCTACGGGACGATCCACCTCGCGATCGGCGCGGGCATTCCCTCGATCGGCGGCCGGAACGTCTCCAGCGTCCATTGGGACATGGTCAAAGAGCTCCGCGACGGCGGCCGGATCGAGTGCGACGGCGAGGTCGTGCAGCAGAACGGCGAGTGGACGTTCTAGCGCCGTTCTGCGACCGGGTCTGACCCTGGTCGGCCCGCCAGGCGCCGCAAGGTCCGGGCCGCGGCCGGTTCGGCCACCAGGATCGCCAGGAAGATCAACGCGCAGCCCGTCCAGCCGACCACGCCGAGCCGGTCGCCGTCGAGCACGTAGCCGAAGAACCCGGCCCACACGGTCTCGAGGGAGAAGATGATCGCGATCCGCGTGGCGCTGATCCGTCGCTGCGCCCAGATCTGGATCAGGTACGCGAACGCGCTCGCGAAGACGCCGGTGACGAGCAACGCGGCCCACACGGTCCCGCCGCGCGGGACGGACAGATCGCCGAGCGCCAGGGCGATAGCGGCGAAGCCGATACATGCGACCGCCATCTCCACGAAGGTCAGCCCGACCGCGTCGTAACGCTTGGCGTAGCGCTCGACCATCACGATCTGGAGCGCCTGGGCAGCGGTGCTGAGCAGAACGAGCAGGTCGCCGGCGGCCGAGCCGCTCGGCACACCCGCGAGCAGGGCAAGCCCGACGACCGCAAGGCCGACGGCGAGCCACAGTTCGCGCGTGATGCGCGTCCGGAAGAGGACGAGCGCGAACAGCGGCGTCAGCAGGACGTACAGGCCGGTGATGAAGCCGGTGTTCGTCACCGTCGTGCGCTCGAGCCCGGCGGTCTGCAGCGCCGACCCGATCGCGAGCAAGGCGCCGAGGAACGCGCCGGCGAGGAGGCCGTCGCGACCGAGGCTGCGCAGCCGCAGCACCGCCAATGGAGCGAGGACGGCCGACGCGATCGCGTAGCGCACCGTGAGGAACGCGAACAGCGGATAGATCGCGACCGCGTCCTTGACCTGGACGAACGTGAAGCCCCAGACCACAGTGACGAGGAGCAGCGCGACGGCGGCGGTCACTGGAGCGCGGCGGTCCTCGATCTCGTCCTCGACGTCGTCCGGCGGCTAGGTCACGCCGAAACGGACGCGGTAGCTCACCGTCCAGGTCACGTCGCGGTCACCGAGCAAGCGCTCCGTAGCCTCGCGCAGGCCGGCGAGACCGAGCTCCTCCTCGGTCAGGCCCTCCTCGAGCAGGCGGCCGACCGGGCCGAGGCTCAGGGCGAGGCCGACGACGCGGGCGGCGGTTGCGACGTCCTCGCCGGAAACGCCGAGCTCCCGCACGTAGCGGAACAGGCCACTTTCGCGCATGCGCGGAATGTGCCCAGCCTTCTCGGCCGGCGGAATCGAGAGCCGCTCACGCCGGAACTTGCCGACGCGCAGCAGGAAGTACTCGAAGGCCGCATCGACCTCCCAGTCCACGGCGGGCGGGAGCTCGTAGTCGTAGGCGGCGAACACGCCTCCGGGGCGTAGGATGCGAGCGGCCTCGCGAAAGGTCGGCTCCGGCTCCATCCAGTGGAGCGACTGCGAGTACGTGACGAGATCGGCGGAGTCGTTTGCGAGCCCGCTCGAGTCGGAATAACCCTCGACGTAGCGAACGTTGTGGGAAGAAGTGTTCGCTTCGGCTGCAGCGCGCATCTCCGGATTCGGCTCCACGCCGACGACCTCGTCGGCGAGCGGAGCCCAGGCACGGGTCGACAGGCCGGTGCCGGAGCCGACGTCGGCCACGAGGCTCGGCTGGTCGACGCGGGCGAGGCGGCACAGCAGGCGCAGGAGCGCCTCGGGGGGCGCGGGGCGGGCCGCGTGGTAGGCCTCACCGAAGCCCTCTGTGGCGTACGCAGACCAGATCCGGTACCCGCTGCTCACGTCCGGAATTGTGACGCGACCGCAGGCGGGGATAGAATCGGCCACTTCGTGCTGATCAGCCGCTCGAACACGAAGGAGTTATGACCACCGCCGCGACTGCCACCGAGAGGCGAGTGCTGCCGCGCGGCTGGGGCGATCTCTTCCTCCAGCTCGCGATCTGGTTCGGCTTCCTGGCCGCCTACCAGGTGGTCCGCGGCATCGCCGACCGCAACCCCGCGGACGCCTTCGACAACGGCCTCAAGGTCATCGACATCGAGCGGCGCGCGAGCGGCCTGTGGGAGCTCTCGCTGCAGAGCTACGCGCACAGCAGCGACCTCCTGACCTGGTCGGTCTCCGCCACGTACTGGTTGTCGCAGTTCACGGTGATGGGGCTAGCGCTCCTCTTCGTCTACCTGCGCCGGAACGACTCCTTCATCCGCTTCCGGAACGCCATCATGCTGGCGAACGTCCTCGGCCTGATCGGGTACGTGCTCCTCCCCACGGCGCCGCCGCGGATGTTCCCGGAGGTCGGCTTCGTCGACACGCTCGCCACGTTCGGCGGCCCCAACCACGGGAGCGGTCTCGTCGAGTTGGCGTCGAATCCCTACGCCGCGATGCCGAGCCTGCACTCGGCCGACGCGCTGATCGTGGGCGTCGTGATGGCCACGGTGGTGCGGCACACGTGGGCAAAGGTGCTCTGGCTCGCCTGGCCGACGTGGGTCTGGTTTGCCGTGATGGCGACGGGCAACCACTTCTGGCTCGACGTCCTCGCCGGCGTGGTGCTCGCGATCGCGGCGGGCGGGTTCATCTATCGCCGGCAGCTGCGCCGAGCGTTCAGGCACTAACCTCTCGGCATGGCCAGAAGCGAGGCCCTCGGCCGTGTGAAGGACGGCTACACGAGTGGCACGCGCCGGATCGCGGCCCGCTGGATGGGCCGCCTCGGGCGCACGCGCGTGACCCCGAACGCGCTGACCGCCGGCGGCGTCCTGCTCTGCGCGGCCGCCGCGGTGTCCGTGTACTTCGAAGACCGGCACGAGCTCGCCGCGTTCTGGATCGGCGCCGCGCTCTTCATCGTCGGCTCGATCCTCGACGTCCTCGACGGCGCGCTCGCCCGCTCGAGCGGGAAGGCGACGCCCTTCGGCGCGTTCGTCGACTCGATGACGGACCGCGTCAGCGAAGGCTTGATCCTCGGCGCGATCGCGCTCGTGTTCATGCGTGAAGGGAACGAGGTGGCGCTCGCGTTCACGTTCGCAGCCGTCGTGGGATCGTTCCTCGTTTCTTACGCGCGCGCGAAGGCCGAGATCCTGGGGCTTCGCGGCGACGTCGGCATCGGCAGTCGCGCCGAGCGCGTCGTCGTCATCTCCGCGGGCCTGATCCTGGCCCCCTGGGGCGGGCTGCAATGGGCGATCTACCTGCTCGCGATCACGGCCTGGGCGACGGTGATCCAGCGCTTGCTCTACGTGCGACGACAGTTGGACAGATAGCGGTCATCGCATATGCGCTATAGTGCTATCAGCCGATGGCTGATAGCACTCGAAAGAGCGTCATCGTCCGCGTGCCCCCCGAGCTGAAGCGCCGGCTGGCCCGCGAGGTGGCGCGCGGGGGCAAGAGCATGAACGACCTCGCCGTCGGCATCCTCGGCAACCGCTTCGGCGTCGAGGTCGCCGAAAGCGGGAGGCGCAGTGCACCGCCCGGCTCGAGTGGCGTCCTCGTGCTGCGCATGCCCGACGAGCTGAAGGACCGGCTCAGCGCCGAGGCCCGCTCGACGGCGAGCACGACGAACGACCTGATCGTCCGCACACTTTCGGAGACGCTCGGAGTGAGGAGCAGAAAGGAACAGATGACAGCTAGCAACGGCAAGGCCCGAAACGACGACGGCAAGGTCCGCGTCGCGATCATCGGGGTCGGCAACTGCGCGAGCGCGCTCGTGCAGGGCGTCGAGTACTACAAGGAGGCCTCGAGGGACGACTTCGTGCCGGGTCTCATGCACGTCGACCTCGGCGGCTACCACATCAGCGACATCGAGTTCACCGCCGCCTTCGACGTCACCAAGGACAAGGTCGGCAAGGACCTCGCCGACGCGATCGGGGCGCATCCGAACAACACCGTCAAGTTCGCCGACGTGCCGAAGACGGGCATCCGGGTGTCCCGCGGCATGACGCACGACGGGATCGGCAAGTACTTGAGCGAGATCGTCGAGAAGGCGCCCGGCGAGACCGACGACGTGGTCGGGATCCTGCGCGAGACGAACACCGACGTCGTCGTCAACTTCCTCCCCGTAGGGTCGGAGGCCGCGACCAAGTGGTACGCGGAGCAGATCCTCGACGCCGGCTGCGCGATGGTGAACTGCATGCCGATCTTCATCGCCCGGGAGCCGTACTGGCAGAAGCGCTTCCAGCAGGCCGGCCTGCCGATCATCGGCGACGACATCAAGTCCCAGGTCGGCGCGACCATCTCGCACCGCGCCCTGACGACGCTCTACCGCAAGCGCGGCGTGAAGATCGACCGCACGTTCCAGCTCAATTTCGGTGGCAACGCCGACTTCATGAACATGCTCGAGCGGGAGCGGCTGGAGTCCAAGAAGATCTCGAAGACGAACTCGATCAAGGCGACCCTCGACTACGAGCTCGGCGACGACAACATCCACGTCGGCCCGTCCGACCACGTGCCGTGGCTCGAGGACCGCAAGTGGGCGTACATCCGGCTCGAGGGGACGTCCTTCGGCGACGTGCCGCTGAACATCGAGATGAAGGTCGAGGTGCACGACTCGCCGAACTCGGCGGGGATCGTGATCGACGCCGTGCGGCTGGCGAAACTCGCCCTGAACAACGGGATCTCCGGCACGCTCGAGGGGCCGGCGGCCTACTTCATGAAGTCGCCGCCCGTCCAGTACGACGACGACGAGGCGCACGAGCTCGTCGAGGACTTCATCCGCGCGAACGCACGGGTAACTGGGGCGCGTAGCGCGGCGCCGGCCGAGAACAAGACCTAGCCCCTACGGACGAAGGTCGCGCGCAGCGAGGGCCGGCAACCGCCGGCCCTTCGCTTTTCCGGCGGTGCCTGTGGAGAGATCGTCACGGTTCCGTGACACCTGCCATGTCTGCGGCGGCGATGTCGAGGGGCCAGACCGGTGGACATCGCCCGATTCGTCAGTCAGCGAACGCGCAGGCCGTCGCGCACGAGGGCGACGACGGCCTTCTCGGCGCGGTCGACCTCCTCGTCGGAGTCGTCGAGCTGTCCCATGACCAGGCTGGTCAGGATCTGCTCGAGTGCTCCGTAGACGATCAGCGCCGCCAACCGGGCGTCGAGGTCGTCGCGGAACTCGCCCGTCTGCTGGCCGCGCTCGACGATGCGCTGCAGCGCCTCGTACGCCTGCTCGATCTCGTCGACCTCGCGCTGGATGTGTGGGCTGCGCGTGACCTCACGAACGAGCACGCGGACGAGATCGGGGTCGCGCTTCCAGGTGCGCAGCACGATCGCCGCCACCTTGCGCAGCTGGTCGGCGGCCGGGACGCCCTCCTGCTCGACCGCCTCGATCGCGGTGAGCATCTGCGTCCAGGTGTCGCGGAAGATCGTCTCGAGGATCTCGTCCTTCGACGTGAAGTAGTGGTAGACGAGCCCGTAGGCGACGCCCGCCTCGGACGCGATCTCGCCGACGCGGCAGGCGTGGTAGCCCTTGCGGGCGAATGCTCTCACGGCCGCGTCGAGGATGCGGCGCCGCTTCTCCTCCTGAGCAGGGGACCGGACCGCCACAGGTGCGGGGAGAGTAACGCTGCGCGCGGTCGGGCGGCGGCCAAACGGGGGCTACACTCGGGCACGGTGGGCATGCGCATCTGCCTCGTCACCCCTTTCTCCTGGTCGCAGCCGCACGACGTCAACGAGCACGTCGCCGGCCTCGCCCGCGGGCTCCGCGGTCTCGGCCACACCGTGACGGTGCTGGCTCCGTCGGGTCGCGCGGCCGAGCTGCTCGCCGGGCGCCGGGCGTTGCAGGACGGCCTCGAGGCAGACGTGATCGCACTCGGCCCCACGCTGCCGATCTCGCGGCGGAGCAGAATCGGCGTGCCGGTCGGCGTTCGCGCCAACCTGGCGCTGGCGCTGTCACGCGGCGGCTTCGACGTCGTGCACGGCTTCGAGCCCGGGTTGCCGAGCCTGTCGTACCTGGCGCTGCGCGAGTCGCGCGCGCTCGCGGCGGCCACCTTCTTCTCGCCCGAGCGGCTCTCCTATCCGCCCGGGCGAGCGCAGCGCGAGCGGCTGCTGGGCCGGACGGACGCTCTGCTCGCGATCTCCGACGCCGTCGCCGAGGCGGCGGCGGAACGCTTCCCAGGCGACTACCGCGTCGTGTCACCGGGTGTCGACCTCGAGCTCTTCCAACCGGCCGAGAAGAAAAAGCTCGTCGTGGTCGAGTGGCGGCCCGGTGAGCGGGCGCTCACCCGCTCGGCGCTCCACGTGCTGCCTGAGCTGCCCGACTGGGAGCTGGTGATCCTGCGGACGAAACCGCTCACGGCGCGACCGACGATCCCGGTGTCGCTGCGCGACCGCGTGCGCATCCGAACGCTGCGCGACGGGGCCAGTCGAGCCGGGCTGCTCAACGAAGCCGCGATCTTCCTGCCCTCGCCGAGCGGGCTCCCGCGGGTGGCGCTCGAGGCCCGCGCAGCCGGGGCGGCGATCGCCGAGCCGCCCGGCCTGCGCGAGCAGCCCGAGCTCGGAGCCGCGGCGCTCGCCCGGCTGGCGGAGAACGACGAGCTGCGCGAGCGCCTCGGCCGCGAGAGCCGCGAAGCTGGCCGAGACGCAGGACTTCGAGAGCCTCGCGCGTGAGCACGACGAGCTCTATCGGTCGCTCGGCCGCCGACGCGCGGCGCGCCCGAGTTACACGGGCTCACCTCTGACAGACCGCGACTGGATCGTGGCCGACTTCCACCTGCACACTGCGTGGTCCAGCGACTGCGCGATCGAGACGTCGGACCTAATCGACCAGGCCGAGGCGATCGGGCTGGGCGCGATCGCCGTGACCGACCACAACGTCTTCGGCGGCGCGCTCGAGGCTGTGGAGCTCGCGCGCGACCGCAACCTGGTCGTGATCCCCGGCGAGGAGGTGAAGACCGACAGCCAGGGCGAGGTGATCGGGTTGTTCCTCAAGGAGGAGATCCCGCGCGGGATGTCGTTCGAGGACACGCTGGCCGCGATCAAGGAGCAGGGCGGCCTCGTCTACCTCCCCCACCCGTTCGACCGGATGCACACGATCCCGGACTCGACGACGCTGCACCGCCACCTGGCCGACATCGACGTCTTCGAGGTCTACAACGCGCGGCTGCTCTTCGAGGGCCACAACGACGAGGCGCTTCGCTTCGCGCGCAAGTACAACCTGACGATGGGTGCGGGCTCCGACGCGCACGTGCTGCAGGGCGTCGGCACCGGCGCCGTGCGCATGCGCGCGTTCCGCAATCCGGAGGAGTTTCTGATCTCGCTGCGCAGCGCAGAGGTCCTGCGGAGGCCCAAGTCGCTCGCCTACCTCCAGTCGCTCAAATGGATGGCCCAGGTCAAGGAAAGAGTCCGGTAGAGGAGAAGTCCACCATGCTCCCTGTGACCGCCGTGCCGACCGACGAGATCTACGAGCGCTACCTGCAGAAGGCGATCGCCGAGGTGAACGAGCTCGGCCATGAGATCGCTGCCGCAGGTGGAGGCTCACGCGTGCCCGTGCTGGGCTCGGGCCATCCGCTGGCGGACGTGATGCTGCTCAAGTACCGGCCGCAGCCCTCCGAGGTGCAGGAAGGGGTCGCGTTCTTCGGCCGCACGGGGCAGGCGATCCTCAAGTCCCTGCAGCGCCTGCACGTGGACCCGCTCGCGATCTACGGCACCAACTGCCTCAAGTTCGCCGACGGCGAGGAGGACGAGGGGGATCCCTGGCTGCTGCGCGAGCTGCACATCGTCCAGCCCAAGCTCGTCGTGGCGATGGGCGAGCAGGCACTCGTGGTTCTGAATCGCGTCGACTTCCCGCTGTCCCAGCCGGTGCAGGAGACCACCGGTGAGCTGCAGCGCTTCACACCCACCGTGCAGGCGCTCGTGACGCCCGACATCGACGCCTCCCTCGACGAGCAACCGGCGAAGACACGCTTTTGGAACGCGTTCAAGGCGCTCGGCCCCTGGTGGGCGGAGCTTCCTCCGTACTAGGAGGGTTTGGTGGAACGCCGCTCGTCGTCGGGGTGCGATGGTCGTTCCGAGGCAAGGACGCAGGGAACGTTCGTATGCGCAGCTATACGGGCGTGACTGAGGACGCCGCCTCGGGGCGAGCAGCGCGGCCCGGCGGCTCAGCGCCGTTTCGCCAGGCCCTCCTCACGCCGCGGTACGTTGGCTTCGCGGCCCTGATCACCGCGCTGGCCGCGTACTACACCTGGGCCGAGTCGCTCTGGGCGGCCTCGACCTGGTGGGACGTGGCCTGGCTGGCGGCCGTGGTCATACCGGCGGTCTTCGGGATCGTCTGGTTCCTGCTGCCGTTGTTGCGCGCGCATCGGCTCGCCTTCTGGGCCGTCGGCTTCGCATTGCTCACGGTCGGGCTGCACTTCGCCGACCTCGAGGCGCTCGCCAACTTCTCGAAGCTGGTGACGATGACGCTCGTCGGCTTCTGGTTCCTGTCCTTTTTCGAGTCGGTTCTGTGGGTGGCGCTCGTGGCCGCGATCATCCCGATCGTCGACGCCTTCTCGGTATGGCGCGGGCCGACCCGCCACATCGTCGACAAGCAGCCGGAGGTCTTCACGACGCTGTCGTTCGCGTTCCGGATCCCGGGCGAGCGGCCGACCGCGAACCTCGGCCTGCCCGACCTCTTGTTCTTCGCGCTCTTCCTCGGCGCGTCCGTGCGCTTCCACCTACGCCCGTTCTGGACCTGGGTCGCGATGACCGCCTCGTTCGGGCTGACGATCATCCTGACCGTCGCCTTCGACGTGATCGGGCTGCCGGCGCTGCCGCTGCTGTCGCTCGGGTTCCTGGCTGCGAATGCCGATCTGATCTGGCGCGCCCTGCGGCGACGCGAGTGGGGAATCAGCCGGACCGCGTGAGCTTCGCGACCGCCTCCACGTGCGGCGTGTGCGGGAACATGTCCACGGGGGTGACGCGCTCCAGCTCGTAGCCCCAGTCGCGCGCCAGCTCCTTGACGTTCCCGGCCAGCGTGGTCGGGTTGCAGGAGACGTAGACGATGCGGTCGGGCTCGAGCCGGCCGATGCGGCGGATGGCCTTCGACGACAGCCCCGCTCGGGGCGGGTCGACGACGACGACGTCGGGCGGGCCTGCGCGTTCGGCGAGCTCCTCCAGCGATCGGCCCACCTCGCCGGCGAAGAACGCGGCATTGGCGATCCCGTTGAGCTCGGCGTTCTCGATCGCGCAGGCCACCGACTCCTCGGAGACTTCGATGCCCCAGACGGTGAGGGCGTCGCGCGCGAGGGTCAGGCCGATCGTCCCGGTGCCGCAGTAGAGGTCGTAGACCGTGTCCTCCCTCGTGACGGCGGCGGCCTCGCGCGCGAGCTCGTAGAGGACTTCGGCCATGTCGGTGTTCGTCTGCAGGAACGCGTTCGGGCGAATGCGGAAGCGCAGGCCGAGCAGCTGCTCCTCGATCGCCTCGTCGCCCCAGAGGAGCGTCGAGGGCAGGTTCGTGACCTCGGCGGGCGTGTCGTTGATCGCCCAGTGAATCGAGCGCACCTCGGGGAAGCGACGCAGCGTGTCGACCAGCTCGGCGCGCTCGAAGCGCTCGCCCGGCGCCGTCACGAGCACCACGAGCACCTGGCCGGTGTTGCGCGCCTCACGCACGACCAGGTGGCGCAGATAGCCGGTCTGATGCTCCTGGTCGTAGGCCTCGAGATGCTCGGCGCGCGCCCAGTCGCGGACGGTGTTGCGGATCGCGTTGCCGAGGTCGGTCGTCAGCCAGCACTTCTCGATCGGGAGCACCTCGTCCCACCGGCCGGCCTTGTGGAAGCCGAGCGCCGGCCCCTCCTCCGTCTGCGTGAACGAGTACTCGAGCTTGTTGCGGTAGTGAAAGATCGACTTCGCCGGGACGATCGGCTGCAGCGGCGGCTCGGGGAGGCCGCCGATCCGCTGGAGCGCGTCGCGCACCTGGTCGTGCTTGGCCGCGATCTGCACCTCGTAGGCGAGGTCCTGGAACCGACAGCCGCCGCACGCCGGGTAGTGCTCGCACGGCGCCTCGACGCGGGGCGCACCGGCCTCGACGATCTCGGTCGCGATCGCCTCGGCGTGGTTCCGCTTCACCTTGGTCACGCGCGCGCGGACCGTGTCGCCGGGCAGGCCGCGGCGGACGAAGACGACGAAGCCGTTCAGTCGCGCGACGCCGTTGCCGCCGTACGCGAGTGACTCGATCTGGAGCTCGAGCTCCTGGTCCTTCTGGACGGGTGCAGCCATCGGCCGAGGGTAACGACTACGGGAGTGGCACCTTGGGAATGGCGACGACGCCCAGGTGCGCCAGGATCTCCTCGCTCGCCGCTCGCTGGGCCTCCCCGTCCGGCGCCCCCGTGTCGGCGAGCGCACGCAACGTGAGCGCCTCTTCGTACACCGCTCGCAGGTCCCGCGCGATCCGCAGGCTCTCGAACAGATGCGGCCTCCCCTCGTCGGGCCGCCGCGCCTGGTGTAGGGCGAGCCCGATCGTGCGTTCGACGAGCGCCTCCAGCCCGCCGAACGGCGTCTCTCGCGAGGCCTCGACGAGCGCGGAGGCGGCCTCGAGCGCCTCGGCGTGCCGACCTTCCAGGACAAGGCACTCGGCGCGGCGGGCGTGCGTTTCGTTGACGTAGCGGCCGGCGTCGATCGCGGCAAACGCCGCGGCCGCATCGTCCAGCAGCTCGTGCGCCTCGGCGAAGCGCCCGTCGCGCGCGGCCAGGCGGCCGAGGTTGCCGGTCCCGAGCGCCGCGCCGATCGGGAAGTGGGCCGCGCGGCTGACGCGGACCATGTTCCGGAACAGCGTTTCGGCCTCCGCGAGCAGTCCCTGGTCGGAGAGCACCTCGGCCACGTTGTTCTCCTGAACGGCGGCACCGAGCGGGTCGCCGGCGTGCAGCTTTGCCTCGCGGCTGGCGCGGTAGCACTCGACGGCCTCGTCCCAGCGTCCCTCGGAGTAGTGGTAGATGCCGAGGTTGTTCAGCGCCGACCCGCGAACCCGGTGCAGGCCGTGTTCCGCGCTGATCGCGATCGACCGCTCGAACAGCGGGGCCGCCTCGTCCTGGCCGAGGTCGTTGTGGGCGAGACCCGCTACCACGAGGGCGTGTGCGAGCACGTCGGACAGGTCGGCCCGCTCGGCGAGCGCCGCGGCGGCGGTGGCGTGCGAGATCGCGTCCGCGTAGGCCGCACGGCGGTACGCGACACTCGCGAGGCCGATCTCGATGGTCGCCGCCGTCTCGAGCCCCGCCGGGCCTCCGTCCTCCCCCTCCAGCAACGCGCGCGCCTCCGCAAAGGCCGCGACGGCGTCGTCGTACCGCCCCTCACGGTCGAGGCAGTGCGCAATCCGAGCGACGACACGAGCGCGGTCGAGCGGGCCCTCGTGGGCCTCCCCTGCCTGCCTGTACGCGTCGAGAGCGGGCTCGTAGGCCCCAAAGCGCTCACGCATGTCGCCGAGCGCCTCGAGCACGGCGGCGCGGTTCTCCACGTCGACGGCCTCGAGGTCGGCGGCCGCGAGCGCTCGCTCGTAGAGCTCGGCGGCGACGACGTTCGCGAAACCGCCCGCGGCGCGATCCGCGGCGACGACGGCGTAGCGCCACGCGCGCTCGCCGTCGCCCGCCTCCAGGAAGTGGAGCGAGAGGATCGCCGCGACGTCCTCGGCCCGGTCGGCGGCGCGACGCTCGAGCGCGAGCCCGACGCGCCGATGGATCTCCCGCCGCCGCTTGTACGGGAGGCCTGCGTACGCGGTCTGGCGGACGAGGTCATGCCGGAAGACGAACTCGCCGTCGCCGACGCGGTGGACGAACTCCGCGAGGGCGTGCCAGCGTTCGGACTCGTCGGCCCCGGGCACCTCCTCGGCCAGGATCTCCCCGACGAGGTCGAGCGGGAACGAGTGACCGACGACGGACGCAAAGCGGAGCAGCAGTCGGTCCGCGGGAGCGAGCGTGTCGATCCGCGTCGTCAGCAGCGTCTCGACCGACTCGGGGAGCTCGCCCGCGTCGCCCTCGCGCGTTGCCGCGACCAGCTCGCGCAGGAACAGCGGGTTGCCGCCGGCGCGCAGGGCGACGGCGCGGACGGCGTCCTCGGAGAGCGCAAATTCCGCTGCGACGGCGATCACGAGCTGCTCGGCGCTCTGCGCGTCGAGCGGCTCGAGCTCGACCCGCTGTCCCGGGCCACCCGGGGCGACGATCGACTCGGCCGACGGCCGCGTCGTCACCAGCACGAGCCACGCCCGCGGCAGGGGCGAGGCGGCCAGGTGACGCAGAAGCAGGCGCGACGCGTCGTCGAGCCAGTGCGCGTCTTCGACGACGATCAGCGTCGGCATCATCAGCATCCGCTCGAGGAACGTCGTCAACGTGGCCTGGAGCCGCTCATGGCTGTCCTCGGCATCGAGTGCGTCGACCTCCGGTGTCGGCGCCACCTGCGCGTCGAACGGCAGCGAGAGCAACGGCAGCCAGGGCGCAAGATCCGGCATCGTCGCGGTCACGAACGCCGTCAGCTGCGCGCCCGCCTCGTCACGCGAGCGTTCGGGCATGATCCCGACGAGCTGCCGCAGCGCACTCCGCCAGGCGCCGTAGGGAACGGTGCGCGCGTACTGCTCGCCGGCGAGGCTCACCTCGGCGAAGCCGACCGCGTTCGTGCGGGTGACGGCGACGAGGCGCGACTTGCCCATCCCCGGGTCGCCGACGATCTCGACGAGCTGGAACTGGCGGAGCCGCGCGGCGTTCAAGGCCTCGGCGATCAGGGCGGTTTCGCGCTCGCGGTCGACCAGCGGCATCTCGTCCCCGGGCGCGGCCTCGCGCGGGCCGGTTGGCGCCCCGACGTGGTATGCCATTACGGCGCGCTCCTTGCCCTTGACGAGTAGCGGCTCGCGCTCGCTCGCGTAGAGCGTTCGCGCGGCGTCGAGGACGTCCGCGGTGGCCAGGATCTCCCGGTCGCCAGCCTGCGCCGTCAAGCGCGCCGCGAGGTTGACCGGGTCGCCCATCACGGCGTACGTGCGCCGCCTGGGCGAGCCGATGTCGCCCGTAAAGACATGGCCACGATGCACTCCCGCGCGCAGCGAGAAGCCCGGGCATGCGTCGATGACGTCGCGGAGGGCGCGCAGCATCCCCTCCGCGTCGTCCCCCGTGGTCGAGGGTGCGCCCGCGGTCAGATAGAGCTTGACGGCGCCGAGGTCGATGTCGGACTCGAGCCAGGTCACGCCGTAGGTGTCGGACGCGCGGTCGACCGCCCCCGCGACCTCGTCCAGGCGGCCGAGAAGCGCCGCGGGCCCCTGCTCCTCGAGCACGGCGTCGGTGCCCGCGAGCTTGAGAAAGGCGACCGAGACGTGGCGGTGCTCGGCCTCGCCGCTCGCCACCGCCAGGTGGTCGCGGAGCGCCGGCGGAACGTACTCGTCGAGGCGCTCGCCCGGAACGTCGGGCGGCGGCGGGACGACACTGCGGGACGGGTCGAGGCGCCGGAGCACGTGCGCGCCGGCGCGCTGCTCGACCAACCACTCGCGATCGACCGCCGCAGCCGTGTCGGCGCTGACGACGATCTCCGAGGCCCCGGCCAGGTCCTCGAGCTCGAAGACCCGCGTGGCCGCGGGGCCGGCGACGAGTAGCTCGCGGTGCGGACGCTCGGTCAGGAACAAGTGGACCGGCCCGCTGTGCACGCCGGCGGACATGCGTAGCTCGACCGAGCCGGTCGAGCCGATCTGCTCGATCGTCCACTGCATGTCGGAGGCCGCTCCGCACGCTCGCGCGGCGTGCGAGTCCCCGATGAACAGCAGGAGCAGCGCGTCGCCGCGGAACTTCAACACGTCGCCGCCGTGCCGCTCCCCCACCTCGATCAGCGCGGCGAAGATCCCCGAGATCGTCCGCACGAGCTCCTCCGCTCCTTCGCGGCCCTTCCCCGCGAGCCGCTCGGACAGGGCGGTGAAGCCGGAGATGTCCACCGAGACGAGCGAGCCGTCGAGCGCTCGCGCCCGCGGCGCGTCGCGCTCCGTGCTCCAGACCCTGAGGAGGCGCGGGAGATACGGCGACAGCTCGCTGCGTTGGGCGGTCGTCGATTCGGTCATCTCCACAGGATCGCAGTCGCTCGGGCGGACGCTCCATGCCGGGTCTTGTATTGACCGCTCAACAGTTCTAGGCTCGTGCGAGGAATGAGGGGTTTTCTGCGGATTGGAGGAGGTCTGTCGGCGCGCGCGCCGAAACGTCTGGCCGCCGTCGCCGCCCTGCTCGTAGCGACCGCAGTCGCCCTGCCGAGTGTCGCTTCGGCGCACGGCGGCGGAACGTTCATCGCCGGCCCGGCCACGACCGCGCCGACGGTCGACGGGATCGTCGGGTCGTCGGAGTGGGCTGACGCTACGCCGTACCACGTCGACCTCGGATCGTTCGGCAACGCGACTGTGCGCTTCGCCCACACGACGACCGACCTCTACGTCGGAGTCGTCGTGCAGGACCCCAGCCCAGGCTTCGCGCCCCGGTTCGACGTCTTCTTCGACAACGACCACGACGGCGTCAAGGGGCTGGGCGACGACGTCTGGCTCGCGGCCGTGGGCGGCGCAGGTCAGGACTTCTTCTGGAACCCGGCCGGGCCGGGAAGCCACGTCAGCGACCTGAGCGACGCCGGCACGGGCGACACCGTCTCCGCCGGAACGAGTTCCGACGAGCAGATGTTCGAGCTTCGACACCCGCTCTGCTCCGCGGACCTGGAGCACGACATCTGCGCAGCGACAGGTCAGACGCTCGGCATCGACTTCCGGTACACCAGGAGCGCGCCAGAGGCCGTCGTGACCGCTCCCGGCCCCAACCTGCTCGACCCGAGCAACAACTGGGCCGACCTCGTGCTCGCGGCCGAAGACGTCATCGCGCCGACAGTCGACCTCACCGCCCCGGCCGCCGGCGCCGTGCTGCGCGGCAGCACCACCGTCACCGCGGACGCCTCCGACAACGTCGGCGTCACCGCCGTGGACTTCCGCTACTCCGACGGCGTGCTGCCCGTGGTCGACCTCGGCACGGACACGGATCCGCCGTACACCGCGACGTTCGACAGCACGGAGGTTGCGAATACGGGCGTCGGTGGCGGGACGGTCTCGGCCGTCGCGCACGATGCAGCGAGCCACACGACCGCGGCGAGCGTCGACGTCACGGTCGACAACACGTCGCCCAGCCGGATCGTGTTCGAGAGCGATCGCAACGGCAACTCCGACATCTATGTGCTGAATCCCGACGGGACCGACGTGACGCGGCTCACGACCTCCGATTCCGTCGACACCCGGCCGTCCCTCTCGCCCGACGGCAGCCGGATCACCTGGCAGAGCGGGAATCAGATCTGGCTGATGAACCGCAACGGCTCGAACAAGCAGGCGCTGACGTCTCTGGGCACGAATGCCGCGCCGGCCTTCTCGCCGGACGGGACGAAGATCGCGTTCGAGAGCAATCGCACCGAGGACTTCGACATCTGGGTCATGAACGCCGACGGCACGGCCCAGACCAACCTCACCAACACGCCGTTCGTCGACGACGTCTCCGCGGCCTGGAGCCCAGACGGCACGAAGCTCGCGTTCGACTCGGACCGCACCGAGAACAGAGACGTCTTCACGATGAACGCCGACGGCAGCGGGCAGACGAACCGGACCCCGGCCAGCTTCGCCCTCGATGCCGACCCGGACTGGTCGCCCGACGGCGGCAAGCTTCTGTTCGCCAGCGACCGCACCGGGCCGACGTCGGTGTGGAGCATGAACGTGAACGGCACCGGCGCGGTCGACGTCACGGGCTCCGGGAACTACGACGCTGACCCCGCCTGGTCGCCAGACGGCAGCCACATCGTCTTCACGCGAGAGCGCACGGGCGGCCTGACGTTCAACCTCTGGACGGCACGCGCCGACGGGACGGCGCAGCTCCCGATCACCTTCGCAGGCTCGACGCAGCGGAATTCGTTCGCCGATTGGGGCACCCGGGTCGCGGAGACCGTGGTGACGCTGGAGCCGGTCGCCGACACCTACGTGCGCGCCAGCGACCCCGGCACGGCGCACGGCACGGAGGCCACGTTCGACGTGCACGCGGGAGCCAACATCTACTGCGGCCGCGGGCCAGGGCCCGCCTACG
The DNA here is from genome assembly GCA_963738205.1 of uncultured Actinomycetes bacterium. Lineage (GTDB taxonomy): Bacteria > Actinomycetota > Thermoleophilia > Gaiellales > Gaiellaceae > DATFQE01. Next base: position 1,150,603 of record CAVTVQ010000006.1, read on the forward strand.
GGTTGCTGCGCTTCAACCTCTCGTCGCTGCCGGCGGGAGTGCAGGTGACCGACGCCAGGCTCGACCTGACCGTTGCCGGGGGCTTCGCACAGGACGGCGATCCCTCCCACTACGCGATTCGCCTCAACAACAACGCCTGGCCCGAGTCGGTCACCTGGGACAGCCGGCCCGCCGACGGCATCCTCCCCGGCCCGGTCGGGCCTCCGTTCGGCGAGGCGACCATCAACGGCGTACCGCTCTCCACGTCGCTCGACGTGCTGGGCATCGCGAACGCTTTCAACAACAACTGCGGCGCGAACAGCGGGGGACCGGCGGTCCGCACCTTCACCGCTCCGGACAACCGCGCCCAGTCGTTCGCGGACGCCGTGGCCGCCGAGGCCGGCGACGGGAGCCTGTCGCTGCAGATCTGGAGCCAGCCGTGCGGGACACCGACGACCGTGCCCTGCCAGAACGGTCAGCTCCAGCAGGCGTACTTCGTGCAGTACTACTCGCGCGAGGCCGACCCCGCGCTGCGGCCGAAGCTCGTTGTCACGTACACGTCGACCGTCGACGTCACCTCGTTCACTGCGACTCCGGCCAACCCGAAGGCCGGGCTCGCGCAGATCGCCCTCGACGACGTGCCGCCCTCGGTGCTCCTCGCTCCTTCGCGCACCACAGCCTCGGCGCCGCTGGGCGACACGCCGCTGGGCGACACGCCGCTCGGCGACACGCCGCTGGGCGACACGCCGTTGGGCGACACTCCGCTCGGCGACACGAGCCTCGGCCTCCGCAGCCTGCTCACCGAGTTGCGGACGGTGCCGCTGTCGTCCTTGCCGCTGCTCCGCGACGGCGGTTGGCCGCGCGTGCTCGTCGGAACCGCGCTCGCCCAGCGCGCACTCCAGAACGTGAGCCTGGGCGACGTGCTCGCGCTGACGCCGCGCCCCGCGGTGCTCGACGGCCAGGGGACAGATGACATCACGCTCGTCGAGCTCGACCTCTCGCGCAGCGCGCTCGGGGACGTGGCCACAATTGCGTACGCGCTCGGCAACGGGGTCACGCTCTCCGAGCTGCTCGCGGCGACCGCGCTCGATCCCGGCCTGCAGCAGTGGTGCACCCTCACGGCGACGAACTGCTCCACGACGAGCGTCCTCGCGCTCGGGCTTCGCGGCGCGCCGCTCGGCGACACGCCACTGGGGGACACGCCCTTGGGCGACACACCCCTCGGCGACACTCCGCTCGGCGACACCCCGCTTGGGGACACGCCGCTCGGGGACACGCCGTTGGGAGACACACCGTTGGGAGACACCCCGCTCGGCGACACCAACCTCAACCGCGCGCCCCTGGGCGACACGCCGCTGGGCGACACGCCGCTCGGGGACACCAACCTCAACCGCGCGCCGCTTGGCGACACCCCCCTCGGCGACACACCGCTCGGAGACACTCCGCTCGGCGACACGCCGCTTGGCGACACCCAGATCTCGAGCCTCGCGATCTGTGCGGCGCTCTTCGTGCAGTGCCCGCCCGCGGGTGACACGATCGACCAGCACCTGGCCGACCTGCGGCCCGGCGTGACGCTCGCCGACTTCGTGGCCGCGCTGACACCCGCTGCGCAGCAGTCGCTGACGCTGGCCGACCTCGTCGCCAGCCTCCGCAATCCGAACGACCACACCGTCGCCCAACTGCTCGCCGTGCTCGACCCGCCCGAGAACTACACGCTGGCCCAGGTCGCCGCGATCTTCACACCGGCGAGCGGGGTGACGCTGAACGACCTCCTCGCCGTGTTCCTGCGCGCGACCGCCGACTGGGAGCGGATCGACCTCTCGCAGCCTGAGCTCGCCCGCGTGGCGACCGGCGGGGGGACGGTCAGCCTCACCGCCGATCTCACGGTGTCGGGCGCGGCGCCTCTGACCTTCAGCGTGGTGCTTCCGCCCGGCTGGACGCGGGACGGATTCGCACCGTCGCTCGAGACCGTCCCCCCGGGCGCAATCACGGCGCTCGACGTGTCGCCCGCCCAGCCGGCCGCGGGCGGCGGCACGCGCTACACCTTGCGCACGCCGTTCCCGATGGGCGGTGACCTGCGCTTCCGCTTCGGCGCCCGGCCGGGCACGACGCTCGGACCGGCGACGCCGACCCTCTCCGTCGCCGCCGCGAGCGGCACGCCCAGGGCGGCCCCGGCCGCGGCTGTCGACGTGCAGGAGACGTTCGAGCCGAACGACGACCCACTGAGCGCACCGGTCATCGGCCCGGGGAACCTGTACCTCTCGTATCTGACGAGCGCCGCCGACACCGACTTCTTCCGTGTGAACGTGCCGTCCACCGCCGGAACGCGCACGACGATTCGCCTCAGCCACCTGCCGGCGGACTACGACCTCGTCGTCTACGGACCGCAGGGCGTGCAGCCGCTCGTCGCTCCGGGGGACGCGCCGCCGCTCGAGACGCCCGTGCTGGGCGACGAAGGCGCTCCGATCACGCATCTGACCGACGCGCTCCCGGCGGAGACGCTCGATGACCTCACCCTCCTGACGGATCGCCCGGTGCTCGGCGTCTCGGCGTTCCGCACGACCGAGGACGAGGCGGTCGTTGCGATCTCCGACGGCGCGCCGGGCTCGTACGTGGTGCAGGTGACCGGCTACAACGGCGCGTCGAGCGTCGAGCCGTACGTGCTTCGCGTGGAGACCGAGGCGCCGCGCCAGGCGCCGGCCTGCCTAGGGCGTCTGCCCGGTCTCTCGTTCGGCACGGCGACTGGCGTGAACATCCCGGCGATCCCCACCAGCACCGACACCCTCTTCCTCGCCAACGGCCCGCAACTCGCCGCGGCGGGCGGCTCGGGCGTCGTCGATTGGTTCTCGATGGCGCACCTGGACGCGCTCCGCACGACGACCGGCCATCCGAGCGCGCTGGTTCGGCTCCAGGACGATCCCGCCGTTCGGGCCGCGTACACGGCCTGGAACGCACAGCCGTGTAGCAGCACGCGCGCAAACGCCGTCGTCCGGGCGATCACCAATGTGGTCCGCGCGATCCGGACTGCCCGGCCGTCGGTTCGGAACGTCGTCCTGCTCGGCAACGACACGGCGCTGCCGTTCGCCCGGCTGGACGACCTCACGACGATCGCCAACGAGGCGGACTACGCCTCGACCTTCGCGCGCACGGACGACCTCTACGGCGCGCTGTTCGAGCACCGCGTCCTCTCCGACGACCCGTACGCGACGACCGACCCGATCCCGTACCTGCAGCGGCAGCTGTTCGTGCCGCAGCTCGCCGTGGGCCGGCTCGTGGAGTCGGGCACGCAGATCACTGCGGCGCTCGACCGCTTCCTCGCGTTCCGCGGCGTGCTGGACCCGACGAGCGCGCGGACGACGGGCTATGACTTCCTGCGCGACGGGGCCAACGGCGTGGCCGCGGCCTTCGCGAGCGTTGTCGGCGCACAGCAGCCGGTGACGAACCCGCCCCTGATCGGAGACCTCTGGACGCAAAGCACGCTGGCCGGCGCGCTGGGGACGACCACGGGCCTCGTCGGGCTCAACGGCCACGCCGACCACAACCGGCTGCAGCCGGCAGCGGGGGCCGACCTCTTCACGGCCGCCAACCTGCCTCCCTCGATGGCCCGCGCTGCCGTCTTCAGCATGGGCTGTCACTTTGCACTTTCCGCCAGCGACGCCTCCGTCGGCGGCGCGATCGCCACCGATTGGGCGCAGACGTTCGCCGGCAAGGGCACGGCGGCCCTCGCGGGCAATCTCGGCTACGGCTACGGCGACACCGTCACGGTCGCCTACTCGGAGGCGCTGAACGTCCGGCTCGCCGAGGGCCTCCGGAACGGCCTGCCGATCGGTGACGCCCTCGTCGAGGCGAAACAGGGCTACCTCGCCGACCTCGGCCTGGTCGGCGTCTACGACGAGAAGGCGATGTCCGAGCTCGCGCTCTACGGCCTTCCGATGTGGGGGCTCGCGAGTGCGCCCCCGGCCACGCCCCCCTCCCTGCCGGCGGGGGTCACGAGGCTGTCGACCGACACGGATCCGTTCACCGGCCTCCTCGTCGACCGCTACCGCTCGCAGCCCACGCTGACGCGCACGAACGACACCTTCGGCAGCCGCTGGGCGGGCCCGAGCGGCTTGCAGGCGACGCATCTGCGGCCGCTGCAGCCGAAGGTGCAGTTCGACGTCGCCGACGATGCGCACGGCGTCCTCATCACCGGGCTGGAGTCGAGCGACGAGCCGACGCCCATCGACCCAGTCTTCGCGCGGCCGATCGTCGACAGCGCCGGCACGGAGCCCGAGCTGCCGTTTGCAGACGTCGCGTTCCCGGCCAAGATCCAAACGCTCGTCTCACAGCGCACGCGGACCGGGCGTCGGGTCTCGGCGGTACTGGTGCACGGTCAGTTCTTCTCGGACGACATCATCGACGCCGCCGGGAAAGGCCATCAGCGGCTGTTCACGCGCGTCGAGCTCGCCGTGCAGCGCTCGCCTGGAGCCGACCGCGTCGCGCCTCGCCTGGATGCGATCGAGGCGACCGTGCCGCCCGCGTCGGGGATCGCGTCGTTCTCGGTCGACGCCGTCGACCTGCCCGGCGCGAATCCCGCCGGTGTCGTCCGCGTGCTCGTCGCGTTCCGGGACAACGTCTCGCCGACGTGGCGGTTCCTCGATCTCCAGCACGGCGCCGGCCCAGCGTGGGGCGGAAGCGCATCGGTGGGCGGGACGCGCGTCGAGTACTTCGTCCAGGCCGTGGACGCGGCCGGCAACGTCGCGGTGTCCTCCAACAAGGGTCTCCTCTTCGCGGGCGCTCCTCCGCCGCCGCCGACCGGGACGGGCGTCGTGCCCTCGCTCGAGCCCGCGCCGGGCGGCACGCAGACGGCCGGCTGGTTCACGCCCGGCGCTGTGTTCGACGTGGACGCGATCCCCGGCGTCACGGTCGACGTCTCGGTCGACGGCGGCGCGTTCACCCCGTTCGGCGATCCGATCACGATCGAGGACGACGGCCTGCACAAGCTCCGCATTCGCGGCTCCAACGGCTTCGAAGCCACGCTGTTCGCACCGGTCGACACTCGGCCGCCGACCGTCGCGCTCGACCAGCCGGGCGCGGCCGTGCCGCTGAACGGAAGCGTTCCGCTGGCGTTCCGCTGCAGCGATACGGCCTCCGGCGTCGCCTCGTGCACGGCGACCGTGGACAGCGTCCCGCGCGCCGCCGGCTTCGAGGTGCCCACGTCGCCGCTCGGGTCGACGCACACGGTGCGGCTGAGCGCGACGGACCGCGTCGGGCGCACGACGAGTCAGACGTTCACGTACATCGTCCGCAGCCGCGGGATCGTCTACACGAACAGCGCCACGGGCTCCGGCGACGTCTACGTGCTGCCCGCCGACGCCGTGCCGTCGACGGCGCCGACCCGGCTGACCGCGACCTCCTTCCCGGAGGCCGATCCCGTGTGGTCGCCCGACTCGCGGCGGATCGCCTTCGCAGCGAACCGCGACGGCACGTGGCGGACCTACCTCATGGACGCCGACGGCACAGACGTGACGCTCCTGCCGACCGGAACGGGCGACGCCACGGAGCCGGCATGGTCACCCGAGGGCGGCCGCATCGCCTTCGTGTCGACGCGCACCGGCAACGCCGACGTCTGGGTCGTCAACCTCGACGGATCGGGTCTCCGCCGCCTCACGACCGATTCGAAGCTCGACGTGGCTCCGACCTGGTCGCCGCAGTCCGCGAACCAGATCGCGTGGTCGAACGGTCCCGGCGGGCAGCTGGACATCTGGAAGATGCGGCCGGACGGGAATGCCAAGACGCGTCTCACGTCGACCGAGGACCTCAACACCGAAGCTGCGTGGGGCGTCGACGGAACGATCGCTTTCGCGCGCCGCGCGAAGGGCGGGGCACGCTTCGAGATCTGGACGATGACCGCGACTGGGGGCTCGATGAAGCGGATCATCGTCTCCAACGTGCGCAACGACACGCAGCCTGCGTGGCTCCAGGACGGCAAGCTCGTGTTCGCGTCCGATCGAGACGACGATCGCGAGTACGACCTGTTCCGGGCCACCAGGGCAGCGAACGCGTGGCCGCACGTCCAGGTCACCAACGCAGCCGGTCACGAGCGGGGGCCAAACGGCTGACCCGGCGCGCCGCTAGCTGAGCGGTGTGACCAGCACGGTCCGCCGACGCGGCCCGTCGAACTCGCAGAAGAAGATGCCCTGCCAGGTGCCGAGCGCGAGCTTGCCGTCGCGGACCGGTACGAGCACCTGCGGGCTCATCAGCGAGGCGCGGATGTGCGAGGGCGCGTTCTCCTCGCCTTCCTCGATGTGCTGCCAGCCCCACGAATCGCCCACCATCCGCTCCAGCGCCGCCTCGAAGTCGCGCGCCACGGCGGGGTCGGCGTGCTCGTTGATCGTGACGCCCGCCGTCGTGTGCGGCACGAACACGAGCGCTGCCGCCGCACCGTCGGCGTCCCCGAGCGCCGACTGGACGCGCGATGTTATGTCGACGAGCTGCGTCTTGCGCTCCGTTTCGACGGCGATCTCACGCACGGCGACTATCCTACGACGCGTGACGAGCGCCGCTGCCACGACCAAGGACCTCGACCGGATCCGCGAGCGTGCGGACCGGTTCATCGCCGAGCTCGACGAGGAGTACTACCAGCATTTCGCCGGCCTGAAGGAGACGCTCGACCTGGCCGCGATCTACGAGCGCTACGCCGATCTGACGACGCTGGAGACGGCGAACTCGGTCGGCGCCACGGTCAACGGCGACAAGCACCGCACCGAGCTCTGGCGCTTCACCTGCGAGAACTACCTCGGCGCGCTCACGCGCGAACACAGCGAGAAAGTGGCCATGCTGGAGGCGACGCTCGAGGCGGAGATCGACGGCAAGAAGGTGCCGTTCCGGATGCTCCGCCCCACGCTCGGCAACGAGCCGGACCGCGAGAAGCGACGCGAGATCGACCGCATTCGGACGACGATGACCGAGGAGCACCTGAATCCGATCTACCTGGACGCGGTCCGCACGCACCGGGGCGGCCTCGAGCGGCTCGGCGAGCCGAGCTACATCGAGCTCTACCACCGCTTCGGCTACAGGCTCGAGGAGCTGGCCGAGCAGTGCCGCGGGCTGCTGGAGTCGACCGAGGGGCTGTACGAGGAGTCGGCCGACAAGCTCTTCCGCGACCGGGTCGGCGTCGGCCTCGACGAGGCCAAGCGCTGGGATGTCCTCCGCGTCTTCCGCGCCCCCCAGTGGGACCCGCAGTTCCCGAAGGACCGCATGCTGCCCGCCCTCGAAGCGACCCTCGCCGACCTCGGCATCGACCTCCGCGCCCAGCAGAACGTCCACCTCGACATCGAGCAGCGCCCGAACAAGACGCCCCGGGCGTTCTGTGCGCCGATCGAGGTGCCGGACAAGGTGATGCTGGTGATCCAGCCGATGGGCGGCGCCGACGACTGGCGCGCGCTGTTCCACGAGGCCGGCCACACGGAGCACTACGCACACACGTCGCCCGACCTCAGCGTCGAGGAGCGGCGGCTCGGCGACAACGCCGTCACCGAAGGCTGGGCGACGCTGCTGCAGGCGCTCACCGACGACCCGGCCTGGCTGTCGCGCCGGCTCGACTTCCCACGGCCGCAGGAGTTCGCGGTCGAGGGTGCGACGGGCTTCCTCTACTTCGTCCGCCGCTACTGCGCGAAGCTCCTCTACGAGCTCGAGTTCTTCGCCGCGAACGACGTCGCCACGGACGGCATCGACCGGCGCTACGTCGAGATCCTCGGCGACGCGCTCAAGATCGAGCCGAGCCCGACGGACTACCTGAGCGACATCGACTCCAGCTTCTACGTGACCGCGTACCTGCGCTCGTGGGCATTCGAGGCGCAGATGCGAACGCACCTGCGTGAGCGGTTCGACAACGACTGGTTCACCAAGCGCGAAGCAGGCTCGCTGCTCCGCGAGCTGTGGTCGACGGGGCAGAGCATGGACGCCGACGAGATGCTCCAGGACGTCACGGGCACCCCGGTCGAGATGGAGGTCGTCGCCGACCTCATCAGCCGGACACTGAAAAATTAGCTAGAGCTCGTCGCGCCGGAGGGTGATCGAGCGGACGCGCTCCTCCTGGTCGTCGTCGAGCGACGCGAAGATCGCGATCATGGCCGGGCGTCCGGCCTCCTGGACGTAGAAGGCCACCTGTGCCGGCTGATGCGGCATCCGCGGGACGAATGAAGGCTCGCCGAACTCGGCGGTGAGCTGGGCGACATTCAGCTCTGCGGAATCGTCGAGCTCGAACTCGACCACCTCGGGCGGATTCTCGACGTCGACCTCGGTGAATGCCGGCGAATCCGAGGCCGCGCGCTCGATCGCGGTCGATGAGGGCCGCTCGGCCGAGAGCAGCGTCGTCAGGTTGCGCAGCTCGGAGACGGCGTCGGCGGCCATGTCAGATCCGGTCGAACAGGATGTACTCGGTCTGCACGTCCGCACCGACCGCCCAGGCGTCGGCTTCCTCGGGCAGCGCGTGGTACGCGGCGTCGACGGCCTCGGATTTCTTCGTCAAGTCCTCGACCTTCTTCCGAGCCGCCTCCTTCTGCTTCTCCGTCGCCTTCGGATTCTTCTCGAGCTTCGCGAGAGCCGCGATCGCCTTTTCCAGCTGAGCAGGGATCTTGGAGAGGTCGGTCAGCGTCTTGCCGCGGGCCTTCGCCCCGGTCCCGTAGACGCTCTCGAACCACGCGGAGGCCTCGGTCGCCTCGAGGCTGGTGCCCGTGAGCGGAGCGGCGGCGGCCGCCTTGGCGATCTTCAGCGGAATACTCAGCTTGACCGCGATCTTCGCGGGCTTCCAACCCTTGCCCGCCTGCAGCCGCGCCATCCGGAACCACTGCTCCGCGTGCCGCGTCTCGTGGTAGACGGTGTCGGCGGCGTCCATGATCTCGGCCGAGGACGGCGCCGCAGCCGCGAACGCGTCCTTTCCGAGGGTGAGCGTCCAGGTCGAGAAGGAGAAGCGGCCGAGGTCGTCCATCTTCTTCATCTTCACCTTGGCCGCCGGAGCACCGGCCGCCGTCAGCTCCGCGTTCGAGGCGACGGCGAACGCCTTGGCGCGATCGACCGGCTTGAGCGTTGCCCAGTTCGCCTCGACCTGCTTGGCTGCGGCGACGAACCGGCCGATTGCGAACGGCGAGCCGATGCCCGTCTTGTCCGGAGGAGGTGCGGGTACGGGAGCGGGCGCAGGTGCCGTTCCCGTTGCATCGTCGCGCGCGATCAGCGCGCTCACGGCAGCGTTCCCGGCCGAGCGCTGCAGCCTGACCAGGACCTCCGCGGGCGACGACTCGACGGCCGGCGGGGCCGACTCGACGCGGTCGGTCTCCCGACCGCGCGACGTGACGGCCGTTCTCCCCGCCATGCCTCGAGGATACGCCCCTTCGGACGCCCGCTACAAGGCGCCGCCGGCCGCAGCCGGAGCAGTCGCCTCGGGACCGGCCGCGCCGCCACCGGCGTTCGCCAGGTACTGCTCGACGAGCAACAGGTTGTCGCCTGCGCGCTCCACCGTGCGCAGAAGCGCCGACATGCTGGAGACCTCCTCGCGCTGCTCCTCGAGGAACCAGTGCAGGAACTGCTCGCCGACGAGGTCGCCTTCCTCACGCGCGAGCGCGACGAGCGCGACGATCTGCTCGGTCACCGTCCGCTCCTGCTCCAACGCGAGGGAGACCGGCGCGACGGGGTCGGGAAAGCCGGTGCGCGGCGCCTCGGTGCCCGGGATCGAGACGGACTCGTCGGCGTCGAGCAGGTACTGCACGATCATCATCGCGTGGTTCCGCTCCTCGACCGCTTGGCGGTAGAAGTGCCCAGCCAGCTGCGGCAGCGTCTCCGAGTCGTAGTAGACGGCGATCGCCACGTACTGCTGCGACGCGGCGAACTCGTAGCCGATCTGCTCGTTCATTCCAGCGGGGAACCGGGCCATCCGCGCGCGACTCTAGCCGCCCTCGCGAATAGGGTCTAGCCATGACCAGAACCCGCGTGCTGATCGCCGGCGCCGCAGGGCGCGACTTCCACAATTTCAACCTCGTGTACCGCGGCCGTGACGACTACGAGGTGGTCGCGTTCACCGCGACCCAGATCCCGAACATCGATGGCCGCGTCTACCCGGCGGAGCTCGCCGGCGAGGGTTACCCCGACGGCATCCCGATCGTTCCGGAGGCCGACCTCGAGCGGGTCGTGCGCGAGCGTGAGGTGGACGAGGTCGTCTTCGCGTACTCGGATGTGACCCACCAGCACGTGATGCACATCGGCTCGCGAGCGCTTGCCGCGGGCGCCGGCTACCGCCTGCTCTCGCCGGAGGAGACGATGCTGCCGTCGTCGAAGCCCGTCGTTGCGGTCTGCGCCGTCCGCACCGGCTCGGGCAAGAGCCAGACGACACGTCACGTCGCCCATGTCCTGCGCGAGAGCGGCAAGCGCGTGGCGGTGCTGCGTCACCCGATGCCCTACGGCGACCTCACCAAGCAGGTCGTGCAGCGGTTCGCGCGCTACGAGGACCTCGACGCCGCGGACTGCACGATCGAGGAGCGCGAGGAGTACGAGCCGCACCTGGCCGAAGGCAACCTCGTCTTCGCCGGCATCGACTACGCAGCCATCCTCGAGGCCGCCGAAGCCGAGGCGGACGCGATCCTCTGGGACGGCGGCAACAACGACACGCCGTTCATCCGGCCCGACCTGCACGTCGTCGTCGTCGACCCGCATCGCGCCGGCCACGAGCTGCGCTACCACCCGGGCGAGACCAACCTCCGCATGGCCCACGTCTGCGTCGTCAACAAGGTGGACAGCGCGCCGCCCGAAGGCATCGAGGCGGTGCTCGAGTCGATCCGCGTCAACAACCCCGAGGCGCGGGTCGTGCAGGCAGCGTCGCCGTTCGTGGTCGAGGGCGACGCCGAGCGGATCCGCGGCAAGCGCGTCCTCGCGATCGAGGACGGGCCCACCCTCACCCACGGTGAGATGACGTACGGCGCGGCCGTGCTGGCCGCGAAGGCGCACGGCGCCGCCGCGCTCGTCGATCCGCGGCCGTTCGCGGTCGGCTCGATCGCCAAGACGTTCGCGGACTACCCGCACGTCGGCGCGCTGCTGCCGGCGATGGGCTACGGCCGCGGGCAGATGGAGGAGCTCCGCGAGACGATCGCACGCTCCGACGCCGACCTCGTCCTGATCGGCACGCCGATCGACCTCAGGCGGATCATCGAGCTCGACAAGCCGGCGCTGCGCGTCACCTACAAGCTCCAAGAGATCGGCGAGCCGACCCTCGCCTCGGTGCTGGCCGAGCGCGGGCTGATCGGCGACGAAGCACTCGTGTGACGACCGTCGTCGCGCTCGGCGGCAACGCGCTGATCGGGCCGGGCGAGCGCGGGACGGCCGCCGAGCAGCTCGCGAACCTGCGGGAGACCGCCCGGTCGCTCGGCGCCGTGTTGGACGCCGAGGAACGCCTGGTGATCACGCACGGGAACGGACCGCAGGTCGGGAACGAGCTCCTCCGGCAGGAGCGCGCCGCGGACGAGGCGCCGCAGCTGCCGCTCTGGCTCGCGGTCGCACAGACGCAGGCCGAGATCGGAGCGCTGATCGAAGCCGCCTTCGCTCCTCCTGTGGCGTGCGTGCTCACCCACGTGCGGGTCGACCCGGAGGACCCGGCGTTCGCGCGGCCGACGAAGCCGATCGGGCCGTTCTACTCCCAGGAGCGTGCGCTCGAGCTCGAGCGCGACCGCGGCTGGCAGCTCGTCCAGGACTCCGGACGTGGCTGGCGCCGCGTCGTGCCGTCGCCCGAGCCGCTCGAGATCGTCGAGCTTCAGGCCGTGCGGGCGCTGCTGGCGTCCGGGTCGATCGTGGTCGCGTGCGGCGGCGGCGGGATCCCGGTCGCGGACGGCGACGGCCTCCGTGGCGTCGACGCCGTGATCGACAAGGACCGCGCGTCGGCGCTCCTGGCCATCGCCCTCCCGGCGACGCGGTTGCTGATCCTGACTGCCGTGCCCGCGGTGGCGCGCGCCTTCGGATCGCCCGAGCAGGAGGAGCTGCGCTCGCTCACCGTGGCCGAAGCGGAGGAGCTGGCGCCCGCGCTGGCGGAAGGGTCGATGCGGCCGAAGCTGGAGGCGGCGGCGGCGTTCGTCCGCGCCACCGGCGGCGAGGCTGTGATCACGTCCGCCAACGCCCTCGCGGACGCGCTCGAGGGCCGGTCGGGCACCCGCATCACCGCCGCGTAGGCCACGTCCGGAGTCAGACCCCGGACACGTCCGAACCGATCCGGCGCGGCCGGCGAATGAGCGATGACCCCGGCGACGGCCGCCGCTTCACCTCAGAGGTCGCCGCCACACGAAAGGAGCCGTACCTCATGCGCAAGCTCGCGTATGCCCTCGTGGCTGCGCTCTTCCTCGCGACGGCGATGGCCGTGGCGTTCAAGGGCGGGCCCGAGGCCGGACGGGCCTCCAGCCACCGGGAGGCGCCGCTGATCAGTGAGGATCCGGTCGCCGACAACACTGACGTCTACGCCTTCGTCAGCCCGGACCGGCCGGACACCGTCACCATCGTCGCGAACTACGTCCCGCTCGAGGAGCCCGCGGGCGGCCCGAACTTCAACAAGTTCGGCGACGACGTCCTCTACGCCCTCAACGTCGACAACAGCGGCGACGGCAAAGAGGACATCTCGTACCAGTTCCGCTTCAAGACGAAGACCGGCAACCCGAACACGTTCCTCTACAACACGGGCCCGATCAACACGCTGAGCGACCCGGACTGGAACGTGCGTCAGACCTACAAGGTCACGCGCGTCACCGGCAAGCAGTCGAGGATACTCGGCCGCGGCCTCGTAACGCCTCCGGTCAACATCGGTCCCCGCTCGACCCCGAGCTACGAGTCGCTCGCGGCAGCGGCGGTCAACAACCTGCCCGGCGGGATCAAGGTCTTCGCAGGCCAGCGCGACGACGCGTTCTTCGTCGATCTCGGCTCGGTCTTCGACCTGGCAGGCCTGAGGCCGTTCAACAACCTGCACGCGATTCCGCTTCCGCCCGCCAAGGGCGTGGACGGCGTCGGCGGCTTCAACACTCACTCGATCGCAATCCAGGTCCCGATCGCCCAGCTCAAGGGCCCGAAGGGCCAGACGACGATCGGCGTCTACGCGAGCGCGGCGCGGCAGAAGGTACGCGTCTTCCGCAAGGGCGAGATCAAGGGCTACGGACCGTGGATGCAGGTCTCGCGGCTGGCGGAGCCTCTGATCAACGAGGTCGTGATCCCGATCGGCCTGAAGGACGAGTGGAACGCGTCCGACCCGGCCGACGACGCCCGGTTCACGAAGTTCTACCGGGCGCCCGAGGTCACGAGGCTCGAGAACGCGCTCTACGCGGCACTCGACAACGCCAACGAGACGAACCGCGACGACCTGGTCGCGATCCTGCAGACAGGCGTACCCGGCCTCAACTTCACCGGAAACACCAAGGCTGACCTGATCCGGCTGAACATGTCGATCCCGCCGACCGCTCCGGCCGGCAAAGGTGACCGCCTCGGCGTCCTCAACGGCGACCTGGCCGGCTTCCCGAACGGCCGCCGGCTCGAGGACGACGTGGTCGACATCGAGCTCCGGGCACTCGCAGAGGGCTACGGATCGTTCCTGAACGGGCTGCTCGGCTTGCCGAACCGCACGCCGAACAACCTGCTCGGGGACGGCGTCGACGCGAATGACTTCCCGCTTCGCGTCAACTTCCCGTACCTCGCGAGCCCGCACCAGGGCTACGAGCACGTCCATCACCGAGTGGTGGGAGGCCCGTAGGGGCTGACGGCAGCGAAGGGCCCGCCGGCCGACGGCGGGCCCTTCCGGCCCTCCACCGGCGATGACCCACAGACTCCTGATCGCATGCGCAGTCGGCGTCGTGGCGGCGCTCGTCTTCCTCCTCGGCGGGGTGCTCGGCCACAACGATCCGGCCGCGCAGACACCCGCGAGTGCCGCCCCGGCCGAGCTCGCAGACGTCGGCCTCGGCTACCTGCAGCGGGCGCGCGAGACCAACGACGCGACCTACTACTCCCGCGCCGACACCGTCCTGCGGCAGGCGCTCGCGGCCGACCCGAACGATCTCTACGCCCTGCACGGCCTGGGCTCGCTCGCGCTCTCCCGCCACCGCTTTCGGGAGGCGCTCGTCCTCGGCCGCCGCGCCCAGCGCCTTTCGCCGACCACCGCGCGCACCTACGGCGTGATGGGCGACGCGCTCGTCGAGCTCGGCCGCTACCCCGAAGCCTTTCGCGCGTACGACCGCATGGCGGCACTCAAGCCGAGCCTGTCCTCGTACGCGCGGGTGTCGCACGCCCGCGAGCTGATCGGCGACGTCCCCGGGGCGGTCGAGACGATGCAGCTGGCGGTGAACGCAGCCGGCCCGCAGCCCGAGGCGCTCGGCTGGGCGCTCGTCCAGCTCGGCAAGCTGGACTTCGGCCGTGGGCGGCTCGAGCCCGCCGCGCGCCGGTACCGGAGGGCGCTGTCCGCCTACCCCGGCTATGTGCCCGCGCTCGACGCGCTCGCCCGGGTCGAGGCAGCGCGGGGCCGAATCGACCGCGCGATCGAGCTGGAGGTCGAGGCGACCGAGCGCACCCCGCTGCCCGAGCTCGTCGGCTTCCTCGGCGACCTCTACCGCGCGAACGGGCAGGCCCCGCAAGCGCACGAGCAGTACGGGCTCGTCGGCGCCATCCAGCGGCTCCTCGTCGCGAACGGCGTCAAGACCGATCTCGAGACGGCACTCTTCGACGTCGATCACGGCCTGCAGCTCGAGTCGGCGCTCCTGCGCGCCCGTCGTGCGCAGCGCGAGCGCCCGAGCGTCCAGGCCGACGACGTCCTCTCGTGGGCGCTCGCACGCACGGGCCGCTGCGGTGAGGCGCTGCGCTCCTCGAGGCGCGCGCTCAGGCTCGGCACGCTCGACGCGCCCACGTACTTCCACCGCGGGATGATCGAGCGCTGCCTCGGTCGGAACGACGAGGCCCGGCGCTGGTTCCGGCGGACGCTCGCGCTCAACCCGCATTTCTCGCTCACCTGGGGCCCGGTTGCGCGGAGGCTGGCGTCGTGAGGCGCCTGCTGCTGCTGACGCTTGCGGTCGTCGTGCTCGGCGCGCCCGCCGCGGCGGACGCCCACCCGCTTGGCAACTTCACGGTCAACAGGTTCGCGGCGGTCGAGCTCGCCGGCGATCGCGTCTACGTGCGCTACGTGCTCGACCTGGCCGAGATTCCCACCTACCAGGAGCGGGGCCGCGTGACCCGGCCCGGGTTCGCCGCCTCGGTGGCACGACGGCTCGACGTCAGCCTGGACGGGCGGCCGGTGCCGCTGGAGACCATCTCGTCCCGCTCGACCCTGCGTCCCGGAGCCGGCGGCCTGAAGACGCTGCGCTTCGAGGCGGTGTACCGCGCCCGCGGCTCGGGCTCGCGGCTTCGGCTGCGCGACCGCAACTACGCCGCCCGCGTCGGATGGCGAGAGATCGTCGTCCGGGCCCGCGACGGCGCCGAGCTGCTCTCCGCGAGCGTGCCCTCGGAGAGCGCCAGCGACGAGCTGCGCGCCTACCCCGACCAGCTGCTGTCCGACCCGCTCGACGTGGCCCGCGCGACCGCGACCTTCAGGCCGGGTGACGCAGCCGCCGCGCCGCCGGCCCTTGGAGCGGTCCGCAGCGTCGACCACGCGGGCGGGCGGTTCGAGTCGCTGATCGCGGAGCGCGACCTCGGCTTCGGCGCCGTCGCACTCGCGCTCCTGCTCGCGGCCTTCTGGGGCGCGGCGCACGCGCTCACCCCCGGGCACGGCAAGGCGATCGTGGCCGGGTACCTGGTCGGCTCGCGCGGCAAGCCTCGCCACGCGGTCGCGCTCGGGCTGATCGTGACCGTCACGCACACGATCGGCGTCTTCGCGCTCGGGCTGGTGACGCTGGCGCTGTCGGCGTTCATCGTCCCCGAGCAGCTGTATCCCTGGCTGACCCTCGTCTCGGGACTGCTCGTGGTCGGCGTCGGCGCCTCGGTGCTCCGCAGCCGCGTCCGCCACCGCCGCGCTCACGCGCACGACCACCATCACCACCACCACGACCACGACCACGCGCACGAGCTGCGCGGGCTGCTCGGCGTCGGCGTGGCGGCCGGGCTCCTCCCCTGCCCGTCCGCCCTGGTCGTGCTGCTCTCCGCGATCGCGCTGCATCGCATCGGCCTCGGGCTCGCGCTCATCCTGGCCTTCAGCGTCGGGCTCGCGGCCACGATCACCGGCATCGGCCTCGTCGCCGTGCTCGCCCGCCGGGCCTTCGGCCGCCTGCGGCTCGACGGCCCGCTCGTCCGCGCCCTTCCCGCCGTGAGCGCCGCGCTGATTCTCGCGGTCGGGATCGGCATTACGATCAACGCCCTCCCGGAGGTGCTGTAGCCATGTTCGGACTCGACGACTGGCTCGCTGGGTACTCGGACGGCGCCGGCCTCGCCGTCGTCGCCCTCGTGGCGATCGTCCTCGGCCTTCGCCACGCGACCGACCCCGACCATCTCGCCGCCGTCAGCACGCTGATCGCCTCGACCCGCGAGCGCGCCGCGCGCCGCGCCGGCCTGCTCGGGCTCGCCTGGGGCGGCGGCCACGCGCTGACGCTGTTCACGTTCGGACTGCCGATCGTGCTCTTCGACGCCTACCTGCCCACCCGGGTGCAGCAGGGCGCGGAGATGACGATCGGGCTGGTGATCGTCTCGCTCGCGCTGCTCCTGCTCGTGCGCTGGCGGCGCGGAGCCTTCCACGCCCACGTCCACGAGCACGGCGACGGAGCGCACCTGCACGTCCACTCGCACGTGGAGGGCGAGCGCCTGCGCACGCGGTCGGCCCGCTCCGCCTTCGGGATCGGGCTCGTGCACGGGCTGGGTGGCAGTGCGGGCGTCGGCGTGCTGCTGGTGGCGACGATCTCGGACACCGTCCACAGCGTGATCGCCCTCGGCTTGCTCGCGGGGTTCACGGCCGTGTCGATGTGCCTGGTCTCGACCGGGTTCGGCGCCGGGCTGCGTGCGGCTGCCGATCGAGCGGCTCGCACCGGTGCTCGGCGTGACGAGCCTCGCCTTCGGCCTCTGGTACGCCCTCGGCGCGCTGAGCCTCGCGCCCTACTTCTTCTAGGAGGGTTTGGGTTGCGGAAGTCGCCGGCCCTCCTACTGAACCGGATCGCCGCGACGCGCGAACCAGGAACGCCACCGCCGTTACGCTGGCGGAGGGCACGCCGGCAGATGACAACCACGAACGACATCCACGACCTCGTCGCCCCCTACGCGCTCGACGCGCTGGACGAGGAGGAGCGCGCCGAGTTCGAGCGGCACCTGGAGAGCTGCGACCGCTGCCGCACCGAGCTGTACGAGCTCCACCGCTCCGCCGCTGCGCTCGCGTGGACCGCCGAAGGGCCGGAGCCGCCGTCCGACCTCCGCGGCCGGATCCTCGAGCAGGCGCGGAGCGAGGCGCAGGTCGTCCCGCTGCGGCCGCGCCGCCGCTGGGTCACGCCTGCGCTCGGCTTTGCGGCCGCGGCCGCCGCGTGCGTCGCCGTCGGGCTGGCGCTGTGGGCCGTCTCGCTGTCGAGCGACCTCGACCGCGAGCGCGAGCTGAGCGCCGCGCAGAGCAAGGCGCTCGAGGTGGTCGGCGATCCCTCGGCCAGGGTGACGCCGCTCGACGGCGCCGCCGGCTCGCTCGTCGTCGCCGAGAGCGGCAGCGCCGCCCTGGTCGTCTGCGGGCTCGATCCCGCACCGAGCGGCGAGACCTACGAGGCGTGGCTGATCCGCGGCACACCGACTCCGGCGGGCCTCTTCGACAGCCAGGGCGAATGTACCGCGGTCCCGCTCGAGCGGACCGTCGCCCCCGGCTCGACCGTGGCCGTCACGCGCGAGACCGACGGCGGCGTCGAGGCGCCCACGACCGACCCGCTCTTCAGCGCGGAGGTCACGTGACCGGAGCCGTGTTAGCGTTTCGCGCCGTCACCCACGGCGAGCGCGTGATGCGGGAAGAGGCCGGCGACAGGAGCGAAGAGGCACTTCTCGCGCGCGTTGCGCGAGGAGACGAAGACGCCTTCGCAGCGCTGTACGACCGCTTCGGCGGCGTCGCCTACGGGCTGGCGGTGAGGATCCTCCGTGACGAGCGCCTCGCCGAGGACGCCGTCCAGGAAGCCTTCATTGCCGTCTGGCGCCAGGCGGCGTCGTTCCGGCCCGAGCGGGCGAAGGCGCAGACCTGGCTGCTGACCCTCGTCCACCGGCGCGCTGTCGACCTCGTGCGCCGAGAGGAGCGACGTCGCGGCGAGCCGCTCGAGCCCGAAAACGAGCCGGCCGGCAGCTCCGCCGCGGACGATGCCGAGCTCCGCAACCGGCGCAGCACCGTCCAGCGGGCGCTGGCCGAGCTGCCGTTCGAGCAGCGGCAGCCGATCGAGCTCGCGTACTACGGCGGCCTGACGCAGTCGCAGCTCGCCGAGCAGCTCGACCAGCCGATCGGGACGATCAAGAGCCGCATGTTCGCGGGGCTCAAGCGACTCGGCGAGCTCCTGCCCGACGAGTTCTAAAGGGAGGGCTTGGCGAAGCGACGCTGAGCCGCCGGGCCGCGCTCCACCAAACCCTCCCAGCCCCACTAGCATCCAGCGGCCAGTGATCGCCGTGCCGACCGAGCTGAAGGGCCGCAGCTTCACGCGCGTCAGCGACTGGTCGACGGACGAGCTGCTCCAGGTGCTCGACCTCGCCGACCGGCTCAAGCAGCTGCAGACCGCCCGCGAGGAGCACCGCGCTGCTGCCCGGCCGGACGCTCGGGATGATCTTCCAGAAGCCGTCGACCCGGACGCGCGTCTCGTTCGAGGTCGGCATCTGGCAGCTCGGCGGAATCGGCCTCTACCTCTCCGCCTCCGACCTCCAGCTCGGGCGCGGCGAGACCGTCCGCGACACGGCCGTGGTCCTCTCGCGCTACCTCGACGCGATCATGATCCGCACCTTCGCGCAGAGCGACGTCGAGGAGCTCGCCGAGCACGCCGACGTCCCCGTCATCAACGGCCTCACCGACGCCTCTCACCCCTGCCAGGCGCTGGCCGACCTGATGACCGTCCGCGAGCGGCTCGGCCGGCTCCAGGGCGTGCGCCTCGCGTACCTCGGCGACGGCAACAACGTCTGCGCGTCGCTGATGGTCGCCGCCGCCAAGCTCGGCCTGGAGTTCGTCGCAGCGACGCCGGAGGGCTACGACCCACCGACGGAGGCGGTCGAGCGGGCGAGGCAGGCGGCCGCGGCTTCCGGAGGCAGCGTCGAGCTCGTGCGCGATCCGCTCGAAGCCGCGCGCGGAGCCGACGCGCTCTATACCGACGTCTGGACGAGCATGGGCCAGGAGGCCGAGCGCGAGCGGCGCCTGCGCGACCTCGCCGGCTACCGGCATCGACGAGGCGCTCGTCGAGGCGGCCGGGCCGGACGCCATCGTCCTGCACTGCCTGCCGGCGCACTATGACGAGGAGATCGCCGAGAGCGTCCTCTACGGACCGCACTCGGCGGTCTGGGACGAGGCCGAGAACCGCCTCCATGCCCAGAAGGCGCTGCTGGCGCTCATCGTCCCGTGATCCCGATCAAGGACAACGTCCCGACCAGCCGCTTCCCGGTGGTGACGGTCGGGCTGATCGCCGCGAACGTCGCCTTCTACATCTTCGTCCAGCATGGCGGCATCGACGTCCCGCAAGGCCCCGTGAACGAGCTCGCCTTCCACCCCTGCGAGGTCAACGGATCGTGTCCGCAGGTCGGCGAAGGGTGGGTACCGACGCTCTTCACGTCGATGTTCATGCACGGGAGCATCACGCACCTCGGCGGAAACATGCTGTTCCTCTGGATCTTCGGCAACAACGTCGAGGAGGCGATGGGCCGGGTGCGCTTTCTCGTCTTCTACCTGCTCGCCGGGCTCGCGGCCACCGCGCTCCAGACGTTCGTCACGCTCGACTTCGGCACGCCCGAGGAAGCGACGATCCCGAACCTCGGCGCCAGCGGCGCGATCTCCGGGGTGCTCGGCGCGTACCTGATCCTCCTGCCCAACGCGCGCGTGGTCACCGTCTTCTTCTTCGTCTTCTTCTTCCTGCTCAGGGAGATCCCGGCCTGGGTGTTCCTGCTCGTGTGGATCGGCTTCCAGGCCTGGTCGGGCGGCATCGAGCTGATGAGCCCGTCGGGCGGCGGCGGGGTCGCCTTCTTCGCGCACATCGGCGGCTTCGCGTTCGGCGCGCTCGCCTCGAGGCTGTTCGTCACCCGGCCCCCGCTGCAACCGTCGTACTGATGGCGTCGTTCGAGGAGCACGTCCGCAACGCGCTGGACTCACTGCCGAACCGGATCGCCGGGGCGCTCGAGAACGTCGCCGTGGTCGTCGAGGACGAGAACGCCGAGGACCCCGACCTGTTCGGGCTCTACTCGGGTACCCCGCTGCCGGAGCGCACGTCGTTCACCGTCGGCGGGCTGCCCGACAAGATCTCGATCTACCGCCTCCCGTTGGAGGACGAGTTCGGACACGATCCGGCGACGCTCGAGCGGGAAATCCGCATCACCGTCCTGCACGAGCTCGGCCACTACTTCGGGATCGAGGAGGACCGGATCTCCGAGCTGGGCTACGAATGACGACGTTCCTCGAGGTGCTGGCGATCGCGGCAGCGGTCGTCGGCGCGGCCGTGATCCTGCTCTTCTTCTTCGGGCCCTGGGGGGAATGAACGACCCCGGACATTCGTTTGACTAGGCATGCGAACAATCGATGAAATCCGTGCGGAGATCGAGCGCGCCAGCGAGCGCCGCGCCGACCTCTATCGCGCCCTCTCGAAGGGCCATGACTCCGCGCTCGCAGCCGAGTTGAAGGACATCAACGCTCGAATCGACGCTCTCTGGGACGAGCAGCGCGCGGTCCGCGCGGAGCTCCGGTTCGGACCTCGGGAGGACATCCGCAAGCGGGCCCGAGCCGAAGAGCGGCTCGAGCGCGCCGCGTAGGTCTCGCCTCAACGGCCCGTCGTCGAGAAGTGCTGGTAGTCGGGCGCCGCCGCCCAGCGCCCGCCCCACTGCCAGCCCACGACGGCGAACGCCCGCACCAGCGGCCCGCCCGACACCGCCATGCCGGCGCGTCGTCGCGAGCGGTCGAGATACCGCCTTCCGGCCGGCGGGCTCACACGGGAGCCCTGCACGTAGGGGTTCTCCACCGGGTTGACGTCGATTGCCTCGCCGTAGGCGTGCTGCGACCAGCGACGCGTGCCGCCGACGAAGCGGCAGTTGAAGGCCGACGTGTTGTCGGCCGCCATCGAGGCGTCGTCGCTGCCGCGATAGGCGTCGACCTTCCTCAGCTTGCGGATCGGGAAGCGGGCGGCGTAGAGGCGGCGGAAGACGGCCACCACGTCAGGAGCCACGCGGTCGCGAACGACCAGGACGCCGACGTGCTGCCTGCCGTCGAAGCCCCAGTACGTAAGCCGCAGGAGACGGAGCTGCGCCGGACCGACCGGGCACCCCGGGCGCCACGAATGCGGTAGGTCGGCGCGGGTGACTCCGTGCACCGTGCCGACGAACCCCGGGGGCGCGGCCGCCGAAGCCGGCACCGCGAGGACGCCGAGCAGGACGACCACGGTCAAGAGGCACGCCATCAGCCCGTAATCTGCCACGGTGGTCGCACCCGCCTTGATTGCAGCGTTGTTCCTGCTGGCGGTCCCACCGACCGCCGACGCCGAGCCTTCGGCCTGCCGCCCGGCCACCGGCAGCGCAGCCCAGCTGATCTCAGTCGAGGCGTCGAGCACGTCCTCGACGTACGCCAACCTCCGGCTCTGGCGCCGCGACGGCGACTGCTGGCTCGCTGCGGGCGGGCCGTGGACCGCCCGAGTGGGCCGCAACGGCCTCTCGGCGAACCGCAGGGAGGGCGACGGCACGACCCCGATCGGCACCTTCCCGATCGGACGCGTCATGTACGGCATCGCGCCCGACCCGGGCGTGCGCTTCCGTTACCGCCGGATCGTCTGCGGGGACTACTGGGTCGAGGATCCGCGCTCGCCCAGCTACAACGCGTTCCGTCACGTCCCGTGCGGCTCACCCCCGCCGTTCCGCGTCAAGGGCGAGCGGCTCTGGGAGGCGACGACCGCGTATCGCCACCTCGCCGTCGTCGAGTTCAACATGCGCCCGGTCGTGCCGGGCAAGGGCTCGGGGATCTTCCTGCACGCCACCACCGGGAGGTCGACGAACGGCTGCATCAGCCTGCCGGTCGCCCAGCTCCGTCAGGTGCTCCGCTGGCTGAGCCCCGCTGCGCGGCCGCAGATCTCGATCAGGGTGCGCTAGGCGGCTCCCAGCTGCCGATCGGCCCGCCCGCCAAGAACATCTTCAGCCCGTAGGCGACCGGGTCGTTGTACTCCAGGCCGGTGCCTTCCACCACGTACCGGTACCAGGCGAGCGAACGCGCCAGCGTGCCCGTTCGGTAGGCGAGGTCGAAGGCGGGCTCGCGGTCCGGGCCGAACGGCTCCAGGTATGCGTCCCGGAGCCGGAGCACTTCGACGCCGCCGGGCTCGAGGCCGTGCTTGTACGCGAAGGCGCGGATCGTCACGACCATCGTGTGGAACGGGTGCGACACGCAGCTGTCTCCCCAGTCGAGGAAGCGGTAACGCCCGTCGCGAACGTACACCTGGCCGTCGTGGAAGTCGTCGTGCTGGAGCGTCTCGGGGATGCCGAACGCGGCCAGCTCGGAGCACAACGCCTCGGTCTCCGGCACGAAGCCGTGGAGCCGCTCCAGCTCCTCGGCGGTGACGCCGTCCTCCTGGCCGACGAGCAGGATTTCCTCGTCGTCGAGCACCTTCTGGAGGAGCGAAGGCAGCCGTCGGAGCCGGTGGTCGGGCACTCCGAGCGCGACCAGATCATCTTCGCTGGAGGCAAGGGACTGCTGCAGTTCCGCGTACAGCGGCAGCAGCGCCTCCCAGTGGCGGAGCTGAGCGACCGAAGCGTCGACGTCCCGCAAGCGCGTGCCCGCATTGCGCATCAGCAGCCAGTCCCGCTCGGGATGGGTCGCAACCAGTTCGACCACCCGATCGGGAGCCACCGCGACGAGCCGCTCGGTCAGCCGGGCCTCGAAGCGGTGGACCGGGGCGTTCGCCTTGAACCACAACACGCCGTCGTCCGTGGGCACGCGGAGCACCGTCGACCACGGCTGGAGGTGAGTCTGCTCGAGCGGCCCGGTGATCGCGGCGGGCGCCTCCGCGCGGATCCAACTCTCGGCCTCGGCGAGGAAGTCGGGTGCGTCCCAGCGCATCGGCGGACCCTATGCGGCAACCGGCGGCTAACCCCTTTCTCAGCAAACACTTAGGGCCGCGTGCTTCCCTATCCCGGCACGAGCCACCAGAAAAGGAGCCTCCCGGTGCCCGAGAAGCCCGTTGAACCTTCCGTCCCGACGCCCGCCGAGGCCAAGGAGCGCCTCGAGCAGGCGCTCTTCGAGATCAGGCGTGTCATCGCCGGCCAGGACGCAATGCTCGAGCGGGTGCTCGTCTGCCTGCTCGCGCAGGGCCACCTGCTGATCGAAGGCGTCCCCGGCCTCGCGAAGACGCTGACCATCAAGACGACCGCCGGCGTTCTCGGCGGCTCGTTCTCGCGCATCCAGTTCACGCCGGACCTCGTCCCGTCCGACCTCGTCGGGACGCGTGTCTACCGCGCCGGCGACGGCCAGTTCGACACCGAGCTCGGCCCCGTCTTCTGCAACTTCCTGCTCGCCGACGAGATCAACCGCGCGCCGGCGAAGGTGCAGTCGGCCCTGCTCGAGGTGATGCAGGAGCACCAGGTGACGATCGGGCACGAGACACATCCGGTCCCCGACCCGTTCCTCGTGATGGCGACGCAGAACCCGATCGAGTCCGAGGGCACCTACCCGCTGCCGGAGGCGCAGATCGACCGCTTCATGCTCAAGATCGTGATCGGCTACCCCGAGCACGACGAGGAGCTGACGATCGTGCAGCGCCAGCTCGTCCCTCCGCCCGAGCTGCGCGAGGCGCTGGCGCTCGATGACCTGCGCGGCCTGCAGCGCGCGGTCTTCGACATCTACGTCGATCCCGCACTCGTCAGCTACGCGGTGGCTCTGGCGACGGCGACGCGCGAGCCGGGCGCCCACGGTCTCGCCGACCTGGCACCCTACATCGCGTTCGGCTCCAGCCCGCGCGGCCCGATCAGCCTCGTCCAGGCCGGCCGGGCGCTCGCGCTCGTCCGCGGGCGCGAGTACGTGCTCGCCGACGACCTCGTGGCGCTCGCGAAGGACGCGCTGCGGCACCGGCTCGTCCTCACCTACCAGGCGCTCGCCGAGGAGGTGAGCCCCGAGACGATCCTCGACGCCGTGCTCGGCGCCGTGCCCGTCCCGCAGATCGACCTGACCCGCGCCGGGGCGACCGCGGCCTGATGCCGTTCGACGTCCTGCGCCGGGAGACCAGCCCGGACCGGCCGGGGCCGGGGCCGATGCCCGAGGCGCTGCTTCGGGCACTCGACGTCGACATCGGCCGGAGGATGGAGGGCCTGCTCGCGGGCGACTACCGCGCGCACGTCCACGGCGACGGCACCGAGCTCGCGCAGATCCGCCCTTACGTGCCGGGCGACGACGTGCGCAGCATCGACTGGAACGTCACCGCGCGGACCGGCGAGCCGCACGTTCGCGAGCACCTCGCCGAGCGCGTCCTCGTCACCTGGCTCGTGCTCGACACCTCGCCGTCGATGCAATTCGGAACCGCCGACCGGCGCAAGGCCGACGTTGCGGAAGGCGTCGCGATCGCGCTCGGCCACGTGGCGACCCGCCGCGGCAACCGCCTCGGCGTCGTCACCTTCGGCGACGACCGGCCGCGTCAGCTCCCGCCGAGGCAGGGCCGGCTCGGCCTGATCGGCCTGCTGGGGGCGCTCCGCTCGGAGCCACCCGAGGATCGCGTGGGCGCGACCTCGCTCGGCGACGCACTCACGCGCGCCGGGGCACTGGCCCGCCAGCGCGCGCTGATGGTGGTGGTGTCCGACTTCCGCGGCCCGCGGGACTGGCGCCGCGCGCTGCTCGAGCTGGCGGGCCGCCACGACGTGCTCGCCGTCGAGATCCGCGATCCGCGCGAGCAGGAACTACCCAACGTGGGCGACCTCTGGCTCGTCGACCCCGAGACCGGCAAACTCCTGCGGGTGAACACGCGCAGCCAGAAGCTGCGGACACGCTTTGCGACCGCCGCGGCCGAGGAGCGGAGCGCTCTCGCCCGCGAGCTCGGTGCCCTCGGCGTGCGCCATCACGTGCTCACGACCGCGGGCGACTGGCTGCGGCCGCTCGCCACCTTCCTCAAGCGGGGAACCAGGTGAGCTTCGAGCGACCGCTGGCCCTGGCCGCCCTGGTCGTGATCCCGCTGATCGTGGCCTTCTACTACGCCCGGGCGCGACACCGCACGCAGTTCGCCGAGCGCTGGGGCAACACCGCGCTCCTGCCGAACGTGATCGACCGCGCCCCCGGCAAGCTGCGCTACCTGCCGCTGGCGATCCTGCTCGTCGCGCTCACGGCGATGATCGTCGGCGTCGCGCGGCCGCACGCAGTGGTGAGCGTCCCGCGCGAGGAGGCGACCGTCGTGCTCGCGATCGACGTCTCGCGCTCGATGAAGGCCGAGGACGTCGAGCCCACGCGCCTCGAGGCGGCAAAGGCCGCCGCGAAGGCCTTCCTCGCCAAGGTGCCGGAGAAGTTCCGCGTCGGCGTGGTCTCGTTCGCGTCGCGGGCCGAGGTCGCCATCCCGCCGACCGAGGACCGCTCACTCGTGGAGACGTCCATCGACTCGCTGAAGCCGGGCGAGGGCACTGCGATCGGGGACGCGGTCGCGGTCTCTGCCGAGCTCGGGCGCGAGCAGCGGGCCGACGACGGCTCGCGGCCGCCGCGCGCCGTGCTGCTGATCTCGGACGGGGCGCCGGACGGCGGCACCAACGACCCGAAGAAGGCCGCCGAGAAGGCGAAGTCGCTGAAGGTGCCGATCTACACGGTCGTCCTCGGCACGCCGAACGGCGTCGTCGAGGAGGAGCTCACCGGCGGCCTGAAGCAGCGCATCCAGGTGCCGCCCGACCCCGCCGTCCTCGAGCAGATCGCCAAGACCTCGGGCGGAGAGTTCTTCACCGCCACCGACGACGAGGGCCTGAAGAAGGTCTACGAGGAGCTCGGGTCGCGGCTCGGCCACCGCGACAAGCGGCGCGAGGTCACGGACGTCTTCGCGGGCGGCTCCGCCGCCCTGCTCCTGACCGGCGGGCTCCTGTCGGCGTTGTGGTTCCGGAGGGTGCCGTGAAGCGCCTGCTGGTCCTCGCCGCCGTCGCCGCCGCCTGGAGCGCTGCTCCGGGCACGGCCATGGCCACCGACGAGTGCAACGGGCTGCAGCAGTGCGTCCCGATCCACGGCCCCTGGGTCGTCGTGCCCACAGGGACGACCGTCCCGCGGCCGCAGGTCGAGTACAGGATCCTCTGCCCGCGCGGCTACGTCGCCGGCGGCCTCGACGCCCAGTTGAGCGACCGCGCGATCGACGTCGGCTTCCTCGGCCGGATCGGCGCGCCGATCAACCCCGGCGTCTCCACCTCCCGGGCGGTGGTGTTCTACGCCAGCTACGTCGGCGCGACGGCCCGGGCGCCGAGCTTCAGGCCGCACGTCGGTTGCATGCCCGCCGGCGGCGGCGGACGCCTTCCGACCGCGCGCAAGGTCTTCCCGCCCGGCCAGCCGACGATCCGCCGCGTGCGCGAGGTGCGCGTGCGCCCGGGCCGGCGCGCCGAGGCGATCGCGTGCACCGGCCGTGAGCGGCTGGTGGCCGGCTCACACGCGTTCGGCTTCTTCACCAGGACGCCGCCGAGCGCGAGCCTGGTCGAGAGCGTGAGCGGGCGCCGGTCGATCACGGGCAACCGCGTCGCGGTCATGGTCGACGCCGACGCGGAAGTCGCGGCCGTCCGCGCGGTCGTCCAGGTACACGCCGTCTGCTCGAGGGCGCGATGAGCTTCGCCCAGCCCTGGTTCCTGCTCGCGCTCCTCGCCGTGCCGCTCGCCGTCGGGCTCTACCTGCTTACAGAGCGACGGCGGCAGCGCTACGCGGTGCGCTTCACGAACCTCGAGGTGCTCGCCGCTGTGGCCGGCGGATCGAGGTGGCGCCGCTATGTCGCGCCCGTCGTCTGCCTGCTCGCCCTTGCGGCGCTGTGCGCCGCGATCGCGCGGCCCAAGCACAACACCCTCGTGCCGGAGGAGCGCGCCACCGTCATCCTCGTGATCGACGACTCGCTCTCGATGCAGGCGCGCGACGTGAAGCCAACCCGGCTCGAAGCGGCGAAGGACGCGCTGCGTACGTTCATCGGCAGGGCGCCTGACCGGCTGCGGATCGGGCTCGTCGTCTTCTCCGGCGAGGCACAGGTGGCCGCGCCGCCCACGCGAGACCACGGCATCGTGCGCGAGTCGGTCGGCGAGATCGGGCTGTTCGAGGGCTTCGGCGGCACGGCGATCGGCGACGCATTGGCGTCCGCCGTCGAGCTCGGGCAGCAGGCCGTACCCGAGCTCGGCGAGGACAAGGGCCCGGGCCAGACGATCGCGTACTACGCCCAGGCGGCGAAGGAGAAGAACAAGCTGGTCTCGATCCTCTTCCTCTCGGACGGCTCCCAGACGCGCGGCCGGCTGGAGCCATTCGAAGGCGCGCAGCGCGCCGTCGACGCCGGCATCCCCGTCTACACGATCGCACTCGGAACCCCGCAGGGGGTGCTGCGCGGCGACTTCGGCCCCGGCTTCGGAATGCCCGGCACTCCCGGCGCCCCGAGCACGCCGCCCGGCTTCGGCGAGCGCGAGATCCCGGTCCCGCCCGATCCAGTGACGATGCGCGAGATCGCGGACATGACCGGCGGCAAGTTCTCCGAGGCGCAGGACGCAAACGCCCTCAACGCCGCCTACGAGCAGCTGGGCTCGAGCCTCGGCCGCAGGCCTGGAGAGAGCGAAGTCACGTCCTGGTTCGTCGCGGCGGGCGCGCTGCTCCTCCTCCTGGCGGGTGCAATCTCAGCCGTCTGGTCTCCGCGGCTGCCCTAGCTGCGCTCGTAACAGCGGTCACCCGACTAGGGGACGTTGCGCACGGCGCTGCGGCCTACCCTCAGTCCACGGTGGAGTCCCTGCGGCGGGTGATCGAATGAGTGCCTTCGCATACGAAGAGGAGTTTCCGCGTCTCGAGTTCGGCGCGGGCCTCCGCGCGCGCTTGCAGCTCGCGCGGAGCGGCGATGCGCTGCTCATGCTTCCCGAGCTGCAGCCGCGCTCCGAGCCGCTGGGGGAACTCGTCGTCGAAGCCGGGCTCGTCACCGAGCGCGACCTCGTGCGTGCGCTGGAGCAGGCGGCCGACCGGCGAAGGCGGCTCGGTGAAGTCCTGCTCGAGCAGCAGTACGTCTCCCGCGACGACCTCGTACGGCTGCTCGGAGAGCAGCGCGGGATGCCGTACCTCGACCTCTCGGGCCTCGATCTCGACCCGGCCGCCCTCCGCCTGCTGCCCACCGCGACCGCACGGCTGTTCAAGACGTTGCCCATCGGCTTCGCCCGCGGCCTACCCGTCGTCGCGGTCGGCGATCCCACCGACGAGCTCGCCCTCGCCAGAGCGCGCTCCTTCGTCGAGGACGCCCGCTTCGTCACCTCGAGCGACCGCGAGATCCTCGCCCGGCTCGAGACGCTCGGCCTGTAGCCCGGTACCCTTGGCCCGCACGGGGCGTTAGCTCAGCTGGGAGAGCGCCGGCTTTGCAAGCCGGAGGTCACCGGTTCGATCCCGGTACGCTCCATCATTCGCCACGCGGCCGTTTCGAGGGCCGGGACCACTCGCGTGTTGGCCATGTGTCCAGGCATCAGGTCTGAGCGATCACGAGCACGACGGTCATGACGGCGAGCGCGACGCCGCCGACGGTGAACAAGCCGACGGTGAAGAACCGCAGCGGTGCGTGGCCGCCGGTTCGCAACGCATGTTCCCACTCGCGCTGGCGTAGTGCGCCGACGATCAACAACCCGACCGCGAGAGACGCGTAGCCGCAGCCGAGCAGAATGTACGGCCACGCTGCGACGTCGAGCAGTTCCGGGGCGAACCGGCCCACAGCGAGCGCCCCGGCGCTGGCGCCCAGCGCGGTGCGCCACCACGCCAGCCAGGTGCGCTCCGCAGCCATCGACGTACGCCGCGTCTGATCGAGATCGGACGACGAAGTCGGAACTGGAGGCGCTTCGTCTGCGGCGTCGGTGTGCTCTGAAGCCCGCGGCTGCTGCGGCTGCGCCATAGGCGGCATCTAACACAGTTCGCCCGGTGGACGGTACGGGGCCGCCGATCCGTCCCGCCGGAGTCGTCTTGAGGGCGGGTAGCGCGGTCCGTCGACTGATTTGTAACATGTAGCACAAATTCGTGCTAGAGTAGGCGGGCGCGCAAGACCTAACGCGGCAGCCGCCGAGGCTTCATGGCACCTCCTCCTCGACTCCCCAACCGGGCCTGAGTGCACGGAAGAGCGACGTGAAGTTCTCAACGATTCGAAGGCGGGTGTGAGATGACGAGGTTCCTTCATTGGCGCAAGATGACCTGGGCGATCCTGTTCTGGAGCGCAGCGATGATCGTGTGGGTGATCGCCGGCGGCGCAGTCGTGATGAGTGCGCTGCTGTGGGCGTTCATCGCCTTTTCGCTGAGCCTGATCTGGTTCATGAGCCGGCCGCTCTGGACCCAGGGCCACGGCGCCAGTCTGCGCCGGCACCGCGTGGCCAACAGCGGGTCGGTGCGGGACTATAAGCGCTTGTCCACCGGCCACTAGCCCGGCGCGAGCCGCGCGAAAGCCAGGTGGAACGGTGGGCGGTCGCCGTGTCGACTACGCCGCTCCGAGGTATTCACGTACCTGGCGCTCGCCGTGACGCATGGCCCAGCTGTGATTCGAGCGGAAGAGCGGGCGCAGCGCAGGCGTCAGGTACCGGATCAGCGCGTGATTCACGGACGGGCGCCAGTCGAGCGTCGCCACTGTCCCGTCGGCGGTCTCCTCCAGAACCCATTCGCCGCTGCCGTCGAAGTCGTTCGAAAGGCGCGAGAGGATGCGCCGCGGCCGCTCGGCCTTGACCACTTCGAGGCCAAAGTTGACCTTGTAGGGCAGGTACGCCTTCACCGTTAGCTCGCTCCGCTTTCCCGGAGCCGGCGGCCCCTCGTCGCCCTGCGCGCGGAGGACGAAGTCGGTCCACCAGCGCTCGTACGCGAGGACGTCGCCGATCGCGTCGTAGACGCGCTCGATCGGAGCGGGCACGACCCAGCGGTCGAGGAAGCGGTAACCGGGAGCCATCGCCCGATGTTCGCACGACGCTGAGCAGCGGTTTGAAGGGTCATTCGATGACCGGCCTGGCGATGGCGGGCGGCTCGCGGCCGGCGAAGAGCCAGCCGGCCGCAGCTGCGGCCAGCGGCAGGCCGATCACGGCGAGGGCGAGGTAGACGACCGGCGGGTGACTGAGGTAGCCGAGGTCGTCGTAGTACATCCCGGCGAGGAGGACGTAGGCGCCGGCGACGCCGAGAAGCGCGCCCAGCAGGGCGAGTGCGCCCGCGGTGGCGGCGGTGAGCGTGCGACGGATGCCGGAGGTGGCTCCGGTCGCGGTCAGCGTGCGGAGGTCACCGGCGCTCTCGCTGCGGATCAGGCCGACCGTCATCGCAAGGATGGCGAGCGCCAGGAGAGCGCCCGCCGCGGTCGCGATGGCCTTGGCCGTCGCGAGGGAGGCGCCCTCCCGCTGGACCTCGATCGTGAGGCCGCCGCCGGCGGCGACATCGCGGGCGCGCGCAATCTGGTCGTTCGTCAGGGGGCGGCTCGACTCGACGAGCCAGCCGGCCGGAAGCTGCTTCCAGCCGTGGCGGCGAAGGGCGTTGAGGGTGATGAACGACGGCGGCTTTTCGGAATCATCCCCGGCAGAGCCGAAGAGGTACCGGTCGAGTTCGATCCTCTGGACGTTCTCGACGGCAAACTCCTCCCGACCGTTCATGCTCGGGATGACGAGCCCGTCGGTCGGGACGGCCGGATCGGCCAGGAAGTCGGTTTTTGGAGCAATCGCGTCGGGGTCGATTTGCAGGTGCCTGAGCACAGCGGGCGTGGCGACGTAGAGCTGCGATACGTGCGTGTAGAACGTCCGTCCGCCGCCGCTGTCGAATCGACGCGTGAGGACGGCGGGGAAGAGCGCTCGAGTGCCGCCGAAGACTTGTGACCGCGTGCCGGGTTGCAAGGCGCTGTGGAGGGTGAGCACGCTTGCGCCGTCGAGCTGGGCGGCGAGCCGCCGGACGCGCGCGGCGAGCTGCTCGACCTGTGCCGAGGTCAGGATCGGGCTGAGCTCCCGAGCCTCGCTCGGCCCCATGTAGAGACGGATCTGACGGCTGGACAGGTTGGGCGGCTTACCCGCCGATCTCGCTTCCTCGGCCGAGGCGGTGACGACGACCGCCGCCGCGATGCCGAGTGCGAGGGTGATGGCGGCGAGTGCTGCGCCGGAACGGGCCTGATAACGGGCGAGGTCTCGCAGCGCCAGTCTCGGCGCGATCGAGACGCGCCCGGCGAAGCCCGAGAAGGTGCGGATCGCCAGCGGGCCTAGGAGCAGGGTGCCGACAATCGTCGCCACGATCCCTCCGATGATGAGCGGCGGACTCTCTCGGTTGGACAGTGCGAGACTGCCGATGCCGACCGCGATCAGCGCTGCTGCTGCGATCGCCGAGCGGCGTGCCGGCCTCGGCTTGGGCGGCCGCCCGGAGAGCGCAAGCATGACGGGGAGACGGGCGGCCGCCCGACCCGGCCACCAGGCGGCGGCGGTTGCTCCGAGAGCCGCTACGAGCACGACAGCCGCGAGCAAACCCCACGGAAGGCTGAGCCTGTCGATGCGATGGTCGGTCGCTGACTCGAGCGTGGGCGCGAAGACGACCCAGAGCGCGAGACCCGTGATCGTCCCGATGACTGCGGCGATCGCC
The DNA here is from genome assembly GCA_963738205.1 of uncultured Actinomycetes bacterium. Classification (GTDB taxonomy): domain Bacteria; phylum Actinomycetota; class Thermoleophilia; order Gaiellales; family Gaiellaceae; genus DATFQE01. The sequence goes on from CAVTVQ010000006.1 coordinate 1,182,446, forward strand.
CCGACCACCGCGCCGTTGGTCAGCAGTACGAGGCGCAGGTGCTTCTGCGTCGCGCCGACGGCGGCGAGCATGCCGAGCTGTCGGAGCCGACGCTGCGCGACGACGGCGAACCCCGCGGCTGCGACCAGCGAGGCCAGGAGGAGGAAGACGGTGGCCACAGAGAACATCGCCAACGTGTCCGCCGCCGCCTGGTCGTTGCCCTCGTTCCGAGCACCCGTGAGGGCCGATGGGTCACCCAGGGATTGCAGGAAGGCCTCGGTCGAGGCGTCGTCGGAGTCGACCAGGAGCGTGACGTACTGCGGCGGCCCCGCGACTGAGGGGGCGACGAGGGCGAACTCGTCGCTCAGCTTGCGTGGGTTCTCGACGATGCCGACGACGGTCCGCCGAGCACCGTCGAGCGCCAGGGTCGATCCGATCTCGAGCCGCATGAGCTCGGCAACGCCGTCGGTGATCGCGACCTGGTCGGGGCCAGAGGGGTAGGTGCCCTGCCGGAGCGCGAGGAGGACACTGCCGTAGGCTCCGTGCGGATCTTGCGCGCGGATGTCCAGCTTCTCGACGCTGCCGGGGACAGCGACCGAGCGGTGGCCGATGACGTCCGTCGTCCCGAACGACTCCTCGGCCGAGGCGAGACCCGCCGCGAGCCTCCCCGGATCGCTGCCGTCGAACTCGAGGAGGTGATTGGCCGAGCCGAACTCCGACTCGTTGGCCGGGGCGGGGCCCGTGTTGTACACGATCGTGATGCTGCCGATCGCGGCCGCAACGGCGACGACGAGCAGAGCGGTCACCAGGACTTGCTGGCGCCACTCGCGGCGGAACATGCGCCAGGACCACCGGACAAGCGCGCGACGGGCGGCAACGCCGCCGTTCCTCGGCCCTCGCAGCGCCGAGCGGTGAGCGAGCGTCGTCATCGCCGTTCACCTGCCGCGAGGAGCGACTCCGGGCCGGGAGGCGCGACGGTCTGGTCGACGACCTGGCCGTCGCGCAAGAACACGACGCGGTCGGCCCAGGACGCCAGTTGCGCCTCGTGGGTCACGACGACGCCCCCCACTCCGCGTTTCGTGGCGGCGCGCAACAGGCGCATGACGGCCTCTCCGTTCACCGAGTCAAGTGCGCCGGTCGGCTCGTCGGCGAGGAGCAACCCCCGCTCGCCGACGATCGCTCGAGCGATCGCAACCCGCTGGCGCTCGCCACCCGAGAGCTCGTCCGGGTAGCGCTCGGCACGGTCCGCGACGGCGAGCTCCTCGAGCGCCTTCATCCCCGTCGCACGTGCAGCCTTCGCACGGACGCCGTCGAGCTCGAGGGGCAGCGTGACGTTTTCGACGCCCGTGAGCCCCGGGAGCAGGTTGAAGTCCTGGAAGACGTACCCGATCGAGCGGCGGCGCATCTTCGCCTGGTCGGCGCGCGAGACGCTCGAGAGCTCGACACCGCCCACGAACACCTGGCCGCTGGTCGGCTGCTCGAGGCTGCCGGCGATCGTCAGGAGCGTGCTCTTGCCTGAACCGCTCGGCCCCATGATCGCCACCAGCTCCCCCGGATCGACCGTGAGGTCGACACCGACGAGCGCATGCACCTCGCTGGGGCCGGAGCCGTACGTCTTCGATACCTGGCGCAGTTCGAGTGCGCTCGTCATTGCGAGACCTCCATCGCGCGAGTTGTTTCGGGGGGCAGGTCCGCGACCACGGCGGGGGCGACCGGCGGTCGCTGCTTCAAGCGGACGTCGGCGGCATCCAGCCAGCGGACGATTGCTTCGAGTCGGAAGAGCTCGGCGTCGGCGACAAGCGCCAACGCGGTGTCACCCTCGTCTGCCGCAGCCTTGACCTGGGTGTAGCGCTGCATGGTTTCGATCACGTGCCGGCGGTGCACCTGCAAGATCTCGTGGACGTCGGTGCCGGGCACCTGCAGGGCGACGAGCACCTTGATCACGAGCTCGTCACGCGGCGGAGGCACGAGGTCGGGCGGGGTGCGAAGCCACTCGGCCAGGGCGCGGTCGCCGGCGGACGTGATCCTGTACCGCTTCTGCGAGCGTTCGCCTTCCTCGTCGTCGCTCTCGACGAGCCCGTCCCGTTCGAGCCGCTGGAGCGTCGTATACACCTGCCCGACGTTGAGCGGCCAGACCTCACCCGTCCGCGACTCGAACTCGTTCTGCAGCCGCAAGCCGTATTTCGGCCCCTCGCTCAGCAGGGCCAGGAGGGCGTGTGGAACGCTCACGGCCGGTTCCTGCTGCTCGTCATACTCAGTACTATACTGAGTATTACGACGGCGCGCAAGTCCTAGGTCGCGAGGGTCCCCCAGTGCATCGCGAGGCCGTCAGGCCTCGCTGGGATCCGGCTCGGGCCGGCGTGGGCGGCCGGCGGCCGGACGCCGCACCTTGCCGTCGTGCGGCGGCTCGATCGTGAGGTCCGGCAGCAGCCGGTCGAGCCAGCGCGGCATGTACCACGTCTTCTCGCCCAGCAGCGTGAAGAGGGCGGGTACGAGCGTCATGCGCACGACCAGCGCATCGGTCAGGATCGCGACGGAGAGGAGGACGCCGAACTCCTTCGTGATGCGGTCCGGCGTAAGCACGAAGGCCGAGAAGACCGTGGCCATGATGATCGACGCCGCGACCACGACCCGCCCCACCGCGGCCATGCCGTGCTCGATCGCCTCTCGGGTGCGCAGCCCGTTGACGTGCTCCTCGCGGATGCGGCTCATGAGGAACACCATGTAGTCCATCGAGAGGCCGAAGAGGATCGCGAAGGCGATCGGCGGCACGAAGGTCTCGATCGGGCCTGTGCGGTCGAGGCCGGTCAGGCCCAGCAGGTAGCCCTTCTGGAAGACCAGGGTGAGCACGCCGAAGCCCACGAACCCGGAGAGGAGCGTCGTGACGGCCGCCGTGAGCGAGATCACGATCGACCGGAACGCCATCGCGAGCAGGATGAACGTGACGCCGATGACGTAGAGCAGGAAGAACGGGAGCCGCTGGATGATGCGATCGGCGATGTCCTTGAACGCAGCGGTCGCGCCGGTCACGTAGGCGGCCGCGTCGCCGCCCGCGGTTGCGGCCGGGACGACCTCGTTGCGCAGCCGGTCGACGAGTGTGTCCGTGGCGCTGTCCTGTGGGGCAGAGTCCGGGGTCACGTAGACGATCGCGACCGTCCTCGCCTTGTTGAACAAGGGCTCTCGAACCGATGCGACGTCCGGGAAGCCCTCGAGGCGCTCTCGGATCCGCTCCGGCGCCTGCCGGTCGCCGTTGAGGTCAACGACGATCGGGATCGGCCCGTTGAAGCCCGGGCCGAAGCCCTCCGCCAGGAGGTCGTAGGCCCGGCGGGCGGTCTCCTTCTTGGGCGCGGTGCCCTGGTCGGAGGCGCCGAGTCGCACGAACATCGAGGTCGCTCCGAGCCCCACGACCACGAGCGCGACGACCGGGAACACGATGCGCGCGTTCCGCGTGACGAAACGGCCCCACCGCGCAACGAGCGTCCGCTCCCGCGCAGCCTCGGACTCGTCGACGGCGGGGAGGAACGGGACCTTCAGCCTGTCGACCCTGTGACCGAGCTTCGAGAGGACGGCCGGTAGCAGCGAGGTCGCGATGCTGACCGTCGTCAGGACGCCCAGGGCGCTGCCGATCCCGAGCTTCGTGACGAAGTCCAGGCCGAAGAACGCGAGGCCGGTGACCGAGATCGCGACAGTCGTCCCTGCGAAGAGCACCGCGCGTCCCGCAGAAGCGCCGGCTTCGGCCGCCGCGTCGCGCGGCAAGAGCCCGTCGTGGAGCAGCTGCCGGAACCGAGTGACGATGAAGAGCGAGTAGTCGATGCCGACGCCCAGCCCGATCATCGAGACCAGAAGCGGCGTGATCGTGTTGAAGTCGGTCAGGCCGGCAAGGGTGAAGAGGAGCAGGAACGCCGCCAAGAGCGCGGTGACGGCCAGCGCGATCGGGATCACCATCGCCGTGAACGTTCGGAAGACGACGAGCAGCACGATCAGCGCCGCAAGCAGGCCGAGCCCCTCCTGCGGGCCCTGCTTGATCGGCGCGGCCTCCGCCTCGCCGTTGTATTCGACGGTCACGCCGGCGGGCGCGACGTCCGAGCGGACGGCGTCCTCGACGGCGACGACCGCGTCCCGGTCCTTGGTGTAGATCTGACGGTCGAACTGCGCCTCCGCGTACGCGATGCGCCCGTTCTTGGCGAAGGTGCTCTTGCTGAACGGGTCGCCCACGCTCTCGACGCCTGCGCCGCCGGCGGTCGGCTTGAACTCGGCCGTCCTCAGGCTCGCGACCGACTTTTCGATCGCTGTGCGCCGCGCCGGCGTATCGAGCCGTTCGCCTGTGGGGACGGCGAACACGATGTTCAGGATGCTCCCCTGCTGCGAGGCGAACTGCGAGTCGATCAGGTCGGTTCCGCGCTGAGAATCGGATCCCGGGATCGTGAACTGGTCGCGCAGGCTGCCGCCGACCGTCGCGACGAGGACCACGAGCACGGCGAAGATGCCCACCCAGGCCGCGACGACGCGCCACGGATGTGTTGCGCAGGCGCGCTCGAAGGCGGCGAGCCAGCCGGTGGAGAGGCGCTGGTGCGAGGCCGGCCGCGCTGGGCTCGTCTCGGGTTCGACTCCGCTCATCTGGTCCAGGTCTCCTTCGTGTTCGGCTCGCGCAGCGACTTGGGCCGAGGCATTCGGCTTTCCCGTCCACCATCGCAGCCGACCGACGCGCGCCGACACCGGCTGACCGGTCGATGCGACGGTCGACGGCGGTCGGTCGATCAGCCGAGGCGGTCCGGCCGCTAGCAGGAACGTCCGAAGCTAGGCCAGCCGGGCGCCTAGCTGGAGGCTGGCGGCGATGACAACGGACGCTCCACCGACGATCGTCGAGGGCGAACGAAGCGATTCATCAGGAGGAGCTGATGTGCACGTTCTGTAGACGAACTCTCGCTGGGTTGCGACTGATCAACGGTCACTTCTGCTGCGGGTCCGCAGCGTGCCTCAAGCGAGCTCACTTCGGCGACTAGGGCGACGCGCTCGGCGAAGAGCGCCGCGCCTGGCTACTTGCCGACGCTCGAACCAGCCGCCTCACGCTGGTTTTCCTGCGCGTCGGCCCGCGAGAGGAACCCGGCCTGGACGTTGGCCGAATCCGACTGCGTGACGGCGCTGACGTACTGGCCGTGGTTGCGATAGAGCGCGTCCAGCTGCTCGTCGCTGAACGGCCGGTGCGTGCCGAAGAGGACGCAGAACGACGGGCCCGAGTTCGAGCCCGTGTTGAGCGCGGTCGGCACAGCGACCTGCGAGAGCTGGATGCCCCCCTGCGCCAGGCCGAGCTCGTTGCGCACCTTGGTCGTGCCGTCGAACGCGAGGTAGGGCGCGTGCGGCGGGGCTGCCCCGCCGTCCACCCAGCGCGCGAGATGCTCGTACGCGGACTCGATGGGCTGGCTGAGCAGGACGCGGCTGAACGGTGGGTTCGTGCACTCGTACACCGGCGCGGCGCCGAAGTCGCGGATCGAGAGCGGCCGCCGGTACTCCTGCCCCTCCCAGCCGGAATGGGCCGCGCCCGCGACCTCCCAGCGGCGGAAGACATCGTCGTCGGGCCGACGGGTCGCCGGGTTCGTCACGTCGGTCTCCGACAGAACCTGGATGATCGGCTCGGTGCCGACCCGGGTCGGCGCGGTGCCGACGATGAACGCGTAGCCGTCGAAGACGGGCTGCTCCTGTGGGAGGACGACGTTGTAGTAGGTCGTCATGCGGCCCGCGGACTGCGACGCGCCGATGGCGAGCAGGCGCTCGACCTCGAGACCGCCGAGCGCTTCGACGGCGCCCGGAGAGCGGAGCGCCTGCGCGGCCTGGGCGAAGATGTCGTAGGACAACTGGTCGGTGGTGAACGCGCCGCCGCCGGTCACGTCGAGCGAGCCGTAACGAGTCGGGCTCCAGCCGCTCAACTGGTTGACGCCGACGCGCTGGGCCGACACGCCGACCCAGGCGTAGCCCTCGCGCATGTGGCGGCGGTTCCAGAGCGCATCGAGGTCGTAGCCGGCCGTGACGTTTTGCCACTCGACCAGGACCGTGCCGTTGAACGCAGACTGGGAGACCGGCCGCCGCACGATCAGCCGCGTTCGGTACGCGACGTCTGACGCCAACTTCGTGCCGGAGGTCGAGTACGCATCGGCGAGGCCCGAGAGGTAGAACTCCTCCTCCACGTAGCCGTTCCCGGCGAGGTCGTTCCAGGTGGAGAAGAAGGGGTACGTCTCGCTCAGGACAGGAGACATGGGGTCGCCGGGCACGGCGCCCGGAATCGGCCCCTCGACGAGTGGACCCTGGGGCTCGGCTGTCGACACTCCCGGAGTGACGAGAACTACAACGGCGACTGTGAGAGCCGCGACAACGGCGTTTCTCCACGTGACCACTTGGACCCCCTTGCTCGAGACGACGCAATCATCACCGCTCCTGCGCCGGTCGGCGGCCACTACCGACGAAACTGAGACTCGGCTCTCAGCCCGACGTGAGCAGCGCCCGGACCGCCCGCTCCGCGACCTCCGGATCGGGTTGGCGACCGCCGATGATGTCGGCGTACAGAATCGATTCGCGCAAGCGCACGTAGAGGTACGCGGAGGTGTCCAGGTCGCCGACGAGCTCGTGCTCTCGACCGTCGAAAGCCTCGGCGAAGATCTCGCGGTGCAGGGTGACCGCCCGCTCGTGCACGCCTCCCGCGGGCGTCAGGAGCACGCGCAACGCCGTCTGCGGCTCCTCCTCGAGGAAGCGGCGGAAGGGAGCCGCCGTCATCACCGACTCTGTGAAGCCGTGCGAGATCTCGAGCACCGCGTCGACGCCGCGACCTCTGACCTGACGGCGCGCGTGCTCGTAGGTCGGCTCGGCCAGGCTCCAGAGCACGTCGCCGAGCAGCCGGTCGCGGCCGTCGACGGCCCGGTAGAGCGTGGCCCGGCTGACGGCGAGCTCCGGCGCAAGCCGCTCCATGTCGATCGTGCCTTCGCGCAAAAAATGCAGGCGCGCCCCGGCGACGATCGCCTCGTACGTGATGACGCGCAGGTCGTGCGGCACATCCAGCGGTTCAGGTGGTAACGGGCTCGGGCAAGTCGCTGCATTCTCGCCCGCCACGCGTGCGACGAGCGCGGCCAACGGTGTGGCCGCGCTCGTCGGAGGCCAAAACCGCTTACGTGACCTTCAGCACGCCTTTCATCCCGGCCTCGGCGTGGCCTGGGAGCGTGCAGAGGTACGGATAGTTGCCCGGCTTGGCAAACGTGACCTTCAGCGTAGTCGTCTGGCCGGGGTCGATGTTGGGGGTCTGCTTGCCGTTGATGCGCAGGTTGTGCGGGATACCGCCGTTGTTCTTGAGCTTGAAGGTGACGGTGCCCTTGCGAACCGTCTGAGTCGAGAGCGCGAAATGGAACTCGGTCGCTCCGACCTGCACCGTCGATGACGCGGACGCGTTCGCCTTGCGGCTTCTTCGTACCGACATGCTCCTTGGCGCCCGTGGGCTTGGCGGCCTTCGCCGGCCCGAGCTTCCCGTCGAGCCCGAAGAGCCAGAGATCGTCGCCGTGTGCGCTTCCGGCGAGCGCGCTGCCGGCTGCGTAGAACGCGACGACCTGCTTGCCGTCCAGCGAGAAGACGCTGGCGGTGTTGTTCGCGCCGGCCCCGGTCTGGAAGCTCCAGAGGCGGTTGCCGTTCGTGGCGTTGTAGGCCTGGAGGTGGCCGTCGTTGCGGCCGACGAAGACGAGATTGCCGGCCGTGGTCGTCGACCCGCTGTAGCACGAGTCGCTGAACTGCTTCTGCCAGGCGATCCGGTTGGTCGCGCCGTCGATCGCCGTGAAGGTGCCGGAAGGGCGTGGCCTGCGGCGCGATCGCGCTGCCGGCGAGAACTCTTGCCGGACTTGTAGACCGCCGTCTTCCCGCCTTCGAAGAGCTGCGCCTGCTGGAGTGCCGCAGACGTAGAGGTAGCTTCGTCTTCCGGTTGTAGCTCATCGGCAACCAGTTGGTGCCGCCCAGTGAGCTCGGCGTCGACACGGAGGTGCCGCCGGGCGTGTACGGCGTGAAGATCCGGCCGCCGTTCGTCAGCTCCGTGCCCTTCGGCAGCGTCTTGGCGAAGCTGCGGAAGGCGTCGGGCTGAACCGACTGCACGACGGTGGCGTCACCGCGCGGGTACGGCTGCGTCGGAGCGGTCTTCTGCGACGGCGCTTGCGGAACCGCCTTCTCGTCGATCCCGATCAGGGGGCGTCCGTTCTCACGATCGAGGATGTAGACCCAGCCGGTCTTCCCGGCCTCGGCGATCGCATGGCGTTGCTTGCCGCCGACCGAGACGTCGAAGAGCACGGTCGGGCTGGGGGCGTCATAGTCCCAGATGTCGTGGTGGACCTGCTGGAAGTGCCAGCGGTACTTGCCCGTCTTCGCGTCGAGCGCGAGGATCGAGGAGGAGAACAGGTTGTCGCCGGCGCGGGCCGCTCCGTTGAAGTCGGGCGAGGCGTTCCCCGTGGAGAAGTAGAGCAGGCCCAGCTGCGGATCGACCGAGGGCGTCTGCCAGACCGGTGCGCCGCCGTGCTTCCAGGAATCGTTGTCGGAGGGCCAGGTCTCGTGTCCGACCTCGCCGGGTCCGGGGATCGTGTAGAAGCGCCAGGCCTCGCTGCCCGTCTTGGCATCGAGAGCCGTGAGGCGGCCGCGGATCCCGTACTCGCCGCCCGACATGCCGATGTAGATCCGGCCGTTGTAGTACAGCGGCGCGCTCGTGATCGTCGTGCCCTTCCGGAAGTTGGCCAGCTGCTTCGTCCAGGCGATCTGTCCGTTCTTCTGATCCAGCGCAACGACCTTGCCGTCGAGCTGGCCGAAGTAGACGCGCCCGTCGCCGAGCGCGACTCCACGGTTGGTCCAGCCGCAGCAGATCGTGTTGATCTTCTGGTTCAGGTTCGCGCGGTATGACCACTTCGTCGCGCCGCTCTTCGCGTCGATCGCGAACACGTCGTCGGCGCCGGTGATGACGTAGATCACGTTCTTGTAGACGATCGGCTGGGCCTCGCCGGAGTACTTGCCCGCGGTGCCCGAGCCCAGGTGGATGTGCCAGAGGCCCTTGAGGCGCCCGACGTTCCCTGCGTTGATCTGGTCGAGCGGGGAGTAGCGCTGGTTCGAGATCGAGCCGCCGTTCGTGATCCAGTTCGTGTTCGGCAGGGCGGCGAGCTCGCTCGAGGAGAACGCCGGCGACGCGTCGGAGCTGCTGTTGTCGTTGCTGCTGCTGCCGCCGCAGCCGGCCGCGAGGGCGATTGCGGCGACGAGTAGCAGTGCCGCAAATGAGGTTGTAGTCAGTCGTTTCATGTGAGGAGGGGTTCCTTTCGAATGTGTGTGGACAGCGCCGCGGCGGAGTTCAAGCCGCCAGGCGTTCGATCGTCGCGCCGCCGATGCTGAGCCTCACCTCGACGTTGCCGCGGGTCGCGCGCGAGTAGGGACACGTCTCGTGCGCACGCTCCATCAGATAGATGGCGTCAGCGTGGCTGAGACCGGGCGCGTCCAGGTCGAGGGACGCCGCGAGGCCGAGGCCGCCGGTCTTGAGCGGCCCGATCCCGATGTGAGAGGTAATGCGCGTGCCGCTCAGATCGAGCTTGCGGTCGAAGGCGTAACGCTGCATCGAGGACTGGAAGCACGCGGCCCAGCCCAGGGCGAGCAGCTGCTCCGGGTTGGTTCCCGGTCCGCCCGAGCCACCCATCTCGCTCGGCACGTCGAAGTCCACTTCCAGACGGTCGTCGCTCGTGCGGCCATGGCCTTCGCGGCCGCCTACGACGGTTGCTTCGGCCGTGTACAGGATCTCGGGTTGGTTCTCCATTGCGGCTTTCCTTTCGGATCTCAGCGGACGGTGAGCGCGCCCTTCATGCCTGCGGCGGCATGTCCGGGCACGGTGCAGAGGTACGCGTACTTGCCCTTCTTGCTGAAGGTGACGACGAGCTTCGCCGTCTTGCCGGGCCCGATCTTGGGCGTGACCTTCCGGTTGATCTTGAAGTCGTGCGCGACGTGGCCGACGTTCTTGAAGACGAAGGTGACCTTGCCGGGCTTCGCGATCGACTTGGTCGAGAGCTTGAAGAAGAACTCGCCGCCCCTGACCTGGATCGTCGTCGCAGACGCCGTCGCCTCCCGGTCTGTGCGCGCCGACGCGATCTGGGCGAGCGCGAGCGTTGTGAGCGCGACCGCTGCGAGGACGGCGATCGGGCGAATAGTGACGTGTTTCATTGCATCCTCCTGGTTGTTTGGCTAGTAGCCGTAGCCCCCGCCGCCTCCGTTCGCCGGTGGCGTGACCTGGTCGCCTGCGGGCGTGAGCGCGTACCAGTTGCCGCCGAAGGCGTTGACGCCTTCGCCGTTGGTGTCGCCGGCGTTCTTGTCGCCCGCGAAGAGGTAGAGCGGGTGGCCGTTGTAGGTGACCTGTGACTTGCCACCGGGTCGGCTGGTGGTTCCGACCATCGCTGGGTCCGCTCCGCTGCCTTCGGTCGGCTTGCTGCTGGCGTCCAGCGGCGGCCAGTTCACGGCGCACTTGCCGAAGCACGTGCTCTTCGTCCCCGTGTCCTTCTGGAACATGTAGAGCGTGCGTCCTTGCGAGTCGACGAGGATCGTGCCGAGGCTTCCGTTGGCCACACCGATCGTCGCCGGGGTTCCGCTCGCGGTGGTGGGGGTCGCGTCGGTGTCGCTGCCACCGCCACACCCCGCCAGGGCCAGTGCGGTCACCACGAGTGCGGCCGCGCCGGCGAGTAAGTTGGTCCGTTTCCTGAGAGTCATTGGTCGCTCCATTCGTCAGGGGCTCATTCCCCTCGCATCCATGGTTGAGAGAGGTCGGTTCGACGTCTGCACCGGCAGCGCCCGTCTTCAGTCCGGACCAGCCCTACTCCCTCGTTCCCTGCTAGCCCCCAGGCGAGAGGGCCACTGCCGGTGAAGACGTCGGCGTCACGTGCTGCAACGCTTCCGGCCATGGGACCGGTAGGTCGCCTCGTCGCGCTGGCGGCTACCGCCGTCGTGGCCGCTTGCTTCGCCGCCCAGGCGTCCGCTCACGCGAACCTCGTCGCGACCTCACCTCGCGACGCCGTGACTGTCGCCTCCCCACCAACGGATGTGCGCGTGCGCTTCGACGATCCGGTCACCGTCGGCCCCGGAAACGCGGTGGTCGCGGCCGACCACAGGTCCATGCTCGCCGGCTCACCGCGCGTCGCGCGCGGAGGACGCGAGCTCGTTCTCCCCTTGAAGCGTCTCCGCAACGGCGACTACAGCGTCCGCTGGGCCATCGTCTCCGACGACGGCCACCTGGAGTCCGGCTCGCTGGCGTTTCGCGTCGGCCCTCAGCAGCTCGGGGCAGGCGCTCCACGTTCCGTGCTGGCGCCGGAGAGCGGTGACCCCTCGGGAGGAGACATCTTTGCCCGCTGGCTGTTCCTCGGCGGCATCCTGGTGGCGGGAGGAGTGGTGCTCTTCCGGCTGCTCGTATCGCGGGCAGGCGCGCGGCAGGCGGCCGCAACGCTCATGGTCGCGCTGAGCGGCGTCGTCCTCGGCGGTATCTGGCTCCTACAGCTGACGCCCGGAGGGGCGACGCGCTTCGCCAACGTCACCGCCGCCGCCGTGCTCGTCGCCGCGGCAGGAGCAGCCGCAGCGGCGCTCTGGCTCGCGTATCCCCGGCTCCAGGTGGTCGCCACCGGTGCGTCCCTCGCCCTGCTCGCCGCCCCCACGCTGGCCGGTCACGCCCTCGACGCCGCCGGCGAGCGACTGCTCTCCGTCCCGGCCGATCTCTTCCACGTCGTCGCTGCAGCGTTCTGGGTCGGCGGGTTGCTCCAGCTCGCGGTGGTCCTCAAGACTGCGGAGGACCCCGGGGCCGCGCGCCGTTTCTCGAGGCTCGCCCTGCCTGCGGTCGCACTGATCGCACTCTCGGGTCTCGCGCGAGCGCTCGTCGAGCTCACGAGCGTCTCGCAGCTCTGGTCGACCGGTTACGGGCGGACGATCCTCGTCAAGACCGTGCTCCTGGCCACGCTGATCGTGGTCGCGTCCTTCAGCCGCCACTGGATCGGCTCGGCGATGCGCCTGCTTCGCACTGTCTCGGCCGAGCTCGCCCTACTCGCGTTGGTGGTCGGCGCGGTGGCCGTGCTGACAACGCTGCGTCCCGGCCGGGACGCGAACGCCGAGCCGACGGCGGTGGCTGCGGCCGAGGTCGCCCCGGCACCGGCGGCGCCCACGCGCTCCGTGACCTTCGCTCGACAATCAGGCGCACTGGCGGTCGCGCTCGCCGTCCGCCCGGTCGAACCGCTTCGACTCGTCGCCACGGTCATCGGCCCGTCAGGTCGAGGTGTGGACGGCCTGGACGTCGAGCTCCTCGCGGCGAACGCCGGCCACAGCGCTACTGCCTCCGCCAGACCCTGTGGGCACGGCTGCTACGCGGCGTCGCTTCACGTCTCACAACCAAGGGTCTTCAAGGTCGAGATCGGGCGTTCGCGCGCGGTCGCGTTCCCGGTCACCGGCGCCTGGCCTCCGCCGTCCGGAACGACATTCCTTCGCCGCGCCACGAGCGCGTTCCGCGGGCTCCGCTCCGCCGTCTACCAGGAGCACCTCGCTTCGCGGCCGGGCAATGCGATCGATACGAGGTGGAAGGTTCGGGCGCCGAACCGGGTCGCGTACCAGATCCGGGGCGGCGCGGGTGGGATCGTGATCGGCGGGACGCGCTGGGACCGGCCCGTCCCCGGAGCAAAGTGGCGGCGCTCGGCGACGACACGGCTCCAGCAGCCCTTCCCGCCCTGGGGAACCCGCGCGGTCGACGCCCGCGTCCTTCGTGAGACGGGGAGCCGTGTCACGCTGTCCTGGCTGGACCCCGGAGTGCCGGCGTGGTTCACCGGCACCTTCGACCGGACGACGGCGCTCCCCCGCGAGCTGCGCATGACCGCCTCAGCGCACTTCATGCGCCAACGCTACGTCGCATACAACCGCCCAGTCGGGATCGAGCCGCCACCGCGGGGCTGAGATTCATCCGGCCGATCGTCCGCTCGGACGATGCCGCCCGGGTTGGTGCGCGGCGACACTCCCAGAGTGCCGGACGCCAGTGAACTCGTAGTCCAGGCCGAGTCCCTCACGAAGCGGTTCGGCGACGTCGTGGCGGTCGACGGCCTCTCGTTCGAGCTGGCGCAGGGAACGATCACGGGCTTTCTCGGCCCGAACGGCGCCGGCAAGACGACGACGCTTCGGATGGTGCTGGGGCTCGCAGCGCCCACCAGCGGCCGCGCGCTCGTGTTCGGTCAGCCGTACGGGCAGCTCGCAGAGCCGAGCCGCCGGGTCGGCGCAGTGCTCGAGGCGACGGACTTCCATCCCGGCCGCTCCGGCCGCGACCATCTGCGGATGCTGGCGGAGGCGGCCGACCTCCCGCGCTCACGAGTCGAGGAGGTGCTCCGCCTCGTCGAGCTCGAAGCAGCTGCCCGCCGTCGCGTGAAGACCTACTCGCTCGGAATGCGGCAGCGGCTCGGGCTGGCCGCAGCACTGCTCGGCGATCCGGAGTTGCTGATCCTCGACGAGCCGGCGAACGGCCTCGACCCGGGCGGCGTCCGCTGGCTACGCGACTTCCTCCGCGCCTTCGCAGCCGGGCAGCGAACCGTCCTGATCTCGAGCCACGTCCTCGCCGAAGTCGCGCAAACCGTCGACGAGGTGCTGATCATCAACCACGGCAAGCTCGTGGTCGAATCGCCGCTCGAGGAGCTGACCGGCCACAGGGCGGGCTCGGTTCGCGTGCGCACGCCGGACGCGGCACGGCTGGCGGAGGCCCTGAGCGAGGCGGGGATCCAATACAGCGGCAACAACACCCACGCGCTGATCGCGCATGGGACGACGAGCGAGCAGGTCGGCGACATCGCCTTCGCCGCCAACGTGCCGATCCACGAGCTGACCGCCGACACCTCGTCGCTCGAGGAGGCGTTCCTCGGCCTCACCGAGGAGCAAGCCGCATGAGCGGGCAGCTGAGGGCAGAGCTCTTGAAGATCCGGTCGACGCGGACGACGGCGGGCCTGCTGCTCGGGATGGTCGGCCTCGTCCTCCTGTTCTCGCTGCTCACCGGCCTGCTGTCGAAAGCGCCGGACCTCCTCACGACAGAGGATCAGCGCATGCTGCTGAGCGTCGGCAGCCTCGCCGGCGTCTTCTCCGCCCTCGCCGGGATCATGCTGGTGAGCAGCGAATACCGCTACGGCACGATTCGGCCGACCTTTCTCTTCACGCCCAAGCGCGTTCGCGTGCTGCGCGCCAAAGTCGCCGCGGGTTTGCTGGCCGGGCTCGCCTTCGGCATCGTCGGCACCGCACTCGGCTTCGGTGTGGGCTACATCTGCCTCCGCGGCCGTGGCTTGGACTACGCGCTCGACGGTCGGGAGACGGCTCTGCTGCTCCTGGGCAGCGCCGCCGGCGCAGCGCTCTGGGGCGGGATCGGTGTCGGTGTCGGCGCCGTCGTCAGGAGCCAGGTCGGGGCGATCATCGCCCTCCTCGCCTGGGGCTTCGTGGCCGAGAACCTGCTCTTCGCCTTCCTTCCGGGCCTCGGTCGCCTCGGACCCATCCACGCCGGCGACGCGCTGATCGGGCTCACCACCGAGCATCTGCTGCCCGCGGCGCCCGGCGGCGTGGTCCTCGTCGCTTGGGCGGCCGCGCTGGCGCTTGCGGGAACAGCGCTCGCCGTTCGACGCGACGTCGACTAGTGCCCGTGGCCGGCGGGCCAGCCCCGACGAGGCTGAAACGATGACGACCTCATCCCGGCGCTGGTTCGTGCTCGGCCTTGTCGTCCTGGCCCAACTGATGGTCGTGCTCGACTCGACGGTCGTGAACATCGCCCTGCCGTCGGCCCAGGCCGCTCTCGACTTCTCGAACGCTGACCGGCAGTGGGTCGTCACCGCGTACGCGCTCGCCTTCGGGAGCCTGCTTCCCCTCGGCGGGCGGATCGGCGACCTCTTCGGACGCAAGCGGACGTTCATCACAGGCGCGATCGGCTTCGCCGTGGTCTCCGCGCTCGGCGGGGCGGCGCAGAGCTTCGAGTGGCTGCTTGCGGCGCGGGCGCTTCAGGGCGCGTTCGGCGCGCTGCTCGCACCCTCCGCGCTCGCGCTGCTCACGACGACCTTCAGCGAGCCACACGAACGTGCCAAGGCCTTCGCCATCTTCGGAGGCGTCCTCGGCAGCGGTGCGGCCGTCGGGCTCCTCCTCGGCGGCGCGCTCACCGAGTACCTGTCCTGGCGCTGGTGCCTGTACGTCAACCTGGTGATCGCGCTGCCGACGGTGCCGGCCGCGCTGGCGCTCCTCACGCACGTGCCCCTCCCCAGCCGTCCGCGCCTGGACCTGGGCGGTGCGGCGTTGTCGGCCGCGGGCCTGTTCACGATCGTCCTCGGCTTCTCGCGGGCCCAGTCGGACGGCTGGAGCGCGCCGACGACGATCGGGCTCCTCGTGGCCAGCGTCGTGCTGCTTGCCGCATTCGTGGTGCTCGAGAGTCGCTCCCGTAGCCCGCTGCTACCGCTGCGGCTGCTTGAGGACCGCCAGCGCGCCGGCTCGTACCTCGCCGTGCTCTTCGTCGGGACCGGCTTGTTCGCCGTCTTCCTCTTCATCACCTACTTCCTGCAGCAGTCGCTGGGCTACAGCCCGATCCGCAGCGGCTTGGCGTTCCTGCCCATCATCGCTGCCGTCCTGGCCATGTCGATCGGCGTCAACCGCCCGCTGCTGCCGCGTGTGGGGCCGCGCCCGTTGATCACGACCGGCATGGCGCTCGCCGCGGCCGGCATGGTCCTCCTCACGAGGCTCGACGTGGACTCCACGTACGCACGTGGCGTCCTGCCGTCCCTCGTTCTCGTCGGCGCCGGTATCGGGCTCACCCTCCCCGCTGCCTCCAACACAGCGACTGCGCGCGTCGACCCGGTGGACGCGGGGATCGCCTCGTCGCTCGTGAACGTCGGCCAGCAGGTCGGCGGCTCCATCGGCACCGCACTGCTCAACACCGTCGCCGTCAGCGCAACCGCTGCCTTCCTCACCGCCCACGGCGGTGGCGCGGCTCTCACCGCCGAGGCAACCGTGCACGGCTACACCGTCGCCTTCTGGTGGTCGGCCGTGATCTTCGCGGCCGGCGCAGTGGTCTGTGGCGTGCTCCTCGGGAAGACGGAGCAGTACGCCGGTCCTCAGAGGGCGACCCCGGCGACGGCCGAGTCGCGCTGAGCGGGCGGCGGCTACTCGCCGGTCAGCGGCAGCTCCACGCGAACGGAGGTCCCTGCGCCAGGCGGGCTCTCCAGTGAGATGCGGCCGCCGAGAGCCTCGACGCGGTCTTTGAGGCCCACGAGGCCCGAGCCGTGCTTGAAGTCCGCGCCGCCGACACCGTCGTCGCGGACGGACAGCCGGAGAAAGCCGTCGTCCGCCTCGATGCCGACGGCGACGCTCGTGGCGTTCGCGTACTTCGCCGCGTTCGTCAGCGCCTCCGAGACGACGTAGTACGCACCGAGCTCGACGCGTTCGGGGAGGCGCATGTCGGCCCGCACGTCCAGCTGGACCGGGACCGGGGATTGCTGCACCAGCGTCTTCAGCGCCGGACCAAGACCTCGCTCGGCGAGGATCGGCGGGTGGATTCCACGCGCGTACTCGCGGAGCTCGTGGAGAGCGTCGCCGAGCCCCGCCGCCACGCGATCGAGCTCGGAGGCCAGCTCGTCGAGGTCCGACGGGACGGCGGCCTGCGCGGCGCGCAGCCGCAGCGCGAGCGAGACGAGCCGTTGCTGCGAGCCGTCGTGGAGGTCGCGCTCGATCCGGCGCCTGGTCTCGTCCGCCGTGTCCACGATGCGCGCTCGCGATGCGGTCAGCTCGGCCTGGGCCTGCGCATTGGCGATCGCGGTCGCGACCAGCTCCGTGAATCCCGCGAGCCGCGCCTCGGTGTCTCGGGCGAGCGGCTGGTCGGTCGTCGATGCCGCGACCAGCGAGCCCCAGATGCGCCCCTCGACGCTGATCGGGACGCCAACGCTCGAACGCAAACCCGCGGAAGCGATCCAACGCGACGCCAGCGGGCCGGCATCGTCGTCGTAGCTGTCGATCCGCGTCGGACGGCCCGTCTCGAAGACGAGTGCCGCGACGTCGCGGCCGCCGATCGGGCCGCGGTCGCCGATGCGAAGACCCTCGCCGGTCCTGCTCCAGCCGGCGATGCTGACCATCGTCCCGTCGAGGTCATACCGGTTCAGGATCGTGACGTCGGCCGGCAGCAGACGGCCCGCCTCTTCGGCGACCGCCGCGAAGACATCGGGCGGCGACGCCCCCTCCGCCACCAGCGTCGCCACACGGCGGAGCGCGGCCTGCTCGTCGGCGATGGCGCCGAGCTCCTCTCGCGCCTCGGCATTGGCGATGGCGGTCGCGAGGAGCTCGGTGAAGTCGGCGAGCCGATGCTCGATACCGAGGGGCAGTCCCTCGGCGCGTCTCGACGCGACGACCATCAACCCCCACAGACGGCCCTCGACGCCGATTGGTGCGCCGGCCACGGAACGAGCAAGCTGGCGAGCGAGCTCGGTGTCGGGAACGTCCTCGTCAGAGAGCTGATCGAGACGCACGGGGCTGTTGCGCTCGTGAACGAGCGTGGTCACATTCTGACCGCCCAGGCTGATGCGACCACCGAGGAAGCTCGGGTCGACCTCTCTGCCCCAGCCGCCGACGAAGTCGATTCCGCCCGCTGAGTCGTAGCGGCCGACGAACGCGACATCGGTGGCCGGGAAGACGTTGCCGACCTCCTCGGCGACCGCCGCGAACAGCTCGGCCGGCGGTGCGGCCCGCGCGACGAGCGTCGCCACGCGGCGTAGAGCTGCGTGCTCCTCGGCAACGGCGCGCAGATCCTCGCGCGCCTGCGCGTTGGCGATCGCGGTCGCGACGAGCTCGGTGAAGGCCGGGATGCGTCCCTCGGCCTCCGGTGGGAGCGGTTCCGGCCGACTCCGCGCCGCGATGACGACACCCCACAGACGGCCCTCGACCACGATCGGGCTGCCGCTTCCGACTTGCACGCCGGCGCGGCTGAAGGCGTCGGCGACCGACCCGGGTGGGCCTGAGACCCGGACGACGCTCGCCGAATGACCCGTTCGTCGCACGTGCACCGCCACGCCCTCGCCGGCCACCGTGAACGTCTTGCCGACCGGGAGGTGCTGCTCGGGATCTCCCGAGCTCCCGACGACCGTTGCCTGGTCGTCGGCTTCATAGCGAAGCACTTTCGCGATGTCGGCCTCCGAGAGCTCCGCGACCTCCTCGGCGACCGCCGAGAAGACCGCGTCCGGCGCTGCTGCCTCGGCGACGAGCGTCGCGACGCGACGCAGCGACTCATGCCCACGCCCAAGCTCCTCCAGTTCCTCGCGCGCCGCTCGTTCCTCTTCGAGAAGGCGCTGCATCCGCATGGTGAGCGAGGCGACGCGCGCCATCGCGCGCAGCAGCCCGCTCTCCTCCACGGTCAGGCCCTCCCGTCGCGCGACGACGAGCGTCGCGCTCGGCGGATGCTCGAGCGTGGCTGCAGCGGCCACGCACGGACCGATGCCGGGAACCTCCAGCGAGCGACCCACGACGCCCGGCTTCACCGCCTCGAGGTCGGGGGCCGGCGCGGCGCCCTCCGGGTAACCGACGGCGGCGACCACCTCGCCGCCCGCGACGATCGCGGCTACGTCCGCGTCCAGCGCCTCCGCCGCGCGCTCGACCGCTGCCAGGGCAGCTGCCGCCTCGCTGTCGGCCGAGGAGACGGAGGCGACGAACTCGGCGAGTTGCTGCGTCGACCAAACCGCCGTGCCCATGTCACGAAACGGAGAGGAGGAGGAGCAGCTTCGGATCGTCACCGACGAGCGCCTCGCCCACGGCGCGCGGTCCAGAAGCCGGGATCGTCACCTTCGGCGCGACATGGCGTCGAGGGCTTCGACCTCGGCGTCGTCGAGCTCGATCTCCAAGGCGGCGAGGTTCTCCGTCAGGTGCTCGAGCGAGAGCGTCCCCGGGATCGGCAGGATCGTCGGCGAGCGCTGCAGCAGCCACGCAAGCGAGATCTGCGCTTCCGTTGCGCCGCGCCGTTCGGCGATGTCCGTCAGCGCGCTGCCGCCGACGCCGCGCAGCGGAAAGTACGGGACGAACACGATCTCCTCACGCGCGCAGTAGTCGACGACCTCGTCGTGCGTGCGGTCGGCGAGGCTGTAGCGGTTCTGCACCGCGGCGATAGGCACGACCTCGCGGGCGCGCTCGATCTGCTCGATCGTCACGTTGGAGACGCCGACGTGCCGGATCCTCCCGCTGTCGCGATACGCCTTGATCGCGCCGAGGCTGTCCTCGATCGACGTCTCCGGGTCGGGGCGATGGAGGTAGTAGAGCCCGATGCTGTCCGTCCTCAGGCGCCGCAGGCTCTCCTCGATCTCCTCCCCGAGCACGTCCGGGCGGGCGCCGTTCCAGCCTCCCTTCGTCCCGACGATGCAGCCGTCGGGGAGCGGCGAAAGCGCGGCGCCGATCGTCTCTTCGCTCTGGCCCCTGCTGTACGAGTGTGCGGTGTCCACGAGCTGGATCCCGGCGGCGATCGCCTCCCGGAGGAAGGCGATGTTCTCGGGCGTGTTGGTCAGCCGGTTCGTGCCCAGGCCGATCCTGGCCACCACGGTGCCGCCGAGCCTCAGCCTCATCGTCGAGTCGAGAGCGGAGCTCATGTCCCGATGCTATGCACAGCGCGCCCAGCCGAGGCATCGCTCTGACCCGTTTCGATGGGCATCGCTCAAGAGTGGCGATGCCATGGCGGTTGCGCATTGCCGCCACCGTCCAAGTCGGCGTGCCAGCCAGCGCCAATGTGTCGTGCTAGACGCGCGACCCCCTGCTAGCCCCCAGACGCACTTTCCCGGACGCGGGAGGGCGAAGTCAGCCGCTGGCCGGGAAGACAGAGGTGACTCGAAGCGCGAACCTGGCTTTTCGATGGCTGTTGCAGCAGCACACGTGGCACCCAGGCAGTCGGCGACGGCGCAGTCCTTCCTGTTGCAGCGCGTCCAGCCCGCGATGTCCGGTCTGATCGACGGCTCGCTGTCGACGCTCGCGCCGATCTTCTCGGTCGCGCTCGCCACGCACGACCCGCACCTCGCGTTTTTCGCCGGCCTCGCGACCGCGATCGGCGCCGGGATTAGCATGGCCTTCTCCGAGGGCCTTTCGGACACCGGCGATCTGACCGGCCGCGGCAACCCGTTCGCGCGAGGCTCGATCACCGGGCTCGGCACCTTCCTCGGTGGGATCCTGCACACGCTCCCCTTCCTGATCGCGTGAATACCGGCTTGCGCTCGGGGTCGCGCTCGTCGTGATCGTGTTCGAACTCGTGACGCTGGCGGTGATCCGCTGGCGCTTCTTTCACACCGGTTTTCTGCGCTCGTTCGCCTCGATCACGCTCGGCGGCCTGATCATCGCCGCGGTCGGTGCGTTGCTGGGCGGGGCGGCCGGGTGACATCGCAGGGAGCAACTGAGATGTCCGAGACGACCACAAAGCTCGGCTTCGTCGGCCTCGGCCACATGGGCGGGAACATGGCGGCGCGCTTTCTCGCCGCCGGCTACGCCGTCTTTGGAGAGGAAGTCAGCCGCGAGCATGCCCAGCACCTCGTGGACGCGGGGCTGCGGTGGTGCGACACGGCGCGCGAGGTCGCCGAGGCGGCCGACATCGTCTTCACCTCGCTCCCCGACGACCGCGTGCTCGACGAAGTTGCGTCGGGGGAAGACGGGATCCTCGCCGGCCTCGGGGCCGGCAAGACGTGGATCGACATGAGCACCGTCAGCCCGAGGGCGAGCGTGGCGATCGCCGAACGCGTCCGCGCGCAAGGAGCGACGATGCTCGACGCGCCGGTGTCCGGAAGCATTCCGCAGGTGCAGTCCGGGACGCTGACGATCATGGTCGGCGGCGACGAGGACGCGTATCGCCGCGTCGAGCCGGTCCTGCGCGAGCTCGGGACCCCCGAGTACATCGGCCCGAACGGCCAAGGGCTCGCGGTCAAGCTCGCGATCAACATCAGCCTCGCCGTCCAGATGCTCGCCTTCGCCGAGGGCCTCCTCCTCGCGCGGGAGTCCGGTGTCGACCCGAAGCGAGCAATCGGCGTCATGGCGGAGAGCCCGATCGGCTCGCCGATGCTGAAGGCGCGCGCTCCGATCATTCTCGATCTCCCGGAGGAGGCGTGGTTCACCCTCGGGTTCATGCAAAAGGACGTCGAGCTCGCGCTCGACGCAGCACGGGGGCTCGAGATCCCCCTACCGACGGCCGAGCGGGCCGACGAGGTGCTCCGGCGCGCGGGCGCCCTCGGCTACGAGCGGCGCGATCTGGCGGCTCTGTACCAGGTCCTCGAGCAGCTGACGACTGAACGGAGGAAGGCAGGATGACCGACGGCAATGGAGAGGAAGGCGGCATCCGCCACCCGATCCGCGCGGCCGAGCAGGAAGTCGCGCACCTCCACGACGAGGCAGACAAGGGCGAGAGCCCCAAGACGCCGGCGATCGTCGCGGGCGGCGTCCTCGCCTTCATCATTCCGATCTTCGTGCTCCTGCTCGCGGTCGTGCTGGGCGTCGCGTACCTCGTCACCCGCGGCGGCAGCTCGTCGACGGCGCCGGCCTTCACCGCCGGCGAACTGACGACACCGCCGACCGACAACTGGATCACGAACGGCGGCACGACGTTCAACCAGCGGTACTCGCCGCTCACGGAGATCGACACGACGAACGTCTCGAAGCTCAAAGGCGTGTGGCGGACACATCTCCGCGGGTCCGGTGCGGCGGCGAAGTACTCCGCCGAGGGGCAACCGATCGTCTACAACGGCGTCATCTACGTGGCGGCTGCGAACGACGACGTCTTCGCCGTCGACGCCGACACGGGTGAGATCAAGTGGCAGTACAAGGCGAACCTCGACCAGAAGATCAGCACTATCTGCTGCGGTTGGCTCTCACGGGGAGTCGCTCTCGGCGACGGCAAGGTGTACATCGGACAGCTCGACGGGAAGCTCGTCGCGCTCGACCAGAAGGACGGGAGCGTCGTCTGGTCGACGCAGGTCGGGCGCTGGCAGGAGGGCTACACGATCACCCACGCGCCGCTGTACTTCGACGGCCGCGTGTACACCGGGGTCTCGGGAGGCGAGTTCGGGATCCGCGGCCGCGTCACCGCGTTCGACGCCTCGACCGGGAAGGAATCCTGGCGCTTCTACACGATCCCCGGCCCGGGCGAGACGGGCCACGGCAGCTGGCCGGCCGGGAACGACACCTGGCGGCGCGGGGGCGCGCCGGTGTGGCAGACGCCCGCTGTCGACCCCCAGCTCGGGCTCCTCTACTTCTCCACCGGCAACGCGGCACCCGACCTCGACGGCAGTCAGAGACCCGGAGACAATCTCTTCGCCTCGTCAATCGTGGCGATCGACGCTTCGACGGGCAAGTACCGCTGGCACTTCCAGCAGGTCCACCACGACATCTGGGACCTGGATGCGCCGAGCCCGGTCGTCCTGTTTGATGTCGACGTCAATGGACAGACGCGCCACGCGATCGCGGAGACCGGCAAGACAGGGTGGACGTACTTCCTCGACCGCGAGACCGGGAAGCCGCTGTACGGGATCGACGAGCGTCCCGTTCCCCAGAGCGCCCTGCAGAAGACCTCGAAGACACAGCCGTTCCCGTCGAACCCGCCCGTTACGCCCCACCGGAACTCGCAGCAGGCGCTGAGCCAGATTCGCACGCAGGCGAAGCAGGACGCGAAGGGCAAAGCCGTGCCACGGGTGATCGACGCACCGTTCTTCAGCCCTCCCCACCCGGCCTCGATCTCCGTGATCACGCCGGGCGCCCAGGGCGGGAACAACTGGCAGCCGATGAGCTACAGCCCGAAGACGCAGATGCTCTACGTCTGTACCCAGTCCGGCCCGACCGGCTACACGATGGAGGCGAACCCGGCGGTCCACAAGCCGGGCGAGAGCTTCGTCGGGAGCATCTTCACGGCGACCGGGTTCGGGCAGAACCCGGGCCAGTTCACCGCGGTCGACGCGCGTAGCGGCCGGATCGTGTGGCAGAAGCGCTGGGCCGACTCCTGCTACGCGGGATCCGTCGCGACGGGCGGCGACGTCGTCTTCGTCGGCCGCAACGACGGGAACTTCCAGGCGTACGATGCGCGCAACGGGAAGCTGCTCTGGAGCTTCCAGACGGGCGCCGGGGCGAACAACACCGCCGCCGTCTTCGAGCGGGACGGCACCGAGCACGTCGCGTTCTACGCGGGCGGGAACGCGCTCGCCGGCAGCGCGCACGGCGACAACTTGTGGCTCTTCTCGCTCGACGGCACGCTCGGCCCCGCGGGGACCGGCAGCGAAGGTCCGACCGCCACCCATGCCGGCGAGGCAGCGCCTCCGCCCCCACCTCCGCCAACGTCCTCCGCTTCCAAGGGGAACGCCACGGCCGGGCAGGCTGTGTTCAGCGAGAACTGCTCGGGCTGCCACGGCGTCACCGGGCACGGAGGCAACGGCGGGCCCGATCTGTCCGCGATCCCGGCTGCGGCGAACATGCAGCGCGTGATCGACCAGGTCACGAACGGCGGTGGCGGGATGCCGCCCTTCAAGGGGTCGCTCACCGACCAGCAGATCAAGGACGTCGCCGCCTACGTCACCACCAAGGTCGCGAAGAAGTAGCGACGGCGTGTGGTCGTTCGTCGTCGCCGCGCTGGCGCTCGTCCCGCTCGCGTGGCTCATCGGCGAGGCGACGCAGCACGCTTCCGCCCACGTGGGCGCCGCGATCGGTGGGTTCCTGAACGCGAGCTTTGGCAACGCGCCTGAGCTGATCGTCGCCCTCGTCGCCCTCGGTCACGGTTTGCCGGAGGTCGTGCGAGCGTCGCTCGCCGGCTCGATCGCGAGCAACCTCTTGCTCGTGCTCGGGCTGGCGCTGCTTGTCCGGCGGCCCGGTGAGATCGACCGCAGGTCGGCATTCTTCTCCCTCGCGACGATCGGCGTCGCGGTCGTCGTCCTGCTCGTGCCGTCCGCGGCGGCCTGGGGCGGCGACGCCGACCAGCGCGACCTCGCTGCGCTTTCGGTCCCCTTCGCGATAGCGCTGCTCGCGGCGCGCGTCGTCGTCAACACCCGCGTGCTTCGGCGCCAGCTTCGTCTGGGGGCCGCGGCGGCACCCCCGCCGGACGGGACGTGGTCGCTCCGCAGAGCCCTCGCCACGCTCGGGCTCGCGACCGTGCTGACGGCCCTCGTCACCGAGGTGCTCGTCGGCTCGCTCGAGAGCTTCGCCGACAGCGTTGGCCTGTCCGAGTTCTTCGTCGCCGCGGTGATCGTCGCGATCGTCGGGAACGCGACCGAGCACGGAAGCGCGGTGCTCGTCGCCGCGCGCGGACACACCCAGCTGGCAACAGAGATCGCGCTCGCGTCGAGCGCGCAGGTCGCTGCGTTCCTGATCCCGGCCGTCGCGCTGCTGTCGTGGGCGATCGACCCGATGGCGCTCAGCTTCCGGCCGGTCGAGCTTGTCGCGATGGGCGGCGCAGCGGCTGCGGCCGCACTCGTTCTCGCTCCGCGGCGCCCCGCTCGGGCAGGCGGGGCCCTACTCGTCAGCGGCTATCTGGGCGTCGCCGCCATGTTCTTCTTCGCAGGGGGCCAGTAAAGCTTCACGGGATTCCCGGGCTCTTGCCGAGCCGGCGCGAGACCAGGACCATCGCCGCGACGAGCGTTACCGCCCACGCGCCGAGGACGACGAGCGGGCGCGCGTGCTGGTGGTCGGGGAAGTACACCGCGTTGCGGAGCGCCGTCACCGTCGCGCCCGAGGGGAGCCACTGCGACAGGAAGTCGAACGGCTGTGGAAGCAGGGGCGGCGCGACGGCGCCTCCGCTGGAGCTGTTGCCGAAGACGACGAAGAACAGCCACGTCGGGATGAGCGCCCACGGGCCGAGCAACACTGCCATGAGCGATGCGAAGGACGACACCGCCACGAGCTGAAGCGCGAGGATGCCCCAGCTCTCGAACAAGGGCAGGTGGAGCCGGTCGAGCAGCGGCCCGTCGACGAGCACGAAGACCAACGACGCGACCACCGCGTTGGCGAGGATGAACGCCAGCCACGTCAGCCGCGAGAGGCCGCCTGCGTTCGTACGAACCTGGAAGACGCCGATGAAGCCGATGATCGTCGCGACCAGCATGAGATAGAAGATGTCGACGCCCGACGGGTCGTGCGGTTCGAGCGGATGGGTGTCGACGACCTTTACCTCCGGATCGACTGCGGAGATCTTCTCGAGCACGCGCGCGACGGAAGCTCCGGCCGCGCTCGCGATGTAGAGGGTCGGCCGTTCCGAAGTGAGATCGAGCGCCGCGTAGACCTTCTGCTCGTCGATCGCATGGAGCGCCGCGGCGATCGATCCGTAGCGCTCGAAGTCGAGGCTTTCCTCGGCGACGGTCTGCACAGCGGCGACCGTGCGAGGACGGCCGCTCGGGTCGCCGACGAGCGCGGCGTCGATGCCGTGAGGAACGGGGTCGCCGAGCGCGAGCGAGTACGACGTCACGAAGAGCGCGCCCATCACGATCCCGATCAGGGAGATCAGGATCGCGCGCTCGACCGGAGTCCAGCCGTGTGCACGCGGCCCGTTCACGCGACGACGGCGACTGGCATCCCGAGGCGCGCGAAGGCGTACACCGTCGGCGCTTCCGACAACGGGATGCGGACGCAGCCGTGTGACGCCGGGTACGCCGGCACGTCGGGGTATCCGTGCAGTGCTATGCCGCTGGAGAAGTAGCTCGCCCACGGCAGCCAGACACGAAACGGGACCGACCACGACTCGCGCTCCTTGCGGTAGACGCGGAACCGGCCGGTGGGAGTGGGTGTCAAGGGCGCGCCGGTGGAGACGTGGATCGCACGGGCGACCTGTCCTTCCCGAATCAGGAGCGCCACCTGTCGGCTGAGGTCGATCTCGATCCGCGACCTCGGCCCGGGCCCCGCTTCGGGGCGGCCGGCGGTCGCGAGGCGCGTGCGAGTGGCCGGGCCCACGACTGCGTCGCGC
The DNA here is from genome assembly GCA_963738205.1 of uncultured Actinomycetes bacterium. GTDB lineage: Bacteria > Actinomycetota > Thermoleophilia > Gaiellales > Gaiellaceae > DATFQE01. Next base: position 1,208,373 of record CAVTVQ010000006.1, read on the forward strand.
TGGAGACCCTCCCATGCCTGGAATCCGAGCACCGCCTGACGCGTCGCCTGGTCCATCCGTCCCGAGACCGCGGTGGGTGCGAGGTAGCCGAGCTCGGCCAGGCGAGCCTGCACCGCGGTGACGCTCGAGGCGGTACCGGAGGCCTGCGCGGGCGGTGGGCGGCCGATCGAGAGCGCGGCAACGGCAAGCGCGAGGACGGCGGTTGTCGCGACGCGCGGCACACCTCCAGCTAACCCGCGCCGGCGGGCCGGGGGCATCCTCCGGCCGCCCGAGCGAGCGGCCCGAACGCCCTTCCGGCTAGCTGGGAGAGACCGCCGGCGCGCAAATGTCTCGAACGGGCCGGAGGATCGTCCGATCGGCCGACCCCGCAGCCGCGGCCGGACGAGGACGCTGTGTTCGTGACGACTGTCACGCTTGCAACGTCCAGGCCGAGGCCGCCACGTCGAGCCTTGGCCGCTCCCCGCCCAGGGGAGGAGAGAGGAGCCGCATCATGAGACGGGCCGCAATCTCGATGGTCCTCGTATTCGCCTGCGCCGCGACCTTGGCGGCCTGCGGCGGATCCAGCAGTTCGTCGTCCAGCGGGTCGCCGTCCAAGTCGACGGTCTCGGGGACGATCGACTTCGACGGCGTCTGGACCGGCCAGGAGGCAAAGCACTTCCAGGCCGTGATCGACGCGTTCGAGAAGCAGAACCCGGACGTCACCGTGAGGTACAAGGCGCTCGGCGACAACCTCCCGACCGTGCTCTCGACCGCGGTGAGCGGCGGGCGGCCGCCCGACATGGCCGACATTGCGCAGCCTGGCCTCGTCAAGCAGTTCGCAGGCCGCGGCGACTTGAAGCCGATCAGCTTTGCGCGCCCGACACTCGCCGCGAACTTCACGCCGGAGTGGCTGAAGCTGGGGACGTTCAACGGCAAGCTCTACGGCTTTGTTTTCAAGGCGAGCAACAAGTCGACGGTCTGGTACAGCGTGCCCGCCTTCCGGCAAGCGGGCGTCAAGCCGCCGGCCACGTGGTCGCAGCTGCTCGCCGCCGCCCGGACGATCAAACTCTCGGGCACGCCGCCCTACTCGGTCGGCGGCGCGGACGGCTTCACACTCACCGACCTGTTCGAGAACATCTACCTGCGCCAGGCCGGGGCGACGAAGTACGCGCAGCTCAGCGCGCACAAGCTCAAGTGGAACGACAAGTCGGTCACGACGGCGCTGCGGACGATGGCCCAGATCATCGGGACGAGCGCCAACATGGTCGGCGGCCGCTCCGGCGCCCTCCAGACGGACTTCCCGACGTCCGTGAACAACGCGTTCCAGAACCCGCCGAAAGGCGCGATGGTGTTCGAGGGCGACTTCGTCCCGGGCGTCGCGACCGTCAAGGCGACGGCCGGCGTCACCTACGGCGAGTTCGCGTTCCCGTCCATCAACGGCTCACCGCCGGCGGTCGAGATCGGCGGCGACACGATCGTCGCCTTCCGTGACACGCCTGCGATCCGCGCATTCGTGCGCTTCCTGGCGACGCCGGACGCCGCGGCCGCCTGGGCGAAGTTCGGCGGCTTCGCGACCGGCAACACGAAGCTGAGCCCGAGTGTGTATCCCAATGCGATCACGCGGAAGACCGCGTCGGCGATCACGGCGGCAAAGCACGTCGTCTTCGACATGTCCGACGAGCAGCCGAGCGCGTTCGGCGCGACCGTCGGCCAGGGTGAATGGGGGCTCTTCCAGAGGTTCCTCGCCAAGCCCTCGAACGTGCGCGGGATCCAGCGGCAGCTCGAGGCGGCGGCGGCCACCGCATACCGGAACGGGACGTAGTGGCCGAAACCAGCACGATGGCGAGGCCGCGAGTTACGGCGGCCTCGCCCGCGGTACGGATAGGACGCCCCTTCAGGCGGTACGGCGCGGGCGCGCTCTTCCTGCTGCCCGCCTTCGTCCTGCTGGGGGTGTGGATCGTCTACCCGACCGCCTACACGCTCGTCCGCAGCTTCTACGGGCAATCGGGGTTCGGCGACTTCGTCGGGCTGGAGAACTACCGGACGCTGTTCTCGACCTCGACGCTCGTCACCGCGATCAAGAACAGCGCGATCTGGGTCGCCGTCGTGCCGGCCTTCGTTACCGCGATCGGACTGATCTTCGCGGTGCTCACCGAGCGTGTCCGCTGGTCGGTCGCATTCACGACCGTGCTCTTCCTGCCGATGGCGATCTCCGCGTTCGCCACCGGCGTCACCTGGCGGATCATGTACCAGCAGGACCCGAGCCTCGGCGCGGTCAACGCGCTCGGCCGCGTCGTCGACGACGCCGTCAGCCCGCCCGGGGTCCTTCCGAACGCCCTCCCGTCGACGACGAAGCTGAGCGGGTCGCCGGCCAAGGGGCTCGTCCTGAAGACGCCGCTGCATGCCGGCGGCGCTGCAGCGATGGGGCTGACCGCGATCGCGCCGAACGACGTTCCCAGCGGCGCCGAGCAGGCCGTCGAGCCGCGCGTCCGACCGGGTGCGATCGTCGGCGTCGCCTGGCGCGACTTCAAGCCGGGGGGCGGCAGGCCCGGCGTCGTGGATCGCGGTGAGCTGGGGCTCCCCGGGGTGACCGTCGAGCTCCGAGACGCGTCCGGAAAGGTCGTGCGCAGGGCGACGACCCGAGCCGACGGCGCGTTCGCCTTCTCCGGCGTCGGCGCCGGAACCTTCCACACCGCGATCTCGAACCAGACCTTCGCTCGGCCGTGGGGCGGGTTCGCGTGGCTCGGCACGAAGCTGATCACCCCGTCGCTTTTGATCGCGTACATCTGGATCTGGGCGGGCTTCGCGATGGTCGTGATCGGCGCCGGCCTCTCCGCACTGCCGCGCGAGGTGCTCGAAGCCGCGCGCGTCGACGGCGCGAACGAGTGGCAGGTGTTCCGGCGCGTGACGGTGCCGCTGCTCGCGCCCGTGCTTTCGGTCGTGTTCATCACGATGGTGATCAACGTCCTCAAGGTCTTCGACCTCGTGATCACGCTCGCGCCCGGCTCGTCTCAGGACTCCGCCAACGTGATCGCCCTTGCGATGTGGCGTGAGTCGTTCGGCGGCGTCGACGACTTCGGCGTCGGCTCCGCGATCGCGGTGTTCCTCTTCCTCCTCGTGATCCCGGTGCTCGCGCTCAACGTCCGCCGCTTCCGGAGGCAGACGTGAGCGCCGCGGCCGCGACCCGCTTCCTGCTGCGTGCGCCGGTCAACCTGCTTCTGCTCGCGGTCGGAGCGCTCTGGCTCGTGCCGACCGTCGGCCTCTTCCTGACCTCGATCATGCCCGCGCAGGCGTTCACGGTCGAGGGCTGGTGGAAGATCTTCGCCCACCCCAGCCTCGCGACCTGGGACAACTACAGCGCGGTCCTCCACAACCGGTCGATCCTGCACTCGCTTGTGACGACGGCCGAGATCGCGATCGCGAACACGCTCGTGCTCGTCCTGATCGCCGGGCTCGCCGGGTACGCATTCGCCTGGCTCGAGTTCCCCGGTCGCGAGGCGATCTTCCTCGTGGTCGTCGGGCTGCTCGTGGTCCCGCTACAGATGGCGCTGATCCCGATGTTCGGGCTCTACGACCGGCTCGGGCTGTACGACACGGTGCTCGGAATCGTCCTCTTCCACGTAGGGTTCGGGCTCCCGTTCGGAATCTTCCTCCTGCGCAACTACTTCGCCGGCATCCCCCGCGACCTCCTCGACGCGGCGCGCGTCGACGGCGCCTCCGAGTTCCAGATCTTCTTCCGGATCGCCCTCCCGCTCGCGCTGCCGGCGATCGCGTCGCTCGCGACCTTCCAGTTCCTCTGGACCTGGAACGACCTGATCGTCGCGCTCACCTTCGGCAACAACGTGACCCCGATCACCGTGGCGATCTTCTCGAACCTGCGCCAGTTCGGCGCCAACATCGACCTGATCGCACCCGCGTCGTTCATCTCCCTGTTGATACCGATGGCGGTCTTCTTCGCCTTCCGGCGCTACTTCGTCGAAGGGCTGCTCGCCGGCTCCGTCAAGTGAGCGTCGTCGAAACACTCGTGCCGCGCGCCGGAAGCCGGGAGAGCCTGCTGCCGCCGCTGCTGGTCCTGCTGACGGTCGTGACCGGGGTCGTCGACGCGGTTGCCTACCTCGCGCTCGGACACGTCTTCGTCGCGAACATGACCGGCAACGTCGTGTTCCTCGGCTTCGCGGCGGCCGGAGCCGGCGGGCTCTCCGTCGGGGGATCGCTCGTCGCGCTCGCCTCCTTTCTTGTCGGCGCCGCCGCCGGTAGCCGGCTTGGGGCCCGGCTGACCGAGGACCGGCTGAGCCGGCTACGCGCGGCGACGGCCGTGCAGCTCGTCCTCTGTGCGGCGGCGATTCCGGTCGCAGCCGTCGCCGGCGACGACGTCGGCTCCGCCGGCCGGTACGCGCTGATCGTGCCCCTCGCGATCGCGATGGGAATCCAGAACGCCACCGCCCGCCGGCTCGCCGTGCCCGACCTGACCACGACCGTCCTGACGATGACGCTCACAGGAATCGCGGCCGACTCGCGGGTCGCCGGCGGCTCGCCGGCGAACACCGCACGCCGCCTCGTCGCCGTCGCCGCGATGCTGCTCGGAGCGTTCGTCGGAGCGGTACTGCTCCGCGAGCTGGCGCCGGTCGCTGCGGTCGTTCTCGCCGCAGCTCTCCTCGCCGCGGTGTGCGGTGCCGCCTGGCGTGGGACGAGCCGAGTCGCCCCGGCTTGAGGAGGATCGAGGACTACGCGCTGCTCGGCGACCTGCAGACGGCGGCGCTCGTCCACCGCAGCGGGTCGATCGACTGGTGCTGCTTTCCGCGCTTCGACTCGGGCGCTTGCTTCGCAGCACTGCTGGGCGGCCCCGAGCACGGACGCTGGCTGCTCGCGCCGGCGAACGAGCTGCGGCGGCACGAGCGCCGCTACCGGCTCGACACGCTGATCCTGGAGTCGGTGTTCGAGACCGCCGAAGGTCGCGTGCGGGCGATCGACTTCATGCCGCCGCGCGGCGTCGCCCCGGACATCATCCGGATCGTCGAGGGACTCGAGGGCGCGGTTCCGATGCGATCCGAGCTCGTGATCCGCTTCGACTACGGGAGCATCGTGCCGTGGGTACGCCGGACCGACGGCACGAGGCTGGCGGTCGCTGGGCCCGACGCGCTCACCTTCCGAACCCCGGTCGACGTGCGCGGCGAGGATTTCTCGACGGTCTCGGAGTTCACGCTGGAGCCGGGTGACCGGGTTCCGTTCGTCCTGACGTGGTACCCGTCGCACGAGCCGCCGCCCCCGAGGTCGACCCGGAGCAGGCGCTCGCCGACACGGAGGCGTTCTGGCTCGACTGGGCCGGCTCGAGCACCCACCACGGCGACTACGAGGCGGAGATCCGCGAGTCGCTGATCGTCCTGAAGGCGCTCACCTACGCGCCGACGGGCGGCATCGTCGCCGCGCCGACGACGTCGCTGCCCGAGTCCTTCGGGGGCGCTCGCAACTGGGACTACCGCTTCTGCTGGCTCCGCGACTCGACGCGGACGCTCGTCGCGATGGTCAATGCCGGCTACCGAGACGAGGCGCAGGCGTGGTGGGCGTGGTTTCTGCGGGCGGTCGCGGGTGACCCGGCCGAGGTCCAGATCATGTACGGCCTCGCGGGCGAGCGGCGGCTCGACGAGCTCGAGCTCGAGTGGCTCCCCGGCTTCGCCGACTCCCGTCCGGTCCGCGTCGGCAACGCCGCCTCGGGTCAGATGCAGCTCGACGTCTACGGTGACGTGCTCGACGCCTCCTACCAGGCGGTCGCGCACGGGATCGAGGCCTCCCCCTTGGCCGAGGCGGTGCTGCGCAACCTCCTCGAGTGGCTCGAAGACGGCTGGCGCCAGAAGGACTCCGGAATCTGGGAGGTGCGCGGCCCCGCCCGGCATTTCACGCACTCGAAGGTCATGTCATGGGTGGCGTTCGATCGCGCGGTCCGCCTGCACGACGAGTTCGGCTTCGAAGGCCCTGTCGAGCGCTGGCGTGCCGTGCGCGACGAGATCCACGCGGACGTGCAGACAAACGCGTGGAGCGACCGGAAGCAGGCGTTCGCGCAGTCGTACGGATCGGACGAGCTGGATTCGGCGCTGCTGTTGATGCCGCTCCTCGGCTTCCTGCCTGCGAACGAGCCGCGCATCGTCTCGACCGTCGACGCGGTCCGGAGGGAGCTAACCGTCGACGGGCTGCTGCTCCGGTACCGGCGCGACGCGGACGACGTCGACGGGATCGCGGGCCGTGAGGGCAGCTTCCTCGCGTGCTCGTTCTGGCTCGTGCGCGTCCTCGAGCTCCAAGGTCGCCACGACGAGGCCCGCGAGCTGTTCGAGCGGCTGCTCGACCTTCGCAACGACGTTGGCCTACTCGCCGAGGAGTACGACCCGATCGCCGGCCGACTGGTCGGCAACTTCCCGCAGGCCTTCACGCACCTCGCGCTCGTGTCGGCCGTGCTCACCCTCGGCGAGGGCGGCTAGGCTGCGAGCCGTTGTTCCTCGGACTCCGGGGACTCGGCCCCGGTACCGACCCCCAGGGTGTCGCCCCTGAGCATGACGAGCGTCGTCAGAACTCCGACGACCGCGAAGCCCGCGCCGACCCAAAACGCCAGCTGGAAGCCCTCCGTCAGCGCAGCCGGTGGGGCGGTGCCGCTCGCGAGCAGGTTGTCGGTTCGGGTGGTCGAGACCGACGTCAGGATCGCGAGCCCGACTGCGCCGCCGATCTGCTGGCTCGTGTTGATGAGCCCGGAAGCCAGCCCCGCTTGCCGGTCGGTGATTCCGGACAGTGCCGCGATCGAGATCGGGACGAACGAGAACCCGAGGCCCACTCCGGTCAGCAGGAAGCCCGGGAAGAGGTCTGTGAAGTACGAGCCGTTCACCGAGATCTGGGTGTAGTAGGCGAAGCTCAAGCCGACACACGACAGGCCGACCGCCAGCACCGGCTTGACACCGATCCGCGTCACGAGCGCCTGCGAGACGGTGGCCGCAACGACGGCGGTGAGCGCAATCGCGAGGTTGTTGATGCCGGTCCGGAGCGGCGAGAACCCTAGGACGTCCTGCTGGTACAGCGTGAGCAAGAAGAAGAGCCCGAAGACCATCGTCCCCAGGATCAGGCCGATCAGGTTCGCGCCGGCGATCGTCCGGCGACGAAAGATGCGCAGGTCGACGAGCGGCGAGCTCGAGCGCAACTCGATGACGAGGGCGGCGGCGATAAGGACCGCCGAGCCGACGAAGGAGCCGATGACCTGCGCCGAGGTCCAGCCGACGGTCGGTGCACGCGTGAGGCCGTACACGAGCAGCATCAGGCCTGCCGTCACGGTCACGGCACCGGCGGCGTCGAAGTGGCGCGTCAACTGGGGCGCGCGGCTCTCACGCACGACCCTCGGCACGACGAGGAGCGCGGCGAGCCCGATCGGCACGTTCACGAAGAAGATCCACTCCCAGCCGGCGTACTCGGTCAGCACGCCGCCGAGCAGGACGCCGATCGCCGCGCCGGATCCGGCGATCGCCCCGAGGACGCCGAGGGCTCGGTTGCGCTCGGAGCCCTCCTCGAACGTCACCGAGACGATGGAAAAGACGGACGGCGCCAGGATCGCGCCGGCCGCGCCCTGGACGGCGCGCAGCGCGACCAGTATCGACGGCGAGGTCGCGAAGCCGCACAGGAGCGAGACCAACGAGAAGAGTGCTAGTCCGGCCATGAAGACGCGGCGCCGGCCGAGCAGGTCGCCCAGGCGGGCACCGAGGAGCAGGAGGCCGCCGAAGGTCAACGCGTAGCCGCTGACGACCCACTGGAGGCCCGAGGTCGAGAAGCCGAGGCTCTTCTGGATCGATGGCAGGGCGACGTTCACGATCGATACGTCGAGCACGACCATGAGGTACGCGACGCCGAGGACGGCGAGCGCACGCCAACGCCTTGGGTCCGGCTGGCTCATGGAGAGAACACTCGCTGGCGTCCACCCTGGCGCGCATCGCGGCGAGCAGGAAACCGGCACCCCGGCTAGCAGGCAACACCGATTCCGGCGAGCGGGAAGCCAGAAACAGTCGCTAGCCGTGCAGACGTACGCGGCGGGCCCTGCGACGATTTCGGCGTGAGCGAGTGGATCGAGATCACCGTCAGGCCCACGATGCGTGAGCTCGACATCGAGGCAGCCATCGCCCGGGCCTTTCGCGCCTTGAGAACGAGGGAGCAGCGCTCCCGACAAGCACGAACGACGGCGAAGGCTGCGGCCGCTCGCCGGCGGCATTCGCGCTAGCGACGAACGCGAACGCCTGGGAGTTGCGCGACCTCGTCCTTCGTCAGTTCGAGCGTGATCGCATCGGTCGCGACGCTCGCCACCGATCCGATCGGGATCGTGATCTGCCGACGCCCGAAGAGATGACCGCGCTCGAGGACCACGTGCGTGATCGCGTCCTCGGCGTCGACGAGGAAGCCGTCCACGCGCCCGAGGCGGTGGTCGTCGGCGGAGAGGACGTCGCTGCGCCGCCGAATCTCGACCTCGCCCTTTGGGATGCGGTCGTAGACGATCGCGAGGTTTGGGTCGTAGTCCGGCGGCGGGCCGCCGTAGCCCACGGCGTCGTAGTACGGGTGGACGAGGACGGTCTCGATCCCGACGTCCCAGTCCGGATCCTCGAGCGGGAGCTCGCCGGAGCGCACGTACGCGGCCTCCTCCACCTCCGGCATGCGACGCACCTCCTCGAGTGTGGCGCGCAAGGTGATCCGGTCGTCGCCGGCGCTTGCGAGCTCCGCGGGCAGGAGCCGAGCCTCGCCGTGCCGGTGGGGCGGTTCCACGACGAGGTGCGTGACCCGGTTCTGCACCGGGTCGACGACGACGTCGGCCAGCTTGCCGAAGCTGCCGTCGGTGCAGTCGACCGGTGAACCGAGCTCCAGGCGCATCGTCAGCTCCTCCCGAGAGCGAGGTTATCGGGTTCGTGCGAGATCCCGGCGGCCGCGTAGGCCTCGACCTCGTCCAGGGTCTCGTGCTCCACGAGCGCGTCGGCGAGCGCTTCGAGCTGGTCGCGATGCTCGCCGAGGAGCGCGCCGACCTCTTCGTGAGCCTCCTCGACGATGCGGCGCACCCCGGCGTCCACGAGCCTGTGGGTCTCCTCCGAGGTGGACTCGCCGGTGGGGACGAACGGCGCCTGGCCGTCCCGCGGCAGGACCGTCACTGGACCGATCGAGTCGCTCATGCCCCAACGGCCCACCATCTGGCGCGCGATATCGGTCAGCTGCTCGAGGTCGGCCTCCGCACCGGTCGTGACCTCGTCGTAGACGAGCTCCTCGGCTGCGCGGCCTCCGAGCGCCGTCTTGATCTTCGCATGCAGGTAGCCCTCGTCGTAGCTGAGGCGGTCGTCCGCCGGAGACGAGAACGTGACGCCGAGCGCGATGCCGCGCGGGATGATCGAGACCTTCCGGACCGGGTCCGCGTCCGGGGTCAGCATCCCGACGATCGCGTGTCCGGCCTCGTGGATCGCGGTCCTCCGGCGATCCGCCTCCGAGAGCACGATCTTCCGCTCCGCCCCCAGGAGGATCCGCTCGAGCGCGTCCGTGAAGTCGGACATGGCGACGCTGCTGTGGTTGCGCCTGGCCGCCAGCAGCGCGGCCTCGTTGGCGAGGTTCGCGAGGTCGGCTCCCACCATGCCGGGCGTGGTCGCGGCGAGGCGGTCCAGGTCTACGTCGCTGCTCAGTGGCATCCCTCTTGTGTGGACGGCGAGGATCAGCTTCCGGCCTGTGCGGTCGGGCGGCTGGACCGCGATGCGGCGGTCGAAGCGGCCCGGGCGCAGAAGCGCCTGGTCGAGGACGTCGGGCCGGTTGGTCGCTCCGACGACGATCACGCTCGTCGACGAGTCGAAACCGTCCATCTCGGTCAGGATCTGGTTCAGCGTCTGCTCGCGCTCGTCGTTGCCGCCGAAGCCGCCCGCTGCGTCGCCGCGTGAGCGCCCGATGGCGTCGAGCTCATCGATGAACACGATCGCCGGCGCGGCCTGCTTCGCCTGGTCGAAGAGGTCGCGCACGCGCGAGGCGCCGACGCCCACGATCGCCTCGATGAACTCCGACGCCGACATCGAGAAGAACGGGACGCCCGCCTCGCCGGCGACTGCTCGAGCAAGCAGCGTCTTCCCCGTTCCCGGCGGGCCGCTCAGGAGACCCCGCGTGGGATGCGGCCGCCGAGGCGCTGGTACTTGCCGGAGTCGCGCAGGAAGTCGACCACCTCCGCCAGCTCGTCCTTCGCCTCGTCGATCCCGGCGACGTCCGCAAAGGTGACGCGCTCGGTCGTGCTCTCGTCGTAGCGGCGGGCCTTCGACTGGCCGAACGAGCCGAGGATCCCACCGGCGCCGGCGCCGGCGCGGCGCATGAGCCAGAACAGCAGCCCAAGGAAGAGCAGCGTCGGGCCGAACCCGAAGAGCAGCGTCTGCCACCACGGCGAGCCCGTATCGAGCGCTTTCGCGTTGATCACCACGCCGTTCGACTGCAGGAGCGCGGACAGGGCGTCGGTGTTCGCGAAGTCCGGAATCTCGGTGCTGAAACGCTTTGTCGGCGTGCTCGTCTGCTTCGGATAGCGGACGTCCTGCTTGAACGTCCCCTGGACCGCGGCGCCCGGTGGACGTGATCGTCAGGACGTTGCGCTCGCGCACCTGGGTGAGGAAGAAGGGGCTGTACGGGACGCGGACCCGGGCCGCCGGCTGGGCGGCGCGCGACGCGAGCGAAAAGTTGACCACGAAGAGCACGAGGCCCGTCAGCACGAGCGGCCAGATGCGGCCCCGCCACCAGGGTGGTGAGCCCTGGGTGGTCGCGGGTGCTTGCGGGGTCGGAGGAGTCGAGGGGGCGTCCGCCATCTTCTTCACGGGAGGCTCGCTCGCCGCGAGGCGGGAGTGCATCGGCCGATCGGAGGATGACCAGCACGAGGGGCGCTTCGTCCTGCAGCGGCAACGCCCCGTCGGTCGGCTCGTGCACTCGTTCGATGTCGCCGAAGCGGCCGGCGCCTCGACGATTCATTCACGGCATGCGAGGAGACACCCTGAAGATCACAGTCGCCATCGCGGTGGCAGCCGCCGTCGTCGGCGCACTGGCAGGCGCAGTCGCCGGGGTGGCCCTCGGCGACGACTCGTCGGCGACGAGCTCCAGCGGCGTGAGCGCTCCCGACCACACCGCCAAGCCGCGGGACGGCGCTGACGCCTGAGCGGATCTACCGGCAGGCCGCGCCCGCGGTCGTCGTGATCACGTCGTCCGAGACCCAGGTCGTCCAGACGACGCCGCTGACTCCCCCGACCAAGGAGCGCGTGAGCTCGCTGGGATCGGGGTTCGTGATCGACATGAAGGGCGACATCGTCACCAACGACCACGTCGTCCAGGGCGGCAGCGGCATCCGCGTCGGCTTCTCGAGCGGCGCCTCCTATCCGGCCAAGATCGTGGGCACGGACCCGTCCACCGACGTCGCAGTCGTGCGCGTCGAGGCGCCCGCCGCCGCGCTGCACCCGCTCTCGTTTGCGGACTCGGCCGCAGCGGCGGTCGGCGACACTGTGTACGCGATCGGGAACCCCTTCGGTCTCGACCGGACGATGACGGCGGGGATCGTCAGCGCGACAGGCCGCGACATCCAGGCGCCGAACGGCCTCACGATCCCGAACGCAATTCAGACGGACGCAGCGATCAACCACGGCAACTCGGGCGGCCCGCTCCTCGACCGCTTCGGGCGCGTCGTCGGCATCAGCTCCCAGATCCAGGGCGGCACGGTCAACGCGAACGTTGGGGTCGGCTTCGCCGTCCCGAGCGACACCGCGAAGGCGGTGGCGAACCAGTTGATCGCAACCGGACGGGCCAAGCACGCGTTTCTGGGCGTCCAGATCGAGTCGATCGACCCGGCCGTCGCCGGAGCCGTCCCCGGACTCCCTGCCGACGGCGTTGCGATCACCGGCATCGTGAAAGGTGGGCCCGCCGACGGCGTCGGCCTGAAGGCCGCGGCCCGGAAGGCGACCGTCGACGGCGTCGGCGTGCCGCTCGGCGGCGACGTGATCGTCGCGGTCGACGGCACGAGCGTGGCGACCGCCCAGGACCTCGGGGCGATCGTCGCCGAGCACATGCCTGGTGATCGTGTGAAGCTCGAGGTCGTTCGCGCTGGAGCCCGGCGCACCGTGACGGTCACGCTGGGCAACGTTCCCAGCTCCGGCAGCTGAGCGGGCGTACGATGGCCGTGTCGACCATGCCCGCGAAGCGCATCAGAGTGCTCGTCGCCGACGACCACCCGCTCTACCGAGAGGGCGTCGTACGAGCGCTGTCCGCGAGCGGGCAGGTGGAGGTGATCGGCGAGGCCGACGACGGCCGCTCCGCTCTCGAGCTGATCAAGGAGCACGAGCCGGACGTCGCGCTGCTCGACTACAAGCTTCCCGAGCTGGACGGGGTCGCCGTCACCAACGCGGTCGTGCGCGACCAGCTTCCGACCCGCGTCCTGCTGGTCTCGGCGTTCACGGACAGCGGCGTCGTCTACCAGGCGCTCGAGACGGGCGCGGCCGGCTTCGTCTCGAAGGAGGCTCGCCGCGAGCAGATCGTCGACGCCGTGCTCGCCTGCGCGCGCGGCGAGAACGTCGTCCCGCCGGAGATCGCCGCCGGGCTCGTCTCCGAGATCCGGCTGCGGAAGGACGACGACAGGCCCGCGCTGACGCAGCGCGAGCACGAGATCCTGCGGCTGATCGCGAGCGGGAAGAGCCTGCCGGAGATCGCCAAGGAGCTCTACCTCGGGCTGACGACGGTCAAGACGCACGTGCAGCACCTGTACGAGAAGCTGGGCGTCTCCGACCGGGCCGCAGCCGTTGCGAGCGCCATGCGCCGCGGCCTGATCGAGTAGAGAGGCGAAACACGAGCGCGCCTGCCTTCTCGCGGGAAGCAGCAGTCGAAGCCGAGCGCGTCGTCGCCTGGCTGCGGCTCCCGGCGATCGCGCTCCTCGCACTCGGCGAAGGACTCGCGCACCCGAACCGCGAGGAGACTGCCTTCGTCGTCGCGCTCGTCGTCTACGCCGCCTGGAGCGTCGCGGCGCTCGCGTGGGTCTACCGGCGGCCGGTGAGTCAGCGATTGGCGCTCGCTGCCACAGGGGTCGACATCGTCGCGATCAGCGTCCTCGCGGTGCTCTCGGGCGGCGCGTTCTCGCATGCCCGGCTGGCGTTCTTCCTCATTCCCATAACGGTCGCGTTCCGCTTTCGCGCCTCGATCACGGCCGCCGCCGCGGTCGTGACGACGATCGCGTACCTCGTCGAGGCGGCCATCCACCCGGCCGCCTCCCAGCCGGAGGCGGCACGGTTCATCGTCACGCAGGCCGGCTTCATCGCGTGGGTGGGCCTGGCCTGCGCGCTGCTCTCGCAGCTCCTCGGGCACCGGACCGACGAGATCAACCGCCTGGCCGAGGAACGCTCGAAGCTCCTCGCTGACGCACTCGAGGCCGAGCAACGGGAGCGCAGATCGCTTGCCGAGGCCCTCCACGACCACGCGCTCCAGAACCTCCTGTCGGCTCGACACGAGCTCGAGGAAGCGGCCGAGGCGGCGCCACATCCCGCCCTCGATCGAGCCGACGGCGCGCTCGTCGAGACGGTGGGACAGCTGCGCGATGCTGTCTTCGAGCTGCATCCCTACGTGCTCGAGGAGGCCGGGCTCAAGGCCGCGCTTCGCTCGATCGCGCAACTGACGGCGAGCCGCGCCGGGCTCGGCCTCGAACTGGACCTGCGCTACCAGGGCAGGCACGCGCGCGAGCCCCTGCTCTTCTCGGCCGCCCGTGAGCTCGTCGCCAACGTCGAGCGCCACGCCGAAGCGAGCCGGCTCACCGTCCGCCTGCTGCACGACGCCGGAGAGCTGGAGCTCGAGGTGGAGGACGACGGCCGCGGCTTTCCGCCCGAACGCCTGGCGGAACGGCTCGCCGACGGCCACGTGGGGCTCGCATCCCAGCGAGTCCGGATCGAGGCGGCCGGTGGAACGATGCGCGTCGCTTCGGCGCCCGGCGAGGGCACGCGAGTGTCGATTCGCGTGCCCGCTTGACTCATCCCGTCGATCCACCGGACGGCCGATCGCGCAGAGTCGCGCGCGAAGCGACGATTCGGGGGTGCAGAACCGGCTGAACGGCCCGCGAGCAGTGCGCACGATCTCACTGGCATTTCTCGCGCTGGTCTGTGTGGGGGTCGTCGCGGGGCTCGCGCGCTCGTTCACCAGCTCCGGCTCCACTGCCCACGCGGCGGCGCAGTCGGCGCTTCCGGGCGAGCTGACGAGCCGCGCTCCCTGGCCGGCCAACACGTCCGACTTGCTCGCTCGTCTCGCCGGCCTCGGGCTACCCGCCCTCTCTCAGGAGGGAACGACGCTGCACACGCACCAGCATCTCGACGTCTTCGTGGCGGGTCGGCGCGTGGTCGTGCCCGCCGGGATCGGGATCGACCCGCTGGCGCGATTCATCGCGCCGATTCATACCCACGACGCGACCGGCGTGATCCACGTCGAGTCGCCGACGATCCAGACCTTCACTCTCGGCGAGTTCTTCGGCGTCTGGGGTGTGCGCTTCGACGGTCGCTGCCTCGGCGGCTACTGCTCCAGGCAGGGCCGCATGCTCAGCGTGTACTCGAACGGGCATGCGGTGACCGATCCGACTCGGCTGGCACTGACCGAGCACGAGGAGATCGTGGTCGCCTTCGGGACGCCTCGGCAGCTGCCTCGTCCCGTGCCGGCGAGCTACGACTTCCCCGCCGGGCTGTAGACCGCCTCTTCCGCCTGATCAGCGTCGCGGCCGCAACGACGACGGCCGCGGCCAGGAGCGCGAATCCGGCGGTGCCGACGATCCTGGACGCGGTCCTTCCCAGCAGGTAGCCGATCGACCCGACCGACGTCGCCCAGGCGATCCCGCCCATCGCGTTCCAGAGCACGAACCGGCGCCAGGGCATGCGCGCCGCGCCGGCGAACCACGCGCCGGTGACGCGCAGCCCCGGGGCCCAGCGGGCGAGGAACACGGCCTTCCCGCCGTGGCGGTCGAAGAATGCCTCTGTATCCGCGAGCACGCGGCTCCGTCGCTTCTCCCAGCGCCCCGCCCTGGTGAGCAGTCGCCGGCCTACGCGCCGGCCGATCAGGTAGCCGGCGTTGTCCCCGACGATCGCCGCAGCAGCCGCGACCGCCACCACGAGCGGGAGTTGGAGCCGCCCGTCCGCCGCCAGCACGGCCGCCGCGAGCAAGCTGGCCTCGCCGGGGACCGGTAGACCGGCCGACTCGCCGGCGACGAGCCCTGCTAGGGCGGCGTACGCAGCAAGCGGAGCGGTGGTCAGGCTGCGAGCAGGTCCTGCTCGAGCCGCTTGAGCGCGTGGTGGACGAGCTGTCTGACGCGCTCGCGTGTCAGGCCCAGCTCGGCGCCGATGGCTTCCAGCGTTCGGGGCTTACCCTCGAACCCGAAGCGGAGCTCGACGATCTGCCGCTCTCGTTCCGACAGCGCCTCGAGAGCCTGGTGAATGCGGTCGACGCGGAGCGCCTCGTCCGCCTGCTCGAACGGATCCTCCGCCTCTTCGTCGGCGAACATCGCCGACAGCTCGCCGTCGTCGACGAGACCGACCGTCTGGTTCAGCGAAGCCGAGACCTGCGCAGCGCCGAGCGCTTCCTCGACGTGCTGCAGCGGCAGCCCCGTCTCCTCCGCGAGCTCGGCGGCCGTGGCGGGCCGACCGAGCCTGACGTCGAGCTTGCTTGCCGCCTTCGTGAGCGCCTGCCGGCGCTCGACGACGTGGACGGGAATGCGAATCGTCTGGCTCTGGTTCGCGACCGCACGCTGCACCGATTGGCGAATCCACCAGGTCGCGTAGGTCGAGAACTTGAAGCCTCGGCGCCAGTCGAACTTCTCGACGGCGCGGTTGAGACCGATGTTGCCCTCCTGAATCAGGTCGAGGAAGGGCACGCCCAAACCTCGGTAGCCGCGCGCGATCGAGATGACGAGCCTCAGGTTCGACTCGATCATCCGGCGCTTGGCAGCAGCGTCGCCGCGCTCGACCCGCTTCGACAGCGCGACCTCCTCGGCCGCCGTGAGGAGCTTGTGGCGACCTGCCTCGGCGAGGAAGAGCTGAAGCGAGTCGGTCCCGGCGACATCGGTCATGCGCCCATCCTCCGCGCGAGGCGCTGTCGACGCGATCGACCGACCGCAGGATTCGGCGTGCTGCTTCTGCGACCGTTTGGACGACGGAGGACTCGTCCGATCGGAGGAACTGCGGAGGACGGGCGACCGCACCGCTCCGCCGGTGCGCTCGTCCGACCGGCTGATCGCGGGCTCGCGCGCCGACCACGATCCTGAAGGCATGACTGCACTGGATCCTCAGGTCACCGGAGCGCTGTGTACGACCTTCGCCGCGTCGTTGATGATCGTCCTGGGTCGCTCGAAGGGCATGCTCGAGGCGCGCAAGCCCGAGCGCTGCGCAGCCTGCAGCCGCCTCGTCGAGCCAGGACGCCGCTGCTCGCACTGCGGCTGAGCGCGCGGGTCCTGGCCTCACGCGAGGCTGGTGCGCCGACCGCGCGCCCCCACGAGCAGCAGCGCCAGCGCGACCGGGACGGTGCCCGGGACGACGTCGGTCAGCCAGAAGAACGGCGCGAGCGACATCGCGAGGACGGCGACGAGCAGGGCCGCCCGTCCCCGCTCCCGAGCCTCCGCCACGAGAAGCGCTCCGAGCGCCGCGGCGACGAAGAGATCGGCGTACTCGAGCGAGGACTGCCCCAGTACGACGCGCTGGAACTGAAGTCGCACCAGGTCGGGTGCGACCGCGGGCGCTGCCTCGCTGATGGCGCGGCTCGAGCCGGCCAGATCGTGCGCGAGCGCGAAGGACAGGTCCGTGGCGGCCCACAGCAGGATGCCGGCCCTGAGGACGGCCGACGGCAACAGGTCGACGAGGACGACGGCCAGCGCGACGCAGCTCAGCCCGACCAGGAGCAGCGCCGCCGCTTCCCCGACCGCGCCGGCCGGGGCAGTCCAGGCGACGGCGAGCAGCAGGGGAACCAGCGCGACGAGGCGCACGTCGGGCCACCGGATCGCCCACGCGATCCCGAGCGCCGCGAGCGGCGGAACCGCGATCACCGCGAGCAGTGAGAGGTCGGACGCGAGCCGAGACGGCGACAGCAGGGACATAGGTCGCCCCGACCAGCGCCGCGACGGGCGCCGCGAAGAGGAGCCAGCGACGACGGACGACCTCGAGCCGCCTAGCGTGGGCGGCTCCCGGCAGCAGGACAATCGCGCCTTGGGCCAGGCAGAGCCCCCAAAACGACGCCAGCGCCGCGTCGGACATGGCGGCGCCGCCTAGGAAGGCGTCGTCAGGCCGGCCCGCGCGAGACCCGCCGGAACGGACGGCGCCGGAGCAAGCTTCTCGGCCGGCACGACCCGCTCGGGCCGTGGCCGACGCTGGAGCGCTGCGGCGACGGCCCGAGCGAGCAACGCCGCGCCGACGATGGCGAGCGCCGATGCGGCGGTCCGGTGCCACCAGCCCGCGGCCCAGAACGCCAGCCAGAGCTCGGCGACGGCGACGGCAATGAGCATTGCGCCGGCGCCGGCCTGGCTGACCGTCTCGGGGGAGACTCGGGAGCGTTGCTGGGTGGAGGTCACGACGCACAGGATGCTGCTTGCGTGCTGCGTTGTCGTCACCGCCACCGGCCAACCTCGGCACCCGCCGGCCTGTGTGTTCGCCTTCCTGCTAGCTGGAGTCGGGCGCGGCGACCGACAGTTCGATCAGGAGCGACGTTCCCTCACCGGGCCGGCTCTCCACGAGCAACGTGCCACCGCTCGCTTCCACGCGGTCCTTGAGGCCGATGAGCCCTGACCCGCGCCTCGGATCGGCGCCGCCGACGCCGTCGTCCCGGATCGCGAGCCGGATACCGCCGTCAGCGGACGTGAGTGAGACGTCCACAGTCGACGCCTGCGAGTGCTTCGCTGCGTTCGTCAACGCCTCGGAGACGACGTAGTAGGCCGTCACCTCGACGGACTCGGGCAGGCGAGCGTCGGCCGGGACGTCGAGCTGCACCGGGAGGGCCGACCGTCGAGCAAGTGTTCGCAGCGCCGGACCGAGGCCGCCCTCGGACAGGATCGCCGGGTGGATGCCACGCGAGATCTCGCGGAGTCCGTCCATGGCCTCGTCCAGCTCTGCCGCGACCTGCGCGAGCTCCGAGTGCGCATCCTCGAGCTCGGGCGGGATCGCCGCCTTTGCGGTACGCAGCCTCAACGCGAGCGCGACCAGGCGCTGTTGGGCGCCGTCGTGCAGGTCGCGCTCGATGCGCCGTCTCGTCTCGTCCGCCGCCGCGACGACACGTGCCCGCGACGCGGCGAGCTCCGCGCGGCTCTCAGCGTTCGCAATGCCCGTGGCCACGAGCTCGGTGAACTCGCCGATTTCGGCCTCGGTTCCGTCCGGGAACGGCGCCTCGCCCTTCGACGAGGCGGCGATCACGCCCCAAAGCCGGCCGGCAACGACGATCGGACACCCGACCGAGGAGCGGATTCCAAATGCTCGCGCTTCCTCTGCGATCGGGCCGGAAGCATCGGCGAAGCTCTCCACGCGTACGGGGCGGTCCGCCTCGCGCACCAACGCGGCGATACTGACTCCCTCGAGCGCGAAACGGGTGCCTACGGCCAGTCGGTCGACGTCCTTGCTCCAGCTGGCGAGACCGGTCACCGTGCCGTCCGCCTCATAGCGCTCCATGCGTGCCAGGTCGGCGCCGGACAGCAGGCCGACTTCGCGCGTGACGACCTCGAACACCTCGGCCGAAGACGCTCTCCCTGCCACCAGCGTTGCGACTCGCCTGAGCGCGGACTGCTGTGCCACGAGCCGTCGTAATTCGGTCTCGTTGGTCTCGAGCGAGCCCGCCATCGTGTTGAACGAGCGCTCCAGGCGACCGATCTCGCCCACGCCCGCCTCCGGCATGCGCGTGCTGAGGTCGCCGGCGGCGAGCACGCCGGCCATCTCGGACGCGCGCCGAAGCGGCCGGACGATTGCCCGCATCAGGTAGGCGACGAAGAGCGCGACCAGGACGATCGATGCACCGACGCCGACGAACCCGGCGGCTGCCGCGCGACGAGCTGCCGTGTCGGCCTGATCCTGCCGGTTGTCGAGGAGCGCGCGCTCCGACGCCCGGAAGCCGTCGAACTCGGCCCGCAGCGCGTCGACGCGTCGCTTCCCTTCGGCGGTCGTCTCGAGGCTGCTCGCCGATCGCGCTCCCTGCCTTGCCGCCGCGATGACCGGAAGGCCGTAGTCTGCGATGTACGACGTCACAGCGGGGGTGATCCGGCGCGCACGGCGCAGCTGCTCGGGGTTGTCGGAGGCCAGGCGTTCGAGGGCGTCCTCGCGCGCGGGCAGCACGTTACGCGCCCGGTTCCACGGAGCCAGGAAGCGTTCTTCACGGGTGATGACGAAGCCGCGCAGACTCGTCTCGAGATCGAGGACGAGCTTCTCGACCCCTTCGACGGCGAGCAGCTCGTCGCGCGTCTCGCGTGCCACGCGGGCGGAATCGCGCAGGTCGGAGATGGCGAGCAGCAGCACGGTGAACGCCGCGCCGAGCACCACGATGAGCACGCCGCTCGCGAGCAGCATCCGACCCGCCAGCCCGCCCCTGAGGGGCGAATCGGTCGCCCGGGCGGCGGCCTCCGGCCGCACGATCGTGCTCACGCGTCGAGGCTATCCCATACTTCCCCCATGGCGATCGACCGGACCGAGTCAGAGGCGGCGCTACGCGTCGTCATCGCGGAGGACGACGTCCTGCTCCGCGAAGGCATGGCGAGCCTGTTCCAGAGCGCCGGCTTCGAGGTGCTCGGGCAGGCGGGCGACGGATCCGAGCTGCTCGCGCTCGTCCGCCGGCACGAGCCGGACCTGGTGGTCGTGGACATCCGGATGCCGCCTGACCACTCGACGGAAGGGCTGAAGGCGGCGCGACAGATCCGCGCGGAGCTCCCGGAGACGGGCATCCTCGTCCTCTCGGCGCACATCGAGGTCGAGCACGCGATGGAGCTGATCGCCAGCGGACGGAAGAGCGGCTACCTGTTGAAGAGCCGTGTCACCGACGTCAACGAGTTCCTCGAGACAGTCGACCGGATCGCACGCGGCGGCTCGGTCCTCGATCCCGCGCTCGTCCAGGAGCTGGTCGCCGTGCGCCGCGCCGAGGATCCCCTCGAGGAGCTCACCCCGCGGGAGCGAGAAGTCCTCTCGCTGATGGCGGAAGGCCGCTCGAACGCGGGCATCGCGCGCCTGCTCTGGGTGACCGAGGGAACGGTCGAGAAGCACGTGCACAGCATCCTCGCCAAGCTGCGCCTGCCCGAGACGACGGACGACCACCGGCGCGTGCTCGCGGTGATCACCTTTCTCGAGGCCGGCTAGGCCGCGCCGAGCAGCTGCTGGACCGCGCTTGCCGACAGCTCGGATTTCGGCACGAAACCTGCGACGCCGCTGGCCGGGAGGAGGTCCTTGATGTCCGCCTCGGCGTGCGTGGAGATCATCACCACGGTCGACCCCGACGCCTCGAGCCGCCGTGCCAGCTCGAAGCCGCTCTCGTCGCCGAGCACGACGTCGACGAGGACGACGTCCGGGGCCAGCTCGTCCACGCGTTGAATCGCCTCGGCCGAGTTGGACGCGACGCCGACGACGTCAACGCCCTCACGCGCCAGCAAGACGCGCGCGGCATCGAGAAACGACTGGTTGTCGTCGACGATCAGACAGCTGAGAGCCACAAGGGAAGCATCGCAAAACCTGCTCGCGCAACGCATTGCAGCCAGCATCAATCTGCAGAGTTCCGCTAGCCACACAGCTGAATGGCTGCTGGCGGCGATGCCGCGGCCCAACGCGTCGGGGAGAGTTGCAGCGAATCGACCCCCCACCACTTCGGAGGTGAACGTGATGGAAGCGAGTTTGATCCCCGAGAGCGAGGTCGAAGCGCTTACCGACGAGGAGCTGCGCGTCCACGACTGGCGGGCCGAGCAGCTTTGCGCCTTGGGCGTGCCGCGGATGATGGCGGACTGGTTCGCAGACCGAGTCGACTGGCGCGCGGTCGCAAGGCTCGTGGAGCGCGGCTGCCCTCTCGGGCTCGCACTCGAGATCGTCCGCTGATGTCCTACCGGACGACGAGAGGCGGAGCGCAGCTGTTCCTCGCTCCGACCTCGCTCTGGATCCTCGGGTTCATGCTGCTCGGCATCGTCTCGGGTGCCCGGTTCGCGGCGCTCCGAGCACGACAGCCGTCGAAGACGCGCTGAACGGTTCCGTCGGTCGGCCGCCGATCTTCCGGCGCGCAGCGAGGATCCCGCTACGCAAAAAGGCCCGAGGAAGTGCAAGCACCCCCTCGGGCCATTTCGCCGAGCCGATCTCACTTTCGTCCACCTCGCCGGCCAGCTTTCGGCTTCCGCCTACGACTGCCCGGCGCTGCTTCGATCTACTCGCGCTCCGTGCTCGGCGCGAACGGGAACCTAGAGGGTCGTAGACTGTCCCGCAAGTGCTCGAGGAGCGGAACTTCGCAATTTGCGAAGACTTCATTTCTCGAGCGTCAGTTAGCCCTTTTTGCAACTTGAGAGATGAAGCCCGGTCGGCGCCGACCGATCACCATCCGCAGAAGCGTGGCGTCGACTCCGTCACAACGCCCGCAGGGAGGAACCTCGGCGTCCCCCTCTGGGAGGACGCAGACCACCCTCAGGGAGGACGAAGCCCGGGCTACGCTCGGCGCATGCGCAAGGAACGAGCGATCGACATCGGGATCGTGGTCGGGGTCTTCGCGCTCACGCTGGCGACGCTTTCGGGCGGCGGCGTGTCCGGGGAGCAGGAGGCCCGCGACCTCGACGGTCTCGGCGTGCTTCTCGCGGCCCTCACCTCGCTGCCGCTCCTCGCCCGCCGGACGGCACCGCTCGCGGCGTTCGCGGCCGCGGCGAGCGCGAGCACCGCCATCAACGCCCTCGACTACCCCGCCGGACCGCCGATCGGTGCCACGGTCGCCCTCTTCTTCGTCGGCCTGTACAACGACAGGGTCGGCGGGCGCCTGACCGCCGCGGTCGTCGCGTCCCTGTTCGTCGTTCACGTTACCGCCGCCGGGTACGGCCGGGATCAGTTTCCGGTCGTCCCGGCCCTCTTCGGCGCCCTCGTGTGGGGTGGTGCCTGGGTGCTCGGCGATCGCGTCCGGTTGCGGCGTGAGCGCGTTGCAAACCTGGAGGAGCGCGCCGTCCAGGCCGAGCGAGAGACGCTTCGCGAACGGCGACTCGCCGCGGCCGAAGAACGAATGCGGATCGCACGCGACCTCCACGACTCCGCGGGACATGCGATCAACGTGATCCTCGTCCACGCCGGCGCCGCCCGTCTCCTCGCCGACAAGGATCCGGCTCGCTCGCGCGAGGCGCTCGCGACCATCGAGAACCTGGCTCGGGAGACGCTGATCGAGATCGACGACCTCGTGCGAGCACTCCGCGAGGACGAGGAACAGCTCCAGACGCCGATCGGCCTGGCGGCGGTCGATGGGCTCGTCTCGCGCCACCGGGATGCCGGCCTCGAGGTCGACCTCGACGTGAGCGGCGACCGCCGGACCGTGCCTGCCGCGACCGACCAGGCCGCCTACAGGATCCTGCAGGAGTCGCTCACGAACGCGCTTCGCCACGGGACGGGGCACACCGACGTCAGGCTCGCCTACGAGGACGAGGTGCTCGAGATCCGGGTGGAGAACTCGGCACACCACGACGACGCGGTGGTAGCGGGACATGGAATGGTGGGTATGGGCGAGCGCGCTTCGCTGCTGGGCGGCGGCGTCACCTACGAGTCGACGAACGGGGTCTTCCGCGTACGCGCACGACTGCCGTACGGCGGCGGGGACCAGCGGTGACGGCCGAGCCGGTGCGGGTCCTGCTCGTCGACGACGACGACTTGATGCGCGCGGGCCTCCGCTCGGTCCTCTCCAGCGACGACAGGATCGACGTCGTCGGCGAGGCCGGGGACGGCGGCGAAGCTGTGGGGCGCATCGCGGAGACGAGGCCCGACGTGGTGCTGATGGACATCCGCATGCCCGGCCTGGACGGCATCTCCGCCACGCGTGAAGTGCTCTCAGGCTCGAGGGACGTGAAGGTCCTGGTCCTGACCACGTTCGAGCACGACGACTACATCTTCGATGCACTCAATGCGGGCGCCTCGGGATTCCTGCTCAAACGCACGAAGCCCGAGGAGTTGATCGGCGCGATCCACACGGTCGCCGCGGGCGACTCCCTGCTCTCGCCATCCGTCACCCGCCGCGTCATCGACCGGATGGCTGCCCAACCTTCCCCCGTGGTCTCGAGCCGGCGCCTCGACACGCTGACGCCGCGTGAGCGCGAGGTGCTGGAATCGATCGCGCACGGGCGCTCGAACCGCGAGATCGCCGATCGGTTCGTCATCGAAGAGTCGACGGTCAAGACGCACGTGAAGCGGATCCTGATGAAGCTCGGGCTGCGCGACCGCGTTCAGGCCGTGATCTTCGCGTACGAGAACGGCGTGATCCGGCCCGGCCCGAAGGAGTAGCCGGGGCCGCGGTGCCTAAGGGTCGCCCCGCAGCCGCGACCAGATGCCGAAGTCGCCGCGGATGTCCTCCTTGAACCAGTACGACCGCAGCACGCCCTCGCGGACGTAGCCCGACCGTTCCGCGACTCGCTCCGACGCCGGGTTCGTCACGTCGATCCAGAGCTCGATTCGCTCCATGGCGAGCTCCGAGAACCCCCAGTCGGTCAGCAGCCGGAGCGTCCGCCGCGCGACGCCGCGGCCCCGCGCGGCCGGGCCGACGACGTAACCGATCTCACACTGTCGTCCGTCCCAGTCGATCCCGACGAGCATTCCCAGGCCCAGGAACGCACCGTCGTGGGCCTCGATCGCAAAGCCTGCGCGAGTGCCGTCGCGCCAGCCTTGCTCGTAGCGGGCGAGCCAGCTCGTTGCGAAGCCCGGCGGCGGCTCGCTCGGCACGCGGGTGTACGTGCGAACGTCCTCGTCCTCCAGCAAGGCGGCGATTCCGGGCCCGTGGCGCGGCCCGACGGGGACGAGCCGAATCGCCTCGTCCGCCAGCGGCTCCTCGGGCGGCTGGAGACTCATGGTCGTAGGATCCTAGGCGTGAGCTTCGACGACTGGATGCTCGCGCTCCACGTGCTCAGCTCCTTCGCACTCGTCGCCGGGATCGTCTTCTTCTGGGTGCTAATCATCGCTGTGCGCCGAGCCGACACGCCCGACGGCACCCTTAGCATCGGGCCGTTCACGAAGGTGGCCGGCGCCGCGATCGGCCTCGGCATGGGCGGCACGATCATCTTCGGAATCTGGCTCGCGTTCTCGGTCGGCGGCTACGACATCTGGGACGGCTGGATCGTCGCCGCGCTCGTGCTGTGGCTCGTCGCCGCCGCGCTCGGCCGCCGCGCCGACACTGCCTACAGGGCGAGCGTGAAGAGGGCCCAGGAGCTCGCGGCGGCCGGCCAGCCGGGGCCCAATCAGGAGCTGGTTGCCCTCAACCGGAACTCCGAGGGCGTCGTCGTCCAGGCCCTGATCTCGATCGTCGTCCTGCTGATCCTCGTCGACATGATCTGGAAGCCGGGGGCATGATCGGCTTGCTGGCAGTGGTCCGGCCCGACGACCAGAACATCCGGCTGTTCGTCCACGTGCTCGGCGCGATGATCCTCGTCGGCGGGCTCCTGTCTGCGGCAGGCCTGCTCGGCTTCAGCCGCGGCGACGTGCGCTACCTCCGGCTCGGCTACTGGACGCTCCTCGCCGTCGCGCTGCCCGGGTGGATCGTGATGCGCATCGGCGCGCAGTTGATCTACACGGAGGAGGGCTGGGACAAGCTTCCAGACACGATCGACGAGCCGGCGTGGCTCGGCATCGGCTACCTGGTTGCCGATCTCGGAGCGCTGATCCTGCTCGTCTCGCTCGTCGTCGGCGGCATCGGCGTCTACCGGTTGCGCGAGGGGAAGGGCGCCGGCCTGCTCAGGGCCACGCTCGTGCTCTCGATCGTCATGCTCGCGGCCTACCTGGTCGCCGTCTGGGCGATGTCCGGCAAGCCCTCCTAGTACTCGTCGCTTCGCCGGATCCAGAACTCCGCCGGACTGCCCTCGTTCCGGCCCTGCGGCGCCCGGTCGAGCAGCGGGTAGAAGCCGAGCATGATCTCAACGCCGCGCGCATACGCGGAGTACGTGTGGTAGACGACGCCGTCCTGGAGCGCGAATGCGCTCAGTCCCGGTGCTTCGGTCAGGTAGCCGGCGACGTCGGTGCCCGTCGCGTCGGCCAGCTCTCCGAGCACGGTGTCCGGGCCTGCCTGCAGCATCGGCGTCGGGTCGAACGGGCGGTAGTTGTACTCGACCTCGCCGCCCGCCCCTTCCCCGCTGAACGAGGCGCCGAAGTCGGCGTTGAAGTCGCTGCCGAGCGAGGACACCCAGGGGAAGCTCCAGCCCATCCGGCGCTTGTAGGCGTCGAGCTTCGCCAGCGGCGCGCGTGATGCGCACCGGAACGTGACGTCGCGCGCGGCGAGATGGACGACCGAACCGTCGAAGGTGTCGGCCCCGGCCGAGCAGGTCGGGCAGCCCGCCTCGTAGGACGGGCCGAACATGAAGTGGTAGACGAGCAGCTGCGAGCGCCCGTCGAAGAGCTCGGCCAGCGTCTTCATCCCGTCGCCGGTCTCGAACCGGTACTCCTTCTCGACTGCCACCCATGGCAGCCGCCGGCGCTGCTCGGCGAGCTCGTCGCTGCGGCGGGTCAGCTCCTTCTCGCGCTCGAGCAGGGCCCGCCGGGCCTCGAGCCACTCGTCCCGTGTTCCGACCTCGTGCTCGGTCATCGACTGCACCTCCTGGGGTCGAGAGTGAGGGCCGGAGCCGCGCGACGAGCTCATCGCTCTTCCGGCTCCTGCCCCTGAAGATAGGTGAAGACCGCGGGCACCCGCCGGTGATCCGTCTCCGACGGTGGCAGCGCCGCAGCCTGGCCGATCTCAGCGAGCACGAGGTCGCGCTCGCCGTCGGACGAGGCCTTGCAAACGCGGAAATCGCTGGCGAACTGCACATGAGTATCGCTACGGTCAAGGCGCACGTCTCCTGGCTCCTGACCAAGCTGGGAGTCGACAACCGCGTGCAGATCGCACTGCTCGTCCAGGAGGCGCAGCGATGAGTTTTGCCCGTGCAGCGCGTCTGAATCTGAAAGCCGAAGCGACGAAGGGGCCGCCGCAATGACTGAGCAAGGACACGGAACCGACAGGAATCCCGAGAACGGGCAGGACGTTGAGGCGCATATGGCCGAACGCCGCCTGGCCCATGAACGCCTCTCGACCGGTGGGCTCGCGCGCTGGATGCGCGCCTGCGCGTCCCACCCGTGGCGCGTCGTCTTCAGCTGGGTCGGCATCGTCGCCCTGCTGATCGTCCTGGTCGCGACGATCGGAGGCAGCCTGAAAGACAAGTTCGAGATTCCGGGCTCGGACACGCAGAAGGCGACCGACCTGATCGAGACCCAGTTCGCGTCCGAGCAGGGCGGTGTGCTCAACCTCGTCTTCGCGGCGCCAGCGGGCCAGCGGCTGGATACGCCGCAGCGGAAGGCTGCCATCGAGGCGGCGATCGCGAAGCTCAAGACACAGGAGTTCAAGCCCACGAAGGACAAGGCGGGCATCGAGAGCGTCGGCGACCCCTTCGACCCGAACACCTTCTCGGACGACAAGCGCATCGCCTACGCGGAGGCGCAGTTCGACCGGGTCATCTACGACAAGGACCGCGAGGCGGTCGTCGCCGTCGAGGATTCCGTGCGCGACACCGTCACGGCTGCCGGGGTCACCGCCGAGTTCAACGGAGACGCAGAGTTCCCGCCGATCGAACAGGGAACGCAGGAGCTGCTCGGCCTGCTCGCGGCGCTGATCATCCTGATCGTCGTCTTCCGCACGTTCGTGGCGACGATGATCCCGATCGCGCTCGCGTTGACGGCGCTCGCGACCGCGTTCCTCCTCCTCTTCATCCTCGCCGGCCTGACCGACATCAACACGATCACGCCGCTGCTCGTGTCGATGATCGGCCTCGGCGTCGGCATCGACTACTCACTGTTCATCGTCACGCGCTTCAGGCAGTTCCTGCACGAAGGGCTGTCCCCGGTGGACGCCGCCTCCGAAGCCGGCGCCTCCGCCGGCCGAGCCGTGCTCTTCGCGGGCGCGACCGTCGCCATCTCGGTCACGGGGCTGGCCTTCTTCGGCCTCGACTTCGTCACCAAGCTCGGGATCGGCTCCGCGCTCGGCGTCCTGACGACCGTGCTGATCGCGAACTCGCTCCTGATCGCGGTGCTGGCCAAGCTCGGGCACAAGGTCGACCGTCTGAAGATCCCGTTCCTGCGCCAGATCGACGACTCCGAGGCAGCCCGCGAGAAGACGCTGATCGCCCGTTGGGGCCGGTTCGTGACCGGTCACGCTAGGGCGGTCTTCATCGTCACGCTGCTCCTGGTTCTCGGCCTCGCGGCGACCTCGGGGCTCGTCCGCCTCGGTGCGTCCGACCAGGGCACCCAGCCGAAGCAGCAGACGGCTCGCCGGGCCTACGACCTGCTCGCCGAGGGCTTCGGGCCGGGCTTCAACGGCCCGATCCCCATCGTCGTCGACGTGAACGGCGACGCGCAGGCGCCGCAACGCATCTACGAGCGCGTGCGAAACCTCCCGGGCGTCGCCTCCGCCGGTGAGCCGCAGCTGAACGACAAGAAGACCGTCGCGATCGTCTTCGTCACCCCGGACTCGGCCCCGCAGGACGAGGCGACCGGCCAGCTCGTCGATCGCTTGCGGGACGACGTCATCCCGGCCGCGATCGGCGACGGCGGCGCGGTCGCCTACGTCTCGGGCCTGACGGCAGCGTTCAAGGACATCGCCGACCGGATCATGTCCAGACTGCCGTTCTTCCTGCTCTACATCATCGGCGTGACCTTCATCGTGCTCGCGATGGCCTTCAGGTCGATCGTGATCTCGCTGACGGCGGCGGTGACCACGATCCTCTCCGCCTTCGTCGGCTTCGGCGTGCTCACCCTGGTGGTCCAGGAGGGCCATCTGCTGAGCCTGACGGGGCTTGACCGGACCGGGCCGATCGAGACCTTCGTGCCGCCGATCGCGTTCGCGATCCTGTTCGGGCTCTCGATGGACTACATGGTCTTCCTGATGAGCCGGATCAGGGAGGAGCACGTCCACGGCCTCCAGACCAAAGAGGCGGTCGAGCATGGGATCGCGGCCATCGGCCGAGTGATCGTCGCCGCGGCCCTGATCATGGGAACCGTGTTCGCCGCGTTCATCCTCACGGCCGACCGGATCTCGAAGGAGTTCGGGATCCTGCTCGCGGTTGCGATCCTCACGGACGCCCTGATCGTGCGCATGACGCTCGTGCCGTCGTTCCTCACGCTGCTCGGCGAGAAGGCCTGGTACATCCCAGGTTGGCTCGACCGCCTGCTGCCGAACATCACCATCGAGCCGCCGCACGACCGCGACACGCCCGCGCGCGTCGGCGTCGAGCGGCCGGCCGAAGCGACCGGCTCGTCCTGAGCCGCCTCTGATCGCGTCGATCGGCGCCCGCAGGCGCCGATCGACCGACGGGCGATCGTGAGCCAACGCATACACCTGGGCTTTGCGTTCGGACGAAATCGCCTTAGGATCGAATGGCCCGTCCACCACGGCCGCGGAAGGACACGGCGTCATGCAGGCAGTTGCGAACGACCCTGGGGGGGTCGCGAGGGAGACCCCTCGGCGTCAGCGTACGACTGAGGACTCCTCACCCGACGGCGCGCCGGCGGCGCCGGCCGACCGCGAGCGGCCGCTCGTCCTCGTGGTCGACGACGAAGCCGCCATCCGTTTGCTCTGCCGCGTCAACCTGCGCCTCGAAGGCATGGACACCGCCGAGGCCGGGGACGGCGCCACGGCCCTGCGCCTCGCCCGCGAGCTCAAGCCCGACGTCATCCTCCTCGACGTGATGATGCCGGAGGTCGACGGCTGGCAGGTTGCCGAGGAGCTCGGGCGAGACGATGGCACCGGCGCTGTTCCGATTGTGTTCCTGTCCGCGAGAGCCGAGCCGGCCGACTACCTGCACGGCTACGACCTCGGCGCCGTGGGCTACGTGACGAAGCCGTTCGACCCCACGACGCTCGGCTCGATCCTCCACGACGTGCTCGTCCGCCTCCGCCGCGGCGAACGCGAAGCGCTCCGCCGCGAGCGCCTGGACGAGCTCGGCGAGCGGCGAGAGGCGTAGCAACGGGCCGGACGATGTCTCTGGTCGCCCCGGCACCAGAGCGCCGCCTCCGAACGCGGGCACTACGCATGCTCCGTTCGCGGCCGCGTCCGCTCGCGTACACGGCGGCCGTGCTGCTGCCGCTGCTGGTCCTACCGCTCGCCGTCTTCGCCGAGCATCCGGACGAAGTGACGGCCGGGCGCCTCTACGTCCTCGTTGTGGCCGTGGCCGCGTTCCTGGGCGGGCTCCGGCCGGCACTCGTCGCCACGGCGATCTCGTTCGCGGGGTTGACCTACTACTTCACGCCCGGCACCCAGTCGTTCGTGATCACCGACGCCGAGGACCTGGGCTCGCTGGCCGTCTTCGTCGTGACCGCGCTCGTCATCTCCGAGCTGTTCTCGCGCCGCGAGGCGGCCCAGCGCGACGCAGCTGTCGCTCGCGAGCGCGCCGAGCGCCTCCAGCAGGTGACGGCAGCGCTCGTCGAGGCCCACACCACGCAGGAGGTTCTCGACATCGTCCTCGAGCAGGGAATCGCCGCGACGAGTGCCTACCGCGGCGCCGTCGCCCTCGCGTCCCCCGACGGCGAGACCCTCGAGATCAAGGCTTGGCACAACTACCCGTCGTCGATGATTCGCGACTTCAGCCGCATGCCGATCGCGGCCGAGCTGCCGCACACGGATGTCGCACGCTTCGGGAGGCCGCTGTTCCTGGGCTCCCGAGCCGAGCGAGACAGGCGCTATCCGGCGCTCGCGGATCGACGCGAGGAAACCCATGCGTCGGCGGCCCTCCCGCTCAACGGCAGGACCGGGACGCTCGGGACGATCGTCCTCAGCTTCGCCGCAAACAGGTCGTTCGCGCAGGAGGAGCGTGAGCTGCTCGAGACGATCGGCCGCCAGTGCGCGCAGGCGCTCGAGCGGGCCCAGCTGCTCGAGAAGGAGGGCGAAGCGCGCCGCGAGCTCGCACTGCAGAAGGCGATCCTGGAAGCCGAGGGCGAGGCGTCCGACGACGGGATCCTGCTCGTCTCCCCGGAGGGCCGCATGCTGTCGTTCAACCGCCGCTTCGTCGACCTTTGGGACATGCCGCCCGACGTCGTCGCCGGCAGCTCGGACGCCGAGGCCTTCGGCGCGATCGAGTCCAAGCTCGCGGAGCCGCAGGAGTTCTACGACCGGGTCGCGCATATCTCCGCGAACCCCGATGAGGAGAGCCGCGAGGAGATCGACCTCATCGACGGCCGCATCCTCGAGCGCTACAGCGCGCCGGTCCGCAGCCCCGGGGGCGAGCTGTACGGGCGCGTCTGGTACTTCCGCGACATCACCGAGCTCCGGCGCGGCCAGGAGATCGCGAGCGTGCTCGCCGCAGCCAGCGACCTGCTGGCCTCGACGACCGAGGTCGAGGTCGTCCTCCAGCTCGTCACGCGCCTGCCGGTCCCCAGGCTCCTCGGCGTCTGCACCCTCTACCTCCTCGACGAGACGGCCATGCCCCGCCTGGCCGCCGTAGCGCACTGGGATCCCGACCAGGAAGAGGCCGTTCGCGCGCTGCACCGGAGCGGCCCGGTCGGCGAGGACAGCCCGATCGCGCGCGTCCTCAGGACGAAGGAGAAGGTGCTGCTGCCGGCGGTCGACGGCGAGACGTTGTGGCCGAGCGACGACGATGTCTGGCTGCGGGGGCCGTCTGCAAGCCCGAGGGCGCTGATCGTCCCGCTCGTCGCCCACGGGCTGACCTACGGCGTGCTCGGCGTCGCCACGTCGCCCCGCCGGACGGAGCTCACGCCGCAGAAGCAGGAGTTCGCCGAGGAGTTCGCCAGACGCATCGCGATCGCGCTCGACAACGCACGCTTGTACGCCGAGAGCGAGCGGCGCGGCGACGCGGCCCGCTCGTTGGAGCACGTCGGCGACGGCGTCGTCCTCCTCGACGGCGACGAGCGGCTGCGCTACTGGAACCCGGCCGCCGCCGACCTCCTGCGGCTGAACGGCGACAGCCTCGGCCGTCCCATGACCGAGGCGTTCGCCGGCTGGAGCGAGCTCGTGCAGCATCTCGGCGGCGGAGGCGGCGACACGCGAACGCTGCCGCTGCAGCTCGAAGGCGCAGAGCGGTGGATCTCGATCTCCGCCGTCCGGTTCGCGGACGGCTCCGTCTACGCGCTCCGGGACGTCACCGCCGAGCGCACCCTGGAAGGGATGCGGGCGGACTTCGTCTCGACGGCCTCACACGAGCTCAGAACGCCGCTCACCGCGGTGTACGGCGCAGCGCGGACGCTACTCCGCGAGGACGTACCGCTCAGCGACGCGCACCAGCGCGCGTTCCTGACCATGATCGCCGGCGAATCGGAACGGCTGGCGCGGATCGTCAACGACATCCTGCTCGCGAGCTCGCTCGACGCGAACAGGATCGAGATCGAGACGGAGCGCTGCGACGTCGCCGAACTGGTCGCGGGCGTCGTGTCGTCGGCGCGGATGAGGCTCCCGGACGGGCTGACGCTCACCGAAGCGGCGCCCAACGGGTCGCTGTCGGTGGAGTGCGACGCCGAGCGGGTTCGTCAGGTGCTGGTCAACCTCGTCGACAACGCGATCAAGTACTCGCCGGACGGCGGGGAGATCGAGGTCGCGTTCGGCCGGGAGGGCGACGTCGTGCGGTTCGAGGTGCGCGACCGCGGGCTCGGCGTCCCGGCCGCCGAGCGCGAGCGGATCTTCGACAAGTTCCTGCGCCTCGACCCGAACCAGCGGCGCGGCATCGGTGGGACCGGGCTCGGCCTCTACATCTGCCGCGAGCTAGCGCGGCGGATGGGCGGGCGGATCTGGGTGGACGGGCGCGTGGGCGGCGGGTCGGCCTTCTACCTCGAGCTGCCGGCCAGCTCCTCGTCGCCGTCGACGTAGACGCGCTCGCCGTCGAAGAGCCGTTGCTCGCGGTTCCACGGGAAGAAGATCACGACGCGGAACTCGACCGGCTCGCCGGACGGGGCCCGGCCGAGCCACTCGGCCTGGTGCGTGCCGGTGACCTCGGCTTCCTCGCAGACGCCCTGCGGCCCGATCACGATGTTCGTCAGGTCGAACTTGATGTCCGGGAACGCGGTGAGCAGCTCGGTGTAGAAGCGGGCCGCCCCCTCGTGGCCCTCCCAGCGGTGGCCGGTCTGGACCAGCTCGTAGACGCATTCCTCGGTGAGCGTGGAGATCAGGCCGGGCAGGTCGCGCTCGTCCTCGGCGATCGAATGCCGCTTCCACAGCTCTCGGATCTGGTCGTACTCGTCCGCGTCGAGGTCGCGCCGGA
Source organism: uncultured Actinomycetes bacterium (assembly GCA_963738205.1). Classification (GTDB taxonomy): domain Bacteria; phylum Actinomycetota; class Thermoleophilia; order Gaiellales; family Gaiellaceae; genus DATFQE01. Next base: position 1,240,756 of record CAVTVQ010000006.1, read on the forward strand.
GCAGCTCGACGACCGTGTCGTGATTGATCGCAGCCATGGGGCGACAATAGCGGGCATGGAGCTCCACGGCGACCGCATCCGGCTCCGCCCGCTCGGCGCGGACGATGCCGAGGCAGCGCTCGGGTATGCCGTCGCGAACCGCGGCTTCCTCGAGCAGTGGGAGCCGGTTCGCGGCAAGGACTGGTTCACCATCGACGCGCAGCTGGCGGACATCCGCTCGTCGCTCGCGGACCAGGCCGCCGACCGGCGCCACGCCTTCGGCGTCTTCTCCGACGGCGAGCTGGTCGGCCGCATCGCTCTGAGCAACCTCGTCCGCGGCGTGTTCCAGAACGCGTATCTCGGCTACTCGGTCGCCGAGCGGTGGAACGGCCGCGGCTTCGCGAGCGAAGCCGTCAGCCTGGCCGTCGGCTTCGCGTTCGCCGAGCTGGCCCTGCACCGCGTTCAGGCCGCGGTGATGCCGCGGAACGCCGGCTCGATCCGCGTGCTGGCGAAGAACGGCTTCCGCGAGGAGGGCTACGCCGTCGACTACCTGTGTATCAACGGCGTCTGGGAGGACCACCGCATCTTCGCCCGCATACGTGGGGGAAACCATGTTTCCCCCACGGACCCCCTTCTTTGAATGTTCTTCTGAATGTCATCCGGGGACAGCAAGGTGCCCCCTTTTTCCGGCTTCGCCGGCGCAGCGACATCTAGAGGTCCGTGACCAGCGTGGCCCAGCCGAACGTCTCGACGCCCACGGGCTCGCCGTTCAGCGGGTTGTAGAACTCGTTGAAGCCGTGGCGCTCGACGAGCTCGCGCGAGCGCTCGCCGATCGTGTCGGCCAGATCCGGGTAGCCGTGCGCGCGCAGGCCGTGGGCCAGGAACCAGTTCGTGTTCATCGACATCGGGCCGCGCCAGATCAACCGGGTTCGGGTGGGCACGAACGCCGGCTCGTCACGCGCAGTCGACGCCACCGGATAGTCGAGCCAGAACTCGTCCGGATTGGTCAGATGATCGACGAGACCCTCGACAGCGGTGCGCGGCAGGTCGTCGAGGATGAGCGGCATCAGCGACACGATCGTCTTGATGCGTATCGGCTCCTCGCGTGTGCCGACCAGGTTCCAGAACAGCCCGGCCCGCGCGTCGTAGCTCCGTTCCATCAGCGCGTCGGTGACGCGGCCGGCCGTCTCACGCGACCAGCGCGCGAGCTCGTCGTTGCCGGCGCGGTGGGCGAGACGCGACAGCGAGCGCAAGCCCTGGGCGTAGATGCTCGTGAAGTGGACGTCCTCGTGCGTCGAGCGGCGCACCCTCGAGAGGATGCTCGCCCGGTGTCCGAAGGCCTTGTTGACGAACTCGCGCCGCAGCGTCCACCACGGGTCGGACTGGAGCGGGTCGGCGTCGTCGACGTGGAGTGAGAACGGGTAGTCGTACACCGGACAGTGGTCGAGGCCGCTCTCGAAGCTCGAGATGATCGTCAGCAGGAAGTCGCCGTCGGGGTCGCGAGCCCTGGCGAGGTAGCGGTAGTAGCGCTCGAGCGGTTCGAGCGTCTCGCGCAGGAAGGGATCGCCGCCGCCGCCGTCCACCACCCGCTCCACGGCCTGCGCCAGCACCGGTGGCTGCAGCCGCGCGGTCGTCTTTGGGCGGCGCAGCCACGGGCGGCTTTCGCGGAAGTGCCAGTAGCTCGGGTTGCGCCGCGCGAGCTCGCGGTTCCAGAAGATGACGTGCGGGATGAAGCCGTCACGGCTCTGCCAGGCGAAAAGCCCGCGGAGCTCCTCGGCGGCCCGCTCGGCGTCGAAGCGCGCCCAGACGATCGCGTGGAAGCAGGAGTCCCAGAACCACTGGAATGGGTACGCCTGCGGTGACGGCACGCTGAACGTGTAGGTGCGGCCGTCCTTGACTGCCGTCTGCGTGTTCGCCTCCAGCAGCTCCCTGGCGGCGGTCTCCATCCCCACGGTTTGCATCGCGGCAATCTAACGTGCGGACCCGTTAGGTTGGCATCGTGGCGGACGAGGACAAGGCCGATCAGCTCGACCGCGAGCTGATCGAGCTCCTGAACGAGCTGCGGGTCGCGCTGCCCGGCGTCCAGGTGTTGTTCGGCTTCCTGCTGACCGTCCCGTTCTCGCAGGGCTGGTCGAAGGTGACCGACACGGAGCGCCTCGTCTTCTTCCTGACGTTTCTGGCGACGGCGATCGCAACGGCGCTCCTGATCGCTCCGAGTGCCCAGCACCGCATCCTCTGGCGCGCCGGAGACAAGGAGGCGCTCCTGCGGCGGGCGAACATCCTCGCCATCGGCGGCACGCTGTTCCTGGCGCTCGCGATCACCGGCGCGGTCTGGGTCGTGACGGACGTGATCTACAACCAGGCGCCGACCACGCTCGTCACCGCAGTGATTGCCGGCCTCTTCGCCTGGATCTGGTTCGCCGCGCCGCTCATTCGCCGCGCTCGGGAGACCGGCTAGATTCAGCGACCGCGTCGCGGGAGAAGAGTCCGGCCGTCTTGATCGTGGCCGCGTTTGGCGTGCAGCAGCTGGTCTAGCGACGCCGCCGTCCGGCGGCGATGGAAAGAGCTAGTCGCCCCAGTCGAAGTCGCGGGAGCGGCCCCACAGGCCGTCCTCGACTCCGGTGTCCTCGGAGACCTCCGTGCTGAGGGCGTGCGCCTCGACGGGCACCTTCACCTCGCCGTCCATGGTCTCCTCGATCCGTGCCTGCTCCTCGGTCTTGAAGAGCGGGTGATTCTCGAAGGGATCCTCGATGCGGTAGCGCTCGAGGGGCATCTGGTTGTCGAGATCAGCGTTCTTGCGCTTGAGCTCGAGATGGTCCTGGATCACGTTCGCAAACAGCGAAGGAGTCTCTACTGGCATACACGAACCTCCTGGAAAACGGTCGGCGGAGGATTGTAACGACGTGGGGGGCTGTTAGTCACGCTACAGGGGTGGGCGGCTCGCCGACCGGCTGCGACGTGGCGACCCGGTCCTTGCCTCCGCGTTTGGCTTCGTACAGCGCTGCATCGGCGGCTCCCACGAGGTCGTCCTTGGTCGCCGCGCCGGGATAGGCGGCCACGCCGAAGCTGGCGGTGACCACCACGTTCTCGCCGTCGGGCGCGAGCACGATGCGCTTCCGCAGGCCGTCGCGGATGCGCTCGGCGAGGGCGGCGCCGCCCTCGAGGTCGGTGCCTGGGAGGACGACGGCGAACTCCTCGCCGCCCCAGCGGCCGGCGAGGTCGATCTCGCGGATGCTCTCGGTTAGCGCAGCCGCGAACTCCCTCAGGACGACGTCGCCGAACGGGTGCCCCCAGCGGTCGTTGATCTGCTTGAAGTCGTCGAGGTCGGTCATGATCATCGCGAGCGGCTCGTCGAAGCGCCCTGCGCGCGAGAGCTCGGTCTCGAGCGCGCCCTCGGCAACACGACGGTTCGGCAACCCTGTCAGCGGATCGACGAGCGCCTGCTTCTCGACCGTGCGGTGCTTGCGTACGTTGGCGAGGGCAATGGCCGCATGGCCGACGAGCCAGGTGGCGGTCTCGACCTGGTCCTTGCCGAGCTTGTCGCCGACCAGCACGAGGGTGCCGAAGTTGTCCCGCCCGCTGGTCACCGGGAAGCGCAGCCGCTCGCCCTCGGCTTCCGGGTCGCCGGCCGCGAGGTCGAAGTCGTCGCCGCTCTCGAGGTAGCCGCCGGCCGCGCCGGTGGTCTCGACGGCGGTCTCGACGATCACGCGCAGCAGCTGGTCGGCGTCGTGGGTGGCCGCGAGCGCCTCACCGAACCGCATGGTCGCGTCGCGGACCCGGGTGCGCTCGGCCTCGAGCTCGCTGAGCCGCGCCTGGAGCTGGTCGGCCATGTCGTTGAAGGCGCGGCCGAGCTGCGCGAACTCGTCGCGGCCCTTCGCCGGAACGCGTTCGTCGAGCTTGCCTTGCGCGATCCCGCGCGCCGCCTCGACCAGCCGGCTGAGGGTGCGTACGATCGACCGGCCCTCGACGTAGGCGAGCAGGGCGATCAGCACCAGCGCGACCAGAAGCGGCACGAAGACCCGGCCCTCCGCCGCGGTGACGGCCGAGTCGATGCGCGACTGCGGAGTCAGGATCGCCATGCGGACGCCCTTGAGCGCCGGCAGCGGTTCGGACGCCAGCACGCGGTAGCGCTTCGAGCCCAGCGACAGGGTGCGTGCCTCGCCGCTGCGTACGTCGACGCGGCCGGTGGTAGAGGCGTCGCCGCCGAGGACGCGGCCGCCGGCGAGGAGAAGGAGACGCTGATGCCTCAAGAGGCCCGAGTGGAAGGCGAGGTGGTCGGTCAGCGACTGGTCGACCCGCAGGAACCCGACGACGCGGCCGAGCCGGCCTTTCGGTCCTGCGACCGCGACCGCCCGCTCGACGGCGAGCGTCGGCTTGCGACCGACGCGGAGCCCGCGTGCCTCGACGCGCACGTTCGGATCGCCGCGGAGCGCGAGCCTGATTCCGCGCTCGTTGCGCTCGGCGAGTGCGCGCTGGAACGCGGGATCGCGCGCGACGCGGTCGGCCGAGGCGCCGACGGCGGCGATCTCGTCGCCGTAGGTGGCGAGCGCGCTGCGGAGGCCCATCTGCAGCACGGAGTCGGCGCGGCCGGTCTCGGCGCGCTCGGTGACCGCGTCGAACCCCCAGAACGCCGCCGCCAGCGGCAGCAGCGAGATCAGCGAGAAGTACGCGGCGAGCTTGAGCTTGAAACTTTCCACAGCGGCCTTAAGCACCCCCTCCGGTCGGCCGATAGAGCTCTTGGGGAGTGTTTCGGCTAGAGGGGTGAATTCCATGAGGGTCAAGCTCGTATCGGTTGTAAGTGGGGTGATGCTGGCGCTCGCCGTCGGCGTCCTGTTGACGGTGCCCGCACGCTTCGGCTCGCCGGTGTTCGGCGTTCAGGAAGACCTGTCCGTCGAGCTGTCGCCCGGGACGACCGTGGTGCACGCGCCCGCTCCCGCGCCCCCGCCCCAGCCGCGGCCACGGCCGGTCCGTCCGCCGGTGAGCAGACCCAAGCCTGCTCGCCCCGCCCCTGTGGCCGTCCCGATCTCGGCTCCCGTCAGGCCGAAGCCTCGTCGTGCGGCGCCCCAGCCGACGCGGCGCGGTCCCAACCCGCGGGTCCGCCCCGCTCCCTCGCCGCCGCCGGCCCCGCCAGCGCCCGCGCCTGCGCCCGTTCCTCCGCCCGCGCCCGCTCCGGCACCGCCGCCGCCTCCGCCCCCCGCGCCGCCGGCTCCGTTGGTTGCGGTGCCAGAGCCCCCGGCCGTCGTCCTCGACGTGCAATGCGACGACGACAACGACCACCGCGACCGTGGCCGGCGCGGACATGACGACCGCGACGACGACCAAGACCGCGGTCGCGACCGCGACCGCGACCGTGACCGGCGCGACGACCACGACGACGGCGGCGACCACGGCCGCGACCACTGGGACAACGACGACTGAGAGCGGTGTGGCACGATTGGCGCCATGCTCCGTCCGCCGTTTCTCCGCCGCATGGGCCCCGTGGGGCTCTTCCTCACCGCCTACGACATCTGGCGCCGCATCCCGCCACGGCAACGCCGCCGGATCGTCGCCGAGACGCGGAAGCACGGCCCCAGGGTGGCCCGCGCCGTGGCGAACCGCACGCGCCGCCGGCCGCCCGTCCGCTAGCTAACGACTGAGCACGGACCGGACGATCCGGTCCTGCTCGTGCATGTGAGCGGTCGGGTAGCCCTCGCTCGGGCTTGCCCGCCAGGGCCGGCCTGCGTAGCGCAGCGGAACGCGGCCGCCGATGGCGTCCTCGAGGCGGTGCCTGATCGCGCGGAAGGCGCCCATGTTCTGCGGCTCCTCCTGCGCCCAGACAACCTCCTCGAGCGCCGGGTAGCCGCGAACGAGACCGGTCGCCGCCGAGACGGGGAACGGGTACAGCTGCTCGATCCGCGCGACTGCCAGCTGCGGTGCGTTCTGTCGATCGGGATGCCCGACGATGTCGTAGTAGACCTTGCCCGACGTGAGCACGAGCCGGCGCACGCGCTCGCGGTCGACGCCGGGCTCCTCGAGCACGGGCTGGAACGAGCCCTCCGCGAGATCGTGGAGCGTCGACGTCGCTTCCTTCAGCCGCAGCAGGCCCTTCGGCGTCATGACGACGAGCGGACGCGCCGACGGGTCCAGGGCCTGGCGGCGGAGGAGGTGGAAGTACTGCGCGGCGGTCGTCGCGTTGACGATCCGGATGTTCTCCTGGGCGGCGAGCTGCAGGAAGCGCTCGAGCCGCGCGCTGGAATGCTCGGGGCCGTTGCCCTCGTAGCCGTGCGGCAGCAGCATCGTCAGGCGCGAGGTCTGGTGCCACTTGGAGAGCCCGGAGACGAGGAACTGGTCGATGATCACCTGCGCCCCGTTGACGAAGTCGCCGAACTGCGCCTCCCACAGGACGAGCGCCTCGTTCGCCGCGACCGAGTAGCCGTACTCGAAGCCGACTGCCGCGAACTCCGAGAGCGGTGAGTTGTGGACCTCGAGCGAGGCGGCCGCCTCGTCGAGGTGCTTGATCGGCGTGAAGCTCTCCCCCGTCTCGGGGTCGTGCATGACGAGGTGGCGGTGGCCGAACGTGCCGCGCTCGGTGTCCTGGCCGGTCAGGCGAATCGGAATTCCCTCGGTGAGCAGGCTCGCCAGCGCGAGCGCCTCGGCCTGGCCCCAGTCGATGCCGCCGGCGTCGAGCGCTTCGCTGCGACGAGCGAGCTGGCGGTCGAGCTTGGGGTTGACGGTGAAGCCGTCGGGCACGCGGCGGAGCTCCTCGCTCAGGCTGCGGAGCCGGTCTTCGGGCACGGCAGTCACGAGGTTCGCGTCGGCCGCGCTCGGCAGCCGGTCGCTGACCGGGGCCGTGGGCTGGCCGAACGTGGCCTTCAGGCGCTCGTGTGCCTCGCGGAGCCTCGTTTGCTCCTCCTCGAACAGGCCCTGCGACTCCTGCTCCGGTACGGTCCCTTCGTCGGCGAGGTGGGCGGCGAACTGCTCCCGCACGGTCGGTTGGCGGGCGATCCGCGCCGCCATCAACGGCTGCGTGTAGCCGGGCTCGTCGCCCTCGTTGTGGCCGTGACGCCGGTAGCCGACGAGGTCGACGACGACGTCGTGTCCGAAGCGGCGACGGAACGCCATCGCAAGCCGGATGGCCGCGATCGCCGCCTCGGGGTCGTCGGCGTTCACGTGGATGATCGGCACGTCGAAGCCCTTCGCGAGGTCGCTCGAGTAGCGCGTCGAGCGGCCCTGCTCGGGATCGGTGGTGAAGCCGATCTGGTTGTTCGCGATCAGGTGGAGCGTGCCGCCGGTCGTGTAGCCCGACAGACCCTGGAGGTTGAGCGTCTCGGCCACGACGCCCTGCCCCGGGAACGAGGCGTCGCCGTGGATCAGTACGGGGAGCGCAACGTACGGCTCGTGTGTCTCGGCTCGCGTCGAGCGGTCCGTTTGCTCGGCTCGCGTGATCCCTTCCACGACTGGATCGACCGCCTCGAGGTGGCTGGGGTTGGCGGCGAGCCGGACGGTGATCGGTCCGGCGGCGGTTCCGCGCCTGCCTTCGGCGCCGAGGTGGTATTTGACGTCGCCCGTGCCGCCCTCTGGGTCGGCGGCAACCGCGTCGGGCGTCCGCTCGCCCTCGAACTCGCGCAGGATCGTCTCGTACGGGCGGCCGATCACGTGTGCGAGCACGTTGAGCCGGCCGCGATGCGCCATGCCGATCACGACCTGGTGCGCGCCGGCCTCGGCCGCGAGCTCGATCGTCTCGTCGAGCATCGGCACCATCGTGTCGAGGCCCTCGACGGAGAACTGCTTCTGCCCCAGGAAGGCGCGCCGGAGGTACTGCTCGAAGCCGTCGACCTCGGTGAGGCGGGCCAGGAGCTTCTTCTTCTCGGTCTCGGTGAGCGGCGTGCGGTAGCGGCCCGACTCGATCGCCTGGCGCAGCCAGACGCGCTCCTCGTGGTCCGAGATGTGCTCGATCTCGTACGCGAGCGTCCCGCAGTAGGTCTCCTTCAGGCGCGGGAGCACGTCGGCCAGCGTCTCGCCGGGGACGTGGACGCGGAGCACGGATGCGGGAATGCGCGCCTGCAGCTCCGGCGTGAGCGGCGGGTGGAGCATCTCGGGCTCGAGCGACGGGTCGCCGACCGGTTCCGAGCCCAGCGGGTCGAGGCGGGCGGCGAGGTGGCCGTGCGTGCGATGCGCCTTGACGAGCGCCATCGCGGCGGCAACGCCGCCGAGCAGGGTGTCGTCGACCGGCTCGGCCGTGGGTGGCGCGGCCGGAGCAGGCTCTGCCGGAGCAGGCGGGGCCTCGACCGTGGCCACAGCCGCGCCGTTGCCGCCGTCCCGGCCGTCCTCGCGCAGCGCCGCCAACAGTCTGTTCAGCCCGGGATGCTCCGCCACGAGCTCGCTGTCGCCGCTCTCGAAGAGCGCGCGCCATTCAGCAGGGACCGCCTCCGGATTCTCGAGGTACTCCTCGAAGACGACCTGCGCGTAGCCTGAGTTGAGTCCGTCGAACTCGTTCACGTCCACACTCTTTCTAGCAACGGCCCGCCACCCCTGGGGGCCGGCGGGCTACCAGATCGGCCTGTCGGTGAGGACGCAGACCGTCATCCCGAGGATCCAGCCGGCCGTGACGACGCCGACCGCCCAGGCGGCGAGCCGCTCGTTGCGCCCGCCGATGGCGACGGCGATCAACGCGATCACGAGCGCGACGGGCCCGATGCGCGCCGGCCGGTAGGCGATCGACAGCAGCCCGGCGAAGAGCGCGACCGTCGCGAGGAAGCCTGCGACGGCGTCGGCGGGCCGCTCACGCCGGATCGGCTGGGAGCTCACGCCTGAACCCTAGTGCTCCGGCGATTGCGCCCGGCGTGGGGCCCGCCCCGTCGTGGTCGGCGATCGGGACGCGGACGCCAGCGGCGCGGGCCTTCGTCCTCGCGCATCCGCGTGCGGGCGCCCTCGAGCGGGTCTGGCTCGGCGCGGATCGCCCACCAGCAGACCGCGCCGAGGTAGAGGATCGGGAGCTTCAGGATCACCATCATGAAGACCAACTCGACCACGGCCCCGAGAGTCTAGAACAGGCAGTCGCCGGAGATCGCCGGCGCCCGTGCCGGCCGCCCTCGGAGGCTACGACGGCTCGTCCGGCCCGTTCACCTGGAGGCGGAGCACGTCCGGCCGGTGGTAGTGGCCGGCGGCGTCGAAGCGCTGCCGCTCCTCGTACAGCCGCGCGGGGTCGAGCTCGGCATAGAGGATGCCCTCCTCGTCGTAGAGCGGCCCGGCGAGGTAGCTGCCGTCGGGCGCGAGGATGGCGCTGCCGCCGCGGCCGATCACATCGTGCCCGTCGAGCTCCGCCCGCAGGGGGAAGTCGTCCGGATAGGCGGCGGCCCGCTGGAAATGGGACGGCGCGACGACGAACGCGCGCGACTCGCGCGCAATGTGCACGAGCGTGGCCTGCCAGGCGTCGCTGTCGTCGGCGGTCGATGCGACGTACACCTCGACGCCCGACTCGTAGAGCGCGAAGCGGGCGAGGGGCATGTAGTTCTCCCAGCAGATCAGCCCGCCGACGCGCCCGAAGTCGGTCTCGATCGCCCGCAGGCCGCCGCCGTCGCCCGGCCCCCAGACCAGCCGCTCGTGGTTGGTGGGCACGAGCTTGCGGTGCCGGAGCGCGAGCCGACCGTCGGGGCCGTGGTACAGCAGCGTGTTGTAGAGCGTCCCCGGGCGCGCCGGGTCGACCTCGGTGACGCCGGTGATCAGCCAGACGGCGTGCTGACGGGCGATCTCGCCCAGCCGGTCGGCGGCGGGGCCGGGAACGGCGACCGACTCCCTTGCGAGTAGTGCGAAAGCGGCCTTCGCGCGCGGGTCGGCCCAACCCGCGAACGCCTTCGCCCAGACAGAGGACGGGTACGCCGGGATGAACGCCTCGGGGAAGACGAGCAGCCGCGCCCCCTCCCCCGCCGCCTGCGCTGCGACCTCGTCCAGCTTGTCGAGGGTCGCCTCGCGGTCGAGCACGACCGGTTCGGCCTGGACGCAGGCGACCTTGATCGGCTCCACGACGCGATTGTCCTTGATTTGGCGGAGCCTGTCGCCTACCCTGCGGCGAGGAAGTCCGCCGAAAGGAGGAGGCACTGATGACGACGATTGCGCTCGGCCTCTTCGTTCGCGCTGCGCTGACGCGCTAGGCGGCTTCCGCACCCACTCCGCCGGAACGCCCGCCCCGCGCGCGGCGCCGACTCGATTCCTGCGTTCCGGAAAAGGAGCATCCGCTTGACCTTGCTGACCGATTCTCCCCGCGCCCGCCTCGGCTGGAGCCCTGAGCTCGAGCAGGCGTTCGCCTCCCACGCTGACGACGGCCTCGCGCCCGCCCGCGTGACAATCCAGAACCGAGGGCTCTACGTCGTCGCAGGCGACGATGGCGAGCTCGACGCCCAGATCACCGGCCGCCTTCGCCACGAGGCGAGCGGCGGCGGTGAGCTCCCCGCAGTCGGCGACTGGGTTGCGATCCGCCCGCCGGTCGACGACGGGCGGGCGACGATCGTGACCGTCCTCCCCCGTCGCACGAAGCTCTCGCGCAAGGTCGCCGAACGCGAGCTCGACGAGCAGGTACTCGCGGCGAACGTCGACCTGATCTTCCTCGTCACCTCGCTGAACACCGAGCTCAACCTGCGCCGCCTCGAGCGCTACCTCGCCACCGCCTGGGAGAGTGGGGCCGCTCCGGTGATCCTGCTCACGAAGAGCGATCTCACCGACGAGGCCGAAGCCCGCCGTGCCGAGGTCGAGTCGATCGCGTTCGGTGTGCCGGTCCACGTGCTCAGCTCGCTCACGGGCGAGGGCCTCGAGGAGCTGCCGGCGTACTTCGCGGGCAACCGCACGGGCGTCTTTCTCGGCTCCTCCGGCGTGGGGAAGTCGACCCTCATCAACGGCCTCGCAGGTGCGGAGCTGCAGGCGACCGCCGCGATCCGCGAGTCCGACGACCGCGGCCGCCACACCACCATCCGCCGGGAGTTGATCGTCCTGCCCGACGGCGGGATCGTCATCGACACACCCGGTATGCGGGAGCTGCAGCTCTGGGAGAGCGACGAGGGCATGGACACCGCCTTCTCGGACATCGTCGAGTTGATCACGCAGTGCCGCTTCACCGACTGCTCGCACGAGCAGGAGCCCGACTGTGCGGTGTGCGCAGCGTTGTCCGACGGCTCGCTCGACCGGGAGCGCTGGGACAGCTACACGCGGCTCCAGCGGGAGCTGCGCGCGCTCGAGATCAAGCTCGACAAGCGCCTGCAGGCGGACGAACGCAAGAAGCGGCGGGCCTTTGCGCGCCAGCAGCGCCGGCCCAAGAAGTGGTGATTGGCAAGGCGCTCGACAAGCTCGACGCCGACACGCGCACGGAAGCCGTGGCGAAGGCGCGCCGACAGTCGCCGATCGCCTAGCGCGCCTTGCTCTGCCGCCCCCCACGACGCGCCAGCGCCTGGATCCCCTCGCTGAACGTCGGCTCCGGCCGCGGCTCCTCCGCGGCGGCCTGCTCCGCCGCCGGCTCGGCGCCGTGCAGCGCGGCGACCGTTCCTTCTGCGGCACGGCGCAGGCGCCGCTCGCGGTTGGCGACATCCTTCTCGCGATCCTCGAGCGCCGCCTCGCGCTGCTCGAGCTCCGCCGTACGTCCGGCCAGGTCCTCGAGCGCGCGATCGACGTCGCCGCGGGTCGTCTCCGTGTCGGCGCGGACGCTTTCCGCCTCCGCCTGGGCGCTCTCCGCCAGCTCCCGCTCCCGCGCGTCGAGCTCCTCGCTCCGCTTTGCCAGCGCGCGCTCGCGCTCCTCGAGCGCCACCTCGCGCGCAGCCACGTCGGCCTGATCGTCGTCCTCGGCGACTGCCTCGGCTGCCGCGGCGAGCCGGGCCTCGCGCTCATCGAGCTCCTTGGCGGTGGCGGACAGCGTGGTCTCGCTCGTCTCGAGCTCGGCGGCGCGCCGTGACAAGTCCGACTCGCGCTCCGCGAACGCGGCCTCCCTGGTGGTGGCCTCGGTTTCCCGCTGCACGAACGAGGCCTCACGCTGGTCGTTCGCCTCCGCCTGCTCGGTCACCGCCTGCTCGCGCTCGGCAACCTGGCGTTCACGCTCGTCGAGGACCTGCGTGCCGGCGGCCACGACCGAACTCGCGGAGTCGAGCTCGGCGCGGCGCTCCACCAGCTCGGCCTCCAGCGTCTCCAGCCGCGCTCCGCGCTCGTCGAGCTCATTCGTCTTCCCCTCGATCTCCGCCTCGCGCTCGGCCAGCGCGGCCGCGAGGTCGTCGATCTGCGCGAGCCGCTTCGCCAGCTCTGCCTCGCGGCCCTCGAGCTCGGCAACCCGTTTCTGGACCTCCGCCTGACCCGCGGAGACGGCCGTCTCGAGGTAGGAGACGCGCTGCTCCCGGGTCTCGAGCTCGGCGATGCGGCGCTTGACCTCGACGTCGGGCGTCTGCCGCTGGACGTGCGAGCGGCGCGCTTCGTCGCGGAGCTCACGCGCGCGCTCGTGTAGCTCGCGACGCTGGTCCGCAAGGTCCGCTTCGAGCTTGCGCAGCCACGCCTCGCGGTCGGCGCCCGGCTGCGGCGGGCGTTGCTCCCTCTTCTCGTCCCGTCTTTTGCGCAAGCCGGCGCGACCCTAGCAAGCAGCGAGGCCGCCCATCAGACGGCCTCTAGGTGGAGCCAGGCGGGCTCGAACCGCCGACCTCCTGCGTGCCACGCAGGCGCTCTCCCAGCTGAGCTATGGCCCCAGGGCCCGCCCAGTGTAGCCGCTCGAACTCGAAATTTCGGGCCCACAGGACACGCTGCCGCTGGTTGTTTCGCGCGGGCTCGAGGCGCAGATGGATGGAGCCTCGCCGGGAGTAGTCGGCAAACGGGACGACGTAGCACTGGTCGAGCTCAGCGCAGTAACCCGCGATGAGATCGATCTCGTCTGTCGTGTAGGAACGGTGTACGAGTCCCGCGCGTGACCGACGACAGCTTCTACAGCGAATCACCACGACATCGCCCGCGCGCGTGGCCCACTTGCATTGGACGCGTAGCAGCCTGGACCCCAGATCGAAGATCAGGTCGTACCTTCCGCCCTCGGCCACAGGCACATAGACCGGAATGCAGAGCCTCGTCGCAGCGTGCGTCACGGCCGTTTCGGCGATCGCCCCTTTCTGGTCGGTCGTGAGCATCGCTTCGACCGTAGCCGGGCCCTCGGCTGGGCCGTGGCCGTTTAGGACGCTGCGGCTTCGGGCTCGAGCGTCAGCGTCGGCACGTCGCCCCAGAGCTCCTCGAGGCGGTAGAACCGCCGGGCGTCCGGCGTGAAGACGTGCAGGACGACGTCGAGGTAGTCGGCGAGGATCCAGGTCGCCTCGGTCGCGCCCTCGACCGTGGTCGGGATTGCCTTGTCCTCGCGCTTCAGCTGCTCGTGCACCTCGTCCCAGATCGCCTTCGTCTGGCGTGGGTTCTGGCCTGTCGCGAGCACGAAGAAGTCCGTGTACGCACACACGGGCCGCATATCGAGGATCAGGACGTCCTGCGCCAGCTTCTCCTGTGCGATGCCGGCGATGCGTCGGGCTTGTTGGAGGGAGGTCAGAGGCTGTCCAGAGTCCTTTTCGATCAGTCTCAGTGTAGCCCGGTCCGGCGGATGTCACACGTGGCGGTACAGGCCGCGCCGCTCGATCTCCACGGCGACCTCGGGCGGCACGAGCTCGTCGATCGGCTCGCCGCGGCCTACGCGCTCCCGCAGCTCGCGCGAGGCGACCTCCCACGGCTCGATCTCGAAGAGCTCGATGCGGCCGGGACGGTCGAGCGCCTCGAGCGCCTGGGCGAGCTCCTCCAGCCCGAGCCCGGGGCGCGTCGCCACGCCGACCCGAGCCATGTCGAGGACGGCGTCGGGCTCTTTCCAATGGCGAAAGTCGGCGAGCTGGTCGGCTCCCACGAGCAGCAGCGGGTTCTCCCACTCGCCCTCTCGCAGCATGTCGATCGTGCGCGGCTGCTCGTCGAGGCGGACGTCGTCCCCCGGGAAGGCGGCCTGCGCCAGCGCGAGCCGGTCGTCGGCAGGCGTCTCGACGTGCTTGTGCTCCGGGCTGGCCGCGACGAGCACCGCGAGGCGGTCGAGGCCGAAGCGCCGCTTTGCCTCGCGGGCGAGGGCGACGTGGCCGAGGTGCGGCGGGTCGAAGGCGCCTCCGAAGATGCCCGTGATCATTGGCCCCAAAACTCGAGGGTGTCGCCGGCGACCTCAACCTCGTCGCCGGGCTTGACGCCTGCGGCCCGGAGCGCCTCCTCGAGCTCCTGGTCGGCCGGCGGCCGCCCGGCGACGCGGTAGCCGCGATCGGTGCGGAGGATCCGGTAGCTCCGCCGGGCCGGCTTCGGCCTGTAGACGAGGAACTCCGCGAGTCCGTCCTCGTCCGCGGGCGGCGGCTCCGCTTCCGGGCAGAGCTCGAACAACGCGTGCTTGAGCTCGTCGATGCCCGCCCCGGTCACCGCCGAGGTGCGCACCACGCGAAGCACGCGCGGGTCGTCGGGTTCGAACTCCGCGTCCAGTGCGGCGTCGATCTTGTTCAGCGCGACGATCTGCGGGCGGTCGGCGAGACCCGCGCCGTACTCGGCCAGCTCGCGGTCGATCGCCCGGAACCGCTCGACCGTGTCGGCCTCGGTCGCGTCGATCACGTGCACCAGCAGCCGCGCGCGCTCCAGGTGCGCAAGGAACTCGTGCCCAAGGCCGACCCCTTCGCTCGCCCCCTCGATCAGGCCGGGCACGTCTGCGACCGTCAGCTGCCGCCCCTCGGAGGACTCGACCGTGCCGAGAACCGGCGCGAGCGTCGTGAATGGGTAGTCGGCCACCTTCGGCTTGGCGTTCGAGAGCCGGCGCAGCAGCGAGGACTTGCCGGCGTTCGGAAAGCCCACGAGCGCGGCGTCGACCAGCAGCTTCAGCCGCAGCTCGTACTCGCCCGTCTCGCCGGGCAGCCCGACCTCCGCGAAGCGCGGCGTCTGACGGGTCGACGTCGCGAAGCGCTTGTTCCCGCGCCCTCCCACCCCACCGCGCGCCAGCACGAGCCGCGCGCCGGGGCGGGCGAGGTCGGCGACGAGGTTCTCATCCTCGTCGAAGACCTGTGTCCCCGTGGGCACGCCGAGGACGACGTCCGCGCCGTTGGCACCGTGCTTGCCGGAGCCGCCGCCGCTGCCCCCCGCGCGGGCGCGAAAGCGCGTCCGCGAACGGAACGAGGAGAGGTCGCGCAGGTCCGGGTCGGCGAGCAGAACGACGTCGCCGCCGCGGCCGCCGTCGCCTCCGTCGGGGCCGCCCCTGGGCACGTACTTCTCGCGGCGGAAGGTCAGGCCGCCGTCGCCACCGCGCCCCGCCTGCACCTCCATGCGGGCGCGGTCGGTGAACACGAGGCGTCCTTACTGGTCGGTGATCGCCACGGTGCGGCGATCGCCGCTCGTGCGGAACTCGACACGCCCGTCGCGCGTGGCGAAGATGGTGTCGTCGCGGCCGATCCCCGCGCCCGGGCCTGGGCGGAAGCGTGTGCCGCGCTGGCGCACGATGATCATCCCGGCCTTCACGTCCTGGCCGTCGAAGATCTTGACGCCGAGCATCTTCGGGTTGGAGTCGCGCCCGTTCCGCGAGGAGCCGAGGCCCTTCTTATGCGCCATTACTTCTCCTCCGTCTTCTTCGTCGCGGACGCCCTCGGCTTCGCCGCCGCCTTCGGCTTTGCAGCCGCCGTCGTCGTCTTCTTCGCAGCCGGTTTCGGCTTGTCCTGCGTGGCCGTGTCCTTGGCGGCCGTGCGCTTCTTGGCGCCGATCGACTCGACCTGGATCTTGGTCAGCTTGCTCCGGTGGCCGTTGTGCCTGCGGTAGCCGGTGCGGCGGCGATACTTGCCGATCCGCACCTTGTCGCCGAGCACGTGGCCGACGACGCGCATCGTCACCGAGCCGTCCGTCGGCGAGAGATCGGGATCGCCGTCGCCGCCGAGCATCAGGACGCGCGGCTCGAACGTCTTGCCCTCGTCGAGGCCGAGACGCTCCACGAGCAGCCACTCGCCCTCCCGGACGCGGTGCTGCTTCCCTCCGACTGAGATGATCGCGTAGCTCATAAGGCGTGCAAAATGCGGGCCGTCGTGGCCCGCAGGGGCGAAAGTGTACCGGAGCGTCGTAGGAGGGCGAAACCCTCCTAGCCCGATTCGGCTGAGGCCGGGGGCTCTCCGGACTGCGTCGTCGATGCCGGCTTGCGGCGACGGTTCCGCCCACCGCGCGTCCCGCGGCGCGTCTTCTTGCGCGGCTTGGGCGCTTCCTCGCCGCCCTCGGCCTCGCCGTCCTCGGATTGGCCGAGATCCGGCTCGGGCACGTGAATCGTGGCGACCGGCGGCGTTTCCGCGACCGGCTCCGGCTCGGGCGGCGGAGCGATCTCGGGCTCGGTCGGCGCAGCGGCCTCCGGCTCGGTCGCGATCGCAGCCGCGCCGTTCTCGGCATGGGCAGACGCGGCCGCGCCGGCCGGCTTCTTCTTGCGGCCGCGACCGCCGCGGGAGCCGCGCCGGGTCTTCTTCTTCGGCTTCGGCTGCTCCCCGTTGTCGGCACCCGGCTCGTCGGAGACGGCCTCGACCGGCGCTGGCTCAGCAGGCGCTGCCTCGGCCTTCTCCTCCTCGGCAGGACCGATTTCCTCCGCGCCGGGCGTCGCAGGCTCCGCCTCGGCGGCCTTCTTGCGACGCGGAGCGCGGGTGGGCTTCTCGGCCTCCGCCTCGGCGGTGATCGGCGCCTCCGCCTCGGTGGGCGGGGCGGGCCGGACAAGCGTGGCATAGGCGGTCCCGTCCAGGGCCCGGTTGACCTTGGCCTTCACCTTCTTGCCCACGAGCTTGGCTGCGTCGGCGACCTCGACCGAGTAGCCGTCGACCTTGCCGATGCCAGCCCCGGCGTCGTGCAGGCCGACCTCGACGAGCTCGAGCTGCACCTCCGCCTCCTCCGCAACGGGTGTCTTGGGCGCGAGCTCCTGCACGGTGCCCTCGCCGAGGACGGCGACGTGGTCGAGGTGGACGTCCTCCTTCGGCTCGATGAAGAAGCGCTTCTTCGCGAGCTCCTCGAGCTCGGTCAGGCGCCTCGCTCCGGCGCCGATCAGCAGCGCCGCCACTCGGGCGTTCAGCTCGACCTTGAGCGCCTTGGCCCTCGTGCCGGCGGCCAGCTCACGGAGCCGGCGCTCGACGTCGATGGCGGCCGTCGTCTCGGAGAGCACGACGCCGTCGCCCGCGCAGGTCGGGCACTTGCGGGTCATGATCTCGCGCGGCCCGTCGGTCACGTTCTGCCGCGTCATCTCGACCAGGCCGAGCGGCGAGATCTCGACGACGTACGTCTTGGTGCGGTCGCGCTCGAGCTCGTTCTTCAGCGCTTCCTCCACGGTGGCCCGGTTCTTAGGGCTGCCCATGTCGATGAAGTCGATGACGATGATCCCGCCGATGTCGCGCAGCCGCAGCTGGCGCACGACCTCCTTGACCGCCTCGAGGTTGTTCTTCGTGATCGTGTCCTCGAGCCGGGCGCCGGAGCTCTTGGAGCGCGAGCCGACGAACCGGCCCGTGTTCACGTCGATGACCGTGAACGCCTCGGCGTAGTCGAAGATCAGGTAGCCGCCGGAGGGCAGGTCGACGCGGCGGGAGAGCGTCGAGCGGATCTCCTCGTCGACTCCGGATGCCTCGAAGAGCGGCTTCTTCTCGCGGTGGCGGACGACGCGCTCGACCATGTGCGGCGAGGTCTTCTTCAGGTAGCCGACGATCCGCTTGTGCGTCCGGTCGTGGTCGACGACCGCGCGCTCGAAGTCGTCGGTGAAGAGGTCGCGGACGACCCGGAGCGGCAGCTCTGCCTCCTGGTAGACGAGGGCCGGTGCCTTGGCGCCCTTCGCGCGGGCCTGGATCGACTTCCACAGCCGCTGCAGGAAGACGAGGTCGCGCTCGACGTCCTCGGCGGAGGCGCCTTCGGCGGCGGTGCGGACGATCACGCCGCCCTTTTCCGGAGCGATCTCCTTGAGGATGTCGCGCAGGCGCACGCGCTCGTCGTCCTCGAGCCGGCGCGAGACGCCGATCCCCTCGCCGTTCGGCACGAACACGACGAAGCGGCCGGGCAGCGAGATATCGGTCGTGAGGCGGGCACCCTTGGTCTTCATCGGGTCCTTGACCGCCTGGACGAGCACCTCCTGGCCGCGGCTGATCAGATCCTGGATGCGGCGGTCGTGTCGCTTGCCCTCGAGCTCGGGGCCGACGATCTCGTCCACGTACAGGAAACCGTTCTTCTCGAGGCCGATCTCGACGAACGCGGCCTCCATGCCGGGCAGGACGTTGTCGACGGTGCCCTTGTAGATGTTCCCGGCGATCGAGCGCCGTTCCGGGCGCTCGAGGTAGGCCTCGGCAACGCGATCGTCCTCGAGGACGGCGACGCGCTGCTCGCCGACATCGACGGAGATCAGGAGCTCGCGCTTCGCGGCCGGCAGCGGCGGACGCTTGACCGGCGGGCGGCGGCGCGTGGAGGAACGGCGCTGCTGCTTGCGCTCGGGCTTCGCCTCGCCCTTGCGCTGCTCGCTCTTGCGCTCGTCGGCCTTGGTCGTGGTCTTCGCAGCGGCTGGCTGAGCGGCGGTGTCGGCCGGGCGCTTGCTGCGACCCCGCCCTCCGCGCGATCCGCGGCGGCGGCGAGGCCTGGTCTGTTCCCCACCCTCACGGGCGGGCTGGGCTGTTACGGGTTCAGCGGGTGTTGGTGCGGCAGCCTCGGTGGGCGCCGCGTCGTCGCGCCGATTTCGGCGCCGGAAAAGACGGAGCAAGAGAAGCCTCTTTCTTGGGTGTCGCGCGCGCGTGCCGGAGCCGGAATCGGCTCGAGAAACGGGATGAGCACGTGCTGCGCTGGATTTGGGCTAGTCAAAGTCAGAAACATGACCTCGCCCGAAGGCTAGCAAGCGTCTCGGTTGCCCGGTTCTACGCCGCCGCCGCGGGTCGAAGCTTCGTCCGGCGGGTCTTGATCACTCGTAGGCGCTGGCTCAGCCGCGCCCACGCCCAGGGCTCGATCTGCCCGTACCGCACCTCGGCCTGGCCGCGTGTGGCCGCCAGATACTCGAACCATGCATCCGCTTCCTCGATGAGCAGAAGCTCGAACGCCTCACGTTTGACCATCGCCATCTGCGCTACCACCTCCTTCGGGGATGGCCCACAAACTAGGACCTGGACCGGACGTACTCGCAGAGTCTGTCCACGGAGGTTCCCCCAGCGCCTACCTGCGCCTGACGGCAATCGCCTGCAGCACGCCGATCGCGGCCAGGTTCACAACCATGGCGGAGCCGCCGAAACTCACGAAGGGAAGCGGGATTCCGGTCACCGGGGCGAGGCCGATCGTCATGCCGACGTTGACGAAGATCTGGAAGAGGAGGACGAAGGCGATTGCACCCGCGACGGTGGCCGTGAACGCGTCCCTCGCGGCGGCCACGATCTTCACCGCCCGCCAGATCACGAGCAGGTAGAGCAGGAGCAGGACCGATGCACCCACGAATCCGCGCTGCTCGGCGAGCGAAGCGAAGACGAAGTCGGTCGCGTGCTCGGGCAGGTAGTCGAGGTTCGTCTGCGTGGCCTGTGCGACGCCGCGGCCCCGCAGGCCGCCCGCGCCGACCGCGGTGATCGACTGGTCGACGTTGTAGCCGACCCCGCCCGGATCGTGCTCGGGATTCGCGAACGCCGTCAGACGCGCGGTCTGGTACGGCTTGAGGATCTGCAGGCCCATCGCCGGCCCCAGCCAGAGGACGAACGCCGCGATCGCGGCGCCTACGGCGACGAGCACGGCGAGGTGCACCCAGCGTGCGCCGGCGAAGAAGAGCACCGAGGCGAGCGCCGCGCCGTACACCAGCGCGGTACCCATGTCGGGCTGCAGGAAGACGAGCGCCGTGGGAATCGCGGCGAGCCCGACTGCGGCTGCGACCGTGCGCGTCTCGGTCACGCGCTTCCCGCGGTCAGCCAGGAAGGCCGCGAGCACCAGCACCAGCAGGAGCTTCGAGAACTCGGACGGCTGGAAGCGGTAGAAGCCGATGTCGAGCCAGCGCTGCGAGCCGCGGACCTCCGTACCCAGCACGACCACCACGAGCAGCAGGCCGATCATGGCGGCGAAGAGAAACCCCTTGTACTTCCGGTACACAGCCGGGTCGATCACGATCGCGGCGATCAGCGCTGCACAGCCGAGCGCGACCGAGAAACCCTGACGCACGACGTAGTAGCTCTCGTTGCCCACGATGTCGTCGCGCGTGACCCCCGAGATCACCCACAGCCCGTAGCCGACCAGCGCGACGACCGCGCCGAGCAGCAGCCAGTCGAGCCGCCGCAGGTAGGCGGCGACGCGACTCTCCTCGAGCGGACGCGAGCGGGCGAGCGAGCCCCTGCTGACGTAGTCGACCATCAGTCGGTCGCCTCCCGCTGGGCCACGTAGTTGTCGATCCCGAAGTACTTCGCGAAAACCTTCGCCGTCGCCGGGGCCGCGACCGCGCCGCCGAAGCCGGCGTTCTCGATCACCGCGCACACGACGAGCTCGGGCTTGTCGGATGGGCCGTAGCCGCAGAACCAGGACTGGTCGACGTAGTCGCTGTAGCCGCCCAGGTCGCGCGTCTTCTCGGCCGTGCCGGTCTTGCCGGCGATCGGGATCGGGAAGGCGCCGAAGACGCCGGCCGCCGTGCCGTAGTTCTCGTGCGTCGCCTTGTAGAGGCCGTCGCGGATCGCCCCGATCGCGCCCTGGTCGACGTTGAGATCGCGCGGCGGCGGCGGCGCCAGGTTGCGGCGGACGATCGGCTGCGTGCTCTCGCCGGCGTCCTCGACCCGGCTCGCGACGTGCGGCTTCACGAGCTTGCCGCCGTTCGCCAGCAGCGAGTAGAAGGTCGCCATCTGCAGAGGCGTCACCTCCAGATCCTTCTGCCCGATCGCCAGCTGGATCGAGTCGCCCGGCTTCCAGAGCTTGTCGATCTCGCTCTTGAACGTCGCTCGCTTCCACTTGATCGTGGGCAGCAGCCCGGCCGCCTCGGAGCCGACGTCGATGCCGGTCGAGTGGCCGAAACCGAGCTTGCGCGCCCACGCCTGCAGCGGCTGCCCGCGCTCGGGCGGCAAGTTGTAGAAGTTCTCGCCGACCCGGTAGAAGTAGGTGTCGCAGGAGGCGCCGAGCGCGGTCGGCAGCGTCATCGCCGCGTTCACCCCGGGGTCCCAGTTGCGGAAGACCTGCCTGTCGCGGCCGGCCGTGTACGTGCCCGTGCACGGCTGCGTCGAGTACGGCGCCAGGATGTGCTCCTGCATCGCCGCGAGCGCGGTCACGGGCTTGAACGTGGAGCCGGGCGGATACAGGCCCTGCGTCACGCGGTTCAGGCTCGGGAAGTTGGCCGCCTCCGCGTCGCGCTCGTTGACGAGCCGCCGCAGCTCGCGCGGATTCGGCCGACCCACGAAGACGCGCGGCTGGTAGGTCGGGTTCGACGCGAGCGCCCGGATCTCGCCGTTCCGAGGATCGATGGCGACGATGGCGCCGCCGTTCGACATCCAGCAGCCCTTGCAGTCCTGCGTCTTGGCGAAGGCGATCGCCTCACGCAACGCCTGTTCGGCCGCCCGCTGGACCTCGATGTCGATCGTCAGGCGCAGCGTGTAGCCGTCGTCCGGGTCGCGCGTCAGCGTGACGTCGCTGCGCGGCCGGCCCATCGAGTCGACGCGGAGCTGCGACCGGCCCGGCCGCCCGCGCAGGTAGCGGTCGTAGGTCGACTCCACTCCGCCCTGGCCGATCCTGTCGCCGAGCTCGTAGCCGTCCTTGTGCAGGCGCTTGAGCTGGTCGGGGCCGATCTCGCCGACGTAGCCGAGGACGTGCGCGGCGAGCGACTGGAACGGGTAGCTGCGGACGAAGGTGTCGGTGATCTGGACGCCCGGCAGCTCGTTCTCGTGCTCGTACAGGTACTGGACCTCGTCCTCTCTTGCCTCCTCCTTCACCGTCACCGGCGTCACCGGGTCACCCGCGTGCTTGCGCACGTCGCGCGCGATGCGCGCGTAGGGCACTTCGAGGATCCGCGCGAGCCGGCGGAGGAGCCGCTCGCGGACGACGCGGCTGTCGGGGAGGTCGGCCGGCCAGACCTGGATCGCGGTCGCCTCCTTGTTGACGACGAGCTTCCGCCCCTTGTCGTCGAGGATGACGCCGCGCGGTGCCTCGACGCGGATGTTCCGCAGCTGGTTGTCCTGCGCGGCCCGCAGGTACTGGGTGCCCGAGAGAACCTGCAGCGCCCAGAGCCGGAAGAAGAGCACGCCGAAGACCGCGAGCGTGATCGCGCCGAGGATCCCGATGCGTACCGCGAGCCCGGGCGTGAGCCGGTACGGCTCCTCGACCCGTGGGTCGCGCGGAAGGAAGCGCCCGTTCGTCGGCGTGCGCGTCGGTGTCGTGCTAGCCAACGAGCTCGACCTCCGTCGCGCGGTCGTACGGGCTTTCGGGCGCGAGCAGGCGGCGCACGAGCCCGTAGACGGGGAGCGTCAGCAGCAGGTTGAGCAGCAGCGTCGCCGGCATCGCGTCGACGAGTTGGGCGCGCGCCTCGACGGGCTCGCCGAGCAGGAAGTGCAGCGCGAGCTCGCCCATCGCGAACAGCACCGTGACGACCGCGACGGACAGGAAGGGCGCGTGCACACGGTCGCGACCGGTCGTCTCGCCGTAGCGGCCGATCCAGTAGCCGCCGAGCGTGAGCAGGAGCGAGGTGACGCCGAGCGTGCCGAGGTAGGCGGTGTCGAGCAGGAAGCCGGCCCAGAAGCCGCCGACGGCGCCGAAGATCGAGCCCCGCAGCAGCGCGATCGCGATCAGGACGACCAGAACGAGGTCCGGCGCCCCGCCGAGGATCTGGATCGAGCCCATGATCGTCACCTGCACGACGACGACCAGGAACAGGAGGACGGCGGCCTTGAAGGCGTCGGCGAGCATTACGGCAGCCGGGGCTCGGGCGTCTTCCGAACGAGCACGAGGACGGAGTCGAGCGACGAGAAGTCCACGAACGGCTGCACCTGGATCTGCTGATGGACGTCGATGTCGGTCTGACCGACGCTCGTGACGACGCCGATCGGGATGTTCCTGGGGTAGATCGACGGCAGCAGGCCGAAGCGACGGCCGGACGTGACCACGACGTCGTCGCGCTGGACGCGGTCCTTCTTCTCGACCCGGTCGAGGATCAGCGAGTCGTTCGAGCCCGCGCCGTGGCGGATGACGCCGTACGCCTCGGTCTGCACGTCGAAAGCCGACGCCGCGCTCTCCTTGTCGGTCAGGAGCGTCACGCGCGCCTGGTCGCGCGTCACCTTCGTCACGCGGCCGACGAGGCCCTCGTCGGTGACCACGGGCGCGTCCTTGTGGATACCGTCGGCGGAGCCCGCAGAGATGATGATCTGCTGCTCGAACCGGCTTGGCGGGTCGGCCATCACGGTCGCCCCGATGGCGTCGTAGTCCGTGGGGAACGTGTCCGAGCGGCGGTAGTTGAGCAGGGCCTGCAGGCGCGTGAGCTCGCTCGCGGCGGTCGTGTTCTGGATCGCCTGGTTCGTCAGGCGCTCGATCTGCGCCTGGAGGCGCTCGTTCTCCTCGCGCGCGTTGAACAGGTCGCTGAGCCAGCCGTAGGCGTCCCGGAACGGCCGCGCGAGGCGCTCGGCGCCGACCTCGAAGGGATGCATGCCGCTCGCGGCCACGCTCTGCACGTCGTGGAACGGTCCGCTGTCCGCCTCGCGGAAGTAGCCCGTGATGAGGACGAGGGAGACCAGCGCCAGGACGCCCGCGACCAGGCGGCGCTTGAGCGGCGAGGAGCTCCGTGGGCGGTACGGACGAGAGGGCGTGCGCCGAGAGGGCGTGCGCCGAACCGACGAGCTCAGTGCCGCCAGCCCACCACTGCGGTTACGAGGCACGGGTCAACACCTTACAGAGACATTCGGGGGGCTTTCAGAAGCCGCCTAGTAGCGGCGGTGGCCGTTACGGCTGCGCGACTTGGCGGCGCGGGACATCGTCTCGAGGACCTCGAGGCTGCGGCCGGACCCGACCGCG
Source organism: uncultured Actinomycetes bacterium (assembly GCA_963738205.1). GTDB lineage: Bacteria > Actinomycetota > Thermoleophilia > Gaiellales > Gaiellaceae > DATFQE01. The sequence goes on from CAVTVQ010000006.1 coordinate 1,264,693, forward strand.
ACACAGGTGAGAGGCGACTCGGCCAGGTGGGAGGGCATCTGCGTCTCGTGGCGCAGCCGCTCGTCGAGGCCGGCGAGCAGGGCGCCGCCGCCGGCGAGCACGATGCCGCGGTCCATGATGTCCGCGGCGAGCTCGGGCGGGGTCTTGTCGAGCGTGGAGCGGATCGCGTCGATGATCTGGCTGACGGGCTCCTCGAGCGCGTGCCGGACCTCCTCGGAGGACAGCACGACGGTCTTCGGCAGGCCGGTGAGCATGTCGCGGCCGCGCACCTCTGCGTGGAACTCCTCGCGCGTGTCGAAGGCCGAGCCGATCTCGAGCTTGATCTCCTCCGCGGTCTGCTGGCCGATCAGGAGCTTGTACTCCTTCTTCACGTGGCTGATGATCGCCTCGTCCATCTCGTCGCCGCCGACGCGGAGGCTCTGCGAGACGACGATGCCGCCCAGCGAGATCACCGCCACCTCGGTGGTGCCGCCGCCGATGTCGACGATCATGTTCCCGGTCGGCTCCGAGACCGGCAGGCCTGCCCCGATCGCGGCGGCCATCGGCTCCTCGATCAGGTGCGCCTCGCGGGCGCCCGCAGAGAGGGTCGCCTCCTCGACGGCGCGCTTCTCGACGCCCGTGACGCCGCTCGGCACGCACACGACGACGCGCGGGTGCGCGAAACGGTGCTGGTGCACCTTCTGGATGAAGTGCCGGAGCATCTGCTCGGTGACGTCGAAGTCGGCGATGACGCCGTCCTTGAGCGGCCGGATCGCGCTGATCGTCCCCGGCGTGCGCCCGAGCATGCGCTTGGCCTCGACGCCGACGGCGTGCACCTCGCCGCTGCGCTCGTCGATCGCGACGACGCTCGGCTCGGAGAGCACGATGCCGCGGCCGCGGACGTAGACGAGGGTGTTGGCGGTGCCAAGGTCCACCGCCATATCGCGGCCGCCGAAGCCGTTGAAGTACGTGCGCAGGCCCATGAGGGGTCTACGAGTCTAGCGGCAAGTCCTGCAAACGGGCCAAATCGCGGCGTCGGTCAGCCGAAGCCGTAGACGCCCTTGAAGCGCTCGGCCAGGAGCTGTACCAGGAGTGCGGCCGGCAGGCCGACGACGTTGAGGTAGTCACCGTCGATGCGCTCGACGAGGCCGGCGCCCAGGCCCTGGATCGCATAGCCGCCGGCCCGGTCGCGCCACTCCTCCTCGTGGACGTAGTGCCCGATGTCCCTGGGCGTCAACGTCCGGAAGGTGACCTCGGTCGTCTCGTGGGCGATCTCTTCCCACGCGCGCGTGAGCAGGCAGAGGCCGGAGACGACCTGGTGGGTGCGGCCAGATAGCTTCTCGAGCATCCGTTCCGCGTCCTCGGGGCCGACCGGCTTGCCGAACGAGTGGCCGTCCACGACGACGGCCGTGTCGACGCCGAGCACCGGCCGATCGCCGGCCTGGACCGCCACCGAACGCGCTTTTCCGAGGGCGTGCGCGCGGACGAGGGCGACCGGGTCGTCGGCCACGTCATGCTCCTCGTAGCGGGGCGCGACGTCGTCGAAGGGGATGCGCAGCTGCTCGAGGATCGCCCGGCGCTGCGGCGAGACCGAGGCGAGGAGCAGGGGCGGCGTAGGCGGGACGCTCACTGCGTCTTGCGCGCCACCCAGATGTCCTCGGACGGCCAGCGCCGAGCCCACTCAGGACCGGGCAGGGCGTCGTATCGGTGCGGCTTGGCGTCCTCGGGCGCCTGGATCTCGACCAGTCGCTCCACCTGGAGGCCGTTCTCGCGCAGGAGGCGGATCCAGTCGCCGTAGCCCAGGTAGAAGTTCACAGAGTCGTCGTCCGTCCACTCGAAGCGGTGCATGCCGAAGTAGTCGCGCAGCAGCTTCGGATCGGGCGGAGCCTCCTCGTCCTTCGCGCATAGGTTGACCAGCGTGCCGTTGACGAGGAAGACGAGGTGACCGCCCGGGCGCAGCAGACGGGCGGCCTCGGGGACCCAGCCGTACGGGTCGGCCCAGATGCTCGCGCCGTATTCCGAGACGGCGAGGTCGAAGCTCGCGTCCGGGAGGGGAACGGCCTCCGCGCTCGCCTCGACCAGGGGGAACTCGAGCTCGTGCTCTTTCTGCATCCTCCGAGCGGTCTCGAGCTGGGCGGGCGTGACGTCGACGCCGACCGGCCGCGCGCCGCGCCGCGCGAGCCAGGCCGAGACGTAGGCGGTCCCGCAGCCGAGCTCCACGACATCCAGGTCCTCGAGGTCGGGGAGCACCTGCAGCTCCGACTCGCGCGCGTCCCACACACCCCACGTGATCTCGTCCTGCGCCCAGTTTCGCTCGGCAGCCCCGACGTACTCGGCCGCCCACTCGGCCCACTCGGCTTTGTTGCGCTCGACGTGGTCGGACGTGCTCAATGCCGACGCAGCTTCCAGATCTGCTCCATCGGCCAACGGCGGGCCCACTCGGTCTCCTCGTGCGAGCGGTAGGTCGACGCGGCGCCCTCGGGCGGCTGCACCTCGACGAGGTCCTCGATGACGAAGCCGTTTTCCCGGAACAGGCGGATCCACTCGCCCATCGGCAGGTTGAACTCGACCGGCTCGTCGTCGAGCCAGGCAATCCGGTGCAGCCCGAACAGGCCGCGCCTGAGCTCGGTCCCCATCGTGTCGGCCTCCTCGTCGAAGCAGAGGAGAGCCAGCGGCGTCGAGTGGCTGAACGCGAAGAGGCCGCCGGGTCGCAGCAGCTTGGCGACCTCGGGCACGGTCGAGTACGGGTCGGCGAAGGTCATCGCGCCGTGGTCGCAGAAGACGACGTCGAAGGAGCCCTCTTCGAGCGGCGCCTCGCCTGCGCTCGCATGTACCAGCGGGAAGTCGACGCCGGCCTCTTCCATGAGCGAGCGCGCGTGCTCGAGCTGGCGACCGGAGTTGTCGAGCCCGACCGGCCGGGCGCCGGCGAGGGCCAGCAGTATCGACCATTGGGCGGCGCCGCACCCGTACTCGAGCACGTCCTTGCCGGCCACGTCGCCGAGGATCTGCAGCTCCGCCTCGGGCAGCTGCCACATGCCCCAGCGCGGCTCCCGACGGCCGATGAACTCGCGGTGCCGCTCCTGATACTCGTCGGAGGTCGCGTCCCAGGCGGCGCGGTTCCGCTCGGCGTCAGACGACGCCATCGGGGAACCACAGCCCGATCTCGCGCTGCGCCGACTCCGCGGAGTCCGACCCGTGCACCAGGTTGTCGGGCATCGAGAGCGCGAAGTCGCCGCGAATCGTCCCGGGAGCCGCCTGCGCGGGATCGGTCGCCCCGATGGTCGTCCGCACGAGGGCGATCGCACCCTCGCCCTCGAGGACCAGTGCCAGCGTCGGCGACGAGGTGATGAACTCGACGAGCTCGGCGAAGAAGGGCTTGTCGGTGTGCTCCTCGTAGTGGCGGCCGGCCAAGTCGCGATCGACGGCGACCAGGCGCGCGGCGCGCACGACGAGGCCGCGGCGCTCGAAGCGCGCGAGGATCTGCCCCGCGAGCTGACGCCCCATCGCGTCGGGCTTCAGGAGAACGAGTGTCTGCTCCACGGCCATCGGCCGGGGAGCTTAACTACGTGGAGCCCGTGCTCTCGCGCGGCGGGGTCTGCAGCGGCGGCGGGAACTGGATCGTCGTCGGCGTGTCCACGGGCGTCTCGCAGTAGGGGCAGACCTGCCACAGGGTCTCGAGCGGCGCCTTGCAGCTGGCGCAGGCCTGGCGCAGCTTGGTCGTGCACACAGGGCACACGAGGAACGAATCCTCGATCTCGGCGCGGCAGACCGGGCACTGGTGGTCGCGCCGGTTCAGACGCTCCTCCATCGCGCGGATCTCCAGCTCTCGCTCGCGGACGTCCTCGAGGTATTCCGGCGGCCGGAAGAGCATGTAGATCAAGGGCCCGAGGAACGGCGGGATCGCGCCGAGCACGGTGGCCATCGCGACCAGCCACGGATCCTCGATCCGCCGGCGCGCGTCCTTGAAAACCCAGAAGATCGTCGCCACCCAGAAGACGATGACGAAGAAGATCGAGAGGTTCCGGACGACGAACCACGTGCCCGATTCGAAGAAGTCCCTGACTCCTCCGAACAGCCCATCGTCTTGTGCAGCGAGGATCACGCGATCTCCTTAGAGGAGCAGTTGCCCGACGACATAGCCGGCGGCAAACGCGAGGCCGACAATCGCACCGAGGACGAAGGCGGCGAACGCGAAGACGCTCAGCCTCTCGAGGAGCTTCCCCATCGTACGTCTTCTAATCGGACGAACTGAGGTCGGCAAGAAGATAGAGGGAGCCGGTGACGAGGACCCGCGGCCCGAGCTCCTGTGCTCGCGCGACGGCCTGACGAGGGTCAGCAACGGTTTCGACATGCTCGAAGTACGGTTCGGCGCGGCGCGCGAGTTCCTTCTCGCCGAGGGCACGATCGTTCGAGCTGCGGGTTGCCACGAGGATGTTTCCCGCGCGCGCGAGGCGCTCGAGGATCGCGGGAACGTCCTTGTCAGCGAGGATGGAGACGCACAGCACGTGCTCGTCGCCGCCCAGGTGGTCCAGGAGCCACTCCGCCGCCTCGGGTGTGTGTGCGCCGTCGAGGACGAGGCCGTTACGCCGCTCCAGCCGTCCGGGCAGCGCGACGTCGACGTCGCGGGAGACCTGTTCGCCGAGGTACGCCTCGGCCGCTTCGCGGGCGCCGCCGAGCCGGATCTCGCCCTGTGGGACGAGCTTCGCGAACGTGTTGTCCGGTAGGACAACTACCCTGGCCGCATGCGCTACCGCCAGCTTCTCCCGCGCGATCTCTGCCGGCGTCTCGCCGAGCACATCCGTGTGCTCGCGCGTCACGTTGGTGAGGAGCACGACCGGCGCATCGACGACGTTGGTCGCGTCGAGCCGCCCGCCCAGGCCCGCCTCGACGGCCGCGACCTCGACGCCCGCCTCGGCGAACTCGGTGAACGCGGCCGCCGTGAGAGCTTCGAACTGTGTCGCCCCGATCGCCTCGGCATCGCGGCGGACGCGCGCGAGCGCGCGCTCGAAGTCGGCCTCCGCGCCGTCGACCCAGATCCGCTCGGCCCAGCCGCTCACGTGCGGCGACGTGTAGGCGCCCGCCCGCCGCCCTACCGCCCTCGACAACTCGGCGATCTCCCTGGTCGCGGTCGACTTGCCGTTGGAGCCCACGACATGGACGGCGTCGAAGCTGGCCTGCGGCTGCCCGAGCCGCTCGAGCAGCGCGCGGATGCGCTCGAGGCCGAACTCCTTCGGCCACGGGCTCAGCGAGCCGATCCAGTCAGCCTGCGAGGGCATCGAGCTCCCGCCGGTAGCGGGCGAGCTTCTCCCGCTCGGCCTCTACGACGTCCGGCGGCGCGTTCGCGACGAAGCGTTCGTTGGCGAGCATCTTCTCCGCGCGCGCGACCTCCTCGGTGAGCCGCTCGATCTCGGCATCGGCGCTGCCGTTGGCCTTCACCCGGTCGGGGCGGACGACCGCTGCGAAGATGCGCCTCTGCTCGTCGTCGAGCGGAACCTCGACCTGGCTCCGACGGAAGATCGAGGCCGCGATCTGGACCGGCTCCAGTGCGTCGGCGTCGGCGCCCCAGCGCTCGTCCGGCTCCGGCCACGGCGCCACGATCAGCCGTGTGTGGCGGTCAGGCAGGTTCGACCAGATCTCCTCCGTCACGTGGGGCAGCGCGGGATGGAGCAGCTTCAGCAGGCGCTCGAGCGCGGCCAGGGCGGTCGCGCGCGCGTCCTCGTCGCCGTCGTACAGCCGCGGCTTGATCGCCTCCGCGTACCAGTCGCAGAAGTCGTCGAACGTCAGGTGATAGAGACCCTCGGCGACCTTTGCGTAGTCGAACGCCGCCAGGCGCTCTTCGACCGCGGCACGCTCCTGGTCGAGGCGCGCCAGGATCCAACGCTCGGTGCTTTCCCGTGGGCGAGCGTCAGGCACGGCCCCCTCCGTGTTGGCCAGGATCAGGCGAGCGACGTTCCAGAGCTTGTTCGCCAGCCGCCGGCCCTCCTCGATCGCCCCGACCGAGAAGCGAACGTCCTGCGCCGACGACATCTTCATCAGCCCGTAGCGGGTCGCGTCGGCGCCGAACGCCTCGATCGTCTCGATCGGGTCGATCCCGGTGCCGAGCGACTTCGACATCCGCCGTCCGTCGGGGGCGAGCACCGTCGAGTAGATGATCACGTCCCGGAACGGCACGTCGCCCATCAGCTCGAGGCCGGAGAAGATCATCCGGTTCTCCCAGAGGCGGATGATCTCGCGCGCCGTGATGTTGAAGTCGCCGGGGTAGAAGCGGCGCAGGTCGGGTGTGTCGTCCGGCCAGCCGAGGGTCGCGAACGGCCACAACGCGGAGGAGAACCAGGTGTCGAGCACGTCGGGATCGCGACGGAGCTCCGTTGACCCGCATTCGGCGCAGGCCGAGGGCTCGGTCTCCGCAACCGTGATGTGCTCATCCGGGCAGTACCAGGCCGGAATCTGGTGACCCCACCAGATCTGGCGCGAGATGTTCCAGTCGGGCGCGTTCTCGAGCGATTCGATCGCGAACCGATGCTGCGACGGCGGGTGGTACGTAACTCGGCCCCCCCATAGCGCCTCGAGCGCAGGCTGCTTCAGCTCGTCCATCCGGCACCACCACTGCAGCGAGATCAACGGCTCGATGCGGCTCCGGCAGCGGTCGCAGACCGCCACCATGTGGCGGTACGGCTCGCGCTTCTCGAGCAGGCCGCGCTCCTCGGACCACGCGGTCACGCGGGCGCCGGCCTCGGCCTGCGTAAGGCCCGCGAGCTCGCGTGCGTTCTCGTTCATGCGGCCGTCGGGGCCGATCACCATCGGCTCGGGCAGCGCGTGCGCTCGCCCGATCTCGAAGTCGGTCGGATCGTGGCCGGGAGTGACCTTCAGGGCGCCGGTGCCGAACTCGGGATCGACACGCTCGTCCGCGATCACGGGCACCTTCCGCTCGACGAAGGGCACGACCACCTCGCGTCCGACGATGTCGTCGTACCGCTCGTCCTCGGGATGGACGGCGACAGCGACGTCGGCCAGGATCGTCGCCGGCCGCGTCGTCGCGATGGTGACGTGTCCGTCGCCGTCCGCGAACGGGTAGCGGACGTAGACGAGCTCGTCATCCGCCTCGTCGCGATCGAGCTCCAGGTCCGACAGGGCCGAGGTGTGGAACGGGCACCAGTTCACGATCCGGTTGTCGCGATAAAGCCAGCCGCGCTCCCAGAGGTGCACGAAGTGACGCATGACCGCCCGCTGATAGCCCTCGTCCATCGTCATCCGCTCGCGGCGATAGTCCATCGAGGCGCCCATGCGGCGGAACTGGGTCATGATCGTCTGGCCGTAGCGACGGAGCCAGTCCCACACGAGCTCCACGAATGCCTCGCGCCCGAGCTCCTGCCGCGTCTTGCCTTCGCGCTCGAGCGCTTTCTCGACGACGGCCTGCGTCGAGATGCCTGCGTGGTCGTAGCCGGGCTGGAAGAGGCAGTTGTAGCCCTGCATCCGCTTCCAGCGGATCAGCGCGTCGGCGAGCGTGAGGCCCATCGCATGCCCGATGTGGAGCTCACCGGTGACGTTCGGAGGCGGATGTGCGTCGACGTAGGTCGGGCGCGGGTCGTCGGCGTCGGCCGCATAGAGGCCCTCGTCCTCCCAGGTGCGCTGCCAGCGCTCCTCGACGCCTGCGGGGTTGTAGCGCGGCTCCATCAGCCGATCCTAGCCCTGCACACGAGCATGACGAGTCGGCCGACCGTCAGGTCGAATCCCGAGGGCCGCGACGGCCCATGGCTGAGGTCAGGCAGCGACTATGCGCCCATTATGCCGCAGCCTGGGCCTGCTGCTCGAGGCCGCGCGCGAGCGGAATGCCGCCGGACCAGGTCATCGCGCGACCCGGCTCGAACTCGGTCACCTTGGCCGGAAAGGGGCGCTTCGCGTTCGCGTCCGACGTGACCTTGATCTTCTCGCCCGGCGCGATTCGGCCCTCGGAGCCTGCGCTAGAGGAGCGTCAGCGCCACCAGCAGCGTGACGCCGATCGCGATCGCCGGCACCTGAGCCGCGAGCTTCGCGGCAGGGCCCTCGATCGGCCGGGCGACGGACGAGAGCAGAAGCAGCGACCCAGCTGCGATCGCCAACTCGAAGACGGTCGCGGCGACGTCCGCCAGGCCGACCCCCTCGGGCGTCCAGGGCTCGGGCCCGATCGGCAGGCCCACGGTTCGCGACATGCCCCACGCCAGCGCAACGCCGAGGCTGACGACCGCGCCCGTCCACAGCACTGGCCGCGACGGGGCCGCCAGGACGAGCGAGGCCCACGCCAGTTGGAAGACACCGGTGACGGCGAAGAGGACGGAGAAGGCCACGCTCTCGCTCCAGTGCGGCCAGACGACCGCAAAGTGGATCGTCGCGGCTGCCGCCGAGGACAGCGCCAGGTGTCCCAGGAGTGTCCGGCGCCGCTCCTCGGGGAGCAGGAGCCAGGTCACCGCCACCGCGCCCAGCCCTGCGGCAGCGACCAGTAGCGCGGCGTCGGGATGCACGTGGCCGGCCGTCGCCGTGCCGCCTGCCGCCTGCGCGTGGAGGGTCGAGCCGCCATGCGCGTGGCCGTGCAGCACGCCGTAGAGCGCAGCCGCGACCGCCGCCACCACGCCGTAGCCGGCGACGAGCCCCACGCGGGCGACAGTGCGGGCGTCGAACGTCATCGCCTACAGCTTCGCACTCGCTCGCAGATCGGTTTGGTGCGGGCCCGGCCGCTGCGGCTGCGGCCGAGCCCACCTGACTCAAACGCGGTAGTGCCCCGGCTCAGAAAGGCGAAACGGGCACGCTAGGCGGACTCGGCGGCGGGCGCCTCGTCCTCGTCGCCGACCTCGGCGCCTGCACTCGTGACGAGCGTCGGCCTGATGTCGTTCGCGATCGTCTCCTTCGTGATCACGCATTTGGAGACGTCGCGCCGCGAGGGCAGCTCGAACATCACGTCGAGCAACGCGTGCTCGATGATCGAGCGCAGCCCGCGCGCTCCGGTTTCGCGCACGAGCGCCTTGTCCGAGATTTCCCAGAGCGCGTCGTCGGTGAAGACGAGCTCGATCGAGTCGTAGTTGAAGAAGCGCTGGTACTGCTTGACGAGCGCGTTCTTCGGCTCGACCAGGATCTGCACGAGGTCGTCGCGCTGCAGCTGGTGCACCGCCGAGATCACCGGCAGTCGGCCGATGAACTCCGGGATCAGGCCGTAGGAGAGGAGATCCTCGGGCATCACGTCGGACAGGAGCTCGGACGACTCGGCCGAGTGCTTGGAGTGCAAGTCCGCGCCGAAGCCGACAGCGTTCTTGCCGATCCGCTTGCCGATGATTTTCTCCAGGCCGGCGAAAGCGCCACCGCAGATGAAGAGGATGTTGGTCGTGTCGATCGAGAGGAACTCCTGGTGCGGGTGCTTGCGCCCGCCCTGCGGCGGCACCGAGGCCACCGTCCCCTCGAGGATCTTCAGCAGCGCCTGCTGGACACCTTCGCCCGACACGTCCCGCGTGATCGACGGGTTGTCCGCCTTGCGCGCGATCTTGTCGACCTCGTCGATGTAGATGATCCCGGTCTCGGCCTTCTTGATGTCGAAGTCGGCCGCCTGGATCAGCTTGAGCAGGATGTTCTCGACGTCCTCGCCGACGTAGCCGGCCTCGGTCAGCGCAGTCGCGTCGGCGATCGCGAACGGGACGTTCAGGATCCGCGCGAGCGTCTGCGCCAGCAACGTCTTCCCGCAGCCGGTGGGGCCGAGCAGGAGGATGTTCGACTTCTGCAGCTCGACGTCGCCGTCGTCGAGCCCCATCTGGACGCGTTTGTAGTGGTTGTAGACCGCCACCGAGAGCGTCCGCTTCGCCTCCTCCTGCGAGACGACGTAGTCGTTCAGCACCTCGTAGATGTCCCGGGGGCGCGGGAGGTTGTCGAGATCCAGCTGGGCGGGAGTCGTCAGCTCCTCGTCGATGATCTCGTTGCAGAGATCGATGCACTCGTCGCAGATGTAGACGCCGGGACCAGCGATCAGCTTCTTGACCTGTCGCTGGGACTTCCCGCAGAAGCTGCAGAGCAGCTGCTCGTTGCCGTCGCTTGCCCTCGCCACCTCTCTCCTTTTACCCCGTTTTTCCCACGCCGACTAGTCCAGACTCATTCTTTGACGGTCTTCCGGTGCTCGATGACGCTGTCGATGATGCCGTACTCCTTGGCTTCTTCCGCCGTCATGAAGTAATCGCGCTCCATGTCCCGCGACACCTTTTCGAGATCCGCACCTGTGTGGTTGGACATGATCTCCTCCAGCCGGCGCTTCAGGGCGATCGTCTCACGCGCGTGGATCTCGATGTCGGTGGCCTGGCCCTGGAAGCCGCCCCACACCTGGTGGATCAGGATCTTGGCGTTCGGCAGCGCCATACGCTTTCCTTTCGCGCCGCCGGCGAGCAGGAGCGCGCCCATGCTCATGGCGATGCCCACGCAGATCGTCTGGACGTCCGGCTTGATGAACTGCATCGTGTCGTAGATCGCGAGCCCGTGGTAGACGGAGCCGCCCGGCGAGTTGATGTAGAGGAAGATGTCCTTGTCCGGGTCCTCCGACTCGAGGTGGAGGAGCTGGGCGACGATCAGGTTGGCGATCTGGTCGTCGACGGGCGTTCCGAGGAAGACGATCCGCTCGTTGAGCAGGCGCGAGTAGATGTCGAACGCGCGCTCGCCGCGGGACGTCTGCTCGATCACCATCGGGATCATCGGGCTCATACGGGGCTCATACGGCTGTCTCATGCAGGCTCCTTCTCGCCAGGGGTCCAAAGTTTCGCAGCGCCTTCGGGCTTCTCCTGCCCCGGCGTCCACAGCTTCTCTCGCGCCTGTGCCAGCTCGACCGGAATCCTCTTGACCTCAGAGGCGACGCGGTCGAGGGCGTTGCGCAGTCGTAGGTCGGTCCGGAGCGACTCGTGGCGGCCGCTGTGCCACAGCTGCTCGATCACGGCGTCCGGATCCTCCTCGTCGGTGAGCTCGGCCTGCTCGCGGATGAACGCGCGCAGCTCGTCGTCGGAGATCTCGATTCCGAGCTGTTCGGCCACCGCCTCCAGCACGAGCTCGCGTGCGAGCGAACGCGCGGCATCCGCAACCATCCGCTGCTGGATCTGCTCGGCGTTCTCGCCGCTCAGAGCGAGGTAGGTCTCGACCGAGATCCCGCGCTGCTCGAGCCCGCGCACGAAGGCGCGTAGGAGGTTGCCCGCGCGCGCCTCGACGAGCGCGTCGGATACCTCGACCCCCGACGCCTCGACGAGCGCGTCGACGGCCGCGCCGCGGAACTCGCCCTCGAGCTCGTCCTCGATCTGCTCGCGCAGCCGGGCCTCGATGTCGGTGCGCAGCTCGTCGAGCGTCTCGAACTCGCTCGAGGACCGCGCCAGCTCGTCGTCGAGCGGCGGCAGGACGGGTTCCTTGACCTCCTTGACAGTTACCTCGACCGTGCGGCCCTCGTCGTCCGGAAGCCCGTACTCGATCTCCTTGCTCTCGCCGGGGCGCATGCCCGCGATCCCCTGCTCGAGGTCGGGCAGCAGCCGGCCGGCGCCGAGCGTCACGACCAGGTCCCGCTGCGCTTCGCCCTCTTCGCCGTCCACGTCGATCACGAGCGCGTCGCCGTCGCTGGCCCCACGACCCTCGACGGGCACGAGCTCGGCGACGGAACCGCGCAGCGCCTCGAGCTCGTGGTCGATCAGCTCGGCCGGCACCTCGGCGTCGGCGGCAGGAACCTCCAGCGTCGTCCAGTCGGCGGCCGTGGCCTTCGGCTGGACGCCCACCTCCGCCCTGAATGCAAAAGCGTCGTCGCTGGAGCCGGGCAGCTCGTAGTCGTACTCGGGCTGGGTTACCGGGCGCACGCGCGAGCTCGAGGCCGCGTTCCAGAACCAGCCGCCGATGTGGCTCTCGACGGCCTCGCTCATCAGCCGCTCCTTACCCACGCGGGCGAGCAGCACCGGCATCGGCACCTTGCCCTTGCGAAAACCGGGAATCTTGAGGCTCTCGGCCAGGTCGGACGCCGCGTGCTCGACCGCATGCTTGACGTCGTGGCTCGGTACCTCGACGGTCAGACGGACGCGGTCTCCGCCCAGCTCCTCGACCTGCGTCTCCACCTGGCCCATTCAAGCAGAGACCTTTCGGGCTACGGCGACCCGGGAAGCGCGCCGAACCCGTGCGCGTCCTGAGGAAGGAGACAGGCACTCGAACCGAATACCACACCGCGTACAGTTCCGGGCTGACTGTGAAAAAGGAGTTCCTTGCAGCAGGTTGTTGAGTACGGCGGCTACGTCAACCTGGTGCTGTTCACGGTCGTCGCACTGGTGGCGCTACGGCAGTGGCGGCTCGGCCGCGGGCGCGCGGGCCTCTGGGCCGCCCTGACGTTCGGCGCTCTCGCGTTCGTGGTGGACGTCGCCCGCCTGCTCGACGAGACGCCCGACCGGCCGCTCGAGACGCTCGGCCAGCGCCTGCTCATCGCGGTGCTCGTGCTGTTCCCCTACCTCCTCTACCGCTTCAGCACGGCCTTCGAGCCGCCGACCCGGCGGCTCGAGCAGTGGCTCGGGCTGATGACGCTCGTGCTCCTCGTCTGGACGTTCCTGGTGCCGGACATTCCCGCCCAGGGCGAGCCCCGGTCGACGGGCTTCGTGCTCTACCTCATCGCGTTCCTGATCCATTGGAGCGTGCTGTTGGCTGTCGTGGCGCTGCGGATGTGGCGCGCTGCTCGTGGAACGCCCACCGTCGCGCGGCGACGCCTCCACCTCTTGGCCGCCGCGTCTGCGCTGATCACCCTGGCGCTGCTCCTCGCCGGGGCGGGCTCCGGCGACGAGTCGGGGCTCGAGGCCGCGACCACCGTCCTGGCAACGCTCAGCGCGCTGGCGTTCTTGCTCGGGCTGGCGCCGCCCCCGTTCCTGCGGCTCGCGTGGCGGCGTCCGGAGCAGGCTCGCCTGCAGAACGCGATCGCGAGCCTGATGGGCGCCGCGAGCGAGGAGGAGGTCGCCGAGCAGGTCGCCGCGCCGATGGCCGCCATCGTCGGTGCCCGCGCAGTTGCGCTCGTCGCACCCGACGGGTACGTCATCGGCGCGTACGGCGCGTCGGACGAGATGCTCCACCGCGAGAGCAGCGACGGCGACGAGGACATCGTCGAGCTCGGGGCTCCCTTCGGGCGGCTGGTGGTGTGGACGAGCCCGTACGCGCCCTACTTCGGCGGCGAGGAGCTGCGTTTGCTGCAGACCCTGGGTGCTCTCACCGGCCTCGCGCTCGACCGCTCCCGGCTCTACGCGCAGGAGCGGGAGGCGCGCATGGCCCTGGAGCGTGCCGACGAGCTCAAGTCGAACTTCATCGCGCTCGCCGCCCACGAGCTGCGCACACCCGTGACGAGCATCAACGGCGTCATCCAGACGCTGCAGACGCGCGGCGACCTGCTCGACGACGACCAGCGCGTCCTGCTCAGCCAGATGCTGCGCGACCAGGGCCTCCGGCTCGGCGTGCTCGTCGAGCAGCTGCTCGACCTCTCGCGGCTGGACGCCGACGCGATCTCGATCGAGCCCGAGCTGCTGGCCGTGCGCGAGCGGGTCCTGGAGCTCGTCCGCTCGACGGCCGGCGAGCGTGCCCCCGACGTCGTGGTCGAGGTCCCCGCCGACCTGGAGGCGACCGTCGACCTCTCGGCGTTCGACCGGATCCTGACCAACCTGGTCGCGAACGCACTGCGGTACGGCGAGCCGCCCGTGATCGTCCGCGCCGAGCAGCGCGACCGCCATTTCCGGCTCGCCGTCGAGGATCGCGGGCCAGGCGTGCCGCCGGAGTTCGTCCCCGACCTGTTCGAGCGCTTCACGCGCAGCACGCGCGCGCAGGAGCGCGGCCTCGGCACGGGCCTCGGCCTCGCGATCGCGCGCTCGTACGCCATCGCCCACAGCGGCGAGCTCGTCTACGAGCGTGCATCACCGAACGGCGCCCGCTTCGAGCTGGTGCTCCCGCGGTCGAACGACAAAGGCGACGACGTTCGCGCACACCGGCTGCGCTCCTACCGGCGCTAGATGCGGGCGAGAGGACTCGAACCTCCAAGGGCTTTCGCCCAACGGGTCCTAAACCCGCCGCGTCTGCCAGTTCCGCCACGCCCGCGTAGCGAAAGGATATTCGCGGGTGGCGCGTTTCCTGCGAAGCCGATCGGGTAGCCCCACGGTCGTCAACAACCAAGGGAGGCTCAGATGGCGACCACAGACATCTGGACGTACCGTGAACAGACGTGGGGCACGACCGACCTCACGGGTTATTCGGTCGAAGCGACCGACGGCGGCATCGGCAAGGTCGACGAGGCAACCTCCGAGGTCAGAGGCAGCTTCATCGTCGTCGACACGGGTCCGTGGATCTTCGGCAAGAAGGTCATGCTGCCCGCCGGTGTGATCGACCGCGTGGATCCCGACGAACGAGACGATCTACGTGAGCTTCACGAAGGAGCAGATCAAGAACGCGCCGGAGTTCGACGAGTCACGGTACACCGACGAGGCGTACCGGAACGAGCTCGGCGGGTACTACGGCCGCGGCGCCTAACGCCCCAGCCGTCTGCGGTAGCGAAGGCCGGGCCGAGCGCCCGGCCTTCGGCTTTTCTCAGCCGAACAGGGGCAGGTAGCGCGCCCGCCACTCCTCATCCGGGATCGAACGACGGAAGAAGGCCTCGAGCACGTCGCGCGGCGAGCACTCCTCGAGCCGCGCGACCAGGCAGGCGAGCGCGGCGAGCAGGTACGAGAGGAGCTCGGGATCGAGCCGCGCGACGCGCAAGCCCTCCCCGAACGCCCAGATCATGCGCTCGGCGTCCGGCCCGCTGCCGTGCGAGCGCACTGCCGCGGCGAGCCCGTCGAGATCGAACGCGTCCCAGTCGACCGCCATCTCCTCGTTTATCGGCATTCGCCGCTTCGAAAAGAGACCCTCCGCGGCGTAGACTCGGCGCATGCGCACGGCGACGCGCGGCCCGTCGGGAACCGGCGCCGAGAAGTCGGTCGTGGCGGAGCGCGGGCCCGAGCACGCCGGGTTCGTCGCGGGGATCCTCGGGCTGCAGCAGACCGCCGGCAACAGCGCCGTGGCGCGAATGCTGCAACGTCAGGAGGCCGCTCCCGAACCGGAGGGCCCCGATACGGAGGCTGCGCGCAAGCTGTTCCAGCGCGGAGCGGCGGCATACGAGAAGGGGCAGTTCGCTCAGGCGTACGACTACTTCACCCAGGCCTCCGAGCTCAGCTCGCGCTCGGGAATCGTCTTCTCGCAGGCGCAGGCACTCCGACGGCTCGGCGGCCGCCGCGACGAGGCGATCGCCCTCTACGAGCAGTACCTGGCGATGGACGACATCACGCGCAAGAAGGACGCCGAATCCGCCCTCACCGAGCTGCGCGGCCCGGCCGCCACCGGCGACGAGGCAATCGACACAGAGGCTGCCAGGAAGATCTTCGCCAAGGGCGCCGCCGCCTACGGACGGAATCAGTTCGCTCAGGCGTACGACTACTTCACCCAGGCCTCCGAGCTCAGCTCGCGCTCGGGAATCGTCTTCTCGCAGGCGCAGGCACTCCGACGGCTCGGCGGCCGCCGCGACGAGGCGATCGCCCTCTACGAGCAGTACCTGGCGATGGACGACATCACGCGCAAGAAGGACGCCGAATCCGCCCTCACCGAGCTGCGCGGCCCGGCCGCCACCGGCGACGAGGCAATCGACACAGAGGCTGCCAGGAAGATCTTCGCCAAGGGCGCCGCCGCCTACGGACGGAATCAGTTCGCTCAGGCGTACGACTACTTCACCCAGGCCTCCGAGCTCAGCTCGCGCTCGGGAATCGTCTTCTCGCAGGCGCAGGCACTCCGACGGCTCGGCGGCCGCCGCGACGAGGCGATCGCCCTCTACGAGCAGTACCTGGCGATGGACGACATCACGCGCAAGAAGGACGCCGAGTCGGCCCTGGCCGACCTGAAGCAGTCCCGCGCCGCGCCCTAGCGGCTACGCGCAGCCCTCGTCGAGCGCCACGGCCGCCCGCGCGCCGAAGGCGATCCGCGTCACGCGCTTGGCCGCGCTCACGTCGAAACGCAGGCGCCAGTGCGGAGCGCGCGCGCGCTCGAGGAAGTAGTTGCGCGCGCCGTGGCTGTATCTGTCGGGTCTCGACGTCAGGCGGGGGTAGGCCTGCTTCAGCTGCGCGAGCGTGGAGCCGCTTCGGATGCCTCTGCCCGTCACCGCGCCCCTGCGGAGGAAGAGCGCGGCGAACCGCCCGCGCGGCATGAAGACCGCGTAGCCGTCGAGGCCGCGCTCGTCAATGAACGCCTGGCCGCAGTCCGGTCGCACCTCGTAGCTCGGGCGGACGCTCCTGCCCCACCCGGCCGAGACCTGAGCGACGCTCATCCCCGGTCGGGCGCCGGCGGCGCCGTCGAGGGTCACGAGCGCGGGCGCGCGGAGCACAGCACCAGCTGCGCCGACAACGGCGAGCGCCGCGCAGACGACGAACAGGGGCCTCATCGCGTAGCTATATCGGAAGAATAGGGGCCTGAGGCCAGCGTGCCGCCGGCTTCCGTGGAGATCTCGTTCGCGCGCAACGGCCCTCCTACTACGATCCGGAGGTGGGTTCCGAGGCACCGCTTGAACGGACCGAGGCTGGGCTTGTGCCCGCCGCGGAGGGCTGGTTCGTCCTGAACGCCCGACACGGTCCGTGGCGTCACCAGGAGGAGCGAGGAGAGCGTCTGCGCTTCGAAGGCGAAACGCCTTTCCCACAGGTTGGAATCAGTCTCTATGTGCTCGCGCCCGGTGAACAAATGGGGATGTACCACTGGGAGGCCGATCAGGAGGACTTCCTCGTCCTCTCTGGCGAGGCACTGCTGATCATCGAGGGCGAGGAGCGGCCATTGCGGTCGTGGGACTTCGTGCACTGCCCCGCCGAGACGAAGCACACCATCGTCGGGGCCGGAGATGCGCGGTGCGTTGTCCTCGCCGTCGGAGCGCGTGAGCATCTGGGGGGCCCAGGCTGGGGCGGCTACACGGTGGACGAGGCTGCGCTCCGCCATGGCGCCGGCGTCGAACAGGAGACGAATGACGTTGACGAGGCATACGCTCGGTTTCCGGCGCACGAGCTGACGCGATACCGAGATGGCTGGCTTCCGAGTTAGCTGGACGGACGGCGTCGCTGTCTCCCCGAACAGCGACAGGGCGAAGGGCGCGGGCGTTACTTCCCGCCGCAGGAACTGGTCTCCAAAGTGCACCTGGTACGTCGACGTGCCGACGGAGTTGTCGTCGCTGTCGTAGATACAGTCGCCGCCATGTTCACCGGCTTCCAAGTCAACCTGTATGCCGATGATGTCGAGCTGGGCGCGGCCTTCTACGCGGCGTTGGGTTTCGAGGAGACCTACCGGTACGCCCCGGCGGGTGAGCCGCTGCACGTGGAGCTCAGGAACGGCGGGCTGACGATCGGGATCGCCTCAGTGCGGGCCGCCCGCGACGAGCACGGCCTGGAGGTGTCGCAGGAGGGCGGGGCGATGGAGATCGTGCTCTGGTGCGACGACGTGGATACGGCGCACGCTCAGGCACTCGCGGCGGGAGCCACGGCAATGCGCGAGCCGCACGACTTCCAGGAGGGCCGGCTCCGGGTGGGCTGGGTGATGGACCCGCTCGGCAACCCGCTCGAGCTCGTGCAGGACCGTCAGCAGTAGCCCGGTTCGCGCACGACGCCCTCCGATGGTCCGTCGTCCAGCGTGCTCGCCTGGCACGTCTGTCACGTGGTGCCTACGGTGGTGTCCAGCCCGGGAAGACAACGCGTAGGCCTGCCTCGACGCAGGCGCGGTCGTCGTCTCCGCTCGCACCGCTCGCCCCTGCTGCACCCAGCACTCTCTCGCCGTCGGAGATCAACACCGAGCCCGGGCCCGGGATCAGAGGCAGCCGGGCGAGCCTGCTGACGGCGTCGAAGAATCCCTCGTGGGAGGCGCGGCTGTCGGCGAGCCGGTCGCCGTCGCGGTGCCACAGCGCCGTGCCGGCCGCCTTCGCTTCGGCGATCTGTGGTGAGAGCGGGAACGCGCCGTCCATGCGGCCGAGCGCGACGAGCAGTCCGCCCTCATCGACGACGGCGACGGTGACGTTCCAGCCGTTGGCGACCGCGTGTTCATGCGAGGCAGCGATCAGGGCTTGGGCCTGTGCGAGGCTCAGCGGCATCGTCCCGAAGTATGCGGAGTGGTCGCTGGGGAGGCGGCACCGGGCTCAGGCCACAGCACGCGTTAGGGGCGGCGCTGAGCCACCATCCGATTGACGTCGTCGCGGTACCCGCACACATCGCCAGGCGGCACCCATGCGCAGTGCACGGTCATGCGAGGCTCTCTAAGCCGCTCTCCCCGCCTGGCGGCTCGGCCCCCGGGGACATTCCCTCAGGGCCGCGCGACCTCCACGTAAAGCGGCTCCCAGGCGGGTTTGGCGAGATACCCGTACGCTCCGCGGTATGCGAAGCGCGTGTGACTGCGGGCCGGACTGCACTTGCGGCCCGGACTGCGACTGCTAACTGCTCAGGTCGGTCTGACGAGACGCCGAGCGGCGGCGAACGTCGCCAAGACTCCCGCCGTGGCAAGGCCCACGATGTTCGTCGTGGTGCAGGTGCGGCACACGTTGCAGCAGGCAGGAACAGCGGGGCCGTACTCGGCGGCCTTGTTGGTGATCGGGGCGGCCTTGACGCTCAACTGCCTCAGCATGCTGTCAGTGTAAGCGCGCCCGGAGACGCCGAGGGCGGCGGGGCCCAGAGACACCTTTCTCGAGCCGTTTCCGGCGTTTCTGGCCCTACGGGCCGGGGCCGGTTTCGGGACTTTTCTTCACCAACGCGCGCGCGGGGCCGCTCCTGGAGCTCCCAGCTACCGATGCCACCCCACCTCTTCGTCACGCGCGGGTCCTGGCGGCCCTGCCGCCAGAACGTCCCCAAGGCCGAGGGCCGGGCGGGCGAGCCGAACGCCCGGGCGCTACCGCATCCCGGCCCCGGTCGAACCTACGCCGCGCCGAGTCGCCGCGCTAGACGCTCATCCGGCCACGTCTCTGGGCCGCGCCGCTCAGCCGGGGGCGAGCAGGCGATAGAGGACGTCGACGGCCGCGGGATGGTCTTGGCTCTGCCGCCACTCACCGAGTACGGCGGATGCGGCGACCTTTTCGTGATCGGTCAGCGTGACGTCCCCGCCGCCCTGCTCGACCGACCGCTCGATCTGCACGGCGAGCGCCCCGCCCGGGCTGATCCCCGGCGTGGTCGTCAGGCCGCTGTACCGCTTCGCCCGCTGCGCGAACTTGGCGGCGTCGTCGAGCTCGAAGGGGACGCCGTCGATGCGGACAGTCGGCACGGCCCGGATGCTAAGCGCCACGGGCCTGTGGTCGCCCGCACACCGTGATCGACTTCGACCTAGCTGGGCAAGCCCGGTTTTCAGTCATCGCGGTAGGTCGCGGTGGCGGTCGTACAGGAAGCTCGAAATCGCGAGGGCTTCCTAGGCCCTGAGTCCTGGAAGGTCTGACAGCGCGGTGGCGAGGGCGTCGATCTGCTCCGGGGTCTCGGGATAAATGGTGCACTGAACATTGAGGGCGCGTAGGTGCGTCTCCTCGTCGCCTTCGTATCTGAGTCGCCCGAGCTTCGGTCCGAAGGTGTTTCGCCGTTCGATCTGGCAGAAGACGTCGCCCTGAATGGAGACTACCCCGTCGTTGTCGCCAGATTCCGCACCGTTTCGGAGCGTGGCGAGCGGCGATCTCGGGTCGAGGCGCTGCGTGTTCGGATTACGGAAAGTCTCGCAGCGGTCATCACGGCGAAGCTGTATCCCGCGCCGAGCAAGGACCGCTTTCAGAGTCGCCTCACTGATCGGGTGGCCTTGTCCTGAATCGCAGGGCGCCGGCTCGGTTGGGGCCTCCTCAGTCTCCGTCCCCTGGGCGCAGCCCGAGAGTACTGCCACCACCGCCAGAGCTGCGACCGGTCGCATAGTCGCCATTTTTGCCGGCGGGCTCGGAGACCCACGCCAAGTAGCAGAGACCGACAGGCCGGAACGCGGCGGGGCCGCGACGTCATCACGCGTGTCTGAGGCAGATGCCGAGCGGGTAAAGGTTCCCGAGCGACTGTGATCCGGGTCCTGCACATCGACGACGAAGGCCCGATCCGGCTGCTCGTCCGCGTCAACCTTGAGGCCGAGGGCATGGAGGCGATCGAAGCCGCAGACGGGCTTACCGGCGTGCGGCTGGCGAAGCTCGAGCAGCCGGATCTGATCCTGCTCAACGTGAATTTGCCCGTGCTCGACGGCTGGCAGGTGGCGGAGGAGCTGGTTAGAGATCAGGAGACGCGCGAGATCCCGATCGTCTTCCTTACGGCCCGTTCCGAGCTCAGCGAGCGCATACGCGGCTTCGACTTGGGCGCCGTCGACTACATCCTCAAGCCCTTCGACCCCGCAGAGCTGGCGCCACGCCTCCGCGGGCTGCTGGGACGGATCGAGCGCGGCGAACGGGACGAGCTCCGGCGCGAGAAGATCTCGGAGCTGCGCGCGCTCATGGGCACTGAATAGCGCTGGACGTCTGCCTGAGTGGCGTGGATCAATAGGGCATAACGGGTGGAACGGCCCTCAACCGAGGACATGGCCGAATGAGCGTCTAGCGCCGGCGGGCCAGGCGTCGCGATTCAGGCCGGGTCTTCGTCGCTATAGGGTGTGCGCGGCTCGGCTCGGAACGTCCTGGCCTGGCGAACGGAAGGAGATGCCGATGGCAACGATCGTCGTCGGAACGGACGGGTCCAAGGGCTCCGAGGCGGCCCTCTCGGAGGGCTTCGACCTCGCCAAGCGGCTGGGCGCGAAGGTGCTGGTCGTAGCCGTCGCTGCGCACACATCTGACCTCCTGGGTGGCTCCGTCTACGAGCACAAGGTCAGCGAGCACCTGGACCGAGCCCGCGCAGCCCTGGACGCCGCGAGAACGATGGCCGAGGGGGCCGGAGTCGAGGCCGAGTTCGAGGTCTTCGAGGGCGACGCAGCCGAGGAGATCGCGACGATCGCCGAGAGCCGGGACGCCGACCTCGTCGTCGTCGGGACCCGAGGCCACGGTGGCATCGCCGGCTCGCTTCTCGGAAGCGTGTCGGCAGGCGTCGTCCACCGGTCGAAGAGGCCGGTGGTCGTCGTCCACGAACCGAGCTAGCGCACGGCGTCCGCCTGCGCGCCGCTAGAGCTCCTGCTGCTCAACGATCCCCCGGACACGTCCGAATGAGCGTCTGACATGGAGCGATACGTCAAGGGGGTGAGCCGCGGCTTCGGGGTTGTGCTCGCAGCTGGGAGCAGCGGACGGCCCTGGGCAGCGACGGTGGATCAGACTGACATTCGCGGGTCGGGACCGCATGACTGGGAACCGTCGGGAGCTGCCTCGCTCTAGGGTCGCGGGTCACCGGCCAGGCTGGTGCCGCATAGACGCTTCGAGGGTCCTCCGTGGGGTCGGGCGCACTCCGCTGCTCCAGCTGCAAGCTTGCGTCGCTCAGCCTTGCGCGCGCAGCGGCTGCTCGGTGGCGATCGCCCAGACGAAGCCGGCAAGCTCGCGCGCGCAGGCGACGACGATCTTCTGGGAGGGTTTGCCGCGGGCCGCCATCCGCAGCCAGCGCGCGTACAGGCGCCGCTGGCAGCGCCAGGCGCGCTCGAGGACGAGGGTGTCCTGGCCACGCTGCCGACGGGCGAGCTCGTACCCCACCGTCGGCCGGCGGCGGGCGTGCCAGGCGGCCTCGACGAGCAGGCGGCGGACGTGGGCGTTGCCGACCTTGGTGATCGCGCCCTGGTTGCGGCGCTCGCCGGAGGAGTGCTCCGAGGGCACGAGTCCGACGAAGGCCATGAACTCGGCCGCGCTTCGGAAGCGGCCGAAGTCGCCGATCTCGACCGCGATCCCGAGCGCGCTCAGGGTGTCGAGGCCGCGCAGGCAGCGCAGCCTGGCAACCAGCTCGCGCCACGGACCCTCGCCGGCGGTCTCGGCGATCGCCCGCTCGAGCGCCGCGATCCGCGCGTCGACCAGATCGAGCGCGTGGACATAGGTATCCAGGGTCTGCTGCTGCGCCGGAAACGCGAACCGCTGCTCGGCCAGCCACCTGCGTCGGCTGACTCCCCAGGAGCGGCGCGGCAGCGGCCGCCCCTGACGCAGGCAGAACTTCGACAGCCGATGGCGGTCGCGCATGCGGTCGAGGCGGGCGTCCTCGCGCGCGCGGACGAGGTCGCGGGCGGCCTCGAGCTCGCGCGAAGGAACGTAGATCGGCTCGAGCAGCCCGCCGGCGAGCAGGCGAGCGAGCCGGCGCGCGTCGCGCGGATCGGTCTTGATCCGCTCGCCCGGCCGCCGCGGCACCAGCCCCGGCGCCACCACCCAGCAGTCGATGCCGCGCTCGCTCAGGTGACGGTAGAGACCGAAGCCCGTCGGTCCCGCCTCGTAGCAGCAACGCACCCTCGACCACCGGCGCAGCGCCCGCTCGACCGCCTCCTCGTCGTAAGGCAGCGTCCGCTCCTCCAGCAGCTGATCGGCGCGGACCGCCGCCAGACGCACCGACCTCGCGTGAACATCCAACCCGACAATGACCGTCCTAGACTCGTGCATGGTCGGCGACCTCCGTATGTGGCTCTACCGGGCGCAACCCGGCAACCCACGACAGATGCGTAGGCGCCGACCACTCTTCGCCAGCGACCGGACACCGCACCCTCCGCGGCTACAGCTCCATCCTGTCTAGCGCGACGAGTTCGATGCGCCGACATTCCGACTGGGCCGGGTCGCGCTACTAGAGGCTTGATTTGAAACGCCGCTTCGGCCCTTCAAGGCTGAGTAGCGTGGATCAATAGGGCAGAACAGACGGCCGAAGGAGAGCACGCTCGCCCATGCGACGCAGCAGGCGCGTCCCGGAGCGCCTACTAGCCGGCGCCCCACAGGTAGGGCGTCGTCGTCGAGACCTTCACTAGTCCTGCTCGTTCGAGAATCGGGCGCGAGCCTTCGGTCGAGTCGCTGTGGATCAGCCTCTTGCCAAGCACAAGCGCTGATCGTGCACGGGCCGCCGTGAGCGCTCGGTAGATCCCGCGCCTGCGCCATTCCGGTCGCGTGGCGCCGCCCCAGATCCCGGCAAACTCCGTGGCGGGCACCGGCTCCAGGCGGCCGGAGCTGACGATCTCTCCGTCGGCCTCTGCCACCCAGAGTTCCATCCCATCCCCGAAGCCCAGTCTTCGGAGGAGCGCATCTGCCATCTCTTCGGCGAACCCGCCCCCGAAGACGTCTTCCTGCATCGCACTGAGCGCGCGGACGTCCGGCTCGCTCGTGACCCGCCGGAGGTGGATCCCCTTCGGCAATGGAACGTCAACCGCCAGGAGAGCGGCTTCGCCGATCATGATCGACTCTGGCTCCCCCGGCACGAACCCATTTCGCACGAGCGCGTCGTGAAGCGCCGGCGCGCGGTCGTGCGCGCGCGTCTTCCACTCGACGCGGGTGATCCCAGGATCCTCACGATAGTGCGCAAGAGCGCCCTCCACCCACCGGGCGATCACCGCGCCATCAGCACCTCCGAGATCCTGGTAGGTGACGAAACCACGACCGCCCGCGAACGTTACGAGCCTCAGCGGGCCGAGCCGCGTCACGGCCACCGCACTCGGGGTTTCGGCGTCCGTACGAAGCTGCCGGTCGTACGCGTCGAGGTACTCCTGCACAGTTGCCATCAGCTGCCATTCTGCAGGCGCGTCAGGAAGATCTTTCGCATATGAGGAGGCTAAGGGGCGAAGCCCCGTCAGGGGACATTGCCGAGCAATGGCGCAGGCGAGACCGCCATCACCTGAGTAGCGTCTCTGGCCAGAACGCCGCGCGAGATTGACCTCAGATTTCTAGCCCGGTTCGAAGGCCACCCCACTCCCTTTGGTACGTCCTCCTGTACGCGCAGCAGTGGTTCGCACTCGCGTCGGCTGGCAAGTCCTAGCCGGTTTGCAGGGCTTTCAGGTAGTGGCCCCGGGAGGAGTCGAACCTCCGCGCGCAGATTCGAAGTCTGCCGCTCTATCCGCTGAGCTACGGGGCCTTGCGCGGACAGGGTATCGCCGCTACCGCACGACATCGGGCGGCGTCTCGCCGTGTTCGAACGCGAGCAGGTTGTCGACGAGCACGCGGGTCATGTCCTCGCGCGCGGTCTCCAGCGCGGTGCCCAGATGCGGCGCCAGGACGACGTTCGGCAGGCCGAACAGCTCTTCCGGGACGCGCGGCTCGTGCACGAACACGTCGAGGCCGGCGCGAAGCCGTCCGGACACGAGCTCACGCACGAGTGCGTCCTCGTCGACGACCGCGCCACGCGCCGTGTTGACGAGGCACGCGCCGTCGCGCATGAACGCCAGGCGCCGCGCGTCGATCATTCGCTCGGTCTCCGCGGTGTGGGGCACGTGCAGGCTGACGACGTCGGCTTCGGCGAGGAGGTCGTCGAGCTCGCGGTACTCCACCTCCAGCCGTCGCTCCTCGTCGGCGTCCAGCCGCCGTCGCTTGGCGTAGAGGACGCGCATGTCGAAGCCCCTCGCCCGGCGGGCCATTGCCTTGCCGACCCCGCCGAGGCCGACGATCCCGAGGGTGGCGCCGTTGACGGGCTCGCCCATCAGCTCTTCCTCCGCCCAGCCGCTCCCCCAGCGCCCGGCCCGCACGTAGCGGTCGCCCTCGGCGATTCGGCGGCGGGCGGCGAGCAGGAGCGCGAAGGCGAGATCCGCCGTGGGCGCGTCGACCGCACCGGGCGTGTTCGTGACCACGATCCCGCGCGCCCGGCACGCATCGAGGTCGACGAGCTCGTAGCCGGCGCCGTAGTTGGCAACCAGCCGCAAGTCGGGCAGCAGCTCGAGGAGCGCAGCGTCGACGGTTCGGGCGACGACGGCCAGCGCATCGACGCCGAGTCGCTCGGCCGTCAGCGGCCAGTCGAAGTACTCGACGTCGCGAAGCTCGTCCCAGGCCGGCCCGGGGAACCGCCGCGAGGACAGGACGCGCACAGCGCCAAGGCTATTCTGTCCTGGTCGCGGTGGCGGTAGCTCAGTTGGTAGAGCCCCGGGTTGTGGTCCCGGTGGTCGCGGGTTCGAGTCCCGTCCGCCACCCTTAGGACGACCGGCCGAGCTGCGTTCGGTCGAGGTCGGTGCGGAGATCTGTTCGCGTTCCTGGCACGACGGCCGGAGAAACAGGTAGGAATTCCCGGCGTATGGCGAACGGTCAGGTCGTCCCGGACCCGAATCGCTGGAGAGCGCTAGCGCTCGTCTGCGTCGCCTTCTTCATGGTCGTGCTCGACGTCTCGATCGTGAACGTCGCGCTGCCATCGATCGCAATCGACCTCGACTTCTCGCGGGACACGCTGCAGTGGGTGATCACCGCGTACTCGCTCGCGTTCGGCGGGTTCCTGCTGCTGGGCGGCCGCGCCGCCGATCTCTTCGGCCGGCGCCGGGTGTTCATGGTCGGCATGGCGCTCTTCACGATCGGCTCGCTCGCCTGCGGGCTCTCGGGCGGAGCCGCCGGCCTGATCCTGTTCCGCGCGCTGCAGGGCCTGGGCGCCGCGATCGTCTCGCCGGCCACGCTCGCGATCATCAACGACGCGTTCGCCGCCGACGGCCCGGAGCGCAACAAGGCGTTCGGCATCTGGGGCGGCGTGGCCGGAAGCGGCGCGGCCGCAGGCGTCCTGCTCGGCGGGATCCTGACCGAGTACCTCGGCTGGCAGTGGATCTTCTTCGTCAACGTCCCGATCGGCGTGGCGATCATCGCGCTCGCGCCGAAGCTGATCTCCGAGGGCCGCGTGGAGGGCGTCGAGCGCCGCGTCGACCCGCTGGCGGCGGTACTCGTGACCTCCGGCCTCGTCACGTTCGTCTACGCGATGAGCGAGGCGCCCGACGCCGGCTGGACGTCGGCTCAGACGATCGGTCTCACGCTCGTCGCCGCCGTCCTGATCGCGCTGTTCTTCTGGACGGAGATGCGGACCGACGCGCCCCTGGTGCCGCTGCGGCTCTTCAAGGTTCGGCCGATCGCGGTTGCCAACACCGTCGGGGCACTCCTCGGCGCCTCGTTGTTCAGTGGTTTCTTCCTGCTGACCCTGTACATGCAGCAGGTGCTTGGCTACTCGCCGGTCAAGGCCGGCTTCGCGTTCCTCGCGACCGCGGGGATGGCGGTCATCGCGGCGGGCGTGTCGCAGGCCCTCGTGACGCGCGTCGGCGTCAAGCCCGTGCTCACCACCGGGATGCTGCTGCTGGCGGCCTCCTACTTCTGGTACACGCGCATGCCCGCCGACGGCAAGTACTGGATCGACCTCTTCCCCGCCTACTTCGCGAGCGGGATCGGCCTCGCGTTCGTGTTCATCCCGCTGTCGCTCGCGGCCCTCTCGGGCGTCGACGAGAAGACGGCGGGCATCGCCTCCGGGCTCCTGAACACGTCGCAGCAGATCGGCGGCGCGCTCGGCGTGGCGATCATCTCGACGATCGCGACGACGCACTCCGAGACGCTGATCAAGCAGGGCGTGGACCAGGCGACGGCGCTCACCGAGGGCTTCAACTGGGCCTTCTGGGTCTGCACCGCGTTCGCGCTGACGGGCGCATTGATCGCCGGCTTCGTCCTGAAAGGGAGCGACGTGCCGAAGGCGGCGGTCGAGACGCCGGGTGTTCCCGGCTAGGGGCGCTCGCCGCTGACGAGCGCGAGCAGGCTGTCGTGCTCCTCGCGGCACGCCGGGCAACCGGCCAGGTGGGCGCGCAGGCCCGGCACCGCGGTGTCGGCGTCGCGCCGGCGACCTCGAGCTCGACGTAGCGGTCGAGCTCGGCGAAGCAGGCCTCGCAGCCCACCTCCGGCTCGCTCGGTCCGAGTAGGCGACCGAGTGTTTGCGTGAGATCCGGACGGTCGGTCATGACGTCTCCTCCAATGATGCGAGCGAGAGGCCGCGTTCTTCGAGGTGGCTGCGCAGCTTCCGCCGTGCGTCGTGGAGCGTCTTGTACAAGGCGCCCCGGGTGGTGCCGAGCCGCTCGGCGAGTACGTCGATCGGCACGCCGTTGAGCGCCAGCGCGACGAGGACGCGGCGCTGGTGGGCGGTCAGCGCCTCGCCGACCCCGCGCTGCACGGCGGCCAGCAGCTCGCTCTGCTCAGCCTCGGCTGCGGGCCCGAGGTCGGTAGCTCGAGAGCAACTCCCAGGTCTCGGGCTCGAGCGGCACCTCGCGTCCCTGCCAGGCGCGCTTGCGCAGCTTTACGGCGGCTTCGAGCAGCGCGAACTTGTAGGCCCACGTCGTGAAGCGGCTGGCGCCGCGGAAGTCGTCCAGCCGGCGGAGCACGCTCAGCAGCGCGTCGTCGGCGGCCTCGACGGCGATGTCGTCGAGCTCGTCGCCGCGTAGGTGCGGGAGCGTCGGCCTGCGGCGAGCGACCTCGAAGCGCGCCGCACGGACGAGGAGCGCGTGCAGGCGCGCGACGGCCGCCTCACGCGTCGCGCCGTCGCCGTGCAGCTCTCGCAGCCACTGCCGCGACTCCTCGTCGAGCTGCGGTTCGTCGACCGAGGGGACGGTCCGCTCCATCGGCAGGACGATAGGGGCAGCCGCCGGCTTCATGCCGCCTCGTGCTCTTCCAGCGGCGCCAGGATCCGCGCCGCCAGCTCGGGCGGACAACCGCGCTCGGCGAGCTCGATCAGCGCGTGCAGGTCGTAGTGCGGGTCGCGTGCGAGTGCCGCTGCGAGCGCAGCCCCGAACCCGGCCTCGATCAGCTGGCGCTGGCGCCAGCCCACGACGTCGTGCGCGATCTTCGTGTGCATCAGGTGAGCTCGCATGTCTTCTTGGTGTCCGCGGAGTCCGGGTCCTTACGAGCGGAAGCGCTTCGGGAACTGCTTGACGAGCCCGGCCGACAGCGCGTCGGCCATCCCGAGGGCATGGTGGTGGACGCGGTCATAGGCGGCGACGTCGGCTTCCCAGTCGCCCTGCAGGCGGGCGACGGCTTCCTCCGTCGTCAGGCGGAGGTGCTCCTCGAGCATCGAGCGCAGCGTCTCGCGCTTCCAGTGCGGGTTCAGGTCGCTCAGCAGCGTTGCGATGTCGTCCGCGTTCCGCTGCCAGCGTGCCTGCTCGGCGGCCAACCGGGTCTGGTCTCCGGCTTTCGCAGCCGCGATCAGGTCGGCCGCGATCAGGATGTGCTTGCGGAGCTCCGCTGTCAGCGCCTCGCCGGCGGCGGTGCCGTAGAACGGCTTGATCGCGTTGCCGATGTCGGTCTGGTTCTGGAGCAGGCGGCCGACGGTGGCGTCGGTGTCGGGCGTTCCGGCGACGAGGCTGATCACGGCGAGGCGCGTCCACGTGACGTGGTCCTCCCAGAGCACGCGCATTCCCTGACGGAGCTCGAGCTCGCTCCGGGTCACGGTCGCCGGGCCGTGGTGATGCTCGGCATGCGGGCGGCTGCCGTGGGCGTGTGCGTCGTCGCCGTTCGTGACGGCGAGGGCTCCTAGCGCGCTGAAGAAGGCGATCAGCGCCGTCAGCGCGAGCGGGATCGGTCGGGAGGCTTTCGAGTTCATGCGAGCGTTCCTTTCGGTCGACGATGGGTGAGCGCCACGCGCGCGTGGCGGCGTACAAGGAGGTCGGCCGCGGCGCCGAGCCCGACGAGCTCGACGGCCTTGGTGAACAGGGCGAGGCCCTCGACCGACTCCGGATGTGGATGGACGACGGGGAGCCCGGTCGTGACGGCGAGCGCGTAACTGCCGACCAGGCCCGCGAAGAGAGCCGCTGCGGCCGCCAGCGCCGTCGAGCTCGCCCGGCGGGTGACGGCGACGGTGACGACCACGGCCAGTGCTGCGGCCGCACCGAAGGCGATGCCCGCGGCGACGCCCTCGGCGAGATGGGCCGGCACGAGCGCGGCGTGGATCCCGGCGCTGATCGCGCAGGCGACGATGACGAGGTCGCGCTCGAGCTCGGCCCGCCCCATCACGTCACGATCACCTCGCCGTCCATGTCGGTCCCTCCTTGTCGAGTGTCGGACTGCTTGGTGTCGGGCCGCCGGCGGTCCTTACCGGGCTCCGCCAGGCGGGTAAGTCGGGCCGCTCGGACCGCCACTCATCGCTCGACTGACCCGACCATGAGGAGGATGCGATGGACAGGTTCGAGCTCGTGATCGCCGGCGGCGGCCTCACAGCCGCCCGCGCGATCAAGTCGTATCGGGAAGCAGGCGGGGGCGGCCGGATCGCGCTCGTGGCCGAGGAGCCGACGCTGCCGTACCACCGGCCGGCACTCTCGAAGCGCTTCCTCCGCGGCGAGACGACGGAGACGCCGTTCGTCGAGGACGAGAGCTTCTACACGGACAACGACGTCGAAGTGCTGCTCGAGACGGCCGTGAGCAGTGTCGACACCGACGAGCGCGTCGTAACCGCTGACGGAAGGCGGCTCGGCTACGGGAAATTGCTGCTCGCGACCGGGGCCCGGGCGCGCCGGCTGCCGCTTCCCGGTGCCGAGCTGGACGGTGTCTTCACGCTCAGGCGGGTCGACGACTCCGCGGCGATCCGCGCGGCGGCCGGCACCGCCCGCAGCGCCCTGGTGATCGGGGGCGGCTTCATCGGCATGGAGGTCGCCGCCTCGCTGCGGAAGCTCGGCCTCGCCGTCACGCTGATCCACCTCGGCAGCGGTCTCTTCGACCAGCTGGGCTCACGTCGGCTCAGCGACGAGCTGCTCGCGCTCTACGAGGAGAACGAGGTCGGTGTGCTGCTCGAGGAGGAGGTGGCCGGCTTCGGCGGCGACGAACGCCTCGAGTACGTCGAGGCGAAGAGCGGCGTCTGCGTCGAAGCCGACCTCGCCGTCGTCGGCGCGGGTGTGGTGCCGAACGTCGAGTTCCTCGACGGCAGCCGGATTGCCCTCGGCAACGGCGTGATCGTCGACGAGCACTTCGCCACCAGTGCCCCGGGCGTCTATGCGGCGGGTGACGTGGCCAACTTCTTCGACCGGCTCTACGGCCGGCAACGCCGGCTCGAGCACTGGTCGAACGCCGACTACCAGGGTGCTCAGGCGGGGAAGGTCCTCGCGGGTGCGGAGGCCGAGTACGAGGCCGTCTCCTCGTTCTTCAGCGAGGTCTTCGGGACCACGATCAAGGTCTTCGGCGAGGTCGGCTCTTCGGGTGTGCTCACTGTGGACGGCTCGCTCGCCGCCGAGCGGTTCCTGGCCGGCTACGGCGACCGCGGGCGGCTCGTCGGCGCCGTGGCGGTCGGGCAGGACGAAGCCGTGGAACGGCGGATCATGCAGTTGATCGCCGAGGGTTCGCCGGTGACGGCGCTGCCGAGCGCCGAGCTCGCGGTCAGCTCGATCTGAGGTTGGTGTTCGAATTGCTCGAAGTGGCGCGATCCCGCTTCGTTCATGGCTGTCGTTGGGCCGGCGCCGCCCCGCGTGGCTCAGTGCGCCGGGCCCTCGCGATTGTCCGGCTCGTAGAACTGCGTCTCGCCGTTGCCGAACGACCAGTTCTCGGCCGGCGACTCGACCACGGAGATCAGGACGTCCTCGGGCCGGACGCCCGGATTCGAGGCGAGCCGCTCCACGATCCTGCGGTACATCGCGAGCTTCGCGGCCACGGTCTTGCCCGGCGCCCAGAAGACCTGGATCTGCACCAGATCGTCGGATCGGTCGACATCGAGAAACGCGCCGTACGCGAACTCGTGCGAGCCGTGCTCCGAGATCGCCATGAACCTGTCGCCCTCCTTGATCGCGACGGTCTCACGCATGGCCTCGTAGATCTCGTCCATCAGCGCCTGCTTGTACTCGGGCGGCTTGCCGACGCGGATCGCGATGCGCGTGACCGGCATTACACGGGCTCCGACGCCATCGCAGCGCCCGCCGGGAAGCGGGCGATCAGCTGGTCGGCAACCTCATCCAGGTCGTTCCCGACGTAGTTCGGCTGAGGGCCGACCTCGAGCGGGGCGTTTCCCGGACGGAGGATGAGACCGGCCTGCCAGCCGGCTGCGAGGGCACCCAGCGTGTCCCAAACGTGGCAGGCAATCAGGCAGATGTCCGCGGGATCGGCCTCGAGCTGATCGGCGACCCAGCGGTAAGCCTCGGGCGCCGGCTTGTGGCGCCTCACGCTCTCGTCGACGCTGAAGCGCCGCTCGAACACGTCGATCACCCCTGCCTTCTCCAGCTGCGCCCCGGAGATCTCGAGCGTGTTGTCGGTGAGCGTGAAGAGCCGGAACCCGTGATCCCGGAGCCGCCGGAGAGCCGCCGGCACCTCGGGATGGGGCGGCATCGAGGCGAACCGCTCGGTGAGCTCGGCAGCGTCGGCCGCCGCGATCGCGATCCCGCGCGTCGCAGCGAGCATCCGCAGCACAGCCGCGCCGATGTCGGTAAACGGGACGTAGACGCCGGAGAGCGTCAGCGCCTCGGAGTAGGTGATCAGCTCCGCAAACCAGAGCCGCAGCGCGGCCGGGTCGTCAAAGAGCCGGTCGAACGCCGGCCGGATCGTCTCGAGATCGAGCAACGTCTCGTTGACGTCGAACACGATGATGGGCTGGTCGGGCACGGGACGCCTTTCGTTCGCTCGTGAACCCACCTTGCTTCGCGGCGCGTCGGGCGCGCCAGCCATGCCAGGTCTCTCTGGCCAATTAGTGACCCGCATCTCCGCGCTCTTACCATCGCGCCGGCATCCGATCTTCGGGGCGAAGAGATCCGGGAACGCGCCGACCATGCCGCGAACCGCATGGCTCCAGGGATGCGCCTGGCAGGATTCGAACCTGCGACCCACGGCTTAGAAGGCCGTCGCTCTTCCGCTGAGCTACAGGCGCCTGGCCGAGAGGGTACCGCCGAGCTCCGCGGTTACCCTCTCCGCACACCGAAGTCGGCCGTCACGATCGTGACCGGCTCGCCCTCGAACTCGCCCGGCGCCGACTGCACGTGGAGGGCCGACAGGCCGACCTCGCGCCAGCTACCCCAGATCAGGTTGCGGCGGTGCGGCGGGCTCGCGAGCCACTCTTGCACGACCTCGGCGGGCTCGAGGCTGGGGCTCCCGTAGGCGAGGTTCTCACCGACGGCCCAGTAGTTGTGGCCTCTCGGCGGGTAGAACCGCTCGATCCGGTGCCAGAAAGGGGCTTCGCCGGGCGCTTCGTGCTCGAAGAAGCCGCGCGCGACCATACGGGCCGTGTGCAGCTCGGCCGATGCCGTCAGCGCAGGCGCGGGCGACAGCGAAGCGCGTCCGTACTTGGTGCGGACGACGTTGACCTGCTCGAGCAGCCGCAGCTCGTAGCGGCTGAGCAGTCCCGCAACCTTCCGCGGCCGGACCTGCGGCACGTCCGAGCCGTGCAGGGTCGGCGGCGCGGCGGCAGCGCAGACGGCGAGCACGAGCAGGATGACCAGGAGGTGTCCCCCAGTTGCCGCAGCCGGGTGTCGCCTGCTTCGGCGACTTGCCACGGTCTGCTCCCCTCGTGCTACTGGCTGACCGTCGGCTCCGTCTTCGAGCCGGCCGCTGCAGCCAGCATGGCCACTCGCTTGACTTGCGTCAAGGGGGAGTCGACGTCATCTCGTGCGGACGCCGAAGTCAGCAGTGACGACGGTGACCGGGCCACCGGCGAACTCGCCGCCGGCCGTGACCACGTGCAGGGCGCCGAGGCCGAT
Source organism: uncultured Actinomycetes bacterium (assembly GCA_963738205.1). Classification (GTDB taxonomy): domain Bacteria; phylum Actinomycetota; class Thermoleophilia; order Gaiellales; family Gaiellaceae; genus DATFQE01. The sequence continues at coordinate 1,297,171 of CAVTVQ010000006.1, forward strand.
CTCCCGCCAGTGGCGCGAGAGCAGGTTCTCACGGTGGCCGGGGCTGTTCATCCACATGCGCACGGTCGAGCTCGCACTCAGGTCGGGCGAGCCGTAGGCCAGGTTCTCGCCGACCTCCCAGCTGCGGAAGCCGCGCGAGCCGTAGAAGCGCTCGACGCGCTTCCAGAACGCGCCGCCTCCGCGCGACTCATGCTCGAAGAAGCCGTGGCTGACCATCTGCTGCGAGTGGTACGCCGCGGCGGCCGAGAGGCCGCGGGAAAGCTTCAGCCCGCCCAAGCCGTGCCCACGGCGGACGGCGTTGACGCGGGCGAGCAGGCTCGTCTCCAGCGCGCTGAGCACGACTCCGGCACGGCGCGCCGTCTTGGCACGACCCATGGTCTTCGCGCGGGCCGGACGGGCCAGCTTGCGGGCGGACGGGGCGAGCCGCTCGAGACTGCGCCGGTCGAACGAGACGCGGGCCTGCTTGAACATCGCCCGGCCTGCACGCTGTAACTCGCGCTTGCTGGGCAGCGGCGCCCTGCCGGTCGTGGGAACGGCGGCGGCGCTGGCTGCGAGCGTCGCGAACACGACGATGGAGACGAAGAAGCACACGCCCCTGGCCACGAGGGTGTCATCGGCCGAGAGAGGCGGGCCTTGTCCCTCAAAATGGGGATCTCGGGACTACCGGCCGCGAACGCCGAGATCGAGCGTGACGATGGTCACGCTGCGACCGCCGTACGTTCCTCGCGCACGAGGAACCCTGAGCGCACCGACGCCGAGCTCGCGCCAGCTTCCGGAAAGCAGGTTCTCGCGGTGGCCGGGGCTCGACATCCACTCGTGGACGACCTTGACGGCGGTGGCGCGGCCCGAGCTCCAGAGGATGTTCTCGCCGACCTCCCAGCGCCCGTAGCCTTTCGAGCGGTAGTGCCGCGCGATCCGGGCCCAGAAGGGCGCACCGCTCGCGGACTCGTGCTCGAAGTAGCCGCCCCGACCCATGTCCCGCGAGTGCGTGCGCGCGGCGGCGGTGAGCTCGCGACACAGGCGCAGCGGGCGGAGGCCATGCCACCGGCGCACCGCGTTGACGCGCTTCGCGACCTGCAGCTCGAGCCTGGCCGAGCCGGAAGTGCGCTCGGAGGCGGCCTCCGCGGGCAGCGGGCCGAGCGTGACGAGGCCAGCGGCGACGGCCAGCGTCAGACCGAGGTGGCGGATCCCCGGGGACGGCACGCGAGGACTATGGGCACATTCTGCGAATCGGATCAACCCGGTGGACGAATCGGTTTCGCCGCAGCGGCCGTGCCGCGGCTCCGCAGCCACTCCTGCAGCAGCACCTGGATCGTCCCCGCCACGGGGATCGCGCCGAGCGCGCCGAGCACCCCCGCGAGCTTGGCGCCGATCAGCACCGCGATCAGGATCGCCAGCGGCGAGAGCTGAACCGTTCGGCTGTAGACGAGCGGCTGCAATACGTGGTTCTCGACCTGCTGGTACAAGACGAAGAAGACGAGCACGACGAGCCCGACGACCAGGCCCTGGTCGATGAAGGCCACGGTCGTGACGAGAATGGCTGCGAGCGTCGCGCCGGCGAGCGGGACGAGGTCGAGGATGGCGACGAGCAGCCCGAGCGCGACCGCGTAGGACACGCCCGCGACGAGCAGGACGACCGTCGAGGCGATGCCCGCGATCACGCTGATCAGCAGGTTGCCGGTGACGTAGCCGCCGATCGTCCGGTAGATGTCGTGTCCGACCCGCCGCCAGCGCTCTTGGGAGGCTGCGGGCATCAGGGCCAAGAAGCGCTCGAGCCAGCGTGGGCCTTCAAGCAGCATGAAGAACGTCATGAAGCCGATCGTCACGACCGCGACGATCGCGGTGACGATGCTCTTCGTGACGGCGACCGCCGTCCCGGACAGGCCGAGGACGCTGGCGGCCCCGCCGCTCTGCACCGAGCTCTGGATGCGATCGACGATGTGGTACTTCCGCTCGAGGTCGCCCAGCGGCCCGCGTCCGTTGCTGACGTCCTCGACGTAGTTGGGCACGGCCCGCACGAAGTCGTTCGCCTCCCGCACCAGCGTCGGGACGAACAACGACGCGAGCGCCACGATGGCGAGAACCATCAGCAGGGACGTGAGCGCGGCCGCGTAGCCGCGGCGCTTGATCCCGTGCCGCTGGAAGAACTCGACGGCGGGGTTGAGCGCAAGCGTGAGGAAGAGTGCGACCAGGATCCAGGTCAGTACCTCCCGCGAGAGCCAGATCACCTCGAGCACGAGGACGAACGCCAGGACGATGACGAGGACGTTGACGACGGTCCGCGCCTCGACCCGGACTACCCGGACTTCCATCGCGGCAGAATCGCTGCCGGGTCGGACAGCGTCTCGCGCAGAGCGGGTGGCGGGAATCGAACCCGCGTAACCAGCTTGGAAGGCTGGGGCTCTACCATTGAGCTACACCCGCGCTAGGTGTCTAGCGTAGCGGCGTGCGGCCCGATCCTTACGCCTGGTCTGTGCACGGCGAGGCGCTGCTCGCCACCGCGGTGCTGCTTGCCGCTTACCTCTACGGCACGCGCCGCGAACGGGTTTCGCGCGCGCGGCTCGCGTCGTTCTGGGCCGGGATCGCGCTGCTCGTCGCCGTCGCGGTGACGCCCCTGGACGCGCTCTCGTTCCACCTGCTGTCCGCGCACCTGCTCCAGAACGTCGTACTGGCCGAGTGGGCGCCGGCGCTGATCGTCTTCGGCATCCCAGCGGGCTTGGCCGCAGCGCTCGCGCGGTTCCGGGCAGTCCGGATCCTGACGCGGCCGGTGGTGGCGCTTACGATCTGGCTGCTGACGTACTTCGTCTGGCACCTGCCGTGGCTGTACGACGCCGCCCTCCGCCACCCCCTGACGCTGCTGCACCTCGAGCACGCCCTGTACTTCGCGGCGGGCTGTCTCCTCTGGTGGCCGGTGGCGCAGGACGAGCCGCACCGACTCGACGACGGGGCCCGCGTGCTCTACATCTTCGCAGCCTTCGTGCTCGCCGCGCCGCTCGGACTGCTCCTCGCGCTCATTCCCTCGCCGGTCTACGACTACTACGAGCAAGGCGACGGGCTCTGGGGACTGTCAGCGCTCACCGACCAGGAGATCGCCGGCGTGACGATGGCGGTCGAGCAGGCGATCGTGTTCTTCGCGGTCTTCTCCTACTACCTGGCACGCTTTCTCAAGGCGCAGGAGGCGGACGAGCCGCCGTAGCGTCGATCCCCCGAGCGAGGGACGCCGGGCCCGTTGGCCTGGGTCACTGTCCTGAGGGGATGCCTGCCGCAACCGCCCACCGGCGCTCGCTGATCGTCCTGGCCGTGGGTGCGTTCGCCCTGGTCTTCGTGTCGTTCCTGGTATTCGAGAATCCCGGGCTCGGAATCGGCCACTTCTACTACCTGCCGGTCGCCCTGATCGCGCTCAGCACGGGCCCGCGGATCGGCGCGCTGGCCGGCTGCGTCGCAACCGCGCTGTACGCGGCCGGTGTGCTGCTCAACCCGGACATTCCCTCCGCCGAGCTACTCACCGTCGGTGCCGGGATCCGGCTGATCATCTTCGCCGGGTCGGGTGCGATCCTCGGCTGGTTCGCAGCCTCGAACCAGGCCCTCGTCGACCGGCTGCAGATTCTCGCCGAGCGCGACCACCTGACCGGACTGCCGAACACGCGTGCGTTCGAGATGGCGATCGCTCGCCGCTTCGACAGCGGCCGGCCGTTCGCCCTGTTGCTCGGCGACATGGACGGGCTCAAGGAGATGAACGACCGGCACGGCGAGGACGAGGGAGACGACGCCCTTCGCCGGCTCGGCGCGATGCTGGCCAACGCGCTCGAGGCCTCGGACGAGCTCGCGCGCGTCGGCGGCGACGAATTCGCGGTGCTCGCGGCGCTCGGGAGCACGCAGGAGGCCGGCCGGCTCGCCACGCGGCTGGAGACCGTGCTGGCAGGCACAGGCCTCAGCATCACGTTCGGCTGGGCCGTCCACCCGCAGGACGGATTGAATGCCCTCTCGCTCTACCGCGCGGCGGACGAGCGCCTCTACGCACGCAAGTACATCCGCAGCCCCCGCCGCCGTCAGACGCCGGGCCTCGCCGCGGACCGCGAGCCCACCCGGTCGCTCCACGTGGCAGGCTAGGCCGGTGGACATACCCGAGGACGTACGCCCGCTCCTCGAAGGCCGGAACTTCGCACACGTTGCCACGCTGCTTCCCGACGGCTCTCCGCACAGCGTTCCGGTGTGGGTGGGCATCGAGGCTGAACGTGTCGTCTTCTTCACGCAGCCAGGCTCGCGCAAGGCTCGGAACGTCGAGCGCGATCCTCGAGTCGCGCTCTCGGTGGTCGACCATGAGCGCCCGTACCTGAGCGCGCACGTCCGCGGCCGGGTCGTCGCCAAGCGCGAGGGCGACGCAGCGCTCGAGGTGATGGACCGCCTGGCTCAGCGCTACACGGGCGCGGACTTCCCGCTCAGGCGCGGCGTCGTGTACGAGATCGAGGTCGACCGCGCCCGCACGATCGAGCTGCCGTTCGAGCACAGCTAGGCCCCGCGAGAGACCGGGCGGGAGCATTCACCCCGTCACTCTGGCTCACTGAAGCTATCCCGGTTGTTCGCGATGGTCGCCTCGCGTTGCCGCTGCATGCGTACCGCGCTCGCCCGTGGCGATCATGGTTTTCCGACTGCAATGACTGTAATGTGACAGCTGCCTCAAACAGTGGACCTACATCGAGAGCATGACCAACGAGGGGGTTTGGTTCATGAACAAGATGCTCGTTGTGGGCGGGCTGCTTCTCGTGCTGCTCGTCCCGTCCGCTTTCGCCGGCTCGCAGTCGCCCCAGGCGACGGCTCTCTGTATCGAGCTTCAAGGCAACGCGGAAACGCGCTACGACGTCAAGGCTCGTACCAGTGGCAAGTGCGCGCGCGGGGAGCGAAAGGTGGTGCTTCCGCGTGGCGTGAGAGGCACGCGTGGCGGGCCGGGGCCGCGAGGGGCACAGGGCCCTGCCGGCCCACAGGGACCCGCAGGGCCTGCCGGTGCTGCGGGAGCGACAGGAGCCGCAGGCCCTGCAGGCCTGCAAGGTGCGACCGGTCCGCAGGGCCCGCCGGGTCTGCCGCAGGTCACCTACACCCGCGTCACGGCATTCGGCGGCGACTTCGCAGGCAACCAACGCGAGCGTGAGCATGACCGCGGATTGTGCGGAATTCGGCCCTTACGCCGACGCGAGCGACCGGAGGCTCGGTGCTCTACAGCGGTCTCAATGGCAAAAAGCTCGGCGATATCGTCAACCTGGTCTACACCGCCAGCTTCTCCTCCGACACCGACACCGGCGGCGGCGGCGCTCCGTACCTGCGGGTGTTCCTGAGGGAGATACCCACGACGTGATCTTCTCTCCGAACACGCAGCCCATACCGCTAGTTGCGGAAGACGTGCTCCACCAGTGGGACGTGACCGAAGGGACTGTCCGCTACGACGACGACCCCGGGGATGACCCCGACTCGCCCTGGCAGGTGATCGTGGCTGAGCACGCCGATGAGGTCATCTCGGGCATCTTCGTCACGGTGGGCTTCTCCGCCGGTACGAACTTGACCGGGTGCCTGCGAACACTCGGCGTCAACGAGAGGGTGTTCCTGCTCGGCAGTTAAGAGGGCACACACGGCTCAGCGAGGCCGCCCAGCCGCTGCGGTTTAGGGGCGGGGCGGCCTTCCTCCTCGTGCACGCGAAGCTCGATCGAGCGCCTTCGGCAGTTGACCTAGCTCCCATGCCGCCAACCGCTTGCAAGCTGGTCATGCTGCACTTCCTGTTTCGCGACGGACTAAGAGAAAACCCGCCTTTCCGGCGGGTTTCTCTTGTCGGGGCGGCCAGATTCGAACTGGCGACCTCTGGCTCCCAAAGCCAGCGCTCTAACCAGGCTGAGCTACACCCCGTGACGCTTGAACGCCCGTACAGCGTGACAGTTGCACAGACAAGATCGCACATCGCGATCTCCGCCAAGACTGCAGGTTTCTCTGTTGTCAGCGTAGACTACGAGGCGGACGACGGCGGGCTCGGCTTACTCGTCGACGAGTCGGCGCAGCTCCGCGATCTTCTCGCTCCGCAGGTCGGCCTGCTCGCCGGCACGCACGCGGCCGAGCAGGGTTCGCACCAGCGAGGCGAGCTCGACGGGGTTGAACGGCTTCGTGACGTAGTCGACGCCGCCGAGCTCGAGCCCTCGGGCGCGGTCGCGCAGCTCCGCGCGGGCGGTGAGGAAGACAATGGGAATGTCCTTCGTGGACGCGTCGTCGATGAGCTCCTCGGCCACGGCCCAGCCGTCGAGGCCGGGCATCATCACGTCCAGGAGGATCACGTCCGGGCGCGAGCTACGCGCCTGCTCGAGTCCTGCGGGGCCGTCGCCGGCTTCCAGCACCTCCATCCCCTCGGCCTCGAGGTTCACGCGGCAGAGCAGCCTGATCGGCGCCTCGTCGTCGATGACCAACACACGCGTCACGCCGTCCTTATGCACGGCTGCACCCCCCACTCAAACACCCAGCTCCACGTGCTCCCCTGCCAGGGGGAGCTCGAACGCGAAGCTGGAGCCCTCGCCCTCCTCCGAGTCGACCCAGATCCGACCGCCCATCGCCCGGACGAGCCCCTGGGCGATGAAGAGGCCGAGCCCGGTGCTTCCCGCGCGGTCGCGCGCCAGGTCGGCCCGGTAGAACTTGCGGAAGATCCGCGCCCGCTCGGCCGCGGGAATGCCCGGGCCGCGATCGACGACTCGCACCTCGACCGCGCCGCTCTTGCGGCGCGCGACCACGGTCACCGTGCCGCCGCCTGGCGAGAACTTGACCGCGTTGTCGACGAGGTTGGCGAGGATCTGACGCAGCTTGTCGCGGTCGGCCGCGGCGTCGAGCCGCTCGCTCGGCAGGTCGACGACGAAGTTGTGGCCGTTGACGAGGCTCGATTCCTGGGCTCCGGTGACCACCTCGGACACGACCGAGCCGACGTCGATCGGCGCCAGCTCCATCTGCAGGTCGCCCGCGTCGAGCCGCGCCACGTTGAGCAGGGCGTCGACGATCCCGGTGAGGCGCTGCGCCTCCGATGCGATGTAGCCGAGAAACGTCCGGCGCTCCTCCTCCTCGAAGAGGACGTCCTGACGGAGGAGCGTCTCCGCGAAGCCGTAGATCGACGTGAGCGGCGTGCGCAGCTCGTGTGAGACCGCTGCGACGAACTCCGACTTCATCTCCTCGACGACGCGCTCGGACGACACGTCCCGGAAGGCGAAGATGCGGCCGGCCACGCCCCCCGCGGGATCGCGCATGACCGCCTCGCTGACGGACAGCCAGACCTCCTCCCCGCCCCGCCGGATCGGGACGAGCCGGTCACGGATCGCGCCTGCCTCGCCCGACTCGAGCGTGCGCTGGAGCACCTGCGCGGGCGTGCGACCGAGTGCCTCCCCGGCGGGGACGCCCGTGATCTGCTCGGCGGCGGCGTTCCACAGCACCACGGTGCCCTCGCGGTCGACGGCCACGATGCCGTCCGCGATGTTGGCGAGGATGGCCGAGCTGCGGTCCTGCTCGTCCTTGACCTTCTGGTAGAGGTCGGCGTTCGCCAGCACCGCGGACGCGTTGCCCGCGAGCGCGGCGAGCGCCTCGATCTCCTCCTGAAGCCACGGACGGGGACGGCGCCCGTAGACCGCGAGGATTCCGTAGAGCTCGCCCTCGGCGCCGAAGAGCGGCACGCCCAGGTAGGAGCTGTATCCGCGGGCGAGGATCGGGTCAGCGTCCAGGAGCCGGCTGTCGCCGGCGACCTCCGCGATCGCTTTCGGGCCGCGCGACTGCACGATGTCGCCCACGAGCCACGCCGTCGTCGGCGCCTGGGAGCCGATCGCCGACTCCGCCCCTTCGCCGCTCGCGGCACTGACGACGAGGTGGTCCTCCTCGAGCCGGCGCACCGAGGCCGCGTCGGCACCGACGAGCGCCGGCGCCTGCTCCACGACCTCGCCGAGGATGGCCGCCGGGTCGAGCTCGGTGGCGAGCAGCCCGCCCATACGCGCGAGCTGCTGTGAGAGCGCGCGCGAGCTCCGCTCGGTCTCGAAGAGCTGGCTGCGCTCGAGCGCGCCGCGAGCCGCGCCCGCCAGGTGCTGCGCGAGCTCGAGCTCGTCGTCGGTGAAGGTTCGCGGCTCGGCGAAGAACGCGAGCGCGAGGCCGCCGTGCTCGCGGCGAGGCTCCTCGATCGGAATGGCGAGCAAGGAGCGGTAGCCCGCTGCCTGCGCGAGCTCCCGCCAGGCGGCCTCGAAGCGGTCGTCCTCGAGCACGTCGGGCGCTGCCAGGGTCCGCCGCTCGCGGGCACACGGCAGCAGCGCCGCGGCGGATTCCGGGACGCCTTCCGTCAGCACCTGTGCGAGCTGCTCGGGCAGCTCGTGTCCGGCCGCGAGGGCGAGGCCGTCGCCGGTGGGTAGGAGGACGGCGGCGAACGACGCGCCGAGCGCCTCGCTCGCCGCCTTGGCGACCGCGACGAGCGTCTCGTCGAGCGAGAGCGGCTCGGCGAGGACGGAGGCGATGCCGTAGAACCCACGCTGGATCCGTGCCTGACGGGCGCTCTGGGCAAAGCTGGACGCGTGGCGCAGGGCAAGCGACGCCAGGCCGGCGAAGGTCTCCAACACGGCGACGTCGTCCTTGTCGAAACGTCGGTTCTCGTCCCGGCTGCCGACGCCGAGGACGCCCCGTTTCTCGCCCGACCATTTCATCGGGGCGACAATCGCGCTGCGGAAGCTCTTGTATGCGGCGTGCTGGACCGGCTCGGCGATCGAGTGGTAGTCGGCCGAGAGTAGGCCCCGCCCCTGGCGCAGCGCCTCACCGGCCAGGCCGCGGTCGGAGGGGAATTCCAGCGACACGACCTCGGGGTCGAGGCCGTAGACCGCCGCGCAGGTCAGGACGCCCCGGCGGGGGTCGAGGAGATAGCAGTCCGCCGCGTCGGCGCGCAGCAGCCGGGTCACTTCGACGACGAGCCGCTGGAGCACCGTCTCGAGGCGAAGCTCGCTGGCGACGTACTGCGAGGCCTTGAGCAGCGCGGCCGACTGCTCCAGCCGCTGCGCGTTCTCCTCGAGGAGTCGCGCGGTATGGATCGCAAGGCCGACCTCACGGGCGACCGACTCCAGCAGCGAGTGCTCCGCGGTCGTCCACTGGTGGGGGTCGGCCCGGTGCAGGCCGAAGACGCCGATCAGCTCGTCGAAGACGAGGATCGGGGTCGCCAGCACCGCACGCGTTCCGAGCGAGCGCAGGGCGGCGACGCTCCCGAGCGCGGGGTCGTTCAGCTCCGGTGCGTCATCGATGTCCCCGACGGCCAACGTCCTGCGCTCGCGCAAGGCGAGGTTGAGAACGGGCAGGTTGGATGCCCCCTCACCGAGCGGCGCCGTCCCCGGCGAGTCCCATTCGACGAGCACTGGCAGCGCGTCACCGAATTCGTCGAGCCGGATGAGGGCGCGCGTTGCTCCGGTCGCGCCGGCCGTCTCCTCGACGGCGACCCGGAGCACGTCGTCGAGGTCGAGCTCGGAGCGCACCTTGCGGGCGATCTCGCCGACGATGCGCTCGCGCTCGAGGGCGTCCGCCAGTGAGGCCGACGACTGCGCTCGTTCCACCGCCAACGCCGCCTCGCCTGCGAGCGACTCGAGCGCGGCGAGGTCCTCCTTGGCGAACAGGCGCCGCGTCGTGGTGGCGACGACGAGCACGGCGTGGACGCGGCCCGAGGAGATCAGCGGCACGAAGACGGCACTCTTCGCGCCGACGCGCTCGGCGAGCCGCCGGCTCACGCGCGCGGAGGCGGCAACGTCGTAGACGACGATCGGCGCCGCCTCGAACGAGGCCGTCGCGATCCCCGACGGCTCGTTCTCGAGGTCGATGGTCACCTCGCGCCACCAGTCGACTTCCGCGCCGTCGTGCACGCAGACGAGGCCGCTCGCGCGGCGCCGATCGTCGCTGATCAGCGCGACCGCGGCGAAATCGACCCCGAGCCGACCGACCACCTCGCGGACGAGCAGGAGACCGGCGGCATGGACGTCCGGAGCGCGTAGCAGCGCGTCCGCGAGCGGCTCGTTCGCCTCGTGGGCCGGCCCGGCCGCGTGCTCGTCCCCGCGCTCGGGCCGTCGGCGGCGGAAGAGTGAGCTAAGTCGGGACACTAGGCACGCAGGATCGTACTTCGATACCCAGGTCGTTCGCACGCAGCGCCCAGTCCCAAAAACAGGAAAGCCCGCCGCTCGGGGGGTCTGTGCGGCGGGCCTTCCAGATTGCTCACCGCGGCATGTGGCCAGGTACGGCGCACCCGCGGTTCGCATCGCCCAGTGCCGATGACGCTAGCGGGATCCATAGCGCACTGCCAATGGGCCGATCGGCCCATCTTTTCAGCACAGGGGAAACCATGTTTCCCCCGTGGGCCCCCTTCTTTTTAGCTCGGAAACACCGGCCTCCGCGAGCCTCTCGGCGAGGCAAGCTCGCCTTCGGCGCCGGATCGCTCTCGCCCCAATGCGACCTATCATGACTTCGTGGTCAAGCGAGTGCTGCTGGCGTCTCCCCGGGGTTACTGCGCCGGAGTCGAGCGTGCCGTCGAGACGGTCGAGCTCGCGCTCGAGCATTACGGCGCGCCGATCTACGTCCGAAAGCAGATCGTCCACAACGCCCATGTCGTCCGCGAGCTGGAGGCGCGCGGTGCGGTCTTCGTCGAAACCGAGGACGAGGCGCCGGCAGGCGCGACGATCGTCTTCTCCGCTCACGGCGTTGCGCCGTCGGTGTACGCGCGGGCCGATGAGCGCGGGCTGAACACGATCGACGCAACCTGCCCGCTGGTGACGAAGGTGCACGTCCAGGCGCGCCGGTACGCGGCGTCCGGCTACACGGTCGTCCTGATCGGTCACGAGGGGCACGAGGAGGTCGTCGGGACGATGGGCGAGGCCCCCGACGCGACCGTCCTCGTGCAGTCAGTCGCGGACGCAGAGGCGCTCGAGGTGCCGGCCGGGACGAAGCTGGCGTACATCACCCAGACGACGCTGTCGGTCGACGAGACGTCCGAGATCATCGCCGCGCTGCGGCGCCGCTTCCCCGAGATCTACGCGCCCAAGAAGGAGGACATCTGCTACGCGACCTCCAACCGCCAGTGGGCGGTCAAGGAGCTCGTGGGCGAGATCGACCTCCTGCTCGTGATCGGCTCGCGCAACTCCTCGAACTCGAATCGCCTCGTCGAGGTCGCCCGTGCCGACGGTGTCCCGGCCTACCTGGTCGACGACGAGACCGAGATCGACACCGCCTGGCTCGAGGGCGTCGAGACGGTCGGCGTAACGTCGGGTGCCTCGGCGCCGGAGTCGCTCGTCGACCGCGTCTGCAACTGGTTCCGCGCGCGCGGCGTTGCGGAGATCGAGCCGTACCGCATGGTCGACGAGGACGTCACGTTCCGGCTGCCGATCGAGCTGCGGCGTGAACTGAGGATCGCCGAGGCGCAGCGCTGAAGGTCGCGCTCGCGCTGTTCGGGGCGGCCTAGACCTTTGCGATCGAGGGCTCGCGCCCGCCGCCGTCGACCTCGATCTCGACGGCGAGCACCTCGTTCTTGATCCAGTCGGCGTGCGCCAGGAGATCGGCCTGCTCGGCCGGCAGCGTCACGGTGATCCGGTCGGTGAGCTCGAGGCCCGCGTCCTTCCTCATGGAGTTCAGCCGGTGGATGAGGTCGAGCACGCGACCCTCGACACGCAGCTCCTCGTCGAGCGTCGTGTCGAGCGCGACGGTGACGCCGTCCTCACTCGCGACCGCCCAGCCCTCGAGCCCGCGCCGCTCGACGAGCACCTCCTGCGGCTCCAGCTCGTGGCCGCCGGCACGCAAGCGACCATCGCCGAGCTCCTCGAAGTCGCCCGCCGCGAGCGCCGCCCTCACCGCACCGAGCTCCCGACCCAGCTTCGGCCCGAGCACCGGCAGGTTCGGCTTGACCGCCAGCTCCTGCGCCTCCACCTCGCCAAACTCGACGTCCTTCACCCGCAGCTCCTCGACGAGCTCGTCGGTGTGACCCTCGGCCAGCGGCGCGCCCTGCACCACGAGCCGACGCAACGGCTGGCGCAGCTTGAGCCCGGATGACGACCGCGCCTGGCGCCCCAGCTCCACTACGCGCCGCACCTCGGCCACCTCGACCAGCAGCGCAGCGTCCGGCTCGGCCACCTCCGGCCAGCCCGCGAGGAAGAGGGAGTCGGGCGCGTCCGACGACACTCCCCGCACGAGGTTCTGCCAGAGGTGCTCGGTCAGGAACGGCATCACGGGCGCGATCACCCGCAGCGCCTGCACGACGCCGTACCACAGGGCCCGCAGCGCGTCCTCGTCGCCCTCCCAGAAGCGCCGTCGCGACCGCCGGATGTACCAGTTGGAGAGATCGTCGACGTAGCGCTCGAACGCGTCGACCAGCCGGAACGTCAGCTGCTCCTCGAGCGCGGCGGTCGCCTCGAGAACGAGCCGGTCGCTGCGCGCGACGAGCCAACGGTCCAGCGGCCGCTCGACGGACGGACCGCCGGCGAGATCCCCGTAGCGCGGCTGGAAGCCCTCGATCGTCCCGTAGTCGACGAGGAACTTGACCGAGTTCCAGAGCGTGAGCAGCTTGCGCTTCGCCTCGTGCGCGGGGCCGTAGCCGAAGAGCAGGTTGCGATCCGGCGGCTGCTGGCAGAACTGCCAGCGCATGACGTCGGCCCCCATCCGCTCGAACGCCTCTTCGGCTGGGATCAGGTTGCCCCAGGAGCCGTGCATCTCCCGGCCGTGCTCGTCGAGCATCTTCTCGTAGCCGAGCACGCTCTCGAACGGCGCCACGCCGACGAGCGCGACCGACATGAACAGCTGCGAGTAGAACCACAGGCGAATCTGCTCGCGCATCTCCGAGACCCAGTCCGCCGGGAACCACTGCTCCCAGTACGCGTGATCCGGCAGGTCCGCGCCCGATAAGCCAGCGGAGGCGCCGGTTGCGTAGCCGCCGGGGATCCACTCCGGGTTCTGCCAGCCGAGCGTCGAGAACGGCACGATCCCGGCGTCCAGCCACACGTCGCCCACCTCCGGGATGCGCGTGACCTCTGAGCCGCATGCCTCGCAGGCGATCACCACCTCGTCGACCCACGGGCGGTGCAGCTCCTCGAGCTGGTCGAGCCCGCGCACCGCCCGCTCGGAGAGCTCGGCCTTCGACCCGACGACGTTGAGGTGGCCGCACGAGCAGGGGTAGAACGGCAGCGGCAGGCCGAAGTAGCGGCGACGGGAGATGTTCCAGTCGCCCATGTTCCGCAGCCAGTCCTCCATGCGCTTGCCGAAGTACTCGGGCGTCCAGTCGACCGTGGCGCTCGCCTCCATCAGCTTCGGCCGCAGGTCGTCGACGGCCAGGAACCAGTCGTCGGAGATGCGGAAGATCAGCGGCGTGTGGCAGCGCCAGCAGAACGGGAAGCGGTGGACGACCTCGCCGGACGAGACGAGCTTCCCGCGCTCGGCGAGATTGGCGACGATCTGCTCGGCCGCCTCGGCGGTGGAGAGGCCGTGGAGCCAGCCGTAGCTGTCGTAGAAGCGTCCCGCCTCGTCGACGGGCGCCAGCACCGGCAGGTCGTGCACGCGCGAGAGCTCGAAGTCCTCGGCACCGCAGCCGGGTGCGATGTGGACGATCCCGGTCCCCTCGTCGAGGGTGACGTCGTCCCAGGGGATCACCCGATGCTCGAGCCCGTGAGCCGCTGGGAGGTCGTCGAACGGCCCTTCGTACGCGAGGCCCACGAGCTCCGACCCTTGCACGCGGCGCACGTACGTCTCGTCGGAATAGCGCTCGACGGCGACCCACTCGCCGTCCTCCTGGAGCCCGTACTCGGCGTCGGGCTTGACGGCTGCGGCCACGTTCGCAGGCAACGTCCAGGGTGTCGTCGTCCACACCACCAGCGACTCGCCCGGCCGGTCGCGCAGCGGGAAGCGCACGAAGAGCGAAGGGTCGGTGCGGTCCTCGTAGCTGCCGACGAGCTCGTGCGCCGAGATCGACGTCCCACACCGCGGGCACCACTCGGTCGACCGGTGGCCGAGGTAGAGCCACCCGTGCTCGTGCATGTGCTTGAGGAAGCGCCAGATGTACTCGATGTTGGTGTCGGAGAACGTGTAGTAGTCGTTGCCCCAGTCCATCCACTGGCCGAGCCGCTTGCAGCCGCGCGTGAGCTCTTCCGCCGACCACTGGACCTTCTCGCGGCAGCGGCGCGCGAACTCGGCGAGCCCGTACTCCTCGATCTCGCGCTTGGAGTTGAGCCCGAGCTCGCGCTCGACGCCGACCTCGATCCAGAGGCCCTGGCAGTCGAAGCCGTTCTGGTAGCGCTGGTCGAAGCCCCGCAGCGCCTTGTAGCGCTGGAAGACGTCCTTCAGCGTCCGGCCCCAGGCCGTGTGGACGCCGAGCGGCTTGTTCGCCGTCACCGGCCCGTCGATGAAGCTCCACTTCTCGCCGCCGCGGTTCTGCTCGCGCAGGCGCTCGAACGTCCGCTCGCGCTCCCACAGCTCGAGGATCTCCTGCTCGAGCCCGGAATGATCCGGCACCGCCGGGACGGGTGTGAAGATCCGCTCAGCCATGCGGCGATTGTAGAGCCGGGGAATGGCCCGACCGATGAGCGCGTTATTGCTACCGACCGGCGGGGAAGCACCCTGCCGGGTCTACCTTTAGAGAACGAAAGGAATCCGAATGGCAGACACAGTTACCGAGTCCACCTTCGAGCAGGAAGTCCTGCAGAGCGACAAGCCGGTCCTGGTCGACTTCTGGGCCGAGTGGTGCGGTCCGTGCCACGCCGTCGCGCCGGTCCTCGACAAGATCGCAGCCGAGCGCGAGGGCGAACTGAAGCTCGTGAAGGTGAACATCGACGAGGAGCAGGGCATCGCTCAGCGGTACGGGATCGCGTCGATCCCCACGATGGTCCTGTTCAAGGACGGGCAGCCGGCCGCCGCCGCGATCGGCGCGCAGCCGAAGGGCGCACTCGAACGCCAGCTCGGTCTGGTCGAGGTCGAAGCTCAGGCCTGAGCTTCGACGCCGTCCAGCAACCTCCAGTTTCCGCGTAGCGCGGCTTCCGCCGCTGCGACGAGACGCTCGACGTCGGCTTCGGTCGCTTCGGCGGCCAGGGCCTCGGAGCCCTCGGCAGCGTGCTCGACGTCGCGCTCCGCGTGGAGCGCGAAGTACGCCACGGCCGGCGAGCCGGGATCGATGCGGTAGTGATCGACCAGGCCGGTGAGCTTGGTCTGCGAGATCGCGGGCTGCGCCGACTCGATCGCGTACAGGACGGCCAGCCGCTCGAGCCGGTCGCTCCCGGCCGTCCACGCTGCGGCGCACTCCGCCGTTTCGGCCAGCGGCGCGCGGTCGAGGTCGGCAGCGAAAGCGCGGGCGAAGTCGTCCCAGAGCTCGATGTGCTCGCTCTCCTCTGCGGCGTGGTCGGAGCCCGCCGCCTCCGCCTGCTGCGCGAGCGCGACGACCGCGTGGCGGTATTCGCCGGCGTAGAACCCGAGCTCGCCGGCCGTGAGCTCTCCGCGCTCCCACCGGGTGTAGAACGGATGGCGGAGGACGTTCCACCGGTCCTGGACGGCCTCGAGCCGCTCGAAGAGGGTCATTTCAGGCTCCTTTCGGTTCGGATTGCGATGCTAGCCCGATGAGCGGACTGCTGCTGGTCAATCCGCGGTCCGGCGACGACGAGCCCTCGCCCGACAAGCTGCGCGCCGAGGCCGAGCGCCGTGGGATTCGCGTCCACGTGCTCGACGGCGACGACGACGCCGTCGAGCTCGCGCGCGAAGCCGGCGTCGAGGCGATCGGGATGGCCGGCGGCGACGGCTCGCTCGCGCCTGTGGCCGAGGTGGCGATCGAGCGCGACCTGCCGTTCATCGTCGTGCCGTTCGGGACGCGCAACCACTTCGCCCGCGACATCGGGCTCGACCGTGACGACCCGGTCGGCGCGCTCGCTGCTTTCACGAACGGGCAGGAGCGCCGCGTCGATGTCGGCCGCGTGAACGGCCACGCGTTCCTCAATAACGTCTCGCTCGGGCTCTACGCGCAGCTCGTCCACCGCCGAGAGGGCCATCGCCGTCGGGGCGAGGCCCTGGCCCGCCTCCGCGCCCTCCTGCTGCTCGCGCGCGACCGGTCGCCCCTCGGCATCACGGTCGACGGCACCCCCGTGGAAACCCACGTGACGCTCGTCGCGAACAACGACTACCAGCTCGACCTCTTCTCGCTGGGCGAGCGCGAGCGACTCGACGAGGGCCAACTCCACCTGTACGTCGCCCACGGCGCCCTGTCCGGCTCGTGGGAGGAGCGGACGGCCGAGCGGTTCGTCATCGACTCGCAGCGCGGGACGCTGGAGGCGGCCAGGGACGGCGAGCCCGCGAGGCTCGAGGCAGCGCTCGAGTTCACGATCGAGCCGCAGGCGCTACGCGTGCTGCTGCCGCCAGGTCGCTAGGACCTCGGCGATGTGGAACGCCAGCTGCTCCGGCGGCGGGAACTCGTCGGCTCGGAACCAGCGCAGCTCCGAGACATCGTCGGCCGGCGCCGCCTCGCCTCCGAGCACCCGGGCCGTCCAATAGAGGTTGAGCGTCGCCTGCGCGTCCTCGGCGTCGCCGTACCGATCCATCCACACGCCGACGAACTCCTCGGGCTCGACCTCGAGGCCGGTCTCCTCGAGGAGCTCGCGACGGATGCCGTCGAGCGGGTGCTCGCCCTCCTCCAGGAATCCGCCGGGCAGGTCCCAGTAGCCGTGGAAGACCTCGCCCGCCCGCCGGGCCAGCAGAACGCGCCGTTCGTCGTCGGTCACGACCGCGCAGGCCGTGGGCTTGGAGCTCGCCCACGCGCGGTAGCCGCAGTTGGAGCAGGCGAGCGCCCCGCCCTCAACCTCGATCTCCGCTCCGCATCGCGGGCAGAACCTCCAGCTGCTGAGCTCGCCCACCGCATGCAACGATAGAGCCGTGACCGATCGCCCCGGACCGACGAACCAGGACGCCTAGTGCCGCGCTTCGACCCTGCGACCGTGACGGAGCTCAACCGCGTCGGCCTCTTGGCGGAGCTTCCCGGCGAGACGCTGACGAAGCTCGCAGGCCGCATGCAGCGCCAGGACGTCGCGCCCGGAAGCCCGGTGGTGCTGGAGGGCGAGGAGGGCAACCACTTCTACTGCGTCATCTCCGGCGTGCTCGCTGTCTCGAACCAGGGCGGACTGGGCCCGCGACGCGTGCTGCGCCCCGGGGACTACTTCGGCGAGGTCGCGCTCGCGATGGACGTGCCCCGCACCGCGTCGGTCACCGCCCTCACCGCGGTCACGGTCGCCAGCTGCGACCGCGACACGTTCGACGAGTTCGTCAAGCCGCTCTTCGCCGACTCCGAGTAACCCGTGCGCGAGCACGAGGATGCGTTCGGGCACATGCTGCTCGACCATCTCGAAGGCCGCAGGGCGCACGAGGTGATCGAGCGGAGCGACGGGAACATCGACGTGAGCGGCGGCCCGGGCGGGTACTTCGACCCGTTCCGGAAGTGGATGCCGGTCGAGCGACGGGCGATGCGCTTCGTGCGCGGCCGGGTCCTCGACGTAGGCGTCGGCGCCGGGCGCGTCGCACTGCACCTGCAGGAGCGCGGGCACGAGGTCGTGGGCATCGACAACTCCCCGCTCACGATCGAGGTCGCCCGTCGTCGCGGCGTGCGCGACGCGAGGGTGATCCCCTTCGCGGAGATCGGGCCGGAGCTGGGCGTCTTCGACACCGTGGTGATGATGTGCAGCAACTTCGGCCTGTTCGGCAGCGCCGCCGGTGCGAAACGGCTGCTCGGGAGGCTGCGTCGCCTCACGAGCGACAACGCCCGCATCGTCGCCGGCAGCCGCGACCCGTACGGCACCGACAACCCGTCACACCTGGCGTTCCAGGAACAGAACCGCGCCCGCGGCCGCATGAGCGGTCAGCTCCGCCTGCGCGTCCGCCACGGTCCCTACCGCGGCCGCTGGTTCGACTACCTGCTCGCCTCGCCGGACGAGATGCGCGGGCTCGCGGTCGCCGGCGGCTGGGAGGTCGAGCGGCTCGTGCGGGACGAGGCCGACGACTACTACGTCGGAGTCCTCCGGAAGGGTTAAAGTCGCCGCGCGGCGAAACCGACTGTGTCAGAGGGGTTTTTCTTGGGCGCCGCTGCACGCATACCCGTCTACAAAGGACGCTTCGGCCCGGAGCAAGCCGAGCGGTTGCTCTGGCGCGCCGGCTTTGGGCCGCGCAAGGGCCAGGCCAAGGCGCTTGCGAGGAAGGGCCTCGACGGCGCTGTCCGCTCGCTGACGCATCCCGGCAAGGAGCGGCTGCGCGGGCCTGCGCCGCACGACGGCGACGGCCACCGGCTCGCGCCGGCCGACGCCTGGGGCCATGACCACGTGTGGTGGCTCGACCGCATGGTGCGGACGAACCGCCCGCTCACCGAGCGCATGACCCTGATCTGGCACGACTGGTTCGCCACGTCGAACAGCGGTGTCGGGTCGCAGAGCCTGATGCTCCGCCAGAACCGCCTGTTCCGCCGGTACTCGCTCGACTCGTTCGAGCGGATGCTGCTTGCGGTCACGCGTGACCCCGCGATGCTGCTCTGGCTGAGCGGCACGGACAACCGCAAGGGCTCGCCGAACGAGAACTACGCCCGCGAGCTGATGGAGCTCTTCACGCTCGGTGCAAGCCGCGGCTACACCGAGCGCGACGTGCGCGAGCAGGCGCGAGCGCTGACCGGCTTCGAGAACGACTGGCAGCGCGGCGTCGGCCCGACCAACTTCCGCTTCGAGCGCGACCGCCACGACACGGGCGTCAAGCGCGTCTTCGGCAAGCGCGGCCGGTTCGACTGGCAGGACGCCTGTCGGCTCTGCCTGCACAACCGTTCGCACCCGTCGTTCTTCGTGCGGAAGCTCTGGAGCTACTTCATCCCCACGCCTCCGTCTGCCGCCACACGCGTCGCACTCGAACTGCTCTACGTCCGCAACCGCTACGCCGTCCGCCCGGTCGTCGAGGCGATCCTCCGCCACCCGCACCTTTACTCGGGCCAGCGCATGACGAAGCCGCCGGTCGTCTACACCGCGGGGCTCCTCCGCGCCGCCGGCCGCCCGGTCGACACCGACTCCTGGACCTGGCTCAACGGCCTCGCCGGGCAGCAGCTGTTCTACCCGCCCAACGTCTCCGGCTGGAACGACGAGCGCTGGCTCGACACCGCCACGTTCCTTGCCCGCTGGCAGATCGCCGGCCGCGTGCTGCGGCCGCTCGTGCTCGACACGAAGACCGACCAGGCACCGCTCGACGCCGACAAGCTCGTCGAGCGCGCGCTCGCCTTCTGGGGCCACCCGACCGTCAGCACGGCGACGAAGCGGTCGCTGCACCGGTTCGCCAAGGCCTCGCTCGGAACCGCCAAGGCGAGCTGGAAGCAGAAGCAGTACCCGGTGCTGACCGAGAACGCCCTGCGCCACCTGATCGCCGCCTCCCCCGACCTCCAGACCTCCTGATGGCCGACTGCTGCAACGAGTTCTCGCGCTCCTCTCTGCTCCGCCGCGCGGCGGCCGAGGCCGGGGTCGGTCTGCCTCCGATCGAGCCCGGCATGCCGCTACCCGCCGGCACGGGGCTCGATCGCCGTTCCTTCATCGCGCGCTCGGTCGGGCTTGCGCTCGCCGTGTACGGCGCCGGCTCGCTGCGCGTGCCGTTCCTCGAGGAGGGCATCGCGCAGGCGGCCGCCGCCGCGCCTGGCGGCTCGCCGATCCTCGTTTCGGTCTTCCTCGACGGCGGCGTCGACACGCTCTCGCTGCTCGCGCCCGTCGGCGATCCCGACTACCGCAAGCTGCGGCCGAAGCTGGCGCTCCCCGACTCCGCCCTGCGCGTCAGCGGCGACGACCGGCTGCGCTGGCATCCGTCGGCGGCGTCGTTCCAGACGCTCCACAACGAGGGCAAGCTCACGCTCGTTCCGGCGATCGGCTACCGCGACGCCGACCAGTCGCACTTCACCTCGCGGCACTACTGGGAGGTCGGCGCGACCAACCCGCAGCTGCGCACGGGCTGGCTCGGCCGGTACCTCGACCGGGTCGGCTCCCCCGACAACCCGCTCCAGGGTCTCTCGCTCGACGGCGAGCTGGCTCCCTCGCTCGCGACCGGCAAGGTGCCCGTCGCCGCGCTCCGCGGAGCCGACGAATACACCTTCTGGGCGCCCGGCGTCTGGGGCGAGGTCAACGACAAGATGCTCGACGCGATCGGCGGGCTCGGCGCGACCAGGCGCAGCCGCGACCGCGCGCTGGCGACCGCCGGCGACGTGGCCTTGCAGTCCGACCGGCTCCGCCGCCAGCTCGCCCCGTTCAAGAGCGGCGGCCTCACGAGCCCGGTGCCGTATCCCAAGGCCGACAGCGACTTCCCCGACCGGCTCGCCGGGCTCGCAGCGATGCTGGCGGCCGGCCTGCCGCTACGTGTCGTCGCGCTGAACGCCTTCGGCATGTACGACACGCATTCCGACCAGCCGGAGCAGCTCGCCGAGGGCCTGAAGGTCACGAGCGAGAGCCTGCTCGCGTTCCAGCGCGACCTCGAGGCGCGAGGCCTCGCAGACCGCGTAGTGACGCTCGTGTGGTCGGAGTTCGGCCGGCGTGCGGAGGAGAACGGCTCCAACGGGACCGATCACGGCGCAGCCGGCACGGCCATGGTGATCGGCTCGCGCGTCCGCGGCGGCCTCGTGGGCGAGCTCCCCGCGCTGCGCGGCGGCCTCGACGACGACGGCAACCTCAAGGCGACGGTCGACTACCGCAGCGTCTACTGCTCGCTGCTCGAGCAGTGGCTGGGCACCGACGCCGGCTCGGTGATCCCGAACGCCCGCGCCTACCAGCGCGTGGGGTTGCTCAAGTGAGGCACCTCGTCGTCTTCGTCGCGTCCACGGTGGGATTGGTCGCGGCGATCGGGCTGATCGTCTGGACGCATCCGGCTCAGGGGGCGGCCGGCCCCAACCGCGTCCAGGTGACCGCGCTCGAGTTCGAGTACCGCCTCTCCCGGCTGCGGGTCCCAGCAGGGCGCACGCTGATCGAGCTGGCCAACTTCGGCCAGGACGAGCACGACCTCGCGCTTCGGCGCGTCGGCGGGACGCGCGTCTACGCGCTGCCGAAGACGCTCCCGGGCAAGCGCAGGACGGCGTCCGTGCGGCTCGTGCCCGGCCGCTATCGCCTGTGGTGTCGCCTCGGCGACCATCGGCTGCGCGGAATGTACGCCGACTTGCGCGTCACGAAGCGGCGCTAGCAAGCACGGCGTCCGAGAGGCGCGGCCACGCCTCGAGCGCCCAGTCGTCGAACTCGCGATCGCTCAGGGCGACGAGCGCCAGATCGGCAGCCGGGTCGACCCAGAGGAACGTGCCGCTGCCCCCGAAGTGGCCGAACGTGCGCGGCGAGTTCTGCGTCCCCGTCCAGTGGGGCTGCTTGGCGTCCTTCAGCTCGAAGCCGAGGCCCCAGTCGTTCGGGTCCCAACGGCCGATACCGGGCAGAACGCCGCCGAGGCCCGGGAACTGGACGCTCGTCGCCTCGGCCAGCGTCTCGGGCGCGACGAGCGTCGGCCGCAGCAGCTCGCGGGCGAACCGGGCCGCGTCGTCCAGCGTGCCGTGCACGTCGGCGCCCGCGGAGCCGCGCAGCTCGGCCCCCATCGCGAGCGGCTCGAAGACCGCGGCGCGCAGGTAGTCCGCGAAGGGCATCTCCGCGGCCGCTGCCACGTGGGCGGCGAGCTGCTCGAACCCGGTGTTGGAGTAGATCCGTCGCTTGCCGGGCTCCGCGATGGGCACGTCGCCGTGGAACGGCAATCCGGATGTGTGGGCCAGCAGATGGCGGACGGTCGAGCCGGGCGGCCCGGCCGGTTCGTCGAGATCGACCACGCCCTCCTCGGCCGCGACGAGCGTCGCGAGCGCGGTCGTCGGCTTCGTGACCGAGGCCCAGCGGAACTCGTGCTCGCCTGCTCCGTGTTGCGCGCGAACCCCCTCCGGACCGACCGCGGCCGCGGCCGCGTGCTCGGCTCCCCATTCGTCCACCTGTGTCAGGGCCTGCAAGGCGCGCGATACTAGCCGCGTGGAGCGCCGCCGCATCGCCGGCCACGCGCCGTTGGAGCCCGTCGTCGGGTATTCGCGCGCGGTCGTCGCAGGGCGTCATGTCTACGTCTCCGGAACCGCCCCGATCCCCGCCGACGGGAGCGACCCGCCCGAGAGCGTCTACGAGCAGGCGAGGCTCTGCCTGGACATCGTCCTCGCCGCGCTCGCACAGGCGGGAGCCCGCGCCGAGGACGTCGTGCGGACCCGCCTCTACGTCGTCGACGCCGCGGAGTTCGACGACGTCGGCCGCGCGCACGGCGAGGTCTTCGGCGCGATCCGCCCCGCGACGGCCGGGATCGTGGTCAACGGACTGCTCGACCCGCGCTGGCGCGTCGAGATCGAGGCCGACGCCGTTCTGTCCGAGGACGCCCCGTGAAGCAGATCTACCCGGCTTCGATCACGGGCAAGGGCTTCGCCGCCGGCGGCAGCGTGCTCGACCACCGCTTCGGCACCGGCGATCCATACACGCTCGGCGTGGAGGAGGAGTACATGCTGCTCGACGCCGAGACGTTCGACCTCGTGCAGCACATCGACACGGTGCTCGCCGCCGTTGCCGGCCACGAGCTCGAGACGCGCATCAACGCCGAGCTGATGCAGTCGGTGATCGAGATCGCGACGCCCGTGTGCCGCACCGCGGGCGACGTCGACACGTGGCTGCGCAAGCTCCGCTCATACGTCTGCGAGCTAGGCCGCGAGCAAGGCCTGCGCGTGGGCTCGGCCGGAACGCACCCGTTCAGCCTGTTCGAGCGCCAGCGGATCACCGCGCGCGACCGCTACCGGAACATGGTCGACCAGATGCAGTACATCGCCCGCCGCGAGCTGATCTTCGGCCTGCACGTCCACGTCGCCGTCGACGACCCGGACACGTCGATCGCCGTCATGAACGGTCTGCAGGTCGACATCCCGATCCTGCTCGGACTGTCCGGCAGCTCGCCCTTCTGGCGCGGCGAGCCGACGGGCTTCAGCTCGATCCGCCAGATGGTCTTCGCGGCCTTCCCGCGCTCGGGGCTGCCGCCGCGCTTCCGCGACTACGCGGAGTACGCCGAGGTCGTCGGCCAGCTGGAGAAGACCGGCTGCATCGCCGACTACACGCACATCTGGTGGGACGTGCGGCCACACCCCAAGTGGGGCACCGTCGAGGTGCGGATCTGCGACGCCGTCACGCGGGTCGAGGACGCCGTCGCCCTCGCCGCCTACTGCCAGGCGCTCGTCAAGTTCTACTCGGAGCGGCACGAGAGCGGCGACGAGGTCGTCGCGCCACACCGCATGCTGACGAGCGAGAACAAGTGGCTCGCGGCCCGCTACGGGCTGCAGGCGCCGCTGATGGACCTCGAGACCGGCCGCCGCAACCGCGTCGCGCTTGCGCAGCTCGTGCGGCGGCGGCTGAAGGAGATCGAGCCACATGCGCGCGAGCTGGGCTCCGAACGCGAGCTCGAGGGCATCAAGGCGATCCTGCGGCGCGGCAACGGCGCCGACCGGCAGCTGCGCGTCTTCAACGCGAACCGCGACATCGTCGAGGTCGTGCAGGAAATCGCGAACGCGACCGAAGACGCAGCCGTCCCGCCCTAGACAACGCGCGGGTCAAGCAGCCAGCCGCCTCCCCGTGGCGGCGTCGAAGCCGACCATGCGGCCGTCCTTGCGTAGCGCGAAGACCTGGCGGTCGGCCTTGCCGTAGCCGAAGCCGACGATCTCGCCGCCTGTCCGGTAAGGGCCGCGGACGACGCGGTACGCGGCGTCGTACGCCCACAGGGCGCGGCCGTCGCTGAAGTAGAGCGTGCGGCCGTTTTGCGAGATCGTCCCTCCGAGCCTTGCGGCCGGAGCCACCCCGCGCGCTGCCGGCGCGAACCGGGCGGAGACATGGGCGTCGTGTCCCCCACCGAGATGGATCTCGCTGACGACGCCGAGGGCCGGGTTGGCCGCGTAAAGGCGGCGCCCATCGGGTGAGAGAGTCAACGTGTAGCGCTCGAGCATCCTCAGCTCTCCGCGTCCGGACGGCAGGTCGATGCACGCGGGCTTGCTTTGCTCGAGGTCGAGTGCGTGCACGAAGGCGGCCGTGCGCCGCGTGTCGAGATAGAGCGTGAGCAGCCAGCGTCCGTCGGGTGATCCGACGCCGCTCCAGGCGTAGCCTGTCATGAAGCGCAGGCGGCTCTTCGACGCCGCACGGAGCGGCTTGACCTGAAGCCGCTCGTGCCGCAGGTCGTAGAGGCGGACGACGTAGCGCGGCGAGCCGGGTGAATGGAGGTGCTCGATCAGAAACAAGCGCGTGCCGTCGGCTGAGACGGTCTCCACCTCGAAGTCGCCGCGCAGACTGAGGGCGTGCGCGATCCGGCGACGAACGGCGTCGGCGACGACGATCTCTGTCCGCGCCTTTCCCCGCCGCGCGAGCGCCACCCAGCGACCCGTGGGCGAGACGCCGCCGACCGTGAAGCGGCCCCGCACGCTGAAGGCCCCGGCCGGGGCGCCGGTGGCGACCCGATACCGGATGACCATTGTCCGCGGGCCCGGGAACGCGGCGAAGTGCCAGCGGCCGTTCCAGGAGGCCCGGCCGCGCGGAAGGACGAAGACCTGCGTGCCCCTCCGCGTGTCGTAGGCGACGAGAGATCCTCCCTCGCCCTCAGGCTGGACGTAGAGGAGCTTCGTGTCCGGCGGGCTCGAGATCTGCCCGCTGCACGGAGCAGGGCAGCCGTTTCCCTGCGCGACGGGAGACACCCCGAGGCAGAGTGGGAGCAAGAGCAGGGGCAAGAGGCGCTTCATGGTTCCTCCTCGACGCGGACCTTCACGTCGCTACTACGCCGCTCAGCGCCTGCGGGGTCCCGGGACCTGTCGGTGCCGGTCGTCCGTATCTCCCCGATGGACCTCCTGGCGAAGCACGCTCGTATAGTCGGCGCGCCATGGGTGCCGGTCGCGACGAGAGGGCCTGGGTGCGAGGCGCCCAGGCCGGATCGGCCTCGGACCTCGAGGCCCTGTTCAAACTGCACTGGCCCAGGGCGTTCCGCGCTGCCTACCTCGTCTGCCACGACGCAGCCGCAGCCGAGGACATCGCACAGGAGTCCTTCCTCGCCGCAGTTCGCGCCCTCGACCGGTTCGACCGGCGCCGCCCATTCGGGCCGTGGCTGCACAGAATCGTCGTCAACCGGGCGATCGACTGGGGTCGCGCCCGCGCCGCCCGGAGCGAGGTGGAGCTGCACGAGACGGCCGCTGCTGCAGACGGCGATCCCGTCGGAAACTCGCGCACGCTCGCGTCCGCTCTGGCGTCGCTGTCGCCGGAGCACCGCGCCGTGATTGTCCTGCGTCACCTGCTCGAGTACACGCCCGGCGAGATCGCCGAGCTGCTCGAGCTGCCGCGCGGCACGGTCAACTCACGCCTCCGGCGCGGGCTGGACGAGCTCGGCGAGCGAGTGCGGGAGGAGGTCCGGTGAACGAGGAGCAGCTCCGCCGAGAGCTCCTGGCCGAGCGGGCGCCCGAGGAGCAAGCCGCCGGCGAGCGCGCCTGGCCGGTCGTCGCCGCAGCGTTCGCCGCGAGAGAACCGGTCGCCCGGCCGTTCCGCCATACCCGTCCGCTGCTGGCGCTCGCCTTTGTCGCTGCGCTCGTGGCGGCCGCCTTTACACCGCCGGGCCGGGCGATCGCGCAGGAGGTCCACGATGCCTTCGTCGGAGTCGAGGAGGCGAGACCGCAGCTCTTCTCCGTTCGCGGGGGCGGCCGCCTGCTGGTCGAGTCCGATGCGGGGCCGTGGATCGTGAGCGCGGACGGCTCCAAGCGCCTCCTCGGCCCCTACCGCGAAGCGTCCTGGTCCCCGTTCGCGCGCTTCGTGATCGCGGCCCGCGGCAACGAGCTCGCAGCCCTCGAGCGCGACGGGACGGTGCGCTGGAAGCTGGCGCGGGCGGACGTGCGGTTCCCCCGCTGGGGCGGGAGCGCGACGGACACCCGGATCGCGTACCTCAGCGGCGGCCGGCTCCACATCGTCGCCGGGGATGGAACGGGCGACGTGGACGCGGGCGGGCTACCGACTGCGGCTCGCGTTCCCCCCGCTTGGCGTCCGGGGCCCCGGCACGTGCTGGCGTACGCGACGACGCGCGGCCGCGTCTACGTCTACGACGAGGCCGGCTCGGTTCTCTGGAGGTCTGCGCCCCACGCGCACCCGCGTCTACTCGCCTGGTCGAGCGACGGCACGCGGCTGGCGCTCGTGACCACCGACAAGGTCGTCGTCTTCGCGGGGAGGAGCGGACGGCCGCTCGCCGTCCGCTTCCTGCGCAGCGTCACCGACGTCGTCTTCGCTGCCGGAACGCACGATCTGGCGCTCGTGCGCGCGGGGGAGGTCCTCGTGCTCAACGCCGACGCGCCTCGCGGACGCCCGCAGCGGGTGTTCGCTGGAGCCGGAGTCTTCGACGGCGTGGCTTGGTCGCCGGACCGGCGCTGGATCCTCGTAGGCTGGCGCGAGGCCGACCAATGGGTGTTCGTTCGCGTCGACAGGCAAGCGAAGGATCGAGGCGGTCTCGCAGGGTCTCGGAGCAGTTCGAGTCCGCGAGGTTCCCGCGGATCGCCGGCTGGTGCTGCCGCGCGCTAGCCGTCGTCTCATGGCACCTGTGTCCGGGCGCCGCGGCTACGCAGGACGTTCCCGCACGCAACTCGTTCGCGCTCGGGAGAGCCGTGGGACGGGCCGGCTCGCCAACGGCGTGCAGCTGACCGCGGAGGGCCCCGACCACTTCACCTGGGACCCGGTCTTCAAGCACGCGCCGAACCGGCCTTGGCGCCGGTGGGGAACCGCCCGTCTCGTGCGCACGCTGCTCGCCGTCCTCGCCGACTACCGAACCGCGAACCCCGAAGCGCCGCGGGTGGGAATCGGCGACCTCAGCCGGCCGCGCGGCGGCGGGTTCGGCCCGCGGTACGGCGGGATCGGACACGCCTCCCACCAGAACGGGCTCGACGTCGACGTCTACTACCCGCGCCGCGACCGCACAGAGCGTGAGGCGTTCCGGGTGGCCCAGATCGACCGGCCGCTCGCGCAGGACCTGGTCGACCGCTTCGTCCGAGCCGGCGCCCTGAAGCTGTTCGTCGGCCCGCACACCGGCCTGCACGGGCCCCCGCGCATCGTGCGGCCGCTCGTCCACCACGACAACCACGTCCACGTCCGCCTGCGAAACGACGCGCCGAAGCGCGTGCTGCTGGGCGACTCGGTAGAGGGACGCCCGATCTACGCGTACCGGCTCGGCAATCCCGCAGCGCACAAGCTGCTCGTGGTGGGGACGATCCACGGCAACGAGCCGGCCGGCCTCCAGGTAACGCGTCGGCTCCTCCATGCGGCGCCGCCCCTGCACACTGAGCTGTGGATCGTCCCGACGCTGAACCCGGACGGGCTCGTGCACGGCACGAGGGCAAACGCGGCCGGCGTCGACCTCAACCGCGACTTCCGCCGCTTCTCGCAACCCGAGACGCGGATCGCGCGCGCGTTGATCCGGCGCATCCGGCCGTTTGTGAGCGTGTGGTTCCACCAGCCGCAGGGCCTCGTCCGCGCCTACGGGCCGAGCATCGCCGTCGCGCGGAGGTATGCGGCCCTCGCGAGCGAGCGCTACCGGACGTTGGTCTGGCCGCCGGGGACCGCATCGCGCTGGCAGAACGTGATCGGCGAGCGCTCGTTCGTCGTCGAGTTCGGCGCCGGTCACCTGCGCGCGCGTGCGGCGGCCAGGCACGTGCGGGCGATCCTCGCGTTCGCCGGTTAGTGTCCGCGTCCGTGCTCGCAGAGGGACAGGCGATTCCGGAGGCGCAGGTGTGGCTCGGGCCCCGCGAGACAGTCGCGCTGAGCGAGATCGTGGCGGAAGGCCCCGCGCTCTTCTTCTTCTACCTCTTCGACTGGTCCTCCACCTGAACGGACGAGATGGAGCTCCTGCGTGACAGGAGCGCGGAACTCGAGGAGGCAGGCGTCAGGGCGTTCGGCGTGTCGCGGGATTCACCGTGGACGCACGTCGCCTGGATGCAGGCGCTGGACCTGACGATCCCACTGCTGTCGGACTGGAACGCCGAGGCGATCCGCGGGTTCGGAATCTCGCGCTCGTACCGGGGGATGCAGGACGTGGCCGTACGGTCGGCGTTCATCGTCGACCAGGGCGGTACGGTGCGGCGCGCATGGCGCTACGACGACGCCGAGGTGCCGGACCTGGACGCCATCGTGGCGGCCGCGCGGGCGCTGTAGCGCTCGTCCTCGCGCTCTATCTCGGCGCGGGCCTCGTCGCGACGTTCCCCGCGCTGCGGCACGCGGACGACAGCTTCCTCGCGCAGGGCCTGCCGGCGCGCGGCGCTGTCTCTCCCGGCGACCACCTCCAGGCCGTCTGGCAGCTCTGGCTTCCCGGCCACCAGCTCGAGCGCGGCGACGCTCCCTGGCTCGACCCCTACAGCTTCCAGCCCGAGGTCGACCCGCGGCCGAACTTCGCGGGCTGGCCGTTCGGGGTCGCGTTCTGGCCATTGGACGCACTGCTCGGGCCGGTCGGCGGCTGGAACGTGTTCGTGCTGCTGGGCTTTGCCGGAGCCGGCGGCGTCACGTTTCTCTGGCTGCGCGAGGCCGGTTTCGGGCGCGACGGCGCGCTGGCCGGCGGGCTCGCGTTCGCACTCGCTCCGTACGTCGTCACCCAGAGCGCCATGGGCCACCTGCTCGCGCCCGTCTCGATGCTGCTGCCGCTGGCGCTGTACGCCCTCGAGCGGTCACGGCGCGGATCGGATGCCTGGCTCGCGCTGGCCGGTGCCGCCCTCGCCTCGATCCCGCTCTCCGGCCAGGTCCACCTGGCGCTCGGCGCCATCCCCTTCTTCGCGGCATACGCGCTCCTCCGACGGCCGGTCCGCCCGGCCGGCCTCGTCGCGTGCGTCCTCGCCGCGGTCTTCTCCGGTCTGGCCGTGTACGTGGCCGCCATCCGTGGCTCCGTGGGAGCGGGCGGCCGCTCGTTCGACCAGGTCGAGCGGTATTCCGCCGACCTGCTCGACTTTCTCGCGCGCGATCCCCGCCACGGGCTCGAGAGCGCCGTCTTCATCGGCTGGCTCCTGCCGGTGGTCGCGATCGTCGGCTTCGTCGCGCTCGTGCTGCAGGGCCGGTACGGCCTGGCGGCGGCTCTGGCAGCCGGCGCGCTCGTCCCGTGCATGCTTGCTCTGGGCGCCAGCGTGCCGGGCTACCGCGAGGTGTGGGAGCATCTGCCCGGGTTGAGCGAGACGCGCGTGCCCGGCAGGCTGATGCCGATCGCTTGCCTCTCGCTCGCAGGGCTGGTGGCCGCCGCCGCCGATCGGCTCCGGCGGCCGCTGCTGGTGGCCGCGCTGCTCCTCGCGCTGGCGCTCGACCTGCGGCTGGGTGTGACGCGGTACCACCCGAGCGCCGCAGATCTCCATAACCGCGCGTACGCCGCGCTCGCGGACGCCGGCCCCGGTCGCCTGCTCGAGCTCCCCGTCTACTTGCCAGACCGCCAGGAAGGGAGCATCTACCTCCACTACGCAATGCAGGCGCCGCGCGAGCGACCGGGTGGCTACTCCACGACCGCTCCGAAGGCGGCCGACGAGGCGATCCGCCGGCTCCGCGACGACCCGTGCTCGAGCAAGGCGCTCGACGTTCGCTACCTCGCAGTCTTCGAACCGGCGAAGCGGCCGTGCTCAGGCCGGCTCCTCGGCGAGGACCGGGACGTTCGGATCTTCCGGCTCCGGCAGGTCGCGCATTCGGGGAATCGGCGACGGTAGGAGCCAGAGCACGCCGGCGAGCGCGCCGACGGCACCGATCCAGAGCGTCGGCCGCAAGCCGATCGTGCTCCCGAGCGCGCCGCCCACCAGCGAACCGAGCGGCCGCACGCCGTAGTTGACGGCCGAGTACGCGCCCGAAACGCGCGAACGCATCCGGTCGGGGATGATCGCGGCGAAGATCGCTCCCGCCGAGATGTCGAGCATCATCACGCCCAGCCCGGAGCCGAACTCGGCGACGAAGAGGAGGCCGAGGATCAGCCAGCGCGGCCCCTGGGCGAGCGGTACGAGGAGGAGCGGGAGCGGGAAGACCACGCAGCCGACCACGAAGGCAGGGCCGATCCCGATCCGGCGGCTGATCCTGCCCGTCACGACCGAGCCGACCAGTCCGCCCACTGCGCCTGCGCCCAGAACGAGGCCCAGCGTGCCGGGCGGAACGCCGAGCTCGCGCGTCACGTAGAGGACGAAGAGCGCCCAGAAGACGAAGTTGAAGAAGTTGACCGTCGCGGTGGCAAGGAGAGAGGAACGGACAACGGGCGACCGCTGGATGAAGCGCAGCCCCGACATCACGTGGCCTCGCGTGGCCTGCTCGGTCGGCGGCTCCTCCGGTGCGATGCTGCGCAGGAAGAGCGCCGAGGCGACGTAGGAGAACGCATCGAGGACGAGCGCGATCGGCGCGGTCAGCGCCTGGACGAGCAAGCCGCCGGCTGTCGGGCCGGCCACGTACGAGAACGCGCGCGTGCCGTTCACCAGCGACTGCCCCTCGACGTAGCTCTCGCGGGGCACGACCGAGATGAACAGCGTCGGGTGGGCCACCCTGAAGACGACGGCCATCGAGCCGACGAGGAACTCCGTGACGAGCAGCTGCTCGATGGTCAGGACGTCGAGCGCGTACGCGAGCGGGACGGTCGCGACGACGAGCGCGCGCCCGAGATCCGAGACGATCATCTTGCGCCGCCGCCCGCCGCTCCGGTCGACCCATGCCCCTGCGTGGAGCGAGAAGAACAGGTACGGCAGGAGCCCGGCCGCAGTCAGCAAACCCATCTCCGCCGCATCGGCGTCGAGGACGAGGACGGCCGTGAGCGGCAGGGCGATCAGCGTGACCTGATCGCCGATCAGGGAGATCGAGTCCGCGCCGAAGAGTCGCCGGAACTCGCGGTTCTCGCGCAGCAGCGGCGGGACGCGGGGGTGCGGGAGCGTCCTCACTTCCCCTCGGGGTCAGGGAACGCCAGCCGGATGATCGTCACCGGGCGTGCGTCCTCGGGCCGCGAGTCGGGCGAGGCAGTGCGCCCGTGGTAGCGCTCGAGCAGCCCTTCGATCTCCCGCCCCAGCTCGGCCAGCTCGTCGCTCGTGAGGTAGAGCATGCGGTCGCAGAACGTGGCCGCCTCCTGCCAGTCGACCGAGTCGTCGCTGCGCTCCTGGAGCCATTCCATGATCCGCTCGAAGTAGCGCTCCACCACGACCTGGCTGAGGAGTTCGGTCGCAGCCGCCTGCTCGGGGTCGCGGGCGACGTTCGGCCAAGCCGTGAAGAGCGCCGTCGCGCGCCATGGACGCTCGCGCCCCCGGCCGCCGCCCGCTTCCTCGACCAGCCCGTACTTGGCGAGCTGGCGGAGATGGAACGAGCAGCTCGCCGGGCTCTCGCCGAGCAGCTCGCCTGCCTGCGTGGCAGTGAGAGGCCCCTCGCGCCGGAGCAGCCCTACGAGCTGGAGCCGGACCGGATGCGCGACGGCCCGCAAGGCTCTCGGATCGGTCAGCTCGATCGTGCGCTTCGGGTCGGGCACGGCGTCGAAAGATATCTTTCGAAAGAAGTCTTGTCAAAGCCCTGGTAGCGTCGAACGATGCGCATCGAGACGCTCCGCCCCGGCTTGCATCGGTGGACAGCCATGCATCCCGATGCCGAGCCTCACCCCACGCCGGGGAGCCCGGCCGACTGGGGCCCCGCGGTGGGCTCCGTGGCTCATGAAGCCGAGGACGCGTTGCTGCTCGTCGACCCGCTCGTCCCCGAGAACGGCTGGGAGGCGCTCGACGCCCTGGTCGAGCGTCACGGGCAGCGCGTGGCTGTGATCACCACGCTGCAGTTCCACCGCCGCAGCCGCGATGCGGTGGTCGAGCGTTACGGCGCCTCGACCTCACGCGCCAGGGGAATGCTGCCGGCCGGCGTCGAGACGATCCGGATCGACGATGCGGGCGAGACGATGGTGTGGCTGCCGGGGCCTCGTGCCCTCGTCGCCGGCGACCGGCTCCTCGGCGACGACCGGGGCGGCCTGCGCCTGTGCCCGGAGTCGTGGCTTCGCTACCTGTCGAGCGGGATGACGCGGGCGCAGCTCCGCGAGAAGCTGCGCCCGGTCCTGGATCTACCCGTGGAGCTCGTGCTCGTGTCGCACGGCGAGCCGGTGCTCGACCGCGGCCGCGAGGCGCTCGCGCGCGCTATCGAGTCTCCTTGAGCAACCAGCGGTCGAAGAACCCGACTACGCGGCGCTCGTACGCCTTCGGGCGGGCGTCGATCCCGCCGATGTGCCCCGAGTCGGGAACTTCCCAGATCTGCTTCGGGCCCACCGCCTCGTTGTAGAAGCCGGTGTTCGCGGGCTTCTCGGGGAGCTGCCCACGCTCGCCGTAGACGAAGAAGATCGGATTCTCGATCTTCGGAACGAGGCTCTTGAGATCGGCCGGCGGCGTGTTGCTCGTGAAGAGCGCCGTGCCGACCGTGGCGACCGCGTCGCCGAGCTTGTCGCCCCAGGCGACGCCGCCGTTGGCGAAGTCGTCGCGGACCGAACGGCCACTCGCGCCTTCGGACACGATCGCCTTGAGCGCTGTGGACTCGGCTGCGGCCTCGATCAGCATCTCGCCGCCGACCGAGAGGCCGATGGCGCCGATGCGATCGGGATCGACATCAGGCCGCGACTGCAGGAACTTCACCGCGGCGTGGACGTCGCGCTCGCCCTGCCAGCCAAAGGTGTTGGGGTCGCCTTCGCTCTCACCCTCGCCGCGGCGGTCGAAGACCAGGACGCCGTAGCCGTGGTTCGCGAGCATCTTCGCCCGCTTCTGCGACGACGCGCGGCCGGGGAAGGAGATGACTGCGGCGCCGTTCCGCGACTTCACGTACCAGCCCTTCAACTCGAGGCCGTCGCTGGTGGTGAACTCGACGTTCTCGTACGGCGCGCCGAGGTTCTCCGTCGGAACCTCCGCCCGCCCGACGTGCGTCACGACGTACGACACCGTCAGCGGGATCGTCACCACGGCAGCCACGACGAGTGCGCCGAACGTAATCAGCAGGCGCCGCGGATACCGCCACCAGAGCGGATCGTCGGTGCGCCGCGACTTCCACAGCGCGACGACGCCGACCGCGATCAGGACGAAGGCGGCCGGCAGCGCGAGCAAGCTCGTGTAGTCGTCGCCGGAGGGGCCGACCTTGCTCGTGTAGTAGAGGCCCTCGATGCTCGAGAGCAGCGCGAAGAACGCGAACACGAACACGAGCGCTGCGCGCAGGCCCGCGCGCAGGCGCGGATAGAACCACGCGGTCGCAAGGAGCAGCGTGGTCGGGATCAGGCCGCCGGCGAGGTGGTCCGCCGGCGAAGTTCCGGGGTTGGGCTGCAGGAACGCGTCGTCGACCGTGTGGAGGGCAACGGCGCCGAGTGCGACGCGTGCAAGGCCGGTCTCGGTGCGCAGCGCGCCGGCGACGCGCGACGCAACTGCGCGACTGCGCTCAACCGGCGTTGGGTGGGCGATCGTCGTGCTCATGTGAGGCCTCCAGAGGGGATTGCGTCCATGCGAGCACGGTCTCATCGGGGCCGCCGGGCCGGAATGCGGCTAGCAGGCTTTCGCGGGTGCGGTTGCCCGCACCCGCGAACGCAGCCTGTCTAGGCGATCGGGGCGGGCACCGGAGGCGCCTCGACCTTGGGCGGGGCCTCGGCCGAGCCGCCGTGCTCGAAGTGCGGCAGCCACTCGAGCCAGCTCGGCAGGTACCAGTTCCAGTCGCCGAGCAGCTTCATCGAGGCCGGCAGCAGGATCGCTCTGACGATCGTCGCGTCGATCAGGATCGCTGCGGCGAGCCCGACGCCGAACTGCTTGAAGATCATCGCCTGGAGCGCGCCGAAGATGCAGAAGACGCCGACCATCACGAGCGCGGCGCTGGTGACGACACCGGCGGTCGACTTGATCCCGTGCTCAATGGCCTCGTCTGTGCTCATGCCGCGGTCGTAGGACTCTCGGATGCGACTGAGGATGAAGACGTGGTAGTCCATCGACAGCCCGAACAGGATCACGAAGAGGAGGATCGGCAGGAAGGGGTCGATTCCTCCGGTGAACTCGAACCCGAGCAGCCCCTTCCCCCAGCCGTGCTGGAAGACCAGCACCAGCACGCCGTACGCGGCGGCGACCGAGAGCAGGTTCAGGAGGACCGCCTTCGCCGGGATCACCACGGAGCGGAAGGTCACGAGCATCAGTCCGAACGCGAAGAGCAACACGAATCCGAAGACAAGCGGAGCGACGGTCTTCATCTGCGCGTTGAAGTCCTTCGCCTCTGCGGTCGCTCCCGTGACGCCGACCTCAGCGTCGGCGAGCGTGCCGAGCGTCGGCGGGATGATCTCGTCGCGGAGCGCCGTCAGCGCCTGGTTCGAGGTCGAGTCGGTGCCGTCGCCCTCGATCGGAATCGAGATGCTCGCGACCGTCTTGGCCGCGTTCACGTCGACGTCGATCGGCTCGTTCATGACGCCGCTGTCGAGCGCTCGCCATTCGAGCTGACCGATGGCCTCTTTGACCGCCGGTGCCTCGACATTCGGCGCCTTGACGACGACGGTCGCTCCGATCTCGGTGCCGGGGAAGGCCGTCTTGAGGCGGTTGTAGGTCGTCAGGAACTTCTGCGGATACGTGTCGATGCTCGGCTGGGCCGTGCGCAGCTGGAGGGCCGGCAGTGCGATCGCAACGAGGAGCCCGCCGGCCAGGACGACCGACACGACCGGCCGCCGGAGCACGCGATCGATGATCGCGCCCCAGACCCGGCCCTCGCCTCCGTGGCGGCGAAGCCGATGGACGAACGGGACCCGTCCGCGATCGACCTTGTCGCCCAGCTTGGACAGCAGCGCGGGCAGAACCGTCAGCGACCCCAGCATCGCGACCGCGACGACCGTCATCGTCGCCACGGCAAAGGACACGAAGGTCGCGTCGCGGGTCAGGAACATGCCGCTCATGGCGACCAGGACGGTGATCCCCGAGACGAGGACCGCGCGGCCCGAGGTCGCCGCGGCCGCCTCCAGGGATGCCTCTTCGCTGCGACCCGCGGCACGCTCTTCGCGTTCGCGCTTCAAGTAGAACATCGTGTAGTCGACACCGACGGCGAGGCCGATCAGAAGGATGATCGCGCCGACCGAGTCGGACATCGGCAGCACCTGACTGATGATCGCCACCAGGCCCAGCGTCGCCAGGACCGCCGTCAGTCCCAGCAGGAGCGGGATGCCCGCCGCGACGAGCGCGCCGAACGCAACCAGGAGGATGATCAGCGTCAGTGGGATGGAGTACATCCCCGCCTTCTTCAGGTCGTCGAAGAACGCGGCCTGGACTGCCTTCCCGGTGCTCTCACCGAACGACCCAATGGTGAACTCCGGGTTTGCTTTCTGCACCTCGGCCACTTGGGCGACGACCGGATCGATCTTGGCCGCGGCGTCGTCCGACGGGCCGCGAATCTCGATGGGAACGAGCACGGAATGCTGGTCGTCCGAGATCAGGCCGGTGTTCTCTGGGTCGAACGGCGACTCGACCTTCGCCACGGCGTCGAGCTTCGAGACCCCGGCGATCACCGACTGAACGGCCGCGTTGAACTTCGGATCGCTCGCCGTGAGCGAGCTGCTCTGGATCAGGACGCTCTCGCCGGCCGGCTGCTTGAAGTCGTTGTAGAGGATCGTGTCCGCCCGTCCCGATTCGCCGGGCCCGGACGTCTCGAAGACGATGGTCTTCATCGGGGAGACGAAGCTGAACGCGAACAACGCCACGACGAGCGCGAGCCAGCCGAAGATCGCGATCTTCCGGTGGTGCGCGCTCCAGCGCGCCATCCGGGCGGCGAGATTCCTCGATCGCGCGGGCTCCGCCGGCCGGGTGGGCTCGGAGTCCGGCCGATCGTCAGGCTCGTTCTGAATGACGCGTGTCTTCATCGCTCTCTCCTCTCGCGTGCGGACACGCCCAACGTCTCACCCGTGCATGCGCGGCGGAAGCCGGGTGACTTGCCGCTTCGGGGGCCGGTTTTCTGGTGGTTAGGAGCGGAGGTAGAGGAGCACGGCGAGAACGCGACGCGATTCGCTCCCGGTCGACGGCAGGCCGAGCTTGCCGAAGATGCTCGAGACGTACTTCTCGACGGCGCGCAGCGAGATCACGAGCTTGTCCGCGATGCCCTGGTTCGAGCTTCCGCCAGCCATCAGCTCAAGCACCTCGCGCTCGCGCGGCGTCAGGTCGTCGAGTGGATCGTCGCTCCGGCGGCGCGAGAGCAGCGTGGAGACGATGATCGGATCGAGCGCCGAGCCGCCGTCCGCGACGCGGCGGACCGCTGCGACGAAGTCCTTCACGTCGCTGATGCGGTCCTTGAGCAGGTAGCCGACACCCTCGGCCGAGTCGGCCAGCAGCTTCATCGCGAGCCCGAGCTCCACGTACTGGGAGAGGACGAGCACACCGACCGCAGGGTGTTGCGCGCGGATCTCCAGGGCCGCACGCAGGCCCTCGTCGTTGTGCGTGGGCGGTAGGCGGATGTCGACGATGACGACGTCGGGCGGGTAGCTCCGCACCTTGAGCAGGAGCTGGTCCGCGTCCTCGCACTGGCCGACGACGTCGAACCCTGCGTCGCCCAGCAGGCGTGCCAGCCCCTCGCGTAACAGCACGCTGTCCTCGGCGATCATCACGCGCACGGGAGCTCCGCTCTGACCCTCGTGCCGCCGCCGCGTGGAGTCCAGACCCGCACCCGGCCGCCGAGCGACTCGACCCGGTCGGCGAGGCCGCGAAGCCCGGAGCCGCGTTCGGTGTCGGCGCCGCCGACGCCGTCGTCGACGACCTCGACGACCACATGGCCGTTCACACGGCCTACGTCGACCGTGACCGACGTCGCCCGGGCGTGCTTGCCGACGTTGGTCAAGCTCTCGGAGACGACGTAGTAGGCCGCCACCTCCAGCCGTTCGTGCAGCCGCCCGTCGAGCGCGACCGTCAGCCGGACGGGAACGGGCGCATGCGCGGCGAGCGATTCGAGAGCAACCGCCAGTCCGTGCCCGCTGACCACCGCGGGATGCAGTCCGCGGGCTACGTCGCGCAGCTCCCCGAGCGACAGTGCGATCTCGTCCCTCGCCGCGTGCAGTCGAGCTGCCGCGTCGGCGTCGTCGTCGGTCAGACGCTCCTCGAGCAGGCCGAGGTCGAGCGAGAGCGCGATCAGGCGCTGCTGCGCGCCGTCGTGAAGATTGCGTTCCAGGCGCTGCCGCTCCTTCTGCCCGGCCTCGATCACGCGCGCCCGCGAGCCCCTCAGCTCACCGAGGCGCGCTCGCAGCTCGGCGTGCAGCCTGCCGTGCTCGAGCGCGATGGCCGCGCCGGCGCTGACCGCGGCGAGCAGCTCGGGCTCGTCCTCGAGCGACGGATCGTGCACCAGCACCGCCACGTGCCCACCGTCGCGGTCGATCGGCGTCGTCGCCCTGCCCGACTCCGCCGTGGGCAGCCGCACCTGATGCCCGTCGCGGTCGACCCAGGCCTCGAACTCCGGCAGCCAGTAGGCCAGCGTCAGGGATGGATCGCGAAGGGCGCGCGCCAGCGCATCGCGAAGATCGGCCGGCTCCGGGTCGTCACGAAGCTCGACGAGCAGCTCGCCCGCAGCAGAGCGGGCCAGCCTGGAGTGGAGGAGTCCGAGCAGGAAGGCCAGCGGTGCCAACCCCAGTGCGGCGAACGTGGCCCAGCGGATCTGCGCGACCGCCGGCCCGCCGAAGGCGGCCGACAGGAACAGGAACGCGATCATCACGAGCGCAAGAGCAAATGCGTCGATCAAAAGCGCCAACGAGCGCCGCCGCGGCCGGCCGGCCCGGAGCCGCCTGACGGCGAGCACGCCGACGCCTGTGAGGCAGAAGGCGCTCACGAGCACGAGCTGCACGCGCAGCACCTGCTCGCCGACTGCCGCACTCGGGGCGAGCTCGAGGAGGTTACTCGGCCCGAATCCCCCGAACGCCATCCGCACGAGCTCGAGTGAGAGCGCCGTGGCGTAGGCGGCCGCGACGAGCGCCCGTTCGAATCGCCCGCTGAGACGACCGCTCGGGAAGGCGAGGAACACGTGCAGGAAGAGCACGGGCGGCAGCAGGTCGAGTGCCTGCCCGACCGTGAACGTGAGGTCGTTGCTCGTCCAGCTGAGCGTCGAAGCGAAGCTCACGAAACCCGCGACGACCATCAGCGGACCGAAGCGGCTCTCGGGTCGACGCGACCAGGCGAGCAGCCCGCACAGCACGTAGGAGGCACTGATCCAGGCGGCGAGGGTCGAGATCACCAGCGGTTCGCCGAGATCCGAGGGGACGGCGCCGCTGCGCAGGGCGAAGAGCCACGATCCGCCCGCCGCGGCGAGCCCCGCGAGCGCTACCGGCCAGACGACCGCCGCCTTCGGAGCGCGCGCGGTCGCACCCCATGCGAGTGCGGAAGCGACCATGTCTCTGCTCCTTCCCGATCCCGGGTCCGGCGGGCGTGGACGCGACGTCTCGACCCCAGAGAGCGATGCCGCGCGCGCAAACGGGCAGGGAGGAAAAGTTGCGTCTGCAACGAGGATACGCCCGCAGCGCCGCGGGCGCCAGCGGCGAGGCCGGACCTCCTAGGTGTCCGCGGGCTCGCGGGCCGCAGGAGCGAGCGTGCGCTGCCGCGCGTCTCCGGCCGGGATCTCGACGAAGAACGCCGAGCCGACGCCCTCGCTCGACTCGACCCAGATTCGGCCACCCATTCGTGCGACGAGCTCGCTGCAGATGTACAGGCCCAGGCCGGTGCCGCCGATCCCACGGGTCATTCCCGGATCGAGGCGGTAGAACTTGTCGAAGATCCGCGCGTGCTCGTCGGCCGGGATCCCGAGGCCCTCGTCGCGGACGTGGAACTGCACGCTGTTCCCGTTCGGCTCCACTCCGACCGCGATCCGGCCGCCGTCCGGGGAGTACTTCATCGCGTTCTCGACGAGGTTCATCAGCACCTGCCGGACGCGGTCGCGGTCGGCGACGACGAGCACGGCCGGCTCGGCCGGCTCGACGTCGAGACGGATGCCCGGCGGCGCGTGGATGCTCACGGCCTCGGTGACGCGCTCGGCCAGGTCCACGGCGTCGAACGGCTCGTTCGCGAGGTCGACTCGGCCGAGCTCCAGCTGGTTGGCGAGCAAGATCTCGTTGACGATGCGGGCGAGCCGCTCGGACTCGTCCACGATCAGCGAGATGAACCGCTCACGGCCGGTCTCGTCGAGCGCGAAGTCGTGGCGGCGGAGCGTCTGTGCGGCCCCGTAGACGGCGGCGAGCGGCGTTCGCAGCTCATGTGAGGCGGTCGCCAGGAAATCAGCCTTGAGCTCCTCGAGCCGGCGCGCCTCGGTCAGGTCGCGGAACGCAAAGACGGTGCCGCCGAAGAAATCGACGCCCGAGATCGAGATCCAGCGCTCGCCGCGTTCCGTCTCGATCGGGATCGTCGCCGCGGGCACGGGCTCGGACGCCTCTCCGACCGGGATCCGCTCGGCGAGCGACTCCCAGCCCGGGATGGCCTGGGCGGCCGGCTGCCCGACGACGGCAGCCCCGTCGATGCCGGTGATCACCTCTGCAGCCGGGTTCCAGAGACGGACCACGCCGGTGCGGTCGAGCAGGAAGACCGCGTCGGCGACGTAGGTCAGCACGCGTGCCGCGTCGGCTCCCTCCTCGACCTTGCCGTAGAGCCGGGCGTCGTCGACCGCGAGCGCAGCCGTCGTGGCCAGCCCCTCGACGAGCGCGAGGTCGTCACTGCCATAGAGGCGGCCCGGCCTGTCCACCACGAACGTGAGCGCGCCGAGCACGCGCCCGCGGGCGAGCAGGGGGGCGCAGATGCGCGTCTCGGTCACCGTCGCTCGCCCGCTGCGGACGACCTCGACGACCTCCGCGTCCGGGACCGAGCCGGGATCGTGACGCGGACGACCGCCCGGGTCGGCGTGCTCGGCGACGAGGCGCGTGGCGTCTCCGTCGTCGTCCAGGACGTCCACGAAGCACCAGTCCGCCAGGTCCTGAACGGCGAGCTCCGCGACTCGGCGCAGAGTCACGTCGTAGTCGGGTGACGAGGCGATCACCGAGCACGCCTGCGCCAGGAAGTCGAGCTTCCGCTGCTTGGTGCGCGCATCCGCCTGCGCAGCTCGCTCGGCCGCCCGCAGCCGCTCCTTCTCGTCCTCGGCGCGGCGGCGCTCGCTCACATCGAGCAGGTAACCCTGGACGTATAGCGGCCGACCGCTGCCGTCGCGGACGATCGCCGCCTCGTCGCGCACCCACACGACACGACCGTCGCGGGCCAGCAGCCGGTACTCGCAGCGGAGCGGCTCGCCGCCGTTCCCTTCCGCTTCGACTTGCTCGAGCACGCGCGCTCGGTCCTCCTCGTGGACGAGGCGCTCGAAGAGCTCGGGCTGAGCGAGCCATTCCTCGGCCGAGTACCCGAGCGTGGCCTCCACCTGCGGGCTGACAAACAGGGCGCCGGCGCGTGCGCCGACCGGATAGACATAGGTGATGACGGGCAAATGGGCGGTGAGCGACCGGTACTTCGCCTCCACCTCGCCCAGGCGTTCACGGACACGTGACGGCTCGCCCACGTCCTCGGCGACGAGCAGCGCTCCAGCCGGCGCGCGGCCCGAGTTGGGCAGCGGCGTCAACGTCAACGAGGTGACGAGCTCGTTTCCGTTCCGGCCGCGGTGCCGGACGCGCTCGCCTTCGATCCGCTCGCCCTGTCGAACCGCCTCGACGAGGTCCGGACCGTCGTCACCGGCCAGCAGCGAGACCGGCCTACCCTGGATCTCCTCGGCGGTGTAGCCGTACATCGCCTCCCCGCCGGCGCCCCAGGCAACGATCGTGCCGTCCGCGTCGATGCCCACGATCGCCTCGGAGGCGGAGTCTCGAGCCGCCGCGAGCTGCGCCGCGAGCAGCTCGCGCTCCGTCGAGCTCCTGCTCAGGCGTGTGGCGAGCCAGCCGGCCGCGGCTCCGGCAGCTACCCATGCCGGCAGGGCGAGGAGCGCGCGGAGCGCCTCGTCCGCGACGAGGAAGAAGTGGAGCGCCCAGCCCACAGCGCCGACGGCCGCGCCGACCCACCAGCCTCCCAGCGCTCCGGCGAGGACGGCGACGAGGACGCCAAGCGCGACGGCGACGCCCGGATAGGGGGCGTCCAAGTTCCGAAACGGCAGGCTGACCGCCAGCTCGAGAGCTGCTCCAAGGAGGAGGATCCCTCCGACACGGGCGTGGGACCTGCTGAGTTGCTTCATCGCTACTGGCGCCGCAAAGGGGGGTGCGGGCCGTAGTCAAGCACGCGACCCGACGATCTGGCCAGCGAATTCGTCGGCGTGCGCCGCTGTCCTACGTCGGCGGCGGCGAATCGGCGAGCAGCCGCTCCAGGTTCACCATCGTCTGCCGTACCGCCCGGTCGATGCCGCGACGGACGAGTGTTCGGTCGAGGAGTCCGCGCAGCCCTCTCCGCGGGTCGTACACGACGAGAATGCGGTAGGAGAAGCCGTCGTCGACCGGAAGAAAATGACGCTCGTGAACCGCGTCGGGAAGTCCGCGTTGGCTGCTGTCGTAGGCGACGAGCCGATTCGGGACGAATTCACGCAGCGTCATCTCGAGCTCGACCTCCCGGCCGAGCAGACGGAGCGTCAGGCGGGCCTTGTCGCCGGGGCTACGCCAGCGCGACTCGGGATCGACACGAACGAGGCCGGGCCAGTAGTGGGGCCAGTTGTCCACGTCGGTGATCGCCGAGAACCCCTGCTCGACCGGCGTTTTGAAGACCCGCTCGTGCTCGATGCGAATCATCTCGCCCTCGCCGTGCGCCGAACGCCCGGGTTTGCGCCCTAGGCCTTCGACGCCGCGACCGGCGGAGCCTGCTGCTCTCGGTGGAGCTTGGCGAAGTAGCGCAGCGCCGCCTTCGTCTTCGTCTGCTGCTTTCCCGAGAGATCGACGCCGCGGCTCGTCAGGAACGCCGTCGACTGTGCCGCGACGTCGAACATCTCCGCCGGCGCGCACTTCGTCGAGAGCTCGAGGATGCGCGAGCCGTCGGGGTAGAGCCACAACTCGGCCACGAGCTTGCGGGCGAGGTCCTTCGGAACCAGGTTGCCCTTGAGGACGAACAGCGGGCCGAGCAGCGCCAGATCGTCGAGCTCGACACCTGCTGGTGCGTGCTCGGCGAAGAACGCGCGCTGCTCCTTGGAGAACAGCTTGCGGATCGGGATGTCTCCGGCGACCGCGTCGTTGACATCGACCTTGTTGAACCGCCGCTTCACCGAGGCCGAGCAAACGTAGCCCCCAGGCATCGCGTCGAGCTCCACCACGACGTTCGGGGACTTACGTAGCTTCTTCGGGAGCTCGTCCGGAATCACCGGCCGCACCTTGACGACCGAGTCCGCGTCCCTGCCCTGCACACGGCGACTCCGGACGACGAGGCCCGAGGCGTCGAGCTCCAGGTCCGGCGTATCGAGAAAGTACACCTGACGAATCTGTGCGTTCAGCGGATCCAGCCCGAGCGTGACGGCTGTCGACCGGTGGTGCGCCTCGGGCACGGTCAGCTTCAGCTCGACGCTGTCGGCGTTCGCGGAAAGTCCGAGCACCTCCTGCACCTGCTCGTCCGACAGTGTCCTAGCGGCCGCCATCCCGGCGAACCATACCCCTACATGCCCATCGCGTAGTGACAAGTCGGCTCTGAGCAGGTAATTCCTGTCTCCGAGCAGCTCATGGTCAGCACCGAGGCAACACCGGGAGACGGCGATACGGCCGCTTGTCCACGCGTGTCTGCCTAGACGGCCTCCTTCTCGCGCAGGATACTGCAGTCGTGATCCGGCGCCCGATGGACGGCCGCTGCTCCACGGCGCCCGCCTGGTGTCGTGGGGCCCCGACCAGTCGGGAAGATGATCGATGACGTCTGAGGTTGACCTCTCCTCCGAGCTCGCGGAGGCGCGTCGCCGGCTGGACGAGCTGGAGTCGCTCGTCGAGATCAGCCCAGTCGCCATCGTCGTCATGGACCCCGACGAGCGTGTGACGGGCTGGAACCCGGCGGCGGCGCAGCTTTTCGGCTACTCGCCGGAGGAGACGATCGGGCGCTCGATCGACGACCTCGTCCTCCACGAGGACCTCCGCGAAGAAGGCCGGGACATCAGCCACGAGGCGCTCGAGCGAGGTCGTGCCGACCGGATCACCCGTCGCGTACGGAAGGACGGGAAGCTGGTCGACGTGCAGATGATGCTCGTGGCGCTCAGGGTCGACGGGGAGCACGTCGGCTTCTACGCGATCTACTACGACATCACCGAGCTGCATCGCGCACGAGCGCACGCGGAGACGCTCCTGGCAGTAACGAAGGTGCTCGGCCAGACGCTGAGCCTTGAAGAGACTTTCGAGACGATCCTCGACGAGCTGCAGCGAGTCGTGCCATATGACAGCTCGTCCATTCAG
Source organism: uncultured Actinomycetes bacterium (assembly GCA_963738205.1). Lineage (GTDB taxonomy): Bacteria > Actinomycetota > Thermoleophilia > Gaiellales > Gaiellaceae > DATFQE01. The sequence goes on from CAVTVQ010000006.1 coordinate 1,340,524, forward strand.
GTGATCCACGGGAACCGCCTGGTGATCGTCGGGGCACGCGGACTCGAAGATCTCGGCGGCCTAAGCGGAGTGGGCTTCGACCTGGACGACGAGACCAACCTCAACAGTCAAGTCGTCCGGTCGAAGCGGCAACAGATCTTCGCCGACGTATCGCAGAACCCTCACTTTGCGAGCGCGCAACACGGCGGTGGACGCATTCGCGGGTGGATCTGCGCCCCGATGATCATCGGCGACCGCGTGATCGGCGTTCTGAGCATCGACAAGTTCGAGCCCGACTTCTACACCGAGGAGTTGGCGGACCTCGCCACGGCATTCGCCGCCCAGGCTGCGATGGCGATCGAGAACGCGCGCTTGCTCGATACCGAGCGCGCCGCGCGCGTGCAGGCCGAGACGCTCCAGGCGGCGGCCGAGTCCCTCGGGAGCACGCTAGGCGTCTCCGAACTCGTCGACCTGATCCTGTCGGAGCTGCGCAAGGTCGTCCCCTACAGGAGTGCGAGCGTCCAGCAGCTCGACGGCGACGAGTTCGTGGTCGTCGGCGGCCACGGCTATCCGGACCTCGACGAGCTGGTCGGGCATCGCTACCGCGTGAGCGGCCCGAACGATCCTGCCTGGGAGCTGGTCGACAAGCACGAGACCGTCATCGTCACAGACGCCGCGGAGCGCTACCCGCAGTTCGAGGATGTCCACGTCGAGGGAAGCATCCGGTCGTGGATGGCCGTCCCGTTGCTGATCGGCAAACGCCCCATCGGGATGATCACGTTCGACTCGTTCGAGGCCGACTTCTACACCCCCGAGCACGCGACGATGGCCAGGGCTTTCGCCGCGTTCGCCGCCACCGCGATCGACAAGGCGCGGTACGTCACCGAGCTCGAGCGGGCGCGCGAGGAGGCGGAGGCGGCGACGCAGGCGAAGAGCGCCTTCCTCGCGACGATGAGCCACGAGATCAGAACACCGATGAACGCCGTGATCGGCATGACCGGCCTCCTCCTCAACACGGAGCTGACGCCCGAGCAGCGCGAGTTCGCCGAGGTCGTCCGTTCGAGCGGAGACGCCCTGCTCCACGTGATCGACGACATCCTCGACTACTCGAAGATCGAGGCAGGCAAGCTCGAGCTCGAGAAGGAGGCGGTCGATCTCCGGGAATGCGTCGAGGGCGCGCTCGACATCGTCGCGCCCCGTGCGTGGGAGAAGCAGATCGAGCTGGGCTGCCTCATCGACGAAGACGCGCCCGCAGGCATCGTGGGGGACGCGGCCCGCCTGCGGCAGGTGTTGCTCAACCTGGTCTCGAACGCCGTCAAGTTCACCGAGGAAGGCGAGGTGGTCGTCCAGGTCGATGCCGAGCCTATGGGGGCGAGCGGGTACCGCCTCGAGTTCGCCGTTCGAGACACCGGCGTCGGCATCCCCGAGGACCGGATCGACCGGCTCTTCGAGTCCTTCAGCCAGGTCGACGCCTCTACTACTCGGCGCTACGGCGGGACCGGGCTCGGGCTCGCCATCTCGAAGCGTCTCGTCGAGCTGATGGGCGGGACGGTGTGGGTGGAGAGCGAGGAGGGCGAGGGATCGACCTTCCACATCGGTCTTCCCGTGGAAGTGGCGGAAGTACCGACTCGTGTGGCCGTGCAGAGCGCTTTGCCGCAGCTCGCCGGCAAGCGGATCCTCGTGGTGGACGACAACGCCACGAACCGCGAGATCGTGGCTCGCCATGCGCGATCGTGGGACATGGAGGCCGTGGCAATCGCGTCCCCCTCCGAGGCGCTCGCTCGGATCGAGAGAGGCGAGACGTTCGACGTCGCCGTGCTCGACCTGGTGATGCCGGAAATGGACGGGCTCGCCCTCGCGCGCGAGCTGCGGCGGCATCGAGACGAGCGGGAGCTTCCGCTCGTTCTGCTGACCTCGCTCGGCAGGCTGCCCCAGGCTCAGTCATCGGGAGAGTTTGCGGTGCAGCTGGCGAAGCCGGTCAAGGCCTCCCAGCTCTACAACGCCCTCGTGAAAGCGCTCGCCGAGCACGTCGAGCAGCCGGACGCCGGCGAGCCCGTGGCGGAAGTAAGCAAGCCGGCGACATCGTCGTTGCGGATCCTCTTGGCCGAGGACAACGCCGTGAACCAGAAGGTCGCCCTCCGGTTGCTCGAGCAGCTCGGCTACCACGCCGACGTGGCGGCGAACGGCCTCGAGGCGCTCGAGGCGCTCGAGCGGCAGCCCTACGACGTCGTGCTCATGGACGTGCAGATGCCCGAGCTGGACGGTCTCGATGCTGCGCGCAGGATCTGCGAGCGTTGGCCGGCGGACGTCCGCCCACACATCGTCGCGATGACGGCGAACGCAATGCCCGAGGACCGCGAGGCTTGCCTCGCCGCCGGGATGCACGATTACCTTGCCAAACCGATCCGTCCGAACGAGCTCGCGATGGCGCTGAGCCGCACGCGCACGCTCGAAGACACCGGCACACCGCGCGCGCAGCGCGCCGCCGCCAGCCTCGACGCGAGCGCTGTCGAGAGCCTGAGAGATCTCGGCGGGGAGGAGTTCATGGCGGAGGTGATCGACGCGTTCCTGACCGACGCGCCCACACTCGTGGAAACACTGCGGACGACGTATGAGCAGGGCGACACGGAAGGGCTGCGCCGGACCGCCCATACCCTGAAGTCGAACGGCCAGACCTTCGGAGCGCGACGCTTCTCGGAGCTCTGCCGGGAACTCGAGGAACGAGCTAAGAGCGGCGAGCTGGACGGCATTGCCGGGCTCCTCGATCGAATCGAGCGAGAGTACGCTGCACTTGAGGAGACCCTCGCTGCGCTCCGTCCGACAGCCGCGTCGTGAGCGCTTCTGTCTCTCCGCCGGGAACGATCCTGATCGCGGACGACAACCGAGTGAACCAGCTTCTGCTCGGTCGCGGGTTGGAACAGCAGGGGCACACCGTCGTCTTCGCAGACCACGGCCGCGATGCGCTCGACCTGCTGCGTAGCCGGCACTTCGATCTGATGCTGCTCGACGTCTTGATGCCCGAGCTCGACGGCTATCAAGTCCTCGCAGAGCTGAAGCTCGACCCGCATCTCCGCGACATCCCAGTGATCGTGACGTCGTCGCTCGACGAGCTCGACAGCGTGGTCAAATGCGTCGAGATGGGCGCAGAGGACTACCTGCCCAAGCCGATCAACCCGATCTTGCTCAACGCGCGCATCACCGCGAGCCTCGAGAAGAAGCGCCTCCGCGATCAGCAGCGGGAGCTGATCAGCAAGTTCGCGACGAAGGAAGTGGCAGAGGATCTGCTGACGTCAGGCTTCTCGCTCGGCGGCAAGCATGTCGACGCGTCTGCGCTGTTCTGCGACATCCGCTCGTTCACGACGATTGTCGAAGGGCGGGACCCTGCCGAGACGATCGAGTTGCTGAACGACTACTACACGCTGATGATGGACGCGATCGGCGGGGAGGGCGGGATCGTCAACCAGATAGTCGGCGATGGACTGATGGCGATCTTCGGCGCGCCGCTGCCGCGCGACGGCCATCGCCAGCGAGCCGTGCTTGCTGCCCGCCGGATGGTGGAGCTGATCCGCCTCTTCAACGAGGAACAGGCCGCGCGGGACAAGATGCAGATCCAGATCGGTATCGGCATCGCGTCGGGGCAGGTCGTAGCGGGCTACACGGGCACGAACCATCGAGCGACCTACACGTGCGTGGGCGACACCGTCAACGTCGCGGCTCGCCTCGAGTCGCATACGAAGGTCGTGAACCGGCCCATCCTGATCGACGAGCACACGCGGCGCGGCCTCGACGACGTCATCGCCATCGAGGCACAGGGGGAGTTGCTGATGAAGGGCAAGACCCAGCCGGTCAACGTTTATGCCGTCCGCGTCGACTCGCTCGTCGCGGAGAGCGTATGAGACCTACATACCCATCGAGTGGAACCCCGCGTCGACGTACAACGTCGTCGCCGTAACGTTCCGCGCCGCGTCCGAGAGCAGGTACGCGGCGGCTGCACCGACGTCGTCGGCGTCGATGGGCCGGCGGAGCGGGGCGCGCTCCTCGACGATCGCCTCCATCGTCGGGAAGCCGGTAATCGAGCGGGCTGCCAGCGTGCGCACCGGGCCCGCGGAGATCGCATTCACGCGGATGTTCTTCTGCCCGAGATCCCAGGCGAGGTACTTGACGGACGAGTCCAACGTCGCCTTCGCGACGCCCATGACGTTGTAGTGCGGGACGGCACGCTCGCCGCCGAGGTACGTCATCGTCAGGATCGAGCCGCCGCCGGCCGCCTCCATGAGCGGCTCCGCAGCGCGCGAGCACGCGACGAGCGAGTAGGCGGAGATGTCGAGCGCCATCCAGAAGCGATCGCGCGGCGTGTCGGTGAAGCGGCCCTCGAGATCCTCTGCCGCGGCGAACCCGACTGAATGCACGAGCAGGTCGAGCTTGCCGCCGAAGGCCTCCCCCACCTCTGTGAAGACGCGCCCGAGGTCGGCATCCGAGCGAACGTCGCACTCGGTGACGAGCGGGGCGTTCACCGTCTCCGCCAGGTCGCGGACGTTCTTCTCGATCCGCTCGCCCTGGAAGGTGAACGCCAGCTGGGCACCGCCCTCGGCGAGCTGCCGGCCGATCGCCCAGGCGATCGAGCGGCGGTTCGCGACCCCCAGAACGAGACCGCGTTTTCCCTCGAACGGGCCAGACATTCGCGCGAGTCTACGGCTACCCTGAGCGGCCTTGCGCCGCATCATCACGCCTCTCGCCGTCGTCGCGGCGCTCGCGACTGCTGTTCCAGCCGCCGCCGCGCTGCAGCCGATTCGCCGCGACCGCGACCACCCGCGCGTCCGCGTAGGAACGATCGCGATCCCGCCGGCGCATCGCCGAGGCCGCGTCCGAGTGGTCGTGCGCCTCTCCCAGGCGCCGCTCGCAGCCGTCAACGCGACCTACGCAGCCGCCGGGTCGCAGCACCGGCTGAACGTGGTCAGCTCGTCGTCACGCGCCTACCTCGCCCAGCTGGCGCGCTCGCAGGCCGCGGCTTCGGCCGCCCTTCGCCGCGCCATTCCCGAGGCGCGCGTCTCGCGCAGCTTCCGCCTCTTGCTCAACGGCCTCACGGTCGACCTCCCCGCGACGCGGCTCCCCGCCCTGGCGCGGCTCGGCTTCGTCACGAAGGTCTACCCGAGCATCCGCTACACCGTCTCGCTCAACCGCAGCCCGGCGCTGATGTCGGTTCCGCAGTACATCGCCGCGACCGGCGCCCGCGGGAACGGCATCAAGATCGGAGTCGTCGACGACGGCGTGGACCCGGGCAACCCCTTCTTCGCGCCGACCGGGATGCAGTACCCGGCCGGATTCCCGAAGGGCGGGCGGCGCTGGACGAGCCCCAAGGTGATCGTCGCGCGCGCGTTCCCCGGCCCCGGAGCGGGCAAGCCCGGTCGCCTCGCGCTCGATCCGCGCGCCAGCTTCCACGGGACGCACGTCGCCGGGATCGCGGCCGGGCGGGCGGGCACGACCTCGACGGGCGGCCGTGACCACCCGCCGGTCACGGGACTGACGGGAATCGCGCCGAACGCCTGGATCGGCAACTACCGGGTGTTCTCGGTGCCGACGGCGATCGGCAACACGGCGCAGACGCCGGAGATCGTCGCCGCCTTCGAGGCGGCCGTCCGTGACGGGATGAACGTGATCAACTTCTCGGGCGGCGGCCCGATGACCGATCCGGCCAACGACGCGCTCGTCGAGGCGGTCACGAACGTGTCCGCTGCCGGCGTCGTGCCGGTCATCTCGGCGGGCAACGACCGCGACGACTTCGGCATGGGCTCGGTCGGCGCGCCCGGCGTTGCGCCGGACTCGATCGCCGTCGCCGCCCTCTCGAACACTCATACGTTCGGTCCGACGCTGAACCTCGGCGGCCGGCTCTTCAACTTCGTGCCCGGCGGCGGCGTGCTCCCGCCCACGGTCTGGGGGACGAGCGACCGAACGCTGGTCGACGTCGGCGCCGTGGTGGGAAGGGACGGCAGACCCGTCGACAGGCGCCTGTGCGCGACCGGTGACGACCCGAACGCGGCGATGAACCCGCTGCCGCGCGGCTCGCTGTCGGGGGCGATCGCGCTCGTCTCGCGCGGTCGCTGTGCACTCGTCACCAAGGCGCTCCGCGCCCAGGATGCGGGCGCGATCGGCTTCGTGATGGTCGACAACCGCGCCAGCGAGGCGAACGGGATCCCCGTGCGGATGCCGATTCCGTCCGGCTCGATCGCCGATCTCGACGGCGCCGACATCCGGGCGATCCTCGGCGGCCGCGGCGGCCGCGCCCCGGTCAGGATTGGTCGCGAGCCCCTGCAGCACGACAACGGCCGCGGCGGAGTGGTCACGAGCTTCTCGTCGGGCGGACCGACGGCGTTCGGGCACCAGCTGAAGCCCGACGTCGGCGCACCGGGCGGTGCGATCCTCTCGTCGACGCTGCCGGCCTTCGGCGGGCCCTTCGCGGTCTTCGACGGCACCAGCATGGCGGCGCCGCACGTCGCCGGCGCGGCCGCGTTGCTGCTGGAGCGGCATCCGACCTGGTCGTCGCGGGCCGTGAAGTCGGCGCTCGTCAACACCGCAGGCCCAGCGTGGGGAGACACCGCCCGGACGCAGGAGGCGTCAGTGCTGCTGGCCGGCGGCGGGATGGTCAACGTGCTCGCCGCGGACACGCCGTTCGTCTTTGCCGACCCGGTGTCGCTGTCGTTCGGCGACCTCAACGTGCGCGGCGGGGCGCGCCGTGTGCCGCGCCTGTTGTCGCTGTCCGACGCCGGCGGCGGTGCGGGCACCTGGACGGTCGAGGTGCGGCCTCAGTCCGCGAGCCCGGGGGCCGCGCTCGAGGCTCCCGCGACCGTCACGATCGCGCCGGGCGGCTTCGTGCAGCTCGGCGTGGCCGCGAGTGCGTCGGCCTCTGCGACCGCCGGCGACGACTACGGCTTCCTCGTCCTGCGCCGCGGCGCAACCGTGCGCCGCATCCCGTACGCCTTCTTCGTCACCCGTCCGGGCCTGGCGACGCTGACGCCGCGCAAGCTGCTCCGGTTCCAGCTCGGCTCGACGACGCGCGGCTTCTCGACGGTGAGCGAGTACCGGTGGCCGGTGTTCCCGTTCAGGCCGCCGCCGGACTACGTCGGCAAGCCGATGGACGAGAAGGGAGCCGAGACGCTGTACGTACTGCGCGTGAACAAGGCGGTCGCAAACGCGGGCGTCGCCGTCGTGGGCTCGAGCCAGGGCTCCCTGATCCATCCGTGGCTGCTTGGCTCCCCCGACGAGAACGACGTACAGGGCTACCCGGGCACACCGGTGAACGTCAACTCGCTCACGTTCGGCTACCAGATCGACGCGGGGGCGGCGGGCGTGCTCTTCCCGCGGCGCGGTCGCTACTTCGTCGCGGTGGACTCCGGCTCCGACGAGTACACCGGCCGCTCGTTCGCCGGCGGCTACCTGCTCCGCAGCTGGCAGAACGACGTCCGGCCGCCGACGATCAGGATCCTGACGACCCGGGTCGCGGCAGGCCGCTCGCTGATCGCCGCGCGCGTGACCGACCGCGGCGCAGGCGTCGATCCCATCTCGCTCGTGATCGGCTACCGCCAGTCCCTCGTCGGCGCCGCGGCCTACGACCCGTCCTCGGGCCTCGCGCTGTTCCCGATTCCGGCCGCTGCGCCGAGGCTGCCGGCCGGCCGCACGCCCGCAGTGGTGCTGGCGGCCGACTACCAGGAATCGAAGAACGTCGATCAGGCCGGCGACAACGTCCTCCCCAACACCCGCTTCCAGGCGACACGGCTGCGCGTCGTCGGTGGGCCGGCTCTGACCTGGCTCGCCCCCGGGTCGAGAGCGTGCGCCGCCCGCCGTGAGCCGCTGCTCGTCACAGCGAGCTCGACGGCACGGCTGCGCTCGGTGCGCTTCTACGACGGCAAGCGCGGGATCGCCACCGTCCGCCGCGGCTTCGCCGGCCTCTACACGGCAACGTGGCGAACGACGAAGGCCCGCAAGGGCCGGCATGTGCTGCGTGCGATCGCACTCGACCGGCGTGGGCGCGCATACAGCGTGCGGCGCGCCGTACGGGTCTGCCGTTAGGCAGCGCGGTCGAGCGCTGCCGGGAAGCGCCAGAGAATCCAGCTCGCGTCGAGCGGGTCGAGCCGGTAGGGCCTCCCGTTGACGAGGGCGTAGTCGCGCGTGGCCGGATCCATCGGCAGCCTGGCCTCGGCCGGGAAGTAGAGGTTGTGGCGGTCGATCAGCTCGTTGACCGCATCGAAACGCCACCGATGGGCGAGCTCCTGCCAGCGCCTCGCGAACTCGGACGGGTCCCGTGCTCGCTCGTGCAGCTCCGCGCGCGCCGACGCGAGCCGGCGCTCGTGTTCCGCCGTCTCGTCCGCGATCTGGCGCAGCCGCTGCATGTAGGGCAACGGCCCGCCCAGCGAGGCGATATAGGTGTCCGCCGTCGGGCGGAAGTTCCGCAGGCGGTGACGCTGCGGGCGGCCGACGACCGGGCTGCCTTCGAGGTCGCGCGCGAGCGCATCGGCCACTGCCTGCTCGCGCGGGTCGTCGTCGGCGCGGCGGCCGCCCCACTGTCCCAGGATCTCCTCGCGCTCGCGCCTGTCCATCCCCGCAATTGTGCCGAGCGGCGAGACTGTCAGCGTGAACGGACACGTCGCCGTCCTGACGGGCGGCTCGAGCGGGATCGGAGCCGCCGTCGCGCGACGGCTTGCCGAACGCGGCTGGCGGTGCGTGCTGCTCTCACGCGGCGAGGAGCGCCTGCGCGCGGTGGCCGCCGAGATCGACGGCGAGTGGGAGGTCTGTGATGTCAGCGACCGCGAACAGGTGGACGCGGTCGCCGGTCGGGTGCGCGAGCGTCATCAGCGGATCGGCCTGCTCGTCAACTCGGCCGGAATTCCTGGGCGCTCCAGCTTCGTCCACACCGATCCGGAGCTGATCGAGCGAATCGTCCGGATCAACTACCTGGGCTCGGTATGGTCGGCGCGGGCGTTCCTTCCCGCGCTGGAGGCCGCAGCGCCGTCGCATGTCGTCAACATCGTCTCGATTGCCGGCACTGTCGCGGTGCGCGCGGCCGGTCCGTACTCGGCCGCCAAGCACGCCCAGCTCGCCTTCTCTCGCTCGTTGGCGCTCGAGCTGGCGACCCGGTCGATCCAGGTGCACACGGTCAACCCGGGCTTCGTCGCGACCGACGGCTTTCCGCAGACTGAGCTGATGGCGCATCCGGTGCTCCGTCACGGCGTCGCGACGCCGGAGCTCGTCGCCGACCGGGTCGTGACCGCGGTCGAGCGCGGTGTCGTCGAGACGTTCGTGCCGCGCTGGTACCGGCCGTTCGCGGTGCTGCAGGCGGTTGCGCCCGGCACCTTGACGCGCCTGCAAGCGGCCCGGCGACGCCGGCGCAAGGCGCGCCGCTAGGCCGGCTTGCTCAGCAGGTACCAGCCGATCGTCACCTCGTAGGCGTCGCCGCCGGCCAGCGTACGGGCCTGCTGGCGCGCCTCTCCCTCGCACCCGGCCAGGTCGAGGTACGGCTCGACCTTCCGGCTCTCCGTCTCGAACTCGGCGCGACGCAGGACGAGGTCGTTGGCGTCGAACAGGCCGCGGAAGTCTGTGTCCGGCAGCACGCGGGTGTGGCTTGGATCCCTCGCGCGCTCGAACCGGTCGATCGCGAGCGCGGCCAGCGGGTCGATCGGCGCGACCTGGTCGACCACGAGGATCTGGCCGCCCGGCCGCGTCACGCGGACGAGCTCGGACACGACCAACTCGGGGCGCGGCAGATGGTGAAGCGTCCTGAGCGTGCCCGCGAGGTCGAACTCGGCCATTGCGAACGGCAAGGCCATCGCGTCGGCCTGCACGAACGTGACGTTCGGCGTCGCCGCGGCGAGCTTGCGCCCCTCCTCGAGCATCTCAGGGACGACGTCGACGGCGACGACCTCACGCACGAGCGGGCTCAGCGCGAAGGCGAGCGCCCCCGTGCCCGCGCCGGAGTCGAGCGCACGCTCGTCGCCGCTCAGCGGAACGAAGCGGCGAACCCGCTCGCGCAGCGCATCCGCGCGCTCCGCGGTCAGGCGCGCCAGCCGCTCCGCCGAGACGGCGAAGCGCCGGCGAACGGCGTCCGTTTCGGTCATGTCCTCCATCCGCCCTGTGGTCCGGTTCGCCCTGCCTCCTCCCCGGTGTGACCCTACTGAGGAAACGCGCACAGATGTGCGACCCGAGTGTGCCGAAAGCGTCACGAGCGACGCTCGCGGCGGGCGAGCTCGAGGGCCTCGTCGCGCGTCGAGATCGTCCCGGCCGCGCGCTCTTCCTCGATCAGCCCGAGCAGGCGGCCGACCTCGGGGCCGGGATCGACGCCCAGCTCGTCGCCGCGGACGAGCGGCTCGGCGGGATCGCGCAGACGCGCTGCCTCGACGGCCGGCCTCAGCTCGTCGGCACCGAGGAACTCGAGCGCCTCGAGCGCCCACGGCTCGGTCGCGCGCCGGAAGCGATACAGCTCGCGGAGCGAGTCGTCCAGCGGTCGTTCGGCGCGCAGGACGGCCCCCAGCAGTCGGCGTTGGTCATTGGAGATCGGCAGCCGCCCGAGGTTCGCGCCGAAGACGCGCGGGAGCCGGATGGCGGCCGAGTCGCCGTCCTGCAGCGTCGCGGCCGAGCCTCCGAGCGGCGCGAGCAGCCCCAGCTCTTCCAGTAAGCGGAGCCCCCGCACGGACAGCTGCTCCAGCTCGGCCAGGATGCGCTCGCCCGCGGGGCGGTCGACGAAGTGGGCGGCGGCGCGGAGCAGGTCGGCCGTCGCCGGGTCGAGCGCGAGCCCGAACTGGTCGACGAAGCGCACCGCCCGCAGCAGCCGCAACGGATCGTCCTCGAAGACTCCTTCCGACACGCGGCGAAGGACGAGTTGCTCGAGGTCGCGCCGACCGCCGAACGGGTCGATCGCGTCCCCTCCCGCCAGCGGCACGGCGATCGCGTTCACGGTGAAGTCGCGCGTCGCGAGATCGTCCTCGATCGTTCCGTGGAGCGGCGTGAAGTCGACGGTCCGGCCGCCTGCGAGCGCCACTCGCCAGGCCCCGTGCCGCTCGGAGAGCGGGAAGGGTGCTCCTCCCGAGCGTTTGGCATAGGCGTAGGCGGCTCGGCGGGGCTCCGCCAGCGCGATGTCGAGATCGAGGACGGGCCGGCCCAGCAGCTCGTCGCGAACGGCGCCGCCGACGACCCACGCCTCCTCACCTCGGAGCAGCTCCTCCGCCAGCTCACGCATCGAGCACCCGCCGCCCAGCGCGCTCCGGGCGGGCGACGCCGCCGATCGCACAGGCGAGCTCGTAGTTGATCGTTCCGGCCACCCTTGCGTGCTCCTCGAGCAAGAGCCCGTCGCCGACGATCGTCACCGGGGTGCCGACGGCGAGCTCGCCGGGAAGCTCGACCGCGGTCGCATCCATCGAGACGGTGCCGACGATCCGCCGCCGCTCCCCGTCGACCAAGACGTTCGCCCCGGTCAGATCCCGTCGCAGCCCGTCGCCGTAGCCGACCGGCACAATGCCGATCCACGTCTCGCTCGCGGCGACGAACCGCCGGCCGTACCCGGTGGACTCGCCGGGCGCCAGTCGCTTGACCTGCGCCAGGTAGCTACGCCACCCGAGCACGGGCTCGAGTCCGTCGTCGGCGGGGTCGGTTCCGAAGGGCGAGAGGCCGTACAGCGCTGCGCCGACCCGCACGGCGTCGAGCCGCGCCTCCGGGAACCTGAGGGCACCGGCGCTGTTGGCGGCGTGACGGGCTACCCCTTGCAGCCCGTCGGTGGCCGCGCGGAAGCGGGCGATCTGCTCGCGGGTGAAGGCGGGGTCGGAGTCGGCACTGGCGAGGTGGGTCATGACGCCGACGACCTCGCGGCCGGGCGCGGGCAACTCGGCGAATCCCCAGCGCCCCATGCCGCTGTCGAGCTTGAGGTGGACGGGTAGGCCCTCGGGGACCGGGCCGTCACCGACCGCGACCTCGAGCGCGGCCTCACGCGCCTCCCGGAGTTCGTCGGTCGGGCCCATCACGAGGATCCGCGCATCAGGGGCAACCGGTCGCAGCGCCACTCCTTCGCGCACGGTCGCCACACACAGGGTCGCCGCGCCCGCCTCGAGAGCAGCCTGCGCGGCATCGGCGGCGCCGTGACCGTACGCGTCGGCCTTCACGACCGCCCAGAGCTCGGCGCCCTCGACGGCGCTGACGAGGGTGCGAACGTTGCGCCGGAGCGCGCCGAGGTCGATCGTGAGCTCCGAACGCTCCACCGCTACTCATCCTCCAGCGGCGTCGGGCCTCCTGCGCGCAGGCGCTCGATCCAGAGCGCGAACAGGGGGTCGACGAGGACGTAGCCGGTGTCGCCCGACTCCACCTCGGCCCGGGCGACGAGGTTCCGCAGCGCCTCCTGGGCGCTGGCCTTGCCGAGATCGAGCCGAGCGAGAACGGCCGTCCGATACGGCGAACCCTCGCCGGCCACGACCGCCCGCACGGTCTTCTGCTCGGTCGGCGTGAGACGCTGCCAGTGCGCGTCGAGCTCGGGTTGGAGCTGGAGCAGCGTTGCGTCGAGCGCGCGCCCCCAGTCCGCAAGGGTGGCGGCCTCGCCGTGCGGCACCTCGTCCCACACCCGGTGGGCGAGCAGCATCGCGCGCTGTGGATGGCCGCTCGCGGCGGCGAGCAGGGGCCCTACTGCCTCGCCGGCCTCGCGCGCGGTGCTGCGGAAGCGGTCGGCCACGTACGCAGCGATGTCCGGATCCGGGAGCCGTCCGAGCTCGACCGGCGCCGCCTGCCCGTAGAGCGGCCGCTCGTGCTCGTCGAAGAGCTGGCGCATCAGGCCGGGCTCCGAGCCCGAGAAGATGTAGGACGCGACCTCGCCCTGGAACTGGATGTGGCTGCGCAGGATCGCGTCGACCTCCCCGACCTTCGCAACGTCCTGGAACTCGTCGAAGACGATCAGCGCACGCCGGCCGAAGCCGTCGCCGAGCCGCAGCGGCAAGTCGAGCAGGGCATGGAGCGCCGGGAGCGGGTCGGCCTTCGGCTGCAGCTGGAGGCGGGCGCCGATCCCCATCGCGCTGAGCGAGAGCCCCAGCCCGGTGCTCTGCAGCACCTCGTCGATCCGCGCGCGCAGGCGGCCCTTGAGGTACCGGGCGTAAGCGCGTTCCACCCGGACGGCGACGTCGGCCAGCGAAACGACGCCGTAGAGGTCGACCAGGATCGGGACCATGCCCTCCTCCCGCTCGGCGTCGCGCAGGACCCGGCGCAGGAGGCTCGTCTTGCCGTACTTGCGCGGCGCCGAGAGCCGAGCGAAATGCCCGCCCGCAGCGAGCCCGAGCAGGCTACTCGTCTCCTCGTCGCGGTCGATCACGTCGTCCGGCGAGATCGGGCGCGAGTACACGAAGGGATTCAGGTCGGTCTTCAAGTACGTCGGAAGCATACCAGCGGGTATGTAGATGACATACCGACTTGTATGTCGTGGGCGTACTGCTAGGAGAACGCGAGCGGCAGCGCCTCGACGACGTCCGAGGCGAGCAGCCCGCGGGCCAGGCCCGCTGCCCGCGCAGCACGCCGGTGAGCAACCGCGCCGGCTGCAGCCGCTGTCCGTGCCTCGACCCCCTTCGCCAGGAACGCGGCGACGATGCCCGTGAGGACGTCCCCGGTCCCGGCCGTCGCGAGCCCGGGCTCGTTCGAGCCGACCACGATGACGCCGTGTTCCGGCGCGCCCACGAGCGTGTCGGTGCCCTTCAGCAGGACGACGCAACGAAACCGCTCGACCGCGCGGTGCAGCGCCTCGAGGCGGTGACTTTCCACCCACGCAGCTTCCTCGTCCAGCAGACGGCCGAGCTCACCCGAGTGCGGCGTCAATACCGTCTCGGCGTCGCGTTCGAACGGCTCCAGTCGGTCCAGCCCGTCCGCGTCGACCACGGCGGGCAAGTCCGTGTCGAGCAACAGGCGGCGGACGAGTGCGCGGCGGTCGTCACCGCGACCGAGGCCGGGGCCGAGCGCGAGGGCCCGCGCCCGACCCACAGCCTCGTCGACTTCCTCGAGCGGCCGCTTGACTGCCTCGAGCACGAGCGTCTCGAGGACCGGCAGCGAAGCCTGCGGCGCCGCCAGGGCGACGTAGCCGGCGTCGGCGCGGAAGGCGGCGCGGGACGTGAGCGCGGCGGCGCCCGTCATTCCCGGCGCGCCGCCGACGACCAGCACTGACCCGGCGGTGTACTTCGTGTCGCCCGAGCGTTTGGCCGGAACGTGCCGGAGGATGCGCGGCGTGACGAGCGCGTGCTCGGTCGGAACGTCCTGGAGCCCGATGTCCGCGAGCTCGATGTCGCCCGCGTAAAACAGTCCGGGCGAGACCTCGAGGCCCACCTTCAGGCCGTGCATCGTCACGGTGAGGTCGGCGCGGACGGCTTCGCCCGGCACCTCGCCCGTCGAGGCGTCGACGCCCGAGGGCACATCGACGGCGACGACCGGCGCCTCGACCTCGTTCATGCGGACGATCAGCGCCGCAGCGTCCGGCCTCGGCGCGCCGGAGAACCCGGTGCCGAATAGCGCGTCCAGCACGAGGTCGGCGCCGTCGAGGTCGGTCGACTCCTCGGCGTCCACGCCGGCCTCGCGGAGCAGTCGCACGGCGATCCGGCCGTCGCCGCCGTTCGCGCCCTTGCCGCAGACGGCGCGGATCCGGCGTGCACCCGGGTAGTGGGAGCGGACGGCGTCGGCCACGGCGCGGCCGGCTTGCTCCATGAGCGTGTCGACATCGTGACCCGCCTCCGCCGCCTTCATCTCGGCTGCGGTGTAGAGCGGCTCCAGGTCGCTCATCAGGCCGCGTCGACGACGCAGATCGCGGCGGCGAGCTCACGCGAGTGCGTCATGGACAGGTCGATCCGGCCGGCGCCGAGGCGGTCGGCAAATGCCTTCGTACGGCCGGAGAGGACGACGCCCGGCTTCGGTCGACCACGAATCTCGATCTCCCGCCACGTGAAGTAGACGCCCGAGCCGAGCGCCTTGCCAACCGCCTCCTTGCCCGCGAAGCGGGCCGCGTAGTGCTGGGCGGGATTCGCCTTCGAATCGCAGTACCGGCGCTCCGCCTCCGTGAAGCACCGCTCCCGGAAGCCGGGCCGTTCCAGGGCGCGCCGGATCCGCTCGATCTCGATCACGTCCAGCCCCACGTTCACCCCAGCTCGCGCTCCAGCCACTCGGGAAGATCGGCGATCGAGCTGATGATCCCGTCGGGCTGCGCCTTGGCGATCTCGACGTCGTCCGGACGGAACTTGCCGGTGCGGACGAGGACGGCGCGCATGCCGACGCCCTTCGCCCCCGCCACGTCCGCCTCGATGTCGTCGCCGACCATCCACGTCAGCTCGGGGTCGGCGTCGAGGGCGGCCAGCGCGGCCGAGAAGTACTGCGGGCTCGGCTTGCCGAGCAGCGTGGCCTGCACCCCGGCGGCGTACTCCAGGCCGGCCACGAACGCGCCCGCGTCGAGCAGCGGCCCACGCGAGGTCTGCCACCAGCGGTTGCGGTGCAGGCAGTAGAGCTCGGCGCCGGTGTCGAGCTCGGCGAACGCGCGCGCGAGGTTCATGTAGCTGAAGACGCGATTCGTCTCCGGCGTCTCGTCCGCCCCGCCGAGCAGGACGGCGTCGGCCTCCTCGCCCACGAGCTCGACGCCCTCGAGGTCGTCGAGGATCGCGGCCATCGTCATCGCGAGGACGCGGCGACCCTTGAGCTCGCGTGCGGCGGCGTACGGCGTCGTCTGCAGCTCGTCGTCGGAGAGGTCGATCCCGAGCGTGCGGAGGTCGCCGGCGAGCCGCGAGCGGGCATGCGTGGTGTTGTTGGTGACGAAGCGGATCCGGTGTCCGGCCTCGCGGAGCCGCGCGACGGCCTCGGCGCCCCCGGCGATCGGCTCGCCGGAAACGTGGAGAACGCCGTCGACGTCAAGCAGAATCGCAGCCATGGAGCGCGAGTCTATTCGGGTCACACGCTCGGTCGTCCTCCCGCGTTCCGAGATCGAGCTCCGCTACTCGCGCTCGAGCGGGCCCGGCGGGCAGCACGCCCAGAAATCCGAGACGCGAGTCGAGGCGACGTTCGACGTCGAGGCCTCGTCGGCGCTCACCGACGCGCAGAAGCGGCGGGTCGTCGCCAAGGCCGGACCGGTGCTGCGCGCGATCGCGCAGGACGAGCGAAGCCAGCTCCGCAACCGCGAGCTGGCGACCGAGCGGCTGGTCGCCCAGCTGCGCGAGGCGCTCCGGGTCCCGCGGCCCCGGCGGCCCACGAAGCCGAGCGCCGCGGCCCGCCGGCGGCGGGTGGAAACGAAGCGCCGCCGCGGCGAGACGAAGCGGTTGCGCAGGCCGCCTTCGGACGCCTAGCGTCCAGGTCGTGGAGCTCGACGCGCAACAGCTCGTCCAGCTGTTCGGCCTGCTGGCCGGCGTCGGCGCGCTGCTGGTGCTGGCGCCGATCGCCCGCATCCCGTACCCGATCCTGATGGTCCTCGGCGGTCTGGTGCTGAGCTTCGTGCCCGGCCTTCCCGAGTTCGACCTGCCACCGGAGCTCGTGCTGATCGCCTTCCTGCCGCCGCTCCTCTACTCGGCCGCGTTCTTCACGTCGCTCCGCGACCTACGCGCGAACACGAAGCCGATCGGCCTCCTCGCGATCGGGCTCGTCATCGCGACGACGGCCGGAGTGGCAGTCGTCGCGCACTGGACGATCGACGGCCTGCCCTGGTCGGCGGCCTTCGTCCTGGGCGCCGTCGTCTCCCCCACCGACCCGCTTGCCGCAACGTCGATTGCGAGCCGGCTCGGCGTCCCACGCCGCATCGTCGCAATCGTCGAGGGCGAGAGCCTCGTGAACGACGCCACCGCGCTCGTCCTCTACCGCGTCGCGGTCGTGGCGGTGACGACAGGTGCCTTCTCGCTGTGGGAGGCGGGCGGCCGGCTCATCCTCAACTCGGCGGGGGGGATCGCAGTCGGCCTCGGAGTCGGCTACGTGATCCGCCAGGTCCGCAGGCGCATGAGCGACCCGCCGAGTGAGATCGCGATCGCGCTGCTCACGGGCTACCTCGCGTATCTCCCCGCCGAGGCGCTCGGGGTGTCCGCCGTTCTGGCGGCCGTGACCGCCGGGATCTACCTCGGTTGGCACACGCCGGAGCTCACGAACGCGCAGACCCGGCTGCAGGGCTTCGCCTTCTGGACGATTCTCGTCTTCATCCTCAATGCGGCCCTGTTCACGCTCGTCGGCCTGCAGCTGCCCAACGTGCTCGACGGGCTCGACCCGTGGCCTCGAAGCGAGATCGCGGTCGCCGCCGTGGCCGTCTGCGCCACGGTCGTGATCCTCAGGATCGCCTGGGTCTTCGCGCTCGCCTATCGGCTCCTGCCCGGGATCACCCATCGCATGACCCTCCCGTTCGACCAGGCGGCCGTGATCTCGTGGGCCGGGATGCGAGGCGCGGTCTCGCTCGCCGCGGCGCTCGCGATCCCGCTCGAGACGGACGCCGGAGCGCCGTTCCCCGATCGAGCGTTGATCATCTTCCTCGCCTTTTCCGTGATCGTCTTCACGCTGGTCGTCCAGGGCATGACGCTGCCGCCGCTGATTCGCGCGCTGGGGATGGAGGACGACGGCACCGAGGCACGCGAGGAGGCGAAGGCGCGCAAGCGTGCGGCGCAGGCGGCCCTGGCTCGGCTCGACGAGCTCGACGGCGAGGAGTGGGTGCTAGACGACACGGCAGAACGGCTCCGCGGGCTCTACGGCTTCCGGATCCGCCGGCTCGCCGAGCCGTACGTGGACGGCTCCGACGGCTCGAACGAGGCACGCTCGCAGTCGTACCAGCGCCTGCGGCGCGAGCTGCTCGACGCGGAGCGCGATGCCGTTCTGGGCCTCCGCCGCGAGGGCGTCGTGTCCGACGACGTCATGAACCGGGTGCTGCGCGACATCGCGCTCGAGGACGTCCGCTTGGATTTCGATCGTTAGTGCTGGAAGACGTTGTCGGGCGTGGCTACCACCCGGCCGGCCTGATCACCTGCTGGGCGGCGCCGCCGTCGACCAGCACGCTCGTCCCGGTGATGTAGCGCGCGCCCTCGGAGAGGAGGAACGCGACGACCGACGCCACCTCCGACGGCTCGCCCGGCCGGCCGAGCGGGATCTCCGGCGCCAGGTCCCAGGCCTCCCTGTTCCTCTCGGTCGCGATCGCACCCGGCGCGACGGCGTTGACGCGAATCGCGGGAGCCAGCTCGAGCGCGAGCTCGCGGGTGAGCATCCCCAGCGCCGCCTTAGCGGCTGCGTAGAGCGAGAAGCCGGGCCGAGGCACGTGCTCGTGCACGCTCGTGATGTTCACGATCGAGCCGCTCTCGCCCATCACCCGGGCTGCCTGCTGCGAGAGGAGGAAAGCGGCACGAACGTCGACCGAGAAGATGCTGTCGAAGTCGTCGACGGTCAGCTCCAGCGCCGGCTTCGCAACCGTGATGCCCGCGTTGTTGACGAGCGCATCCAGGCCGCCGAGCCCCTCGACGGTGGCGGCGACGAGCCGCTCCGGCACCTCGGGGTCGGACAGGTCGCCCCAGACCCAGTGCACGTCGCCTCTCTCGGCGAGCCGCTCGCAGACCCTCCGGGAGTCGTCGTCCCGCTCGGCCGAGGCGAACCCGAGTGTCCAGCCGTCCGCGAGGAGGCGCTCCGAGATGGCGAGCCCGATGCCGGTGCTCGCGCCGGTGACCAGGGCTACTGCCGTTACTCGACGGTAACGGTTTTCGCCAGGTTGCGTGGCTGGTCGACGTTCAGCCCGCGCAGGCGCGCGATGCGGTACGCCAGCAGCTGCAGCGGCAGCGACGCGAGCACAGCTTGGAGGAAGTTCGGCGAGCTCGGCACGTAGATCACGTCGTCGGCGTGGTGCTGGATGTCCTCGTTGCCGTCGGTGGCGATCGCGATCACGTGCGCGCCGCGGGCCCGGGTCTCCTGGATGTTCGAGACGATCTTGTCGTAGACGTGCAGGTTTGTCGCGACGACGACCACCGGGGTGTCGGTGTCGAGCAACGCGATCGGCCCGTGCTTCATCTCCCCCGCGGAGTAGGCCTCCGTCGGGATGTATGAGATCTCCTTGAGCTTGAGCGCGCCTTCGAGCGCGACGGGCAGCCCGATGTGTCGGCCGAGATAGAGGAAGAACGGCTTGTCGTAGAAGCGCTGCGCGATCTCCTCGATCGGGTGGTCGCCGTCGAGGAACGCGCTCATCTGGGCCGGCAGGTCGTAGACCGCGTCGACGATGAAGCGGATCTCGTCGGGCGGGAGCGTCTCGCGCACTTGCGCGAACTTCATGCCCACGAGATAGAGCAGCGCCACCTGCGCGGTGAACGTCTTCGACGCGGCGACCCCCACTTCCAGGCCGCAGCGGGTGTACAGAACCGAATCCACCTCGCGCGTGATCTGCGAGCCCATCATGTTCGTGATCGCGAGCGTGTGCGCGCCGAGCTCGCGGGCGAGCTTCATCGCGTTGACGGTGTCGCGCGTCTCGCCGGACTGCGAGATCCCGATTACCAGCGTGTCCTCGCCGATCACCGGGTTGCGGTAGATCCACTCGCTCGCGATGTCGGGCTCGACCGGGATGCGGCCCCACTCCTCGATCACGTAGCGGCCGACGACACCGGCGTGGTACGCGGTGCCGCAGGCGAGCACGACGACTCTGCGCAGCCTGCGCAGGTCGTCGTCGGACAGGCCGAGCCCCTCGAGCTCGAGCCGGCCGTGGCGCAGGCGGTCGCCGATCGTCTCGGCGACGGCCTCCGGCTGCTCGTAGATCTCCTTGAGCATGAACGTCTCGTAACCGCCCTTCTCCGCGTCCTCGTCGTCCCAATCGAGCTCCAGCTCGTCGTGCTCCACCGCCGTGCCGTCGAGCGCCACGAAGCGAACGCCCTCGGGCTTGATCGAGACGAGCTCATGGTCGTCGGGGAACATCACGCGCCGGGTCTCGCGCAGGAAGGCGGTGGCGTTCGACGCGAGGAAGTTCTCGCCGTCGCCGAGGCCGACGACGAGCGGCGTCTGGAAGCGTGCGCCGACGAGCTCGTCTGGGTGGTTGGCGTGGATGACCACGAACGAGAAGTGCCCTTCCATCTCGCCGAGGGACAGGCGGGCGGCCTCGAGGAGGTCGCCGTCGTAGTGGCGCTCGATCAAGTGGGCGACGGTCTCGGCATCGGTCTCGGAGCTGAACTCGTGGCCCTCGGCCTCGAGCCCGGCTTTCAGCTCGCGGTAGTTCTCCACGATCCCGTTCAGGACGATCGACATCGCGCCGTCCGCGCAGCCGGTCAGCGGGTGCGCGTTCAGCTCGGTGACGCCGCCGTGGGTCGCCCAACGCGTGTGACCGAGGCCGGTCGTCGCCTGCGAGTGGCCGTTGCTCGAGGCGGCGTGCTTCAGGTTCGAGAGGTTGCCGACGGCGCGGACGTAGTGGAGGCCGTCAGGCTCGAGGAGCGCGACGCCCGCCGAGTCGTAGCCGCGGTACTCCAGGCGCTGCAGCCCGTGGATGAGCAACGGCTGCACCTTCTTTGGTCCGACATATCCGATGATCCCGCACACGCTGGCCTCCCCTGCCGGTGTGACCTCTGAAACGCAGAAAGCCCGACTGGCCGGGCCCTTCCTCGGGCGTCTTGGCTAGCCGAGCTCTCGTGAAACGAGAGTTGCGATCCTACCACAGAGGCGCTCCGCATCCCTAGCGTTTTCGGCCTCCACGAGGACGCGAACGACCGGTTCCGTGCCGGATGGACGCACCAGCACGCGGCCCGTCCCGTCGAGCTCGGAGTTGACCTGCTGGACCTCCGCGAGGAGCTCGTCGGGGAGGAATTTCGTGCGGACGCGCACGTTCTTTTTGGCCTGCGGGTACTTCGGCATCACGGCCGCCGCAGTCGCCAGCGAGCGCCCGCGCAGCGCACCGCACAGCAGCAGCCCCGCCGCCAGGCCGTCACCCGTGACGTGGTTCTGGAGGTAGATCACGTGCCCGGATTGCTCGCCTCCGAGCAGGCCGCCTTGCTCGCGCAGCGCCTCGAGGACGTAGCGGTCGCCGACCGCGGTCGTGAGCACCCGGATCCCGCGCTCGTCCATCAGCCGGTGGAAGCCGAGGTTGGTCATCTGCGTCACGGCGACGACGTCGACGCCGAGGTCGAGTGCGAGGATCGCGACGATCTGGTCGCCGTCCACGGCGTTCCCCTCGCCGTCCACGGCCAGCACCCGATCGCCGTCGCCGTCGAAGGCGATACCCAGGTCCGCTCCGCCGTCGACAACCGTCCGGGCCAGGAGCTCGAGGTCGGTGGCGCCGCAGCCGACGTTGATGTTCGTCCCGTCCGGCTCGTCGCCGATCGCGATCACGTCGGCGCCGAGCCGGGAGAAGGCCTTCGGCGCGATGCCCGAGTACGCCCCGTTGGCGCAGTCGACCACGATCCGGAGGCCGTTCAGCTCGCTGCCGAAGCGCTGGACGACGTGATCGAGGTAGCTCTCGGTGGCCACGCCGACGCGGTCGATCTGGCCGCCGCCGCGCGCGTCGCCGTCGAGGAGCGCCTCGATTTCCTCCTCGGCGGCGTCGGTCAGCTTCTGACCGTCGGCGTCGAAGAACTTCACCCCGTTGTATTCGGGCGGGTTGTGCGACGCCGAGATGACGATGCCGAGGTCGAGCGCGAGCAGCGCGACGGCTGGTGTCGGCAGCACCCCGGCCAGGACCGCGTTCCCGCCTGCAGCCACGACGCCGCGGGCGAAGGCCTCCTCGAGCTCCACTCCGGAGCCGCGCGTGTCGCGCCCGACGAAGACGCGGCCGCCGCCGCTCCAGAGAGTGGCCGCCTTGCCGAGCCGCTCCACGAGGTCGCAGGTGAGGTCCTCGCCCACGACGCCGCGGACACCGTCCGTGCCGAAGTACTGCCTCACGCGGCGCGACGCTAGCGCTTGGAGAACTGGGGCGCTTTGCGGGCTTTGTGCAGGCCGGCCTTCTTGCGCTCGACCTTGCGCGCGTCGCGCGTTAGGAAACCCTCGCGCTTGAGCGGGGCGCGCAGGGCCGGGTCGGCCTCCACGAGCGCGCGGGCGATGCCGTGCCTGACCGCGCCGGCCTGGCCGCTCGGGCCGCCTCCGTGCACGCGGACGCGCAGGTCGAAGGTGCCCTCGACGCCCGCGACCTTGAACGGCGCGAGCGCGGCGATCTGGTGCGTCTGGCGCGGGAAGTACTCCTCGATCGTGCGCCCGTTCACCCAGGTCGTCCCGTCACCGGGGCGCAGGATCACCCGCGCCACCGAGGTCTTGCGCTTGCCCGTGCCCAGGTACTGGGCCAGGCCGATCGTCTCAGCCATGCGAATCCTCCAGCGGCAGCGGCTCGGGCCCCTGTGCCTCGTGCGGGTGCTCCGGGCCGGCATAGACCTTCAGCTTGGTGATCTGGGCACGCGAGAGACGGTTGCGGGGCATCATCCCCTTCACGGCCTTGCGGATGACCTCGGTCGGCCGGCGCTCGAGCATCTCGCCGAGCGTCCGGCTGCGTAGGCCGCCCGGGTAGCCCGAGTGGCGGTGGTACATCTTCTCGTCGCGCTTCTTGCCGGTCGTGACGATCTTCTCGGCGTTCACGACGACGACGAAGTCGCCAGTGTCGACGTGCGGCGTGTACTCCGGCTTCCGCTTGCCGCGGAGCGTGTCCGCGATCTGCGTGGCGAGACGGCCGAGCGTCTTGCCCTCGGCATCCACGACGTACCACTTGCGGGCGATCTCGCCCGGTTTCGCGTTCCAGGTCTTCATGAGAAAGAGAGCACACCCTCAGAGGGCGCGCGGTGCGGGAGTTTAGCGAAAGGCGCTCATTCCCGTTCCTTGCGGGCCCCGAGCCACGCCGCCAGGCCCAACGCCACCACGCCGAACGCCGCGGAGAGCTCGACGACCAGGCCGATCGTCCCGCCGTGCGCCAACGGCATTGTTAGGAGGGCTTGGCGCAACATCGCTGAGCCGCCGAGCCGCGCTGCTCGCCCCGAGGCCGCGTCCTCAGTCGCGCCCGTATCGCTGCGGATACGAACGCTCCCTGCGTCCTTGCCTCGAAACGAGCATCGCACCCCGGCAACGAGCGACGTCACACCAAACCCTCCTAGCCCTGCGAGAGCAGCCACAGGCCTCCCACGGTGTAGAGCACCATCAGGACAAGGTAGGCGTACTGCGTGCGCACCGCCGTCCGTGGGGACGAGAACAGCGCGATCGCGCGGTCGTGGGCGAGCACGAGGCCGAAGACGTGCCCGACGACGAGCACAGCGACCTGCGTGTACCAGATCATGTTGGGCGTCAGGGCCGTCAGGTTCGGAGCGAAGTCGGAGGTGCCGAAGAGGTCCCAGCCGAAGCCGAACGGGTCGGAGGAAAGCGGGATCGCGAACTGGCCCTGGTTGACGAGCAACGAGAAGTAGTGCGCGACGTTGTATGCGAGCGCGATCGGGACGAGGCTGAAGACGAAGGCATCCACGAGCGAGCGCTCCGAGTGCGCCGCCGCCCGCGCCCCGGCGACCGCGAGCAGGTACACACCTGCGACCAGCAGCACGGCGACAGTCAGCCCCAGCAGATTCAGGCCCGTGACGGCCAGGTCGGAGAGGCCGGGCGAGCCGATCAGCCGCTCCTCGATCGAGAACAGGCGGTTCTGCCAGCTCGCCGTCCGGCTGAAGCCGTCGAAGGCGACCGAGCCGAGCATGACCGAGACCATGGCCAGCGTGCCTGGCTTCACGTCCCAGACGGCGAGCGCCGCCAGCGGCGGCCGCAGCACTATCTCGCGCCGCCCGTCCCGCTCCCGCACCCCGAACGGCGCGATGCGCGACAGGAAGTTGAAGTAGACGGAGAACCCGTCGCCGTTCTCGAACCAGGCCTCGCGGCCGAAGACGGCTG
Organism: uncultured Actinomycetes bacterium; assembly: GCA_963738205.1. GTDB lineage: Bacteria > Actinomycetota > Thermoleophilia > Gaiellales > Gaiellaceae > DATFQE01. Next base: position 1,364,308 of record CAVTVQ010000006.1, read on the forward strand.
CGCCGACCCACGTGATCCAGCTGTAGATGAGGATCGCGAGGGCGAGCTTTCTCGGCTCCGACGCGTTGAGGTACGCGAGCTCGTACGCGGTGAAGGCGAACAGCAGCGCCGCGGCCGGCCACCGGCCGAGCCGCGCCGGATACTCGACGAGCGGCTCCCAGCGGACACCGAGCCGCCCGGAGATCCACGCGACGGCGTCGGCCGCCGCCTTCCACGGGTTGAGCACCCGCCACACGTCGCCGAACACGACGACGAGCGGCACCATGCCGACCCAGAAGATCACGAACACGAACGTCGGCGCCAGGTTCGCGCCCTGCGACGGCTCGCCGATTAGCGCGGCGAGGAAGACGACCACGAGCAGCCCGAACGAGAGCGCGCCGAGCAGCACGCGCAACGCGGTCGAGAGGAGGATCGTCTGCAACCAGCCGGGGAGGGGCTTCGCCCAGTGGTTGTTCTCCAGCCGGGGCTTCGTCCACAGGACGCCGAGCGCCACGAACGAGACGACGAGGACGATCGCGCCTGTGTAGTAGAAGAGCCACAGCGGCAGCGGTAGGTCCTTGACGGCGCCGATGCCGTGAGCGAGCGGCAGGAAGCTCATGGCTTGACCGTCAGCTCCGCGATCTGCAGGCCGCGCTGCTCGAGCTCGGCCTCGAAGCGCCCCGGGATCGTTGCTTTGAAGCTGATCACCGCAGGCGCGCCGGGAGCGACGTCCTTCATCAGGTCGTAGCCGTGGACGTGCACCTCGTCGGCGACGTCGCTCCGCACGGTGAGGATCACGCGCTTGTTCTTCGCCACGGTGGCGCGCTTGATGCCGCCGACGGGTTTGCCGCCGCGCACCACGATCTGGACGCGGGCGGCCTGCGGTTCCGCCTGCGGCCGCGGGCGCGTCTGGGTCGGAGTCGACGTGCTCTGCGACGCGGTCGGCGCGGGCGGCGGTGGTGGCGGCGGAGACGAGGACTCGTTGTCGTCGCCCGGCCTGAAGATGACGAACAGTACGGCGGCGACAACGACGCCCGCCAAAGCGATCAGCAGTCTGTTCACGGCTCCTCCTTCTATTCGAGACGGTCGCGGTCAGGCGACCGCTGGAGGCGCGCGGGAGGAGCGCGAGCAGGCCAGAGGCGAGAGCAGCGGCACGTCGACCACGGCGACCGGCGCGGAGCGCACCCGCGCCCACGGGGTACGAGGCGCAGGCGTGAGGGCCTCGATGACGAGATCCGCGAGGCCGACGAACGCGCGGGCGGCCACGAGCGCCGCCAGAGCGAACGGCAACTGCAGGAGCAACCCGACGAGGAAGGCCGGCTCGGTCACGACGAGCTGGAGCCGCTCGGCGTGCTCCTGCACGGTGAAGGCGAGCGGCGGCAACGCTGCGAACAGGAGCGGCGACCTAACCCGGCCGCGGCGCACGACGCCGACGACTGCCACGGAGGCCAGGAGTCCGAGGAAGAGCGGAGCGTAGGCGAGGTACCCGTGCCGCTCCTGGGGTGGCGAGATCAGGTGGTACGCGAGCGCGTGGGCGGCGAGGCAACCAGCCGCCATGAACGGGATCGAGACGAGCAGCGGCGCACCCAGCCTGCGCATCGGCCCGATCATGCCAGTCCCGGCTCGACATCTGCCTGACGGCGACGGGCAAGCAGCCAGGCGATCGGCGCCAGGACGAGGCACGGTGGCCCCAATCGACAGCGCAGCGACGCCGAGGGCGTCGAGCGCCAGTCCCCCGGTGAGAGCGAGCGTCGCCCCGAGCAGAGCGGCGAGCAGGTCGTTCGTCCCGAGGAGCTTGCCGCGCTCGGACGGTGCCGTGGCGTCAGCGAGTTGGGCCGTCGCGGCGACGAACGAGACGTTCCAGCCGAGACCGAGCCCGAACAGGAGGATCGCCGTTCCGACCACGCTCTGCACCCAGAGGAGGCCGATGCACGACAGGCCCATCACGGCGAGGCCCGTCGCGAGCGAGGGCGTCCGCCCGATCCGGTCGATCAAGGTGCCGACGACCAGCACGAGCGCGTACATCCCGAGCACGTGCGCCCCGATGATCGGGAAGACGGCGCTCTGGGCGTGGTGATGGTGGTCGACGACCATGTAGCCGGTCAGGTTCATCACCGAGACCATCACGCTGAAGCTCGCGAGCGCGGCGACCATCGCCGGGATCACGCCTGGACGCCGGATGATCTCGCTCAGGGGCGCGGCAGGCTCGGGCGGAGCATCGGTGCCGGCCGAGCCCAGGAGCTCCGCTATCCGCTTCGGATCCGGGCGCACGTTCGCGACGATCGCGAGCGCGATCAGCGCCATCCCGCCCGCCGCGAGCCACGGGACCGTCAGGGCATCGGCCTCGAGATGCTTACCGGCGAACAGCGGGCTGAAGATGAGCGGGCCCAGGATCGCACCGAAGACGGAGCCGAACAGGACGAGCGAGATCCCGCGCGCACGGTGCTCGGGCGGGTACATGTCGCCGGCCGCGGTTCGGATCAGCAAGGCGATCCCCGACGACGCTCCGATCAGCGCGAAGCCGACGATCACTGCCGTCGCCGATTTCGTCTGCGTGGCGAGGGCGGTCAAAGAGCAGCCGGCCGCCGCGAGCACGAACCCGAGCGCGATCACGGGCTTGCGGCCGTAGCGGTCCATCGTCCGTCCCGCCGGGACGGCGGTCAGGCCGGACGCGGTGAGGAAGATCGCCGGGCCGAGGCCGAGCAGGCCCTCGACGCCGGTGACGAGCACGAAAGTCAGGGACGAGACCGCAGCCACGAGCTGGAGGACGGCCGAGTTCACCGCCATCGTCGCGGCCAGCAGCGCTGTGTTGCGCTGGATCGGGAGGTCGTTCACGCGAGCAATTGAATCAGTGCGGTACGGAACTCCCTCGCACCGCCGTGCGCCGGATGGCGGATGTAGCGGCCGCCCAGCTCGGCGTGGGCCAGCCGGCCGACGGGCACGACGCGGCGGCCCCGGGCGAGTCGGCGCAGGAACGGACGGGCCGCCTCGACCTCCGTGCGCGTCGGCGGCCGATTCGTCAGTGGGTTCCCGAGGACGTGCGGATGCGTCGGCACGAGGTTCCAGAGCAGGATGTCGTGGTCGAGTCCGAGTTCCTCGAGCACGCGGTGGACGATCGTGGCGCTCGCCTCGCCAGGCCCCGAGCCGCTCAGCTGGCGCTCGCTCGTGAACGGCAGACCGGAGACCCGCGCACCGCGATAGCCGGCGGCCTCGCCGACCAACAGCCAGCGCGCCGACGCGTGCGCTTTCAAGTAGGCGCGAAGACGACGCTGCAGAAGTGAGCTCTCAGCGTACTGGTTGAACGTCGAGCCGATCCGGGCCCGAGCCAGCTCCGCGACGAGCGACGCCATCTAGGTGAGCGCCGCCGCCAGCGCCGAGGCGTTCACGTGCGCGATCGCCTCGATCGTGACCATCGGGTTGACGCCCGATGCCGACGGAAACGTGGAGGCGTCGGCGACCACGAGGCGCCTCGTGCCTCGCACGCGCCCGTGGTCGTCGCAGACCGAGCCGATCGCGGCGGTGCCCATCTGGTGGAACGAGTACAGGGCGACCCGTCCGGGCCCCCAGCCGCACGCGTCGGCGTCGCGCATGAAGGCGTCCACGTTCCCTGGCCCGGGCTCGTACTGGACGACGCGCGAGTGGCTGGACACGATCCGCTTCGCTCCCGCGGCCTCCAGCACGCGTGCCGCCGCCTCGATGCCGGCGCGCATACGGCCGGCGTCGTGCGTCGACAGGCGGTAGCGGATCACCGCACCGCCGTCGCGGGCGACACGCACGTCGCCGCTGTCGCGGTCACGCAGGAGCACGCCGAGCAGCGAGATCCTGGGCAGCCACGACATCAGCTCTGCGTGCTGCCCTGCGCTGCGCCACGGCGCGGCTCCGACCAGCAGCGCCGGGTGGATCGCGGTCGTCTCGAGCTTGGCCGACTCCACCTGGTCGGAGTGGATCGCCTGCAGCGTCCCCTCCCACGGCCGGATCTCCTCGTCGAATACGCCGACGACGCCGCCGACCGGGTGCAGATGGAGATTGCGCCCGAGGCCGGGCGCCTCGACCCAGGAGCGCCGTAGGAGCGCGGGCGTCTCGATCGCGCCGCAGGCGACGACAACTGCCCGCGACCGGACGACGACGTGATGGCCGTCGGCGGTGCGCGCTTTGACGCCACGCGCCGCGCCGACCTCGAAGGTGATCCGCTCGGCGCGGGTACGGGCGAGTAGACGGGCGCCGGCGGCCTGCGCGTCGACCAGCCACGTGCGCATGGTCGACTGCTTGGCGCCGAGCGGGCACCCGTAGCCGCAGTAGCCGCAGACGCCGTTCTGATCGCAGCCACGCACGTTTCGCGGCATCGGCGCGACGTGCCAGCCGAGGCGCTCGAGGCCGTTGCTCACGACCTGCTCCCGCCGGGACGGCCGGCTCTCGTCGGTCGTGACGCCGATCCGCTCGCACACGATGTCGAGCGCGTGCGTGAAGGCGTCCGTCGTGAAGACGCCGCCCCACTCCTCGCGCACCTCGTCGGGCGTGCGGAACGAGGTCGTGTAGTTGACGACGGTGCCGCCGCCGACGCAGGCGCCGGCCAGGATCCCGATCCCGTGATCGTCCGTCGCAGTGGTGCCCCGCCCGTGGTAGAGCCGCCGGTAGCCGTCGAGCTCGGCCCCGTCGAAGTCGGCTTCCTCGTAATGGCCGCCCGCTTCCAGGACGACCACGTCGAGGCCTGCCTGCGCGAGCACGGCTGCCGCCACGCCGCCTCCCGCCCCGGAGCCGACGACACACACGTCGCAATCCAGCGTCGTGTCCCGGGCCACGCGCAGCGGCGCGAGTGTCTTCTCCGTCGTGCGCGTCCGGCCCAGCGGGCCGGGATAGCCGATGCGGTCCCAGGCCGGCGTGCCCGGCAGGGTGTACGCGATCGTCAGCAGGCCCTGGCGCAGTGCTTGGAAGCCGGCACGGCGAAGAGTCAGGCGACTGTCGCACCAGGCGCGGAGCGCGCGTTCGCGGCGCTCGGCGCCGAAGCGCGTGAAGCCCGTTGCGGCGAGCCCGGCGAGCAGGGCGCGCAGGCGGCGACGCTCGGCGTCGGAGAGCGCGGAGACGAACGTGTCGAGAAACGCCTCTGGGACGCCGAGCCGCACGGCGCCCGGAAAGAAGGTCTCCGCGACGGCGTCGAGCGCGCGCCGCTCGGCGTAGCTCAGCATGCCGCGGTCAGCTGTCGAGCGGCGTCATCGCGACCCATCAGGCACGGACGTGCAGCTGATCGGCTGGCCATGATTCCTCCTCGGGTCGACGGCGCCATTCTCCCGTCGTGGAAGATCCCGCGTGTGCTCGCTGTCAAACCGATGCGGGACGGAGGCCGGCAGGCGCTCGACGTGGCGCGCGAGGTCGCCGACTTCCTCGGCGGCGCGACGCGGTCGCTCGACGTCGCGCAGTACGACTTCCACCTGGAGCCCGAGACCGCGGCCGTCGTCGGCGGCGCCGTCGCCGACGCCGTGGCGCGAGGGGTCGCCGTCCGCTTCCTCTACAACGTCGACCACCGCAATCCGATCCCGGTGCCGCCGCCGCCCGAGCCGGATGCCCAGCTGATCGCCTCGCTCGGCGTCCCGGCCAGGGCGATCGCCGGCGTTCCCGACCTGATGCACCACAAGTACGTCGTCCGCGACCGCCGCGACGTGTGGACCGGCTCCATGAACTGGACCGACGACTCCTGGTCGCGGCAGGAGAACGTCATCGTCATCGCGGCGTCGGCAGAGCTGGCCGATCGGTTCGCGAAGAACTTCGAGGAGCTCTGGCAGACGGGCGCAGTCGAGCGGAGCGGCTTCATCGACACGACACCTGTGCCGGTCGGGGAGCACCAGGTCCGCACGTGGTTCACGCCGGGCCACGGCGACGATCTCTCGCACCGGATCGGTAGGGCGATCGACAAGGCCCGCCGCCGGGTGCGGATCGCCTCGCCGGTGATCACAGCGGCGCCCATCCTCGCCTCGCTCTCGCAGGCGATCTCCGAGGGCCGGGTCGACGTCGCCGGGGTCGTCGACGCGCCGCAGATCAACGGCGTGATCTACCAGTGGGGCGTGAACGGCAACCTCTCGTGGAAGCTGCCGTTGCTCCAGCGCGTGATGGCCGCGCCGTTCTCGGCCAAGCCGTCGACCCCGTGGCAGCCCGACCGCGGCGTGCACGACTTCATGCACGCAAAGCTCACCGTCGCCGACGACACGGTCTTCACCGGCAGCTTCAACCTGTCTCGCTCGGGCGAGTTGAACGCCGAGAACGTGCTCGAGGTGACCGATCCCGAGCTCGCCGAGCGCATGGCCGCCTTCGTCGACGAGGTGCGCGGGCTCTACCCGCGCTTCACTCCCACTCGATCGTCGACGGCGGCTTCGAGCTGATGTCGAGCGCGACCCTGTTCACCGCAGGGATCTCGTTGATGATGCGGCTCGAGATCGTCTCGAGCAGGTCGTAGGGCAGCCGCGCCCAGTCGGCGGTCATGGCGTCCTCGGACGTGACCGCGCGGATCACGATCGGGTACGCGTACGTGCGCTCGTCGCCCTGGACGCCGACGGAACGAATCGCCGGCAGGACGGCGAACGACTGCCACAGCTCGCGGTAGAGACCGGCCCGCCGGACCTCCTCCTGCAGGATCGCGTCGGCCTGGCGCAGAGTCTCGAGCCGCTCGCGGGTGACGTCGCCGATGATCCGGATCGCCAGCCCGGGCCCTGGGAACGGCTGCCGCCAGACGAGCCGCTCGGGCATCCCGAGCTCCTCGCCGACGCGGCGCACCTCGTCCTTGAACAGGAGGCGAAGCGGTTCCACGAGCTCCATCTCCATGTCCTCGGGAAGCCCGCCCACGTTGTGGTGCGACTTGATCTTGGCTGCGACGCCGTCGTCGGCGCCGCCCGACTCGATCACGTCGGAGTAGAGCGTGCCCTGGACGAGGTAGCGGATCTTGCCCAGACGAGCCGCCTCCTCCTCGAAGACGCGAATGAACTCGTCGCCGATGATCGTGCGCTTCTCCTCGGGATCGGTGACGCCCGCGAGCCTGGCCAGGAAGCGCGCCTCCGCATCGACGTGCACGAGCGGGACGTGGAAATGACCCCCGAAGGCCTCGACGACCTGCCCAGCCTCGTCCTTGCGCAGCAGGCCGTGGTCGACGAACACGCAGGTGAGCCGGTCGCCGACGGCCTTGTGGACGAGCAGCGCGGCGACGGCAGAGTCCACGCCGCCCGACAGCGCGCACAGCACGCGCTCGTTGCCGACCTGGGCGCGGATCCGCTCGACCTGCTCCTCGATCACCGCTGCCGGCGTCCAGGTCGGCTTCGCGCCCGCGACCTCGTAGAGGAAGTTCTTGAGCACCTCCTGGCCGAACGGCGTGTGCACGACCTCCGGATGGAACTGCACGCCGTAGAGGGCGCGCTCGCGATGTTCGAAGGCGGCGATCGGTGCGGCCGGCGAGCCCGCGGTCACCGCCGCGCCCTCCGGTGGCGCAGTGACCGAATCGCGATGGCTCATCCAGACCGTCTGCTCTTCGGGAAGTCCCGCCAGGAGCGCCCCGCCGTCGGCATGGAGCTCGGTCTTGCCGAACTCGGAGACGCCCGTCTCGCTCGACGCGGCCGCCGAGATCCTGGGCCATCAGCTGCATGCCGTAGCAGATGCCGAGGGTGGGAACGCCGAGCTCGTAGAGGCCAGGGTCGATCTGGGGCGCGCCCTCGGCGTAGACGGAAGCCGGCCCTCCGCTCAGCAAGATCGCGGCAGGCCGGCGCGCACGCGCCTCCGCGGCCGTGATCCGGTGCCCGACGAGCTCCGAGTAGACCCGCGCCTCGCGGACACGCCTCGCGATCAGCTGGGAGTACTGGCCGCCCAGGTCGACGACCAGGACGGGATTCGTTCGGCCGGGGGAACCTCCCGGTTCCCCGAACCCCCTCCACTGGTCCGCTGTCGCGGACAGGAGGCTGCGCATCCGGTGCCAGCTCGCGCTCCCGAAGTGCGATGACCTCAGCCACCGCGGCGGTAGTTCGGGGCGTCCTTGGTGATCGTCACGCCGTGCGGGTGGCTCTCGCGCAGCCCGGCGCCCGTGATGCGCACGAACCGCGTCGAGGTGCGCATGTCCTCGATCGTCGCCGCACCGCAGTAGCCCATCGACTGGCGCAGGCCGCCGACGAGCTGGTGGATCACGTTGCGCACGGGACCCTTGTAGGGCACGTGGGCCTCGACGCCTTCGGGGATGAGCTTGTCGACGTCCTCGACGTCGCCCTGGAAGTACCGATCCTTTGAGAAGCCGCGCGCCCTCATCGCGCCGAGCGACCCCATCCCGCGGTACTGCTTGAGCCGCTCGCCCTGCACGACGACGACGTCGCCCGGGGACTCGTCGGTGCCCGCGAACATCGAGCCCAGCATCACTGTCTCGGCGCCGGCGGCGATCGCCTTCGCCACGTCGCCCGAGGTCGTCATGCCGCCGTCGCCGATAACCGGGACGCCGTGCTTGGCCCCGACCTGGGCGCAGTCGAAGATCGCGGTGACCTGCGGCACGCCCACGCCGGCCACGACTCGGGTCGTGCAGATCGACCCGGGCCCGACGCCGGCCTTGATCGCATCGGCGCCGACGTCGACAAGCTCCTCCGCGGCCTCGGCCGTCGCCACGTTGCCGACGATCAGCTCGACGTCGAGCTTGCCCTTCAGCTTCCGGGCCATCTCGAGCACGCCCGCGGAGTGGCCGTGAGCTGTGTCCAGCACGAGCACGTCCACCTCGGCGTCGGCCAGGGCCTCGGCGCGCTCCAGGGCGTCCGGCCCCACGCCGACGGCCGCACCGACCCGCAGGCGGCCGCGCTCGTCCTTCGTCGCCAGCGGGAACTCGATCCGCTTGGAGATGTCCTTGACGGTGATCAGTCCGCGCAGGCGGCCGTCGGCGTCGACGACCGGCAGCTTCTCGATCTTGTAACGGTGCAGGATCGCGCGTGCCTCTTCGAGCGTCGTGCCCACGGGCGCAGTCACGAGATCGCGCGAGGTCATCAGCTCGGAGATCGGCTGGGCCGTGTCGCCCTCGAAGCGCAGGTCGCGGTTGGTGAGGATCCCGACGAGGACACCGTCGGCATCGACGATCGGGACGCCGGAGATCTGGTAGCGCCCCATCAGCTCCAGGGCCGCCGACACGGGCGCGTCGGCCGGCAGCGTGACCGGCTCCACGATCATCCCGGACTCTGAGCGCTTCACCTTGTCGACCTCGTCGACCTGGGCGGCGATCGAGAGGTTGCGGTGCAGGATCCCGATTCCCCCTTCGCGCGCCAGCGCGATCGCGAGCCTCGCCTCCGTGACCGTGTCCATCGCGGCCGAGACGAGGGGGATCTCCAACGAGAGCGAGCGGGTCAGCCGGGTCGCGGTCGAGACGTCGTTCGGAAGCACTTCGGAGCGCTGTGGCACGAGCAGGACGTCGTCGAACGTGAGGCCCTCGCGGGCGAAGCGCCGGTCGAGCTCGACCAGCCGCTCCAGCTCGCTGCGTCCCAGTTCCAACCCTTCCAAGGGGTCAGCGTACCAACGCCCCCTGACGTCTACGCCGTCGCCACGGGCTCGAGCTCGACGACCTCCACGCCGCCGACCAACCGGCCGGCCTCGCGCGGCTCGAACCTGCCCGCGCCGATCTCGAGCGTCGACGCGGCGCCGGCGGCGACGGCCATGCGCAGCGCCTCCTCCGCGGGGCGATCCTCGAACCCGGCGGCCAGGAAGCCGGCGAGCAGGACGTCGCCGGCGCCGACGGCCGACAACGCCTCGACGCGCGGCGCGGCCGCGCGGAAGCGCTTTGCCGCGACGCGCTCCTCCCGGAGCAGCGCGTAGCAGCCGGACTCCTGCGTGATCAGGACGTTCTTGGGGCCGAGCTCGGCGATGTCCTCGAGCGCCTGCACGACCTCCTGCTCCTCGGTCAGCTCCTGGCCGACGAGGCTCTCCGCTTCGACCTGGTTCGGCGTCACGAGGTACGGCTCCGCGGCCGCGCCGAGCCGCAGCGGCTCACCCTCCGTGTCGAGCACGGTCCGCACACCGCGGCGGTTGAGCTCGCGGATGGACTCCGCGTAGAAGCCCTCGGACATGCCGCGGGGCAGCGTGCCCGCGAAGACGATCACGTCGGCGCCGCGCGCGAGGTACAGGAGCTTCTCGTGCAGCAGCTCGAGCTCGTCCTCGCCGACCTCGGGCCCCCACTCGTTGATCTCGGTGTAGGTGTTGCCGGTCGGGTCGACGACGGCGGTCGAGGTTCGCGACTCGTCTCGGATGCGGACGAAGTCGTTGAGGATGGCCTCGGTCGTGAGCTCCTCGACGATGCGGACGCCTGTGCGGCCGCCCGCGAGGCCCGTGGCCGCGACGGGCACGTCGAGCCGCTTGAGCGCGCGGGCGATGTTGATCCCCTTGCCCCCGGCCAGCGTGAGCACCTGACTGGCCCGGTGGCGCTGACCGAGCAGGAAGTTCGGCACCGTCAGCGTCCGGTCGAGCGCCGCGTTCATGGTCACGGTGATGATCACGAGAAGAAGCCTCCGAGGTGGTGGACCGTACGACGTGCGTACCAGCCGACCTTGCCTGCGGCTCCCGGACGGTCGACGGACCGGGACGCGACGAGGGGCGAGCGGGCGACGAGCCTGCCGCGGTCGTAGACGCGCACTTCGCCGAGCTGCTGGCCCTTCACGACGGGCAGGGAGACCGCCGTCGGCGCCACGACGTGCTCCGTGAGCGTGCGGGAGAGCCGGACCGGCCTCCGCGCCGGGCCGGCCGCGACGAGCGCAAGCGGGTCGCGGCCGTACGGCAGCTCTGCCCACGCGTAGGTGCGCTTGGGTGCGATCACCGGCGCGAGCCGGTACTGCGAGAGCCCGTAGGCGAGGAGCTCGGTGAGGTCGACGTTGCGCTCGCTCCGGGTGGGAGAGCCCAGAATCGTCGCGTAGACGGTGAAGCCGGGCCCGCGTGCTGCGGCGACCTGGCACCAGCCGGCGTTGCTGGTGTGGCCTGTCTTGACCCCGATCAGCCCCGGGAACTCGCCGAGCAGGTCGTTCCAGGTGTGCAGCGAGCGTCCGCCGGCGATCGTGGCATCCCGAGTGGCGACCACCTGGCGGATCACGGGTTGCCGCATCGCGAGCTGGGCGAGCCGGTTGAGGTCGTGGGCGCTGGAGACGTGGCCGGCGACGTCCAGCCCGTCGGCGCGCTCGAAATGCGTGGCGGTCAGGCCGAGCTCGGCCGCGCGCTGGTTCATCAGCGCCACGAACGCGTCGGGATCGCCGCGGCCGACGTGGGCCGCAAGCGCGATCGCGGCGTCGTTGGCGCTCTGGATCAGCGCCGCTTCGACCAGGTCGCGAACGGTCAGGCGCTCGCCCGGGCGCAGGTGGACGCCCGAACCGGAGACGCCGACCGCGGCGCGGTCGACGGTCACGACGTCGCTCAGCTGCGAGCGCTCCAGCGCGAGCAGGACGGTCATCAGCTTGGTGATGCTCGCCATCGGCAGCTGCGCGCGCGCGTTGTGGGTCAGCAAGACCTCGCCCGTGGCCGCGTTCACCACCTCGTACGCGCGCGCGTCGACGCTGGGCGTCGCTGCGGAGGCGGACGAGTGGAAACCGGCTGCGAGCGCCGCAACGAGCACGACGGCGCGAAACCTCACGGGCGTCAGGTTACCGGGGGACGACGATCTTTTGGCCAACCTGCAGCGACGTCGCATCGATCGTGGGGTTGAGCGTCAGCAGCCGCTCGACCGTGGTGTCGTGGTCGAAGGCGACCTGGTCGAGCGTGTCGCCGGCCTGGATCGTGTACGTCCGTGTGACCGAAGGCGGGGGCGTGCGCGCCGTAGTCGTCGGCCCTGTGCCTCCGCCGGCCGGGCGCGTGCTCGTCGCCGTCGGCGGCGACGAGGCGGGGGCGGCGTCGTTGTCGAGGCCGGCCCTGATCAGCAGGATCGCGATCGTCGCGGCGACGAGGAAGGCGGCCGGAGCGAGCAGCCGCGCACCCCAGTGGCTCTCCGGCCGACTGCGTGCCGGCAATGGCTACCAGCCGGAGGCGGCCCAGACCTCGCTCTTCAGCCGGGCGGCCTCGGAGCCGGCGGCGGTTCGCCAGTCGGCGTCGGAGTTTCGGGACGCGTACATGACGGCGCGCGAGACCGTGACGAGCGCGCTCGCGGGCCCGCTGGTGAACGCGCGGGCAACGTCCGCCGGCGTCGCGCCCTGCGCCCCGACGCCCGGCAAGAGCAGGATCGCGCGCGGCAGGATCCGGCGCGCCTCGCCGACCGCACGCGGATGCGTGGCGCCCACGACGGCGCCGACGCTCGAGAGCCCTCGTTCGCCGACGATGTCCTCGCCCCAGTCGCGAATCAGCCGAGCGACGTGCTGCCAGAGCGGCTGCCCGTCGAGCAGCGTGAGGTCCTGGATGTCCGCTGCGCCCTCGTTGGACGTCTTGACCAGGCAGAAGATGCCGGCGCCCTCACGCCTGCAGGCAGCGAGGAACGGCTCGAGCGAGTCGCGACCGAGGTACGGGTTGACGGTCAGGGCGTCGGCGACTGGATCGGTGCCGCCACGGGGCTCCAGGTAGGCCGAGGCGTAGGCGCGGGCGGTCGACCCGATGTCGCCGCGCTTGCCGTCCGCGAGCACGAGCAGGCCGGCGGCACGCGCGTACGCGCAGACCTCCTCGAGCGCCCGCATGCCCTCGGGGCCGAGAGCCTCGAAGAACGCCAGCTGGGGCTTGATCGCGACCGCATGCGGCGCGACGGCGTCGACGATCCCGCGGCTGAACCGCGAGACGGCCTCGGCCGGGGGATCGCCTCTCAGCTCGACGGGCAGCAGGTCGAGGCGGGGGTCGAGCCCGACGACCAGCTGGCTCCGCTTGCGCTCGATCGCCTCGGCGAGCCGGTCGCCGAAGGCGGCGAGGGCTCTCCGTGGAGCGGTCTGAAGGTCCTGCGCCATGACCCTGAGGTTACGCCAGAACGACGACGGGGGTCCCGTCCGGGACCCCCGTCAAAGCCTGCGAGTAAGCGCGCCCTAGCCGCGGACGGCCTGCTTGAGGCCGCTGCCGGCGGAGAACTTCGGCACCATCGCTTCCGGAATCTGCACCTTCTGCGAGGGGTTGCGGGGGTTCACGCCGGTGCGGGCGGCCCGCTTCTGCGCCGAGAACTTGCCGAACCCCGTAAAGACGACGTCGTCCCCACGGCTAAGTGCGTCCTGAACGGTGGACAGGAACGCGTCAACCGCGGCTCCTGCGTCCCTCTTGCTGAGGCCCGCCTTGTCGGCAATTTTGTCGACGAATTCTCCTTTGGTCACGAACTCTCCTCCCCTCGATGGCTCTAGCTTGGGTCGCAAGACCCTACCAGGGAAGTCCTTTCGGCTCAACCATGCGGATTAGCGGCACTTTTTGCCGTCTCGAGCAGTTCGAACGCCCGAAAACAGGGGCCGCAGACGCACCGCGTGGCGCGCCAGAGCGTCTACTCCGCCCTCCTCACGGTCGACCACGCACACGGCCGTTCCGCACTCCAAGCCGGCTGCACGGAGGGCGTCGACGGCCTCGATCGCAGCCCCTCCGGAGGTGACGACGTCCTCGACCAGGCACACGCGCTCGCCCTCGACGAACGCGCCTTCGAGCCGGTTCTCGGTGCCGTAGCCCTTGGCCTCCTTGCGGACGATCAGAAAGGGCAGCCCCGAGGCGAGCGAGGCGGCGGCCGCGAGCGCGACCGCGCCGAGCTCCGGACCTGCGAGCCGGGCGGCTTCGGGCTCGTGCTCCTCGACCGCCCCGGCGATCAGCTCGCCGAGCGGCGCGAGCAGGTCCGGACGCGTCTCGAAGCGGTACTTGTCCAGGTAGTACGGCGACCGCCGCCCGGAGCGGAGCAGGAAGTCGCCTCGTAACAGCGCGTGGTCGGCGAGGGCGCCTGCGAGCGCGGAGCGCCTCACGCCTGCCCGACCACGTGCAGCGCTTCCCTCGCGCGGGCGAGAACGGGCTCCGACTCCGGGGCGTTGCCCGGCAGCGAGACCATGGCGCCGTCCTCGTAGTAGACGTCGACCCGCTGCCGCTTGCTCGACCTGCCCGTGAGCGCGCGTGCTCCGGCGGCGGCGCCGAGGAGGACGACAGCGCCGGCCGCGAGCTTCCTCACGCCTCGCCCTCGAGCGTGCGCAGACACGTGCGCAGGTCGTAGAGCACCAGCCCGGCGGGCTCGTCAGGCCCCGTCGTGGCGGCGCAGACGACGCTCTTCCCGACGGCGACGAAGAGGCTTCCCCGGCCCGTTGCCGCCTCGAGCGCCGTCACCGGCGAGCCTTCGCGCGCCGGCACTCCGCCGGCTGCCTGCAGCGCGGCCCGAGCCGCGTCGGCGAGCTGCCTGGAGCGAGCCTCGTCGGGCAGCGTCGAGGCGAGGACCGCGCCGTCGGGCTCGAGCACGACGGCCTCACGTACCTGCGTCGAGACGTCGGTGAGGTCGGCCAGGGCCGCGGCGGCGTCCATGGCCCGAAGCTAACACAGGGATACTCCCGGGCCGTGAGAGCGGTCTTCCGGAAGTTCTTCGCCGACCGCGGCACGCACCTCGCCGCCATGATCGCCTACTTCGCGCTGCTCTCGTTCGTGCCGCTGCTCTTCCTGACGCTGGCGGGACTCGGCCTCGCAAACCGTGCCGACGAGTCGAGCGTGCTCGTGAAGGAGCTCAGGAAGCTGTTCCCGCGCACCTCGATCAACACGATCGTCACGTTCGTGACCGAGATCCAGAACAACGCCGCCGCGCTCGGGATCGTCGGGGCGATCTTCGTCTTCTGGACGTCGCTCTCGCTCTTCAGCGTCCTCGAGTCCGCGTTCAACATCGTCTACGGCCGGCCGAACCGTTCGTTCCTGCACGGCAAGGCGCTCGCGCTCTTGCTGTTGCTCATGTCGCTGTTCACGCTCTTCTTCGGCCTGATCGTCGGCAGCTTCGGGGCGCAGATCCTGCGCCGCTACGCGCCCGGCGCCGCGTCGAACGAGGTGTTCGCCTACGTGCTGTCGGTGGTGCTGTCCGCGCTCGCCGTCTTCGTGTTCCTGGTCGCGGTCTACACGCTCCTGACGAATGTGCCGCTGCGCCCGCGCGACGTGCTCCCGGGGGCCATCGTCGCGACCGTCGCACTGGAGACGAGCTTCCAGGTGCTGCCGATCTACCTGCGGGTCTCGAAGGACGTGATCGCCCTGCAGGCGCTGGGGGGCCCCGCGCTGCTGCTCGTCTGGTTGTACGTGATGGCGAACGTGATCGTCTTCGGAGCCGAGGTCAACTGGTGGCTGTGGCAACAGCGCCAACAGAGCGACCCGGAGGAAGCCGCCGGTCTAGCCTGATTCGAGTGCGCTCGCCAGGGCTCGTGCGGCTTTCGCCCTGTGCGAGTGCTCGGACTTCCACGCGTCGCCGAGCTCCGCGACGGTCGCGTCTTCGCCTGCGGGGACGAACACCGGGTCGTATCCGAAGCCCTCCGAGCCGCGGCGTTCGCCCGCGAGGCGCCCCTCCAGCGTCCCGGTCCCGCGGCGCGCGCTGCCGTCCGGTGCGAGCGCCACGAGCTCGCAGACGTAGCGCGCCGCGCGGTCGTGCACGCCCTCGAGCTCGCGCAACAGACGCTCGACCGGATCCTCGTCGCCGGCCCAGCGGGCCGAGTGCAGCCCCGGCCCACCCCCGAGCGCGTCCACGTGCAGCCCCGAGTCCTCGCCGATCATCCACGCGTCGGAGTCGCCCACACGGCGCCCGTACTGGGCCTTGCCGAGGGCGTTCTCGTAGTGGGTCGAGCCCGTCTCCGGAGGGTAGTCGTGGGCGTCGAGCAGCTCGATTCGCCACTCGGGAAGGGCGCTCCTGAGCTCGTCCAGCTTGTGCGGATTGGCCGAGCAGAGCCGCGCTACGAGCTCCAACGCACCGCCCGGACGTCAGGCATGGACGGCTTCGGCGGCCGCCCGCTGCGCGGCGCTGATCTCGTCGATGCCGAGCGCGCCGAGCTCGAGCATCTCGTCGAGCTGGTCGCGCGAGAAGGGCGCACCCTCGGCTGTGGCCTGCACCTCGACCAGCTGACCGCTGCCGGTCACGACGACGTTGAGATCCACCTCGGCGCTCGAGTCCTCGACGTAGTCGAGGTCGAGCAGGATCTCGCCGTCGACGATTCCGAGCGACACGGCCGCCACCGAGTCGGTGAGCGTGCGGCCCAGCCCCATCCGGTCGAGCGCGCGCTTGGCTGCGACGTACACGCCCGAGATCGCCGCGCAGCGCGTGCCGCCGTCCGCCTGCAGGACGTCGCAGTCGAGCCACAGCGTCCGCTCACCGAGCGCGTCCATGTCGGCCACGGCTCGCAGAGCGCGTCCGATCAGCCGCTGGATCTCGACGGTGCGGCCCTTCTGCTTGCCCTGGCTCGCCTCGCGGGCGGTGCGCTCGCCGGTCGAGGCCGGCAGCATCGAGTACTCGGCCGTCAGCCAGCCCTTGCCCCGCCTCATCATCCACCGCGGCACGCCGTCCTCGAGAGTCGCCGTGCAGAGGACGCGCGTCTTGCCGAACGAGATCAACGCCGAGCCGTGCGCCTGCTCGAGGAAGTCCGGCTCGATCGAGAGCGGCCGCAGCTCGTCGGGTCGCCGGCCGCCCTCCCTGCTCACGCGGCGGCCTTCTCGAGCTCGGCGATCTCGACGTGCTCGACGTCGCCGAGCGGCAGCTGCAGGAAGCGCTCGCCCAGCGTGCGGAACGCACCCGGCTCGCCCGTCGTCAGGAAGCGGTACGCGCCCTCGCGGGCGGCGTCGTTCTCGATGCCCTTGCGGGCCAAGGTCTCGGCCACTTCGCGCGCGGTCTCCTCGGCCGAGAAGACGAGCGTGACGTCGCGGCCGAAGACGCGCTGGAAGATCGGGCGGATCAGCGGGTAGTGCGTGCAGCCGAGGATGACCGTGTCCACCTCCTCGGCCTTCAGCGGCGCCGCGTATTCGCGCACGGCCTCCGTCGTGTCCGCGCCGAACGGCTCGTCGCTCTCGATCAGCGGCACGAGCCCGGGGCACGCGACCGGGAAGAACTGCACGCCCGCGTCGAGCGTCCGCACGAGGTCGGCGTAGCGCCCGGCCTCGACGGTCGCCTGTGTGGCCATCAACCCCACCCGCCGGTTCCGCGTCGCCTGGACTGCGGCGTGCGCCTCGGGCGTGATCACGCCGACCACGGGCACGTCGAGCTCCTCCTGCAGCTGGGGCAGGGCAGCCGAGGTGGCGGCGTTGCAGGCTGCGAGGATCAGCTTGACGCCCTGGCCCTCCAGGAAGTGGCCGAGCTCGCGTGTGTACCGCCGGATCTCCGGCAGCGGCCGGGGCCCGTAAGGCAGGCGCGCGTGGTCGCCGAGGTAGACGAAGTCCTCGTGGGGCATCGTCACCAGGCACTCGTGCAGGACGGTCAGCCCGCCCATGCCGGAGTCGAAGACGCCGATGGCGCGCCGGTCCACCGGGCGATTGTAGAGAGCGGGGGCGCTAGCCCCTTTCTATGCTGGCTCCATGGGCCGCGTCCGGATCGGCACCTGCAGCTTCGCCGACGAGGCGCTGACGAAGTGGTGGTACCCGAAAGGGCTGCCGGCCCGAGAGCGGCTGCCCTACTACGCGGAGCACTTCGACACCGTCGAGGTCGACTCCACCTACTACCGCCTCCCCGACGAAGCGATGACAGGCAGCTGGGCCGAGCGAACGCCTGAGGGCTTCGTCATGCACGTGAAGGCGTTCGGCGTCATGACGCGCCATCCGGTGAAGGTGCAGCAGCTGCCGCCGGAACTGCGTGACGAGGCGCCCGTCGACGAGCGCGGTCGCGTCGACCGACCGCCTCGGGAGTTCCGTGCCGAGATCTTCCGCCGCTTCCTCGAGGGCGTCTCGCCGCTCCGCCGCGAGGGCAAGCTCGGCGGGATCCTGATGCAGTTCCCGTCCTACGTCGTGCGCAAGCCCGCGTCGCTCGACTACCTCGTATGGGCGCGCGAGCAGCTCGGCGACCACGAGATGCTGGTCGAGTTCCGGCACTCGAGCTGGTTCGAGGAGGACGCCCGTGACGAGACGCTGCGCTTCCTCGAGGAGCACGGGATGACGCACGTCGTGACCGACTCGCCTCGCATCGACGCCAAGACGGTCGTGCCGACGATCCCCGCGGTGACCGGCCCGAGCGCCTATGTCCGCCTGCACGGGCGCAACGCGGACACCTGGCACAAGCGCGGCGGTGGCGCCAGCGAGCGCTTCGACTACCTCTACTCCGACGACGAGCTCCGGGAGTGGGTCGAGCCGCTGCGCGAGCTGGCCGACAGCTCGGAGAACGCCTACGTCTTCTTCAACAACAACAATCGCAGCCCGGGCGATCCCGGCGACGGACGCGACTTCGTCGCCCAGGCGGCCGCCAACGCCGACAGCCTGCGCCGGATCCTGCAGGAGGCGAAGGTGCCGGTCAGCTGAGCAGCTCGGTGAGCGCCCGGTTGAGCTCGTCCGGCCGCTCGAGGTTCGGCAGGTGGCCGCTGTGGTAGACGGCGATCCGACTATCTCTCGCGCGCGCGGCCAACGCCTCCGCGACCTCCATCGGGACGTACGGGTCGCGGTCGCCGAGGGCCACGAGCAGCGGGGCGTCGAGCGACTCGACGAGGTCGGTGGAGTCGGGGCGGTCACGGATCGCCCCCAACGCGCGCATCAGCCCCTCCGGCTCGCGGTCGAGCGCGAGGCGGCGGGCGCGTTCGATCACGGCGGGGTCGCTGTCCTCCGCGAACAGCCTCGGGGCCATCTCCTCCCACAGCGCCTCCGGCCCGCCGGTTCGGATCGACTCGATGGTCAGGGCTCGCGCCTCGCGCCGCTCGGGCGTGTCGGGGTCTGCGCGGGAGCCGACGAGCGCGAGCGCCCGTACCCGCTCCGGCGCGAGCCGCGTCAGTGCCAGCGCGGCGTAGCCGCCCATCGACGCACCGACCAGCGCGAAGTCGCCGTCGATCCGCGGCAGGATCGCCCGCGCCCACTCGTCCATCGATGAGCCCAGGCCGTACAGCTCGGGGGCGATGACCTCGTGGCCCGCGAGCGCCTCCAGCTGCGGCTCCCACATCCGAGGGTCGAGCGGGAACGCGTGCAGGAGGACGACGTTCACGCCGGCAGCATCACACGCAGCCCGCTGAGCAGGTAGTGGGCACTGAGGTTCTCGAACGGCGCGAAGCGCTCGCCGAACGCACGCACGTCTCCGACCTCGCCGTAGAAGGCGGCGATCGCCTTGCGCACGCCCAGGTCGCCGGCCGGCCAGGCCCGCGGCCGAGCCAGGTGCCGGGCAAGGAACCAGTCGGCCGTCCATTCGCCGATCCCGGGCAGCGCGGTCAGCGTGGCCTGGATCTCGTCGTCGGGAAGCTCGCCGAGCGCGTCCAGGTCGAGGTCGGCCTGAGCGATGCCGAGGACGTACTCGGCCTTGCGCGTCGAGAAGCCGAGCGCGCGCAGGTCGTCGGCCGACGCCTCCCCAACGCGCTCGCGGGCCGGGAAGGCGTACGCGTGGACACCGCGGTCGCCGAAGCGCTCGACGAAGCGGTTGCGCACCGCAAAGGCGGCGAAGAGCGAGACCTGCTGGGCGCTGATCGACGTGACGAGCGACTCGAACGGGTCGGGCGCGAGCGTCGGGCGCAGCCCCGCCATCCCTTGCGTCAGACGGGCGAGCACCGGGTCGGGCGAGGCGAACGCGTAGAAGGCGTCGAGGTCGAACGGCAGGCCGAGCAGCAAGCGCACGACCGGCTCCGTCTCGTCGTCGAGCGGCTCCACGTCGACGCCGCCAGGGACGGCCTCGATCCGCACTTCACGCCCACCGACCACCCGGTGCAGCCCGCCCTCGTGCCAGAGATTCGCCAGATCGGGTCCGAAGACGCGGTAGCGGTCGGTCGAGAGCTCGAAGTCGTACGGCTGGGGCAGGGCGAGCTTCGCCACGAACCGCGTCAGCCGAGATCGACGACGACGCCGTCTTCGGCCGCCCGGTACAGCGCCTCGATCGTCCGAGCCTGCCCCACGGCATCCGTGCGGCCGAGCAGCGGATCGCCCTCTCCCCGGATCGCGTCGCTGAGGTTCTCGAGCTCGAGCGTGAAGTGATTCGCCGGCGCGACCTCGATCAGCGTCTCGTCGCCGCCCGTGCGGAGCTCGATCCCCGCCGCGCCGATCCCGGACGAGCCGAGGACGAACGGGTCGGTGACCCGAAGCAGACCATCCGAGCCGACGACCTCGAGCTCGGCGCGGTAGGGCAGGTCGAACGCGCAGTCGAAGTGGCCCACCACGTCGTCGGCGAAGGCGAGCGTGCCGGCGAACCGCACGTCGACACCGGTCGAGCCCAGCACCTGGGCCGCCGTGGCCGACTCGGGCTCCCCGCCGAGCAGCCTGGCGGCCGAGACGCAGTAGCACCCGACGTCCATCAGCGCCCCGCCGTCGAGCTCCGGGCGCATCCGGACGTCGCCGAGCAACTCCAGCGAGAAGCTGAAGGCGGCACGGATCAGCCTCACCTGGCCGATCGCCCCTTCCTCGACGAGCGCGGCCAGCCGCTTCGTCTGCGGGTGATGGCGGTACATGAACCCCTCCATCAGGAAGCGGTCCTCACGCTCGGCGGTGTCGAAGGCGTCCTCCACGCGCTCGAGCCGACGGTCGAGCGGCTTCTCGCAGAGGACGTGCTTGCCGGCCTCCAGCGCGCGAATCGACCACTCGACGTGGAGCCCGTTCGGAAGCGAGATGTAGACGGCCTCGACGTCGGGATCGGCGAGCAACGCGTCGTAGCTGCCGTACGCGCGCTCGATCCCGCGGTTTCGGGCGTAGGACTCCGCGCGGCCCAGGTCGCGGCTCGCCACAGCGGCCACCGTGACGCGGTCTGAGAGCCGGGCGGCTGCGAGCACGTCGTCGTTGATGGCGGCGGTCGAGAGGACGCCCCAGGTGACCACGCCCCTATTCTCCCGCGTCGGCGTCGTCCCCGGGCTCGACGATGTCCATCCGCTCGATCAGCCCGTCGCGGATCGTGTACACGTGCTCGACGCGCCGGTCCGAAATCACCGCTCCGGCCGGGTCGCGAACGACCTGGTGGACGTCGACGACGCTGCGGCCCTCGGCGTCCTCGGTGATCCCGACCGGCTCGACGTGCGAGTCGATGACGGAGAACTGCCGCGTCCAGTAGGCGCGCACGGCCTCACGGCCGAGCTCGCGACCGCCTTCCATCCCGTTCGGCCAGTCGACGTCCGGGTGCATGAGAGCCAGCGCGGCCTCGATGTCGCGCGCGTTGAACGCCTCGTAGGCGCGGCGCAGGAGCTGCTCAGCCGATTCCGGCGGCAACGTCCCTCAGGTCCTCGAACGGGGTGTACTCGACAGCTCGTTCGTCAAGGTAGTGCGCCAGCCCTGCCCGCGCGAACACCCGCGTGGCGGCGAGGGCGGCACAGTGATCCGAGTAGCCGTCGCCGACGTAGACGACTTCGCCCGGCGGGAGGGCGGCGCGCTTGCAACCTTCGCCGCACGCACTGCAAGTCGCGTCGTCGCGGAGCAGTACACGCCACCCGTCGGGCCTCGCTTCCACCCTGTTCGCCAGCAGCTCGACCTTGACGCGCTCCCGCGCGAGCACCGGCTCGATCAGCTCGTGGAACGTCCCCGAGATGACGAGCGGCTCATATCGCTCCACGAGCTCGTGGAACCCGGGCCGCATCCGCGCCTCACTCAGCACGAACTCGAGCACCTCGTCGAGCGGCGCCTTCACGGTGGCGAACTCCTCCGCCAGCAGCTCGTCGTGCGTGAGCCCGTCGCCGAGGCCGCCGACGCGGTCGTAGAGGGTCAAGTCGCCGAACCGCTCCATCACCATCACCCCGACATCGCGCTCGGTGCACGTGCCGTCCCAATCGATGACCAGTCTCAGAAGTGCGAGGTGGCGCCCGCGGGATCCTCGTCGTACGTGTGCGGAGCACCCGGCTCCTCGTACCACGAGTACGCGTACTTGCCGTCGTCGGTGTCCTTGGCGAGCTCCGAGAGCTTGAGCGGATGGAACGTGTCGCACATCACCGCCAGCTCGTGCGTCTCGGTGATCCCCAGCGACTTCTCGGCGAGGCCCGGCTGCGGCCCGTGCGGAAGCCCGGACGGGTGGAGGGTGATCGAGCCGACCTCGATCCCCTTGCGCGACGAGAAGTTGCCCTCGACGTAATAGATCATCTCCTCGCTCTGGAGATTCGAGTGGTGGTAGGGGATCGGGACCGCCAGCGGGTCGAAGTCGAGCTTGCGCGGGCAGAAAGAGCAGATCACGAAGTTGGGGCCGGCGAACGTCTGGTGCGACGGCGGCGGCATGTGGATGCGGCCCGTGATCGGCTCGAAGTCGCGGATGTTGAAGGTCCACGGGTACAGGTAGCCGTCCCACCCGACCACGTCGAACGGGTGGTAGTCGACGACGTAGTCCTGGTAGCCGTCGCGCACCCGCACCTTCACGAGGAACTCGCCGCGGTCCCGGTGGGTCTGGAGCTCGGTCGGCGGATGGATGTCGCGGTGGTAGAACGGCGCGTGCTCCATCAGCTGGCCGTACTCGTTGCGGTACCGCTTCGGGATCTCGATCAGCCCGGGCGTCTCGAAGAGCAGGTAGCGCTGCGGCCCTGACGGCTCGAACCTGTAGGTCGTTCCGCGCGGGATGACGACATAGTCGCCCTCGGTGTAGGGCACGTCGCCGAAGGTCGTGTGCAGGGTGCCGGATCCTTCGTGGACGAAGTAGACCTCGTCACCCTCGCCGTTGCGGAAGAAGTAGTCCATGGTGGCGCCCGGACGCACGAACGAGATCTCGACGTCGTTGTTCCACATCAGCAGCTTGCGGCCGCTGATCTCGTCGCCTTCGGGCTCGAGGCCCCACGTCTGGAAGTGCCGGTGCGCATGCGCATCGGGGACCCACTCCTTGCGCTCGATCGGCTGGAAGCCTCCGAGCTCCTTCACGCGGCACGGCGAGGTGAGGTGGTACAGGATCGACTCGTTGCCGGTGAAGCCCTCGAGGCCCATGACCTCTTCGGTCAGCAGCGTCCCGTTCTCCCGAAACTGGACGTGACGCTTGCGCGGAAGCTCGCCGAGGCGCTGGTAGAAGGGCATGCCGAGAGAATATCCGCGCGGCTCGAGTGCTAGGCCGAGCGGGAGTCGTCCCTCGGCGGGGCAGTCAGCCGCGCGAGCGCATAGAAGACCAGGTAGCCGCCGACGAGGAAGCCGCTGAAGACGACGGTGACAGCGACGACCTCCGGGTAGTTCAACGGGTTCGAGAGCCCCTTCGTGAGGTCGGCCACGATCGGCCCCGGATCGGTGAACACGTCCCACGAGTTGAAGCGCTGGAAGCGGCCGAGGAAGACGCCGACGGAGCTCAAGGCCAGCACCGCCCAGACGCCGATCCAGGCCCAGACGCCACTCAGGTAGCGGCGGGCGACCGAGTGGATCAGGAAGAGCGAGACGAACCCGAGCGCCAGGCCCGCGAGCGCCGCCGACGACGTCATCAGCACGTCGAACCAGAACGGTGCTCCGCGCAGGTCGCGCAGGTACTTGAGGTCGGTCATCAGGTAGGGCGCGTTGGGGAAGAACAGGAGCCACAGCCCCCCGAATGCGAGCAGCCAGAGGCGCCGCATGCCGGCCTGGGCGCCCCGGTAGACGATCCACGCGAGACCGAGCGGCACCCACGCGAGGAGGAGGTTCCACGGCAGGTTGAGATAGGCGTCGGTGCCGGTGTGGGCCACTCGCACCGCCACCATCGCCACCACCAGCAGCGAGAGACCCGCCAGCGCGGCTGGGACTGCGAAGCGCAAATCGCCGAGTGACCGCTGAGCGCGCATTCGTGCGAGCTTAGCGGCGGATCGCCGGAACAAGGAGCCGTCGCTAGCGCACGACGTTCCGGAGCACGCCGACCCCTGCAAGCTCGAGCTCGACGACGTCGCCCGGGACCAGGCGTGCACCGTCGCGGTCGACGTCCACGCCGCCGGAGCCGATCACGTCGCCGGGGGCGAGCCGCGTGTTGCGCGCCGCGTGGGCGACGACTGCGTCCCAGCGCTGGAGCATGCGCCCGACTTCGGCCCGGGAGCGCTCCTCGCCGTTCACGCGCGCGACCACGACGCCGCTCGCTCCGTCGAACTCGTCCGGCGTCACCAGCACCGGCCCGAGCGAGGTCGCGAAGTCCTTGCTCTTCGCCGGCCCCAGGCCGTCCGCGAGCTCGTCCCGGAGCACGTCTCGGGCCGTCCAGTCGTTCATCAGAGTGAAGCCGCCGATGCGGCCGTCTGCGCCGATGACGGCCGCGATCTCGGTCTCGTAGTCGAGCTCCGTCGATCCCTCGGGGTACGGGATCTCGTCGTCGGGTCCGTAGATCGCGCTCGGATTGGAGAAGTAGAAGGCGAGGTCAGGCCGGCGGAAGGTGGAGAAGTCGCGCACCGACGGCGGGTGGAGGACCGGTGCACGTAGGTCGACGTCGGCAAACGGGAAGTCGGCGTGCTCCCGTGCCTTCCCGCCGCCGCTGAAGAACGACTGCAGCGTCTGCGCGGCGAGCTGGACGACTCGATCGCCCTCGATGCGTCCCGGCCAGCCACGCTCGAGCTTCCGCCCTTTCGGGCTGAACATGCAGAGCCTCACGGCTCTGTGTGCACCACGACGTCTGCTGCGGGGACGGCCGCGCGGATCCGCTCCTCGATCTCGCTGGCGCGATCGTGCGCCTCGGCCAGCGACGAAGCGGGGTCGAGCGCGAGGGACACGTAGACGACGAGCCCCTCCGGGGTCTGGACGAAGCGCAGCTCGCGTGGAGGCTTCCCAGTCGCCTCCTGGACGAGCACGCGGACCGCGTCCGCCTCCTGGTCGGCTGCCGCGTGCCTGCCGGCCTGTGCCTCACGGAGCGGTTCGAGGTGCGTGAGCACCGAGACGACCTCGGGCAACTCGTCCTCGATCGCCTGCTCGACCTTCGACGCGACGTCGTGCGCCTGCTCGAGCGTGACGTCACCGGGCAGCTTCAGGTGGAGCGAGACCTCGTTGGCGTCGCCGAGGTTCACGACCCGGACGTTGTGCACTTCGCGGACCCCCGGCACGGTGAGCGCGGCCACCGACGCGCGCTCCCCGAGCGCTTCCTCGTGCGTCTCCGGCTCGACGTGGACGACGATGTCGCTCTCCGGCAGCGCGCGCTGCACGGCGGCTTCCACCGCATCCGCGGCCGCGTGGCCCTGCCCAACGGCGGCTCCCGCGGGCACCCCGATGACGACGTCCATGAAGTGCCGGCCCGCGGATTGGCGCATGCGCAGCCGCTTGAGGTGCACGGGCGGCTCCAGCCGCTCGATCGCGGAGCGCGCCGCCTCGGAGGCATCCGCCGGGGCGCGGTCCATCAGCACGTCGACGTTCCGGCGCATCATCCGTCCGGCCGCGAGCAGGACGAGCACCGCGACGAACAGCGCCGCAGCCGAGTCCGCCTTCGGATACCCCGCGGCGGAGAGCAGGAGGCCGCCCAGGACGGCGACCGAGCCGGCCAGGTCGCCGGCGAAATGGAGCGCGTTCGCTGCGAAGGCGGGGCTCTGGTAGCGGAGTGACGCGCGGCGGGAGACGAGCGCGCGGCTCGCGTCGACGGCGATCACGACCCCGATGACAGCGAACGCATACCAGGTCGCGTCGACGCCAGGTGTGCCGCTCCCGAACAGGTGGGTGAGCGCCTTCCAGGCGATCAAGAGGCTCACCAGGACGAGGATCCCGCCCTCGGCGAGCGCGGCCAGGTGCTCCGCCCTGCCGTGCCCGTACGGATGGTGCCGGTCGGCCGGCCGGCCCGCAACGCCGACGGCGAACAGCGTCAGCAGCGCGGCGACGAGGTCGGTGGCCGAGTGCGCCGCCTCCGAGACGAGCCCGAGGCTGCCGCTCGCGAGGCCGGCGGCCAGCTTCAGCACGACGAGCGCCGCGGCAGCAGCGACAGAGATCAGCGCGATGCGTCGCTGCGGGGTCATCGGCGCCGAAGGCTACGCAGTGAGCGAGGGCTGCGTGGCGGAGGCTAGAGGTTGCCTCTGAGCGCCTGCTCGCGCTCGATCGACTCGAACAGCGCCTTGAAGTTGCCCTCGCCGAACGTCGTGGCGCCATGCCGCTCGATCACTTCGAAGAAGACCGTCGGCCGGTCCTGGGCCGTCTTGGTGAAGATCTGCAGCAGGTAGCCGTCCTCGTCGCGGTCGGCGAGGATGCGCAGCCGCTTGAGGTCGCCGTAGTCCTCGGCGATCTCGCCGACGCGCCCCTCGACCTCCGCGTAGTACGCCTCGGGTGTGTCCAGGAAGAGCACGCCGCGCTCCTGCAGCGCTGTGACCGTGCCGACGATGTCCTCGCTCTGCAAGGCGATGTGCTGCACGCCCGGGCCGGCGTTGAACTCGAGGTACTCCTCGATCTGGCTCTTGCGCTTGCCCTCGGCCGGCTCGTTGATCGGGAACTTGATCTTCCCGCTGCCGTCCGACATCACCTTCGACATCAGCGCCGAGTACTCGGTCTGGATCTGGTCGTCGCCGAAATGGACGATGTTCGTCATCCCGAAGACCCGCTCGTAGAAGCCGACCCAGTGGTCCATGCGGCCGAGCTCGACGTTGCCGACGACGTGGTCAAGCGTCTTGAGGCCGACACCGACGGCCGGCTGGCCGTTCTCGACGGTCGAGCGGTAGCCCGGCAGAAAGGGCCCGGCGTACTCGACGCGGTTCACGAACGTGTGGATCACGTCGCCGTAGGTTCCGATCGAGGCGAGCTCGACGCGGCCGAAATCGTCCTCCACCCACTGTGGCTCGCGGATCCCGCGCGCGCCGCGCTGCACCGCCTGGCGATACGCCTCGGCGGCGCTCGGCACCTGCAGCGCGATGTCCCTGGCTCCGTCGCCGTGGCGACACGTGAACTGCGTCACCTCGCTGTCGACGCGCAGCCCGCTCGTGAGGACGAAGCGGATGTCGCCCTGCTCGAGCACGTACGAGGCGCGGTCGCGCACGCCCGTCTCGGGCCCGGCATAGGCCGTCCTGCTGAACCCGAACGCCTGCTCGTAGAAGAAGGCCGCCTGCTTGGCGTTTCCCACCCAGAGCTCGAGGTGATCCCAACCCTCGAGGGGCATGAAGTCGGTCGAGGCCATCGCTCTGATCTTAGAGCTTCGTCGTCGCGGCGACCTGCTCCGCAGCGACGGCCCCTGCGGCCTCCGGCGCCGCCTCCTCGAGCCCGCGCCGCAGCGGCACCTCGCGGATCCCGACCACAACAACGACGAACAGCACCACGCACACGAGCGCCGCGGCCAAGAACGCCGGCTGGAGGGCGTCGGCCAGCTGGTTGCGCAACAGGGGCGAGAGCTGCTGCACGCTCTCGCCCTCGAGGCGCACACCGGACGGCAGTCCCTGGTTCACGATCGCGCCCATCAACGTGACACCGAGGGTCGTCCCGATCGACCGCGAGAACTGCGTCAGCGCGGTCGCCGAGCCCATCGAGTCCATCGGAACGGAGTTCTGCACGGCCACGACGAACGTCTGCATCATCAGGCCGAGCCCGACGCCGGAGATCACCATGTAGGACGCCACCCGGCCCGTGGTGGTGGATGCGTCCATCGTCCCGAGCAACATCAGCCCGGTTCCCAACACGATCGGCCCGGCGACGGCGTTCGGCTTGTAGCGCCCCTTCCACGAGATCCACTGGCCCGAGAGGATGCTCGTCACGACGACGGCGAGCATGAAAGGCGTCAGGACGGCGCCGGACGACGTGGCCGACGAGCCGATCACCCCCTGGACGAACAGCGGCACGAACGCAATCACCCCGAACATCGCCATTCCCGCGAGGCCGGTGGCGAGAATGCCGGCCGCGACCGTGGAGCGTCGCAGGAGCTCGAAGGGCAGGATCGGCTCCCGCACACGCCGCTCGACCAACCCGAAGGCAGCGAGGAGCAGTGCCGACAGCGCCAGCGCTCCCAGAACCTGTGGCGAGTCCCAGGCGTACTGGTGCCCGCCCCAGCTCAGCCCGAGCATCAGCGCGCCGATCCCGCCGGCCAGCAGCGCGGCCCCGCGGTAGTCCACGGAGTGGTGCAGCCGCGGCGCCCGCCTCGGCATTGTCAGCGCGATCACGGTGAGCGCCAGCGCGCCGACCGGGACGTTGACGAAGAAGATCCAGCGCCAGCTGGCGTTGTCGACGATCACGCCGCCGATCGCAGGCCCGGCGATCGAGCCGATCGCGAAGGTGACGCCGATCAGCCCCTGCCAGCGGCCGCGGGCCCTCGGGGGGACGATCCGGCCGATCGTCGCGTGCGTGAGCGCGAACAGGCCGCCGGCGCCGATGCCCTGGACGGCCCGGAACGCGATCAGCTCGGGCATCCCCCACGCGAGACCGCAGAGCACCGAGCCGAGCACGAAGATCCCGATCGCGAAGACGAAGAGCGGCTTCGAGCCGTAGATGTCGCCGAGCTTCCCGTACAGCGGCACGGTCACGGTCATCGCGAGCACGTAGGCCGTGAAGACCCACGAGTACAGGCCGAGGCCGCCGAGGTCCGAGACGACCCGCGGCAACGCCGTCGCGACGATCGTCTGGTCGAGCGAGGCGAGCAACAACGCCGCCATCAGGCCGGAGTAGATGGCGAGGATCCGCCCGAAGGTAAGCCGGTATCCGGGCGGCTGCCGCCGCATCCACGCGCGTATTGCTGTCACTTTCGAAATCTACCCGGGCGGACGCAGGCCAAGCTCACGCGCTGCCCAGGGCAGCGCGACTCGAAGCTGGGCGAGCTGGAAGGAGCGGACGTGCGGCGCCGTGGGCGGCGCGGGCAGCCCCGCGCGACAGCCGAAGAAGCCCGCGAGCAGCGCCGCGAAGCCCGGCGCTCCTGGCAGGATCTCGTCCGGCTCCGGTCCGCCCTCGAGCCGTAGCGACGGCAGCCAGGCAGCGACGTCGAGCTCGGGATTGCCGACGCTCGCGTGGTTCCAGTCGACGAGCACTGCTCCGCGCTCGGCGATGCACAGGTTGTCGCTGCGGACGTCGAGATGCAGGAGGCGTCGCCCTCGATCGGGGCCGTCTCGCTGGCCTTGCGGAACGCCAGGAGGGCGTCCTCCAGCCACTCCGGAGAGCAGACACCGAGGGACAGGAACGGCGCTGGATCGTCCTCGATCTCGCGCCAGCCGAGAACGAGGTCGTCCCGATGCACATCGATCGCAGGCAGCATCGGGGGAGAAGTCGTGGCGGCGACCGCAGCCAGCGTCTCCAGGACCGCGTCGATCTTCGAGTCGTCCCAGGGCGGCGGCCACTGCGCGGCCCGCAGATCCTCCAGCACGAGCAGCGGTGGGTCGCCCGCGTCCATGGCAAGCAGCGCCGGCATGAAGGGGCCGCTGAGCGCGCCGAAGACCCGCTGCTCGTCGCGGATGAACCCTGCCGTGACGGACTCGGTCGCCGCCTTCACGAACGCGGTCGAGCCGTCAGCCAGCTCGGCGATGGCGTGGAACCCCACGGTGTAGCCGGAGCTCTCCACGCGCGTGAGCGCCCGCACCTCCGTTCCCAGGAGCCCGCTGAGACGCTCGATCACCAGGAAGAGGCTAGTAACCTCCGCGCCGTGAGCCGAGATCCGATCATGGAAGCCATCGACGAGGTCGTCGGGCCGGCGACGCCGCACTTCGCCTACCAGCTTCGCGCGCGCGTGCGCGAGCTGATCGAGGATCTGCCGCCCGACCATCCTGCGCGCCGCTACGGCGAGGAGAGGATGGAGTACCTCGACCGGCTCGGCCACGCGTCCTCGAAGGCGGAGGAGGGCGAGCGCGAGCCCAAGGACCGGCCCGGCTGGGAGACGATCCCGAGCGCCGCGCCCGCCGACGAGCCTCTGCCGTCCCGTCGAGCGTGAGCCACCAGGGCCGGTCGGTCTTCGTGAGCGGCGGCTCACGAGGGATCGGCCGCGAGATCGCGCTGCGCTTCGCCGACGAGGGAGCCGCGAAGGTCGCGATCGGGTATCTGCGAAACGACCGAGCGGCCGAGGAGACTGCCGCCGAGCTGACGAAGCGCGGCGCCGAGGCCGTGCTCGTCCGCGGGAACGTCTCGTCCGAGCGCGTCGCCCGCGAGGTCGGGGAGCTGGGGCCGCTCGACGTCATCGTCCACAGCGCGGCGACCGGCGTGATCCGGCCGGCGCTCGAGACCGAGGACAAGCACTGGGACTGGACGCTGAACGCCAACGCACGCTCGCTGCTCTCGCTCACGCGTGCCGCCGCTCCCTCGATGCCCGAAGGCTCCGCAATCGTCGCGGTGTCCAGCCTCGGCGCCCAGCGCGTGCTCGAGAACTACGTCCTGGTCGGCACGTCGAAGGCGGCGCTCGAGGCTCTCGTCCGCTACCTCGGCGTCGAGCTCGCCCCGCGCGGGATCCGCGTCAACGCCGTCTCGGGCGGGGTCGTGGAGACGGGCGCCCTGGCGCACTTCCCCAACCGCGAGGAGATGCTGAAGGCAGGCCGCGAGCGCACCCCTGCAGGCCGCATGGTCGAGCCGCAGGACATCGCCGACGCGGTGCTCTTCCTCGCCTCCCCGCAGGCGAAGATGATCGTCGGCCAGACGATCGTCGTCGACGGCGGCTTCTCGCTACCGGCTTGAGCGGACGACTCTACTTGTGGGTCGCGTACCAGTCCAAGAAGCGCTTCTCGAGGTTGTACGCCTGCATCTCGTGCGGGCTGCTGTCCATCATGTCGAGGTCCTCGCGCATGACGAGGCGCTTGGCGATCGTCAGCGCGCTGAGCCCGAAGTAGCTGGTGAGAAACTTCGTGCGTCCCAGGACGCCGTACTGGGTGACGTGGACGAGCTCGTGGATGTAGTCCTGGATCCTGAGCTCGCCGTTGACGAAAACGTAGTTGTCGAGCGTCATGGCCTTCGCGCCGGACTGCACGTCGAGGATCCAGCCGCCTTTGTAGAAGCGAGGCGAATGCGTGAGCGCCTTGACGAGGATGGCCCCATCGATCACAGAGTCCTGGGCGTACTCGAGGAGCTTCTCTTTGTACTTGTCAGGAACCGAGATCCGGTCGGCCATCGCCCGGTTCGTTTGGATCGCCACCTCGAAGGGGCCCGATAGCGGATCAGCAATCGATCCGATGCCCGGAAACTTGATCCCCGTGAGCTCCCCGACCGGCCCAAGAGGATTCCACGGCGTCGGGATGTAGTCGTACCAGTCTCGCTGAAGGACGCGCCCGACCGCCGCGTTCCCGGCGGTCCTCTGCAACGCCAGGATGCGCTCCTCCGGACGCACAAACTCCGGTGCGAGGCGGGCTGGCTCCGGGATCGGATCGCGTTCGCGCACCTGTCGTTCTCGTACCAGCGTCACGCCACATCGAGCGTACTCGGGTCCGTAGGTGCGGGCAACGATGCAGAATCGAATCGGCCGGTCGTCCGCTCGAGGAGCTCCGTAAGCTATGCGGCCCTAAGCGTTGTGACCCCACCAAGCCATGAATCGCTCGGCGAGGTTGTACGCCTGCATCTCGTGCGGACTGCTTTCCATCATGTTCAGCGGCTCACGCATGACGAACCGCTTCGCGATCGTCGCCGCGCTCAGGCCGAAGTAGCTGGCGAGGAACGCCGACCGCCCTAACGCCGCGTACTGGGTCACGTGCACCAGCTCGTGGATGTACGTGTCGAGGTCGAGCTCGCCGCGGACGAAGATGTAGGTGTCGAGCGTCATCGCCTTGGCGCCCGTCTGCACGTCGAGGATCCAGCCACCCTTGTAGAACTTCGGGCCCCGGGCGAGCGCCGGCAGCAACATCACGCCATCGGCCGGATTTGCCGCGGAGTACTCGATCAGCTTCTGGCGGAAGTACGGGTTGACCGTGATGCGGTCGGCCATCGCGCGGTTCGTCTGCATGGCCCCTTCGAAGATGCCGGCCAGCGGGTCGGTCGGAGTGGGCATCCAGTCCGGCAGGACGCTCCAGCGCTGGATCATCCGAGCGGTCGCGGCGTTGCCGGCACTCGTCTGGAGCGCGAGCACCTGTCCGACCTGCGGCGGAACGTCAACGGTCGAGTTCTCACCACGGGCGGAGGCTGGTGCCTGCTGCTCGCTCTGTCGAGTCTGCATCCCCGCCACCCGAGCGTACTCGGGCGCAGGGGCGGCTTCAAGAGCCGTTTCGTCCCGGGACGAGCCGGCCGATCGTGTCGGCCGCGATGTACCCCGCGATCTTCGGATTCTCCTGCAGGCGTCGAAGCGAGTACGCGTACCAGTGCTCGCCGTAGGGGACGTAGATCCGCACGCGATGGCCCGCCGCCACGAGGTCGTCGCCGAGGCGCTTCCGCACGCCGAGCAGCATCTGGAACTCGTACTCGTCGCGCGCGAGCCCGTGCTCCTCGACGAGTCGCTTGCCCTCGTCGATCAGCCACTCGTCGTGCGTCGCGATCCCCACGTAGAAACCGGCCTCCAGCAGCGCGCCGAGCGTCTCGACGTAGTTGTCGCGCACCTCGTCGAACTCCTGGAAGGCAAGCTCGGAGGGCTCCAGGTAAATCCCCTTGCAGAGCCGAACGTTCGGAGTCAGGTCGGCGAGCGCCTCGACGTCGTCGAGCGTCCGCCTGAGCCGTGCCTGCAGCACGACTCCGAGGTTCGCCAGCCCCGCCTCGCGCAGCTCGCGGTACATCCGCAACGTGTCGTCGGTGGTGGTCGAGTCCTCCATGTCGATGCGCACGAAGTTGCCGATCTCGCAGGCGTGCCGCACCACGGTCTCGAGGTTGCGCCGCGCG
This sequence comes from uncultured Actinomycetes bacterium, assembly GCA_963738205.1. GTDB lineage: Bacteria > Actinomycetota > Thermoleophilia > Gaiellales > Gaiellaceae > DATFQE01. The sequence continues at coordinate 1,396,849 of CAVTVQ010000006.1, forward strand.
ACGTCGTACCCGAGCGTCAGCCCCAGTGCGGTCGGCTTGACGCTGACGTTCGAGTCCAGGCCCTGCGTCTTGATCGCCTCGAAGACGTCGTGATAGGCGCGGACGATCGCGTCGGCCTCGTCGGCGCTCCTGATCTCCTCGCCGAGGACGTCGATCGTCGCCAGCTTCTGCTCGTCGTTGAGCGCCGCGACGACGCGCAAGGCGTCGCCGATATCGATGCCGGCGATGTAGCGCGAGGAGATCCGTCGCACGACCCCTTTGGGCATAGCCGGAAGGACGCTGACGATCGCGCGGTCGAACAGAGCCACCGGAGCGGAGTCTAGGAGGGTTTGGCGGGACGTCGCTTCGTTGTCGGGGTGGGATGGTCGTTCCGAGGCAAGGACGCAGGGAGTGTTCGTATGCGCAGCTATACGGGCACGACCGATGACGCGGCCTCGGGGCGAGCAGCGCGGCCCGACGGCTCAGCGCCGTTTCGCCAAGCCCTCCTTAGTTGTCGTTGGCCTAGGTCTCGCGCATGAAGCCCTGGCGGGCTGCGCTGACGAGCGCCACGGCTTCGGGGAACAGCACACGCATGGCGTCGCGAAGCGCGACCGCCTGCTCGTCTGCCCCACCCGCGGCGTTCACCTGCTGCAGCGCCGCCGCGGTCAGCGCGACGGCGGTGTTGAGCGTCAACGTGGCGAACTGCTCGCGCTGCGCTTCCTGCACCGACTCTGCCTGCCGAGCCGCGAACTCCTGGAGGCCCTTGATCAGGTCGTCCGGGTCGCCCCCGAACGGAAAGCCCATACCTTCACTCATGCCACGAGGATACCCATCAGTCGTCCCTCTTCTGCGGCAGCGATGTGCGCGCTGTTCGCACGCTGACGCCGCCCATCAGCGCGTACGCACGGATCCGGACCCGAGCGGCCGGATGGCGCGGATCTCGGGTCAGATCGCTGTGGCCGCCCATGAGCGCGAAGCCGCCGACGTCGGCCTCGACGTTGGCCGGCAGCGTCACGTGGGCGCCGCCCATGATCGCCAACACCCGGAGCGTCACCTCCGGCGACTCGATCTGCGCGCCGCGCAGGTCGATATGCGCGCCGCCCATCAGCGTCACGACCGTGCTCTGCTCGGGCATCCGCCAGCGGCCTCGCCAGTTCATCCCGCCCATCACGGACAGGCCGAAGCGCCGCGTGCGCGCCGGGATCGCCGGTGCAACCGGAAGCTCTCGGAGCACGACGTCGAGCTCCTTGCGCGTGCGCGCGGCATACGCCTGGTCGACGCGCTCGGAGAACTCCTCGAGCGTGAGCCGGCCGGCGACGGCGTGCTCGCGAAGCTCGGTGACCGCGCGCTCCCGCTCGTCGTCGGCGACCCTGAGCCCCGGAAGTTCGCTCACGTCAGAGGCACCTTGTAGTTCGCCTCGACGTCGGTCGTCAACTGCTCGATCGCGCCGGCAGCACTCTTCATGGCGGCGGCGAACGGCGAGCCCAGCCCATCTCCGAGCGCGGCCTCGAGATTGCGGACGGCCGTGCCCACGCTCTCGAGGTACTCGAGCGACGCGACCCGCGGCGGCGTGCCGATTGCCCGCTCCAGCTCGTCGACGGCAGCCACGGCGTCGTCGAGGCCAGCCGGGTTCTCGGTCAAACGAAGGCCGACGAGCCGAGACCGAAGCTCGTCGAGCTCACCGCCGCCCGCACTCTCCTCCGCCACCTCGCAGAGCGCCACCAGGGAAACGGCGTCGCGGACCGCGGGGCGATCGTCGACCGGCCTCGCTGCGGCGTCGAGCAGCAGCCAGCTGGACGGCTTGGCAGCGGGCTCGCCGAACGCAACGAGATAGACGCGAGCGCCTTCGGAGTCGGCGGGAATGACGGCCACAACCTGCTCGCCTTCGTCGGCGTACTCCGCAGCGCTCCGGGCGATCTGCTCGAGCTCGTCCTGGAGAGCCACCGAGCCAGCTTAGAGTTCGTGGTCGTGGCAGTCACCGCCCGCGAACTGTTCGCGCCGCTCGGACCGACCTACGACCGGTACGCCTCGCTCCTCTCGTTCGGTCAGGACCCGCGCTGGCGGCGCTTTCTTGTTTCGCGGATCGCCGTCGGCGAGGACGACCGTGTGCTGGACGTGGCCTCGGGAACAGCCGCCGTCGCGATCGAGCTCGTACGCCGTCACGGCTGCTCCGTCACCGGTCTCGACCAGAGCCCCGAGATGCTGGCCGAGGGCCGCGCCCGGGCCGCCCACGCCGGGCTCGCCGAGCGGATCGAGCTCGTCCAGGGGCGCGCCGAGGAGCTCCCGTTCGCGGACGGCTCGTTCGACGCGCTCACCTTCACCTATCTCCTCCGCTACGTCGACGATCCCGCCGCCGCCCTCGCCGAGCTCGCGCGTGTGGTCCGGCCCGGCGGCACGATCGCGTCGCTCGAGTTCGGCGTTCCGCCGGGACCGCTGCCCCGTGCGGCCTGGGAGCTGTACGTGCGCGTCGGCCTGCCGCTGGCCGGCCGCCTCGTCTCACCGGGCTGGCACGAAGTCGGACGCTTCCTCGGCCCGAGCATCCGCGGCTTCTACGACCGCACCCCACTCCCCGAGTTGCTCGACCTGTGGCGAGCGGCTGGGGTCGGCGACGTCCGCTATCGCCGGCTCAGCCTCGGCGGCGGCATCGTGATCTGGGGCGGCAGGGCATGACCACGGAGTCCCGGCCGGCCTTCTACGCGCTCGAGCGTGGGGGCTGGCGGGACTACGTCACCCTGCTGCACCTCCCGTACACGGCCTGGCACCTGAGCTACGTCGTCATCGGCTGCGCCCTCGCCCCCGAGCTCCACGGCGATCGGCTGCTCGCCGCGCTGGCTTCGTTCTTCCTCGCCCTCGGCGTGGCCGCGCATGCCCTGGACGAGCTGCGCGGCCGGCCGCTCGGAACCGCGATTCCCAGGAACGTGCTCGTCGCGCTCGCGGTCGTCTCGCTGGCGGGCGCGCTCGCGATCGGCATCGCAGCCGCTCTCGCCTGGACGCTCTGGCTCCTCCTCTTCGTCGCGATCGGCGGCTTCCTCGTCCCCGCCTACAACCTCGAGCTCTTCGGCGGCCGCTTCCACTCCGATCTGTGGTTCGGAATCGCTTGGGGCGCGTTCCCGGTATTGACCGGGTACTTCGTCACGGCCGAGCGGATCGACGCCGAAGCCGTGCTCGCCGCCGCCGCAGCGCTCCTGCTCAGCCTCGCTCAGCGGCACCTGTCCACGCAGGTGCGCACCGTGCGCCGGCGCGTGCTCGCCGTCGAAGGGTCGATCCGCTACAGAGACGGACGCGAGGAGCCGCTAACCGCAGCCACGCTGGTGCAGACGCCGGAGCTCGCGCTACGCGCGCTGACGCTGGCGACGATCGCCCTGGCGGCGGCGCTGCTCGCAGTCCACACCTGAGTACCATCCTCCGGCGATGGAGCTCGCAATCGCCGGCGGCATCCTCCTGGCCGCGATCGTGTTCGCCGCGGTCGGCTGGATCGCGCTGCGCAAGGGCACCGAGCGGGCGCGGAACGTCGAGCGCTCCCTGGCCGAGGCGCGCGCCGAGCTCGACCAGCTGGTCGCCCGCGAGGTGCAGCTGCGCGCGACCGAGCTCGACCGGATGCTCAGCCGCGCGCGAGCCGACTCGCTGTCGACTCTCGCCGAAGAGGAACGTCGCATCGCGGCCGACCGCCGCGCCGTCGTCGTCGAGCGCGAGCGCGAGGCGGGCGCCAAGCTCGCCGAAGCGCTCGCCGGCGTGCAGCGCCAGGTCGAGGAGCGGATCCGCAGCTGGCGTGACGATCTGGACCGGACGCAGGCGACGCTCTCGGAGCAGGTGACCCGCCTGGGCGAGCGTCAGAAGGAGCTCGTGACCAAGCTCGACGCCAGACTCGCGGCCGAGGGACAACGCCTGGCTGCAGCCAGCGACGAACAGAAGGCGGACCTGGCGCGACTCCGGACCGAGTTCGAGCAAGCCGTCGCGGCGTCGGTCGCTTCCGCGACGGGCGAGCTGGACTCACACGCGGCCGAACGGCGCCGCGCCCTGCGCGAGCTCGCCGAGCGCCTCTCGAACCGTGAGCACGCCGTCGCCGAGGGAATGGCCCGTGAGGAGAGTGAGGCAGCGGGCCGGATCCAGGCGTCGTTCGCCGACGTGGAGCGGCGCCAGACCGAGAAGCTGGAGCGGGTCGTCGAGCGCGCGTCCGAGCGCTTCGCAGAGGCGGCGGCTGTCCAGTTCGAGAGCACGGTCAAGGCTGCCCGGGAGGACGCTGCCCGCCGGCTCGGCCGCGAGCTCGACCGAGCGGTGCAGCAGTTCGCGCGTGAGGCGGAGACGGTGCTCGCTGAGCAACTCGCGCACGCGGGCGATGCCGGCGCGTCACGCCTGGAGAAGAAGCTCGCGCTCATTACCGCCACTCTCGAACGCCAGCGCGACGAGTTCCTCGACGCACTGGAACGGCGGCTACTCGATGTCGAGCAGGACGTGAAGGCCCGCATGGAGTCGCTGGCCTCGGAAGGCGAGACTGAGCGTGAGGTGCTCGAGACGCGGTTGGCCGAGCTCAGTCGCCGAGTCGACGAGACGGCAGCTGCGCTCGAGGACCGCCTGACGCGCAGATAGCCGAGGGCGCCACAAGCGGCGAAAGCCCGATCGTCGAGGACGTGCAGCGCAAAGTCGCTGCGGTCATACTCGTGGCCGTGGTCAGGAGCGAGTTTCTCGAACCGGCTACGGGCAAGGCCAACCGCGACCCGCCGCGCCGGAGCAGGGCCGACGGGTGAGAGAGCGACGACGCGTACCCGCGGAGCTCCGCAACGTCTCCTTCCCGGCGTCGGTTCGCGGCTACGACCGCCGATGCCGTCGACGTCTACATCGCCCGCGTCAATCGGTTCATCGCGGAGCTCGAGGCGACTCGTTCTCCGGAGTCCGCGGTCAGGCATGCACTCGACCGGGCTGAGGAAGAGACGAGCAGCATCCTCCAGAGTGCGCGGGACACGGCGGAGCAGATCACCGCCGTCGCGCGGCAGGAAGCGCACGAGATCACCGCTCGAGCGAAAGCCGAGGCGGCCGACATCGTCGTGAACGCAAGCACTCAAGCTGACCGTGCCAAAGCCCAGGCGGACAAGCACGTTGCGAAGGCAACGACCGAGGCCGACAAGATCCTCGAACGTGCGCGCAAGGAGGCGGAAGAGGGGCTCCAGCGCTCACGGGACGAGATCGCCGCTATTCGGGCAAAGGCGGAGGCATGGGCGCGCGAGTTCCACACCGACACCGAGGCCATCCGGGAGAAACGCCGTGCACTGCTCGATGACGTCCGCCAGATTGCGGCGCGGCTCGCAACGGCAGCAACCAATGCAGCCGCCCGATTGCCGCTCGAATCGGCCGATGTGGGTGAGCACGGAGGCGGAACAACCGTCGATGTGCATGACGAGGGCGATGCCACGACGCGGCGGGAGGCGGCTACAGGCGCCGAGCGATCAGCTTCGTGAGGTCGCTCGGATCAGCCTTCACACGAAGCGAGCACGAGCGCGCGCCAATCGCCCGGCCGGCCGTTGCGACAAGGGCGTCCACCTCCAGTCATACTCGCGGCTGTGGTCAGTGGCGAGGCTTCCGAGCCTGACCAGAGCGAGAGTGGGTCAACCGGCTCGCCGGCCGAGGGTGGAGTCTCCGATGAGTCTCGGACCGGTCCGCCGGACTTACGGGACGTCTCCTTCCCGGTTTCGCTGCGGGGCTACGATCGCCGAGCCGTCGATTCGTACGTCGCCCAAGTCACTCTCCTGGTCGCGGATCTCGAGGCAACTCGCTCACCGGAGACGGCGGTCAGGCGAGCGCTCGAGCAACTGGGGGAGAAGACCAGCGGCATCCTCGAGCAGGCCGGTGAGACCGCGGAAGCGATAACCGTCGACGCGCGGAAGAAAGCGGAAGAGCGCACGACGAGCGCGAACCGCGAGGCGGAGAAGACAGTTGCCGACGCGAACCACGAGGCGGAGGACACCGTCGCCAAGGCGAAGAGCGAGGCGGACGCAATCCGCGGCGATGCGAAAGCGGAGGCGGAGAAAACGCTCGCTCGAGCGAGCAAGGAGGCGGCGGACGAACGTCAGCGCGCGCGGGAAGAGATCAGTGCTCTCCGCGAAGAGGCGGAGGCGCGTATGCGTGAGCTCCACGCTGACACCGAGACCATCCGGGCGGAGCGCCGTGATCTCCTGGGCGACCTGCGCGAGATCACAGCGCGGGTCGAGGAGACGGCAGCATGAAGCAGACGTGCGGTTCCCGCCCCCGGAACCCGCCGAAACGGCCAAGGCAGATCCCGAAGCCGAGCCGGAGGCCGAGACCAAGGCGAGCGGCGTCGCGGCTACGGAGCCCCACAACGGCTCTGCCAGCCGCGAGGTGCGCCCAAGCCACTGAGGCTTGCGAACAGTCCCAAGGAGGTTTCCGTGCCAATGATCGCCCGTGCAGCGCTGCTCGCGGTGGCCATCGCACTCGTCTTCCCGGAAACGGTCTTCGCTGGCGTACGAGCCGGCCTGCCGTTCCCGACGAACCTGTATACCGAGCCGGACGCGACGCAGGCCACGGGCCTGCGCGTCGACCTGGTACGGCCCGATTGCAGTGCACGTCCGAGCGACTGCGCGGACATCACCGTGCTGAATCAGCTCGACGGCTTCAACATCCAGCCGCGGATCTCGATCCCGTTCAGCGGCCCGATCGACGTCTCCACGATCTCGAAGCGCACGCTCTTCCTCGTCGGGCCTGGCGGCCAGGTCGTGGGGACGAACCAGACCGTCTGGGAGCCGGGCGCGAACACGCTCCACGTCGAGAGCGACGAGCAGCTCGCCGAAGCGACCACCTATCTGCTCGTCCTGACCCGCGGCGTGCGCGGCGCCGGCGGCGCGGAGCTCGACGCCACCGACTTCCGGCACGACCTCAACTACGGCCAGACGAAGGACCGGGCCGTCAAGGCCTACCGCAAGGCGCTCCTGGATGCGCTGCCGATGGCAATGGCCGGCGGCGCGAACAGGAACGACATCGCGGCAGTGAGCCTCTTCACGACGCAGTCGATCCGCGCCGTCTCCCGCAAGATCCGGCAGCAGCTGCCCGGCGGCGAGGCGAGCTTCCTGCTCGGTGCGAGCGGCGAGCGAACCGTCTTCCCGCTCTCGTCCGTGTCCTCGATCACGTGGCAGCGACAGATCTCGACCGCGCCGGCGTTCTCCACGGGTGGGCTCTTCCTCCCGCTTCTGGCCGGCGTCGGCACCGTGGGCTTCGGCTCCTATGTCTCGCCGGACTACGAGACGGCCGGCAAGGTCATTCCCGCTGTCGGCACGGCGACGGGAACGCCGGCCGCCCAGGGCGCGAACACCGTCCAGTTCTCCGTGTTCCTGCCTGCCGGCGCGGCGCCGGCGGGTGGTTGGCCCGTCGCCATCTTCGGGCACGGATTCACGGACTGGAAGAACGGCGCGCCACCCGCCGTCGCGGGCACGCTGGCGCGCAACGGCATCGCGATGGTGGCGGTCAACGTCGTCGGCCACGGCGGCGGGGCGCTCGGCACGTACACCGTCACCCGCGTCGGCCTGCCGCCGGTCACGCTTCCGCTCGGCGGCCGCGGGATCGACCAGGACGGCAACGGTTCGATCGACTCGACCGAGGGCGTCAATGCGGCCCCGCCGAACACGCTGATCGGCAACCGCGACGGCCTGCGCCAGACGACGATCGACCTGATGCAGCTCGTCAAGGTGCTCCAGGGCGGCGTCGACGTGGACGGCAACGGCGCCGACGACCTCAGCAGCTCGCGCATCTACTACGCCGGCCAGTCCTTCGGCGGCATCTACGGGACCCAGCTTCTCGGCCTCGAGCCGAACATCCGCGCCGGCGTCCCGAACGTTGCGGGCGGGCCGATCATCGAGATTGCGCGCCTGTCCCCGAGCTTCCGTGCCTCGTCGGCCTCTCGCTCCTGAGCCGGACGCCTCAGCTCTACAACGCCGTCCCGAACCCGCCGTTGCTCAACAGCTTCCACGAGAACATCCCGCTGCGCGGGCTCCCGCCGGTCACGGCGTCCGCGGACGAGTCGGCGATCCAGGAGCTGATCGACCGGACCGAGTGGGCGCAGCAGGCGGCGAATCCGGCCGCGTACGCGCCGTACCTCGAGCGGCCGGTCATCTTCCAGTTCGCCAGGGGCGACCAGACAGTGCCCAATCCGACCACGTCGGCGATCCTGCGCGCCTGCGGCTGTGCCGACCGTGCGACGCTGTACCGCCACGATCTCGCGTTCGCGGCGAACGCGACGCTCGGCAAGAACCCGCACGCGTTCATCACCAACGTCGGCGGGCCCGGCGCCGCGCCGTTCGCGTTCGCGGCACAGCAGCAGATCGCCACGTTCTTCGCCAGCGACGGGGCCACGACGATCGACCCGGACGGTCCCGCAGGGCCGATCTTCGAGACGCCGACCTCGATCGTCCCCGAGGATCTCGCGTTCATCCCGTAGCGGGTCCTTTGCCCAGCGGGCCCGGCGGTCGCCGCCGGGCCCGCTGCGGCTGTGACCCGCGGTCCCCTAGAGATAGTCCGTTTGGCCCATGCGCACCTTGCGCACATGCGTTCAAACTTCGATCGGGAGGGATCGTCTACGGAAGGACGAACCAGAGACCCGAAATGGCTGCGGAAATGACAGAGCTTGCGGAGCACTGGCAGACAGAGCGCGAAAAGGTCGCCAGCTGGCGGCTGCACGTGCTGATCGAGGCCGGCTACCCACTCCCGCTGGCCGAGCGCATCGCCCAGAGCGATGCCGATCTGCACCGCGCGGTCGAGCTCGTCGACCTGGGCTGCACGCACAAGACCGCGGCCGAGATCCTGCTGTAGCGCGGCGCTAGTCTGGGGCGCGTGAAGGTCGAGGCGCTCGAGTACGGCGATCGCAAGGTCTATTCGGTCTCCGCGTTCAACCGCGGCGTGGCCGACTGGCTTTCGCGGCTGCCGACGCTCTGGATCGAAGGCGAGGTCACCGAGCTCAAGCGCCAGGACCGCTGGCAGACCGTCTTCTTCACGCTCAAGGACCCGAACGACGGCGCGTGCCTGCGCGTGACGATGGGCCGCGGTCGCTTCGACGCGCTCAAGCTCGGGCTCGAGAACGGTCGCCGCGTTCACGTCTACGGGCGGCCCGAGCTGTTCGAGGCCAAGGGCGACTTCAGCCTGCGCGCGCTCTCGATCGAGCACTTCGGCCTGGGCGACCACCTCGCCGCGCTGGAACGGCTGAAGGCGAAGCTGGCCGAGGAGGGACTGTTCGCGCCCGAGCGGAAGCGCCGGCTGCCGGTCTTCCCCCGTCGCGTCGGTCTGGTGACCGGAAACGACGCAGCGGCGAAGCGCGACGTCCTGACGGCGATCCAGACGAGATTCCCGCCCGCACGCGTGCTGGTCGCCGAGACGTACGTCCAGGGCCCGTACGCGGCCGGCGCGATGATCGATGCGCTCGCTGCGCTCTGCAGGGAGCCCGACCTCGATGTGATCGTCCTCTCCCGCGGCGGCGGCAGCTTCGAGGACCTCCTCCCCTTCAGCGACGAGCGACTCGTCCGTGCAGTCGCCGGCTGTCGCGTGCCGGTGGTGTCCGCGGTCGGCCACGAGCAGGACACGCCCCTGTGCGACCTCGCCGCAGACGTGCGCGCGTCCACGCCGAGCGTCGCGGCCCGCCTCGTCGTTCCCGACGCCGACGAGCTGGTCGAGCGCCTCGATCGTGCCCGCGCGGGCCTGGCCCGCGGCGCCGTGCGCACGGTCGAACGCGACGCCGAGCGCCTCGAGCGCACGCGGGAGCGGCTGCGGCGCGCACCCGGCCTCGTCGTCCAGCGCGACCGCGAGCGGCTCGAACGCACCCACGAACGCCTGCGCCGCGCACCGGCGCTGATCCTCGAGCGACGCGCCGCGAGGCTCGCGCAGTCCGGCGGCAAGCTGCGCGCGCTGGCCCCGCACGCGACCCTCGAGCGCGGCTACTCGATCGTGCGCGCCGGCGAACGGATCCTGCGCAGCTCGGACGGCCTCGAGCCCGGCGCACACGTGGAGGTCGAGCTGGCCGAGGGCGGCTTCGGCGCGCGCGTGGAGGATGTCCGTACGTGACGGAGCAGACGTTCGAGAGCGCCCAACGGGAGCTCGAGCAGATCGTCGAGCGCCTCGAGACCGGGCAGGCTCCCCTGGACGAGACGATCAAGCTCTGGGAGCGGGGCGAGGAGCTCTACAAGTTCTGCCGCCAACAGCTCGACGCGGCGCACGGAAAGATCGAGGAGCTGGCGCGCAAGCAGGAACCTGCTTAGAATCCCGCCGCACATGAGCGCACCAACGGAACTCGTCCATGGCGTCCCCCTCTTCGCCGATCTCGATCGGCGGGAGCTGCAGGGAGTCGCCAGCTCGATGAAGGAGCGCACCTTCAACCCCGGCCAGACGATCGCGGCCGAAGGTCAGACCGGCATCGGCTTCTTCGTCATCGCCGAGGGCACCGCGAAGGTGTCGCAGGGCGGCGAGGAGCGCGCCACGCTCGGGCCCGGCGACTACTTCGGCGAGATCGCGCTGATCGACGACGGCATGCGCACGGCCTCGGTCACAGCCGACTCGGAGCTGAAGGTGTACGGCCTGACCTCTTGGGAGTTCCGGCCGCTGGTGGAGTCCAACGCCAGCATCGCGTGGAAGCTCCTGAAGACGATGGCCGTGCGCCTCCGCGAGGCCGAAGGCCGCTCGAGCGGCTAACGAAAGGCCCCGCGAACGGGGCCTTTCGATCGGAAGCACGCGTCGGCCCGGTCTAGGGCTCTTCTGCGATCCGTTCGACCTGCATCCGCACGCCGCTCGAGAGGGCCACGAAGCTCCCGACGACGTTGCCGCTCAGGTCGAGCGTCAGCACGTGCGCCACCGTCGTAAACGACTGGCCGTCGTTGGACAACCGGAGCGTTCGGTCGATCTTCATCGACCCCACGTGCGCCCCGGTCTGCGGGTTGTAGCGGAGGAACGTGCCGCTGCCCGCATAGAGCCGACCTCCGATCCGCTCCCAGCTCCCGAATTGCGGCGACCGCGCCGCACCCGAGCCGTCGCTCCCGAACTCGACGAAGCTGCCGTTCTTCGTGTAGACCTGCAGCGACGAGACCGGCGGCAGCGGCGCCGGGCGGTTGACCGTGGCGATCCAGGTTCCAGCGAGCTGGTTCCCGGACGACTGCTGGCTCGACGCGGTGCCGGCCGGAACGATCGCCGCTCCGGCCGCGACGACGATGACGAGCGCGACGAACGCGAGTGTCGCGACCGCTTTCCTTGGTGACATCTGGAACTCCTTCCTGGTGGGTTGCTCGACATCCCGACCCTGGACGAGCGGCCTGAAACGCCGCCAAAACACCGCCAAAACCGGCGTAGAATCGGCCGATGAAAGCGGCTCGATCGTCCGGCGCCGTCGCAAGCGGCCCGGACGGCCTTCGATTCCACTTGCTGGGGCGGCTCGAGGCGTACCGCGACGGAGTCGAGGTCGACCTGGGCACCCGAAAGCAGCGGGCCGTACTCGCCCTCCTGCTGCTCAACGCGAATCGCGTCGTGCCGACCGAGCGCCTGATCGACGACCTCTGGGGCGACGCCCCGCCGAGCACGGCGCGGGCGGCGCTCCAGGTCTACATCGCCGGCCTGCGGAGGGCACTCGCGAACGACGGCGCGCGGCTGGTGACGCGCACGCCTGGCTACATGCTCGAGCTCGAGCAGGGGGCGCTCGACCTCGAACGCTTCGCCCTGCTTCGAGTCGAAGCGCGGGAAACGGACGACGACGAGCGGCGTGCGGAGCTCCTCCACGAGGCCCTCACGCTCTGGCGGGATGCGCCTCTCGCCGAGCTCGGAACGGAGCCGTTCTCCGTGGCCGCCGTGGCGCAACTCGAAGAGCTGCGGCTGGCTGCGCTCGAGGAGCGGATCGACGCCGACCTCGCCCTCGGCCGCCACGCCGCCCTCGTCGCAGAACTCGATGTGCTGGTCGCCGACCACCCGTACCGCGAGCGGCTACGGGCCCAGCTGATGCTGGCGCTCTACCGTTCCGGCCGGCAGGCGGACGCGCTCGAGGCGTACCAGGGGGGCCGCCGTGTGCTCCAAGACGAGCTGGGCCTCGAGCCGAGCAAGGAGCTGCGCGACCTCGAAGCCGCGATCCTGCATCAGGACGAAGGGCTCATGCCCGCGCCGGAACAGCCGCCTGATGTCGAACACGCGCCTGCGCCACGCTTGCGCCGGAGTCGCAGAACGGCAGTCGTCGTCGCGGTCGTCGCGGCGCTGGCGGCGACAGCCGCTGCGCTGATCCTCACGCGCGACGAAGCCTCGCCGGTCCCGGTTCCGCCGAACTCGGTCGCGGTCATAGACACCGAGACGAATCGCGTCCTGGAGGCCGTCCCGGTCGGCGCCCGACCGGGTCCGGTCGCCGCCGGACTCGGTTCGTTGTGGGTCGGCAACATCGACGACAAGACGCTCAGCCGCATCGACCTGAAGACTCGACGCGTCGTGAGAACGATTCCACTCGGGGCGACCCCCAGCGCGATCGCCGTCGGCGCGGACGCCGTCTGGGTCGTGCACGGGCTGCGCGGACGAATCACCCGCGTCGATCCCCAGTTCTATACGCCGAGATCGAACGCGGTAACAGAGAACGCGATCTACTACTCGAGCGCAGGCGTGACGACAGGTGCGGGCTCGGTCTGGGCGGTCTTCGGGGACTCGACGTTGGCACGCATCGACCCGGCGACGCTGCGGACGAGAGAGTCGGCCCTCGCCGGCCAGGGCCCGGCAGGACTGGCTGCCTACAACGGCTCGATCTGGGTCTCGAACGCCGGAGACTCAACCGTTCAGCGGTTCGACCCCTCCACACTCGAACAAGGCCCGCTCGAGACGCGCGGCGTCGGCCGAACGCCGTCCGGTATCGCGGCAGGCGAAGGCGCAGTCTGGGTGGCGAGCACGCATGACGACGTGGTCATGCGAATCGACCCGGCGACGAAGTCGAACCTCCCGATCCGGGTCGGGGACGGGCCGACCGCAGTGGCCGTCGGCGCGGGTTCCGTCTGGGTCGCGAACGCGACCGCCCGGACGGTGTCGCGGGTCAACCCCTCGACCCGACAGGAAGCTGAGACGATCGAGCTCGGCGCATTGCCCGCAGGCGTCGCCGTGGCAAACGGACTCGTCTGGGTCGCGGCGCAGGCGCCGTAAAGGCGGCTACTTCAGGCAGACAGCCGTCAGATCGAGCGCCGGGCGCAGCACCTTGCATCCGACTCGCTCGGAGACGAACGTCGCCTCGTTCAGGACGTTGATCGCGGCGAGTGGAGCCGAGTCACGGGCGAGCTGAGCGTCGAGCGCGCCGTAGGTTCGATTACGCATACGGGCATCGCGGACACGCGCCGCGCGTCGCATCACGCGGTCGTAGTCGGCGGACGCGAAGCCGGCGACGTTCGTGCTCCCGACGTACTGGCCGTCGAGAAGCGTGTTGATGTACGCGTAGGCGTCCGGAAGGTTCGGTGTCCAGAGCACGAGCGCAAGATCCCATGCCTCACCCGGCGAGGCCAGCCGCTTCAGGTAGGCGGCGGTCGCGATGTGGATGGGAAGCGCCTTCACGTCCACCTCGAGCCCGATCGCGGCGAGCTGCTGCTTCGCGAGCCGAGCGGCGGCCAGCGGGAGGAAGAAATCCGTCGTGTAGAGCACAGCCTTGCCGCCGCGCAGGTTGCCGTCGGCGAGGGCGCGGGCTCTCTGCACGTCCGGGTCGGCAAGCGGGTACACGCGGGCGTCGCTGAACCCCGGCACGGCCGACGGGAGGTACTGGTCGGTGAGGGTGCCGCTCTGCGGACCGCCGCCGATGTCCTGGAGCGCCTGGCGATCGAGAGCGAAATTCACCGCCTTTCGCAGCTGCGGATTCTTGCGGAAGAGCGGCCGCGACGAGTTCAACGCGAGCATTCGCATCGTGAGGCCGGGCTTGAGGTAGAAGCGTGAGCGGTTCACACCGTACTTCGCGACGAGCCCGAGCGACTGGTCGAGGAAGACGCCGGCGAGGTTGTAGCCCCAGTCCGCTTCGCCCCGCTCGATTCGCTGGACCATCTCCTGCGACGACGCAGCGCGGAGGTCGACGTCGAAGCCGTCGACGTGGTAGGGCCGGTTTCCGCGGTAGAAGCGGTTCCGCCGTATCACGACCCGCTCGAGCGGCCGGTACTCCGACACGTAATAGGGGCCCGCGCCAGGAAGTATGCGGACGCCTTCAGGATCGATCGGCAGCGTCGGCGGCACGGCGCAGAAGAACGGCAGAGTCGTGCGAGTCGGGAAGTCAGGTGCCGGCCGGACGAACCGGACGACGAGCTTGTTGCCCTGCGCGACGACGCCGCGCGCATTGGTTCTCCGTCCGGCGAGCACGTCCTCGGCGCCGACGATGTCGCGCACATGCACGACGCCGGGGGAGTTCATGGCGGGCGCGAGCGTGCGGTTGATCGCGCGGGCAAACGCGTTCGCGCGAACGGGCGTCCCGTCGCTGAATCGAAAGCCGCTGCGGAGCGTGAACGTAAACGTCTTGAGGTCGCGCGACACCTTCGGGAAGGCCGAGGCCACCTCGGGGGCGGCGCGGTACCCGGCCGGCGGCGGCTTGTCCGGATAGGCCATGAGCCGTGCGCACGTCGTATCGATCAGCGCCCAGCCGGGGGGCGTGTACGAAAGCGCTGGGTCGATGTAGTCGAGCCCAGCCTGCGGGGCGAGGCTGATGCGGAAGATGCCCTTAGACTGCGCCCCGTTCGACCGGGCCGCACCCGTCTGAGCCGCAATCGCGAGCAGCGTCACGCAGACGAACAAGAACCACAGGGATGGCCGCTTTTCGCGCATTGTCATGGTCGCGCTCCCGAACCACACTAGAGCGTCGTCGGGGCAAGATCTAGGCTGCCATGTTCAGGAGCCGAACAGCGCGATCGCCATGAACGTCTCGTGTCCGGGGACGACCGGCTCGATCCCGAGCGGAACGAAGGTGCGCCCGAGGGTCAGCTCGTCGACCGCGGCGCGGAGCCTGGCGTCGGCGTACCGTGGATCGGCGGCGAGCTGCTCGCGCAGCGGCGGCTCCGACCTCCTTCGAAAGGTCGTCCCGCTCGAAGACGACCCAGGTCGGCGACCAGGTCGGAAGCGCCACCACGACGAGCGACGCGGCGGTTTGCGCGAACGCTCGGACCGCGAGCTCGAGGGCCTGCCGCCGAGGGCGGAACGCCGTCGCGGGCCACGCGGCCGACCGAGGCGGGTGCGGGCATCGCGCCCCCACGGTGCAGAGCGCGAAGTAGATCCCGTTCTCCGCCGCCACCACGTGTGGCAGCTCGATCGGATCGACGATCAGGCTGACCGAGTCGACGACTCCCATCGACGTGACCTCGGTGACAGCCAGTTTGCGACCGGGTAGCCGCAGGTAGCGGGCGTTCACGTTCGTTCGAATCGCCTTCGCCCGCACGAGCGCCTGAGGCTGGAGCTCGGGCAGTGACTTCGAGGCCGACGCGGGGATCGCAGCGACCGCGGCCACCGCCAGGGCGGCCAAGGCGAAGAGCAGGGCGCGGAGGAGGCGCGGGGTCGACATGGCGTCTCGACCGTGGACGAGCGGCCTTAGACGCGGCCAAAGAATCGCCAAATGCGGCGTAAACTCGGCTTGTGGACGCGGCTCGGAGGCTGCACGCAGTGCCGAGCAGGCCCGTTGGGCTGAGCTTCCACGTGCTCGGACGACTCGAGGCGTACTCCGACGGCGTCGAGCTCGACCTCGGTCCACGCAAGCAGCGCGCCCTGCTCGCGCTCATGCTGCTGAACGCCAATCGCGTCGTGTCCACGGAGCGACTGATCGACGACCTCTGGGGCGACGCGCCCCCGAGCACGGCGCGCTCGGCGCTCCAGGTCTACGTCGCCGGGCTCCGCAAGGCACTCGGCGGCGACGGAGCGACGCTGCGCACGAAAGCACCCGGATACGTGCTCGAGGTCGACGCAGGCTCGCTGGACCTGGATCGCTTCACACAGCTACGCGCGGAGGCGCACGAAGCCCCCGATCCCGGCCGCCGGGCCACCTTGCTGCACGAAGCCCTCACGCTCTGGCGGGACGACCCGCTGCCGGAGCTGCGGACCGAGCCGTTCTCGACAGCCGCCGTCGCACAGCTCGAGCAGCTCCGCCTGGGAGCGCTCGAAGAACGAATCGACGCGGATCTCGCACTCGGCCGCGACGCCGGACTCGTGACCGAGCTCGAAGCGCTGGTCGCGGAGCATCCCTACCGCGAGCGACTTCGCGGCCAGCTGATGCTCGCCCTCTACCGCTCGGGCCGGCAGGCCGACGCACTCGACGCGTACCAGGCAGGCCGCCGAGTCCTCCAGGAGGAGCTCGGGCTCGAGCCCGGCAAGGAACTGCGCGACCTCGAGGCGGCGATCCTGCGGCAGGACGAGGCGCTCTTGCTCCCTCGTTCTCTGCCCGACGAGCCCGTTCCGCCGCCTGTGACGCGGCGCGTGTCGCGACGAGCGTTGATCGCCGCGGGCGTTGCGGCCTTTGCGGCGGTCGCGTTGGGTGCGGGCGTCGTCGTCCTGCGCCCGGACGAGGCGAGCGGGCGAATCAGCCCCGGATCCGTGGGCGTCGTCGATCCCGTCGCACGGGAGGTCGTCGGCGAGGTCCCGGTCGGTTTCAGGTCGCCTCTCATCGCCGCCGGCGAAGGCTCGGTCTGGGTGGTCGATCCGACGGGGAAGACCCTGACGAGGATCGATCCCGAGACGAACGCGGCCGTCTCGGCGCCGCAGGCGATCCAGGGTGACGGGATTCCGATCGGGCTGGCGGTCGGCGAGGGGTCGGTCTGGATCGCCATGAACGAAGGACGCTTTCTCAGCGTGCTCAAGGTCGGGCCCGACCTCGGGGAGACGCGCCAACGGATCCCCCTGGAAGAGAGAGACTCGTTGTTCTCGCGCTCGCTCGATCCCGTCAAGCTCGCGGTCGGCGGCGGCGCCGTCTGGGCTCTCGAGCGAGGGCAGGGCGAGCTCACGCGGATCAATCCGGCGACGGGCAAGCCGAAGCTGCTCAGGGACGGACTCGGGGCCTCGTCGTCGATCGCGGTCGATCGCGACGTGGTCTGGCTCGGTGGCCCCGACGGCGTGAGAAAGCTCGATGCGCGCACGGGATTCGAGCTCGAAGAGCCGTCAGGACCAGAGGAAGTGCACTCATCGCTGACCACCTCGATCGCCGTCGGCCGCGACTCCGTGTGGTTCGTGGGCGAATCGAGCGCACGGCTGTGGCGCATCCGTCCTGCCACCGTGACGATCCACGACTCCATGGAGATCGGAAAGAGCCCGAGCGCGGTAGCCGTCGGGGACGACGGGGCCGTGTGGGTCGCGAGCAGCGCCCTCGACTCGCTCTCGCGCTACGACCCCGAGACGAACCGCGTCGACGAGGTCGAGCTCGGCACGACCTCGCGCGGCCTCGTGGCCCGCTTCGGCCGGATCTGGACGAGCCCCGGAACAACCGGGGGCTAGCCGCGCCTTTCTGTTTTCCGGGCAGCTGATCTAGGATCTGTCGGTGAGTCGGAGACTCGGCGTCTTGCTGCTCGCACTCGTCGCGGGTGTCGCCTTGCTCGTATCGGCTGCCTTCGCCGACCCGGACGCCGAGTCGAGGCGCGGCGGCACTCTCCGGCTCATGTGGGGCGCAGAACCCGAGCTCGACCCCGCCCTTGCCGCCGGCAACCTCGGCTCGTGGATGCTCCTGAACGCGACCTGCGCGAAGCTGTTCACGACCGTTTCGGTCCCCAAGACCGGCAGGACGCGCGTCGTTCCCGAGGTCGTGCGGAGCTACGAGGTCTCCGGCGACGGCCGGACGTACACCTTCGAGCTCGAGCGGACGTTCCGCTTCGACAACCGCGTGCCGGTAACCGCTCGGAGCTTCGCGGACGCATTCAACCGCACCGCGAACCCGACGATGAACTCTGCCGCGTGGCGGCGCGGCTTCTTCCAAGAGATTACCGGTGCGGACGCGTTCAGGGAAGGGAAGTCGGCGTCGATCTCGGGCGTGCAGGTGCTCGGCCCCTACCGCCTCCGGATCCGACTGGAGCGGCGGACGGGTGACTTCCTCGCTCGTCTGACGATGCCGTTCTTCTGTCCGATCTTGCCGAGGACGCCGATCAGTCCTGCCGGGATCGATGACCCGCCGGGATCGGGGCCGTACCACATTGCAGACCGCGTCCGCGAGCGCCGCATGGTGCTGGAGCGGAATCCCTACTACGGCGGTGACCGAACGGCGAACCCGGACCGCATCGTCTGGACGATCGAGACCGACTTCGCAGAGCGAATCAGGGCGACCGAGCGGAACGAGCAGGACTTCACACCGGTGTTCGGCTACTCGGACGCGGTCGTGCGTGGCCTCGAGGAGAAGTACGGCATCAACCGGCCGGGAGGTCAGTTCCACCGCCTGCCCACCCTCTCGAACTTCATGTTCGCGTTCAACACCAGGTCGCCGGCGTTCAAGGGCGCCGGCACGGCTCCGCTCCGGAAAGCGATCAACTACGCCCTCGACAGGTATGCCCTCAACCGGGCACATGGCTACCTGACGGGGAGACGTACCGATCGCCTGCTCCCGGAGGCTCTGAGCGAGAGCCGGCGCTTCTACCCGATCGGCGGGCCGGATCCCGTGACGGCGCGGAGGTGGCTCGCGGAGGCACGGCCCCCGCCGAAGACGCTCACGCTCTACTCCGCGAGCTTCACGTTCGGCGTCCCGACCGCACAGGTGTTCAAGTCGAACCTGAGGCAGCTCGACATCGACGTCGACGTGAAGCTCTTCTCGTTCCCGACGCTCGTGGAGAAGCTCGTGACGAAGGGGGAACCGTGGGACGTCGTCTGGCTCCCCTGGGGCGCCTTCTATCCCGGTCCTGCCGGCTACCTCTTCCCGCTCCTCAACGACACGAGGTACGAGTCACGGATCGACGCGGCAAACCGAGTGACGGGCGAAGCACGAGCCAAGTCGTGGGCGAAGCTCGAAGCGGACCTGATGCGAAACGATCCGCCCGCCGCGGTGTACGCCGACTCCATGGCGCTTGTTCTCACGTCGCGGAGCTTCGGCTGCTTCCCCTGGGTTCCGGGTGCCGACCTCGACCTCGGGGCCGTCTGCCTGAAGTAGTTCGGTCTTCAGCGCGCGCCACCGGCCGAGGCGGCTAGCTCTCGGCCGAGCGCCCGCAGATCCTCCACGGCCCGAGCCGGGTCGCCGCTCAGCGCATGCGTGTCGGGCTCGTCGAGCTCGACGCGCCCGGCGAAGAGCGCGCAACGCACTCCCTCCTCCTCCGCCATCCGCCGCGCCTCCCACGGCGCCTTCCCCTCGAGGGTGGTCGCGTCGAGCTTGCCTTCGCCGCTGACGGCGAGATTTGCGTCCCGCAGGTAGGCGCGGAAGTCGATGCGCTCCAGAATCCAGCGCGCGCCCGGAACCAGCTTCGCTCCGAGTGATGCGAGTGCCGCTCCCAGCCCCCCGGCCGCCCCAGAGCCGGGTTGCGCTGCGTACGGGGTCAGGTCTTGCATTGCCGCAAGCCGCCGTTCGAGCTCGACCACGTCGTCGGGCGAGGCACCCTTCTGCGGCCCGTACAGCCGCGGGGCATCGAGGAACCGCGAGCGCACATCGCAGAGCGCAAAAGTGGGCACCGAGACCGCGGACACAGCATCGAGCAGACCTGCGCCGCCGTCCATCGTGGCCGTCCCGCCGAGTGCGACCACTACATCGCGAGGCTTCCCCTCGAGCGCCGCGCCGATCAGCTCGCCGAGCCCGCGGCTCGAGGCGCGCAGCGGGTCGCGGTCCTGCACCGCCACGAGCGCCAGGCCGAGCGCCTCGGCGGCCTCGACCACTGCGGTCCCGTCCGGCAGCAGCAGCCACCGAGCGCGCACCGGTCGCTCGAGCGGGTCGCGCACCTCGGCCTCGTGCCACTCGCCGCCGAAGGCCGCGTACAGCACCTCGGCCGTCCCCTCGCCGCCGTCGGCGATCGGGCACTCGTCGGCCTCGACGCCCTCGTCGCGGAAGCCGGCGGCCAGAGCGGCCGCGGCCTCGGTGGACGAGAGGACGCCCTTGAGGCTAGCCGGGCACGCGAGCGCGCGCACGCGTCTCAGGCACCGCTTCCTCGAACTCGCGCTCGGCCTCCTCGACGTCCTCGGTGGGCTCCGGCATGCGCCGCACCATCGCGAAGCTCACGCCTTCGCGGGCCAGGGCGATCAGCCCGAGCCCAACGCCGACGCCTACGTCGATCGCCTGCAGTCCGATCCCGAACGCGAAGCCGCGTGCCTTCGCGACGCCGTAGGAAACGAGGGGCAGGGCGACGGCGGCCTGGACGAGCCCGACGTTGCCGGGCCAGAGCGGGAAGACGGTCGCGACGTTCATCAAGGCCAGCACGAGCGCTGCCGCGGGCAGCGACTCGTGGATCCCGAACCCGCGCATCGCGACGAAGATCGCGGCGAGCTGGAAACCCCACCCGAGCGTCTGCAGGAGCGCGGCCCCGATCGCGGGAATGGGCGCACGGAGCACGCCGAGGCCCGTGCGCGCCATCGTGATGAGGCGGTGCATCTGCCGGTCGGCATCGGCGAGGCGCGCCCGGTGGTGACGCTTCGCGCCGGCGAGAGCGAAGGCAAACAGGGTCGCCCCGATGCCGACGAACAGCACCAGGCTCGTGAGCGCCCAGTGCGGGATCCTCGCCGTCTGCAGCACGTACAGGAGCAGCAGCGCCGCCGGGAAGAGATCGAACAGCCGGTGCGCGAAGACGGTGCCGGTGAGCGTGGCCCAGATGCCCTTGCCGCCCGGGAGGTGCCGCGCCAAAACCCCAACCCGCGCCAGCTCGCCGATGCGACCAGGCAGCACCGAGTTCGCCAGCAGGCCGACGGAGAACGCCGAGAACGTCTGACCGAAACGTGGATGCGGCGGCGGCATCGCCTGCGTGATGACCACGTGCCACGACAGGCAGCGCGCGAGCACCGAGCAGACGCTCAGGGCGATCGCCGCGGCGATCCACCACCACGCGACGACCGTGAAGGCGTCACCGACCGCCTGCCAGTCGGGCCCGTGCCAGACGAGCCAGTAGACGACCACTCCCAGGCCGACTCCAGACACGACCGTGGCCCACATTCCGCGCGGCACGCGCCGGATCATCGAGCCGCCACCGCAGGGCCTCGCCGGACGCCGAGAGCTTGCTCGTAGACGTCCAGTAAGCGACGGGCGATGTCGCCCCACGCGTAGCTCTCCTCCGCCAGGCGACGGGCTGCGCGACCCAGCTGCTCGCGGCGCGGCTCGTCCTCGAGCAGCTCCACCAGGCCGCGTGAGAGCGCGTCGACGTCGCCGGGCGGAACCGCGATCCCGGTGCTGGTGGTCATGACGTCACGGTAACCGTCGATGTCGGACGCGACCGCGGGAGTTGCGCACGCGAACGCGCGCGTCAGCACCATGCCGAAGCTTTCGCCGCCCAGCGAGGGCGCCGCCAGGGCCTTCGCCGTCAGGAGCTCACGCGAGAGCGAGTCGTCGTCGATCGGACCGAGCGTGTCGATGCCGTCGCCCGAGAGCCGGTGCTTCGCGAGCGCGAGCCGCACCCGCAGCGGATCCGCGCCGACGACGCGGAGGCGCGCGCCGGTCCGCGCGTGAACGTGTGGCCAGGCGCGCAGCACGACCTCCATGCCCTTCCGCGGATCGTGCCTGCCGATGAAGACGACGCGGTTCTCGCGTCCGGCCGGATCGGCCTGCTCCGGAATCAACACGCCGTTCGGGATGATCTCGTACTCGGCCGGGAAGTACCGCGCCGCCGAGTCGCGGGCACGGGTCGACACGGCGATTCGCTTCACGAGGCGATCGAGCAGGAACCCCCACAGGGGCTTCGCTCCCTTGAGCCAACCGAGGTCGCCGGCCGCGTGGTGCGTGCTGACGCACGGCGCGTCGGCCAGGGACAGCGTCGCCACGCACGGGATCGGCGTCATCGGCTCGTGGAGGTGGATGACGTCGAAGCGCTCCTGCTCCAGCACGCGCTTGATGCGCACCAGTGAGCGCGGGCTGAGGATGATGTTCGGCAGCGCGCCGTTCGCGGGCACGATCACCGAGCGCCCGATCGGGATCACGTCCGGGGGCGGCTCGCCGTGGCGGCCCGAGCGCGGGTGCAGCACGCGGGTGAACTGACCGGGCGGGTCGTTGCCCATCAAGGTGCGGGTCTCGACGCCGAGGTCGCGCAGCGCGAGCGCCTGATGTTGGGCGTGCTCGGGCACGCCGCCCCAGAACGACCACGAGTACGGAACGACGATTCCGACCTTCATCGCAGGGGCGAAGCCTAGAGTTCCCGGCATGGAGTTCGTGATCGCGCTCCTGTCCATGCTGTTCGCGGCGCTTGCACCCACGCCCGAGCCGCCCGGACACCTCGTCGCCGAGCTTCCGGCAGGCGCGACCGTCGTCGTGCGCGACCGGCCCGGCGGACGCGCCGTCGCCCGTCTGCCCGCTCGCACCGAGTTCGGCTCGCGGCAGGCATTGGGCGTGCTGCAGCGTCGGGACGGTTGGCTCGGCGTCTCGACGACGGCGCTGCCGAACGACCGGCTCGGCTGGGTCGACCCCGCGTCGCAACGCCTGATCTACCGACGCACGTCGGTCGAACTGCGCGCCGATCTCTCGCGCCGCGACCTGTCCGTGCTGAGCGACGGCAAGGTGCTGCGGCGGATGAGCGTGACGATCGGCAGCCCATCGTCGCCGACGCCGACCGGTCGCTTCGCGGTCACCGACAAGCTGCGCGGGTCCGACTTCGGCGTCTACTACGGCTGCTGCATCCTCGCCATCTCGGGCCACCAGACCAGGCTCCCCGCCGGCTGGACGGGCGGCGACCTCCTGGCCATCCACGGCGGCCCGACCCAGGCGATCGGCAGTCAGCTTTCAGCGGGCTGCCTGCACGCCGGCGAGCCGGATCTGCGTTGGCTGATGCGGCGGATCCCGCTCGGGACGCCGATCACGATCCACCCGTAGTGGAGATCGTCGTCCGACCCCAGGTCGCCCTCCTCGCGCTCACTGTGGGAATCGTGCTGGCGGACTCGTCGGTCGTCACCATTGCGCTCCCCGAGATCCTGGGCCAGTTCGACGTCGAGATCGGCACGCTCGCCTGGGTCCTGACGTCCTTCAACCTCGCTCTGGCGTTGGCGGCCGTACCCGCAGCATTCCTCGCTCGGCGACGGCCTGCGCCGGTGTTCGGAGCCGGGCTGGCCCTGTTCGCCGCCGCGTCGCTCGTCTGCGCGCTGGCCCCGTCGTTCGGCGTGCTCGTGGCTGCGCGCACGATGCAGGGGGTTGCGGGCGCAGCCGTGGTGTGCGCTGCGCTCGATCTGCTCTCCGGGGCAACCGGCAACGACGCCCGGGCCGTCCGGATCTGGGCGCTCGCCGGCGTGTTCGGCGCTGCGCTGGGCCCGGCGATCGGCGGAATCCTCACGCAGCTCCTCGGCTGGGAGTCGATCTTCGTCGTGCAGGTGCCGCTGCTCCTGGTCGCGTTCGCCGCGTTGCGCGGCGTTTCGATGGTGCGCGTCCCTGAGCCGGCCGAGCGACCTGACATCGCACCCAACCTCGCGCTGTTGCTCGTCTCGGCGGCGCTCGTCGCGGCGCTGTTCCTGCTCGTGCTCCTCCTGATCAACGGCTGGCGAATCGAGCCGCTGGCGGCCGGGCTGATCGTGACGGTCATGCCCCTCGCAGCGATCACCGCCGCGCGCTGGTCAGGTCGTATCCAGTCCCTCTGGGCCCGCGCCGCGTCGGGCACGATCCTCATCGCCGGCGGGCTGGCCGCACTCGGCTGGCTGCCGCACGCGGGCGCGGTCTGGACGATCCCGCCGCAGCTCGCGATCGGCGCCGGGCTCGGACTCGCCCTGTCCGCACTCACCGAGCGCGCGCTGGCCGGCCGCTCGGCCCAGGCTGTCCACGGAGGCTGGACGATCGCCGCGCGGCACGCAGGCGTCGTGTTCGGCCTCGTCCTGCTCACCCCCCTCTTCACAGCCGATCTCACCCGCAACGAGGACGAGGCCCTCGCGGCCGGGACGGCGGCGGTCGTCGACAGCGATATCTCGCCGCTGGAGAAGATCGGCGTCGCCCGGGACATCCTCGTCGCGGTCGACCAGGCCAAGGACGAGGCGCGCATCCCGGACGTGTCGCAGATCGTCGGCGACCAGGACGACGCGCACGCCGACCTCGCGTCGAAGCTGCAGGACCAGCTCGACCGGGCGGCCACGAACACGGTTTCCCGCTCGTTCCTGGCGGCCGCGCTGATCTCCCTCTGTGCCCTCGTGCCGATCCTCCTCTCACGACGAGACGTGAGCGTCTGATGCGGGCGATCGCGCTGGCGACCGGCACGGCCGTCGCACTCGTCCTCGTGTACCTGGCCCTCGGCGGCGCGTCCTACGCACCGGCAAAGAGCGCCGACCCCTGTGCGCCCCGCGACTGGCGCGAGCCGCGCGGCCTCCAGGCGGTCGCCGAGCAGATCGTCCTGTCGGGCCTGGACGGCGCGGCGTGCGACCTCGGTGTCAGCCGGGAAGACGTCGTCCTGGCGTTTGGCAGCCGAGCATCGCTGGACCGCTTCGGCCGCGAGCACGACGTTACGCCGGCCGAGCTCGAGCGACTCGTCCGCGCGAGCATCGACCGGGCCGTCGACGACGCCGTCGCGGCGGACGCGCTCGACCCCACGGTCGCGCGCGTGATCCGCGACCTCGCGGGCCGGATCCCGATCAGCCAGGTCATCGACCTGCTCGACACCCTGCTCGGCTAGGAAACCGCTACTACACTCGCGTCAATGTTCGACGAGGGCCTCGCGGAGCTCCACACCCACCTCGGCGGCTCGGTCGCCTCGGACATCATGTGGAGCCTCGCCCACGAGCAGGGGATCGCGCTTCCGGTCAAGGACTACTGGGAATTCGACCAGCTCGTTACGGTCTCCGACCCACGCGGTGTCGACGGCCTCGACGCGCTCGACCAGATCTACCACTGGACCGAGCTGATCCAGTCCAGCCCGCTTGCAGTCGAGCGCTCCGTGCACGCCGCGATCGGCGGCGCTTACCGGTCACAGAGGATCACGACGCTCGAGCTCCGCTTCAACCCGATGAAGCGGAACCGCGGCGGCGAGCGAGACCTCGACCACATCATCCTCGCCGCGGTCCGCGGCCTCGATCGCGCATCGATCGAGTACCCGCAGGTGCGCGCTGGCCTGATCCTGATGATGGATCGAACCTTCACGGCGGAGCAGAACGCCGTCATCGTCGAGAAGGCGATTCGCTGGTCGTCCCGCGGTGTGGTGGGGATCGACATCGCCGGCCCGCGTCCCGGCGGAGCGCGCTATCCGTATCGCGAGTTGGCGCCGCTCGTCGAGGAGGCGCGTGCGGCCGGGCTGGGCGTGACGATCCACGTCGGCGAGGAGGGAAACGAGCACGGCATCGCGGAGATCGGCGAAGTCGTCGAGGCGCTCCGCCCGGACCGGATCGGCCACGGCATCCTCGCCGCGCGCGACCCGGAGCTGATGGCGTCGCTGCGCGAGCACGGGATCGTGCTCGAGATCTGCCCCACCTCGAACCTCCTCACCGGGGCGCTCGCCGACGAGGACGAGGTGCGGTTCGTCTTCCGCCAGTTCACGGAGAACGACGTGCCGTTCACCGTCGCCACCGACGGCCCTGAGATGATGCGCACGCACCTGAACGACGAGCTGGAGCTGCTGCTCCGCATCGGCGCAGCGGACGAGGACGAGCTGCGCGCCGCGAACGCGCGCGGACACGAGGCGAGCTTCGTCACGGCCGGCTCGCTACTCCCCAGGGCGTAGCTTGCGAAATACGCCTTCCGGCCGATTTTCGGCCGGCCCGGACGGGGTTAGCGTGGCGTCATGCAAGAGGTCCTCATCGGGAGCGCCCCGAAATCACACAGCGACAGCGCGAGGTCGTAGCGCTGATCGCCGCGGGATGCTCGAACGAGGAGGTCGGTGACCGCCTCGGCATCTCGCCCAGAACGGCGAAGGCACACGCAGACGTGCTCCGCCAAAAGCTCGGCGTCGCGCGGCGTCGGCAGATCCCGGCGGCCTACCGGCTGCTGACGGGAGATGACCCGCTCGACCGAGGCCTCGGCTCGGCTCTGCCCGAACCGGGGGACTGACGGCACCGTGCCTGCGGCCCAGGCCGCAGGCACGGCCCCTTATCTCCTCTGGTTTCCGCATTCCCATTCCGGCGCGGATGGGTCTACCCTTGAGCCGCGGCCCCAGATGGAGACGAAGCAAAGCAAGAGCCGCGAGATCGCGGCACCGAACCACATCATCGAGCGCCCGCGCCTCATCAAGCTCATGGAGGACAGCGGAGCGCGAGTGATCGTGCTGCATGCGCCCGCGGGCTACGGCAAGACGACCTTGGCGCGGCAGTGGAGCGTGCACGAGGGACGAACCGCAGCTTGGTACCGCTGCTCCCCGACGTCGACAGACTGGCTGTCGTTGCGCAGGGCATTGCCGATGCTGTCTCGAAGGTTCTTCCAGCAGCAGGCGCTCGGGCTTTGGCGCGCTTGCAGGCATCAAGCAGTCCTGACGACGATGCGGCGGTGATTGGCGAACTCTTGGCGGAGGATCTCGCTAAGTGGCCCTCGGCGGCCTGGCTGATTATCGACGACTACCACCTGCTGGAGAACTCTGCTGCTGTCGAGCGTTTCGCCCAGGTAGTTACACACGCCGAGAATGTGCCATTGCTCGTGACCGCTCGGACCCGGCCGGGATGGGCCACAGCTCGCCGAATCCTGTACGGAGAGATCCTCGAGCTTGAGCGAACGGCTTTGGCGATGAGCGACCGGGAGGCTGAGGCAGTCCTTAAGGAACGCTCTCATGCGCGCTCGGATCTCGTGGAAAGAGCTCGAGGATGGCCCGCCGTGATCGGAATCGCTGCGCTAGCGCCTGAGGCGACTATTCCCGCAGTGGAGATGCCCGCGACTCTTTACGACTTCTTTGCTGAAGAGCTCTATCAGACCTCTACTGAGGCCGAGGGACTCTGCCAACTGGCTGCAATTCCGACCATCACTGCCGGGGTCGCACGCGACGTCTTCGGACCTGGCAAGGCGTTGCGTGTCCTCGAGGAGGCTTCACGCCTAGGAATCCTGACGGAGACTCCTGAGGGTCGCTTCGACCTTCACCCCCTGCTTCGGACGTTCTTGCGTCGCAAGCTCGCGAGCGACGGTGCCTCGATCGAGTCGGCGACCCGCATCGCCGAGGTGCTAATCGATTCTGGTCATTGGGACAGTGCGTTCACGGTAATCGAAGAATTCACGCTGTCCCGGCTCGTGCCTTCGCTTGTCACAAGCGCACTGGACCACGCGCTCTTCGCGGGTCGACTAGCCACAGTCGCTCGCTGGTTGCGCTACGCACAGGACCACGGCGTCGAACACGCGGCCCTGGAGCTCGCATCGGCAGAAATCGCCTTTAGGGAGGGCTTCTATCTCGAGTCTGAGGCCCTCGCGGTGAGGGCGGCGCAAGGACTGACAGAGGTGCCGCGGCTGCACGTCAGCGCGCTGATCAGGGCCGCGCAGGCCGCCTTACAAGCGAATCGGCTTGATAAGAGCTATGAACTCGCCACTGAAGCTTCAAGGCGCGCTGAAACTGACTTCGAGAAGCGTGAGTCGCGCATCGGCCAGTTATTTGCCGCCCTGGAGCTGGAGCTCGACGAAACCCTGGAGCTCGCTAATGCGCTGGACGACACCGTCGATCGCAGTCTTGACGGAGCGCTTCGCATGGCCAACGCGAGGCTCGTTGTCGCATCACGGATTGGCGGTCTCGAAGCAGCACTTGCGGAAAGCGAAGCGTCGATACACCTCATTTCGAGCTCGTCGAATCCAATCGCCCGCGGATCCTTTCTCAGCTCCCTAGCTCATGTTCTGGCACTCACTGGCCGCTACCGCAGAGCAATCGAAGTAGCCGAGCAAGAGATTGACGTTGCAACGTCCTACCGGCTCGACTTCGCGCGGTACCACGGCTTAGCTGCCCAAGCGATTGCCTACATCGGTGCCGGCGATCGCGCTGCTAGCGCGCGGATTGGCGAGATTCGGGCATATGGCGAAAAGTTTGACGATTCGTACTTTCGCTTCTATGCGATTGCGCTCGAGGCCCGCAGGCTCGTTGCGCAGGGAGCGTGTCACGAAGCTGTGGAACTCACTCGGCCGATGCCGCACGCGGACGTCTCGCGCAGCCTCAGAGGCGAGTACCTTGGCTATAGGGCTCTCGCACTTGCCAGCGTAGGAGATCGCGCTGCCGCGTTGGACGCGGCGAGCAGCGCCGAGGCGGCAAGCCGCTGGGGCATCGAGTCCCGCGTCCTGGCGGCCGGCGCGCGCGCCGTGGCAAGCCTAAGGCAGGACCAAGAAGCATCCGGGGTCGCCGAACTGATGCGTGTCGTTCGCGAAACCGGAAATGCCGACAGCTTGGTTTCAGCCTGCCTCGCGCACTCTCATCTTGTAAGCGCAGCGCTTGAATCTGACTGGCGGTCGGAGCTCGCGCTTATCTTTGCCCGGACCGAGAATCCGGCACTGCTCGGGTATTTAGGAGCCGAGGAGCGCGTCGCACGGTCAGACCACCTCGAGTCGCTCACTCCACGTGAGCGCGAGGTCCACGATCTCGTCGCGAGTGGTCTTACGAACCGGCAGATCGCGGAAGCCCTGTTCCTTAGCGAGAAGACTGTGAAAGTTCACGTACGACACATCTACGACAAGCTGGGCGTCCGTTCCCGAGTGATCGTCGCATTGAGAGGACGACCCACCTGACCTAAGCCGCTTGCGCGGCCTCGCCCAACGAAAACTCTTCCTGAGCGTGGATCGTGAACCGCGCACCGACACCGCTCCGATAGTCCTCGGACGCTCCGGCGAGAATGGCCTCGAACGCTGCGACGACCGATGTGTCGAACTGACCGTCGACCGCCTGCGCCACCCTCATTCGAGCTACGCGGCTTGGCATCGCATCGCGATACGGTCGATTCGAGGTCATCGCGTTGTAGGCGTCAGCCACGGAGATGATCTTCGAGATGAGTGGGATTTCCTCCTCACGCAAACCGTCGGGATATCCCTCTCCGTCCACCCGCTCGTGATGGTGCCGAACAATCTTGGAGATCTCCGTGTGGCGGTCCCACTTTGAGAGGATCCGCTCTCCAATCTCCGAGTGAAGCTGCATCTGACGCCTCTCGTCGAGGGTCAACGCGCCCGGCTTTTCGAGAAGACCTGGCGGCAGCCCGATTTTTCCGATGTCGTGGACGAGGCCGCAGAGGTGGGCGAGTCGCTGGTCCTCATCACTGAGTCCCATGCGCTCCGCGATGTCTCGTGCGTAGATTGCGACCGCAGCGGAGTGGCCGGCGGTGTATTGGTCTCGCGCATCTAGCGCCGCCACCAATGCCGCGGCAAACGAGAGGTTCGCGCGTTCGAGTTGTGTGTTGGTGGCCGTGACGTCTTCAGCGAGTTGGCGCTGGTGCTCATAGAGGACGAACAGCCGCTGTGCCGCTAGGGCGGGGACGAAGAATAGGGGCAAAGTCCAGGCGGAGAGCTCCTGGTACGCGATCACGAGGAGTGCGACGAGCGGTGCGTAGAGCGGAACTGAGGCGATGACAGCGGGGGCAAGCAGTCTCACTACCGCAGTAACGCTCGCTTTTCCTCTCAACCGCATCGTCACGGCTGTAAAGGCGATATCGAGCGTCGTAGCGACGAGGGCGCCAAGTACTGCGGCGACAGCCGTCGCCGCCACTCCGTTCAACGGAAGCTCAAGCGCTGCCTGCGCGACCAGGCCGGTCGCTCCACCTGTGAGCGCACGGCTGGACGTGTAGACGCCCCACCGCATGAACGGTGGCCTGAAGTCCCCAGCCGTCGATGCGGCAGCGACCAACAGCGCCTCCACGGGACCGAAAAGCACCGCCGTGAAAACCATCGCGACTAGCGAGACGGACGCCTCGAGGTTGTCTCCAAGCCGCGCGCTCCACCGCTCTGAAACCGCAGCCACCGCCGCGAGTGCCGCAACGGCCCACGGATTTGCAGTAACCCCTTGCACCGAGGCGCAGAGTCCAAGGAGGGCAACCGCCCCGCCGGCGAGAGCGGCCAGGTAAACGACCATCGTCCAGTCGATCCGGTCCGCCCTGCGGCCGAGCGGCCTGACTCTTCCCAAATCTTCCGAAATCGCTTGCATAGTCACCCGAAAGGGTTATAGGCTCCCCGTTGCCGTCAGTCCCCCGCAAGGAGGAGTTATGCGCCGCCTAGTCATCAGGGCTGCCCTTCCCGGCTTTACGAAGGGCTGGTAAAGCCGACGTAGCATCCGTTTTCCACACACCGTGGTCATCCCCCTGTTGAGGGATATCCACAGAGTTGGGGAAAGCGGCTAAACAAGAGGGGTCGCGCCGGCGTCCCGCCTGAAAGGCCCGAGGGGCGTCGGCCGACAAAGCTTCGGAGCTCGCTGCCTTTCCACGGCTGTGGACAGCGACGTCGTTGGCGCGCGTTCGAGCGACGATCGCCCGCACTGAGGGCGGCTAGCCGATCAGGCCGCGGCGGAAACCGACGGCGACCGCGTGTGCACGCGACCGCGCCTGCAGCTTCGCCAGCAGGTGGCGGACGTGAGACTTGACCGTCTCCTCGCTGAGGAAGAGGCGCTGACCGATCTCGCGGTTCACGAGGCCGTCCGAGATCAGTTGAAGAACCTCGATCTCGCGGGCGGTCGGCTCCTGCTCGAGCTCCTTGAGCGGTGCGGTGAACGGAATCACCTCGGCGTTGCCGTTGGCACGCCGGGCCGCGACCGCCTCGAAGCGGCGCGAATGGTCCATGTACCGGCTCAGGATCTCCTTACGCTCAGCTGCGTCCACGAGGGAGCTATCGGTCGTGGAGGCGCCCGCCTTGACTACCTCGTTCTAGTGATCAGCTTCACCCCTTCGGGGCGAGCGGGTCTCAGTGGTAGTTTCCGCGCCGGTGCAGCCGCTCGCCGGGACGCTGGTCGTCGACCTCACCCGCTACCTGCCCGGCGCCTACGCCGGCCGCGAGCTGCTGCGCCTCGGTGCGCGCGTCGTGCGCATCGAGCCGCCCGAAGGCGACCCGATGCGAGCCGTAGCGCCCGCCTGGGATGCAGCCCTCAACGCTGGCAAGGAGTCGGTCGCCGTCGACCTCAAGAACGCGCCGCAGCTCGGGCTCGAGCTCCTCGCGCGCGCGGACGTGGTGCTCGAAGGGTTCCGCCCGGGTGTCGCCGAGCGCCTGGGTGTCGGCCCCGAAGCCACGCCCGGCACGGCCGTCTATTGCTCGATTACCGGTTTCGGCCACGACACTGAACACGTCGGCCGCGCAGGACACGACCTGAACTACCTCGGTTGGGCTGGGACGCTTGCCGACACGGTGCCCTCCCCGCCCCCGGTCCAGGTCGCAGATCTGGCCGCCGGGGCGCTCACGGCTGTCACGCAAATCCTGGCGGCGCTCCTGCAGCGAACGCAGACGGGCCGCGGGGCTAGGCTCGTCGTCTCCATGACCCACGAATCGCATCGCCTGGCCGCCCACCGCCTCGGCGGGGAGCCCGTCCCGCGCCTACTGACCGGCGGGCTGGCCTGCTACCGAACCTATGCGACCGCCGACGGCCGCTGGCTCACCATTGCCGCGCTGGAGCCGCAGTTCTTCCGTCGCCTGTGCGAGCTCGTCGACCGGCCCGAACTGTTCGACGGGCACCTGGATCCCGAGGCGCAAGAGCCTCTCGGAGACGAGCTCGCCGAGACCTTCGGCGCCAAGCCGCTCGCCGCCTGGCTCCAGCTCTTCGACGGCGAGGACGTCTGCGCCGGCCCGGTCGCAACGCTGGCCGAGGCCGCGTCCGACTTCGGCGACCCGCCCGAGTCTCGCCCCGCGCCACGGCTCGGTGAGCACACCGAGGCCTGGCGGCAGGAGCTGATGGCGTGAGGCGCTTCGCCGGCGTGTTGGCGGCCGCGGCGGTCGCCGCACCAACCGCGTTCGCGGCGCCGCAGCTCACCTTCTCCCGGCCCGAGGCGTTCGGGGGCGGCGTCTTCACGCTGGCAGCGGGCGCGCCGCGTCGCCTGGTCGACGGCAGCGCCGCCGCGTGGAGCCCGGACGGACGCCGGATCGCAGTGGTTGCGGGTGAGGGCGCAGCGCTCCACGTCGTCGACCCGGACGGCCGATTCCGTGCGCTCCTCGCGCTCGGCCCCGTCTCGGGGCCTGACTGGTCCCCGGACGGAAGGAAGCTCGTGTTCGAGCGCTTCGGCTGGATCCACACGATCGACGCCGACGGCACCGACGAGCGGCGAATCGCGCAGGGGCGCAGTCCCGCTTGGTCTCCCGGCGGCCGGCGCATCGCTTTCGTGAGCGACCGGGCGGGCAACGACGACATCTACGCCGTCCGGGCGACGGGAGGCGGCGTCAAACAGCTCAGCAGCGGCCTGGGCAATGAGAACGACCCCGCCTGGTCGCCGAACGGACGGCGGATCGCGTACGTCACGGACGAGACCGGCGCCGCCGAGATCGGCCTCCTGGACGGAGCTACCCAGAAGGTGGGAGCGCTGACGAGCGATCGCTCGGTCGCCTCGATGCCGGCGTGGTCGCCCGACGGCAAGCGGATCGCCTACGTGAGCCTTCGTGACGGCGCCGAGGCCGTGTGGTCGGTACCTGCGGCGGGCGGCGCGCCCCGACGGGTCATGCTCGGTGCCGCCGAGCATCCGCACTGGCGGCCGAGCCCCGAAGTCCAGGAGTTGCTGCCGGACCTCGACCAGCAGCCGCCGTCGGATCTCGACGTCCGCAGCGAGCACGGTCGCCATCGACTCTGGTTCACGGCTGCGACGGACAACATCGGTCTTGGCCCGCTGATCGTCTCGGGCCTGCGACCGTCGGGCTCGTTGATCATGCATGCACTGCAGCGGGTGCGCTTGAGCGACGGCAGCATCCGCGCGTACCCGCGCGTGGGGTTGTGGCGCTACAACTACTCGCCGCACCACGCCCACTGGCACCTCCTCTACTACCAGCGGTACGAGCTCCGTCGCGGCGACGGCTCGGTGGTCGTCCGGGATCGCAAGAGCGGCTTCTGCCTCGGCGATCGCTACGGCAGCGCGCCGGGGCACGTCGTCAACCGGGTCTCCCGACCGGTCTACACCGGCTTCTGCAACCTGTACGAGCCGGGCTCGAAGACCGTCGAGGGCGGCACGTCGATCGGATTCTCCGACCGCTACCACTCGGGGCTCGACGGCCAGAACGTCGACATCACCAATGTCCCGACCGGCGAGTACGTGCTCGTGCACCACACGAACACGCAGCTGCTGATCCACGAGTTTCGCTACACGAACAACGCCGCGTCGGTTCGGATCCGCCTCAGCTGGCCGCACGGACGGTCGAAACCGCCTGCCGTGCGCGTCCTCAGGGTTTGTCCGGACTTCGCTCAGTGTCCGTAGGCTCGGGCGGCGGCGCGAGCACGTTGCCCACGCGTCCCAGCGCCTGAGCGAAGTCGCTCGGGATGATCCAAAGCTTGTTCGAGTCGCCCTGGGCGATCTCGGGCAGCACCTTCAGGTACTGGTAGGCGAGCAGCTTGGGGTCGGCGTCGCCCTCGTGGATCGCCTGGAAGACGGTCTCGATCGCCTGCGCCTGTCCCTGCGCCTCGAGGATCTGCGCTTCGCGCCGGCCTTCTGCCTTCAGGATGGCGCTCTGCTTCTCGCCTTCGGCGGTGAGAATCTGCGACTGCTTCACGCCTTCCGCGGTCAGGATCGCAGCGCGGCGGTCGCGCTCGGCCCGCATCTGCTTCTCCATCGCCTCCTGAATCGTCCCGGGCGGGTCGATCGCCTTCAGTTCGACACGGTTGACGCGGATGCCCCACTTCCCGGTCGCCTCGTCGAGCACGACCCGGAGCTGCGAGTTGATGTGGTCGCGTGAGGTCAGCGTGTCCTCGAGCGTGATGCCGCCGATCACGTTGCGCAGAGTCGTGACCGTCAGCTGCTCGATCGCCCAGATGTAGTCGGAGATCTCGTAGCTCGCCGCCTTGGGATCGGTGACCTGGAAGTAGATGACAGAGTCGATGTTCACGACGAGGTTGTCCTCGGTGATCACCGGCTGGGGCTCGAACGTGACGACCTGCTCACGCAGGTCGATCAACGGCCGCAGACGGTCGACGAACGGGATCACGATCGTCAGTCCCGCGTCCAGCGTGCGGTTGTAGCGGCCGAGGCGCTCGATGATCCCGGCGTTCGCCTGCGGGACGATCCGCACCGTGCGTACGAGCACGATCAGCACCAACGCCGCGACCACGAGCAAGGCGATGAGAGCGGCCCATCCTTCCACCTCTACCTCCTATTCGTAGACGAGCGCGGTTGCGCCCTCGATCTTCGCGACCTCGACCCGTGCCCCCGGCTCGATCACCTGGCCGTCGAGGTATGCACGCGCGGACCAGACCTCGCCGCCGATCTTCACCTGGCCGTTGAGGTCGTCGACGCGTTCGGTGACGACTGCCTTGGCGCCGATCAGCGCCGCCGTCCCGGTGCGTAGGCGAGCCGGCGTGCGCAGGTGCTGCTTCGCGATCGGCCGGAGCAACGCGACCGAGGCGACCGACGCGACGATGAACACCAGGAGCTGGATGACCACACCGGCACCGACCGCAGCCACCACACCGGCCGCGACAGCCGCGAGCGCCAGAAGGCCGAGCAGGAAACCGAGAGTCAAGACCTCGCCAACCGCGAGCGCCGCTGCGAGGACGACCCACAGAACCCAGTCGGGCACCGAGACCGATCCTAATTCGTGAGGCCGATCGCGGCGGGCAGTGCGCGCAGGTCGGTCAGCCGATCGGGCTGCTCGGGGAAGCGGTTCTCGCGGTCGAGCAGGAACGCGCGCATGCCAAGCGCCCGCGCGCCTTCGATGTCGTCCTCGGGGGAGTCCCCGACCATCACCGCCTCGTCGGCCGCGACCTCGAGCCGCTGGAGCACCGCGCGGAAGATAGACGGATGCGGCTTCGTCCAGCCGTGCCCGCGCGAGCCGAGCGCCACGTCGACGTCGAGCTTGTGGTCGGCGACGAACTCGTCGAGGTTCCGCGCACCGTTCGAGACGAGCCCCAGCTTGAGACGGTGGCGGCGGAGGAGCTCCAGGGTCGGCAGTGCGTCGTCGTAGAGGTCGAAGTTGTGCGATTGCTCCCAGCGCTGTTCGATCTCGATCGCGCACTCACGAGCCCACGGGCTGTCGCCGCCGCCCATCCCGCGCACGATTCGCTCGGTGAACGCGAACCAGATCTCCTCGTCGTGCTCGAGCTCGGGGTGCTTCTGGAGGGTCTCGAGCGCGCGGAGACGCGCCTGTTCGTAGAGCGCGGGATCGAGGTCGAGGCCGTAGCGCTCGCCTGCGCGGCGGTAGGCGTCGGGACCGAGCTCAGGCCCCGGCCTCGCGAGCGTGAAGTCGACGTCGAAGAGAACTGCCTGCAGGGCCAAAACGACCGCTGAGGATAGCCTGCCGCCCCGTGGCCACCTTCGTCGACGCACTCGCCGGCGCTCGAACCCTGCAGGCATTCCGCAGCCGGGACTTCCGCCTGCTCTGGTCGGGTCAGATCGTCTCGCTGATGGGGAACGCGGCCTTCCTCGTCGCGATCGGCTGGAAGACCATCTCGATCACCGGCTCGCCCGGGTCGCTCGGCATCGTGCTCCTGGCCGAAGGCATCGCGATGCTGGCGACGCTGCTCATCGGAGGCGCGCTCGCCGACCGGTACGAGCGGCGCCGGCTGATGATCATCTCCGACCTGGCGCGGCTGGTCGTCGTGGCAGCCCTCGCCGTCACCGACGCCACCGGGCACCTCAGCTTTCCCTTACTGATCGCCTTCGCGGTCGGTGTGGGACTCGGCGACGGCTTCTTCCACCCCGCGTTCGGCGGGATCGTCCCGCTCGTCGTCGAGACGCCACACCTCGCCTCGGCGAACGCGATGATCGGCATTGCCAGGCAGTTGAGCTTCGTCGTCGGTCCGGCGATCGCCGCGGTGATCTACGGCTCCGTGGGCTCGGCGAGCGTCTTCGGGCTCGACGCGGCGACGTTCGCGGTCTCGGCGCTGCTGCTCTGGAGGGCGCGTCCGCGTCCATTGGAACCGGAGCCGGCGGAAGGGACGTTCCAGGCGATCGTCTCGGGCGCGCGCTACGTGGCCAGTGTGCCGTGGCTGTGGATCTCGATCGCGCTCGCAGCCGTCGTGCTGATGCTCGTCATGGCGCCCTACCAGGTGCTGCTGCCGGAGATCGTGAAGGAGAACTTCGGCCGGGGCGTCGGCGCCTACGGGCTGCTGTTCGCGTTGCAGGCGGGCGGAATGGTCGTGGGCACGCTGATCTTCGGGCAGACGAATCCGCGCCGCCACCGCGTGATCCTCACCTACGGCGCCTGGGCCGTGAACGACATCTGCGTGATCCTGTTCGCCCTCTCGAACCACTACGAAGTCGCAGCCGCGCTCGTGTTCGTGCGCGGGGCGCTGATCGGGTACGGCATCGGCATCTGGGAGACCGTTCTGATGGAATTGGTGCCGACGAACCGCCTCTCGCGTGTGATCAGCCTCGACTTCTTCGGCTCGCTCGGCCTGACGCCCATCGGCTACGCGCTCGCGGCTGTGCTCGCCGGCCCGCTGGCACCGGCCTCGATCCTGATCGCCGGCGCCGCGATCTCGGCCACACTGTGGCTGGCACCGCTCTCCCTGAAACAGGTGCGGACGGCCGCATGAAATCGCCCGAGGAGATCCTGGCGTCCGCGAAGACGATCGCGCTGGTCGGCGCCTCGTCCAATCCGGACCGGCCCGCGCACGGCGTCATGCGCTACCTCCTGCGCGTCGGCTATCGGGTGATCCCGGTGCGGCCGCTGGACTGCGACGAGATTCTCGGTGTGGCCTGCGTCGCCACACTCGCCGACATCGACGAGCCGATCGACCTCGTCGATGTCTTTCGCAACGTCGAAGCCTGCCCCGGCCACGTGCAGGAGGCGGTCGACGTGGGCGCCCGCGCCGTCTGGCTCCAACTCGGTCTCGTCTCGCCTGAATCGAGGCGAATCGCCTCGGCGGCCGGGCTCGCCTACGTGGAAGACGCTTGCACCGCCGTCGTTCACCGGCTGGAACTCGCCTGAGCTAACCTGTTGGCCGCTCGGGGTGTGGCGCAGCCTGGTAGCGCGCTCCGTTCGGGTCGGAGAGGTCCCCAGTTCGAATCTGGGCACCCCGATGGGCGCGGGGGAACCCCTGGTTCCCCCAAGAGCCCCTCCTCCATAGAATCGCGAGGTGGCCACGCGCGACGCGATCTTGCAGTACGCCGCCGAGCTGCTCGACCTCGATGCCTACCCCGACTACGGGCCGATGGGTCTGCAGGTCGAGGGAGCGGACGAGGTCAAGCGGATCGCCTGCGGCGTCTCCGCGTCGCTCGCGCTCTTCCAGCGCGCGGCCGAGCTGGAGGCTCAATTGCTGATCGTCCATCACGGGCTGTTCTGGGATAACGAGTCGCGGCGGGTCACAGCTCCGACCCGAAAACGGCTGCAGGCGCTCTTCGACGCCGACATCACGCTCGCCGCATACCACCTGGCGCTCGACGCGCATCCGGAGATCGGCAACAACGTTCTCGTGGCGAAGCAGCTCGGGATCGAGCCGAAGGAGCGCTTCGCGGGGATCGGGTTCGGCGGCCCCCTGCGGCCGCCGACCGAGGCGCAACGATTCGTGCGGCGGGTGAGCGAGAAGCTCGGCCGCGAACCGCTCGTCTTCCCGCACGGGCCCGACACGGTCAGGCGCGCAGCGGTGGTCACCGGCCGGGGCGGCCGTTACTTCGCCGAGGCGGCCGCCGCGGGCTACGACCTCTTCCTCACCGGCGAGGCCGAGGAGCCGGCGCTGCACCTGGCCCGCGAGCTGGGCGTTCATTACGTCGCCGCCGGCCACTATGCGACCGAACGGCTCGGCGTGCAGGAGCTCGCGAAGAAGCTGGCGGAGCGCTTCGGCCTCGAGGCCGACTACATCGAGCTAGGCAACCCGGTCTAGAAAGCTCCTGACCGCGTCGAGAGCGGCCTCCGGCCGCTCGAAGATCACCAGATGGCCCGCACCGGCGACCGTTCGAAGCGGTGCTCCAAGCCGCCGTGCGTACTCGAACGCATCGTCGATCGGAACCTGCGGGTCGCGCGCGCCCCAGACGACCAGGCACGGGCAGCGGATGCGCTCGAGGTCCACGCGAGGGTCATCACCGACGAGCGCCGCCGCGGCGCTCGTCGTGTCGGTGTGAAGGGCCGGGCCTTCGAGCAGGCCCTCGGTCGCCGCCGGCGAGACGGCCGTGCCGTCGGGCGTCGCCCACGAGCCCCAGACGATCGCACGCAGCAGGTCGGAGCGGGCGATCCGCTTGCGGAACGGGGCGACGAAGCGACCGGGCTGGACGAGGGAGGTGACCGCGAGGGCCTGTCGTGCCCGACGGGTGGTCGACCCGATTCCGGCCGCCGAGCAGAGCACCAGGCCGCGAACGAGATCGGGCCGTCGCATTGCCAGCCGGAAGGCGACAACGCAGCCGAGCGAGTGGCCGACGACCACGGCCGGCACGGCCTGCTCGCGCTCCAGCACGAGTGCGAGGCGGTCGGCGAACGGCTCCAGGTTCGGGAGTGCCGCCAACGGCGCCGAACCGCCGTGTCCGGGGAGGTCGGGGACGACGACCCGGTGGTCGCGCGCAAGCGCCGGCGCCAGCTCGACCCAGTTCGACGCGGCGCCGCCGAGCCCGTGCACGAGCACGACGGAGGAGCCGCTGCCGCCGACGAACCAGCGCAGCCGCGCGCCCTTCACGGCGTCCCGGCGCTCCACGAAGCCGCTTGCGGAAAGAGTCGTTGCGCTCGTCACGGGCCGTCATTATTCTTTGCAGCGATGACGTGTGGAGGGGGCTGGGCCCTTTGATTCCCGGAGACAGCAAAACCGAGTGGTAGGCGAGCCCGTCAGCTTCGTGCGGCGGGCTTTTTCATTGCCGGAAGGAGGAGCAGCATGGCGAACCACCTGACGCCCGAGGAGCTCTCGAAGGAGCTGGGCATCGAACGCCAGGAGATCATCAAGGTGTGCGTCGAGGAAAGCGTCCCGATCTACCAGGGCAAGATCGACAAGACCCTGTTCCAGGCGCAGCTCCAAGCGATGGGCGCCATCGAGGCCCACCACTAAGCGCTAACCGGAAACCGAGGGTCGCGGCTAGCCCGCCGCGGCCTTCTTGCGAGCCCGCGGCTTGGCGGCCTTCTTCTGGCCCGCGCCGTCTTCCTTGTCCGTGATCTCTGCGACGCTGCGGCGCAGCGCCTCCATGAGGTCGACGACCGGCGCCTCGGGCTCCGGCTCCGGAATCGAGATCTCCTCGCCCGCGAGCTTGGCCTCGAGCATGGCCCGCAGGTCGCGGCGGTAGTCACTCGTCAGCTCGGAGGGGTCGAACTCGCCGACCAGGCTGTCGATCACCTGGCGTGCGAGCGCAAGCTCGGGCTCCTTGACCTCCGTCTC
The DNA here is from genome assembly GCA_963738205.1 of uncultured Actinomycetes bacterium. Classification (GTDB taxonomy): domain Bacteria; phylum Actinomycetota; class Thermoleophilia; order Gaiellales; family Gaiellaceae; genus DATFQE01. Next base: position 1,436,166 of record CAVTVQ010000006.1, read on the forward strand.
GCCGACCGCCTCGTCGATCTCGGCCTGGGAGTGGACGTCCTCGCCGACGAACATCGTCTCGAGCACGAGCGCGTCGCCCTTGGGCCGGATCAGGCAGAGGTTCTCGCTGCCGCGCAGGATGAAGCGACCCAGCGCGGCCGTGCCGGTCTCGCGCATGGCCTCGAGCAAGAGCACGTAGGGACGTCGCTGCGCCGTCGCGCTCGCCGGCACGAGGAAGTAGGTGCGGTCGAACCAGACAGGATCGACCTCGTCGGCGGGGACGAAGCGTGTGATGTCGATCGAGCGCGAGTCGTCGTGGCGCATGATCGCCTCGAGGTCGGCGTCCTCGACGATCACGAACTGGCCCTTCGCGACCTCCCACCCCTTCACGAGCTCGTCGTTCGGGACCTCACGGTCGTGCAGTGGGCACCAACGCTTCTGCTTGATCGGCGTCCCGCACTCTCGGTGCAGGGTCCGGAAGCTGACGTCCGAGGACCTCGCCGCCGGCTTTGTCGCCAGCGCGAGGCCGATCGGGATGTTGACCAGGCCGAAACTGATCGAGCCGTTCCAGATCGTCCGCATAGCTCTCTCCAAGTGTAGAGGGACCGCGTTCTTTCGCTCTACCGGAGGTGTTCCCTGCAACATAGAGTTGTTTCCATGGCAACCGAAGCTGCGGCGAAGCCCGAGGCGTCGGCGAGCGGCCCTGGGCCGCGCACGGTCCCGGCGCTGTGGCAGAAGGCGGTTGCGGCGGGACGGACGAACCCCGCCTACCTCTACGAGCACGGCGACCACTGGCACGAGCTCTCCTGGTCCGAGGCGGCGACCGCGGTGGAGGAGCTCGCGAACGGGCTCCTCGCTCTCGGCCTCAAGAAGGGCGACGCGTTCGGCATCCTCGGACGCACGACCGTCGAGTGGCCGCTCTTCGACTTCGCGCTCGGCTCGATCGGCGTCGTCCCAGCAGCTGTCTACCCGTCCAGCTCCGTGAAGGACACGCACTACGTGCTCGACCACTCGGAGGCGCTCGGGGTGCTCGTCGAGGACGACGAGCAGCTGGCCAAGGTGCGCGAGGGCGGCGAGATCCCGCGACTGCAGCACGTCCTCCGCTACGCCGACCTCGACGAGTTGCGCGCCAGGGGCCGCGAGTTTGCCGCCGCCAACCCGACGGCGCTGGCCGAGGCCAGCGCGGCCATCGGCGACGAGGACCTCTTCACCTACATCTACACGTCCGGGACGACCGGGCCGCCGAAGGCCTGCATGATTCTCAACCGCAACTACTACGACATGGTCGCCAAGGTCGACATGGTGCCGTCCTTCATCGGGCCGGACGACACCGTCCTCCTCTACCTCCCGCTCGCACACAACTTCGGCCGCTGCCTGCACCTGCTGGCAGCGTACGTCGGCTTCACGACCGCCTTCTGCCCCGATCCCACTCGCGTGGGCGAGGTGGCGGCGGCCGTCCGACCCACCGTCCTCCCGAGCGTCCCGCGCGTGTACGAGAAGGTGCACACGGCCGTGCTCGCCAGCTTCGACGAGGCGACCGGCGCGAAGCGGAAGCTGATCGACTGGGCGCTCGACGTCGGAGGGCGCGTCAGCCGTCTGCGCCAGGACGGACAGCCGGTACCGCGCGGGCTTGCGGCCAAGCACCGGCTCGCCGACAAGCTCGTCTACTCCAAGGTGAAGGGGAAGCTGGGCGGCCGGCTGCGGTTCGGGATCTCGGGCGGCGCCCCGCTCGCGAAGGAGATCGCCGAGTTCTTCCACGTTCTCGACATCCCGATCCTGGAGGGCTACGGCACGACGGAGTGCACGACGGCGTCCAACGTGAACATGGCCGAGCGTTTCCGCTTCGGGACAGTTGGCCCCGCACTGCCGGGGATCGAGCTGTCGTTCGCGGAGGACGGCGAGTTGCTCGTACGCAGCTCGACGGTCTTCGCGGGCTACTTCAAGGATGAGGAGGCGACCAGGGCGGTCATCGACGACGAGGCCTGGCTGCACACGGGCGATATCGCGTCGATCGACAAGGATGGGTTCGTCACGATCACCGACCGCAAGAAGGACATCCTCGTCACCGCAGGCGGCAAGAACGTGGCGCCCCAGAACATCGAGAACGACCTGAAGGGCTCGAAGTACGTCTCTCAAGCGGTCGTGCTGGGCGACCGCAAGCCGTATGTCGCCGCCCTGATCACGCTCGATGCAGACGAGATCCAGAAGTGGGCCGGCCGTGAGGCGCCGCTCGAGGAGCTCGCCGCCGACCCGGCCGTCACCGAGCTGATCCAGGGCGTCGTCGACGACGTCAACCGCGAGCGTTCACGCTTCGAGCAGGTCAAGCGCGTCAGGATCCTGCCGCGCGACTTCACCGCCGAGCACGACGAGATCACCCCAACGCTCAAGCTCAAGCGCCGCGTCGTGCAGGAGCACTTCGCGGACGAGATCGAGGCTTTGTACGCCTAGAGCTCGTTTCGGACTGTGGCCTCGTCGCCGGGGTGCGACTGGGCGGTGCGAGGCAAGGACGCAGGGAGCGTTCGTATGCGCAGCTATACGGGCGCGACTGAGGACGCCGCCTCGCGCCGTCCAGCGCGGCCCGGCGGCACAGGCTTCAGTTCGAAGCGAGCTCTCTTTAGAGCCGTCGCGCGCCCACATACGTGGACGCGTACCAGCCGGACATCGACGAGATCTTGACCACGTCGCCGGTGTGAGGCGAGTGGATGAAGCTGCCGCCGCCGACGTAGATCCCCACATGGCCGAGACCGTTGAAGAAGACCAGGTCGCCTGGCTGCAGCTGGCTTTGGTCGACCGGTGTGCCCGAGCCGTACTGTGCCGCAGCGTTGTGCGGCAGCGATACTCCGATCTGCGCGAAGGCGTACATCACGAGGCCGGAGCAGTCGAATCCCGCAGGACTCGCGCCTCCGTACACGTAGGGCGTGCCGAGGAACTGCATCGCGATTCCCACGGCTCCTCCGTACCGCGCCGGCGGCGCCGTGAGCCCCGAGGACGATTCGGCCGGCTCCGAGACCTGCAGCGTGCTCGCGAACACCGGCGGGGCAGCCGTAGCGGCTGCGGCCTGGGCCCGAGCGCGGCGCTCCAGCTCGACCTGTCGCGCGCGTTCAGCAGCCTGCATCCGGGCGATCTCGCCCTTGATCGAGGAGAGCAGCTGGCGGCGGGTGGCGAGCTGGCTCTCGATCGAGCGCTTCTGGCGAGCGCGCTCGGCGACGAGCTCCGAGGTCCGGGCCTTGGCGCGCTTCAGACGGGCGCGCCGCGTCTTGACGTCGTTCTGGAACGTGACCACCTCGCCGAGGACCTGCGAGCCCTGTGCGGACACCCGTCCGACCGTGTCGACGCGGGTGAGGAAGTCGTCCAAGCTGGTGGCGCCGAGCAGGACCTCGAGCGTCGAGTCGCCGCCCGTCGAGGTGTACATGGCAACGGCGTGCTCGGCGAGGACCGCACGGGCCTGCTTGAGGTTAGAACGCGCGATTCCGAGCTCGCGCTTGTTCTCGGCCAGGTCGGCCTTGACCTGCCTGAGGCGCTCGTTGGCGAGGTTGTAGGCCTCGACCGCGTGCTCGAGGTTCCCGTCCAGGCTCTGGATCTGCGCGAGCACGCTCTGCGCCTGCACTTGCTTGCTCGAGATCGAGCCTGGAGCAGCGGTCGCCGAAGCGGTCACCGCAAGAGCCGCGACAAAAGCGAGGATCAGTGGCGCCGCCAGCCGCTTCATGCGCGCGGGAAACCTTCGTCCCGCTCGCGACCGGCGCACCGGGAGGGGAGCCCGGTACGTCACGAAGGCGGCACCCTACCAGGACTTCCGGACGCTCGCGCGACTTCCGCTACGGGGGTGTCAGAAACGCGGAAAATGGCCACACAACAGGGGTCGGATGCTGCGGCGGACCCTCGAAGGCACTGTGCTACGGTTGCGCGTCGTGCGAGCGCCAGGTCCCGGTCTCCGGGCTCTCATTTTCGTGTGCATCGCTGCAGCCCTCGCGAGCTTTCTCCCGGCGGCCGGAGCAGAGCCTGTCAACCGTCTGCAAGCGCAGGCGGACGAGTTGCGGCGCTCCAACCAGTCGCTTGCAACCCAGGCCGCGTCGGTGCAGGCCGACCTCCGCTCGCTCGACGCTCAGCTCGCAGGCACACGCGCCAAGCTCGCGAAGCTGCGCGCGCGAGGCGCGATCCTCGAGCGGAAGCAGACCGAGGCGCGGCTGCAGCTGAAGGTGGCGCGCGACGGACTACGCGTCTCGCAGCGGCGGCTCGCCGCCCGCGTGCGCGCACTCTACGAGCAGGGCAAGCCCGAGCCGCTGGCTGTCATTCTCGGCGCCGAGACGATCGACCAGGCCGTCTCGGGCGTCGAGCACCTCGGCCGCATGGCCGACGAAGACCGGTCGTTCATCCACCGAGCGCGATCGGCGCGGACGCGGATGATCTCGGTGACCGCCGCCCTCGCACAGGCCGAGGCGGAGAACGAGAGCCTGCGGGCCGCCGCCTCACAGGCCGCATCGACCCTGATCAGGGCCCGCGCGCAACGGTTGTCGCGGATCGCGTGGCTGGCTGCCGAGCGGACCAGCAACGGCGAGCAAATCTCCTCGCTCGAGTCGACGGCCCGAGCGCTCGCGGCTGTCTCGAGCGGGTCTCGCCTTCTGACGGTCGTCGCGACGGGCTACGCGCTGCCCGGTAACACAGCGAGCGGCATCCCGGTTCGGACCCGGAGTGGTCGCCGTCGATCCGTCGGTGATCCCGCTCGGCACGCGGCTTTCGGTCCCGGGCTACGGGCAGGGGATCGCGGCCGACACGGGCGGCGCAATCGTCGGCGCGCACATCGACCTCTGGTTCTCCTCGCATGCGGAAGCGCTCGCCTGGGGACGCCGCACGGTCACGATCTCTGTCGGCGGGTAGGCTGTTGCCTCCTCGCGGACGTGATTGAGAAGACCGATTTGACAGCGTCGCGCCCGGCAGACTCGCTCCGCGTGCTGCTGGTAGACGACCACGACCTGTTCCGGACGGGACTTCGGAACCTGCTCGAGGAGCAGAACGTCCAGGTGATCGGCGAGGCCGCCGACGGATCGCAGGCGATCCGCATGGTGCGCGAGCTGGCACCCGACGTCGTCGTGATGGATCTGAACATGCCCGGCATGACCGGGGTCGAGGCCACGCGCCAGGTGACGAGCCAGGCGCCGCTCACGCGGGTGGTCGTGCTCACGATCTCGGATCAGGACGAGGACGTGATGAACGCGATCCTGGCGGGCGCATGCGGCTACCTGATGAAGGATTCGTCGATCCAGGACCTGATGCAGGGCATCCGTGCGGCCGCGGTCGGCGAGTCGCTGATCTCACCTCACATCGCGGCGAAGGTGCTGCAGCGGATGCGCGCGACGGGGACGAACGAACAGGACGCCAAGACGATTCGCGCCGAGCTGTCGGATCGCGAGATCCAAGTGCTGAAGCTGATCGCGAACGGCAAGGACAACGCGCAGATCGCCGGTGAGCTGCACATCAGCCCGAAGACGGTCAAGAACCACATCTCGAACATCCTGATGAAGCTGCAGATCGACAACCGCATTCAGGCCGCGGTATACGCGGTCCGCAGCGGGATCGTCTAAGCGGCGCGCGCGCCGCGCGCGAGGCGGGCCTTCAGCGCGGCAAGTGTGCCGCGCAGGCCCTCGAGTTCCCCTTCCGCGACCCTGAGCCGGCGGGCCAGCGCTGCGAGCTCCTTCGTGGGCGACCCGCCGCGCCCATCCGCAAGCTCGGCCGCCAGCGCGCCGATCTTGCGCTGGAGGCGCCATTGCTCGGCCTCGAGCGCCAGCGCATGGGCGTAGCCGTCCGTCAGCGTCGTCTCGATGTGCGCACGCACGTCCGCGCTGTCGCCGCCCTGCTTCCGCGGGGCGTCGAGGAGCGAGTCGATATGTGCAATAAGGGTCGAGACGTCGTCCATGCGGCGGCTCCAGTGGATCGATTATCAGGCCCCGGGGCGGCCCGAGCCATGGGCCGCGCGGCCTATCTTTGCGCCGTCGGGGCCTATTTTTGTGCCCAGCCGTCGCACTACAATCCGCGAATGCCGCAGCGGCTGCGACTCCTGGGCGCTCTCTGCGCATGCGTGGCCGCTCTCGCGGGCACCGCCCAGGCCGCCACGCCCCACGGCAACGAGGCGCTCGGCACGAAGCTCGCCAGGGCCCTCCGCGCGCCCGGTGTGACGCGCTCGTCGGCCGTGGCCGTCGAGCTCACGACCGGCAAGGTCGTCTATGCGCAGAACCCTAGGCTGCCGCTGATCCCGGCCTCGAACGAGAAGCTCGCGGTGACCTACGCCGCCCTCGTTGCGCTCGGGCCTGCCTACCGGATCGATACGCAGGTGCTCGGGATCGGCGAGCAGGACGGACCGGAGTGGCACGGCGACCTCGTGCTGAAGGGCTTCGGCGACCCGACGCTCTCGTCGCTCGGCCTGCGGCGCCTCGCCGCCGAGGTGCGCAGCTCGGGCATCCGTCTCGTCACCGGCCGGATCGTCGGGGACGAGTCCTATTTCGACACGTTCCGCATGGGTCCGGGCTGGAAGCCGTACTTCTTCATCAACGAGTCACCCCCGCTCTCGGCGCTCACGGTCGACCGGGGCCGTTACCTGGGACGCACGTCGCGAACGCCTGCGCTCGCGGCAGCCGCACTCTTCCGGAAGGCCCTCGCGCAGGCGGGCGTGCGCGTCGCGGGACCGGCCCGGCTCGGCGCCGTTCCGGTCGACTCCGAGATCTACCCGGTCGCCTCCCTCCTCTCGCCGCCGCTCGCCGGGATCCTCCGGTTCATGGACCACGAGAGCGACAACTTCACCGCCGAGATCCTCCTGAAGCAGCTCGGGACGCTCGAGTCGGGCCAGGGGACGACTGCGGCGGGCGCGCTCGCGGTTCGCCGGATCCTCGCCGAGTACGACCTCCCGCTCGACGGCGTGCGCATCGCCGACGGCTCGGGCCTCTCGCGACTGAACCGTCTCACGGCTGCGACGCTCGTCCAGATGCTCCGCTCGGCATGGGTCAGCCCGGACTTCCGGGACACCTTCTTCTCGTCGCTGCCCGTCGCCGCCCGCAGCGGGACGCTCGAGCGCCGGATGATCCGCACCGCCGCTGCCGGGCGCGTGCAGGCGAAGACGGGGACGACGCGCGAGGCCTCGGCGCTGTCCGGCGTCGTCAAGGGCCGCTACGCCTTCTCGATCCTCCAGAACGGCCACCCGGTCGCGACCTGGTCGGCCAGACGCTCGCAAGATCGCTTCGCGGCGATCCTGGCCGCGTCCTAGCGCCCGAAGCGCGTCGGTGGGCCGAGCGAGTCGGCCGGCGGCCGCTCCGGCGGTGTCGACTCGAGCAGCTGCGCGAGCGCCTGCTCGTCGAGGATCGGCACCTCGACCTCGCGGGCCTTCTTGAGCTTGGTCGCGCCGGGCTCCTCGCCGACGATCACGCCGGTGGTCTTCTTGGAGACAGAGCCCGCCACTTTGGCGCCGCGTGCCTCGAGCTCGGAAGCGGCTTGCTCGCGCGTCCAGCCTTCGAGCGTGCCGGTGATCACGTAGACGTGACCCGTGAGGCCACCCTCGACCGGCTTCAGCTCCTCACCCGTCTCGAGGCGCAGCCCGATCGTGCGCAGCTCCTCGATCAGCTTCACGTTCGCCTCGTCCGCGAACCACTCGGCGATCGCGGTGGCGCGTTCGGGGCCGATGCCCTCGACCTCCTGGATTTCCTCCTGGGAGGCGCGCGCGAGCGCGTCGACGTTCCCGAAGTGACGGGCGAGGTTCTGCCCCGTCACCCAGCCCACGTCCGGGATGTTGAGCCCGAACAGAACCCGGTGGAACGGCGTCGCCTTCGACGCCTCGATCGCCTCGACGGTGTTCGTGGCCGACTTCTCCTGGAAGCCGTCGAGCTCGAGCAGCTGCTCCTTGGTCAGACGGTACAGGTCGGGGATCGAGCGGACGAGGCCGAGCTCCCAGAGTCGACGCACGAGCTGCTCGCCGACGCCCTCGATGTCCGCCGCGGCCATCACCCAGTTGATCAGCGACTCGAGCCCGCGCGACTCGCATGCGGGGTTGGGGCAGCGGTGCATGACCTCGCCCTCGGGCCGGACGATCTCGGCGCCGCACAGCGGGCAGTTCGCCGGCATCTTGAACGGCTTCGTGCCCGGCTGGTGGGGCAGAAGCGGCCCGACCACCTGCGGGATCACGTCGCCGGCGCGCTGGACGATCACGAGGTCGCCCTCGCGGATGTCCTTGCGGTTGATGTCCTCCTCGTTGTGGAGCGTCGCCTGCGAGACGGTGACGCCGCCGACCTCGACCGGCTCCAGCTGCGCCCAGGGGTTGAGCGCGCCTGTGCGGCCGACCCGGATGTGGATCCTGTTCAGCTTGGTGTTCGCCGTCATCGGCGCCCACTTGTAGGCCCGAGCCCAGCGTGGACGCTCGTGCAGCGCGCCGAGCCGCCGCTGCTGGTCGACCGAGTCGACCTTGACGACCATGCCGTCGATCTCGTAGTCGAGCTCGATCCGGCGCGTCTCCCACTCCGCGCAGACCCGGGCCACGTCCTCGATCGTCTCGTAGCGCTCTGCGTAGGGGTTGCTGCGGAAGCCGCGGTCGCGGAGCCACTGAAGCGTCTGCCACTGGCTGTCGAAGGTGACGCCGTCGTGCGCGCCCAGGCCGTAGACCCAGATCGCGAGGTCGCGCTCGGCGGTGATCTGCGGGTTGAGCTGGCGGAGTGACCCCGCAGCCGCGTTGCGCGGATTCGGCGCCGTCTTCTTCCCCTCCGTTGCGAGCCGCTCGTTCAGGCGCTGGAAGGCAGACAGCGGAAAGTAGACCTCGCCGCGGACCTCGAGCAGCGGGGGCGGCGCATCGCCGTTCGGGCTTCGCATCTGCAACGGGATCGACTTGATCGTGCGCAGGTTCGGCGTGACGTCCTCGCCGCGCGCCCCGTCGCCTCGCGTCGCGCCGCGGACGAGGTTGCCGTTCTCGTAGGTGAGCGACACCGCCGAGCCGTCGATCTTGGGCTCGACCACATACGCGACCGGCTCGTCCGTGCCCAGCCGCTTGCGCACGTCGTCTGCCCACTTCGTCAGCGTCTCGTCGGTCGTGACCTTCTCGAGCGAGCCCATCGGGCGCAGGTGCTCGACCTTGCGGAACTTGTCGCTCGGCGGCGCGCCGACGCGCGTCGTGATCGAGTTGGGATCGCGAAGCTGTGGGTGCTCGCCCTCGATCCGGACGAGCTCGTCATAGAGCCGGTCGTATTCGGCGTCCGAGAGCTTCGGGTCGTCGAGCACGTGATACTCGTAGTTGGCCTGCTCGAGCCGCTCGCGCAGCTCGCCGACCCGCTTCTCAGCTGAGGGCGGCACGAAGCTCCTCCGCGGAGTCGACGAGGTGGTCGGGCGCTTCCGCCTCGAGCCGCTGGCGCGTGTGAATCCGGCCCCACGTGACCCCGATCGCGGCCATGCCTCCTGCCTTGGCTGCCTGCAGGTCGTAGGGCGAGTCGCCCACGTAGGCGGCCCGGCCGGTGGGCGCTTCGAGCTGCGCGAGCGCGCGCAGAAGCGGCTCGGGGTGCGGCTTTTGGCGCTCGGTCTCGTCGCCGGCGACGACGACGTCGAAGAGGTGGGCGATCGGGACGCGCTCGAAGGCGAGCTCTACGGTCGCCCGCCGCTTGGCGGTCACGATCCCCAGCCTTCGGCCGTCCGTGTGCAAGTCCTCGAGCAGCTCGAGCATCCCGTCGCAGGCGGCGAGCTCGGCGTGCAGCGGCTTGTTGTGGTCGGTGTAGACGCGGACGAGCTCGTCGGTGCGGTCCGGGTCGAAGTCGCGCATCTGCGAGACGAGCCCCGAGCCGCCCACGGTCGCGAGGAGCTGCTCGTCGGGGATCGTCCGGCCGAGCACGGTCTGCGTCGCGTGGCGCAGCGACGCCAGGATGATCGCGCCGGAGTCGACGACGGTGCCGTCCAGGTCGAAGAGCACAGGGTCGTAGCGCATGAGGCGATGCTAGCGGCGCCCGGCGGTCACACCTCGGACGCGTCGGGATAGGACACGCGCTCGAGGTAGAGGCCCCAGGGCGGCGCCGTCCGTCCCGCTTCGCGCCGGTCCGCGCCCTGGAGCAGCTGTGCGATCTGCGCCGGCTCGAGGTCGATCATCGTGCCGACCAGCGTCCGCACCATGTGGCGCAAAAAGCTGTCCGCCTCGATCTCGAAGTCGAGGTGGTCGCCCCGCTCCGCCCACTCGGCCAGCGTCACCGTCCTCGTGAAGACGGTGTGCTGGGTCCCCGCCGGCGTGAAGGCACGGAAGTCGTGCTTGCCGACCAGGAGCGGCGCCGACTCGCGCAGGTGGTCGAGAGCGAGCGGGCGCGGCACCCACCAGCTCCGCCTCGCCTCGAACGGCGACGGCGACCGCCGCCGGTAGAGCCGGTAGCGATAGGCCCGTGAGCGCGCCGAGTGGCGCGCGTGGAAGCCCGGTGCAGCCGCCTCGACCGCAGTCGCTGAGACATCGTCAGGAAGCACGGTGTTGAGCGCCTCGGCTGCACGGGCAACAGGCAGGCCTCCTTCGACATCCACGCTCACCACCTGGCCGCGCGCATGGACGCCCGCGTCGGTGCGTCCGGCGACGACAAGCGCCTCCACCGATGGGTACAACTCGTCGAGCGCACGCAGCAGTTCCGACTCGACCGTCCGTTTCCCGGGTTGGGCCGCCCAGCCGCTGAACTCGGTGCCGTCATACTCGAGGGTCAGCCGGAGCCGCATCGCCCACTATCATCGCCGCGTGACCGACAACGAGTGGCGCGTCGAGATCGACCTCGACGACGAAGAGCACGGCTACACGCTCGGCGAGCGCCTGCGCGCTCACGACCTCGACGACGAGGCGCGGGAGCGGCTCGGCAGACGCGTCATCGTCACCCGTGACGGCTCCAAGGCCTTTCTCTACGCCACCAACGGGGAGAGCGCGCGCGAGGCGGAGCGGGTTGCGAGGGACCTGATCGAGGCCGAACGCCTCACTGCCCGCATCACGGTGACCCGCTGGGATCCGGAGGCCGAGGAGTGGGTGCCGGTCGCAGACTCCGGGGAGACCACGCGGCAGCTGCGCGACGACCGTCCCCACCCGTACGACTGGGAGGTGAACCTCAACCTGCCGAGCCGCGAAGCCGCGGCGGAGGTCGAGCGGCGACTCAGGGATGAAGGACTGCCCGTCCACCGCCTCTGGCGCCGCGTCACGATCGACGCCCGAACGACCTCCGACGCCGAGGAGCTCGCTGAGCGGCTCCGCTCGGAGCTGCCCGACGAGATCGAGGTCTGGCTCGACCCGAATCCGGACGGGCTGCCCAGCCCCGTCTTCGTCTGGCTCGAAACCAGGGTCTAAGAGGGTTTGGTGGAACGTCGCTCGTCGCCGGGGTGCGATGGTCGTTCCGAGGCAAGGACGCAGGGAGCGTTCGTATGCGCAGCTATGACGCGTAGCGTGCGACCGAGGACGCGGCCTCGGGGCGAGCAGCGCGGCCCGGCGGCTCAGCGCCGTTTCGCCAAGCCCTCCTCTGCTAGCCGGCTTCGACCTGCTCGCGCTCGGCGGCGCGCGGAGCGGCGACCACGCGCGGCGGCACGTAATCGACGAGCTCGAGGTAGACCATCTCGGCGGCGTCACCGAAGCGGGGGCCGATCTTGACGATCCGCGAGTAGCCGCCCGGACGATCGGCGAAGCGTGGCGCGACCTCGGCGAACAGCTGGTGCACGACCTCCTGCGAGCGCAGGTAGGCCAGCGCCTGCCTGCGCGCGGCGAGATCGCCGCGCCGCCCGAGCGTGATCATCTTCTCCGCGATCGGCTTGACCGCCTTGGCCTTGGCCTCGGTGGTCTTGATCCGGCCGTGCTCGATCAGCGCGCCGGCGAGGTTCGAGTACAGCGCCTTGCGATGCGCCGAGGTCCGGCCGAGCTTCTTGCCCTTGCGCTGGTGACGCACGGCGAGCCTCCTAGCCCTCGTCGCCCCGGAGGTTCAGACCGTGCGTGTTCAGCGTCTCCTTGACCTCTTCGATCGACTTCTTGCCGAAGTTGGGGATCGCTGCCAGCTCGTTCTCGCTCTTCATCACGAGGTCGCCGATCGTCTCGATGCCGACGCGCTTGAGGCAGTTGTACGAGCGGACGCCGAGCTCGAGCTCCTCGATCGGGAAGTTCTCCATCCCGTGCGCCAGCGAGACCTCGGGAGCGGCCTCGGCCGCGGCGGTCTCGCCGAAGCCCTCGATCTTCTCGATGTCCGTGAAGATCGCGAGCTGACGGATGAGGATCTCGGCCGCCTGCGCGATCGCCTCGCGCGGGTCGATCGAGCCGTCGGTCGTGATGTCGATGTTGAGCTTGTCGTAGTCGGTGCGCTGCCCGACACGCGCGGCCTCGACGTCGTAGGCGACGCGGCGGACCGGCGAGAAGATCGAGTCGATCGGGATGACGCCGATCGTGTGCTGCGGCCCCCGGTTCAGCTCGGCGGGCACGTAGCCGCGGCCACGGCCGATCGTCAGGGTCAGCTCCAGCCGACCCTTGTCCGAGAGGTTGGCGATCACGAGGTCGGGGTTGAGGATCTCGAGGTCCGCGGGCGCCTCGATGTCGCCGGCGGTGACGGCGCCGGTGCCCTTCTTGGTCAGCCGGACCTCGATCTCGGGCGACTCGCCGTGGAGCCGGCACGTCAGGTTCTTGAGCTGGAGGATGATGTCGGTCACGTCCTCCTTCACGCCCGGCAGCGTCGTGAACTCGTGCGCGACGCCCTCGAACTTCACCGAGGTGACTGCGGCGCCCTCGAGCGACGAGAGCAGCACGCGGCGCAGCGAGTTGCCGAACGTGTAGCCGAAGCCGCGGTCGAGCGGCTCGATCACGAATACGCCACGCTGCTCGTCGACCTCCTCGTGGACGATGCGCGGCACCTGGAACTCCATCAAGCTGGTGCGAACGGCCAAATCTGTTCCCTTCTTTCCTCTGTCTCGGGCGCCCGACGGCGCCGGCGTAGCGTTACTTGGAGTAGAGCTCGACGATGAGCTGTTCCTGCACGGGCGTGTCGATCTCGGCACGCTCGGGGAGCTTGAGAATCTTGCCCGTCAGGCCCTCGTGGTCGGCCTGGAGCCACGGGGCAACCGACGCCGTGAGGTCGGTCGCGTCCCGGATCACCTGCTCGGCCGAGCTGCCCGGTGCCATCGTGACGATGTCGTCAGGCTTCACCTGGTAGCTCGGGATGTTCACGCGACGGCCGTTCACGTGGAAGTGGCCGTGGCGCACCAACTGGCGGGCCTGTGCGCGCGAGGCGGCGAAGCCGAGCCGGTAGACGACGTTGTCCAGCCGCGTCTCGAGCATGCGGAGCAGTGCCTCGCCCGTGATCCCCGATTGCTTCGCTGCCTTCACGTAGTAGGTCCGGAACTGGTTCTCGAGCAGCCCGTAGTAGCGGCGGGCCTTCTGCTTCTCGCGCAGCTGGAGTAGGTACTCCGACTGCTTGATGCGGCCGCGGCCGTGCTCGCCCGGCGGATACGAACGGCGCTCGATCGCGCACTTCTCCGTCAGGCAGCGCTCGCCCTTGAGGAAGAGCTTCATTCCCTCGCGGCGACAGTTGCGGCACTTCGGTCCGAGTGAGCGGGCCACTAGACGCGCCTCCGCTTCTTCGGGCGCACGCCGTTGTGGGCCTGCGGGGAGACGTCCTTGACCCCGAGGATCTCGAGGCCGGCCGCCTGGAGCGAGCGGATCGCCGTCTCGCGGCCCGAGCCCGGGCCCTTGACGAAGACCTCGACCTTCTGCAGGCCGTGCTCCATCCCCTTGCGGGCGCACGCGTCGGCGGTCACCTGGGCGGCGAACGGCGTCGACTTGCGCGAGCCCTTGAAGCCCGCCGAGCCGGCGGACTCCCACACGATCACGTTGCCCTCCTTGTCGGTGAGCGTGACGATCGTGTTGTTGAACGACGTCTTGATGTGCGCCTGCCCGATCGCGATGTTCTTGCGCGCGCGGCGGCGCGTGCGACCGCGCTGGGCCTGTCTGCGGGGAGGGGCCACTAGGTCTTGGCCTTCTTCCCTCTACCGACGGTCTTCTTCGGGCCCTTGCGCGTGCGCGCGTTCGTCTTCGTGCGCTGGCCGTTGACGGGCAGACCACGTCGGTGCCGGATGCCCCGGTAGGCGCTGATCTCGCCCAGGCGCTTGATCGCCTGCGAGCGGTCGCGGCGCAGGTCGCCTTCGACCTCGAGGTTCGAGTCGATGTACTCGCGCAGCTTCGTGACTTCTTCGTCCGTCAGGTCCTTGACCTTCGTGTCGGCGGAGAGCCCGAGCTGGGCGAGCACCTGCTGCGCGGTCGAGCGGCCGATGCCGTAGATGTAGGTCAGTCCCACCTCGAGCCGCTTCTGGTTCGGCAGATTGACGCCTGCGATGCGCGCCATGCGCTAGCCCTGCCTCTGCTTGTGACGCGGGTTGGTGCAGATGACCATGGTGCGCCCATGCCGCTTGATCACGCGGCAGCGCTCACACATGGGCTTGACGGACGGACGAACTTTCATTGGCTCCTAATCCCTCGTAGAAACCGCGCTCCGGGAGCGCGGTGGCCGGACACGAAAACAGACGCACCCTGGGTGCGCAGAGTGGCATGGTAGCAAACCCGCGCTTCTCAGACGGCCTGGCGAACGGGCTGGGGATTGACCTCCGTGAGGATCCTGGGGCCGCTTTCGGTGACGGCGACGGTGTGCTCGAAATGGCAGGACAGCGAGCCGTCCTCGGTCGAGATCGACCACTGGTCGTCGTGGAGATACACCTCGGGGCCGCCCGCGTTGATCATCGGCTCGATCGCGAGGGTCATCCCCGGCTGCAGCAGTGGCCCGCGGCCCGGCTCGCCGAAGTTGGGAATCTGCGGGTCCTCGTGCATCGAGCGGCCGACGCCGTGCCCGACCAGGCTGCGGATGACCGAGTAGCCCGCCGCCTCGGTGACCGACTGCACGGCATGCGAGATGTCGGAAAGTCGGTTGCCGGGGCGTGCCTGCGAGACACCGGCTGCGAGCGCCTCCTGCCCGACCTCCAGCAGCCGGGTCGCCTCCGGCGTGACCTCGCCGACCGGATGCGTGAACGCAGCGTCGGCGACGAAGCCGTCGAGCGTGACGCCGATGTCGACAGCGAGGATGTCGCCGTCCTTCAGCGTGTAGCCGCCGGGGATCCCGTGCACGACCATGTCGTTCGGCGACACGCAGATCGAGCCGGGGAAGCCGCGATAGCCGAGGAACGTCGGCACACCGCCCCGGGAGCGGATGTACTCCTCCGCGCGCTCATCGAGCTCCGCGGTGGTGACGCCCGGGCGCATCATCTCGCCGAGCAGGTCGTGCGTCTCCGCGACGACACGGCCCGCGTGCGCCATGCGCTCGATCTCCTGAGCTGACTTGCGAATGATCACGAACGAGCGGCCACGGTCTGAAGCGCCTCCTGGATCTCGCCGAACACCTCGTCGATCGGGTTCTCGGCGTGGATACCAACGAGGTTACCGCGCGGGCGGTAGTAGCCGATCAGGGGCTCTGTCTTGTCGTGGTACTCCGCGAGCCGTCGTGCGATCGCCTCGGGCGTGTCGTCGTTGCGACCCTCCTCCACGGCCCGCTTGTGCAGACGCTCGTGCGACGTTTCGTCGTCGACCTGGAGCGCGAAGACGATGTCGGGATCGCGCCCGATCTCGGAGAGCATCGAGTCGAGCGCCTCGGCCTGCGCCAGCGTGCGCGGGAAACCGTCGAGGATGAATCCCTCGCGGGTGTCGTCCTCGTCGAGCCGCTCGCGGATCAGCTTGATCATCAGGTCGTCGGGGACGAGGTTGCCGCGCTCGACGATCGGCTTCACCTGTCGCCCGAATGGCGTCTCCGACGCAATCGCGTTGCGAAGCATGTCGCCGGTCGCGATGTGCGCAAAGCCGTACTCGTCGGCGATGCGACTCGCCTGAGTTCCCTTGCCGGACCCCTGAGGGCCTAGGAGCAAAATGTTCACGCGCGCGCGAGAGTTACTTCAAGAAGCCTTCGTAGGAGCGCATCATCATCTGCGACTCCATCTGGCGCATCGTGTCCAGCGCGACACCGACCGCGATCAGCACCGAGGTACCGCCGATCGCACCGGCGGTCGCCTGGGAGAAGCCGAAGTAGGCGATCGCGATGCTCGGCAGCGATGCGATCAGCGCCAGATAGATCGCACCGGGAAGCGTCAGGCGCGTCAGGACGCGATCGAGGTACATCGCGGTGGGCGGCCCGGGCCGAATGCCCGGGATGTAGCCGCCGTACTTGCGCAGGTTGTCGGCCTGGTCGACCGGGTTGAACTGGACCGCGGTGTAGAAGTACGTGAAGATGATGATCAGCAGGCCCTGGAAGAAGATGTAGGTGAGGTCGCTCGGCGTGAAATGCCGGTTGACGAACCCCTGGGTCTGCGGGAAGTACTGCGCGATCGTGGGCGGGAATGCCATCACGGCGGCGGCGAAGATGACCGGGATGACGCCGGCCATGTTCACGCGCAGCGGCATGTAGGTCGAGCCGCCGGCGGTCATGCGCCGGCCGACCATGCGCTTCGCGTACTGAATCGGGATCCGCCGCTGGCCCTCCTGGATGAAGACAACTGCGACGACGATGCTGACGGCCATCAGCGGCAGGAACAGCCGCTCCATGACGCCGCCGTTGTACCAGGCGCTGATGCCGAGCGGCAGCCCGGTCAGGATCGACGCGAAGATCAGCAGGGAGATGCCGTTGCCGATCCCGCGCTTCGTGATCAGCTCGCCCATCCACATCAGCAGGACGGTGCCTGCCGTCAGGGTCAGGACGATCAGCATGATCCGGCCGGCGTTGGCGTCCAGGACGCCCTGGCGCTGGAAGAGGAACGCGTAGCCGGCCGCCTGCGCCGCCGCGAGCGCGACGGTCAGGTAGCGCGTGTACTGGTTGATCTTGGCGTAGCCGGCCTCGCCCTCCTTCTGCAGCTGCTCCAGCTTCGGCACGACGACCGTCATCAGCTGCAGGATGATCGAGGCCGTGACGTACGGCATGATTCCGAGCGCGAACACGGCGAACTGCGAGAGCGCGCCGCCGGAGAAGACGTTCAGCAGACCCAGCACGGTGCCGCTGCGGCCCGAGAAGTAGTCCTCGATCGTCTGCGAGTCGACGCCCGGAGCCGGCACCCACGAGCCGAACCGGTAGATGAGGAGGATCCCCGCGGTGAAGAGGACGCGTCTGCGGAGCTCGGGGACGCGCCAGGCGTTGGCGAGCCAGGAGAACACCTAGCTCTCCTCTGCCTCCGCGGTCTGGTCCGCGGGCGAACCTTCCGGTTCCTCCGTGACCTCCTCGACCGGTCCGCCCTCGCCGACAGGCTGCGCCGCAGCCGGCTTCTTCGAGCGCTTCCGCTTCTTGCGCGGGTCGGCCGGCTCGCGGAGCGCCGTGGCGCTGCCGCCGGCGGCCGTGATCTTCTCCCGCGCACTCTCCGAGAAGGCGTGCGCGGTGACGGCGAGCTGCTTCTTGAGCTCGCCGTGGCCGAGGATCTTCACGTCGGCCTTGGTGTTCTTGATCAGGCCCTTCTCGACGAGCGACTCGACGTTGACCGTGTCGCCGTCGGCGAAGACGCGCTCGAGCTCGCGCAGGTTCACGGGCTGCGTGAACGTGCGGAACGGGCCGATCGGCATCGCGTCCTTCGAAGTGGCCCCGCGCTGCTTGCCGACGCGCATGTACAGCGGCATCTGGCCGCCCTCGAAGCCGGCGCGCATCTTGTGCGAGCCGGAACGCGACTTCTGGCCCTTGATCCCACGGCCGGAGTAGCGGCCCTTGCCGGACCCCAGGCCGCGGCCGATGCGCTTGCGATCGATGCGCTTCTGGGCGGGCTTCAGGTGGGAGAGATTGAGGTCCTCAGGCATCATCGACCCTCACGAGATGGCGGACTTTCCGCAGCATACCGGCGAGCTGCGGGCTCTCCTTGTGCTCCGCCGAGCGGCCGATCCGCCCCAGTCCGAGGGCGCGCAAAGTGCCTCGATGGCGCTCGCTCTGACCGATCTGGCTGCGGACCTGCGTGATCTTGATCTTGCTCTGGGCCATCAGCTCTTCTTCTTCGCCTTGGGCTTCTTCTCGCCCTCGTCGCTGTCGTCGGACACGGCCTCCTCGGCGCTGGGCGCCCCAGGTACGGCCTCGGCGGCTTCGGCGACCTTCTCGACGACCGGGTCTTCGGCGACGACGACCTTCTCGACGACCGTCTCGGCAGCTGCAACGGCGACCGGCGTCTCCTCGGTCTCCTTCGGCTCACGCGGGGGCGGCAGCACGTCCCGGATCTGCAGGCCGCGCTTCCTGGCGACCTCTTCCGGGCGGCGCAGGTTCTGCAGGCCGTTCACGGTCGCGCGCAGCATGTTGATCGGGTTGGTCGTGCCGAGGCTCTTGGCGAGGATGTCGCGGATCCCGGCGAGCTCGAGCACGGCGCGGACGCCGCCGCCGGCGATGACGCCGGTTCCCTCGCTGGCCGGGCGTAGGAGCACGCGCGCCGCATCGGACTTGCCGATGATCTCGTGCGTGATCGTCGTGCCGTGCCTCGGAACGTTGAAGAGGTTCTTCTTCGCGTCGTCGACGGCCTTCGAGATCGCCAGCGGGACCTCGCGGGCCTTGCCGTAGCCGACGCCGACGCGATCGACCTCGTCGCCGATCACGACCAGCGCGGTGAACGAGAACCGCCGGCCGCCCTTGACCACCTTGGCGACGCGGTTGATCTCGACCACGCGCTCCTTGAGCTCCCTGTTTTCAGCGACGTCTACAGCCATGTCAGAAGTTCAGTCCTCCCTCGCGCGCGCCTTCGGCGAGCGCCTTGACGCGTCCGTGGTAGAGGTAGCCGCCGCGGTCGAACACCACGGTCTCGACTCCCGCCTTCTTGGCGTTGGCGGCGAGCTCCTTGCCGACCTCCCGGGCCTGGTCGGTCTTGTCGCCCTTGAAGCTCTTCTTCAGGTGCAACCAGCTCGCGGCCGCCAACGTCTTCGCCTCCTGGTCGTCGATCAGCTGCGCCTCGATCCCGCGGTTGGAGCGGAAGACGCACAGACGCGGCCGCTCGGCCGTCCCGGAGATGTCGCGGCGCACCCGCTTGTGGCGGCGCTCGCGTGCCTGTCTCGTCGTCAGCTTCGCCATGCGTGGGCCTCCTGGTGGCATTGGTGGATGCCTCGGTCGCGAGCACCAAGCCAGGCAAGGACGCAGGGAGCGTTCGTGTTCTTCAACACGGGCGCGACCGAGGACGCCGCATGGCGCAGCGTGATCGCGGGCGAGGCGCCGCCGGATGTCGCCAGGGGGCCCACTTTAGGCTCGCTTTCCGACCTTGCGGCGGACGTACTCGCCCTCGTAGCGGATGCCCTTGCCCTTGTACGGCTCGGGCGGGCGCACCTTGCGAATTTCCGCGGCGATCTGACCCACCTGCTGCTTGTCGATGCCCTTGACCACGATCTGCGTCGGCGCCGGCACCTCGAACGTGATGCCCGCCGGCGCGTCCTTGACGACCGAATGCGAGTAGCCGACGTTCAGCTCGAGCGCGGTGCCTCGCAACGATGCGCGGTAGCCGACTCCCTGGATCTCGAGGCGCTTCTCGAAGCCCTTGGTGACGCCCTCGACCATGTTGGCGACGAGCGTCCGCGTCAGCCCGTGGAGCGCACGGTCGTCGCCGCGCTCGGTCGGGCGGCTGACGACGAGCGTGTCGCCGTCCTTCTCGATCTTCATGCGCTGCGGAACCTGCTGCTGCAACTCGCCGAGCGGGCCGTTGACCATCACACGGCCGGGGTCGACCGCGACGTTCACGCCGCTCGGGATCTCGATGGGTTTCCTGCCGATTCGACTCATCGCGCTACCAGACGAAGCACACGACTTCGCCGCCGATGCCCTGCTCGGCGGCGGCCCTGCTCGTCAGCACTCCTTTCGACGTCGACAGGATGGCGGTGCCCATGCCGCCGAGGACGCGCGGCAAACGATCCTTGCGCGCGTAGACGCGGCGGCCCGGCTTGGAGACGCGCTTCAGGTCGGAGATCACGCGCTCGCGGTTCTTGCCGAACTTCAGCTCCACAACGAGCGAGTCGAAGCTCTCGCCCTTCTCGACGTGGAAGTCGGAGATGTAGCCCTCCTCCTTCAGGATGCGGGCGATCTCCTCCTTCAGGCGGGAGGTCGGCATCACCGCGGACTCGTGCATCGCCTTGTTGGCGTTGCGGATCCGCGTCAGCATGTCGGCGATCGGGTCGGTCAGCATCCTTCTCCTTACCAGCTCGACTTCGTCATGCCCGGGATCGCGCCCTGGTGGGCGAGGTCGCGCAGGCAGATCCGGCAGAGCCCGAACTTGCGATAGACGGCGCGCGGGCGCCCGCAACGGTTGCAGCGCGAGTACTTGCGCACCTTGTACCGCGGCTCACGGGCTGCCTTGACGATCAGGGACTTCTTGGCCATTACTGGTCTTCGCTCCTTTGCTCGCCGGCGAACGGGAGGCCGAGGGAACGCAGGAGCGCGAGCCCATGCTCGTCCGTCGCGGCAGTGGTGGTGATCGCGACGTCGAGGCCGCGGACTGTCGGAATCGAGTCGTAGTCGATCTCCGGAAAGATGATCTGCTCGCGGATCCCGAGCGAGTAGTTGCCCCGGCCGTCGAACGAGCGCGGGTTGAGCCCGCGGAAGTCGCGAATCCGGGGTAGCGCGATCGAGACGAGCCGGTCGAGGAACTCCCACATGCGCGCGCCGCGAAGCGTCACCCGCGCGCCGATCGGCATGCCCTCGCGGATCTTGAAGCCGGCGATCGAGGTCCGGGCGCGGCGCAGCTGCGCGCGCTGGCCGGCGATGATCGTCAGCTCCTCGATCGCGCTGTCGAGCGCCTTCGCGTCGGTCTTCCCCTCGCCGACGCCCATGTTCAGCGTGATCTTCGTGATCCGCGGAACCTGCATGACCGTGGATAGCGAGAGGTCCTCTTTGAGGGCAGCGCGGAGCTCGCTGTCGTAGCGCTCCTTGAGGCGCGGCGCGTAGCCGTCGGTGCTCTGCTTCTTCTCCGCGGTCTTGGTGGCCATTACTTGTCGATCTCCTGCTTGCAGTCCTCGCGGCGGCACACGCGCACCTTGCGCTGGTCGCCCTTCACGTCCTTGATCACGGTGCCGACGCGCGTCGGCCTGTTGCAGACCGGGCACACGACCATGACCTTGGCGGCGGCGAGCGGTGCGGCCTTCTCGATCACGCCGCCGGGCTGGATCTGCGACTGGCCCATCCGGCTCGGGTTCTTGATCGGGCGCGGCTTCATGTGCCGCTTGATCATGTTCAGGTTCTCGACGATCACCCGCTGCTCGGAGGGCCGAGCCTCGATGACCCGTCCCTGCTTTCCGCGGTCCTTGCCGCTCAGCACCTGGACGAGATCGCCCTTCTTGATTTTCATCTTCGTCGCCACTTACAGCACCTCCGGAGCAAGGCTCACGATCTTCATGAAGTTCTTGTCACGCAGCTCACGGGCGACAGGCCCGAAGATGCGCGTCCCACGAGGGTTGCGCGCCGCGTCGATGATCACGGCCGCGTTCTCGTCGAACGCGATCAGGGTACCGTCATCGCGGCCGTACGGCTTCTTCGTCCTGACGACGACCGCCCGCACGACCTCGCCCTTCTTGATCGTTCCCTGCGGCGTCGCTGTCTTGACGGTGCCGACGATCACGTCGCCGACACGCGCGTAGCGGCGCTTCGAGCCGCCGAGGACGCGGATGCACAGCAGCTCGCGCGCACCCGTGTTGTCGGCGACCTTCAGCCTCGATTCCTGCTGGATCACTTGGCTTCCTCCACCACCTCGGCGAGGCGCCAGTTCTTCGTCTTGGACAGCGGGCGCGTCTCCACGATGCGGACGACGTCGCCGGCCTTGGCGCGGTTCTGCTCGTCGTGCGCGTGGAACTTCTGCGTCCGGCGGACGACCTTCTTGTACTTGGGGTGCGCCTTGATCGTCTGCACCTGGACGACGATCGTCTTGTCCATGGCGCTGGAGACGACGACGCCGCGGCGCTCCTGGCGCCGGCCGCGCTCACCCTCTGGCTTCGGCGTCCGCGTGATCGGCTTGCGCTCGGCGGGCCGCTCGCGCTTGGCCTTCGTCCGCTGGCGGCGCAGGGGGCGCGGGAGGCGCTTCTTCTTGCGCTTCTCGGGCGGCGCCTCGGCTGCCGGGGCTTCGGCCGCGGCTGCTGCGGCCGCAGGCGCTTCGGCGGCGACGGCTTCCTCGGCCGGTGCCTCCTCGGCGACCGGCTCCTCAGCGGGAGTCGCCTCCGCGACCGGCTCCTCGGCCGGAGCCTCCTCGGCCACTGGCTCCTCAGCGGGAGCCTCATCGGCCACGGGCTCCTCGGCCACGGGCTCCTCGGCGGGTGCTTCCTCGGCCACGGGCTCCTCGGCCGGAGCTTCCTCGGCCACCGGCTCCTCTGCCGCGGCCTCCTCCGCGACCGGCTCATCTGCAGGGGCTTCCGCCACCGGCTCCTCAGCCGGCGTGGGCTCCTCTGCTACGGCAGACTCGTCGGCGGCAGGCTCCTCGGCGACCTGCTCGGCCACGGGCTCCTTTGCCTTCTTCGCGCGCGTGCGCTTCGGCTTTTCCTCGGCCGCCGGAGCTTCCGGCTGAGTCTCCTCTGCCTGAGTCTCCTCGGCGCTGGGCGCCTCGGTTTCCTCGGTGCCCTCGGCCTGCGGCTTCTGTGCTTCGTCTTTCTTCGCCATTACCTCGTTCCCAACTTGTTGCTCTCACGTTCGATGCGGACGGTCAGGATGCGTGCGATCTCGCGCTTGGCGTGCTTCAGGCGCGCGGGGTTCTCGAGCGCGCCGGTCGCCGACTGGAAGCGCAGGTTGAACAGCTCCTGCCGCCGCTCGGCGAGCTTCCGCTCCAACTCGTCGTCGCTCAGGTCCCGAAGCTCACTAGCCCTCAAAGAGATCAGCCTCCCGCTTCACGAACTTGGTCTTGATCGGCAGCTTCTGGCCGGCCAGGCGAAGCGCTTCCTTCGCCAGCGGCTCCGGGACGCCGGCCAGCTCGAACATCACACGGCCCGGCTTGATCACGGCGACCCAGTGCTCCGGGGCGCCCTTGCCGGAGCCCATGCGCGTCTCGGCCGGCTTCTGCGAGACGGGCTTGTCGGGGAAGACGTTGATCCAGACCTTGCCGCCGCGCTTGATCTTGCGCGTCATGGCGATACGGGCTGCCTCGATCTGGCGGTTGGTGATCCACCCGTTCTCGAGTGCCTTGATCCCGTAGTCGCCGAACTGCACGGTCGTCTGGCCCTTCGCGAAGCCGCGACGTCGCCCGCGCTGCTGCTTGCGGTACTTCGTCTTGCGAGGCAGCAGCACTACGAGTCACCCTCCTCGGACGTCTTCTCCTGCTTCGCCGCGTCTTCAGCGCCAGGCGCGGTGGTTTCCGTGGTCGTGTCCGGCGCGTCGGCGACCGGAGTCGGAGTCGTCTCAACCTGCGGCTCCACCGGCGACTGCTCGCTGCTCTCGGGCGGGCGGGCCTGCTCGTCGGCCTTGGGCCGCTCGTTGTCCTGCTGCTGAGCGCCGCGGCCGCGGCCGCCGCCCGGGCGTCCGCCGCCTCCACCGCCGCCGCCCTGGCCGCGGCGTGGGCGCCGCTGGCGCACCGGCCCGAGACCCTCGCGGTCGCCGCCGCGCCCGCGGCTGCTCTCGCGCGAGGCCGACAGACCTTCGGTGACGCCGCCGCGCCGGCGGGCCGTGTCCTGGTCGCCGAGCCGCTGGTCGCGCTGGGTCATGCCCTCGTAGCCCTCCGGCATGATCTCGCCCTTGTTGATCCAGACCTTGACGCCGATGCGGCCGGTCTTGGTCTTGGCCTCGGTGAAGCCGTAGTCGATGTCGGCGCGGATCGTGTGCAGCGGGACCCGACCCTCGGAGTAGCTCTCCGAGCGGCTCATCTCGCCGCCGCCGAGGCGGCCGCCGCACTGGATCTTCACGCCCTGCGCGCCGGAGCGGATCGCCGACGCGAGCGAGCGCTTCATCGCGCGACGGAAGCTCACGCGGTTCTCGAGCTGCTCCGCGATCGACTGCGCAACCAGCTTGGCGTCGAGCTCAGGCCGCTTGATCTCGTTGATGTTGATATGGACGTTCTTCTGCGTCCGGGCGTGCAGCTCTTTGCGCAGCGCATCCACCTCGGAGCCGGACTTCCCGATCACGATGCCGGGGCGGGCCGTGAAGATGTCGATCGTGATCCGCTGCTTGTCCTTGCGGATCAGGATGTCGGACAGGCCCGCGTGCGAGAGCTTCTTGTAGATGTGCTCGCGGATCTTGAGGTCCTCGAGCAGGGCGTTCGGAAACTCCTTGTTCGAGGCGTACCAGTTGGATTTCCAGTCGTGGATGACGCCGACGCGCAACCCACCGGGATGGATCTTCTGACCCACTAGGACTCACTCTCCTTCTTCTTGCGCGTCGTCTTGGGTTTGGGCTTGGCAGCGGCCTTCGGCTTCTCGGCCTCAGCCGTCTCGGTCTCCGGGGCCTTCGGCTCGGCGGTCGCGGCCTCGGCCTTGGGCGCCTTGGCGGCCGCGCGGCGCGGGGCGCGCTTCGGCTTCTCCTCGGCAGGCGGCTCCGGTGAACGGCGCCGACCCTCGCCGGGCTCGGGGGCCGGAGCGAGCTTGATCGTGATGTGGCACGTGCGCTTGTGGATCCGGGCCACACGGCCGCGCGCACGTGCGCGCCAGCGCTTGATCGTCGGGCCCTCGTCCACATACGCGGCCGACACGCGGAGGTCGTCGCCGAACAGGCCGTGGTTGGCCTCGGCGTTCGCCACCGCCGACTTCAGGACCTTCTCGATCTCGCGCGCGGCTGCACGCTGCGTGAACGCGAGCACGGTCCGAGCCTCGGGCACGCTGCGCCCGCGGATGTGGTCGGTGACGAGCCGCGCCTTGCGGGGCGAGATCCGCACCCACTTGGCCTCGGCGCGCACCTCTTCGCGCGCTTCGGGAGCCCGTACGCTCAACGCTTCACCTGCGTCTGCCGGTCGCCCGCGTGGCCGCGGAAGGTCCGCGTGGGAGCGAACTCGCCGAGCTTGTGCCCAACCATCTGCTCGGTCACGAACACGGGCACGTGCTTACGGCCGTCGTGAACGGCGATCGTGTGCCCGACCATCTCCGGGAAGATCGTCGACGAACGCGACCAGGTGCGGATCATCCGCTTCTCGTTCGTGGTGTTCATCGCCTCGATGCGGCCCATCAGCCGCTCCTCGACGAACGGCCCCTTCTTGGAGCTTCTGCTCAACGCTTCTCCTTCCCGCGGCGGCGGCCGCGGATGATCAACTTGTCCGATTCCTTGTGCTTGCGGCGCGTGCGCTTGCCGAGCGTCGGCACGCCCCACGGCGTCACCGGGTGACGGCCGCCCTTCGACTTGCCCTCGCCGCCGCCGTGTGGGTGGTCGACGGGGTTCATGGCCGAGCCGCGGACGGCGGGGCGCTTGCCGAGCCAGCGACTGCGTCCGGCCTTGCCGCCCGTGATGTTGCCGTGATCCACGTTACCGACCTGTCCGACGGTGGCGCGGCAGGTGAGCAGGACGCGGCGCATCTCGCCCGAGGGCATGCGCAGGGCGCCGTAGCCCTCGTCCTTGGCGACGAGTTGGATGCCCGCGCCGGCGCTCCGTGCCAGCTGGCCGCCTTTGCCGGGCTTCAGCTCGACGTTGTGCACGAGCGTGCCGGTCGGGATGTTCGCGAGCGGCAGCGCGTTGCCGGGGCGGATGTCGGCGCCGGGCCCGGACTCGAGTGTGGCGCCGACCTTGAGGCCGGCCGGCGCGAGGATGTAGGACTTGGCGCCGTCGGCGTAGTGGAGCAGCGCGATCCGAGCCGACCGGTTGGGGTCGTACTCGATCGCGGCGACCTTGGCCGGCACGCCGTCCTTGGTGCGCTTGAAGTCGATCTTGCGATAGCGGCGCTTGTGACCGCCGCCCTGGTGCCGCGTCGTCAGCCGGCCCTTGTTGTTGCGGCCGCCCTTCTTCGTCACCGGCTCCAGCAGCGACTTCTCCGGCTCCTTCTTGGTGACCTCGGCGAAGTCCGAGACCGTCATGAAGCGGCGGCCCGGAGAGGTCGGCTTGAATCTGCGAACTGGCATTAGTGGGTCTCCTGATGGCATCGGTGGATGCCCGGGTCGCAAGCACCAAGCCAGGCAAGGACGCAGGGAGCACTCGGGCTAGTCAGCCCGGGTGCGACTGAGGACGCGGCATGGCGCCGCGTGATTGCGGGCCGGGCGCCGCCGAATGTCGTCAGGTGGCCCACTAAACCTGGGCCCCCTCGAAGATCTCGATCGACTCGCCCTGGCGCACCTGCACGATGGCCTTCTTCCAGCCGGGCCTGCGGCCGCGAATCATCCCGCGCCGCTTCGGCTTCGACTTCACACGTGAGATGTTGACGCTCTCGACGTGGACGTCGAACAGCTGCTCGACGGCCTGGCGAACCTGGGTCTTGTGCGCGTCCGGGTGCACCTTGAACGAGTACTTGCGATCCTCGATCAGGCTGTAGCTCTTCTCCGACACGACCGGAGCGAGCAGCACCTCGTTCGGATGGAGGCTCACGCTGCCCTCCTCTCCACGGTCTCGCGAGCCGCCTCGGTCACCAACAGCGCGCGGGCCCACACGACGGTGGCGACCTCGA
Organism: uncultured Actinomycetes bacterium; assembly: GCA_963738205.1. Lineage (GTDB taxonomy): Bacteria > Actinomycetota > Thermoleophilia > Gaiellales > Gaiellaceae > DATFQE01. The sequence continues at coordinate 1,462,659 of CAVTVQ010000006.1, forward strand.
GCTCGGCCGGGACGGTGACGAGTACGCGCTCCAGGTTGCGGAACGACTTGATCAGCGCCTCCTCGTTCTCGTCTGCGACGACGACGAGCGGCAGCTGTTGGTCCCAGGCGGCGAGCAGCTCGACCGCCTGCTTGGTCGACGGCCCGTCGAACGCGCCCCCGTCGACGAAGGCCAGGGTGCCGGCCGAGGCGTGGGCCGACAGCGCCGAGCGAAACGCGGCCTTGTGGGCCTTGCGGTTGACCTTCACCGAGAAGTCGCGCGGCTGCGGCGGGAAGGCCACGCCGCCGCCCGTGAACTGGGGCGCGCGGATGGTGCCCGCGCGGGCGCGGCCGGTGCCCTTCTGGCGCCAGGGCTTGGCGCGCCCACCGGCGACGAACCCACGGCTCTTCGCCGCGCGCGTGCCGGCACGGGCGGCGTTGAGCTCGGCGCGGACGGCCTCGTGGACGAGGTGAGGCTTCACCTCGGCGCCGAAGATCGACGCCTCGAGCGTCACCTGCTTGCCGGCCTTGCCGTCGGCCTGGAGGAGCGGTGCCTTAGGCGCGGCCACGGTTCGCGTCCTCTCTGATCTCGACGAAGCCGTTCGTCGGACCGGGCACGGCGCCCTTGAGCACGATCAGGTTCTGCTCGGGCTCGACGCTGTGCACGGTCAGACCGACCTGCGTCACGCGCTTGCCGCCCATGCGGCCGGCCATCTTCATCCCCTTGAACACACGCGAGGGCGTGGCCGAGGCGCCGATGGAGCCGCGCTGGCGGATGTTGTGCGAGCCGTGCGACATCGGGCCGCGCGAGAAGTTGTGGCGCTTGATCGTGCCCGCGAAGCCCTTGCCGATTCCGGTGCCGGCGACCTTCACGCGGTCGCCGGGCGTGAACGCCTCGACCGTCACCGTCTCGCCGGGCGTGAGCTCGCTGCGCCCACGCAGCTCGACGAGCCGGCGGTGGGCGCCGACGCCGTTCTTCTTCAGGTGCCCGAGCTCGCCTTTCGAGAGCTTGCGCTCGGCGACCTCGTCCCAGGCGAGCTGGACCGCGTCGTAGCCGTCCTCCGCCTCGGTGCGCACGGAGACGACGGGACACGGTCCCGCCTGGATCACCGTCACAGGGGTCATGGACCCTGACTCGGGGTCGAAGATCTGGGTCATGCCCAGCTTCTTGCCGAGGATTCCCTTCACAGCTTGATCTCGATGTCGACTCCCGCCGGCAGGTCGAGCCGCATCAGCGAGTCGACCGTCTTCGGCGTCGGGCTGTGGATGTCGATCAGCCGCTTGTGCGTGCGGATCTCGAAGTGCTCACGCGAGTCCTTGTCCTTGAACGGGCTTCGGATCACGGTGTAGACGTTCTTCTCCGTCGGCAGCGGCACGGGACCGGTGATGGTCGCGCCGGTGCGCTGAGCCGTCTCCACGATGTCGCGGGCCGACCGGTCCAGCTGCTGATGGTCGTAACCCTTCAGGCGGATTCGGATCTTCTGCTGTGCCACCGGCGCTTCCCTCGTTTCTCGGCTTCTTCGTTAGCGGGTCGTGAACGTGTAACTCGGGCCCGCAGGGCTCAATTGATGATTTCTGTGACGACGCCGGCGCCGACGGTGCGGCCGCCCTCGCGGATCGCGAAGCGGAGACCGTCGTCCATGGCGATCGGCTGGATCAGCTCGATCTCCATGTTCGTGTTGTCGCCGGGCATGACCATCTCCTGGCCCTCGGGCAGCTTGATCGAGCCGGTCACGTCCGTCGTCCGGAAGTAGAACTGCGGCCGGTAGCCGTTGAAGAACGGCGTGTGGCGACCGCCCTCGTCCTTGGAGAGCACGTACACCTCAGCCTTGAAGTGCGTGTGCGGCGTGATCGAGCCGGGCTTGGACAGCACCTGGCCGCGCTCGACGTCCTCACGCTTGACGCCGCGGAGCAGCGCGCCGGCGTTGTCGCCCGCCCGCGCCTCGTCGAGGATCTTGTTGAACATCTCGACGCCCGTGACGACCGTCTTCTCGGTCTTCTCGTGGATGCCGACGATCTCGACCTCGTCGCCGATCTTGATCTGACCCTGCTCGACGCGGCCGGTGACGACCGTGCCGCGGCCGGTGATCGTGAAGACGTCCTCGACCGGCATCAGGAACGGCTTGTCGACGTCGCGCTCCGGCTCCGGAATGTACGTGTCGACGGCCTCCATCAGCTCGAGGATCTTGGGCGTCCACTCGGCGTCGCCCTCGAGCGCCTTCAGCGCCGAAACCTGGATCACGGGGATGTCGTCGCCCGGGAACTCGTACTTGGAGAGCAGCTCGCGGACCTCCATCTCGACGAGCTCGATCAGCTCGGCGTCGTCGACCATGTCCGCCTTGTTGAGTGCCACGACGATCGCCGGCACCTCGACCTGGCGGGCGAGCAGGATGTGCTCGCGCGTCTGCGGCATCGGGCCGTCGGCGGCCGAGACCACGAGGATCGCGCCGTCCATCTGGGCGGCGCCCGTGATCATGTTCTTGATGTAGTCGGCGTGACCGGGGCAGTCGACGTGCGCGTAGTGCCGGTTCTCGGTCTCGTACTCGACGTGCGCGGTGTTGATCGTGATGCCGCGCTGGCGCTCCTCGGGAGCGTTGTCGATCGACGCGAAGTCGCGTTCGGCCGTGTTGGTGCCCTTCTCCGCCAGCACCTTGGTGATCGCTGCTGTCAGGGTCGTCTTGCCGTGGTCGATGTGACCGATCGTGCCGACGTTGACGTGCGGCTTGCTGCGCTCGAACTTCTGCTTAGCCATCTCTCCTCCGAGTCTCCTTACGTGTTCTCGGCGTCGACGAGCTCGCCGGCGATCGACTGAGGCACTTCCTCGTACCGATCGAATTGCATGGTGAACGTGGCCCGGCCCTGCGTCGTCGAGCGCAGGTCGGTTGCGTATCCGAACATCTCTGCGAGCGGAACGTGCGCGCGAATGGTCTGGGCATTGCCGCGCGGCTCGAGGTTCTCGATCCGGCCGCGACGCGAGTTGAGGTCGCCCATGACGTCGCCGAGGTAGTCCTCGGGCGTCACGACCTCGACCGCCATCACGGGCTCGAGCAGCTTCGGCTTCCCGCGCTTCATCGCTTCCTTCCACGCCATCGAGCCGGCGACCTTGAAGGCGATCTCGCTCGAGTCGACGTCGTGGTACGAGCCGTCGACGAGCATGACGCGGACGTCGACCACCGGGTAGCCGGCGAGGATGCCCGACTCCATCGCCTCCTGGATGCCCAGGTCGATGGCCGGGATGTACTCGCGCGGAACCTTGCCGCCGACGATCTTGTCCATGAACTCGTAGCCCGCGCCCGGCTCGGCCGGCTCGGCGTTGATCACGGCATGGCCGTACTGGCCGCGGCCGCCGGTCTGGCGGACGAAGCGACCCTGGACCTTCTCGACGGGCTTGGAGATCGTCTCGCGGTACGCGACCTGCGGGCGACCCACGTTGGCGTCCACGTTGAACTCGCGCTTCAGCCGGTCGACGATGATCTCGAGGTGCAGCTCGCCCATCCCCGAGATGAGCGTCTGCCCCGTCTCGTCGTCCGTGCGGACGCGGAACGTCGGATCCTCCTCGGACAAACGCTGGAGCCCGTTGCCGAGCTTGTCCTGGTCGCCCTTCGTCTTCGGCTCGACGGCGACCGAGATCACCGGGTCCGGGAAGGTCATCGACTCGAGCACGATCGGCGCCGTGTCGATGGCGAGCGTGTCGCCGGTGGTGGTCTGCTTGAGGCCGACGCCGGCGGCGATCTCGCCGGCACCGATCGTGTCGCGCTCCTCGCGGTGGTTCGCGTGCATCTGCAGGATGCGGCCGATCCGCTCGGTCTTGCCCGTCGTCGTGTTGAGGACGCGGTCGCCGGCCTTCAACTGGCCGGAGTAGACGCGGAAGTACGTCAGCTTGCCGACGTAGGGATCGGACATCACCTTGAAGGCGAGCGCGCTGAACGGCTCGTCGACGGCCGGCCGGCGCGAGAGCTCGTGCTCGGTGCGCGGATCGACGCCGTGGACGGGCGGGACGTCGAGCGGGCTCGGCAGGAAGTCGATGACGGCGTCGAGCAGCGGCTGCACGCCCTTGTTCTTGAAGGCGGAGCCGAGTAGGACCGGCGTGACCGAGATGTCGAGCGTGGCGGCGCGAAGGGCGCGCTTCAGCATTTCCGGGGTGACGGAGGCCTCGTCCTCGAGGTACGCCTCCAGCAGCTGGTCGTCGTGGTCGGCGACCGCGTCGATCAGCTGGTGGTGGTACTCCTGCGCCTGCTCGAGCAGCTCGGCGGGAATCTCGCCCACGTCGAAGTTGGTGCCGAGGTCGTCGGTGTACTCGAGCGCCTTCATCTCGATCAGGTCGATCACACCGCGAAACTGGTCCTCGCGACCGATCGGCAGCTGCACCGGGACGGGGCGCGCGCCGAGGCGGTCGACCATCGACTGCACGGCGGCGAAGAAGTCTGCGCCGACGCGGTCCATCTTGTTCATGAACGCAATGCGGGGGACCGAGTAGCGGTCGGCCTGGCGCCAGACCGTCTCGGACTGCGGCTCGACGCCGGCAACAGCGTCGAAGACGGCGATCGCGCCGTCGAGGACGCGCAGGCTGCGCTCGACCTCGACCGTGAAGTCCACGTGCCCGGGCGTATCGATGATGTTGATGCGAAAATCGCGCCAGAACGCCGTCGTCGCAGCGGACGTGATCGTGATGCCACGCTCCTGCTCCTGCTCCATCCAGTCCATCGTCGCGGCGCCCTCGTGGACCTCGCCCGTCTTGTGGATGCGGCCGGTGTAGTAGAGGATCCGCTCGGTCGTCGTGGTCTTGCCCGCGTCGATGTGGGCCATGATCCCGATGTTCCGGACGCGATCAAGTGCCTGCTGGGTCTGTGTAGCGGTCGCCATGTCGCTTACCACCTGTAGTGCGCGAAGGCCTTGTTGGCCTGCGCCATCCGGTAGATGTCGTCCTTCTTCTTGAACGCGCCGCCCTGCTGGTTGAGCGCGTCGAGAATCTCGTTGGCGAGCTTCTCCTCCATGTGCTTCTCGCGGCGGTCGCGTGCGAACTGGACGATCCAGCGCACGGCGAGCGTCCGGGCGCGGCGCTGCGGCACCTCAACCGGCACTTGGTAGTTGGCGCCGCCGACGCGGCGGGAGCGCACTTCGAGGACCGGCGTCACGGTCTTGATCGCCTGCTCGAGCACCTCGAGCGGCGGCTTGCCGGTCTTCTGGCTGATCCGGTCCAGCGCGTCGTAGACGATCTTCTCGGCCGTCGACTTCTTGCCGCGCAGCATGACCTTGTTGATCACCTGCGAGACGAGGCGGGAGTTGTACACGGGGTCCGGCGCGAGCTCGCGGACCTGGATCTCTGCACGGCGCGGCACTAGCTCGGCCTCTTGGCCCCGTACTTCGAGCGACCCTGGCGGCGATCGCCGACGCCGGCCGTGTCGAGCGCGGCGCGAATCACCTTGTAGCGCACGCCCGGGAGGTCCTTGACGCGACCGCCGCGGACGAGCACGACCGAGTGCTCCTGCAGGTTGTGCCCCTCGCCGGGGATGTAGGTCGTGACCTCCATGCCGTTCGTGAGCCGGACGCGCGCAACCTTGCGCAGCGCCGAGTTCGGCTTCTTGGGCGTGTGCGTGTACACGCGCGTGCAGACCCCCCGCTTCTGCGGGGCGCCGCGGAGGGCAGGCGTCTTCGTCTTCGTCTTCGGCGTGACGCGGCCTTTCCTCACGAGTTGATTGACAGTCGGCATGGACTCCCGTCTTCTAGCTACGGACACAAGAAAGGTCGGCGGGCCATCCGGCCCAGCCAACCGGACGACGAAGGGTAGCAAAGGCTGATGGCCCGTCAACGGGCGACTGACCAGCGATTCTGGCCCAATTTCGCAGCTTTTCTCCCTTTAAAACCATAGCCTGCAGGTCACAGAGCAACTACAGTGAGGTCGGCGGCCTGGCGACCCAGGCGATGCGGCAGCCTAGGGTGAGCTCGATGTCTCGATCGATTGACCACGAACGCGGAGTGCGGCGGTGACCACCGCACTTGTCGCCCTGGGCTCAGCGCTCGTCACCCTGGGCCTCGTTCTCGTCGTCCTGCTGCTCGCCCGTCGCGGCGGCTCGGCCACTCCAGCGGTGAAGGGTGAGGGCACCGGCGAGTTGGCGCTCGCCGTCCGTGAGTTGAACTCACGCATGGACGGGCTCGTCCGCGAGCTGACGCAGGCGCTCGAGCGCACGGCCGAGGGCGAGCGTCGGAACAAGCACTTCGGCGAGCTCGCCGGCTCGATCGATCTCGACGAGGTGCTCACGCGCGTGCTCGAGGCGGCCGGCGCGACACCTGGCGCCGACGCGGCGCTGGTGGCGGTCGCCGGCGCTGGCGGTGTGAACAAGCCGATCGTCGCGACGCTCGGCCTTTCGACCGAGGAAGCCGAGCGGCAGGCGATCGCTGGTCCTCCCGATGGGCGCCAGGTGCGGTCGGTGGCGATCACCTACGACTACCCCGAGCCGACGAACGGCGACGTGGAGTCGCACTCGGGCGAGCCGATCCGCGCCGGGCTCGCCGTTCCGCTCCCGGGCGAGACCGGGACGGTCGGGATGCTCACGGTCTTCACGCGCTCGGCGAACGGCTCGTTCGGGCCGGACGACAAGCGCGACCTCGAGGAGCTCGCAGAGCGCGCGGGGCCTGCGATCGAGAATGCCCGCCGCTTCCGGGAAGCGCGCCAGCTCGCCGATCTCGACGCCTTGACGGGCCTGCACAACCGGCGCTACTTCCACGATACGCTCGCGCGCGAGGTTGCACGCGCGCACCGGTACAACCGCCGGCTGGCGCTGATCATCTTCGACCTCGACGACTTCAAGGCGATCAACGACCGGATCGGCCACCTGTCCGGCGACGGGGTGCTCGCCGACGCAGCCGACGTCGTCCGCTCGGTGGTGCGCTCCGCCGACATCGCTTGCAGGGTCGGCGGCGACGAGTTCGCGGTCATCCTCCCCGAGTCGGGGATGCAGGAGGCCGAGCAGCTCTACACCCGCCTGCAGACCGCGTTGGAGCAGCGGCCGATCGGCGACGCCGGGCGCATCCGCCTGTCGGCCGGCGTGGCGGAACTGGCCAAGGACGACGACTCGCGCGCCTTCTTCGAGCGAGCCGACGATGCGCTCTACGGTGCCAAGGAAGCCGGCAAGGGCCGCGCCGTGGCGGCTGCCGACACCTCGGCCTGACACCAAGCCCTGTCCGGGGCAAGACACTAGGCACGTAACTCGACGAACGCCCGGGCGACCACGCGCTCCCGAAAGCCCAGAAACCGGCCGCGATCCGGTTGGGGGTCAGGTCTTGCATTGCCACATCTCCCACCGCGACGGCTCCGATCGCGCCGGCGAAGTGCAACAAGAGTGCGACAATCGCCGGCGATCGCTAGGCATGCCCAACGCGAGCGCCTACGTTCGGTGCTTGGCCCGTCCCCTTCGCCTCGAGTTCGCCGGCGCGATCTACCACATCACTGCCCGCGGCAACGCCAAGACTGCGATCTTCCTCGACGACCACGATCGCGACGGATTCCTCACGGTGCTAAGTCGCGTCGTCAAGCGCTACGAGTGGGTCTGCCATGCCTACTGCCTGATGGGCAACCACCATCACCTGCTTATCGAAACCCCGCGACCAAGCCTCGCTGCCGGAATGCGCCAGCTCAACGGCGTGTACGCGCAGGGCTTCAACCAGCGCCACGGCAGAGTCGGGCACGTTTTTGGCGAGCGCTTCAAGTCAGTCCTCGTCGAGAAGGATGAGCATCTACTCGCGGCCTCTGCGTACATCGTCAACAACCCCGTCCGCGCAGGTCTTTGCGAAAGGGCCGCCGACTGGATTTACTCGAGCTATCGCGCGACGGCGGGCCTGGCAACCGTACCCGGCTTCCTGACCCTTGACTGGCTGCTCTCGCAGTTCACCACGGAGCTGAGCAGCGCGCAGGCGCGCTACCGCTCGTATGTAGCGGAGGCGGCACTCCGCGATCTGGGCGAGATCCGAGGCGAGATCTATCTCGGTGGGGAGGAGTTCATCGACAAACTCGCACCCAACCGCCGTCTTCGCGAGATTCCACGACCGCAGTGGCAGCCGCTCGCACCACCCCTGTCTGAGCTCTTCGACGAGCTTGGCGACGACGCTGTCGAGATCGCCCACCGGCGTTACGGCTACCCGCTGCGCGTCATCGCCGACCACCTCGGCGTTCACTACTCCACCGTTGGGCGACGCCTGCTCCGCTCGGAGGAGCGGGTGGTGGCAACGCAAGACCTGACCCCCGACGGAGTGCGTTAACGCAAGACCTGACCCCAGAACGCGCGAGGCCGGGCATCGCCCGGCCTCGCTCATCGCAGTTGGTCGTGTCGTTAGCGCGTTCTACGACTCGTCGCTCGGCGTGTCGACCTCGGGGATCTCGGTCGCCTCGGTCGACTCGTGGCCGTTGCCGCCGTCCGTCGTCGAAGGCTGGCCGCCGAAGTCCATCGAGATGCCCGCGATCGAGGCGCCGTCGCCGCCGCCGCCGTCCGCTCCGATCTCCTGGAGCGCGGCAAGCAGCGTCTCGCGCTCGTAGCTCTCGCGCGGCACCTTGTCCGACGGGTGGATCTCGATCCCGCGGTAGCGCTTCAGGCCCGTCGCCGCCGGGATCAGCTTCCCGATGATGACGTTCTCCTTCAGGCCGAGCAGGTTGTCCACCTTGCCCTCGATCGAGGCATCGGTGAGCACCTTGGTCGTCTCCTGGAAGGACGCTGCCGAGAGGAACGACTCGGTCGCCAGCGAGGCCTTCGTGATCCCCAGGATCAGCGGCTCGAACGTCGCCTGGTCGCTCTTCGCGGCCGCCACGCGGACGTTCTCGCGGTCGAGCATGAAGCGGTCGACCAGCTGGCCGGGCAGGAGCTCGGTGTCGCCGGCCTCCAGGACGCGCACCTTCTTGAGCATCTGACGCACGATCAGCTCGATGTGCTTGTCGTGGATGTCCACGCCCTGCGACTTGTAGACCTTCTGGACCTCGCCGACGAGGTAAACCTCGGTCGGTGTCGAGCCCTTGCCGGCCTGGTGGTGCAGGTCGAGCAGCTCGGCAGGAGCGAGCGAGCCCTCGTGCAGTGGCGCGCCAGGCTCCACCATCCCGCCGTTCTCGACGAGCAGCCGTGTCCGGCGCGGGAGCTGGTACTCCTTCTCGGGCAGCGGCTCGCCGTTCTCGTCGACGCCCTCCGGGAAGATCGTCACCTTCGGGCCACGCTCGGTGTCCTCGATATGCACGCGCCCGCCGACTGCGGCCAGCTGCGCCGCACCCTTCGGGTTCCGTGCCTCGAAGATCTCGACGACACGCGGGAGACCGTGCGTGATGTCCGCGCCGGCGACACCGCCGGTGTGGAACGTCCGCATCGTCAGCTGCGTTCCCGGCTCGCCGATCGACTGCGCGGCGATGATGCCGACCGCGTCGCCGATCTCGCACATCTCACCGGTGGCAAGGAAGATGCCGTAGCAGGCACGGCACACGCCGTAGTCGCTGCGGCACTTCAGCACCGACCGGACCGGCACCGTTGCCGTGTCGATCGTCTCCTCGAGCCCTTCGAGCAGCTCGGCGAGGACCGCGTTCGTCACGATCGCGCCCTTGTCGCCGAGCTTCGTCTTGCCCGGCTTCCCGGACGCGAGCGGCTTGTAGACGTCGGTCGCGAGCACCCGCCCGAGGACGCTCTTGTTCACGCCGTCCGGCAGCTGCAGCGGCAGCTCGATCGCGTCCTCGGTGCCGCAGTCCTCCTCGCGGATGATCACGTCCTGCGCGACGTCGACGAGACGGCGCGTCAGGTAGCCCGAGTCCGCCGTGCGCAGCGCGGTATCGGCGAGACCCTTGCGGGCGCCGTGGGTCGAGATGAAGTACTCGAGCACCGACAGGCCCTCCATGAAGTTGGCCTGGATCGGGCGCTCGATGATCTCGCCCTTCGGATTCGCCATCAGGCCGCGCATGCCGGCGAGCTGACGGATCTGCTTGAACGATCCACGGGCACCGGAGTTGGCCATCATGTAGACGGGGTTGAGCTTGTACAGCGTTCGCTGCATCGCCTCGCCCACCTCGTCGGTGGCCTTCGTCCAGATGTCGACGATCGCCTCGCGGCGCTCCTCCTCGGTGATCAGGCCGCGCTCGTACTGCTGCTCGACCTGCTCGACCTGCGCCTCGTACTTGTCGAGGATCTCCTGCTTGTCGGGCGGGATGACGATGTCGTTCTTCGAGATCGTGATCCCGGCCTTCGTCGCGTAGCGGAAGCCGAGCGACTTGATCTGGTCGAGGACGCCGCCGATCGCGGGAGCGCCGTACTGCTCCGCGAGAGCGCTGATGAAGTCGTCCATCTCCCGCTTGGAGAGCGTGCGGTTGATGAAGTCGTGCTGGGTGACGGAGTCGCCGTCGCCGAGCGCCTCGGTGAGCGCCCGCTCGACCTCGAGGTTGAAGATCACGCGGCCGGGCGTGGTCAGGATCAGCTCGCCGTTGCGCCGGTACTCGATCGGCTGCTGGAGCGTTACCTGCTCGGCGTCGAGCGCGAACTCGACCTCCTCCTCGCTCTGGAACCGCTGCGGCTTCGGATCGAAGTCGTCGGAGCTCTTCGAGTTCAGGTCGTCCTCGGTGTAGGTCATGTAGTAGCCGCCCAGCACCATGTCCTGCGTCGGCGTGGTCAGCGGCCGCCCGTGCGCCGGCGAGAGGATGTTGTTCGCCGAGAGCATCAGGATGCGCGCCTCGGCCTGCGCCTCCGCCGACAGCGGCAGGTGGACCGCCATCTGGTCGCCGTCGAAGTCCGCGTTGAACGCGTGGCAGACGAGCGGGTGCACCTGGATCGCCTTGCCCTCGACCAGCATCGGCTCGAAGGCCTGGATACCCAGGCGGTGCAGCGTCGGCGCGCGGTTCAGGAGCACCGGGTGCTCGGCGATGACCTCCTCGAGCACGTCCCAGACCTCCGGAACCATCGAGTCGACGTGCTTCTTCGCCGCCTTGATGTTCTGGACCGACTTCCGCTCGACCAGCCGGCTCATGATGAACGGCTTGAAGAGCTCGAGCGCCATCAGCTTGGGCAGCCCGCACTGGTAGAGCTTCAGGTTCGGGCCGGACACGATCACCGAGCGCCCGGAGTAGTCGACGCGCTTTCCGAGCAGGTTCTGGCGGAAGCGCCCCTGCTTGCCCTTGAGCATGTCGGAGAGCGACTTGAGCGGGCGGTTACCCGGGCCGGTGACGGCGCGGCCGCGGCGCCCGTTGTCGAACAGGGCGTCGACGGCCTCCTGGAGCATCCGCTTCTCGTTGTTGACGATGATCTCCGGCGCGCCGAGGTCGAGCAGCCGCTTGAGGCGGTTGTTGCGGTTGATGACGCGGCGGTAGAGGTCGTTGAGGTCGCTGGTCGCGAACCGGCCACCGTCCAGCTGCACCATCGGGCGCAGCTCGGGCGGGATCACCGGGATCGCCTCCAGGATCATCCACTCGGGCTTGTTCTCCGACTTCACGAACGCGCTGACGACCTTCAGGCGCTTGATCGCGCGCTGCTGCTTCTGACCCTTGGAGGTCTTGATCGTCTCGCGCAGCGAGGCGGCCTCGTTCGCGAGATCGAGGTCCTTGAGCAGGTCGCGGATCGCCTCCGCCCCCATGCCGCCCGTGAAGTAGACGCCGAAGCCGTACGGCGACCCGAAGCGGTCCTTCAGCTCGCGGAAGAGCTGCTCGTCGTTGACGATCTGCTTCGGCTCGAGCTCCCGGAAGAGCTGCCACGTGTCGGAGAGCCGCCGCTTCGAGTCCTCGGCGGCCTCGCGCGCGTCCACGCGGCGGGCCTCGATGTCCTGGTACATCTCGCGGACCTTCAGCGCCCACTGGATGAGCGCGTCCCAGTCCTCCTTCTGGATCAGGCCGTCGGTGCGCAGGCAGAGGTTGCCCACGAGCTCGCGGACATCCTCGGCGGACGCGTCCGCGTCGGCCTTCTCCAGGGTCTCGAGCAGCAGCCCGTTGCCGAGCTCGCGAGCCTTGTCGAGGTTCTTCTGGTCGACGCCCTTGACGATGTCGGCGTCGTCGCCCTCGACGGCCTCGCCGGCGAGCAGCGCGTCCTGGATCTTGCGGATGTGCTTGGTGACTGCGCCCTTCTTGGAGCCGGACGCCTTGTCGGCCTCCTTCTGGAGCGGCGCGAGCGCCTCGCGAATCTGGTTGGCCGCGTTGGCGACCTGGTCCAGCTCGCGCGGCGTCAGATCGCGGTCCTCGCGGATCGCGGTCTGGCGGACGAGCTCGCGGAGCTTCTTCGAATCCTCCGTCGAGATCTTCGGCGCAACCTCGACGAAGAGGCCGCCGACGAGGCTGCGCGCCTCCTCGAGCGTGGGCAGGCCCTGCTCCTCGGCCCAGTTGGACAGGCCGCGGGTCCAGAACTCGTCGTCCTCGTCGAAGTTCCGCTCCTTGCCCTTCGTGAAGTACTCGCGCCTGCGCGCGAGGCGGTCCTCGAGGGCGGCAAGCGCCTCGTCGCGGTCGACGTCGATCCGGCCGTCCTCGGCCTGGACCTTCTCTTCGAGGTCGTTGACGTCCGTCTCGCGCTTCTCGACGTCGACCGTCGTGACGATCGAGGCCGCGAAGTAGAGGACCTTCTCGAGCTCACGCGGAGCGATGTCGAGCAGGTAGCCGATCCGGCTCGGAACGCCCTTGAAGAACCAGATGTGGGAGACCGGCGCGGCCAGGTCGATGTGACCCATCCGCTCACGGCGAACCTTCTGCCGCGTCACCTCGACGCCGCAGCGCTCGCAGATGATGCCCTTGTAGCGGACGCGCTTGTACTTGCCGCAATAGCACTCCCAGTCCTTGGTCGGACCGAAGATGCGCTCGCAGAAGAGGCCGTCCCGCTCGGGCTTCAGGGTGCGGTAGTTGATCGTCTCGGGCTTGGTGACCTCACCGGACGACCAGTCGCGAATTTGCTTGCTCGACGCGAGCCCGATGCGGATCGCGTCGAAATCATTGATGTCGATCAAGACGACTCCTCGATCTCTAGGTCTACGGCTTCTTCTGCAAGTGGTCCGGCCTGCTCTGCGGCCTGCTCTTCGGGCGTGTCGTCGGTGGACAGCTCGACCTCCGCGAGGTCACCGAGCACCTCGTCGGCGGGCAGGGCGATCTCGCCCGACTCGTCGGCGGCCTCTCCGCCCTCCTCGACCTCCTCGGCGGTCGGCTCACGGGCCGCCGCGCGCAGGTTGCCGGGGGAGAGGTCGATCCCGAGCTCCTCCGCGGCGCGGAGCAGCTCGTCGTCCTCCTCGCGAACCTCGACCTGGGTGCCCTCGTCGGAGAGGACGTCCACGTCGAGCGCGAGCGACTGCATCTCCTTGAGCAGCACCTTGAACGATTCGGGGATGGACGGCTCGGCGATGTTCTCGCCCTTGACGATCGCCTCGTAGGCCTTGACCCGTCCGACCGTGTCGTCGGACTTGATCGTGAGCATCTCCTGGAGCGTGTACGCGGCGCCGTACGCCTCGAGCGCCCAGACCTCCATCTCACCGAAGCGCTGGCCGCCGAACTGGGCCTTGCCGCCCAGGGGCTGCTGCGTCACGAGCGAGTAGGGGCCGGTGCTCCGCGCGTGGATCTTGTCGTCCACGAGGTGGAGCAGCTTGAGGATGTACATGTAGCCGACGGTGACCTTGCTCTCGTACGGCTCGCCGGTCTTGCCGTTGAAGAGCCGCACCTTGCCGGAGGTCCGCCGCTTCTCCTTGTTGACGGACATCTTGATCGGCGAGTCCGGGTTCTGCTCCGTCCACTTGATCAGCGCCTCGTCGACGTCCTCGATCTTCGCGCCGTCGAACACGGGGCTCGCGACCGGCGTCGGTCCGTTGGGCGAGTCGCCGTCCTCGACGAACACGCCGTGGGCGGCAGCCCAGCCGAGGTGGGTCTCGAGGATCTGGCCGATGTTCATCCGGCTCGGCACGCCGAGCGGGTTGAGCACGACGTCGACCGGCCGGCCGTCCTCCAGGAACGGCATGTCCTCCTGCGGCACGATCTTGGAGATGACGCCCTTGTTGCCGTGGCGTCCGGCGAGCTTGTCGCCCTCGGCGATCTTGCGCTTCTTCGCCACGTAGACGCGGACGAGCTCGTTGACGCCCGGCGACAGGTCGTCGCCCGCGTCGCGCGAGAACGTCTTGACGTCGATGACGACGCCACCCTCGCCGTGCGGGACCTTCAGCGAGGTGTCGCGGACCTCGCGCGCCTTCTCCTTGAAGATCGCGCGGATCAGCTTCTCCTCTGCGGTGAGCTCGGTCTCGCCCTTCGGCGTCACCTTGCCGACCAGCAGGTCGCCGGAGCCGACCTCGGCGCCGATGCGCACGACTCCGCGCTCGTCGAGGTTGCGGAGCGACTCCTCCGAGCGGTTGGGGATGTCGCGCGTGATCTCCTCGTCGCCCAGCTTCGTCGAGCGGGCGTCGATCTCGTACTCGTGGATGTGGATCGAGGACAGGACGTCCTCCTTCACGAGCCGCTCCGAGATCACGATCGCGTCCTCGAAGTTGTAGCCCTCGAACGGCATGAAGGCGACGCAGAGGTTGGCGCCGAGCGCGAGCTCGCCCTCCCTCGTGGAGCTGCCGTCCGCCAGCACCTGGCCGGCGCTGATCCTGTCGCCCAGGCCGACGACCGGCTTCTGGTGGATCAGGGTGCCCTGGTTCGAGCGCATGAACTTCGTCAGGTCGTAGGTGTCCTTGCCGTCCTTCGTCTCGACGGTGATCCGCTCGGCGTCGATGTCAGCCACCTTGCCCGCGTGGTCTGCGAGCACGACGTCGCCGGTGTCGATCGCTGCGCGGTACTCGACGCCCGTGCCGACGAACGGCGCCTGGCGGATCATCAGCGGCACAGCCTGCCGCTGCATGTTCGCGCCCATCAGCGCGCGGTTCGCGTCGTTGTGCTCGAGGAACGGGATCAGCGCGGTCGCGACCGACACGATCTGCGCCGGAGCGACGTCCATGTACTGGATCTCCTTCGGCGCGGCGGTGACCGCCTCGCCCTCGCGCGAGCGACAGAGGACCTGCTCGTGCAGGAACTTGCCGGTCTTGTCGTCGACCGGCTCGGATGCCTGCGCGATCGTGAACTGGGCCTCCTCGGCCGCGTCCAGGTAGATGATCTCGTCGGTGACCTTGCCGTTCTTGACGACCCGGTACGGCGTCTGGATGAAGCCGAACTCGGACACGGTCGCGAAGGACGCGAGCGAGCCGATCAGGCCGATGTTCGGGCCCTCCGGGGTCTCGATCGGGCACATGCGCCCGTAGTGCGTCGGGTGGACGTCGCGCACCTCGATCGGCGCGCGCTCGCGGGTCAGCCCACCGGCGCCGAGCGCCGAGAGCCGCCGGCGGTGCGTGAGGCTCGAGAGCGAGTTCGTCTGGTCCAGGAACTGCGAGAGCTGCGAAGAGCCGAAGAACTCCTTCAGCGCCGCGACGACCGGGCGGATGTTGATGATCGTCTGCGGCGTGATCGTGTCGACGTCCTCGGTGGTCATGCGCTCGCGGACGACGCGCTCCATCCGGTAGAGACCGACGCGGAACGCCTCCTGGATCAGCTCGCCGACCGTGCGCAGGCGCCGGTTGCCGAAGTGCTCGTACTCGTCGAGCTCACCACGGATCGGATCACGCGAGAGCACGATCGAATCGGCGGCGTAGTCCTTCGAGTCCTCGGGCGTGCCGAGGGCCTTCGGCAGGTCGACCAGCTTCTTGACGAGCGCGACGATGTCCTTGGTGGTCAGGACGCGCGTGCCGTCGGGCACGTCGACCTCGAGCCGCTGGTTGAGCTTGTAGCGACCGACCTTCGTCAGGTCGTAGCGCTTGGGGTCGAAGAAGAGCGAGTTGAGCAGGTTGCGGGCGTTGTCCACGGTCGGCGGCTCGCCCGGGCGCTGCTTCTTGAAGACCTCGATCAGCGCCTCTTCCTCGCGCGTGGTCGTGTCCTTTTCGATCGTGTTGGCGATGTAGATCGAGTTGTCGAACAGGGCGAGGATCGCCTCGTTCGTGCTCGTGTCGAGCTGCCAACCGGTGCTCGGGTCCTCGGCCGGAAGCGCACGCAGCAGCGTGGTGATCGGCAGCTTGCGCTTGCGGTCGATGCGGGCGTAGACGATGCCCTTCTTGTCGATCTCGAGCTCGAGCCACGACCCGCGCGACGGCATCAGGTTCGCCGTGAAGACCTGCTTTGTGGCGTCCTTGGGCTCCATCAGGTAGGCGCCCGGGCTGCGCACGAGCTGCGTGACGATCACGCGCTCGGTGCCGTTGATGATGAAGGTGCCCCATTCGGTCATCATCGGGAAGTCCCCCATGAAGACCGTCTGCTCGCGGATCTCGCCCGTCTCCTTGTTGACGAAACGGACCGTCATCGACAGCGGTGCCTGGTAGGTCAGGTCCTTCTCGCGGCACTCCTGGATCGAGAACTGCGGCTCACCGAACTTGTGCTCGGCGAACTCGACGGCGAGGGTGCCGGTGTAATCCTCGATCGGCGAGATGTCGTCGATCGTCTCGCGAAGGCCCTGCTCCTTGAACCACTGGAAGGACGCCTTCTGGATGTCGATTAGGTTGGGGAGGTCGAGGACGTGCTTGAGGCGTGAAAAGCTCTTGCGCGCGCGAGGCGCAGCGACCCTGCTGGTCAAATGTGAAGCCTCCCTTGGAACTACGTGGGGATGAGGACGTGCGGACGTCGGCCGGAACCGCACAGCGTATCGAATGAGGTCCCCCCTGCGCAAGCTAAAGCGCGGCGCGCGCCGGGAAGTAGGCCCAGTATAGCGCACCAGGCCGCGAAGGGCCGCCTCAGCGGACGGCCCTTCGGCTCACCGAGAGGCGTTGCTACTTCAACTCGACGCTCGCGCCTGCCTCCTCGAGCTGCGACTTGATCGCGTCGGCCTCCTCCTGGGTGGCACCCTCCTTGACGGGGTTCGGCGCCTGGTCGACGAGGTCCTTCGCCTCCTTGAGGCCGAGGCCGGTGACGGCGCGGACGACCTTGATCACCTGGATCTTCTTGTCGCCGGCGCCGGTGAGGACGACGTCGAACTCCGTCTTCTCCTCGGCGGCGGCGGCGCCGTCGCCGGCGGCGGGAGCAGCCCCGGCTGCGACCGCGACCGGAGCAGCTGCGGTGACGCCCCACTCCTCCTCGATCGCCTTCTTCAGCTCGACGAGCTCGAGCACAGTCATCTTGCCGAGCGTGTCAAGCACCTTCGCGGTATCGGTTGCCATCTAGCTCTCCTCCTGGTCTTCGGTCGGTTCAGTTGACTCTTCTGCGGCCGGCTCCTCGACGGGCGCCTCGGCCGTGGGCTCCTCTGCGGCGGGCTCTTCTGCCGCCGGCTCCTCGGTGGCGGGCTCCTCTGCCGCCGGCTCCTCGGTGGCGGGCTCCTCGGTGGGCGGAGGCTCGGGCTCGGCCGCCGCAGCGGACGTGTCGCCCTGCTCCTCCAGCTGCTGGATCCGTGCGTCGATCAGCCCCACCAGGTCGTGGAGCGGTGCGGACAGCAGCATCACGACCGTGGTGAGCGGCGACAGGATCGCCCCGGCCACCTGGGCCCGAATCGTGTCGACCGGCGGCAGTAGCGCGAGCTCCTTGACCGCGTCGGCGGTCATCGTCGTGCCTTCGAGCACGCCGCCCTTGATCGTCAGCACCTCGGCCTTGGCCGCGTCGTTCAGCGCCTTGGCGACTGCGACGGGGTCACCGTCGCTCTCGAGGAACGCGATCGCGGTCGGGCCCTCCAGCAGCGCCAGGAGGTCCGTGGTGCCGGCCGCCTCGGCCGCGCGCCTCGTGAGCGTGTTCTTCACGACCGAGAAGCGCGCCCCGTGGGCGAGCAGGTCGGTGCGGAGCTTGTCGATGTCCGTGACCGTCAGGCCGCGGTAGTCGGCGACGATCAGCGTCTCCGACCGGCTGAGCCGGTCGGTCAACTCGGCGACGAGTCGTTCCTTGTCCTCTTTCAGCATCGAATCACCTCCTCGAACGAATCAGGCCCGCCGATTCGGCGGGCCCACGAGCAGCGAGGTGTCTCGCTGAAAGCGGCCGCGCCTCGGCTGGACTTCTGCTCCCCGCAGGGAACTGCCAACTGTCTCTGGCGACGGGCGGTTGACTAAGCCGGTACGGCTTCCTGCTGTTCCTCCAGCTCCTCGACGATCCCGCGCGTCCTCGCCGGGTCGACGTGGATGCCCGGCGACATCGTGGTGGTGAGCGTGACGGAGTGGATGTAGCGACCCTTCGCGGCTGCAGGCTTCGCGCGCACGATCTCCTCGACCAGCGCCGCGTAGTTCTCGACCAGCTGCCGCTCGTCGAAGCTCTTCCGCCCGATCGGAACGTGGACGTTCGCGCCGCGGTCCGTGCGGTACTCGAGCTTGCCGCCCTTCGAGTCGGCGACCGCCTTGGCGACGTCCATCGTCACGGTGCCGGTCTTCGGGTTCGGCATCTTCCCGCGGGGGCCGAGGATGCGGCCGAGCCGACCGACGACGCTCATCTGGTCGGGTGTTGCGACCGTGACGTCGAAGTCGTCGAAGCCCTCCTCGATCTGCTTGGCGAGGTCGGCGCTCCCGACGACGTCGGCGCCTGCCTCCTCTGCCTCGCGCGCCTTCTCGCCCTCGGCGAAGACGGCGACGCGCACCTCCTTGCCGGTGCCGTGAGGGAGCATCAGCGTGCCGCGCAGCTGCTGGTCGGCGTGGCGCACGTTGAGGCCGAGGTGGAAGTGCACCTCCATCGTCTCGTCGAACTTCGCGGTCTGGAACTCCTTGAGCATGCGCACGGCCTCGACCGGTGAGTACGTCTGCTCGCGGTCGATCTTCGCGCGCGCGTCCAGATATCTCTTGCCGTGCTTGGCCATCAGAGATCCGTGTCCACGCCCATCGAGCGGGCGGTTCCCGCCACGACCTTCATCGCCTGCTCGACGTCGCGGGCGTTGAGATCCTCGAGCTTGGTCTCGGCGATCTGGCGCACCTGGTCGCGCGTCAGGCGTCCCACCTTGTCGCGGTTCGGCTCTGACGAGCCCTTCTCCAGGTTCAGCGCCTCCTTGATCAGGACGGCGGCCGGCGGCGTCTTCGTGATGAAGGTGAACGAGCGGTCCTCGTAGACGGTGATCTCCACCGGCGTGATGCGCCCGTTGGCCTGCTGCGTCTGGGCGTTGAACGCCTTGCAGAACTCCATGATGTTGACCCCGTGCTGACCGAGAGCAGGGCCGACCGGCGGGGCCGGGTTGGCCTGGCCGCCGGGGATCTGGAGCTTGATGAGCGTGAGAACTTTCTTGGCCATCGTCTAGTCGATCTTCTTCACCTGGTCGAAGGCGAGCTCCACTGGAACCTGACGCTCGAAGATGTCCACGAGCACCTTCAGCTTCTGCTGGTCGGCGTTGACGTCGACGATCTCGCCGTCGAAGTCGGACAGCGGGCCGGAGGTTACCTTGACCGACTCGCCAAGGGAGAACTCCACCTGGGCTCGCGGGCGCTCGGCCGTGGCCGTGCCCGTGTGCAGCAGCCGGTCGACGTCACCCTGCGACAGCGGCACGGGCTTGCCTGCGGGACCTGCGAAGCCGGTCACGCCGGGCGTGTTCTTGACCACCGTCCACGAGTCGTCGGTCATGTCCATGTTGACGAGGACATAGCCGGGCAGGATCCGCTTCTCCGCCTGCACCTTCTGGCCGTCCTTCGTCTCGATCACCTGCTCGGTGGGGACGACGACGCGGCGGAAGGCCTGGGTCTGCCCCATCGAATCGATGCGGTGCTCGAGGTTGGCCTTGACCTTGTTCTCGTGCCCCGAATACGTGTTGATGACGTACCACTTGAACATCCGGCGACCCTGCTTCTACTGGCCCGTGAGGATCTGCTGGACGAGCGGCTTGATCGCGAGGTCGGCGAGGTACAGGTACGCCCCGACGATTCCGCAGGCGACGATCACGACGACGGTGCCCTGGAAGACCTGGCGCTGGTTCGGCCACTCGACCTTCTTGAGCTCACCCCAGCACTCGCCGACGAAGCGGCGGAAGCCGCCGCCGGGCACGCGCCGGCCGCCGGTCTGCGTCTTCGCGGCCTGCGCCGACGGGCGGACTGCCTGTTGACGCGAGCGAGCGCGCTGCGAGACGCCTCCCTCTGCGCGCTGTTCCTGCTGGCGGGCCTTGCGGCGCTGGTTTCTGGTCTGGCGGGCCATCTAGCGGGTCTCTCGGTGCGTCGTGTGTCTCCTGCACCACCGACAGTATTTCCGCGTCTCGAACCGGTCCGGCGTGTTCCGCTTGGACTTGTTCGTCTGGTAGTTGCGTCGCTTGCACTCCGTGCACGCGAGCGTGATCGCGATTCTGACTCCGGTTGCCATCTGTGTCCCAGTCTACGGGTGGTCGACGGCGCGCGACCACAACGGTCCGCGCTCGGCCGAGCGGGCATGGTAGCGCAAGCTCATTTCTGCTTGGCGGCCTGGAGCACGAGCTTCTCGACGTTCACCCAGCCACGCACCTTCAGCGTCGGGCCCTGGCCCGGCTCGCCTTCGATCGTGCCGTCGGGCCAGTACTTGCGATCGCGCCGTTTGATCTCTTGCTTGCCTGAACCCTCTTTGTACACCCCTTTCTCCCACACGCCCTTTGTGCCCTGGCCGCCGTCGATGGTCGTCCAGACCTCGCTGTCGCCGGCCTTGCCCCACGAGTAGAAGAAACCCACGTGACCGAACTCGCCGCTCGGCTTGTGGAGGACGACGATGTCCCCCGGCTTCGGGTGGCGATGCTCCTGATCAGGGCCGGGCCACGCGATCCAAGCCTGGACCGCTGACGCGCGCTGCTCCGCCTCCGAGTTGGCGGCGAACTTGACGGCCCCGTACATCCCGCCGACGAGGTTGCCTTTCTTCGTCATCTGGACCTTGACGCCGAGCTCCTTGTTGATGACGGCGGCCGCGTCGTCGAAGATCTTCGTCAGCGTCGTGATGCAGCTCGTCCAGCCGACGGTCGCTTTGCGCTCCGACTTGACCGTGGCCGGCGTGAGGAACTTGTCGAACGCCTCCGTCCCTTCGATCGCCGGCGCTCCGGCGAACTGCTCGAGCACCTTGAGGATCTCGGCGCGGAATTTCGAGCCCATGCTCGGCGGGAGCTCCTCGATCGCCGCCTGCGCGGGCGCCGCCTGAGGGGACGCGGCCTCGCCTGCGTAGAGCGGGTCGTCGGCGACGTGGGCCCAATAGCCGCCGATTTCGCGCATGACCATCTGGGAGACCGCGCGGTTGCTCAGCGGCGCACCCGCCGCGACCGCCCTCGCCAGCGCGCCAAACCGGCCCGGGGCGTCCGCGACACTCGTTCCCGCGGGCACCGGCTGGCGTGGGCTGACGTCCGTCCGCGTCACCGCGTCCGTGCTCGCGGTGGCAGCACGAACGTCGGCTCCGACCCGACCAGGAGCGCCCATACACCGACCCTAGCCCGGCCACCGGCGGCGGGCAAGAGAGCCTCGATAGCGGCGGGTGGATTCGAACCACCGACCTGCGGGTTATGAGTCCGCCGCTCTAACCGCTGAGCTACGCCGCCCGGCGCGGCGAGTGTACCAACGGCTATCCGAGCGCCCGGACGAGCGCCGTGGACGCGGCGGCGGCGATCACGACGACGAGGATCGGAGCGCGCAGCAGGAGTGCAAGCGCGGCCGCGCCGAGCCCGGCGGCGCGGGCGTCGAGCACCAGCTGACGGTCGCCGGCGAAGACCTGCGTGACCACCAGCGCGGCCAGGACGGCGGGGCCGAGCAGCTCGACGACGCCGAGCAGCCGAGGCGGCAGGCTGCGGCCTCCGAGCGCCACGGGCCCGATTCCCTTGAACGCCATGGTCAGCGCGCCGACCACTGCGACGAGGATCCAGACGTCCGTCAACGCCGCCAGCCGATCAGGCACACGGCCGCGGCGGCCACGATCGGGACGCCGGGAGGCGCCACCGGCACGAGGACGAGCGCGACGGCCGCGCCGCCGAGCGCCGCCGCGACGGCTGTCCGTGAGCGCAGCTGGGGGATCAGCAGCGCGAGGAAGAGCGCCGGAAAGGCGGCGTCGAGCCCGAGCCGCTCGGGATCGCCGAGCAGGTCGCCGGCGACCGTGCCGATCGCGGTGCTCAGGACCCAGGCCGGGTACAGAACCAGGCCCGCGCCGAGCAGCAGTCCACGGTCGAAGCGGCCGCCGCCGCGGTTCGCGATCGCCCACGACTCGTCGACGACGAGCTGCGCCTCGAGGAAGCGGCGCCAGGCCGGACCGTGGAAGAGCGGCGACACGGAGATGCCAATCGGGAGGTAGCGAATATTGAGCAGGACGGCGGCCGCGATCGCGGCCGCCACCGCGCCGCCTTCGTCGAGGATCGAAGCGGCCGCGAACTGCGCCGAGCCTGCAAAGGTCGTGGCCGACATGAAGATCGGCGCGAGGGTGCCCATCCCGGCCGCCTCGGCAAGCACGCCGTACGAGATGCCGAACGCTGCGACGGCGACGACGAGCGGCGCCACTCGACGCATCCCCTCGCGGAGCGGCGACTCCTCTACGCGACCCAATCCCGCGTCAGGTAGAGCCAGAAGGCGAGGCCCGCGTAGCGCCCGTAGGGCTCGAAGCGGGCCACGATCTCCTGGTCGGCCACTGCCTCGGCCCTGTTCAGCTTCGCGTACTTCGGGCGCGTCCAGGAGTCGAGGATGAGCCGTGAGTAGCGGCCGATCAGCATCATCACGTGAGCGGCGGCGTAGGGCCCGACACCCGGGAGCGCGAGCAGCCGTCGCTCCACCTCTTCGTCGGGAAGCTCTTGGTCCGACGCCGCAGCGAGCACCTCGAGCTCGACGTCGCCGGTGACGATCGACGTGGCCAGGCTCTTCAGGTAGGCACCGCGGTAGCCGGCACGCGCGACGTCGCGGTACCACTCCTCGGGGGCGTCGGCCATGGCGGCTGGCGTCGGGAACGCTCGGCCCCGAGGGCTTTCCGCTGGTGCGCCGGCCGCGGACTCCCCGAGGTGCTCGACGAGCGCTCCGACCATCCGTTCCGTCGCCGACCACGTGCAGTTGGTCGTGCAGACGGTCTTCACGACCTCCTCGAAGACGGTGGCGCTCTGCACCATCCGGCCGGCGCCGGCCGCCGCCCACGACAGGTCGGGGTCGGCGGCGGCGAGGGTGTAGAACTCGGACAGGTCCTCGTCCAGCCGCAGGACGTGACGGACCGTCGCCTCCAGGCGCTCGAGGTCCGCAGCCGATGGTCGGCGTCCGAGGACCTCGACGGCCGCGTGCCCTGTCCGGCCCTCCGAGATCCGGAGCGTTCGGGCCGTGCGCACGGCCGGCAGCGTGATCTCCATGGTGCGCGCGTCCTCGTCGATCGCCGCCGGCGGGAGCTCGGCGACGCCGTGCGAGACGAGGGTGCGCCAGAGGTCGACAGGCTCCCCGCCCGCCCCCACCAACGGCAGTTCGAACGTCGCGGTCACGTCTTGACTTCTAACGGCTCGCGCCATCCTCGTAGTCCGCGCTTCGTAGAGTCGGGCCGTGGCGATCCTGGGTGTCGACGTCGGCGGCACGTTCACAGACGCCGTTCTCCTCGAGGACGGGAAGGTGCGGACCGCGAAGGTGCCGACGGGCGAGCGGCAGGAGGAATCGGTCCTTGCGGCTGCGCGCGGGGTCGGGGCCCGTGGCGTCGAGCGGTTCACACACGGGACGACCGTCGCCACCAACGCGCTGCTCGAGCGCAAAGGCGCGCGGACGGCGTTCGTCGCGACCGCCGGCTTCGAGCACTTGCTCCACCTGAGGCGGCAGGATCGTGCGCACCTCTACCGGCTATGCCTCCAGCATCCGGAGCCGCTCGTGCCGCTCGAGCGCTGTGTGGGCGTGCGCGAGCGTACGGGCCCGGACGGCGTCCTGGAGCCGCTCGAGCTCGACTCGCTGCCGAGCCTCGACGCGGAAGCGGTGGCGGTGTGCCTGCTCTTCGCCTTCCGCGATCCCGCACACGAGCGAGCGGTCGCGGCGGAGCTGCGCCGGCGGCTGCCCAGGGCGCACGTCGTCGCGTCCCACGAGGTCGCCCCCGAGTTCCGCGAGTACGAGCGCGCCTCGACCACGGCCGTCGACGCGTATCTCGGCCCGGCGGTCGCGGGCTATCTCGGTGCTCTGTCAGACGCGTGCGCGCGCGAGGACCTCCCCATCCCGTTGGTGATGCGCTCTTCGGGCGGAGTCGCGACGCTGGAGGAGGCGGCGGCGCACCCGGCGCTCGCGCTGCTGTCGGGCCCTGCGGCCGGCGTCGTCGGCGCGGCCCGGGCGGCCGCCGCGGCCGGCTTCGAGCGCGCCATCTCGTTCGACATGGGAGGCACGTCGACGGACGTGTGCCTGATCGACGGCGGCGAAGCGGAACGGTCGGGGGAGCGGGTCCTCGGCGGCTTCCCGGTGCGCCTGCCCACCGTGGACGTCCACACCGTCGGCGCGGGCGGCGGCTCGATCGCCCGCCGCGACGCAGGCGGCGCCCTGCGCGTCGGGCCGGAGAGCGCAGGCGCGCGACCCGGTCCCGCCTGCTACGGGCTCGGCGGCACCGAGCCCACGGTGACCGATGCCAACCTGCTGCTCGGGCGCCTACCCGATCGGCTCGCCGGCGGGCTCGAGCTCGACCGCGAGGCGGCCGCCCGCGCCCTCGGCGACCTCGATCCCGCGGACGTCGTCCGCGTCGTCGACGCCGAGATGCTCCGCGCGCTCAGGGTGGTCTCGGTCGAACGTGGACGAGACCCTCGCGACTGCGTGCTCGTCGCCTTCGGCGGCGCAGGCCCGCTGCACGCGTGCGCCCTCGCCGAGGAGCTGGGGATCCGCACCGTGCTCGTCCCCGAGGCGGCCGGCGTCCTCTCGGCGCTCGGGCTGGCCGTCGCGGACGAGCGCCGGGACGCTGTCCGAACCGTGCTCGCGCCCCTCGAGGAGGCAGGCGAGCTACCCGACGAAGGCGAGGCCGACCTGCGGTATCGGGGCCAGTCCTTCGAGCTGAGCGTCCCGCTCGGTGAGCGCCTCGCAGAGCGCTTCCACGGCGCCCACGAGGAGCGCTATGGCTACGCCGACCGCGATCGCCCGATCGAGCTCGTCGCGATCCGGACCGCGGACGTCCGGCCAGGCCCGAAGGTGCGCCTCGCAGCCGCGCCCGCCCTGAACGTGGCCGGCCCGGCCGCGGTCGAACTGGACGGGTCGACGTGCTGGCTCGCTCCCGGGTGGGTGGGGGTTAGGGATGGGACCCAGGGTGGCGGACTCGTGCTCACGAAAGGTGACGAAAGGGCGCCGAAAGCGTGAACGTCGAACTGCAGGTGATCGGGTCGGCGCTGCGCGCCGTGTGCGAGGAGATGGGGGCGGCGCTGATCCGCTCGGCGTTCTCGGCCAACATCAAGGAGCGGCGCGACTGCTCGACGGCGCTGTTCGACGCACGCGGACGGATGATCGCTCAGGCCGAGCACATCCCCGTGCACCTCGGCGCGATGCCGGACGCGGTCGCCGCCGTCGCCGCGTGTCACCCGGGGCCGGACGACACCTTCGTGCTCAACGACCCCTTCGCGGGCGGCACGCACCTACCCGACATCACGCTCGTCTCGCGCACGGCGTTCGGCTTCGCGGTCACGCGCGCCCACCACGCCGACGTCGGCGGCGCCGAGCCCGGCAGCATGCCTGCGGCCTCACGGACGCTCGCGGACGAAGGCGTCGTGATCTCCCCGACGAGGCTCGACCCGGCGAAGCTCGAGCGGCTCGTCGCGCAGATGCGCAACCCAGACGAGCGGCGCGGCGACCTACGGGCACAGCTCGCCGCGCAAGCCGTCGCCCGCAGGCGGATCGACCAGCTAAGCGAGCGCTACGGGCCGGATCGCGTCCGCGCCGCCATGGACGAGCTCTACGCCTACTCGGAGCGGCTTGTGCGCGCCACCGTCGCCGAGCTGCCCGACGGGCGCTTCCAGGCCGAGGACGTGCTCGAGACGGGCGAGGGAGCCCTGCAGATCCGCGCTGCCGTCACCGTCGCCGGTGCGGAGATCGACATCGACTTCGCCGGCACCGCGCCGCAGCACGAGGGCAACCTCAACTGCCCGCTCGCGGTCACGCGCTCGGCGTGCTTCTTCGTCGTGCGCTGCCTGGCCGGCCCGGACCTGCCGGCCTCCGGCGGGGCGTTCGCTCCCGTGGCCGTGCGCGCTCCGGAAGGCTCGCTCGTGAACGCGCGACCACCCGCTGCGGTGGCGGCAGGGAACGTGGAGACGTCCTCGCGCATCGTCGACGTCGTCTTCGGGGCCTTCGCCCAGGCGGTCGCGGTACCCGCGCAAGGACAGGGAACGATGAACAACCTCACGTTCGGCAACGACCGCTTCACCTACTACGAGACGATCGGCGGCGGTCAGGGCGCTTGCCCCGACGCGGACGGTCCGTCCGGCGTCCACGTGGCGATGTCGAACACGCTTTCGACACCGGCGGAGGCGCTCGAGCTCGGCTATCCCCTTCGGGTGGAGCGGCACGAGCTTCGCCTCGGCTCGGGCGGCGGCGGCCGCTTCCGCGGCGGCGACGGCGTCGTCCGCGAGCTGCGCGTGCTCGAGCCCTGCCGGCTTTCGCTGCTGACCGAACGCCGCGCCCACGCGCCACGAGGCGCTGCCGGGGGTGACCCGGGCGCGGCAGGGCGCAACCTCGTCAACGGGCGAGAGGTGCCGGCGAAGGCGACGCTCGACCTCCAGGCGGGCGACGTCATCAGGATCGAGACGCCCGGCGGCGGCGGCTTTGGCGCTAGCGAGGCGTGAGGCGCAGCTCAGGCGGGATCCGTGGCTCGAGCGCGAGGGTGCCGAGCCCGGCGGCCAGGCATGTGGCCGCGGCCAGCACCCAGAGGGCGTTCGGCGCGCGGTCGAGCACGAGGCCGCCGACCGCCGGCCCGACCGCGAAGCCGGCCTCCCAGGACAGGGTCGAGAACGCCATGTAGCGCCCGCGCAGCCGTTCCGGGGCCAGATCGGCGACGAGGGCGCCCTGGTTCGGCCCGTGGAAGCACTCGCCGATGCCGAAGACGACCGCGCCGACGCAGAACACGAGCGCGGCCGTCGTGCCGTCGAACGAGAGCCCACCGGCCAGCACGATCAGCCACGCAACCGCCCAGATGACGGTCATCGCCGCGAGCGCCCGCATCCGCCGCCGCCCCTCGAGCAGCTTCACAAGCGGTAGCTGCGCGAGCACGATCGCGAGCGTGTTGACGAAGAAGATCACTCCGATCCAGCGCTCGCTGACGCCCGCCTCGTTCTTCGCGTACACGGGCAGCAGCTCGAACATCGCGTAACCCGCGGCGACGAAGAGCACATTGAGTCCGACCACGCCGAGGAACACCCGGTCGCGGAGCACTTCGAGGTAGCGGCCCGGGGGAGCGCCGTCCCGGCTGGGTAGCGGCGGGTCGGGAACGAACCAGAGCACGCCGATGAAGACGAGGAACGTCGCGGCGTCGAGGGCGAACAGCACGGTATAGCTCGAGGCGCTCTGAGTCGTGGCGATCAGGCCGCCGCTCAGCCCGCCGAGTCCGATGCCGAGGTTGCGCGTCACCCGCTGCAGCGCGTACGCCGCGTGCCGGCGGTCGGGCGGCGTCAGTCCCGCGAGCAACGTCGACTGGCTCGGCCAGAAGGCGCCGTTGCCGACACCGCCGACCGCCATCAGTACGAGCGCGTGCCAGGGCTCGCGAACGAGCGGGAGCAGGCCGTAGCCGATCGCCAGCAGAACGAGCGACGCCGCCAGCACCGGCCGGCCGCCGAAGCGGTCGACGATCGCGCCGCTGACCGGGATCGTGGCGATGCCGGCGAGCGCGCTCGCGGCGACGATCAGCCCGACGGTGTCGAGCCCGAAACCGCGGACGTTGTGCAGGTAGATGAACAGAAACGGAAACGCGAGCCCGTTGCCGAAGGCGTTCGCCAGGCCGCCGAGCTCCATCGTCCAGACTGAGCGCGGCAGGCGAGGGTCGAGGCTGCGCAGGTACCGGAAGAGCACCGGACGGCGCAGGCTAGTCTCAGGCCCATGCCCGTCATCGAGGCACGGAACCTGCACCGCACCTACAAGACGTCGACAGGGACGATCCGGCGCCGCTCGCTGGAGGTCGAGGCCGTCCGCGGCGTCGACTTCTCGGTCGAGAAGGGCGAGCTGTTCGGGCTGCTCGGGCCCAACGGCGCCGGGAAGACGACCACGATCAAGATGCTGATCACGCTGCTGATCCCGACGAGCGGGTCGGCGCACGTGCTCGGCTACGACGTCGTCAAGGACGCACGCGAGGTACGGAAGCGGATCGGCTACGTCTTCGGCGGCGAACGCGGCGTCTACGAGCGGCTCTCGGGCCTCGACAACCTGCGCTACTTCGCCGAGCTGTACGGCGTCCCGGGCAAGGAGATCCGCCCGCGCATCGAGGAGCTGCTGGAGCTCGTCGGCCTCAAGGGCCGCGAGAAGGAGCGGGTCGAGGGCTACTCACGCGGCATGAAGCAGCGTCTGCACGTGGCCCGCGGACTCCTGCACGACCCCCCGGTCGTCTTCCTCGACGAGCCGACGATCGGGCTCGACCCGGTCGGCGCCCGTGAGCTCCGCGCGACGATCGCCTCGCTCACCGAGGCGGGGAAGACCGTCCTGCTGACGACCCACTACATGTTCGAGGCGGATGCGCTGTGCGACCGGATCGCCGTGATCGCGAAAGGCGAGATCGTCGCGCACGGCACTCCGGCCGACCTCAAGGCCGGAGTGGCCGAGGGCGCCGTCGTCGAGGTCGAGATATTCGGGATTCCGGACGGGACGGTCGAGCGCATCCGCGGGCTCGAGGAGGTGCGCGGGGTCTCGGTCGAGGAGCGTGAGCAGGCTCAGGTGCTGATCGTGCAGACCGCCGCCGACGTCGAGCTGACGAGCGCGATCCTCAGCCGGATCGACGGCGCGAGCGTCGGCCGCGTGTCCCGCCGTGAGCCGACGCTCGAGGACGCCTACGTGGCCCTGGTGGGCAGCTCCGAATGAGAGCTGGGGCCCGCTTGCTGGCCGTCGGCTGGATGTTCCACTTCAAGATGCTCTCCCGTTCGGCCTTCGACGGCCTGCTCGGGGTCCTGTGGCCGCTCTTCTTCGCGACGGTCGCGTTCTTCATGTTCCGTTCGGGCGGCGGCGAGGCTACGCTCCTGTACGCCTCGCTCGGGGCGTCTGTGATGGGCATCTGGTCGGTGACCAGCACGTCCGCCGGCTCGGCCATGCAGCGGGAGCGTTGGGGCGGCACGCTCGAGGTACTCGTCGCCTCGCCCGCGCCCTTCGCTCTCGTGCTCCTCCCGATCACGATCGCGATGACGACGATCGGGCTCTACTGCATGGTCGCCACGCTCCTGTGGGGTCGCGTGCTGTTCGGGATCCAGCTCACGATCGAGCACCCACTGCTGTTCGCGCTGTCGGTCCCGGTCGCGATCGTGTCGATCGGCACCTTCGGCTTCCTGCTGGCCGTCGCCTTCGTCCGCTACCGCTTCGCCTGGGCGCTCGGCAACCTGCTCGAGTATCCGGTCTGGCTCGTCTGCGGGTTCCTGGTGCCGTTGACGCTGCTGCCCGACTGGGTGCGGCCGATCTCCTGGCTGCTCGCCCCCACCTGGGGCATGCGCGCGATCCGCGAGTCGGCGCTCGGCGGCTCCCCGCTGCCCGACATCGCGATGTGCGCCGCTCTGGCCGGCGCCTACGTGCTCGTCGGCGTCCTCGTCCTCGAATCGGCCCTGCGCGCGGCCCGCGCCCGCGCAGCCCTCTCGCTCACGTGACCTCGCTGCGCGTCTTCTTCATCGGCGGGCTGACCAGCTACCGCGCGCTCTTCTACTGGCTGACTCCCTGGATCTACGTGCCGAGCCTGCTCGTCGCGCCGATCTTCCAGATCCTGCTGTTCGTCTACATCGGGCGAAGTGCCGGCCTCGAGTCCGACGAGTTCTACGTGATCGGCAACGCGCTGCAGTACGCCGCGATCCCGTGCGTGTTCGCGATGGGCTTCGCGATCGGCGGCGAGCGCTTCCAGCACACGCTCGGCTACATCCTCGTCTCCCCCGCCCGCCGGCTGCCGCTGTTCCTCGGCCGTGCCGTGCCGGTGATCCTGAACGGCGCGTTCGTCGCGGCCTTCTCGCTCGCCGTCGGCAGCCTGCTGCTGGGGATCGACCTGCCCGCCTCGGCGCTCGGCCCGCTCGCCCTGGTCGTGCTCGTCTCGGCGTTTTCCTGCACCGGGCTCGGGCTCATCAACGCCGCGCTGGGGCTCCGCGTTCGCGAGACGGCGGTGCTCGCGAACATCATCTTCGGGCTCCTGCTGATCTTCACCGGCGCCAACGTCCCCGTGACCGAGCTGCCCGGCTGGATGCAGGCGATCTCCGAGCGGGTCCCGCTGACCCACGGAATCGAGGCCGCCCGCCGCCTCGCCGACGGCGCAACGCTCGGCGAGGTCGCGGGACTGATCGGCACGGAGGCTCTCATCGGCCTCGCGTACGGCGTGGTCGGCTACGCGTTGCTGCGGTTCATGGAGTGGCAGAGCCGGATGTCTGCGACGCTGGAGACGGCGTGAGCACTCTGCGCCTGATCTGGGCCGGCTGGAAGTTCCACGTCAAGAACCTGACGCTGTCGGGCTTCTTCCTGCTGACGTCCGCGATCCAGCCGGTGATCTTCGCGACGATTGCCTTCTTCATGTTCAAGGCGGGCGCGCGCGAGGGCACGCTGCTGTACGTCTCGCTCGGGGCCGGGCTGATGGGGATCTGGTCGGCGACGCTGTTCGCCTCGGGCGGCGCCATCCAGTGGCAGCGTTGGCAGGGCACGCTCGAGCTCTCGATCGCCTCCCCCGCGCCCTTCCTGCTCGTGCTGCTGCCGATGACGCTCGCCTCGGCGACGATCGGGCTCTACTCGCTGACCGGAACGCTGCTCTGGGGCCGGCTGCTCTTCGGCGTGCCGCTCGAGATCGCCGACCCGCTGATCTTTGCGGCGGCGATCCCGGCGACGGTGATCGGCCTCGGCCTGCTCGGGCTCGTGATGGCATCGACGTTCATCCTCTGGCGGAACGCGAACGCGCTCTCGAACCTGCTCGAGTATCCGATCTGGCTGGTCACCGGACTGCTCGTGCCGATCTCGCTGCTGCCCGGCTGGGTGGCGCCGCTGTCGTGGGTGCTCGCACCGACCTGGGGCGTCCGCGCGATTCGCGACTCCGCGCTCGGCGGCGGCCACCCGCTCGGCGCGGTCGCGATGTGCCTCGGCCTGGGTGCGCTGTACCTCGTCGTGGGCGCGCTGACGGTGCGCCACTTCGAGCGGCTCGCCCGCGACCGCGCGACCCTCTCGCTGACATGAACGATCTCCGCGTCTTCTTCATCGGCGGCTACATCGCGTACCGCGCGCTGTTCAACTGGATCCACTGGAGCATCTACGTGCCGACGATGCTCGGCAGCCCGGTCTTCCAGATCCTCTTCTTCGCCTACGTCGGCCGCTACGCAGGCCTGCAGGACGACGCGTTCTTCGTCGTCGGAAACGCCGTCCAGGTCGCCGCGATGGCCGGGGTCTACGGGATGGCCCTGACGATCGGCGGCGAGCGCTGGACGCAGACGCTCTCGCCTCTGCTGGCGACGCCGGCCAACCGCTTCGCACTGTTCATGGGCCGCACGCTCCCGAACTTCGTCAACGGTCTGCTCGTCTCGACCTTCGGCTTCCTCGTCGGCTGGGCGCTGCTCGACTTCGACCCGCCGCTGTCCTCGCTGCCGGCGCTGGGCCTCTGCGTGATCGTCTCGACCGCGTCGTGCACGGCCCTCGGGCTCGTGATCGGCTCGATCGGCCTGCGCTCGCGCGACGTGATGTTCCTGGCGAACCTCGTCTACTTCCTGTTGCTCTTGTTCTGCGGCGTGAACATTCCGCTCGACCAGCTGCCTGGCTGGATGGAGGCGATCGGCCGGGTGCTCCCGCTGACGCACGGAATCGAGGCGGCACGCGAGGTCGCGGCCGGCGCGCCGCTCGCCGACGTCAGCGGGCTCCTGTGGACCGAGGCGGCGATCGGCGTCGTCTACGCGGCCGCCGCCTATGGTCTGTTCCGCTACTTCGAGGCGGACGGCCGCCGGCGCGCCACGCTCGAGACGATCTAGCTCGACGCGTTTCCAGCCGTCGGCGGATCACACCCCGTCCTGCGCCGCCGCGATGATGGCCGGGTGGCACGGCTCGTCGCGCTCGGCTTCGCCCTCCTCTCGATCGGCGTGTGGTTCTGGGTGCTCGACCAGTGGTGGGGGCTCGTAGCTGCGCTCCTGCTCTGCCTGCCCGTCGGGATCGGGTTCTCGCTCGTGCCGTCGCTGCTCGCAGGAACATTTCGGCCACTCCTGGGCGACCTCGTCACCACCTGGAGCTTCATGGTCGTCGGAATCGTGATCGCCGTCGTCGGGCTCCTCGCGCTCGAGGACACGGCCGCAGCCCTCGTCGCCCTCTGCGGGGCCGGCCTTTTCGCGGGCGGTCTCGGCCTCTTCTTCATCCGCCTCGACGCGATGCTCCGCGCCGCCCGGGCGGCCCGGTCGTAGCTCGAGGAAGGAGTGTGACCATGAATTCGAACGGCCTCGAGGTTCCGGTCCAGGTCCGGCTTGCCGCGCTCTGGGCGTCGACGATGTTCCTGTTCGCCTACGTGGACATCCTCGCGTTCTACAAGCCGGGCACTGTCACCGACATCCTGCGCGGCCGTGTGTGGGAGTTCGAGATCACGCAGGGATGGGCGCTCGGCGCGCTCGCGCTGATGATGATCCCGAGCGTGATGATCGCGCTTTCGGTGCTGCTGCCGACCAGGGCGAACCAGTGGGCCAACATCGTCGTCGCATCGCTGTTCATCCTGGTGTCGATCGGCAACGCGATCGGCGAGACCTGGGCCTTCATCTGGTTCGGCGCGATCGTCGAGGTCGTGCTGCTCGCGACGGTCGTGCTGCTCGCGTGGCGCTGGCGGCGGGACGCGCCTAGTAGGCGATCGATCGGCTGGACGGGGCGCCGCCTCTCGTCACGCGTCTCGATGGCGCTGCGAATCGCTCGTTATTGCCCGTCCATCGCGAACCACAGGATCGCGTGAGCGGTCGCATCGGACATGCTGATCAAGCGACTTCATGTTCACGTTGTCGAGCAGAGCGACCGTCGTACGGCCGTGCGACCGGTTCCCGCCGTCTTGAACATGTTGACGCTCGAGTTCAGGTTCAGCGCGGCCTCGAGCATCGTGCCGATGCCGATGCCGATGTCGATGCCGCTGCCGTTGTCAATGACGCCGGCACCTCGGTGACCGAGTCGAGGTGCGCTCCGGCGACGACGACCTTGTCCGCACGCCCGCCAGGAATCTCGGCGAGCACGCGCGGCCGTTATGAATTGTAAGAATCACGACTAAGCGTTATCCTCCGTGACACCAAGGCCCCCGGATGGCGGCTCCGATGGCGGATCAACTGCGGATAGACCTTTTCGACGCTGCGGACATGGACGAGTTCGCGGCGGCGCCTCGCGAGTCGAGGCACCGGTTTCTCGGTCGCGCGCTTGTAGCAGGAGGGGCGATTGTCGCCGGCGGCGTCGTGGTGGCGACGCTACCCAGACTTGCCGTTTCGGCCCCCTCCCCCACACAAGACGCCGAGATCCTGAACTTCGCACTGCTGCTCGAGTACATCGAGTCTGCGTTCTTCACCGAGGCCTCGGTCAAAGGAAATCTGAGTGGCGAGCTCCTCCAGTTCGCCGACACCGTTCGCGCTCATGAGCGTGCGCACGTCGCTTTCCTGCGCGGCGCGCTCGGCAACAAGGCGCGCAAACGGCCGACCTTCGACTTCGGCGACGCGACGCGTGACCCCGACGCTTTCACCGCGGCTGCGGTGGCACTCCAGGATCTGGCTGTCGCGGCTTACAACGGGCAGGCCGCGAACCTGACCACCGGCGCGCTCGCGGCCGCAGCCAAGATCGTCTCTGTCGAAGCCAGGCACGCAGGCTGGATCCGTGCGATCGCCGGCAAGAACCCCGCCCCGAAGGCAGTGGAGGTTTCAATGACCGCCAAGCAGGTCACTGCAGCCGTGAACGGGACGAAGTGGGTGACGTCGAGTTGACGATGGCCGACCAGACCCGTTGTGAACTGACGCTCGAGCAGATCGACTCGGATGGCGCGATAGCCGAAGCGCTGGACGGCGTCGGCTCGCGGGCTGCTTTCCTCGCCAAGGCGACAGTCGGAGGCGCAGCGTTTCTCGCCGCGCTCAGTGCCCCTGCGCGCGCCGAAGGGGCCGTGAGCCCGTCGGATGCCGCAATCCTCAACTTCGCGCTCACGCTCGAGTACCTGCAGGCTGCCTTCTACACCGAGACCGAGCGCAGCAAGGCGGTGAAGGCGGAGCTTGCGCCAGTACCACGGCACCTCGGCTCGGTCGAGCGCGCACACGTGACCGCGCTCCGCAATGTGCTCGGTTCGCAGGCCGTGAGACGCCCGGCGTTCAACTTCCACGGTGTGACCGAGGATCAGGTCAAGTTCCTGAAGACCGCGGTCGCGTTCGAGGATCTCGGCACCGCCGCCTACAAGGGGCAGGCGACGCGAGTGGATTCGCCGGCCCTGCTCGCGGCGGCGGTCGCGATCCACTCGGTCGAGGCGAGGCACGCCGCCTGGATGCGCTACCTCGCCGGCTTCACTCCGGCGGGAACGGCCTTCGACCAACCGAAGCGCGAAGGCGAGGTGCGCCGAATCGTCGCCTCGACCCGCTTCATCGCAACACGAGCGAGGGTGCTCGGACGCAGGTCCCCGGGGTACACGGGCTGAGGCGCTTGCGCGCCCGCCTTTGCGTTGCTGTCGTGGCGGCATTCGCCCTCGTTGGAGTGCTCGCCGTGTCGCTGTTCACTTCCAGTGGTGACTCAGCTGCCGGCGTCGCCGCCGACAGACTTCGGTCGCCCGATCTGCCCTCCGCGCCCGCGCTCGGGCTGAAGGTCGGCAAGCCGCTTCCGCTGCAAGGCGGCGACACGTCCACGTGGGCGATCGTCCGCCGGGCGACGTCTGCCCACGAGAGTCCGAACCTGAGTGCAGCTGCGGTGGCGCGAGTCCAGACACAGACTCCCGAGGGCACGACGAACATCGTCTCCGTCCTCGGGCGCGCGCAGGACAAGACTGGCCGGCTATGGGTGCGGGTCCGCCTGGCCGTGCTCCCGAACGGCACAAGCGGCTGGCTCCCGCGTGCTGCGCTCGGTGGCTACGGCATCGTTCGGACGCGGCTCGTTGTCGACACGGGGAGGTTCACGGCAACGCTACTGCGGAACGGCCGGGCGATCTTCCAGGCCCCGGTCGGCGTCGGGCAACGGCAATGGGCGACGCCCCGAGGGCAGTTTTATGTCCGCAACCGGCTGGAGCGCTATGCCAGCCCCGTCTACGGCCCGCTCGCCTTCGGCACGAGCGCGCGCTCGCCGACCCTGACCGACTGGCCCGACGGCGGCTTCATCGGCATCCACGGCACGAACCAACCCGATCTCTTGCCGGGACGAGTCTCGCATGGGTGTATCAGGATGCGGAACGAGGACATCCTCGAACTGGGGCGACTGATGCCGGTGGGCACTCCGGTCACGATCCGATGAGCGTCGTGCGCCGCGCAGTCGTCGTCGGGCTGCTGGGCGTCTCGATCGCCGCCGGCGCGCCGAGTGTGGCTGCAGCGACCGATCCCACCGGGCTCTGGAATGCGTATCCGCTCGAGCCGCGACGAGCGAAGAGCGTCGCCAGCTTCAGGCCGGTGGTCGCCCCGCCGCAGCCATCGCCCGCGGAGCCGGGGCCTCTCCTTTACGGCTTCGCACTCTTCGTGGTGGCCTTCTCGGGCATGACCATCCTGCTGATCTCGCTCCACGTGCTGCGCGGAAGCTCGCGCTTCTAGTCGCCGCTACTTGATCAGCGTGAGCATCTTGAACATCGGCAGGTACATCGAGATGATGATCACGCCGACCATCAGGCCCACGCCGATCATCATGATCGGCTCGACGATCGAGGTCAGGGTCTGCACCGAGGCGTCGACCTCGTCCTCGTAGAAGTCGGCGATCTTGCCGAGCATCTTCTCGAGCTCGCCGGTCTCTTCACCGATCTTGACCATCTGGCTGACCATGGGCGGGAAGATCGGGTTCTCGAGCAACGGCTGCGCGATCGGCACGCCCTCGTGGACGCGGACTCGGACGTCCGCGAGGGCCTCCTCGACCACCCAGTTGCCCGATGTCGTGCCGGTGATCTCGAGCGACTTGATGATGTCCACGCCGGACGCGACCAGCGTCGACAGCGTGCGCGAGAAGCGCGCCATCGTGACCTTGAGGACGACCTGGCCGATCTTCATCGGCAGGCGGAGCTTGATCTTGTCCCACTGCTGCCTGCCGTGCTCGGTCTTCTTGTACTTGCGGATCCCGAAGAAGATCGCGATCAGCGCCGGGAAGATGATGTAGTACTTGGTCCGGAGCAGGTTCGACGCGTTGACGACCCACTGCGTCAGCGTCGGCAGGTCGCCACCGAGGTCGGCGAAGATCTTCACGAAGACCGGGACGAGGAACATCAGCATTCCGGTCAGAACGAGGGTCGCGAAGGCGAGCACCATCGTCGGGTAGATCATCGCGCCCTTGACGCGGCGCTTGATCTGGGTCTCCTTCTCGATCTGGTACGCGACGCGGTCGAGCACCTCGTCGAGGATTCCTGCGGCTTCGCCGGCCTCGACCATCGCGACGTAGAGGCGGCTGAAGATCTTCGGATGGCGGCTCATCGCCTGCGAGAGCAGCAGGCCGCCCTCGACGTCCGCGCGCAGCTCCTTGACGACCGCCGAGAGGTACTTGTCGTCGGTCTGCTCCTCGAGGATGGTCAGGGCAGCGACGACCGAGAGACCCGCCTCGATCATCGTCGCGAACTGGCGCGAGAAGATCTGGATCGACTTCGGCTTGATCTTCTTGAAGACGGTGCGGACGCTCTCCTCGCCCGTCGCGGGCAGCTCGTCGATCCGCTGCGCAAGTAGTCCGCGGACGCGAAGCTGCTCCCGCGCGGAATGCAGGTCCGCCGCGTGGACCTCACCCTTGAGCTCCAGACCCTGCGAGTTGATCGCGCTGTACGCGTACGCCGCCACGAATGGCGTATCGGCAGAGGGATTCACTCCCTTGAGGGAACGAATGCGATTGCCGATAGACCTTTCGTGCGCGCGCGACTGCGGAACGAGGGCGGCTTCGGCTTGATCGAGCTGCTGCTGGCGATGCTGATCCTCAACATCGGCCTGCTCGCCGTCGTCGCCGCCTTCAACTCGGGCATCGTCACGCTCCAGCGAGCGAGTCGCATTACGACGGCATCGGTCCTTGCGGACGCTCAGATGGAGCGCTACCGCGAGATCACGTACGCCAACATCCGGCTCGACGCCACAGCGGCCGCGACCGCGGACACCGATCTGACGTACCGGAACGACACGGCGCGGACGTACCCGACCGCGCTGTTCACAGGCACGTGCTCCGGCCCGCCGAACGAGTGCAACCCGAGCCGCACGGCGACGGGTGCCGACAAGCGCCCGTACCGGATCGACACGTACATCCTGCAGCAGACGCCGAGCGGTGGACGGCCGGTCAAGGTCGTCACCGTGGTCGTCCGCGACGCCGCCAACCTCGCGCGGACCTACGTGCGCCAGGCGTCGACGTTCGACCAGTCCACCGGCTAGACCCCCTTCGGAACCCGCTCTACCGCTCGACGGACGCGGCCGCTTCGGCCGGCGACCTGCGGGAGCGCACGAAGGGGGCGACGCCATAGAGCGCGAGCAGCCCAGCCCCGGCGAACAGGGCGGTCGCAAGCGCCAGCCTCAGGGCTCGACTCCCGCGCGGAGGCTCAGGCGCCTAGGTCAGCGCGCCTCGCCGGCGGCCGCGCTCTAGTGCAGGACGAGTCGGTAGCGCGTGCCGTCGGCCGTGTTGACGAGCGTGACCGGCTCACCCTTCTTCAGGGTGATGGCGGAGTCGCCGCTCGCGTAGCTGCCGCCGTCGATGGCGATCTTGGCGGTCTTGGCCGTGGCGGAGATGAGCTTGAAGACGGGATCGCTCGTCGGGAACGTCGCCCCGACGGAGACGCCCTCCGTGGCGCCGTTGACCGAGATCTGGACGCTCGTTGCCGTGGCCTTCGGCGCCGCCGCGGCCGGCGGTGTGTTCGACTCGGGCGTCGGCTCCTTGATCGGCTGCTTCGGCTTCGAGCCGGAGCCGGTCGTCGGGCAGGCGATCGTCTGCCCCGCGTCGTCGGCGCATTTCTTGCCGGTCTGCGGCAGGAACGGATCCTTGCTGACGAAGCGCCCGAAGGAGACGAGCTGGCCCGGCCCTGCGACGGGCGCGCGGTCCGAGTCCGCCAGCTCATTCGAGCCGGACGCACTCGCCGGCGGGACGCCCGGCGACACCGGGAGTCCGGGGGCGGCGGGCGCCACCGGAGCCGGCGTTCCGGCCGTCGGGTTCGAACCGGGCGGCGGCTTCGCGTCCATGAGCGCGAGCATCTGCGGCACACGCCAGGCCAGCAGGCCGACGAGGATGACCGCGCCGACGATCGCGATGATCTTCTGCCGCTTGGCCTTGGCCTTCGGGTCGATCGCGCGCGCCATCAGGGGGTTGCCGGCGCGGCCGACGCGGTCGGGGGCGTGTCAGGGCCGGCGGGA
This sequence comes from uncultured Actinomycetes bacterium, assembly GCA_963738205.1. Classification (GTDB taxonomy): domain Bacteria; phylum Actinomycetota; class Thermoleophilia; order Gaiellales; family Gaiellaceae; genus DATFQE01. Next base: position 1,501,078 of record CAVTVQ010000006.1, read on the forward strand.
GGCGCCGCAGGCGGCGTGGCCGGCGGGGGCGTCGCCGCGGGCGGCGTGGCCGACGGCGGCGTTGCCGGAGTCGCCGGCGCCGCGGCGTCGGCCGAGGCACCGTAGGTGTACGCCGAGACGGTCAGCGTCGCCTGGATCTGTGGGAACTTCTGGACCCCCTCCGAGAAGGCGACGGTGTCGACGACGAACAGCCGTCCCGTCGCGTCGAGCTTGCCGCCGCGCACACCCACGAGGTTGCGCAGGCGGAAGAGGAAGTCGGAGAGCTCGAAGTAGTTGCCCTGGAAGACGAGGTTGATCGGGATCGACTGGGCGCCGTTCACTTCGCTGGGCGCCTGCGGCGTGATCGCGTCGAAACGGATGCCCGTGTCGCGGGCGATCCGGTTGAGCTGGAGGATCACCCCGGGCATGTCGACGTCGCTCGGCATCGCCTTGGTCAGGCGGAAGAGGTCGGCGACGCGGATCGGCTCGGTGTTCTGCACGGCCTGGGCTTCCTGGCGCAGGCGCGCGATCTCCGCGCGGGTCGTCTCGGCCTCCTTCGCCAGGTCGGCCGCCTTCGACCGCTGCGGCGAGATCAGCAGGAAGAAGCACGCGACGGCGGCGAGCAGCATGAGGGCGCCGACGACGGCGACGAGCGCGTTCTGAGAAGGCTTGCGCTTCACGAGGTCGCTCCGTTGGCCCGGACCGCCGCGCTGATCGTGAACTCGACGATGTCTTTGCCCTCGACCTTGTTGAGCGTGCTCTTCTCGAGCTTCACCAGGTCGAGATCGGGGACGAGCTGGAGCCGGCCGAGCACGCGGGCGACCGACTCGTGCGAGTACGTGCGGCCGCTGATCGTGAATGCGCCGGTCCCGCTGGTGGTCGTCGCGGCGGCGCTCGGGGAGCTTGCCTGGAGCGTCGTCAGCCAGACGTCGTTCGGTGTGACGAGCGAGACCTCCCGAAGGACGCGGTCCCACGCGATCCGGCTGCCGAGCGCCGCCGTGAGCGCGGTGACGCGAGCCGCCTTCTCCTGCTGGAGCACGTCGCCGCTCGTGTCGCGCGGGATAGGCGCCGGAATCGAGGCTTGCTCTGCGCGCAGGGCGTCGAGCTCGCTCTGCCGCTCGCTGACGCCGGAGCTGGCACTGAGGAACCAGAGGGCGAGCACGGCGGTCAGGGCGACGGCCGCAACGACGCCGCCGAGGGCGGCAACCGGCGCCTGTCGGCGACGCTCGCGGATCTCTTTCTTGGTCGGGAGGAGGTTGACAGCGCGCACGCTTAGACCTCGATCCCCAGGCCGATTGCGGTCGCCAGCGAGCCGAGGTGCTCCGACGCGCTGACCTTCTTGCCGCGGTTCACGTTCATGAGCGGGTCGCCGACCCGGACCGGCACGCCGATCAGGCGGCGGAGCTCGGAGTCGATGCCGGGGAGCTCGGCCGTGCCGCCCGTCAGGACGACCTCGCCGATGCCCAGGGAGCTGGGTTGGTTCTGGTAGAACTGCAGCGCCGAGACGAGCTCGCGGGCGAAGGTGTGCAGCTCCCGCTGAGCCGCCTCGCGTGCATTGTGGGCCTGCTCGGTGGTGAGGCCGGCGGGCGTGACCGGCTCGACCAGCGAGAGCGCATGCTTGATCGGCGCGGCCTCGGACGGCGCGAGGTCGAGAGCGCGCGCGATGGCGACGGTCATCTTGGAGCCGCCCCAGTCGAGCACGCGTGTGAACTCACAGTGCAGGCCGTCGGAGACCCCGAAGGTCGAGCGGTCGTGGCCGACGTTGACGACGACGGCCGCCGCGCGCGGCACGTCGTCCTCGTCGCGCGGCACCGTCAGGGCCCGCAGCAGGCCGAAGGCCTCGAGGTCGATGCCGGCGAGGCGAATGCCGGCCTTGCGGCAGGCCGACACGTAGCGGTCGATCAGGTCGCGGTAGGCGACGACGAGCAGGACGCGACGGACGGTCTGTCCAGCGGCGTCGGTGCGCACGCTGAGCACCTGGTAGTCGAGCACCGCCTCCTCGAGCGGGATCGGCAGCGCCTCCTGCGCGCGGTAGCGGATGGCGTTGCCGAGCTGCTTCGGGTCGTCGATGCCGGCGATCTCCAGCGTCCGGACGCCGATGCGGTTACTCGCGATCCCGAGGCGCACGCCGGTCTTCGGCAGCTTGTGCTTCTTGAAGAAGTCCTTGAGGGCCGCGGCGAGCTCGTCCGGCTGACGCGGCTCGCCGCCGACGACGATGCCGGTCTCGAGCGGCTCGCGCGCGATCTGAACGAGGTCGGCATGGCCGTTGTTGACGACGCGCGCGGCGGCGAGCTGGGAGCTGCCGATCTTGAGACCGACGAAGCGCTTCTTGCGGCCGAGGCTTCGCGACGCGCGCGGGCGCGCAGCGTTGTCGGCCTTCTCCAGCCGCTTCTCCTCGGCGCGGCGCCGCTTGTCGGCGCTGCGACGCTCCTTGCGGGAAACCGTCGGCTCGTCTGAGCTCGCCTGCTGCGGAGCCACGCCACGCTTCTTGTCGAGCTTGGCCTGCTCGCGCTCCTCCCGCTTGCGGCGCTTGGCGTCTTCGGCCTCGAGCTTGGCCTCCTCCTTGGCGCGCGCAGCAGCGCCCTTCGCCTCGGCCTTGGCCTTACGAGCTTCGGTGCGGCGCTCCCCGCGCGACGGCTTCTGGTCGGGATCGGCCGACGCGCCGGGTTCGCTGCCCGCAGCCTTCGGCTTACGGCGGAAGCTCAGATCTTTCTTCCAGATCGAGGTCTTCTCCTCGCCGGAGCTCGTCGACTCCCAGGGATCCACGTCTAGCTCCCCGCGGCCCTCAGGCCGCCGATCGGCGTGGGCTTCTCGGCCGGAGCGGCCGCCATGCCGCCGCGGGTGAGCAGGTTGTCGAGCTGCTCGGCGCGACTCGAGCGGGAGAGCGCCATGTCGCGGTCGACGACGCCGCGGAGGACGAGGTCGGCGAGCGACTGCTCCATGGTCTGCATGCCGCGGGCCGTGTTGGTCTGCATGACCGAGTAGATCTGCTCGAGCTTGCCCTGGCGGATCAGGTTCCGGACCGCATCGTCCGGCAGCAGGATCTCGATTGCTGGGGCGCGGCCCTGCTTGTCGGCGGTCGGCAGCAGCGCCTGGGCGACGACGCCCTGGATCGTGCCGGCGAGCTGCGTGCGGATCTGGCCCTGCTGGGCGGCCGGGAAGACGTCGATGACGCGGTCGATCGTGGACGACGCGTCCTGTGTGTGCAGCGTGGCGAACACGAGGTGGCCGGTCTCGGCGGCGGTCAGCGCCGTCGAGATCGTCTCGAGGTCGCGCATCTCGCCGAGGAGAATCACGTCCGGGTCCTGGCGGAGCGCGCCGCGCAGCGCCTCGGCGAAGCTGGTGGCGTCGGGCCCGATCTCGCGCTGGTTCACGACACAGCTCTTGTGCCGGTGCAGGAACTCGATCGGATCCTCGATCGTGATGATGTGGTCGTGGCGCGTCCGGTTGATCTCGTCGATCAGCGCCGAGAGAGTCGTCGACTTACCGGAGCCGGTCGGGCCGGTCACGAGCACGAGGCCGCGCGGCTTGTGCGCCATCTCGTAGAGCGAGTTCGGCAGCCCCAGCTCCTCGAGCGTCTTGAGGGAATCCGGGATCATGCGGAACGCGCCCGCGAGGCTCTCGCGCTGCGAGTAGATGTTGACGCGGAAGCGGGCGAGGCCGGGGATGGAGTACGACAGGTCGATCTGCCGGTCGATCTCGAGGCGCTTCTGCTGCTCGGTGTTGAGGATCCGGTAGAGCAGCTGACGCGTGTCCTCTGCCGACAGCGCCGGGAAGTTCTCGAGCCGGTGCAGGGTGCCGTTGACGCGGATCGCAGGCTGCGACCCGACGGTCAGGTGAAGGTCGGACGCGCCGCGTCCAACCATCCACTCGAGCAGGGTGTCGATCGAATAGGTGCTCTCTGGCATGGCGTCCCTCTTCCGAGCTATCGGCAGGCCCGGGCGCTTCCTTAAGAGACGGTGTAGGAGAGGTCCGAAACCCGCACGGCTACGAGCCTCGGAGCAGGTCCGCCGCCGCCGGCGAAGTCGGCGCGGTCGGTGCGGATCTCGAGCAGCCGCGGAGTGGGCGCCGGCCCGGACGGAACGTGGACGCGCACGCGCTCTCCGCCGCCGAGCGCGACCGTTCGGGTGCCGCCCCCGTCGACGGACAGCGTGACCGTGCGAGGCGGACGGCCCGGAGGGAGTGAGAGCTGGACGGCGTACGTGCCTCCGCCGGCCCGCCCCCACACCCGGTAGCGCGTGATCGCGCTCGCCCAGCCGTCGTGGTACACGCCCTCGGCGAGCGACCGCACGCGCGGTTCGCCGCGCAGCTGCCAGAGCGCCAGTCCCGGCCGCGGCCGTTCGATGACGCGACCGTCCAGCTCGACGGCGCTGCCGTAGTCGTTCACGACGAGCGTCTTGGTCGGTTCGGCGCCGCCGTCGAGGACCAGCAGACCGTCGTCGTCGGCGCGGGCCGCCAGGGAGCGGTAGCCGTCCGGCTCCATGTCGCCGAAGCGGATCGGTACGCCGAAGTCGCGATTCCAGGTCTCGAGGTTCCAGCCCGCGTGCGGCTGCGCGCCCGGAAGCACCAGGTAGTCGGTCGTCCCCCCGCCTCTTGTCGTCCAGCCAGTCCGGCGGCGAGGCGGCGAAGGCCGAGAGCGTGCGCCTCGTCATCGCCCGGTCGGCGGTGTAGGCCGCGGCGCCGACGGCGGCGAGGACCACCACGCCGATGCCGGCGAGCGCGAGGCCCGCGCGGCCCCGCGGCGCGACGAGCGCGACCAGCACGCTGCCGAGCAGGCCCACGGCGGCGAAGACGGCCGCAGCGTCACCGTCCGTCAGCCGACGGGCGAGCTCGCCGAAGGCCGAGAACGTGGGTGAGTCGAACGAGAACAGGTAGTCCGCCTCCGTGGCGAGCGGATAGACGAGCGCGACCGCGCCGAGGGCGAGCGCGACCCCCGTGTAGAGGATCCGCCGCGGTGCTCCACGCTCGACGTACGCGAGGAACGCGACGAACGCAAGGGGCACGAGGCAGACGAGGTAGCGCTCCATGACGCGGTGGGCGTCGCCGGTCGCGATCAGCGCCGCCTCGAGCACGAGCAGCGGCGCGACGACCGCCAGGAGGGCGCCGAACCCGGCCTCGGCGCGCGAACGCGGGCGTGCGAGCATGAAGCCGACGCCGAGCGCCGCGCCCGGCGCGACCAGCCAGCCGACCGAGAACGGCAGGATTCCTGCGCTCAATGCGGCCCAGCGCGCGACATCGCCGAGCGGGTAGTCCAGCCCCCTCGCGGCGCCGTACTGGCCGAGCACTGCACCGCCGGTCAACGCGCCGAGCGCGCCGACGGAGATCAGCGTGCCGCACGAAACGCGGTGCGAGCGGAACGAGGCGCGAACGCCGTCGCCGGTCGAACGGCCGACGAGAGCGACCGCAACGAGGTAGGCGAGCGGGAGCACGACGAACTGCGTCCTCGTCAGGACCGCGAGCAGCGACGCGCCGACGACTGCGAGCTCCCACGTCCGCGACGGCCGCGCGAGCGTGCGGGTCATCACCGCGACGGCGAGCAGGAAGACCGGATAGCCGGCCGCATCCGTCATCAGGTACGAGTGGTAGAGGAGTCCCGGCGCGACGACCGCGGCCGTCGCGGCGATGAGCGATGCGGCGCGGCTCGTCAGTTGGCGCGCCAGCCAGTAGACGGGGAAGACGGCTGCGGCCATCACGGCGGCGTTGACGGCCTTCGCGACTCCGTATGCCACGTGCGCGTCGGCGAACAGCCAGGCCGGAGCCTGCAGCAGGACCGCAACGGGCGCCGGGAAGAAGTACTGGTCGCCGCGGAGCGCCAACCCGTCGCCGGCGGCGAGGGACTGCGACAGCTTGGTGAAGAGCAGCTCGTCAGTGAAGATCGCGGGCGTTGCGTGGCCGAGCGACTGCAGCGCGTGGTAGACGACCGCCGCCGCGTACAAGGCGACGACCGCGATCCACGGACGGCGAGCACGGGTGCGAGCCGCCGGCAGCGGCTCCACCGCGGCGGGGCGCTCGGAGGCGAGCGTCGTGCTCACAGCCGCGTGTTCGGCCGCCCGGCCGCGCGCTGCGCGCACACGCCCTTGTCCGGCGTGAACACCGGCTCCGATGCGCGCCCGCTCACGAGCCGCGATCCGACGAGCCCGGCCTGGTCGGCGGCGAAGGTCGCCCTCCACGGCGCCCGCGAGCACACGGTGAACGTCACCGCCTTCGTCTCGCCGCCGGGAACGACGGCCTGCACAGGACGACTTCCGCGCGACCGAAAGGTGAAGGTCAGCGAGCGCACCGCAGCAGGCGCGGACAGCTCCAGCTGCAACGTGCCCCGAACCGGTCCGCCTGCACGGGCGGGCCAGACGTCGACCTCGCCGCCCAGGGCGAGCCAACCGTCCGGATAGCGGCCCGCGAGCAGCAGCGAGAGTCGTGGCCGCCCAGTCGGCTGCCAGAGGGCGTAGCCCTCGGTCGCGGCGATGCGGTGGGCGCCACGAAGCTCGACCCAGGCCTGTCGCGTCTCGACGAGCAGCGGCTCGGCCGCGACTCGGCCGGCGATCGAGATCGTGCCGTCGCGTGCGATGTCGGCACTCTCGGTGTGGAAGGCGTCGAGGCCCGTCGCGCCCGGCAGGAGCGCGACCCGATCGACGCTCGGGTTCCAGAACAGCTGCTCGAGCGCCTCGGTGCGCACGCCGCCGGGCGTGCGCAGCAGCGTCACGCGCCCGCCTGAGGTTGCCTGGTCGACCCATGAGCGGTCGGGCGGAAGCTGGACCTCGCGGATCAGCTCCGCGTTCCGCAGGTCGAAGGACGTCGCTCCGGCGGCGGCCGCCCCGGAGAAGACGACTGCGAGCACGAGGACGAGCGGCGTGCCCGACCGGGGCCTGAGCGAGGACGCGATCGCCGTCAACAGCAAGGCGCCTCCGAGAGCGGCCGCCAGAAGCGCGGCTCCGGCGGCGTCTCCCACGAGGGCTTCGAGCCGGCCCAGCGCGAGCAGCAGCGCCGAATGCGTCTTGCCGTCGCCCGGGGTGTAGCCCGAGAGCGGCACGAGCGCGGCCACGCACAGGAGCGTCGCGGCGAGTACCGCGTGCACGAGGCGAAGGGGCCAGCCGCGAACCGCGTACAGGCCGAACGCCAGCGCCACCAGCGGCAGTGCGTAGAACGCGTACCGCTCCTGCACGTGGTCGGGCGTCGCGAAGAGCGATGCCTCCACGACCAGGGCGACGGCGAGCGGCAGCGCGAAGGCGGCGAACGCACGCTCCAGCCGCGTTCGCGGACGCAGGAGCGCGAGAGCGAAGCCGAGGACGGCGCCGGGCACCAGGAGCCAGGCCGATGCATACGCGAGCACCAGCGCGTTGGCGCCGACGCGCTCAGCGAGCAGCAGCGGGCTGACGTCGGCGCCGAGGACGTCGCTGTAGATCCCGAGCACCCGCGACGGCCCCAGCGCGACGGCGCCCACAAAGGCAGCGCCGACGAGGCCGAGCGGCAGTGCCTGCTCGCGCACGACACCCCGAAGGCGGCGCTCGGCGAGACCGACGAGCGCCACGGCGAGTGGGTACACGACGAAGAGCACCGCGAACTGGGCGCGAGTCCCCGCGGCGGCGGCTGCGAGCCCGAGGAAGAGGAACTGACTCCGCCGCGACGGGTGCGCCAGCGCGAAGGCCGCGGCCGCGACCGCAGCCAGGACGAGGGGATAGGCGACCGTCTCCGCCAGCAGCCAGCCCGCGTAGACCATGTCCGGCACCGCCACGGTGAACGCGGCGAGACCGAGCGAGACGCCGCCGCCGAGACCGAGGCGGCGCGCCAGGACGAAGACCGGCAGACACGCGAGCGACATCGCGACCGCGCCGAACAGCTGGATCAGCCGGTACGAGACCTCGACGTCGCCTAGGAGCCAGGCCGGCGCGGTCAGGAGGGGATAGACGAGCGCCGGAAAGTGCGCCAGCTCGCCGCGCACGAGCGGCTGGCCGCTCTCGACGAGCGAGCGGCCGAGCTCCGCGTACATGTACTCGTCGGAGAAGTAGACGGGTGTCGCACGCAGCCAACCCGCGACGAGGTGCAGCAGCGAGCTGACGGCGACCAGCGCGGCCAGCGCCGGCACGACTCCCACGCGCGCGAACGACATCGTCCGGCGGGCAGGCGCAACAGTTTCCGCAACGGCCACGAAGCCTCTATCGGCCGGCGGCGCGAATCCCTTGAAAGAGGGACGGAAACGCAACGGGGGCCGGCAGTGCCGGCCCCCGTTCGAGCAAGCAAGACGTCAGTCGGATCAGCAGACGCCGGTGACGATGTCGCTGGCCGGGCCGGCCTTCTTCCAGGTCTCCGCACCCTTGGTCGCCTGGATGCAGTACGTGGTCGCCGTGGCCGAGACGACGGTGATGTCCTTGATTCCCTGGTCGTACGAGGTCTGCAGGGCGGTCAGGTCCATGCCGGCGTAGGTGTTGTAGTCGGCGTAGTACGCCTCGGCGCCGGGGACCGACGCGCGGACGTTGGCCTGCGCCGCGGACTTGTTCGCGCGATCCCGGAACTTCATGTACGACGGGACGGCGATCGCGAGCAGGATGCCGATGATGATGATCACGACCAGAAGCTCGATCAGGGTGAAACCACCCTCCTCGCGGCTTCGCGCGATCCTCTCGTTGAGACGATGCAGCATTTGTAGAACTCCTCTCGATAGAGCGGTGGTGGTGGTAACTCCCACCTGCTTATCGGCGCAGCGGCGCCGACCTTGACTCCCCCGTTTCGGGGGAACGAAAAGGGGGCGCATTTCTGCGCCCCCTTCGACGAGCGAGTACCGGTGGCTGACTAGCAGACGCCGGTGACGATGTCGCTGGCCGGGCCGGCCTTCTTCCAGGTCTCCGCACCCTTCGTGGCCTGGATGCAGTACGTGGTCGACGTGGCCGTGACGACGGTGATGTCCTTGATGCCCTGGTCGTACGAGGTCTGCAGGGCGCTGAGGGACATGCCGGCGTAGGTGTTGTAGTCGGCGTAGTACGCCTCGGCGCCGGGGACCGACGCGCGGACGTTGGCCTGCGCCGCGGACTTGTTCGCGCGATCCCGGAACTTCATGTACGACGGGACGGCGATCGCGAGCAGGATGCCGATGATGATGATGACCACCAGGAGCTCGATCAGGGTGAAACCGCCCTCACGATGCCGCTGATTGATCCTGTCGTTGAGCCTTGCAAGCATGGGTGGAACTCCTCCTTGGTCGAGCTTTGGACGGTGGCTCCAGGCGTGTATCGGCCGAGACAGAGAGGACCCCACCCCAGAACGGGGGATTGGCATCCCCGATTCGAGGGCACGTCTCGCGCGCGCGCGCGAGCATCTGAACTGCGCGCCGCTACAGGCCGTCGAGAACTCAGGTCAAGCCGGGCACGCCTGCTGCCGATAGACCGAGCATGAACGGTCAACTGCGGCTCAATGTCATTCTTCCGATCGTGCTCTTGGCCGTCCTCGCAGTCGGGGTCGGCCTCTTCACCCTGACCCGCGGCCAGGAGTCGTCCAACGGGTCGAGCTCCGACCTGATCTCTCTGCCGAAGCCGGCGCACGCCCCGGCCACCCCGGCGCTCACCAAGCCCAGAGCCGCCGTGAAGCCGGCGAAGGCAAAGGCTGTGAACGCGAAGCCCGCCAGGCCCGCGAAGCCGAAGGTCGTCAAGCCGGTCATCCAGCTCAATCCGGGCCTGCCGCCCTCGCTCGCTCGGGCGCTCCGGTCCAGCCCGGTGGCCGTCGTGTCGCTGATCACGCCCGATTCCGCGCTCGACGAGATGGCCGCGAAGGAGGCTGCCGCCGGCGCCCGCGCCGTGGGCGCCGCGTTCGTCACCGTCGACGTCACCCGCGAGAAGCACGCCCGCCCGTACGCCGTCAAGCTCGGCGTCGTCAACGCTCCGACCGTCCTGGTCTACAAGCGCCCGGGCGATCTCTTCCTGCGGCTCGACGGCTTCGCCGACCTCGACGTCGTCGCCCAGGCGGCCGACAACGCCTTCTCGTGACCGCTGCTGTCCGCTCCGCCAAGAAGGACGGCCGCCAGGTCGTGACCATGCGCCTGATCGAGGGCGCAGGCGGCGACGCGATCGTCGAGTGCGACGTGTACCCCGTGGACAGCATGCGGGTGAAGCCGATCAAGCCGGGCCCGTACGCGTTCGCGAGCAGGCGCGAGGCCGACCGTTTCATCGAGGAGACGGCGCGCGCGCTCGAGTATCTCGGCTGCGACCTGAGCGCCTGAAAGTCCGCCCCGGCTCCGCCGGGGCATGACGACTTTCAGGCGGTGCCGCTCGCGAAGCGCCGTCGAAGAGAAGAGAGCAAGGGCCGGGCGGCTCGCCCCCAGAAAGAGTCCGCCCGGCCCTCAGCTCCCTCCGCACGTCCTTGCCGCGTGCCTTCGAACTACTCGCGCCGGCGGGCATCCGTACAGAACGCTTACAGCGAACTGTGCAAGAGCCTGCCGCTAGGTCCCGAAACGCCGAGGAGACGGGCAGAGCCCGTCTCCTCGTGACGCGAACGGTGGTGGGAGGGCTACCTGTTGAGCCGTGAGGCCCAGTTCGAGCGAACCGACGAGCCGAGCCAACGGTCGGGCTCGCCGACCGGGACGATGTCGACGGAGACGATGGTGTCGGGGCGCAGGAAGCGGCCGCTGAAGAACGGCCAGCCGTCATCCTCGTCGGAGAGGTGCTTCACGACGTCGCGTGCGTACTCGCGCGCCTTCTCGGGCTCGCCGAAGGAGCCGATCGGCACGCGCTCGCCGTCGGTGAGGCGCAGCGAGACGTCGTACGACAGCGCCGACGGCAGCTCCTGGGCCGCCTGCGCGTCGGGCTCCGGCGCCGCCTGCTGCTCCTCGATGCGGCTGAACGTCGGCTCCGGCTCGGAGACGACCTCGGCCACGACGGGCTCGAGCAGGACGGGCTCGGCGACGACCGGCTGACGCTCCGCGACCTCGGGCTCGGCGACCGCTGCCGGCTCAGGCGCGTGGTCGGCAGCCGCTGCCGGCGCCGGGGTCGGCTCGGCGATTGCGGTGTAGGTGGGCTCGAGCGCCGGCTCGACGACCTCTGCGACGAGCGGCGGGACAGCGGGCTGCTCCTCGACGACGGGCGCGACCGGCTCGACCGCAACGGGCTCCGGAGCGGGCGGCGGCTCGTAGGCTGCCGGAGGCTCGGGCTGGACGGCGTACAGCTCAGGGGCCGGCGTCGGCTCCGCGACCTCGGCCGGCTGCACCGGCGCGAGCGGCTCGAGAGGCTCGGGAGGCTCGGGAGGCTCGACGACGACAGGCTCCACGACCACAGGCTCGACCGTCAGAGGGGCGACCGCGACGGGCTCGGGCGAGACGGGCTCGAGCGCGGGTGCGGGCTCCTCGACGGTCGTGACCTCCTGCCGGGCCTCGGGCTCGTCGGCGACCGTCGAACCGTGGAGGCGATCGATCGCGGAATGAAGGTCGCTCCGCGAGGCCACGACGAGTCGCGGCTCCTGCCCGAGCGCGCGGCGGAGATTCTCCGTCACGAGCTCGTTCGACGGATCGGCCACCGCGACGAGCGGCACGCCGCCGTCGAAGCCGATCGGCAGCGCCGCGAACATGTGCGCCTTCTCGGCCGTGAGCAGCCCGGTCGCCGCCGGATCGAAGGAGACCGACGACAGCTCGACGAAGCGAAGACCCTTCTGGTCGGCCAGCAGGCGGCCGAGGTCGCCCTCGCCCAGCTGACCGCTCTCGACGAGCACCTCGCCGAGGCGCTTGCCGGTGCGGACGCCTTCCTGGAGCGCGTCCTCGAGCTGCTCCTCGGTGAGCAGGCCCGCGCGGAAGATCAGCGTGCCCAGCGGAACGCCGAGGTTCGCGATCTCCTGCGGGCTCTGCGCGGGAGGAGCCACGACCTCGGGTGCGGCCGCGGGCTCCGCTCCGGTCAGAAGCGGCAGCGGCGGCATCGTCGGCTGCAGCGGCTGGAGCGGCTGGAGCTCCTGGACCTGCAGCGGCTCGAGGGGCTGGAACTGTTCGGCCGTTCCGCCGTTCAGCGGCTGGAACGGCTCCGGCGCCGGGGCGGGCTCGTGGGCCGCGGGCTCGGGCGACGCGGGCTGCAGCTCGTCGAACGGCTGCAGCGGCGCCAGCGGCGCGAGGGGCTCCACGGCGGCGGGCTCGAGGCCCTCCGGCGGCGGAGACGAAAAACCTGAGGACTCGAGCGACGACATCTCTCCCTTTCTCTCTGTGTGCGGGGTCAATTCATCAGGGACGCCAAAACTCCCGCTATCGGGGACATCGGCAGGCCGGGTGTCCCGGCCATCGCCCAGACGGGGGAGGCGGTTACGCAAGGACACGGCCGACCTCCTCGAGGGTGGTGACGCCGGCCGCCACCTTGGTAAGTCCGTCGTCCCAGAGCGTGCGCATGCCTTGCTCCATCGCCTTCCTCTCGAGGTCCTCGCGCGTCGCACGCGTGACGGCGAGATGCTCGATCTCCTCGGTCATGACGAGGAGCTGGAAGACGCCGATGCGGCCCTTGTAGCCGGTCTGGCCGCAACGAGGGCAGCCCTTCCTGCGGTAGAACGCCGCGCCGCCGAACGCCTCGGCCACGTCGGGCGAGACGCGGTTGCGCAGGAGCTCGTCGACGGACGGGTTGTACATCTCGCAGCAGTGCGTACAGAGCTTGCGCGCGAGGCGCTGCGCGAGCACCGCGGAGACGGCGGAGCCGGTGAGGAACGGCTCGACGCCCATCTCGTTCAGGCGCGTGATCGCGCCCGGGGCGTCGTTCGTGTGCAGCGTGGAGAGCACGAAGTGGCCGGTCAAAGCGGCCTCGATGGAGATCTTGGCTGTCTCGGAGTCGCGGATCTCGCCCACCATCACCACGTCGGGGTCGGAACGCAGGATCGAGCGGAGTGCAGACGCGAACGTGAGGCCTGCCTTGTTGTTGATCTGAACCTGGTTGACGCCCGCGAGCCGATACTCGACGGGATCCTCGACCGTGATCACGTTGATCTCGGGCCGGTTGATCGCCGTCAGGCCCGCGTAGAGCGTCGTCGACTTACCGGACCCGGTGGGGCCGGTGACGAGCAGGGCGCCGGTCGGCTTCTTGATCGTCTCCTCGAAGATCTTCCGCATGTCCTCGTTCAGGCCGAGCTCCTCGAGCGTCGGCGCCTTCTTCGACTTGTCGAGGAGACGCATCGCGAGCTTCTCGCCGTCGACCGTCGGCAGGCTGGCGACGCGGACGTCGAGCGTGCGGCCGGCGGCGCTGGCACCGAGGGAGATCCGGCCGTCCTGCGGCTTGCGGCGCTCGGCGATGTCCATCTTCGCGAGCACCTTCAGGCGTGTGATCACACCCGCCGCGAGCCGGCGCGGGATGCGCTGTACCTCGTGCAGCACGCCGTCGGTGCGAAAGCGCACGACGACGCCGTTCTCGTTCGGCTCGAAGTGCATGTCGCTCGCTCCGTCCTCGGCGGCCTGGAAGATCAGCGAGTTGACGAGGCGGACGAGCGGCGCGTCCGAGATGCCGTCATCGACCTCGAGATCGTCCTCGTTCTCGCCCTCCTCCGGCTCCTCGTCGTCCTGCTCCTCGAGCATCGCGCGGGCACCGAAGGCCTCGGCCGCGCGGGCGAGGCGGCGCACCTCGTTGGTGATGTCCTCGCGGGCCGCGACGGCCAGCTCGACGGGCGAGTCGGACGCGAGGCGGAGCTCGTCGATGCCGTGCAGGTTCTGCGGATCGGCGATCGCGACACGGAGAACGCCGTCCTCGTACAAGTAGGGAATCGCGGAAACGCGCTCGAGCACGTGCAGCGGAATGCGGTGAGCGGCCTCACGGGAGACGCCGACGAACGGCAGGTCGACGAGCGGCATGCCGAAGCGGTCGGCGAGGTCCTTGGCGACGCGCTCGCCGGAGCCGATCCCTTGCTGGACGAGCGCGTGCGAGAAGGACCCCGACGAGGCGCGCTCGCGCACGGTCTTGAGCACGTCCGGCGCGAGCAGTCCGGTCGCCTCGACGACCTCCGCAACCAGCTCGCCGACCGGTCCGGCAGCCACGCGCAGGGGCGTGGCGTCGCCCGTCGGGGCGCCGTCGTCGGTGGCCGTGCGCAGACTCACTCGTTCGGCTTCCATCGCTCAAACGAGGTAATCGGCACTCTTGGCCGCGGGCTAAAGGGGCGGAGGGCCTAGCTAGGCCGTTTCGGGGCCTACGCGAACAGGCTCAGATACGCGTCGAGCAGCTGCTCGCCCGCGAACAGGGCCACCAACGATCCCAGCGCCAGGAAGGGCGCGAAGGGAATGCCCATCTTCCGCGCCTTCGAGCCGTGCCGTGCGAGCAGGAAGACCGATGGAACGAGCGCCGCAACCATGCCGATCATCAGCGCAACCGCGACCGTCTTGCCGAGCATCGCGCCCATGAACAGCGCGAGCTTCACGTCGCCCATTCCCATGCCGGCCGGGTAGGCCAGCACGGCCAGGAAGAGGAACAGCGAAGCCCCGAGCGCGCCGAGCGCCCAGGCCGGGGTCGGATCGACGATCGTGTGCAGCGGCAGCAGCAACGCCGTGGCGGGCAGCACGATCCGGTTCGGGACGATGCGATGCTCGAGGTCGACGGCGGAGATCGCGACCAGCACGGCGCAGAAGAACGCGGCCAGCGCCGCCTGCGCGGTGAGGCCGAACGCGAAGACGCATGCGGCGATCAGCAGGGCGGTGACGAGCTCCACCGCCGGGTAGCGCACCGGAATCCGCGCCGAGCAGTGGCGGCAGCGGCCGCGCAGGAGCGCGTAGGAGACGAGCGGGAGGTTGTCGCGCGCCGCGATCTCGGTCGAGCAGCTCATGCAGGCCGAGGCGGGTGAGACGACGGAGCGGCGCAGCGGAACGCGCGCGGCCACGACGTTGAGAAAGCTCCCGAGCGCGAGCCCGGGGGCGAAGGCGAATGCTGCGAGTGCGAGCTCCATCCCCGACTCCCTATCGGCGGGAACCGCGAGGCAGTTGAGCTTCTAGGCCCTAACGGCTAAACCATGCGGGAGCGCGATCACCCACGGGTATTCAGAGGAGCCGGCGGTCGAGGCGGGTTGACGCGGCGACGAGCCGTCAGCCGCTGAAGAGCTCCGGTGGGTTCGGCTGCGCGTAGACCGCGGGGTTCGACGGCATCCCGACCGGCACGGACGTGATGGTCGGGAAGTTGTAGGTCGTGAGGTTGTTGCTGAGGAGGATCTGACTGCCCACAACAGGCCCGCCGACGCTCACGTTGTTGCCGAACTCGATCGCGTTCGTGCCGAACAGGCCGCCTTGAATCGAGTTGTTGTTGTCGACCTGGACGCTGTCGCCCGGGTTCACCTGGCCGCCGTTGCCGTTCGCGACGATCGTCAGCAGCTCGGTGTTCGGGTTCCAGGTGGCGAACGCGCAGGCCCCGCCGGAGACGCTTCCACAGAGCGAGCCGGTCTGGCGAAACGTCCCGGAAAGGTAGAGGGTCGCCTGCCCGTTATAGGTGTTCACCGCACCGTTCGAGATTCTCGCGCTGCCGTCGATGAAGATCGTCCCCTTGACGGTCAGCGTCTTCGTCGTCGCGTTCCAGGACAGTTCGCCGCTCGGCGTCGCGTCGTCCCAGATCACCGTCTGACTCGAGGCGTGCGCCGCGGCCGCCGTGCCGTTGACCCCTCGGGTCACCGTCCACGTCGTGGTCCCGTAGCCGCCGGTGACCGTCATGACCTCGTCGTCGACCCTGATCTTGAACTGCGACGTCGGGAACCCCGTGGACGAGGCGACCGTCACGGTCGTCTGAGCCGCGGTGAGGGCGGACATGAGCGTCGTCGAAGCGCCCGGACCGACGCGACAGATGTACGAGGTGGCCGGAGTCAGGTCGAGGACGGTGCCGACGCTCGCGTCGCGGAGCGGGTAGTTGTTGTCAAACGTGGGGGTCGTGCCGGCCGATGTCGTGCAGCTCTGAGCCGGGCCGGGAATCGCGTTCTCGTACCAGAGCGCGAAATCGGCCGTGGGAGGCGCGACGGCGGGCGGAGTGTGGTTCACCGCGATCGTCGATCCGTTCGCGAGCTTGCTGTAGATGTGCTTGGCGTCCTGGTTGCCCGTGCAGGTTCCCCACGAGCCCGTCGCATACCGGCAATCGCCGCCGACGTAGGTCTCGACGCGGGTGCTCATGCTCGTGCTCGCCCCCACCGCCGCGTTGTTCGACACATCGAGGTTGCCGCCAACGATCACATGGGACTGGGCCAGCTGGACGTTCGGGCTGAGGCAGAGGTTGCCGGCGACATACATCCGCGAAGAGCCGTTGATGTTGTTGCTCAGCGTCTGATCGCACGTACTGCCGGTGTGGCCGGAGTAGAGGTAGTTCCAGACCGGATTGTTGAGGGGCTGAGTGTACGTCGGGACGATCGGCACCTTCGCTGTGAGCTTGCGGCGCACCTGGGCGCCCGTGCCGGTCGGGTTGTTGAAAAGGCCGACGCCCGTCACGGTCCAGACTGCGGCGCTCCGGTCGAGCACACCCCACCACTTCGCGGTACCACCCTCGTAGATGGACGTCGAAGCAGTCGCTTCGCTGTTCGGCATGATGTCGGGGTCGAGCGCGTTGTTCGACGGGTTGTTCAGGATCGCGAGCGCGTTCGCCAGCCCGGCCTCGGACAGCGAGAACGACAGGTTGTCGGTCTTGCTCCGAGCGGCCGTGCGCGAGTTGGTGCTCGTGTAGGAGACGAGCGTCGTGCTGACGATCAGCAGCACCGCGAGCAGGCCGAGCGCAACGATGAGCGCCGCTCCGCTCTCGGAACGTAGATGTCGCAACCAGAGTTCGAAATGGCGCCGCATCGCCGCACGCTCAGTGTCGGCCGCTTTTGGAGCGGCCGCTTCCCCCAAAGGGGGATGGGCGCGGCTCACGTTCTCGTCGTGTTGCGGAGGACGATGTCGGCGTCCAGCCGCCATTCCTTGCCCGTGTCCGTGGGCTTCAGGTTCACCGGCAGGTTCACGTTCAGCTTGCCGAGGCCCGAGGTGGACTGGGCCGTGTAGGTGAAGACGTTCGCGGCCGTGACGTAGTCGGCGACGCGGACGCCCGCCCGCCGCAGCTGGTAGCGGCCGGCGGAGACGAGGAGCGTGTCGTAGACGACCGTCGACGGCGCGCCGCCCACGGTCGGGCAGCCGCTGGGGAGCGTCACGGTGATCGACGACGAGGTGCCGGTCGGCGACACGAGGCTGGCGCAGTGGATCTCGCGGCGCATCCGGTCGACCGCGAGGCGGGCCTCCTGCTGGGCCTGGAAGCGGCGATTCATGTCCACCTCTGCGATCGAGGCGCGAACGAACAGCGTGGTGATGGCAGCAAGGATGACGCCCAGGATCACCGTGACCTGGAGCAGCTCGATCAGCGTGTAGCCTCGTTCGGAGGCCAGCAGGCGGCGCAACCTGGGGATCGCGCCCGTCATCGGCTCTTCGCGCGGACCTCGGTCAGCGCGGCGCGGGCGGCGGCTTCGCTCTTGGCGCCGATCCCCCACAGGGCCTGCGCGCGGCGGTCGACGCGAACGAGCGTCTCGAGCGCGTGGGCTCCGTGCCACCAGCCGAGCCGCGCACCCGCGACGATCCAGGCGTGCTGGTAGAGCCAATGCCTGACGTTCGCGTCGGTCGGCGTTCGATGGCTCGAGAGCCACACGCCGAGCAGACGGGCCCGGTCCGGCAGCGGGATCTCGTCCTTCGGCTCGGGGCGGCCGCCGGGGACCGCAAAGGCGGGCGGGCGCGCGTTCTTCGCCTTCGGCTTCGTGGTGCGCTTGGGCTTGACCTTCGGCTTCAGCCGCGCCTTGGGCTTCGGGGCCGGAGCATGCTTCTTCTTCGGAGCCTGCTTCCGTTTCGGCGCGGCCTTCTTCTTCGGCGCGGCCTTCCTCTTCGCCGCGTGCGGCTTGGCCTTGGGAACGGCAACCGGATTCCCGGCAGCGTCGGCGAGGACGATCGCGGTGCCGTCGAAGCGCGATGCGTTCTCGGGCTCGCCTTTTTGCACGTAGGCCGAGTTGCGGCTCAGCGAGAGAGCGATCGTCGGCGCGCCGGTGTCGATCACGCGCGTGCCCGGCGCGGGGGACTGGCCGCTGACGTGATTGGCCGAGTAGCCGGGGACGCCGCCGGTGACCCTCCAGGCGAAGCCGGCCTCCTCGAGCGTGCCCTTCGCGAACACGTAGACCTGGTTCTGGACGTCGGGTACGACGAGGATCTTGCGCGCCGTCTTCGCAACCGCCTGCGGCGCCGGAGCTGCAGTCGTGCGGTTGTCGGCCGCGAACGTCAGGGTCGCCGTCGCGAGCAGCACGATCAGCGTCAGCACGACGAACCTGGGTACGAACAGGGAAAGACGAGCCGCCATTCCGAAGTCTTTCGGCAGAACCGCTTGGCGACTCAAGAGCCGCTGTGGAAGAAACTGACCGGCTCGGGCTCGTCGACGACGGCGAAGACGAGACCGGCGCCGCCGCCGCGCGGCGCGTCCTGCCAGGTGAACGCCGTGCCGGCGAACGCCTGGAACCAGGGCTCGTCCTGCGGGTAGCTCGTCGCGGGCTGGAGCTGGAGGTGCAGGTGCGGACCGGTGGAATGGCCGGTCGAGCCGACGAGCCCGACCGAGGCTCCGGCGACGAGCGGCGCGCCGGGGGCGACGCTCGGCTCGAGCCGCGACATGTGGCAGTACGTCCACTGGCGGCCGTCGCCGGCCTGCATCGTCAAGCCGATTCCGCAGTTGCCGCTCCCCTGTGGGTAGGCGTCGACGACCACACCGTCGGTGAGTGCGAACAGCGGCGTTCCGTCCGGCGCCGCGATGTCCGCCGCCGGGTAGTCGTGGTGCGTATGCCCGACGGAGATGGACTGCGCGCCGCCGGCGACCGGGAAGACGTAGTCGCCCGAGAACGAGGGCGCCAGCCCGGCTGCGTCGGGCGACACCGATGCGGTCAGCGCGCCCTGGCGCGCCGCTTCGAGGGCGTCGCTCGCGGCCGTGACTTCGCCTGCGAGCTGCTCGACCTCGGCGACTGCGTCCGCGTGCTCGAAGCCGGCCTGGGCGGCTTCCCGCTCGAGCGCCAGACGTTGCGTCAGCAGCTGGGCCGCGTCGGCTCGGACGCGCAGGCGCGCTTCCTGGCGGGCGAGCCTCCCGGCGACGCGGCGCGCCTGGTCGACCAGGCCCTCGGCGTTCGCGAGAGCCGTCTCGGCAGCCTGGACCTCCACTTGCGGTTGCGTGGACGTGAAGGTGAGGGCCCCGTCACCGGACGCGTAGACCCGTGCGCCCGCGAGCACCTCGTCGACATACCACTGCGCGTGGTTGTAGGCGAAGATCGCGCGCGGAATGTCGGTCGTGCCTCCCGCCGCCGCGAGGTAGCGCGCGGCCGAGAACACCGCGTCCTCGGGATTCCAGGGATCGGACACGCCGTCGCCGTCGGCGTCCATGCCCCAGCGGACCCAGGTCGACGGCATGAACTGCATCCAGCCGACCGCGCCGGCGGAGCTCGGGCCCATGTTCTGGCCGAAGTTGGACTCGATCCGGTTGATCGACGCGAGCACCTGCCACGGGATCCCGTAGGCCGAACCGGCGCGCTGCCAGATGCCCTGCAGTGCCGGGAAGCTCAGCTGCTGCCGGAACGCGGGCGGCGTGGTGAAGTCGTCCGGGAGGCGCAGGGAGCGCGCGTCGTTCGGCACCTCGGCGCTCGGGAGCGCCGCGGGCGCCTGCGGCGCAAGCGAGAACTCGACCACGCGCGCAGTGCCGGCCGCGTTGGCCGTCCCGGTCATCAGCACGAGGCCCGCGACGCAGGCGATCAGGGCCTTCAGCTTCACGGTCACGCCTCGGCCGGACGGACGACCCGCAGTGTGAGCTCTTCCTGACCGAGCTCGGGCTCCAGCGCGACGACGCCGTTCAGCTCCTGCTCGACCCCTGCGGCGGCGGCGGCCTCTGCTTCGGCCTCGGCCTGCGCCGCACGCGCGCGCTTGCTCGCCGACTCGAGCGCCACCAGGAAGTCGTGCCGGTTCGTCGCGGCGTTCGCGGCGATCTCCTGGTCGACCGCGCCGCGCAGGACGAGGTCGATCAGGGCCTGCTGGAAATTCTGCATGTGGAAGAACGCGCCCTCGGCGATCGCCTCGGAGATGTCCTCGGCCCTGTTCTCGCGGATCAGGTCGGCGATGCGGGCGTTGGTCACCATCACCTCGAACGCGCCGACGCGCCCGCCCCCAAGGCGCGGGATCAGCCGCTGGCTGACGACGCCCCGCAGGACGCCGGCGAGGATCGAGCGGATCTGCGGCTGCTTGATGCCGGGGAAGAACTCGATCATCCGCGCCAGGGTCTCGGCAGCGTCGATCGTGTGCATCGTCGAGAAGACGAGGTGGCCCGACTCTGCGGCCTGGAGCGCGGTCTCGGCGGTCTCGGCGTCGCGGAGCTCGCCGATCAGGATGACGTCGGGGTCCTGGCGCAGCGCGCGGCGGAGAGCCTGGCCGAACGACTGGGTGTCGAGGCCGACCTCGCGCTGGTTGACGATGCAGGCGCGGTCGGGGTGCAGGATCTCGATCGGGTCCTCGATCGTGACGATGTGCTGCCGTCGCGTCGAGTTGATGTGGTTGATCATCGCCGCGAGCGTGGTCGTCTTACCGGAACCCGTCGCGCCGGTGACGAGGATCAGCCCGCGGTGCTCCTCGGCGAGCTTCTGCACACCGGCCGGAAGGCTGAGGTCCTGGAAGCTCGGCACCACCTTCGGGATCACGCGGAAGGCGAACGAGGTGGCGCCACGCTGGCGGAAGCCGTTGACGCGGAAGCGCGTCAGGTCCGGGCTCATGTACGCCGTGTCCAGCTCGCCGCTCTCGCGGAACGTGTCCAGCTTCGTCGAGTTGGTCGCGGTGACCGTGATCAGGAAGGCCTCGAGCTCTTCCTCGCTGAGGGCCGGATAGCCCTCGAGCGAGCGCAGCGAGCCGTCGGAACGGATCACTGGCGGCATCTCGATCTTGAGATGCACGTCGGTCGCACCTGCGTCGACCGCACTTCTGAGCAGCGCGTTGAGGTCCATGGCTGGGCCAGGCTCACATCGGCAGGCTCACGGAGGTTCTTTAGGAGGCTTGCGTAACTTCCAGCCGATATGCGCGCCCGGGGTCGCCCGCCGCCCGCGCGAGCCCCTCGACGACGCGCAGCGTCAGCCCCGTCAGGCCGCGGAGGCCGTCCGAGTTGCCGCGGGCGGAGCGAAGCTGCGACTCGATCGCACGCCACGTGATCGGCACGCGTGCGATCCCGTAGGTCAGGCGCGGGAAGCGCTCGAGGGCGACCTTGGCGCCCCAGGAGGCGGCCGCGTGCGGGCCGAGCGCGCGCGCGAGAGCCGGTGCGTACTCGTCGAGCACGCCGGCCAGCACGGCGTCTGTCGCCAACCGGGCGCTGAGGAAGGCCTCGTACATGCCGTCGCCGGAGAGCGGGTCGACGAGGCCGGCGGCGTCGCCCACGAGCAGCGTCCGGCCCGTCGCGGGGGAGCTGCCGGCGCGGCGCATCGGCAGCCGGTAGCCGCGCGTCCCCTCGAGCCGCTCCTCCGGAATGCCGTACTCATGGCACACGCGCGCGAGGTGCGCCCGCAGGCGCGGCCCTTCGCGCAGCCAGCCACCCACGCCGACATTGACGTGGTCGCCCTTCGGGAAGACCCAGGCGTAGCCGCCCGGAACGGTGCCGAGCTCGACCAGCACGCGCCCGCGGAAGCGTCCCTCTTCCAGCGCCTCGAGCGGCACGTTGCCCTCGAGGGCGATCGCATGGTCGTGGCCTCCGTCCAGGCCGACCGAGCGCGCAACCGTCCCGTTGACGCCGTCGGCGCCGATCAGCGCACCGGCGTTGACCCGGTCGCCGCCCACCGTGAGCGTCACCCCGTCGTCGCGGTTCTCGATCGCGTCGACCCTGACGCCGTCGCGGAACTCCGCACCGGCGGCTGCAGCCTGGTCGGCGAGGTAGGCGTCGAGCCGGCGTCGCTGCGTCATCAGGATCAGCGGCGAGGCGCTGCGCCGTTCGAAGCGGCGTTCGTAGCGGAGGCCGAGCTCGAACGTGCAGACGGCGTCCTCGACGACCGGGGTCACGTCGAACGGGATCTGGGCGACCGCGCGGTCGGTCAGGCCGCCGCCGCACGGTTTGTCGCGCGGAAACGTCGAGCGGTCGGCGAGCACGACCGAGGCACCCGCGCGCGCGAGGCGGTACGCGGCGGTCGACCCCGCGGGCCGGCACCGACGACGGCGACGTCGAATCGCTTCACCTGGCGCTGATTCTAGGCTCGGAGCGCCTGGCTACAATCCGTCGCCGCCGGGGGAGTACCCAAGTGGCCAAAGGGGACCGGCTGTAAACCGGTTGGCTCCGCCTTCAGAGGTTCGAATCCTCTCTCCCCCACTCGAGCTTTGCGCTCGGCGTGCTTGCTGCCGAGCCAATCCGCAGCTAGCTTCTATCCCGTGTACTGGCCAGGCGGGCCCGCTTTCCGTCCGCGGCTCGCCTTTCGGCGGACGCTACCCGTCATCGCGTTCGCGCTCCTCTTCGCACCACCCGCCGTGGCCACGCCGCTGCCGCCCACGCAGAATCCGCTCCCGGGTTCCTCCTTCCAGGGCGCGGACGGGAACCAGAACGACGCTGCTTCGCTCGTCGACTGGCAGGGACTGGACGCCGCGGGCAGGGTCGTCCACAACCCTGACCCGAACGAGCTGGACACGGCTTTCACAGGTGGGAGCAAGGACGACGAGCCGGGGAACTGGGACTTCACGGTCGAGCCGGGCGGCGTCAACCCGGCCAAGGCCAACATCCTCGACGCCTGGTCTGCGGTCGACACAGGCGGAGCCGACTCGTTCGCTTACCTCGCGTTCGCGCGCGGGGCCCCCGCGCTCATCACGCGTACCGGCGGCACGACCTTCCTCACCTTCGAGCTCAATCACGACTCGCGCCTCTGGAACAACGGGCAGGCGACGATTCCCTGCCGACGGACGGGCGACGTGCTCGTCTCCTACGAAGCCCAGGGCAGCAACGTCGACGTGGTGCTTCAGCGGTGGGTCACCTCGCAGACCGACGCCACTACCGGATGTGCCATCCGCGGGCGCCTCGACCCGCTCAGCGGTCTGACGCCCAACGTCGACGCACAGGGCGGCGTCAACGGCGGGGCGATACCCAGCTTCCTACCAGGCTTCTACCAGGGATCGGTGCCGGCCGCGCGCTTCGGCGAGGCGGCGCTGAACCTGAGCCAGATCCTCGGCGACGCCCTCCACGACGAGTGCTTCTCGTACGGGTCGATCTGGATGTACTCACGCTCGTCTACGTCGGAGTCGTCGAACATGCAGGACTACGTCGCTCCGCGAGGGATCAATCTGCGCTCGTGCGCAGCGTCGGGCACGAAGTTCCACGACCTGGACGGCGACGGCCGGCGCGACCCCGGCGAGCCCGGACTTCCCAACTGGACAATCTGGGCCGACTACGACGACGACGGTGTGATGGACGCCGCCGAGCCCTTCGCCGTCACGGACAGCGAGGGGCACTACCTCATCAACGACATCCGGCCGCCGGACGGCACCTACATGCTGCGCGAGACGATCGCCGCTCGGACCGCCCGGAGACGGGCAAGGAGCGCCGGCGTGAACTGCAGCTTCCCCAACGCGACCACCCCCGGGGGAACGGGCTCGGCTCCCGGAGGCACGTTCCACTGCGCGTGGGGACCGATCGCGACGGCGACCACGACCTACGCACGCGGCCGTGACTTCGGGAACTACCAGCCGGCCCATCTGACGGTGAGGAAGGAACTCGAACCGAGCAGCGACCCCGGGCGGTTCGATCTGCTCGTGAACCGCGTCGTGGTGGTCGCGGGGGCAGGTGACGGAGCGAGCCGCTCCCAGAGCGTGCGACCCGGCGAGTACACCGTCTCTGAAGCCGCGGCGGCCGGGACCGACCCGAGCCAGTACACCTCGACGGTCGACTGCAAGAGTGGAGTGAGGCGAACGCGGACCCGCTCGGGCACGGCGTACGCGAGCCTGCAGCTCAAGTCGGGGGAGTCTGTCACCTGCACGTTCGTCAACGTCCGGCTGGGCTCGCCCGCAATCGCGATCGACAAGACGGGGCCCGCCCAGGCCACGGCCGGCGACACGCTGCACTACTCCCTCTACGTCACCAACCCGGGCGACCTTCCCTTCCCGGCCGGGTCCGTCCATGTCGTGGACCCCAACTGCGACGCGGCTCCCACGCTGGTCGGAAAGGCCGACGCCTCCGGCGCCGACGACACGCCCGGGACGCTCGACCCGGGCGACACGTGGACGTACGCCTGCTCGCGGAAGACCGCGGCCGGCGCCGACTGCTCGCCGGCGGTCATACCGAACACCGCCACGGTCACCGGCGCGGCCGGCGGCCGCCGCGTGACCGACAGCAGCAGCATCAACACGAGTCTCGGGTGCCCCCCGAAGCCGCCGAAGCCGCCGGAGCCGAAGCCGCCGGAGCCGCCGGAGCCGCCGACACCGCCTCCACCCCCTCCACCGCCCCCATCGCCGTCGCCGATCGTGCCGCCCGGACCGAAGCCGCCCGACGCGGGCGACGCAGCGGTAGCCGGGGCCCTCTTCCGCAAGGCGACGGCGGGATGCATCCACACGAGGGCTCCGCGGGTGACGTTCGCCGGGACCCGCATCGCCCGCGTGCAGGTCTACGTCAACGGTCAAATCAGGCGTCGGCTCACGGTGCAGACGCTGCAAAGCCGGGTGACGCCACGCGTCACGCTGCAGCCAGGTACCTACAAGCTGACCGTCCGGTTCACGTTCCAGCGGGGCACGGGCAGTCCGCCCGTAGTCCTTGCCAGCACTGTCCGCATCTGCGGCCCGCCGAGGCGCGCCGCAGGACCGCGCTTCACCGGCTAGCGGACGGCGATGGGGCGCCGGTCGACCCGGCCACCCCACCGCCGAGCTACGAGCGACCACGAACAAACGCGTGGACGACCGCGGTCGTGTCCTCGTCCGGCGCCTCGCCGAACTCGGCCAGGACCGCGGGCTCGTCCGGCCCGAGGCGCTCCAGCAACTCCGACGCCCGGCGCACCTTCTCGGCGAACTCGTCGAAGTCCGCCCGGCTCATGACCGCGTCGTTGTGTCCCTCGACGACGTGCTCGGCGCCGAAGGCAAGCAGCTCGTCGTAGAGCGGCAACGCCAGGTCCGCAGTCAGGACGCCACTCGTCGAGTCGCACGTGGCGTCGCCGACGAACAGCACGCGGTCGGGCTCGACGAATGCCACCGAGCCGTCGTCTGTGTGGTCGTTGGCGACGT
Source organism: uncultured Actinomycetes bacterium (assembly GCA_963738205.1). Lineage (GTDB taxonomy): Bacteria > Actinomycetota > Thermoleophilia > Gaiellales > Gaiellaceae > DATFQE01. The sequence goes on from CAVTVQ010000006.1 coordinate 1,526,201, forward strand.
GCTGCACGCGAACGGTGACGTCACCGAGGTCGAACGCGATCCTGTCGGTGAAGACGACATCAACGGGCGAGATCGTCACCTCGCGTGGCGACGGCAGCTCCTGCTTGACGTTGGTGACGTGGAACTCCGAGACCTCGCCCGCCGCGAGCCTCTGCTCGAGCGCCTCGTCGCTCCAGTTCAGCTTCGCGAGGTCGGCGAGGTACTCGGCCGTGCGCGCGTGCGCGACGAGGGGAACGCCGAACTCGGCTGCCCCGAAGACGTGATCCCAGTGCGAATGCGTCAGCAGGACGAGCCTCGGCGGCGCCGCGCCCAGGGCCTCGAGCTCGTCCAGGAACGAGCGCGCGTGGGCGGCAGACGAGCCGGCGTCGAGCATCAGCGTCCAGCGCGAGCCGACCACTGCGCACAAGGATGGGCGGTCGGGCGGCGCCGGCGGCATCCAGTAGACGTGGTCGGTGATCCGTTCGAGAGCTACAGCCAGCCGTTCTTGCGGAAGGCGTGCCACAGCGTCAGGCAGATGAGCGCCATCAACACCAGCGCAGCCGGATAGCCCACCGTCCAGCCGAGCTCGGGCATGTGGACGAAGTTCATGCCGTAGATGCCGGTGATCAAGGTCGGGACGGCGATGATCGCGGCCCACGCGGAGATCTTGCGCACGTCGTCGTTCTGGCGAACGTTCGCCTGCGTAAGGTTCGCAGTGAGGATGCTGTTGAGCAGCTCGCGGAAGCTGCCGACGTGCGTGGCCATCCGCACGAGGTGGTCGTAGACGTCGCGGAAGTAGGAGTGCAGGTTCTCCTTGACCAGGTGGTCGTGGCGGCCCGACGCCAGACCGGCGACGGGCTCGACGAGCGGCACGATCGCGCCGTGGAGCATGAGCACGGCACGCTTGAGGGCGTAGATGCGCTCGGCCGGATTCGAGCGCGACGGTGAGAAGACGTCCGCCTCTACGTCCCTGATCGTCGCGTCCAGCTGGTCGATGACGGGCTCGTAATCGTCGACGACGCGGTCGAGGATGGCGTAGAGCCCCGCGCTGGGGCCGGTGCTGAGCAGGTCGGGTCGCTCTCCCATCGCCGCGCGCACCTCGTCGAGCTCCTTCTCGCCGTGGCAGACGGTGATCAGGAACCGGTCGCCCACGAAGACGAGTATCTCGCCGTAGCGGATGAACTCCGGCTCGTCGATCCATTGCGCGGCCTTGAGCACGACGAGGAGCGAGTCGCCGTAGACCTCGAGCTTGGGTCGCTGATGCGCCGTGATCGCGTCCTCGACGGCGAGCTCGTGCAGATCGAACTCCAGGCGCACCGATTCGAACTCCTGCACGGTGGGCCGGAGCAAGCCGATCCACACGAAGGGGCCGTCCTCGTGCGCAGCCTCGTAGGCGTCCTCCAGCGCGAGCTCGCCCTCACGCCGCCGGCCCTGCTCGTAGACGGCGCAGTCGACGATCACGGTTCGATTATCCACGCGCCGGTCGGCGCGAGGCGTCTAGGCCGTCGGAAAGACGAGCCGCGCGCCACGATCCCGGAACTCGTGGCGCGAGTGTGACGGGAAGCGGCCGCGACCGCCCGCGGGGCACGGGCGGTCGCGGGGAGTGCGTCTACGCGACGGCGATGCTGAGCGCCGCCTCGCCGGGCGCGCGACCCGACCGGAAGTCCGGTCGCGGCGGCGGCGCGTGGTTCACGAGCTCGGTGATCCGGGCCTTCAGGTCGGCCAGCATGGCATTGCTCTCGGCCTGAGTCAGGCGGCCGGCCTTCACCTCGTCGGCGAGCTTGGCCTTTGCGTCGGCGACCAGCGCCGCGACGAGCCCGTCGACCGACTTGCCCTTCTGCTTCGCGACCTGCGCCAGCGTCTTGCCGCTCTCGAGCGACGACCGGAGGCTCGCCTCGGAGACCTCGAGGTACGACGCGGCCGCGTCGAGCCCGCCAAGCACCCCGTGCATGCGATGCGGCCCCGGCCGCCCCATCCCGAAGAGCGGCACGCCACCGGCGTCGATCCGCGCCTTCATCGCCTTGCCTTGAGCCTCGGTGATGCGGCCGGCGGCCACCGCGGCATCGACCCGATTCTTGAGTGCGGTCTTCAGCGCGGCGGTGAGCTCGCTCGGCTCGACACCGAGCTCCTTCGCTGCGTCACTGACGATCGCGTCGCTCTCCTGCTTCGGGGAGAGCGCCCCCGTCGCGGCGATCGCCCCGCCGGCGCCGATCACGACGACCAGCACCGCGACGACCGCGAGCAGTTTGTTCCTGTGGCTCGTGAGCATGACTGCCTCCTTCGTCGATGGTGTGCTTGCCACACCACCCAGCAGACCAGCGGCCCCTAAGCCGGCTCTAAGTCGCTTCTGAAAAGGCGCTAAGAATCGGCGGCTGGCTCGCCACCGCGAGCTTGATGACGACGCGTGTGCCCCCGCCTTCGGCGCGCTCGGCCTTGACCGTGCCGCCGTGAGCGCCCACGACCTGCCTGACGATCGCGAGGCCGAGCCCCGACCCCGGCATGGTCCGCGCCGCCCGCGATCGGTAGAAGCGATCGAAGACGAAGGGCAAGTCCTCGTCGGCGATGCCTGGGCCGTGGTCGCGGATCGTGACCGTCCCGTTCTCGACCCCGACCTCGACCTCGCCGCCCGACGGGCTCCACTTGGCGGCGTTGTCGAGCAGGTTGGCGATCGCCCGCTCCAGCGAGGCCGGCACGCCCTGGACGACTGTCTCGTTGAGGTCGGTCGCGAACGTCACGCCCGGCCGGTTGCGCCGGGTCCGCTCGACGGCGTCGGCCGTCAGCAGGTCGAGCCGCACCTCCTCGGGCTCGCTCGGATGCTGGTCGCCGCGCGCAAGCTCGATCAGGCCCGCGATCAGCGCGGTCATCTCCGCGATCTGCTCGACGACGTCGTCGAGCAGCCGACGCCGCTCGTCGGGCGGCAGCTCGCGCTCGCTCATCAGCACCTCGAAGTTGGTGCGCAGGCTCGTGAGCGGGGTCCGCAGCTCGTGCGACGCGTCGGCCACGAGCTGCCGCTGGGCGCGGGCCGACTCCTCCAGCGCGCCGAGCATGGTGTTGAAGCTCCCGGCCAGGCGGCTGAGCTCGTCCTGCCCGCGCGCGTCGATCCGCTCCGAGAGGTCGCCGGTCTCGCGGACGCGCTCGGTCGCCTCGGTGAGGCGCGTGACCGGAGCGACGGCCGCGCGGGAGACCAGCAGCCCGAGCCCGATCGCCACGGCGACTCCGGCCAGCACGATGATGATGAGGTAGGTCCTGATCCGGTCCAGGGAGTCGTCCACCTCGGTGAGCGGCCGCGCCACCTGGATCGCGTAGCCGGGCCTGGCGGGGAACGTCAGCACCCGTACATGCGTGTCGTCCACGCTCGTGTCGTAGAAGTACGAGCCGCCGCCCTTGGCGGCGATCTCACGCACTCTGTCGTTTACGGGGATGGGGACGCGCGCTTCGCGCGGGCGAATCGTCGTGCCGTCGTCCCGGACGACCTGAACGTAGCCCGCGGCGCCGCCGAGGGGTGGGCCAGGGATGCGCAGGAAGAAGTCGCCGTTGATGCTCGGCACCGCCTCGAGCGGAGCGCGCGAGATGTCGGCTGCGCGGTCGCGCAGCGCGTCGTCGACCTCGGCCCGCAGCTGGTTTCGCACGACGACGTAGACCACCGCGGATGCGAGCACGATCGACAGGGCGACCGCAGCAGCGGCCACCAGCGTCAGGCGCGCGCGGAAGCTCATGCCTCGCGGAGCGCGTAGCCGACTCCGCGAACCGTCTGGATCAGGCGTGGCTTCCCGCCGGCCTCCGTCTTGCGGCGGAGGTACCCGATGTAGACGTCGAGCGAGTTGGAGGCGAACCCGAAGTCGTAGCCCCACACGCGCTCGAAGATCACGGAGCGTGTCAGCACCTGGCGGGGGTTGCGTAGGAACAGCTCGAGCAGGTTGAACTCGGTCCTCGTCAGCTCGATCGGCTCGCCCTCGCGGGTCACCTCACGACGGGAGGGGCTCAGCTCGACGTCTTCGAAACGCAGCACCTCGTCCGGCCCCGGCGCCGCCCGCCGGAGCAACGCGCGCACGCGCGCGAGCAACTCCTCGAGCGCGAACGGCTTGACGACGTAGTCGTCGGCACCGGCGTCGAGGCCGGCGACACGGTCGCCGACGCCGTCCCGCGCCGTGAGCATGAGCACCGGGAGCGTGCTGCCGCTGCGCCGGACGTGGCGGCAGACCTCGAGACCGTCGACGCCCGGCATCAGCACATCGAGCACGACCGCATCGGGCTGGTCGGTCGCGAGCTGGGCGATCGCCTCGGCGCCGTCGCCTGCCATCTGCACGCGATAGCCCTCGAGCTCGAGCGCGCGCCGCAACGACTCCCGAACGGCGCGCTCGTCGTCGACGACGAGGATCTTCATCGGGATCATTGTGCCCATGCTCCGCACGATCGCGCGAGGGCCTGAGGAGCGAATGAGAGCAACCTAAGAATTCGCTGAGATCCGGCTCTGGCAGCGGCTTTTCGCGTCGCGTCGCCGATTTGCTCAGCGAATTCTTAGGTGGGCTTCATGCTCATCTCAGCGTGCGCCGGTTCCATGGTCGCCGAACGCAAATGCCTCTCGAAAAGGAGCACTCGATGAACCGCACGCCCATTCGCATCGTCTCGGGGGCCGCCGCGCTGCTGGTCGCCGCCGGCCTCGGCGCCGGCGGAGGCGCTGCGCTGTACGCGGGCGTCGCGCCCGAACGCACGCAGACCGTCGTCCGAGAGGTCCCCATGGACAACGCGGCGCCGATCGCGGACACGAGCAGCTCGTCCGTGAACCAGGTCTACCGCAGCGCCCGCAAGGGCGTCGTCCAGATCGCCGTCGGCAACGGCCAGGGATCCGGCTTCGTCTACGACACGAGCGGCCACATCGTCACCAACGATCACGTGGTCGACAGCGGCGGCTCGATCACCGTCACGTTCTGGAACGGGAAGACGTCCTCGGCGCAGCTCGTCGGCACCGACCCCTCGACCGACCTCGCCGTGATCAAGGTCGACGCACCGGCCTCGATGCTGGCACCGCTCGCCCTCGGCGACTCGGATTCGCTGCAGGTCGGCGACGGCGTCGTGGCGATCGGCAGCCCGCTCGGGCTGGCCGAGACCGTCACCTCCGGCATCGTCAGCGCGCTGCACCGGCAGATGACGGCTCCGAACAAGTTCACCATCAACGACTCGATCCAGACCGACGCCGCCATCAACCACGGCAACTCGGGCGGGCCACTGCTCGCCATGAACGGCCGGGTCGTCGGCGTCAACGCGCAGATCGCGAGCGACTCCGGCGGCAACGACGGCATCGGCTTCGCGATCCCCTCGAACACCGTCAAGTCGATCGTCTCGCAGCTGCTCGGCAGCGGCTCGGTACAGCACGCCTACCTGGGCGTGGGCGTGGCTCCGGCCGACAACGGCGTCACCGTCAGCGAGGTCAAGCCGGACACCCCGGCCGGTGCGGCCGGCCTGCAGGTCGGCGACGTGATCACCGCGATCGGCAGCGAGCCGGTCACCGACTCGGCGTCGCTGCAGAAGGCGGTCGACGCTCACAAGCCGGGCGACACGATCGCCCTGACGCTCAAGCGCGATGGCGCGACGACGACGGCCCAGGTGAAGCTGGCCGTGCGCCCCGCCTAACTCCGACAAGTTCCCGTTCCCGACCGGAGGGCGCCCAGTGGGCGCCCTCCGCATTTACGCTCGCGACGGGTGCGTCGCGCCCGTAGGCGCGGGGTGATAATCCGCGGCAGCCCTGATGCGCCTCGCGATCCAGCTCTACACCCTTCGCACGATCGACGCCGTCGAGGCACTGCCGACGCTCGCGGCGCAGGGCTATGAGGCGGTCGAGCTCTACGCGCGACCGGATGAGCCGGCTGAGCTCCGCCGACGCCTGGACGACGCCGGGCTCGCGGTCTGCGGCTGGCACGTCGGGCTCGAGCGCTTCGACCGCGCCTTCGACGAGGTGGTCGACCACGCTCGCGTTCTGAGCGTGCCGCGCCTCGTGGTCCCCTGGGCGGAGCGTCCTGCGGACCGCGCCGGTGCAGAGGCCCTGGCCGAGCGGCTCGCGGCGTTGCGGGAGCGCACCGCGTTGGCAGGGCTGCCGCTCGGCTATCACAACCACGGCCAAGAGCTCGAGACGCTCGCCGACGGGACTGTCACATTGGACGTGCTCGCCCAGGTCGATGGCCTCGAGCTGGAGCTCGACCTGGGCTGGCTGTGGGTCGCCGGATCGGATCCTGTTTCGCGTCTAGCGGCCCACGCAGGCCGGGTGCCGCTCGTCCACGCCAAGGACTTCGCCGACCGCGAGACGAGCGTGCCGATCGGCGACGGCGCGATTGGGTACGAACGGATCGTTCCCGCAGCGCGCGGCGCGGGCGTCGAATGGCTCATCGTCGAGCAAGAGGAGCACACCGGCGATCCCCTCGACTCGACAGCTCGTTCAGCCGAGGCTCTCCGCCGGCTGCTCTAGCTCGACCGCGCGACCCCGCTCGGCCGATTCGACGGTCGCGCACATCACGTCGACGACGTGCGCTGCCTGCTCCGCGCTCGCGGCGTGCGCCCGGTCTTCGCGAATCGCAGCGTCGAGCTCGCGGAGCGCGAGACCGTAGTCGACGCCACCCTCAGCCGGCCTGTCATAGGCGATCGACTCGGTCGCGCCGCCGTAGGGCGCAAAGCCGACGTCGGCGTCGAAGTCCTGCCACGTCGACAGGAACACGGAGCCGCGGTCGCCGTGAAACTGCATCTCGTGACGCCTCTTCGCGTCATCGACGTAGAAGTTCGCGGTCAGGCGGGCGACGGCCCCGCTCGCGAGCTCGACGATCGCGACTATGCAGTCGGGCGCGCCTACCTCGAACGACGCTCCGTCGACCGTCGCTCGGCTCGAGAGGAGCTTCCTGCCCCAGGCCGTGACGCGCCGCGCAGGCCCGAAGAAGGCGGCGAGAATCGTGAGCGGATAGACGCCGACGTCGAACAGCGGCCCGGTCGCGTAGAACGGCTCGGGACGCGGGTGCCACGTCTCGATGCGTCCGTGGTTGACCTCGGCGTACACGAGTCGGATCTCGCCCGCGCGCCCCTCCTGGATCATCCGGTGCGCGGCCTGCTGCCCGTGTCCCATGAACGTGATCGGCGCGCAACTGAGCCGGAGCCCTGTGCTGCCGGCGAGATCGACGAGCGCCCACGCGCCGGCGGCGTCGAGCGCGACCGGCTTCTCCGTGTGGACGTGCTTGCCGGCCGCGAGCGCCCGCCTCGTTACGTCGGCGTGGAACTCGAACGGCGTCAGATTGACGACGCACTCAACCTGCCCATCCGCGAGTAGGTCGTCGAGCGTCGGCCGCACCTCCCCGCCCCACTCCCGCGCAAACGCCTGCGCGCGCGCGGCGTCGGTGTCGGTCACTGCCACAATCGGCACGTCCGGGTAGGGCGCGAGCGTCCGCCCGTAGCGGTGCGCCACGTCGCCGCATCCCACAATCCCCAGCTTGAGCACGTGCTAAGTCTCGCCCAGAAGCGGGGCTACACGCCGCTGGAGGGCACCCGGCGTGGCCGCCGGGCGCCCTCCGCCCGTTACTTGAGCCGGCTACAGGTGGCGGTGTCGCGTGCCGGGAACGTGGATGCCGGTTCGGTGAACGCATCGCCTGTCAACAACGGTCGGCACAGAGGCAGGAGCACATCGCGCTCGCTCGGCGTGAGCGGCGGCGGCTCTGCGATCGCGGCCGTCTCTTCCCCTGAACCGGGCCACGGAACAGCAAGCGGAGACGGCCGATCCTCCACGAAAGCTCGCGGTCAGGAGGCTCCCGTTTGGCGGGTGTCCTAGCGCACCGACCCCGCCGGTGGCCGGACCGGGGAACTTGACGCAAACGCTTGACCCGCCGGCTGGAGGGACTGCCTGGAGGAGCTGGAAGCGGCGGTAGAATGCGGCCCGTGCCCTCTTAGCTCAGTTGGTAGAGCACCTCCATGGTAAGGAGGGGGTCGACGGTTCGAGTCCGTCAGAGGGCTTCAGAAAAGGCCAGCAAATGGCCTTTTTTCTTGCTCGGACAGCCTGTTGCGCTCGCTTCGGTCTCACGAAATCTGTCCCCAAGACCTATCCAAAAAACACACTGTCGCGTCGTTCTTGGCTCGGACAGGCGCCTCCGAGGTCACGGGGCACCTCCTTGAACGGGAGGGCCTCAGTAGAACCGGAACCGACATGTGATCGATGTGATCGCGCTTGAATGCCCCCTCCGATCAATTACGTCTCGCTGTACGCCGTAGGGGCTCCGTTCGAGTCCGAGAGGGCTTCCGAAGTTCCTGCTAATCAGCCCCTTTTGACAGCGCTGGTCGTGACGGCTTCTGGCCTCGATGTCCACCGAGCGTCCACGACCCGCCGCGAAGGCCTTCCGCCGCGCCTGGAAACCGTGTCGCTGTGCAGCTTTGCCGGCCTCCGCGCCGGCGTCCACCCAGCGTCCACGGCCCGTTCGAGCGCGAGCGCGTCGAGGAGCGAGACCGCGTGCTGGTAGCTGTCGATTGCGAGGTGGCCGTAGTGGAGGTCGATCATCGCGATGCTCGTGCCCATGAACCTCGAGAGGGCGAACACCGGCACGCCGGCGCGGAGCGCGAAGGTGGCGTAGGTGTGGCGCAGGTCGTAGAGGTCGCGCAGCGGCTCGATCCCGACTCGCTTTCTGGACGGGCTTCCAGTGGCGCCGGTTGAAGTTGCGGAAGTCGAGGTGGCCGCCGCGCGTGTTCGGGAAGAGCAGCGTGCTGTCTTGTCGCGGCCGGAGTTGGTCAAGCGCCTCGAGCGCGATCGCCTGGAGCGGAACGGCGCGTCTACTCAGCCGGGTCTTGGTGTGCTTGACCCGTCCGTTTGCATACGCCCGCCGGATCTGGACGACGCCGGCGGCACGGTCGATGTCGCCGTGTTCGAGTGCGAATAGCTCCGAGGGTCGAAGCCCAGTCGCGGCGGCGAACATGACCATCGGCCCGAAGCTCGGCCCGAGCAGGTCGGCGAGCGACCGGATCTGCGCCCAGGACTCGAACGGTCGCTGCTCCCGGCAGCGCCGGCCAGGATTCGGCACGCGCTTGGCGGGGTTCTCCTCGATCAGCTTCCAGGCGACCGCCCGGTTCAGAACCTGCCGGAGCGCCTGCGTCGCCTCGAAGCGGTGCCCTTCGGGAACCGTGAGCCGCCACGCGAAGACCTGCTCGGGCGAGAGCTCGGCAAGGCGCACTTGACCCAGCTCGGCGGTCGCCTTCCCGAGTAGCCAGCGGAGCTTCGCGACCGTGACGCGCTCACCATCGTGCGCGTCGAGGTACTCCTCGACCCACTCGCCGAGCGTCAGCGTCGCCGCACGGCGGCCGGGCACGAGCCGGCCCAGCTTGTTCTGAAGCGCCCTCTGCGCCTCAGCCTTGCTGCTGAACCCGCCCACCTGCAGCCTCGCCGAGCCGCGGCCTGCGACTCGATACCGGTAGGCCCACAAGGGCTCCCCATCCGCGCACGTCGCCTGCAGCTTGAACACCTGACCTCGCTGGATCACTGTGGGACCTCCTCGATCGAGAACGGGATCGAGGAATCCCTCCCACAACGCGCCTTGAACACCCCTCTCAAGCGGAGGGAGTCGGGAGACTTGGTGAGGTCGGATGCTGCCGAGTTGCCCTCGGTGGGTTCGCTCGTTCGAGCGGGCTTTGCTGAGCGCCTACCGGCTCAGGTCAGTGAACTCCTCGCGCTTCCCGCTCCACGTGCTACCGCCCTGTACTCACGCTCGTGGCCCGCCGTGTTCTGTCCCGTCGTAGTCATAGTGCGGCACCGGAAGGTTCGCGGCGTTCATCGCCCACGGATGCCCACACGCTTCGAAGCCGGAAATCATTGGCGGCGGAAACGTCGGGTCGGTGAAGGAGCCAACTGCGACGCCGATGACGTCCGGCGCGACGGGGATATCCCAGTACAGAGTCGAACCGCACTCTGGGCAGAAGTGATACGTGGCACCGCCGCTGTCGCAGGAGCGAAACGTGACCGGCTCTCCGCCCTCGACGGGAAACGTCCATGTCGTCGATTGGCCTTCTATCGTCACCTGCTCCCTTGGGATCCGCGCTTGCACGCTGAGCACGCTGCCCGTTCGCTGCTGGCACCGGTAGCACTGGCACAGGGAGATGCGCTCTGGGTCGGGCCCTTCGTACGTGACGCTGAGCTTGCCGCAATTGCACGAGGCCTTACGGGTGGTCATTTCTCCTCCTGTTCTTGAGCGGGTCGGGAAGCGTGGATCTAGACCGCGTTGACGCGATCGAAGAACGTCTCAGGATGCGGGGTCATGATCTGGGCGTTAGTCATTGGATCAGCTCGATCTCTCCTGGTCGCCAGGTCTTGTCGAACCAGGGGTCGAGCGGGCCGTAGAGGCGCAGGACGGCGAACCAGCCTTTGCCGGGAACCGTCTGGATCCAGTTCGCCTCGTGGCCTTCGGGCGGCTCGGGTCCAAAGTAGAGGTCGACGGAACCATCACGGTTCTCGGTGAGTTCGGCCTTCACGTTGTTCTTGCTCGGGAAGGGCTGTCCCGTCTGTAGTTCGGAGCGTGTTTGTGGGTCGTACGCGACGACCGACCAGAAGTTCTGCGCCGGGACATCCGCCGGGATGTTGAGCCGATAGTTGTTCGCTCCGTCGAGATAGCTGCCGCTGCTGTCGCGGTCGCCCCAGGCGTATTGGGAGCCGCGGCCGACCATTTTCGCGGCCATCGCGGGGGTGTTGACGGTCGCCATGTAGAAGAAGGCCGTGCGTGCGTCGAGGTTGCGGACTCCGGCTTCGCCGTCGAGCAGGAACTCGTAGTCGCCACCGAAGAAGCCGCGCTTCCAGTAGCTGCCCTCGTACAGGTAGTTGTCCGTCTCCAGCGTGTTGAAGAACGTCGCACGAGCGGTGCCGTTGGCAACGGCGGCCGACTCAATCAGGATCTCCCGTGTGCGCGCGTCGGGCGCGAACGGCTTGCCTTTCCGGATCCCGATGTAGGCGAGCAGACCCCGTGTTTCCGGGTCGATCATCTCGATCGGCTCACGGTCGATCACCGCGTACAGCTCGTCGTAGAACTCGACGTTGTTGGCATGGATCGTGTTGAACACCTTCCCCGACGCGTTGATGAACTCCATCGGCGGCGGATCGTCCTGGCGATCAAGGGGGTAGATCTTCAGACCGTTGCGGAACATCTGCGATGCGGCCTCGGGCTTCCCGTCGGAGAGGAAGCCGCGCAAGGCGATCCAGTTGACATAGCTCGTCGACTCCGCGGTGAAGTATCCGTCGGGCACCTCCCCCTCGTAGCCCGGCGGCAGAATCAGGTACTTGCCGCCCTCGCCACGATCTGGGCCGGGCGCGCCCATATCGATCACGAAACGGAACCAGGCGTCGTCCACCGTCCCGGGCCCGCACCCCGGCGGGATCTCAACGACCGTCGGCCCATCACGGTCGAGGTCGAGGAAAGCCAAGGCGTAGACGGTGTCGGTGTTGCCCGTCAGGAACAATGCGTTTGAGTCCATCAGGTCGTCGTAGATCACGACCTTGTTCGAAGCCGTCAGGCCGACCTCGGCAAGCCCGATCCTCAACGCCTCGAGCGACGCCGCGGGGATCGCGCTGAGAAACACTTCAACACCCCGGAGGAACGTCAGATGCTCCAGCAGCATCGTCGCGGTGGCATCGGTCGGCATCCCGTCGAAGAACTCCAACGTGCCGATCCGGGTCGATACGCGATCCGGTGTCATGATCTTCGCCGGGATCTCGGTGTTGAAGTTCGGCGTACTCGGGGACATGGGGCTGGCCTCCTAGGGTTCGATGGGTTGCGGATCGTCCGCGCCACGTGGTGCGCCCGAGCCGCTACAACAAACAGCACCGACGGTCACGCACACAGGTATGCGATACGGGCCGAGCAGCGATTCCCTGTGATCGCCGTTTACAGCCACATCCACCGAGGCGCTGCCCGACCTGACTCGCATTACGGTTGAGTGGTCGCCGAGCGGGGTAGGGGTTGCGACGCTCATGACTCAGTCGAGAATGTGGATCGTGAACGCGACCGCGAATCCGAGCGTCGTCGCGACGCCGACAAGCTTCCCTCCGTGCTCGAATGCCTCCGGCATCATTGTGTCGGCGAGCATGGTGAGGATCGCGCCTGCCGCGAAGCAGAGAACGAAGGCGACGGTGTCCGGTGAGGAGTCCTGGAAGAGGCCGTAGCCGGTAAGCGAGGCGATTCCTGAGATCACCGCGATAGCGATCCACATCCAGAGGATCCGCGACTTCGCCCAGCCGCTCGAGGCGAGGCCGGATGTCGAGGAGATCGACTCCGGCAAATTGGAGATGAAGACCGCAGCCAGGTACGCGGCCCCTACCGCCCCGCCCTCGAAGATCGTCAGGCCGATCACCATCGACTCAGGGACGCCGTCGAGCACGGTTCCGAGCACGATTGAGAGCGGGGAGCCGCTCTCTTGGCCACCGGCCGCATCCTTGCGTTCACTCCCCCCGAGGCGATCGATCAGCCGGTCGCCACTGAAGAAGACCAAGCAGCCGGCGAAGAGGCCCGCGATGGCCCAGCCGTGACCGGATGTCTTCCCGGCCGCCTCCTCGACAAGGTCGAACGCCACCGCGCTGATCAGGACGCCCGCGCCGAAGCCCATGATCAGCCCGATCGTCCGCAGGCCGATGCGAAAGACGAGCGCGATGATGGCGCCGATCACGAGCGAGGACGCGGCCAGGACTCCCCATCCGAAGGCTGCTGCCATCAGTGTTCGTCCCTCTTTCCGCTCGCTTCGAGCGCGGTCTGCGTGGACACAGCGGCGAGCGCGGGTAGAGCGATCAGCATCTGCGATCCCCGATCCCTAGTCGAGGGCCTCGATCTCGCTCGGCCGCCAGGTCTTGTCGAAGAACGGCTGCAGCGGGCTGTAGAGGCGGAGGGCCACGAACCAGCCCTTGCCTCCGGTCGTCTGGATCCAGTTGCCTTCCGGGCTATCGGAAGGTCGCTCCGGACCGAACGTGACGGTCGTCGAACCGTCGGCGTTCGCCGTCGCCGCCGGGGTGGGGTAGGACTGGCTGCCGGCGCGCGGAAAGCGCTGCGGAGTCTGGAGCATCGAGCGCGTCTCGGTGTCGTAGAGGGTGAACGACCAGAACCGTGCTGCCGGAATGTCAGGCGGTAGCGTCACCCGGTAGCTCTTCGCGCCGTCGAAGCGGTTCCCGTCTGCGTCCTTGGTGGCGAGGAGGTACTGCGACCCGAGGCCGGTTAGCCGCATGCACATCGCCGGCGTAATCCCCGTGTAGCCGTAGAAGAACGCGGTTCGGGAGTGCAGCTTCCGGACGCCGGTGGCGGCGAGAGGTTCGACTCCTTTCTCCGTGACGAGCGGCGGCGGCGTCTCGAAGTTGTAGCCGCCGACGAATAGATTCGTGAACCACGCGGAGCCGTCGTCGAAGTACGCGAACTCTTCCGCTGCGCGCGCGTCGAAGACCAGCGCCCGCGAGGTCGCGGCGCCCACGGCAGCCGCATCCTCGAGGATGCGTCGCATCCGCTCGTCTGGCTCGAAGGGCGTGCCCTTCTCGATCCCGATTGCAGCCAGCTGCCCCATCAGCTCGATGTCGGTGCTGCCCGCCGGCTGCTCCTGCACGAGCTCGTTCAGCAGCTCGTAGACGCCGAAGTCGCTCGGAGGGATCGTGTTGAACGCCTTGCCACTCCCCTCCACGAACACCGTCTCGGGAATCGACGCCGGCGGACTGGGGAGCGCGTGGCCACCCAGGAGCAGCGTCGCGACGCTCGTGCCGAAGCCATCCGGCTTGTAGGGGTAGATCCTGAGCGCGCTCTTGATTGTCTCGACGGTCGGCGCCGGATCATCGTCGGTCATGAACGAGCGGCCCAGCAGCAACACCCTGGTCGTGCGCGAGTGCCCGACGTGGTAGCCGCTGTCGGGCAGCGTGCCGTCGTAGCCGGGCGGGATGAGCAGGAAGCGGCCGCCCTCTCCACGATCCGGGCCCGGCAGGCCGAAGTCGATGATCCACTGAAACCACATGTCGTCGAAGAGCGCGAGCGCTTGCGGAGGCGTCTCGACCACCATCGGCCCCGAGCTGAGATCGACGATGCCGAGGAAATAGACCGTGTCGGCGTTCGCGGTCAGAAACAGCGACTCCGACCCCATCAACTCCGAAAAGATGAGGACTTGGTTGTCGTCCACTCCAGCCTCGTGCAAGCCCTTGCGAAACGCGACCGTGGACGCGCCCGCAAACCCGTTAAGGAACACATTCAGGGCGTGCACGAAGTCGAGATGGTCGTACACCGTCTCGACCGTCTCGGCACTCGGCACGCCGTCCACGAACTCGAGCGTGCCGAGCCGAGTCTCGAGCTGCTCAGGCGTCGCGATCGAGCGAAGTGTCTCGGTGGAAACGGTCATCTGCCACCTCCCTGGCGTCAGCGCACCCAGCCCCTGTGCAGGGCGCGTTGTTGTCGGTGTGAGATTGCGGTGGAGAGTATGGGCGGGTAGGCGCCTCCTCTCCTCATACCGATTGTGTGAAATTAGGATCGTGGCGGCCGTTACCGAGATTCCGTTCGAGCTTGTGGAGGTCAAGCTCGCTGCGCCGGTGACCCGGCCCGGCACCGTCGCGAAGGCGGAACTGATCGCACGGCTGTGCGCGGCGCGCGTGCCTTTCGCGACCGTTGTTGCGCCCGCCGGCTACGGCAAGACCACCCTTCTCGCGCGCTGGGCCGAGGCTGATCCGCGTCCCTTCGCCTGGGTCTCGCTCGACGGGCGAGACGACGACGCCATTGTGTTCCTGCGCTACATCACCGCCGCAATCCACCGGGTCGAGCAGGTAACCCCGGAGGTGCTCGACGCGCTTTCCGGTCCGGGGGGATCCAGCTGGTCAAAGCACGTCCCCCGGGTCGGGAGCGCACTGGCCGCACTCCAGCGCCCACTCGTCCTGGTGCTCGACGATCTCCACGCCGTCGCCAATCCGACCTGCCTGGACGCGCTCGCGGAGCTGTTCCAGTACGTGCCGGCGGGCTCCCTGATCGCGGTCGCGAGCAGGGAAGAGCCGGCGCTGCCGCTTGCCCGCTGGCGATCGCAGGGACGGGTGCACGAGATCGGCATGACCGACCTGCGGCTGGACGAGCACGAAGCCGGGATGCTTCTTCAAGCTGCGGGCGTCGAACTGGACGTCGACGAGCTCTCCGGGCTGGCCGAGCGAACGGAAGGATGGCCCGCCGGCCTGTACCTGGCAGCGCTGTCGATGCAGGCCGGGGCGGCCAGCGCGGCAAACGGCCAGCGCTTCGACGGCGACGACCGGTTCGTGTCCGAGTACTTCCGCCTCGAGCTCCTGTCCCGGCTGCCCGAGGCTGAAGCACAGTTCCTCAAATACACCTCCGTCCTGGACCGTATGTCCGGCGGTCTATGCGACGCCATCCTGGAGACGACCGGGTCGGCACGGATGCTCGAGACGCTCGAGCGTTCGAACCGCTTCCTGGTGCCGCTCGACCGGCGCGGCGAGTCGTACCGCTACCACCACCTCTTCGGCCAACTGCTACGGAACGAACTCGAGCGAAGCGAGCCCGATCTGGTGCCCATACTCAGTGGCCGCGCGATGGCCTGGTGTCTGGCCGAAGGCTTGACCGAGGAAGCAGTCGCCTACGCGCACGCCGCAGGCGAGACGGACACCGTCGCCAGCGTGATCGACGCGCTTGCTCTGGCGCTCTACTACGACGGCCGCATGGCTACCGTCGAGGAGTGGCTTGGCTGGTTCGGTGATGACGAGCTGGTGCGATACCCCGCACTCGCCGTTTTTGGAGCCTGGTTCCGCGTACTGACAGGACGTCCCGAGGAGGCCGAACGGTGGCTCGCCCTTGCCGACGGTGCAACCTCGGCAATCCCCCTCTCCGACGGCAGCGCCACGATCGAGCCGTGGGTCGCCGCCCTGCGCGCGCACATGATGCGCGACGGTGTCGAGCAGGCACTCGCAGACGCCAATCTGGCGCTTGATCAGTTCTCCCAGGAGAGTGATTGGAGGGCGACCACACACCTCATTCGAGGCGTTGCGCACGCGCTACTCGGCGTATCCGCCCGTGCGACGGAAGACTTCGCAACAGCGATCGAAAAGGGCCTGGCTGCCGGCGCCGTGGAGGAGGTCTACGTGGCACAGGCGCAGCTCGCCCTGCTCGCGGCTGAGCAAGGAGCCTGGGCCGAAGTGGAGCAGCGCGCGCGGGAAGCACAAGAGCTGGTCGAGGAGGCAGGCCTCGGCGACTACGCGCCGAGCGCGCTCGTCCACGTGACAACTGCGCGGGTCGCACTCCACGAGGGCAGACAGGAGGAAGCCCGTACGCTGCTCGCACGCGCGCACCGTCTGCGGCCGCTACTCGACCACGGCATCCCCTGGCTCACCGTCCAGGTCGGGCTTGAACTCACACGCGCCCACCTCGCGCTCGGCGAGGCCGCCGCCGCCCGACCGTCTTCACCGAGACCGAGCGCGTGCTCGAGCTCCGCCCGCATATGGGCTCTCTCGTCGAGGACGCTGGCCAGCTGCGCAAACGCTTGGAAGCGAGCTCCGGGCCGGCGGGCGCCTGGGCGATGAGCTTGACGGGCGCGGAGCTCCGGCTCCTTCCCTACCTCGCCACCCACCTCACCGTCCCGGAGATCGCGACCAGGCTGTTCCTCTCGCGCAACACCGTCAAAACCGAAGCGGTCTCGATCTACCGCAAGCTCGGCGCCTCCTCGCGCAGCCAGGCGATCGAGAGAGCCGTCGAGGTCGGGCTCCTCGAAAGCAATCTCTTCCCGCCGCGGGTAAATCTCACCCAGGAGGTATGACGCGCGCGCAGCCTGCACGAGGTCAGATACGTACACGGCGATGGACGACTACAAGGAACACCTGCGCCGGCTCGCCGTGCACGACGATGCGCTCGTCGGCCTCCTCCTGGGAGAAGAGAACGCACAAATCGCCTCAGCCCTCGACATGAGGACCGCAGCGCTCGTCTGCGTGGCCGCGACCATCGCCATCGACGCGGCCCCGTCCTCGTTCCAGCACGCGGTCGCGCACGCCCTCGCAGTCGGCGCAACTCGGGACGAGATCGTCGCCACTCTCGAAGCGGTGACGCCGGTGACAGGCGCTGCGCGAGTCGTCCAGTGCGCCCCGAAGCTCGCCCTTGCGCTCGACTACGACGTCGAGGAAGCGCTCGAGTAAGCCGACCCGCGGGCCGCAAGTTCATGCAATCGGTATGAGGAAGACCCGCCCCTCCGCGTCGATAGTCGGCCGAACGAACGAGACCGAATCCTCGACACGGAGGTGCGACGTTTGGCTGGTGGGTCGGATCGATCCTTTTCTTCATCATCTGGGTGGCGATCGCCTTCTGGCCCGCCCGCGTCGCCGCCCGCAAGGGGCACAGCTTCTTCGGCTACTTCCTCTTCAGCCTGGTCTTCTTCCCTGCCGCGCTGATCGTTGCGTACATGGTCAGGGATAGAAGGGTCCTGGCTTGAGCGAGCCGGCGCCAAGCTCGACCCCCGGCGGGCTGTCCCTCCCGCGTCTGATCGGCGCACGCGTGCTGACCGTCGTGGCGATCCTGCTCGCGCTCGTAGGGATGATCGCGTACTACGTCGCGCACACCGCACTCCACGAGGCCGGGTTCGCGACGATCTCGCGGAACATGATCGAGGACGACGCGATCCGGACGCAGGCCGCGAACGCGGCGGTGGACGCGCTCTATGCGAACGTCGATGTGCAGGCGGCGATCGCGGCTCGGCTGCCGCCGGCACAGAAGGGCCTGGCGCCCGTGCTGGCTGGTCTGACGCGCTCGGGCGCATATCAGGCAGCCCAGGCCGCGCTCGAGCGGCCGCGCGCGCAGAAGGCCTGGGTCGAGACAACGACCGCAACCCAGCGACAGCTGGTGCAACTGCTCGACGACAAGGCGAAGTTCGTCCAGACCGACAACGGCCAGGTCGTGCTCGACCTTCGCCCGATCATGATTCAGATCGGCGACCAGGTGGTCGTGATCGGACGCGTGGCCGACAAACTGCCTGACTCGGCCGGCAAGATCACGATCGTCAACGCCAACCAGTTGGGGACCGTCCAAACGCTCACGCGGATCTTGCGTGCCGTCGCCAACTGGATGTGGCTCCTCGCGCTTGCCGTCGCGGCGCTCGCGGTCTGGCTCGCCCGCGGGCGGCGCAGGATCGAGCTGCGCGCGATCGCGATCGGGGTGCTCCTCGTCGGGCTCCTGATGCTCGTCGTGCGCCGCGCCGGAGGCGGCTACCTCGTCGACCACCTCGCCAAGGACGACAGCGTCAAACCGGCCGCACGAAACGCATGGAACATCCTCTCGCAGACCCTGGCCGACCGCGCCTGGGTCTGGATCACCCTCGGCGCCGTACTGCTGCTCGGAGTCTGGTTCGTCGGTAACACCAACCTCGCAAGCCGGGCACGCCGGGCCGCACAGCCAGTCCTGCAGAACCGCCTGACGACCTACGGCATCGTCGCAGCTGCCCTACTCGTCGTCGCGCTCATCGCCCCACTCTTCGCCCGCGGCTGGATCATGGCGCTCGTCACGATCGCCCTCACCATCGTCGGGGTAGAAGTGGTCCGCAGTGTCGCCCAACGAGAAGAACAACATCCGACCTGAACCGAGGCGCCCGTGGTCGCGTCGCGGGCGAGACCTAGGAGCGGAGTCCTCGCGATCAAGCGGGAGTAGGTCCGAGCCGTTGTCGATCCCGTCAACAGCTCGCGGACACAAAACGGACACATCAGAAACGACATACGCGACGCCTCGCGACG
>CAVTVQ010000007.1:0-1408960 GCA_963738205.1 uncultured Actinomycetes bacterium
TCCGAAACGCAGCCGGGCCACATGACTTGCCGCGAGTCCGAAGAGTCACGCTTCCGGAGGGAAGCGTGACTCTTCGCGTCCGCGCACGCTTTTCCCAGGCGGTGCCGGGGTGTCCGGGGTCCGCGTCTACCAGCGCCGCCATCCGCGGATCCGCCGCGCGCAACACCGCCCTGCCCTCGGCCTAACGGTCGGCGCTCAACTCGGCCGCTCCCTGACGACGTCCGTCGGACGCTTGTCGTCCCGCAAACCGAGGAAACGTGGCTGCCGCAGCCGGCCGTCACCCGTCCACTCGGCGAACCCGATCTGGGCCACGAGCTCTGGCCGCGTCCAGTGGGTACCCCGCGGGATCGGCCGCGCGTCGGCGAACGGCGACTCGGACCTCGCCAGCTTGCGCAACCGAGCACCGAGCTCCCTGAGCGTCTCCGCGCTGTAGCCGGTGCCGACCTTCCCCGCGTACCTGAGCCGGTCCGCCTCGTAGTAGCCGACGAGCAGAGCACCGAAGTCGGTCCGGCTGCCGGCGGGGTCGGTGTAGCCGCCGATCACGAACTCCTGCTCGAGGACGCACTTCAGCTTCAGCCAGTCTCTCGAGCGCCCGCGCGCGTAAGGCGCGTCGGCGCGCTTGGCGATCAGACCCTCCCAGCCGGAGCGGCATGCCTGGGCGTAGCGGCGCTGCGAATCGTCGCGCCAGGCTTCGCTGATCTGCAACCCCTTCTTCGGCCGGATCGTCCTCTCGAGGCGGGCGCGCCGCTCGACGAGCGGTCGCGCGCTGAGATCCTCGCCGCCGGCCTCGAGGAGGTCGAAGACGCAGTAGACGACTGGGAACGCCCCCACCAGCGCCCGCGATGGATTTGAGATCCCCAGGCGCTGCTGCAGACGGTTGAAGGACGTCTGCTCACCGTCAAACGCCACCACCTCGCCGTCGACCAGAAGCTCGTCGGGCCGCTGAGCCGCCATCGCGGCTCGGACCTCGGGATAGGTGCCCGTCAGGTCCTTGCCGGTGCGCGACTCGAGCCGCACCGCGTCGCCATCTTTGCGCGCCACACAGCGCTCGCCGTCGAACTTGCGCTCCAGCAGCCAATCGTCGCCGAAGTCTCGGCGGTCGGTCAGGGTGGCCAGCATCAGCGTGACCTCCACGTCCGACATCATCCCCCCTTCCTTGCCAGCGTCGACCACTCCCTCTCGCGTGCACGCGCGCACACGCGGCGGAGGACTCGCCGCCGCCACCCGCATACGCTGCCAAGGAGGTGGAAGATGGAGGTCGAGACCAACACGCCCGTTGTTGCCGGTGCCGCGTTGGCGAGCGGCGCAGGCCTTCCGCCTGCTCGGCACCGGATCGCGCGCTGCGGCCCTAGACGTGGCCAGGCGCGCGAGGTTCGAGAGAGGGAGGTCAGGGGAGCTTGATCTGGTTCGTGCTCGCCGCGGCTCCGTTCGCGCCCGTCGACCAGGAGTACGTGTTCCAGGCGCGGCAGATGCAGGCGCTCTCGTTCGCGGTGCACATCCCGCTCGTCTGCTTCGGGATCGCCTTCCCCGCGTTCGTCCTCTTCATGGAGGCACTCTGGCTGCGGACTGGCGATCCCGTCTACCGCACGATCGCCAAGCGCTGGTCCAAGGTGATGCTTGCCCTCTTCGCGGTCGGCGTCGTCACCGGCACGATCTTGAGCTTCGAGCTCGGGCTGCTCTGGCCGAGCTTCATGGCCACCTTCGGCGAGGTCTTCGGGCTCGGCTTCACGCTCGAAGCCTTCTCGTTCTTCGTCGAGGCGATCTTCATCGCCGTCTACGTCTACGGTTGGGACCGCCTGTCCGCGCGTGCGCACTTCCTCAGCGGCGTGCCCGTCGTCATAGCCGGCTTCACCGGCTCGCTGACGGTCATCTCGGTTAACGCCTGGATGAACAGCCCCAGCGGCTTCACTCTCGACGAGGGACAGGTCAGCGACGTCCGCCCGCTCGACGCGCTCTTCGGCAACCACTTCCTCTGGCACGAGGTCGTGCACATGTACGTCGCGGCCTACATCGTCGCAGGCTTCGGGACCGCCGCCGTCTACGCCTGGGGCTGGCTGCGCGGCCGCCGCAGTCGGTATGAGCTGGTCGCGCTTGTGGTGCCGCTGACGATCGCCGCGCTGGCCGCGCCCGTCCAGATTGTCGTCGGCGACTGGGCGGCCCGCGAGGTCGCCCGCGAGCAGCCGACCAAGCTTGCCGCCTTCGAGGGCCTGCACGAAACGGAGAAGGGAGCACCGGTGCACCTGCTCGGCTGGTACGTCGGGGATGAGGTCCGCTACGGCGTCCCGCTCCCACGTCTGCTCTCGCTGCTCGCCTTTCACGACCCGAACGCGCGCGTCGCGGGGCTCGAGGAGGTCCCGGCAGAGGAACGCCCGCCGGTGAACGTCGTCCGGATCGCCTTTCAGACGATGGTCGGCATCGGGTTGGTCCTCGCCGGCATCTCCGCCGCCTTCCTGTTCGTCTGGCTGCGACGGCGACGTCTACCCCGGTCGCCCTGGTTCTACCGTGCCGTCGTCGCCGCCGGGCCACTGTCGGTCGTCGCACTGATCGCCGGCTGGGTAACGACCGAGGTCGGTCGCCAGCCGTGGGTCGTCTACGGGCACATGCGCACCGAGGAGGCTGTGACCGGAGCGAGCGGCATCCCGGTCGGGTACGCGACGCTCGTCGTCGTTTACGCCGGGCTGCTGGTCGCCGTTGTTTGGATCCTGCGGCGTCTGGCGCGGGCGCCGCTCGACGTCAACCCGGGGCCGGGCGGTGTTGCGCCTCTGATCGCCGGCGCGGCGCGGCCGGACGCGGAGCGGGAGGAGCGGTGACGCTCGCCGAAGTGCCTCTGGTCCTAATGCTTTTCGGCCTCGCCGCCTACGCCGTCCTGGGTGGAGCCGATTTCGGCGCGGCCTTCTGGCAGTTCGGCGCGCGCGGCCAGCGCGGCGCCGCGCTGCGCGAGCACGCCTACCGGGCGATGGGTCCCGTCTGGGAGGCCAACCACGTCTGGCTTGTCTTCGTGCTGGTCGTCTGCTGGACGGCCTATCCGCAGGCGTTCGCCTCGATCTTCTCGACGCTGAGCGTGCCGCTGTTCATCGCCGCGATCGGCATCATCCTCCGCGGCACGGCCTACGCTGTCCACGCAGGCACGGCACGCGAGATCGAGCGGCGGGCGATCGACGGCGTCTTTTCGATCTCGTCGCTTCTGACCCCGTTCGCGCTGGGCGCCGTAGTCGGCGCGATTGCGTCCGGGCGCGTCCCGATCGGCAACGCCGAGGGAGATCCGCTGACGAGCTGGCTGAACCCGACGTCGCTGCTCGTCGGCACGCTCGCTGTCGCTACTGGTGTGTACGTCTCGGCCGTCTATCTCGCGGGCGATGCCGTACGCGCCGGGCGTGATGAGCTCGCTGCCGCGTTTCGCACCCGTGCGCTCGCCGCCGGTGTCGTCACCGGCGCGATCGCCTTTGCAGGGCTCGCGGTGGTCGCGTATGACGCCGACCGACTCGGTGACAAGCTCTTCGACTGGCCGGCGGTCGCGGCCATCGCCGCCTCGGCTGCGGCCGGAATCGCGACGCTCGAGCTCGTGCGGCGCTGGCGGTTCGAGGCCGCCCGGTACGGCGCCTCGGCCGCGGTGGCCGCGGTCGTCGCGGGCTGGGCGCTCGCGCAGCGGCCCGAGCTGCTTCCTGGCCTGACGGTGGAGGAGGCCGCCGCCGGGCGACCGGTGCTCATCGCGACCATCGCCGGCGTCGCACTCGGCGCCGTCATCCTCATCCCGTCGCTGGCGCTGCTCTTTGGACTCGTCCTCCACGGCCGCTTCGACGAGCAGGCCGCGGAGCGAAGTTCTGACCGCGCGACGTTCGCACCCCGCCGACCTCGGTTGTCGCTAACGGCGATGGCGGCGGTGGCCGGCGCTGTCGGTCTTTCCCTGACGCTCGTATTCGACGGCGGCCCGTTCCTTGCGTTCGGCGTTCTTGGCCTGCTCACGTTCGTCGCGCTCGGGTCGGTTGCGCTCGGCGCTGCGGCGGCCGAAGACGATGGTCGTAAAGAGCGGCTCTGAAGCCACGCATGGTCGAGCCGGATAGGCGGCGACCGGACGCCGCCGGATGCCGACCGTGGAGCGATCTCCCGCGAGAGCGCGGCCCAGCCACCGCTTGCGGCGGGGCAAGCCATCCCGAAGTTCTACGCTGCTCGACGACGATGCGCATCCTCGTGGCAGGAGCAAGTGGCGTCGTCGGCCGCGCGACGCTCCCACACCTCACTCGACACGACGTCGCCGGGCTGACGCGATCGCCCGAGAAGCTGGGATCCCTCCGCGACCTCGGGGCGGAACCAATCCTCTGCGACGTCTACGACCACGAAAGGCTCCTGCGCGTTACGCAGCGGTTCCGACCCCGGATCGTCGTGAACTTCCTGACCGACCTGTCGGCCGGATCAGTCCAGCGAAACGTCCGTATCCGCCGGGAAGGGGGAGCGAATCTGCTCAACGCCGCGAGGGCCACAGCTGCCCGCCGGCTCGTCGTGGAGAGCGTTGCATTTGCGCTCGACGGCGAGGCGGCGCAGGCTGTAGAGCAACTCGAGCAGACAACGCGCGAGTTCGCGGGTGAGTCGGTCATCTTGCGCTTCGGCCGCTTCTGGGGACCGGGGACGGACTACCGAACGCCGCCGCAACCACCCACCATCCACATCGACACAGCCGGCGCCAAAGCCGCGCGACTCCTCATGCACGCACCCCCGGGGACATACCTCGTGACCGAGACCAGCGACCCCGGCTGATTCCGGCGCCCCTCAGGAGGGGCCTCGTCCGCGCACCTACGTCTACGGGCTCCAGACCTTCGCCGAAGCCATCCGCGTGCAGCGCTAGCCTGGTTCCTTGACGCGGCACCAGATAGAACACACGACGGACGCCCCGTACCAGTCCCAGACGACCCTCGCCGATCGGCGTGACGCGTGCGCACCCGGGCGCGCGTCGGGGCTAGGTTCTGGGGACAGGTTCGAGGATTTCCGGGAAGGCCCAGGGCCTTTCCAGACGGCAGCAGCACATCCTCTAAGCGAGGCGTAGTCGGAACAGGCAACAGAGGATGGAGCATTTATGGAGCCAAACGGTCGCAACCGATGGCAACCCGTGGCAAATGGCGCGGGAGGAAAAGCGGCCGAAACAAGCCAAAACCGTTGCGGCGGACCGCTGGACCCCCGGGCCCCGCCAATGCGACCCTGTGTATAGGTAGGGGCGACTGCGAAACCCGAATCAGGAGCAGCTCAAGCGGAAGTCGTCGCGCACCTTCCCGTCGACCGTCTGGAAGCGGAATCGCGCCCTGCGACCGGCGACGTCCACCCGCAGCGCGCCGTAGCGGCCTTGGACGACGCGTGCGGACGGGATCGTCAGATCGCCGGCGTCGTACTCAAGCTCGGCTCCCCCCGTACCCACGGCCACGTACACCACCTCGTGGTGCGGGCGGCTTCGGGCGTACGCGTGCAGGTGGCCGTCGAACACCACCTGCACGCCGCTCTTCTCCACCAGCGGGACGATGTTGCGGCGAAGGCCGGGCGAGATGCGGTTCCCCGGGGGCTCCCAGGGCGGGTGGTGCCAGGCGGCGAAGCGGAAGCAGGAGGCCAGCGCGAGGGAGCTGCGTGCGAAACGCAGCTGCGGCGAGCCGGGCGCGACGGAGACGTTGGAGTCCAGCACCACCACGGCGGTGTTCCCCCAGGTGAAGCGGTACCAGCGCTCGTTGCCAAGCGAGTGGAACGCCTCGAGCTCGGGCTTCCCGCCGTTCGCTTTGACGTCGTGGTTGCCGAGCGCCGGGAACCAGGCGGACCGGCGCATGACCGCCGCGTACGGGCCGAAGATGACGCGATCGAGCAGCCCCGCCGAGCCCAGCGGGTAGGCGTTGTCGCCGACCGTGAGCACGAAGTCCGGGTGCCAGGACTCGATCATCGAAGCGACCGCCGTCTCGTTCCTGTTCCCGCTGCCGAAGTCGCCCACGACCGCGAAGGTGTACTTGGCGGCGCGGGCCGGCGCGGCCCGGAACGTGCCCTTCGCGAGCACGCCGGAGTCCGTCCTGACGGTGTAGGTGTAGTGCATCCCCGGCGTCAGGCGGGTCAGCCTGGCGACGTGGTCGACGCCGGTGCCGGCGTCGATGCGGGCACCGTTCTGCAGGATCAGGAAGGAATGATCGCGAGCCGCCGTGCGGAACGAGATGATGGCACTGCGCTGCGTCACGCTCTCGGCCACGGGGCCGCGGGTCAGGGCGACGGCGGCGACAACTTCGGCGATCACCCTGGCACGAGCCTAGCGAGGGAATCCACAGCCGGTGGGCGGCCAGCAGCTTGTCCAGCGCCCGGCGTCCAATACGCCCAGCAATTTCCGACCCTCGGTTCGCAGCAACGGCACGACTCGATTGTCGCGCCCGGCGCGTCCGACGCGCGAGCGACCTGTGAAGCGGAGCGCTGCTTCGCTCGCTGCCACGGACGACTACGAGTAGCGATCCGCATCGGGGCTATGTTCTGCGGACAGGTTCGAGGCTTTCCTGGGAGGCTCAGCATTGTTCAACGGAAGGGTGCTGGACACAAAACCAGCCACAAATTCAGGGAAAGCGCTCTACCAAGCACAGTTCCAAGGTCCTATCAGCAGGGCGAAGCCTCACTCGTAAGGAGGGGGTAGACGGTTCGAGTCCGTCAGAGAGCTCTGCGAAAGCTTTACCGTTCGCGGACGCCATAAGGGCCCGCAGACCTTGCCGGTCCTTCCGCGTGTGGTGATTGCGTTGACACCAGTTCTCGGCCGAGCGTGCTGGTCACTGCTGCATCCTTGGATCGTGCGTAGGGTCGGCGTACATGGGAGGGCAACCGTGATCGATGGCTTCGGGGCGCAGTTCGTAGTGCCAGGGTTCGTTGCCGTAGATCTGGCATAGCCCGTACTCGGCGCCGTGCTCGGAAAGCCACGCCGTGGCATCGGAGGGCCCGATGTCGACCGCGTCCCCCGACACGTGAGGAGACGTCTCCGCGGTGGCCACCCACCGGGCGGCTTCCTCTTCGGATCCGTACTCGGAAACCGCCTCACGAAGAAGCTGGTTCTGGTACTCCGGGGAACGCCAGCCGCTATCGACGACGAACTCCACCCCGTCGTCCGCGGCATCAGTTGCAGCTTGGCGCAGGGCACCGAGCAGATCGGCGTCGAGGTTGGCTACACCCGAAATCTCGCCATCGAAGACCGTCGTGCCGTCGGGGACGGCACCGTCGGCCTCGCCAAGCGCACCACGGTGCTCACTGGGAAGGACGCCAAGGGGTGGGGCACCGTCAGCCTCGCCAAGCGCACCACGGTGCTCACCGCGAACGACGTCGATCGGTGACGCGGCCGTCGAGGACGAGGACGCCAGCGACTGGTAGGCGAGGGGTGCGGCGATCGCCGCGATGACGACTAGCAGGCCGGCGGCACGGATCCTGCGAACCCGAATCCGACCGGTCGTTGTTCGTGCTGGTTCGCGGTAGGTCACGCCTCCATTCAAGGCAGCGTGGTGTTGCCGGCACGTATGTGATTTTCGATATGCCGACGACATGCGCCAGCTCGTAGCATCGGAGCATGCGTGTGTTGCTCGTTGAGGACGAGCCCTACATGGCGGAAGCCATCCGCGATGGCCTACGCCTGGAGGCGATCGCGGCAGACATCGCAGGCGACGGCGACACCGCCCTGGAGCTGCTGAGCGTCAACGCCTACGACATCGCCGTCCTCGACCGAGACATTCCCGGACCCACCGGCGACGAGATCGCCAAACGCATCGTCGCCTCCGACAGCGGCATGCCGATCCTCATGCTCACCGCTGCCGACCGTCTCGACGACAAGGCCACCGGGTTCGAGCTCGGCGCCGACGACTACCTCACGAAGCCGTTCGAACTCCAAGAACTCGTGCTCCGGCTCAGAGCGCTCGACCGCAGGCGTGCACACCACAGGCCGCCCGTGCGAGAGATCGCAGGTCTGCGGCTGGATCCGTTCCGCCGAGAGGTCTACCGCGACGGCCGCTACGTCGCGCTGACCAGGAAGCAGTTCGCAGTGCTCGAAGTCCTCGTCGCTGCCGAAGGCGGCGTCGTCAGCGCCGAAGAACTCTTAGAGCGAGCATGGGATGAGAACGCAGACCCGTTCACCAACGCCGTGCGCATCACTGTCTCGGCACTGCGCAAACGGCTCGGCGAACCCTGGATCATCGCCACCGTGGCCGGCGTCGGCTACCGCATCGACGCTCAACTAGATGCCGGGCGTGAGGGATTGAAGCGTGGATAGAGAGCCTGGGTTGAGCGTTCGCCTCAAACTCACCCTGAGCTACGCCGGGTTCCTCATGCTGGCAGGTTTCTTGATGCTCGCGGCCGCGTGGTTCGCAGGCCAGCCAGGGCAATCGTTCGACTTCCTGCTGCGATACGTACCCGACGATGTGATCAGCACGCTCGGTGGCTTGGTGCCCGGGAACCGCTCGTTCCTCCTGCGCGCTTTCGCTCCGGCCGCGGCCATCGTTCTGGCGTTCCTGCTGGTGTTCGGTCTCCTGGGAGGGTGGATTCTCGCCGGCCGCATGCTCGCCCCCCTGGCCCGAATCACAGACGCCACACGCATGGCCGCGACCGGGTCACTCTCCCACCGGATCGAGTTGGAAGGCCGTCAGGACGAGTTCCGCGAACTCGCCGACAGCTTCGATGCCATGCTCGCGCGGCTCGAAGCACACATCGCCGAACAGCAGAGATTCGCAGCCAACGCCTCCCACGAACTGCGCACCCCGCTGGCGATCACGCAGACACTTCTCGACGCCGCCCGCAACGATCCGAACCGCGACACCGGCGAGCTCGACGAACGCCTCCGCGCCGTCAACGCCCGAGCGATCGACCTCACCGAAGCATTGCTCCTGCTCAGCCGCGCCGACCAACGGTCCTTCGCCCGAGAACACGTCGACCTGTCCCTCGTAGCCGAAGAAGCCACTGAAACGCTCCTCCCCCTCGCAGAAAAACGCGGCCTCACCATCGAAACCTCCGGCGACATGACCCCCACCATCGGCTCGCACGCGCTCCTGCTGCAGTTGAGCACGAACCTCGTGCACAACGCGATCGTCCACAACCTGCCCGAACAGGGCACCGTCTGGGTCACGACCAGCGTTCATGCCCAAGAGTGCGGTGATCACCGTCGAGAACACCGGCAAGAAGCTCACCCCACAGTCAGTTGCCACGCTTGCCGAGCCGTTTCTTCGCGGCACCGAACGCATACGCAGCGACCACGCAGGTGTCGGCCTCGGCCTGGCAATCGTCAAGAGCATCACCCAAGCACACGACGGAACCCTCACCCTCACCCCCCGGGCCGCTGGCGGGCTCCGCGTCACGGTGCAACTACCCGCCGCGCCACCGCACCCACGAGGCGATCGAGCGAACGGTTTGGGGACAGGTCTCGGGGACAGGTACCGGGTTCCTCAGGGCCGCCCAGGGCATCTCGAGGAAGAGGTCGACAAGAGCCCCGAAGGTGCATAGACCCACGGAAAACAAGGCGGGAAGCCGGCCTCCTCGAACCCTCCGCTGAAGACGAAATCCTCCATGGTAAGGATGGGGTCTCCGGTTCGAGTCCGTCAGAGGGCTTCAAGACAAAATCCCTGCAAAAAGGCATGTTATGTGGGCTGCCTTGACGCGCCAATGAGCGTCGCCGGTACGCCGCGGGTACACATTCTGCGACTGGCGGGCATGCGCGCGGGCAAGCGTGACATCACGTGTCGCGTTGCGACACACCTCACTTAGGAGATGAAGCTGCGCGCTCTCGATAATCCCCCTGCATACGTCCACACATCGTTGCCTTCCTGGGCAAGAACATGACCCCTCCCTCCGGGGAGGAGGTCACCGCGGCTGGCCGCCGAGGCCGCGAGGGGTATGGTCGCCCAGTGGCCGACTACACAATCGTCCCTATATCCGACGTCCCCGACATGGCTGTCGAGGTCGGCATGGATCCGGACCACTTCGAGATCCGCTTCATGCGCGAGCGCCTCGGGCTGAAGAACTTCGCCGTCACCTACGAGCGCTTCGGTGGCGGCTGGCGCGCTCCGGAGGGCCACGCCCAGCGGCGCGGGCACCGGCACACGGTCCAGGAGGAGGTCTACTTCCTGGTCTCCGGCCGTGCGCAGGCGAAGTTCGACGACGAGGTGGTCGACATCGAGCCGTGGACGGCGGTTCGCGTCCCTCCGGAGACGGCGCGCTCGTTCCGCGCGGCCGGCGAGGAGGACGCCGTCTTCGTGTCGATCGCAGCCCCGCAGGCCGGTCTCGATGACGTCGAGTTCCTCCCGGACTACTGGGAAGACTGACGCCCGCGCGTCCGGGCCGCGTGCCAGCCGAGGCCGAGGGCCTCAAAAGCGCTCGGCCGTACGCGCACCAGCGTCTCGTCCTCGCCTTCGAGCCCCCATTGAGCGAAGGGCTCGAGGCAGGTCACGGGCTGGGGAGGAGAGGAGCGGCTTCCTGCTCGAGCCGCCCCCTCCCCACGAATCCCAAGAGTTCAGTCGTCATCGTCCGATCGGCCGAAGGTGTACGTCCCGTCCCAGGCGAAGTTGGGCCAGCCGAGAGGTGTTACGGCGACTCGGGCGTGGAACCGGCGGAACTTCCCGGTCCCGCCCGAGAGCGTGACGGTGCCGGTGAACGTCGCGAGATCGAGAACGACGTGCCCGTACGCGTCGTTGTTGCCCGGCCCGTCGATGATCAGGTCGCTGTTCAACTGGCCACGGATCGGATCAGCGGCCGAGGCGTAGATGACTTTCGAGCCGGGTTTGATCGCCGGGAGGCTCGAGGACGTGATCGTGCAGTGCTGACCGGCGAGGCCCGAATACCCGTCGCAATCCTTCGTAACGAGGAGCTCTCCGCTCCTTGACGTGGAGCGAGCGTTCTCGGCAGAGCTCGCGACGGCGAGCGCTCCTGCCGCAACCGTGGCCAGGAGCAATCCGACGATTGACTTGATACCGATCATGACTTCCTCCTTTGGTCGTTGACCGCGGACGAAACGGTCATCTGCACGAGTGGCCGGAGTGTCCTCGCCTCGTGGCACGTGCCGGTGACTGCGCTGGCGGCCTCATGCGCCCGCGCCGGATCGAAGGCCCAGCCCTCGAGCACGAGCCCCGCCGTCTCATCGTCACGAACGAGCGAGACGCTGGTCACGCCGAGGCGGGCGAGCGCGTGGAGCGCCGCCGGCGGCAGGGCCGGCACCTCGTTCGAGACCGGGAACAACACGACTGCCATCGCCACCTCCGCTCCTTTCCGGGCGGGATCTGTGGCAACGACGCTAGGTCTGGATGACCCTCCGGATCATCGGGCGTTTCCCGCATGTTCGGCCTCGAGATCCCGCACATGCGCGGCGAGTTCGGCGCGGTTGCGGGCTCCGAGCTTCCTGAGCGCGTTGGAGACGTGGCGCTCGATCGTCTTCGGCGAGAGGAAAAGTGTCTGCGCGATCTCGCGGTTGATTGCACCCGAGGCCACCAGCCGCGCCACCTCCCGCTCGCGTGCTGTCAGCGGAGCCCCGGTCGGTCCCCGGCGCCATGTGCGGACCCCCAGCGCCCGAAGCGCCTGCTCGGCGAGTTCCTGCACCGTCCCGGCGCCTCGCTCGCGCGCGGCCGACGCGACGCCTTCGAGAACCCTCACCGCCGCCTCGCTCCCTGCCTCCGCGAGCGCGCGCCCGAGATCGAGCCGGATCCAGATCGCGTGGAGACGATACGGCGATCGCTCGGCGGCAGCAAGCGCGGTCTCGAGACCCGCCACGCGTGCCGCGACGTGCGTCTCCACGAGCGCCCCGCCGTACAGGCTGAGGATGGCATTCTCCGCCTCGGCGTGCATGTTCAGGCCTCTCCAGCGGGCAAGCGCCCGCCGCGCCTCCTCACGCCCGCCCACACGTGCGAGCGCCTCGACCGAGTAGAGGAGAAGCTCGGCTCGGCATCGTGGGCAGCCTGCCGTCTCCGCGCACAGGCTCCCTTTCGCGATCTCGTCTCTGACGATGGTCGCGGCCTCGGGGCCGTCGAGGCGGGCTCTCCAAAGCGCGACATCCGCATGGCAGGCGATCCGCATGTGCTCGCTCGGCTCGTCCACAACCTCACGCTCGATCCGGCGCAGAACCTCGCGTGCATCCCCGCGCTCGATCGCGACTCGGCTGGCCATACGTACGACGCGGTGTCGGCCACGAGGTACGTCGCCGGCACGGGCGGCGACTTCGGTCGTCTCGAGGACGACCTCCTCCGCATCGGCGAGTTCGCCTGCTGCCCGGAGCGAAAGCGCGAGGTAGTAGCCGGCGTCGACCGCGATCCGGGGAAGGACGTGGCGGTGCGCCTCCGTCCAGACGCGGCGGGTCCGCGCGATCGCCTCCTGCACGTTTCCGGTGAATCGCAGCGCGGATCCGACGAACAGAGACGCCGTCAGGTTCGACTCGACGTCCGATCCACGGAGGGCCGCCTCGCGCTCCTCGGCGGCCCTCAGCATCGCCTCGAAATCGGCTTCCTGGAGCGCTACTTCGGCCTCCAGTCGGCGGGCGTCGATGAATGCCCGGCGAGCGCGCCCGTGTAGCGACGCGACGCCGCCCGAGCCTGCCGCGAGACGGGCCGCGCTGGCAGCCGCCTCTCGAGCGAGCCCTCGCCCCTCCGCCGTCTGCTGCTCGAGCCAGAGGTGGATCGCCGCATCCTGCGTGCGCAGCTCCAGGCGGAGAACCTCGTCGGCGGCGGCGATCTGCTGCGCGTGGAGGAGGTACTCGCGAGCCTCCGCCGCCCGCTCGATCGCATAGGCGGCCTTCGAGGCGGCAAGTAAGGCCGACGCGCGCCGCAGCGGCTCGACCGCCCGTTCGGCGACGATCGACCAGCGCGAGATCGCCTCCTCCTGCTCGCCCAGCTCGGTCGCGAACGCAGCGACCTCCTCTTCCAAGGCGAGCGAATCCGGGTCGAGCCGGTCGGATTCGTCGGCGATGCGACCGAGCAGATGAAGGCCGTCGA
This sequence comes from uncultured Actinomycetes bacterium, assembly GCA_963738205.1. Classification (GTDB taxonomy): domain Bacteria; phylum Actinomycetota; class Thermoleophilia; order Gaiellales; family Gaiellaceae; genus DATFQE01. Next base: position 12,942 of record CAVTVQ010000007.1, read on the forward strand.
GGCCGAGCAGGGTGCGCCTCGGTGAGCCGGCGAGACGCAGGGCCAGGTCGACGGTCGGCATTCCTGCGGCTCGACGGTGCTCGAGCGCTTCCCTGAGCAGCTGCACGTCGTCGCCTGCCTCGAGCTCGATGCGCTCCCCGAAGCGGCGGTGCAGGGCCTGCCGGACGTCATCGGGCAGATCTGCCAAGGCCGCTGTCCGGATCAGGTCGTGACCTAGACGCAGTGTCCCGGCGGACTCGCTCACAAGCCCACGCCTGACGAGCTCCGTGACGGCGTCCTCGACGCGAGCCGACGGCCAGTCTTCGAGAGCGTCGAGGTCGGCGACCGAGATCGGGCGTCCCGCGACGGCCAGCACGCCGAGCACGACCACCGCGTCCGAGCCCGCGCCGCGGAGCCTCGGCGTCAGCAGTTGGTCGCTGCGTGTGGTGGAGCCTCCCGCGGGAGCGAGAGCCTCGAGCCAGAACGGCGATCCCTGAGCTCGCTCCCACAGCTCGACCGCGGATTCGCCGTCGAGGCCGGAGTCGAGCGCGAGGGCCAGCTCGACTCCCTCGTCGCGCCCCAGCGGGCCGAGCTCGATCCGCACCACACGCTCGTCCGGCAGGCTCTCGCCGAGTACGCTGCCGCGTTCGTCCAGCCGGCTCGCTGCGAAGACCGCGAGGCGTTGCTCCGAGTCGCACGCAGCACGGATGAGGTAGTGACAGAGCGCAAGCGAGAGCTCGTCGAGCCACTGGAGGTCGTCCACGACCAGTAGCCCCGGCTCGAGCTCTCGGAGGGCACGATGGGCCGCCTCGAACACCCGGACCGGCTCGAGTGCGACCGGATCGTGGGAGCCGAAAGCGAGCTCTTCGACAAAGGGCCCGTGCCTCGGCGCCGCTGTGAGGCTCCGCAGCAGCCCTGCCGCGGCCGCCAGGGGAATGGCACGTCCAGCCTCGTACCCGATGACAGCGAAGGAGTGCGCAAGCTCCATTCGCGAACGCGCCTCGGCCAGGAGCCTGGTCTTGCCGGAACCGGGCTCGCCGATGACGATCGCCGCTGCCGGCCCCGCGGAGCTCGCGGTGACCGTCTCGGCCAGCGCGTCCAGCTCTGCAGTTCTACCGACGAACACCTTCATCTCCCGGCCAATGGAGCGTGCGTCCCCTCTTCTGCGCTGGCGGGCATCCGAGCCCGCGACGCTGGATTCTCGGATCCCCGATGCCGGCACGCGCACAACCGGCGCGCCGTTGCAGGAGGACGTTCTGCGGTGCGCGCGCGGCCGGCCGGACCGTGGCCGCGCGGTCGGAGTGTTCGCGACGCGACGAACTGCTCCTCGCGCCCCGTCACGGCGTGCCTGCCCATCTCTTCCGATCGTAGGCCACCCCAGCCGACCGTGGAAACGCCGCATGCGATGCCCCGGTACCTCGGCGCTCGTTCCGGATCCGACTCGGCGGCGGACGTTGCTCTGCCCACACCGCAGAGCAGGCATCCTCGTCACGGAGCCCGCCGCGGCAGATCCTGCGAGTACGCGATCACTCGATGCCGTTGCTCGTTCTTCAAACAGACAACGCACCGCGGGTACGAGACGGGTACATCAGGTTGGTACGCGCGGGCAGGCGCGAACATCCGCGACACACTCAGAGGGCCAAATTTGCAGGACAAACGTGCCCGTGAATGCCCGGTCGTGTACGCCTGCACCGCGTCTGAACTTCCACGGTAAGGAGGGGGTCTCCGGTTCGAGTCCGGAAGAGGGCTTTACGAAAAGGCCTGCAAATCACCGTTCCGCTCGTCAAGGCAGCAAACGCGTGTCTCGTGCGGGCACTCGCGGGTCATCTGGCGGTTCGCACGTTGTTCGCACGCGGAGGCGGCGCCGCCGCTCTGAGTTAACTCATCCGCCGGTACCGCCAAACGGAGAGCGGCACGAAGATCGCCACGATTCCGACGATCCACGCGAGCGCGCCCCCGAGCGAGTCCGGTACACCTCCGGTGAGGGCGAGGGTGCGCGCCGCGTCGGCGGTCAGCGTCACCGGCGAGGCTTCGGCGATCGGCTGCAGCCAGCTCGGCATGCTCGAGACCGGGACGAAGACCGAGCTCGCGAAGACGAGCGGGAACAACAGCACAAATCCGGCCGTCTGAGCGGTCTCGGCGCCGCGGACGACCAAGGAGACGAATGCGAAGATCCAGCTGAGGGCGAACCCGAAGGCGGCGACGAGGGCGACGCATGCGATCGCTCCGATGACGCCCCCCTGGAAACTGAAGCCGACCAGGTAGCCGACGACGATCATCAGGCCGATGATCAGGACGTTTCGGACGAGGTCCGCGGTCGTTCGCCCGAGCAGGACGGCCGAGCGCGCCATCGGCATCGAGCGGAAGCGGTCGATCACGCCTCGGCGCAGGTCCTCAGAGAGCCCGACCGCCGTGTTCGAGGCGCGGAACGTCACCGACTGGACGAAGATCCCGGGCAGGAGGTAGTCGACGTAGGTGACTCCCGCCGGCAGCGCCAGGCTGACGGCACCGCCGAAGACGTAGACGAACAGGACGACGAACATGATCGGCTGGATCGTCGAGAACACGAGGAGGTCGGGCTGGCGCCAGAAGTGGCGGAGGTTCCGCATCGTCACGATGGCGCTGTCGTTGAGGCTCGTCTGGGCACCTCGCAACGACGGCGCATGCGGGCGCGGGAGCCGGCGAGGACGGTCCGGTGCCTTCTCGTCGGGCACGGCAGCGGCGTTCTGCGGTGTGCCGTTCTCGCTCGGCGCCTGACCGGTCAGCTGGAGGAAGACGTCGTCAAGCGTTGGGCGGCGCAGGCCCATGTCGCTGACGCCGATCCCGGCGCGACGTAGCTCGGCGGCGGCCTCCTCGACGAGGACGAGGCTCTCCCGCGGCGCCGGCAAGGTCAGCCGATTCGGCCGCTCATCCGTCTCCGGGGCGCCGCAGCCGACGCGAAGGAGCGCGGCCTCAGCCTCGTCGCGCTGTTGCACGTCGGTCAGCTCGACCTCGAGGATCTGGCCGCCGACACGGTCTTTCAGCTCATTGCCCGTCCCTTCCGCGATCACGCGGCCGTTGTCGATCACGGCGATCTCGTCCGCGAGCTGATCCGCTTCTTCGAGGTACTGCGTCGTCAACAGAATCGTCGTCCCCTCACGGCGCAGGTCGCGGACGATCTCCCAGATCTCGTTGCGACTCCGTGGATCGAGGCCCGTCGTCGGCTCGTCGAGGAACAGCACGCGCGGCTGCGTGAGCAGGCTGGACGCGAGGTCGAGTCGCCGTCGCATCCCGCCCGAGTATGTCTTCGCCGTTCTGTCGGCAGCGTCGGTGAGCTCGAAGCGCTCGAGCAGCGCCGACGCTCGGCTGCGCGCCTCCGCGCGAGAGAGCCGGAACAGCCGCCCGAACATCTCGAGGTTCTCGCGGCCCGTCAGGAGCTCGTCGACCGCGGCGAACTGACCGGTCAGGGCCAGCAGCTCGCGCACGCTCGCCGACTCCGCGACGACGTCGTGCCCGAGCAGCTCGGCCCGTCCCGCGTCCGGCTCTAGCAGGGTCGCCAGGATGCGGACGAGCGTCGTCTTGCCCGCCCCGTTCGGGCCGAGGAGACCGAAGACCATCCCCTCCGCAACCTCCAGATCGATGCCGGCCAGCGCCGTCGTCGACCCGAACCGCCTGACCACACCCCCGACACGGACGGCAGGCGGACGGCTGCGTCGCGATCTATTGGACTCACGCTGCGACAACGAGGTCGCACTGTGAGGGTGTCCCTGCACGCTGCATTACCTCCTGGGCGACGCCCCGATTATCGCGGCGCCATCAGGGATGTACCTGGGAGCCGTAGCCGAGGTCGAGCCGGATCGACTCCATGACCCAGAAGGTTGTGCTCTCGGTGAAGACGTCCGCGGCCGCGAGCACGCCCGTGTACTTCTCGATCACGGGCGCGGCTGCGACCGCCGTGACCTCGTCGAGATAGCCCTTCACCGCCGCCCATGAGTTCTCGCCGTACTTCACGAAGTACCGCGTGGGATCGACGGTGTCGATCGCCTTCCTCGAGCTCTCGGCGATGTCGGTCATGTACTGCTGATGGAGCGTGACGTCGTCGCGGGTGCCCAGGCGACCGAGGTGGCCGCCGATGAAGTGCTTCCACGAGTAGGCGAGCGCGTTCGCCGGAGCCTCGAGGTAGCCGGGGATGTCCTCGGTCAGGTTGGCGATGTAGACCGGCGCCCAGCCCGGGTTGACGATGTCGATCAGCATCAACGTGTCGTGGTCGGCCAGGTGGATGATGATGTTGTCGGGCGAGTGGTTGGCGCCGTGCCAGGCCAGGTCGATGCGCTCGCCGCCGATCTCGAGGGTGCGGCGGTCGCCGAAGGTCTCCTCATTGGGCGGCCTCGCCGGGTCGTCGTCGCGCAGCAGCAGCCGGCGGGTCTCCTCGTGGCCGATGCGAGCGACGCTCTTGTCGAACAGCGACGAGGCGCCGGCATGGTCGGCGTGGTGGTGCGAATAGATGAGATGGGTCACCTTGTTGCTGGCGCCGTTTGCCGACGCGATCTCGTCGACGGCCCGCTGGATGTTGCTGCCGATCGTCGGCGGCGCGTCGAGCAGCACCACGCCGTCCGACGTGGTCAGGAACGCCGACTGGTAGGTGCCGTCGGTGACCCAGTACAGGTTCCGCTCCACGCGGCCGACGTAGTAGCCCTGCTCGTTCAGCGCGGGGCCGAGCGCCGACTGCGGCACGGGTGCGTAGTCCGGAAGCTCGGAGGTGATTGTTGTCGTCTCGGTTGTCAACCTGACTCCTTTCGAGGTGTGGTCGTTGCCATGGTCATGCCGCCTGGGGCGAGCTCTTCTGCCGGTGGGCGAGCAGTCCCCATCCGGCGCCCGCGACGCCGAGACCGACGAGGACCGCGAAGCCGAGCACGGTGTTCGGCACGCTTGCACCTTGGTCGAGCGCGACTCCCGCCCCGATGACCGGTACCGAGAGCCCGATGAAGAGCGCTATGAGCAACTCGGCGGTCATCGCCACCCGGTTCTCGGGCGCCGTACCCGGCGGGCAGCGTCCCAGTCTTCGTCGGTCACGCTCTCGACCAGGCCGAAGTGCGACCTGCCCGCGAGGTTGAACAGCACGTCGATCCGGCCGAACTCGCTCATCGCCAGGTCGACAAGTTGCGCGCAGTCGGCCGGGTCGCCGAGAACGCACGGCTGGAGCGACACCATCGCGCCGCCGGCCGCCTCGACCAGCTCGAGTGTTTCTTCCGCAGGCTCGATCACCACGTCGCAGCCGACGACCCGCGCACCTTCGCGGGCGAAGGTCAGGGCGGTCGCCCGCCCCATGCTGCCGCCCGTGCCGGTGACGATGCAGACCTTGCCTGAGAGCCTCCCCGGCATCAGCTCGCTGCGCCTGCAGCCTGCTCCGCGTAGGCCGGCTGCAGCGGCCTTCTCGGCATCCGCGACACCGACCTCGTCTGTGAGCTGCGGGATCTCGCGGAAGTACCAGTAGATCGTGTCGATCGCAGGCCCTCTGAGCGGGCCCGCCCAGTCGCGGAACAGCTCGGTGGTCACTGCGAGCGCGGTCGTCGGCACGGCGCCGGCGTGCGCGAGACGCTCGATGGCGGTTCGATGGGCAGCCTGCGAGCGGCCGCCGACGGCGTCGGCGACGTACATGACGTCGTAGGCGTCGTTCAAGGCCTGGACGGTCGCAAACGTGAGGCAGATCTCCGTGTGGAGGCCACCGATGATCAGTCGCTTGCGCCCCGTCGCCTTCACGGCTTCGCTGAACGCCTCGTCCTCGAAGGCGTTCATCGAATACCGGTCGATTGGATCGATCCCGTCGAGCTCGGACAGAATCGACGGAAGCGTCGGCCCGTTGAAGCCGGCGCCCACGCCCACGGTCGTGAGCACGATCGGCACGTCGAACGCCTTCGCTGTCCTGGCCAGCAGCCGGACGTGCATCTCAACGAGGTCGGCGCTCGTCTCTGAGCGGATGACCTCGAACATCTCCTTCTGGTAGTCGATCAGCACCAACGCGCAGTCGTCGGCGGTCCAGACACCGAGATCGTTCGTCATCGTTTCTCTCCTTCGGGTGCTCGCATGGGTTGACGTCAGTTGGCTTCGAGTTGGCCCGCCAAGCCGCGGCGGGGCGGGCAAACGGGGGTGTGCTGCGAAACAACCGCGACCTGGGGCTCACCGACTTGTGGCTCGCTCTCGGCCTGAGCCGGTTGCGACTCGATTAGCAGTGCGGCGAGCGCGGCGCCCACTGCGGCGGTGGCAGCGAGGACATAGAACGCGATCTGGAAGCCGTGCGTGAGCGCTGGGCCGCTGAGCGGATTGACCCCGGCGTGGGAGTCCACGTAGCGGTTGGTGAAGGTGGTCGCGATCGTCGTAGCGGCCGCGACGCCGATCGCCCCGCCGATCTGCTGGCTCGTGTTGATCAGGCCTGAGGCGATGCCGGCATCCGCCGGGCGGACTCCGGTGAGTGCGCCGATCGACATCGGTATGAAGACGAAGGCCAGCCCGAGCCCGCTGATGATGAAACCTGGGAACAGGTCCCAGAAGTAGTGCCCGTCAATCGGTAGTTGCGCGAAGAGCACGAGGGCCACCGTCGAAAGCCCCAGCCCGACAGGCAAGACGCTCCTGACTCCGAACCTCGTCACGAGTCCTTGCGCGACAGCCGACAAGGCGATGGTCGTCACCGTCAGCGCGATGTAGGCGACCCCGGTCTTGAGCGCCGAGTAGTGCAGGACCTGCTGCATGTACAGCGTGAGCAGGAAGAACTGTGAGAAGACGGCGGCGGTCGCGATCAGGGCGCTGAGGTTCGATCCGGCGAGCGTCCGTAGCCGCAAGATGCGTAGCGGCAACAGCGGCGCCTTCGTGCGCGACTCGATCAGGAAGAAGGAGGCGATCAGCACCGCCGAGCCCGTCAAGAGAGCGATGGTCTCGGGCGTGCCCCAGCCGTGTTGTGCGGCGCGAGTCATCCCGTAGACGAGCAGCATCAGACCGGCGGTGATCGTCGCCGCACCGGCGAAGTCGAAGTACCGATCGGCCAAGTCGGCGCGGCTCTCGCGCAAGAGCAGGGGGCTGAGTACGAGGACGGCAGCCCCGACGGGCACGTTGACGTAGAAGATCCACGGCCAGCTGAACGCGCTGGTCAAGACACCGCCGAGCAGCACGCCCACGGCGCCACCGCTGCCCGCCACAGCGCCCCAGATCCCGAGCGCCCGATTGCGGTCGCGACCTTCCTGGAAGGTGGTGGTCAGGATCGAGAGTGCGGCGGGCGACATCATGGCGGCGCCGAGACCCTGCAAGCCCCGGAACGCGATCAGCGAGCCTTCCGACCAGGCGAGCCCATTGAGCAGCGAACTGACCGTGAACAGGGCCAGCCCGGCCATGAACAGGCGGCGGCGTCCGAGCAGATCCGCCAGCCGTCCACCGAGCAGGAGAAACCCACCAAAGAAGATCGAGTAGGTAGTGATCACCCACTGCAGGTTCTCCTGCGAGAAGCCCAGATCGGTCTTGATCGAGGGCAGTGCCACGTTCACGATCGAAATGTCGAGCACGACCATGAACTGCGCCGTCACGATCACGGCGAGAGCGAGCCAGCGGCGACGGTCCTCTGCCCCGATTGCGGGCTGTGTCACGACTTCAGCGGACATCCTTCTTCCCCTTTCGCAGCTTGCGAGCCACAGCGGGCTCGCGACGGGCCGTGCGTTTCGGGTCTCTTGTGCTGCGTTGAGGGTGCGCCACCGCGGCGAGGGATCGCATCCGCCGGCGGCTAGTCATGTCGGCCGGTCGTTGCGAGTGCGGTGTCCGGGCGGCTGGACCGTCAACGCTTCCGCCAGGCTGGCCGCGTCGTAACGACCCACGTACACCACGCCGTCGATAAAGACGGTCGGGGTGCCGCGAACCTCCGCCGAAGCTAGTCCGCTCTCGACATCCCGGCGGATGCGCCGCCTGACGTCCGGCCCCACGCGATCCTCGTCGAAGCGTTCGACGTCCAGACCGAGCTGCTCGGCGTACTGCAGCAGATCGTCGTCTTCGAGCGCCCTCTGCGAGTGAAAAAGAACCTCGTGCATGGCCCAGAAACCGTCCTGCAAGGCAGCTGCCTCGGCGGCGGCGGCCGCCCCGAACGCATGCGAATGGATCTGGACGAGCGGAAAGTGCCGGAAGGCAAAACGAACGCGCCCGCTCAGTTCCTGCTCGACGTATTCGATCGCCCGAAACGCTTGCCGGGAATAGGGGCACTCGTAGTCGCCGTACTCGAGAATGAGTCGACCGGCCGTCGGCCCGCGGGCGTGGTCGACTTCATCGTCCAATGGGGCCAAACCCGGCCGGACGTCTTCCGGCACCTCCGGCTCCAAGTCTCGCGTCCTCTCAGGCTTCTAAATGGACAAGACGACCGGTCCGCTCATCGGGCACGCGGCTCATGCGGCTGCCCTCAGTGCGGCAGCGGCGAGGTGCACCGACAGGAGCTGCCCGGCTCTGTCGAGCGCCGCGGCCGCTTCGTCAAGGATCAGGTGATAGGCCTGGAAGACGTGGGGCACCCCAGCGGTGATGTCGAGGGTGACCTCGACGTCGGCGGTCGCGGCTTGTCGCGCGAGGCGGACGGCGTCGTCGAGAAGAACCTCGTGAGTTCCGGCCTGGATGATCAGGGGCGGCAGGCCGGACAGATCGGCGAAGATCGGGCTGATGAGGCCAAGAGCGGCGTCTTGTCCCGCCGTATAGTCGGTGACTCGGGATCGGAGGTTTTCCCGGCTCATCAGCGAGTCGACCTCGCGCTTGGTTTCCATGGTCGTCCCCGCCAGGGTGAGGTCGGCATACGGCGACATGACGAACGCTGCGGCTGCCAGGGGCAGCCCGTGATCGCGCGCGTTGACCAGGGTGGCGATGGCGAGTCCGCCGCCGGCGGACTCTCCCGCGAAGGCGATGTCCGAAGGGGCGATGCCGTTGTCCAGGAGGGTTTCGTAGGCTGCAAGAGCGTCGTCGACGGCTGCCGGATACGGGTGCTCGGGGGCGAGCCGGTAGTCGACGGAGATGACCTTGGCCTGCGTCCGCCGACCGACCTGCGAGGCCAGGTCAGCGGCGAGGAAGGCGTCCCCCAGCACGTACACGCCGCCGTGGAAGTAGAGAACGACGTGGCGAGGTTCGATTCCGTCGACTGTGATCTCCGCGGTTGGGACGCCGCCCAGTGCGGCGGCGGTCACGGTCACGTCGGCGGGCAGCGGCTGCGCCGATAGCAACTCTCGGAGCAGTCGCCGTTGCTCGTCGACATCGCTGCCGGCCGGGAAGGCCGACTGCCGCAGGATTGCTTCGAGGTTTTCTCGCTGCTCAGCGCTCACGGAGGATCTCCCTTCGGTTGGGTTGGTCTGGCGGCGCTCCAGGACTCTCAGAAGCCAACCGACTGTCGGACGAGGACGACGTGGATACGGCCGGGGAATTCCTGGTGAATCTCGAGAACCTTTGCGATCTGGCTGTTCTGCCCGTAGGCGGCGTACGCCCGCGCATCCTCGAGTGGGAGGCTGTGCTCGGCGATCCGTTCACGGGCCTCCTCTGCGGAGGAGACGAGCTTCTGCGTGCCGACGACGAAGATGACGTTTGCGGCGCCCCACACATAGGAGGCGAGCTGGCTGCCGGAAGCCGAGGCGACGACGAGAGTCCCATCGCTGGTGATCGCGTGAACACTGCCAAGCGCGAAGTCGGGCTGGCCTGCGATCGCTTTCATCTCCTGCAACTGGGTGGCGAAGTCGAGCGCCATCATCTTGTTGCGCGCCGACTCGTAGCGCCCGCCTTCGTCGACCGCGGCGGCGATACCGGCCTCCTGGAGCGTGACCGACGTGTTGGTCATCACGGACGAGCCTTCGGGGATGCGGGCGAGGACGGCTTCGCGGGCAGCGTCGAGGTCGTCGACCACCTCCACGCTGAAGCCGTGCTCTTCGAGGGCGACGACGGTTGCGGCGAGCGTCTCCTCGCGAGGTAACGTCGTGAAGCGCTCAGGTTGCTCGACTGTGGTCATTCTGGCTCCTCCTTTCGGAACACCTCCGAGAATGAGGAGCGGCGGGTGGCGATCGCATCCGCCGATGGCCAGTCGTTGCAGCCTGTCGGCGCGCGTGTAGCGTCGGTTCACAAGCAAGATGGCCAAGCTCTCCCTAGGTAGCCGCCCCGCGACTGCGCTTACGGGCCGGCGCAGCGAATGCGACGTGCTAGACCGCCTGATCGAGGCCGTCGGCGCGGGCGAAAGCAGAGCGCTCGTGGTGCGTGGCGAACCGGGCGTGGGCAAGACGGCGCTTCTGGAGTACCTCGTCGAGCAAGCGCCAGGTTTTCGGGTGGTACGCGCCGCCGGCGTGCAGTCGGAGATGGAGCTTGCCTTCGCCGGGCTGCATCAGCTGCTGGCGTCGATGCTGGATCGCCTCGAAGGTCTACCGGCACCGCAGAGCGAGGCGCTTCGGACAGCCTTCGGGCTCGCCTCCGGGCGTCCCCCGGATCGCTTCTTCCTCGGTCTCGCTGTGCTGACCCTGCTTTCCGATTTGGCGGAGGAGCAGCCGCTCCTCTGTGTGGTGGACGACGAGCAGTGGCTCGACCGCGCCTCGGCCGACGTCCTCGCCTTCGTTGCGCGTCGCCTGGACCGAGAATCCGTCGGCTTGATCTTCGCCGCGCGCGCCGCAAGCGATGAACTCGCCGCGCTGCCGGAGCTTGTCGTCGGGGGGTTGAGCGACGTGGATGCTTACGCTCTACTGGACTCGATTCTGACTGCACCCCTGGACCTGCGCGTCCGCGAGCAGATCGTCAGCGAGTCGCGCGGCATCCCGCTCGCGATGCTGGAGGTGCTTCGAGATTTGACTCCGGCAGAGCTCGCGGGCGGCTTCGGAATCGCCGGCGGCGTACCGGTCTCCGGCAGCATCGAGGAAACTTTCCGGCGCCGGATCGACGCGCTCCCGTCCGATTCACGACGCCTATTGCAGCTCGCGGCGGCCGATCCTATCGGCGACCCGCTACTCGTCTGGCGCGCGGCCGAGCGGCTGGGTGTCTCGACTGACGCCGCCATGGCACCAGCTCAGGCCGGCTTACTCGAGTTCGGCGCGCGCGTGCGCTTTCGCCATTCGCTGGTGCGCTCGGCCGCCTACTGGTCGGCGTCGCTTCAGGAGAGGCAGGAAGCGCACCGCGCGCTGGCGGACGTGACAGACCCCGTGATCGACCTCGACCGCCACGCCTGGCACCGGGCCCACGCTGCCGTCGGCCCCGACGAGGACGTCGCAGAGGAGCTTGACCGCTCCGCCGCTCGAGCACAGGCGCGCGGAGGCTTAGCTGCGGCTGCCGCCTTTCTCGAGCGCTCGGCCCAGCTGACGCTCGAACCCGTCCGCCGTGCGGAACGCCTGCTTGCGGCTGCCCGGGCGAAGCGGGATGCCGGGGCGTTCGAAGCGGCGCTGGAGCTTCTCGTCACACTCGAGACTGCGCAGCTCGGCTCCTACTCGACGGCCGAGGCCGGGCATTTGCGCGGGCAGATCGCCTTAGAGCAACAGCGGGGCAGTGACGCGGCCCGGCTGCTGCTCAGCGCCGCCAGACGCCTGACGCCACTCGACGCCTCCCTCGCTCGCGAAACGCACCTCGAGGCGCTCGTGGCCGCTCTGTGGGCGGGTGACCTCGATCGCACCGGCGGCGTACTGGCTGCGGCGGAGGCTGCGCGTACCGCGCCGGCGGGTCCCGAGCCGCCACGCGCAGTGGACGTCGCACTCGACGCCCTCGCGATCGGCCTAACCGAGGACTACGAGGCCGCTGCGCCCCTTTTGACTCGCGCCCTCGAGCTCCTTCTCGCGCAGGACATGGGCAGCGACGAGGTCGGCCGCTCGCTCTGGCTCGCCGCCTCGAGGGCAACTCAGGCGATTGCTATCGAGCTGTGGGACGTCGACGCCGTGCATACCTTGGCCACCCGTCAGCTAGAGGTCGCACGCCAGGCAGGCGCACTCGTTCAGTTGCGCCTCGCACTCAACTTCCTCGGTGGAACCCTCGTTTACTCCGGGGAGGTGGCGAAGGCCGAGCTTCTCTTCGACGAGGATCGCCTGGTCGCCGAGGCGACCGGCAACCAGCCGGTTCTCTACAACGACGTGTTGGTCGCGGTCTGGCGCGGCCAGGAGGCGCAGGCAACCGAGCTGCTCGAGGTCACACGACGCCAGGCGAACGCGCGCGGCATGGGCCGATTCGTCAGCAGCCTGACTCACCTCGAGTCGGTGCTCAACAACGCCCTCGGTCGATACGAAGCAGCACGCGAGGCCGCTTGGCAAGCGTTCAAACACGGCGATCTGGGATTCGGGCCCCTGATCGTGCCGGAGTTGGCCGAGGCAGCGTCTCGAACAGGCGACGCGGCGCTGCTGAGGACCGCGCTCGACTGGCTGACCGAACGCGCTCGCGTGACACCGACGGAGTGGTCGCTCGGGATCGAAGCCCGCGTTCGCGCGCTATCGAGCGAAGGCGCAGCCGCAGAGGCTCTCTACCACGAAGCGCTCGAGCGCCTCGGCCGTACCCGCCTTCGCATCGAGCTCGCCCGCACGCACCTGCTCTACGGGGAGTGGTTGCGACGCGAGCAAAGGCGCGTCGACGCCCGCGAGCAGCTGCACACCGCCGACGACATGTTGTCGATGATGGGCGTCGAAGCGTTCGCCGACCGGACCCGCCGTGAGCTCCTCGCCACGGGCGAGACCGTCCGCAAACGCCGCGTCGAGACCCGAGGCAACCTGACCGCCCAAGAGGCCCAGATCGCTCGCCTCGCCCGCGACGGACTTACGAATCCCGAGATCGGCGCCCAGCTATTCATCAGCCCGCGTACGGTCCAGTACCACTTGCGCAAGGTGTTCCTCAAGCTCGGGATCAGCTCCCGCGCCGAGCTCGATCGGGTTCTTCCCGGAACCTGAATGGTAAGAAGGGGGGCGACGGTTCGAGTCCGTCAGAGGGCTTTCAAAGCGTCGCTGACTGGTCGGCTGCTGGTCTGATTGGACCGGTCGTGGACGTGACTCCTCCTCTGGGTGCGAAGTGGGCTACCAGCTCTGCTCGGCGGCTCGGACGAGCATCTCGTTGACGGCCACGCGGCGATCGCGGGTGACGATGTAGGAGACCGCGTCGGCGATGTCGTCCGGCCGCAGCGGCTCGATCGACTCCATCTGGGTCCGCGCCGCCTGGCGCACATCCTCACGCAGATGCGAGACGAGTTCTGTGTCGACCGAGCCTGGCTCGACCACGCTGACGCGGACGTGTTTCGCGATCAGCTCTTGACGGAGCGACTCCGCGAAAGCGGCGATGCCGAACTTCGTCAGGCTGTAGACGCCGCCTCCGGGTCGTGCCACGCGTCCGGCGGTGGAGCTGATGTTGATCAGGTCTGCGACCTCGCGCGGAGAGTCCCCGGCGGCGCGCACGAGATGCGGGAGCGCGGCATGGGTGACGTACAACAAGCCCTGCACGTTCAGGGCCAGCATCCGGTCCCACTCCTCGGTCGGGCTTTCCAGCGCCGACCCAAGCAGCATCACCCCTGCGTTGTTGACAAGGGTGTCGAGCCGGCCGAGCTCGGAGACCGTTCGCTCCACGGCGGCCACGGCCTGCTCCTGATCAGTCAGATCCGCCTGAAGAACCAGGGCGCTCCCCCCGTCGCCGCTGATCGCCGAGGCAAGCTCGTCGAGCCGCTCGCGGCGCCGCGCGACCAGGGCGACTGCCGCGCCATCGGCGGCGAGTCTCCTCGCCGTGGCGGCTCCAATTCCGCTACTCGATCCAGTGACCAGGGCGACCGTGTCCTGGAGTGCTGTCTTCAAGGCTGACTCGCCTCCTTAATCTCGTTGCACCGTAACTAACAGCCCTGCTCGTCGTTGTCTGTTTTTAGAACAGACAACAGAGCGCGGGTAGCATGCGCTGTGCGTCCGGCGAGCCGACTTCGCCGGCTGCAGCGTGAAGCGAGGCCCGTGCGGGGCTCACCACCACTTGCGTTCGAGAGCACGCTGGGTGCCGCCGGTGCGGTCGAGCGCGTCCAGGTCCGCCATGTCCGCGTTGGACAGCGTGAAGTCGAAGATTTGCGCGTTCTCCGCGATCCGGTCGCGGTGCGTCGACTTCGCGATCAGCGGAACGTCGCGCTCGATGCACCAGCGGAGCAACACCTGGGCCGGCGTGCGCCCGAGGCGCTGCGCGATCCGTGTCGCTGTTTCGCTGCCGAGGTGGCGACCGTGTCCGAGAGGACTGTAAGCCTCGAGCACGATCCCGTCCGCACGACACGACTCGAGGAGCCGCTTCCGGTACTCGTACGGACTGAATTGCACCTGGTTGACGACCGGCGCGATGCTCGCCGTTGCGAGCACCTGTTGGAGTTCGTCGACGTCGAAGTTGGAAACCCCAATCGAGCGTGCGTACCCAAGCTCTCGAGCTCGCTCCATTCCCGGCCACGCCCAGGTCGGTCCGCCCTTCGGCGAGTGGACGATGTACAGGTCGACGCGCTCGACCCCGACCCGCTCGAGGCTGCGCTCAACCTCTGCGACCGGGTCTCTCCGTGCGGGATTGAACTTGGTGGTTATGAACACCTGATCGCGGGGGACGCCGCTTTCGCGCAGTCCCTGCCCGACGCTCTCCTCGTTTCCGTAGGCCTGGGCGGTGTCGATGTGCCGGTAGCCGAGTTCGAGCGCCCAGCGGACTGCGTCGACGCACTCGCGTCCGTTCGGCACCTGCCAGACGCCGAGGCCGAGCAGCGGCAACTGCGCACCTTCCGCGAGGGTGGTCTCTCTTCGATCTGCTGCCACGGCGTCCATCATTACGTTCCTACTGACCTTCGAGCGCGGCGCGTGCGGCCGCCGTGATGTCGGCATTCGTGTTGGCGTGCCCGCCGATTCCCCAGCCGCCCTCCGGCGACTCGGTCAGCAGCACCCACGTGCGCTCTCGCAGGCTCGGGTCGCCGGCGGCGGCGGCGACGATGTCCGTGAGTTCCTTGACGACGCCGAGTTGCTTGTCGCGGTCGAGTACTCCGACGGGGGTGAGCACTTGGACGCGGACGTAGTCGTTCTCTCCCGCGACGTTGGAGATTGCGGCTTCGTCCATGTTGTGAATGAACGCGGCGGTGTTGGTCGCGAACAGCGGCAAGTCGGGAACCTGCTCCCAGCGCATGACTGCCGCTGCGAGGTCCTGGGCGAGCGCGTGCGAATCGGGAAAGGTTCCGGCCGCGGCGTAGACGTCGATCATCGGCATCAGTCGGCCTCCTCGAGGAAGGCGTGCACGTCGGTGGCGAACCGGCTGTGGTGCTGGAAGAGGAAGCCGTGCGCCGAGTCCGGGTAGATCGTGATCCGTGCGTTCGGCAGGAGTCCGGCCAGCAGGTATGAGTAGCGGGGCAGGATCATCGGGTCGCTGTCGCCGTTCGCGACGAACACCGGCAGGTCGATCGCGCTGACCCGCTCGAGCAGCGAGTGATTGGGGATGCCCCACGTGCAGACGGCGTCGTACTGCGCCTGGCGCGTCTGCCAGCTCGTCGGTTCGTCCCGGTTGGTCGTCCTCCCAAAGATGCGCCCTGCCGCCTCTTTGCCTGCCTCGAGACTCGTCTTCGTGGGAGCGAAGAAGACGTCGAGGTAGCCCTGCGGGTTCGGTTCCGGCTGCCCGATCGCGCCGATCACCTCCGGTGCCCAGCCGTGCATCCCCGCCGCACCCTGCGGGGCGGCCGAGGCCAGCACGAGGCGCCGCAGCATGTCGGGACGGATCAGCGCGATCTCCTGCGCAACGAAGCCGCCAATCGAGAAGCCGAGAAGATCGATCCGCTCCAGGCCGATCGAGTCGACGAACGCGATCGCGTCGTGGGCCATGGCTTCGACGGTGTTCGGCGTGGTGCCTGTCGTGGCCCCGACGCCGACGTTGTCGAACGGCACCACGCGTCGCTCCGCGGCGAGATCGTCGATCAGCGCGGGGTCCCAATTGTCGAGGTTGCCGCGGAAGTGCTGCAACAGGACGAGCGGTACATCGCCGGCGCCGAGGTCGCGGTACGCGTACTCGATCGCATTCTCGGCTGTGACCCGTTTGATCGGGGCATCGGCGTAGCCGGTCTGCAGGCCGGTCGTGGTTTGTTCGTCTGTGGTTGCCATGAACGCTCCTTTCGCTTACTCCTGCGGACCGACGCGCCGGTATCCGCCGCTGACCCAGTCGACGACGAGGCGGCCGTATTCCTCCGCTGCTTGCTCCCAAGCGAAGTGACCGGCGTCGAGAGGATGGATCTCGCTGTTCGGGAGGAGGTCGTGGAGGTACCGGTTGTTCGACCACGGCACGAGGTCATCGTCGCGCCCCGCCACGATCTGGGTCGGCGTGCTTATCGTCGGCAACAGATCGCGCAACACCGGGTTCTGCTCGGGGTAATGCCGCACGAACCGCGCCGACTCCGCGAAGCGCCCGAGGTCGTAGGCGCTGACATAGTCCTCGTGGACTTCGGGCTCGCTGTCGCTCGCGGCAGCGGGCTCGACGGCGTAGCCGATGTTGGTTCTGGCGTCCAGCCCGCGTACGACGTCCAGACTCGGCGCTTCGATGATCTCCTTGAGGGCGCCGCCTGCCTCGATCGGGAAGCGGACAGCGCCGCCGCCGACGGTCAAGCTCGTTACGCGCTCAGGAGCCTTCGCGGCAAGGAAGAGCGCTGCAGCCGTGCCGACGTCCGGGCCGACGACGTGCGGAGCCCCCAGGCCCCACTCGTCGATCAGGCCGGCCAGAAACGCTCCCGAGGCGTCCGGGGCGATCAGTTCCGGGCGACCGTCGGAGTGGCCGAATCCCGGCATGTCGATGGCGACCGCCCGCCCGACTGCCGCGACGCGGTCCCAGATTCGACGGAATGCCCAAAGGGTTTCGGGCCACGGCGCCAGCAGCAGAACGGTGGCGTCGGAGTCCGCCTTGTTGTCGGTGAACCGCACTCGCTCTCCGTCGCAGACTCGGAAGTAGGTAGAGATCGGCGAGCCCGCCTCTGCGCTCATCTGACTGTCTCCTCCTTCAGTCCCAATCGGCTTTCTCGCCGGTCGAAGATCGGCCCGGTCTCGCTGCGCTCCTGTCCGATTTGGCATTCGATGACGGTCGTCATCGGAGTCGGACCCTAGCAGAAGCGATAACAGTCGTCATCGACATGCCGTACCCTGCCGCCATGGCTGCGAAGAACGAAACGAAGGACCCGGCCGCCGATCGCCGGCGATCTCCAGCTCGCGCGCGCATGGTGCAGAGTGCCGCCACGCTCATCCGTGAGCGCGGCATCCACGGCACCGGGCTCCGCGAGGTCGTCGCCCACTCCGGCGGTCCCCGCGGCTCACTCGGCCGCTTCTTCCCGGGCGGCAAGACGCAGCTCGTGACCGAAGCGATCGATGTCGCACTCGTTGACCTCTTCGACGATCTCGAGCGTCCGCTCGGCGAAGCCGAGACGTTCCCCGAGGCAATCAGCGTGATCGTGACCCCGTGGCGGCGCCTGCTCGTCGACTACGACTTCGCCTTGGGCTGCCCCCTGGCCGCGACCATCTGCGACGCGGCCGACAACGACAGCCTCCGCACCCATGTCAGCGAGTTGCTCGCACGGTGGCGAGCGCCAGTCGCCGACGCTTACACCAGGTTTGGCGCTCCGCAGGCGGAAGCCGAAACACACGCCACGGTGCTAATGGCCGCGCTCGAGGGCGCCCTCATGCTCGCTCGCGCTCAACGCAGCATCGAGCCGCTCGACACAGTCGAGCGCTTCTTCTCGTCACGTGCCCCAGACCCACGCCGGACATAGAACGACACACACGACAGGCACAGGCCGTGCTCGGCTCATAGAGCTGGGGCATCTCGCGGTGCGTGAAGGCGATCGACGGCGTGTTTGCCGGGAGGGTGGGAATGTTGGGTGGGTACGGCTCGTTAGTTGCGGAGTCAAGTAAAAAGGAGGAGTGGCCATGGCAACCGCAATCATCGGAATCGGCAACATCGGTGGGACGGTGGCGCGGCATCTGGTCCGCGGCGGCGAGCCCGTCGTCCTCGCGGCGAAGGACGAAGCGAATGCAGCAGCGCTCGCGCAAGAGCTGGGTGACCTCGCGCGCGCCGCCTCGGTCGAAGAGGCGATCACGGCGGCCGACGCCGTCGTCTTCGCCGTCTGGCTCGACACGATCAAGGAGCTGACCGCGAAGGACGCGGACCTCCTGGAGGGCAAGGTGGTCGTCGATCCCTCGAACCCGATCGGGATCGACGAGAACGGCGAGGTGTCGCGGACGCTGCCCGACGACCAGTCCGCGGGGTCCGTGGTCGCCGCGATGCTTCCCACCGGTGCGCACTACGTGAAGGCATTCGGCACGCTCGGGGCCGACGCGCTCGCAAGCGCCGCGAACCGCGAGCCCCGTCGGGCAGTGCTGCTCTACGCCACCGATGACGACTTTGCGGCGGCGACGATCGAACGGCTGATCAGCGCCGCCGGCTTCGACCCGCTCAAGGAGGGCGGCGTAGCCGACGCGGGACGAATCGAGGTCCCTGGCGGCGACCTCCACCAGAACGGCGGCCTGAACGGCCAGCTCCTCGACCTCGACCAGGCACGGGCCGCCGTCGCAGCCGGCCCCACTCCCGCCAAGGCATGACGACCCGGAACACAGCGAAGCGGAAGTGAACAAACGGGTCGGACCGGTGAGGCCCGGCCCGTTGGCCTACGGCGAACGAGTGTCCGGCTGCTCGCGACGGAGCAGCACGAGTGCATGGCCCTCGCGATCATCATCGCCTTGACTTTGGATGTCGCGCGCGGACGCAACGGCTCCTCTTGTACCTGGCTCGACGCGATCGCTGGCCTCGCCTACCTCGCCGCGGATGTTGTCGGTCTTGCCCGAGCCGCGCCTTACACAGACTGCGAGCACACGGCTACTCTCGATCCATGGCTGTCCCGGCCATCCCCACGCTGTCCAGGTCGCAGATGGCGACGCTTGTGGCGCTGGGCGAGGAGCTGACCGCAGGCGTCGGCGATGTGCTGTACCGGGTCGGCGATCGCGCGTATCCGTTCATCGCCATCCGTGAAGGCGAGGTGGCGATCCTGGACGCGGCCGGCAACGAGATCGTCCGCCACGGCGCTTCGAGCTTTCTCGGCGAACTGAACCTCCTGTCCGGGCAGACCGTGTTCCTGACGGCGGTCGTGACGAAGCCGCTGCGCTACGTCGCGGTCGACCGCGACGCGTTGCGCGTACTGCTCTTCGACGACGGACCCCTCAGCGACCTCGTCCTCTCGACGTTCATCGCTCGACGAGAGGCGCTCGAGCGCGTCCAAGGGATCGGCCTCGAGGTGGTCGGGCCGCGCTCGTCGGAAGCCACGATGCAGATGCTGGACTTCGTCCGCGCCAACCGGCTTCCGTTCAGCTGGGAGGATGCCCAGCCGCCCGGCGGAGCGGAGCCCCCGCTTGTTCGGCTCCCTGGCGGCACCGAGCTGCAGCACCCGTCGCGAGGCGAGGTGCTGCGCGCGCTCGGCGTCGGCCGAGAGCTGGCGCCGCGCGAGGACGTCGACCTGCTCGTCGTAGGCGCTGGCCCCGCCGGCCTCGCCACCGCGGTCTACGGCGCTTCGGAGGGGCTCGACACGCTGATCGTCGAGAGCACGGCGCTCGGCGGTCAGGCCGGATCGTCGCGCCGGATCGAGAACTACCTCGGGTTCCCCGCCGGCATCAGCGGCACGGAGCTCACGAGCCGCGCCGTAAGCCAGGCGCGCAAGTTCGGCGCACGACCGGCAACCCCCTTCCGCGCCATCGGGCTCGAACCGGGCAACGGACGACACCTCGTACGACTCGAAGAAGGGCACGAGATCGGCGCACGCGCCGTCGTGCTCGCCACCGGCGCCGCTTACCGGCGGCTCCCCCTCGACGATCTCGCGGACTACGAGGGTGTGAGCGTGTTCTACGCGGCCGGCCCGCCCGAGGCGCAACAGTGTGGCGCCTCGCGTGTTGCCGTCGTCGGCGGCGGCAACTCCGCCGGGCAAGCCGCCGTCTGGCTCGCCCGAGGCGGAGCGCTCGTAACGCTTCTCCACCGCCGGGCCGACCTGGCCGAAACGATGTCCGACTACCTCATCCACGAACTGGACCGCTACGGCGTCGCCGTCCGCGACCGCAGTGAGATCGCCGCCCTCCACGGAGCGAACGGGCAGCTCGAGGCGGTCACGCTGAAAAGCGGCGAGCAGCTGCAGTTCTCGGCCCTGTTCTTCTTCCTCGGCGCAGAACCGTGCACGGAATGGCTCGACGACGCCGTCGCACGCGCCGCCGACGGCTTCATCCTCACGGGCGACGCCGCAGGCGCCGACTACCTGCTCGAGACAAGCGTGCCGGGCATCTTCGCCTCCGGAGATGTCCGGTCCGGGTCCAGCAAGCGTTGCGCCGCAGCCGTGGGCGAAGGATCGATGGCCGTTCAGTTCGTCCATCAACACCTCGCGCGCCCGACAGCTCGAGTCGGATGAGCGAGCTCTGCACCCATCTCGACCAGGTCGCTCTACGCGAGCTCCCTGGGTCAGTCGACGGCTGCGAAGACTGCCTGCTCGAAGGCAGCAAGTGGCTGCATCTGCGGATCTGCCTCACCTGCGGCCACGTCGGCTGCTGCGACGACTCGCCTGAGCGCCACGCGACCGCGCACCATCACGCTACGTCGCACCCGATCATCCGCTCGATCGAGCCGGGCGAGGACTGGAGCTGGTGCTACATCGACGAGGTCGCATTCGTGCTCGACGGCCCTCGCGGAACGACGCGGATCCCGCCCTCGCCGCTCTCGCTCTGAGCCGAAGGAGGACGTCACGACAACCGGTGTGCAGCAGGAGACGCCGACGAAGCGGGAGCTCGCGGCAGCGCTGAGCTGCGCACGTGAGGCGACACTGCGGCTCGTCGAACCGGTCGACGACGAACAGATGGTCGCGCAGGTCTCGCCGATCATGTCGCCGCTCGTCTGGGACCTTGCCCACATCGGCTGGTTCGAGGAGCTCTGGCTGATTCGACGCGTCGCGACCGATGTGCCGTTGCTCGAGCGCTTCGACGACGTGTACGACGCGTTCCGGCACCCGCGCGGACAACGCTCGCTGCTGCCGATCCTGACACCACCGGAGGCCCGTGCCTATCTCGCGAGCGTGCGCCGTCGCGCGCTCAGAGTTCTCGAGGATGTGCGGCTCGAGGACTCCGATCCGCTCCTACGCGGCGCTTATGTGTACGGGCTCGTCTTGCAGCACGAGCTGCAGCACCAGGAGACGATCCTGCAAACCCTGCAGCTCTCCAGCGCTGCGTACGCCACACCACCCCACGACGATCTGCGGGCGCCGCCCAGGCCCGAGGACGTGCTCGTTCCGGCCGGCCCATTCACGTTCGGGACGATCAAGGAGCCTTGGGCTTACGACAACGAGCAGCCGGCGCGCGTCGTTGACCTGCCGGCATTCTGGGTTGAGCGCCACCCCGTCACGAACGGGCGCTTCGCGGAGTTCGTCGAGGACGGCGGTTATCGCAAACGGCGGTACTGGAGCGACGACGGCTGGCAATGGCTTCGGGAGGAGCGTGTCGAAGCGCCGCTCTGTTGGCAGCGGGGCAGCGGAGGCTGGGTGAGGCGGCGCTTCGGGAGCTCAGAGCCGGTGCCGCCCGCCGAACCGGCCCAGCACATCTCGTTCTACGAAGCTGAAGCCGTCGCGGAGTGGGCCGGCAAGCGGCTCCCGACCGAGGCCGAATGGGAAAAGGCCGCCCAGGGTGCTGACTCCGACGGCGACGGGAATCTCGGGCGCGAATCGTTCGGACCGCTGCCGGTCGCACGGCGCGCGACAAGCCGGGTCGGATGCGACTGCATGCTCGGCGACGTCTGGGAGTGGACATCGTCCGCCTTCACGGGTTACCCCGGGTTCACGGCGTTTCCGTACGCCGAGTACTCCGAGGTCTTCTTCGGCGACGAGCATCGCGTGCTGCGCGGCGGCTCGTGGGCGACCGACTCGCTGGTCGCACGCGTGACGTTCCGGAACTGGGACTACCCGCGACGGCGGCAGCTCTTCAGCGGTGTGCGACTGGCGGCCGACGCATGAGCGCAACGCGCAACCAAACCGCCGAGATCGCCGTGCTTTTCTCGGCGGAGGAGCGCAATGCGGAACTGCGCGAGGAGGTGCGCGTCGGGCTGACTGCGACACCGAAAGAGCTCCAGCCGAAGTGGTTCTACGACGAGCGCGGTTCGGAGCTCTTCGAGACGATCACCCGGCTCCCCGTGTACTACTTGACGCGCGCAGAGCGCTCGATCCTCGAGCGCCACGCCGGCGAGATCGCCGCGATGACGGACGCGACCACGCTGATCGAGCTCGGGTCCGGAACGTCGGACAAGACGCGCATCCTGCTCGATGCGCTCGCGCCGCGACGGTTCGTACCGTTCGACGTGAGCGAGGAGACGTTGCGAGCAAGCGCGCAAAGCCTCGCGCGCGAGTACCCAGCCCTCGAGGTCCTGGCCGTGGTCGGCGACTTCGAATACCACCTTCCGCTTCTGCCGGCGAACGGGCGACGACTACTCGCGTTCCTCGGCAGCACGATCGGGAACCTGCCGCCGACACAGCGTGCACGGTTCCTGAACGACGTCGCCGCGACGCTCGGCGACGGCGACACATTCCTGCTCGGCGTCGATCTCGTCAAGAGCCCCGCGCGGCTGGTCGCAGCCTACGACGACGCGTCAGGCGTGACCCGCGAATTCAATCTCAACGTGCTCCGGGTCCTGAACCGGGAGCTCGACGGTAACTTCGACGTCTCAGCGTTCGAGCACGTCGCGCACTGGAACGGGGAGGCGGAATGGATGGAGATGTTCGTGCGATCGGTGCGCGAGCAGACCGTGCGGCTCGAGGCGCTTGAGCTCGAGGTCGCCTTCGACGCGGCCGAGCTCATGCGCACCGAGATTAGTGCGAAGTTCCACCTACGGCGACTAGCCAACGAGCTCGAGGCGGCCGGCCTCGCCGTGCAACGCTGGTGGACCGACGAGGCAGGCGACTTCGCCGTTCTTCTCGCCTCGGCCATTCAGGGTTCTCGAATGGCGTCAACGTCTCACTCTTCCAGCGAAGAGTCGGCAGAGAAGTGAAAGCGTCAGCCCACGTCGCTCCTTGAGGAGGTTCATT
Organism: uncultured Actinomycetes bacterium; assembly: GCA_963738205.1. Taxonomy (GTDB): domain Bacteria; phylum Actinomycetota; class Thermoleophilia; order Gaiellales; family Gaiellaceae; genus DATFQE01. Next base: position 35,950 of record CAVTVQ010000007.1, read on the forward strand.
GATGGCCGTCCACGCAGAACTCAGTCCTGTCGAGGCCGCCGACCGGCTCGCCTTACGGGAGCTCTTCGACGCGTACGCACACTGCGCCGACCGCCGCGACGCCGGAGGGCAAAAGGCGCTCTTCACCGCCGACACTGTCTTCGCCGTCTACATGGACGGCGAAGGCAGCGAGCCGACCTACGTCCTGCAAGGACGCGACGCGCTCACACCCGTGTTCGACGACCTCAACCGCTACGAGGTGACGACGCACTTCAACGGCCAGAGCACGGTGACACTCGACGGTGACCGCGCGACCGGAGAGAGCTACACGATCGCCCACCACGTCTACACCGAAGACGGCGACCGCAAGATCATGATCGCCTCGCTCCGCTATCTCGACACCTTCGCCAAGATCGACGGGCGCTGGTTCTTCGCCGAACGAAAGCTCATCCTCGACTGGAGCGAGACGCGATCCATGACTGCACCTCCGGCCGGATCTGCGGCCTAGTACGCGCCCGCGCGCTGGACCAGCTTGGATCCGGTGAGGCCGGCACGGCGGCCACGCGAGGACGGACGACGCGCGGATCCGGGTTCTGTTGACGCCCCGGAGCCGGCTACGGCGAGCAATTCCTGCACCGGACCGGCCATGGCATCGGTGTGACCACGCACGAGCCGCCCTACATGGTCGAGGGAGATACCCAGCCGCTGCAGCCGGGCATGGTGCTTCTCGGTCGAGCCCGGCATTTGCCTCGCTGACCGCTTCGGCGTCCGGATCAAGGACATCGTCGCGGTCGCCGAGGACGGCGGACGACGCCTCAACGCGACAACCCGCGAGCTGCAGATCGTCGCCTGAGCCCACTCAGCGCCTACGTTCGGGCTGGCGGCGTGAGCAGCCCCCGCGGTCGACGGACGAGCACGATCGCGCGGTGATCGGCAACTCGGCCTTCGAGCCAAGCGGTGAGCCGCGAAAGGACGACGAGCCGCCGCCCTCGACCTAGTCAGGCTGGAGGCGGGCCGTGGCTCGGAGTCCGAAGCACGAGCTGGAGCGCCTCGACGTGCTGGTGAATGAGAGCCGTCGAGTACGACAGCTGGTCCGCACTCGGGGGCGGCGAGCTGAACCGGAGGGTTCGGTCGGCCTCGAGCGCCTGCGCGAGCTCGTCGAGGGCGTCTCGCAGTGGGGCCGCCGCCCCTTTCGACGGATCGTCGGGAGCGTTCGTCGCGAGCGATCGCGCTTCGGCGGCGAGCGCCTGAATCTGGCCCGTCACTACAGAGCCATCGGCGACGACGGCGTCGAGCGCGACGAGAGAGCGGCGGGAGAGATCGGCCAGCTGGGCGGACCATGAAGCAGCGTGGGCCCGTCGACGTCTCCAGAGAAGGATCCCCACTATCAATGCGACTGCCAGGCCGACTGCGAGGGCGATCCAACCCCAGGGCGTGCTGCTAGTAGACGACGGCTCGGCAGCCGCGACCGTTGTTGGCGGAGGTGGCGGCGGAGGCGGTGGAGGAGGTGGCGGTGGCGGAGGTGGAGGCTGCGGAGGAGGTGGTGGCGGCGACGTCGTCGCCGGTGGAGGAGAGATCGGAGTCGTCTCACTCGGCCTGGTTTGGGTGACGGCCGGTCGCGTCTCCGTCACCGGCGGCCTCGTGGCTGTTGCGCCCGTCCGGGTCGTCACCGCGCTTCCGTCGCCACCCCCGCAGCCTGCGAGCAGGAAGCCGGCCGAGGCGACCACGGCGAGGCCCGCGCAGGTGAGTCCAAGGCGGCGCAGCGCTCGACGACGATCCGGCATGCCCTCAGTGTTCAAGCCCTCCGCCGCCGTTGCATCATCCCGATCGGACGAGCGATTCCTGGCGCGATCCGGCCGCAGCAAAGGCGAGGGACGTTCCAGCGGCCGTGACTTGTGTCGTCAAGCGCCGTTAGCGCGGCGTACGAATCAAGCCGCCCAGCGACACGTCCTGGACGAGGTCGTCAAGGCGGGCGATCGCGTCCAGGTCGACACCGGCGGGACGTACGCGGACGGTGAAGGTGCGCTGGTGCGGGAGCGATCCGAGCGAGACCTCGACCGGCGTCGGCGTCGCGGAGACCTGGACGTCCGTCAGTCCAAGCGATCGAGCGAGAGCCAGGACCCGGTCCTCTCGACGTGAAGTCGCGCACGCAGCTCGCGAACCGCGTGCGGGGTTAGAAACGGCGAAAGCCGATCGAGCCTAGCCGAGCGCTACGCCCTCGACGCTGGCCGGCGTGGGGTCGGGGAGGCGTCTCATGCGGAAGGCGTTGAGCAGACCGAGGAGGCTTGCGAGGACGGGTACGAGCAGGGCGACCTGGAGGGAGCGGTCCCGTGCTTCCTCGTTGATGCGGAGGATCTCTTCCTGCACGGCTTCGGGTTCGTCGGCGAGGAGGGGTTCGAGCTGCGCGTTGCTCAACACCTCGGCGTCGTCTTCGAGGGTGTCGGCGATCTGCTGCTGTTGTGCCTGTGGAATCACCGCGCTGTCTTCGGTCTGGTTGGTGAACGAGAAGGCGAGGAAGGCAAGCAGGATGCCGCCGGCCATCGCCAGTCCGAACGAGAGCCCGAAGGAGCCCGCCGCGGAGTTCACTCCTGCGGCTTCGCTGACCCGCTCCTCCTCGATCGGGGAAAGGGTGTAGTTGTTCAGCTGCGAGACAAGGAGGCCGAGCCCCGAGCCCGTGATCAGCAACGGGACGAACAGCGCCCAGCCGGAATCCGTGCGAGGCACGAACGGGATGATCAGCGCCAACCCGACCGTGCTCAGAGCAAATCCGACCAGGACAATGTTGCTCGGGCGCCGCCGGCCGGACCTGCGTCCCGCGAGCAGCGCGACAGCGAACATGCTGAGCGAGAGCGGCGCGAGGGTCAATCCCGTTTCCAGCGCGTTGTACTCGAGTGTCATCTGGAGGAAAATCGGGAGCGCGATCATCGCGCCGCCCAGCGTGACGTTCTGCAGCAGCTGCCCGGAGATCCCGGTCGTGAAGTGCGGGAACCGAAACAGGCCCGGGTCGAGCAACGTCGGCTTCCCTGCCCGCTTGCGCCGCACGAGCCAGTAGGCGAGCAGCGCGAGCGCGGCCGCTCCGATCGCGATCAACAATCCGACGAACTCGCCGCCTTCCTGCCAGACGAGAATGCCAAGCACGAGGCCGCCCATGCCGAGCACGCTGAGGATCGCGCCGACGACGTCGATCTGCCGCGGCCCCGTGTAGACAACGTCGCGGACGAGCTTGATCTGGGACAACACGACCGCGATCACCACGACCTCGAGCCCAAAACCGACACGCCACGAGAGGAACGTCGTCACGAAGCCCCCGAGCAGCGGCCCGACCGCGGCAGCGATCGCGGCAGCGGCTCCGACCAGCGCGTATGTCCGCGTCCGAGCCGCTCCCTCGAAGTTCCCGTGGATCAGGGACTGCATCGCGGGCAGCAGCAGCGACGCCCCGAGCCCGCCGATGATCGCCCAGAAGACGATGATCGGGATCAGGCTCTGGGTCAGCGTCATCGCCAGGGCGCCGATTGCGTAGGCCCCGAGCCCGAGCACATACGCCCGCTTGCGCCCGATCAGATCGCCGACCTTGCTACTGATCAGAATGAACGCAGCGGACACCAGCGCCTCCAACGCAATCGCGGCCTGAACGTTGCTCACGGTCGTGTCGAGATCCTCGACAACGGCCGAGATCGAGACGTTCATCAGCGACGTATCGACGACCAGCACGAACATCGCCATCGCCAGCAGCAGCGCGAGCCGCGGGTTGGCTGTTCCCTCGTCAGGAGTGCCCGTCGGCACGCTCTCACTCACAAACGATCCACCGGTGAACCTTTCCGGGACTATTCCTGACCGGGGAGATCACCGGCGGACGAGCATCGTACGCCTGAGAACGAGAAAGGCGCAACGGAGCGGCCGGAAGGCGGTTACAGCAGCGGCGAGATCGCCGCGAATGCGGCTGCCCGCGCACGCTCCTTCAAAGAAGCAGGAGGTTGCAGGTCCGAGCTGACCTCTCGGCGGGAGCACGCGCGCCGGAGCGCTCGGTTCCTATTTGCCTTGCGCTCGGGGCGCGTGGAGAATCCCTCCGCGGTTGTCCGTCGGAGCACTCGGGCATGGAGGGATCTGAGCGTGGTCTTCGAGAGGAGCGGCAACGACGACACCGAGACCCCAGTCGATCGTCGCGAACTCGGAGGTAGGAAGCTCCGCATCGTAATGCGTGAGGCTGCTCGGGGATCGTGATCGCGTGAGCGTCAGCGCCGTCGACGAGGCGGCTCCGCAGGCCGGCCGGGACGAAGGCTGGCAGGGTCTGACCGCGGACGAGGCATGCGCACGGCTCGAGGTCGAACCGCGGTCCGGTCTCGACATTGCCGAGGTCGAGCGGCGGCGGGCGGAGGTCGGCCCGAACAAGCTCGCGGAGGCGAAGAAGGAGCCGGGCTGGCACGCGTTCCTCCGGCAGTACCGCGACCTGATGCAGCTCGTCCTGCTCGGCGCCGCGATTGTCAGCATCCTCGCGCTCCAGGAGTGGTCGACCGCTGTCGTGATCATCGGCCTGACCGTGCTGAACGCGGTCCTGGGCCTCAACCAGGAGGGGAAGGCCGCGGAGAGCGTCGCCGCGCTCCAGAAGATGCTCCTGATCCACGCACATGTCCGCCGAGGCGGCGAGCGGGCGGACATCCCGGCCGAGGAGCTCGTACCGGGCGACATCGTCACCTTCGAGGCGGGCGACAAGGTCCCCGCCGACGGGCGCCTGATCGTGGCCGCGACGCTGGAGATCGAGGAGGCGGCCCTCACCGGCGAGAGCACCCCGGTGCTGAAGTCGGTCGAGCCGGTGCCAGGCGAGGACGTCCCGCTCGGCGACCGCGTCGACATGGCCTACATGAACTCGACGGTGACCCGCGGGCGAGGCGAGATGGTGGTGACTGGGACCGGAATGGCCACTGAGGTCGGGCAGATCTCGGGGATGCTGGCCGGGGTTCAGCAGGAGAAGACGCCGCTCACGCGCCAGCTCGACCAGCTGACCGTCCTGATCACGATCATGGCCGCCGCCGCGCTGGCGCTCGTGATCGTCTTCGGGCTACTCCACGGCGACGACTTCGACGACCTGTTCGCGATCGGCATCGCCCTGGCGATCGCTGCGATCCCGACCGGCCTGCCCGCGGTCGTCACGACCATGCTCTCGCTCGGGACGCAGGCGCTCGCGGCGAAGGGAGCGATCGTGAAACGGCTCCGGTCGGTGGAGACGCTCGGCTCGACCTCGGCAATCTGCTCCGACAAGACCGGCACGCTGACGCTCAACCAGATGACTGCGCGCGAGCTCATCGTCGTCGGGCGCCGTTACTCGATCGAGGGCGAGGGCTACTCCACCGAGGGCAAGATCCTCCGCCTCGCAGGCGAGACGGAGACCTCCCTCGACCCATTCCTCCTCCCGATGGCCCTCGCCAACGACGCGGAGGTGCGTGACGGGGAGATCGTCGGCGACCCGACCGAGGCGGCGCTCGTCGTCCTGGCCGCGAAGGGAGGGCTCGACGTCGACGAGACGAGGCGCCGCCTCCCACGTGTCGGCGAGGTCCCGTTCGACTCCGAGTACAAGTTCATGGCCACGTTCCACGAAATGGACGACGACGGCCGCAAGGTCGTGCGCTGCTTCGTCAAGGGCGCGCCCGACGTGCTGCTCGCGCGCTCGTCGCAGATCCGGGACGCCGCCGGCGGAACCGTGCCCGCGGAGGGCGCCCTCGATCGCGTCCTGGCCGAGAACGACCGTCTCGCCGGCGAGGGCCTGCGAGTGCTCGCCGTGGCCACACGGGACATCGAGCCCTCGAGCTTCGACGCCGGCGGCGATCTGCTGGCGGAGGTGCAGGACGTGACGCTGCTCGCCCTGATCGGCATCGTCGACCCGCCGCGCAAGGAGGCGAGAGACGCGATCGCGCTCTGTAAGGACGCAGGGATCCAGGTCCGCATGATCACCGGCGACCACGCCACGACTGCCGCCGCGATCGGGAACCAGCTCGGGATCGAGGGCCGCGCCCTGACCGGCACGGAGTTCGCGGCGCTCAGCGACGAGGAGCTCGACGCACAGGTGGGCGAGATCGGGGTGGTGGCCCGGGTCGCTCCGGAGGACAAGGTCCGGCTCGTCGACATGCTGAAGCGCAAGGGCAACGTCGTCGCGATGACCGGTGACGGGGTCAACGACGCCCCAGCGCTCAAGCGCTCCGACATCGGCGTCGCGATGGGGATCACCGGCACGGAGGTGACGAAGGAAGCCGCAGACATGATCCTCACGGACGACAACTTCGCCACGATCGTGTCGGCAGTCGAGGGCGGCCGCGGGATCTACGACAACCTGATGAAGTACGTGCGGATCCAACTGATCGAGCTGGGCGCGTTCATCCTGCTCTTCGTCCTCGCCGGGGCCTTCTCCGTGGCCAACGGCGCCCCGCTGACGCCGTTGCAGGTCCTCTGGATCAACTTCGCGATCGACGTGGTGCTCGCGGTCGGCCTGGGGTTCGATGCGGCCGTCCCCGGCCTCATGAAGCGGCGGCCCAGGGACGCGAGCGCTCCGATCGTGAACCGCTCGCTCGCGATCCGGCTCGGCGGCCTAGCCCTCGTCATGGCCGTCATCGCACTCGGAGTCGTCGCCTGGGGCGAGGATCGCTACGACCTCACCATCGCCACCACGATGGGCCTGACCACGCTGTCGCTGATGCACATCGTGGCCGCCCTCGAGGTCCGCGAGCCGACACAGACCGTCTTCAGCCGCTACACGCTCGAGAACCGGCGGTTCGTGCAGCTGATCGGAGTGACGCTTGTGCTGACCTTCCTCGTGACGGAGCTGAATTTCCTGCAGCGCATCTTCGACACGGTTTCCCTGACGAGCTCGCAGTGGGGGATCTGCCTGCTCGGGCCGATCGTCTACCTCGCGATCGCGGAGCTCGTGAAGCTTTTCGACCGGCGCAGCCACCGAGGGATGATCATCCCGGCCGGGGTCGGCTAGCAGATGGACAGGAAGGAACGGATCATCGAGCAGCTGGTGGTGACGCCGGGGGTTCGGGCGGCCATCGCCGACCGAGATCCCGGCTGGAACGGAGGCCCCGATTTCGAAGGGCTCTCGCAGGACGAGCTCAAGGATGAGGCGAAGGCGGTGTTGGTTCGAGGAGTCGAAGACCTCTCCGAGGCGCAAGAGCTGCTCTGGGCGAGCGACACATACGCACTGCTCGTTGTCTTGCAGGCAATGGACGCCGCCGGGAAGGACAGCGCGATCGCGCACGTGATGACGGGCGTCAACCCGCAGGGCGTTCAGGTGGTCTCCTTCAGGGCGCCATCCGCAGAGGAGCTCGACCACGACTTCCTGTGGCGGATCTCGCAGGGTCTTCCCGAGCGCGGACGGATCGGCATCTTCAACCGCTCGCACTATGAAGAGGTCGTCGCGCTACGCGTGCATCCCGAGTGGCTCGGGAGCCAGCGACTGCCCAGCGCACCGGCGGGCCCGCAGATCTGGGAGGAGCGCTACGAGGACATCAACGCCTTCGAGCGGCACCTCGACCGGAACGGGACGAAGATCGTCAAGCTGTTCCTCAACGTCTCCAAGGCCGAGCAGAAGCGGCGCTTCCTCGCTCGGCTCGATACGCCCCACAAGGAGTGGAAGTTCAATGCGGCCGACGTCGCCGAGCGGAGCCGCTGGGACGAGTACATGGCCGCCTTCGAGGCCGCGCTGACCGCCACCTCGACGCCGTGGGCGCCGTGGTACGTGATCCCGGCAGACCACAAATGGCTTACCCAGGCCCTGGTGGTGCGGCTCCTCGTCGAGACGATCCGCGACCTCGATCTGCGGTGGCCGAAGGTGTCCGAGTCGGAGCACAACGCCAACGCAGAGGCGCGCCGACAACTCGACGCGGAAGCTTGAACGAACTCACCGAGCCGGCGAGGCCGAGGTCCTGCGGCGCTGCCACTGCTCGCGCGTCAGCTCGTACTCGACTTCGCCCTCCTCGACGCCCTCGACAGGCCAGGTCATGGAGGTGGGGAAGGCCCGCACGTAGCTGAGACCGACCCGCTCCATCACGGCCCGCGAGCCCGCGTTGGCGCTGAGGGTCTGCGCGATGATCCGGTCGAGCCCGACGTCGTCGAAGCCGTAGCGCACGAGCTCCCGCGCTGCCTCGGAGGCGAGACCTTTGCGCCAGTGACGTCGGAGCAGCCGGTAGCCCAGGTCGGCCACGCCCGGGTCGTCCGGCTGATCGGGGCCGTGGGCGGGCTGAAGGGTCCACCAGCCGACGAACTCGTCGTCGACCAGGCCGACCCAGAAGCCGAGCCCGTCCACCTTCTGCGCGGACGCCATCCGCCGCGCGTGGCCGGCCTCGACCTCCTCGCATGTGCTGGGCCGGCCGCTGAGGTAGCGCATCACCTCCGCATCCGAGTCGAGCTCGACCTCCCACTCGAGGTGCTCGTCGGCGAGTGGCAGCAGCTTGAGCCGCTCCGTGTGCAGGGTCTGCTGGGGCATGGTGCCGAATCATCCACGAGGGACTCCAGTAGACACGGAGAGCGGAATCACCAGGTGACGATGTGGCGTGGAAGTCCGAGCAGTGGGAGCGGACGCGGCGCAGGCACTCGGTTGAGCGAGGGCCGCCGTCGGCGGTGCGGGTACCGTTGGTCGGTGCGAGTCGCGACCTGGAACGTCAACTCGATCAAGCAGCGCGTGCCGCGGCTGCTGCCTTGGCTGGATGAGCGGTGGCCAGACGTGGTCTGCTTGCAGGAGACGAAGCTCGCCGACGATGCGTTCCTCGAGCTGCTCGGCGACGAGCTCCGAGACCGCGGGTACGCCGTCGCAGTTCACGGCGAGGCGACGTGGAATGGCGTCGCGATCCTCTCGCGTGCGGGTCTTGACGATGTGGTGTTGGGACTCGCCGGCGAGCCGGGCTTCCCACGTCCAGAGTCGCGCGCGGTCTCTGCTACGTGCAGCGGGATCCGGGTGATCTCGGTGTACGTGCCGAACGGGCGCGTGCCGGACTCGGAGCACTACCGGTACAAGCTCGCCTGGCTGGCTTCGCTGCGGGAGATGGTTGCCGCCGGCCCGGAGGCGACGGTCGTATGTGGCGACATGAACATCGCACCGACCGACGACGATGTGTTCGATCCCGAGGCCTACGTCGGAAAGACCCACGTCACCCCGCTCGAGCGGGCAGCCCTCGCGGAGCTCCAGGCGCTCGGCTTGCATGACGTCGTGCGCGAGCGCTGGCCGAACGAGCGGGTGTTCACCTACTGGGACTACCGGGCGGGGATGTTCCATCAGGACCTCGGGATGCGGATCGATCTGGTATTGGCCGGCGAGACGGTCGCCGGCCGTGTCCGGGCGGCTTGGGTGGACCGGCAGGCCCGCAAGGGCAGGGGGCCTAGCGACCACGCGCCGGTGATCGTCGACCTGGACGAGGCGCCAGACGGGGACATCGGGCCAGTCGTGCCGCCGCCCTCCGCTCCGGTGACGACGCGCGGCTCGCGCATGCTGCCGCAGTCGCCGTAAGGCCCACGCGGGTTTACCGCGGGCGCTCACGATCGCGCGAGGGCTGAACGCGCTTTGGCTCTCCCGGCATCTTCGGATAGTCGGGTGGGTACGGCATGTCCTCCCGCCCCTCGGCGGCGTCGTTCTCGTACATGTCCAGTAGCGGCTGCAACGAGTGGACGGCTTCGTCGATCGTCGCGTGGCGATCGCCCACCTCGGCAAAGCGCGCGGGCATGGTCGCGACCGTGAAGTCCTCAGGCGCGACTTCGGCGAGCTCGTCCCACGTGATCGGTGCAGAGACCGGCGCGCCCTCCTTCGGCCGGACGCTGTAAGCCGAGGCAATCGTGCGATCGCGGGCGTTCTGGTTGTAGTCGATGAAGATGCGCTCGCCGCGCTCCTCCTTCCACCACTTGGTCGTGACCTGGCCGGGTAGACGCCGCTCGAGCTCGCGCCCGAAAGCGATCGCGGCGTGGCGAACGTCCGTGAACGTCCAGCGGCGCGCGATCCGGACGTAGATGTGGACACCTCGGCCTCCTGAGGTCTTCGGGAAACCTGTATAGCCAAGCTCCTCCAAGAGCACGCGTGCCTCACCGGCGACGCGCACGGCGTCGGCGAAGTCCATGCCTGGCTGCGGATCCAAGTCGATGCGCAGCTCGTCGGGATGGTCGACGTCGTCGCTGCGAACGGGCCACGGATGAAACGTGATCGTGCCCATCTGGGCCGCCCAGGCGACGACGGCCACCTCCGTGGGACAGATCTCATCCGCGTGTCGACCCGATGGGAACTGGATCCGCGCGGTCCGCACGTAGTCCGGAGCTCCTTTTGGAATGCGCTTCTGAAAGAAGGCGTCGCCGCCGCCCTTCTCGCGCGTCGAGACGACGATGCCCGGATGCACGCCCTTGGGCCAGCGCTCGAGCGTCGTTGGCCGCCGCTCGAGCGCGCGCATGATGCCGTCGCCAACGGCGAGGTAGTACTTGACGATGTCGAGCTTGGTGACGGCGCCTGAGCGCTCGGTCATCGGGAAGATCACGCGATCGGCGCTAGACACGCGCAAATCGCGCCCACCGGCGTCGACGAGCACTGCCTCCGCTGCGGCCATGCCCGGAGTTCTACGGGAACGACGCCCCTGCGCTCGAGTAAGAAGCCTCTAAGAAACCCGAGCGCGGCGCCAACTCATCGGCCGATCGTGCGTCTTCTGTTCTTCGCGTGACTGCTGCCTCGACCACGGACGGAGGAGAGACGATTGACGCCGCGATGACCGGCGCGGCGTCGCGTCGACGCGTGCGCGCCGGGTGGGCGTGGCTTGCGGGAGGCGACGGCTTCGTCCTCCGGAACGTGCCCAGCGAGGCGAGTTTCCTCAACGGGCTGGGTATGTGGGTCGCCGGGATGGCGGTCGTCAGCGGCTTCGGGATGACCGTCGCGGCCAGCCAGTGGTGGAGCACGTCGATCACGAGCGTCCTGTGGGTGCTCCCGCTCTGGGCCGTCCTCTACTGCCTGATCGAGCGCCTCGTCCTGAAGAGCTTCGGCACGAGCTGGGCGTGGAACCTCGTGCTCACGATCCCTCGCCTCGTGCTCTCGCTCGCGATCGCACTCGTGATCGGGCTGCCGATGGCGCAGGTGATCTACAGCGGGTCGATCAACGACGAGCTCAGCAAGACCACGACAACGCGGATCCACGAGGCGACGGACGAGATCACGCGCACGTACGGCGCAAAGATCGCTGCGGCGCAGAAGGAGATCGCGGCGGCGCAGGCCAAGGAGACGCGCCTCCAGCGCCAGGTCACGAACAGCCGCTTCCTCGCCGACTGCGAGGCCGGTCTTGCGAGCTGCTCGCAGACCCACAAGCTCGGCCGCGGGCCCTACTACAGGCGCAACTCCCGCCGGGCGGCGGCCGCCGCAGCGGAGCTGAAGCTCGCACGTCCCCAGATCGCCGCGACGATCGCCGCGAACCGTCGCAAGATCACAGTCTGGCGGGCCGCTGAGAGCAGCCAGATCGCGAACCGGGTCGCCGCGATCAAGGCCGACCGCGACTTCCTCGCCCGCCAAGCGGCGCTCGACCGCGTCGTGAAGGCAAGTCCCTCCGTGAAGAAGTACGTCGAGTTCTTCCTTGCGTTTCTGATCGCCATCGACCTGGTCGCGCTCATGCTCAAGCTCACCCATCTCTTCAGCACCGGCGGCGCCTACGAGCGGAGCGCGGCCGCACTCCGGGCGAATGACCTTGTCGAGGTGCACCGCCTCCAGGAACGCGCCACCGTCCTCACCCGCCGCATCACGCTCGAGGCGCGAGCCCAGGAGGACGCGGACGAGCTCAGGATCCGGGGTGAGATGTCACGCGAGCCTGAGCTCGAGAGCGATGAGCTCAGGCTGAACGAGCGCCCGAGCCGTCGCCCATCGCTCGGCCCAGCTGCCGCCACGCCGCTCGGCGACTGACGACCGGCGGCCGATCGCATAACACGTTCCTCTCTCCGTACTCGCCGCCAGTGGTCGGACTTCACCCGCACCTCGCAGCAGCGCTAGGTCTGGAGCCTGGCCCAGCTGTCCTTGAGACCGAGTGTGCGGTTGAAGACGAGTCGCCCGGCCTTCGAGTCGGGGTCCGGGGAAAAATAACCGAGGCGCTCGAACTGCACGGTCTCGCCGACCGACAGCTGCGTGAGCGCAGGCTCGACCAGGCACTCTGTGAGCACCGTCTCCGAGTTGGGGTTGATGTCAGCGAAGGGGTCGCCGTCAGCGCCGGGATCGGGGCGGGTGAAGAGGCGGTCGTAGAGACGGACTTCGGCCGGCACGGCGTGCTCGGACGAGAGCCAGTGCAAAGTCGCTTTGGGCCGGCGCCCGTCCGGAGCGTCGCCGCCATGCGTCTCGGGGTCGTAGGTGCAGCGGAGCTCCGCGATCTCGCCGGTTTCGTCCTTCACCACGTCGGTGCAGGTCACGAAGTAGGCGTAGCGGAGGCGCACCTCGCGGCCCGGGGCGAGGCGGAAGAACTTGCGCGGCGGACTCTCCATAAAGTCGTCACGCTCGATCCAGAGCTCGCGCGCGAAAGGCACGTTGCGCCTCCCGGCCGAGGGATCTTCCGGGTTGTTGACGGCCTCCATCTCCTCGACCTGCCCCACGGGGTAGTTGTCGATCACGAGCCTGAGCGGACGTAGGACCGCAAAGCGTCGGGGCGCCGTCCGGTTCAGCACATCTCTGACCTCATGCTCGAGCATCTCGATCTCGACGGCGCTGTGACCCTTGCCTCCCACGCCGACCGCGTCCACGAAGTTGCGCACTCCCTCGGGCGGGAAGCCGCGCCGGCGCAGCGCCGAGACGGTGGGCATCCGCGGATCGTCCCAGCCTCGTACGTGGCCCTCGTTCACGAGCCGCCCTAGGAACCGCTTCGAGAGCACGGTGTACGTGAGGTTGAGGCGGGCGAACTCGTACTGGCGCGGGCGCGAAGGCACCGGCAGGTTCTCGATCAGCCAGTCGTAGAGCGGCCGGTGATCCTCGAACTCGAGCGTGCAGATGGAGTGGGTGATGCCCTCGATCGCATCCGACTGGCCGTGGGCGAAGTCGTAGAGCGGATAGATGCACCACTGGTCGCCGGTCCGCGGGTGTGTCGCGTGCAAGATCCGGTACAGCACCGGGTCGCGCATGTTGAGGTTGGGCGAAGCCATGTCGATCTTTGCCCTGAGCACCCTGGCGCCGTCCGGAAACTCCCCCACGCGCATGCGCTCGAACAGGTCGAGATTCTCCTCGATCGAACGATCGCGCCAAGGGCTGTTCTTGCCAGGCTGGGTGAAGGTTCCGCGGTGCTCGCGGATCTCGTCAGCGGAGAGGTCGTCGACGTAGGCCTTGCCGGCCTTGATCAGGTCGAGCGCCCAGTCGTAGAGCTGATGGAAGTAGTCGGAGGCGTAGTAGAGATGCTCGCCCCAGTCGAAGCCGAGCCAGCGGATGTCTTCCTGGATCGCGTCGATGTATTCCTGCTCTTCCTTGATCGGGTTCGTGTCGTCGAAGCGGAGGTGGCAGCGCCCGCCGAACTCCTGCGCGATCCCGAAGTTGAGCGCGATCGACTTCGGGTGGCCGATGTGGAGGTATCCGTTCGGCTCGGGCGGGAACCGCGTCACGACGTCCCCGACTCTGCCCTCACGCACATCGGCGGCGACGATCTCGCGGATGAAATCGGTTCGTTCGGGAGTGGCTGGACTGTGAGCGCTCACGCCGCTGCTGCTCATCGTCTGCCAGAGACTAGTGCACTAGGTCGCCGCGTCCGAGCAGCCGAGGATCAGCGGGGCCCGCACGACGGCGTGTTGCCTCAATGGATTACACAGCGTGGAGCCCTAACACGGAGTAAACGATCTGCCTCGCTTCGAGCGGGCGCCGAAAACCGCTAGCCGCGGAACGAGACCAGGGAGAGGCGTCCAGCGGACGCCCCTCCCCGATCGGCTACGCGTTCGCGAGCGCGAGGAGCGCTTCGCGCAGGTTCTCGTACTGCTCGCCCTCGAGCCGGTTCGCGAGGAAGCGCAGCCGGTCCCTCGCGGCCTGTCCCTGCCGGCCCGTCCTGAACCGCTCGGCCCGGTCGATGGCGTTCGTGACCTGCACGCGGGTCTGCACGTCGATCTCGTCTGCCCGCACGAGCTGGTCGACGTACGAGCGCGCCACGGCGAAGCTCGGCAGGCGGTTGACGAGCTTCGGCTGGTGCTGCGGCGTCAGCCGGTCCATCTCCACTTCGGCCGCGGCGTCGATCTCGTTCTGCGAGAGCTCGGCGTTCGGGATGAACCTCCAGGCGTCGAAGCCGCGGGCGATCTCGGAGCCGTACACGGCGCCGTCGTAGTAGTAGGCCGACCAGAGACCGCCGAGCACGAGCGACGTCCCGCTGATCGGGCCGCGGTCGTAGTACGCGATCTCCTTCGGGTTGGCCGAGTCGGTGAAGTCCATCACCGAGGCCCCGGCCTGGTACCAGGCCTGCACCAGGATGTCGCGGCCGGGCACCGGGACCAGCGACGGCAGGTGCGCGACGCAGTTCTCCTGGTTCGTCTGGACTGCCGGCATCTTGTAGTAGCTCCGAAACACCAGCTTGCGGTCGACGATGTCGAAGATCGCGTTGGCGCCCCAGTTGAGTTGGTCGGTCGCGCGGCAGCGCGCCCCCGTACCGCCGCCCCACTCGTCGGTGAAGACGACTTTCGTCCCGTCGTTCGAGAAGGTCGCGCCGTGCCAGTACGCGTAGTTCGGGTCGGCGACGGCGTCGATCCGGACCGGGTTCGCCGGGTCGCTGATGTCGAGCAGCAGTCCGTTCCCCTCACACGCCCCGGCCGCGAGCCCGATCGCGGGATAGGTCGTGATGTCGTGGCAGGCATCGGTGATCGGCGTCGGCCCCCAGTTCATCCCGGATGGGTGCAGCGGCGTGGGCGGCGCGTTCTGCAGCCCGTTGATCGCACCAGTCGCGGAGTCGGCGAACAGCCGCGGCATGTTGACGACTGCTGCATTCTGCGGCGCCGCGAGCGGCACCCTGATCACCTCGATGCGCCAGAGCGACGTGTCCGGATTCGTCGCCGGAGCGTTCACGCAGCCGGCCAGCGTCGATGCGGGCCTGACCCCGGCGGTTCCCGACACGTAGACGTACAGGTTCGCGTCGTCCGCCGGGCTCTTCAGCAGGGTGTGCGTGTGCGATCCGCGGCAGGTCTGCACCGCGGCGACCTGAACGGGGGAGTCGAGGTTCGAGATGTCGAAGATCCGGACTCCCTGGAACCGCGTCCCGACCGCGGGATTCGTGCCGCAGTCGACGCGGCCACGAGACTCCTCCACGGACATGAACAGCAGGTTCCCGTGGACCGAGACCTCGCCCTGGCCGCCCGGGCAGACGACGGCGGTGCGAAGCGTCGGGTTCGCGGGATCGGAGATGTCGTAGATCTGGAACCCGTTGAAGTTCCCGACGAACGCGAAGTTCCCCTGGAACGCGAGGTCGGAGTTGACGAAGCCGAAGGAGCCGGGATTGTTCGGGTCGAAGAATCCGGCCGGCTTGTTGCGGTGAGCGAGCAACTCGAGGCCGGTCGCGGCAACGCCCGCTTCGTCGAGCCCCGGACTCAGACCGACGCGCGGGTCAGTCGTCGACGGTTGCTGCGTGGCCGCCGCCGTCGCCAGGACGCCGGCAAGCACGATCGTGACACCGACAACGGCAACGAGCCTCCGTGCCGGTGTGGCGAGATATCCCCCCATGTACACACCTCCAGGTGTAGGACGGCACCTGCCTGGAATACGTGATCCTATACCCCGTGATAGCCACGGCTAACCGCAAGCGCATCTGGGTCCTGGCCGCCTTCGCCGTGTTGCCGGTCATCGTCGCTGTCGCGGGCTGGCTGGCGTGGAACGGCGGCGCAGACGCGACGGGCGAGATCCCGCCGAACATCGTCCAGCCGCGCGCTCCCGGCCAGCCGTCGCGAACGCTGTCGGCCGACGAGCTCCGGGAGCTGAAGACGCCCGCGCACACGGTCGCGGACGTCGACTTCATGCAGGGCATGATCCACCACCACGCGCAGGCGCTCCTGATGACGAGCTACGTGCCGCGGCGAAGCAACCGCCGAGACGTCGCCCTGCTCGCCAGGCGCATGGACATCTCCCAGCGGAGCGAGATCGAGCTGATGCAGGACTGGCTCGAGGAGCGCGGTGAGGTCGCGCCCACCGCGCACATCCCTCACGGGCACGCTCACGGGCCGGGCGGGCGCCTCATGCCGGGCATGCTGACGGTCGCCCAGCTCTCCCGGCTCCGGGCGGCGAACGCCCCAAAGTTCGACCGTCTCTTCGTCCGCTCGATGATCCACCACCACCAGGGCGCGCTGACGATGGTCGCGCAGCTCTATGAGGCGAACGGCGGTGTGGAGCCGGCCGTCGACGCCTTCGCACGCCATGTGCAGGCCGACCAGGAGATTGAGATCGGCCGGATGCGCGCCCTGCTCGCGAAGCTCAGCTAGCCCCGCGTTCGCTCAGGCGCCCGACCAGCGTGCGAGCCTCGCTGACCGCACGAGGAGTCCAGCTGTTCAGGGCGAGAGCGACGGTTCGTCGGGCGCCGACAGGCTCAGCACGGCACCCGCCACCGCCGCGGAGGCGCTGATCCGCGCCTCGAGCGCCCGTAGCCGGACTGCGACGTGCGACTCGGTGTCGTCTCCGACGAGATCGACATCGCCGATGACGTAGGCGATGCGCGGCCCGACGATCTCCAGCCGTAGATAGGTCACCCGGGCGACCTCGGGCATCTCGAGCAGCGCCCCGATCGCGGCGGCACGAACGCGGGGGTCGACCTCCTCGCCGACCAGGAACTGACGATTCCGGTTGATCAGCACAAGCGCGACCACGGCGAGGAGCACGCCGACGAGGATGGAGCCGACGGCGTCGGGCGTCGAGGAACCCGTCGCCTGATGCGCCGCCAGGCCGACCGCCGCGATGACGAGGCCGATCAGAGCGGCGGAGTCCTCGAAGAAGACCGCTCGGAGCGTCGGATCGGACGTGGCCATCACCTCCTCGATCACGTCACGACCCAACAATTCGGCCGTGGGTCTGGCTTGACGGAACGACCGCAGAAAGGAGACCCCCTCGAGCACGAAGGAGAGCGCCAGCACCACGTAGCCGACGACAAAGTCACTCGCCGGCTCGGGCGTGATCAGCTCCTGGATTCCGTGGGTGACCGAAACGGCGGCGCCGGCCACGAACAGGCCGAGCGCCGCGAGCAGCGCCCAGACGTACGCCTCGCGTCCGTAGCCGAGTGGATGCGCACGGTCGGGCGCTCGGGATGACCGCCGGTTGGCTACGAGCAGGAAAATCTCGTTACCGGTGTCCGCCCAGGAGTGCGCGGCCTCCGCCAGCATCGACGCCGACCCGGTCACCACGGCCGCAATCGACTTCGCCACGCCGACGAGGAAATTGGCGCCGAGGGCGACCCATACCGTCCTCGCACTCGCAGACACGCCCGAACGCGACACGTACGAAAGCGAGCCAAGGAGACCTGTCTCGCCGAAGCGTGGCTTGTCGTCAGCCGCTGGGCTCAGGGCGCAGGGCTCCGTCCTTGTCCCGCTCGGTGCCGGCCGGGCCCAGCGTGCGATCGACGGCCCTGCGCCACGCGGCGACACCATCAGCGCGCTCGTCCGAGTCCATCTGGGACTGCCAGCGCCGTGTGATCGTGTAATTCGCACGCAGCTCGTCCAGCCCCG
Source organism: uncultured Actinomycetes bacterium (assembly GCA_963738205.1). Classification (GTDB taxonomy): domain Bacteria; phylum Actinomycetota; class Thermoleophilia; order Gaiellales; family Gaiellaceae; genus DATFQE01. Next base: position 53,572 of record CAVTVQ010000007.1, read on the forward strand.
ACCAGAACCCGGTCGCGAGCCCTGCGGCGTAGGCGGCGCCGGTCGCGGTGATCTCGGTGACGGCGGGAACCCCGACGGGGGACCCGAGAACGTCGGCCTGAAACTGCATCAGCAGATCGTTTTTAGTCATGCCCCCGTCGACTCGCAACTCTCCGAGCCGAGCGACTCCCGTGTCGGCGAGCATGGCCTCCACCAGGTCGTACGTTTGGTACGCCGTTGCCTCCAGCGCTGCGCGCGCGATATGCCCCTTGTTGGCAAAGCGCGTGAGGCCCACGATCACACCGCGCGCGTCGTTACGCCAATACGGTGCAAACAGGCCGGAGAATGCGGGAACGAAGACCACACCCTCCGAGCCTTCGACAGAGCGTGCAAGCGCCTCGACCTCACGAGCGTCGTCGATGATTCCGAGGTTGTCGCGCAACCACTGGATCAGTGCGCCGGCAACAGCCACTGAGCCTTCGAGTGCGTAGACCGGCTCCGCATCGCCGAGCTTCCACGCGACGGTGGTGATCAAGCCGTGCTCGGACATCACCGGCTCCTTCCCGAGCGTGAAGAGCAGGAAGGCCCCCGTGCCGTACGTGTTCTTCATGTCACCGTGGTCGAAGCACGTGTGGCCGAACAGTGATGCCTGCTGGTCGCCGAGCACGCCCGCGACGGGCACGCCGGACAGGTCGCCCGCAGCGGCCCCGTACACCTCGCTCGAAGAGCGGATCTCGGGAAGGAGCGCACGCGGGATCTTCATGCTCTCGAGGAGCTCGTCGTCCCACTCGAGCGTGTGTAGGTTCATCAGGAGAGTCCGGCTCGCATTCGTCGGATCCGTCGCGTGCACCCCGCCGTTCGGGCCGCCGGTGAGGTTCCACAGGAGCCACGTGTCCGGTGTGCCAAACAACAGATCGCCACGTCGTGCCGCATCCCGCCTGGTCGGCTCTTGGTCGAGCAGCCACGAAAGCTTCAGGGCAGACGAGTACGTCGAGATCGGCAGGCCCGTGCGCTGCTGAAACCGATCGATGCCTCCGTCGGCCGCGAGCGCGTCCGCGGCGGCGGCCGTGCGCATGTCCTGCCAGGTGATCGCGGGCGCAACCGCGCGCCCAGTCCGTCGATCCCAGAGGACGACAGTCTCACGCTCGTTCGAGATGCCGATCCCCGCCACGTCCCCGCGGGAGGCGCCCGCCGACTTGAGCGCCCCGTGAATGCACTCCTGGGTGCGCTGCCAGACCTCGTCCATGTCGAGCTCGACCCGGCCCGGCTGCGGGTAGTGCATCGTCTGCTCGCGCTGTTCCGTCGCAACGGGGACGCCTCGCGCGTCGAAGAGGATGCAACGGGTGCTGCTCGTGCCGTGGTCGATGGCTGCCACGAAGCTGGCGGCCACGCTCAGCCTTCCTGCTGGGCAGGTGTCCCGGCCTGTGTGACGGGGACCGCTCCGTCGCCGTTCGCCCGGTTTCCTCCGCTCTCGCCCGCCTCGAACGGATCCCCAGCCGCCCCACTCGGCGCCTCGGCTTCCAGCTGGAGCTTCGCCTGCTCGAGGTCGTGCAGTGCCTGGTCGGTGAGCCGTGGGTACTGCGGATCGATTTCGATCAGCGCGTGCGCGATGACGGCTGCGGCCGCGATGCGCGCAAACCACTTGCGGTCGGCCGGGATCACGTACCACGGCGCCCATGCCGTGCTCGTGTGACTGAACATCTCCGAAAACGCCTCCTGGTAGGCGTCCCATGACTGACGCTCCTCCACATCGTGTGAGGAGAACTTCCAGTTGTGATCGGGGAGATCGATGCGTCGCAGGAAGCGGCGGCGCTGCTCCTCCTTCGACAGGTTCAGAAAGACCTTGACGATCCGGAACCCGTTCTCGGATAGGTACCGCTCCCAGTCGTTGATCGCTTCGTACCTGCGTTTCCAGACGTGCTGCCCGCGCGTCTCGGCAGGGAGCTTCTGGCGCTCGAGGTTCTCTGGATGGACCCGGACGACGAGCACCTCCTCATAGTGCGACCGGTTGAAGATGCCGATCTCTCCGCGAGACGGCAACCGCTTCTGATAGCGGCGGAGGAAGTCCTGGTCGAGCTCGCGTGCTGATGGGACCTTGAAGCTCTCGACGCGCACACCCTGAGGATTGACGCCGCTCATAACGTGGCGGATCGTCCCGTCCTTGCCTGCGGCATCGAGTGCCTGCAGAACGACCAGGACGCCGTGTGTGTCCTGGGCTGCGAGCCGCGCCTGGTACTCCGTCAGCAGCTCGATCCCCTCCTTCAAGAGGTCCGCACCGTCTTTCTTCTTCTCGATCCCCGCCTCGAAGCCGGGATCGAAGTCTCTCGCCAGCTCCACGCTCGAGCCTGGGCTCACTCGGAACGGCTCGATGAACGGCGCAATCCGCTTGGAAATGTCGTGTGCCATTGATGAAGCATCTGCGAAACGGACGACGCACGAATCGGCGGGGACGCTGATCTCCTGCGCAAAACCGCGATGAAGTTGTGAACTCAACTCAACTCACGCCGGTCGCGACGATGTCGCGATGACCACCTTAGGCGACTGGGCTACTGGTGGCGCTGCCGGGCGTGACGGCGCTCGTCGCCGGTGAGCATCCCGGCCAAGAGATTCAGTGCCCGCGCGGAGGAGCTCCCGGGCTCCGCATGGTGGACGACAAGAACCTGGGCTTCGGTTCCGACAACGGCGAAACGCTCCGGCTTCAGGGTCACGGGGCCGACGAGCGGATGGTCGAGACCGAAGATGTGCGGCGCCGTGGCATCGATGTCATGGCGCGCCCAGAGCTGTCGGAATTCATCGCTCCGCACAGACAGTTCGCCCACAAGCTCGGCGAGCTGAGGATCGTCGACGTCGGGACCGACGAGCGCGCGCAGGCGGGCAGCCGCAGCGTGGGCGAGACCGTCCCAGTCGTGGAATGACTCGCGCAGTTCGGGGTCGAGGAACACGGCCCGTACGAGGTTGACACCAGGAGCGAACACTGGCGAGAGCGCCGTGACGAGCGCATTCGCGGCGAGGACGTCCAGGTGGCGGCCCTGGACATACGCGGGCGTATTCGTCCACAAGGCGATCAGCCGCTCGACCGAGGCCGGAGCCCGCTCGGGCTCGTCGGGATGGGACCGGATCGCGGGTGGCTGCGAGAGCGCGTGCAGGTGAGCGGTTGCGTCGTCGTCGAGCTGCAGCGCCCGGGCGAGCGCGTCGAGGACCTGTGCGGAGGGGTGATGGTCACGGCCCTGTTCCAGCCGTATGTAGTAATCGGAACTGATGCCGGCGAGCATCGCCAGCTCCTCACGCCGAAGTCCTGAGACGCGCCGGCGCCCGACCGTACGAATGTTCACGTCCTCGGGACGCACCAGCTCGCGCCGCGCGCGCAAGTACTCGCCAAGAGCCGTACCCGACGGCATGTCGAAACGATACGCCGCCCGGCCGAGCACAGCCTGTCCCTGACGTGCCCAGGATGCGCGCGGCTCTGGCTACGACGCGACGCGTCCGGCACCGTCATCGGTGGCACACCGAGCTCATTGGAGGAGATATTGGACACGTCGCACACGATCACCCACCGCAGCACGGAAGGTCTGCAGGGCGCCGTCGCCGGTGACGTTTTCGTCCCGGGCGACCCCGGCTACGACGAAGCGCGCCAGGCGTGGAACCTCGCCGTCGACCAGAGGCCCGCCGCCGTCGTGTTCGCCCAGTCCGCTGCCGATGTCGCGCAGGCGGTGCGGTTTGCCCGCTCCCAGGGGTTGCGCATCGCACCGCAGAGCACCGGCCACGGCTCCCCGCCGCTCGAGCCGCTCCAGGACGCGATCCTGCTCAAGACATCGCGCATGCGGCGTGTGGACATCAACCCCGTCACTCGCACTGCCCGCATGGAAGCAGGCGCCGAATGGCAGGACGTGACCGTCCCGGCCGGTGCCCACGGTTTGGCCGCGCTCGCGGGAAGCTCTCCGAACGTCGGCGTGACCGGCTACACGCTCGGCGGCGGGCTCGGCTGGCTGGCCCGCCGCTACGGTCTCGCCGCCAACAGCGTGACCGCGGTCGAGCTCGTCACTCCGGACGGCCGCCTCGGACGCGCCGACGCAAACCACGAGCCCGACCTGTTCTGGGCCGTCAGAGGCGGCGGCGGCAGCGTCGGCGTGGTGACCGCCCTCGAGATGACGCTCTACCCCGTCCGCGAGCTGTACGCCGGCGTCCTGTTCTTCCCGATCGAGCGCAGCACCGACGTGCTGCACGCATGGCGCCAGTGGACCGGCACCGCGCCGGACGAGCTCACCTCGATCGCCCGCATCCTGCGCGTGCCGCCACTACCCGAGCTCCCCGCGCTCCTCCGCGGCCGATCGTTCGTGCTGGTCGAGGCCGCCTACCTGGGCGACGGTGTGACAGGCGCCGAGCTACTTCGCCCGCTTCGTGAACTCGGCCCGGAGATCGACACCTTCTCGACGATCCCCGCCCCAGCCCTCCAACAACTCAACATGGACCCCGAGCAGCCGCTGGCGGTCGAGGGGGACGGGATGCTGCTCGCCGACGCCCCGGCCACCGCGATCGACACCCTGATCGCCTTGACCGGTCCGGACGCCGAGACCCCGCTGCTGAGCATCGAGCTCCGGCACCTCGGCGGCGCGCTCGCTCACGAGAGCCCCGACGCAGGCGCCCAACCCAGAATCGACGGCACCTACCTGATGTACGCCGCCGGGGTCGCACCCACGCCCGCACTCCGCGAGCCCGTGCGCGCACACGCGCAAGCCCTCAAAGGCGCACTCAGCGAGTGGCGCGCCGACTACGACTACTACAACTTCCTCGAGACCTCCGCCGAAGCACAGGCCGCGCTCCCACGCCGCTCCCACGAGCGGCTGCGCGAGGTCAAAGCGATCTACGACCCCGACCAGATGATCATCTCCGCCCACCCGGTCCGGCCCGGCGACCGGTCATGAACACGGCCGAATCCACCGTGGGGGATCGATGACCGGCTGAGCCTTGCGGCAAGCCACGGGTCGTGCCGCATACTCGTCCGCTGAGGGCAATGACCTACGGAAATGGGAGTGGCGAAATGCGTGTGTTGTTGTCGACGTGCGGTCGCGCGGAGACGTCGAACTGATGGTGCTGGCCGGACTGCGGCGATGACCGCGCATGCGGTGGTGATCGCCGGAGGAGGTCCAACAGGGCTGATGTTGGCGGGCGAGCTGGCCTTGGCGGGCGTCGACGTCGCCATTGTCGAGCGGCGCGCCAGCCAGGACCTGCCCGGCTCGCGCGCGGGCGGTCTGCACTCACGCACGATCGAGGTCCTGGATCAGCGCGGAATCGCGGATCGGTTCCTCTCGGAGGGACAGGTCGCCCAGGTCGCGGGGTTCGCCGGCACCACGCTGGACATCAGCGGCTTTCCCACCCGGCACCCCTACGGGCTCGGGCTGTGGCAGAACCACATCGAGCGCATACTGGCCGGCTGGGTCGGCGAGCTGCCGGTTTCGATCTATCGCGGACGTGAGGTGACGGGTTTCGCGCAGGACGAGACCGGGGTCGACGTCGAGCTGTCCGACGGCCAGTCGCTGCGGGCGGAGTATCTCGTCGGCTGCGACGGAGGACGAAGCCTGGTCCGTAAAGCAGCCGGCATCGAGTTCCCCGGCTGGGATCCGACGACGAGCGCCCTGCTCGCCGAGGTCGAGATGGTCGAGGAGCCGGAGTTGGGCATCCGCCGCACTCCCTCGGGCATGCATGCCCTGGGCAAGGTCGAGTACGAGATCAAGGACGGCGAGGTGGTCTACAAGCCAGGGGGGACGGTCGGGGTCATGCTGACCGAGTCCGAGGTCGGCACGAGCGAGCCCACCCTGCGCGATCTCAGCGAGGGCCTCATCGCCGTCTACGGGAGCGACTACGGGATCCACAGTCCCACCTGGATCACCAGGTTCACCGACATGACCCGGCAGGCCGCGGCCTACCGCGCGGGACGGGTCCTGCTGGCCGGCGATGCGGCGCACGTCCATTCCCCGGTCGGTGGACAGGGCCTCAACACTGGTGTGCAGGATGCGGTGAATCTGGGCTGGAAGCTGGCCCAGGTGGTCCAGCGGACAGCGCCGGAGAGCCTGCTCGATACCTACCATGCCGAACGCCACCCGGTCGCTGCCCGCGTGCTGCGCAACACGATGGCGCAAGTCGCGCTCATGCGCCCCGACGATCGCATCGAGGCGTTGCGCGACACCGTGTCCGAGCTGCTGAGCATGGACGAGCCACGTAAACGATTCGCCGCGATGATGTCCGGTCTGGACATTCATTACGACCTCGGCGAGGGACACCCGCTGCTCGGGCGCCGCATGCCCGATCTCGACCTGGTCACCGCCAAGGGTCCGCTGCGGGTCTTCGCCTTGCTGCACGATGCCCGGCCGGTGCTACTCGACCTCGGTGAGCCCGGTGGCGTCGACATCACTCCCTGGGCAGATCGGGTTCAGCTGATCGACGCCGACTACGCCGGCCCGTGGGAGCTTCCGGCGATCGGGGCGGTCAGTGCTCCCGCCGCCGTGTTGATTCGGCCCGACGGATATGTCGCCTGGGTGGGAGACCTGACCCAGCTGGGGCTTGCTGACGCGCTAGCGACCTGGTTCGGACCGCCTACTGCGGCGTAGCGCATGCCGGCCGAAGGAGTGGCTGGACGGTCGCGGCAGCAGTCGCGTTCAGTAGGCGGCGCCGCCGCCGCCCGTATGCGCCCCCACCGTAGTGAGGCCAAGTCGGCGAACACGGCCAGGATCACGAAGATCCATTCCCAGCTGGTGACGCCGCGCCCACCCGTGTTCCAAAGGAGCACGTAGATGAGCGTCGTCCACGGGAGGAAGATGATGCCGAGGATCGGCCAGATGATCGGACCGAAGGCGCGATCGACCCAGGGCGTGAAGATCCACGTCAGCAGCACCGCCAGCCGCGGCGAGAGGGCTGCGATCAGCAGGAACAGGCAACCCATCCAAGCGTCCTTTCTCCCGCTCGGCCCGGCGGGCCGAGCGAGCTGAGTCTCCCACACGGCGTCGTGAGCCGTGTGACGACAGTTGTGCGGACTTCCTTAGGCGGGCACTGCCTCGTTCCCGCTTGCTCCGAAAGGCCGGACGCGCCCGAGCATGGTAAGGAGGGATCGACGGTCCGAGACGTCAGCCTCGCCGTACCCTCGGCAAGGGCCCGATGAGTTTTCGACGGGGGAGCAGTCGTAGTGGCATGACAACGCACATGCTCGAAACCGCCGGGGCAGACATCGCCTATGACGTCCGTGGCCCGTTGCCCACCGCCGACGTACGCCCACCGCTGTTCATGATCGGTCAGCCGATGGACGCCAGCGGCTTCGACACGTTGGCGTCGCATTTCCCGGACCGGACCGTGGTCACCTATGACCCGCGCGGCCTCGGCCGCAGCGTTCGCAAGGACGGCCGGGTCGACAATGCGCCCACGGTTCAGGCGGACGACGTACACGCCGTCATCGAGGCGCTCGGCGCCGGCCCGGTCGAGATGTTCGCTAGCAGTGGCGGTGCGGTGACCGCGCTCGCGCTCGTGGCGGCCTATCCCGACGACGTGACAACCCTGGTGGCCCACGAGCCACCGCTGATCGCGTGTGCTCTCCGACGCCGCGGCGGCCGAGCGCGCCCGCGCCGCCGTTCGCGACGCGTACGAGGCCAAGGGTTCGGGCGCCGGCATGGCGGCCTTCATCGCGATGACCTCGTGGCGAGGCGAGTTCACCGACGAGTACTTCGCGCAAGCTGCGGCGGATCCCGCCGACTTCGGGATGCCGGCCGAGGACGATGGCTCCCGCGACGACCCGCTGCTATCCGATCGGTCCTGGGCGGTCAGCAGCTATCGCCCGACGTCGACGCGCTGGCCTCGGCGCCGACGCGCATCGTCATCGCCGTAGGCGAGGAGTCGCTGGACACGTTCACCGGACGCACAGCGGTCGCCACCGCTGAGCCTGCTCGGTCAGGAGGCGATCGTGTTCCCGAGCCACCACGGCGGGTTCCTCGGCGGCGAGTTCGGATACGCCGGTCAACCCGAAGCCTTCGCGCGCAAGCTGCGCGAGGTGCTCGACGACGACTGACGCGCTCGCCTCGACGGCACAGTCGAGGATGCAGCGCGCTCAGCTGGTGGGAGGCCGCTCCGCCGACGTGCGGAGTCTGATCGGACGCGCGTCGCGCAGCCGCCGTTCGGGATGCAGCATCCGCCTTTGCACGACTTGCCGTGTCTTCGGAGAGGAGGTAATGCTCGAACGTCGCGTTCTCGAGAACGTACGGACTTCGCAGCCGGCGCATCAGCTCGATCGCGTCCTTGGCCCTGTAGCCCTCGTCGATCAACATCAGTCCGACCAGGAGAGCCGATCGGTTCAGGCCGAGGCGGCAATGGACAAGGACGGTCTTGCCGGCGGCTCGCAGATCGTTCAGAAAGGTCGCGGCAACGTGGAGCTCGGTCGAGTCCGGAATCCCGTTCGTATCCGGATACGAGCAATGCATGTAGAAGGCGCCGGCAGGAACGTCGTAGAAGCAGAACGAATCGACGTTCGCAATCACGTCGACGTTCGGCGGCATCGTGTCGGCCGGATGCGCTCCGAGGATGAGGTGGTCGCCGACGACCGTCCAAGCGGGGATCCGGACCATCGCACCGCCCCGCTGCATGATCCCGACGATGTCGCCGCCGTCGACGACGCTATACGCGCGAAGAGCTCGTGCCCCGTTGGCTTGACGATCGTGCATCTCAGCTTCCACCGTCGCCCTTCGTCACCCGGGCGCGTGTGAGCATTCGCCGGAGGTCGACGATCTGCTGTACGTCGATGTCCTTGCCGCGCGGCGGTTCCAGCACCTCGGTTTCGCCGCCCAGGGTGACCTTGAGCTTGCCGTTGTGCTCCTCGGTCGCCGCCCCTAGTGCCTCGAGCAGCGACTTGACCTCGCGCCACTCGATGTTGCCGCTCGCCGGATGGCGGAGGATGCTCTCGAGCGTCGCGCGGTGATTGCCGTGAACCTCGGTCACGCCGATCGCGTCACCGACGCGCTCGGCTTCGTCGCTGGTCGTCCGTCGCTGCTCGGTCATGTCTGCTTCCTCCTCGAGCTCTTGAAGATCTGTCGGAACAGCCTCGCGACGTCGCGCGGACTGATCACTATCGGCGCTTCCTGACCCTTGGAGCGCTTGCGTCTCACCGGACCGGGCATGTGCGCTCGAGAGCGAGGCTCGGCGGCCAGGCGCTCAAGAGCTTGCCGACTTTGCGCCTTCCGGGCCGGCACTCGCATAGGCGTGGATCGCCTTCGTCAACTCCAGAATCTGATTCGAGAGCTTGAGCAGCTCCTCGTTCTGGCGGTCCTCTTCCTTGACCGTCTGCCATTGCTGGTCGGCGATTACCTGGCGTTTGACGTCGGCTCGGTTCTGGCTGATCATCACGAAGGTCGAGAGGAAGATCGCCTCGAGCGAGACGATCATCGTCAGGAGGCCGTACGGGTACTTCTCGACGCCTAGGCCGATCCACAAGCCGAACCAGACGACGTGGATGTACACGAACGCCATCGAGCCGGCGAAGTCGGTGATTCGGTCTGCGATCCGGTTCTGCACACTCTCGGCACGCTTGCGAGCGTGCTCGAGGAGCGCCGGGTTCGGCTCGTCAGCCTTCAGGCGCGACAACAGATTGTTCCTGCGAGAGATCGCGGCCATCCCTAGCGCGCCACAGCTCGCGTATTGGCAAACGGAATCAAGCGCTCCGACGACATGACTCAAGCGTCGCTGCAGGCGTCGGCGATCGCATCAGCGCTAGCCCCGAGTCGCTGCGCGAAGTGCGCAGCTGCTCGAATGCTGGGCCGTAGGGATGGGCGGCACGAATCGGTCGACCCGTGCCGCCCTCTGCCTCAGTACGCGACGAGGATGCGATCCTTGACGTCCGTGATGCCCGGGGCAGCCCAGGCGGCGGCGACCGCCTCGTCGTGGTCGGCCCAGGAGCTCACCGTTCCATGGAGCGTGATCGTCCCGTTCGAGCTGTCGACCGACAGGCTGTCGGCATCGAGCTTGGCGTTGCGCTCCATCGCCTTCTTGATGGAGTGCTGGACGTCGCTTGCGCTCGGCGCCGGCGGAACGAGGTCGATCTCATCGTCGACCGACATGACGCCGAGGAGATTGGCGGCCACGAACTCCGCCTCGTCGCGCTCGAACTGCCAGTTGGCCGATCCGGTGAGCGTGACCACGCCGTCGTCGACCTTGGCATCGATCGTCGAAGGCACGAGGCTGTCCAGCGTCAGCGCCTGCAGCACGGCGCCGCGCAGGTCGGCGTCGTCGCGGCGATCCTGGTTCATGATCCGAACCTCGAGGTCGTTGTTGACGCTCTTGACGCCGAAGACGCGCTCGGCGTCGTGCTTTGCCTCGCGCTTCTGCCTGAAGCTGCCGACCGTTCCGCGCAGCGTCACCACCCCATCCTCCGCCGAAACCGCGATCGCAGCGCTGTCGACCTTGGGGTCCCAGAAGAGCTCGTCGGTGACCGAGCCCTCCAGATCGTAGTCTGACATTTCGACTCCTTTCGTCCTCCGGCCGAGAGCTCCGTGCCCTCGAACCACCGGTGAAGACGATGATCCGGCCGTCCCCGCCGAACGGCATCGGTGCAACCGCCGAACGGCTGCGGAAAGCGCGCCGCGTAATCGGCTCAGGCTGGAGCGCGCGGGGCGGTGCCGTCCGTTGCGGTCGCGAGCGCGCGCCCCGGTGGCGCGGCCGGCGCCTCGTGGTCGAGAACGAGCACGTCGATCAGGGTGGCCACCGCGGAAGTCACCGGAATGGCCAGGATCACCGCGAAGGCGCCGAAGAGGATGCCCACGACCGAGACGGAGACGAGTGTCACGAGCGGCGAGAGGCCGACCGAGCGCCCCATCAGGCGCGGGTTGACGACGTAGCTCTGGATCTCGCGGACGGCGACCAGTACGACGAGCGAAAGGGCGACGACGTGGAGCGACTGCGGGAGACCGACCGCGACTACGAGAGCTACGCCGATGAGCGGACCGATCACGGGGATGATCTCGACGAGGCTGACGAAGCCGCCGACGAGCAGCCAGTAGTGGAGTCCGACGAGGTAGAAGCCGGCCGAGAGCACGAGACCGATCGCGATGACCATCAAGAACTTCAGCCGCGTGTACGAGCCGAGCCGCCGATCGATCTCGAGATACGTCTGGCGTACCTTCGCTCGCTTCGGCTCCGGGGCGAGCCTCGTGAGCAGGTCGATCATGCGATCCCGTTCGGAGACCCAGTACCAGGTTGCCGCGAGCGTGAAGAAGATCGCGACGACCGCGTCGGTCGCCTTGTGACCGTATGAAGCGACTGGGTGGAGGATTGCACTCCCGGACGGCAGGTTACGGAGCTGTTTGTCGACCGAGGCCAGCACATCATGCTGGATGCCGGTGGAATGACCAACCGTTGCGCCGCCGACGTTGCGTTGCGCGAGCGCTTGCTCGAGCTGGTCCAGTGCGGGCGGCACGGCGACCCAGAAGAAGATGCCGATGAGCCCCAGGACGAGGACGAAGAAGAAGAGGATCGCCAGCGGCTCGGGCACCTTCTGGCGGCGGAACCACTCGACGCCGGGGCGCATCGCCGCCGCGAACGTGAGCGCGAGCAGCAGCAGGATGATGATGCTCCGTACCTTCCAGAGACCGAAGGCGATTGCGGTGACCGCGATCACTCCGACCGCGGCCCGGGCCGCTGTGCGCATCGGGTCGGGCGCGCTCGCTGATGCCGGGCTCGGCTCCGGCCCCTTGGTCGGCTTCGTCATCGCGATGCTCCGACCCTGCATGGGGCGTCAGGCCGCAGGCGCGCGACCACGAAAGGCGTGGTCGACGGTGCAGGGGTAGGGGCTATCTGAGAGCGGGAGCATGAGCGACACTCTGCGCCGGTCACCGCTGCCCGGCATCGGCGAGATCGCTGAAGCACTGCGCGAAAACGGCAACGCGTCAGGACACGCACTGATGGCGCCGGCGCGGGCGCGGGCGAGACTCGGGGCGTGCAGAAACCGGCAACGTGGAAGCGGGCCCGCACGGGCCTTGTCCTGGCGATCACCGGGATCTCGCTCTACCTGATCCTTCCGAGCCTGCTCGCGGTGGCGTCTTCCTGGCGCGCGTTGGAGCACGTCGAATGGTGGTTCGCCCTGCTCGTGGTCTTGTGCGAGGCGGCGAGTTTCGTCTGCCTCTGGGAGCTCGACCGGATCGCCCTGCGGACGCGCGCCTGGTTCCCTGTCGCCTCGGCGCAGCTCAGCGGGAACCTCGTCGGCCGGATACTTCCCGGCGGAGGCGCGACTGCGACTGCCTTCACCGTCTCGATGCTCCGCCGGGCCGGAATCGACACCGGCGAGGCGACGGCGGCGTTCGGGACCTCGACGCTCCTCCAGATCGCGACCACGCTCGCGTTGCCCATCCTGGCGCTGCCGGCGATCCTCGGCGGTGTCCCTGTGAGCCACGACCTCGCCACCGCCGCGTATCTCGGCATCGCGGTGCTCGCGGCCCTGCTGGCTGGCGCAGCGGCGGCGTTCCTCTTCGACGAGCCGCTCGAGCTTGCCGGCCGCGCCGCTCAGTGGCTCCTCAACCGCACGGTCCGCCGCCGACATCCGGTGAGCGGGCTGCCGCGAGAGTTCATCGCCGACCGGGATTTCATCCGCTCGACGGTCGGCAAGCGGTGGCGCGCTGCCACGGTCGCCGCGGCCGGCAACACGGGATTCGACTATCTCGCGCTGTTGTGCGCCCTGCGCGCCGTCGGCGCATCGCCGCGTCCGTCGCTCGTCGTGCTCGCGTACGTCGCCGCCCAGCTGCTCGCCCTGATCCCGTTCACACCCGGCGGTGTCGGCTTCGTCGAAGCAGGGCTCGTCGGGACGTTGACCCTTGCCGGCGTTCCCGCGCAGGACGCACTGACCGCGACGCTCCTGTACCGGCTCGTCGCCTACTGGCTCCCACTTCCCGCCGGCGGGATCGCCTATGCGCTGTTTCGGCATCGCTACGGCAAGCTGCGGAGTTCACGCACGGGATCCGCCGCCTCTCCGATTCCGGACGCGGGCGACGCCGCGACAGTCGGTTCGTCGAATAGCCCAAGCGGGAGGTAATCAGATGGAACCCGTTCTCGATCGGGTCGAGAAGATGGCAGGAACACAGCTGACGAAGATGCGATGGGCGCTAGGCCTGAACGGCCTGCTCTCGATCGCTCTGGGCGTCGTGATCCTCCTCTGGCCCGGCATCAGTCTCTTCGCCCTCACGATCCTCGTCGGCGCGTACGCGCTTGCAACCGGAGTCGTCGGGCTTTACTACTCGTTCGCTTCGCAAGTGAAGGACGAACGCGGCTGGTTGCTCCTCAGCAGCCTCCTCGGCATCGCGGTCGGCATCATCGTGTTGGTGTGGCCAAGCATCTCCGCGCTCGCACTTCTCTACGTGATCGGCGCATATGCCATCGCGCTCGGGATCATCGCGATCTTCGGCGCGTTCTACCTGCCGATCGACGGCGGCGACACCGCGGTGATGATTCTCGGCGGCCTGGTCTCGATCCTGTTCGGGATCGTGATGTTCGCTCGGCCCGGGGCCGGCGCGCTTGTCACGCTGGCGCTGATCGCAGCGTTCGCGCTCGTCACCGGCATCGCCCAGGTTGTCTTCGCAGTCGGCGGCAAGTGGTTGGTCGAGCACAATCTGAAGCGCATGCTCGCGCCCGCGAAGCAGCGGAAGCCCCAACCCTCGAACTGACCATCGCACAAGCGCGGGGGAGGATCGCTCCCCCGCGCGAGCGGTTCCCGCAACTGTTCGGCGAGGGTGCCGCTGACACGGCGCAGCTGGGGTGACACCATTCGGACATGGCGCGCACGTTCATCTTCGTCTCCTCTTTGGACCCGGAGGCCGCGCGGCAGGCGGTGCTCCAGTCACCGCTCGAGATCGACCTCGCACTGATCAGCCCTTCGGAGACGGCCCGCGAGACCGCCGGCTATGCCGCCGGCGGCCGCTGGGTCCTCACGGAGGAAGAGCCGCTGCTCGCCTCGCGCGCGTCCGCCGAGAGCGGAGCGGACGTCTTGGCACGCCTGGTGCATGTGATGCGTGCGCTCGCCGCCTATCACGCGCAGGCGCCCATGGTCGTCCTCGACGGGCTCGACGTCCTCGGCGCCACCACATTCACGCTCGACGAGGAAGGCCTCGCACGGTTCGCCGACGATCTCGAGGCCCTGCTGCCGCCGCCGTGACTCGAACGCCCTGCTCGGCCTTGCGACGTTCCTGGCGCGCGCGGTCGAAGCGCTGACGACCGCGCGGCGGTCAGAACCGTCCGGGGCTGGCGCTCGACGATGCCTGGTTGCTCGCACGTTCGAGACCAATGAGACAGAGGAACGGCGGCACGTGGTCGCGCGCTAAGCGGCGCGGGCAGCATGTGATGCCGCCCGCGTCGCTGCCGCAGCGCTTCGTCAGTACGCGACCGTCATCTCGTCGTTCACCGACGTGACGCCCGGCGCCGCCCAGGCAGTGTCGATCGCCTCGTCGTGCTCGGCCCATGAGCTGACGTTGCCGTCGATGGTCACGGTGCCGTTGTCGGTCGAGATGTCCAGGTCGTCCGCGTCGATCCTCGCGTTCCGCTTGAACGCCTTCTTGATCGACTCCTGGACGTCGCCGGCGTACGGCGTCGGTTCGTTGAGCTCGATCTCGTCGAGGACATCGAGCGCACCGACGATGTTGGCGGCGACGAAGTCCGCCTCGTCACGCTGGTACTGCCAGTCGGCGCTACCGGTGAGGGTGACGAAGCCCTCGTCGACCTTCGCGTCCACGGTCGTGGGCACGAGGCTGTCCAGCATGAGCGCCTGGAGCACGTCGCCGCGAAGGTCGGCGTCCGCGCGCTTGTCGTCGTCCATCAGCTTCACCTGGAGCTGGTTGTCGACCGAGATCACGCCGAACACCCGCTCGGCGGCCTTCTTCGCCTCGCGCTTCTCGCGCAGGCTCCCCACTGTGCCGCGGAGTGTGATGCTCCCGCCGTCCGCGGAAACCGCGATTGCGGAGTTGTCCAGCTTCGGATCCCAGAAGAGCTCGTCGCTGACGTTCGTCGCCAGATCGTTGTCCAAGGACATTGCGTCCTCCCTTCGTTGGGTTATCGGACGCCTCAATCGTCCGTGGGCCGGCCGTCTGGCGGCATCGGCGTCGCCGCCGAGCGGTTGCGCAAAGGACGTAGTAAGAGTCGATTCGCGGCTGAGCGAGATTCAGCAGCAGCGTTACTCAGCGAGGAGCACAATGCTCCTGAGCTGAAGGAGGTCGACGTGCGTTTGCGCTTGATCGCGCCTGTTTTGGTGGTGATTGCGGTGATCGCCGGTGCGTTCGCGGTGACGCTGATCGACTCCGCACGCGACGGAGTGCTCGTGCTTGCCGGCGGGCTGGCCCTCGCCGCCGTCACCGGCGCGCTGGCCGTCACGACGGAGCGGCGCAGGCGTGCGCTGCGTGAGGTCGAGCGGTTCTTCACGCTCTCTCCGGAGATGGTCATCCTGGCAGGCTTCGACGGTTACTGGAAGCGTGTGAATCCGGCCGTCGAGGCGGTTCTCGGTTACACCGAGCGCGAGGCGCTGGCGCAGCCGTTCATGGAGTTCGTCCACCCGGACGACCGCGAGCGCACCGACCAGGAGGCAGGTCGCGTGGTGGGAGGTGCGACGGCTCTTGCGTTCGAGAACCGGATTGTTTGCAAGGACGGCTCGTACAAGTGGATCGAGTGGGCGGTGATGCCTGTCGCCGAGGAGCGCGTGATGTACGGCGTCGGGCGCGATGTCACCGAGCGACGCCGCAGCGAGAGCGAACAAGCTGCGCTGCGGCGGGTGGCGACGCTCGTCGCCCGTGACGCTCCGTCCACCGAGGTCTTCGAGGCAGTTGCGACGGAGGTTGCCAAGTTGCTCGACACCGACATCACGGTTCTCGGCCGCTACGACGCCGACGGCGCTGCGACGGCCATTGGTAGCTGGAGCGCGTCTCCTGTCGGGGTTCCCGTCGGGACCCGCTCGGTCATCGGCGGCCACAACGTCTTGACGCTCGTCGCGGAGACGGGCAAGCCCGCCCGTGTCGAAGGGTACGACGACGCCACGGGGGAGGCAGCCGACATCGCGCGCCGCTTCGGCTGGAGCTCGTCGATCGCCGCCCCGGTCATCGTGGAAGGGCGACTTTGGGGCGTCATGCTCGTCGCCACGCAGCGGGTGGAGCCGTTTCCGGCCGGCGCAGAAGAGCGGTTGGCCGCGTTCACGGACCTGGTCGCGACCGCAGTCGCGAACGCGCAGGCGCACGACGAGGTGCGCCGCTTCGGCGACGAACAGAGGGCGCTCGGACGAGTCGCCACGCTCGTCGCAGGCGGCGCCGCACCGGAGCATGTCTTCACGGCCGTCGTCGACGAGGTCTCGAGCCTCCTCGGGTTGGAGCGGATCGAGCTCGTCCGCTACGACGGAGATGCGACGGGGACGGTGATTGCCGCGTCGGGCGACCATCCGTTTCCGGCAGGGAGCACGTGGTCGCTCGACGACCCGAGCGTGATGGCGATGGTGGCGCGGGCTGGGCGCGCCGCGCGCATCGACGACTACAGCAACCTGGAGGGCGAGATCGCACGCACGGCACGGAGTGCAGGCTTCCGGTCGGCCATTGGCGCACCGATGACCGTCGAGGGCCGCCTGTGGGGCGTGATCATCGCGATCTCGACCGATCCGGAGCCGATTCCCGAACGGTCGGAGGCGCGTCTCGGCCAGTTCACCGATCTCGTCGCGACCGCAGTGGCGAACGCCGAGGCGCGACACGCGCTCGAGCACGTTGCTTCCGAGCAGGCGACGTTGCGGCGAATCGCCACGCTGGTGGCCCAGGGGCTGCAGCCCGAAGAGATCTTCGCGGTCGTCATCGAGGAGGTCGGCCGGCTGTTCGGTACGGATCTGACAACCGTCGGCAGGTTCGATGACGACCAGCCGGCACTCGTCGCCGTCGCGCTTGGGAAAGGGATGCAAGGAGTCGAGGTCGGAACGCGCTGGGCACTAGAGGATCCCCTGACGGCGGTGCGCGTCTTTCAATCGGGACGTTCTGTGCGCGTCGATGAGAGGCTTCGAGAGAGGTCTGCCGCACTGGCCGACATGCTGGCCCGCCTGGGTGTCGTCTCGACTGTCGCGAGCCCGATCATGGTGGAGGGTCGTCTCTGGGGCGCCGTCATGGTCTCGCGCAAAGACGCGCTCCCCGTCGACACCGAGGAGCGACTGGACAAGTTCACGGAGCTCGTCGCCACCGCCGTCGCGAATGCGGAAAGCAGGTCCGAGCTCGCCGCTTCGCGCCGACGAATCGTCGCCGCATCGGATGAGACGCGCCGGCAGATCGAGCGCGACCTCCACGACGGCACGCAGCAGCGGCTGGTTTCGCTCGGATTGGCGGTTCGCGCCGCGGAGGCAGACCTCCCTCCCGAGCGAGACGATCTCCGCGCGCAGCTGTCAGGCGTCGCTGCAGGGCTCCTGGCTGCAGTCGAAGATCTGCAGGAGATCTCCCGCGGTATCCATCCGGCGATCCTTTCCAAGGGAGGTCTCGGCCCAGCTTTGCAAGCGCTTGCGCACCGTTCCGCGATTCCCTGCGACCTCGACATCACAGCCGATGTACGGCTCGAGGAAGAGATCGAGGTCGCGGCCTACTTCGTTGCCTCCGAAGCTCTGGCGAACGCGGCCAAGCATTCGGAAGCGTCGCGCATCGACGTCTCGCTCGATCAGCGCGACGGGTGCCTGTTCCTGTCGGTTCGCGACGACGGCGTGGGTGGAGCCGATGCTGCGCGCGGCTCCGGTCTGGTAGGCCTCACTGACCGCGTCGAAGCGCTCGGCGGCTCGATTCGCGTCTCGAGCCGGCCAGGCGAGGGGACGCAGATCGCTGTCGAGTTGCCGGCCGAGCTGAAGCCGTCACCGACCGCCGGCTCGCAACCTGCGCCGGAAGGTCCGGCCGGCCCGGTCGAGAGGGATATCATCGCAGAGCCATGACGTCGCAGTGGGCGGCTGTCGGAGCGGAGACGGATCCGCTGAGGCGCGCTCGACAGCTGCAGAGAAGCTGGGAGCGTCTGCTCGCCGACGGCGCACTCGGCCCCGAGCTCCCACCCGGAGCCACGGCAGGACTGCGACCGACGATCGTCGAGTCGTGGCGGCGCTCGCTTGCCACAGGCCTCGATCCGACCGACTTGCTGGCCCCGATCGAGGCCGACGAGTCGGAGGTGCTCGAGCGCTGGTTCGAGCATCCGCTCGGGTCGCTCACCCACGTCCTC
This sequence comes from uncultured Actinomycetes bacterium, assembly GCA_963738205.1. Taxonomy (GTDB): domain Bacteria; phylum Actinomycetota; class Thermoleophilia; order Gaiellales; family Gaiellaceae; genus DATFQE01. The sequence continues at coordinate 71,761 of CAVTVQ010000007.1, forward strand.
ACGGAGCAGCTCCGGAAGGTGGCCGAGGAGTCGCGAAGCATGGTCGTCGTGACCGATGCGTCGGGGCTCGTCCTGCACCGAGTGGGCGACGAGTGGCTGAAGGAGCGTGCCGCCGAGCATGAATCTCGTCGAGGGCGCGCGGTACAGCGAGGCAGCCGACGGCACGAACGGGATCGGGACTGCGCTGGCCGCAGACCACGCCTTCCAGGTGTTCGCCTTCGAGCACTTCAACGAACGCCATCACCAGTGGGTCTGCTCCGGCGCTCCGGTGCACGACCCGGTGTCCGGCCAGACGGTCGGACTGATCGACCTCTCGAGCCTCTGGAAGATCGCGCATCCACGGAGCCTGGAGCTCGTGACCACCGCTGCCAGGACGATCGAGCAGTGCCTCTTGGATGCCCGGCGCGACAGGGACGCTCGGCTGAGACGTCGCTACAGCGATTTCATGACGAGGAGCACAGATCTGCTCGTGGACCGCGACGGCTACGTGCTCGATGGTGCCGAGCTGGCGCACCCGAGCCCATTCGACATCCCCGAGGGCGGTGGCGAGGTCGTTCTGGGCGACGGGTCGGTCGCCGTAGCGGCGCCACTCGGTCGGGGCGAGGCTTACCTCCTCCGCCAAGGCACCACTCGCCACGCCAAGTCCGCCCCCGCGGTCAAGGGGCTCGAGCGCGCGGAAGAACGCGCTCGGGAGCTCGCCACCGAACAGGCCGCCTTGCGGCAGGTCGCGACCCTCGTCGCGCGCGAGTCCTCTCCTGATCAGCTCTTTGCCGTCGTCGCAGAGCAGGTCGCCCGGATCTTCGATGTCCCGCACGTCAGGCTGGTCCGCTACGAGCCGGACGGCTCGGTCGTCGTCGGCGGCTTCAGCGAGGGCGATGACGAGCCGTTCCCGATCGGATCGCGCTGGCCGCTGGACAGCCCGGGTGTAACTGCAACCGTTCGGCAGACCGGTCGCCCCGCCCGCGTCGAGGACTATGCGCATCTGACCGGGGAGGTCGCTGCTGTCGTTCGTGGCGCGGGCATGCGCTCGGCCGTCGCGAGCCCGATTGTGGTCGAGAGACGTTTGTGGGGCGCGATGGTGGTTCTCTCGCCGCGGCGACGAGCCTCTCCCCGAAGACACCGAGGCCCGGCTCACAGACTTCACCGAGCTCGTAGCGACGGCGATCGCCAACGCGGAGTCTCGCGCGGCGCTTGCGCGAGCTCGCCGACGAGCAGGCGGCGCTGCGGCGCGTTGCGACGCTGGTGGCCGAGGCTGCACCACCCGCCGAGATCTTCTCCGCGGTCAGCAACGAGGTGGCGACGCTGTTCCGCACGGAGATGGTCGTCGTCGGCAAGTTCGACGGCGATCCCGCTGCACTCTTGGTGGTGGGCGTCGGAGACGGCACGGATGAGCCCGTCGTCGGATCCCGATGGAAGCTCGACGACGCGTTGGCGTCGACGGCGGTGTACCGCACGGGGCTCCCCGCCCGATTTGATCATGACTCGACGATCGCTGACCCGGACGATCGCTGCGCATCGTGGAGCGCTTTCGCCCCGTCGGCAACGGTCGCCGTCCCGATCAACGTGGAGGGCAGGCTCTGGGGCGCGATGATCGTCTCGACGCGAGACGCGCTGTTGCCAACGGACACCGAGGAGCGTCTGCAGAGGTTCACGGATCTCGTCGCGACGGCGCTCGCGAACGCCGAGGCGCGCGCGGAAGTGGAGCGGCTCGCCGAGGAGCAAGCGGCGCTGCGCCGACGTGGCGGTACTCGTCGCGCAGCAGCCGTCCCCCAGCGAGGTCTTCACGGCCGTCACTCAGGCGGTCGGGCTGCTCCTCGGTGCCGACCTTGCGGTATTGCACGTCTTCCCCGGCGACGGCACGGCGACGACGATCGCCAGCTGGAGCGGCGACGGCGGCCCCATTCCTGCCGATCGGGTCACGGTTTCCACTGGATGGCGACAGCCTCGCCGCCCGCATCTTCGAGACCGGCGCTCCCGCGCGAATAGACAGCTACGACGAGGCGGGAGGGTGCGGGAGCGGATCTCGCACGGAGTTTGCGCGTGCGCTCGACCGTCGGGGCGCCGATCCTCGTCGAGGGGAAGCTCTGGGGCGCGTTGATGGCCGCGACTCGCGGCGTCGAGCCATGGGCCGAGAACGCCGAGACCCGTATCGCCGCCTTCACAGAGCTGGTGGCGACCGCGATCGCCAACGCCGAGTCACGCGAGGCTCTTGCCGAGCTCGCCGACGAGCAGGCGGCGCTGCGGCGCGTGGCGACGCTCGTCGCGCGCGGTGCGCAACCCAACGAGGTCTTCTGGGCGGTAAGCGACGAGGTCGGTCGTCTCTTCGGTACCGAGCTCGCCGCCGTCGGCAGGTTCGAGCCCGACCGGGCAGCATGAGTCGGTTCTTCTCGTCAGAGGCGGTCGCTCTCGTGGGCGCCGACCGGACGCACGAGCGGTGGGAAGTTGCGGACTTCCTGGCCTCGGCCGAGGTGTTTCGCACGGGCCGTTCCGCCCGGGTTGACGCCCCACACTGGGAGTCGGCCGAGCGGCGAGACGGCCGAGCGCCTGCGGAGCCTCGGCGTCGTCTCGACGTGTCGCGAGCCCCATCGTCGTCGAGGGCGAGCTCTGGGGCGCGATGCTCGTGGCGAGCACCGACGAGCTCCTTCCTGCCGGACACCGAGGAACGCCTGGAGAAGTTCACCGAGCTCGTCGCAACCGCGATCGCCAACGCCGAGTCTCGAGAGGCGCGAGCGGTGCTCACCGAGGAGCAAGCAGCGCTGCGGCGCGTCGCGACGCTGGTGGCACAGGGGGCATCGCCTCAAGATCTCTTCGCGGCCGTCGCCGAGGAGGTCGGCCGCCTGTTACCCGTCGGAAGCGCCACGATGGGCCGCTTCGAACCCGACGACAGCGTTACCACGGTGGCCTCGTGGAGCACCACCGAGGTTGCCTTTCCTACCGGCAGGCGGTGGCCGACCGAGGGCACGAACGTCGCGTGGATGGTGCTCCAGACGGGCCAGGCCGGCTCGCATCGACGACTTCTCAGCTGCCACCGACCCGATCGGCGTCGCCGCGCGGGAGGCGGGCATCAAGTCGGCGGTTGGAAGCCCGATCGTCGTCGAAGGCCATCTCTGGGGCGTCATGACGGCTACCTCGACCGAAGGGCCGCTGCCGCCGGGCACCGAGGCGCGCCTCGCCTCGTTCACGGAGCTCGTCGCGACGGCGATCGCGAACGCGGAAAGCTCGGCAGAGCTCGCCGCGTCGCGCCGGCGGATCGTCGCCGCCTCGGACGAGACTCGCCGGCGGATCGAGCGCGACCTGCACGACGGCACGCAGCAGCGGCTCGTCTCGCTCGGACTGGCGGTGCGCGCGGCGGAGGCGAACCTCGTCCCGGAGCGGCAGGACGTGCAGGAGCAGCTGTCGCGCGTGGCGATCGGGCTCGCGGACGCAGTCGAGGATCTGCAGGAGATCTCGCGTGGGATCCATCCGGCGATCCTCTCGAAGGGCGGTCTCGGCCCGGCGTTGCAGACGCTCGCTCACCGCTCCGCGATTCCCGTCGACCTCGACATCGCGACGGACGTGCGGCTCGCGGAGCCGATCGAGGTAGCGGCGTACTTCGTTGCGTCCGAAGCTCTTGCCAACGCGGCCAAGCATTCGGACGCCTCGCGTATCGACGTCTCGCTCGAGCGGCGCGACGGCAACCTGTTGTTGTCGGTTCGCGACGACGGCGTCGGCGGGGCGGATGCTGCCCGCGGCTCGGGAATCGTCGGCCTCAACGACCGGGTCGAGGCGCTCGGCGGCTCGCTCCGCGTCGACAGTCGGCCCGGCGAGGGAACGCAGATCGTTGCCCAGCTGCCGCTCGACCTCGAGTTGGAGCGGCCCGTCTAGACCGACGGTTCGCCGTGCCTAAAGATTGCCGGTAGCGGGGATGCGGCCCCGCACGTGGTTTGGCGATCCTTTGGCGGTGCCGCTCAGGTGTCTCATCGTCGACGACAACTCCCTCTTCCTCGAGGGCGCAGCTGACCTGCTCAGACGCGAGGGGTTGGACGTGGTCGGGGTTGCGTCCGAACAGCGCTGAGGCGATTCGAGCTCGTGTCCGAGCTCCGGCCGGACGTGACCCTCGTCGACATCGACCTGGGCGACGAGGACGGCTTCGAGCTCGCGCGGCAGCTGAGTGCCATCTCGGCTGCGCATTCGAAGGTGATCCTCGATCTCGACACACGCGGAAGAGGATCTCGCGCAGCTGATCGCGACGAGCCCCGCACTGGGTTTCGTCCCCAAGACACGGCTGTCGGCGCAGGCGATCCGCGACCTGCTCGAACGCGCGGCCTAAACGGTTTCCTTGCTGCTCTTCAGGAACGTTACGACCGCGAGGACGCGCCGGTGGTCGTCCCTCGTCTCCGGCAGTCGGAGCTTGGCCAGGATGTGCCGGACGTGCTTCTCGACCGTTCCTTCGGCGAGCCAGAGCTGGCCGGCGATGCCGGCATTCGAGCGACCCTCCGCCATCAGCGCCAGCACCTCGCGCTCGCGCGCCGTGAGGTCCGCGAGCGGGTCATCGCCCCGCCGAGCCTGGACCAGTGTCTGCACGAGCCCCGGGTCGACAACCGATCCGCCGGCCGCGATTCGCCGCAGCGAGTCGACGAATTCGTCGACGTCGAGGACACGACCCTTGAGCAAGTAGCCGATCCGATCGCCGGTCGCGAGGAGCTCGGTCGCCTCCTCGATCTCGACATGTGCCGAGAGCACGAGGATGCCCGGTCTCCGGAAACTCCTCGCGGATCGTCTGTGCCGCTCTCGAGCCCCTCGGTCGAGTGCGTGGGCGGCATCCGAATGTCGACGATCACGAGCTCGGGCTCGTGCTCGCGCACGAGCTCGAGGAGCTCGTCCGCGTCGCCGGCCTGGCCGACCACCTCAAAACCCGAATCGCTCGAGCACGCTCGCGAGCCCCTCGCGCAGAAGGACGTCGTCGTCGGCCACGACGACGCGACGGGGGTTGTCCGTGGGCATCTCGACCGTGCGTCAACCTTACGCGTTTCGCGGCCGTGGATCCGAGTAGCCGCTAGCTCTCCCTTCCGAGCACCGGCAGTGGGTACATGAACACTCCGGTCATCGGGGCCAAAGAGGAGCACTGGTCGGCTATCGGCGCGAGGCGCTTTGACGCAACTTCGATCGGGTCAGCCGCCGCCCCCACTGCGAAGGGAGCCCGAGATGTTCGAAGTCACAGACGAAATTTCGCGGACGGAACTGGCGTCGCGCGAGACGCAACGGAATCGTGGTCAGACTGTTCTGGAGTCGATCGACGAATCTGGTGACAGTCGCCGTCGACGATGCCGCGAACGACGAGTACTTCGAGCTCGTCCTCGACGAAGCACGAGCGGGCGCTGGACGTCTTCCACCATCCATTCGCGCACGCCGCGGCCAGAGGCCTCGAGTTCCGCGCCGATGCACCGGAGCGGGAGGTGCTGCGTGATGCGGCGTAGCAGCAACGAGCTCGCTCCGCTTGCCGAGCCGGAGCCTCACGTTCTGTCACCCGTTTCGAACGTCATCGAGTTTCCGGTTCGCCACGAGTCACGACGACTGGCTCACTCGAGCACGACCTCGTCCTCGCGACTCGCGACGGCCGACGACCTCGCGTCGGGCATGGACCAAGTCGCTCGAACGGATTCGCCGCGACCTCCGGCGCCACCGGGGTCGAGTGGTGGGCGATGGGCGACGACGGGGCGCTCGAGCTCGTCGCTGCGACCGGAACACCGCGCGGCACCCGCCACAGCTTGCCGCTCGGGCGCGCCGGTCGTGTTCGTCGTCCACGGCGGCCGTCTCGACCCGGCACTCCGAGTCGGCGCTGCCCCGGCTCACACCGATCGTTCGGCGACGGGCGGCCGAAGAGCGCCTGGCGAGAACGACGATCCAGCTCGCCCGGCGCAACGAGGCGCTCGAGGACTTCGCGGCGCTCGTTGCCCACGAGCTGAAGACCCCGCTCCAGGCCGCGCTCGTCGCGGACGACCCGTCAAGCTTCATCGAGGACGCGCTCGACTTCGTCGATGCGCTGCTGGAGGCCGCGCAGAACGAACCAGTCGAGAGCGCGTTTGCCTCGGTCGCGGAGTCCCTCGACCAGGTCGTCGAGGATCTTTCCGCAGAGGTCGAGATCACCGCGAACACCGAGACGACGTTGCCGCTTCCACCGGGGCCGCTCGGCGTCGATCCTGCGCAACCTGCTCTCGAACGCCGTCGCCGCCGGCGCCCTGCACGTTCACGTGGCGGCGGTGCGGTCGTTGCGCTCGTGGCGCCTGCTCGTGGACGACGACGGCGTCGGTCTTGCGGAAACCGATCGCTACGCGGCTGGTAGCGGGCTCGGTCTGTCGCTCAGCCGCCGCATCGCCGCCCGCTTCGGCGGTGTCCTCGAGTTGGAGGCACGCCCTTCCGGCGGGACGCGCGCGACGCTCGAGTTCGCGGAGGCGGCTTCATGATCAGGGTCCTGATCGTCGACGATCACGAGCTCCTGCGGGCGGGGCTGCGCAGCCGGCTCGAGCGCGAGCCCGGGATCACCGTCGTGGGCGAAGCCGACACGGCGGAACGCGCGGTCCTCGTGGCGCGCAGGCTGCAGCCGGACCTGATCGTGCTGGATCTGCTTCTGCCGCGGAAGAGCGGCGACGAGGTGATCCCGGATCTCGCAGGCGTCGCGCCCCAGGCAAGGGTCCTCGTCGTGTCGTCGCAGGCGGCGCCGAGCTCGGTGCGGCGGGCGCTGTCCGCTGGTGCGGCGGGATACCTTCCCAAGCGCTCGTCAGACCGCGACCTTGTGGCTGCGATCCGGCTCGTGGCGGGAGGCGGCGGCTACGTCGACCCCGATCTCGGCGCAAAGCTCGTCAATCCCAACGGCTCAGCGGCACTCGAGCCCTTGTCCGAACGGGAGCGCGACATTCTCTATCTGCTGGCGCTCGGCTACACGAACCAGGAGATCGGCAAGAAGCTCTTCATCTCCGTCCGGACGGTCGACACGCATCGCGCGCACATCATGCGCAAGCTGGAGCTCGATACCCGTGCCGAGCTCGTGATGTTCGCGCTCGCGAACGGCGTCATCGGGCCGGACACCGGCTGAGATCGACTCTCGCCGTCGCCGAGCTGGCTGAGGCCGCGGCTGCGGATTCAGCGCAGACAATCAGCCGATCGGCCGATGCCTGGATCCCGGTTGCGCCGCCACGATCAGTTCGTGAACGACGCCCGGTTCTGACACCAGGAAGGGGAGGCGAATGCGCGCAGTCATCGTCAGCGAATACGGAGGCAGCCCCCACGTGGAAGACGTGCCCCCGCCCGAACTGCAGGCAGGTCACGTCCTGATCAAGGTGCTCGCGGCCGGGATGAACCCGATGGACCGCGCGATCGCCGCCGGCGGCTGGGAGTCGATCATGCCGGCGACGTTTCCGATGATCCTGGGCGCCGACGTCGCGGGGAGGGTCGAGCAGATCGGCGAGGGCGCCGACCGGTTCTCGGTCGGCGACGAGGTCTTCGGGCAGCTTCTGATTCCCCCGCTCGGATCGACGGGGACGTACGCCGCGTACGTCGCGGCACCCCAAGGCTCACCGCTGGCGCGCATCCCGGCCGGGCTCGATCCAGCCGTCGCGGCAGCCGTACCGACGGCGGGCATGTCCGGCCTCGCGATCGTCGAATCGCTCGAGCCGCTGAGCGGGAAGACCATCCTGATCGTCGGCGCCGCAGGCGGCGTCGGCTCGTTCGCGACGCAGCTCGCCGTCGATGCCGGCGCACGGGTGATCGCGAACGTGCGCGCAGCCAACGACGAGCGGATGCGCAGTTACGGCGTGACGGAGACCGTCGACCACACGGCGGCACCGCTCCCCCGGCAGGTCGAGCAGGCGCACCCGGACGGCATCGACGCGCTCGTCGACCTCGCCAACGACGCGGAAGCGTTCGCGGCACTCGCGGCGCTCGTGCGGGAAGGCGGAACGGCGCTCACGACGCGCTACGTCGCGAACCCAGACGACCTCGAAGCCAGAGGCGTCACCGCCGTCAACTTCCAGCTTCCGGCGTCCCCCGAGCTGCTGCAGCGTGTCGCAGACGCGCTTGCGAGCGGCTGGATCGTCGCACCGCCGATCACCCGCATTTCGCTCGCAGAAACGCCGGCCGTCTTCGCCGCGGAAAACGGCGCGGCTCCGGACGGCAAGACCGTCATCGTCCTAGGAGAAGGAGAGTCCGAATGACCACCGTCGACACCACAACCGAAGCCGGCGACGGACGCGCTGAGAGCCTGCCGGACTACGCGCCGGTCCCGCGGTCCGCGTTCGGCCCTGCGCTCAACGAGCAGGGCTACTACGTCGGCCGCGTGGAGCGGAACCTGTACTGGGTCACCGACGGCACCTACCAGTCGGCGTTCCTGACCACGTCGGACGGCGTCGTGCTGCTCGACGCGCCGCCCACGATCGGCAGCAACATCCAGCGCGCGGTAGACGAGATCGCGTCGGCAAACGGCGTCAGCAACAAGGTGACCCATCTCATCTACTCGCACCACCATGCCGACCACGCCGGCGCGTCGTCGCTGTTCGACAAGAACGTCGCTCGCATCGGCCACGAGGAGACCCGCCGGCTGCTGCTGCGCGACGACGACCCGGCCAGGCCGCCCAACGAAGAGACGTTCCAGGACAACCGCACCCTCGAGATCGGCGGCGAGCGCATCGACCTGGCCTGGCACGGCCCCAACCACTCGCCCGACAACATCGTCATCCACCTGCCCGACCACGACACGCTCATGCTGATCGACATCGTCAATCCGGGCTGGGCGCCGATCTACCTCTCGAACCTGACCGAGGACATCCCCGGCTACGTCGAGGCTCCGGCGAACGCGCTCGCCTACTCGTGGAAGCACTTCATCGGCGGCCACAACGGCCGGCTCGGCACCCGGGACGACGTGACCCTGCACCAGCAGTACATGACCGACATCGCCGAGAGCTCCAGGAAGGCGATCGACAGCGTCGATCCGACCCCCTATTTCCAGAAGTACGGCGAGAACGTCTGGGCAGCGCTCAAGGGCTACCTGGACGAGATCACCGCCACGGCAGCCGCGCCCGTGATCGAGAAGTACACCGGTGTGATCGCGGCCGCCGACGTGTTCACCGAGAGCACGACGTTCCATGTGATGCAGTCGATCCGCCTCGACCTTGGCTACGGCTCGTGGGTGCACCCATGATCCGCGATTCCGTGGGCGACCAGATCGTGTTGACCGAGCGACTGCTACAAACATGAGCGTGGAGGCTCCAGCCCCCAAGCAAGCCGCGATTGCCGATCCCGAGGCGCGCGGGTTCCTTCGGAAGGCGGACCCGGTGCTCGCGCGGCTGATCGACGCGCGGCCGGATTTCCGCCCGCGGGCCTGGATGGACGAGCTTCCACCGCTCGACGCGTTCGGCACGCTCGTCTTCCAGGTCGCCGGCCAACAGCTATCCGTCAACTCGACGCGAGCGATCATCCGACATCTGCAGGAGCGGTTCGGAGGCCACATGCCGTCTGCGGCCGAGCTGCTCGCGGCGGATCCGCAGGTGCTCCGCGCCAGCGGCTTCTCGGCTCGCAAGGGCCAGACCTTGCGTGCGCTCGCGGAGAGGTTCGTCGACGGACGCCTGAGTGAGGCAGCGCTCTCGCGCATGACCGATGACGAGGTCGAGGCCACTCTGACCGAGGTGCCCGGAATCGGGCCGTGGACCGCGCGCGGGTTCCTGCTCGTGGCTCTCGATCGACCCGACGTCTTCCTCTCGGGCGACCTCGCGCTTCGACGCGCGATCCAACGAGCGTACGGCTTCGACCATCTTCCGAACGAAGACGAAGTGGCCCAGGTGTCGGATCGCTGGAGGCCGTATCGGAGCCTCGCAGTGAGCTACCTGTTCGCGTCCGAATACGATGGCCAACCGTGACCGATCCAGTAGGAATCATCGGCGCAGGGCGTCTAGGGCAGGCGATGGCGCGGACGGCTCGCCGAGCCGGCCGCGACGTGGTGATCGCCAACAGCCGCGGCCCGGACACGCTCGCGTCGGTGGTCTCGGCCCTCGGCGAGGGAGTCTCGGCAGGGACGGTGGACGAGGCAGCTGCGGTCGGCATCGTCGTCATCGCCGTGCCCTGGGATCGCGTGCCCGAGGCCGTGCAAGGCCTCGAATGGAACAGTCAGATCGTCATCGACGCGACGAACGACTGGGCCGCCGACGATCTCCAGGGGAGAACATCGAGCGAGCTCGTTGCTGATCTCGTTGCCGGGGCGCGGCTCGTCAAAGCCGCCAACACGCTGGGCGCCGCAGTGCTTGGCTCGGATCCCCACGAGGCCGGCGGCCAGCGCGTGATCTTCATCTCCGGCGACGACGGGGACGCGAAAACCGAGGTCGCCGCGCTCTTTCAAGACGCGGGCTTCGCCGCAATCGACCTCGGCGACCTGGCCACAGGCGGTGCGATGCAGCAGATCCACCACCCGCTCGCCAGCGTCAACCTGATCCGACTCTGAGACGGGGTCCTACCCCCGCGTTGAATCGGACGGCTCGCGGTGCGGGAAGGCCGTGGACTACGCGGGGGCCTCGTCGCCGCGCCGCCACGCGACGAGCTCGCGCGCGACGACCTTGAGCGCGCCGGCGAACGGAATGCCGAGCAGCGCGCCGACGACGCCTCCGACCTCGGCGCCCGCGGCCACGCTCACCGCGATCGCGAGCGGCGAGAGCTGCACGGTCCGGTGGTACACGAGCTGCTGGAGCGCGTGGTTCTCGATCTGCTGGTAAACGACCATCGCGCCGACCACGATCGCGGCGGTCGGGACGCCCTCGGTCAATGCGACCGCCCCGACGATCACCGTCCCGAGCGTCGCGCCAACGAGCGGAATCAGGTCGAAAACCGCGACGAGGAGCCCGAGTGGGATCGCATATGGGACGCCGGTCGCCAGCAGCACGAGCGTCGCCACGGTGCCGGCCACGACGCTGATCGCGAGGTTGCCGGTCACGTAGCCGCCCACCGCAGCGGAGACGCCGCTGCCGACCCGTCGGAGCCGGTCGCGTTCCCGCTCCGGCGCGAGGCCCACGAGACCGTCGAACCACTGCCTCCCTCCGAGCTGGACGAAGAGCGTCAGGAACGCGACGAAGAGGATCGCGCCGCCCGTCTGCACGGCCGAACCGACCACGCCGATCGCGCGACTCGCGGTGCCGGGAAGCTGCGGCGAGTCGACGATCTGCCGCGTCTTCTCGACGACATGGAAGCGCTGCTCGAGGAAGCCCAGCCTCCCGTTCCCCTGCGTCAGGTCCTGCACGAGGCTCGGCGCGTCGTCGACGAGCCGCCGCGACTCGTTCACGAGCGGCGCGAGCAGGAGATACGCGAAGACTGCTAGCAGGACGACGACGAGTCCGAAGCTGATCCCGACGGCGGTCCCGCGACGGTAGCCGCGCCGCTCGAGCGCTTGCACGGCCGGCTCGACGGCCATCGCGAGCACGATGGCGACGGTCAGCTGGATCAGGACCGACCGCGCCGCGTACACCAGCGCGAGCAGGAGGAGCGCCGCGAGCGCCACGGCCACGAACACGACGATTGTCCGGGTCGCCACGGCCACCATGACCGGTCCCCCGGCGGCACGTGCCCGGGCCGGCCGCCGCGCGCGCGCCGGGGATTTCTCGTCCAGCGTCGTCGCCAAGGCGAGCGCTCAGGCAGCCACGCGCTGCGGCGCGGGTTGTGGCGTGTCGGCGCCGATGCGGCCGCTCCCGAGCAGGAACCGCGCGACCAGGAAGCCGAACACGAAGCCGCCGACGTGCGCGAAGAACGCGACTCCGCCGCCGTTCGCCTTGGCATTCAGGAGCCCGAAGTTCGCCTCGAAGAGCTGGTACAGGAACCAGAACCCGAGGAAGAACCACGCGGACAGGCGTACCGGGATGATGACGACCAGCCCGCGCACCTGCGAGTTCGGATAGAGGACGAAGTACGCGCCGAGCACGGCGGCGATCGCGCCGCTCGCGCCCAGGCTCGGCACTCGCTCAGCGGCGGCATCGCCGGCAAGGAGGGTCATCGCGGTCTGCAGGGCAGTCGCCGCGAAGCCGCCCGCGACGTAGAAGGCGAGGTAGCGCAGGTGCCCGAACGCGTCCTCCACGTTCTTCCCGAACACGACGAGAAACAGCATGTTCCCGAGGATGTGGTCCCAGCTTCCGTGCATGAACATCGCGGTGAACCAGCTGATCCACCAGGGCTCGGGCCCGTCGCAGGACCCGTTCACCGTGCACGGATAGAACGACGCGTGGAACACCGAGCTCTGCAGGTGAGGTAGCTCGTAGAAGAGCCAGACGGCGAAGTTCGCCGCGATGAGGGCGACGTTCACGATCGGGAATCGCCTGGTCGGGATGCCGTCCGAGAGCGGAAGCATGCGCGCAGCCTGCCACGGCCGAGCCCGGCCGGCCTCGGCGAGATCTCCGATCAGCTGCGGTCGATGCGCATGCAGGCTTTCCGCAACAGGTCGGCGTCTTCGCGGATTCGACGACCGGGCGCGCCGCGCGAGAGTCGGGTCGTCAATTCAAGACGGAGGTAGTCAAATGGACACCCTGCTCCAAGAGGCCGGGCAGACGGCGGACTCGCAAATGAAGAGGATCCGGTGGGCGCTCGGACTGAGCGGCGCCGATCTCAGTCGCCTTCGGCGTCGCCATCATCGTCTGGCCGAGCATCAGCCTGTTCACGCTCGTGCTCCTTTTCGGCGCGTTCGCGTTCGTACGCGGGATCGTCGGGCTCGCCGGCGCGATCAGCAGCCCGATCACAACGGGCCGCGGGTGGCTCGTCGTCTCGAGCCTCGCCTCGATCGCGGTCGGCGTGGTCGTGTTCTTCTGGACCGACATGTCCGCGCTGGCGCTGCTCTACGTGATCGGCGCCTACGCGATCATTTTCGGCGTCTCCGAGATCGCGGGCGCGTTCTCGCTTCAGCTTCTCGACAACACCGGCCGTGCCATCCTCGGGCTCACGGGCATCGTGTCGATCGTGTTCGGCATCGTGATGTTCGCCAAGCCCGGTGACGGCGCACTCGTTCTCCTCGCCCTGATTGCCGCGTACGCGCTGATCATCGGCGCCACGGAGCTCGTGTTCGCGATCGGCGGCAAGAAGCTCCTCGAGAGCGCGGTCCGGCGGTCGATGACGCCGACGCGGCGGGAGCCGCAGACGTCACACTGATCCGGCAGGCGCGCGGCCCCAACCGGGGCCGCGCGCCTATCCATCCGATTCCGGAGAGACCGTGAGCACAAGTGATGTCCTGATCGTCCTCGGCGCCTTCCTGGCCAGCGCGGTCGAGTTGGTGGAGGCGTTGACGATCGTCGTTGGGGTCGGGGTCGTGCGCGGGTGGCGCTCGACGCTCATCGGAGTGGGCGCGGCGAGCGCCGTGCTCGTGCTCCTGGTCGCGCTGTTGGGGCCGGCGTTGCAGCGGATCCCGATCGAGGGCCTGCGCCTCGTCGTCGGCGCGCTGCTGCTCGCGTTCGGGCTGCAGTGGCTGAAGAAGGCGATCCTGCGCTCGGGCGGCTTCAAGGCCGTGCACGACGAGGACGAGGCGTTCCGGGAGGGGCAGGCTCGAGCCGCAGCGGCGGGTGCGGAGCAGCGCGCCGGCCTGGACTGGTACTCGTTCACGGTCGCGTTCAAGGGCGTGCTGCTCGAGGGCCTCGAGGTCGTGTTCATCGTGATCGCGTTCGGGAGCGCGCAGGGGCACATGGGCCTCGCCGTCGTCGGCGCCGCCGCGGCGGTGGTCGTCGTGCTCGTCGCGGGCGTGGCCGCGCGCGCCCCCTTGTCGCGCCTACCCGAGAACACGATCAAGTTCGCCGTCGGGCTGCTCCTCACGACGTTCGGGTGCTTCTGGGCCGCCGAGGGCGCCGGGGTCGACTGGCCCGGAGACGAGCTCTCCCTGATCGCCGTGCTCGCGTTCTTCGGGCTCGTCTCGGTCCTGCTCGTCCGCTCCCTACGCCGTCGGCACCAACTCGTGCCCGTGGAAGCCAAGGCATGAGGTACCTGCGCTCGTTCGGCCGTTTCTGGTGGAACTTCGTCGTCGGCGACGACTGGCGGCTGGCCGCGGGCGTGGCCGTGTCGATCGGGCTCACCGCGGTGCTCGCGCACCAGGGTGTCGATGCATGGTGGCTCCTACCCGTCGCGGTCGCGCTCCTGCTCGCCGAGTCGCTCCGTCGCGCCGTCCGAAGCGGATGAGGGGCTGCGCGATCTCCGTAGCCAGTGGGGCTTTCCGCCGACGCCTGCAGCCCTGCGTTACGACAACATCGATCACGTGACCCAAGCGCCGATTCTGATTTGTTACGACGGTTCCGAGGGTGCGAAGCGCGCGATCGACGTGGCGGCCGCATTGCTCGGTCACCGTCGTGCGATCGTCGTCGACATCGGCCCGGGGCTCACGACCGAGGAGAACCTCGCCGCCCTCGCACCCGTCGCGCCGGCCGCGGCCTTCGAAGAGCAGAACACCGAGGATGCACGGCTTTCCGCCCGCGAAGGCGCCGAGCGCGCCCAGAGCGCAGGCTTCGTGGCGGAGGCCCGAGCCGGCCTTGCCGCGCCCACCTGGCAGGGGATCGTCGACGCGGCCGACGAGACGGACGCGGAGCTGATCGTGCTCGGCTCCCGGGCGCTGAACGGAATGCGCGAGTTGCTCGAGGGAAGCGTCTCCCACGAGGTCGCACGGCATGCGGGCCGGCCGGTCCTGATCGTGCCGGAGGCGTCTCGGTGAGCTCGACACTCGCCCAGGTCACGCCGATGCTCTGCGCCGGCTTCGCGGCTGCGGCGATGGTTCACCTCGGCGCGTCGAAGCGGATGCTCGTCGTCCGTCGCCCACCCCGCTGCGCTGCATGCGGCGTTGAGCGTTCGTCCTGCCGGTGTGACGCCTGAAGGCGCTCGCGCCTCCTGCGGCGGAGAGCGACTGCTAGGCCGTCGACGCGAGGTGCCGGCGCCGCTCGAGCTCGGCGTCAGTCGGCTCGTCGAACTCGAACGAGCCGGGGTTGACGTCGCCAGCCCGTTGGTAGACGTTGATCGTCACGCCGGTCCTCGAGACGTAGGTGTCGACCAGCTTCAAAGCGGCGGGGATTGCGCCCTCTCCGAAGAAACGCTTGCCGGTGCCGATCACGAGGGGGAAGATCCACAGGCGGAACTCGTCGATCAGGTCGTGCTCGAGCAGCGTCTGGACGAGGCCGGGACTGCCGTGGACCTGGATCTCGGACCCATCCTGGCTCTTGAGCGTCGCCACGTACTCGGCGACGTCGCCGGTGATCAGGGTGGAGTTGTTCCAGTCGACCTCTTTCAGCGTCGTCGAGGCGACGTGCTTGCGGGTGCTGTTGAGCTGGTCGGCGATCGGGCCTTCGTCGTACGGCCAGTGCGCGGCGAAGATCTCGTACGTCCCGCGGCCGACCAGCAGCTCATAGGGAGCGGATTGGGCCACACGCTGCATCATCTCCTCGTCGAAGTATGGGGCGCCCCAACCGCCAAGCGTGAAGCCGCCGGTCGGGTCCTCGTCCGGGCCGCCGGGTGACTGCATGACACCGTCGAGCGACATGAACGTATTGACAGCGAGCTTTCTCATCGTCGATCTCCTTCGTTTTCGTTGTCGAACTGAATGACCACGCGCAGGCCCGAACTCCGTTCTTACGCGGCCTTGGCGACGGGCTCCACGTCCTCTTCGTGCAACGCCGCGACCGGCGCCGCCCCTTCCCGAAGGAGGAGGGCGCTCAGCACCGCCGCGCCGGCCGCGAACAGCGCTCCGACGACGAACGCCGCGTGATAGCCGCCGGTGAGCGCGGTGAGTGGGTCGCCGCCCTCGGCAGCGAGGGTCTCGGTGCGCAACGCCGCGAGGCTGGCGAGGATCGCGAGCCCGAGGGCGCCGCCCATCATGAACGAGGTGTTGACGACGCCCGACGCGAGACCCGCCTCGCCCGGCTCGACGTCGCTCATCGCAGCGAGCAGCACCGGATTGAGCGCCATGCCCGCGCCGAGGCCGAGCAGGATCATGCTCGGGAGCACGTCGACAAGGAAGACCCCGTCGACCGGCGCCCGCGCGAACAGCGCGAGCCCGGCCGTCGCCAGCAGCAGCCCGGTCGCAAGCGGCGCCCTGATACCGAAGCGCAGGACGAGCTTCGCGGAGAGGCCGAGCGAGAGCACGGCCATGATCAGGTTGGCCGGCAGGAAGGCCAGGCCCACCTGCAGCGGTCTGTAGCCGAGCACCAGCTGCAGGTAGAGGGCGGAGAGGAAGAACCACGCGAACATCGCGGCTGCCCAGAGGACGCCGACGACGTTCGCGGTCGAGACGTTCCGCAGGCGGAAGAGGCCGAGCGGCACGAGCGGCGCCGAGGCCTTGGCCTCGATCGCGAGGAAGGTCACGAGGAGCGCCCCGGCCGCGGCCAGCAGCCCGACCGTGCGCAGTGAGGTCCAGCCCACCCCGTTGCCGTTCACGATCGCGTAGACGGCGAGCATGAGCGACGCGGTCACGGTGAGCGCGCCCGCGACGTCGAGCCGTCGTGATGCGGGAGCGACGTGCGCGTCGGGCAGCACGAGCCTGGCCAGAACCAGGACGACGATCCCGATCGGGACGTTGACGAGGAAGATCCAGTGCCAGTTGAGAGCATCGGTCAGGATCCCGCCCAGCAGGACGCCGATCGATCCGCCGCCTGCGGCAACGAAACCGTAGACGCCCATCGCCTTCGCCCTCTCCACCGGCTCGGTGAACAGGGTGACGATGAGCGAGAGCGCGACGGCCGAGACGACGGCGCCGCCGAGACCCTGCAGGGCTCGTGCGCCGACAAGGACGGCCTGGGAGGTCGCGAGCCCGCAGGCGAGCGACGCCAGGGTGAACAGCGAGATCCCGATCAGGAACAGCCGCCGATGACCGAAGAGATCGCCCAGCCGTCCGGCGAGCAGGAGGAATCCGCCGAAGGTCAGGAGGTACGCGTTTGCGACCCACGCGAGCGCGTTCTCGGAGAAGCCCAGATCCTCGCGGATCGAGGGCAGCGCGACGCCCACGATCGTCACGTCGAGGACGATCATCAGCGAGCCGAGGCAGACGATGATCAGCGCGAGCCAGCGGTTTCGGTTGGTCATTTGGTCGGTCATGGGTGCTCCTCCGTGGTTGCGTCTACAGAGGAGTCGGAGCCGACCCCGCGTTCTCGACATGGGTCGGATGCGCAACGATCTCCCGGCGACGTCGAGAAGTCGCCGCCGGCTCCGACCTACCTAAGAGAACGTTCTCCCGATGAAAGGAGCAAGAGCCATGAAGTACGTCGCGATGGTCTACGCCAACCCCGGCGCGTTCGAGGCCCTGTCCGAGACGGATCGCAACGCGATGATGAGCGAGGCCGACGAGTACCTGAAGAAGTTCACCGACTCCGGCGAGCTCCTGGGTGTCGGCTACGCGCTCGCCGACCCGTCGACCGGGAAGACGGTGCGCGTGCGAGCAGGCATTCCGGCCGTCACCGACGGTCCGTACGCGGAGTCGAAGGAGCAGCTCGCGGGCTTCTACCTGCTCGACACCGAAAGCCTCGAGCGCGCGACCGAGATCGTCACGAACGACCCGGCCACGCGTTTCTGGGCCGTCGAGGTACGGCCGGTGATGGACGAGGCCGGCACGGAGATGTGACCGCCCAAGCCGGAGCCCGCGTCGAGGACCTGCTGCGCCAGCTCGCGCCGCAGGTCCTCGGCGCGCTCGTGCGTCGGTACGGGCGCTTCGACCTCGCCGAGGACGCCGTGCAGGAGGCGCTGCTCGCGGCCGCCCTCCAGTGGCCCGAGCAGGGCGTCCCCGAGAATCCCGCGCGGCTGGCTGATCACCGTCGCGTCGCGCCGGCTGACGGACGAGCTCCGCAGCGATCACGCGCGCCGCCGCCGAGAGGAGACGGCCGCCGCGCAGCTGCCGGCGGACGAGCTCGTCGCGCCGAGTCCGGCCGACGAGCTCCTGCCGCAGGAGGACGACACGCTCACGCTCCTCTTCCTCTGCGCCCACCCTGCCCTCAGCCCCGCCTCTCAGCTCGCGCTCACCCTGCGGGCCGTCGGCGGTCTCACGACCGCCGAGATCGCGCGCGCCTTCCTCGTCCCGGAGGCGACGATCGCGCAGCGGATCAGCCGCGCGAAGCAAAGGATCAAGGAGAGCGGCATCCCGTTCAACCTGCCCCCGGAGCCCGAGCGCGCCGAGCGGCTGCGGGTCGTCCTGCACGTTCTCTACCTGATCTTCAACGAGGGCTACACGGCAACGTCCGGCCCGGACCTGCAGCGCAGCGAGCTGACTACGCAGGCGATCCGTCTCACCCGCGAGGTCCGGCGGCTGCTTCCGGAGGACGGAGAGGTCGCGGGGCTTCTGGCGCTGATGCTGCTGACAGACGCACGGCGCCCGGCCCGCGCTCGCGCTGACGGCAGCCTCGTGCCGCTCGCCGAGCAGGACCGACGCCTCTGGAAGCGCGCGTGCATCGACGAGGGTGTCGCCCTCGTCACCGAAGCGCTCACCGACAAGCCGCTCGGCCCCTACCAGCTGCAGGCCGCGATCGCCGCGGTTCACGGAGAAGCTGCCCGTGCAGAGGACACGGACTGGCCCCAGATCGTCGCCCTCTACGAGCTGCTCGAGCGCGTGTCGCCGAACCCGATGGTCACGCTCAACCACGCCGTTGCCGTCGCGATGGCCCAGGGACCGGAAGCGGGGCTCGAACGTCTGAGCACGCTCGACGACGACGCGCGCGTCGCGACGCACCACCGCCTCGATGCGGTGCGCGCGCATCTGCTGGAGCTGGCCGGCGACCGAGCCGCCGCCCGCGACGGCTATCTCACCGCCGCGCGGCGCACGACGAGCCTCCCGGAGCGCCGCTACCTCGAGGGCCGAGCCGCGCTACTCAGAGACGGCGAGCCGTGACGGTCGGTAGCTCATTCGAGGCGAAAGTCAGGCCGCATGTTGTCCCCTTTCACGGGGTACGTTCGTGGTAGAGGGTGGGCTAGCGAGCGTCGAGGTACGTGATCACGGCGAGCACTCGCCGCTGGTCATCTTCAGTCGCCGGCAGACGCAGCTTCATGAGGATGCTGCGGACGTGCTTCTCGACGGTCCCCTCGGTGATCCAGAGCTGATGGGCAATGCCGGCGTTGGAGCGGCCCTCGGCCATGAGGCCGAGCACTTCGCGCTCGCGCGGCGAAAGCACGTCCAGCGGGTCGTCCGCGCGCGCGGCGGCGATGAGCTCCTGGACGAGTGCCGGATCGACGACCGATCCTCCCCTCACGATCCGCTCCAACGTCTGGATGAACTCGTCCACGTCCGTGACGCGGCTCTTCAGCAAGTACCCACTGCGCTTGCCGCTGGACAGGAGTTCGGTCGCCCGTTCGACCTGAACGTGCGCGGTGAGAACGACGATCGCTGTGTCCGGGAACTCCTCGCGGATCGACGCGGCGGCATCGAGCCCTTCGCTCGTGTGGGTAGGCGGCATCCGGATGTCGATGATCGCGAGGTCGGGGCTGAGCTCGCGGACGAGGTCGATCAGCTCGGAGGGGGTGCCGGACTGGCCGACGACCTCGAAGCCGGAGCGCTCGAGCAGGCCCGCCAGGCCCTCGCGGAGGAGGACGTCGTCGTCGGCCAGCACCACCTGCGTGCGGCTTGTGCTCACAGCGCCGATTATGGGATACCTTGACACAATGGGCACGACCGCCCGGCGCGCGGAAACCCACGCGAAGGACCGTGTCGAGCCGGGACGGCTGGCGGAGGAGCAGGCAGCGCTGCGCCGGGTGGCGACGCTCGTAGCGTCGGGCGCGCCGTCGGCGGAGGTGTTCTCGGCCGTCGCGCAGGAGGTCGCTCAGGTGATGCAGCTCCCGACGGTCGGGCTCTTTCGCTACGACAGTGACGGCCTGATGACGGTCATCGCTACCTGGAGCGACCGTCCGCACGTGCTTCAGCCGGGAACGCGCTGGCCGCTTGACGGCCAGTCGATGGTCGCGCAGGTCCATCGGACCGGCCGACCGGCTCGGGTCGAGGACTACACAGACCTTCCCGGCGCACTCGCCGCCGGAGCCCGTGAATCGGGCCTCAACGCGACTGCGGGGGCCCCGATCATCGTCAACGGCTCTGTCTGGGGAGCCATGGGGATCTCGTCGCCGGATGGGCCGCTCCCCGAGCATGCCGAGGATCGGCTAGCGGAGTTCACCGAGCTCGTGGCAACCGCGATCGCGAACAGCCAGGCCCACGAGGAGCTGACGCGGCTCGCGGAGGAGCAGGCAGCGCTGCGGCGGGTGGCGACGCTGGTTGCTGCGGGCGCGCCACCGGCGGAGGTGTTCGAGGCCGTGAGCGTGGAGGTGGCTGCATTGATTGGCGCGGATGGTTCCGCTCTCACGCGCTACGAGGCAGACGGGACCGTCACCGGGGTAAGCGGCTGGACGACCGAAGGCGAGTACAAGTACGCCGGCAGGCGCTACCCGCTCGAGGGCACCGTCGCGGGCGTGATCTTCGACAGTGGCCGCCCCGGACGGGTCGAGAACTACGCAGAAGCGCCGGGCGAGGCTCCCCAGGCCGCCCGGGAGATGGGCTGGCGGTCGTCCGTGGGGGCCCCGATCACCGTCGACGGCCGCCTCTGGGGCGCCTTGGCCGTCATCTCGAAGAGCGAGCAGCAGCTGCCCCCCGAGACCGAGCAGCGACTGGCCGCCTTCACCGAGCTCGTCGCGACGGCGATCGCAAACAGCGAGGCGCACCAGGAGCTGGCGCGGCTCGCGGACGAGCAAGCAGCGCTTCGCCGGGTGGCGACGCTGGCCGCGCAAGGAGCCCCGCCGAGCAAGGTCTTCGAAGCCGTGAGCGCGGAGGTCGCTCCGCTAGTCGGCGCCGACGGTGCAGGTGTCACACGGTACGAAGCCGACGGCACGTTCACAGCGCTCGGCGGCTGGACGAGCAGTGGTGGCTACGCGGTCGCCGGTCGGCGCTTCCCACTCGAGGGCAGCGTGTCTGGGCTGGTCCTCGAGACGCGCTGCTCTTCCCGGATCGACAGCTTCGAAGGCCGGCCCGGTGAGGCAGCCGCGGCGATCCGCGAAATGGGTTGGCGCTCCGCGATGGGAGCGCCGATCTCGGTCGAAGGCCGCCTCTGGGGTGTGCTGGTCGTCTACTCGAAGAACGCCGAGCCGCTACCCGCCGATACCGAGAGGCACCTGGGCGAGTTCACCCAGATCGTTGCCACCGCAATCGCGAACGCCGAGAGCCGCGCCGAGCTCGACGCTTCCCGCGCGCGGATCGTCGCCACCGCCGACGCCACGCGGCGGCAGATCGAGCGCGACCTGCACGACGGCGCCCAGCAGCAGCTCGTCTCGCTTGCGCTCGAGGTACGCGCCGCACAGGCGGCTACACCGCCCGAGCTGAGCGAGCACCGGGCCGAGCTGTCGCACGTCGCCGAGGGCCTGACGAACGTGCTCGACGGGCTGCGTGAGATCGCGCTCGGCATCCACCCTGGGATCCTTGCCGAGGGTGGGCTCGGGCCTGCGCTGAAGACGCTCGCGCACCGTTCGCCGATCCCGGTCAGCCTCGAGGTCCGAGCGGAAGGCCGACTGCAGGAGCCGGTCGAGGTCACGGCGTACTACGTCGTCTCGGAGGCCTTGACGAACGCGGCCAAGCACGCGCGAGCATCGAACGTGCACGTGAACGTGGACGTACTCGGCCGCTCGCTCCGCGTGGCCGTCCGCGACGACGGAGACGGTGGCGCCGACCCAGGTCGCGGGTCCGGACTAGTCGGCCTGAAGGATCGCGCGGAAGCTATCGGGGGCACGATCTCCGTCGAGAGCCCGCCGGGCCGAGGGACGACGCTGGTCGCCGAACTGCCGCTCGACGACCAGACGCACTAGCGCACGCAAACGTCCAACGCGATTCGTGTAGGCGAGTGATCCGCTGGACGATCCCCCAGCCGGCGGCTCGAGCGGCATCCTGCCCGTCGCCGCGCCACACAATGCTGACCACTTGGTCACCGCATCTTAGCCAGGGCCTTCACGACAATCGGCCGATGCGCGCGGGGTGTACCCGCGACACACACAACTCGAGAGGGGTGAAATGCGCATTTCTTTACGCACCGGTGCGATAGCGCTCGGCGTGTTGGCCTTCGTCATGGTGGTCGGCACTGCCGTCGCTGCTTTCGAGGATTGGGGGCTGGAGCGGCAGACGCAGCTCGAGAACAAGTCACACTCGCTGTTCGGAGTCGGCCGGCCGCTCACCCAGTCTTCGACAGCGGATCTCAACGCCGCGCAGGCGTTGGCCGATCCGGCGGCGCTCATCACGGTGGCGAAGGACCTGAAGGTCGACGTCGTAACGTCCGGCAAAGCCGCGCCGAACCTGGACCAGATGGTTCTCTGGCCGCCGTCGAATCCCCAGTACCTGATCGCCTGCAACGAGGAAGGCACCGCACAACCCGCTCTGCAGAGGATCAAGCTCAGCAACGGCGACGCGACCACCATTGCTTCGGGAATCACCTCCTGTGACCCGGTCCGCAGCACGCCGTGGGGCACCGTCATCTTCGGTGAAGAGACCTCGGATGGCGCCATGTACGAGCTCGTCGATCCACTGAACGTGACGGGCGCGACCATCAACCGAACGACCGGCGTCAGCTCCAGCCCCAACATCGGTCGGGTCAACGCGTTCGGGTTCCTCGCATTCGAGGGCCTCGCGATTCTTCCGAACGGCGTCACGTACTTCGGTGACGAGCTCTCTTCCAGCAACGGCGCGCCGGGCGGCGCGTACTACAAGTTCGTGCCCAGCTCGCCGTGGGGCGGTGGGGCTCCCATCACGACCCTGAGCCAGTCGCCCTTCAAGTCCGGGACCAGCACGCCGGCCGGTACCGTCTTCGGACTCCGGGTTGGCCAGGGAAGCAACTTCGGGCAGGGCTTTGCCAACGGCATCGGCTCATGGCAGACGCTCACCTCGACGCCTGGTCAGCTTCTGCGCCCACTCGCTACGACGGCGAAGCTCACCGGCTATTACCGCCCGGAGGACATCGCCACCGACACGACCGCCCTCGCCGCCGGCGAGGTGAAGTTCTGCGGCAACAACACCGGGCGCGACTCGGCCCGCTTCTGGGGCGAGACCGTCTGCATCACGGACGGCACGGTCGCGACGGCGACGGCCGGGACCGCAGTCCCGCAGGTCCAGCTGTTCGTGCAGGGATCGTCGCAGCTCAACATGCCCGACAACATCGCCTTCCAGGCGAGCCGCGGCAACTGGATCATCGAGGAGGACGGCTCGACCGACACCTTCATCGACGGAGCCCGCAACAACGACATCTGGGACTGCCTGCCCGACGGCGGCGACAACGACACGCTGAGCGACGGCTGCATCCGTATCGCCACGCTCAACGACCTCGACGCGGAGAGCACGGGCGGGTTCTTCGACGAGTCGGGCCAGCACTTCTACGTCAGCATCCAGCACGACTCGAGCGGCTTCGGCACGATCCTCGACATCACCGGCTGGGGATCGCAGGGCCAAGGCAAGAAGTAGCTCACCGCTCCAACGGAACAGCGGCCCGTTCTCTGGCGAGAGCGGGCCGCTTTCTCTCCGCACTGTTCGTTCGTATAACCGGCAACCTGCGCCCGCGCGCGCGTGGGTCAGGCCCTTGACTCGGCCGCCTCCTTGAGATGACCAAGCCAGGCCGCCAACGAAGCGTCCAGGGCCGTCTGCATCCCTGGGATGTCGGCCTCGACCGGCTCCCCGGCGAACGATTCGCTCGTCGTCACGTGCACGCCGCCCGGCCGCTCGCTGAAACGCCATTCGTGTACGCCCGTGATTCCGCCGGACGTTCCGCCCCACAGCACCCGCGCTCGTTCGGTCACCTCGTAGACAGCCGACGTGACACTGAACCCGTAGCTCGTCCAATCGAACGACACACCCGGCTCGAGCACGCCATCGATCCGGGCGGCCGTGATGTCGGTCTGCCACGTGGGCCAGGCATTGACGTCGACGTGCAGCTGCCAAACCGTGTCCACCGGCGCCTCGATATCGATCTCGTGAACCGCGACTACGGGAGCATCGCGGTCAATGTCGGCTGGGACCGTCATCTGTATGGACCTCCCGTCCACGAGCAGCCAGGTTCGATCCACCAGCTTACGACGTCAACGGCACAGCAGCATCTGCGTCGTCACGGTCGTCTGGGCCAGTGTGCGGGAACTGTCGCCCGACCTGCTCGACTAGCCTGCACCGCTGTGCGGAGGGTCCTTGTGACGGGAATGTCAGGGACTGGCAAGTCCACGGCGTTGCTGGAGCTAGAGAAACGCGGGTTTCAGGTGGTCGACACCGACGAGCCGCCCTGGAGTGAGTGGTGCGACGAGGACGGCGGCTATGTCTGGCGCGAGGATGTGATCGACGAGCTTCTCGCAAGCGAGAACGGGCCGACGCTCTACGTGTCCGGAACCGTCTCCAACCAGGGTCGGTTCTACTGGCGGTTCGACGCGGTTGTCCTGTTGAGCGCGCCCGCCGAGGTGCTTGTCCGTCGGATTGGGAGCAGGACGACGAACGACTACGGCAAGACGGTCGAAGAACGCCGGCTCATCCTCAGCCACCTTTCAGAGGTCGAACCCCTACTCCGCGCCACCTGCACGCACGAAATCGACGCAACCCAGCCGATTCGCGATGTGGTCGCTCAGCTCGTCGACATTGGCCGAGCCTGAACGCCTGAGCTCCGGTCGAAGGCCGCTGGGTGGACCGCATCGTGGAGCCTTTCAAGCCCGCCTCGCTTAACGCCCGTCCGGCGAAGCTCAGGCGTTACCAGGCTCCGCCTCGAGGGCGGAGTGTTCGGGGAGAGGGTCTTCGGACTGCCCGCATCCAGGCGCGTCCCACGCGACCACGGTGAACTCGTCCGAGAGATCATCGAGTTGCCGCCGCCAGACCCGGGAATCACTCACCGCCCCGTGGACGAGCACCAGAGCCTGTCCCGCACCGGCCTGCTGGAAGGCGACGCGGATTCCGTTGATCTCGATCCACTGCACAGCCCAAGAAACAATGGCCGATCGCTAGGTTCCTTCGCGGCAGTCCCCGAGCACCGCTCGCATCCCGAGGAGGAGACGCCCGGGTGGGCCAGTCTTCGCGATTGGCGCCTGAAGCACTACTCGCTCCTGCCGAAGGCCCTCGAGAACCGGGTCATCGGCGAGATACGCTGACCACGGGGCGTCTTGAATCATCACCATGGCTAAACGAAACTATTTAGTGGAGGGCTTATCCGGTGCAGGTAAATCCTCGGTCTACGAGGAGCTGATCGGACGTGGCTACAAGGCCATCAGTACCGACCGTGCTTGGAAGTACCATGCCGACCCTGACACCGGTCTCCCAGGTCCGCCCATTCATTACGACAACTCATTGTGGGACCAGCAAAAAGCTGTCAGCGAACTCACAAGCCTCGAACCAGAAGTGTTGTTTGTTTGTGGAAGCAGCCATAATCGCGACCGCTTTCTGCCTTATTTCACCAAGATATTCAACCTCCGTATCGACGATGACACCATGCGGCGCCGCCTCCAAGAGCGCACCAATAATGATTTTGGTAAGGAGCCCAAGGAAGTCGAACTCATGCTCAGGCTCAATCGGAGCGACGAGAAACCGGCCGGAGCCATAGATGTAGACGCTACCCAGCCTCTCGACCAGGTGGTCGACGAATTGCTTCGCTTAGCTAATTGCAGAGCCGTGACGAGCGACTCGACGCTGACACCATGGTCCAAACGCGGGTCCGCGATTGGTCAGTCATTCGTGATCTCTGAGTCCGCACTCCCGATCGTGCAGGCTGCTGCTAGCCCGCGGAAGGCCATCGTCCGTGGAACGTCGGATGAATTCTGGGACGTCCTAGGCCGCGAGACCATCACTCGCATCGAATACTCCTGGTCTGGCTACGTTCTTGCGACGCTGTTGCCGTACCTCGACGAGCAGGGCATCGACCTCATGCACTCTGACCACGATGAGGTGGCCTCGACCATCTCGCAGACCCGAGAGGGCTCGGTCTTTGTCCTCACGTCAGATCACCGTGAGCGTTACTTGGCACGCCTCGATCCAAGTGCGTTCGACGGGGCAGTGCTTCGCCGCTACTACGAGGAGTTCAACGAGACGGCGGCAGAGGGCGTCGATTACGCAATGCTGGACGGGATTGCTTTCTTTCGTGACACGCTCGCGCCTCTCGAATCCGCGATCGTGGCCGTGTTCATCATCGGATAGTCCCTGCTCAGGCCGCGTGCGCTCGACTGCCCGAGTGTTCACGAATGTCCCTTGAGGTTTGGGACTAAGGGGCCGCGAAGTCGCTACGAACTACGCTGCGGCGTGGGGTGCTCAGGGAGCGGCAGCTGCGCGACCAGTGTCGTTCCGCCGCCCGACGGGCTGTCGAGCGTCATTGTCCCGCCGAACGCCTCGATTCTGTCCGTCAGCCCTACGAGACCCGAGCCGCGAGTTGGGGCTGCCCCGCCGACGCCGTCGTCTCGAACACAGACCCAGAGGTGGCCGACGCGTAGTTCGACCGTCACGTCAATGCGAGATGCTTCGGCGTGCTTTGTGGTGTTCGTCAGCGCCTCCGCGACGAAGTAATAGGCAGCAACCTCAACCGATTCGGCGACCTCTCCTGGGAGTCGCACATCGAGCACCACCGGAACAGGCGAACGTCGTGCGAGTGTTCTCAGCGCGGGAGCGAGGCCGCCTTCAGACAGGGCGGCAGGATGCAGCCCGGAAGCGATTGTGCGCAGTTCCTCAAGCACCTCATTGAGGTCAACCTCGAGGCTTTGTAGCTCGGCGTCCAGACCAGCTGTCTGTGCAGCCTGAGACTGCGCAAGCAACCGAGCCTTGAGAGCGAGCACGACAATCCGCTGCTGCGCCCCGTCGTGGAGGTCGCGCTCGACCCGCCGACGCGCCTCGTCGGCGGCAGTGATGATCCGCACGCGCGAGGCTTCCAGCTCCGACCACGCCTGCACGTTCGCAATCGCGCTTGCGACCAGCGCGGCGAAGTCCGCTAGACGCCCCTCCGTATCCGGGGCTAGTCGCGCCTGCATCGAGTAGACGGAGAGCACCCCCCACACCCGTTCTCGAAGCTGGACGGGTGCACCCACGGCCGAACGAACACCGGCTTCGCGGAACCGGCGTACCTGATCCCTGCCGGTCGCCTTGCTGTAATCGTCGATGCGTGCGGGCCGCCCGGTGCGCAAGACCAAGCGGCCGACGTTGTGCCCCTCAGTGGAAAAATTCTTGTCCACCGGCAGGGCGACCTGTGCGCCCGCCTCGGCGGAAGCCGCCAGGACGGTGACAGTCTTGTCGGCTTCGTAGCGCCCAAGAACCGCACCGTCGACACGCATCAGCAGACGGACTTCGTCAACGACGGCGTCAAAGACCTCATTCGGCGGAACGCTCCTGGCAAGCAGAGTCGCTATGCGTCGAAGCGCGGCCTGCTCGGCCTCGACCTCCGCGAGATGCGCATCAGCAGCGGTGCGATCAGTGACATTCGCCGGCACTTCGTAACAACTCTAACGACGGACTCGACCCGCCCAAGTCGCTCGCCTGGGCGAGTCTTCAGGAATGTGCCCTGAAGGGCTACTGGTGGCGTTCGTTTCCCTTCCGAGCTGGGAGAGCGTAAAGCCCGTCGACGATACGAGTAGCGCCCCATACTTGCTGCTGTGCGCCGTCTTCACCGTCGGGGCCGTCATCGTCGGTGCCGCCACGGCGACCCCGACGCCGACCCCGACCAGCAGCGCAAGAGCTAATCCAAAGTGAGCGCGGATATCGGCGTGCGACGCGAGATCGAGCGTGGCAGTCGAGCGCGCCCGTCGAATCCTGGAGATCCGTGGTCCATGACCTGACTGTGGTCAAGCATCTACACCACGCCTCGAGGGCTACTCGCGCGTCGCCTGAGCAGCGCCCACCCTGACAGCGCTACGCCGAGCGCGACGGCGGTGCCGAAGCCGAGTACGGTGTTGGCTGCGGAGACGCCCTGGGAAAGCGCTACCCCGGCTCCGATCACGGGAATCGAAAGCCCGAAGAGTGCCGTGATGATCAGCGTGGACGTCATCGCGACTCGTTCCTCGGGGGCGGCGGCTTCGAGCACGATTCCGGTCGTGCCCTTGAAGACGAGACCTGCGCCGGCGCCGATCAGCGCGCCGCCGGCCAGAAACAGCACGAGGCTCGGCGTCGAGAGACGGACGGCCGTCACGAGCAGTGCAAGACCGGCCAGCATCGATGTCACCCCGAGTGCGAGCACGCGGGATGCTTGCAGCTTTCCGGTCGCGAGCTGGGACACCACCCCTGACGAAAAGACGAGGAACAGCGTCGCTCCCGCGAGGGCGTGCGAGGGCCGGTCAAAGGTCGTAGCCAGGAAGATCCCGGACAGGCCGGCAAAGAGCCCTGTCGCCGAGAAGGCCGCAATCGTCGCGGCCGCTGCAGTGCCCGGAATGCCGGCAACGGCCAGCGACGCCTTCGCGTGGGGGTTCGGCGTACCGGTTTCCGGAGCGCCCGCCAGGCCCACGAGCGCGAGCGCGCCGAGCCCGATGAAGAGCACGTAGGGCAGGGTGAGCGGCAGGCTCGTCCACTCGGCCAGAACGCCGGCGACGAGCGGGCCGACTCCCAGGGCGCCGATGTTCACCGACGTTCCGATCGTCCGAGCGCGCACGACGGACGCGTTCGGATCGTCTCGAAGTCGTAGCTCGATGAGGTAGGTGGTGGCGGTTCCGGCTGCAAGCCCGACGGACACCCCTGTGATCACGCGCCCCACGAGCAACCCCGGTAGGTCCTTCCAGACGGCGATCACGGCTGCCGCCACCATCATCGTCGCCACCCCGCCGAGCATCGCTCGCCGACGGCCGAAGCGCGCCACGACGACGTGCTCACAGAGCAAAGCGAAGATCGCGCCGCACGCGAATACCGCGTAGACCACCGTCACCGTCAGCGTCGAAAGGTCGTCGCGCGTTCGGTACAGGCCGTAGAGCGGGCTCGGCAAGGTCGCATTTGCCATGACGACCAGAAACGCGAACGCCACGGCCCAGAACGCGGCACCGTGCCATCGGCCGACTGCAGCTGGCAAGGGCGACGACCTCTGTGTCAACGCGGCGAGCGGGAGTGAGGTGCGGCCGAACATCTGCCGTCGATGGTCGCTCGCGGCGGGCAGGGAGCACATCCCGGCCACCCGCAAACGGTGTTGGAGGATAGCCCCACCTACGGCTTGCGGCTCGTCGCGATGCGCTGCGCTGCGCGTCGCCGCAAAGGCTGTCGGCCGCGCGCGCGTCGATTGGTTCTCTTCGGCCGCTACTCGGGCTCGACGTGGGCAAAGCGGCGCGCCGCTTCGAGCAGCCCGGCGTGATCGGCCTGGCAACCTGGACAGCTCTGCAGGTGGATCGCCGTACCAGGGAACGCGCGAGCTGGATCTTCGCCGGCGAGCTCCAACTCGACGTAGGCGTCGAGGACGTCCTCGCCGGCGGTGCAGCCCGCGTCTCCGTCCTCGGCGAGCAGAAGCTCGTCGAGGTCACGAAGGTCGTTCATCAGGCTGCGTCCTTCTCGCGTACCGGATGTCCGGCGGCGGCCATGCCGGCACGTAGGTTACGCCTGGCATCGAACAGGTTCTTGTAAATCGCGTTGCGGTTCGTGTCGAGCCGAACGGCAAGCAGGTCGATCGAGACGTCGTTGAGCGCGATCGCCACGAACACTTCACGCTGGCGCTCGGTCAACTCGCCGATCGCGCGCGACAGGGCCCCGAGCTGCTCTTGCCGCTCGAGCCGGTCGCCCGGCCGGGGCGTTAGCGAGTCGGGCAACTGCTCGAACGCCGGCTCCTGACGGCTGGGCGGCTGTTTGCGCCAAGCGTGGCGCGCCACCTTGTCCGAGACCTCGAACATCACGAACTTGTAGGCCCAAGTGGTGAAGCGGCTGAGCCCGCGGAACGCATCGAGCTTCGCCAGGACGTTCATCAGCGCGTCGTCAGCAGCCTGCTGAGCGAGGTCGTCCAACTCGGGGCCGTTGATCGACGTCAGTTGCGCGCGCCGCCGTGACAGCTCGTGGAACGCTACCCGGAGGAGCACCCCGTGCAGCTTGGCCAGGGTTTGATCGCGGCGTGGGTGGCCAGGACGCAGCTGCTCGACCCATTGGTCGGATTCGCGATGCGCTCGCATCTGGATGACGTTTTTGCCGCTGGTCGAGCCGCGTTCAGCGCTCACGGTGTGCTCCGCGCGCCGCGGCCCTCGGTCGACGTTTCCCCCGCCCACGTCGGCGCTACTCATGGTGAACCTCGACCCGATCGGATCCTGTCCATTCCTGACATCTCCGTACTCCCTTCGAGGGGCTTTCCTCTGGACAAGATCGCTGCGCCCGCAGGGCATGTCTTTACTGGCAGCGTCCGTTGTCACCCCCCGACCGACACCAAGGTCGGCATACCCGCTAGCCCCTACTGCTGCGCCTGAGTGACGTCGGCGACGCCGTTCGGCTGCGGACCGATCGCGGGCAGCGGTAAGAAGCCAGACTGCTGGCTGCGGTGGCGGTTCGGATCAGGCCGCCAGCGCGGTGAGCACTTCGCGGCAGGCGTCCTCGCAACGCCGGCACACCTCGGCGCAGATCCGGCAATGCTCGTGGTGATCTGCGTGCCGCTCGCACTCCTCGCCGGACGCGTGGCAAGCCTCGGCGCATGCTTGCACGACCGGCCGGGCGAGCTGCGCTTCGAATGCGGTCTGCCTGGTGAGAATGCGCTCCGTCGCGACGCAGACATCGCTGCAGTCCAGACACAGACGGACGCAGCGAATCAGCATCCCGAGGTCGTCCTCGGCGAGATTGGCGTCCGCGCAGGCCGTACAGCTCTGCGCGCAGTCGAGACAGGCCTCGATGCATTCGACGAGAGCGCCGGCCGGAACCGCACTCCTCGTCGGATGCGTGTCCAGCAGCTGTTGTGCGTGGGTCATTGCCGACTCCTTCCTGTTCGCGCCTCATGGGCTCGAGGTTGAGTCTGCATACAAGCGCGTCGACGGGCGGCCGGCGCGGTGTCGGCGCGGGCTTCGGTCAGGCGCCGACGTGGGCCGCGAGATGCTCGCCGGTGAGGGTGGAACG
The DNA here is from genome assembly GCA_963738205.1 of uncultured Actinomycetes bacterium. Lineage (GTDB taxonomy): Bacteria > Actinomycetota > Thermoleophilia > Gaiellales > Gaiellaceae > DATFQE01. The sequence goes on from CAVTVQ010000007.1 coordinate 102,716, forward strand.
GGAGGCGACGAGGTCGGCGGGCGTGCCCTCGAAGACGATCCGGCCGCCGTCGTGGCCGGCGCCGGGGCCGAGGTCGATGATCCAGTCGGCGTTCGCCATCACCGCCTGGTGGTGCGCTATGACGATGACCGACTTGCCGGAGTCGACGAGTCGGTCGAGCAGGCCGAGCAGCCGCTCGACATCGTCGAGGTGGAGGCCGGTGGTCGGCTCGTCGAGGACGTAGACGTCGCCCTTCTCGGCCATCTGGACGGCCAGCTTCAGCCGCTGCCGCTCGCCGCCGGACAACGTCGTCAGCGGCTGGCCAAGGCTGAGGTAGCCGAGCCCGACGTCGGCCAACCGTTCGAGGATCTTGTGCGCGGCCGGTGTCTTCGCGTCACCCGCGCCAAAGAATTCGCCGGCCGCGTTGACCGACATCGCCAGCACCTCGCTGATGTCCTTGCCGCCGAAGGTGTAGCCGAGCACCTCCGCCTGGAAGCGCTTCCCCTCGCAGTCCTCGCAGGTGGTTTCGACGGTGGCCATGACGCCCAGGTCGGTGTAGATGACGCCGGCCCCGTTGCAGGTGGGGCAGGCGCCGTCGGAGTTGGCGCTGAACAGCCCCGGCTTCACGCCGTTGGCCTTTGCGAACGCCTTGCGGATCGGGTCGAGCAGTCCGGTGTACGTCGCCGGGTTGCTGCGCCGCGAGCCCTTGATCGCTGCCTGGTCGACCGACACCACCCCGTCCCGGCCCGACACTGAGCCGTGGATCAGCGAGCTCTTTCCCGAGCCCGCCACACCGGTGACCACCGCCAGCACCCCGAGCGGGATGTCGACGTCGACGTCCTGCAGGTTGTTGGCGCTCGCGCCGCGCACCTCCAGCACGCCCGACGGCGTCCGCGCCGACGGCTTCAAGGAGGCGCGGTCGTCCAGGTGCCGCCCGGTCAGGGTGCCGCCGGCCCGCAGCTCCTGGACGGTGCCCTCGAACACCACCTCGCCGCCCTCCGTGCCCGCGCCGGGGCCGAGGTCGACGACGTGGTCGGCGATCGCGATCGTCTCGGGCTTGTGCTCCACCACGAGCACCGTGTTGCCCTTGTCCCGCAGTTGCAGCAGCAGGTCGTTCATCCGCTCGATGTCATGGGGGTGCAGGCCGATCGTGGGCTCGTCGAAGACGTAGGTGACGTCGGTGAGCGACGACCCGAGGTGGCGGATCATCTTGGTGCGCTGCGCCTCGCCGCCCGACAGCGTGCCCGACGGGCGATCGAGCGAGAGGTAGCCCAGTCCGATCTCGCCGAAGGAGTCGAGGGTCTCCCGCAGCGCTTCGAGCAGCGGCGCGACCGACGGCTCGTCCAGATCGCGGATCCATTCCGCCAGGTCGCTGATCTGCATCGCGCAGGCGTCGGCGATGTTGATCCCCTCGATCTTGGAAGACCGGGCCGCCTCGTTGAGCCGGGTGCCGCCGCACTCGGGACAGGCGGTGAACGTCACCACCCGCTCCACGAACGCGCGGATGTGCGGCTGCAGCGCGTCGACGTCCTTGGAGAGCATCGACTTCTGGATCGACGGGATCAGACCCGCGTACGTCAGGTTGATGCCGTCGACCTTGATCTTGGTCGGCTCCTTGTGGAGCAGGTCGTCGAGCTCCTTCTTGGTGAACTTGCGGATCGGCTTGTCCGGGTCGAAGAAGCCGCAGCCTCGGAAAATGCGGCCGTACCAGCCGTCCATGCTGTAGCCGGGGATCGTGAGCGCACCGTCGTTGAGCGACTTGCTGTCGTCGTACAGCTGCGACAGGTCGAAGTCCGTGACGGAGCCCCGGCCCTCGCAGCGCGGACACATGCCGCCCTGGTAGACGGCCTTGCGCACCACGATCCGCTCGCCCTTGCCCTTGTCGACCGTCATCGCCCCGCTCGCCGTGCGGGTCGGGACGTTGAAGGAGTAGGCGGTCGGAGGCCCTATTTGCGGCCGCCCGAGCCGGCTGAAGAGGATGCGCAGCATCGCGTTGGCGTCGGTCGCGGTGCCGACCGTGGAGCGGGGGTCGGAGCCCAGCCGCTCCTGGTCGACGAGGATCGCGGTCGTCAGCCCTTCGAGCACGTCGACCTCGGGCCGCGCCAGTGTCGGCATGAACCCTTGCACGAACGCGCTGTACGTCTCGTTGATCAGTCGCTGTGACTCCGCGGCGATCGTGCCGAACACCAGCGAGCTCTTGCCCGATCCGGAGACGCCCGTGAACACCGTCAGCCGGCGCTTCGCGACCTCGATGCTGAGGTCCTTGAGATTGTTCACGCGCGCGCCGTGCACGCGGATCAGGTCATGGCTGTCGGCAACGTTCAGCGCCGGCGACTGCGTGTCCGTGGTGGTGATGTCCATGCTCAATAATTTGTACCACAAATAATTGACGCATGCGAAGTAATTGTGCGATGATCGTGAAATGGCAACGAGCCCTACCACCGAGGACGCGGGCAGCGAGTACGCCGGGCAGCTCTTCTTCCGGCTCTGGCGGGTGTCGCATACGCAGACTGCCGAGGCGCTCGAGTCGCTTGGTCTAACGACGGCGCTCTTCGCGCTCCTGAACGTCCTCGGGACCCGCGAGGGAGCAATTCAGCAGGAGCTCGGCGCAGCGATGGGCATCGATCCCAGCACGATGGTGTCGTTGATCGATCAGCTCGAGACCGCAGGACTGGCCAACCGCCGGCCCCGACCAACGGATCGCCGTGCCCGCGAGGTCGTCATCACACCCAAGGGCCGCCGGGTCCTGGAGCAGGCCAGGCGATTGGCGATGCAGGTGGAAGACGACGTGTTGCGAGGGCTCAGCGAGGCGGAGCGTCGCCGCATGCTGGCGCTCCTTCGGCGCGCCCTCGACTCGGCGCCGCCGCAATCGCCGTGGACGGCAGAGGAAGGGGACTCGACCAGATGACGGACCGGGGCTCCCACCCGCTGATGCCCTGACACATCTGGACGGAGGCGCAACTCAACCCGCCGATTAGAGCTCGTCGAGCTCGAGCCGCCCCGTCAGCCAGGCCAGCTGACGCCCCCGCTCGGCGTCCCAGCCGTCATCGAACGCGTCGGGCCGTCCGGCCGCGTCGGCCGCCGCGCTGCCGGCGGCGGTGGCGACGACGAAGCCGATGTTGGAGGCGATCGCGCCGGGGGTCGCCGTGGCTCCGGCCCCGGGATGGCCGACGTAAGTCTCGAACCAGCCGCCGCGCGAGACCTGGACGACGTCCGCGAGGTAGACGAGCGCGTCGGCCGCAGCGCCGGTCGCGTTCTGCGCCCCGTCCGCCGCGAGCGCCTGTAGGGCGCCGAGCTCGCTCGCAGTCCGGAGCGCGGTGCGCTCGCGCTCGAGACCGGCTCGCTCGAGCGAGTCCGCGGCCAGGTCGCGCGCCCGCCAGATGCAGCTCTCGCCGAACTCGCGCGCTGCGTTCTCGTCCCAGGCCCGGATCCTGCGCAGCAACCGACCGCGACGAGCGACGAGCATGTCGTCGATCTCCTCGACGTCGTCGGCGAGCTCGACGAGCCAGAGCTCGTCATCGATCCAGTCCACCACGCGGCGCGTGCGCAGCGCATGCAATCCGTTCGAGCCCGGCTCGAGCGTGCCGTGCACCTCGACCCAGTTGCCGGGATCGCCGTTCTGCGGCGCCGGCCAGCGGAAGCCACTGTAAAGCCCGCGCGCGCCCGGGCCGAGGAACTTGTACGCGTTCAGCGGTCGCTCCAGTCGGCGAACGCGTCGAGGAGGTCATCGCGCGCCGCCGGCGAGATCGCCTCCTCCGTGAGCGCCCCCGAAGCGCGAATCGTCTGGCGCATCTGCTCGAGGTGGGCACGGCACGGGGGACAGACGGCGACGTGACGCTCGAAGCGAATCCGCTCGGGGGCGGGCATCGTGCCGTCGAGATACTCGGTCAGCAGCGCCACGAGCTCGCGGCAGGACATGGTCGGCCTGGTGCTCACTGCAGCTCGCCTCCCTCCAGGTAGTCCTCGAGAACGGCGCGGATCGCGTGTCGTGCCCGATGGAGCAGCACTCTCTGGTTCGATCCGCTGATCCCGAGAGCGTTACAGACGTCCTCGGAGCTCCAGCCCTCGACGTCGCGGAGCAGGAAGACGGCGCGCTGGCCGTCGGGGAGCCGTGCGGCCGCCGCCTCGATCCTCGCCGAGACCTCGCCGGCCAGGAGCCGCTGCTCCGGCTGCCCCGCCCAGCCGTGCGGGAACGTCGTCCAGCCGCCGGGCCAGCGCGGGTGCGAGTCGTCGAAGAACCGGTCCTCGAGCAGCTCCGGCTCGCTCCGTTCCGCCTCGCGCCGCGTCAGCTCCGAGAAGGGCACGCTGCGCGAGTCGCGCTCCGCCCGTCGCCGGGCGCAGTTGCTGACGATGACGAACAGCCAACTCTTGAGCGCCGACCGCCCCTCGAAGCCGTCGAGGCCGCGGAGGCAGCTCAGCCAAGCCTCCTGGACGGCGTCCTCGGCGCTCGCGCGGTTCGAGACGTGGGAGAGGGCGATCCGCATCATCCAGGGGCTGTGGGCGTCGACCAGGCTCGCGAAGGCGTTGCGGTCACCCTGTCGCAGCGCCTCCACCAGCGCCGTCTCGTCGACCATCCTGCGCTCACCGGTCGCCGCCTGCATTTCCATCTGCACCCCCCGAACGCCCAGACGATACCCCTCCGTCCTGCAGCAACGAGCGCAAACGGGAGAGCGCGGTGAACATGCGGCTCTTGATCGTGCCGAGCGGCACGCCGAGCTCAGCGGCGATTTCGGCCTGGGTGAAGCCGCCGTAGTAGGCGAGCACGAGCACGCGGCGCTGCACGGGGGCGAGCTGCGCCAGCGCGCGGCGAACGCGTTCGCCCTCGACCCGGGCAAGGACCGTCTCGTCCGTCGCGTCCCCGGCCGGCTCCTCCTCTTCCTCGACCGCATCGACGCGCCTGCGCTGCTCTCGGCGCACGATGTCGACGGCTCGGCGGTGCACGATCGTGAGGATCCAGGTGCTCGGTGTTCCGCGCTCGCGGCGGTAGTCTGCGGCGCTGCGCCAGACGGTGAGGAAGGCTTCCTGCACCGCGTCCGCGGCCAGCGTCTCGTCGCGTACGACCCTCAGCGCGAGGCCGTAGGCGCGCCGGCCGTAGAGGTCGTAGAGCCCGGCCAGCCCCTGCTCACGGCCGGCGGCGGCCTCGGCGACGAGCGCCTCCGCGTCGGCCTCACCCGAGCGGGCGGGCCCGGTCCCGAGCAGCGTGCTCGACATATGAGGTGTGATCCGGCTCGGCCGCGGATCGTTACGACCGGGCAGCGCGTGCTCGGGGAATAGCGACTCACGGCGAGACGTTTGAGCAGTCAAGTAATTGCCTGGCGCGAGTCGGCTCGGCCGGCACCAACCACAACTCCAGGAGGGAGGCGCGCGATGCCGACGCTCGAATTTGGTCTCGACACGTTCCTGCCGGTGACGGTCGACCAGGACGGGCTGCCGATCAGCGGCGACCAGGTGATCCGGAACACCGTCCAGGAGGCGGTGCTCGCCGACGCACTCGGAATCGACTCGTTCAACATCGGCGAGCACTACCGCACGGAGTTCATGGACTCGGCCGCCCACGTGGTGCTTGCCGCGATCGCAAGCCGAACGGAACGGATCCGCCTCGGCACCGCGGTAACGGTTCTCAGCACTCAGGACCCGGTTCGGCTCTACACCGACTTCGCCACGCTCGACGCCGTGTCGAACGGCCGCGCGCAGCTGATCGTCGGACGCGGCTCGCTGACGGACTCCTTCCCGCTCTTCGGCTTCGACCTCAGCGACTACGAGGAGCTCTTCGAGGAGAAGCTCGACTTGCTCGTACGCCTGCTACGTGAGCAGCCCGTGACCTGGTCGGGGAACTTCCGGTCGGCGCTCACCGACCAGTTCGTGAGCCCGCCGATCCCCGAGGGTCACATCCCGACCTGGGTGGGCGTCGGCGGCAGCCCGCAATCGGTCGTGCGCGCCGCACGCTTCGGCCTGCCGCTGATGCTGGCGATCATCGCCGGAAGGCCCGAACGATTTGCGCCCTACGTCGAGCTGTACAAGCGTGCGCTCGAGCAGCACGGACAGCCGCAACTGCCGATCGGGGTGCACTCGCTCGGGTTCGTCGCCGACACTGACGACGAGGCGCTGGAGATCCAGTGGCCCTACTACAAGGAGCAGTTCGAGTGGGCGGCACGCGAGCGCGGCTGGCGGCCACCGACCTACGAGCAGTTCCTGGCCGAGGTCGATCACGGCTCGATGTACGTCGGATCCCCCGAGACGGTCGCCGAGAGAATCGCCGCCACGATGAAAGCGCTCAGCCTGAGCCGGTTCGACCTGCTCTACGCGCTCGGACGCGTCCCACACGAGCGGCGACTCGCGACGATCGAGCTCTACGGTCGCGAGGTAATCCCCCGGGTACGCGAACTGCTCGCCGCGGAGCCCGAACCGGACCATGCGCCGGCCGCCGGCGTCAGGAGCTGACCATGGCCGTGGCGGCAATCGAGCTCCGCGAAGAGACTCCGGGTGCCTCCGGACCCCGAGGTCGACGATCTGCGCCTCGGCATCGTCGGGGCGGGCAAGTTCGGCACGACGCTCGCGCGCGCCGCGATCGCAGCCGGCTACGACGTCGCGATCTCAGGATCGGGCCCGGTCGACGAAATCGCGCTCACGGTCGACGTGCTCGCCCCAGGCGCGCGGGCGGCGACGACCGACGAGGTCGTACAGCCACGCCGACGTCGTCGTCCTGGCCGTCCCCATCCACCGCTTCCGCGAGCTCCCACGCGATCTCTTCGCCGGCAAGATCCTCGTCGACGCGATGAACTACTGGGAGCCCGTAGACGGCGACGACCCGGAGCTCACAGCGGCAGCAGGCGGCACCAGCGTGATCGTGCAAGAGCGCTTCCCGTCCGCGCGAGTGGTCAAGAGCCTCAACCAACTCGGCTACCACCAGCTCGAAGAGAACCGGCGCCCCAAGGGGACACCCGAGCGCATCGCGATTGGCGCAGCCGGCGACGACCGCCTCGCGGTCAGGAAGGTCATGCGGCTCCTCGACCGGCTCGGGTTCGACCCGGTCGACGCCGGGCCGCTGAAGAATGGGCTGGCCTTGGAGCCCGACGGCTCACCGATCGCCGTCACCTACAACGCAGATCAACTCTCGAAGCTCGTCTCACGCTGAAAATTGCGGACGACGCGGTCGCCTCGGTGGCGCCGACGGCCTCGCCAGTAACGTCTTCCGCGATGCAGCTCCTGAACCGGGTCCGAGTGGCGGCGGGTCGGGTCGCCGCGCGCCTGGCGCTTGTCGGCGCGGATCCCCACGACGACGAGGACCTGCGTGCTCGAAAGGCGCTGCTGGTCCTGATCTCAGTCTTGATCCTGCCGGTCTCGGCGCTGTGGGGGGCGCTCTATCTCGCGTTCGGATCGCCGGTCGGTGTGGTGCCGCTCGTGTACTTCGGCATTCTGCTCGGTGCGATCGCGGTGTTCTCGCGCACGCGCGACTTCCCGTGGTTGCTCCGGGTGGGCCAGGTCGCGATCCTGCTCGCGCCGACGCTGTCGATGATCCCGCTCGGCGGCTTCCTCGACTCCGCCGGCGTCGGCCTGTGGGGGATTCTGGCTCCGCTCGGGGCGCTTGTTTTCAGCGACGTCAGGTCGGCGGCCCGCTGGTACGTTGCCTACGTCGTCGTGTTCCTCGGCTCGGGGATCGCGGGCGAGCTCATAGGCCCGATCTGGGAGCCGCTGCCCGGCTGGTTCACGAGCACGATGCTGGCGCTGAACATCGCGGTCGGCGGCACCATCGTGTTCACGCTGCTTGCCGTGTTCGCCGGCCAGCGCCGCGACGCGCTGGCAGCCCTGCGGGTGGAACAGGCGAAGGCCGAGGCCCTGCTGCTCAACATCCTGCCGCGCTCGATCGCGAACAAGCTGAAGGCCCAGACGCAGCCGATCGCGGACCACTTCGGGTCGGCCTCGATCCTCTTCGCCGACGTGGTCGACTTCACGCCCTGGTCGGAACGGCTCCCGCCCGCCGAGGTGGTCGGCTACCTCGACCACCTGTTCAGTCACTTCGACGAGCTCGCGGATCGGTACGGGCTCGAGAAGATCAAGACCATCGGCGACTGCTACATGGTCGCCGGTGGCGTTCCGCAACCACGCCCCGACCACGCTCGCGCGCTCGCGCTGATGGCGTTCGACATGCTCGACGCGATGCGCTCGAACGACAACGTCGGGCACCTCGGTCTCGAGCTCCGGGTCGGCATCAACTCGGGCCCGGTGGTGGCCGGCGTGATCGGCCGCAAGCGCTTCCTCTACGACCTCTGGGGCGACGCGGTGAACACGGCCAGTCGCATGGAGTCCCACGGGACGGCGGGGCGGATTCAGATCACCCGCGCGACGTACGAGCTGCTCGCCAACGAGTTCGAGTGCGAGCCGCGCGGGACGATCGCGGTCAAGGGGAAGGGCGAGGTCGAGGCGTGGTACCTGATCGGCCCACGCGCCGAACGCGCGGGGACGGTGGCAGTCGGCTGACCGGGTGCTCAGCACGCCTGGGCCGCTGGCGTTCGCATGGTGGTCGCCGCTTGTTTCGGTCCAACAGGCAGGAGTAGTGTCGTCGCTGCGTTGACGAGCGCGCACGTCACGGAAACGCACACGTCGTTGGGCCCGCTGCACCAGGTCGACGCCGGCTTGCTCAACGTCGGCTACGCCGAAGCGGGGCCGGCGGACGGGCCGGCCGTGCTTCTGCTCCACGGGTGGCCCTACGACATCCATACCTACGTCGACGTCGCCCCCTTGCTGGCAGGAACGGGCTACCGGGTGATCGTCCCGTTCCTGCGCGGTTACGGCACGACGCGGTTTCTGTCGGGCACCACGTTCCGGAACGGTGAGCAGGCGGCGTTTGCCGTCGACGCGATCGCGTTGCTGGACGCACTCGGCATCGACAAGGCGATCGTGGCCGGCTGCGACTGGGGAGCGCGGACGGCGAACACCGTCGCGGCGCTCTGGCCCGAGCGCTCCAAGGCCCTCGTCTCTGTCAGTGGCTATCTGATCGGCAGCCAGGAAGCGAACAAGCTGCCGCTGCCGCCGGAGGCCGAGCTCCAGTGGTGGTACCAGTACTACTTCGCGACCGAGCGCGGCCGGGCCGGGTACGACAAGTACCGACACGACTTCGCGAAGCTGATCTGGCGGACCGCGTCGCCGAGGTGGGACTTCGACGACGCCACCTTCGAGCGCAGCGCCGCGTCATTCGACAACCCGGATCACGTCGCGATCGCGATTCACAACTACCGCTGGCGGTTGGGGCTGGCTGAAGGCGAGGCTGAATACGACGAGCTGGAGAAGCGGCTCGCCGAGGGTCCGGTCATCACCGTGCCTGCGATCACCCTCGAGGGCGACGCCAACGGTGCCTTCCATCCGGACCCGGCCGCCTACGCGCAGAAGTTCTCGGGCAAGTACTCGCACCGGACGATCGAGGGCGGCATCGGTCACAACCTGCCACAGGAAGCTCCAGAGGCCTTTGCCCAGGCCGTCATCGACGTCGATGCCTACTGAGGAGGCCGCATGTCAGAGCCAACTCCACCTGACCTGGCGGTGAGCACGGAGGGTCAACTGCCTTCGTTCGACGGTGCGACTGGATGGCTCAATTCGCCGCCGCTGACGACGGCGGAGCTACGCGGCAAGGTCGTCCTCGTCGACTTCTGGACGTACACCTGCATCAACTGGCTCCGCACGCTCGGCTATGTCCGCGCGTGGGCCGAGAAGTACGCCGATCAGGGCTTGGTCGTGATCGGCGTCCACACGCCCGAGTTCCCGTTCGAACGCGATGTCGACAACGTCCGTTGGGCCGCGAAAGACATGACGGTCGAGTATCCGATCGCGCTCGACAGCGACTATGGGGTCTGGCGTGCTTTCAGCAACCAGTACTGGCCGGCGGTCTACATCGCCGATGCGGAAGGGCGAATCCGACACCACCAGTTCGGCGAGGGTGGATACGAGGAGTGCGAACGGGTGATTCAGCGGTTGCTGCGCGAGGCCGGAGGCGAGGCCATCGCTGACGACCTGGTCTCCGTCGCTGCACATGGTTTCGAGGCTCAGGCAGATTGGACGAGCTTGGAGTCTCCGGAGACCTACCTGGGCTACCAGCAAGCCCAGAACTTTGCGTCTCCCGGTGCCGCCAGGTACGACGAGCCTCGCACCTACGTCGCGCCGGATTCGCTGGGGCTCAACCAGTGGGCGCTCGCCGGGGACTGGACGATCGAGAGGGGCGCGAGCGTGCTGAACGGAGCCGAGGGACGGATCGCATTCCGCTTCCATGCCCGCGACGTCCATCTCGTCATGGGACCGGGCAGCCGAGACTCGTCCGTGCCCTTCGCAGTCCGCGTCGATGGAGAGCCTCCCGGCGCGGCTCACGGCGGCGACGTCGACGAAGAGGGCCGCGGAACGCTTGCGCAACAGCGCCTCTATCAGTTGATTCGCGAGCCGGGAGCGATCGCCGACCGCACGTTCGAGATCACCTTCCTCGCTCCCGACGTCGAGGCGTACTGCTTCACGTTCGGCTAGGCCTTCCCGACTTCCTCGGCAGACAGATACGAGCAGCCCGAAGAGCCGCACCGGATGACGCGGGGTGGGTCGTCGTGGTCGAGGACCTTCAGCAGCTCGGTGCGTCCGTCGGTCTCGAGCGCGTACCGCGTGTCCTCGGGCAGCCGCAGAGGATCACTCGACCGAGCCGTTCCGCTGATCTCGATCACGACCTGCACGACCTGCGGGCCTCGGGTGATCTCCCAGACCCAACCGTGCACATCGGCACCCGTGCGCATGTGCCTGCCGAGGTTGGCGCTGATCGTCCAGCCCCTGCTCATCGAAGGCCCCGCCTAGCCCGGCTCGACCGTAGCCAGTCCGAGCCATGACGCGAGGTCCTCGAGCTCGATCTGGACTGCGTTCGTCAGCGCGCGCGTGAACTTCACGTCCTCGTGGATCGCGTTGACGCGTAGCACCGAGGCCTTGCGGTCGGCGGTGGCGTCGAGCTTCCCGACCAGCCGGTCCTCGTGGAGGATCGGCAAGGCGTAATACCCCCAGCGGCGCTGGGGGGCCGGCTTATACATCTCGAGCGTGTATTCGAAGTCGAACAGCTCCTCGGCTCGGGCGCGGTCGTGGACGAGCCGGTCGAAGGGCGACAACAGGACCGTTCGCCCCTCGAAGTCGCTAGCCAGCGCCGCGGGGTCGACGCGCCACTCGCCCTTCACGCCCTCGACCACGGCCGGCTCGCCGGCCTCGCCGACGTCGATCGGCTCGACCGGCATCGCCCTGGTCTTCTGCCGCGCGATGCCCAGCGAGTTGAGCCGCCGCTCGTTCCTCCTGCGCGCTGCCTCCTCGACCGGCGGGACGGCGACGTCGGGCGGATACACCTGCTCGGGTAGGCCCCAGATCCGTTCGCGCCCGACGCGGCCGGCGATTGCGACCTCGCCGCGCATCGCGAGAAATTCCAGCATCTGCGTGACGTTGCGATTGTTCGTCCACCCGGTCGAGGCCCACTGCACGACGCACGTGTCGGGGATGTCGCGTGAGCTCAGCGGCCCCGAGCTTCCGAGCAGCTCGAGGATGTCGCGACGGAACCGGTCGTTGTCGCGGAGCCAGCCGCGCTGCTTCTCGTAGCTCGGGAAGTCGGCCGCACCGGCGAGGTACAGGCCCAGGTCGCTCATCGGCCGCACCACTGCGTTGAGCTCGAACAGCGTGCGGTCCTGCTCCAGGGCACGTTTGAGGTCGTCCGGCTGATAGACCGAGCCGAGCCGACTCCAGGCGACGAGGTCCGCTGTCGGAGCAACGGCTGCCGTCGGGTCGATCTGCAGCATGGTGAGTTGCTGCACGACCGTGAGCAGGTCGGTCGGCCGGCGGGCGTCGAGCAGCTGCGCCCGGACCGCGATGCGACGAGCCTGCTCCTTGGTCAGCCGGTGGGCGGACAAGGTCTACGTCTGCGGTCGGTAGGCCAGGTAGACCACACCGTTCTCGTAGGCCTCAGAGGCCGCGAGCGAGAACTTGCTCGGCGCGGCGTCCTCGGGGAAGAGCCGTGGGCCGGACCCTCGCGTGAGCGGGTAGACGAACAGGTGCAGCTCGTCGATGAGCCCGTCCGCGAGCATCGCCCGGACAAGCGTGATGCTGCCGCTGACGTACAGGTCGCCGTCGACCTCGCTCTTGAGCTTTCGGATCCTGTCCGGGTCGTACGGCCCGATGACCTCCGAGTTCCTCCACGTCGCATCCGTCAGCGTCCCGGAGACGACGTACTTCGTCGTGTCGTTGAAGAACGGCGCCCCGGGATCGTCCTCCACCGTCCGCGTCGACCACGCCGGCTCGAACATCTCGTAGGTCGTCCGCCCGAGCAGGATGCCGCGGCTCCGCTCCGTGACCGCGCCGATGGCCTCCCCCATCTTGGGATGGAAGCCGTACTCGAACGTCCAGGTCGGCGCGTCGATCACACCGTCGAGGCTGATGAACTCGTGTACGTGGATCTCCCCCACTTCTGACCTCCCATCGTTGTTGCCGAAGGTAACCAGGAGTGCCCGAAGCACCGTTCAGCCGTTGCACGCTCAGGGTGGTTACCCCAAGCAACTGCCGCATGCGACCGTTCGCTTAGGAGCGCGGCGGCTCGGAGTCCCGCTCGTAGTCGGCCGCGCCGCCTCCGAGCAAACCGCTGCGCGCGGACACATCGTCCTTGCGCGCCTCGTAGTCCTCCTCGGCGACGTCGCGCTCGGCCTGGGTCATGCTGGTCTCCAGCTCCGCGGTCTCCGCCTCGTCCTTGCTCCACCACGTCCGGATCCTGCGTAGGAGCGACATGGACGAAACGCTACCGCACGCCGGTGCACCACGTCGTGCGACGATCGACTCCGTGCAGCGCTCGAACGACTTGGAGGAGGGGGTTCGCCGGCCGCCGGGCAACGAGCCTCACCGGGTGGTCGTCGTCGGCGGCGGTTTCGGAGGGCTCCAGGCCCTGAGCAGGCTGCGGCGGGCCCCCGTCGAGGTGACCCTCATCGACCGGCGGAACTTCCACCTCTTCCAGCCGCTCACCTACCAGGTGGCGACGGGCGCGCTCTCACCTGCCGAGATCGCCTATCCGCTGCGCGCCATGTTCAAGCGCAACGGCAACGTCCGCGTGCTCATGGCCGAGGTCGCGGACTTCGACCTCGATGCGCACACGGTCCAGCTGCGGCCCGTCGCCGGGGTGCCGGCGCCGGCCACGGTGCCCTACGACACGCTGGTCGTGGCGGGCGGCTCCCAGTACTCGTACTTCGGCCACGAGGACTGGCGCCGGCACGCAGCCGAGGTGAAGTCGCTCGAGAGCGCGCTCACCGTGCGCAACCGCCTCCTGATCGCCTTCGAAGCGGCCGAGGCCGAGCCCGACCCCGAGCTGCGCGCGGCCTGGCTCACCTTCGTCGTCGTCGGCGCAGGCCCGACGGGAGTCGAGATGGCCGGGCAAATCGGCGAGCTCGCCCGCGACACGTTGCGTCGCGACTTCCGGGCGATCGACCCGACCGCCGCCCGGATTCTCCTCGTCGAGGCGTCCGACCGGGTCCTCACGACCTTTCCGCCCTCGCTCTCGGCGAAGGCCGCGCGCTCGCTCGAGAAGCTGGGCGTGACCGTGCTCACGGATCGGACCGTCGTGGGTATCGACGACGCGAGCGTGACGATCGACGAAGGCGGGAGCTCTGAGCAGATCCCCAGTCGTACGATCGTCTGGGCCGCCGGGGTGACGGCGTCGGGTCTCGCGACCAGGCTGGCGGAGCTGACCGGGGCCGATCGCGACCGGGCCGGCCGCATCACGGTCGAGCCCGATCTCACCCTCCCCGGGCACCCGGAGGTGCTCGCCCTGGGCGACATGGTGCGAGTGCGCGATGCGAGCGGCACGCCCGTCGTCCTCCCGGGTGTCGCTCCGGTCGCCATGCAGCAGGGCCGCTACGCGGCGAAGGTCGTGCGCGCTCGGCTGCGCTCCAGAGAGGTGCCGCCCTTCCGTTACCGCGACAAGGGCAACCTCGCGACGATCGGCCGCGGGAAGGCCGTCGCCGACATCAAGGGCCTCAGGCTCAGCGGCCTGATCGCCTGGCTCACCTGGCTGCTCGTCCACCTGTGGTACCTGATCGGCTTCCAGAACCGGCTCGTCGTCCTGATCCGCTGGTCGTTCAGCTTCGTCACGCACGGCCGCGGCGCGCGCCTGATCACCCAGACCAGCGGGGGGACGTACGGAGGCGGACGAGGGCGTCCCGATCCGAGTGGCTGCAGGACGCACCGCCGCCCAGCGAGCGGCGCTCTGCGGCCGGTTGACCGCGCGGAGTAGTGTCTTCCGCAACACGACGGAAGGAGAAACATGACCGTTCGACTGGGCGACACTGCGCCCGATTTCCAGGCCGAGACGACCGAGGGGCCGATCAGCTTCCACGACTGGATCGGCGACTCGTGGGCGGTGCTGTTCTCGCACCCGAAGGACTTCACGCCGGTCTGCACGACCGAGCTCGGCTACATGGCGAAGATCAAGCCGGAGTTCGATCGTCGCAACGTCAAGATCATCGGCCTCTCGGTCGACCCGACAGGCGATCACGAGCGCTGGGCCAAGGACATCGAGGAGACGCAGGGCGAGGCGCCCAACTACCCGATCATCGGCGACGCGAACTTCGAGGTCTCGAAGCTGTACGGAATGCTGCAGGAGAACGTCTCAGGCCCGGCATCCGAGCGGACGCCCGCGGACAACCAGACGGTGCGCAATGTCTTCGTGATCGGGCCGGACAAGAACGTGAAGCTGATCCTCGTCTACCCGATGACGACGGGCCGCAACTTCGACGAGGTGCTGCGCGTGATCGACTCGCTGCAGCTGACGGCCAAGCACAAGGTCTCGACCCCGGTGAACTGGCAGCACGGTGACGACGTGATCATCGCCGGCTCCGTCTCGAACTCCGAGGCCGAGGAGCTCTTCGGCGAGTGGGAGGAGCCGAAGCCCTACATCAGGATCGTTCCGCAGCCGCAGTAGACGGCCGCACGACCGAGAACCTGGCCCCGACGAAGTCGCCGTTCCGTGCCGTCTCCTCGAGCCGGAGTTCGATCCTGCGCGGCAGCAGCGGTGCGCCCGCGCCCAGCGTGACCGGCGCTATCCCGACGATGACCTCGTCGACCAGGCCCTCGTCGGCGAACTGACCGACGAGGTCTCCTCCGCCGACGATCCAGACGTTGCGGTCGCCGGCTGCCTCGACCATCCGCGCGTGCACGGGCGCCACGTCGCCGCTGACGAACTCGATCTTCGCGTCGGGAACGACCGGCAGCTCCCGGTGCGTGAAGACCCAGGTCGGGACCTCGTAGGGCCACTTCCACTCGGAAGGGTCCTTGTCTGAGAACTCGTGGTCGAGGATCCATTCGTACGTGGTCGACCCCATCGCCAATGCGCCCACCTGGACGATGAACTCGCCGTAGTTCAACGGCCCGTTCTCGTCGCGCTCGCGGGTGAACAGCCAGTCCAGCGAGTTGTTCGGGTCGGCGATGAAGCCGTCGAGCGTCGTTGCTGTGTAGTACTGGGTGAGGCTCATGTTCGTAAGGCTGCCATCGCGGCCCGGCGCTTCGCCGTCACCTCTTGCAGGACGATCTGGATCGAGGCGACGATCGGAACGGCAATGATCGCGCCGATGACGCCGAGCAGCGTGCCGAAGACGAGCACGCTCGCGATCACGAGGAAGCCCGAGACGTCGGCAGCCTTGCCCAGGATCGTGGGCTGGAGCAGGTAGTTCTCGACCTGCTGGTAGACGAGCACGATCGCCAGCATGATCACCGCGGCCGTCACTCCCTGGGTCAGCGCGGCGAGCACGAGAATCGCGCCTGCCACGGTCGCGCCCACCATCGGGATCAGATCGAGGAGGCCCGCGATGAAGGCCAGCGCGAGCGGGAACGGCAGCCCGAGCGCCCAGGCAGAGAGGCCGTAGATCGTTCCGCAGATGATCGAGATCGCGATGTTGCCGAGCATCGTCCGCGAAACCGCCGTCACGATCGCCGGCATGATCCGCTGCAGGCGTGCCGAGCCGCCCGGGTCGAGCAGGCTGTCGGCCGCGGCGGTGAGGCGCGGCAGGTCGATGATCAGGAACAGCGTCAGGAAGATCGCAGTGACGACGCTGAGGACGAGGCTGAAGCCGGAGACGGCGACGCCGACCACACCGCCGGCAGCGTCTCCGATCGCGCGGGCGATCTGCTCCACGTTGGCCTGTGCCTCCTCGGGCGCCTGGCTGTGCTCGTCGAGCCACGCGCCGATCGACGACGAGCGGATCTCTTCGACGATCGACGGTAGGGCGTCGGCGAAGTCGCCGACAGCTTGGACGAACGGGGAGATCAGGACGAAGGCGATCACGACGCCGAGGACGACGAGCCCGAGCACGATGAGCGTCGCCGCCAGGCCGCGGCCGAGCCCGAACCGCCGCTGTGCCATTGTCACGACGGGCTCGAGCACGAAGGCGGCGAAGAGCGACAGGAAGAGCGTCAGCACCGTCGTGCGGAGCGAGACCAGCGCGAAGCCGGCGGCGATGAACGCGGCAGCGACGAGCATCGTCCGAACGGTGATCGTCACGCTCAGCGCGCGCGCGCCGGCCGAGGGGTGGCCAGAAGCGTCTGCTTGCACAGCAACAGGTACCAGGCAGCCGCGCCGGCTCCTGCCTGCTACGCGGGCGGCGGCGTCAGCCCCGTCGGGCAGCGCGGCGGACGACGGGTCGCTTCCTCGGCCGGATGCGGCGGATCGACTCGGTCGGCGACGACGGACGCGACGATGCCCCCGGCGACCAGCGCCGCGATGACCGCGAGCGAGGCGAGGTCGCCGATGTGGACGAGCTCGGCGGTCAGGATCTTGACCCCGACGAATGCGAGGATGACCGCGATTGTCTTGCCCAGGTAGCGGAACCGGCGGACGAGGATGTCGACCAGGGCAAGTAGCGAGCCGAGGCCGAGGAGCGCGAACGCGTTCGCGGTCCAGATCACGACCGGGTCGCGGCTGACCGCGAAGGCGGCCGGGATCGAGTCGACCGCGAACGCGATGTCCGCGGCGACGATCGCGACGACGGCCAGCAGGAGCGGCGTGCCGTACAGGCGGCCGTTTTCGCGGACGAACAGGTGGCGGCCGCGGAAGTCGGATGTGGCCGGCAGCACGCGCCCTACCAGCCGCAGCGCAGGGTTCTCGGACGGGTCGAGGGCTCCCTCCGTGCCCCGGAACGCTCGGTAGGCGACGTAGAGCAGCAGGACGCCGAAGCCGTAGACGACGAATTCGACGCGCTCGACGACCGCCAATCCGCCCGTGATCGCCACGGCACGCAGCAGGAGCGCGCCCGCGATGCCGATCACGATCACGCGCCCGCGCAACTCCAGCGGCACGAGGAAGTATGCGATCAGGAGCGAGAAGAGGAAGACGTTGTCGAGCGAGAGCGAGCGCTCGATCAGGTAGACGGTCGTCCACTCGCCGGCCGGCCCGTCCGTCAGGGCGATGCCCACCGCGACGGCTAGGGCCAGCAAGAGCCAGCCGGCGCTCCAGGCGATCGCCTCGCCCCGGCGAGGCTCGCGGCCGGGCGCGAACCGGCGCAGCTCGAGCCCGAGACCGGCGACGACGGCCACGGCGGCGGCGGGGGCGATCGCGAGCTCCACGGGCTTCTGCGTCCCGCTCAGGCCGGCGCCAGCGTCGCCTGGGCACCGGCCGCACGCACGGCCTTCGAGAGCGTGGCGATGTCGTAGGCGCCCTGGTGGCGGTGGCCGTTGATGAAGAAGGTCGGTGTGCCGGACACGCCGCTGAGATCCGCGCTGTCGACGTCCTCGGCGACGCGGGCAGCGCCCACGTGCGCGCTCAGGTCGTTCGTGAAGCGGTCGACGTCGAGCCCGAGCTGCCCGGCGTAACCGATCAGATCCTCCGGGGCCAGGGCATCCTGGTGGTCGAGCAGCAGGTCGTGGAACTGCCAGAACGCACCCTGGTCGGAGGCCGCCTCGCTCGCCTCCGCCGCCAGCTGCGCCCGCGGGTGCACGTCGTTCAGCGGCAGGTGCCGCCACACGTACTGGACGTCGCCGAACTCGCGCAGGAGCTGGCGGACGACCGGCTCTGCCTGCCCGCAGAACGGGCACTCGAAATCGCCGTACTCCACGACCGTCACCGGCGCGTCGGCGGGTCCGCGGGTGTGGTCGCGTTCCGGGTCGACCTCGATGTAGAGGTCGGCGAGCGGCTGTGCAGTTCCGAGCAGGGCGCGGACACGCAGCCCGCGCGGCAGAAGGGCGGTGGCGCGGAACAGCAGCCAGGTCAGGAACGTCGCGCCGACACCCGCGCTGAGGATGCCGAGCTTCGCTTGCTCGAGCCGTGGCCCGTCGAAGGCCAAAGTCGCGGCCAACAGCGCAACGGTGAAGCCGATCCCGGCGATCGTCCCGCCGCCCGCCACGGCCACCCAGCCCACCGGCGGCCGCAGCCTCCCGCGCGACAACCGCGTCACCAACCAGGTGAAGCCGAAGATCCCGACGGGCTTCCCGACCACGTAGCCGAAGAGGATGCCGAGCGTGATGGGCGAGGTGAAGCCCTCGGCGAGAAAGTCGCGGTTGACGACGATGCCGGCGTTCGCGAGCGCGAACAGCGGCACGATCACGTAGCTCGTCCAGGGGTGGAGCGCCTGCTGCAGTCGTTCGTTGACCGACGTCGCCGACCGCAGTTCCATGCTGGCGGCGCGCGCCAGTTGCGCCGTCGGCTGCTCGCGAAACTCGCGGAACCGCTCCGTCGCACGCTCCAGGCTCGAACGCGGCGCGGGGAAGGCGAACGCGAGCAGGCCCATCGCGAGCCCGAGCACCACCGGCTCCACGCCCGACTCGAGCAGCGCGACCCAGGCGGACACCCCGAAGAGCAGGCACAAGAAGCCGGGCCGGATGCGCAGCGTGCGCGCGACGACGACGCCTCCGAACAGAACGACCGCCGCGAGGAGCCACAGCGGCTGGACCGACTCCGCGTAGACGGTGGTGATCACGACGAGCGCGACGATGTCGTCGACGACCGCGACCGTGAGCATGAAGGCTCGCAGCCGGTCGGGAAAGCGGGGGCCGACGAGCGCCAGCAGGCCGAGCGCGAAGGCGGTGTCGGTCGACATCGTGATCGCCCACCCGCTCGCGGTCGATTGGCCTACGTTGAAGGCCAGGTAGATGCCGATTGCCACGACCATGCCGCCGATCGCGGCCAGCATCGGCAGGGCAAAGCGTCGCCGCTCCCGCAGCTCGCCCAGGTCGAACTCGCGCCGCGCCTCCAGGCCGACGACGAAGAAGAACAGCGTCATCAGGCCGCTGTTCACCCACTCGCGTAGGTCGAGCGAGATGCCCCTGCCGCCGACGTCGATCGAGAGGATCGTCCCCCAGAAGGAGTCGTAGGACGACTCGTTGAGGTTCACCCAGACGAGCGCCGCCACGGCCGCCGCAAGCAGGACGGCGCCGCCGCCGGTCTCGGTCCGCAGGAACTCGCGCAGCGGCGTCTCGAGACTCCGGGCCCAGGCAGTCCGGCGCGTGAAGGGTGCCGTCCGTCCGTCCGAATCGCTCTTAGTGCTCGTGACGCTCTCCCACTGTGTCGCGGCGCGTGACGGCCGCCGAGACGATTGTTGCCCTACGCCTTTACGCCTTGCGGCTGCCGCCGTCACGGTCGCACAAACCAACGGCCGTCCGCGTCCAGGGCGGCAAAACCCTGACCACCGACGCCCCGTTCGTCGCCGTCAAGGACGCGTCCTCGCCGCCCTGATCGGCTTCATACTCGGCGCGTGAGCGAACCGGTCGTGATTCCGCCCGGAGGCGGCGAGATCATCGGCGACTCGGTCGACCGCCGCGTCGAGATCCTCTCCGACCACGAGACGCTTCACTCGACCTGGTCCCGCTTCGGCCCGCGCCGCGAGGGTGCCGACCTCCACGTCCACCGGCACCACACCGACCTGTTCTACGTCCTCGACGGCGAGCTCACGGTGACGCTCGGCACCGAGGGGCAGACGGCCGTCGTGCCGGCAGGGACCCTCGCCCGGGTGCCGCCGCTCGTCGTCCACGGCTTCCGCAACGGCAGCGACGCCGAGGTTCGCTACCTCAACCTGCACGCACCAGGACAGCGGTTCGCCGACTTCCTGCGAGCGGTTCGCGACGGCCGGACGTTCAGCTACGACCAGCATCCTCCGCCCGCGGACGGTGGCCGGCCGACGACGGAGGCGGTGATCGGAGGCGGTGAGGCGATAGCCGACGAAGTGACGCTGCTCGCCGATATCGAGGCGATCGGGATCGCGGAGACGCGGACGGAGGCCGGCGCCGCCTCCCCCCGGCTCACGTGCACGAGCGGCACGTCGAGTCGTTCTACGTGCTCAACGGCGCGCTCACGTTCACGGTGGGAGGCCGCGAGCTCCACGCCGAAACAGGGACCTGGGTGCAGGTTCCGGCGGGCGTGGCGCACACGTTCGCCGTGACGGGGAACGGCCCGGTCCGCTTCCTGAACCTGCACACGCCGAGCTGCGGTTTCGGCGCCTTCGTCCGCGCCTTGCACCAGGCGCGGACGGACGCCGAGCTGGCTGCAGCGAGGGCGGCCTTCGACCAGGTCTGAGGACGCGGCCGCCCGAGCAACGTCAGAATCGGGCGGGTGGCCTCCTACACGCTCAACGAGCGAGCCGTTGCCAAGGCACAGCGCCTCATCCGTGCGCGCCAGTACGTCCTCAACAGCGACTGGGGTGACGTTCAGCCGAAGGCAGAGAATGAGAACGCGTTCCTCGAGACACACTCCTGGAGCGAGTACGCCGAATGGCACTTGGGCCTCACCGAGGGCGCTGCGGACGAGACCAAGGCCAGGTACGCGTTCGTCTACGGCGACCTCCGCCGCCTGCACCGCACGGGGTTGATCGCTTGCCACTATCGAGCTGCCGAGTGGCGGCACAAGGAGATCGAGCTCGCGGCGCACGAGCTACTACAGCTGCTCGACGAAGCGACCGCCTGAACGCGCGAAGGCCTCTGCCTCGAAAGCCGCTGTCCCCTTTGTCGCCCGCCGTTCGTCTTAGACGCGACCATACGACGAAGGAGGAGCCATGAAGTACATGCTGCTGATCCACCAGGGCACGACCCCGCTGCCGGGGACGCCGGAGTGGGAGGGCCTGTCGGCGGACGAGCAGAACGCCGTCTACGCCGACTACCAGGCGATCAACCAGACCCCCGGGGTCACGCCCGGTCTCGGGCTCGACAATCCAGGGACCGCCACCACCGTCCGCGTCGAGGACGGGAACACGCTGACCACCGACGGACCGTTCGTCGCCGTCAAAGAGGCGCTCGGCGGCTACCTGATCTTCGAGGCGGACGACCTCGACGTGGCGCTTCAGCTCGCCGCGCGCATCCCGGCCGCACGCCTGGGCGGCGCGGTCGAGGTGCGGCCGGTCGTGGAGTACTGACACGCTCGAGCAGGCCTTCCGCGACGAATGGGGCCGCGTCCTCGCCGCCCTGATCGGCTTCCTCGGCGACTTCGACCTCGCCGAGGAAGCCGCCCAGGAGGCGTTCGCGATCGCAGCCCAGCGGTGGCCGCGCGAGGGAGAGCCCGACAACCCACGCGCCTGGCTGGTGACGACCGCCCGGAACCGTGCGGTCGACCGGGTCCGCCGCCACCGCACGCTCGCGTCGAAGCTGCGCCAGCTGGACGTGCCCCAGGCCGTGGAGAATGACGTGGAGGACAGTGCGATTCCCGACGAACGGCTCGAGCTGCTCTTCACGTGCTGCCATCCCGCGCTCGCGCTCGACGCCCAAGTCGCGCTCACGCTGAGGACGCTGGGCGGCCTGACGACCGAGGAGATCGCCCGCGCCTTCCTCGTCCCCGAGGAAACGATGAAGAAGCGCCTCGCGCGCGCGAGGAACAAGATCAGGGCCGCTGGGATCCCGTTCCGCGTGCCGCCCGCCCACCTGCTGCCCGACCGCCTCGCCGCGGTGCTCGCCGTCGTGTACCTGATCTTCAACGAGGGCTACGGCGGTCGCGGCGACCTCGCGGCCGAGGCAATCCGGCTCGGCCGCGGACTGGCGGAGCTGATGCCGGACGAGCCCGAGGTGCACGGCCTGCTCGCGCTCATGCTGGTCAACGACGCCCGTCGCGACGCGCGCTTCGCCGACGGGGCCATCGTCCTCCTTCGCGACCAGGATCGATCGCTTTGGAACGGTGCGCAGATCGAGGAAGGGCGCACCACGCTCGATCGCGGTCTGGCGCTCGGCGGCCGGGGCCCCTACGCCCTGCAGGCGGCGATCGCCGCGCTGCACGCCGAAGAGCCGCAGGACTGGCCGCAACTCGCGGCGTTGTACGGCGAGCTCGCCCGCCGTACCGGCTCCCCCGTGGTGGAGCTCAATCACGCCGCGGCGCTGGCGGAGGCGGGCGACGTCGAAGGCGCGCTCGGCCTCGTCGAGAGCCTTGAGCTCGACGGCTACCACTATCTGCATTCGACGCGCGCCGAGCTGCTGCGGCGGCTGGACCGCCCCGACGATGCCCGCGAGGCCTACGAGCGCGCGCTGGAGCTCGTCCACTCGGACGCCGAGCGCCGCTTCCTCGAACAGCGGCTCGCGGAACTCCGAAGCTGAGGCGAGCCGGGCGGCGGGATGTGGCAATGCAAGACCTGACCCCCGTGCTTCGACCGGGCGACGAACGAGCCGATGTTAGGTTTGGGCCCGGCGAGCCCGATGGCACTCACTCGAGATGCGCGAAGCTGGAACGACCTCTTTGCCGCGCGAACGCGCGCAGGGGTCGGCGCGGGGCTGGCGGACATCCTCGCGCTGGCCGGCGACACGACGCTGATTCCGTTCGCGGGCGGCTTCCCGGACGCGCAGACGTTCCCCGGCGCTGCGGCCGCAACGCTGCTCGCCGAGCTCGTGGCTGTTGGCGACGCGAGCGCCCTCCAGTACGCGCCGACGCAGGGCCTGCCCGGCCCAAGGGAGGTTGTCGCCGACCGGCTCGATGCCCAACAGGGGCGTCGCCCCGCCGACGACGAGGTGATGATCACCAGCGGCACGATCGAGGCGCTCGAGCTGGTCGGCAAGTCGTTTCTGGACGCGGGAGAAGTCGTCGTCGTCGAGGGCCCGACCTACTTGGGCGCGATCATGGCCTTCCGGAGCTTCGAGGCCGATGTCGTCGCCGTGCCGATGGACGGCGAGGGCTTGCAGGTCGACGATCTCGAGGGTCGGCTCGCCGCCGGGCTCCGACCCAAGCTGCTCTATACGATCCCCGACTACCAGAACCCCGCGGGCCTCACCCTGGCAGAGGACCGCAGAGCAGAGCTCGTCGAGCTGGCGCGGCGTTACGGCTTCCTGATCGTCGAGGATGTCGCCTATCGCGAACTCGGCTTCGGGCGCGAGCCGCCGCCGAGCATCTGGAGCCTCGCGCAAGACGTCGTCGTCCAGGCCGGTACCACCTCCAAGACGTTCTTCCCCGGCGTCCGGCTGGGCTGGGCCGTCGGCCCGGCGAGCGTCATCGCGCAGCTGGTCGCAGCGAAGCAGAACACCGACCAGTGCGCGGGCGCGCTGGGCCAGCGGCTGTTCGAGGAGTACGCGCGCCGCGGCTTGCTGGACGAGCAGCTCGAGCGTTCGCGCGCGCTCTACCGGCGGCGCTGCGAGCAGATGCTGGGCGCGCTCGAGCGGCACATGCCGCCCGAGGTCACCTGGACCCGGCCCGAAGGCGGGTTCTTCTCCTGGCTGACCCTGCCGGGAGGCGTCGAGTCGGCCGGGTTCACGAAGAGCGCCGCAGCGCGGGGAGTCGCGGTCGTCCCGGGCATCCCCTTCTTCCCGGACGGGCGCGGAGGAGAGAACGTGCGCCTGTCGTTCAGCAGGGTCGAGGACGAGCTCATCGACGAGGGCATTGGACGGCTCGCCGCCCTCGTCGCCGACGAGACGGGAGGGACGCGGTAATGACGGACTCCTACTTCGGAACCGACGCCGGCGCGCAGGAGGGCTCTGGCTCGGGCGCCTTCGTGCAATGGGACGCGCTCGCTGCGATCGAGATGGTGCCCGGGCTGTACTTCCAGCCTGTGGTCGGGGATCGGGTGATGACCAACTTCGTCCGTTTCGAGCCCCACACGGAGGCGCCGCTCCACTGGCATGAGGAGGAGCAGATCTCGTTCGTGCTCGAGGGCGAGCTCGAGTTCGAGGTGGCAGGCGAGACCCGGCTGCTCACCCGGGGGCAAGCCGTCGTCATTCCGCCGAACGTGCCGCACGGTGCGCGCACGTACGACGGACCGTGTTTCGAGGTGGACGTCTTCCATCCGCCGAGGCGGGCCCTACTGGAGACGATGGGCTCCGCCGAGCCCGAGTGAACCTCGGGCTCGAAGGCCGTAAGGCGATCGTCACCGGCGCCTCCAAGGGGCTCGGCTTCGCGATCGCGCAGGAGTTGCTCCGGGAGGGAGCCTCGGTCGCGATCTGCTCGCGGAGCGAGGATGAGGTGCTCGCTGCCGCCGCCGAGCTGGGTCAGGACGGGCCGGTCGTCCATGCGGAGCGCGCCGATGTCACCGACCCGACGCAGGTACGGGATTTCGTTGCGCGGTCGGCCGAGGCTCTAGGGGGCGTGGACTGCCTCGTCAACAATGCGGGGGGCGCGCATCCAGGCACGTTCGAGACGCTCGCAGACGCGGACTGGAGCAGCGACCTCGACGTCAAGCTGTTCTCGCTCATCCGCTGCAGCCGCGAGGTGCTGCCGCACATGCGGGCTGCCGGCGGTGGGCGCATCGTCAACATCGGCGCGGTCTACTCGCGCTACCCCGACCCCACCTTCTTCGCGACCTCGGTCAACCGCGCCGCAGGCAACTCCTTCACGAAGACGCTCGCGCTCGAGGTGGCGAAGGACAACATCCTCGTCAACGGCGTCAACATCGGCTTCGTGATCACGCCGCAGTGGGAGAACATCCACCAGCGCCGAGCGCCCGAGTTGCCACGCGAGGAGTTCTTCGACCGCTTCGCCAGGCAGGAAGTACCCCTTGGCCGCTTCGGGACGCCCGACGAGGTCTCCGGAATCGTCGCGTTCCTGCTCAGCGAGCGGGCGAGCTACATCACCGGCGCGTCGATCGACGTCGCCGGCGGCATGGGCAAGTACGTCTAGAGAGCACCTCGGCGAGCTCGGTGCCTGACGGCCCAGGCGTAGGCTGCGGCGGCGAGCACGGCGAACGCGCCCGTGCGCACGCGTAGTTCCCACGACTGATGCGCCCAGTTCGGATCCGGTACGGCGGCGGCGTGTGCGTCGAAGAACGGCCCGATCGGCGGCGCCTCCGTCACGGCGAGGACGAAAGTCGCCGCGACGGCGACAAGGAAGACGAGTGCGGGCAGCGGCCGCCGCGTCAGCGCGGCCCAGGCGGCGATGCCGCCGACGATCGCGCCCAGGGCGACGAACGGAACCCAGACGAGGTCACCAGCGCGCACGACGGGGTGGACGAGCTCGCTGCCGGTCCAGGCGGCCGCCAGCAGGCAAAGCCCGAGGCAGACGGCGCCGAGCTCGGGAAGCGTCAACCTGACGAGCGCCACGCCCGCGCCGAGCGACCACACAAGGCGGCCGCGGCGCGTCGGGATCGCCTCGCGCTCGGCCAGCATTGCCGCTGCCCACTCGCGGAGGCCGGTCACCAGGCCTCCTGCAGGCGGCGCGGCTCGGCGAGCTCGGCGCGCGCCACGCGAATGCCCTCGCCGGTCAGCCGGTAGACGTGCCGGCGCTGCTCCCAGCGCGCCTCGAGCACTCCGCGTTCCTCCAGGCGGGCGAGGATCGGATACAGCGTCCCCGAGGCAAGGCCGGTCTCCCGGAAGAGGTCGTACCCGTGGCGCCAGCGCGAAGCGTCCGCCAACAGCGCCTCGAGAAGCTGCCTCGCCTGCGGTGAGCTGCGTCGCACAGGTGTAAGTCTACATATGTAGAGGTCGAGCGGCAAGGACGTCAGGAACGGTCGGCGCTCTCGGTTGTTGAGCTACGGCCGTACAGCGCCGGCGGGAGTCGAACGCGCATCTCCGACCGTTCCTGACTCGCCCACTAGTGGTTCGCGCACACGCCCCGTCCCGGATCACGGCAACGCAAGCACCGACTCCGGGGACGGAGAAGCGCTAGCTGCGGACCGCGCCCGCTCGCTCGAGCTCCAGCTGGCGCAGCTCGATGCGGCGGATCTTCCCGGTCAGCGTCTTGGGCAGGTCGGCGACGAACTCGATCCGTCGCGGATACGCGTATGCGGACAGCCGCTCGCGGACGAACGCCTTGATCTCGTCGGCGAGCTTGTCGGACGGCTCGTGATCGGCCGCGAGGACGATGAACGCCTTCACCACGTTGCCACGCAGCTCGTCGGGCGACGCCACGGCCGCCGCCTCGCGCACCGCCGGGTGCTCGAGGCAGACGGACTCGACCTCGAAGGGTCCGACGCGGTACCCGGCGGCGATGATCACGTCGTCGGCGCGCCCCTCGTACCAGACGTACCCGTCCTCGTCCTCGCTGGCGGCGTCCTTCGTGTGGAACCACTCGCCGCCGAACACCTCCTCGGTGTCCTGCGGCCGGTTCCAGTAGCCGAGCGGATAGTGCGGGTTCGTGCGGGCGCGCAGGCAGATCTCGCCGCGCTCGCCCTGAGCGACAGGACGCTCGTCCTCGTCCAGGATCTGGACGTCCCAGCCCGGCATTGGCTTGCCCATCGAGCCCTCCCGGACCTCCATGTACGGGTAGTTCCCGACGAGCGGATACGACTCAGTCAGCCCGTAGTAGTCGAGCACGGTCACGCCGTACTGCTCCCGGAACCAGCGAATCGCCTCCGGGTTCAGCGGCTCGCCGGCGGAGCAGACCCGCCTGAACTTCTGCGGATACCGCGTCCCGGCATCCTCGATCGCCATCATCGCCCGCATCGCCGTCGGCGTCGTGAAGACGTTGGTCACGTCGTGGCGGCTGAGGAAGTCGAGCTGCCGGTGCGGATCGAAGCCCGCCTCGCGGCGGTACACGCACTGCACCGCGCCGAGGCGCCAGGGGCCGAGCAGCGGCGCGATCCCGGCCGCCCACGCCCATTCGCCCATGCCGTGGAACCGCTCGCCGTCGGCGACCTCGTGGCTGTAGACGAACTCCTCGTGGCCGAGGATGTAGCGGTGGGCATGGACGATGCCCTTCGCGAGCCCGGTCGTGCCGGACGTGTAGTAGAGCTGCGCGGGATCCTCGGCCGAGGTGTCGCCGGGGACGGGCTCGGTCGAGGCGCCGGCGAGAGTGTCGAAGTCGAGGACGAGGATCCGCGCCTCCGCGTCGGCGAAGCGCGGGGCGTTGTCTGCATCGGTGACCACGAGCTTCGCGCCCGAGTCCGAAAGGCGATGGCGAATCGAGTCGTCGCCGTAGAGCACCGACATCGAGAGCAGGATCGCGCCGAGCTTCCAGACGCCGAAGAAGATCGCCGCGGTCTCCGGCGCCGCCGGCAGCACGACCGCCACGCGGTCGCCGCGCTCGACCCCCAGGTCGCGAAGCACATGGGCCGCCTGATTCGCGAGATCCTGGAGATCCCCCCACGCCAACTCCCGGTAGGAGCCGTCGTAACTCTCCCACACCATCGCGAGCTTGTCTCGTGGGTGCTTGTCGCAGACGTCCTCCGCGATGTTGTAGCGCGCAGGCACCTCCCAGCGGTGCGCCGCGCAGACCTGCTCGTACGAGGTCGAACCCATGAGGCTACGGCTCAGGATCTCACCGTTTCACGAGCGTCACAAACCGCGTCGGTCGGCTGGCGGATGTGGTAATGCAAGACCTGACCCTACTCCGAGTTCACACGCTCACTTCCGCGAGAGACGAGCTGCTCGACCGTACAGCCGCCGTGCTGCGGGCGAGCGCTTCAGCCGCCGACGGGCGTGGATCGCGCCGACGACCGCTCCGGTCGCCACTCGCCCCCTGAACGTCCGCGCAAGGCCTATGCCCTGGTACATCGGTTCGAAGCGGTCCGTGAGCCGCCGTTTGTGCGGAGCCATGGTGCCGAGGAGCTCCACGCGCGTGATCCCGTCGGCGGCGGCAGCTTCGAGCGAAGCCAGCTTCGCTTCCATTCCGGGCCCGAACGCGGCGTAGGCCGGATCGAACGCCATCGCGACGCCGTAGGTCGCGCCTTCGAGCTGTAGCGCGAGCGCGAAGGCAATCGCTCGACCCCGGCACCGGACCACGGTCAGCCGCGGCACGTCGAGCTCCGCGAGCGCTAGGACGGCTGCGCGGTGGAAGCGCAGCCCGGTCGGCGTGATGAAGCCCGACGCGTCCCTACGGCCTTGCCAGCGCTGCCTGTGGACGCGAAAAGCGTCCTCGAGCGCCGGCGCGAGCTGCGCACGCGTGCGTGCCACGACGACCTCGACCGGCCCGACCTCCTCGAGCTGGCGCATCCGCCGCCGCCGTTGGCTGCGCGCCTTCGACGAGAACCGTGCCCGGTACACGTCCTCCCACTCCGCCGTGATGTCCATCACGGGCGCCTCTAGGCGCTCCACCAGCCGCAGCGAGCCGGGGGGCATCGCCGCGACGAGCCGGCTCGAACCGGTCAAGCCGAACAGGCTCGCGAAGTCGCCGCCGGAGGAGCGCGCGTGCTCGACCAGCGCCGCCGCCGTGGCCGCATCCTCGCCGGGGCCGAGGAGGACGTCGCCGAGGAGCGCCCACGTCCCACCGACGAACTCCGTCACGCGGAGCCCAAGCCGTTGCCGGGTGTAGAGCGGCAAAGCCCCGACGAGCCGGTCGCCCCGGAAGGCGACGTGAACGGCCAGCTCGGCGCCTCGACCGTACTGGCGCCACCATTCGAACATCCAGGCGTGCAGGAAGAACGGGCTCGGGCGCGGCATCGCGCGTACGAGGTCGTCCCAGTCGCCGGCGAGCTGGGCGAACTCGTCCTCCGACGAGACGGTCTCGACCCGCAGCTTCGGCTCGGCGGCTCGGGCCGTGGCGAGCTCGGCGCCTCGCACGATCGCCGCCCTAGATGAGGCCAAGCGCAACGCCGATCCCGAGCCACGAGGCGAGCAGCGCGACGAGGACCCAGAGCAGGAACGCTGACTCACCGACCGGGAGCCAGCTGAGCTCGACCTCCTCCACGCGGAACCAGAAGCGTCGAGAGTGCGGCGGCGAGGTCCGCTCGTGGCTCCGTTCGCTTTGCTCCATTTCAGCTCACCTCCCCGGCCGGACGAGTATGGAGGAGAAGGTCTTGAGGCAGATGGCCAGGTCGACGACGAGATTCCGGTGCCGCAGGTACCAGAGGTCGTACGAGAGCTTCTCGGCCGCACCGTCTGCGTCTGACGCGTAGTCGTGTCGAAGCTGCGCCCAGCCGGTGATGCCCGGTTTGACGAGCAGGCGACGGGTGAAGAACGGAATCGCTTTCTCGAGGGTGGGGATGAACTCCGGCCGCTCCGGCCGCGGCCCCACGATCGACATGTCTCCCCTGAGGACGTTCCAGAGCTGCGGCAGCTCGTCGACGTGCATCCGGCGAAGCACCCTGCCCACCCGCGTCACGCGTGGATCCGCCCGCTGGGCGAAGAGCGGCCCCGGCGCCTCGGCGTCCGCGCCCATCGTCCGGAACTTGAGCATCGTGAACTGCCGCCCGCCCTCGCCGACACGGACCTGCCGGTAGACGATCGGGCCAGGCGTGAGCCGGACGAGCCCGGCCGCGATGAGCATCAGCGGCGCTGCGAACAGCAGCACGAGCGAGGCGCAGACGACGTCGAACGTCCGCTTCGCGAAGCGCGTGTAGGGCCGCTGCCAGAGGTGGAAGATGCTCATGAACCAGGTCGGCTTGAGGTCGGCGAGCGGGATCCGACCGAATGCGTGGTCGAAGAAGTGCGCGTGCCCGACGAGCTTCAAGCCGGAAGCCGGCGCGTCGAGCAGGCGGTCGAGCGCCTTCGCGGAGCTCTCACCGTCGGTCAGCACGATGAGCTCGGGCCGCTGCTCCTCGATGATCCGCGAGAGCTCGGCGACCGATCCGAGTCGGGCCGAGTCGCTCGGCTCGTCGTCGACAGCACCGACGACGGTGAATGGCGCGTTCCCCTCCACGGCGATCGCATCCGCGACCGCCTCCGCACAGCGCGACGTTCCGACGACAAGGACGCGCCGCTTGCCCACGACCCGTTGGGCGACCGATTCCCAGATCGTGGTCAGCGCGAAGACGGAGATCGTCAGCACCACGATCGTCGAGGACGACATCCCGAGCCCCGGCACCCAGAGCGCGAGCGCCGAGACGCCGACCATGCCCGTCGCGGTTCCGGCTGCGGCTCGGACCGCGGGACCGAGCGTGAAATGCACTGCGGCGAACGCGCTCCGCAGCGAGACGAGCCAGACGGCCGTGAGGAGCGACGACGCGACGAGCGCCGTGGCGGAGAGGCCGAAGCGGTAGCCCATCAGCGCGTAGCAGGGCACCCAGACGAGCACCACGCGACCCGCCGAGGCGACCCAACGCGCGTCGATCTTGCTCGCCGACGCGAGGACCGGAACCGACGACTGCGCCCGCGCCTCCATTGTCTACTTAGATTCCCCGCACCGGACTCGGCGAGTCCAGACAGCACAATCCACGACGAGACCACGACCGTGAAGCGCATCGTCGTCACCGGACCGGCCGGCGCCGGCAAGTCCCAGCTCGCCCGCGAGCTCGGAACCCGGCTGGGGATCCGCGTGCTTCACCTGGACACGCTGTTCTGGAAGCCCGGTTGGGTTGCAACGCCGACCGCCGAGTGGGAGCAGCTGCAGCGGCGGGAGCTCGCCGCCCCGGAATGGATCGTGGACAGCCAAGCCGACGACATGCTTCCCGACTGGCTGCACGCCGCCGACGCGGTCGTGTTCGTCGACGCCTCGCCGCTGCAGTGCCTCTGGCGGGTCGCGCGCCGCCGCCTGAAGCGGCGGACGAGCGTCGGCGTGCCGGCGGACACCCGGCCGGGGCCGGTGCACCGCGCCCTGCTGAAGTTCGTCCGCAATCAGTGGCGTTACCGACGGAGGGTTCGGAGCGACCTCCTGAGCGAGCTGGCCCGGGAGCGCGACGGCCGGGAGATCGTGATCCTGCGGCGTCCAGACGAGACCGCTGCCTTCGTCCGTCGCCTGGACTCGCCCGAACAAGCGGGGGGAACCATGTAAGTGTGGTCGCCGCTACTGCCGTTGCGGGCCTGAGGGTCGAGACGTTGGCGCGAGATTCCGCGTTCGCCGGCCTGTCCGATCAGTGGGACGCGCTCGTCAAGGCAAGCCCGCGTCCGAGCCCGTTCCTCCTGCACGCCTGGCTCTTTGAGTGGTGGCGCCACTACGGCGGCCCGTGCGATCTGGCAGTGCACGCGACCTTCCGGGCGGGCAAGCTGGTCGGAGCGCTGCCCCTCTGCGTCAGCGAGAAGCGGGGGCTGCGCGTCACCTCCTTCATC
Source organism: uncultured Actinomycetes bacterium (assembly GCA_963738205.1). GTDB lineage: Bacteria > Actinomycetota > Thermoleophilia > Gaiellales > Gaiellaceae > DATFQE01. The sequence continues at coordinate 133,967 of CAVTVQ010000007.1, forward strand.
GGCGGTGACCCGGGGCTCGCGGACGTGCTGCTCGCGAGCGGAGAGGGTGCCGCCACCGCCGCGGCGCTTGCCCAGCTTGCGGCGGAGGCTGACCAGGACTTCGCAGAGTTCTCGGGGTTGCCCGCGGACAGCCGGCTGGTCGCCGCGCTGAACGACTCGGCCTTGACGCTCATCGAGCGGGCAGAGGCGCCGGTGCTCGACCTCGAGCCCGGCTGGGACGAGGTCTACGCAAAGAAGTTCTCCTCGAAGCAGCGGAGTCACCACCGCCGGCGTCGTCGCCAGCTCTCGGAGCTCGGACCCGTCGCCGTCGAAGTCGCCCGAACGCGAGAGGAGCTCGGAGACGCGCTCGAGCATGCCTTCGTCCTGCACGACCTCCGCTGGCAGGGCCGTCCGGACGGCTCCGGCTTCAGCACGCCTGTCGGGCGCCGGTTCAGCCACGCGGTCGTCGAGGCGCTGGCGCCCCTCGGAATCCCGCGGATCGTGACGCTCAAGATCGACGGTCGGCCGATCGCTTTCCACTACTACCTTGCGTTCCAGGGCCGGGCCTACGTCCATCGCATCGCGTTCGACCCGGCGTTCGCCCGCTTCTCGCCCGGTGTGATCAACACGCTCGACGCGATCGAGGCGGCCGCGGCGGAGGGCGCGACGAGAGTTGAGTTCCTCGGCGGCGCCGAGCGGTACAAGGTCGACCTCGCGGACCGCCTCGAACCGTTGTATTTCGGCTTCGGGCTCGCAGGAAGCCTCCGCGGTAGGTCCCGCCGTCGCCCGCCGGCTCGCGACGATTCGCGCACGCAAGCTTCTGAAGCGGTCGCGCTTCCTACGGCGCTTCTACTTCGACGGCCTCGCACCGGCACGCAAGGCACTCGGGAGGCGGAGGCTCGCGTGAGCCGCTACGTGCTCAAGGCGGCCGCGACGCGCGCCCGGTCCGCCGCCTGGTCGCTGCGCGCCGACCGAGACAACGGGCAGGCGGGGCTCCGGATCCTGTTCTACCACCGCGTCTCCGCCGATCGCGACGAGCTCGCAGTGAGCCCGCGCGACTTCCGCCGGCAGATGGACTACCTGGCGACCGAGTCATACCGAGTCGTCGACGTCGTCGAGGCGATGGCCCTGCTGGACGGCGGCCGCTCGCCGCGCCACACCGTCGGGCTGAGCTTCGACGACGGATACCTCGACGTTGCCGAGGAGGCCCTCCCGATCCTCGCCGACCGTGGCTTTCGCGCCACCGTTTTCGTTTCGCCGGGCGTCGTCGACGGCTGGGCGAGGTTCTCCTGGTACCGCAGACAACCGCCACTGCTCGGCTGGGAAGAGATCATCGACCTCGACCGCGAGGGAACGCTCCGCTTCGAGGCCCACTCCCTGACCCATCCGAACCTCCTGACGCTGCGCGACGCGGCGGCGTGGGAGGAGATCAAAGGCTCCAAGCTTTCGCTCGAGGCCCGACTCGGGCGTCCAGTAGTCGCGTTCTCCTACCCCTCCGGGCTCTTCGGGGCTCGCGAACGTGGTCTCGTCGCCGCAGCCGGGTTCCACGTCGCTGTCTCGTGCGAGCCCGGTGTTAATTCGAGCGGGACGGACCGTCTCGCTCTCCGCCGCCGGCAGATCGACCGGCGCGACCGCCTGCTCGACTTCCGGGCGAAGGTCGAGGGCGGGCACGACACGCCGCTGCCGCTCCGTGGCGTCTATCGCAGACGCTACGGCATGGGGGCCGGCAGCGTCCGTCTGGCGAGCTCTCGGGAGTAGAGCTCGAGGTGCGCGCGCCGAAACGGCTCGAGGTCGAACGCGTCTTCGGCGCGCGCCCGCCCGGCCGCGCCGAGTCGGCCTCGGAGCTCACGGTCGCCGACGAGCCGGGCGAGCGCCTCGGCGAGATCCTCCGGGTCTCCGGGCTCGACGAGCAGCCCCGTTTCGCCGTCGACCACCTGTTCGGGCACCCCACCGACGCGCGAAGCCACGACTGGAAGGCCTGCGGCCATGGCCTCGAGCACGGACACGGGCATCCCCTCGGAGGAGCTCGAGAGCGCGAAGACGTCCGCGTCGGCGAGCAGCTCCGCCACGTCGCGGCGCTCGCCCGCAAGCCTCACGCGTCCGGCGAGGCCGAGGTGTCCGATCTCGTCCTCGAGGCGCGCGCGGTCGGGCCCGTCACCGACGATAACCGCCTCGAACGAGTCGGGCGCGAGCCTGCCGAGAGCCCGGACGAGCGACACGAAGTCCTTTGGCGCTTTCAGCCGCCCGACCGCGACGATGAGCGCCCGCTGGCGGCGGGCCGGCTCGCCAAGGCGCGCACCTGCGACGTCGACCGCGTTGCGGATCACGACGGTGCGGGCGGCGTCGCAGGTGTGTGCGGCGAGGCCGAGCTTCCGCTCCCGCTCGGACACGCAGATCGTCACCGTCGTGAGCGGACGGACGAGACGATCGGCCGAGCGGTAGAGGCGGCCGACGAGGCCAGGGTAGGCGGCGAACGCCCACCCGTGAACGGTGAAGATCCGGATTGGCACCCGCGCCAGGAAACCCGCCAGCCGACCGAGGACGCCCGCCTTGGAGCTGCTCGCATGGAGGATGTCCGGACGGTGGCGGCGGAGCAGCCGGACGAGCTCGACGAAGCCGGCGAGATCTCGGATTCCGACCGCCCGCCGAACATGGTCGAGCGGCACGAATCGCGCGCCCGCTGCCAGGGCCGCGTCACGAAGTGGGCCTGCTCCGTGAGCGGCGACGATCACGTCGAACCGTCCGACGAGCGCCGGCAACAGGGACGCGACATACGTTTGGGCTCCTCCGACCTCCGCCAGCGTGATCAGCAGCAGGATCCTGGGCCGCCGCGGTCGGGGGGCTGACCCGCGCCGTTGCAAGCCGTCCAGGCCGTCAGCATTCGACGCCGGATCGACCTCGCGGACGGTCTCGCTTGGGCCACGACTGCGGCGGCTCTCCTGGCGCTGTTCCTCGCCGCCGCGGTCGCGCTCAGCCGCTCGCCCCTGACGCTGACGCTCGTCCTCGCCTTCGGCGTCGGACTGCTCGGGACGCTGTCCCTCGCACTCGGCCGCTACGAAGCGGCTGTCGCGCTCGGCGTCGTCCTGCTTGCCGTCGTTCGGATCGAGCCGGCCCCGCCCGACCTCGTGTTCGCCGTCGTCATCGCCGTCGCGCTCGTCACTGCGCGGTTCGGCCTCGAACGCGTCCCTCTGAGCGCGACCCTGCTGGTGAGCGCGTTTCTCGCCCTCGGCCTGCTCTCGGCGACCGGCGCGACGGACGGAACGCGGGCCGTGATGTTCTTCGCGATCACGTTCTACCTCGGCGTGTTCGCGCTCTGGCTCGCGGCTTATGTGGTCTCGGTGCGCCGCGCGCGGCTCGTCCTCATCGCCTACCTGGTCGGCGCGGCGTTCTCGGCCGCCGCCGCCTGCCTCGCGCTCGTCGCGCCCTTCCCCGGGGCGGACGTCTTCGTCAGGGGGCCGCGCGCCCAGGGCCTGTTCAAGGACCCGAACGTGTTCGGCCCCTTCCTCGTCCCCGCTGTGCTGATCGTGATGGAGGAGTGTGTGGCGCCGCGCCTGCTGCGCGGCCGTCTCGCTCTCAAGCTCGCCCTGCTCTCGGTGCTCACCGTCGGCGTCGTCTTCTCGTTCTCGCGCGCCGCGTGGCTCAACCTGGGCCTCGGTGTGCTCGTCCTCCTGACGATCTTCGCGCTCCGCCGCGGCGGCGGTCGGCGGGCGGTGACGCTGCTCGCCGTCGCGCTGGTCGCCGGCGTTGCGCTGGTCGGCGTAGTCTCGGCGACGTCGTCGATGGACTTCCTCAGCCAGCGTGCCGCCCTGCAGGACTACGACGCCCAGCGCTTCGGCGCCCAGGCCTCGGGCATCGAGATCGCGGAGCGGCACCCCCTCGGCCTCGGGCCCGGTCAGTTCGAGCGAGTCTCCGACGTGTCCGCCCACAGCACATACGTCCGTGCGCTCGCCGAGGAGGGAATCCTCGGAGCACTCGTTCTGCTCGCGCTGATGCTCCTGACTCTCGGGTTCGCCGCCCGGAACGTCGCGCTCGGCGTCGATACGTACGGGATCGGCTCGGCGGCCCTTCTCGCCGCCTGGTGCGGCCTGCTCGCGAACAGCTTCTTCGTCGACACGTTGCACTGGCGCCACCTCTGGCTTGTCGCAGCGTTGATCTGGGCCGGAACGGCGTTCCGCGCCGGCTACCCCGGGAGGTAGGTGTGAGGCCGGCCGCGCGAACCGACGATCACGACCCCGATCGGGTCGACCTCGAGCCGGTGGAGCAGCTCACGGAGGGCGAACGCGGTCTCCGGGGTGTGCCGGTCGGGGCGGCAGACGATCAGCACGGCGTCGACGCGCTGAGCAAGCACCTGACTGTCGACGAGGCCGAGGAGCGGCGGCCCGTCGAGGAGCACGTAGTCGTACTCGGACTCCTGGATCTCCGCGAAGAAGCCGTCGAGCGCGCCGCCGGCCAAGAGCTGCGCGGGGTCGGGTGGAGGCTGGCCGCTCGCGAGCACGTGCAGGTTGCCCGAGCCGGTTCGCGCGGCGCTGAGCTGGAAGATCGCGCTGCTCTCGCCGTTCCCAGACCCGACGAGGACCTCGGACAGGCCCGGTGTCTGGTCGACATCGAAGAGCTCGTGGAGCTTGGGCCGGCGCATGTCGGCGGAGACGAGCCACGTACGGTGCATCGCCTGCGAGAGCACCAGGCCGAGCGCAGCGGTCACCTCGGTCTTGCCTTCGCCGTGAAGCGCGCTCGTCACGAGGACCGTGCGCTGGTTCCCCTGCAACCTGCGGCGAAGCGCGGCCTGAAGGGTCTGGTAGGCCTCGTACTCCACGGCACTCAGCGTCGAGGGCCGGTGGCCGAGCGGGCGGCGTACGTGAGGCACCTCGGCGAGCACCGGCAGCTCGAGGATCCGATTCAGCTCTCTCGCGCCGCCGACGCGCGGCTTGAGCTGCGCGCGGGCCACGACGACGAGCGCCGCGACGAAGACCGCGGCGAAGAACCCGAAAAGGGCGTTCCGAACCGGGCGCGGGGAGTAAGCCGCTTCAGGCGGCTGCGCGGCCTCGGCCAGCGTAAGCTCGGACCGGAAGCCTGCCTCGCTGAGGTTGAGATCGGTCAGCCGCTCGCGAATCGCGACTCGCTCGTTCGACGCCTGGATCCCCCGCCGGCCTTCGAGCTGCTGGAGCGCCCCTTGGAGCGTTGCCTTGGCTCGCTGCAGCCGCAGCACTTCGGCGCGGCGCTGGCGGGCGAGGAACGTCGCCGCGACGGCGTTCGCGATCCGCGCCGCGCCCTTGGCCGTGTCGTCGGTTGCGGTGATCGAGATGATGTCCGCCGTCGGGTCGACCGAGGACGTGACCTTGCTCTCGAGCGTCGCCGCCGTCTCGCCGGGGACCTGCCGTGCAGCCCGGCGCCTGGTCTGCCGCGTGGTCAGCAGCGCCTTGACCGTCGCGAGCCGACGCTCGACCGAATCGCCCCCCTGCATCTGAAGCGGATCCGTCGAGCTCTCCAGGACGATCTTGGCCGTCGCCTTGTACGTCGGCGGCACCAGCCGGGAGACGAAGAAGACCGCGAGCGTCAGCGGTACGACGATCGCCGCAATCAGCAGCTTGCTGCGGCGGAGCGCGTCGAAATACCGTCCCGTCTCGACCGGCTGGTCGGGCGGAAGCGTCGGCGCGCTGTAGCGCGCCAGGGCGTCGACGCGTTCGGGCATCTGCCTGTAGCTACCGTCGCGCTCGGTCGTCGAACCCTCTTGGCTCTCGCCATTGCGCTCGCCGCGACCGCGTGCGCCTCCGAGCCGGCGACGCAGGCCCCGATCGAGCCCAGGGCAGACGGCCCGACCGTCACGTTCCTCGGGCCCGACCGGCTCACGCGTCCGACCGAGCTTCGAGCTGGTGCGCGCGCCGCCCGCGGCAGCCGCGTCGTCGCCGTGACGTTCTTCCTCGACGGGCGCCCGCTCGGCACCGACACCACCCGGCCGTACCGTTTCGACGTCGACCCCGGGCTCCTCCCACCGGGCCGGCGCGGCCTACGGGTGGAGGCCGTCGACAATCTCGGGCGGCGGGCGGCGGCGGAATCGGCCCAGCTCACGATCGAGCGACCGGGGTCCGAGATTCTCACAGCGGCGCCGGGCCGATCCTTCGCTCGTGCGCGAGCCGCCCTGGAGCGAGGCGGCGCCACGGTTCGCCTCGCGCCCGGACGCTACGTCGTCGACGAGCTCATGCTTCGTAGCGGATCGCGGCTCGTCGGCTCGGGGCCGCGCACGGTGCTCGCCGCTCCGCCCGGACGGCGCTACTGGGCGCTCGTCGTCGCGAAGGGGCGGAACATCCGCATCTCCGACCTGACGATCGACGGAGGCGGAACGGTGTCGGGCGAAAGCGAGGGCGGCATCAGCGTCGCTGTCTTCGACGGCTCGCACGACGTCCGCCTTCAGCGCCTGCGCCTGCTGCGAGTGCGGACCGACGGCGTCAACACCTGGGGCGCGCATTCGGACATCTCGATTCAGGACTCGGTGCTCGACGGCGGCGGGAAGGCGGAGGCCGGTGTCGTCGCCCTCGGCTCGGACGAGTCGCGGGACACAAGCGCCATCCGCAACCGGGTCCGCGGCTTCACCTCTTTCGGGATCCTGCTTCAGCAGCAGGAGCACGGGAGCCCGGCAGCCGACCTCCACGGCCTCGTGCTCGACAACGTCGTCAGCGACATCCGGGATCCTTCCCGGGACGGCTGCTGGACGGCGGCGAAGTACCGGACGCGCGGTTGCGGCACCAACGAGGGCGGGATCTGGACCGGCGGGGTCGAAGCGGCGGTCATCGGCAACGCCGTCCGCCGCGCGAGATGGGACGGCATCGAGACGGTCGGCTCCTCGACCCGCACGACGATCGTGGACAACGAGATCTACGACACTCGTGCGGGCATCTACCTGGAGCACTCGACCAACAGCTCGCTGATCGCCCGCAACCTGATCGTCGACGCGCTGACCGGGATCAACGTCGAATGGCGGCACGAAGGCGGGGGGTCGAGCAGGAACACGTTCGCCGACAACCGCATCGTCGGAGCCGAGACGGGGATCTTCGTCGACGTCGGCGGCGACCATCACCGGATTCTCCGGAACGTCTTCGTGCGCGGCGCCGGGCCGGCGATCGTGCTCCAGGGCTCGTCGCACAACGTCGTGCGCAGCAACCGCGCGTGCGGCGGGCAGGGCGAGCCGCTCGTGGAGTTCTCGGAAGCCCGGTTCGACGACGGCAGCCCGGCGGTGCCCAGGAACAACCAGGTGCACGGGAACGACCGCAGGCGCTCGCCGTGCTGACTGCGCGCCGGAGCGCCGAGCCGGATCCGGTGGCCGGCGGGTCGGCGCTGCTCTTCTGGTCGAAGCTCGCGGGCAACGCAGGCTTCTTCGTCGCCGTCCTGATCCTCGCACGGCAGCTCGGCCCGTCGGGCCGTGGCACGATCGCGTTCATCACGGTGACGGCGCTCGTGGCGGCGCGCCTGGCCGGCCTGGGGATGCAGGAGGCGACGTCGGTCTTCGTCGCGCGCCGGCCCGAGGCCCGCAGCGCACTCCTCGCCAACGTCGTGGCGTTCATGACCGTGAGCGCGCTGCTCGCGGGCGGGATCGCCTGTGCGGTGCTCCTGGCCCTCGGGGACGACCGCCCTGCAGGCCTCACGACCGCGGAGGTCGTGACGATCGGCGCGGCCACGCTCGTTTCGGGGCTGGGCGACGCCGGCCACTGCTTCGTGCTCGGATGCGGCCGTTTCGGCCGGGTGGCGACGATCACCGCGACCGCGTCGTGGGTCTATCCGGTGTTCCTGCTCGCGATCGCGAGCACGGCGGGCCTCACCGTCGTCGCGGCCGCGCTGGCTTGGACAGCGGCGGAGAGCCTCCGCGCCCTCGCCTATCTCAGCCAGGCACTCCGGGACGCCGCACCGGGCCGTCCGAACCGACGCCTCCTGATCGAGGCTGTGCGCTTCGGGAGCAAAGCCTGGGTCGGCAGCCTGGCGCGCTTCCTGAACTTCCGCGTCGACCAGATCCTGCTCGGGATCCTGGCCTCCGAAGCCGTTCTCGGCATCTATGCGGTCGCCGTCAACGCGTCAGAGGTGCTGCTCTACCTGCCGGCGGCCACCGCGACCGCGCTGCTGCCGCTGGCCGCCCGGGTTGAAGGAGAGCTGCGCGCGGAGCAAGCGCTGCGCGCCTTCCGCGGCGTGGCCCTCGTCACGGGGGGTGCGTCACTCGTCGCCGCCCTCATCGGCCCGATCCTCCTGCCGCTGGCGTTCGGCGCGCCATTCCAGGCCTCGGTCACGCCGTTTCTGCTGCTGCTTCCCGGCGCGCTCGGCTTCGCGGCGATCGCGGTCTTCTCGAACGCGCTGATGGCCGCGTCGACGCCCGGGCTCTCGTCGTTCGGGCCGATCGTGGCGCTGGTCGTCGGAGTCGCGCTCGACCTGCTGCTCATCCCCGCGTACGGCGCCTCGGGCGCGGCCGGCGCCTCGAGCGCCGCCTTCCTCGCGGGCGGGGGCGTCGCGCTCCTCGTCTTCCGGCGGCGGGCGCCGTTCGGCTGGGCGGCGCTCGTCCGGCCGCAGCGTGAGGACCTGGGCATGTTCCGCGCGCTGGCGCGTCCGCTCGGCGCAGCGCGCTCGAGCTAGGACCCTACCCGCCGCAGAAGGGCCTCGCCGCCCGGCAGGCGCCAGGCGGTCGCGAGCGTGGCAGACGCCAGCCGACCCCTCGTAGTTGCCCCGACGAGAACGGTCTCGAGCCGCGGATCCTCGGTGGGAAAACGGTACTTGTACGCCTCCTCGCCGCCGAGGAAGCGGAACTCCGCAGCTCCTTCCCTGGCCACACGGCGGATCGTCTCCAACTCGAGGACGAAGCCGACCGACTCCCGGTCCCACGCCGGGTCGCGACCGCCCTGGTAGGCGAAGTAGACGTTCCCGAAGAGGAACCCGAACTCCGCGGCGACCGCGTCGCCGTCGAGTTCGAGCAGGAGCAGACGAAGCCAACCGCGCTCGAGCGCCAGAGCGGCGAACTCGCGCTGAAAGGGCTCGTAATCCCCGCAGAAGTGGCAGCCCTGATGTCGCCCGAAGCGCGCGCCGTGAAGACGGAAGACGGCGTCGAGGTCACGCTCGAGCGTGGTCTCGTCGGTTGGCCGGAAGTGGACCGCGTGACTGCGCTCCAGACGGTTCCGCGACTGGCGGACGTTCTTACGGAACCGTCCGCTCGTCGCGGCGAGGAGATCGTCCCACGAGCGGCCGGCCAGGCGCAGGATCGGGTACCCGGTCGTGCGCAGAACGCGGCCGTCGAGAGCCCCCGCCCAGCCTCGATCGCCGGCGAGCCAGTCACCGAGGAAAAGGTCGTGCGGCACAGTGGACAGGGCACCCTGAAGCGCATGCGCCGCCGTCGCGGAGTCATCGCTGTCGCAGATCGGGCCCAGGCGGTCGCCGTGCCCATGTCCGAGGAGCCGCAGCACGCGCAGCGGTCGCGCGGACCAGGCGAAGAGCGGCACGATCGCCTCGACCTCGTCGCCGCTCCGGGCCAATACGACGCGAAGCTCCCGCCCCCGGCCGTAGTGGCGCCACCAGAGCTCGTTCCATTCCCAGGTCGCAAAGATGTTCGTCCCGTCTACAGAGAGCCGAGCCCAGCGGTCGCGGAGCGGCTCCAGGCGGTCGACGAGGTCGAACGTCGGTGCCTCGGACAGGCCCTCCGGCCCGGAGGGTCCGATCACGACGGCGCTTATAGCCAGGCGGTGATCAGGACGAGGATCGCGATGATTCCTGCGATTCCGACGACGAGGAAGTTCGCTGCGAGCGCCGCCGTCATCAGCGTCATTCCGCCGACGCGCCTGCGGGCGGCCGCTCCGTGCTCGGTCATCAAGCTCTCGGCGCCGGGCGCCTGCAGCGGCGAAGACGGACCCGAAGCGCCGGCCTGAGCGCGGTCCGGCCGTCCGGGCCAGACGACCGCACTCGCGAGGACGTCAGTGATGAACTGGTTGAGGCTGACTCCCTCCCGCTCGGAGGCACGTGTCAGGTTGGCATGCAGCGTCTTCGGCATCCGCAGCAAGAGCCGTCCGCTGTGGGTCGCCGCCGATTTCGGTTCCGGAATCTCACGCCCCTCCTCCAGTGCGATCCCGATCCACTTGGCCATCGCCGCCTCGATTCCGGCCAGAGCCTCGTCGGAGGTCTTACCGTGGCTCGTGCAGCCGGGCAGCTCTTCCACCGATGCCGCCCACGGCCTTGCCTTGTCCTCCCCATCCCGAACCAGGAGCAGGTGGTATGGACGACTCGTGTAGTCGTGCACCGAGCGAACCGCGGGTTTTCGAGCAGTACTCATGCTCCCCTCCGCAGTGGGGTGACGAAGCGCGTTGGTCTTCAGCATTGTAACCGCCTGGTAAAGGCGAATTTCATGGAGTCGCGTTGCCGATTTCGGCACGGAGCTTCCCGAGCGCACGGCGCGTGAGCCGCGAGACGTGGATCTGCGAGATGCCTACGCGACCGGCGATCTGCGACTGGCTGAGGCCCTCGAAGTACGCGAGGCGCAGCAGGAGCCGTTCGCGCTCGTCCAGGACATGAAAGCCCCGCCTGAGGACGATTCGATCCTCGCCCAGCTCGTAGCCGTGCTCGAGCGCGCTGTCGCGATCGAACTCGCCGTTCTGACCGTCCACGACCTCCGCGACGCGAGCCCTCAGCGTCGGGTCGCTCTCCTGGAGCCGGCGCGGGATCCGAATCGGCCAGGCGCGGTCGCGTAGATGTCGCTTGATCTCGCCGTCGATCGTCGGGATCGCGTAGGTGGCGAGGTCGACGCCGCGATCGAGCTGGAACCGGTCGATCGCCTTGATCAGACCGATCGAGCCCACCTGAACCAGGTCGTCGAGCTGCTCGCCGTGCCCGACGTACCTCCGCGCTAGGCGGCGCACGAGCGGGAGGTATTGCTGGATCAGCCGCGCCCGTGCGTCGAGATCTCCGTTTCGGTGGTAGTCGCCGAGCAGCCGGCGGACGGCCGCATGGCGTGATGCGGACGTGCGCGGCTTCGGCCCCCTTGGCGCGCCCCTTGGCGCCCGAACTGCGGCTGCGACGGACATCTGCCTCCCCCACTCGCGTGCTCTCCCGCCGACGACCCTAGCTCTTGCCGACGAGAAATTCAATGACTTCATTAAGTCTAAACAATCGCGAGAGAGGGTACGTATCAATTAGTGGATCACTTCGCTTCTCCCCCGCTATGTTCTTGCCGCTTGTCACGTTTGTGATTTTCGCTCTCTCGACCGCCTCGTCGGCGGTTGCCACGGACGTCCCCGTGCCCTCTACCAGGCAGATTTTGGCTTCATCAGGAGTAATACCAGAGCAGTATCACTACGGTGGAGGCGCAGTATCACGACGGCCCTCTCTGGCAGTATCACGTTCTATCTCGGCGCCTATCGGGATATCTGCGCCACGCTTCGGTGGCGATGATTTCCAGCTATATCCCAGCGCAGATTCTCCTGTAGGTCTGGGCGTACAAATCGCTTCCTCGCAGTATCAGCGGGACTCCGATCAGCCGAAACGCCGACTGATGCTCCTCGTGGGTCTCGGGTTCGGAGCCGCATATGTCCTCTTCCTCGCAGCGTGGATCTGGGCGACGCGGCTCAGGTCTCGCCCACCCCGCCATTGACACGCCCGCCGGAATCGGCTAGACCGCCACGTGGGGAGAGAGTCGGGGGAGGCTCGATGAGACGGGTTAGGCGATTGCGGTGGCAAGCAGCGGCGACGCTTGTAGCCTGCTGCGCAGGCTTGGTCCTCATCGCGCCCACCGTCGCGGCGCCGCCGAAGCCGGAGCCCGCGCCGAAGGGCCCCGGCGGCCCAGTTCCGGAACCCCTTCCCGAGAGGCCCGAGCGACCCCGGGCCGCGACGACACCAACGCCGCCGCCGCCGCCGGTCTCGCCACCACCCCCGGCGTCGCCGCCGCCCTCCGAGGCGCCTCCACCGGCTCCCGTCCCGCCCGCGGAACCCGCGGTGGTCGTGCCGTCGCCCCCGCCGGCCGTCGTCGTCACGCCGGGCCCGCAACAGTCCACGCGGCGCGGAGGCGGAGCGAAGCGACCGGCGAAGACGAAAGCCAAGGTCAAGTCGGCCCAGGCCCGGAAGCCCGAGCGAGCCGTCGTGGCTCTCCCGCGCCTGGCGCGCAAGGCCGCAACGTCGCACGACGGGACGATGCTCGCGGCCGGGCTGGCGCTCTTCGTGCTCGTGCTCGCAGACACCGTCCTGCTGACGCTGTCGGCCGGCGTTGTGCGGCGCGCTCGGAGCGGCTAGCGCACGACGAACGAGCTCGAGCCGAGCAGCGGACCGAACCGCTTCTTTGTCCGCGGGCCGTACCCCGGCCATACGTACCACCGGTACCGACCCTCGGTGAGCCGGTAGCGGCGCCCCTTATATGTCCAGCTCCGCGATAGCTGGAGCGACGTCCCTCGCGGCCAGAGGCTCAGGATTCTGCCTCGGCGCAACAGCTGGACGTTGTAGTACGTCGCCCTCGGGACCGCTGCCCAGGCGAGCCTCGGCGGGCGTGATACCACGGCGTTTGCCGCGGGCGCGACGAGCGGGCCCTGCGGCCGCGCGGCAACCGAGCTCCTCGCGGAGTTCTCGGCCTCGTCGTGTGCAGTCAACTCATAGCTGTACCGAGTGCCGTTCTTCAGGCCCTTGTCGACGAAGGTCGTCGAACCGCCGGTGTAGACGACTGCGGCGCCGCGACGAATCTGCACGAAGGCCGTGTCGGCGGAGGCGACCCAGCTGAGCTTGACCGACCCGTTTCCGTTCTCCGCTCGCACCTGGGCGAGCGAGGGAGCCGTCCCGTCATAGCGGAGGGCGAAGCTCGACGCGCTCGAGTTACCGGCACGATCACGGCAGCTGCCCGCGACGCTTGCCGCCGCCGCGTCGGGTCCGCCGTAGGCGATCCTGGTGCATCCCTCGATCTGCGAGGTCGCGTCCCCGCCCTGGAATGTGACGACGAGGGGATGGTTGTACCAGCCGTTCGCGTCCGGAGACCGGTCGGTCTGCGGGGCAGACATTGTCGGGGCGGTCGCGTCGTAACCGGCTGTGACCGAGGCCAGACCGACGTTTCCGGCGCGGTCGGTGCAGACGCCGCCCACCTCGACGACCGCGCTGTCCGGCCCCGCGTATTGCTCGGGCGAACTGCACGACTCGAGCCCCGAGACGCCGTCCTCGCCGGCGAAGCTGACGGCGAATGGGTGGCGGTACCAGCCGTTCGCGTCCGGTGACCGGTCCGGCGCCGCCGCAGTCGCCGGAGCGCTCGCGTCGTAACGGAGCGGCACGCGTGTTGTGCCGCGGTTTCCGGCCGTATCGGCGCACGAGGCGTCGAAGAACGCAGAGCCGTCGTCGGGACCGGCGTAGGTGACGGCCGGACACGCGGTGACGCCCGACATCGCGTCCTGGGCCTGGACCGCGAACGCGATCGGGCGGTTGTACCAGCCCGCGTGGTCCGGAGACCGCACAGGGACCGCCTCCAGGACGTGCGGCGCGGTGGCGTCATAGCGGATCGCAAGGGCCTCGGACGTACTCTGGTTCCCGGCACGGTCGCGGCACGACCCCTGCACCGAGACGCTCTGCGTGTCCGGTCCTTCATAGGTCAGGCCCTCGCTGCACGCAGCGATCCCCGAGGTGGAGTCGCTGCCGCCGAAGCCGACGGCGATCGCGTGGTTGTACCAGCCGTTCGCGTCGGCCTCGCGAGCGGGCACGGCGACGGCCGTGGGTGCAGTCTGGTCGTACTTGACCGCCAGCGCGGCGGTTCCCGTGTTCCCCGCCCGGTCCTTGCAGGCACCGCTGACGACGGCGACAGCGTTGTCCGGCCCCCCGTACGGCTTGGCGGCATCGCACGTCTCCACTCCGGCCGTCGGGTCGACGCCGGTGAACGACACCGTGAGCGAATGGTTGAACCAGCCGTTCGCGTCCGCCGCTCTCGACGCAGCGGCGCTCACCTGGGGCGCCGTGGCGTCGTACTTGAGGGCAAACGAGCCGGTCCCCGTGTTTCCGGCCTTGTCGCGGCAGGCCCCCGCGACGGCGGTGGACGGGCTGTCAGGCCCGGCGTACGTCTTGGCGGCATCGCACGTATCGAGCCCCGACATCCCGTCACCGCCGCTGAAGGTCACCGCGAGGGGCGCGCTGTACCAACCGTTCGTCCCTGCGGGGCGTCCCGGGCTGGCCGTGACGTCGGGCCTCGTCGCGTCGTACTTGAACGAGTAGGAAGCCGGTGACGTGTTTCCCGCCTGGTCTCGGCAACTGCCCGTAACGGCGGCTGCCCCCGTGTCGGGCCCGGCGTAGTCGTTCGGCGCCGAGCACGTCTCGACGCCGGAGGTGACGTCCGTGGCCCCGAACGAGACGCGAACGAGATGGTTGTACCAGCCGTTCGAGTCCGCACCACGCGCCGGCACCGCCGTGGCGACCGGAGCGGTCGCGTCGTACTTGAGCGCGAATGAGCCGGCCGGGCTCACGTTGCCCGCCCGGTCCCTGCACGACCCGCCGATCGCGACCGACGAAGTGTCCGGCCCCGAGTAGGTCTGCTGCGTGCACGAGTCGACGCCTGAGGTCGGGTCGACACCCTGGAAAGCCACCGTGACCGCATGGTTGAACCAGCCGTTTGCATCGGGCGTCCGGGCCGTCGGAGTGGCGCTCGGGGCGGTGGCGTCGTACTTGAACGAGTAGGAGGCCGGTGACGCATTCCCGGCCCGGTCACGGCAGCTGCCCGTGACGGCGGCTGTCCCCGTGTCCGGCCCGGCGTAGTCGTTCGGCGCCGAGCACGTCTCGACGCCGGAGGTGACGTCCGTGGCCCCGAACGAGACGCGAACGAGATGGTTGTACCAGCCGTTCGAGTCCGCACCACGCGCCGGCACCGCCGTGGCGAGCGGCGCGGTCGCGTCGTACTTGAGCGGGAGTGACGCCGTCTGCTGGTTGCCCGCCCGGTCCGTGCAGATCCCTCCGACCCCGGCGGTCGCGCTGTCCGGCCCGCTGTAGCTCTCCGCCGCGTCGCAGGCGTCGAGCCCGGAGAGAGCGTCGGCGCCCGCAAACGAGATCGTCACCGGCGCGCTGTACCACCCATTGGCGTTCGGCGCCCGCGCAGCCGTCGCGGTAGCGGTGGGGTTGGTCGAGTCGTACTTGAGCGTGAGCGCACCGGACCCGACGTTGCCGGCGTTGTCGCGGCAGGCGCCCGGGACCGAAGTCGAGGCCGCGTCGGGGCCGGAGAACGTCTTCGCCGCATCGCAGGCCTTCACGCCGGAGGTGGCGTCCGTTCCCGCGAAGGCAATCGAGAGCGCGTGGTTGTACCACCCGTTCGCGTCAGCTACGCGTGCCGGCGTGGCGGTGACGGCCGGTGCGGTCTGGTCGTACTTCAGAGCGAAGGCGCTCGTCGCGCTGCGGTTGCCCGCGCGATCCCCGCAGGAGCCGACCACCGACGCCGAGGCGTTGTCCGGGCCGCCGTAGCCGACGTCGGTGCAGCTTTCGAGGCCCGACATCGCGTCGGCGCCCTGGAACTGCACGGACAACGGCCGGTTGTACCAGGGGTCCGCGTCGGGCGCGCGGGACGGCGTCACGCCTGTGACCGCCGGCGCAGTCCCGTCGTACTTCAAGGGCAGCGAGGCGCTCGCCGAATTGCCCGCGTTGTCGCGGCAAGCGCCCACCACCGTCGCGTTGGCGCTGTCGGGGCCGGAGTAGGCCTTCGCAGCGTCGCACGAGTCGATGCCCGCCGTTGCGTCGAGGCCCGAAAAGGAGACCGTCAACCCGTGGTTGTACCAGCCGTTCGCGTCGACGACCCTCGAGGCGGAGGCGCTCACCTGCGGCGCCGTGGCGTCGTACTTCAGCGCAAGTTGGCCGGTCTGCGTGTTCCCCGCCCTGTCGCGGCACGTTCCGGCCACAGAGGTCGACGCGCTGTCGGGCCCTGCATACGTCTTGGCTGCGTCGCACGCATCCAGGCCGGAGGTCACATCGGAGCCCGTGAAGCTCACGGTCAGCGGTGCGCTGTACCAGCCGTTCGTGCCGGCCGGTCGGCTTGGGCCGGCGGTGACGATTGGCTTGGTTGCGTCGTACTTGAGCGGCAACGAGCCGGTCGCGCTGTTGCCGGCCTTGTCCCGGCAGGCTCCGCCGACGACGGCAGAACCCGAGTCCGGGCCCGAGTACGTCTTGTCCGCATCGCACGTATCGACGCCCGACGTGGCGTCGGCGGCGGTGAAGCCGACGGCGACAGGGGCGCTGTACCAGCCGTCCGGTCCCGGGGCCCGGGCGGCGCTCGCCGTGACCTGCGGCGCAGTCGCGTCGTACTTGAGACCCAGGATCTTGCTTCCGGAGTTGCCGGCGGCGTCGGTGCAGCTGCCGCTGACCTCGGCTGCCGCGCTGTCGGGGCCGGAGTAGGTCTTCGTCGCCGAGCATGACACGACGCCGGCAACCAGGTCCGTTCCCGCGAAGCTGACGCCGATCGCGGCGTTGTACCAGCCGTTCGCGTTCGCGGCCCGTGCAGGCGTCGCGGTCACGACGGGCGCGGTGCCGTCGTACTTGAAGGCGAACGACCGAGGCGAGACGTTCCCGGCGCGATCACGGCAGGAGCCTCCGACCGCAGCCGTCGCGTCGTCGGGCCCGGCGTAGCTCTTGGGTGCGTCGCAGACGTCGAGGCCGGAGGTCGCGTCGCTACCCGCGAACGTAACCGTAAGCGGATGGTTGTGCCAGCCGTTGACGTCGGCGGCCCTCGAAGGCGTCGCGGTCGCCGTGGGCGCCGTCTCGTCGTACTTGAGCGTGAACGACCCGCTGGCGCTGACATTGCCGGCACGGTCTCTGCACGTCCCGCCGATCGCGACGGAGGGGTCGTCGGGGCCCGAGTAGGTCTCCTGCGTGCAAGTGTCGATCCCCGAGGTCGCGTCGGCGCCCTCGAAGGTCACGGTGACCGCGTGGTTGAACCAGCCGTTGGCGTCCGGTGCCCGCGCCGTCGCAGCCGCGGCCGGCGCGGTCGAGTCGTACTTGACCGGCTGCGACACGGAGGACGTGTTCCCGGCCTGGTCGCGGCAGCTTCCTGCCAACGCGGTGCCGGTCGTGTCGGGCCCCGCGTAGTCGACCGGCGTCGAGCATGACTCAACGCCCGACGTGCCGTCCGTGGCCGAAAACGAGACGCTGAGCGGATGGTTGTACCAGCCGTTGGTGTCGGCGGCACGCGACGGCGCCGCGGTGGCGGCCGGCGACGTCTTGTCGACCCTGAATGTCTTCGAGACGCTAGCGATGCCGCCGTCGCTCTCGGCCGTGCAGTTCAGCTGCGTGCCGGTCGTGTTCGTCGTCAGCGTGGTCGCGTTGCATCCGCTCGTCGACAAGATGATCGACTCGGGATCCACCACCGACCAGTTCACCGTGACGTTCGTGACGTACCAGCCCGCGTTGCCGAGTGTTCCCGTGATCACCGGCGTGACGACGGGCGGCGTCTCGTCACCGGGGACGTCGGGAAGGCCGGGTGCGCGTGGCGCGACGACGAGCAGCAGCACCACCGCACTCGACACGATCAGGGGGGCGGCACGGCGGCTCACGTCCGGCGCCTACGTTCGAAAGACGAACGTGCTGCCGCCGATGAGGCGACCGTAGCGTCCCGCGGTGACCCGTCCGAACCCGGGCCAGACGTACCAGCGGTACACGCCGGGACGCATCCGATAGCGGCGCCCCTTATAGGTCCATGCTTTCGGCAGGCGGAGGCTCGTGCGCGCGGGCCAGGCACTGAAGACCTTGCGGTCGCGCATGAGCAGCACGTTGTAGTAGGACGCCCCCTTGACGGGAGCCCAAGCCAGTGTGGGCGGTGCGGCGACGACTGCGCCGGGAAGCGGGCTGAAGAGGGCGCCGGTCGCCGTGATCTGCACCCTGGTCTCCGCGCGGTTCGACGCTTGGTCCACGGCCACCACGCGGTACTCGTACTTGCGCCCAGGAACCAGGGCGGTGTCACGGAATCCGGTCGCCGTTCCTCGGTAGACGGCCGTCTCGCCCTGACCGTTCCGGCCCGGCGCCCGGGACACCTCGACGACGGTCGTGTCTGAGGACATGCGCCAGGCGACGTCGGCGACGCGGTTGCCCGTCTTCGACGTCACCGCGAAGAGAGTCGGTGCGGTCGCGTCGTACTTGAGCGGAAACGCGCCGTTTGTCACGTTCCCCGCGTTGTCGCGACAGGTGCCGGCCACGATGGCCTCGCCGTTGTCCGGACCGGCATAGCCGGCAGAGGAGCACGAAGCGATGAGAGAGGTTGCGTCAGCCCCGGAGAAAGTGACAGTTACCGGCTTGCTGTACCAGCCGTTCGCATCAGGGGCCCTGGCGGCCGCGCTCGTGACCGACGGTGCTGTCTTGTCGATCTTGAACGTCTTCTTGACGCTCACCCAGTCGTTCGGCGCGTTCGGGTCATTTCTCGCACGACACTCGAGCTGAATGCCCGACGTGTCCGCCGTCAGCGTTGTCGCATTGCAGCCGACGGATTCGAGTGCCGGCGGCTCCGCGACGACGCTCCAATTGACCGTGACGTTGCTGATGTACCAGCCGTTCGCGCCGAGCGTGCCGAAGATGACCGGCGAGATCGTCAGGGAAGCGGCAGTGCCGCCGGCACCTGGTACTACGAGCATTGCAGCGCCGGCGACAACGCTCAGGGCCGTGATACCACGCCGTCGCCGCCCATGCTGACGCCGACCACTTCGCCGCAGCAGCTCTGGGCACACAACGTTCAGGGCTCCCCACCCCCGGGCGGCCGTTTCTCTCCCCTCCGACGCTAGTTCTTCGTTACAGACGTGTCAACAAAGAACGATTCCCTTCCCGCTGCGAGACGAGCCCACCCGAGACCTATGAGTTGACGTATTCCTGTATCGGAATATATTCTTCGAGGCATGCCTCGAGCAGCGACGACGACAGACGCGTTCAACGCGGTGGCCGAGCCGCGGCGGCGGGAGATCCTCGACGCGCTTGCCGGCGGCGAGCGCCCGGTGAACGATCTGGTTCGCGAGCTTGGGCTGGCCCAGCCGCAGGTGTCGAAGCACCTGCGCGTGCTCCGGGAGGTGGGGGCGGTCGACGTGCGCGAGGACGGCCGGCAGCGGGTGTACCGGCTGAACGGCCGGGCGCTCAAGCCCATCCACGACTGGGTGAAGGAGTACGAGCGCACCTGGTCGGAGCGCTTCGACCGGCTGGACCTCGTTTTGGAAGACCTCAAACGACAGGAGGAAGGACATGCCGATGACGAGTAGCGGGACGGCCAAGGTGACCCTCCCGGCCGACGATCAGATCCTGATCACGCGCGAGTTCGACGCGCCCAGGCATCTGGTGTACAAGGCGTGGACGACGCCGGAGCTCGTGAAGCTCTGGTGGCACGCCAACCGCGGCGAGGTGACGATCGCCGAGATCGATCTCCGGGTCGGTGGCACGTGGCGGTACGTGGGTGAGTCGCCCGAAGCTCAGGGCGTCGCGTTCCACGGTGAGTACCGCGAGCTTGTCCCGAACGAGCGGATCGTCTCGACGGAGGCCTACGAAGGCATACCCGACGCCGACGCACACGCGACGGTCAACACGCTGACGCTCACCGAGCTGGACGACGGGCGCACGCTCCTCACGGTCCTCGTGCATGCACCGAGCAAGGAAGTCCGCGACGCGATCATCGCGTCCGGCATGGAGGCCGGCATGCAGGACGCTCTGGACCTCCTGGAGCAGGTCGTCGTCTCGCTGCGCTGACCAGCCTCTCCAGTGCGGGTCACCGGGAGGCGCTCCCGGTGGCCCGCTCCCGGTCAGGCGTTCTCGTACTCGTCGTGGCGGCGCCACCACTGGTAGGGCGCCGTCTGCGGATAGCCCTCGGGCGAGTCCTCCCAGGTCTCCTGACGGCCGAGCGGCGTCAGGTCGAGGAACGTCCAGACGCTGCCGAGCGCCTCGGCACCCCGTGCCGCCGTGAAATAGGTGCGAAAGACGTCGCCGTCCTCGCGGACGAAGACGCTGAGGCCGAACGACTCACCGTCCTGGTACTCGCCCACACGCGGAGTCTCGGGCGAACGGCCGAAGTCGACGTTGAAGTCGCTCTCGAACGACGAATACCACGGGATCTCCCAGCCCATCCGCTTCCGGTACGCCTCGATCTTCGCGATCGGCGCACGGGAGACGAGGGCGAACGAGGTGTCGCGAGCATGGATATGGGCGAGGTGCCCGACCTGGTCGACGAACATCGAGCAGCCGTTGCAGCCCGCGTCCTGGTTCGGACCGAACATGAAGTGGTAGAGGATCAGCTGCCGCCGGCCTTCGAAGAGATCCGGCAGCGACGCCTGCCCCGCCGCGCCTTCGAGCACGTAGGCATTCTCGATCCGCATGCGCGGCAGCCTGCGGCGTTCGGCGGCGAGCGCGTCTCGTGCCCGCGTCGCCTCCTTCTCCTTCGCGCGCACCTCGTCGAGCGCCGCCTCCCACTCCTGGCGCGAAACCACCGGAGGGAGGTTCATCGCGGATACTCGTCGTGTCGCCGCGGCCAACCCTCCGGGTCGTCCCCGCGCCCCTTCGGCGAGCGGTCGAGCAGCTGCCAGGTGGCGTTGAGCACGTCCGTGCCTCGATCGTAGGTGGAGTACGTGTGGTAGACGACGCCGTCCTCCAGGGCGAAGGAGCTGAGGCCGTGGAGCTCCTCGCTGCGCAGGTCGATCTCGTCAGCGTGCTTCGGCGTGCCGAAGTTGAAGCCCCGCCCGGTCCTCCGCTCCTCCTCGGTGAAGGCACCGAAATCGAGGTTGAAGTCGGTATCGCCGTACGACACCCACGGAAAGCCCCACCCCATGCGCTCCTTGTACGCGTTCACCCGCTCGAGCGGAGCGCGGGACACGGCCACGAACGTGACGCCGCGGTGCGGGAGATGAACGACCGCGCCGTCGAGTGAGTCGGCCGTGAACGAGCAGCCGGGGCAGCCGACCTCGGGCCAACCGTCGACCGTCGGCCCGAACATGAAGTGGTAGACGAGCAGCTGCGAGCGGCCGTCGAAGAGCTCAGCCAAGCGCTTCGGCCCCTGATTCGTGTCGAAGACGTACTCCTTCTCGATCGCGACCCAGGGGAGCTCGGCGCGCTGCCGCGCCAGCTCGTCGCTCCGGCGGGTCAGGTCTTTCTCTCGCTCGAGCAGCTCCACGCGAGCGGACAACCAGTCCTCACGGGTTCCGATCTTCGTCATGGCGCCATCTCCATCTCCATCTGCATCGCCGGCGAGCCGTCGGGCTCGGTGAGCCCCGGAACGCTCCCCGGCGCTGTCGCGACCCAGATCCCGAGGATGATCAGGCCGAGCGCCACGACCCGGGAGAGGGTGAGCCCGCGCGGCAGGACCTTCTCAGCGAAGATCGCCGCGGCCACGACCGCCATCCAGACCAGGCTCATCACGCCGACCGCAAAGAGCACGAGCATCAGGCCGGCCGAACAGCCGACGCAGTCCAGCCCGTGCGTCAGCCCGCTCCGGAACGCGCCTTCGGAATGGTCCGCCACGCGGCAACGGCGCAGGCTGCGCTGCTTGAGCGGCATCAGCTCGTAGACGCCGGCGGCGACGATCAGCGCGCCGGCCGCATAGGGGCCGCCCTCGTCCCACGCCAGCCAGCCGGTGTCGAACGCGGTCACGAGCCGGAACACACCGTACGCCGCCAGGCCGTAGACGGTCCAGACGGCGAGGTAGCCGGCCGCGAAGGGCAGCGCCGCCACAAGCCTCGCCACCTGCGGCAGCAACGAGGGCAGCATCATCGCAGCGGTCATCGTCACCCAGATGCCGAGGTACCACCCGAGCCCGCCGAGCTGGGTGCCAGGCCCCTCGTCCATGCCGGACATGCGCTCGACCGCGACGATCCAGGCCGCAGCCGCCGCGGCGAGGAGCAGGGCGGCGGCCCAGCTTCGTGCGGCGATGGTGCTCATGAGGCCTCCGGGGTAATCGCGCGTCTCCACGTTGTGGTCGATCATCAGATCCCTCCTTCTTTCCTTAGACCGTGGGCGGGCCGAGAAATCATCGCCGCCAGACCTGCTCGAGGCGCGCAAGAGCCCGCGGCCGAACTATGCGAACATATGTTCGTGTGGGACGAGGCGACGATCCTCCACGCCGACCTCGACGCCTTCTACGCGTCGGTCGAGCAACGCGACGATCCCAGCCTGCGCGGGCGCCCGGTGATCGTGGGCGCCGGCGTCGTCCTCGCCGCCAGCTACGAGGCGAAGGCGTACGGCGTCCGCACCGCCATGGGCGGGCGCTGGGCGCGGCGGCTGTGCCGCGATGCGGTGGTCGTACACCCGCGCATGGCGGCGTACTCCGAAGCGAGCAAGGCCGTGTACCGCGTGTTCGAGGACACGACGCCGCTGGTCGAGGGCATGTCGATCGACGAGGCCTTCCTCGACGTGCGCGGGCTGAGACGGCTCTCCGGCACGCCGCCCGAGATCGCCGTGCGCTTGCGCCGGAGCGTCCTCGAGCGCGTCGGTCTGCCGATCACCGTCGGGGTTGCGCGGACCAAGTTCCTCGCCAAGGTGGCGAGCGGCGTGGCGAAGCCGGACGGCTTGCTCGTCGTGCCGCCCGACCGCGAGCTCGCGTTTCTGCACCCGCTTCCGGTCGAACGCCTGTGGGGGGTCGGCCCGGTGACCGCGGCCAAGCTCCACGAGCGCGGGATCCGCACCGTCGGTCAGGTTGCGGCGCTCTCGGAGGCGACGCTGGTGGCGCTGCTCGGACAGGCATCCGGCCGACACCTGCACGCGCTCGCCCACAACCGCGACCCGCGGCCGGTCCAGGTGGGCCGCCGGCGGGGCTCGATCGGCTCGCAGCGCGCGCTCGGCCGCTCGCCGAGGTCGCTCGACGACGTCGATGCCGACGTTGTCGCCCTCGTCGAGCGAGTCACGCGCAGGCTGCGGCGCGCAGGCCGAGTCGGCCGCACGATCGTGCTGCGCCTGCGCTTCGCCGACTTTTCGCGCGCGACCCGCTCGCACACGTTGCCGCGGCCGACGGCCCACACCGCCACGATCCTCGCCACGGCCAGAGGGCTGCTGGCCGCGTCGACGCCGCTGATCGAGCGGCGCGGGATCACGCTCGTCGGCGTGGCGATCGCCAACCTCGACGACGACCACGCCCTCCAGCTCGCGCTGCCGTTCGACGCCCATAGCGATGAGGCGTTGGACCTGGCGCTCGACGAGGTGCGGGACCGGTTCGGCTCGGGCGCGATGACCCGCGCCGTGCTCCTCGGTCGCGACCCCGGGCTGACCGTTCCGCTGCTGCCGGACTGAGCCTGCAACCATCTGGTGGTGGAGACCAAGCTCGAGATCGATACACCGCACGGCCGCGCGAACGCGCACGTGCACCCCGCGGAGGATCCACGGGGCGCGGTGGTGCTCGGCCACGGAGCCGGTGGAGGCATCGCGTCGCGCGACCTCGTCACGGCAACCGACGCCGCGCTCCAGGAGCGCTTCACCGTCGTGCTTGTCGAGCAGCCTTACCGCGTCCTCGGGCGCCGCTCGCCGGCGCCGGCGCACCAGCTCGACGCCGCCTGGACCGCCGTGGTCGACCGGCTGCGAGCCGAGGAGCTGCGCGGGCTGCCGCTCGTCGCAGGCGGGCGCTCCGCGGGCGCGCGGGTGGCGTGCCGCACTGCAGAGGCCACCGGCGCGGTCGGCGTGCTGTGCCTGGCCTTCCCGTTGCAACCGCCGGCCCGGCGGACGGGGACGGCGGCGCCGAGCCGCCTGCCCGAACTCGATGCCGTGACGGTGCCGACGCTCGTCGTCCAGGGCGCGCGGGACTCATTCGGCATCCCACCCGCTGCCCCGCATCGCACCGTGGTCGAGGTGGCGGGCAACCATAGCCTCCGCACCGACCTGGAGGCCGTGGCCGACGCGATCCGCGCCTGGCTTCCCGGAGTCGTCGACAGGACAACGTGACGCAGCATCAGCTGAACGCAGTCGGAGACCTGGTGCTCACCGACGCGGCGGCCATGCGCGCACTGGCGGATCCTGTGCGCCTGGCGTTGCACGACCGACTACGCCGCCACGGGCCTGCCACCGAGGTCGAGCTGCAGGCGCTGGCACCGAACCCGGAGGCACACCTCGAAGAG
The DNA here is from genome assembly GCA_963738205.1 of uncultured Actinomycetes bacterium. Classification (GTDB taxonomy): domain Bacteria; phylum Actinomycetota; class Thermoleophilia; order Gaiellales; family Gaiellaceae; genus DATFQE01. The sequence continues at coordinate 157,945 of CAVTVQ010000007.1, forward strand.
CTCGAGCGCGTCGGTCTCGTCACCAGGGACGACGATGGTCGCTGGTCGACGATCGGCAAGGGCTTCGTCTTCGAGATCCCCGACGACCCCGAGGGCCAGGCCGCGGCACGCGAGCTCACCAACGTCATGCTCCTGAGCTACGTCGACCTGCCGAGACGGTGGGTCGCGGACGACGAGCCGCGCCTTGCACTCGACTGGGTGCGCGCGGCGGGCCTCTTCAATGCCCGGGTAACGCTCACCCCAGACGAGCTGCGCAGTGTCCAGGAAGACCTCGAGCGGCTCCTCGAGCCGTACCTGACGCGCGAGGCAGAAGCGGCTCCCGCCGGTGCCGGCCCGGTCCGGATCCTCAGCTACTTCATGCCGGAGCCTCAGCGTCCGACTGCGTAGCCCTGCATGCCGCGCGCGTTGGCCGCGGCCTTCAGCACGCCGCCTCCGTCGCGGCCGGCCGCGCTGACCCGGCCGAGCGACCACGCCTCCGTGACCCGGACATCGTGGCCGCGCCGGCGAAGCTCCTCGACCACGTCGTCATCGAGCCGCGACTCGACCGAGAGGGACGCCGGCTCTGCCTGGCGCGGGAAGAACGAGCTCGGGAAGTGGTCGGTGTGGAAGCCGGGTGCATCGATCGCGGCCTGTAGGTCGAGTCCGAAGTGGACGTGCGCGAGGAACGTGTTGAGCGCCCACTGGTCCTGCTGGTCGCCGCCGGGCGTGCCGAGCGCGAGATACGGCTCGCCGTCACGGAGAACGACCGAGGGCGACAGCGTCGTCCGCGGCCGCTTGCGCGGCTCGAGCGAGGACGGCAGACCGGGTTCGAGCCAGAACATCTGCGCGCGCGTGCCCAGCGGCCAGCCCAGCTCGGGAATGACCGGCGAGCTCTGCAGCCAACCGCCGCTCGGGGTCGCCGAGACGAGGTTGCCGAAGCGGTCGGCGACGTCGAGATGCACCGTGTCGCCGCGAGTCGGCTCGCCCGCCCCGACCGTCGCCGCGGCGTCGACCAGCGTCGGCAGCCGCCCTCCACCAGGGCGAAGCTCGGCCGATGCGTCCGGGCCGACCAGGCGGCGGCGCTCGTCGTTGTACTCGGCCGAGAGCAGCCACTCGAGCGGCACGTCGACGAACGCGGGGTCGCCGTAGAACGCCTCGCGATCGGCGAAGGCCAGCTTCGCGCACTCGACGACCGTGTGCACGTAGTCGGCCGAGCCGAGGCCCGCTTCCGCCAGGTCGAGCCCGGCGAGCAGCGCCAGCTGCTGCAGGAACACCGGGCCCTGGCCCCACGGACCGGTCTTGCAGACCGTGTACCCGTGGTAGTCGAACGTCGCGGGCGGCTCGATCGTCGCCTGCCAGCCGGCGAGGTCGGCTCCGGTCAAGAGCCCGCCCTGCTCGCGGCTGAAGCGGTCGATCGCCTCTGCGACGAACCCCTCGTAGAAGCTCCCGCGGGCGCGGTCGATCCGATCCTCACGTGACGTCCCGCCGGCCGCCTCGTCGAGGATCCGCCGGTACGTCGCCGCCAGCGCCGGGTTGCTGAAGAGCGTCCCCGGTCGCGGCGCCGGCAAGTAGAGCTCGGCGGACGCCGGCCATTCCGCGAGCAGCTCCTTCGTGGCCTCGATCGTCGCGGTGATCCCGGGCACCACGTGATAGCCGTCCTCCGCGTACCCGAGCGCGTAGGCGAGGACGTCCTCGAACTCGAACGTCCCGAGCTCGCGGAGCAGCAGCATCCAGCCGTCGAACGCTCCGGGGACGCAGGCGGCGAGAAGCCCCGTCCCGGGCACGAGCTCGTGACCCAGCTCGCGGTAACGCTCGCTCGTCGCCGCCGCCGGTCCCGTTCCCTGGCCGCAGACGACGAGCGGCTCGCCGCGGTCGGCGCTCCAGAGGACGACGGGCAGGTCGCCGCCGGGCCCGTTCAGGTGCGGCTCCACCACCTGCAGGGTCAACCCCGTGGCGACCGCCGCGTCGAAGGCGTTCCCGCCCCGCTCGAGCACCGCCATGCCCGCCGCCGAGGCGAGCCAATGGGTCGACGCGACCATCCCGAAGGTGCCGCGCAGCTCGGGACGCGTCGTGAAGATCAGCGCTCCGCCGCTCCCGCGAGCTCGGCCGGTGCCTCGGCGATCCTGGGCGCCTCGCCTCCAGGGCGTGCGAGATGGCACGCGACCAGGTGCCCGTTCCCGGTCACGTCCACGAGCGCCGGCTCCTCGTCGGTCGAGCGCGGCGCGGACTCGTGCTCGAGCGGGCAGCGCGTTCTGAAGCGACACCCCGATGGCGGCGCCAGCGGGCTCGGAATGTCACCGGCGAGCACCACGCGCGTGCGCGTCCGCTGCACGGCCGGGTCGGGGATCAGGGCGGCAGAGAGCAACGCCTGCGTGTACGGGTGCTGCGGCCGGGCGAAGAGGTCGCTGCGCGAGGCCACCTCGACGATCTTGCCCAGATACATCACCGCGACGCGGTCGCAGAGGAACTCGACCGTGGCGAGATCGTGGCTGATGAACAGGCACGAGAACCCAAACTCGCGCTGGAGATCGCGGAGCAGGTTCAGCACGGACGCCTGCACCGAGACGTCGAGCGCCGACACCGGCTCGTCGGCGATCAGCAGGCGTGGCGAGACGCTCAGGGCACGCGCGAGGCCGATCCGTTGGCGTTGCCCGCCCGAGAGCTCGTGCGGGTAGCGGTAGCGGAGCTCCGACCGCAAGCCGACGGCATCGAACAGCTCGGCGACGCGCGCGTCGAGCGCCGACCCGCGAGCGAGCCGCTGCAGCCGCATCGGCTCGCCGACGATCTGGCCGCACGTCATCCGCGGGTTCAGCGACGAGTAGGGATCCTGGAAGACGATGTGCATCCGCCGCCGGTACGGACGGAGCTCGCGGCGCGACAGGTGCGCGATCTCGGCGCCGTCGAGCTTGATCGATCCGGCCGTCGGCTCGAGCAGGCGGTTCACGCAGTAGCCGACGGTCGTCTTGCCGCTCCCGGACTCACCGACGAGCCCCAGGACCTCGCCCTCGGCGAGCGAGAACGAGACGCCGTCGACGGCGTACACGACGCTGCCGCCCTGCCTGATCCCACGGCCGAGCGGAAAGTGCTTGACGAGGCCTTCGACTTCGAGGACGGGAGCGCTCACAGTGGTCCCGGATGGAAGCAGGCGACGAAGTGGTCAGGTCGCACCTCCTGCAGCTGAGGCACCTCGGACCACGAGAGCTCGTCGGCGCGCGGGCAGCGGTCGGCGAAGGCGCAATGGCCCGGCAGCTCGGCCAGCGAGGGCACGCGGCCGGGAATCTCCTGGAGCCTGCCGTTGTGCGCCGACCCGGCCCGCGGAATCGCTCCGAGCAGGCCGATCGTGTACGGATGCTGCGGGTGCGCGAACAGTTCGTCCACCGGCGCCTCCTCGGCCTTGCGGCCGGCGTACATGACGACAACCCGGTCGGCCAGGTCGGCGACGACGCCGAGGTTGTGCGTAATCAGGACGATCGCGGTACCGAGCCGCTCGCGCAGCTCGCGAAGCAGGTCGAGGATGCCGGCCTGGATCGTGACGTCGAGTGCGGTCGTCGGCTCGTCGGCAATCAGGATCTTCGGGTCGCAGGCGAGCGCCATCGCGATCATCACGCGCTGGCGCATGCCGCCCGAGAGCTGGTGCGGATACTCGTCCACGCGCCTGCGCGGGTCGGGGATGTGAACTAGGTCGAGCAGCTCGATCACGCGTTCTCGGGCCGACCGCCGCGAGACGTCCAGATGCTCGCGCACGACCTCCTCGATCTGGCGGCCGATCCGGAGCACCGGGTTGAGCGACGTCATTGGCTCCTGGAAGACGAACGAGATCCTGCGTCCGCGGACGCGCCGCAGGTGGGATCGCTCGGCACGCAACAGATCGACGCCCTCGAAGCTGATGCGCCCGGTCACGCTGGCGGTCGGCGGCAGGAGGCCGAGGATCGACAAGGCAGTCACGCTCTTGCCGCAGCCGGACTCGCCGACGACGCCCAACACCTGGCGGGGCGCGAGCGTGAGCGACAGCCGGTCGACCGCGTGAACCGGCCCGTCGTCCGTGTCGAAGTGGACCGAGAGGTCCGCGATCTCGAGGAGCGGCTCGGTCACCGCTCCGTCTTCGGGTCGAGCGCGTCTCGCAGGCCGTCGCCGAGCAAGTTGAACGCGAGCGCGGCGATCACGATCGCCAGGCCGGGGTAGACGGCGAGCCACGGCTCTTCGTTCAGGTAGGGCTGCGCGGCGTTCAGCATCACGCCCCACGACGGCGTGGGCGGCTGGACGCCGAGCCCGAGGAAGGACAGCACGGCCTCGCCGATGATGGCGGCCGGAATCGTGAGCGTCGCCTGGACGAGGAGCGTGCTGGTCATGTTCGGGAGGATGTGGCGCCCGAGGATGACCGGGTCATTCGCGCCGTTAGCGACCGCAGCCCGCACGTAGTCCTCTTCGCGGAGCTCCAGCGTCTCGCCCCGGGAGATGCGGACGAGCGCGGGCATCGCCGCGATACCGAGCGCGAGCGTCGCGTTGAGGAGCGAGGGCCCGAAGATGGCGGCCAGGCCGACGGCGAGGATGAGGAAGGGAAATGCGAGCAGGACGTCGGTCAGCCGCGCGATCACGCTGTCGGTCTTGCCCCGGTAGTAGCCCGCGACGAGCCCGATCGGCACGGCTACCGCCATCGCGATGACCGTCGCGAAGAAGCCCGCCTGAATCGAGGCGCGGGCGCCCCAGATGATCCGCGACAGGGTGTCGCGGCCGAGGTCGTCCGTTCCCAGCAGGTGCTCGCGCGAAGGCCCGGCCAGCAGGGCGTTGAAGTCGGTTTCGTCGGGCGAGTACGGCGCCACCAACGGCGCGAAGACCGCGACGAGCACGAATGCGACGACGACCACGAGCGAGCCGACCGCTGCCGGCCGGCGTAGGAACCGGCGTCGCAGGACGCGCCGACGGCGCGCGCGCGGGCTCAGCGTCTGCGCTTCGACGTAGCTCACGAGCCCGCTCCTCCGACGCGGATGCGCGGGTTGATCAGCGAGTAGGTGAGGTCGACGAGCAGGTTGACGACGACGTAGCCCGCCGCAGCCACGAGCACGACCCCCTGCAGCAGGGCGTAGTCGCGCTGTGCGACCGAGTCGACCGTCAGCCGTCCGAAGCCCGCGATCCCGAAGATCTGCTCGGTGATGACGGCGCCCGAGATCAGCGCGCCGAGCTGCAGGCCCAGCACGGTCGTAATCGTGATCAGGCTGTTGCGCAGCGCGTGCTTCCCGACCACGGACCACTCGCTCAGGCCCTTGGCCCTCGCCGTGCGCACGTAGTCGGCCGAGAGTGAGGTGAGCATCGCCGAGCGCATCTGTCGCATCAGCACGGCGGAGAGACCCGTGCCGAGCACGATCGCCGGCATCAGCATGTGCTCGAGGTTGCCGATCGGGTCCTCACGGAACGAGACGTAGCCGCCGGCCGGGAGCCAGCCGAGGTTGACCGCGAAGACGATGATCAGTACCAGGCCGAGCCAGAAGTGCGGCACGGAGAGGCCGAACAGCGCCACGGTGGTGGCGGCGTAGTCCGACGCTTTGCCACGCCGCACCGCGGCGATCACCCCTGCCGGAATCCCGATCCCCGCGCCGATCAGGATCGCCAGCCCGGCGAGCTCGAGCGTCAGGGGCAGGCGCGTCACGATCGTCTCCGCGACCGGGAGGCCGCGCGTGTCCGTCCCGAGGTCGCCCTGCACTGCCAGGCCGATCCAGCGCACGTACTGGACCGGCATCGGGTCGTCGAGGCCGTACTTGGCACGGATCTCCGCAAGCACCTTCGGGTCGCGGTCCTCGGCGGCGAACGCGAGCGCCGGATCGCCGGGAATCGCGCGCACACCCGCGAACACGAGCACGCTCGCGAGGAACACGACGATCAGGGCGGCTCCGACCTTGCGCAGGATGAAGACGCCCATGATCGTCGCGTAGTTTCTAGTAGGAGGGCCTGACGGGATGCAGCGTTGTGCCGCCGGGCCGCGCTGCTCGCCCCGAGGCCGCGTCCTCAGTCGCGCCCGTATCGCTGCGCATACGAACACTCCCTGCGTCCTTGCCTCGGAACGACCATCGCACCCCGACGACGAACGACATCCCGCCAGACCCTCCTAGATCACTTCAGCTCGGCGTAGTAGGCCCTGATCAGCCCGTCGCCGAAGGTCTGCACGCCGTTCACCGTCTTCGACACGCCGTGCCGGTTGACGGGGTGCCACAGGTAGATGAGCGGCAACTGGGAGCGGAGGATCTTGAACGCCGAGCTGTAGAGCTTCTTGCGCGCCGCGGCCGAGGCTGCCTTGCGGGCGTTGTCCAGCAGGAGGTCCATCCGCGGGCTCGACCAGCCGAGGTTGTTCAGCGAGCCCTTGGAGTGGACGAACTGGTAGATGTTGCCGTCGGGGTCGACGCGGCCGGACCAGCCGACCGCGAACGTGTCGTAGTTGCCCAGGTCCTGTCGACGCAACGCAGTCACGAACTCCGTCGGCTGCAGCTCGACCCTGAATCCGGCCTCGCCCGCCATCGACTGGATCACCTGGCCGAGGCGCGCCTGCACCTGGTCGGTCCCGATCATCACCTTCACCTGCACCGGCGTCTGCATGCCCGACTTCTGGATCAGCTGCCGTGCCTTCGCGACGTTGCGCCCCGGGCACTTGATGCTCTTGTCGTAGTACGGGCTGCTCGGCGGAACGGGTAGGCAGCCGGGGACGACCGTGCCTCCGAACACGACGCGGTTGATGACGCGGCGGTCGAGTGACAGCTCGAACGCCTGCCGCACAAACTGCTTGGAGGCGAGCCCTGTGCCGACGTTCTCGAACGGCTTTCCGAGCCCGTTCTTGTTGCCGACGTTGATCGAGATGCCCTGGTACCCGATCGACGTGGACTTGATCACCCGCAAGCTCTTGTCGCGCTGGATGGCGGGCAGGTCGGTCGACGCGATGCGGTCGAGCACGTCGACGTCGTGCGAGCGGAGGTTCGCCGCCCGCGCGCCCGTGTCCGTGATGATCCGGAAGACGATCTGGTTCAGCTTCACCTTCTTGGCCGCGTAGTAGAACGGCGATTTTTCGAGGACGATCCGGTCGCCGGCCGTGCGGCTCACGAAGCGGAACGCGCCCACGCAGACCGGGTTGGAGGCGAACCGGTCGCCGAGTGCGTCGAGCTGCTTCGGCGACATGATCATCCCCGCGCGATCCGCGAGCTGGGCGGTCAGCGGCGAGAAGCGGTCGGTCAGGCGCAGCCGCACGGAGTTGCCGGCGACGCTCACGGACGAGATCGGCGAGATCTCGCTGGCGCGCGCCGAGCGCGGCAGGGTGCGATGCCGGTCGAGCGAAATCTTTACCGCCTGTGCGGTCAGCGGCGTGCCGTCGTTGAAGCGGACGCCTCGGCGAATCGGGATCGTCATCGTCTTCTTGTCCGCCGAGAGCTTCGGCAGCGCCGAGGCCAGCTGCGGCACGATCTCGAGCTTCGCGTTCAGGTCGTACAGCTTCTCGCACATGTGCAGGAAGACCATGCGGCCGACGAACGTGCGCGCGAGCGTGGGGTCGAGCGCGTCCGGGTCCTCGGCGAGGGCGATGGTCAACGTGCCGCCTGTCTTGGTGTCGGCGGCAGTCGAGGCGCTCGCCCCGAGGGCGAGCAGCAGGACGGCGGCGAGCGCGAGCGCAACTCCGAGCGTCCTGGCGCCGCGAGTACGAATCCCCTCCATGACATCCCTCCATCGATTGCGACGGCCCCCGCGGGGACCCGGGACGCGGGCGACTGTACCAGGTTTTGGATCCATTCGGGTCGAGATTGGATCCACGAGTGTTACCCTGCGCGCGTGACCACCAACGAGTCGGCACTGGCGGCCAAACCGCGCCTCGGCCGCCGCTGGCGCCTGAGCGCGATCGGCCTTTCGGGAGGTCTCTTCTCGGGGCTCCTCGGCGTCGGCGGCGGCGTCGTCATGGTTCCCCTGCTCGTTCTCTGGGAGCGTTACGGACAGCGGGAGGCTCACGCCGCGTCGCTCGGCGCGATCATCCCGATCAGCGCGGCCGGGGTGCTGACCTACGGCGCCGCGGGCCAGGTCCGCCCGAAGGAGGCGATAGCGCTGGCCCTGGGCGCGGTCGCGGGCGCCCAGGTCGGCGCTCGGTTGCTCGCGCGCGCACGCGAACGTCCGTTGAAGCTCGGGTTCGGGATCTTCCTACTCCTCGTCGCGGCCCTGATGGCGGTCGGCCGGTGACGACCTTCCTGCTCCTGGTCGCGCTCGTCGCCGTCGGGGCCGCGACGGGGGTGCTCGCCGGCGTCCTCGGCGTCGGCGGCGGGATCTTCCTCGTGCCGTTCCTCGTGCTCGCCGTCGGGATGTCGCAGCACGAGGCCGAGGCCACCTCGCTGCTCGTCATCGTCCCGACCGCGCTCGTCGCCAGCCTCACGCTGCGCCGAGCCGGGGTCGGCGACCTCGGACCGGCGCTCGCCATGGGCACGATCGGCGCGATCGGCGGCGTTGCGGGCGCCCTGCTCGCGCTTGCACTCCCCGGTGAGGTCCTGCGTATCGTGTTCGCCGTGCTCCTCGCTCTGGTCGGAACGCGGCTCGTCCGCGATGCGCTCGTCACGAGCGAGCCCTCGCGATGAGCACGTCGACGCGCGACGGGCCGCTGGTCGATCGGCTCGCGAGCGCGATCCACGGCCGCATCCTCAGCGGCAGGGTCCCGATCGGCTCACGCCTGCGGCAGGAGGCGCTCGCCGACGACTTCGGCGTCAGTCGCACGCCCGTGCGGGAAGCGCTCCGCAAGCTGGAGGCCACGGGCGTCGTCCAGCTGCTGCCGAACCGCGGGGCGGTGGTCCGTGGCCCCTCGGCACGCGAGATCCGTGAGGCGTACGAGGTGCGCGCCGAGCTCGAAGGGCTCGCCGCCGAGCTGGCCGCCAGGGGGATCAACGACCGCGAGCTGCAGCGCCTGCGCGAGGCCGAGAAGCTCTTCCGGGGCTCCGTGCGCCCGCTCGTGGCGGCGGCCGAGAAGCGGCGGTGGGACGACGAGAGCAGCTGGGTCCGAGCCAACGACCTCTTTCACCAGGCGATCCTCGACGCGGCCGGGAACCAGCGACTGAGCGCGATGATCGCCGAGCTCCACCAGAGCTTCCCGCGCGGGCTCACGTGGGCGGCGCTGTCCGGGAGCTCACGGCTGCTCGAGGAGAACGTCGCGCAGCACGCGGCGGTCCTGGCCGCGATCGAGCACCACGATCCCGCCGAGGCCCGCCGACGCATGGTCGAGCACGTGCGAAGCGCGGGCGAGCTCGTCAGCAGGTATTTCGAGGAGGCGGGAGCCGGCGCGGTCGACGGCTCCGGGTAGCCGTGGCCGACCCGACCGAGGAGCTCCGAGCCGCCCAGCCGTTGCTGCTCGCGCTGCACAAGGCGGTGCTCGATGCGGAGCGTCGCGAGCTCGAGCGCGTCCACGGCCGGATGACCGGTCCCGAGTTCCTGCAGTCGATCTCCGACCCGGTGCGCTATGGCTGGCTGAAGCCGTTCTCGCGGCTGATCCTGGCCGCCGACGATGCGCTCGACCCAAAGGAAGGCGAGCCGCCCGTCAGCCCGGAGGACGTGCTCGCCGACGCGCGGACGCTGCTCGCGCCGCCGCAGGACGACACGCCCTTCGGCCGCCGCTACATCGCGCTGATGCAGCGTGACCCGGCGCTCGTGTTGGCCCACGCCGACGCGGGCAAGGTGCTCGCGCGAGCGTCCTAGCGAAGCGAGGACAAGGCTCGCTCGAACTGCTCCATCGTCTGCCGGTGGAGCAGGCCGCCGTAGCTGATGCGCGCGGCCCCGAGCTTGGCCAGCTCGTCGCGTGACGGCGCTTTCGGAAACGCGAGCAGGTTGACCGGCCCGCCGGCGCCCTCGACGAAGTCGGCCAGCGCGTCGCGCTCCCAGAGCGCGATCGGGTAGACGCAATCCGCACCAGCCTCGAAGTAGAGCCGTGCACGCCGGAGCGCCTCGGCCACGAGCTCCGCTTGCGGACCGTCGCCGGACAGGAACACGTCGATTCGGGCGTTGATCACGAGCCCGTCGTCGCCCGCCGCCTCGCGCACGCGACCGAGCCAGGCGGCGTGCTCGTCGGAGTCGCGCAGCGATGCGGTCGCGTGATCGGTGTCCTCGAGGTTGCAGCCGGCGGCGCCGGCCCGGTCGAGCGCGGCGACGAGCTCGGCCGGCTCCAGGCCGTAGCCGGCCTCGGCGTCGACCGTGGCCGGGACGTTCACCACCCTGGAGATTCGCGCGGCGGCGGCCAGCATCTCCTCGGCCGGGGCGCCCTGCTGGTCCTCGTAGCCGAGCGCCGCCGCGACCCCGCTGCTCGTGGTCGCCACGACGGGGAAGCCCGCGCCGACGACTGCGCGGGCGGACGCCGCGTCCCAGGCATTCGGCAGCACGAGCGGATCCCCGGGGACGTGCAGAGCGCGGAGCAGCTCGCACTGTTGGGCCGGCGCGCCCATGACTCAGTCGGGGACGGCCTCGCGCGCCAGCTGGTGGCGCACGCGGTCCCGCGCCTCGGCGAAGTGGATCGCCTCGTACGCGATGAGGGCCGTGAGGATGCCGGCGAGGATCGCCACGGTCGCGAGCGACGGCAGCTCGACGGCGAGCGGCACGAGCGCGACGAGCACCACCGCGCAGACGAGGCGCTGCTTGTTCAGCGTTCCCACGTTGCGCAGGCGGATGACGACGTGTGCCAGGAGATAGAGGGCCGTGCCGCCGACGAGCGCGGTTGCCGGGACGAGCTTCAGCGGCTCACCGACGTCGGCGAGTGTCTTCTTCATCCCCAGGGCGATCAGCACGATGCCCGCGACCATCGGGAAGTGGAGGTACGAGTAGGCGTCGCGTGCGAGCTCGTTCTGCTCGCGACCGACCGCGGCGTTGCCGAGACGCCGCTGCACGTAGAGCGCGACGACGTCGAAGTAGAGCCACCAGATCGCAGCCGCGACGGCGATCCCGAGCACGGCGGCGGCCACGACGCCTGCATCGACGTCGCCGTGGGCGCCGAGCCCGATCGCGACGATCGACTCACCGAGCGCGATGATCACGATCAAGCCGTGCCGTTCGGCGAAGTGGCCTGGCACGAGCTTCCAGCCGTCCGCGCCGAACAGGTACGGCTCCCCCATGTCGAGCAGGATCGCGAGCGCCCACAGTCCGCCCTGCAGCCAGCCGTCTGCGAACGCGGCGGCAATCAGCAGCCCCACACCGATCGCGGTGCCGGCTCCGAGCCCGACCACGGACTTGCGAAACGGCGGATCGTCACGGCTGGCGAGCGTGAACAGCGCGATGTGCGCGACGCGGACGATCCCGTACGCGCAGGCGAAGAGCAGCGCCGTGTTCCCGAAGGCCCCGGGGACGCACAGGGCGGCGACGAGCAATCCGGCCATGGCCGCGAAGATCACGATCCGGACGACGCCCTCCTCCGGGTCGACCACGCTCGTGAGCCACGCATAGCCGACCCACGACCACCAGAGCACGCCGAGCACCGCGAGGCCCTTGGCCAGACCGGCCCAGGTCGGCTCCGCAGCCATCAGCGCCGTGCACTGGGTGATCGCCAGGACGAAGACGAGGTCGAAAAAGAGCTCGAGCGGCGTGACGCGCTCGTCTTGGCGCTTGGCGGCCGCGAGGCGCGGTGGGCGTACCGACGACACCGTGGTCATGGCGCGATTGTCGCAGCGCGTAGCAACACGGAAACGGGAGGGCCCGACCACCCGGGCCCTCCCGAAGCCCTGGCGCTCCGACCTAGAGCGACGCGGAGCCGCGGCAGCTGAGACTGCCGGAGCGCGCGGTCGCAACGACCGTATTCGTGCCGGCGGCGCGGCTCAGCAGCTTCCGCACCGTGAAGGAGCCGCTCGGCGCGCGCGTGACCCGCGCGCCGCGGAAGACGATGCCGCCGTTTCGCTTCAGCACGACGTTCCACCGCTTGCCGACGACGTTCTGGTCGACCTCGAACTCGGTCTCGAGCCGTCCGTCGTCGTTCTTCAGCTTGAGCTTCCAGGTGGCGGCTCCGCCGCAGGAGCCGCTCTTGAGCACACGCGGACCGCTCTTCTCGGGCGCGCCCCAGGCCGCGGAGACGGCGAGGGCGGCGAGCCCGGCGGCACAGAGGATGATCAGCTTTCGCATCTGAAGCCCTTTCGTCGACTACGTCCTCGAGGCTATGCAGGCCTGGGTAAAGCGCGGGCCGACCCCGGCAAGCCCTTCGCAAAGGGAGGGTTAGGACTCGTCGCTACGCGGCGGGCTTGCGCTCGGCGAGGCGAGCGTCGAGGCACGCGCCGTACTCGGCGGCGATCGTCAGCAACGCCTTCGCGGCCTCGCTGGTGACGCGCTCGCGGTGCCACGCGACGGCGATCTGGCGGGGTGGAACCAGGTCTCCGAGCTCGAACACCACGGTGCGCGGGTCGTCGTAGTTCACGCTCAGCCGCGGCATGAACGCGACGCCCATGCCCGCCGCTGCGTATCCCTGTACGGCCTCGTTGTAGTCGGACATCAGCACCACCGCCGCGTCCTTGCCGATCGCACGCAGCTGGCCGGCGACGGAGTCGATGCGCTTGCAGGCGCGGAAGCAGATCAGCGGCAGCCGAGCCAGGTCGAGCAGCGACGACGGCGTCTTCATCAACGCCTGGTCCGAGCCGGCCCGGACGACGAGGACGTACGGGTCGCTGAGGACGGGCATCGTTTCGAACGGCCCGTCGGGGAGCGGTAGGTCGACGAACGCGAGGTCGAGAACTCCGCGCTCGAGCAAGTGGAGGAACTCGAGGTCGTGCAGTGCCTCGACCAGCTCCACCTCGACGTCTGGGTAGCCGCGGACGAACCGGCAGAGGATCCCGGGCAGAAGGCGGGTGCTCACGCTCTCGTAGGCGCCGATGCGAAGCGGCCCCGCGGTCCCGCGGGCGAGCGCGTCGATGTCGTGCTTGGCGGCGCCGAGGCGGGCCTGAATCGCGGCCGCGTGCGCGAGCAGGGTCTCGCCGGCAACCGAGAGCCCCAGCGTCTTGCGGCCGTGGACCCGCTCGACCACGCGCACGCCGACGATCCGTTCCAGGCTCGCGATCTGCTGGCTGATCGCGGACTGGGTGTAGCCCAGCTTCCGCGCGGCGGCGTTGAACGAGCCTTCGTCCGAGACGGCCTGGAGCGCGGCAAGGTGGCGGAACTCGAGCCCGAGCCAGGGTTCGGACGCCCCGGTCGAAGCGCTGGGATCCGGTGGGCCGCCCCTCCGCTCCACGCCGTCGGCTGCGTTGCGGACGAACACGCAGACCTTCCTTTTTCGATCCTGGGCCCCGGAACTACGGGCTTACTCGCTAAGACGCCCGAACATGTTCGAAGATTGTTAAGGGAAGGTTGGGCTGAGCGAAGGCCCGACGTTCCTCCCTGCCTTGTGCGCCGTCGGCCCACGGCGCACAAGGCAACGGAAGGAGTCTCGTCGACGAGTGTGGCGAAAGGCCGTTGCTCTGCGCAAATGAAAGTCGTACTGAACCCATCACATTCGGTAATAGAGCGGCGCTAATACTGACGCGCACGCTGGACGAGCAATTTCCCGAGAAGTTAGGGATACGCGGACTCATTCCTAACACTGTTCAACACCCAAAGATTTTTAACGAAGACTCACCGGACCGAGGCACCGCCGTCTAACTGCTCGACGCACCTACACGCGTCGCGGGTCAGGAATGGTCGCTGGCCCTGTCATCGGAAAGGAGCAGCATGCACAAACGGCTGATGCTCTCCATCGCCATGCTGGCGCTTGGAGCGAGCCTGCTCGCCGCAACGGCTACGGCCGGTTCGCAGGGGTCGAGCGGGCTCTCGGCATCGAGCGGGGAGACGCAGAAGGGCGGTACCTTCCGGTACAGCCTCGACACGGACATCGACTACGTCGATCCGGCGCTCGCGTACTACACGATCTCATGGCAGATCGAGTACGCGACCACTTCGATGCTCATGAACTATCCGGATGCAGCCGCACCTCGCGGCTCGCGGCTCGTCCCCGAGGTTGCTTCGGGCTTCCCGAAGATCTCGAAGGACGGCAGGACCTATACGTTCAACCTCAAGAAGACCTACCGCTTCAGCAACGGGGCGAAGGTCACCGCAGCGAGCTACGCCGCGGCGATCAACCGCAACCTGAACCCGAAGATGGCCTCGCCGGCTCAGCCGTTCATCGAGGACATCCTCGGCGCCAAGGCGGTCGTCGACGGTCAGGCGACCAAAGCGGCCGGCGTCAAGGTTCTGTCGCCGTACACGCTGCAGATCCGGCTGACCAAGCGGGCTCCTGACCTGCTCTCGCGGCTCGCGATGCCCTTCTTCTCACCCATCCCGGGCAACCTGCCGATCAACCCGGACGGCATCTCCGCTCCGGTCGTCGGCTCCGGCCCGTACTACATCTCGAAGTGGGAGCCCAAGCGGGCGATCACGATGCTGCGCAACCGCTTCTACAAGGGCCCGCGGCCGCACAACGTGAACCGGATCGACTTCGACATCGGCCTGCCGCTCGCGACGATCCGGCTGAACATCGAGTCGAACACCACGGACTTCGGCCCCGTGCCTCCGTCGGCGCACGCCGAGCTCGGCCAGAAGTACGGCGTCCGCAAGTCGTCGCCGGGTCAGTACTTCGTCAACCCGTCGGCAGCCTTCCGCTACGTCGCCATGAACCATGACCGGCCGCTGTTCGGCGGTGCCGGCCTGGGCAACGTCGGTCTGAAGAAGGCCGTGAACAACGCGATCGACCGGATCGCGATGATCAACCAGCGCGGCGCGTACGCGGGCGTGATCAACGACCAGTACATGCCTCCGAGCATGCGCGGGTTCCAGAACGCAGCGATCTACCCGTCCCGGCCGAACGTCGCCCGGGCGAGGTCGCTGGCTCAGGGCAACACGCGCGGCGGCAAGGCCGTGCTCTACACCTGCAACACTGGCCCGTGCGTCCCGACGGCCCAGATCGTGCAGGACAACCTCAAGGCGATCGGTCTCGACACCGAGATCAAGATCTTCCCGCGCGCCGTGCAGTTCACGAAGTCCGGCACCCGTGGGGAGCCCTTCGACATGAGCCTCGAGGGCTGGCACATGGACTACTTCGACCCGTACGACTTCATGTTCCTGCTCGACGGGACGACGATCCGAGCGGCGAACAACAACAACTACTCGTACTTCAACAACACGCAGTACAACCGCAAGATCGCGCAGGCGGCCAGCCTCGTCGGCCAGGCCCGCTACCGCGCGTTCGGCAAGCTCGACGTCGACCTGGCCAAGAACGCGGCCCCGTTGGCGTCGTACATCACCGACAACCAGAGGCACCTCGTCTCGAAGACGACCGGCTGCTACTTCTACCAGCCCGTCTACGAGCTCGACATCGCCTCGATCTGCAAGAAGTAACGCCTCTCCCTGAGGCGCACAAGAGGCGGGGCGCCCTCGGGCGCCCCGCCTTTTTCCGTTCTCTGTCGGTCGGCCGCGCGAGTTAGGCGGCGCCGGCCAGGTCGAACCGGCCCGGCAGGGGCCTCGAGTCGAGCAGCTGCTCGAGGTGGTCGAGCGCGCTGGCCTCGAGCTGACGGATCCGCTCGCGGGTCAGGCCCAGCTCGCGGCCGATCTGGTCGAGGCTGGCGGCGTCGCCGCTCTCGCCGAAGCCGAAGCGAAGCTCGATCACGCGGCGCTCGCGCTCGGGCAGGAGGGACAGCGCCTCACGCACGCGGCCCTGCTCGTGCGAGACCTCGACCGCGTCCAGCGGATCCTCCGCCGTGCGGTCTGCGTGGAGATCGCCGAGCTCGCCGTCGCCGTCGCCGATCGTCTGGTTCAGCGAGACCGAGGCCTCGACTGCGTCGAGCGCCTCCTCGACGTGGTGGAGCTGGAGCTCCGTCGCCGTAGCGAGCTCCTCCGTCGTGGGCGTCCGGCCGTGCGCGGTCTCGAACTGCTGGCGCGCGCGGCGCAGCTTCTGGCGCCGCTCGACCACGTGCACGGGCACGCGGATCGTGACGGCCTGGTTGGCAACGGCACGCTGGCACGCCTGGCGGATCCACCAGGTCGCGTACGTCGAGAACTTGTAGCCCTTGCGCCAGTCGAACTTCTCGACCGCGCGGTTCAGGCCGATCACGCCCTCCTGGATCAGGTCGAGGAGCGGCAGGTCGTGACCGCGGTAGCGCTTGGCGATCGACACGACCAGGCGCAGGTTCGAGTTGACCATGCGCTCCTTGGCGGCGAGGTCGCCGCGCTCGACGCGCTTGGCGAGTGCGACCTCCTCGGCGGCGGTGAGCAGCGCGTAGCGGCCGATCCCGTTCAGGAACAGCTGCAGGCTCTCGGTCGTGCCGCCGCTCGACGGCGTCAGGTCGAGCTCGGGCGCGGGGGCGGCCTCGTCGGCCTCGATCTCGACGTCGGCCTCGAGGAGCACGGCGCGCAGCGCCTCGCCGGCCTCGTCGTCGAGGTCGTGCTCGACGTGGAGCGCCTCGAGCTCCGTCGTCCGTACGGTTCCGCGCTCGCGCGCCTCCTCGATGAAGGCGCCCAGCGCGTCCAGATTCAGTTCGTCGCCGTTCAGGGCGAGATTCATCAGCATCAGTACCTCTCGGGGTGGGTGGATAGGCGCGCGCTCGCGCGGGGTCGCGCCGTCTCAGTAGGTCATACCGCCCGGACGTCCCGTGGGCTCACTGCCGCGGACGGATCCGAACCGAACCTTTACACCCTCCTTACAAGTACACGCGGACTCAACGAGTCTAGCCCGCAGCCCGGCAGAAATGCTACCGCGGACGGCCGCTCACACTTTCGTAACGTCCGGCGCCGAGACTTTCCGCCGAACCGAGACGACGGAAGGAGAAAGGCATGAAGAGGCTCGTCTTGATCTCGTTCCTGGGAGTCGCGCTCCTCGCCGCGATCGCGGCCACCGCAGCGGTGGCCCACAACGACAACGGCAAGGGCAAGGCCCGGCTTGACAGCTACCAGGAGACCCCGCTGACTCTGTCCACCCCAGGGACCGGGTCGTTCCGCATCCGCGTGAGCTCGGATGGTCTCCATTACAAGCTCAGGTACCAGGATCTCTCGGCCCCCGTGACCCAGGCGCACATCCACTTCGGCCGTACCGGCCTCTCCGGCGGCATCGTCGCGTTCCTCTGCGGTCCACAGCCGCAGGCGGGTGACAAGCCCACCTGCCCAGCGTCGGGCACTGTCGAGGGCGTGATCGACATGGCCGACATCCTCGGCCCCGTGCCGAACCAGGGGATCGCAGCCGGTGAGCTGCGTGAGGTGATCAAGGCCCTGCGTAAGGGCGCGATCTACGCGAACGTGCATACCACCGCCTTCCCCGGCGGCGAGATCCGCGGCCAGGTCGGCAGCAACAACAACGGCGACAACGGCGACCACAAGAAGCGCTAGCCGTCACGTCGCATCACACCTGCGAGGGCCCGCGCGAGCGGGCCCTCGTCATTTAGACGAGCCGGCGCTCGAGGTAGGCGGCCAACCGCGTGAGCGGGAACGAGATGCAGAAGAAGATCACCAGCACGATCGCGTAGATCTGCAGCGCATAGATCTCGCCCTCCCCCACCGGCGGCGGCGCGGCCAGGCGCTCGACCTGCCTCTTCCCCGACTCGAGCAGCTCGAGCGCGCCGATCAGGGCGGCGAGCGTGGAGTTCTGGATCACGTTCACGAGCAGGCTCACCATCGGCGGCAGCAGCCGCCTTCGCGCCTGCGGGAGAATGACGTAGGTGTGGCGGCCAAGCCAGCCGAAGCCGAGCGCAGCCGACGCCTCGTGCTGCTCGCGCGGAATCGACTCGACCGCGCCCCGCGTCGCCTCGGCCACCTGCGCGCTGCCCCACAGCGACAGGCCGATCGCCGCCGCCTGGAAGGGGCTGAACCGGATCCCCTGCGACGGCAGGACGAAGAAGATCAGGAAGATCGTCACCACGATCGGCAGGCCGCGCCAGATCTCGATGTAGAGCCGGATCAGCGCGCGCAGCGGCCAGAAGCGGATCGTCATCAGCGTGCCCAGCATCACGCCCACGATCGCGCTCGCCGTCACCGCCTCGGCCGAGATGATCAGGGTTCCCTTGAGGCCCTCCGTGAGCATGTAGTCGAGGACGGGGCCGAGCCAGTCGGGGATGCTCATCGCGCGTCCTCTGGCAGACGGAGGTGAGCCTCGACCAGCCTGATCAGGATCGACAGCACCCAGACGATCGCGAGGTACGTGAGCGCGAGCACCGTGTAGATCTCGAGCGGCTGAAAGAGGGTGCTCTCGAGGTTGTACGCCGTGTTGGTCAGCTCGTCGAAGCCGATCGCGGGGCCCAGGATGGCCGTGTTCTTGAGCACCGAGACGTAGGTGTTGATCGACGAGGGCAGCGCGATGCGGCCGCCGATCGGCAAGGTCACGTTGAGAAAGGTCGCCAACCGCCCGAAGCCGAGCGCGAAACCCGCCTCTCGGTAGCGGAACGGAACCGCCTGGAAGCCGGCGCGGAAGTTCTCGGTGTTGAAGGCGCCGCCCCAGATCAGCACGGAGACCCACGCCGCCGTGAACGGCTCGAGGAGAATGCCGAGCTGGGGCAGCCCGAAGAAGATGAAGAACACCTGGGCGAGCAGCGGCGTGTTGCGGATCACCTCGACGTAGATGGCCGCGAGCTGGCTCAGCACCGGAATGCGATGTGCACGGGCCGCCCCGAGCACGAGGCCGACCACGAAGGCGCCGGCAATCGCAATCGCCGACACCTTGAGCGTGTTCTTCAGTCCCTCGATCCACAGATCGCGGTTGTCGGAAACGACGCTCCAGTCGAATTCGAGCGCGAGCGGGATCATCGGGAGAGGCGAAAGGGCGGCCGCGAGCGGCCGCCCTTTCCTAGCTCGTTACGGACAGAGAGCCGCCGGGTCGCTGACGGTCGGATAAACGATCTTCTTGCCCTTGGGCCGGGGCACGTTCGTCAGGAACTCCTTCCAGAAGCGCCGCGGGGCGTTCTTCTTGAGGATCGTGGCGAACTCGTCGTTCTTCGTCATCAGGCGAATGGCTGCGTCGACCCAGGCCTTCATGTCCGAGTCGCCCTGCCTGATCCCGATCCCCCAGGGGAGATTCAGGAACTTCTGCGTCGTCAGCTTCAGCTGGCTGTCGTTGGCCGCGATTCCCAGCAGCAATGCGTCGTCGAACATGAACGTGTCGGCACGACGGTCCTTCAGCGCGAGCGTCGCCGAGGTGGTCGAGTCGAGCACGAGCAGGTCCGCGCTCTTGAAGCAGTTCCGCACCCAGCGGTCGTAGATCGACCCACGGGTCGTCACGACTTTCATGTTCGAGAGGGCGGAGATGTTCGGGACCGACGTGTCGTTGCGGACCATCAACCGTCCGGTCGCGTCGTAGTACGGCAGCGAGAAGTCGATCTGCTCGTCACGCTGAGCCGTGTAGGTGAGCGTCGAGATGATGATGTCGACGCGCTCCGACATCAGGGCCGGGATCCGGCTCGGGGTCGTGACGCACTCCATCGAGACGCGGTTCAACTTGCCGAACGCGATCTGCGCGAAGCGCCGCGCGACGTCCACGTCGTAGCCGCCCTTCTTGCCGTCGGCGCCGATGTAGCCGAACGGCGGGAAGTCGCACTTGACGCCGATCTTCCAGCGCTTGCGGTTCTTCACCTCGGACGGCAGCGCCGGCAGCTTGTCGGCCGCGAGGCCGACTCGCGACTCTGTCCGCTCCACGGAGCGGCAACGCCCCACGCCGCGAACGCCGCGGCGGCCACCCCGACGATCGCGATCACCACCAGGAAACGTCTCATTCAGTTCCTCCCTCTTCGTCGATTGTCAGTTCTTCGACCGATTCGAGCTCTTCGAGCGAGTGCGCCAGCGTCAGCGTCCGCCGCAGGAACCGGCGCGTGCTCTGCTCTGTCGGATTGGACAGGACCTGCTCCGGCTTGCCCTGCTCGACGATGCGCCCCTCGTCCATGTAGACGAGCCAGTCGCCGACCTCGCGCGCGAACTGCATCTCGTGCGTGACCACGAGCATCGTCATGCCTTCCCGCGCGAGGTCGCGCATCACGATCAGCACTTCGCCCACGAGCTCCGGGTCGAGGGCGGACGTGACCTCGTCGAACAGCATCACATGCGGGTTCATCATCAGCGCCCGGGCGATCGCGACCCGTTGCTGCTGGCCGCCGGAGAGCTGGTGCGGATAGCTCTTCGCCTTCTCGGGCAGGCCGACGCGCTCGAGCAGCCGGGTCGCGCGCGCGTTCGCCTCCTTGCGCGGGACGCCGCCCACGCGGCGGGCGGCCAGCGTGAGGTTGTCCATCACCTTCAGGTGCGGAAACAGGTTGAACTGCTGGAACACAATCCCTATTCGCTGCCTGATCGCGCTCCGGTTCACGCCCTTGCTCGTGATCTCCTCGCCCTCGAGGAAGACCCGGCCGCTGTCGACCGGCTCCAGTAGGTTGACGCAGCGCAGCAGCGTGCTCTTCCCGCTGCCGCTGCGGCCGATGACGGCGAGCACCCGACCGGCCGGGACATCGAGGTCGATGCCGTCCAGCACCAGGTTGTCGCCGAAGCTCTTGCGCACGCCCTCGAGCCGGACCACGGGCGTGCTCGAGTCGGGTGCCGCTACGGCGCTCACAGAGTCCTTATACGGCTTTTCCGTCACGTCTTCAACGTTCCTCCGTCGGGTTCAGAGGCCCGAGACCCTTCTGCTAGCGTGACTTCGTGGCCGAGGAACACGATGTCGTCTGCCCGCATTGCAAGAAGCGCTTCAGGGGCGAGTTGATCGAGGGCGAGACCCCCGCCAACCGCGGTTTCAAGTGCACCCATTGCCGGCTGTTCGCCCCGTTGGACCGCGTCGCGGCACCGCCGCCCGAAACGGGCGCCGAGCCTCTCGCTAGCTAGCGCCTCTGAGGCCTTGGGCCTCGGGGAGCGACTCGAGCCGCTTCAGCGTGTTGTTCTCGATCTGCCGGATCCGCTCGCGGGTGACGCCGAACGCGCGGCCGACCTCCTCGAGCGTGCACGGCTGGTCGCCCATGAGGCCGAAGCGGAGCTCGATCACCTTGCGCTCCCGCTCCGGCAGCGAATCGAGCGCCTTCTTGATGTCCTCACGGCGCAGCGACAGCGACGCCGTGTCGAACGGCGACTCGGCCTGCTCGTCCTGGACGAAGTCCCCGAGCTCCGACTCCTCCTCCTCGCCGATCGGCTTCTCGAGCGACACCGGGAGCTGCGCCATGCGCAGGATCTCGCGGACCTCCTCGGTCGTCATCTCGAGCTCGGACGCGATCTCGTCCGGCCGCGGCTCGCGACCGAGGCGCTGGACGAGCTGGCGCTCGATGTGAACGACCTTGTTGAGCTTCTCGACCATGTGCACCGGGATGCGGATCGTGCGCGCCTTGTCGGCGATCGCCCGCGTCACCGCCTGGCGAATCCACCACGTCGCGTACGTCGAGAACTTGTAGCCCTTGCGGTAGTCGAACTTCTCCACCGCCCGGATGAGGCCGAGCGAGCCCTCCTGGATCAGGTCGAGGAAGGACAGGCCTCGGCCGAGGTAGCTCTTGGCGATCGAGACGACGAGCCGCAGGTTCGCTTCGATCATCTGCGTCTTCGCGCTCATGTCCCCGCGCTCGATCCGCTTGGCGAGGTAGACCTCCTGGTCGGCGGTCAGGAGCGGCACCTTGCCGATCTCGCGGAGATAGAGCCGGAGCGAGTCGAGCGAGGGCTCGACGGTCAGGTCGAGCTTCGGCCCTTTCTGCTCCTCCTCCTCGGCGAGCGCGGGCTGCTCGTGCGGCGGGTGCTTGAACTTCTCGCCCTCCATCAGCTCGATGGAGTGGTCGATCAAGTAGGTGTAGAAATCTTCGATCTGCTCTTTGCTGAGATCCACTTCCTCGAGCCCAGCGACGATCTCGTCGTAGGTGAGGAAGCCTTTCTCCTGTCCGTCCTGAACGAGCTTGTGGAGCTCTTCAACATCTGGAAGGGAGATATCGACGGTGAGCATTGACCTCGGCTTTCTGCGCTTGGCGTGGACTGGGGAAAGACCTACCTGGACGCACAAAGAGCCGGTACGTGCCGCCCCCGGCTCACCTTCGCGGAGCGGATATTAGCGCCGTTCTTCACAGATCGGAAACATTCTTCATCCGGCGGCAACGATGTCTCCTACTCGCTCGCCTCGTGAGTTCGCGACGCTGACAACCTCGAAGTCCGCCGGCAGGGTCTGGCCGAGCCGGCCGAGGAAGGCGGCAAGCGCCGGTCGGAGAGCGCGCGCGGCGCCGTCCTCGGCCTTGAGCGCGATGCCGAGGCCGCCGTTCCCGGCGGCGCACATCAGGCCCTCGGCGCCGCCCTTCGCGATCCAGCCCGGGAGTGCCCGCATCAGCATCGTGTCGGCCGCCTTGGGGCCGCGGATCAGCTCCGGCCTTGCGCGCATCGCGTCGGCGACCCGGTCGCCTGCGTCCAGGGACTCGAGCCGGGCGAAGGCGCAGGCCATGGCCCGCAGCGGCAAGGCGAAGGTGACGACGCCGCAGCCGTCGACGGCCGTCGTGAGCTGTTCCTCCCCGCTCGCGTCGCGGATCACCTCGAGCAGCTCCTGCTGGAGGGGGTGCTCCGCGAGCCGGTAGTCCTTGGTCGGCCAGCCGCGGGCTCGGCAGACGGCGAGCATCCCCGCGTGCTTGCCGGAGCAGTTGTGGTTGATCCGTCGCGGCGGATCGCCCTCCGGCCCGCACTCGAGGTCGTCCTCGCGCGCGTACGCGCGCGCGAGAAGCGACTGTGCTGCTGCGAGCTGGTCGGGATCGGCCAGATGCGATGCCGAGGCGATCGCGAGCTCGTGGTCGGGCAGGCCCGGATACAGGTGGGCGAGCGGGAGCGCCTGCAGCGGCTTCGCCGAGGAGCGCATGAACGTGACGAGGTCCGGATCGCCCGCCGAGGCTACGAGCTCACCGTCACGGACGGCCGCCGCATGCACGCGGTGGACCGACTCGACGGCGTCCCCACGGCGGACGAGTACGCTGATCGGCTCCATGGAGGCGAGAGACGATACGTGCCCGAGCTACCTGAAGTAGAGGCTCTCCGACGGTCGCTCGACGACCCTGTCTCCGCCTTCCCCGTGGTGAAGGCCGGGCCTGCGCACATCGCGACACTGAAGACGTTCGACCCGCCGCTGCGCACGCTCGAGGGGCGGCGCTTCTCGGGCGCGGAGCGGCGTGGCAAGCGGCTGCTCTTCCCGACGGAAGACGGCGAGCTCGTCCTGCTGCTGCACATGATGAGCGCCGGGCGGATCAAGTACCTGAAGGCGGGCGAGAAGGGGCCGAAGACGCCTGCGTTCCAGCTCGAGTTCCAGGGCGGCGGCCGCCTCGTGATGACCGAGGGCGGTTCGAAGAAGCGAGCGGGAGCGTGGCTCCTCTCCCCCGAGGCCGCCGAAGCCGAGAACGCACACCTGGGGCCGGAAGCTTTGGGGCTCGGTGAGGAGCGGCTGGGCGAGATCCTCGCGAACGAGTCCCGACGGCTCCACTCGCTGCTGCGCGACCAGCGCCTGCTCACCGGCATCGGGCGCGCGTGGGCCAACGAGATCCTCAACGTGGCGAAGCTCTCGCCGTTCGCGCTGTCGACGCAGCTGTCCGACGAGGAGGTGAGACGGCTCGCGTCCGTGATCGACTCGGAGCTGGCGCGCGGGCTCGAGGCCCGCGAGCACGGCGCGGCCGACAAGAGCGTCTACCGCATCCACAAGCACCTCGGCGAGCCGTGCCCGACCTGCGGCACGCCGATCGCGCAGGTCGACTACGACGAGCACACGGTCTTCTACTGCCCGACGTGCCAGACCGGCGGCAGGACGCTGAAGGACCGGCGCCTGTCGCGCCTCCTCCGCTGATCCGGCCGCGCACGCCCTCCGTCACGGTTCCGTAACACGCACGTCACCCAGGCTGCCTCAGATTGTCCACAGCGCCAGGTCCGTGCGGGCCAGCGCGTTTGTCACGGAACCCGCACGGGTCGAAGCCGCGCGCTTGCGTTGAGGTCGGCGCGGGTCCGCCTGCTGTCACAGTTTCGTCACGCAGGCTGCCACCCCGCCTCACGCGGCTTTCGACCAGCGCCATGTCGGTATTCGACCCCGTCTAGCCGAACGAGCATCGCGATCTGGAACGACCTCGCGTTACGATCGGGAGCGAGATGGCCAGGCCCTCCACCTCGGAGCCCGCCCTCAGCCAGTCGTGGCTGGCCGAGCGGCTGGGCACCCAGCCCGCGATCATCGAAGCCATGCGGAGGGCAGGTCAGCTGATCGGCGTGCAGGTCGAGGGCAGCATCGCCTACCCGAGCTGGCAGTTCGGGAGCGACGGCAGGCCGCTCCCCGTCGTCGCCCGGCTGCGCGCTGCGGCCGCACGGGCCGGGTTCGACGAGCGGCGGCTGAACGAGCTGTTGACCATGCGCTCCGGCCTCACCAGCAGCCACCGGCTCGCCGACGCGCTCGGGACGCCGGCCGACGACGAGGTCGTCGCCGCGATCGAGCAGGCCCGCTAGGCGGGCACCAGCCGCACGACGAGCTGCCCGCCGTCCAGTGCGGTCGAGCCGCCGAGCGCGGCCACCACGCGCCTCCCCACCGCCGCGCCGAGGTCACGCGGGTCCTCGGCGAGCACGATCGGGGCGGCCGCCTCGGTGACGGGCCCGATTCTCAGCTCGGTCTCGTCGACGTCGATCCGCACCGTGTCCAGCGGGCCGTGCCGGAGGGCGCACCGGGCCAGCCCGTAGACCGCCTGCTGCGCCGGCTCGGGGTCGATCGAGACCGCGCCGCCGCGTCCAGACACCTCAGCGCGTCCTTCGCCCAGGCGGCTCGCCGCAGCGTTGGCCAGCCCAAGCGTGTCCGACTCGACGGGAGCCGGGTCGTAGCGACCGCCTTCGATCCGGGCGAGCAGCCCGAGGGAGTCGAGCAGCTCCGCGAGCTCGCCGGAGGCGGAGAGCATCATCTGCACATAGCGGTCGGCGGGTGGCTCGAGCCCGTCCAGCCGCGCGAGTGTGTGCGCGAAGCCGGAGACCGTCGCAAGCGGCGTGCGCAGGTCGTGGCACGCGAGCGAGACAAGGCGGGGGAAGGCGGCGTCCTCGGCCAAGTTGGCAGAGTATTCCTGCAATGGACACCGAGCGGACACTCGACCACGACCTGCAGGCCTCCGAGCCGGAGGTGCGGCTCGGCCTCTCGCGCGCGGGCGTCACCGGGGTCAACAAGGCGATCCGGATCCGCTACGGCGACACGGAGAAGCTGATCGCTGCCGAGATCGAGTGCACCGTCGACCTCGACCCGGCGCAGAAGGGCGTCCACATGTCACGTTTCCCGGAGCTGTTCGCCGAGGCGATCGAGGAGGTCGTGATCGGCGAGGCGCTCCTCGTCGAGCTGCTCGCCGACCACATCGCGCGCCATGTCGTCGAGCGCCAGCGGGCACTGCGGGCCGAGGTGAAGATCGTTGCCCGCTACCCGATCGAGCGCACGACGCCCGTGACGGGCCTGCCCACGCAGGAGATGGCCGCCCTGATCGGCATCGCCGCCGCGTCCGAGGAGCGAGTGCGCCGAGTGGTGGGCGTCGAGGCGATCGGGATCAACGCCTGCCCCTGCGCCCAGGGGCTCGTCCGCGGCCGCGCGAGCGAGCGGCTCCTCGACGCCGGCTTCGCGGGCGAGGACGTCGACCGCATCCTCGAGCTGGTTCCGCTCGCGACGCACAACCAGCGCGGGCGCGGGACGCTCTACGTCGGCAGCGACCTGCCGGTCAACGCCGAGCACCTCGTCGGCATCGTCGAGAGCTCGATGAGCTCACCCGTGTACGAGCTGCTGAAGCGGCCCGACGAGCTCTTCGTCGTCGAGCACGCCCACCTGCAGCCGCGCTTCGTCGAGGACTCGGTGCGGCTCGCGCTCAAGGGTGTGATCGACCGCTACCCGAGCCTCGAGGACGGAGACTTCCTCTACTCGCGCCAGGTGAACCTGGAAACCATCCACGCGCACGACGTGCTCGCCGAGCGCCACGGCACGGTGGGCGAGCTGCGCGCGGAGCTGGGGTCGGGCGAGCCGCAGTCCCGCCACACCGACCTAGCGGGCTGGCTGGCCGCGTAGCCGCCGCAGGTCGAAGCGGCTCTCGGTCCCGGCGCGCAGGCGCGTGATGTTGGGCCGGTGCAGGAGCAGGACGCCCACCGCAGCGAGCGAGACGAAGACGATCGCGGGCCACGGCTCCCCTAGCGCCAGCGCGACGAACGGCAGCGCGATCGCGCCGGCGATCGACGCCAGCGACGCATAGCGCGACACGGCGAAGACGACGAGCCAGATCAGGACGCCGACCACCCCGACCAGCGGCACGAGCCCGAAGAGCGCGCCGCCGCACGTGGCCACCATCTTCCCGCCGCGTTGGAAGCGCATGAAGATCGGCCGCCAGTGGCCGAGCATCGCGGCCCCGCCGACCAGGGCGCCCGCGAGCGGGCCCGCGACCTGGGTCGCCACGAGCGTCGGCACGAACCCCTTCGCAACGTCGAGGAGGATCACGGTCACGCCGAGACGCGGCCCGAAAGCGCGCCAGACGTTCGTCGCGCCGATGTTCCCGCTCCCGAACTCCCGGATGTCCCGACCCTTGAAGACCCGGACGAGCCAGTAGCCGAACGGGAGGCTGCCGGCCAGGTAGCCGGCCAGGATCAGGATGGCAGTTGTTATCTCGGGCTGATCTGGTACTTCGCGACCCAGTCGTTCACGGTCGCCCAGTCCATGTTTTCCAGGAAGGCATCGATATAGGAGGCGCGGTCGGTCTGGAAGTCGAGGAAGTAGGCGTGCTCGTAGACGTCGAGCGCGACCACCGCCGTCGCGTTCCAGATCGGGTAGGTGTTCTGCGTGTCGCCCAGGTAGTTGAAGAGACGCCCCTCGTCCCAGTCGTAGGCGGTCCAGGCCCAGCCGCGCCCGGCCATCCCGGTCGCCTTCAGGTCCTCGGCCCACGCGGCGGCCGAGCCGAAGTCACGCTCGACCAGCTGGCCGAAGACCCCGTCGGGGTCGCCGCCTTCGCCGCCGAGGTGCTCGAAGTAGATCTCGTGGTTCTTGATCCCGCCGACTGCGAACGACAGCTCGACCTTCAGGGCGCGCACCTCGGAGTAGACCTGGTTCGCGGCCGAAAGGTCGACCTCGGCGAGCTTCTTCAGGATCTCGTTTCGCTTCGCGACGTAGCCCTGGTAGAGCTTGTAGTGGGCCTCGACGGACTCACGCGAGATGCCGTCGAGCTCGAGGAGCTCGGGCTTGAGCTCGCGCGCCGTGATCTCCTCGAACTTGTAGAGCAGCGTCGCCAAAACGGACTCCCTTCTGGAAAGAAAAAAGGCCGAGGGAGCATAACCGCGGCTCCCTCGGCCCTGAACGGAATGTGATGCAGCGCTACTTCGTCCGGACGCTGATCGTCTTGCTGAATGCTCCCAGATAGCCGACGCCCGCCTGGTTGACGGACATCGCGATGCGCAGACGCGAGATCCCCTTCGGAAGCTTGAGCTTGAAGCGCTGCGCCCCGGTGGAGTTGAGCGTCACCTTCTTCAGCGAGACCCACTGCCCGAACGAGTTCAGGCGCTGGATCGTGACGGCACGCCGTGAGAACCGGCGCGCGCCAACCGTCTTGACGACCAACCAGTTTCCGATCTTGCGGAAGCTGATGCTCGGGGCGACACCGATCGTCGCCACGGGCGACTCGAGGTTGCCCCAGCGCGCCTTGTAGAACGTCAGCACCTCGGGCTTCGTCGCGTAGCTCCAGACACCGCTCGTGCCGGTGAGAACCGTGGCCACCAGCGCGTACGACGCCTGGCCGTACGGCTGCGCGTAGATCTGCACCGACTCGTTCGGCCTCTGGTTGGAAACTGCACCCGACAGCGTGATGCCGACGCCGAACGTGACGATCGGCGTGTTCGCGCCGAGCGACACCGACGGCGGTGGCCCCTTGACGACGATTGCACCCTTCTCGGCGGGCACCAGGCCGTCGTGGTAGCGGAACGTGCCGCCTTGCATGAAGGCCCGGGTATAGCTCTGACCCGGCCTCAGGATCGACGAGGCGAAGAGCCCGCGGTCGGAAACGACCTGGTGATTCACCTTGTCGACGTTGGTCCACTTGATGGAATCGCCGCTATTGATGTTCACGTTCACGGGAGCGAAGCCCGTGGCCTTGATCTGAACCGTCTTTGTTGCCGCCAGCGCGGGCCCCGCAGTGGCGAGCGCCAGAACCGCCGGTAGAAGCGCGATGAGTCGTCGCATTGTCAGGTACCCCCTTGTCGATCAGCGACATCCGTGAGTTTCCCTGGTTGCGACGAGAGCACGCGTGCTTTTTCTGCCTATTTACAGAAGACTTACTGCGCGCATACCTTGCGCCCATGCAATCCGTCGGAAGCGACCGTGCGTAAAGACGAGGGAGTGGACTACACGGCCAGCCTTCCCGCCTTGCGTCCGGCGGCGGAAGCGGCGACCATGCCTCGCGTGTCGGAGAGGGTCAGTGATGGTGACCTGATCCAGCGCGTCGGCACGGGCGACCGCTCCGCGTTCGAGGCGCTCTACCGGCGCTTCGCTCGCCCCGTCCTCGGCCTTGCCCTGCGCCGTCTGGGCGACCGGGGCCGCGCCGAGGACGCTCTGCAGGAGACGTTCACGTCCGTCTGGCGGTCGGCCTCGACGTACAAGCCCGAGCGAGGACCGGGCGCGCCGTGGCTCTACGCGGTTGCACGCAACGCCATCGTCGACCGCGGCCGCAGCCGCGCCGAGACTCCGGCCGACCCGCCCGAGGAAGAGGCGGTCCAGCCCGGACCTCCCGAGCAGGCGGAGGCCGCGTGGCTCTCCTGGCGCGTGCACGTCGCGCTCGAGGAACTGCCCGACCACGAACGGACCGTGCTCGAGCTGGCGTATTGGAGCGGCCTCTCGCAGAGCGAGGTCGCGACGTTCCTGAATATCCCGCTGGGGACCGTGAAGACGAGGACGCGCAGCGCGCTCGCGCGGCTCGCAGACGCGCTCGAGGGAGAGTTGCTGTGAAGAAGCGCGACGCGCCCGATCTGCGCGACCTCGTAGGGGAGGACACGACGCCGCAGGAGCTGGCGCGGCTCGGCCGGGTCCACGATCTCCTGGTCCGCGCGGGCCCGCCGCCGGAGCTTCCGAGCGAGCTCGCCCGGCCGCCGGAAGGGCAGGGCACGGTCGCGTTGATGCCGAAGCGACATTGGCGCCCCCTTGCCGCCCTGGCCGCCGCGCTCGCCGTGGCCGCGTTCGGGGTCGGCTGGCTCGTCGCGAGCGCCGGGGACTCGGGGAGCGGCCAGTCGTTCGCCATCGACTTCCGCGTGCCGATGCAGGGCACGGCAGCCGCCCCGCATGCCGTCGCGTCGATCGCAGTGGGCGAGAAGGACGAGGCCGGCAACTGGCCGATGGCGATGACGGTGCGCGGGCTGCCGCGGCTGGCGGAGGGCGAGCGGTACGAGCTCTGGCTGACGGAGGGCGGCAAGCTGGTCGAGTCCTGCGGAACCTTCCGCACGACCGGCGAGTCGGTCGTCTACTTCAACGCGCCGTTCAAGCTGCGCGGCAAGGGCTGGGCGGTCACCCGCAGCGGCCGGCGCGCACCGCTGCTGCTGCGGACGACGGAGATCTAGGGCGCGAGGCGTTCGTTCGCCACGAAGGCGGCGTGCGTGACCGGCATCAGCCGCTCGAGGAACGACTCGGCGGCCGCGGCGTACTGGCGGATCTCGAACTGCGCGGCCTCGTGGTTCCGCAGCGAGCAGAAGTGCATCAGGCTGCGCGGATTGCAGCTCCAGTAGTACTTCGTGTAGGTCGACAGCGGCAGCACGGCGCGCGCGACCTCCTTCGCCACACCCTGCTCGAGCATCCGCTCGTAGGCCTCGAACGCACGGGCGGCGTTCTCCTCGATCTCGCGCCGCGCCATGTCGCGCGTCTCGTCGTCGACCGGCTCGAAGCTGTACGCGCCGGGCTTGCCGACCTGCGTGCGCACGAACTCCGGCACGTAGAACTCCGCATCCATCTTCGAATAGCGCCCGGACCACTCGTTGTAGCTGTGCCCCGCTCTGTGACGGTGATGCTCGCGGACGACGAAGAGCGGCGCTTTGACGAGGAAGCGGAAGTACCCATGCTCGAAGGGGCTGCCGTGGCGTTCGCGCATCAGGAACCGGATCAGGCCCTCGCCGCGCTCGTCCAGCTCGTCGGAAGCCTGGTTGAACGAGACTCGTGCGCCGTTGACGACGGCGAGGTCGGTCGCCAGCGCGCCGTCGAGCGCCACGAAGCCATGATCGAGGACCGGAACGACGTTCTCGGCTAGTACTTGCTCCATGACTGCCACGCCGGCGAGTGTAACCAGGGCATATGTCGGCGCCTCGGGCTTCTCCTATCCCGAGTGGCGCGGCTCCTTCTACCCGGGCGACGCGAAGCCGCCCGACTTCCTCGGCCTCTACGCGCAGCGGCTCGGGACGGTCGAGCTGAACAACACCTTCTACCGGCTGCCGGCCGAGGAGCAGTTCCGCCGCTGGGCCGACGAGACGCCCGAGGACTTCCGCTTCGCGGTGAAGGCGCCGAGGTCGATCTCGCTGTTCGGCCGCCTCGAGCAAGTCGGGACGCTGGCCGAGCGCCTGGCCGTCCTCGGCCCCCGGCTTGGGCCGCTGCTGGTGCGCGCGCACGACGAGCGGCCCCGCGACGAGGGCTTCCTCGAGCTGCTGCTCGGGTCGCTCGACGACGAGCTCCTGGTGGCCCTCGACCTCCGCCACCCGTCGTGGGAGGGGATCGAGGCCGGCCTGCCGCCGAACGCCGTCCGCGTGAACCAGCTCGAGGGCGACGCGCGCTTCCGCTACCTGCGCTTCTCCGACCACCCCTACGACGACGCGGCGCTCGAGCGCGCGGCCGAGACCGTGCGCGGCCTCGGCGTCGAGACGTACTGCCTCTTCTCGAAGGGCGACGCGGCCGATCATTCGCCCGGGGGCGAGCCGACGGCCGTGACGGCCGAGCGCTTCGGCCGGCTGCTCTGAGCGCCGGACCGACGTGCCGCGGCAGGCGCTTTTCAGCTGACGCGCTTCAGTAGCCCGAGCGCACGCTGGTCCCAGGCGACGCGATGCGTCACGCCGGAGCCGTTGACCGCCCGTCCGCGGTTGGCCAGGTACCAGTCGTACGTCTCGATCAGCGCCTCCGCATTCGAGAGCCGCGGGCTCCAGTCCAGCAGCCGCTCCGCCTTCGAGACGTCCACGAACGAGTCGCGGTGCGCCGTCTTGTAGTGCCATTCGGCGAGCGGCGACAGGCGGGCGAGCTCCAGCGCCCGCAGTGCGACCTCGGCCGGCCGGGCCGGGACCGGCGTCACGCGGCTGGACGAGCGGGCATGTGCGATCAGCGCTTCCAGATCCTCGCGGACGGTCCCGAACGCGCCGGCGCCGACGTTCAGCGTCTCACCCGCCACGTCCGCATCGGCCGAGCGGAGAACCGCAGCCACGAGGTCCTCGACGGCAAGCAGCTGGTAGCGGTTCTCGCCGCTGCCGAGCGCGTAGATCCGCCTGCCCTCGCGGATCCAGTCGAACAGGATCTCGAAGACGCCGAGGCGCTCGGGCCCGATGAAGGTCTTCGGGCGGATGATCACGACCTCGAGGCCGCGGCGGCCGAACTCGCGGGTCACCGCCTCCGCCTCGATCTTCGACTCGCCGTAATGGCCGACGCCGACGAGCGGGTCGCCCTCTTCGATCGGGTGCTTCTCCGGAATGCCGTAGACCGCCGTGGACGAGATCAGGATCGCGCGGCGGACGCGCGCGTCGAGCGCCGCGGCGAGGAGCGTCGCCGTCCCGCCGACGTTGACCGAGCGGATTGCGTCGCGCGAGCCGAGGATCGGTAGCGCCGCAGCGGCGTGCACGAGCACGTCGGCGCCGTCGACGAGGCGCGAGCAGGCCCCAGGGTCGCGAACGTCGCCGCGCAGCTCCGCGACCGACGCCTCGAGCTCCGGCTCGTCGAGCGGCGCGACATCGAGGGTGCGCACCTCGTGCCCGTCCCCGAGGAGACGGCGCGCGAGGTGCAGACCCAGAAAGCCCGCTCCGCCGGAGATCGCCCAGAGCACGGGCGCGGACGTTACCTCGGGTTCCTGGGGCGTCGCTCGCGGTGCTGGGCCGGAGGGGATAGTGCTCGGCACAGACCCGGAAGGCCCAGTGCCGCGAGCGGCGTCAGGCGGCGGCGGAGCCGGGCTCCGCCCGGCGGGAGCCGCCGCCGACCAGGGACGCGAGGTTACTCGTACTGGAGTGCTTCCAGGACGTTCAGCCGCGACGCGCGGCGGGCGGGGAGGATCGCGGCGATCACGCCGACGATCACCGAGACGATCGCGAAGATGATCAGCGGCGTCAGCGGGACGGCGTACTCGACTTCGAACTGCGAGAGCGCCTTCGTCACGAGCGCGGCGAGAAACATCCCGAGCGGCAGGCCGAGCGCGGCGCCGATCAAGGCGGTGATCACGCTCTCCTGCCGGACCATCCGTCGCACCTGCAGCCGGGTCATCCCGACGGCGCGCAGCATCCCGAGCTCGCGCGTCCGCTCGAAGACGCTGAGGACGAGCGTGTTGATCATCCCGAAGACGCTCACGATCACCGAGAGCGCGAGCAGGACGTACAGCGACGTCAGGAAGTCGTTGAAGTCCTGGTCCTGCGCTGTGATCCACTCGCCGCGCGTCTGCAGCTTCGCGTCCGGGAACGCGGCCAGCGAGGACTCCAGCTCGCCGCGACTGCCGCCGTTCACGAAGGTGAACTGGTTCCGCGGCCGCTCGTAGAGCTTGTCGAAGGTCGCCTTGGGAATCGAGACCGTGCCGAGGATCGGGTAGAACGGCGGCGGCTTGTAGATGCCGACCACGCGCAGCGGCATGCGCTCGCCGCTCGGCACCACGACGGAGAACAGCTCGCCCGGCTCGAGCTTTTTGTCCTCGGCGAAGTCCTTGTCGATGATCGCCCCGTTCTCGCCCATGTTCGCCAGCACCGAGTCGGAGCCCTCGACCCAGTCGAACGTGTACGCCTTCGTGATCGTGTCGGGCTCGATGCCGGTCAGGTAGCGGTCCGAGCCGCCCACGGTGGCGAGGTCGGACCGCACGTCGGTGACGAGCGGAAGATCGGCCTTGTCCAGGGAGTCACCCGCGGCGGCGACGAACGGCGTGAAGCCGTCCTGCGACGTGACGATCCACTCGGCCTTCACCTGGTCCTCGATCGCCCCGCGGTTCGACTGCTTCATGCCTTCGGCGAGGACCGCGACGAAGCTGACCAGCGCGATCCCGATCATCAGCGCTGCCGCGGTCGCAGCCGTCCGGCCAGGGTTCCGCCGGGAGTTCTCGCGCGAGAGCCGCGAGGTGGCACGGTCGGGCCGCACATTCGGGAACTCCTTCGGCTCGGCGGAGCGCCGAACGGCCCGGACGGCGAAGAAGACCGCGATCGCCAGCACGATCCCGGCGAGCACGAGCGCGACGACCGGCGGCAGGCTCATCAGGACGAGCCCGCCGAGGCCCACCCAGAAGATCGCGCCGCCGACTCCGGCCGCGAGACGCCGACCCTTCGGTGCGCGCCGTGCGAGGAGCCCGTACGACACGAGCCACGCGGCCAGCGAGAACGGGTAGAGCACGACCGAGAGGAAGACCAGCAGCCACTTCGCGATCGGTGAAAGCACCGACGCCAGCGGCGGGACGGCCTTCGGCGAGATCATTGCCACGCCTACGAAGAGCGTCAGCACACCGAGCGCGATCGCGATCAGGCGCGTGACCGTATCGACGTCGTCCACGAACAGCGAGTACCCCAGCAACGCCACGGCGATCGCGATCACGACGATGGCGATGTACGGAACGAACGGTGCGAGGCGCCCGCGCGGGAGCGTGGCCCCTTCGCGGACGGCCGAGATCGGCGGCACGCGCGTCGCTCGCAGCGCCGGGAAGAGCCCGGCGAGCACGGTGACCACGACGCCGACGAGCAGGCTCACGATGATCGTGCGGGCCCCGAACACGAGACTCGTGGTCGGCAGGCCCCCGCCGAGCGCGTCGAACAGGGCGTTCAGCCCCTTCGCGAGCAGCACTCCCAGCCCGAGGCCCACGAGGGACGCGAGCACGCCAATCACGAGCGCCTCGAGCAGTACCGAGACTCGCACCTGGCGCCGGGAAGCGCCGAGCGTGCGCAGCGTCGCGAGCTCGCGCGTCCGCTGGGCGACAGTGATCGACATGGTGTTGAAGATCACGAAGGCGCCGACGAAGAGTGCGATGCCGGCGAACGAGAGCAGGAAGTACTTGATGATCTTCACGAACTGGTTGACCTCGGAGCTGTCGTCGCTGGCCTGCTCCGTGCCGGACCGGACGGTCACGTCGCCCGTCACGCCCTTGTCGATCCGGTCGACCAGCGTCTCCGGGGTGACGCCGTTCGCGGCGGCCGCCTGCACGGCGTCGAAGGCGTCCTTCCGGTCGAAGAGCCGCTGTGCCGTCGGCATGTCGAACACCGCGAACGTGGCCGTACCGAGCGACTCCACGTCGCCGTAGCGAGCGAGCCCGACCACCTTGAAGGACTCCACGGGGTGGAGCGACGCGACCTTGACCGTGTCGCCGACGGCATAGCCCTGATCGTCGGCGGTGCTGACGTCGATGACGACCTCGCCGGGCGCCGCGGCCCAACGGCCCTCGAGCAGGTTGAGCGGGTTGAACCGAGCCGCCTCCGCGCTCGTATCGAGACCGAAGCCGAAGGTCGGCGCGCCCTCGCCGCTGATCGCTTTTCCGTCGCGGTCGAGGATCTTGGCCGACGATTCGTCGATGACGAATCCGGCCGCGGCATCGACCCCGTCCACCTTGCGGACCTGATCGAGGACGTTCGCCGGGACGGGAGGCGTCTCCGTGGAGTCGCCCTGGTAGCTGATCCCCGTCTCGGGACCGGTGACCACGGCGTCGGTGTCGGCGTAGGACTCCTCGAAGATCTGGTTGAACGCGGAGTCGATCGTGTCGGTGAGGACGAACGTGCCGCTCACCATGGCGACGCCGAGCACGATCGCGAACGCCGTCAGCGCTGCGCGGAGCTTCCGGCCGAGCAGACCCCTGAGCGCGACGCGGATCAAGT
This sequence comes from uncultured Actinomycetes bacterium, assembly GCA_963738205.1. GTDB lineage: Bacteria > Actinomycetota > Thermoleophilia > Gaiellales > Gaiellaceae > DATFQE01. The sequence goes on from CAVTVQ010000007.1 coordinate 192,841, forward strand.
GCGGACCTCCTCGAGGGTGCGCAGGATGTCGTGCTCGCTGGTGCGACCGAGCTCCTGGACGATCAAGCCGTCGGCGAGGAAGAAGATGCGGTCGGCAATCGCGGCAGCGCGGGCCTCGTGTGTGACCATCACCATCGTCTGGCCGAAGCCGCGAACGGACTCCTGGAGCAGCTCGAGGATCTCGCCGCCCGTCTTGGAGTCGAGGTTGCCGGTCGGCTCGTCGGCGAACACGACCGTCGGCTTCGACGCAAGCGCACGCGCAATGGCCACGCGCTGCTGCTGGCCGCCGGAGAGCTCGGACGGCCTGTGGGTCAGCCGGTCGTCGAGCCCGACCCGCCTCATCAGCTCCATGTACTCGTCGCGGTTCGGCTTCTCGCCGGCGATCGAGAGCGGCAGGAGCACGTTCTCCTCCGCGGTCAGCATCGGGAGCAGGTTGAAGAACTGGAAGACGAAGCCGATGTGTTTGCGCCGGATGCGCGTGACCTCGTTGTCGGACAGCTGTCCGAGGCGCGTGCCGGCGATCGTCACATAGCCGGCCGTCGGCCGGTCGAGCGCAGCGAGGATGTGCATCAGCGTCGACTTGCCCGAGCCCGACGGGCCCATGATCGCGGTCAGCTGGCCGGGCTGGATCTCGAGCGACACGCCCCGAAGGGCGTCGACGGCCGTCTCGCCCTCCCCGTAGCGGCGGGCGAGCTCGCTGGCCGTGACGACGGGTCCGGTCGCCTCCGCTTCGACGGCGTGGGCTGCGGCGGCTGCGTACTCCATGCGGGATCCTCTCTCTTCGCCAAGTTAGTGCGTACTAAGCGGCCAAAGTAGAGCAAATCCCGGACGCCGTCAACCCGACCAAAGTCGGATTGGCGCACCGCCGAAAGTCGGTGCTAGAGGAACAATGCTACGCGAAGCGGATGCAGTCGCCGACGGCGAGACCGCGGCGCTCGCACTCGCCGGCGGGCAGCTCGAGCACGGCCCTGGCGCCGCGCTGTGCGGCGGCGCGCCACGGGCGCAGATGAGCTGCGATCCCGACGACGCGCAGCTCGTCGTCGAGGAAGACGACGTCGATCGCGAAGCGCATGAAGAACGTGTGCACGGAGGCTGCCGGGCGCAGGAGGATCCCCTCCCCGCTCGGCAGCGAGCGCCGCCCGAGCAGGCCGCGCATGCGCGCGAACGGCGTGGCCGCCACGAGGCATTCCTCGCAGACGACCACACCGTCGCGCCGAGTCACAGTGAGCTCCGTTCCGATCAAGTCCGCTCTAGTACCCCACGTGGATGTGATCGAAGTGATTCGCCAGCGGGAAGGACGGTCCTCCGAGCCCGAGCAGCGAGATCACCTGGCGGGGCCTGAGCTCCGACGGGAGCAGCAGGATGTTCCGGACGGCCTCCTCGGTGACGCTGCCTGGCTGCTGGTTGCCGGCGATCGTCGTGTTGCCGAGGGCGGCGATGTCGGCCGCGAGCCCGTACATGTGGGCCGAGACGACGCCCGGGCGGGAGAAGTAGCCGTGCCCGCTCGTGAGGCTGGAGACGGTCACCTGACCGTGCGCCTCGGCGAGGAACTCGAGCAGGACGAGCACACGGACGTTCGTCCGGTCGGACTTGATGTCCTCGCGGCCGCCCCAGTAGATCGAGATGCGCTCGTCGCGCAGGACCTTGCGCTTGAGGCCCGGCTTCGCCCACTCGAGGCCGCGGACGAGGGCCGAGAGGCCGACGGCGCGGTGATAGCGGGAGAGCGCCAGCGCGCGGTCCGCGAACGACGTCTTGCCCTCGAGCGCCAGGAACGCGCCCCAGGAGTCGGTGCGGGCACCCAGCTCGGACAGCTTGGTCGCGAGTGCGTCGAGGCCCGGGCGGCCGGCCGGAGCCTGGCTCCGATCACCGCGAGCCCGCAGCACCGCGAGGACGTCGGCCCAACGGACGTGCGCCTGCCGTGACGCGGCCTTCAGATCACGCGCGAACGCGCGGCTGAGGCGACGCGACGGGGGGGTCGGGTCGGGCAGGTCACGGTCGAGCCAGATCGTCCCGAAGGAAGGCGTGCCGTCGGGAGCCTCGTGGCCCGACTCGCGGTGTTCGAGGCGGGGTGTCGGAGCGAGCACCGGCTTCGCCTTGGGCTTCGCGTGTGCGCGCGCCGGCGTAGGCGCGGAATCGGGAGCCTTCGGAGCGGCCGTGGGCGCGCCCAGCGGGCGAGCGGCATCGTCGCTGCCCGCCTCGTCGGCGGGAGCCGACTCGGACGGGGTCGAGGCCGGCTGATCCGCGGCGGTCGGGGCCGCGGCCGGAGCGGCCTCCGCCGGGGCGGGCTCGGCCGGCGCGGGCTGAGCATCCTCCGGCTTCGCGCACTCCTCGCGATCGAGCTCGCGGGCGAGCATCCGCTTGGAGCACTGCTCGGGGTCGGGAGTCGCGGCAGGCAGGGGATCGGCGGCAGCGGGGGCCGCCGGAGCGCTCGCCTCGGCCGTGGCGGAGTCGTCGGCGTCGCCGAGGTCGCCGGCGCCGGCGGTGAACGCCGCGCCCGCGAAGAATAGGACGGCGAAGGTCAGGCTGGCCGCCATGCGGTGTCCGCCGAAGTGGCGGCGCGTGCGCTCGGCGTCGAGCTCGGGCGACTCCGGGATCGAGTCCCAGCCGTACGTCTCGTCGAGCGACTCGGAAGCGTCCGCGGCGAGCAGGTCGCCCGTCCGGAAGCGCGAGAGCAGCCTCTTCAGGCGATGTCTCCGGTGTGGCATTCGGTTCTCCGTTCGGTTCGGGCGCCGAATGCCGCCAATCGACGCGGGACTCACTTGACTCTGTTGATCCGCGGCCGAGCGGAGTCGAAGCAGCTATCGGAACCGACCTAGCGCCCAGTCTCCCTCCAATGGGGGAACGGTCCGGCGAATCCCTATCGCGAGGGATAGACCGGAATATCGATCAAGGCGATGAGTGTTTCCGACTGAGCCCAAAAGCAAGGCGGCGCGGCCACGCCGACTACGTACCGGAGGTTCCACGCAGCGTGGTCACCCTCGCCCCGAGCTTTCGCAGCTCACGAACTGAAAAGCACTCCTCCCGATCGCTCGAAGAGTGCGTGAATTCGGCGGGCCGCCAGGCGCGCCGCCCGAGAAATCGAAGGGAGGTGAATCAAGTGCTGAAGATTTACGAGAAGCTCGCCTCATACCGCACGGACGAGGAGGGGCAGACCATGGCTGAGTACGGTGTCGTTCTGGCCGTGATTACGATCGCCGTTTTTGGTGCGCTCGGTCTCCTCTCGGGCAACATCGTCGGTGCCGTCAACCGGGTCGCCGCTTACATCACCTAAGCACCCGCTTGGCATGGCTTAAGAGGCGGGCCCTTTTCTCCGCAGACGAAAAGGGCCCGCCTCTCCCTCAACAACGACCGGAGAGAACCGCAGGCCGCAATGCAGAAGAGACTTCAATTCAGGAACGAGCGTGGGCAGACGCTGACGGAGTTCGCACTCGTGCTCCCGATTCTGGCTCTGCTGCTCTTCGGCGTGATCCAGTTCGGAATTACGTTCAACAACTACATCACGCTGACCGACGCCGTTCGGGCCGGCGCACGGAAGGGCGCCGTCGGCCGCCACCTGCCCAACCCGCAGGCCGCGGTCACCACGTCGGTTCGGAATGCCGCCACGGATCTCAAGTCCTCGGATCTCCAGATCAACGTCAACTCGTCGTGGGTCCAGGGTTCCGACGTCACCGTCACCGCCACGTACCCGTACTCGATCAACCTGCTGGGCGTCGTCGTCAAGTCCGGACGCCTGTCCAGCTCGACCACGGAGCGCGTCGAATGAGCCGCTTTCGCAACGAACGGGGCCAGGCCCTGATCCTCATGCTTCTCTTCCTCGGCGTCCTGATGGCGCTCTCCGCCGCAGTGCTGGACGTGGGCGCCTGGTACCGGGCCGATCGCAAGCTGCAGGCGACCGCAGACGCCTCGGCGCTCGCCGGCGCGCACGGCCTGCCCGACGACCATGCCCAGGCGACGGGCCTCGCCCTCGAGTACGGCGACAAGAACGAGGGCGGCGTCGCCTCCGGCGGCGTGTCCTTCGAGACCACCGTAAATCCTGGCGACACGATCCGCGTGCACGCCGAGAAGCCGGTTCCGGGCTTCTTCTCACGGGTCTTCGGGATCAACTCCGTCAACGTCGGCGCGAACGCCAAGGCGCGCACCTCGCCCATGAGCTCGGCTAAGTGGGCCGCGCCGGTCGCGGTCGACGAGCAGCATCCGCTGCTGCACTGCACGCCGATGGACTCGTGCTTCGGGTCGAGCAACCCGACGACGCTCGACTTCCTCAAGACCGGCCCAGGTGCGTTCCGCCTCGTCAACATCGATCAGTCGCACGGCGGAACGGGCTCCCAGACCGTTGCGGATTGGATCGTGTACGGGCTCGATGCCTTCATGCCGCTCGATTGGTATTTCTCGGATTCCGGCATGAAGCCGAGCTCGGCGAACATTCGCCACGCCTTCGATGAGCGTATCGGTGACGTGCTCCTGTTCCCCGTCTACCGCGCCACCCGCGCGCAGGGATCGAACTTCGAGTACCAGGTCGTCGGCTGGGTCGGTTTCCACCTGACCGGATACAACATCCACGGCAGCCAGGACTCGAAGCTCTTTGGCTGGTTCACGGAGATCATCTGGGAGGGAATTCAAACCGAATCCTCGACCGATCCGGATTTCGGCGCCCGCGCAATCAGCTTGCTCGAATAGCAAGAACAAACAACGAGGAGAAACAGAGCCGCCATGACATATCGCGTGAGAAATATCGCCATCGCGGTCGCGCTCGCCGTCGTCGCCGCCCTGCTCACGACGTTCTACGTGACGAACTACAAGAAGAGCGTCCAGAGCGGCGAAGAGGCCGTGACCGTGTTCGTCGCCGCGCGCGACATCCCGATCGGCACGTCCGGCTCGGACGTCGTCGACCGCAAGTGGATCCGCAGCGAAGAGGTCAACCGCCGGAGCGTCGTGCCGGGCGCGATCTCCGACCCGTCGCAGATCAAGGAGCTCTCCGCCGCCCAGCCGCTCTACGCGGGTGAGCAGGTGAGCACTAGCCGCTTCCGGCCGCTCGAGGAGCAGGGCCTCCGCGCCCAGCTCAAGGGCAACGTCCGCGCCGTCCAGGTACCGGGCGACGAGCACCAGCTGCTGGTCGGGACGCTGAAGTCCGGCGACAAGGTCGACGTGCTCGGCACCTGGGAGTTCCCCGAGGGCACGCAGATCCACGTCAGCCGCGTCGTCCTCCGTGACCTGCTCGTCCTCCGTGCCGCCAACGAGGGCAAAGTCCAGAGCAAGATCGCGAGCGGCGCCAACCTGCCGTTCTCGGCGATCCTCGCCGTCACCGACCGCCAGGCGCACAAGCTGTTCTGGCTGACGAAGAACGGTGACTGGTCGCTCCAGCTGCGCGGCGTCGCCGACGCGGCCGATAGCCCCGAGACCGTGGACACCTCGGCCTCGCTCCTGCAGGAGGGCCTCAACCAGGCCCAGTTCCGCAAGGGCATGGCCCAGATCAAGAGGAGCAGCCGGCGATGAGCGAGCATTTTCACGACAACAACAACGATCGCGAGCGCACCCGCGTCTTCCTGACCGGGTGGTGCGAGGGGCTCCCCGAGCTCCACGAGACGCTCGCACGCCACGGTGAGATCGACCTCGTCGGTCACAGCGAGGCAGTCGCCGAGGGCTCCGGCGCGCTCGCCGGCGGCCATCTCGGCGTCGTCCTCCACGCCACGCGCAGCTCGCACCTGCCCGCGGACGACATCGCGTCGATCCGCGAGCACACGCAGGCGCCGATCGTCCTGCTCGCCTCGGGCGAGGCCACGGCCCTGCTCGAGGACGCGCTCGACGCGGACGTCGCCGACGTCCTGCTGCTCCCGCAGCTGACCGAGAACGTCGTCTTCGCGATCCGGAAGGCCGCGCACGCCGGCCGCCGCGCTCAGTCCCGCAGGGGGAAGGACGGCCGCATCGTGACCGTGTTCTGCCCCAAGGGCGGGACCGGCAAGACCGTGATGGCGACCAACCTCGCGACCGCGCTCGCCAAGTACCACGGCAAGCGCACCCTGCTGCTCGACCTCGATCTCCAGTTCGGAGACGCGGCGATCATGCTCGGGATCGAGCCGGACAAGACGATCCAGGACCTGGTCACCGCGCCGGGCGAGCTGGATCCCGAGAAGCTCGCCGGCTACACCACGCGGCACGCGTCCGGTCTCGACGTCCTCCCCGCCCCCGTGCGGCCCGAGGACGCCGAGCTCGTGACCGAGCAGAAGCTCACGCGCCTGCTCGAGGTCGCGAAGCAGAGCTACGACACGATCGTGGTCGACACGTCGCCGTTCTTCCACGGGCCGATGCTGGCCACCCTCGACCGCACCGACTTGCTCCTGCTCCTGTGCGGCCTCGATGTCCCGACGATCAAGAACGTCCGCCTGTCGATCCAGACGCTCGAGCTGCTGTCCTTCCCACCCGAGCGGATCCGCGTCGTCCTCAACCGCGCCAACTCGAACGTCGGCATGAAGCGGAGCGAGGTCGAGGCGGCCCTGGAGGCGAAGGTGCGCTTCGAGATCCCGAGCGACCGGGCGGTGCCCCTGGCCGTGAACCGCGGCAACCCCGCGGTGCTCTCGGACGCCGGCTGCGACTTCTCGCGCGGCGTCCGCGACATGGCAAAGGGCCTGCTCGTTCCCGACAAGTCCCGGGCCAAGAAGCGCTGGCTCGGTCCGCTGGCGAAAGCGTAAGCATGGGTCTCCACGATCGCATCAAGGGTCCTGCCAACGGCACGGCCACGATCCTTCCCGACGGCGCCCTGTCGGTCGTCGAGGCACCGGTCCAGCATCAGACACCGGTCGATCCGTACGCCGAGCTGAAGACGCGCATCCACCACGCGTGCATCTCCAAGCTCGGACCGCAGCTCTTCACGACGGAGACCACGGAAGACCTGCACGACCAGGTCAACCGCACCGTCACCGAGGAGCTGACGCTGGACAAGACGCCGCTCAGCCGCGAGGAGCGCCGTGAGCTGGTCCGCCAGATCACGGACGACATCCTCGGCTACGGGCCGCTGGAGCCGTTCCTCCGCGACGACACGATCACGGAGATCATGGTCAACAACTTCGACCGGATCTACATCGAGCGCGCGGGCAAGATCGAGCGCACCGGCATCACGTTCGCCGACAACGCACACCTCCTGCGGATCATCGACAAGATCGTCTCGCAGATCGGGCGCCGCGTCGACGAGGCGTCGCCGATGGTGGACGCGCGCCTCCCGGACGGGAGCCGTGTCAACGCGATCATCCCGCCGCTCGCCCTCAGGGGACCGACGCTCACGATCCGGAAGTTCGCCCGCGACCCGTACGGGATGGACGACCTGATCAACTTCGGGTCGATCTCCGCGAAGGCGGCGCAGTTCCTGGCGCAGTGCGTCCGCGGAAAGCTCAACGTCCTCATCTCGGGCGGTACCGGCACCGGTAAGACGACGACGCTGAACGCCCTGAGCGCCTTCGTCCCCGGTGACGAGCGCATCGTCACGATCGAGGACGCGGCCGAGCTCCAGCTCCAGCAGGACCACGTGATCACGCTGGAGGCCCGTCCGCCGAACATCGAGGGCCAGGGCGAGGTGCGGATCCGCGAGCTCGTCCGGAACGCCCTCCGTATGCGGCCCGACCGGATCATCGTCGGCGAGGTCCGCGGCCCCGAGACCCTGGACATGCTCCAGGCGATGAACACTGGCCACGAGGGATCGCTCACGACGATCCACGCCAACTCCCCGCGCGACGCGCTCTCCCGTCTGGAGACGCTCGTCATGACGGCCGGCGTCGAGCTGCCCCACCGGGCGATCCGCGAGCAGATCGCAAGCGCGTTCGACCTGCTCATCCAGATCTCCCGCCTCGTCGACGGGTCGCGCAAGGTGACGCACGTGACCGAGGTGCTCCGCATGGAGTCGGACGTGGTCACGCTGCAGGACGTCTTCGTAGCCAAGCCGCCCGCCGACGACGCACCCGCTCACCAGCGCGGGAAGCTCCTGACGCCGCTCCAGTGCGTCGGGCTCAAGCCCCACTTCCTGGAGAAGCTGGCCACGAACGGCGTCGTGCTGCCGAGCAACTTCTTCGAGCGCGACGAGAACCAGTACCGCTCGACCGTCGCGGCGCAGAGCTACAGGAACTTCGCATGAGGCGCCTCGCCGCCATCGTTCCGGCGCTCGCTGCGACCTTTCTCTTCGCCGGCGCCGCGAGCGCCGGAGTCGAGCTGAAGGGCGTCGACGCGAGCGCGTTCCCCGTCGTACGGGCGACGGTTGTCACGCCGAACCCCACGGCCAAGCCACCTCGCCTGCTCGAGAACGGCAGGCCGGTAAGCGGCTTGCTGGCCGAGAACCTCGGCCGGGCAAAGAGCGTGGTCCTGGCGGTCGACCGTTCCCGGTCGATGGCCGGGAAGCCGTTCAACGACGCCGTCGCGGCCGCGCAGGCCTTCCTCCGCGCAAAGCCGAGGAACGACCGTGTGGCCGTCGCCACGTTCGCAACGAAGCCGGTCCTGCTGACCCCCTTTTCGACCGACGCGGCCGACGCGCAGAGCGCGCTCGCGTCGGTCAACGTGGACGCCAAGGAGGGGACGACTCTGTACGACAGCCTCGTGCAGTCGTCCCGGGCCCTCGGCACAGAATCGTATGCCGGCCGAGTGCTCATCGCTGTAACGGACGGCAACGAGACACGCAGCTCAGCCTCGCTCGAGAACGCAATCGCCGTCGCGCACGAGTCGGGCGTCGCCGTCTACGTCGTCGCGATCGAGAGCCCACGCTTCAACCCAGCGCCGCTCAAGAAGCTCGCGCGGTCGACGGGCGGCTCCTACCGCGGCGCCGGCTCGAGTCGTGAGCTCGGCGCGATCTACTCGAGCATCGCGCGTGAGCTCAAGCGCACGTGGCGGCTCGAGTACCCGACCGCGGCGCGCCCAGGCGAGCGGCTCGAGTTGAAGGCGCTCACCGCAGCCGGAACCGCAGCCGCGGGGCTGTCGATTCCCGGCACCGACCGGGCGCGCACGGACAAGACGCTCCTCCCCGAAGGCTTCTACCAGGCGGGCACGCCGGTGATGGCGCTGCTGGTGGGGCTGCTCGTCCTGCTCGCCGGCACGTTCATGCTGGCAGCGGCCAGGGGCGAGCGGCTGCGCAAGCGGCTGGCGCCGCACCTCGGCCAGACGTCACCCCGCAAGAAGCGCAAGCAGGAGCGCGAGCGCCTGGCGATGCTCAGCAGCCTTTTCCGGGCAACGGAGCAGGCGTTCTCGCATTGGAAGCAGTGGACGACCCTGCAGCGAATGCTCGAGCGGGCAGACCTGCAGCTCCGCACGGTCGAGTTCGTGTATCTGATCGTCGGCGGCGGGCTCGCCGTCGGAATCCTGGCCGCGATCGCGCTCAAGTCGACCTTCATGATCCTGCTCGGGGTGCTCCTGGGCGGGGCGATCCCGATCGCCTTCGTCTGGTTCAAGGGCAACAAGCGCATCACGGCGTTCGAGAACCAGCTGCCGGACCTGCTGATCACGCTCGCCGCGTCGCTGAAGGCGGGGCACAGCTTCAAACAGGGCCTGCAGAGCGTCGTCGACGAAGGGCGCGAGCCCGCGAGCAAGGAGCTGAAGCGCGTGCTGACCGAGGCGCGCCTCGGCCGTCCGATGGACGAGTCCCTGCAGGAGATGGCGGCCCGCGTCGGCTCGAAGAACTTCGACTTCGTCATCACCGCCGTGAGCATCCAGCGCCAGGTCGGCGGCTCGCTCGCCGGGCTGATCGACATGGTCGCGGACACGGTGAGGCAGCGCCAGCAGTTCGCCCGCAAGATCCAGGGCCTCACGGCCATGGGCCGCGCGTCGGCCTACGTCCTCATGGGTCTGCCGTTCTTCATCGGGATCATCATCACCGTGATGAACCCGCGGTACATGGACCCGCTCTACCACTCGTCCACCGGCCACAAGCTGATCGCAACGGGGCTCGCGATGATGTGCTTCGGCGCCGTCGTCCTCCGCAAGATCGTTTCCTTCAAGGGGTAATCGATGCCGCTGCTCATCCTCGCAATCTGTTGTCTCGCCGGCGCCGCGTACCTGATCGGCGAGCTGGCGACGCTGCCCGCCCGTGAACGGGCCAACTCCGTCCGCCGGGCTGCCACCTACGGGCGCTTCCGCGTCCGCACCGGCCTTCAGCGTGAGAGCCTCCGGGAGCGGGCGCTCGTCCCGCTCTCGCAGTCGCTCGCCGACCTGGTGCTGCGCGTAAACCCGCGTATGAGCGCCGAAGCAGTCGGCATGAAGCTGCAGGGCGCGGGCCTCGGCAAGAAGATCACGCCGACCGGCTTCCTGGCGGCGAAGGGCGTCTTCGCCCTGACCGGCGGAGCGCTGGCACTCCTGCTGATCGGCGCTGCCGGCAGCATGGGCTTGCTGTTCGGGCTCTTCATCGTGCTCGTCGGCTTCTTCGGGCCGGACTACCTGGTCTCGATGTACGCACGCCGACGTCGTGAGCTGCTCCGCGCGGCGCTCCCGGACGCGCTCGACCTGCTCGCCGTCAGCGTCGAGGCGGGTCTCGGCCTCGACGGGGCGATCTCGAAGCTGACCGAGCACATGGAGGGCCCGCTGGCCGAGGAGTTCGGGCTGACGCTCTCCGAGATGCGCATCGGCGAGAGCCGCGGCGAGGCGCTCAGGCGCCTCGGCGAGCGGTCGGACACGCCCGAGGTCTCGTCGTTCACCCGCGCGATCATCCAGGCCGACCAGCTCGGCACGTCGCTGGGCCGGATCCTGCGCGTTCAGGCCGCCGATACCCGCCTGCGCCGCCAGGCCGCCGCCGAGGAACGGGCGATGAAGGCCCCGATCAAGATGCTCTTCCCCACGGTGCTGTTCATCTTCCCGGCCATGTTCCTGGTCATCCTCGGGCCGGCGATCCTCAACATCGACGAGATTTTCTAAGAAGGAGACAGCAATGTCCGCAGGAGAGAAGCCAGAGGAGCAGCCGCAGGACGAGCAGAAGCCGTTCCAGCCGCAGGCCGAGAGCACCGAGAACGAGACCGAAGGCGGTTTCGGCACGGGCCTCCGTGCACAGCTCAAGCGGCGGCGTGAGCCAAACGGCGAACCCGAGAGCACGCCTGCTCCCGAAGCGCCGATCGTCCGTGTGGACCTCTATGCGTCGGCGCCGCCCACCATCTCCACTGCCGAGAACGGCAACCGGACGGACGTCGAGCAGCTGCGTGGCGAGCTGTCGGCCGCACTCGCTCGTGAGCTCGACCTGAAGCAGGCGCTCGCCGAGCAGGTCGAGGCCTATGAGCGCAAGCTGGGCGAGGACCACGAGACGGCCAAGGCCGCGGCGGAGCTCGACGACCACGGCGCCCGCCTCTCCCAGATCGAAGCCGACGTCGCCCAGCGTGAGCGGGCGCTCGCGGCGGAGCGGAAGGCGCTCGAGGAAGAGCGCAGGCGCGTCGCCCAGCTCGAGGCCCAGCTGGCCGAGGAGCAGGCGGCGGCCGCCGGACGCAAACAGGAGCTGACCGGGCTGGAGCAGCGACTCGCCGAGGCAGAGCGCCGCGTGCAGCAGAACGCCGGCGAGCGCGAGCAGGAGCTCGAGCGCCGCGAGCGCGACGTGCGCGATGGCGAACGGCGCGTGGCGAAGACGCTCGGCGACGCGGAGAGTCGGGCGAGCAAGGCCGTTTCCGACGCCGAAACGCGCGCTGCGAAAGCCCTCGCGGAGGCCGAGAGCCGTGCCCAGAAGGCACAGGCCGAGGCTGAGGATCGCGCCGCAAAGGCGGCGTCCGAGGCGCAGAGCCGCACCAGCGCGCTCGAGAAGCGCGAGCAGAAGTCCGTTCGGCTCGAGCAGGAGCTCGCACAGCGCGAGCGCGATCTCCGCGCCCGCGAGGACGAGCGCAGCCGCGCCTTCTCGGAGCGCGACGAGGAGGGCCGCCGGCGCGCGAAGGAGCTCGCGCAGCGGGAGCAGAAGCTTCAGGATCGCGAGAGCCGGCTCACCAAGACGGAGGAGCGGATCCTCGCCAAGGAACGCGATCTCGACACGCGCGACTCGGAGCTCGCCGCCTGGCAGGCGAGTATCCACGAGGACGCCGACCGCATGAAGCGCCAGATCGCGGAGCAGACGTCAGAGGTGCGCGAGGCCCACGCCCGTCTCTCGGAAGCAGACGCGCGCGAGCTCGAGCTGGCCGCCCGCGAGGCGGAGCTCAACCGCCGTGAGGCGGCGCTCGGCCGGGTCGAGAAGAACGAGAACCGCGGGCGCGAGCTCGAGGAGAAGGCGAAGCTGCAGGCGGAGCGCGAGGCCGAGCTGGCCGAGCGCGAGGCGGCCGTCGCCGAGGAGGAAGGCCTCGCGGAGTCGCTCAAGAGCCGGATCGAGCGGCGCGAGAAGCGTGTCGCGGACCGCCGAGGGGCAGATGCGCGACCGGATCCGCGAGCTCGACGACCGGGAGGTCGAGGTCGAGCGCCGCGAGGCGATGCACGAGGCCGACCTCGAGATCCGCACGGAGAAGCTGGAGAAGCGCGAGAAGGCGCTCGCCGAGCTGGAAGCACGGCTCGGCGCCAAGGAGAGCGAGCTGGCCTCCTACGTCGCGAAGGCGCAGCACGAGCTGCAGCGTCGCGAGTCGGAGTGGTGGGCCAAGAACCTCGGGCAGGAGCCCGAGGACGCCGCGACGTCCAACGCGGCGTAGACCCCACAGCCTGCGGTAACGCCGGCGGCCGGGGCCTGGGCCCGGCCGCCCGGCTACGCGAGGAAGACGGCGGCCGTGGCCGTGAAGCCGTGCAGGAATGCGCGGCCGCCGACAGGCCCGATCTCGCCGCCGCAGAAGAAGCCGGCCAGCGACGGGGAGCCCACCGCTTCGGCCAGCGCCAGTGCGTCGTGGTTCGGCTCGGAGAACATGTGCGTGCCGCGACCGTTGCACGTGAACAGGAGCGCCCCGGTGGGGGTTTCGCCGGCAAGGCCGCCCGCCAGCGACTCGCGCAGGTCCTCGTCGGCCGACGCGGCGTCGCGTACGTGGAAGCGCAAGGTCTGCCCGATGCGTACCTCGTCACCCACGGCGATCGCGCCGGTCTCCTCGTCGGCGCCCAACAATGCGCGAACGAGGTAGTCGCCGCGCCCGTACTCGGAGCGGTTCTCGTCGATCACCAGCCCGACGAGGAGGCCGTTGGCCGCCTGCTGCAGCCGCTCGGGCGCGAGCGCGGCCAGATCGGTCTTCAGCCGCTCGAGGGCCGGCTCCCCCGCGAGCTCGAAGACGACGTTCCCTTCCGCGTTCGTGATCACTGCGTCGCGGCCGATCGGCGCGCAGCCCTGGGAGACGATCGTCCGGACGGGCACGCCCGAGACCGCTGCGCCCACCACGCCGCTCGCGTGGTGCTCGCCGTCGACGATCAGCACCTGGGCCCCCGGCGTTCCCGCTCCGGCGGCGATCCCGCCGACGACGGGCAGACCCGCGTGCTCGTCGTTCAGCAGGCGCAAGAACGACCCGGCCGGGAAGGTGAACGGGTCGACCAGCATCGTCACGAGCGCGGGCTCGTCGCCGAAGTCGGGAAACCCCGAGATCGTGAGGCCTTCCTCGGCGGCCTCCGCCTCGAGGTGGAACGTCTCCACGCGCGCACCGGGCAGAACGCCGGCCCATAACGACAGGCCCGGGCCGCTCTCCAGCTCCCGCGTGCCGCCCACGACGCCCTCGGCGACGCAGCCGAGCAGACTGGCCGCGCCGAGCCCGTCGCGGACGATCGCGGCTGCGATCTCGACCTCGGCCAGGTGGGCTGGGGAAAGGAAGAGGTACGCCAGCTCGGGCGTCGAGCCGTCGAGCGTGCTTCGCACCTGGCGGACCGCCTCGATCGCCGCGTCCTCGGCGGCCGCTGCGGTGGACAGGCCGGTCGCGATCCGCGTGGTCGCCGTGTGCCGTTCCATCCTCGCCGTCAGTCTAGGCGTGGCCGACATCCCGTAAGAAGTTCGTAAGCGGGCCTATTTTGCTCAAGGATTGCGCCGTACCATCCGAATCCAGACACATGTCACCGCTGCGGGCCTCCCTCCTGCTCTCCCTCGTCGTCGCGTTGGCGACGCTCGCGCCGAGCGCTGCGTCCGGCTCGCGCTCCCTTCAGGTCGGACTGACCGACCACGCTGCCGCGCTGAACGGCGAGTCGAAGTTCTTCACCACGCTCGGGCAGCTGCGCGCCGAGGTGCTCCGCGTCAACCTCTACTGGGGCGGGCCGCTCGGCGTCGCCCGACGCAAGCCGGCCAACGGCGCCGACCCTGGCGACCCAGCGTACGACTGGCGCCGGTACGACCGCCTCGTCCTGAATGCCGCGCGCCAGCGAGTCCGGATCGCCTTCTCGATCTTCGCCACGCCCGCCTGGGCCAACCGCGGGCGCGGACGGAACCGCGCGCCTGACAACGCCGTCCATTTGGAGAAGTTCGCGTATGCCGCGGCCGCCCGCTACAGCGGCACCTGGGAGCGCCGTGAAGACGACCGCGTGCTGCCGCCCGTCCGACTCTGGATCGCCTGGAACGAGCCGAACCTCAACCTCGGGCTCGTGCCGCAGTTCCGGAAGATCAACGGCCGCTGGCGGATCCAGAGCGCCCGCGACTACGCGCGCATCTGCAACGCGATCTACGACGGCGTCCACATCACCGGCCTGACCGCCCAGCGGGTCGCGTGCGGCGTCACCGCTCCGCGGGGCAACAACGCGCCGAACCAGCGCCGGCCGTCGGTGTCCCCGCTCGCGTTCCTGCGGGCCATGAAGCGCTACGGCGTGCGCACATTCGACGCCTACGCGCACCAGCCGTACTACGGGGCGCCGCGCGAGACGCCGAGCACCCCGCCGCGCGCCAAGACGGCGGTCACGCTCGCCAACATCGACAGGCTCGTCGACGAGGTCACGCGGCTCTTCGGCAGGAAGCGCATCTGGCTGACCGAGTACGGCTACCAGACGCGCCCGCCCGACCTGACCTTCGGCGTTTCCTGGGCGCAGCAGGCGAAGTACCTGGCGCAGTCGTACGCGATCGCGCGAGCCCATCCGCGGATCGACATGCTGCTCTGGTTCCTCCTCCGCGACGAGGACCGGCTCGACGGCTGGCAGTCGGGCCTGCTCAGCATCAGCGGCCATCGCAAGCCGGCGTTCGAGGCGTTCCGCCGGATGCCGCGGCTCAGCGAGCCGTTCGTGTTCGCCGAGGACGGCCTCGGCTACAGCTCGCTGCCACTCGCCTTCCCAGGCGCCTGACGCACACTCCGACCAGGCCTCTGCTGGGTACTGTGGGGTGGCTGAAACGGGCACTTCCCGCCGTTGGCGGAGACGACCTACACGTAGCTACACTTTTTGTAGTTACTACGTCTTCTGAATGGAGAGTGAAGCATTTTGAGCAAGCTGCTGCTCATACCACTGGACGACCTGGTCGTCTTCCCAAGCATGGATGTCACCCTCACGGTCGACGTCGGCAGTGAGGATCGCGTGCTCCTCGTGCCCCGGCACGAGAGCGAGTACGCCAAGGTGGGCACCGTCGCCGAGGTCGGTGAGCGCATTCGCCTGCCCGGAGGCGGTCGCGCCGTCGCTCTGACGGGTCTCCACCGCGGCGTCATCGGCTCGGCCGAGACCGACTCCACCGGCCGCCTGCGCGTCGACGTCGAAGAGCGGCCCGACGAGACACCGCCGCCGTCCAAGACCCGCGAGCTCGAGCGTGAGTACCGCGCCGTCGTCGAGGAGATCCTGGAGCTGCGCGGCGACGACGGCCGCGTCTCGGCGTTCGTCCGCGCGATCGCGGAGCCGGGGCCGCTTGCCGACACCTCGGGCTACGCGCCCGACCTGACCTTCGAGCAGAAGGTCGAGCTCCTCGAGACGGTCGATGTCATCGAGCGTCTCGAGCTCGCCCTGCTCCTCCAGCGCGAGCGGCTCGCCGAGCTGCAGGTGCGGAAGCGAATCCGCGACGACGTCGAGGACGACGCACAGCGCCAGCAGCGGGAGTACGTGCTGCGCAAGCAGCTCGAGTCGATCCGCAAGGAGCTCGGCGACGACGACGGCTCGGTCGTCGAGGAGTACCGGACGAAGATCGGCGAAGCCGAGATGCCGGAGGCTGTCCGCGAGCAGGCCGAGCGTGAGCTCGACCGGCTGGAGCGGATGGGCGAGGCGAGCGGCGAGGCCTCGATGATCCGGTCGTACCTCGACTGGCTGGTTTCGGTGCCGTGGTCGAAGCGCTCCGAGGACCGGCTCGACCCCGCGCACGCGCGCGAGGTCCTGGACACCGACCACGCCGGCCTGGACGACGTCAAGAACCGGATCGTCGAGTACCTGGCCGTGCGCAAGCTGCGCCAGGAGCGCGGGATCAAGGAGGACAAGCGCTCCGGCGCGATCCTCACGCTGATCGGGCCGCCCGGGACGGGCAAGACCTCGATCGGCGAGTCGGTCGCCCGCGCGCTCGGGCGGGAGTTCGTCCGCATGTCGCTCGGCGGCATCCGTGACGAGGCCGAGATCCGCGGCCACCGGCGCACGTACATCGGCTCGCTCCCGGGCCGGCTCGTGCGCGCCCTGCGCGACGCGGGGACGATGAACCCGGTGATCATGCTCGACGAGGTCGACAAGGTCGGCGCCGACTGGCGCGGCGATCCGTCGGCCGCGCTGCTCGAGGTGCTCGACCCGGCGCAGAACCACTCGTTCCGCGACCACTACCTCGACGTCGAGCTCGATCTTTCCGAGGTGTTCTTCATCGCGACCGCCAACGTGGCCTCGACGATCCCCGGCCCGCTGCTCGACCGGATGGAAGTGATCCCGTTCGACGGCTACACGGTCGACGAGAAGGTCGCCATCGCCCGCGGCTACCTCTGGCCGCGCCAGCGGGAGCGCAACGGCCTGCTCGAGAACGAGGTCGAGGTCGAGGACGACGTGCTCAAGACGATCGTCTCCGAGTACACGCGCGAGGCCGGCGTCCGCCAGCTCGAGCGTGAGCTCGGCACCACCCTGCGCAAGACCGCAACCCGCATCGCCTCGGCCCAGGTCGAGCCTCCGGTAGCCGTCGACCTGGACGTCGTTCGCGACGCGCTCGGTCGGCAGAAGTTCTTCCAGGAGGCTGCGGAGCGGACGGCGATCCCCGGCGTCGCGACCGGCCTGGCCGTGACCGGCACCGGCGGCGACGTGCTCTTCGTCGAGGCGACCGCGATGGACGGCGAGAAGGACGGGCTCGTCCTGACGGGCCAGCTCGGCGACGTGATGAAGGAGTCGGCGCGGATCGCGCTCTCCTACGTCCGTGGGCACGCCGACCAGCTCGGGATCCCGGACGGCGCGTTCGACAACCGCTCGTTCCACGTGCACGTGCCCGCGGGCGCGATCCCCAAGGACGGGCCGAGCGCCGGCATCACGATGTCGACTGCGTTGGCCTCGCTCCTGTCGGGCCGGCCGGTGCGGCACACGGTCGGGATGACCGGCGAGGTCACCCTGCAGGGCCGCGTGCTCCCGATCGGCGGACTGAAGCAGAAGGTGCTGGCCGCCCACGCGGCGGGGCTCACCGACGTGATCATCCCCGAGCGGAACCGCGCCGACCTGGATGACGTCCCGGCCGACGTCCGTGAGGAGATGAGCTTCCACCCGGTGATGAACCTGGGCGAGGTGCTCGAGCTCGCGCTCGAGCCCGCGTCGCAGGGCCTGGCAGCGGTCGGCTAGATGCGCTGTCGCAAGTGCGAGCCGATGCCCGAGGAGGTCCGCCGGACGGCGGGCCTCCTCGAGCGGCGTTGGCTCCTGTCAGTGCTCTACGCGGCGCACTCCGGCGCACTCCGCTTCAACGAGTTCAAGCAGATGCTCGGCGAGGTGCCGCCGCGGACCCTCGCCCAGCGGCTCAGCGAGCTCGAGGACGCGGGGCTGCTCGACCGCAACGTGGTCGACGCCAGGCCGCCGCGAGTCGAGTACCGCCTCACCGACCGGGGCCGCGAGTTCGGCGCCGTCGTGCGCGCCATGTCTCAGCTGGCCTAGGCGCCGGCGCCGACGTCTCCCAGAGCCGTGTCCGGGGGTCAGACGCCCGGACGTGGCCGCTCGAGCCGTGGCCGCGGGGTCACAGCTCGCGCAGGACGCGGCAGGGCGACCCCGCCGCGACCACCCGCGCCGGGATGTCCTTGACGACCACGCTGCCGGCGCCGATCACCGAGTCGTCGCCGATCGCCACCCCCGGGCCGACGATCGCGCCCCCGCCGATCCACACGTTCCGACCGACGACGATCGGCTGGGCGAGCTCCAGGCCCGTAGCCCGCTCCTCCGGATCGACCGGATGTGTGGCTGCGCACAGCTGCACGGCCGGCCCGAGCTTCGTCAGGGCGCCGACCTCCACGCGAGCGCAGTCGAGCACGATGCAGCCGAAGTTGAAGTAGGCGCCGTCGCCGAGAACGATGTTCGACCCGTAGTCGCAGTAAAAGGGCGGCTCGACCGAGACATCGTCGCCGAGCTCGCCGATCAGCTCCCCGAGCACAACCCGTCGCTCCGCGTCCTCCCCGGGCGCCGCGGCGTTGTACCGCGCCGTCAATTCGCGAGCCCGCAGCCGCGCCGCCACAAGCTCGGGGTCGGCTGCCCGGTAGAGCTCTCCCGCGAGCATGCGCTCACGCTGGGTGGCCTCGGCCACTAGGCCGCGAGCATCTTGCGCAGCACGAACGGGAGGATCCCGCCGTGGCGCAGGTACTCGCGCTCGCGAGGCGTGTCGAGGCGCAGGCGCGCGCGGAACTCCTTGTCGTCGGCCCGCACCGTCACCTCGTGTGCCTCGCCGTTCTCGACGCCGACCACCGAGAACTGCTCGCGGCCGGTCAGTCCCAGCGCCTCGCGGCCCTCGCCGTCCATGAACTGCAGGGGGAGGATCCCCATCATCAGCAGATTGGAGCGGTGGATCCGCTCGTACGTCTCGGCGATGACGGCGCGCACGCCGAGGAGCTTGGGGCCCTTCGCCGCCCAGTCGCGGGACGAGCCCGACCCGTACTCCTTGCCGGCGATCACGACCAGCGGCGTGTCCTCGGCGAGGTACCGCTGCGCCGCGTCGTAGATCGTCATCTCCTCGCCGCTCGGCACGTGCACCGTCCACGTTCCCTCGCTGTCCGGAACGATCAGGTTCCGCAGCCGGACGTTGGCGAACGTGCCGCGAACCATCACCTCGTGATTGCCGCGCCGCGCGCCGTAGGAGTTGAACTGCGAGCGCTCGACGCCGTGCTCGAGCAGGTACTTTCCGGCCGGGCTGTCCGGCTTGATCGAGCCGGCCGGGGAGATGTGGTCGGTCGTGACCGAGTCGCCGAGCACCACGAGGCAGCGTGCGCCGGCGACATCGTCGACGCCGTCGGGCTCGTGGGACATGCCGTCGAAGTACGGCGGCCGGCGGACGTAGGTCGAGGCCTCGTCCCAGGCGTACAGGTCGCCTTCGGGCACCGGGAGGGCGCGCCAGCGTTCGTCGCCGGTGAAGACGTCCGCATATGTGCGCTTGAACATTTCGTCCTGGACGGCGGAAGCGATCGTCTCCTGCACCTCGTGGGCGCTCGGCCAGAGGTCGCTGAGGTAGACGTCCTGGCCGTCGGATCCCCGCCCGATCGGCTCGGTGACGAGGTCGAGGTCCATCCGGCCCGCGAGCGCGTAGGCCACGACGAGCGGCGGCGACGCCAGGTAGTTCGCCTTCACCTCCGGATGGATCCGCGCCTCGAAGTTGCGGTTGCCCGAGAGCACCGCACAGACGACGAGGTCGCCCTCGGTGACCGCCGCCGAGATCTCGGCCGGCAGCGGCCCGGAGTTCCCGATGCACGTCGTGCACCCGTAACCGACGGTGTGAAATCCGAGCGCCTCGAGGTACGGGGTCAGACCGGCTTTCTCGAAGTACTCGGTGACGACCTTGGAGCCGGGCGCGAGCGACGACTTCACCCACGGCTGGCGCTCGAGACCACGCTCGACCGCGTTCCTCGCGACCAGGCCCGCGGCGATCATCACGGCCGGGTTCGAGGTGTTCGTGCAGCTCGTGATCGCGGCGATCACCACGGAGCCGTGCTCGAGCTCGAATTCCCGGCCGTCGTAGGTCACCTTGACAGGCTGGCTCCGCTCGGCGACCACCGTCGAGGGCAGCGCGCGCGGCGTCTCGGGCTTGCTCTCCGGCGGATGGGCCGGCTGCTGCTCGACCGTCGGGTCGCTCGCGGGGAAGGTGTCGGCGAGCGCCTCGTCGTGCCCGCTGTCGTTGTAGTCGACCCCGAAGCTCTCGAGCGAGCCGAGGAACGACACCTTCGCGTCCGAGAGCGGCACCCGGTCCTGTGGGCGGCGCGGGCCCGCCAGCGACGGCTCCACCTCGCCGAGGTCGAGCTCGAGCACCTCGCTGTAGGTCGGCTCCTCGTCGGGGTCGTGGAAGAGCCCTTGCTCCTTGCAGTACGCCTCGACCAGCGCGATCCGCTCCGGCGGACGACCGGTCATGCGCATGTAGTCCAGCGTGGCCTTGTCGACGGGGAAGAAGCCGCAGGTCGCGCCGTACTCGGGCGACATGTTCCCGATCGTCGCGCGGTCGGCGAGCGGCAGCCCGTCGAGGCCCTTGCCGAAGTACTCGACGAATTTCCCGACCACGCCTGCCGAGCGCAGGATCTGCGTCACCGTCAGGACGAGGTCGGTGGCGGTGGCGCCCTCGCGCAGGCGACCGGTGAAGCGGAAGCCGACCACCTGCGGGACGAGCATCGAGATCGCCTCGCCCAGCTTGGCCGCCTCGGCCTCGATCCCGCCGACGCCCCACCCGAGCACGCCGAGCCCGTTGACCATGGTCGTGTGCGAGTCCGTCCCGACGAGCGTGTCCGGGAACGCCCACCCGTCGCGTGACTCGATCACGCGCGCGAGGAACTCGAGGTTGACCTGGTGGACGATGCCGGTGTTCGGCGGGACGACCTGGAAGTTGTCGAAGGCCTGCTGGCCCCAGCGCAGGAAGGCGTAGCGCTCGCCGTTCCGCGCGTAGTCGGCCTCGACGTTCTTGGGCAGGGCGGCGCGGCTCGCAAAGGCGTCCACCTGCACCGAGTGGTCGATCACGAGCTCGGCCGGGTACAGCGGATTGATCCGCGCGGGATCGCCGCCGAGGTCGCGCATCGCGTCGCGCATGGCGGCGAGGTCGACGACAGCGGGCACGCCGGTGAAGTCCTGCAGCAGCACGCGCGCGGGCGTGAACGAGATCTCGCGCTGCGGCTCGTCGGCGGCGACCCAGGTCGCGACAGCTTCGACCTCCTCAGCGGCGGCCCGGCCCTCCGCCTCAGCGCGCAGCACGTTCTCGAGCAGGATCCGGAGCGTGTACGGCAGCCGGAAGACATCGAACTGCGACTGGAGCGCGTCCAAGCGCACGATCTCGTAGCTCTGGTCGCCGACCGCGAGCTGCGAGCGGGCTCCGAAGCTGTTCCCCATCGAGTCGCAGGCTATCGAGTCGGCAGCGGCGCGCGCCGCTACGATCGCAAGTATGCGATACCAAGACCGGGGCACGTTCGAACGGCTCCGCCAGCGCATCGCGGGTGCGGAAAACGGCTGGTTCTTCGCTCAGATCGCGGACCGCGTCGCCGAGCGCCGTCAGGAGCTCGGCCTCTCTCAACAACAGCTCGCCGTCCTGACCGGGACGACGCAGTCGGCGATCGCCCGACTCGAGGGCGGGGGCCGCCCGCCCCGGATCGACACGCTGCTGAAGATCGCCGAGGCGCTCGACTGCGACCTCGTCGTCGACCTGCAGGCGAGAAGCGACCAGGTCAGCGCAGCCGGTAGGGCGCGCAGTCGCGGGCCGCGTGACCCGCGCGATCCCAGGCCGTGATGCAGAGTGTGTACGGGCCGGCGGCCAGACCTCGGGAGAGGGGGCGTCTGCTGAAGAGCGTCTGCTTTCGCCTCCAGGTCACGGCACGGTAGGCGCCGATCGCTCGCGCGACCTCGTGGCCACGGCGCAGGAGGGCCGCACGCAGCCGGACGAGGCCGCTGTCGTCGCTCACTCGGGCGCCGAAGAACGCCGTCTGCCCACGCTGCGCCACGCCCGCGAGCGTCCGTAGGCGGGGCCTTGCCCGGTCGGACGCGTCCGTCCCGGAGCCGCGTTTCACACCCGTGAACGACCACGTTTCGCTCGCCGCTCGGACGGCGCCGGCGAGACTCACGCGCCAGTAGTAAACGCCCTGGTAGACACGGTTCGGCCTGAACGTGGTCGCGCAGTTCACGTCGCGCACCCTGCACGAGAACGTGTTCTCGATCGCGTTCTGGGTCAGTGCCTGATCGGTGGCGGTGCGCAGGACGATCACGACCGGACCGTTCGCCGGCGCGTCGCCCCAGTCGATTCGCCAGCCGAACGCGGGCGCCGTGCCCAGCCCGGGGTAGACGACTGTGGCGCCGTCGGCAGGCGTCAGCAGCGACACCTCTCCGGAGGTTGCCTGCGGCTGGAACAGCAGGCTCGCGGTCGCGAGCACGATGGCGGCGGCGTGCACGACGCTCCGAGCATCGGCAATGGTTTCAAGAGGCCTTGACCCCCGTTTCGAGGGAGAGCGCCGCTAGGGGATCAGGCCTGAGAGCTCGTCGAGCGCCCGCTCGAGGCCGTAACCGATCTCGCGGACGCTTTCCTGGGCGTTGTCGGTCAGGCTCTGTCGCGCCTGCACGACGCGCGAGACCTCGCCCTCCATCGAGCCGCTCTGAGCCGCGGACGCCTGCGTCGGCGACTCGCCGAGGTACGAGATCCCGAACAGGAGCCCGAAACCGCAGAGGCAGGTCAGGAGGAGGAGGCGCCGCACGAGTCTGACGGTAGGCGGCCGCGCCGCCCGCGTCGTCCCCCGCCGGAGCTAGGACCTGGGCCGCCGCGCTTTGGGACTGCGCGCGTGGTCGTCGACCACGAGGATTCTCATCCCTCGCAAGCGGTGAGCCGACTCAGGCGGCGGATCCGGCCGCGGCTGCTTTCCCTTCCCAATAGCGGGTGAGGGCTCCCTGCACCTTCACGAACCACACGATCGCCGGGATGATCAGGATCGCGCCCGGGAAGAGCCACAGTCCCGTCCAGCCGGTGAACGGCGGCTCCTGCCCATCCTTCTTGTACATCTTCCCGATCTCCGACGGGATCACGAACGCCATCACCGGGTTGACAACGATCCAGATGACCAGGCCGAGCACTCCGCCGAGGCCCTCGCCCGTGTGCTGCTTCATCTCCTCCGTGGTCTTGTAGGCCCAGTACAGGCTGTAAATGCTGAACGTGATGATGTACAGCAGGATCCCGAAGCCGATCCCGCGCGGCTGACCGAGCGGACCCGTGTTTCCGGATGTGCTCATCGTCCCTCCCTCGCCATGGTCGGCGTGACTGAACCACGTTCCCGATTCCGGGTCAACCACTGCGCGTGCGGCCCGCGAGCGACGAATCGCGGTGACGACGATCAGGATCACGCCCGAGGCGACCCCGAGGAGGCGAGCTTGCACGGCTCCCACCGCGGGCCTAGTCTCGAGGGATGCGCGGCCGTCAACGCGACGCCGAGCAGGCCGACGGGCTCGCCGAGCCTTCGCCGCGCGCGGCGTCAGACGAGCACGCCGTCCTCGCCCTGCAGCGCAAGGCCGGCAACGCGGCCGTGACCCAGCTGATCCAGCGCGACGACGCGCCGCCGATGACCTTCGTCCGGCCGGGGTCGCCGCTCAGCATGCGCCCGACGAAGAGCCCGTTCGACTACTCGCAGGTCGTGATCCCGGCGGAGCACGGCGCGGCGGTGAACGCGGTCGTCGAGTGGTTCGGGACGTCGGCGGCCGAGATCACGAGCGGGCGGTCGGCCGGGTTCCTGCTGGCGGTCCCGGAGCTCGTCAAGTGGGCCCGCGGGCTTCCGTTCACGGTCGACGGCAAGACGGGAAAGGTCGGCGACCACATGAGCGCGGGCGAGGTCGAGACGCTGCTTCGCGACGAGGCCAAGCGCCGGGGTGTGCGCCTGCTCGAGCACCGCTCCCTGACCGACAAGAGCGGCGCCCGCTCCGAGCTGGCCGCGATCATGGAGAACCTCGGGCGCATCCCGACGCAGATCCAGCTCGGCGGCGACTCGGCCAAGCTCACGCTCTCGATCGCGGGCAAGGCGACCGGCGAGCTCTCGCTCGGTAAGGGCGGCAAGGTCGAGGCCGAGGGGTCTGCCGAAGGCGGCGAGTTGAGCTACTCGGCGCCCGGCGGTCGAGGCAAGATCACCGGCAAGGCCGGCCCCGAGGGCGGCGGCGGATCGCTCGAGCTGCCGGGCGGCAAGGTCAGCATCGACGTCACCGATTCGAAGGTGAAGGCGGAGGTGAAGGCGGGCGACCTGCTTACCGTCCGCGGCAGCGCCGGTACCGAGAAGGATGGCAGCTTCGCCTGGCGCGCCGACATCCAGATCGGGACGCTCGGCAAGATCATCACGGTCGAGGAGATGGCGAATCTGATGATCGGCGCGCAGGACACCTTCGGCAAGGCGGCCACCGACCTGTCCAAGGGGCTCAGCGTCGACAAGGCCAAGGAGCACGGCGGCGCCGTCAAGGACGCGGTCAAGAACGTCGTCGAGAAGGCGGAGAAGAGCGCCAAGCAGGCGAAGTCGGGCTGGTCGGTCGGAGGTTCGCTGTCCGGCACGGACAAGGGCGGCTGGGCCGCCTCGGTCACCCTCACCTGGGTCTGGTAGCAGTTGGAGAAACGAAGCAGCCGTCGGGCCGCGGCGCGAATGCCGCGGCCCGACTCGACCCGATGCGCTAGCGCTTGACGAGCGCCGTGCGGCTGAAGCCCTGGACATAGCCGGGCGCCGACGGCACGAGCACGCGAACGCGCGCGGTGCGCGGCAAGCGTGCGGTGAAGCGAACGACACCGCCGCGGCCGAGGCGCACGCGCCGGACCTTGCTCCACGCGTTGCCCTTCAGGCGCTGGAACGTCACGAGCTTGCCCTGGTACGAGCGCAGAGCGGAGACCTTCGTGTAGAAGCGGCCGGCCCTCGCGCTCAGTACGCGGAGCTGCACGGCCGGGCGCACGTAGACGATCGGAGCCTGGTCGCTCATCGTGTTGCCCCACTCCGCGCGGTACTCGGTGCGAATCCGGGGCCGCACGAGCAGGCTCCAGCCGCCGTCGGACTCGGTGACCACCGGCGTGCGCGTCTCGACGCCGCCGTACGGCTTCGCGACGACGACCACCTGCTGGCCCTCACGGGCGCCGGTGATGTTCCCCGAGAGCTCGATAGCGGAGCCGAGCGAGACCGTCCGCTTCGTGGCCGCGATCGTCACCGACCGGGTGCCCGCGGTCGTCACGCTGATCGTGCCCTTGTGTGCGGTCTTGACCTGGTCGTGGTAGTTGACCGTGCCCGCGCGCGTGAAGCGGAACGAGTACGTGTCGCCCGGCTTGATCGCCGGTGACGTGAACTGCCCGCCGTCCGCGACCACCTGGCGCGACTCCGTGTCGTTGTTCGTCCAGGTGACCGTGTCACCGGCGGCGACAGTGACCTGCGCGGGAATGAACCCGGCCTGCTTGATCGAGACCGGCGTTGTCGCGGCGGTCGCAGGCGCGGCAACGGCGAGTGCGATCGGAACGAGCGCTAACAGCAAGATCTTTCGCATTGTCTTGACTCCTCCTTGGTTGTCTCCCCGTGCGGATACCCGGCGACGAGCGGGCATAGGCGCGTCGAAACGGCTTTTCACAAAACGCTTACGTGGGGAATGCGGGTGCACGCCGCCGCGTTCTCGCACGCGAAGCGTCCACGCCGATCAGGAGGTCAGCACGTGGTCATCGACGAGCTCGTGTCCAACGCCGAGCGGTACGCCTCGAGCTTCGCGAGCGGCGAGTTGCCGCTCCCGCCCGCCAGGCGGATTGCAGTCGTCGCGTGCATGGACGCCCGGCTCAATCCGTACGGGCTGCTCGGATTGAGCGAGGGCGACGCGCACGTGATCCGCAACGCCGGCGGCGTCGTCACGGATGACGAGATCCGCTCGCTGTCGATCTCGCAGCGACTGCTCGGGACCGAGGAGATCATGTTGATCCACCACACCGACTGCGGGATGCTGACCTTCACCGACGACGACTTCCGCCGCCAGGTCGCTGAGGAGACCGGGATCAAGCCGGAGTGGGCCGCCGAGGCCTTCGACGACATCGACACCGACGTACGCCAGTCGATCGCGCGCATCATGGCGAGCCCGTTCATCCCGAGGAAGGACAAGGTTCGGGGTTTCGTCTACGACGTCGAGTCGGGCCGCCTGCGCGAAGTCACCTGAGAAGCGGTCAGGAGCTAGACATTCGGCGCCGAACGTGATACCCCGATAGCTACGGACCGCATTTGCTGCGGCGCAGTGAATTCAAGTCCATGGTGTCGCGGTCCCCGACCGAAAGGCGCCGCACATGCCTGAGCACTACGACCCCCAAGCGGGCGCGTTCGTCAACGTGGACGAGGAAGGTGTCGTCCGCGGACTCGTGCAAGAAGAGCCCGCTCCCACGACGGCGGCGAGCGCTCGTGATGCCGCCGACGAGTACCTCCGCGACCACAGCGAGCTGCTCGGAGTCCCCCCGACCGAGCTCGAGAATCTCTCGGCCACGCGCGAAGCCGCGCCGGTCGCCGCGGGCAGCCAGTTCCGTTTACGGGGCGAGCAGACGCAGTTCGACACGACCACGGTGACCTATGACCAGACGATGTACGGCCTGCCGGTCTGGGAAGCGGGGGTGTCCGTCCACGTCAAGGAAGGCCCGTTCCGAGTGGTCGGCGCCGACACGACGCGCCACGCCGATCTCGCCGCGACCAGGGCAGGGCCTGACATCCAGGAGGAGCTGAAGGACCTCGACCGCCTCGACGAGCGAATCGACGAGAAGCGGCTGGCCGAGCTGCTCGGCCTCACGAGCGACTCGGACCTCTACGCGCGCGACTCGCTGAAGGTTCAGGACGTCACGCTCGTCGTCTACCGCTACGAGGCGGCGAAGCGGGAGCCGGAGGTCGACGACGAGGACACCTTCGAGCACGCTCATCCGAGGATTCCGCTGCCGCCGCTCCCCGATTCGATCGCCGAGGGCGAGCACTACATCTCGGTGGTCGTGAACTTCGAGCTCGGCACGCCGCAGTTCCCCACCCTGTACTGGCGGGCGATCATCGACCTGAAGACCGGCGCCGTGCTGCACCTACGACCGTTCGTCGACGGCGTCAACGGCCTCGTCTTCACGCTGGACCCGATGACGAGCGCACCGTCGGGACCGCTGCCGAACGCGACTGCATCGGCGCTGAACGCAAAGCGCGTCAGCGTGACCCTGCAGGGACTGACCGCACCGGTCAGCGGCGTCCAGGCGCTGAGCGGCAACATCATCATCCTCGCCGACCCGGAGGCACCGGCGATCGCGGGGCCGACGCAGCCGTCCGGCGTGAACTTCGACTACGACTCGCGGACGAACAACTTCGCCGCCGTCAACGCGTACTACCACTCGGACAAGTTCTTCCGGCTCGTCGAGGGCCTGGGGTTCTCGCTGCCGGCGTACTTCGGGCCGACGCCGTTCCCCACGCCCACCGACCATCGCGGGCTCGGCGGGAACACGATCAACGCGCACTGCCTGGGCCTTCCGGGCGGCGTCGGGATCCTGCAGACGACCTACGCGCTCGCCGACCTCGCCGACACCGCGAACCCGATCGGGATCGCCTGTGACTGGCGCGTCGTCCTCCACGAGCTCGGCGGCCACGGCGTCCTCTACCCGCACGTCCATTCGCCCAACTTCGGCTTCGCCCACAGCGCCGGCGACAGCTTGGCGGCGATCCTCAACGACGCCGACAGCGTGGCTCCCGACCGGTTCGTGACGTTCCCGTGGGTGAACATCGGACGGCGGCATGACCGGCTGCCCGCCGCCGGTTGGGCCTGGGGCGGCGTCAACGACGTCGGCGGCTACAACTCGGAGCAGATCCTCTGCACGTCGCACTTCAGGATCTATCGCTCGATCGGCGGCGATGCCGCCCTTCCGCTCGGTCACGGGTACCGCCAGTTCGCCGCCCGCTTCACGGCGTACCTGATCCTGAGGACGATCGGCAGCCTCACGCCCGCGACGAACCCGGCCAACGTCGCCGGCTACGTCAACGGCCTGCTGACCGCCGACCTCGGCGACTGGACGACCGAGGGTCACGCCGGCGGCGCCTACGGCAAGGTGATCCGCTGGGCGTTCGAGAAGCAGGGCCTCTTCCAGGCGGCGGGTGCACCGATCCCGGTGATCACGGAAGGGAAGCCGCCGCCGGTCGACGTCTACATCGAGGACGGCCGCCACGGCGAATACCAGTTCCAGCCCGTGCACTGGGATTGCCACGCGATCTGGAACCGCCGTCACGCGGACGCGGGCTTGACGCACGAGAACCCGGTCGCCGGGGCGACGAACTACGCGTACGTGAAGATCAAGAACCGCGGTACGCAGCCCGCGAACAACGTAATCGTGAAGGCGTTCCACGCCGACCCGGCCGCCGGCCTGGTCTACCCGAACGACTGGCATCCGATGACGACGCCGCAGCTCTCGGCGCCTGTCGTCGCCGCCAACAACGCCGTCGAGATCCTCGTCGGCCCGTTCGAATGGACGCCGAGCGGCGCCGGTCATCAGTGCATGTTCATGGTCGTCTCCGCGAGCGGCGACCCGAGCAACGTCAGCAACATCGGATCGGGCGAGTCGATCCCGGAGTGGCGGCTGGTGCCGCACGACAACAACATCGGGCAGCGGAACGTCACGGCTGTTCCGTTTACGAAGCTCGAGGCCTGGCTCAAGGCGATCCAGGAGCTGCGCTTCACGCTCAAGAACCCGCTGCGTGGCTCGGCCAAGATGGTTCTGAACCCGACGATCCCGCGGACGCTCGTCAAGCGCGGGTGGAAGCTCGAGTTCACGAACAAGGGCGGCGCCAATCCGAAGCTGGCCGCGGGCAAGACGATCCCGATCACGATGCAGCTCGTGGGCGGCGAGCCGTTCACGGCCGCTGATCTCGCGAGGGAGAAGAACCCTGCGATCCGCGTCGAGGCCTACGCGAACGGGATCATCGTCGGCGGCATGACCTACGAGATCGCGCCGGCGAAGGTGGTCAGGGGAGACGAACCGGCCTAACGGCTCCCGGAATCGCGAGACTGGGAGAAGCCCCGCACCCGCGGGGCTTCTCCCTGGGTCTTCAGCGCTTCCACGCGAGCAGCGCGAGCGAGAGGTCCCAGAGCCGGCTCGCATTTTCGGGATCGAGCGCATACGGAGCCACGCCGAAGCCACGCGGAGGGCCCGTGAAGCTCGAGTCGACGACAGGCGCTTCGTTGCAGTCCGCGAAGTACCGACCGCTGCTGCCCTCGAGCAGCGGTGACGCCGCGGCCAGGACGCTCGTCGCGGCGCCCTGCTCGCGCGTCTTGTACTCGTATCCCGCCGTCTCGATGGCAACCGCCAGGGCGTCGGGGTTGAGGTCGCGGGCGAGGTTGGTCTCGATGACCGCGCCGGGGTGAACGGCGTTCGCGACGATCCCGTCGTCGGCCCAACGGATCGCCGCCTCGACGGCGAACAGCACGTTCGCTGTCTTCGACTGGCCGTAGGCGAGCATCGGGTCGTACCGGCGTGAGCGGAAGTTGATGTCGTCGAAGACCAGCGGCGCCCGCAGGTGCGCCTCCGAGCTGAGCGAGACGACACGGGCGTCGCCTGCGGCGGCGAGTGGGTCGTGGAGGCCGAGCGCGAGCGCGAAGTGACCGAGATGGTTGGTGGCGAACTGCAACTCCCAGCCCTCCGGCGTTCGCTGCAGGTCCGTCAGGAGAACGCCGGCGTTGTTGACGAGCATGTGCAACGGCCCGGTCCAACTCGCGACGAAGGCGGCGACCGAGGCCTGGTCCGCGAGGTCGAGCCGCCCGACGTGTAGGAGGGGATTGCCGGTCGTGGCGGTGATCTCGGCGGCGGTGCGCTCGCCGGCCGCGGTATCGCGCACGGCCAGCGTGACCTCGGCACCGGCGCCGGCCAGCGCGCGTGCGGTCTCGATTCCGATCCCCGACGAGGCGCCGGTCACGATCGCCCGCCTGCCTTCCAGGTCGATCCCGGCGAGCACCTCGGCGGCGGTCGAGTCGAATCCGAACGGCGTGGTGATGCGTGTGCTCTGGGTCGTCGGAGCCATGGCCCTACTGTGCGGCCGCTTGCTGGCGTTAGCCAGGGTGCCGTTCAGCCTGGGATCGCCAGGGCTACCGCGATGCTCCCATTAGCGAAACTGCGTATGGACACAGCGCAGCTGATCACTTTTACTTCGAGAGCCGTCAGAAGTTCTCCGAGGAGGCAGGAAATGATCAGACCCGTTCTCGTCGGGCTGCTCCTTTTCGTCGCCGTGGCCGTTCCGTCGGCCGCAGGCGGAGTCCGAGCAGCCACGAATCCGGTCGCAGGCTCGTACATCGTCGTCTTCAAGGCCGACGCCGTACGGTCCGCCGGGCAGGCCCGGTCGCAGCGGCCGCTCGTCGCGGACTCGGCGCGGGAGCTCGCACGCGCCCACGGTGGGAGCGTCAAGCACGTCTACCAGCATGCGCTGAAGGGGTTCGCCGCGCGGCTGACCGCCGCCCAAGCGGAAGCGCTCGCGGCCGATCCGCGGGTCGCATATGTCGAGCCGGACCGGGTCGTGACCGCAGTCGCGACACAGAGCCCGGCGACCTGGGGGCTCGATCGCATCGACCAGCGCGATCTGCCGCTGAACAACGCCTACACCTACAACCAGACGGGCGCCGGCGTCCACGCGTACATCGTCGACACAGGTGTTCGCGCAACGCACCAGGAGTTCAGCGGCCGGATGGGCAACGGTGCCGATTTCGTCGGCGACGGTCAGGGCACCAACGACTGCGCCGGGCACGGCACGCACGTCGCCGGCACGACCGGCGGCACGACGTACGGCGTGGCCAAGCAGGTCACGCTCCACGCCGTCCGCGTCTTGAACTGCCAGGGGTCGGGAACGACCTCGGGCGTGATCGCCGGCGTCGAGTGGGTGACCGCGAACCACGGCTCTCCCGCCGTGGCGAACATGAGCCTCGGCGGCGGCGTCAGCACCGCGCTCGACAACGCGGTCGCGAACTCGATCAACTCGGGCGTCAGCTACGCGATCGCCGCCGGCAACTCGAACGCGAACGCGTGCAACTCCTCGCCTGCGCGCGTCGTCTCGGCGAACACCGTCGGCGCGACGACGAACACCGATGCGCGTTCCTCGTTCTCCAACTTCGGGACGTGCGTCGACATCTTCGCCCCGGGCTCGAGCATCACCTCGGCCTGGAACACCAGCAACACGGCCACGAACACCATCAACGGGACGTCGATGGCGACGCCGCACGTGGCGGGCGCCATCGCGCTCTATCTCCAGACCAACCCGGGCGCATCGCCGTCAACCGTGACGCAGGCGCTCGTCAACAACTCGACGACGGGCAAGGTCACGAACCCCGGCAGCGGGTCGCCGAACCGGCTGCTGTACTCGATCTTCGGCGGCTCGCCGCCGCCGCCACCCCCGCCGCCGCCACCCCCGCCGCCGCCTCCGCCACCGGGCGCTCAGCTGATCGTGAACGGCGGCTTCGAAGGGTCAGCGTCGCCGTGGACGCTGTCGGGGAATGCGTATTGGTCCAACGGGGCGTACCCGCACTCCGGGACGGGCTACTCGATCCTCGGCGCATACAACAACGCAAGCGGCAGCGAGTACCAGACGGTGAGCATCCCGGCGACGGCCGCGGCGAACTACACCTTCTGGCTCAACATCACCTCGAGCGAGTCGGGCTCGACGCCCTACGACTACCTCTATGCCGAGGTGCGAAGCACGTCGGGCACGCTGCTCTCGACGCTGGCCACGTACACGAACGCCCAGGAGACGACGCCTGGGAGCTACTCCCAGAAGTCGTTCAACCTGGCGGCTTGGCGCGGCCAGACGGTGCGGATCCAGTTCCGCGCAACGAGCGACTTCAGCCTGCCGACCAGCTTCCGAATCGACGACGTCTCACTGACGTAGGCCTGGTTGTAGGGGCGGGCGGGCGGCTTTGCCCGCCCGCCCCGTCCCCTTCGCGCGAGTGGCTCAGTCGAGCAGCACAGCGCCGAGATCTCATTAGTCAGAAACCGCAGCGGCCGGGAGCCCACTTCGTGAACACAGTGATCGGATTGCTCGGGGCCGACGCGTTGCCGGCCTGATCGACGGCGAGGATCGTGACCGCATTGGCGCCGAGGACCTCGGTGTAGGTCACCGTCTGGGTGCCGCCGACCACCTCGTTGATCATGCCGTTGACCCGGACCTCGTACTCGATTCCGGGGGCATTGTCTGTCGATGCGGTCCAGGTGATCCAGAGCTCTTCCGGGCAGGAACTCGTGCCTCCGTCGAAGGCACTGAGGAGAGTCGGGCGGGTCGGCGCGACGGTGTCCGTGCTCGCCTGAGTCATGGCGGTGACGGTGTCGCTCGCGGCGGACACGTTCCCGGACGGGTCGACCGCCCTCACGCTGAATTCGTAGCTGGTCGAGGGGTCGAGCTGACGCACCCAGGCACTCTGGACCGGCGGCCGCGGGTTCGTGCCCGCCGGCACCGTCGAGAAGGCGTTGTCGGTCCGCACGCCGTTGACGAGGATCTCGTGCCGTACCGGATTGAACTGGTCCGTGCCGCTGTTCCAGGTCAGGAGGACCTTCGAGGCCGTCACCGTGCCTACCGTGAGCCCGCTCGGAGCAGACGGCGCCGTCGTGTCGGCCACGGTGGTCGCGATGACCGGCTCGCTCGGGCTCGACGCGTTGAGTGCGGTCTTCATGATCTCTACGCCTCCTTCGCCCTTTGTGGGGTAGACACGTTCGCGCGAACTCAGCGTACGACTCGTCTCCGACTGGGCCAAGCGGCCCCCGCTTGGTGGACAGGTCAAATGAGGTAGTCATGACTTGTCTCTGACCAGCGGTCCAGCTTCTCAGTCCAGCCGGATTACTTGGTTTTACTTCCAGCCGCGGGAAACTCGTTAGTGGAAGAAGGGCCTCCCGCGAGGAGGCCCTTCTTCACGCGTTCGCATCTACCTAGCGACTCAGGAAGGGATCGACGAACAGATCGTCGATCAGCCAGCCGCCGTCCTCGCTCTTAGCGCCGTGAGCCTTGAACTTGAAGGCGACGGCGGTGAATCCGTCCTGCGACGCTGCCGCCAACATGTTGACGTGAAGCGGGATCGAGAGCGATGGCATCCACGATGCGCCGCCGCTCAGCCGGGCAATTCTGAGCTTCTTGACCTTGCCGTCGAGCCCTTCGTAGAGGACCTCGACCTCCAGCTTCGACTCGGCTGATGCGCCGTTCAGCGTAAAGAATCGGAAGGTCGGATGAAAAGTGCTGACGCACATAGCAGGTGAGATCGCCTCGCCCTTCTCGCCGAGGAACAGCGAGGAGCTGCCGAAGGAAAACGGCGAGTTCCGGACAGACAGGGAAGCATGCTTGTTCAGCGTCCAGCTCGACGGCGATTCGAAATCGCCCTGTGGCGCCGCCACGTAGCCCGCACTGTCACCCCACGGAGCGAACACTGACGACGCTTCGTCGTTACGGCAGACGGCGCTGAGCGATAGCTCTCCTTCGCGCGCCCACCGACCTCGCTGGCGCAGCTCGTCCATTTTGTTCTCGAGACTCGCGACGGACTTGCTCACGTCGATGAGCTCTTCCTCTTCCCCGCCGGCCCGCGCCACCGAAGCGACACCCAACGCGAGCGAGCAAGCAACGACGAGCAACGCCACTCGAATCAGACGCCGAAACCGCATGAGACCCCTTCCATTCGCCGCAACAAGACGTGGTCACATTTGCTGCCAATCGCGTTCCGGGCGACTCCCCCGAACGGGGGCCTTGCGCCAAGAACCCTCGAACGGGGGAAAGAAGGCCGGTTCCGACGCTGCCAAGCCGCGCCCCGATATCGCACTGCGCTCATGGCATGGCTGGTCGTGGCGTCAGCGAGCGCAGGACGGCGACGCCTAAGACCTGTCCAAAACCTGTCCACGCACGAAACGAGGCCCCGGCGACGCGGGCCTCTTGCGCGCCAAGCCACCTGGTTAAGAGGAGCCGACGCCCGGACTCGAACCGGAAACCGCTTCATTACGAGTGACGGTGGGACCGGCTGTGCGGGGTCAAATGGGATCGTTGAGTGGTTCCGGGGCTCGAACAGAGGCCTGAATCCCAACTGACCGCGGGACTCACTTGACTACAACTACTGCTTCGATAATACGACGAGCGCGGGCCGCTCCTAGTCGTCTTCGTCATGTCAGCGGGCGGACCTTGGGTCACGGCGGGCTGATGATTCGGCGGTGCTCAGAAGAACCACGGCGCCTGAAACCGAGCACCTAAACTCGTTCAAATAGGTCGCCTAGTCATGCTGTTCGGTGCTGTCGTCACGGCCGCATGCTGTGCGACGCCGGCGTTCGCGCACGCCAACCTCGTCTCGACCTCGCCCCAGGACGGTGCAGTCGTCGCCTCCGCGCCGCCGGAGGTGCGCGTCCGCTTCGACGACCCCGTGACGGTGGGCCCGGGGAACGCCGTGGTCGCGGCCGACCGCAGCTCGGTGCTCGCCGGCTCACCGCGCGTGGAGCGAGGCGGACACGAGCTCGTGCTGCCGTTGCGCCGTCTCGGCAACGGCGCCTACAGCGCTCGCTGGGGCATCGTCTCCGACGACGGCCACCTGGAGTCCGGGGTGCTGGCGTTTCGCGTCGGGCCCGGACGGCTCGGGGCGGGCGCGCCGCGGTCCGTGCTGGAGGCCGAGAGTGGGCGCCCCTCCGCCGCAAACGTGTCCGCGCGCTGGCTGTTCCTCGGCGGCATCCTCGTAGCGGGCGGGATAGCTCTGTTCCGCCTGCTGGTCTCGCGGGCGGGCGCACGCCCGGCGGCCACGGCGGTCATGGTCGCGCTGATCGCGGTCGTCGTCGGCGGATCCTGGCTCCTGCACACGACGCAAAGCGGGGCGACGCGGTTCGGCCACGTCACGCTTGCCGCAGTGCTCGTCGCAGGAGGAGGGGCGCTGGCGGCGGCGCTCGCGCGCACCCGTACGCGCCTGGAGGTCCTCGCCACAGGCGCGTCGCTCGTCCTGCTCGCTGCTCCGACGTTCTCCGGCCACGCCTTCCGGGACGCGAGTGACCGACCGCTGTCGGTCGCCATCGACCTCCTCCACGTCGCCGCCGCCTCCTTCTGGATCGGCGGCTTGCTGCTCCTTGCGCTCCTCCTGAGAAGCGGGGAGGACCCCGGAGCCGCCCGCCGCTTTTCGAGGCTGGCTCTCGCTGCGGTGGTGGTGATCGCACTGTCGGGTCTCGGGCGGGCGCTCGTGGAGCTCACGGGTGCCTCCCAGCTTTGGTCGACGGGCTACGGACGGGCGATCCTGCTCAAGAGCGCACTCCTCGCCGCCCTGATCGTGGTCGGGTGGCTGAGCCGGCGTCGGCTCGGCTCGGCGACCCTCCTGCTTCGGAGCGTCTCGACCGAGCTCGTCCTGCTGGCGCTGGTGATCGGCGCGGTGGCGGTCCTGACTGCCCTGCGACCGGGGAGAGACGTGAGCGCCGCGCCTCTCCCGACCGTTCCGGCCGAGGTCGCTCCGGCGCCGGCGCCGCCGCGGGGCTCGGTGACCTTCGCACGGCAGTCGCGCGAGTGGGCGGTCGCGCTCGCGGTTCGCCCGGGCCGCCCGCTTCACCTCGTCGCCACGATCCTCGGGCCATCGGGCCGCGGCGTGGACGGCCTGAACGTGCAGCTCGTCGCGGCGAACGGCGGCCAGAAGGCCTCGGCAGTCGCTCGTGCCTGCGGGCACGGCTGCTACACGGCATCGCTTAGCGTCGACAGGCCTGCGGTCTTCCGCGTCGACATCGGCGGCGCCGGGCCGTTCCGCTCGGTTTCCTTCCCGGTCGCCGGAACGTGGCCGCCCCGGCCCGGAGGGGTGTTCCTGCGGCGCGCGACGCGCGCCTTTCGCGCACTCCGCTCGGTCGTCTACGTGGAGCATCTCGCCTCGGGGCCGCGCCATGCCATCGACACGACGTGGAAGCTCGTCGCGCCGAACCGAGTCGAATACGCGATCCGGGGCGGTGCTGGCGGCATCGTGATCGGCGGGACGCGCTGGGACCGGCCTGCGCCGGGAGCGCCGTGGCAGCGATCCGCGACGACGCCACTCGAGGAGCCGTTCCCGCCGTGGGGCACTCGCATGTCCGACGTGCGCCTCCTCCGGGAGACGGGCAGCCGCGTCACGCTGTCCTGGCTGGACCCGGAAGTGCCCACGTGGTTCACCGGCACCTTCGACCGCAGGACGGCGCTTCCGCAGAAGCTTCGCATGACCGCGGCCTCGCACTTCATGCGGCATCGCTACGTCGCGTACAACCGCGGGACCACGATCGAG
Organism: uncultured Actinomycetes bacterium; assembly: GCA_963738205.1. Taxonomy (GTDB): domain Bacteria; phylum Actinomycetota; class Thermoleophilia; order Gaiellales; family Gaiellaceae; genus DATFQE01. The sequence goes on from CAVTVQ010000007.1 coordinate 228,979, forward strand.
CCGCCGCGACGCTGAACCGGGAACACCGGGCCGTCGGCTCTGGTCGGACGCGATTCGTGAACGCGACGCCCGCCTCGGACAGCGTGAGGAAGCTGGCGCACCCGCCGCTAGGGTAGTTGTGGCTGTGGCTTTGCTACGAGCATGGAGCGCTCGGCTCGCGGCGGGCTCGGCGTTGGTCGCCAGCCTCCTCTGTGGTTGCGGCGATCGCGCCGCCCAAGGCACGTGGCCGCTTCCCAACAGCGACCTCGAGGGGACGCGCTCCGCGGCCGAATCGTCGATCGACGCGCGCAGCGTGGCCCGTTTTGGAGTGCGGTGGCGGTTCGGATTCACCGCGAGACCGGTGTTCTCTGGCATCTTCGCGTCGACTCCGGTCGTCGACCGCGACACGGTCTACGTCCAGGACTTGCGCAGCAACGTCTTCGCGCTCGACCGCTCCACCGGAGCGGTGCGCTGGGCGAGGTGGTATCGCGCCCACAACGACGGCCCGAACGGCCTCGCCCTGGACGAAGACGGAGTGTACGGAGCTACGGACTCGTACGCGTTCCGACTGGACGCCGCGTCTGGGCGCGAACTGTGGCGCCGGCACCTGACGAGCCAGAGCGAGCAATTCGTCGACGTCGCGCCGGTCGTGTGGAACGGTCTCGTCGTCCTCAGCACCATCGGGTACCCGCCCTTTGGCCGGGGTGCAATCTATGCACTCGACGCTGCGACGGGCGCAGTGCGGTGGAAGTTCGTGACCATCGAGCGTCCGTGGCGGTATCCCCTCGAGGCCGGCGGCGGCGGACTGTGGTATCCGGTCTCGATCGACTCCCGGGGACGGCTATACGGAGGAAACTCGAATCCAGGCCCGTGGGGAGGCACGCCGAAGCGCCCGAACGGCGGCGCTTTTCCCGGCCCGGTCCCGTACACCGACTCGTTGCTCGTCTTGGACGGACGCGCGGGCCGGCTGCTCTGGCACGACCAGGTGACGCCGCACGACATCCGCGACTACGACTTCCAGGCGACGCCGATCCTCGCGACGCACGCGGGCGCCGACCTGGTGTTCGGTGCCGGAAAGGCCGGACGTGTGATCGCCTGGGATCGTGAGTCGCGGCAGCGCCGCTGGACCGCCGTCGTCGGGGTGCACCGGAACGACCTCGGCCCGCTTCCGCGGCGCCGTGTGACCGTTTGCCCTGGCCTGCTCGGCGGCGTCGAGACGCCGATGGCCTACGCGGACGGCCGGCTGTTCGTCCCGGTCGTCGACCTCTGCGTCTGGGGCAGCGCGGTCGCGCGCCAGGAGGTGACCGCGCTCGATCCGTCGAGAGGACGGGGGCGGCTCGTCGCGCTCGACGCGGCGACGGGCCGCACGCTGTGGGAGCGGCGCTTCCCGTCGCCGGACTTCGGCTGTGCGACTGTCTCGAACGACGTCGTCTTCACGTCTACGTACGACGGGACGGTGTACGCACTTGCCGTGAGTGACGGGGCCGTCCTCTGGCGCGCGCAGATGCAAGCCCGTCTGAACGCGTGTCCGGCGGTCGCGGGCGATCTGCTCCTCGTCGGCGCGGGGGTGCGCCGTCCGGGGGCGGCGCAGTCCGTCCCCGAACTCGTCGCATTCGGGCTACGCTAACGTATCCCCGTGAAGCACCTCCCGCTCCTCTTGCTCGTCGCAGGCGTGCTCGCATTCGCTCCGGCCGGGCTCGCGCGGCCCGACACGACCGAGCCGACTCAGATCAACGACGTCCAAGTCCTTTTGAGGAACAACGGATTCAGGCTCAGCCGGTCGAAGTTCGAGCGCGGGATTCAGGTGCGCTTCCTCGTCCGCAACACCGGCACGCGTCCCTACCGTTTCAAGGTGGGCTCCTTCTCGACGAAGCTGTTGAAGCGCGGCAAGCACCAGGTCCTGTTCGCGTATCTCGGCTTCCGCGGCCGCTTCGCGGTTGAGCAGTGGGACGCCCGCCGGCGCATCTCCACGCTCTACATCAGGGTCGTCTAAAGCAACTCCGCAAGCGGGAAGGACCGGTGTCTGCGCGGCGGGACGAGGAAGTTCTGCCGATGGGTTGGCTTCATGACGGAGTTGAAACCCCTGATGGGCCGGTTCGGATCGGGCGGAACGATGGTGCCGTCCGCGTAACGGCCGTCCATCGCGAGGCGGGTCCGGTGGAAGATATCGCTCGTCGGCGAGTAGGCGACGAAATGGAGGCCGGCGGACGCGTGGGGCGACCATTTGTCCCGAGTTGGCTGCGCACTCCAGGCGAATGGGCTGTCGAGCGTGTTGAAGTCCGGCCGCTGAATCAGAGCCGTCCCTTTGGGATAGTCGTTGCCGTAGTTGTCGATAACGTCGGCTGAGAGCCGGTTCGCCGGCTGCATGGCCGCCGAGTGGCCGGTGAATCCCTGCTCGGCGATCTCGTCGAGTATTTCCGCGAGGTCCACGACCTGCCGCGGGCCCTCCGGCACGGTCCGCGTTCCAGTGGGGACGTCGAGCCTCGGGCGGAACGTCGCCCAGACCCGGTCGTCGAAGGTGAAGTCCCTGTACCAGCGCTTGAGGTCGAGGTAGAGGTGCGAGACGTGCATCGTCGTGCCGTTCCGGAAGTAGCCGTCCGGCCACTGGTCGGTGAGGCCGGGCAGCGTCTCGAGGCTGGCGATCAGCTTCGGCCCGAGCGCACCTCGCTGCGACGAGGTGAAGCCGAGGAAGAGCTGCGCGGAGTCCGGGATCCGCGAGGCAGCGGGGATCCCCGCCTTGAGGGCCATCTTCTTCGGCAGGCTGCGACCGCCGTCGTAACCGCCGCCGACGAATCCCTTGCGGATGCTCGTGATTTCCAGCATCCCTTCGAGTTGCCCGAAGATCAGCTTCCCGGCCGTCGCGATGTGGGCGAGATGGTCGCTCCGGAGCTGCACCACGAGGTCGTTGCGCTCGAGGATCACCGACCGGGAGTCGCTCGGGAAGCGGATCGCCTCGAGCAGCGCAGGCTTCTTCGCCTGCAGGTCGCGCGGCCGGTGACGCCGCCACGGCTCGGGCACGTAGCGTCGGAAGTAGGGGAGTCCCCAGGCGACCGTGAGACCCAGCCCGGCCGGTGTCGCCGGGAACCGTGAATCGAGCTCGCGCAGCACGTGCTCCAGCTCGCGCTGCGCCTTCCGCAGCGCCGGCTTCGTCCGTGCGACGGTCAGCCTCGCAGTGACGAGCTGGTGGTGGAGCGGCGGTGCGAGGATCTCGACGCCGTTGTCCGTCAGCACACGGACGTCGCGCAAAAGGTGCTGTTCCACCGGCGCGCGGTCGCCGACGGTGGCCGCCGCGCGGGCGGGCGGCGCCCCTACCGTGTCGACGAGCCCGTACAGACCGGCGGCGCCGAGAGCTGCACCGGCGCTCTGACGGAGAAAGCCGCGCCGTGTCACCGAGGCGGGCATGCGGAGATCCTAGTCGTGCTGCTCGCGACCTTGTTCTTGCGGGCTCGTGGTACTAACGTAGCGGCACGGTGCGAAAGCCGCTGGCTTCTGGCCTCGTCGGCCTCGCCGTTGTTGCCGCTCTGGTCAGCTTCGGCTCGGCGTCTGGACTCGCTCGCCCCACCGCCTCGCCCACCGTCAGGATCGTCAGTCCGTCCAAGTGCCCATGCGGCATCGTCACACCGCAGACGTCGACGGTGACGATCGTCGTCGAGGTGAAGAACTTCACGCTGAGTGCGGCGCACTTCGGTGAGAAGCCCGCCAAGGGCGAGGGCCATCTTTTGTTCTCGCTCGATCGCGGGAAGTTCGACCATCCGAAGTACGCAGGCGCGAACGGGCGGCTGGCGGCCAAGATCGGCCTCGAGGCCAAGTTCTCGCCCGCGATCAAGAACAAGATCGTCTACAGGCACATTCCCGAGGGATCGCACACCGTTGTCGTCTATCTCGCCGCGAACGACCACCGGAAACTCGGTCCGAAGGCCAGGCTCACGTTTACAGTTCAGTAAAAACCGAGCGGCGACTCGAACCCACGCCCAAGGCCGCTCCTTGACCCGATTCGCCGTCAGGAGTAGGGTTGCGCGCGCGCGAAGGAATTCGAGCGGCAGCATATTTTGTGTTCCCTAATCGCCGAAGGAGAGGGAATATGGGCAAGCCGTCAACTCTTGTACTTCTCACAGCGCTGGTGTGCCTGACAGCCGCGGCGGGAGCCTCAGCAGCGCCCCCGATCGAGGCCGCACCCGCGTGGACCGCCGGCCAACTGCAGGCGTCGCCGGGCGCAGATTGGATCACGACCGGAGGCGACATCTCCAACCAGCGGTACTCGACGCTGAACCAGGTCACGACCGCGAACGTCTCGCAGCTGAAAGAGGTCTGGCATACGCATCTCGACGGGTCGGGCGTCGCAGGCAAGTACTCCGCGGAGGGGACGCCGCTCGTCTACAAGGGCATCATGTACATGGTCACCGGCAACGATGACATCTTCGCCCTGGACGCCACGACCGGAGCGCATCTCTGGACGTATAAGTCGGGGATCCACCAGGGGATCGACACGATCTGCTGCGGATGGGACGCGCGCGGCGTCGCGCTCGCCGAGGGCAAGGTGTTCGTCGCGCAACTGGACGGCAAACTTGTGGCACTCGACCAGCTGACCGGCGGGGTCGTCTGGTCTCGGCCGAATGTCAACTGGCGCGAGGGCTATAGCCAAACGGCGTCGGCGACCTACTACAACGGCCTGATCTATACGGGCATGACGGGCGGCGAGTTCGGTGCCCGAGGCTCGATGACCGCCTACGACGCCGGCACGGGCCGGTTTGTCTGGCGCTTCTACACGTGCCCGCAGCCGGGCGACTTCGGTGGGCAGACGTGGCCCCTCGACGAGTGGATGACGTGCGGCGCCACGATCTGGAACAACCCGACGATCGATCCCGAGCTCGGGCTGATGTACTTCACCACCTCGAACGCCGACCCGTGGGCAGGGCGCGGGCCGGGATCGAACCTGTTCTCGTCCTCGTTCGTCGCCCTCGACGCGATGACGGGGCAGTACCGTTGGCACTACCAGGTCGTGCATCACGACATCTGGGACTACGACTGCCCGAGCCCGACGGTCCTCTTCGACGTCACTCTGGCCAGCGGACAGAAGCGAAAGGCGATCGCCGAGTCCTGCAAGACCGGCTGGACGTACATCCTCGACCGGACCACGGGCAGCCCGATCCGCGAGATCGATCCGATCCCCGAGAAAAAGGTGAAGCAGGTCAAGGCCAACAATACGTGGCGGACACAACCCACCCCGCGAGGCGACGCGTGGGCGGCGCAGTGTCCGCGGGCCAAGGACTGGAAGGGGAAGGGGCCCGACGGCAAGAAGTTCAAGGTCGGCTGCATCTGGACGCCGATCAACTTCAAGGACTTCACGGTCATCTCCCCGAGCGCCGGTGGAGGCAACAACTGGCCGCCGATGAGCTACGACCCGACGCTCCAGTACGCCTACGTCTGCTCGGGCGACAGCGCGAACGCGTTGAAGACGACCAAGAACCCCTTCGGCAAGTACAGGGCCGGAGAGACCTTTATCGGCGTCACGTTCGGTGGCTTTCTGAACTGGGGCGGCACGTTCACGGCGATGAACATGACGAACAACAAGAAGGTCTGGCAGAAGCGATACCCGGAGGTCTGCTACAGCGGCTCCACGGCGACCGCCGGCGGCCTCGTGCTCATGGGCCGCGGCGGCGCCCCGACCTTCGAGAAGGGGCTCAAGAAGAACGCGACCAAGGGCGGCACCGGCCTCCTCGTGGCCTACAACGCCGCGACCGGCGACCAGCTCTTCACGGCTCGGACCGACGCCGGCGCGAACGCGCCGCCGATCACCTACTCCGTGAACGGCAAGCAGTACGTCGCGATCTACGCAGGTGGCAACACCTTCAACGCACCGAAGTCACACGGCGACAGCGTCTACGCGTACGCGCTGCCGTAAAATGAGAGAGCGCAGGTGCGGCGACCAAAGGTCGTCGCCGCACCTGCTCCCGTCTGCAGGGCATCCAAACTGGCTGACTTGGGTTACCCTGTGCATCCGGCAAGTTCGACGAGGAGGGTTTCATTGACGCGCTTTTTTCGGCCTCTGGCCGCGCTCGCGCTCGGCGTGCTCCTGACGCTCGCGGCCGCCGTCGCGACGTCTCCCGCGCCCGCGCCCGCCGCGACGCAGGTGAAGACGACGAATGTGACGGTCGTCATGCGCGAATACTCGTTCACGCTCTCGAAGAATGTCGTGCCGCGCGGCAGAGTCGTCTTCACCGTGGTCAACAAGGGCGAGCTCGGCCATGACTTCGTGATCGGGGCGTTAAAGAAGAAGACGCCCGTGCTGCAGCCCGGCGCCCGGAGGAAGCTCATTGTCACCTTCACGAAAAAGGGGCGCTTCCTCTATCTCTGCGCCGTCGGAGAACACTTCTTCCACGGTATGAAGGGCAACCTCAGGGTCAAATAGGCGCCGCTGACATTGAGATGTGCTTCCGGAGTGATTGGGCGATGGCGTCGAGCAAGACCAAGTGCGTGAGTCACCGAGTCAAAGTCCACGCGGCACTCTCTGCGCCGTAGGATCGGCGATTGATCACTCCATCCGAGAGCGCCGAGGGCCGTGGCCCGGGACGTCCCCAAAGGAGGAGCGATGAAGATTCGAATCGTGCTTTGCGGCGTGCTCGCCCTTACCGCGGTCACGATGTCGGCGGCAAACGCGACGCCGCGTCCTGCCGCCTACGTCCTCCCCGGCGTGGCTGTCTTCCCAGAAGGGGTCGCTTTCCAGCCCAAGACGGGCCACTTCTTCGTCAGCAGCACGAGTGACGGTTCGATCCTGCGGGGCCACGTCTCGGAGCCGGCGGCGGGTCCCTTCATTCCCGGGACGACCGGACAGTTCTCGGCGATCGGCCTCAAGACCGACCCTGCGGGGCGGCTGTACGTCGCCGGTGGCTTCACCGGGACGGCCCGCGTCTACAACATCGCCGGCCGTGCGCGTCTCGGCACCTTCACCTCCGGCCCCGACGGCTTCATGAATGACGTCGTCGTCGCAAAGAACGGTGACGTCTTCGTCACCGACTCCTTCCGTCCGATCCTGTGGCGGATCCCAGCCAAGAGCGTGGGATCGTCGGGCGCGCTCGAGCCGTGGCTGAGCTACGCCGGCACGCCGATCGAGTACACGCCGGTGCCGGACGATTTCGAAGTCAACGGAATCGTGGCGAGCGACAACGGAAGGTACCTCGTCGTCGTCCAGACCAACACCGGGAAGCTATTCCGGATCGAGATCGCGACCAAGGAGGTGGTGGAGATCGACGTCGGCGGCGCGTCGGTGAACGGCGACGGCCTCCAGCTCCTGGGGCGCAGGCTGTACGCCGTGGCCGACGGCGGCATCGTCGAGGTCCTTCTGTCCGGCGACCTCTCGCGCGGTGAGGTGGTCTCGCGCACGACCGATCCGTCGTTCTCCTCTCCCACGACGAACGCGATCGCCCGGGGCCGCATGCTCATCGTGAACTCGCAGTTCGACCGCCTCTTCAGCGGCCAGCCTCCAGTCCTGCCGTTCACAGTCTCGAGCGTCCCACTTCCGTAGCGCGAAGGGGCGGGCCGGACCAGAGTGGCCCGGCCCGCCGCCTCAGCCCGCACCCGGCGGATGTGCGAGCGCTCCGCCGTTTACCCGCGTGGACGCGGTCTCCGTGGCCGCGGGCAGCTGGTCGCGCCGGACGCCGAGACGAGGCGGTTGCTTTGGCGGCGCCCCTCTGCCGCAGCCGACCTACGGCTGCGCCATCGTCGCGAACGACGTGGTGTTCACGAGCACGCTCGACGGGCGCGTCTACGCATTCCGCGCGGACGACGGGCCGACGCTCTGGGAAACGCGGATGCGTGCGGGCGTGACTGCCTGTCCGGCGGGCGCGGGTGACCTATTCCTCGTCGGCGCGGGCGTCGGACAAGAATCGACGCTCGAGCTCAGCTAGTGTCGCCGCGCGCGAATCGCGGCGAGGCTCTGGGGTACGCGCTCCGCCAGCGCACTCGGCCAGGACCGCAGGTCGACCGGCCCGCCTGGCCGCGCGTCGATCCGCGAGAAGAACGTTCGCTGGTTCTCCCAGACGCGAAGGAGCTTGCCGCGCGCGGACGCGGGCAGGACGAGCGAGAAGCGACCGTCGCGGTCCGGCCAGCGCGCGGACAGCGGCCGCACCACGCGACCGCCCGCGGAGACGCCCACCAGCATCCCTTGGTAGATCGCGCCCGCATACGACGTCGTGTTCGGGACGTTCAGCCGCGTCCCGCTGGCGGGCAAGCGCACGTCCATCGTCGCGCTGCGCAACCGCTTGAAGCGCGGGTTCGCGTTCGCGGCTGTCGCGTAGGACACATCGCCGAGCGCGACCTGGAAGTTCAAAGGAACCGGATCGGCGCCGGTCGAGTCGGCCGCGGTGAAGAACGAGACGTATCGCCCCTGCGCGTCCGACGGCGTCGACATCGTCCAAAAATCCCGCTCGAGCGTCCGCGTGATGACCACAGCCCCCTGCACGGGCCGCCCAGCTGCGTCGGTGACCGTGCCACGGAGCTGGTACGTGTAGAGGACGACCGGCGGCGCCGCGGCGCCGTTAGCGAAGCTCACGCGGCCGCTGACTGCGACGTTGCCGTTGGGTTGTACGCGCGCGCGTAGGCCGCTCACCCGGAACGCGACCATGAAGGCGCCGCGTGCCGCGAGCACCTGGCGCCTTTCCGCTGCCGTGAGCGGCCGCCCGCCGACGGTCGCACGCGAGACGCCGATCACCCTGACGATGTGGCGCCTCGCGAGCGTGACGTCAACGCGGTAGCCGAAGCCGCCGTCGTCGCCGGTCAGCTGCGGGAGCGCGTAGCCTGCGACCCTCACGCGGGCGCGCGCGACAGGGCGGCCACCGAGGAGCACGCGGCCCGTCACGCGCGGTGTGTTGGACGAGCTGGCCTGCCAGCCGCGAAGCGCGAGCGTTCCCTGCGTCACGATCCGCGCCGTGGTCGCCTGAGCCGCGCGGGAGCGAGCCTTCGCCGCCGCGGGTGTCCGCAGGACATGCACGAACGGCTTCGCTTCCGGAGCTGCGCTTGCGAAGAAGGACGGTGGTGGCGGCGGATCCTGCTTCTTCGACCCACCGAGCGCGAACACGTGGAGCTCGGAGGCGGTCCCGCCGTTCGACGAGGTGGGAGTGCCGCCGACGGTGATCGCGACGTATTCCTTGCCGCCTACCGCGTAGACGGTCGCGCCGGAAGCGATCGCGTGGCTCGTTTGGAACGTCCACAGGACCCTGCCGTTCCGGAGGTCGAATGCCCGCACGACGCCGTCGCCGCCGCCTGCGAAGCCGAGTCCGCTCGCTGTCGTGGTCACGCCGCCCCGCTCGGGCTGAGGAGTGTTGAACTTCCAGAGGCGCCGACCGGTGGCGAGGTTGATCGCGCTGATCGAGCCATGGTCCTTCCAGTTCGGGTTCACCGTCCCGAAGTTGCCGATCTCGAGCCCGAGGAAGACGTCGCCGAGCACGAGCTTGCGCCGCTTCTCCGTCGGGGTCAGCTTCTTCTGGGTCAGCACCGCGGACGTCTCCGCGGCCGCGTTGACGATGATGTTCCGGTCGGGGTCGTACGACGCGGGCGAGTAGTTGAGGCCGCCGAGCGAGGACGGGAAGACGACGACGGGCTTCCCCGGCCGGAGCGGCGGATGCTCGGTCCGATCGATCACCTTCACGCGCTGGTAGAGCGGCGCGCCGGTTCGGGCGTCGTACGCGTACCAGACGCCCTCCATCGTCGCGACCGAGACGATGCGGCGCGTGTTGCCGCCGACGCGCGCGTCGTAGACGAGTGGCGGCTGCGACGTGTCATACGCCCACTGGTTGCCGCTGATCTGCTGCTGCCACCACTTGAGCTGGCCGGTGCGGAGGTCGACGGCGATCAGCGAGTTCGTGCGCGGGTTGCGACCCGGACGGAGCTGCGGCCAGTAGAGCGGCGTCGCCGAGCCGGTACCGAAGTAGAGCGTGTTCGTCGACGCGTCGATCGTGGTCGGCGTCCACACGACGCCGCCGCCGACGAGGCGGCTGGCGCGGCGCCAGCTGTGCAGATCGGGCGGGATCGTCCAGAACGGGTTCGCCCACGCAGGCTTCAGCGCGTAGGTGTACGCCATCACGAAGCCGCGGACGCCGTACTCGGAGCCGGCGGCGCCGAGCACCAGGCGGCCGTTCGCGCACATCGGCGCGCTCGTCTCGGAGTAGCCGTAATTGATCCCGGCGCCGGGCACCGCGCCGGCGATCGGGACGCGCTGGAGCAAGCGGCCGGTCCCCTGGTCGAGGGAGACGATGTGCATGTCGAGTGTGAGCATGAAGAGCTTGCCGTCGCACGCGGCGAGGCCGCGGTTGGCGCGGATGCCGAAGTTTGCGAACACGGCGCGGTTCGGCGGCGTGTACCGCCAGATGACCTTGCCGTCGGTGGCGTCGACCGCGAAGACGCTGTTGTCGTTCGTCGTGACGAAGAGGCGGCCGCCGAGCGCGAGCGGGTACGACTGCTGGCCGCGGAGGATCGTCGGGTCGATCGCGCGGAAGTCGATCTTGAACACGCGGCCGACGTCACCGACGTTCGCGGGCGTGATCTGCGTGAGCGGCGAGTGGCGGTTCTGGTCGGCCGTCCGCCCGAAAACAGTCCAGTCTCCGGGCGGAATCTGGGCGGCCGCCAAACGACGACCGTCGCCTGCCGTGGCAACGGCGAGTACCACGACCGTCGCGGCGAGGACGGGAAGGACCCGCCTCATGGAGAGATCCTAGACCTCGCACCTCTCGCCGGGCAAGCCTTAGCCGACGTTACGGCGGCGGAGGACGTAGCCGAGTGGGATCAGCGCCGCGAGCGCCGCCCATGGCGCCAGCGGCATGACGCGCTCCTCGATGCCTCGCGGCGCTTCCGGGCCCTTGCCGAGCGCCTCGCGCGCGGCGCGCGCGACCGCGCCCGCGTCACCCTCCGTGACGACGGCTCCTCCGGCCGCCGCAGCGAGCCCTGCGAGGGCCTCGCGGCTCGAGGGGTCGGGGCGGTACCCCGGTTCGAGCCGCTCGTCTGGCCGCCAGACGTGGACGAGCACGAGCGAGATCCGCGCCGAGCGCAGGCGGCGGGCGGTAGCCCCCTCTGCGTAGGAGCGCGTCTCCCCGTCCGTCAGCACCACGAGCAGCTTCCGCCGCGTCGAGAACAGGTTCGCGTCCGCCGCCTCGCCGAGCGCCGCCAGGGTCGTGGCCCGGACGCCGACGTCCCGCGGCGGCGGCCGCTCGGCCGTCACTGCACGGCGCACCGTCTCGGCGACCGCGGCGCCGTCCGGCGTCGGAAACAGGTTGGGCAGGACCCGATCGGTCATCGTGGCGACGCCGAGCGGGACGTTCCGCAGGCTGCGCGCCAACTCGAGCGCCTCCGCCTTCGCGCGCCCGAGCCTCGTCGGCCCGCCGGGCGGCGCAGCGAGCATCGAGCGCGAGATGTCGACAACAAGGAACGCCTGCGCGTCGGTGCGCACCTGCCGCTTCTCCGTCGTCGTTCGTGCCGGCTGCGCGGCCGCGAGGGCGAGAAGGGCGACTGTGGCCGCGAGCGCCGCCCCCTGCGCACGCTCTCTGCCGCCACGCGGCGCGGGCAAGCGCAGACGCGCGCGAACCCGGTCGACCCGTCGCAGCGCGAGGACGAGCGCGGCGAGCGGCAGCGCGACGGCGAGCGCGAGCAGCAGACCGGACGGGGAGAGCAGTGTCACGTCAGTACCCGCGCCCCGGCTGCCCCGAGCCGGCCCCGCGCCGGCCCGGCCCGCGCGGGCCGGCGCCGGCGTTCGAGCCTGGCCGCGCTCCGCGCGCCTGCAGCAGCCGCAGCACGTGCTCGAGGTTCGTCTTCGCGGCCTCGTTCTCCACATCGAGCCGGTACGCCTGCTGGAAGTACGCCAGCGCCCGCTCGGCCGGTGTCGGCCCCTCGCGGCCTCCGGAGCCGGGATCCGAGAGCGCGAGCAGGCCGAGCAGGTCGCTCGCCTGCGACGCGATCTCCGTGTCGGCGGCGTTGGCAAGCGGCTGCAGCGCAGCCTCCGCCGCCCCGCGCTGGCCCTGCCGCTCCTGCGCGCCGAACGGCGTCGCCGGCCTGCCCGCTAGCCGGAAGAGGACGAGGGCGCGCCGCAGCTCCGCGTCCGGCTCCACCCCTACCACGCGTCCGCTGACCCCGCGCGGCAGCATCGTGTCGGCGCGCCAGGCCGGCCGCGAGCCGCGCACGAACAGGTACCGCGCGTCGTCGCGGCGCACATCGTCGCGCCACGCGCGGACGTCCGCCGCCAGGAGGGCGGCGGCGAGTGCCGCCGCAACGAGGACTCCGGCTGCGAGGAGCCTCAAGGCGCGCCTCCCCAGCTCAGCCGCGCGTAGCGCAGCTCGTTCGCCGCGAGCAGTACGACGGCCGCGAGCGCCGCGACGGCGAGGCCGACCGGAAAGGCGGCGCGGTCAGGTTGCTCGACCCGCTCGCTCGGCAGTCGTGCCGGTCGAATGTCGTTCGGGCCGCGCAAGACCCGGTCGAAGAACCGCTCGTCCTCCGGCGACGCGTTCAGCGAGACGATCTGCACGCTGGCCCCCTCGCGCTCGAAATCCGTCAGAAGCCGCCGGAGCCGTGGCAGGTCGACGGGGTCGTCGTCGAGGTCGCTGACGAGCAGGTACGCCGGCCGCCGCAGCTGCGCGCCGACGGCGACCTCCTGGGCGAGCTCCAGTCCCGCCGAGATGCGCGTGCCGCCGCTGAACGTGTCCGCCCACGGGTTCTTCGGGAACTCCGGCAGGAAGCCCGGCTGCGTTTGCTTCGGGAGCGTGAAGTAACGGACGAACGGGCGCAGCTCGTCCGCCGGCGTCCCCGGCGGAAGTGCCTCGTACGCGACGTCGGAGAAGACAACCAGGCCGAACCGGCCACCGCCGTCGGCGAGGTCGGCGAGCGTCGCACCGATTCGCTCGTATGTGTCCGAGGAGATGCTCGCGGAGAGGTCGAGCACGACGATGCCGTCGGACCCGGGCCGCACGAATGTGCTCCGGCCCAGCTCGGGGTTGCGACCAGCCGCCGCCGCTGCGAGCACGAACGCGACGAGCGCTGCCGCCGCGAGTGCTCGCTCAACCGCCGTGCGTCGCGCCAGCCGGCGCAGGGGCGCCGCGTCGGCGAGCGGGAGCGCCGGCCATTTCACGGCGCAACCTCGCGCTCGACCCGCTCGGCGAGTTCCCGCGCCGCCTCGGGCGCCGGAGGCTCCTCCGACCACGCAAGCCGCGCCGCGTCGGGCGCGACGCGACCGTCGAGGCGGTCGAGGATGCGGCTGAGTCTCCCCGCCGCCTGCCGGCGTGTCGGCTCGTCGCGCGCCCCGCGGAGTTCCGCGAGTGCAGCCGCTAGCGCGTCGAGCGCGGCTACGCGGCGGCGTCCGCGCGCGGCCCGCGCCTCGGCCGCGACCAGCGCCACCGCCGAGGCCAGCAGCACGGCGGCGACGATCGCGAGTACCCACCAGAGTGGCCCCGGTGCCGTGCGCCATGAGACCGCGCGCGGCCGGTCCTCGACGGCGAACGTCGGCGTCGTCGTGAGCGCCGCAGCCGTCACCCGCCGCCCCACCTCGAGCCGCGGCCACTGGACGCGAACGGCAACGTCCCGTCCGTCGCTCCCGCGGCCGGAAGACGCGCATGGGTTGGGGGCGCACGCGCAAGAGCGTGTCGCCGGCGAGGCAGGCTTCGTCGGCGCAGGCTGCGCGGAAGCGGAAGCGAACGTACGCAAGCCCGCCCGACCGCCATGAATCGCGGTCGATGCGTCCGAGCCGGGCGAGCGGCGCCGCGTCCGCCTCGAGCTGTACCGTCGCCGGATCGACGCGGTCGTCGTCGACGAGCACCTGCACAGCGACGTCGACTGGGTCGCCGAACAGGGCCACGGGCGGCGAGACCGATGCCTCGACCGCGAGCGGGGGTTGCTCGGCCGCCTGCGCCGTCCCGGCGAGCAATGCCGCCGCCGCGAATGCCGCGATCACCTTCACCGCCGCGCCCTCCGGGCGAGGCGGCGGCGCTCCGCCCACGCGAGGAAAGCGGCGAGGATCTTGGGCGGCTCGCTCGTCCCGAGCACGACCGGGTCGAGCCCCAGCCGTGCGAACAACGCGAGCAGGTCGCGCAGCCGCTCCTCATTCGCGTGCCGGCGTTCGCGCGCCTCGCGGCGCGTCATCCGCACTGCGAAGACGTCTGCGCGCGCCGGGTCGAAGACCGGAACAACCACCCCGCCGACGTCGCCGAAGCTCTGCTCCCAGGTCGGATCCTGGATCACCACGGGTACCAGGTCCCAGCGGGCCGCAATCGCGCGCGCGAGCGTGGCCCGCGAAGGCCGGACGACGAAGTCGGAGAGGACGAAGACGAAGGTCCCCGGAGGCAGGTCGCGCCGGCGCAGGGCGAGGAACTCGAGCGCGCGGCCGACGTTGTCCTCCGGCGCGTCGAACGCGTCGACGTCGGAGCGGCGCCGCTCGAGCAGTCCGAGCTTGCCTCGGCTCCCAGGCGGCAGCCAGTAGGGGAGCCCCGACCCGAGGTCGAGGTAGCCGAGGTCGGCGCGGGCCGCGATCGTGCTGTCGGCGATCACGCGCACCGCCGCCGCGAGCGCGTCGCGCTTCGAGAGCCAGGGGAAGGGCGGCGCGTAAAGCGCCATCGCCGGTCGGCGGTCGCTGACGACGACGGCCCGCGGAGACTCATCGCGGAACCGCGTGTGCACGAGGAACTCGTCGATCCCGTGCGCGGCCGACAGCCGGGCCGACGCGGGCCAGTCGATCGTCGAGACGGGATCGCCGTGCTCGTACGGCCGCGACCCGGCGATGTCGCTGCCGTGGCCCCTGCGAGGGGTCGGCTGCTCGCCGAAGGGGACCCCGACCAGCCGCCGCCGCGGAACGAGCGGGAAGACCCGGCGCGCGCGTGTTCGCATCGCCTTACCCGGCCGCGGCCGCCGCGGCCGCAGCGGCGGAGATCTCGGCCGCGTCCGGCGGCGGCGCCAGCGCGAAGCAGCGGTCGCGGACACGGTCGAGCACGTCCTCGCGTTCGAGCTCCTCCGACTCCGCCAGCACGGACGGCTCGACCAGCAGGCGGTGCCCGAGAACCGGGAGGAACAACTTCTCGACGTCGGCGGGGACGACGTATTCCCGATGGTGGAGGAGCGCCCAGGCGCGCGCCGTCTGGGCGAGGGCGATCGTGCCGCGGACGGAGGCGCCGACCACGAGCTCGTCGAGCGTACGCGTCGCCTCGACGAGCCGGACGATCCACAGCTCGACGAGCTCGTCCATGTAGACGTCGGCGACCGAGTCCTTCAGCGCGTGCAGGTCGTCGAGGGTCACGGCCGACTCGAGGAGCTCGAGCGGGTGCCCGCGCCGCTGGTCACGGAGGATGCGCAGCTCGTTCTCGGTCCCCGGATAGCCGAGCGAGGCCCGGAGGAAGAAGCGGTCGAGTTGCGCTTCGGGCAGCGGGAACGTGCCCTCGTACTCGAGCGGGTTCTCGGTTGCGATCACGAGGAACGGATCGGGCAGAGGCCTGGTCACGCCGTCGACCGTCACCTGACGCTCGGCCATCGCCTCGAGCAGCGCCGACTGCGTCTTGGGCATCGCGCGATTGATCTCGTCGACGAGCACGACGTTGGCGAACACCGGCCCCGGCCGGAAGACGAACTCTCGCGTGCGTTGGTCGTAGATCGACAGCCCGGTCACGTCGGTCGGCTGCAGGTCAGGTGTGCACTGGATGCGAGCGGGCAGAGCGCCCTCGATCGACTGCGTCAGCGCGCGGGCGAGCACCGTCTTCGCAGTCCCGGGAACGTCCTCGAGGAGCACGTGGCCGCGGCAGGCGAGTGCCGCGAGGACGAGCCGAATCTGCTCGGTCTTGCCGAGCACGACGCGCTCGACATTGGCGACGATCCGGTCGGCTATGTCCTGCGCGCGGTCGAGGCCAGTGGCGGCCATCGCCCGCGATCCTAGCCCGCGACGTACTTGCCACCCTCGAGGTTGTACGCGGACGCGCGGAGGTCCGTCCGCAACCGTGTCGCGCGGTAGCGTCGCCCGTCGGGGCGGACGACCCAGAACCAGCCCTTGATCTCGCTGCCGACGATCACGTTGCCCGAGTAGCGGCGGAGCTGCGCGGCGGCCGCGAAGTAGACGATCCCGCTGACGGTCTCCGTGATGTGGAGGCCGCAGCGGACGCCGGCGCCGGCTGCGCGGAGTGGCGGTCGGACCGCGAAGACCACCCCGTCCGCCCGCCTGTGCGATTGGGGCCGGGGACACGGGGAAGAGGGCCCAGCTTGACTACTTGCTGCTCACGGCCCTTCGGGCGAGAACGACAGAAGCCGAAAACCGTTTGGTGAAGAGGAGCCGACGCCCGGACTCGAACCGGGGACCCCTTCATTACGAGTGAAGTCCGACGAGAGGAACGAGGGGTAACCGTGTCGTTCGGCATGCACGATTCCGCTGCAAATAAGAGGAAAGCGCGAAGCTGGGCGTGGACGCGCGTGCACGCAAGTGCACGCGCTGGCGTACCCCTCACGTACCCTCGGCGCGCCGTGGCGCTCTCTCACAGACTTCCGCTTGGCGCGGTGGTCAACCGGCCCTCGGTGTGGTCTGACCGATGAATCTTCCGCGCCGTGTTGGTCTGTGCGCCGAATACCGACTCACGGGAGGCTGACGCCATGCGGAAACTGACCTTTGGCATGAACGTGAGCCTGGACGGCTACATCGCCGCGCCCGGCGACGACCTCGGCTGGAGCGTGCCGAGCGACGAGCTGTTCCAGTGGTGGTCGGACCGAGTGGGGGCGACGGGCCTGGCGCTGTACGGGCGCAAACTGTGGGAGACGATGAGCTCCCACTGGCCGACCGCCGACCGGCAGCCTGGCGCCACACCGGCGCAGATCGAGTTCGCCCGCCGCTGGCGGGACATGCCGAAGGTGGTGTTCTCCTCGACGACCAGCGCGGTCGACTGGAACGCCCGCCTGGTCACCGGCGACGCTGTCACCGAGATCACCCGGCTCAAGACTGAGGATGGCGGTCCCATGGACGTCGGCGGCGCCAGCCTCGCCGCGGCGGCCATGCGGGCCGGGCTGATCGACGAGTACGCGATCGTCACCCACCCGGTCCTGGTGGGCGGCGGCACGCCGTTCTTCACGGCCCTGGACAACTGGGTGAACCTGAACCTGGTGGAGACCCGGACGTTTCCCGACGGCGTGCTCCTGACCAGGTACAAGACCAGGCGCTGAATACCCGACCTCGGATCGGCGCGGCCTCGGGCCACCCAAGGATCTCGTGGCCGTTAGGGGATCCGCTTACGGCACTCCGCGCCTGCCGTCGCACGAACGTGGGCGTCCTCCAAGTGAGAGCACGCTCACGCAAGGGGTCCCTCTCCGCCGCGCGCGTGAAGGTACCTCCCTGATCCGGCGCTCGGAGTCCACGGCGACGCCCACCGCCTGCGCGCGCACGCAGTGGCGGTCCAGCCGCCTAGACCTTCATGCCGACGCTGCCCGACTCCTTCAGCTCCTTGTGGATCCGGGCCTCCCGCCGGCGGTCGGCTTCCTTCAGCACGGCGACCGCCGTCGGCTGCAGCGCCACCGCGAACGCGTACACGTCCTCGCGTCTGAACGTGTAGACGTCGTCGCCCTCGTAGTGCCCCGGCATCCGGTCGGCCTTCACGAGCGCGTTGAAGACGAGCTGGCGCAGCCTGTCCGCCTGCGCCTTCGAGTGCTTCTCGCCGTAGATGAAGCCGCGCACCAGCCCTTCGTTGTACGCGTTCTCCGCGATCCCGACGGCGCCGACGACCTGGGTGGCGACGTCTCTGCTCACGGTCGTGCGTGCGTGGTAGCGCGCCCAGTCCCACCTAGGGACTATCAGGTAGGCGGCGAGCCCGATCGCGAACCCGTTCTCCAGATTGTCGCGCTTGATCCGGTTCCAGGCCTCGAAGTAGGAGCCGGCGAAGTCCCACATCAGCACGAGCGCATCGGTCGGGTCGGGGATCAGCAGCTCCAGCGCGGCGCGGCCGATCTTCCCGAGCACGCGCTTGTACAGCTTCTCCGACCCTTTTGCCGCCGCCTCGGCGGTGGCCTTGCCGAGCTCCTTGGCGGCGGCGCTCTCCGCCTCTTTGACCGCGACCTGCTCGGCTTCTTTGACCGCGGCGCTCTCTGCCTCCTTGCCCGCTGTCGACGCGGCGCTCTGCTCGGCCTTGCCGGCGCTCTTGCCAGCCGACTCCTCGGCCTTGGCCGCCGATTCCTCGGCCTTCGCGCCCGGCTCCTCCGCACCGCCGCCGCCCCCTCCGCCGCGGGGCGGCTTCTTCGCTTTCTTCGCCTTGTTCCTGGCGGTTTTCACCTTGGTCTTGGCCCTGCGCGCCTCCTCCTCGATCTCCAAGATCTTGTCGCGGCGGGCGAGCGCTTCTGCGCGGTCGACATCGGAGAAATAGCCGTCGTCGATCAGGTTCTGCAGTTCGTCGGTGACCCAGGCGGCACGGGCCCGGCGCGCCGCCGCCTTCTGAGCCTCTGTCCCGACCAGCACGGGCAGTGGCGGCTCTCTCCCCAGCGCCCGGCGGACCAGCTGCTCGGCCTGGCTTCGCGTGGCTTGCAGTCGCCCGCGGATCGCAGCCTCCTCGCGCACGGCCCGCGCGATCTCGGCCGCCAGGTCGTCGTCGGTGGAGCGCTGCAGCACAGCGGCAGTCGGAGCCAGCAGGCGTACAAGCGCGCGGTTGCCGGCCGAGCGCTGCAGCAGCAACACCTGCTCGGCAGGCGAGGGCGACACGGCAGGGGGGCGAGTGCGGCCACCCTGCCGCCTCGTTGCCGCAGCCTCCCGCTCGTCGGCGTACCGGCGCATCGGCTGCTCCTCGCTGTCAGATCCGCCCCGATCCTCGCACAGCCGACGCCAACGAGGAAGCGGCGCACGACCCTTGGGCTCGCCAGCTCGCGGACGTACTCGGCGCCGGAACGAGCTTCGCCAGTCGCCTCGGGCCCAAGGTTCCCCGAGAGCGACGGCGAGGGAGTCGCACCGCCAGCCTGGGCGGACGTCGCCGTCGGCGCGGTCGGTGAGGCTCCGGCTCACTCCGGAACGCCGCGCCGCATCGTCGTGCACCCAGACCGCGCGCACATCGACGGCGTGCTCACGTGCCCGTGGGCAAGGGCGACCGAGACGATTCACAAGCTCGCCGAAGCGGGACGGGAGTGAGCGGAGCGATCTCAAGCTGCTGGTCGACCAGCGCAGCCTGCGCGGGTGGGAATGGGGCTGTTTCAGCCCTGTCCCGAGCGGCCCTTGCCTGTTGCGATGATGGAACCGTTCCGGCAGCGTGCCCCGAGCGAGGCCGGGAGGGCGAGTGCGGCGTCAATCTCGAGCGCCGGATGCCCGCTTCGACCGATTGACTGGGAGCGCGAACGGGAGCAGACTTGCCGTGTGCGTCGATACGGGGTGCTCGCGGGAGCTGCGGCCCTCCTCGCTCTGGCAGCCACCGGCAGTGGCGCCTCGCAGACCCCGACGAGCAGGATCGCGTATGTCGGCAAGAACGCGATCTATCTTGCGAACAGCGACGGCAGCGCGCGCGAGCTGGTCGTCCGCGGCGTCGCCGACCGCGGCACCCTCTATTGGTCGCCGGACGGGCAGCAGCTGACCTTCTCCGGCGGCTACCAGCGCCCGCAGGAGATCTTCGTCGTCAACATCGATGGCAGCGACGTCAGGCAGCTGACCCGGACGCCGCGCACGCGCAGACGCAGCACGGACGACGACTGGTTCCAGAACCCGGCCTGGTCGCCGGACGGCAAGCTGATCACGTTCAACGGCGCGAGGAAGGAGACCGGCGGCAACACGAACATCTATGTGATGCGCGCCGACGGCACCGGCTTGCGTCGGCTCACGCGCGGAGGCGCGTACAAGTGGCTGCCGGTGTGGACGCCCGACGGCAGCAAGATCCTGTACGAGCAGTTCGGCGACAAAGCCGCGACGCGGATTGACCTGTACACGATCAACCCCGACGGCAGCGGACGGCGAAAGCTAACGCGGGTCAGAGACGAACCCCATCATTGCGCCTGCGCGGCCTACTCGCCCGACGGGACGAAGATCGCGTACCAGGCCGAGGGCACGAGAGGGCGGCCGGACATCTTTGTCATGAACGCGGACGGCAGTGACCGCGTGCAACTCACCAACCACCGCGCCCGCGACGAGAACCCGGACTGGTCTCCGGACGGGACGCAGATCGCCTTCTACAGCGAGCGCCACGGAAACGCGGAGATCTACGTGATAAACGCCGACGGGCTCGAGGAGAAACGGGTGACGCACGATCCCTGGTACGACCAGTCGGTCCGCTGGGAGCCCGCGAAGCGCTAGAGGCCTCGGTAGCGTCGGCGACTGCCAGCTTGGAGGCGGCCGCTCCGGTCGGCACCACCTCGTGCGAGCTGTATCACCGCGGTGTGGTCCTCACGGGACGGATGGGCATCCGGACCGACGAGGGCGAGGAGGTGGTCATCGAGCCCAACCAGGTGTTCGACAGCCACCCGGCCACGTCACCTGGGTGGAGGGCGACGAGGAGCTGGTGATGCTCGACTCATCGCGCGCGGGCATCGTCGGGGACAGACGAACTAGCTGCAAAGCGCCTAATCGGTCGCCCGAGCGCGCGACCCCTTCACCAACCGTGAAGAGACACCAAGATGTACCCCCACGTACCCTCGGGCAGCCGGCAGCCTTTGCCCGCGTAGAAGAAAGCCCTGCAAAACCGACGAAGCCGACGCCCGGACTCGAACCGGGGACCCCTTCATTACGAGGGAAGTCGGACGACCGGAACGACGGGTAACGGCGTCCTCTCGCGGCGACGTTTTCGCTGCAAATGCGTGACCTAGACGCATCGCTAGAGCCCGAGGCGCGGACGTGCGTGGTCACGCTTCCGTACCCTCCTCGTACCCTCGGCATCCTCCCAGCTCGCTTCGTTCGCAGGGACGATCGCGACCTGGGCGTCGCGCAGGGACGATCGCGACCTGAAGCGTCGTCGCAGCGTCGGTCATGTGGACTGGCTGTCGAAAGCGACGGCGAGTCGTGGCTCGGGATGCCGGCAGCCCCACACTGGCCGCCACTGCTTGCCCTTTGCCGCATGCCGACCGAGCCGGAGCTTCTCACTCCGCCTCCCATGCTTCGCATAGTTGCACGAGCGGTGCTCGGCCTTCGCGCTGGGGCCACCTCAGCTCAGGGGCCGCCCCCACGCCGACGCGTACGTGAGGCGACTACGTCGTAGTGGCTGGAGGGCGCGGACTGGACGCAAGATCGATCCCGGCGGATGATCACCGCAGGTGCGAGACGACCTCCCGACCGGCACCGTCACCTTCCTCTTCACCGACGTCGAGGGGTCGACGAGGCTGCTACACGAGCTCGGCGTCGATGCATACGCGGAGGCGCTCGCCGAGCACCGGCGCCTGATCCGCGAGGCATGCGCCTGCCACGACGGGGTCGAGGTGGACACGCAGGGCGACGCTTTCTTCCTCGCCTTTCCGACTGCGCCGGGCGCGCTCGCAGCGGCGGCGGATGGACGCAAGCATGCACTCCGCGTCCGTCCTCCGGGTTCGCGTTGGCCTGCACACGGGAACGCCCCTCGTCACCGACGAGGGCTATGTCGGGGGTGACGTCCATCGCGCGGCGAGGATCGCCGCGGTCGGCCACGGCGGGCAGGTGCTCGTCTCCGCCTCCACAGCCCAGCTTGTCGAGCGCGAGCCATCAGCGACCTCGGCGAGCACCGTCTCAAGGATCTCTCGGCGCCGGAGCGCCTCTTCCAGCTGGGCGACGCTGACTTCCCGAGCTTGAAGACGCTGTACCAGACGAACCTCCCTGTCCCGGCGACGCCGTTTCTCGGCCGCGAGCGCGAGCTTGACGAGGTCGTCCGCCTGCTGCGCCGCGAGGACGTCCAGCTGCTGACGCTCACCGGTCCCGGCGGGACGGGGAAGACGCGGCTTGCGCTGCAAGCGGCGGCCGAGGTCGCCGAGGACGTCCCCGACGGCGTCTGGTGGGTTTCGCTCGCCGCGCTGCGCGACCCAGCGCTCGCGCTCGACGCGGTCGCGAAGGCGCTCGATGTGCGGGAGCGCGCGGGGTTCACGGTCGAGGAGAGGCTCGTCGATGCGCTTGCCGCGAAGCAGGCGCTCTTGCTGATCGACAACGCCGAGCACCTGCTCCCGCAAGTTGCGACCGATATCGCCCGACTTCGCGAGGCCGGCGGGCCCAAGCTCCTCGTGACGAGCAGGGAGCGGCTGCAGCTGCAGGGCGAGCACGCGTGGATGGTGCCGTCGCTGGACGACCACGACAGCACGGCCTTGTTCACGGCGCGGGCGCGCGCCCTGCGCCCGGTGTTCGAGGAGACGCCCGCGATCGGGGAGCTTTGTGCGCGCCTGGATAACCTCCCGCTCGCGCTCGAGCTCGCGGCCGCGCGCATCCCGATCTTCTCGCCCGAGCAGCTGCTCGAGCGGCTCGGGGAGGGCGTCGATCTCAAGGGCGGACGAGACGCCGACCCGCGCCAGCAGACCCTGGACGCGACCATCCGCTGGTCGTACGACCTGCTCGCGCCGGAAGAGCGGCGGCTGTTCGTGCGGCTTGCGGTGTTTGTAGGCGGGTGCACGTATGAGGCGGCCGAGGCCGTGTGCGCGGCGGACGTCGACACGCTGCAGTCGCTGATCGACAAGAGCCTTGTCCGCAGCCGCGAGGCGGCGGGCGGCGATCGGTACTGGATGCTGGAGACGATCCGCGAGTTCGCGGCCGCCGAACTCGACGCGTCCGGCGAGGCCGATCCCTTGAGGCTGCGTCACGCCGAGTTCTTCGCGTCGTTTGCGGAGCGCGCCGATCTACACCTGCGGCACGGCCCCGACCAGCAGGGGTGGGTCGAGCGCATGGCGGCGGACTACGACAACGTCCGCGCCGCGATGAACTTCGCGCTCGACCACGAACTCACGCTCGCCCTGCAATTGGTGGGACGGACTGTCGTTCTACCTCTGGCTTCGGGGCGGCTTCGCCGAGGCGAAGGCCTGGCTCGACGCGATCCTGCCGCGCGCGACCGATCAGCCGCAAGGCCTGCTCGGCCGCGCACACGAGTGTGCCGCCGTGATCGCCGAGCGCATCGGCGACGTCCCGGGCCAGGCCGGACATTCCGACGCAGCCTACGCAGCGTTCGCCGCCATCGGCGATGAGCAAGGAATGGCCGACGCCCTTCGGGAGCGCGGAAAGACCGCCTCGGCCCGCGGCGATGTCGTACAACAGAATGCGATCTATACGGAACTGGCCGAGCTCGCCGAGCGCATCGGCGATCGCTGGAACGGCGCGATCGCGCTGAACAACCTTGGCGACGCCGCTAGTCAGTCCGGCGACTGGGAGCGGGCCGTCGAGCTCTGCGGCCGAAGCAGCGCCTTGCGTCGCGAGTTCGGGGACGAATGGGGGATGGCGTTTGCGCTCTGCAACGTCGCCTTCGCCGAGCTTCAGCTCGGCAGGCTCACCTCCGCCGCGTCGAGCCTGCGCGTCGCACTCGACACGAGCATGAAGGTCGACGCGAAAACGGTGGCGAGCGCTGGCCTTGACGTCTCCGTCGGGCTTGCGGTGGCGCGGGAAAAGATGCACGAGGCAGCACGTCTCGCCGGAGCGGCTTCGCGACTGCAGGAGGAGCTCGGCTCGGTTCGGAACTCTTTCGAGGGAGCCTGGTTCGAGCGAACGGTCGAATCCATTCGCGCGTCGCTCGGCGCCGACGCGGACGCCGAGATCCAGCGCGGATGGGAGCTGTCGCTCGACGAGGCGGCGGCGCTCGCGCTCGCCGCAACCGACGACCCAGAGTGACCTCGATGGCAGCGCCGGCCGGCCCGCGCGCATGAGGATCGCACCTTCCCCGGACGAGACGAGCGAAGCGCCGAGGTAAGCGTTCGCCAGGGGAACTGCGTCACCCAGCGGGGTACGGCTAGGCATGCCGCCGTCGGCCGCCGTCATCAACCCGGTCGCGAATTGCCTGCAAATCACCATGAGTCGCGCCAATCATGGGACCCCTTCACAAACCGTGAACGGTGCCCGGGATGTACCCCTGCGTACCCTCAGGCAGTCGGCAGACGCTGCCGGCGCAGAAGAAATCCCTGCAAATCGGGCGAAGCCGACGCCCGGACTCGAACCGGGGACCCCTTCATTACGAGTGATGGACGGATGTCCGCTCCAGTCCATTCCAGCCATCTCAGGACGCTTTCCATCCGGGGATCGGTCGGCCTGGAACGGACCGGACGTGACTCGAGAGGACAACCTCGTGGACGGCTGGTGGACGTCTCGGTCGTTGTCAGAGCAGGAAACGGCCCTTTGGAGCGCATTCCTTCCAACCCGGCTCGCTCCTCTTGTCGATCCCCCGAGATGCAGAGAGCGCCGGGGCGGCTATTCCCCTTCTCGTCGGGCGGCGGCGAGCCCGGGATCGACTGATCGGTGTCTGCATGAAGGCTGAAGCACGCGGTGCCGCCCTGCTTGCCCATTCACTCGCTTGGCTGTCTCGTGCTCTCGCCGCCGGTGTAGCTCGCCGTCATGAGGACAACGCCGGTGACCAACATCGCTAAGTAGATCTCCGCGTCACACGCCCCGGCGTCGTGAGGAAGTTGACGATCCCGCCGGCAAATTCGAGGATCGCTGAAGCGCGTACGCGACGGCTTGTTCGGGCGCCATCGCATCCCCGTGTGCCGTAGCGCCCGCGGCGTCCGCCAGGTGCACGTCACGGCTCGTCCGTTCATGCAGGCGGCGCTCGGCGGCGCCGAGCGCGAGACCGTGCTCCTCCCTCAGGGCCGCGGCTGCGCCGAGGAGGCACGCGGCTCGATCCGTTTCCCCTTCCACGCAGGCGAGCGCCGCGAAACTCTCCAGGCAGATGGCGACTCCGTCCACGACGCCCAACTCGTCGAAGAGCTCCAGGCTCCCCGCGAGAAAGGCACCTGCCTCTTTCGCCTCTCCGAGTTCCAGTGCCGCGAGAGCGGCGTTGGCGAGTGCCACGGCGAGCGTCGTTTGATCTCCGCACCGATCGAGCAGGCGAGCGCTCCACTGCGAAAGTGTCCTCGCCCGTCGATACTCGCCACGAATCAGCGCAAGCTCACCGAGGTTTCCTATGGTGCCCGCCACGCGGGACTGCGTCCCCCAGCCGGCGAGCGGTCGCAAGAGACCTCCGGTACAGGCCCTCGGCGCGGTCGTAATCGTGCGCTTGGGCGGCAACGATGCCAACGGTGTGGAGGGCGTCGGCAAGCGCCTCTAGGTCTCCCGCCTCTTCTGCGAGGGAGAGGCATTGCGCGCCCAGCACGCGTGCCTCTTCATAGTCACCCTGCTGGATGGCGATATAACGAGGCCCTGGAGAGCGCCTTCGACCTGAGAGCCGCCGAGCCCCGCATGGCCGCTTACGAGTGCCGCGGCCAGCCACCTCCGGCCCTCCCTGGGATCCCTGGAGGCCCAGAAGTCGAAGAGAGTTGTCGCCATCCGCAGGAGGTGCGCCTCATCGCCGCTGTCGCGCAGCCAGGCGAGCGCGGCGAGGAGGTTCGCGTGCTCCTGCTGCAATCGCGCGAGCCACCGGCCCTGTGCGTCACCACGCAGCTCCGCCCCGGCGCGCTCGACAAGAGCAAGGAAGCTGTGCGCGTGCCCGTCTCGCATGGCATGCAACTCATCGGACTGGCCGAGACGCTCGCGCGCGTACTCGCTGATCGTGTCGAGCATGAAGAAGCGTCGGTCCGCGGTTTCGCGGAGCAGGCTCTTGTCGACCAGGGACGCGAGCACGTCGACTTTGACCCCGCACGATCTCTTCGGCGGCCTCGAGTGAGAAGCTGCCGGCGAAAACTGCCAGGCGGCCGAACATCCGTTTCTCGACCTCGCTCAGAGCAGCTCGTAACTCCACTCGATCGTCGTCCGCAGCGTTCGCTGGCGCTCGGCAGCGCATCGCGGGCGCCTGTGGTGAGCAAGCTCGAGACTCTTGCCGAGCCGTTCCAGGATCTGCTCGGGACGAAGTACCTTGCATCCGCGCCGCAGCGAGCTCGATCGCGAGTGGGAGCCCATCGAGCCGTCGACAAATCTCGCGGACGGCATCTCGTCGGCCTCGAAGGCCGAGCGCAAGCTGCACGCGCCCTCGCGGTGAAGAGTGCAACCGCCTCGACCGGAGCCATTGCCGGCACCCAGTACTAGTACTCGGCAGCGATCCCGAGCCGCTCGCGGCTCGTGGCCAATACGCGCATCGTCGGGAGCCCCGGCGAGCAGCTCGGCGATCACGCGGGGCGGCCCCAAGTAAGCTGCTCGAAGTTGTCGAGCAGGAGCAGCGCGTGCCGAGCGCGCAGGTGTTCGACGAGGCCATACCTGGCGCCGACGGACTTGGGCGATCGTCGGCTCCACGAGCTCGACGTCGCGGAGGGGCGCGAGCGAGACCCACCAGACCCCGTCCGGGTAGTTCTCGACGAGGTCGGCTGCAGCCTGCAGCGCGAGCCGCGTCTTTCCCGATCCGCCCGCGCCGGTGAGCGTGACGAGCCGAGCCTCGGAGAGCAGCCCCAGCACCTCTCCCAGCTCCTGTTGACGGCCCACCAGTGGCGTCGGCTGCGCGGGAAGGTTCGTCTGATAGAGCGTCTTCAGCGCTGGGAACGCCTCCTCACCGAGCTGGTAGAGGCGCACTGGGGCGGTCAGGTCTTTGAGCCGGTGCTCGCCGAGGTCGACGAGCTCTGTTTCCTCCAGCAGGCGGGCGGTCGCCTCCGAGAGCAACACTTGCCCTCCGTGGCCGGCTGCGGCGATTCGGGCTACCCGGTGTAGGTCGACGCCGACATAACCGTCGGCGGTCAGCGAGCGGCGCGCCGGTGTGTATTCCCATCCGCACCCGGATCGGCCCGGACGCCAGCGCTTCGTTCGCCGCTTCCGCCGCCCGCACCGCGGCAGGGGCAGTCGCGAGAAGGAGACGAGGAACGCATCCCCCTGCGTGTCCACCTCCACCCCGCCTTGACGCGTGAAGGCTTCCCGAAGCAGCTGTCGGTGATCCTGAAGCGCCTGCGCGTATTGCTCGGTGCCTAGCTCGTTCAGCAATCGCGTGCGATCCCTCGACATCCGTGCTCATGAGCGTGACGGTGCCCTTCGGGCAGGGCCCGTAGCGGCGGCGGGGCAAGCTTCTCGTCCTGACGGAGGATCGCCGCTTCGAGCTCCCGCAGCTCCTGGCTCGGATCGATTCCCAGCTCGTCCACCAGTACGTGCCGCGTCTGCTGGTAGACCTCGAGCGCCTCGGCCTGGCGCCCAGCCCGGTAGAGCGGCTCGCATCAGCTGGGCGCGCGGACGTTCGCGAAGCGGGTTCTCGGAGACGACCGATTCGAGCTCGGATACGAGCTCGGCGTGGCGGCCAAGCTGGAGCTCGGCTTCGATCCGCTCCTCGAGCGCGACCAGACGCAGCTCCGCGAGCCGCCCTGTCTCGACCTGTGCCCACCCTTCGTAGGCGAACTCGGCCAGCGCAGGCCCGCGCCAGAGCTCGAGGGCGGAACGAAAGAGCTTGGCCGCCTGAGCGGCGCGGCCGGCGACGAGCGCATCATGACCCTGCGCTGCGAGCACCTCGAACCGATCACGGTCGAGCGCCCCCTCCGCCACCCGCAGCACGTAGCCGGCCGGGGTCGTCACCAGCACCTCGCCGGCAGCGCGCTTCCTCCTGTCCGGCTCAAGCAGGTGCCTGAGGTGCGTGATGTAGCCCTGCAGGGCTGTCTTCGCTGTCCCCGGAGGATGCGAACCCCAGAGCGCCTCGACCAGCCGGTCGGTCGAGACCGGCTCGTTCGCGTGCACGAGCAAGACTGCGAGCGTCGCTCGCTGCTTGGCGCCGCCGAGCGGCAACGACTCGCCTCCCGCCCAAACTTCGAGCGGGCCGAGGATCCGGAACTCCAGATCTGCCGAGGGTGGCACCGCTATCGACCTTTGACGGTAACAGCGCGTCGCGACGTTGAGAAGGCGGCCTTAGTCGCCCTTTAGTCGGCCCGTATTCGCCTCTCCGAAGCTGCCTCTCAGTTGGACGGCACAAGGCAGTCCAGACGATTCAAGGAGGCGGTTCGAATGTTGAAGCGGGCAATTGCGCGGGGAGCCCTCGCGAACCTGGTGGCCTTGATGCTCGGCGCGGTGCTCGCTCGCGCCGAGCCTGGCGGCGTTCCCGGGTGCGAACGGGATGATCTCGTTCGACCGCCGCGTGCCGGGCAGGGCCGGGTACTGGGGCCTCCACACGGTCAATCCGGACGCGTCCGGATTGAACTGGCTGAACGACAAGGCTGCGCCCGTGTGGTCGCCCGACGGGAACAGGCTCCTCTATTCCGGCTATCCGGCCTTCGGGTATGCGGACCTCTATGTGATGAACGCCGACGGCAGCAACGTCAGGAAGGTCACCCAGGGGATATCGGCCTGGTCGGCCTCGTGGTCGCCCGACGGGACCCAGGTCGCCTACATGAAGTCAGCTGCGGACAACAAGGCCGACACTGAGGTGCTGGGTGATGAACGCTGACGGGACCGGCAAGAGACAGATCACCAACAGCTACTGCGCGAAGTTCCATCTTGACTGGGGCCGACCTGCCGGCGTGTCCAAGATCGCGTTCGTCGACTCCTGCCCGGACGGCTGGGGCGTGTATCTGATCAACCCGGACGGCAGTGGGAAGACTCGAGTGGCGGCCATTTCGGGCGACGTGGCGTTCGGATCCGGCGCCTCCGAGCGCAGCGGCCTCGACTGGTCTCCGGACAGCACGAAGATCGCGCTCTCCGGCGGGCATTGGAGCCTCTGTGCGGCGGGCGACTGTCAGTCGGACATCTACGTCGCCGACCTCGTCGCGAACACGATGGTCAACGTGACAAACACGCGTGGACGTCTCGACCCGTACGAGCGCGACGCCGTCTGGTCGCCGGACGGCACGCGGCTTGCGTTCTCGGCCTACAGCATCGTGGACTACGAAACCGGTCCCTGGCCTGGGCCACAGGCGATCTACACGATGAGCCCGTCCGGCGGAGGGGTCACCAGGGCCACCAACCCGGGGGTCGTCGACACGCCCGAGTACGCGGCTCAGGCAAAGGACGGCGCTCCCGATTGGCAGCCCTGCATCGCAGGCGTTACGAAGGCGTGCCTGTCCGTCACGCAGCCGGGCGCTCCCGTTCCGCCTCCGCCGCCACCGACTCCGCCGCCACCGCCGGCGACGCCACCGGCTCCGGCTCCCCAGCTGAGGCCGACCCCGAGGCCGGCTCCCCAGCCGACACGCGCGGCGTTGCTGGTCGACTCGTTCACGATGACACCCGCGAGCCCGAAGAGTGGCCGGCTCTTCACGGTACGCCTTCGGGTTGTGACCGCCGATCAGCAGGCGATCGGGCACGGAGCCGTGTCGTGTGCGCTGCGCGCTAGGGACCGCAGGGCTACGGGGCGTGGCTCGCGGCTTCCGGCGTGGCTCTGCCTTCTGCACCTGGCGCATTCCGAAGCGCACGCGCGGCCTGAAGCTCCGCGGCTCGATCTCGCTTCGGTCGGGCGGCGGAGTGGTCGTGAAGTCATTCGCCCGCCGAGTCACCTGACGTCTGAGCAGGCCTTTCTCCGCCGACGCCCGGACTCGTGTCGGGCGAGGGGCCGGGGTCAACCCGGCCCCTCGCGCGCGTCCTGAACGCCTATCGCTAGTCCTGGAGGCACAGCGCAGCGAGATCCATGGTGTAGACGGGGTGCCAGAGATGACAGCCGACCCGTGATGAGAAGAAGTCGATCCAGTTCGGGATCGCCCCATGCGACGAGGGGAGCGGCGTTCCCGGCGATGTCTGCGTCGAGCTGGGCGTACGCGGTGGCCCGCGCATCTCCCGTGAGACTCGCCGCCTCGTCCATCTTGCGGTTGTAGCCGGCGTGATCGAAGTACGAGATGTTGACGTTGTTCGACGCCTGGATCGTGCGCCCGTCGAGCAGCTTGTTGATGAAGTCGTACGGGTCTGGGTAGTCGGCGAACCAGCCCTCGTCGGTGATGTCGAAGGGCTCGCCTTTCGTCCCTTGCTTTGTAATCTGGACGTTGCGCGGGAATTGCTTGATCCGCACGTCGATCCCGATCGCCTTGAGGTTCTGCTGGATTAGTTGCGCCCGTTCGGGACAGGGAGCTTGGTTGCAGGTGTAGAGGACAGCTTTCCCGGTCTTGCCGCCGGTCAGTTCCTTTGCCTTCTCCACGTCCGGCCTGTCGAGCGGGTATAGGTCGATGTCCTCGTACCCGGGTATCCCCGGCGGGAGGTACTGGTCGGTCGGCTCGCCCCCAAACGCACCGAGCAGCCGCACGAGCGCCGCACGATCGATCGCGTACGCGACGGCCTTGCGCATGTTCGCCTCGGCGAAGAGGGGCCGCTGTGTGTTGAGGCCGAGGTACTGGAACGCGAGGGTGGTGTGCACGAAGAACTGCCGCTTGCCCTTCTTCGCCGCCTCGCTTCCCGGCCCGAACTCGCCACCGAGCTCGGCGTTAGACGACGGCGGAATTCCGTCGCCCACGTAGTCCGCCTCGCCGGACCGGATCTGGAGCACGGACTGCCTCTGGTCGACCGACGCCGTATAGCGGATCTCATCCAGCGAGTGCGGGCGATCGCCCGTGTAGTTCGGGTTCCGCTTCAGAACCAACTGCCGTTTCGGCGTCCAGGACTCGACGTAATACGGGACCCGCCGTCGGGACCGGCCGCTCCTCCTGAGGATCGACCGTCGTTCCCTTCGGCACCGCACAGAAGAACCACATCGCGATGCGGCTGAGGAAGTCTGGCGCGGGCCTGGTAAGCCGGATCGTCAGCTTGTTTCCGTCGACCGTGACGCCGGTGAGGCCCTTCGTCTTACCGGCCGCATACGCCTGCGCACCCACGATGTCGCTGATGAAGGAGGCCGATGGCGATTGCAGCTTCGGATTCAGGTTCCGCTCGATCACGAACTTGAAATGGTCGGCCGTGACCTTCTCGTTCGACGGCGGCGAGAACATGAAGTCGTCCCGGACGGTGAACGTGTACGTCCTCCCGCCGTCCGAAACTGTCGGCATGGTCTCGGCGACCTCAGGCTGGAGGCGCGACCCCTCGGGCGCAGGCTTGTCCGGGTAGTTGAGGAGCGTCGCGCAGGCCGCGTAGAGGAACTGGACGGAGACCGAGTAGTAGGCCAGCGCCGGATCGACGTGGTCGGTGTCGGAGGCGAGGTTGATCCGCAGCGTCCCGCCCTCCGTGCGCTTGGCCTCGTCGCCGCCCCCGCAACTCGACGCGGCGAGCAAGAGCACACCCACCGCAAGCACCGCCCACCAGATCGCGCCCGTGCGCTTCACCGGGACGATCGAGTCTACGCCGAGGGAGCCCTGGAAACTAGTGCCCGCGGCTCCGCGGACTCGGTCCTTTCCACCGCATTCGACGGCATCTTCTAGCCGCCGAGTTGCGCCGGCGTAGCGCGGCGGCCTTGAACGCGTCGTCGCCAAGCGCGTCTTTCACGGCGCCAACTGCCGCGCATGCATCCGGCGCTCGGTTACCTGCGTCTGGACGCCGGCCGTGACTGAGCGACGAGCCTCCCCGTTGTTTCACGGCGAGGACTTCAAGTTCGTGGACGGCTGGTGGACGTTTTCCCAGGTCGTGGAGCAAAGGCGGGAAGCCCTAAGCGTCCAGAAATCCTGCAAATAGGCCGACGGCGCGCGCCTAGCTCGAACGGAACCCTTTCAGTACACGTGAAAGTGCTCATCGTCGCCCGATTGGCCGACAAAAGTAGCACTGAGCAAGACTTTTAGAGCCGACGCCCGGACTCGAACCGGGGACCCCTTCATTACGAGTGAAGTGCTCTACCAGCTGAGCTACGTCGGCAGGACGCCTACTCTAGCCATTTCAGGCGGTAGCGACCTTCCGCGTGCGGGCGCGACGACGCACCGGTGATCGCGCGTTAGCCGGGCGTCCTGCCCGGTAAGCCGCCTGCTCTGGGGCCGTCATTCCCGCTAGCCGCAATCCGAGGAGTCGGGCTACCCGGGTGCCCAGATCAAGGCGCGCGCCGATGCCGGGGTGCATCCGGAACGGCACGCTTTTTCTGTGGGCCGCACACGCTGTGTCGCCCAGGTTGAGCAAATGCGCTACGGCCCAACACCGAACTCGTGTCCCCAAGAAAGGGAGTCCCCGATGTCCCGAATCTCCTTGAGGCTGCTTGCATTTGCAGCCGCCGTCTTTGCCGTTGCCGCCCTCGCGGGCGCAGCGCGCGCCTTCGACCCGTCGAACGTCTACACCGTCCAGCCGCTGGTATCCGACAGCAGCTCGACGGCAGCAGCCGCGACGGACAGCACACTCGTCAACGGCTGGGGGCTGAGCGCCGGCCCGACGACGCCCTGGTGGGTTTCCGACAACGGGACGAGCGAGTCGACGCTCTATAGCGGCACCGGGGCCAAGACTCCGCTGACGGTCTCGGTCCCTGGCGGGCCCACGGGCACGGTCTTCAACGGCAGCGCGACCGACTTCTCCATCAGCCAGAACGGCAAGAGCGGTGCGTCGCGGTTCCTGTTCTCGACCGAAGCAGGGACGATCCTCGGGTGGACGCCGTCGGTCAACGGCACCGCCGCCGTCGTGGGTGCCGACCGGTCGAGTGTCGGCGCCGTCTACAAGGGTCTCGCGACCGCGAACGACCGCCTCTACGCCACCGACTTCCACAACGGGCGCGTCGACGTTTTCGATGCGTCGTTCAACAGGATCAACGCACCGGGCGGCTTCCGGGACGCCACGATCGCCAAGGGCTTCGCGCCGTTCGGAATCCAGGAGCTCGGCGGCAACATCTTCGTGACGTACGCGAAGCAGGACGCTGCCAGGCACGACGACGTGCCGCTTCCTGGCAAGGCCTACGTGAGCGAGTTCACGCCTGACGGATACCTCGTGGCACGTGTTATCAACAGCGGCAAGAAGAACGCGCCTCTCAACGCCCCTTGGGGGCTGGCGCTCGCCCCGGCCAACTACGGCCTCTTCAGCGGCGATCTTCTGGTCGGCAACTTCGGCAACGGCCGCATCAGCGCGTACACGCAGCGTGGCCCCAGGTGGGTCTACAAGGGCCAGCTCCGCCGCGCCGGCGGCGCCCCGATCGCGATCGACGGACTCTGGGCGATTGCCTTCGGAAACGGGTCGGCAGCCGGTCCGACCAACTCGCTCTACTTCGCCGCGGGCCCGTCCGACCAGCAGCACGGGCTCTTCGGAGCGATCACGGCGAACTGACGCACGACACTCTGAGGACACTCGTTGCGCCCGGCCACGACCGGGCGCAACGCTGTCCTCGTCGTCTGCGACGAGGTGAGCTAAGCGAGGCGGAGAACCGTCCCATCTCGCGACGGTTAGCTGACCGGGATCTCGACGAGGAGGCTCGTACCGGCCCCGCTCGGACTGGTGAGGGTCAGCCGGCCGCCGCGTGCTTCGATCCGGTCGGCGAGGCCGCGCAGGCCGCTGCCCGCCGGGTCGGCTCCGCCGACCCCGTCGTCGACGACCTCCACCACGAGTGACGTGTCCTCGGCGCTGGCGCGCACGACCACACGGTTGGCCTGAGCGTGCTTGTGGACATTGGCGAGCGCCTCAGCCACCACGTAGTACGCCGCGGCCTCGACCTGCTCCGGCAGGCGCCGTTCCGGCAGCGCCTGCAGCTCGACCGGCACCGGTGCGCGCAGCGCGAGTGCCTTCAACGCCGTGGCGAGTCCGCGCTCGGAGAGCACGGCGGGGTGCAGGCCTCCGGCGAGCTCGCGGATTTCCTGCAAGCCGGCGGCAAGCTCCTCGATGGCGCCGTCGAGCAGCTCATCGCGCTCCTCGGGTGACTCTCGGAGCCGGCCCAGGCTGAGCAGCACCGCGGTGAGCCGCTGTTGCGCGCCGTCATGGAGGTTGCGCTGGATCCGGCGCCGCTCCGCATCGGCGACCTCGACCAGGCGTGCCCGTGACGCGCGCAGATCCTCCTCCGCCTGTTTCCGGTCGGTGATGTCGCGCAGATACCCGGTGAACGTCGCCGGCCCGGGGAGCCCGATCCTCGTGATCGTGAGCTCGACGGGGAACTCGGTGCCGTTCTTGTGCATGCCGGTGAGCTCGAGATGCCGGTCGAGGATGACGGGCTCGTCCGTTTCCAGGAAGCGGGCGAGTCCGGCCCTGTGAGCAGGGCGGAGGGCCGGAGGCACGATCAGGTCAGCCATGTCGCGACCCAAGGTCTCGTGCGACCGATAGCCGAACGTGGCCTCGGCCGCATGGTTCCAGCCCATGACCCGCCCGCGGTGGTCCATCGTCACCACCGCGTCGAGCGCCGCCTCGAGCATTGCGCGCAGCCGCGACTCGCTGCTGCGCACCTCTTCCTCGGCATGGCGCCGCGTGACGAACTGACCGACCTGGCTGCCGAGCACCCGCATCGTCTGCAGCAGCCGTTCGTCCGGCTCGCGCAGCTCGCGTGAGAAGAACTCCATCACCCCGACGACTCCGCGTGGGCTCTGGAGCGGAAAGCCGAAGGCGGCGTGCAGCCCGGACCGCCGGGCGGCGTCAGCCCGGGGGAAGTTGGCGTCGGTCGGGGCGTCGACCATCCAGATCGCCTCCGTCGAGGCGTGTACCTGGCCCGGCAGCCCCACGCCCGACGCGAGCGTGATCCGCTCGCTGAGCGCCTCGAACTCCGGGGCGCCCTCTCCGGCATGCCAGGTGGAGACGCAGCGTAGGGGGCCGTTGTCCGGGCCGGCTTCCCACACCGCTCCGAGTTCCCATCCGAGCGAGCTGCCGACGGCCTCGAGCACGGCCGCGTAGACCTCGACAGGCCGTTCCAGTTCCGCGAGGATTCGTGCGACCGCGTGCTCCATACTCTGGAGATCTCGCGTGTCAGCGAACCGCTTCTGAGTCCGCTGGAGGTTCGTCATCGCTACATCTGAAACTACACCGATTGAGGCCTCGTGGATACGCGGCGGCCGCTGCGCATAGTCGTCGCCGACGACAACGCGCTCCTGCGTGAGGGCATCGCCTCGCTGCTCGAGGAGGCCGGTCACGAAATCGTCGGCCGCAGCGGCGATGCCGACGACCTGCTGCTCAAGGTTCGGTCGTACAGCCCCGACGTCGCGATCGTGGACGTTCGGATGCCGCCGAATGACGCCGACGACGGGCTCGTGGCGGCGGCGAACATCAGGCGCTCGTATCCCGAGGTCGCCGTGCTCGTCCTCTCCCAGCACCTCGAGCCCGCCTACATGCTGGAGCTGGTCGGCGAGAACGCTTCAGGCGTTGGCTACCTCCTCAAGGACCGGGTGCGGGACGTCGCCGAGTTCGTCGATGCGGTCGAGCGTGTTGGAGAGGGTGGAACCGCGTTCGATCCCGAGGTCGTCAAGAGTCTGGTCGGAGGACACCGCCACTCCGTTCTGGACGACCTCACCGATCGGGAGCGCGCGGTGCTGACGCTCCTGGCCGAGGGTCGCTCGAACCGAGCGATCGCAAAGCAGCTGTACCTCAGCCCTCGGGCAGTCGAACGGCACGTGCAGGCGATCTTCCAGAAGCTCAGGCTGCCGGACACGGAGGACACAAACCGCCGTGTGCTTGCCGTGCTTGCGCTGCTCGGCCTCTAGAGGGTTTGGCGTAATAGCGCTCGTCGTCGGGGTGCGATGGTCGTTCCGAGGCAAGGACGCAGGGAGTGTTCGTATGCGGAGCTATACGGGCGCGACCGAGGACGCGGCCTTGGGGCGAGCAGCGCGGCCCGGCGGCTCAGCGATATTGCGCCAAGCCCTCTTTTAGGAGTCTGGCGGAAAACCGTCAGCCGACCTGCGGCTAGCTGCCTGTCGTCGGCACGCCCTGTCGAGGAGTCTCTTTCTGTCCGTGCATTGCGAGACAGGAGATCCGATGAACCTCGACCTGGAAGCACTCGAAACGAGCTTCGACGCCATCGCCCCGCGGGGTGACGAGCTCATGGACGTCTTCTATGCGCGGCTCTTCGCCGCCGCGCCTGCGGTGAAGCCACTGTTCGCCGGCACCGATCTGAAGAAGCAGAAGGCGATGCTTCTCGGCACGCTCGTCCTGCTGAGGAAGTCGCTACGCAACCTCGACGCGATCGTCCCGAAGCTCCATGAGCTCGGGGCGCGGCACGTGGCGTACGGGGCCGAACCGGAGCACTATCCCGTCGTCGGCGAGGTCCTGCTCGCGTCGATGGCCGAGATTGCGGGCCCCGCCTGGAGCCCCGAGTATGAGCGGGCGTGGACGGCGGCCTTCGGGATCGTCGCCGGCGCGATGATCGCCGGCGCCGAGCAGGCGAAGCTCGAGGCCGCCGCGTAGACGACGACGGCCGGCCGGCCGCGTCCGGTGAGAACCATCCTGCCGCGATCGCGGTCGGTTAACAGCGCTCAAAGGAGAAGCACAATGTTCAAGTCTCGGACCGCCACGATTCTCGCCGCGACCGCCCTCGTCGTCGCCGTCTTCGGCTCGACTCCGCTCGGTCACGCGGCCGGCAACCTGATCCTGGCGAGAAACTCGGTCGGCGCGACGCAGCTCAAGAAGAATGCGGTCACCGGCCCGAAGGTGAAGAACGGGACGCTGCTGGCCGCCGACTTCAAGGCCGGCCAGCTGCCCATCGGCCCACAGGGGCCGAAGGGCGATCCCGGCGCGCAAGGGCCGAAGGGCGACAAAGGCGACACCGGCGCACCGGGCGCCATGGGCCTACCCGGAATCCAGGGCCCGAAAGGCGACGCCGGGCCGAGCGAGGTCGTCGTCCTGACGCGCCCCGCTCTGAAGGCGGTGTCGATCAACACGGTCGTCGGTGCGGTCGTGGTCAGTGGGAAGAATCTGATCTCCGCGAAGCTCGTGATCGGCACTCAGGGCACCCTCGCGAGCGCAGTCTGCGGTCTCTATGCCGGGCCAGACCTGCTCGATGTGTCGCGCGCAACGCTCAGCAACCCGGCCGGCGGGGCTGTGAGCACTCTGCACCTCACCGGGGCAATCCAGACGGGTGGAGTCAGTGTTCACATCCTCTGTACGGCGTTGAACGGCTGGGCCGAGGACGTCGTGATCACAGCGACACGCATGAGCAGCGTCACCGCGTACTAGAAGCCCACATTCGACAACTGAAAGGAGACCCAAATGCCCACGTCAACGACGATCCCTGAGCTCGCGATCTGGCCGAGCGGCAGTGCCAGGTTCGCCGACGGCATCCTCGAGGTCACCACCGGTGACGGTATCCGCGTAGCGGCCGCCGACATCATCGAGATCGGCGTCGAGCCGCCGCGAGCGGGCCGCATGTCCCTGACGCTCTTGTATCGCGCCGGGCTCATGAAGGCCAGGACGAGCTACTGGGTCGAGCCCGCGCACGAGGCGGCGCTTCGGCAGCTCGTCGACATGGTCGCAACAACGAAAGGAGCAGCGTGATGTGGGGTGTGGTTGTGGACCTGGCTATAGGCCTGTG
The DNA here is from genome assembly GCA_963738205.1 of uncultured Actinomycetes bacterium. Lineage (GTDB taxonomy): Bacteria > Actinomycetota > Thermoleophilia > Gaiellales > Gaiellaceae > DATFQE01. Next base: position 266,199 of record CAVTVQ010000007.1, read on the forward strand.
GCCGAGCAGGGGTGCGCGGATCGCCGAGAAGAGCGACTCCGGCACGATTGCAGTCCAATTTGGCGTGCCGGGAGCGTTCACGCGTCGCCTGAACGAGAGCGGCTGGCTCGCTGATGAGGTGATCGCGGCAGGCGTGCTGCGCCAGGGGAAGGCGCCCTCGCTGTTCGGGGTGGTGACGGGCCTGGTGCTGATCGAGATGGCTCGACCGCGGCGGTCGAAGTCGCTCCCGCGAGAGTTCGTGCTTGCAGCGACGGCCGACCGGGTGGTCGCGTTCGCCATCACCTCCGAGGGGGAGGGAACGACGCCGGTAGTCAAGATCAAACGTGGCGAGCGCGGTTCCTGGCCCCGCGAGTTGGTGCGGCTGATCGACCTGACCAAAGGTATCTTCACGACGGGCGGGACGCTGGAGCTCGCCGGTGTGGAGCGGATCCCGGTCTCGTCAGACGGCGATGACGGCACGAACGAGCTGATCGAGCTCCTCGGCCGCTGACATCGGGATCACAGAGAAACGCCAAGGCCGGGCATATGAGCCCGGCCTTCGCCTTGTTGTCGCGTTCGCCCGTGGAGGCGGTATTCGCCTCCGGGGATTTCAGAGGATCGCGATGATCCCGGCGACAGCAGCCCCGGCGACGGCTAGCGCAGTCGCAGCGAGCATCTTCGTCAGTGTCTTTGCGTGCACGGTGTTCCTCCTTGTGAGTTCGGTCTGTCGCACGGACCGAGGTTGACTCCCTGAGACTGCTCGACACGAGCGCGACCAGGAAGGAGTCAGACCGGCGACCGCACGGCGGGCCTCCGCCGCATCCCCGGCGGGAAGCCGCCACGGCTGGGGGCGCCGCCGGGCAGCGCGCATGGTTCCTGCCTTGTGGTCGCAACCCCACACTCGAGGGCGCGGCTCACACGGCGGTCACACGGCTCTCACACCGCGACAGGTGAGGCCAGCTCGCGTCTGAGCCGGACGAAGAGCGCCTCGAGCGCCAGCCCGGCCTGGAGCTGGAGCTCCTCGAACAGCCGCCACGTCTCGCGGACGCGTTCTGCGGCCGCTTCGGCGCCGGGCATCCGCTCGCGCGTTCCGTCCTCCTCCAGCTCCGCTAGGCGGTCGACGTGGATGGCGACCTCCGGAGCACCGGCGGCGACCACCACGAGGTCCCGGTACCAGGCGCCGAGCTCGTCGAGCGCCAGCAGGATCTCCTCGCGCTCGGCGCCGCGCGCGGCTCGGCGGAGGCGCTGCTCCGCCTCGCGCGCCGGCAGATCGAGCGCCTCGAGGTCTCGCTCGGCGTCCTTGCGCGCCTCGTTGGCGCGCGCCTTGGCGCCCTCCATGACGACCTTCGCGGCGGCGGCGGGCTCGAACTTCGGGTCGATGTAGACCGAGCGGGCGACCTCGAGCAGCGCGGCTCGACGCGCGGAGGCCTTGACGTCGAGCAGGCGCTCGACGCGATCGAGTCGGCCGGATGCGATGCGCGCGAACGCTGTCGTCTCCTCGGCCGACAGCCCCGGCGCGCGCGTCTCGATCTCACTGCGGATCGCCCGCTCCGACAGCCGGCGGAACGGGATCAGCTGACATCGGGAACGGACCGTCTCGGGCAGCGGGCCGAGCTCGTCGGCGACGAGCACGATCACCGCGTACGAGGGCGGCTCCTCGAGGTCTTTCAGCAATGCGTCCGCGGCTTCCTCGTTCATTAGGTGCGCGCCGAGCACGAGGTACACGCGCCGCTCGCCCTCGAAGGGCCGCATGTGCAGGTCGCGCCGGAGCTCGCGGATCGGGTCGATCCGGATCTGGTCGCCGAGTGGCTCGAGCAGGTAGAGATCCGGGTGCGACCCGCGCTCGACGCGACCGCGGTCGCCGAGCACCTCGACCGCGAGCTCGGTTGCGGCGCGCTTCTTGCCGACCCCGGGCGGCCCGTGGAAGAGGTACGCATGCGCGACGCCGTCCGTGAGCGCGGCACGCAGCAGGCGCTTGGCCTCGTCCTGCTCAGGAAACGAGCTGAAGCTCTGCTCGGACACGCCCTGCCACCTCCTCCGGGGATCCGCCGGCCTCGATCGGGACGATCCGCTCCGAGAACCGCTCGGCGAGCTCACGATAGGCCGCGTCCACCGCTTCATAGAACGGGAGCCCTTCACGTTCGAATCGATCCTTGGACCGCGAGCGCCTCGACGCAACCGCAGGGTCGACGAGCAGCAGAAAGGTGCGATCGGGCAGGAGCCCATTCACCGCCGAGATGTTGAGCTGCAGCACCGGGTCGACACCGAGTCCCCGGGCGACTCCCTGATAGGCGAGTGAAGAGTCGACGTACCGATCCGAAAGCACATCCGCGCCACGGGCCAGCGCGGGCTCGATGACTCGATCGACGAGCTCGGCGCGGGCCGTCGCGAAGAGAGCTGTCTCGGCCCAGGACGACATGTCCGGCCCATGCAGAAGCAACTCACGCAGCCGCTCGCCGAGCTCGGTGCCGCCGGGCTCGCGCGTGACGACGACGTCGCGACCGGCCTCCTCCAGGTGCCGCCTGAGGAGCTCGAGCTGGGTGGTCTTGCCGGAGCCGTCGAGCCCCTCGAAGGTCACGAACATCCGGGTGCATAGGATACGGCGCTCGTGCGCGCAGTCGTGACAGGGGGAGCGGGGTTCATCGGCTCGCACGTGGTCGAGGCGCTGCTTGCCCGCGGCGACGACGTCACCGTCGTCGACAACCTCGCGACCGGCCGGCGCGAGAACCTGCGGGAGGGCGCGACGTTCGCCGAGGCCGACATCCGCGAGCCGCTCGACGCCGTCTTCGCCGACGCGCGCCCGGAGGTTGTCTTCCACCTGGCCGCGCAGATCGACGTCCGCCGCTCCGTCGCCGACCCCGCGTACGACGCCGAGGTCAACGTCCTCGGCACGATCCGGGTGCTCGAGGCAGCCCGCGCGCACGACGCGCAGGTCGTCTTCAGCTCCACGGGCGGCGCCATCTACGGCGAGTGCACGGCGCCGGCGCCGGAGACCGCAGCCCGCGAGCCGCTGTCGCCCTACGGCACGTCGAAGCTCGCGGCCGAGGAGTACCTGGCCTCCTACAACCGGCTGAACGGCTCCGGCCACGTCGCCCTTCGCTACGGCAACGTCTACGGGCCCCGGCAGGACCCCCACGGCGAGGCCGGCGTCGTCGCCATCTTCTTCAACTGCTTCCTCGCCGGGACGACGCCCAAGATCTACGGCGACGGACGCCAGACGCGGGACTACGTCTTCGGCGGCGACGTGGCCCGGGCGACGCTGGCCGCCGCCGGCCACGACGGCGTCTACAACGTCGGCACCGGACGCGAGACCTCCGTGCTCGAGCTCTACGACCTCTGCCGCCGCGTCGCGGGCGCGGACGTCGAGGCCGAGCAGGCTCCGGAGCGCCCCGGCGAGCTGCAGCGCAGCGTCGTCGACATCTCGAAGGCCGAGCGCGACCTCGGCTGGCGGCCCGACCGCGAGCTGGAGGACGGCCTCGCCGAGACCTGGGCCTGGATCTCCCGCGAATAACGCCTCCAAGCTCAGAGCGGCGCTCGGCAGCCTGGTCTTTCTCCTCCTGGTTCCCGGCGTCGTCGCCGGTCTCGTCCCCTGGTGGTTGACCGGGTGGGACACGGGCTCCTCGTGGTGGCCGCTGCAGGCCGTGGGCCTGCTGCTGGTCATCGCGGGGGTCCTCGTGCTCCTGCACGCGTTCGCGCGCTTCGTCTTCGAGGGGATCGGGACGCCTGCGCCTGTAGCTCCGACCGAGGAGCTCGTCGTCGGCGGGCTCTACCGCTACGTCCGTAATCCGATGTACCTCGCCGTTGCGGCGATCATCTTCGGGCAGGGGCTGGCGCTGGGGCGACCCGTCCTACTCGTCTACGGCGTCATCTTCGGAGGCCTGGTCGCCGCCTTCGTCCACTGGTACGAGGAACCGACGCTCGCGCGGACGTTCGGGCAGCAGTACGAGGACTACCGGCGGGCCGTTCCGGGCTGGTTGCCGCACCGGCGCCCGTGGCCGCGCGAGAAGACACCGCCGAGCTAGGCCGCTTCCGAGAAGGAGCCCGCGCGCGCAGGGCGAATCCGGCCCGCGCGATGGAGCACTCGCACCGACTTCCGACCTTCGACGCCGTCCGGCCATGGCGCACCGCAACGCTGGTCGCCTCGGCGATCGCGGCCGCGGAGCTCCTGCTCCTAGTGCTTCTCGGGATCTCGATGATCGGCAAGCCGCTCTCCCAGAAGGCCGAGCGTGCCGCCGCCGCCAAGCTCGCGGTGCCGCTCCCGAGCAAGACGACGCAGGACTCGCCGGTCAAGTTCGCCAAGACAAAGAAGCCGACCCTCGCGCGCGCGGCCACGCGCGTCACGATCCTCAACGGCAACGGACAGCAGGGAGCTGCGGCCGCGCAGGCCGGGCAGGTGCGTCAGTACGGCTACCCGATCACGGCCGTCGGGAACGCGCCAAAGACCGACTACACACGCTCGATGGTCATGTACCGCGGCCGCTTCCGGCCCGAGGCGGCCCGGCTCGCGAAGGATCTCGACGTCAAGATCGTCACGCCGCTCGACGGCCTCCCGGTCGGGGCGCTCGAGGGGGCACACGTCGCCGTCATCGTCGGCGCCTAGCGAGCTCAGACGGCGTGGCCGGCCCGCCAGAGGGCCGGGACGATCCGGTCGGCCGCGACGCCCGCATTGCTGACGGTTCGTGCGACGTCGTCGGCTGACGGCGCGGAGAAGAGAAAGAGCAGCGCCTCGTCGCCTGGGAGACCCGCGGAGCCGAGGAAACGGACCTCCGCGCCCGCGCGACGGAGCTCGTCCGCGGCCACCTCGAGCCGGTCCGCGAGCGCGTCGACACGCTTCCCATCGACGTCCGGGAGGTACCGCTCGGCGAGGAAGAAGCTGCTCGCGGCGGGACGAGTGGCCCGCCATTCGGGCTCCGGCACGGGCTCCGGCTCGCGGCCCGGGCCTGCGAGCGCTCTGGCGAGCACGAGTGCGCCGAAAACAGTGCTTCCGTTCATGCGAGCGACTCTAGGAACCAGGGCCGTCGGCCCGCCAGCGGGATTCCCCTACACCTGGCTGCCGACGCCCGGATCCGAGGCGATTGCGCGCGCGAGCTGGCTGCGCGAGTGAATGTCGAGCTTCCGGTAGATCCGCGTCAGGTGCGCCTCCACAGTCGCCACGCTGAGGAACAGCTCATGCGCGACCTCGCGGTTCTTCAGCCCTTGCGCAACGAGCGCCGCGATCCGCCGTTCCGCCGCCGTCAACTCACCGTCGGCCGGACCGGGCGCCAGACGGGCGAGCTCCTCCTCGGCGCGCGCCTGCCACAGCACGGCACCAATCTCGGCGAAGCGCTGCCGCGCATCGGTGAGCGCAGCCGCGGCGAGCGTCCGCCTGCCCCCGCGCAGGTGCGCCTGACCCAGGCCCAGGACGGCGCGCGCGGCGTCGGGCTTGTGTCCCAGCTCGTCGAAGGAGACGACCGCCCGCTCCAGCAAGGCGCCAGCGTCCTCAGTTTCGCCGCGGCCCAGCAACACGAGCCCGTGGCAGCGCTCGGCGACGGCATGCGCCCATGCGCTCCCCACAGCGTCGGCCTGAGATTGCAGGCGCTCGAGCAGCTCTTCGGCACCGCTCACATCGCCCGTCCGAGCAACAGCCTCGACGGCATCCGGGAGCACGGGGTAGAAGCCGGGATTGCCGATCCCGATCTCGCGGAGCAGCCTCGCCCCCTCCACGAGCTCGCTCGACGCCAGGGCGTAGTCGCCTTCCGAGAGCGCAACCAGTCCCAGGATCCGCCGAGACGCCACCATGTCGAGCAGCTCCCCCAACGGGAGCGCCCGCTCGAGCAGACGGCCGGCGCTTTCCCGCGCTGCCTCCGGCTCCCCGAGCCAGGCCTGCAGCACCCCGAGCGGGTAGTAGAAGGCCCGCTCGCCGAAGCCGTCCCCGGCATCACGCGCAGCCTCGAGCCCCTGCCGCACGAGCTCGCCGGCCGCGGCGAAATCGCCCGCCGCGCATTCGATCAGAGCGAGGTCGTAGAGCCGGTATGGCCGCTGGTTCTCCGTGTTCGAGTCGCCGCCTTCGCGCAGCGTGCGGGCGGCCTCGAGCTCGCCGGCCCACCGGCGCTGCTTGGCGAGCAGCACGCGGGGCCGCCAGGACAGCCGCGGCGCCGCGAGCTCGTCCTCGAGCGCAACCGTGCGGGCCATTACCTCCGGGTTCGGCCTGCCGGCGATCGCCTCGAGATGCGCGAGGCACGCGTCGGCGAGCGCGGACGGCCCTGCATCACCCGGTCGCGTGAGAATCGCCACCGCTTCGCGTACGTCGGCGAGGGCGCGGCGAAGGTCACCGAGGCACAGGAATCGAATGAGCGCGAGCTCCTGCAGGACCTTCGCCCGCAGTGAGACGTCCTCGCCCGCATCGTCGAGCGCCCGCTCGAGCGACGCGACAACCAGTTCGGGATGGTCGTCATCGAGGTCGGAATGCTGAACCAACGCCTCGGCGCGTCCCGGCCCCGGCGGCAGCTCGCGGATCAGCCGGTCGGACATCTCGATCGCGCGCGCGACGTCCCCGGCCTGGGCCAGATCGGTGATCTCCGCGAGTGAGCGCCTGAGCCGGTCGTCGGTCTCGGCGGCGGATGTGAGCCTCACGCTGTGCCGACGGAGCTCTGCTGCCACGTCGAAGGCGCCTCGCGAGCGCGCCCGCCCCGCCGCCTCCTCGAGGAGCGCCGCGGTCGCGTCATCCGGCTCGTCCGCCGAGAGGGCAAGGTGGCGCGCGCGCAGGTCCGGACCAACCGCGCGTCCCGCCAGCCGCGCGTGCAGCCGGCGGCGCTCGAGCGGTCCCATGCGGCCGTAGACGACGGAGCTCACCAGTGGGTGGGAGAACCGCACGGCACCGTCCTCGACGACCAGCAGCTCGTGCTCGCCGGCGAGCGCCAGCAGCGCGTCGACGTCCGTGTCCGGCAACGACCTCCGCACCTCATCAGTCGACGTCGGCCCCAGCGCAGCCGCGGTTGCGAGCAACGGCAGCAGCTCCGCGGGTACCGACTCCAGCCGCTCTTCGATCACAGCCTGGAGGGACTGCGGCAGCTGCAGCGCCGCGTCCAGCGGGACGCGCGAGGCGAGCGACCGTGCGAGCTCGAGCGCGAAGAGCGGGTTGCCGCCGGAGACCTCGTGGATCCGGCGCAGGGTCGGTCGCGAGATCGTCTCGACGGTGCCCTCGAGCATCCGGCGCAGGTCGTCGAGCCCCAGCGGAGCGAGATCGACGGCCTCGACCCGGCTCGCCGGCAGGCTGTCGACGACAGGCGGATCAGGCCCGACCCGCACGGTTGCAAGGACGCCCACCGCCTCGTCCCCAAGATGTCGCAACGCGTGTGCCAGAGCCCGCCCCGACGCGGAGTCGAGCCACTGCAGGTCGTCCACCGCCACCAGGACCGGACGCCGCGCGGAGAGGCGCTGCAGCGCGGCGAGCACCGCCTGCCCGCGGGCGAGGGAGCTGTCGTCGGCGCGCAGCGCGTCGGTGTCCAGCTCATCGCGGTCGAAGAGATCGACGAGCCCGACGAGCGGCACGGGCATGTCCTCCTCGGCTGGTCGAGTGACCAGGACCGTGAATCCCGCCTCGCCGCAGCCCTGGACGCCGTAGCGCCAGAGCATCGTCTTGCCGATCCCCGGTTCGCCCCGCAGCAGCAGCGCCCGCGGGCCGTCGGCCAGGGAAGCGGCGAAGTCGAAGAGGCGATTCTGCTCGACGGCGCGGCCGACCAGCTCCGGGCCGCCGCCGATGGCGGTGACTCCGCCGGTCATTCGTCCCTGGTCAACGGGACAACGCTGCCCTCGGCGACCAGGCGCGCGAGCTCGCTGCGCGAACGGATCTCGAGCTTGCGATAGATGCGGGTCAAGTGCGCCTCGACGGTCGCGAGGCTCATGAACAGCTCCTGGCCGATCTCGCGGTTCTTCCTCCCGTCCGCGACCAGGCCGGCGATCCGGCGCTCGGTCGCCGTCAGCTCGCCGACCGCCCGGCCCGGCGCGACCCGCTCGAGCTCCGCCACGGCGCGCGCCTCCCACAGGGCCGCGCCCAGGTCGGAGAACCGGCCTCGCGCGTCGGCGATGGCCTCGGCCGCCCGTGACCGGTGCCCGCAGCGGAGCAGCGCGCGGCCGAGCCCGAGCGTTGCCCGGGCCGCGTCGGGCCGGTAGCCGAGCCGGTCGAAAGCCGCCGCGGAGGCCTCTAGCGGCGCGACGGCGGCCTGCGGATCGCCCTCGGCCAGCAGGACGACGCCTCGACAGCGCTCCGCGGCCGCGCTCGCCCAGGGGCTGTCGACCGCTGCGCCTTGCCGCACCAGGCGTTCGAGCAGCGGCCGGGCCGAGTCCGGGTCGAAGGCGCTCGCCAGCGCCTCGACTGCGTCGGGCAGCGCGGGGATCGCTCCAGGGTGCCCCACGCCCATCTCGTCCAGCAGACGCACCGTCGTGGAGAGCTCCCGAACGGCTGCCTCGACATCTCCCTCGGAGAGCGCAAGCAGACCGAGCACGCTCCGAGCACGCGCGATGCCCGGCCGTTCACCGCGGCGGAGCGCCCACTCCAGGCGCCGTCCGGCGGCATCGCGAGCCTCGTCGGCGCGGCCGAGCCACGCGTGGACGAGCGCGACCGGGTAGAGCAGCCAGCCCTCGACGTGACGGTCCTCGGCGTCCTGAGCGGATTCCAGCCCCTGTTTGGCGAGCTCGTCTGCCGCCTGCAGGTTGCCGGCGGCGCAGTTGGCGAGCGCCAGGTCGTAGAGGCGGTAGGACCGCAGCCGCTCGTTCCGGGAGTTGAGCGCGTCGGCGAGCGCCGCCTCGAAGAGCTCGGTCGCCCGGTCGAGATCGCCCGACCACAGCAGGTGCTTGCCGCGCAGCGCCCGCGGCCCGGCCCAGAGCACCGGCCTGCCGATCGCCTCCTCGAGCGCGACAGCCCTCTGCATCCGTTCGGGCTGCGGTATCCCGGCGAAACCCTCCATGAAGGCGAGCCCGGCGCCGGCGAGCATCTGCAGGCCCTGATCGCCCGCCTCGTCGGCGATCGTCACGGCCTCGTAGCCGCAGCCGATCCCGCTGCGGAGATCGCCGAGGAACACGCCCCGCAGCCAGCCCAGGCGCTCGAGCACGCGGCCGCGAAGCAGCACGTCCTCACGAGCGTCCTCGAGCGCCCGGAGCAGCAGTCCCTCACTGCGTTGGAGATCGTCGTCCTCCAGCTGCGCGAGCTGGACGAGCGCCTCCGCGCGCCCAGGCCCCGGAAGGAGCCTCGCCACCAGCCCGTCCGCGAGCGACACGGCGCGACTCACCTCGCCGGCCGCGGCGAGGTGCTCAACCTCGCCGAGCGCTCGCCGGCGCGCATCGTCCACCGCCGCCTCGGGGGTGAGGCGAAGGCTGTGGCCGATGAACTCGGCCGCGAGATCGGACGCGCCGCGCCGGCCGGCCCGGTCGGCCGCATCCTCGAGCAGCTGCGCGATCCCGGCGTTCGCTCCTTCGGTCGAGAGAGCGAGGTGACGCGCCTGGACGTCCGGCTCGACGGCGAGCTTGGCCAGGTGTGCGTGCAGCTCGCGGCGGGCGAACGGGCTCATGCGCCCGTACACGGCCGAGCCGACGAGCGGGTGCGAGAAGCGCACCGCGAGGCCCTCGTCGACGACGAGGAACCCGTGCTCGACCGCAAGCCGGAGCAGCCCTTCGACGTCCACGTCGCCGAGCGTCGCGCCGAGCTCCTTGACGGAGGTCGAGCCGAGCGCCGAAACGGTCTCGAGCAACGGCACGGGCCCGGCGGGCATGCGCGCGAGCCGCTGCGCGATCGCAGCCTGGAGCGATTCCGGCAGCGGCAGGCTCACGCCCGTTCGGGACAGGCGCTCGTCGGCGGCGAGACTGCGCGCGAGCTCGATCGCGTACAACGGGTTGCCGCCCGACACCTCATGGATCCGTCGCAGTGCCGGACGCGAGATCGACTCGACCTGCGCCCGCAGGACCCGCCTGAGCGCGCCGAGGCTGAGCGGGCCGAGATCGAGGGTCTCGGAGCGGCCCGGTGGAAGGCTCGACGCGGTAGCCAGCCGCTCCTCGCCCCCGGTGCCGGGCCTGAGCGCCGTGAGCAGGCCGATCGGCTCGACCTCCAAGCGTCGAAACGCGTAGCGCAGCGCCCGCGCGGACGCGGAGTCCAGCCAGTGGACGTCGTCGATCGCGACGACCGTGGGCCGACCCTCCGCGAGACGTCGCAGGGCGTCGAGGACGGCGCGCCCGCGGACGAGCGGGTCGTCGTCATCCCCCAGCGCGCCGGCATCGATCGGGACGCGCTCGAACAGGTCGACCAGACCGCCGAGCGCCAGCGGCATCTCCTCCTCCGCCGGCCGCGTCACCAGCACGTTGAAGCCCGCGCGGCGACACCGTTCGACCCCGTACCGCCAGAGCGTCGTCTTCCCGATCCCGGACTCTCCGCGGACGCTGAGCGCGCTGGAGCCCTCATCGAGAGCAGCCGTGAAGACATCGATGCGGGCCCTTTCGGACTCGCGACCGACAACGTGTGGTGTGCGGACACTGGGCAGGGCGACGGCATCGCCCATGTCTCGATTGTAGGACCCGTGGTCCCGGGCGTCCAGAAGAAGTCCGGCCGGGCCGTCAGCCGGCCGCGGCGGCGCGGAGCTGCGCGAGCACCTCGCCCGGGAGCGGGAACCAGCGAATCCGCTCGAACCGCGGCGACACCGGTGGGTCGCTCGGCGCCTCGGCCGCGGCCGAGTAGTCGAGGTCGCGCAGGATCCTGCGCGCCTCGCGCAGGTGGTCGGAAAGGACGCTTTCGGGCGCCGTCGCGCGCTCGCGGCGCGCGGCGCGCTCCGTAAATGACACGTCCCCGAGGGACAACCGGGGCTCGGGCGGACAGCCCTTGTGCTCCCAGAGGCCCGTCTCCGGATCGAAACGGTAGAGCGGCAGCAGCTTCCAGCCCTCGTTCGCCAGCAGGTGGATCGCCTCGACGACGTAGTCGAACACGACGTCGCTGATGAAGTAGTTGAAGCTGAGCCGGACGAGCGAGAGCTTCGCGCCGAGGTGGCCCTCGTCCACCTCGGCGTTCATCAGCGCCGACCACGTGTCGTCGATCGGGTACAGGCGATGGAGGTACGGGCCGGCGCAGAAACAGCCGCTCCGCGACTGGATCCCGAACAGGTCGTTGAGGGAGGCCGCGACGAAGTTCGAGTGCAGCAGGCCGCGCGGGTGCCGGAGGCCGAGCGAGACGATCGCCAATCGCTCGAGCTCCGGATTGCCAAGGATCTCGATCTGCGGATTCGCTCCCCACGAATCGAGCGCCCGGCGGACGAAGGCATGCTCGCGCCGCCTGATCTCCACGGCTCCGACCGCCTCCTTGAGCGCGAAGACCAACCCGGCGCGGATCGCCTCGACGATCGCCGGCGTGCCTCCCTCCTCGCGAACTTCCGCGTCGGAGTGGTAGGAGTGATCCTTCGGGCTGACGAACGTGACGGTCCCACCGCCGGGCACCGTCGGGACCCGGTTCCGGAACAGCGCACGCTTGGCAACCAGCACGCCCGGTGTGCCCGGGCCGCCCACGAACTTGTGCGGCGAGAGGAACACCGCATCCTTGAAGGCGAGGTGGCCGTCCTCCAGCTGTGGCGCTGGATTCAACTCGATCGGCAGGTACGGCCCAGCCGCCGCGTAGTCCCAGCAGGCGAGAGCGCCGTGCCGGTGGAGGAGGATCGAGACCCGGTCGACGTCGGTCACGATCCCGGTCACGTTCGACGCCGCCGAGAAGCTCCCGATCTTGAGCGGCCGGTCGGCGTAGCGCTCGAGCTCATCCTCGAGGTGGCCGAGGTCGACCCGCCCGTCGGCGTCCTCGGAGATCGTGACCACGTCGGCGATCGACTCGCGCCACGGCAGCTCGTTGGAGTGGTGCTCGTAGGGGCCGATGAAGACGACCGGCCGCTGGTCGACGGGAATCGCCTCGGAGAGGCGGAAGCGGTCGTCGAGCTCCGCCGAGATCCGGAGCCCGAGGACCTGGACGAGCTTGTCGATCGCGCCGGTCGCGCCCGTTCCGCAGAAGAGCACGACATCGCCGTCGTTGCCGCCGACCGCTCGATGGATTACCTGACGGGCCTCCTCGCGGAGGCGCGTCATCAGCAGGCCGGTGGCAGAGGCCTCCGTGTGCGTGTTGGCGTAGAGCGGCAGGACTTCATCGGCGATGAAGCGCTCCACGAAGGTCAGCGCGCGGCCGGATGCGGTGTAGTCCACGTACACCAGCCGGCGCGCGCCGAAGGGCCCGTCGAGCACGGTGTCGTCGCCGATCACCGCTGCGCGGATCCTCTCGATGAGGTCGATCTCGCACATCTCGCTCGCCGGGCCCTTCCGCCCCCTCAGGCGATGACGGAGACGAAGTTGCTCTCCCTGCTGGTGGACACGGGGAGCAGCGGCCTCAGCGTGACCACGGCCCGGATCTCGTCGTCGGGGTCCGGGATCGAGATGTCCTCGTCGAGGTTGCCGAACGCGATCGTCTTGGTCTGGGTGCGGTGGGTCACGGCCTGGCCGCTGGACGACACCCGCAGGATCGGCATCAGGCCGCCCAGGCTGATCGGGTCGTCGCCGATCGGCAGGTTGTCGCCGTCCTGGTTGGTGTCGTCGCCGATCAACTTCCAGGACTCGTCGTACTCGAGGTCGGTCGACTGGTCGAACGCATCCCACTTGATGTCGTAGTCGACGGTGATGAGGGCGTTCGCCACGTCCTTGACGACTGCGAGGGTGAGGTTGTTGATGGTGGGCATGTCTGCCTCCTTGGGTCTGGGCCACCCGGTGCGGCCTGTGCGAAGTCGTTCGAACGTACGACCGAGGGCGCAAGGGGCGCTAGCGGGGTTCCCCTAGAAACCCTGCTTCCAGACCCTGCGGCGTAGCATCCCGCCGTGACCGCCGACCGCAAGGAGGCCGAGCGCGCCTACCCGGAGCTGATCGAGGAGGCCGGTCGGCAGTGGCTGCGCACGAAGCCCTTCGGCAACACACCGCGTGAGACCGCGCGCCTGCTGATCGACTTCGGCTACATCGTCCAGCTGCTCGAGCTGCAGCCCGGCATGTCGCTCGTCGAGCTCGGCTGCGGGCCGGGCTGGATGACGCGGATGGCCGCCCGCCACGGGCTCGAGGCGGTCGGCTACGACATCTCGCCCGGAATGATCGAGATCGCGCGCGCGCAGGCCGAGGCCGAGGGCGTCGACGCCCGTTTCGAGGTCGCCGACATGGAGGAGCTGGACGCCGGCGGCCGCTTCGACGCCTGCGTCGTCTACGACGCCCTCCACCACAGCCCGCGCGCCGACCTCGTGATCGCGACCGCTCGGCGCGCCCTGCGGCCGAGCGGCCGCTTCCTGCTCGCCGAGCCCAACTGGAAGCACCGCTACCAGGGCCGGGACGCCTCCGACCAGTTCGGCGTGACCGAGCTCGGCTACACCCCGCGCGCGTTCAAGCGGATGCTGCGGCAGGCCGGCTTCACGGACGTCCAGCGCTTCCACAACAACCGCAAGCGCCTCTTCTCCAACCGTCCCCGCGAGGTGGCCGCACATCTCGCGGAGCCCTTCGTGTTCAGGGCGCTGGGGCTGTTCTGGACGCAGATCTGGCTTCGCGCCACCGCAGCGTGATCCGCGAGACAGCGGCCGCCGTCTCACTCCGTAGCCGCCGGCGGAAGATGCGCTTCTTCCTCGAGCTGATCCGGCCGACGGCGGAGACGACCGTCGTGGACGTCGGCGTCGCCGACGCGCCCTTCGGCGAGGGCGAGGGCCAGGCGCTGACGCACAACTTCTTCGAGGCCCTCTACCCCTGGCCTGAGCGGATCACGGCGGTCGGCAACGTGCCGCTGGAGAACTTCGCGCGTGCGTTCCCGCGAATCCCGCGCGTGATCGCCGACGGGCGCGAGCTCCCGTTCGCCGAGGGCGAGTTCGACGTCGCCTTCTCGAACGCCGTCGTCGAGCACGTGGGCGACCGCGAGGCCCAGGAGCGCTTCGTCGGCGAGCTCTGCCGCGTGGCCGGCCGCGTTTTCGTGACGACGCCCAACCGGCGCTTTCCCGTCGACCCGCACACGCTGCTCCCGCTCGTCCACTGGCTCCCGGACGGCCGCCGGCCGCCGGCGCTCGACAGCGTTCGCCCGCTCACCGCGCGGGAGCTCCGCTCGCTCTTCCCCTACCCGGTCCGGATCGTGAACACCGGGCTCACCCTGATCGCAGTCGGCGGTCGAGCTCCGAGCGCGGAATGAAGTAGACGCGCGTGCCGGCGCTGTAGGCGAGCCCGGCCGCGTCGATGACCGCGTGCGCCTTGCGCGTGGCCAGCCGACGCACGACGACGTCCTTGCCGTCGGTCACGCGCAGGACGTGCAGCGCCTTGCCGTGGAGGTAGACGGCCAGCGAGCCGTGCAGGGCGGCGAGCCGCACCCACGCGAGCGGGCACCAAACTGCGCCGCAGCGATCGTCGCCGTAGGACTGCGCCGCAGGCAGCGGGAGCGTGCGGACGATCTGTCCGTCGACGGTTGCCACGTCGAGCGCCCCGCGGACGAGAACGACGATCGTGCGGCCCTGCGCCTTGGCGGCAAACGTCTCACCGCGCGCGTACGCGAGCTCGGCGACCGGCTCCTGCTGCGTCGGCGAGTACACCCGGACCGGTCCGTCCGAGCCGCGGGCGACGAGGAACTTGCCCGCCGCCGCAAGCCCGAGCGGCCGGGCCGGTAGGCGCCACGAGTAGCGCCGGCCCCGAAGCGCGAACGCGGTCTCGTTGACGGCGTACGTCTCGCCGTCCCCGACGAGGAGCGGCGAGCGTGCGTCGACGTCGTGGCTGATGAACGCGACCCGCCTGGCGCGGGAGAAGCCGCGTGCCGTCCGGACGCTCTCCCACAGCTCGTGCTCGCGCAGGTTCCCGCCCGCGTAAGTGGCCCACAAGACTCCGCGGCCGGAGGACAGGCCGTAGGCGCCGCGACCGGTGCTCGTACGCGGGCCGCACGCGACCGGGCCGAGTGCCTGTGCGCGGCGGCCGGGCCTCCAGACGCCGACCGCACCGCAGCCGCCGCGGGCCGAGGCGGACATGAACGCCACGCTGCCCGAGTCGGAGAGCGCCGACACCGGCCCCGGCGCGGAGGTCGAAAGGTCGGGGCGCGCGGCTGCGGGAACTGCAAAGAGCAGGAGAGCGAGGCTCGCGAGCAACGCAGCACGCATCGGAACTGTTTGTATCGCGCTGGTGTAAGCCGGCTGTGAGGGAACGGTTCGGATCAACCGCGCTTCGCCCGCTCGGCCCGCAATTCCTTCAAGTCCTGCTTCGCCGGCCCTTGCGGATCCAGTTCACGCGCGCGCGTGAGGTGGAGCTCGGCCCAGTCGTAGCTGCGCAGCTCGCGTTCGAACGAGCCGAGCTGGTACCAGGTGTCCGGGTTCTCGGGTTGCAGCTGGGTCGCGAGGACGTAGAGCCGCAGCGCGGCGAGCACCTGGCCCTCCCGCTCCCTCGCGATCGCCTTCACGAACAGCGGCTCGACGGACAGCGGGTCGAGCGCCCGGGCGTCGTCGGCGCGCTCCACGGCCTCGGCGACGCGGTTGGAGGCGAGCGCGTCGCCGGCCTCGTTCACCCACCGGTCGGCGAGCCACGGGCTCAGCAGCGACGACACGGCCGCCAGCCCGACGAGCGCCGCCGCGAACGACACGAACGGCCGGCGCACCACGTGCGTGCGCGCGCCCGCGGCGAGCAGCACCCCGACCGTGAAGAAGAACGGCGCGCTGACGGCGACGAAGTCCCAGTCGTAGTCGACGAGCCCGTGCAGGGGATAGAGCAATGCCGCGATGGCGAGGGCCAACGCCGCCGCGCGTTCCTCGCCGGCGAGCCGCCGCAGCGCTCCCCGCACCGCGAGCAGCGCCGCCAGTCCCGCCCCGGCCGCCAGCAGCAGCCCGACCAGGCCCGTTTCGGCCAATGCCTGCAGCGGCAGGTCGTGCGGCTCCGTCACCGCCTTCGTGTTGTCTCTGAGCTTCAGGTGCACGAGCCGGAAGGTCCCGGCGCCGGTGCCGCCGATCGGGTCGTCCGTGAACGCGTCCCACGCCTCCTGCCACCAACCCCAGCGGTTGTTGGAGCCGGTGCTCGTCAACCGCCCGGGCTCCTGGGAAACGGGCTCCGTGGTCGGGTTGGTGAAATCCCGCCCCTGGTCGCCGACCCAGTCGATCGGGTCCGCGACCAGGAAGAGGACGGCGACGGCGACGACGGCCACCCCCGCAAGGCCGAGCGCCGCCCAGCGGATCACCCGGTGCGCGAGCTCCGGCGTGGGCGGCCGACGTTCCTCGTAGCGGGAGGCCAGGTAGGCGAGGGCGACGACGATCGCCCCGGCGACCCCGAGGACGACGCCGAAGCGGATCCCGTCGTCGAAGCGGACGCTGTACGGCTGCCCGTCGTCGGCGAGGCCCGGGCGGGTGAACGCCCATGCCGAGACGGCCAGAGCCGGCAGGCCCGCCACGACCAAGGCGACGACGCCCTCGAGCCGCCGGTCGGTCAGCGCAAGCCACACCGCGACGGCGACCGCGGCAACGGCCACGCCGCCGCGCGAGTAGGTCAGCAAGAGCGCGATCGTCGTCGCAAAGAGGAGCAGGGCGCCTGCGGCGCGAACCACGTTCGCGTGCACACGCGAGGCCGCGATCCAGAGGGCGAGCGGCAAGCCCGTGCCGGCCGCGAGTGCCAGCGCGTTCCAGTACTCGAGCGGGTCGCGCAGCCGTGCGAAGCGGAACGAGTCGGGATAGAGCGCGGGAGCCACCTTCCCGGCCAGCGCCCAGGCGACCACGGCGCCGACCAGCACGGCCAGCCCGGCGGCGACCACCCGCGGTGCTCGCGGCACCGAGGCAGCCACGAACAGGCCGAGCACGCAGAAGGCCGCGTACGCCAGCCCGCGATTGGCATAGCGCCACGTGAGGTCGGGGGCGATCGACCACCACACGCCGAGGCCGCTCCACACCACGATTCCGGCCAGAAACGCCAGGAACGCCGTCCCGGAGCGGCCGAGATCCGGCATCGGCAACCGCCCGAAGAACGCCGCCGTCGCCGCCACGCCCGCCGCGGCAACAGCGGCCGCCCCGATCAAGGCCAGGCGGTCGGTCCGTGACCCTCCTCCGAGAAACACCGCAGCCGCCAGGAGCGCGCCCGACGCGCCGAGGAGCATTGGTGCCGGGATGCCCAGGGACAGCGGCCGCGGGAGCGCCTCGCGAGCCGTCTGCATCGTGGCTGAAGGTACCAGAGGAGGCAGTCGATCCCTTGTTAACACAGGCTTTACATCCAGTTCACGACAGGATCACCGCGAATCGGGAAACTATCGCCTGATGGTTGCCGTCGCCACTGTTCGCCTGCTCGCTCTCGTTGTGGCACTGACCGGAGTTTTTGCCCTCGCGATGCCGGCGACCGCGACCGCCGCGAAACCGTGCTGGAAGCAGATCGTCGACGACTGGTACGACAACGAGCGGATCGACGGCAGCTACTCGCAGAAGTGCTACGCGCAGGCCGAGCAGAGCATCCCGCAGGACCTCCGCGACTACTCCGACCTTCCCGCCGAGATCGCACGCGCGCGTGCGCGTGACCTGCGCGGACAGCAGAGCGATCCCGGCCGTGATCGCGTCGTCCAGAACGTCCAGAAGTCCGGGCCGGTCGACGCGCGGAACGACAACAACGACGACAGCAACGACGGTGGCGGCGGGACGAGCACAGGCCCGTCCACCGGCGGCCCGATCGGCGACTTCCTCGATGCGGCCGGTCCGTCCAGCGCAGACTCCGCGCCGATTCCGCTGCTCGTGCTCGCCGGCCTCGCACTCCTGCTGGTCGCCGCCGGCGCCGCGGGCCTGTTCACCCGGCGCCTACAGGCGCGCCGAGCGCGCACGACGCCTCCGGACACCCCGGACGCCTAGCCGCTTTCTGCGATCCTCGGGTCGCTGATGCGGCTCGAGCACCTCTACAAGCTCCGCTTCTCCTACCCCGAGTTCTGGTCAGTCGGCCCGCAGAACTTCGGCGTCGCCGAGGGCCGCTGCGAAGGACGCGTCTCCGGCCGGTTCCGCGGCGCGAATCACTCGCTCACACGCAGGGGCGGCGCCGTGCTGCCGAACTTCCAGGGCTTCATCGAGACGGACGACGGCGCCGAGCTCCTCTTCGACTACCGCGGCCGAGGCCAAACGAGCGACGGCTTCGAAGCCATAGGGACGGCGACGCACGTCTCGGGCGACGAGCGCTACAGGTACTTGAACGACGTCGTCTGCGCGCTCGAGGCCCGAGGGGATCCAGGCGAGGACGAGATCGCCGTCGACGTCTACGAGCTCGTGTGGGAGGCGATCGCCGAGTGAAGCTCGAGTTCCTCTACCGCGCGCGGTGGCGTTACACCGAGCTCGCCTCCGCCACGCTCGAGGGCGAGCTGCAGCAGTACTTCATGCTCGCCGAGGGCCGTTGCGAGGGAGCCGTGTCCGGTCGGTTGCGCGGCGCCAACCATCCCCAGCGCCGGGCGGACGGCACGGTCTGCCCCGACTACCAGGGCGTGATCGAGACCGACGACGGCGCGACGATCTTCTTCGACTGGCGGGGCTACGGACGTGCGTATCCCAAGGGTCGTCGACAGTTTGTCGCCTCCGGCACGCACCGAACGGAAGACGAGCGCTACCACGCCTTGAACGAGGCCGTCTGCGCGCTCGAGGGCGAGGTGCGGGCGCGGCCGGACGAGAGCGGCTCCGACCTCGTCGCGGACGTCTACGCGCTGCGCCGAGCGGGTCCTTGAGGGCGGCCCGACTCCGTTCGACCCCTCCCTAGGCAGGGCCGCGCCCGGGGCGTAGACTCGCGCCGCTTCCCTCGGAGGTGGCGGGTGAACCTGGAACGTCTCCTTTACTGGACCCCGAGGCTGTTGTTCGGCGTCGGCGCCGTCCTGCTCGTCGCAGCGGCGGTAGCAGCTGCCTTCACCGCCCGCTTCATCGTGAACGCCGAGCGCACCGAGGGCACGGTCATCGACCTGTCCCGCAGCGAGGACTCCGAAGGCAGCGTCACGTACAGCCCCGTGGTCGCGTTCACGGTGGACGGCCGAACCATTCAGTTCACCTCGTCGTCGGGATCGTCGTCCCCGCCTTCGGTCGGCGATCGCGTCGAGGTCCTCTACGACCCCGACGACCCGAGTGACGCCCGGCTGTCCGGCTTCTTGGACCTCTGGCTCTTCCCGCTCGTTGCCGGCGGGATCGCGCTCGCATGCGGCGTGGTCGGGCTCGTCTTCCTCCTTCGTACGCGCCGGCCGAGCAAGGAGGACGTCGAGCGGCTACGTCGGCACGGACGCCGTGTCGAGGGAACCTCACCGCGCGTCGTCTACTGCAGCGACATCGACATAGTGGGTCGCTCGCCCTACCGCCTCGACGTGGACGTTCACGACCGGTTGACCAACAAGGTGCGAGTGCTGCAATCCGAGCACATTTGGTTCGACCCGAAGCCGTATCTGACCGATCGCAAGACGATCGACGTCTATCTCGATCCCGAGGATCCGGATCGCTACGTCGTCGACACCTCGTTCCTGCCCGAGTCCGAGCCCGCTTCCGTCCGATCCCCTCCCTAGATTGTCGGGTCCACTCGGACCGGCGCAGACGCCACCCGAGTCGCCGAAAGTAAGCTTCACGAGAGGACCGGGGAGGTTCCAACATGGCGTCCGCCAAGGAAAAAATCGAGGCCGTAGCGACCACCGACGAGGAGCTCGCGAACCGCGTCACCAATGACGGTGCGAAGCTCGGCGTGCGCCGCTACTTCACCATTCCCGGGCGCGATCCGTTCGCGGAGATCGAGTGGGAGACGCGCGATGCGCTCATCCCGGGCAAGGACGGCCCGGCGTTCGAGCAGCGCGGCGTCGAGTTCCCGAAGTTCTGGTCGCAGACGGCCACCAACATCGTCGCGCAGAAGTACTTCCGCGGGCGCATGACCTCCCCCGACCGCGAGAAGTCCGTCAAGCAGATGATCGGCCGCATCGTCGACACGGTCAGCCGCTGGGGCCGCGCCGACGGCTACTTCGCCGACGAGGACGAGGCCAAGACCTTCGAGGACGAGCTCAAGGCGATCCTCGTCAACCAGCTCGCCTCCTTCAACTCGCCGGTGTGGTTCAACGTCGGCTTCGAGGAGAGGCCGCAGTGCTCGGCCTGCTTCATCCTCTCGATCGAGGACTCGATGGAGGACATCCTCGACTGGATTCGCCGCGAGGGCGTCATCTTCCGCGGCGGCTCGGGCTCGGGCGTCAACCTTTCCAAGCTGCGCTCCTCCAAGGAGCAGCTGTCCAAGGGCGGTTACGCAAGCGGGCCGGTCTCCTTCATGCGCGGCGCCGACGCCTCCGCCGGCACGATCAAGTCGGGCGGCAAGACACGGCGCGCGGCCAAGATGGTCGTCCTCGACGTCGACCACCCCGACATCCAGGAGTTCATCTGGTGCAAGGCGCGCGAGGAGGAGAAGGCGCGCGTGCTCGAGGCGGCCGGCTACGACATGTCGCTCGACTCGGCCGACTGGGGCTCGATCCAGTACCAGAACGCGAACAACTCCGTGCGCGTCACCGACGGGTTCATGGAGGCGGCCGCGGCCGGGGGCGACTGGAACCTCACCGCCCGCACCGACGGCGCCGTCGTCGAGACGGTCGACGCCAAGCAGCTCCTGCACGACATCGCCGAGGCCGCCTGGCGCTGCGCCGACCCGGGCGTCCAGTACGACACGACGATCAACTCGTGGCACACGCTCCCGAACACCGGCCGCATCAACGCGTCCAACCCGTGCTCGGAGTACATGTCCATCGACGACTCCGCCTGCAACCTGGCCTCGCTCAACCTGATGAAGTTCAGGCGCGAGGACGGCGAGCTCGACGTCGAGGCGCTCGAGCACGCGGTCGACGTCGTCTTCCTCGCGCAGGAGATCCTCGTCGGCAACTCGTCCTACCCGACGCCGCAGATCGAGCGGAACGCGAAGGCCTTCCGCCAGCTCGGCCTCGGCTACGCAAACCTCGGCGCGCTGCTGATGGCGCGCGGGCTCGCGTACGACTCCGACGACGGGCGCGCGTACGCGGCCGCGGTGACCGCGCTGATGACGGGCCGGGCGTACAAGAAGTCGGCCGAGATCGCAGGGCGAATGGGCGCGTTCGCGGGCTACCAGCCGAACGCGGCCGCGATGATCGGCGTGATCGCCAAACACCGCGCGGCGGTCGGCAACATCGAGAACACGCACTCGGTGCCGGAGGACCTGCTGAGCGCCTGCCGCAAGGCGTGGGACGACGCGCTCGACACCGGCGAGATCAGCGGCTACCGCAACGCGCAGGCGACCGTGCTCGCCCCCACCGGGACGATCAGCTTCATGATGGATTGCGACACGACCGGGGTCGAGCCCGACTTCTCACTCGTGAAGTCGAAGAAGCTCGTCGGCGGCGGCGAGATCACCATCGTCAACAAGACCGTCGCCCTGGCGCTCGACAAGCTCGGCTACGCGCCGACCGAGGTCGAGGAGATCATCGCGTTCGTCGACGAGCGCAACACGATGGTCGGCGCGCCGTACGTGAAGAGCGAGCACTACCCGATCTTCGACTGCGCGATCGGCGAGCGCGCGATCCACTACATGGGCCACGTGAAGATGATGGGCGCCGTCCAACCGTTCATCTCGGGCGCCATCTCGAAGACCGTGAACATGCCCGAAACAGCCACGGTCGAGGACGTCATGCAGCTCTACATCGACTCGTGGAAGCTCGGCACCAAGGCGATCGCGATCTACCGCGACAACTGCAAGGTCGCGCAGCCGCTGTCCGGGAAGGCCGACGACTCGAAGGGCCTCGTCGGTGCCGCTCTGGCCCTGGCTCCGGCGACCGCGGCCGGTGTGGCGGCTCCGCGCCGGCGCCGTCTGCCCGACGACCGCGTCGAGGTCGGCCGCAAGTTCCGCGTCGGCGACTACGAGGGCTACATCCACGTCGGCCTGTTCGACGACGGCACGCCCGGCGACATCTTCGTCGACATCGCCAAGGAGGGCACGACCCTTGCCGGCCTGATGAACTCGTTCATGATCGCCGTCTCGCTGGGCCTTCAGTACGGCGTGCCGCTGGAGGTGTACGTCTCGAAGTTCAGCCACATGCGCTTCGAGCCCAGCGGCCAGACGAACGACGCTGACATCCGAGTCGCGAAGTCGATCGTCGACTACATCTTCCGCTGGATGGGCAAGAAGTTCCTCACCGTCGACCAGCAGGAGGAGATCGGCATCCTCTCCGCCGAGGTGCGGGCCCGCCTGTCGGCCGCGTACGCGAACGGCGAGACCGCGTCAGCCGCGGATGCGCCGGCCGCGCCGGCAGAAGCAGCCCCGCCAGGCCAGACCGCGCTGTTCAACGCGTGGGAGGACGCGGTCGAGTGCTCGCGCTGCGGAGGCCGGATGGTGCGGACGGGCAGCTGCTACACGTGCCGCGACTGCGGGACTAACACCGGCTGCAGCTAGAGCTAGCTGTAGAGCGACACGAAAAGTGTCGGTGGAAACGACACGCTTGAAAGCGAGAAACGACACGAAAGTGTCAGTAGCTCGCGGCAAGAGGCAGTCAGGACTGGGCGCAGCGATGCGCCCGAGTCCGTTTCTAGGCCCGACAGGACGTGGCTCGGCGTCCGCACTGGTGGCACCACCTCCAGGCCAGCAAGCAGGAGGCTCTGCTCGCGGTCGACCTGTACAACCAGTCGCGCCGTGAGCGGCGGCTGGAGGCCTTCGTCGTCCACATGCACATGGCCTGGCTCTACCTGCTCCAGGCGCGGTTCGAGCGCGACGGGATCGATTTCTGGTACCGAACGAGCGGGGACTGGCGAATCCGCGGCAAGGACGGTGAGTTCCGCACCTGGGAACTCGCCCGCTGCATCAAGGAGCAATTCCCGAAGACCAATGACCCGGTGCGCAGCAACGTCGAGTTCTTCATCGGCTTCCGCAACAAGATCGAGCACTACTACGAGCGCCTGCTCGAGACGCTCGTCGCCGGCAAGTGCCAGTCGCACATCCTCAACTACGAGGCGACGCTGGTGGAGCTCTTCGGACAGGAGGAAGGCTTGGCGGACCAGCTGCGCTTCCCCGTCTTCGTGAGCTCGCTCACGGAGGACGCCGTCGAGGCGCTAAAGAAGACCCACAAGCGGCTACCGAAGCGCCTCACGCGGTACGTCGAGGAGTTCGACGCAGCCCTCGACGAGGAGGTTCGCAGCGACCACCGCTACGACTTCCGGGTGCTGCTGATCCCTCAGACGGGCCCGAAGAGCGAAGCCGATGTAGCAATGCGGTTCGTGCGGCTCGACGAGCTGCCGGAAGAAGCAGCGCTCCGACCTCGACGTCGTGCAGACGATCGTGCGCGAGAAGAAGGTACCCGTGCAGCACGCCGGCCGGCTCAAGCCCTCAGACGTCTGCCGCGAGGTCGAGAAGGCGCTCGGCGTCAAGTTCAACGCCAGCTCCGACCATGCCCGTGCCTGGCGCCACTACAAGGTTCGGCCGGCGGCCGGGGACGGCAATCCTGCGCGCACGAAGGACGCAGTACTGCGTCTGGGACGAGCCGCACGGCGACTACGTCTACACCGAGGCCTGGGTGAAGCTCTTGATCAAGGAACTGAGCGACCCGAAGACGTTCAAGAAAGTCATCGGGCACGCGCCGATCAGCATCAACGGTGGCTAGCTCACAGCCATCCGCCGTATAAAGCTGTATAAAGGCGCGCCGTTGACGACGCGGGCGCCGGCTAGTGCGTCCGAAAGTGCGCGATAGGTTGGCTGTATGACCGCTAGCTCTGACCCCCTCGTCTCTGAGCTGCGCCTGCGGGAACTGCTCGCTCGCCAGGGCGAGGCGTTCGACCTGGACTACAAGGCGGAGCTCGACGTCCAGCAGAACCCGAAGCACAAACTCAAGCTCGTCAAGCTCGTCGCGGCCATGACAGCGCGTGGCGGCGACATCGTCGTCGGTGCCGACGGCGTCGGCAGCCCGACCGGGAAGGTCACGCCCGCATTGGCTCAGGTGTACGACGAGGCGAACCTTCGCTCGATCTTGCGCGGCTACCTGCCGCCTGAGCTGAGCGTGCACACGTCAGACGCACGTGATCGACGGCGCCCGAGTTGTCCTCGTCCATGTCGACGCCGACGGCGGCGGGCCGCTCCGCTGATCAAGGACGGCATCTACCACGATGCCAAGAGCAAGCCGGTCTACGAGTTCCGCCGGCACGAGAGGTTCATCCGTGACGGCACGAGCAATGCGTTGTTCACCGGCGATCGCCACCAGATCAGCCTCCTGCTCAACCAGCGGTCCACCGCCGCGCCGGCGAGCGACCCCTCGAAGAGCATGACGTTCGACGCCCCGCTCGAGGAGGTCGCATCGGCGGGCGCCGATCTCGTGCGCAGCCAGGACGATGTGCCGCTGCGGATGCTGCTGGGCACTGCCGAGGAGCGTGTGCGCCAGGCGGTCATGAGCAGGCGTGGGACGCGGTCCTCGACCGCCTGCTCATCCTTGGGTGCGCCTACCTGCGGCTCGGCGCCGACGAGCAGCTGCGCGAGACGCTCGTAGTGCTACGGCACATCTTCGAGATCGGCTTCGATGAAAGCGACGTACAGCGCGAAACCAGCGACGCTTGGTCCCACCGCCTCTTCCTCGAGGTGAGTGCGCGCGCGGAAATCCTCGGTGCGCTGGCCTTGCGCATGCGTCGCTGGGCCTGGGTCCGCGAGATCGGACTCTGGCGTCCGCCCGAGGTCGGCATCCCCGAGCTGGCCAGCTGGATTCGGGTGGCTCAGGTGTCCAAAGGGCACGAGAGTTGGCCGCGCCACGATGATCAGCGACGGACACCCAAGGGCATCCCGGAGATCGCGGCTGAGCTTGCGGAGGGGCTGCCGCACGTCGCCGACGACATCGGCGGGGACGCGGATCGGTTGCGCGTCTCGATTGGGCGGTTCGACCTCGCCGTCTGCTTGATGGCGGTGGCCGCGCTAAACGACGCCAGCCCCCGCGTGCTCATGATCGATGGGCTGAGGGTGACGGGCCGCGACGGATTCACGCCGTTCCTGCGCCAAATTTTCGTTACCGGCGAAGCCCGCGAAGCCATCTTCCCGCTAGCGGATGACGACCTCGCCGTCGCGCTCAAGGCGTGGGAGGCGCTGGTCTTTCAGTCAGGGAACAGCTACTTCGGCTGGATCGGCGAGACGGACAAGTTCATCGAGAAGCATCACCCACGCCCCGGGAGCTAGTCGACCGCACGGCCGGGGCGCCAAGGTCGAAGCCGCGTGAGCCGGGTGCCCGTGAAGATCGAAGCCGACGGCACTCAGGCGGCTGGCGAGTCGCTCTGGCCCTCGTCGTTTCTACTCCCTACATTGAGAGGTGAGGAGAGACTCGCCCCAAGAACCCCCCGCATCCTGCTGCCCCGTGACGCTGCGCTCGATGAAGCGCTCGCGCGTGTAGAGGCGATTCTCGGGCCGACCTACGACGGCGCGCGGCGTGTTCCTAACCTGGCTATCCGCGGCGCCGAGGGGTTGATCGAAGACGCGGCGAGCCGGACGCAGCTGGCTGCACTTCCACGAGTCCGGGAGTGCTCTTCGATCCGGACTCTCGCCCGCGTCGACGAGGAGGCCTGGGGCCACGAGCCGTCCCGCGAGTGGAGGCTTCGCCATTGATGTCGACGTCGCGACAGTGGCGGTCGCCGCTCTCGCGCGCATCTGGCTGCCTTGCGTGATCGGGGGGTCAGGTCTTGCATTGACGGACCTGCGGCAACGTAAGACCTGACCCGATCGCCATTTGGCGTCGGGTGGCGACGCTTGACGAGATCGTGACAAGCGAGGACGACTAGTCGCCCCATCGGGCTGCGGCTCGCCGCAGGCGTGCCCGAGGGTGCGGTTCGCCGTTCCGCGAGCGCCAAGGACCCGCGCAACCCCCAAACAATCGCTGGCGCTAGGGTCGCGCGGATGCCCGCGACCGCAGTCGACCGGGAGCACCGGGTCACGCCGCGCGAGCTCTTCTTCGACCTCGTCTTCGTGTTCGCGTTCACGCAGGTCGCGACGCTGCTCTCCGACGACCCGACGTTCGCAGGGATCGGCCGCGGCGTGCTCGTGCTGGCCGCGCTGTGGTGGGCGTGGACGGCCTACGCGTGGCTGACGAACACCGTCGATCCCGAGGAGGGCGTCGTAGGCGCGGCGCTGCTCGTCGCGCTGATCGCGATGTTCGTCGCGGCGCTCGTGGTACCGGACGTGTTCGACGACGAAGGCGTCCTCTTCGGCGTCGGTTTTCTCGTCGTCATCGCCATGCACCTGACGCTCTACGCCCTCGCCGGCCGCGGGAACCGCGACCTGCTCGCGGCCGTGCTCCGGCTGCCGCCGTGGACGCTGCTCGCCTCGCCCTAGATAAGCCCCTTGCCGGGAAGCGCTAGTCGCTAGCTGCGGAACACCGCCATGGGCAAGACCGCGCTCACGACGTACTCGCCCGCGTCGACGATCTCGGAGATCTTCAGATCGACGCAGAGGCTCGAGAGCACGTAGGCGTCCTCGCGGGAGAGGTCGTGCGCCTCGCCGAGGTAATCGATCATCGCGCGCACGGCCTGTTGCGCGGCCGCGTACAGATCAGGACCTACGCCTATCGTGCCGTACCACCCGCCGCTGTCGACCTGCGGGGTCAGCGGGCCGGGCGCCGTTCGATACTGCGGCGCGGGGATCGAGCGATCCTCGTGGAGCGTGAAGCGCACGACGCCGTACATCGGCGCTTCGATCCCGGTCACGCAGACCTCGCCGTCGCCCTGCGCAGCGTGGGCGTCGCCGCAGCTGAACAGGGCACCCTCGACCTGTACGGGCAGATACAGCGTCGTGCCGCGAACGAGCTGGCGCGTGTCGAGGTTGCCGCCGAAGGCTCCGGGCGGCATGACCGGCACCTCGCTCGCGCCGGCCGGGCAAACGCCCATCGTGCCCAAGAACGGCGCGATCGGAATCGCGATGTCGTCGCGCAGGTGGGTGAACGCTCCGTCCGTGAGGTCGAAGATCCGCAGGTACGGCTCGGCGAAGTCATCCGGGAGCAGCCCGAAGCCGGGGATGATCGCCGTCCAACCCCATCCTTGCGTGTGCAGGTCGATGATCTCGATCGCGAGCGTGTGGCCGGGTTGCGCACGTTCGACCGCGATCGGCCCAGCGAGCGGGTACACGCGGTCCCAGTCCAGCGAGCCGATCGCTTCGGCGGTCGACTCGGGCGTGATCTGGTTATCGCTCACATCGCGCGTCTGGACGACGACCGTGTCGCCACTCGCGACGGTGACGACCGGCTCGTTTTCGGTGTCCCACGTGAAGTGGACGCGGTCGGTCGGGAAGTAGTGGGTTCGCTCTGCCGGAAGCACGTGGGTCTGCGCCATCAGACTCCCCTTTCTCTCGCCGTTACGGCGAAGCTACACCCGCCGCGCGACCCCAGCAACGCTGAGCATCGATGAGTCGACCTCGATCGCCCAGCGGAGGCGCGGCGGCCGCGAGTGAGCACCGCCGCGCCCTCGAGGAACCGGATTACGGGCCGTAGTCGAGCCAGGTGCCGAGCGGTGGCCGCTCGTCGACGCCGGGCTTGCTCCAGTCGCAGGCGTCTGATTCCAACCCCCAACGCCTAAGTTCCATCCCCCGCGCTGATGGCGTCCCACTCCTCCTGGATCAGCATCAGGTGCTCGCCGATTGCGCGGTAGCGTTCGAGCGACATGACTCGCGGATCGCGCTGGAACAGGTCGAATTCCTGATCGAAGCCTGCGTAGATCATGCGATTCATCGTCAGCAGTTGATCGTCAACGACCTGCAGCTCCAGGTAGCGCGGGCCCTGCTCATCAGGTTCACACAGTCGCAGCCGCCCTGGCCGAATCGCGATATCGCCCGAACGCGTGAACTTCATCCAAAAGTCGGCCATGAGCCATGGAACGCTCGGCTCGTTCTCTAGATAGACGTTCAACGTTCGCTCTTGATAATCCCACTTCGGCGAACTGCGTTTCTGACGCGCCGGTGGCTCGTAATCGATGCTGGCCCGCACATACACGCCGTCGATGATGTGTTGCGGGCGATACGTGAGGGCCACCAGCGTTCTCGTCCCCGCAACCTCTGGGGTGTCGTGAGCCACGTCGATCAGTCCGATCGAGCTCAAGAGCTGCAGCACATGCGGCAATTCCAACAGCGGCGGCGCTGTCGCATACGCCAGACCATGCTCTTTGGAGAACTCGATATCGACGCGCTGTACCCGGCCGGCACGCTCGCCGGCAGATACTCGCTGGATCTCGCGTCGAATGATCTGCGGGACATCCGAGTACCACCATTGCGACGCCACCGCGGCCTTGATCCGCTCGCGGGCGACCCGATCGATCAGCGCGTGCAGCTGCGCCTCATTCATCACCACCGGCTTGGGCAGGATCAGCTGTTTGACCCCGGCGTCGATATACCGCAGCGCCTCCTCGTAGAGGAACTCCGGCTTCAAAGGCATCTCCACGACCTGTCGCGCGCGGAGCTCAGGCGTCAGCCGCGCAAAGTAGCCGTCGTACCACTCCTC
Organism: uncultured Actinomycetes bacterium; assembly: GCA_963738205.1. Classification (GTDB taxonomy): domain Bacteria; phylum Actinomycetota; class Thermoleophilia; order Gaiellales; family Gaiellaceae; genus DATFQE01. The sequence continues at coordinate 294,628 of CAVTVQ010000007.1, forward strand.
GAACGATCCAAACAGCAAACAGTCCGGGCAGCGGCGCCCGAGCACGCTGGCGGCAAACCTGCCGCTGGTCAGGTGCGGATCGACAATGGCGACCGCCTCCCACGGATAACCCGGCTTGGCGTACTTCGGGCCGATGTAGTTGCTGCCGTAGCGTCCATATCCGACGATCGTCGTCTGAAAGCGTGCGGCGACTTGCTGGTCGGCCGGGAAGATCGCACTGCTCTCAACTGTGAGCATTTCCGACACCAGATCTGACGTTCGGCGGAGCCGCTGGACCAGGATGCTGATCAGGCGTTGCCGATAGTGGGGAAAGCGCTCCAGAAAAGCGTGAAAGTCATCACGCTGAATCACAAGCAGCGTGCTTGCCGAAGCCACGCGTCCGGCGGCCGTTCGCGGCTGATCGCTGAGGACCGCGATCTCACCCAATATGTCGCCACGCTGAAACCGCTCGACGAACACCTCGCCATCCTCGGATGGCATCAGAATCTGAATCTCTCCATCGAGCACGATGAACAGCTCATCGCCCGGCGAACCGCTCGCAAGCAGCTCCTCGCCGGCAACGACTGCTCGCCGCGTTCCAACCGCCAGCAGAAAGGCGGCCTCGTCTTCGCTCAGCGAGGTAAACAGCGGACTCTGCGCCAGGAGCTGTGAAAGCAGCATTCGGTCGCTTCGAGGGGTGAGGTGAGTCGTGCCGATGCCTCGACGGTACGAGGGCCTCCGAGCAGGCGCTAGCTGGATTCCCCTACGTCGCGGGGTCGCACCCCTACGATTTACCTCGTCGCGAACTCGCGCATGCACGCGCTCCACGAACCGCAAAGACGCAGTTGCGCTCTTGAAGTCGCGACACACCGCCCTACGGGGGTGCGCGCAATCTCAGAGGCCGCTTGTGGAACGAGTCCTCGCGGGACTTAGAGCCCGTGTCCAAGTGACTAGCTGTCCCGCCTACAGAGGTTGTGAACGGTTGAGGTGATATCGGCCCTCCTTTGAGGCTGTGGGTCTTGCCGGACTCACGCTCAAAGGAGGGCGCGGATGTATCTGCACGCTAACGCCAAGCTCGGACTGGCTGGGCGGCTCGCGTTGGTCGCGCGATCGAGGACGGTCTCTCGCTGAAGCGGGCTGCAGCCTGCTTCAGCGTTTCGCCGGCGACGGCGCACCGCTGGTGGCATCGCTGGCTTGACGGCGGTCGGCGCGTCTCAGGCGTTGATGGGACCGCTCGAGCCGTCCGCACCGCTCGCCGCGGCTTTTGGCGCCGGAGCTGCAGGAGCGGATCTGCGACTGCCGCAGCCAGACGGGCTGGGGGCCGCGGCTGGTGGCGGCGGCACCGGCTTTGCGCACTCGACCGTCTGGAAGGTGCTCAAGCGGGCCGGTATCTCGCGGACGATCGCGTGCGGCCAGGGAGCCGGCGAACAGCTACGAGTGGCCCTGTCCCGGCGATCTGCTGCACATGGATGTCTGCAGCTACGCGCGTTTCCTGCGTCCCGGCCACGGCGTCACCGGCAACCGCTCGCAGTCGCTGCGCGGTCGGAGCGCTCGAGACCCGTGTCGGCTACGACTACGCGCACGCGATCGTCGACGACCACTCGCGGCTCGTCTTCGTCGAGCTCCACGACGACGAGAAGGCAGCGACGGTGACGGGCTTCGTCGAGCGGGCGCTCGCCTTCTTCGCCGAGCACGGGATCGTCGCCGAAGCGCCTGATGACCGACAACGCCTTCGCCTACATGAAGAACCGCTCGCTGCGTGAGCTGCTCGCCCGCGCGCGGCATCCGGCACCTGACGACCAAGCCGTACCGGCCCGCACGAACGGGAAAGTCGAACGCTTCCACCAGACGATGGCGCGCGAGTGGGCCTACGGCCTCGCCTACCGCTCACACCGACAACGCAACCGAAGCGCTGCCACACTGGCTCGACCACCACAACCGGCACAGGCCCCACAGCTCGCTCGGAGACCGACCACCACTCAGCCGCGTTCACAACGTGCGGGGTAGGACAACTAGCTGCAGCTGAGCCCGGGCGAGCAGACGGTCGGCAGCCACTCCCTCACCTCGATCGTCACGCTTTTGCTGCCGGGGTACTGCCCGTCCGTGCCCCAGAACGTGATCGTGTGGGTGCCGATCCCCAGGTCGAGCGCATTGACCGAAGCCACATGCCCCCTGATTGGAGCTTCGTCTCCTCGGATCCACCACACCTGTTGGTCGGGAAGGTCGATCGGCGAGTTGTTCAGGTCGAAGCTCAAACCCCGGAGCTCGATCGTGTCGCCGCTCCAGCCGCCTTGCAGCCGGTTGCGGTAGACGTAGAAGACGCTGCCGCTCGTCGGCTTGCTGATCGCGACCACGGGTCTCGTGTTAGCGAGGTTGATCACGACGCCCCCGTCCGCGTCGGGCACCGTCCGGCCGCCGGAGTCGATCGCGACCGCCGTGATCTTGCGGAACCCGAAGCCGACGCTGTGGGTCGGCAGCAGGATGTCGTTCCCCTCGCCGAGGAAGGTCGTGTCGTCGGCGAACCATCGCACCCGCGGAACCCCGTCCTCTCGGTCGCTGGCATCCGCGCGGAAGCGCACCCAGCCGCGGGGCACCCAGCTCCCGGCCGAAGGTTGAGCGATGCGGATGTCCGGTGGCAGGTTCGGCCCGAGCGCCGACGTGACCGCTGCCTCGGCGTCGATCGTCAGCGCCGCGCCGCCGCTTCCCGGCTGTGCGGTCGAGAGGATCGTGCTTTCGACCTGCGCGGCCGTGAGGGTGGGCTTCGCTGCCCAGACGAGCGCCGCCACCCCTGACACGACGGGCGCGGAGGCGCTCGTCCCGGCGAAGCTCGTCAGCCTGTTGGAATTTGTCGCGAAGAAGGGATCCGAGGGGTCGACGCCGGCCGCGGCGAACCACGGCGCCCAGATGTCGATGGTGCCGGCAACGCGGTTAGGGCCGAAGGCGTAATTCGAGCTGCCGGTCAGCGGATCTGACTGCGGTGACTTCGAGTTCAAGCCGAGGCCTCCAACGCAGAGAACCCCCGTCGTCTCGCACGGCCAGTGGTACTCCGACTCCCAGCATGAGATGAAGCAGCCGTTCTGATCGACGTCGATTCCGGCGTTCCCGGCCGAAGCGACGAGGATCGTGCCCCTCGCCCGCACCGCGTCTGCGTTCCTGTCGAACCAGTCGACGTGATTGCCGATTCCGTGTGGCTCGGTGCCGCCGAAGCTCATGTTGATGATCCTGGCGCCCAACGATTGGAGAACGACCATGCCGTTCGCCGCGCCGAACATGGTCCCGCGGCTGTCGAGCTGAAGTGCTCGCGCCACAGGGCCGGCGGCTCCGGCCGCGCCGAAGCGGTTGTCCACAAGGGCCAAGGCCGTGGACGTGACGTTCGCGCCGTGGAACCGGCACGGGTTACCGCTCGAGCACGGGCTTGGGTTGGGGCCGGTGCTGAGCTGAACCGACCCGCCGGGAATGTCAGGGTCGAAGGACGCAAAGCCCCGGTCGAGGATCCCGATTCGGGGGCCGGTTCCCACGGGAGGGAGGCGATCGGCGCGAACGAGCAGGTTCCAAGCCTCGCCGATGCCGGTGTCCTGCACGGTGCCGTTTGCAAAATGCGCCCATCTGAAGGCATCGGTGATGAGGCCGGACCCTTCCGTTGTTGTGCGGGTCCTGATCGTGTGTCCCTGTGCCAGCCAGTTGAGATCGACGGTCATGCCTTCGACCGCCTCGCCGGCCGCGACCGCGACCAAGCCCAGCGCCTGGCGGCTCGAGAGCCGGTGCTCGCCTCGCGCCTCCGCTCCCAGAGCCTCCAAGTCCGACGCGAGCCGGTCGGTCTTGACCTCGCTCGCGTCGATGCCGACCAGGTACCGACGCCGCAGTTCTTCGTAGCCGTGCTCGGCCGGGTCGAAGCTGTGCAGGATCTTTCCGCCTCGTCGCTCGAGCAGCCGCTCGAGCGCTGCTTCATCGTTGGTGATGACGATGAGCTCGTCGGATGCGAAGTCGCTTCGGTTTCCGAGTGAGTTCGCGATCGTCGCCACGTCGTCCTTCCCGGCTCCGACCGACTCGAGCGACTCGTCGACCACGAAGCTCAGCGGCTCCTCGACGATGACCGGCTCGGGCCTCGGATCCGGCTCGGCTGACGCCCGTCCCACCAGCACGAGCTGAACGGCGGAGAGCGCCACGACGGCCGGAAGAAGCCAGCCGAGGGTCCTGGTGCGTGGGGTGAACGGGCGCATCTGTCTCCTGGCGTTACGCCGCTACGCGCGCACCTGCGGGCGTGCGCTTCGCCGCATGGGCGAACGGGTGGTAGAAGACGTCGAGGGCGTTGTCGCCCTCGACCGAGACGGTCAGCAGGTCGCCGGAGCGCGAGTCGACCACCTGGACGATGCGTCGATCGCCCCGCGTATCCCACACGAGCGTGACGTCGATGCCGTCGCTCTGCCTGTGGGCAAGCTCGATGAGTTGCGGCATGGCCCCCACGCTAGGAACACCGGCGCCATGCGTCGTTCACTTCCGCGACACGCGAACTGTCAAGTCCGCGACACTTCATCTGCTCGCGCCCTTGGTCGTGCTCCTAGTCGTCGGCGGTCAGGCGTCGAAGCGAGTCGCGAACGGCGCCGGGTGCCTCGACCCACACGAAGTGCCCGGCGCCCTCGACCACCTCGACCCAGGCGCCCGGAATTCGGTCGGCCCCGTCCGTGGAGGCGCTGAGCGGCATCGGGCTCCGTGAGCCGTGGACGAAGCCGACTGGAACGCGAATCGCCGGCAGCCCCGCCTCCAGCGCCGGCAGCTCGGCCTGAATCGAGGGCACCATCTCGGCCGAGCGCTCGCTCGCCATTTGCAGGTCGGGCATCGGCGGTGCGCGGTCGGGATCTGCGAAGTACGCGGGCCAGACGAGGCGCATTCCCTCGAGCGCCAGCTCGTCGTCGGCCTGGCCGGTCATCGAAAGCTCGTCCAGCTCGCGCGCCCGCGCGCGCAGGTGCTCCGGCGTCCGGCGGAACATCTCCTCGTCGAACTCCAGCCAGCGTCCGTCACCGACCGGGCCGAGCGGGTCGACTGCAAGCACGCCGAGGAGCCGCTCCGGCATCGCCTCTGCGACATGGAGCGCGAGGTGCCCGCCCCACGAATGGCCGACCACGTACGCCCTCTGCCAGCCGAGCGCGTCGAGGACGCGGCGCGCATCTCCGACATCCGCCGCCACCGTGTAAGGCCCTTCCGCCGCCGACGGTTCCTGCCCTCGCTGCTGGTACCACGCGACATCGTTCTCGTGCGCCAGCTCGTCGGCGAGCCCGCGTAGGTAGTCGAAGCCGAGCCCCGGGCCGCCGTGCAGCAGGAGAACGGGCGGCCCACTGCCGTCGCGACGACCCGCGATCAGCGGCCCGTCGTCGTGCGTGGTGAACTCGGTCCAAGTCACGGCGACGATCGTCTCACGGACCCGGGGCAGCCCTAGCGACAAGCGGGGCGTGGACCAGGGCAGTGCTCTGGGGCATCCCCCGAAGAGCGTGGCGCCGGGCACCTCGATCCTCGAAGGGTGAACTCAATCAACGCCAGTCGGCCGCTCGGCGGTCGGCGCTTTCGAAAGGAGAGGACGATGAGAACCGAACGGAACAACGGCTGGAGGCGTAGGGCGCGCCGACTGTTCGTCGGCGTCGTCCTCGCGGCCGGTGTCATTGCCGGCACGAGCCCGCCGGCGAATGCGGCGGTCACGGCGACGTTCACGAACGGCGTGCTCACCGTCTTCGGTGACTCCGCCAACAACTCGATCGTGATCAGCCGCGACGCGGCCGGGCGCATCCTCGTCAACAACGGGGCGATCGCCGTGGCCGGGGGCACACCCACGGTCGCGAACACCTCGCTGATGGAGGTCTTCGGCCAGGGCGGCAACGACACGATCACCCTCGACGAGGCCAACGGAGCGTTGCCGGCGGCGAACCTGTTCGGCGGCGGCAATGACGACACCCTCACCGGCGGCGCGGGCGGCGACCTGGTGTTCGGGCAGAGCGGCGTCGACACCCTCCGCGGCCAAGGAGGCTTCGACTTCCTGTTCGGGGGCGCCGAGAACGACACCCTTACGGGCGGCGACGCCGACGACCAGGTCTTCGGCGAGGGCGCTGACGACCGGATGATCTGGAATCCGGGCGACGACACCGACCTCAACGAGGGCGGGGCCGGCACCGACACGGTCGAGGTCAACGGCGGCGGCGCCGCCGAGCAGTTCACCGCCTCGGCCAATGCCCTCAGAGTTCGGTTCGACCGGGTCAACCCGGCGCCGTTCGCGATCGACATCGGCACCTCCGAGCAGCTCGTCCTCAACGCCAACGGCGGCGACGACAGCTTCTCGGCCACCGGCAACCTGGCCGCGCTGATCAAGATCACCGTGGACGGCGGTGCCGGCGGGGACACGATCCTCGGCAGCAACGGGGCCGACCTCCTGCTCGGCGGCGACAGCAACGACCTCGTCGACGGCCAGCAGGGGAGCGACCTCGCCTTGCTGGGCTCCGGCAACGACACCTTCCAGTGGGACCCGGGCGACGGCAACGACACGATCGAGGGCCAGGGGAACACCGACACGATGCTGTTCAACGGCTCGGCCGGCAACGAGATCTTCGCCGCCACTGCCAACGGCGGTCGCGTGCTCTTCACGCGCAACCTCGGCAACATCGTGATGGACCTCGACGACGTCGACTCCGTCGACCTCAATGCCCTGGGCGGCGCCGACACGCTCACGGTCAACGACCTGTCCGGAACCGACATGGTCGAGCTCAACACCGACCTCGCCGGCACTAGCGGCGGCGCGGCCGGAGACGGACAGCCGGACAACGTGATCGTCCAGGGGACCAACGGCGACGACGTGAGTTTCGTCGTCGGCGACGCCTCGGGCGTGTCCGAGCTCGGGCTGGCAGCCCAGGTGAACATCACCGGCTCGGAGGCCGCCAACGACCGGCTGACGATCAACGCGCTGTCCGGGGACGACGTGGTGGAAGCTTCCGGCCTGTCCGCCGGGGCGATCCTGCTGACGGCCGACGGCGGCAGTGGGGACGACGTCCTCATCGGCAGCGCCGGCGACGATGTGCTGCTCGGCGGGCCCAATGACGACGTACTGGTCGGCGGCCCGGGCATCGATGTCCTCGACGGCGGTGACGGCGACGACATCGAGATCCAGAGCATCGGGGCCGACCTCGTGTCCTCCGCGACATCCGTCGGAGAGGACTGGCTGGCGGCCCATGCCCGCACGGTCAAGGCCGAGACGGTGCTCGAGGTCGGCGGGAAGCAGACGACGCTCCCCCGGGCCGAGATGTCCCAGCTCATCCGGGGCGCGAGCTCCATCTGAGTCAGGCGTAGCTCCAGCGCGACAGCCGGCGCCAGAACCGCACTTCGGTTCTGGCGCCGGCCCGTTGCGCGCCTTACGAACTACGGGGGACGAGCATCACGATCGAGGCGACCGCGATCCAGGCGAGCCAGGCGAACATCCCGAAGAACGCGACCGTCGCGAGCGACGCGATCCCCGCGAGGACGCCGAGCCAGCCCAGCCAGGCCGGCAGCCCGCCGCGCATGGCCGCGACCGAGGCGGCGACCGCGAGCATGGCAGCGCCCACGCCGGCGGCGGCGAGTACGAACCAACCGACGTCGTCGACGGCGAGGTAGGCCTGCGCCTCGGCGAGGGCGACGGCCCGGTCCTTCGAGGTGTCGGTGAGCGGCGCCGTCCACATCAGCCAGCAGAGGGCAAAGCAGAGCGTGAACAGCGTGCCGCCGATCAGCACGAGCGCGGACTCGGTCGCCGTCGCGATCCCATGCAGGCGAGCGTGGAGCCCGGCGACGAAGAGGCCGCCGAGCGCGATCGAGGCGAGGCCGAACAGCGCGATGCCGATCGTCCAGGCCTCGTGGGCCTGGGCGTAGGCGACGACCTCCGCCGGGGTCTCGCCCGTGTCGTCGCCGGCCGGGCTGACCATGATTCCGATCAGTCCCGCGACGAGGCCGAGGCCGCCGAGCGGAGCCAGAAGCCTCGCCCAGTTGATCCGCGAGCGGACGAGGCCAGTATCGAGTGTGGTCGTGGTCATGTGTGTTCCTCCTTCGCGAGTTGGGACTAGACGCCGAGCGCCGTCGGGGTCTGCGGGGCCGTGGGCTCGTAGGTCGGGCGGTAGCCGATGAGACGGCCGAGCGGGGCGCCGAGGGCGAGCCCGAGCCGCTGGAGCCACGCCGGCGGGAACGGCAGCCGCACGTCCCCGAAGTGGTGGCGGGCGATGACGGCTAGCCGCAGAGGGTTCGGCATGCCCTTGCGGTTGACCTTGCCGTCGGCCGCGAGCGAGAACATTGTCTCGATGAGCTGCTCGAACTCGAGCGCCGGCGTGACCTCGCACACGAAGTGCGCGGTCTCCCCACCGACGTTGCGGAACCTGTGCGGCATTCCGGCGGGGACGAGCACCCGGTCGCCGGGCTTCGCGACGAGCGTCTGCTTGCCGAGCCGGAACTCGACTTCGCCGCCGAGCACCTGGAAGAGCTCGTCCTGGGCGGGATGGACGTGGGCCGCTGCGACGGCGCCGTTCGGCTCGACGAGCGTCTCGACGACGACGCGCTCGCCGTTCGAGTCGGCCGACGTGGTACGGAACACGAGCGTCTCGCCGGTAACCGGATTCGTCAGGGTCTGGCCGGTGCTGATCACGTTCTGCCTCCTTGGTGCTGGTTGGTCGGGACGCCACGCACCATCGACCCGGCCGCTTACGATCCGCCCAAGGTCGGCTTAAGAGGGTCGGTTAAGGCGTGGAGTTCAGGCTGTTGGGGCCGCTGGAGGTGCTGGGCGACGACGACACGCCCGTGCTGCTCGGTGGGGCGAGGCCGCGGGCGCTGCTCGCGCAGCTACTGCTCCGCGCGAACGAGGCGGTCTCGACCGACCGGCTGATCGAAGGGATCTGGAGTGAGTCGCCGCCGAGCTCTGCCCCGGGCGCGTTGCAGGTGCACGTCCACGCGCTGCGCAAGGCGCTTGGGGCCGACAGGATCCTGACCCGCGCGCCCGGCTACCTCCTCCGCGTCGAGGAGACCGAGCTCGACGTGCTCCGTTTCGAGCGGCTGCTCGCGGAGAACAAGCCCCGCGAGGCACTCGCGCTGTGGCGCGGCCCGGCACTCGCCGACGTCGCCTTCGAGCCGTTCGCCCAGGCGGAGGTGGCCCGTCTCGAGGAGGCCCGCCTCGCCGCCCTCGAAGACGCGCATCGGCCTCGACCTCGAGCAGGGGCGTCATGCAGCGCTCGCCGGAGAGCTCGAGGCGCTCGTCGCGACGCACCCGCACCGCGAGCAGCTCCGGTCGATGCAGATGCTCGCGCTCTACCGGACCGGCCGCCACGCCGACGCGCTCGTCGCCTACCGCGACGCGCGCAGCGCACTGAACGAGCTCGGGCTCGAGCCCTCACCCGAGCTGCGCGCGCTGGAGCGCCGCATCCTCGAGCACGATCCGAGCCTCGGGGCGGCCCCTCCACCTTCGGAGTCCGACGGCGCCCGCCTCATCGGCCGCGAGCTCGAGCTCGCGGCCGTGACTGCGCTCCTTCGCCGAGGCGACGTGCGATTGGTGACGCTGACGGGCATCGGCGGGGTCGGCAAGACGAGCCTCGCGCAGGCCGCGGCCGCGCAGATCGGCGCTGCGGTGACAGTCGATCTCGCGCCGCTCGCAGAGTCGGAGCTCGTGCTCTCGGCGGTAGCTCAAGCTCTCGGTGTCGAGGAGGCGGCGGGCAGGCCGCTTTTCGACGACGTGGTCGCGATGCTCCACGAGACCCGCCTGCTGGTCCTGGACAACCTCGAGCACCTTCCCGGCGCGTTCCCGCTCGTCGCCCAGCTGATCGCAGCCGCCCGCAGCCTGCGCGTCCTCGCCACCAGCCGTGTGCCCCTCCGCATCCGCGAGGAGCACGAGTACCGCGTTCCGCTCCTGCCGGCGCCTGCCCTCGGCCAGGACGAGGTCTTTGCGATCTCGGGCTTCGCGGCGGTGCAGCTCTACGTCGAGCGCGCCCGAGCGGCCGTCCCGGATTTCCAGCTGGTCGAGAGCAACGCACACGCCGTCGCCCGCATCTGCCGGGCGCTCGACGGCCTGCCGCTCGCGATCGAGCTCGCCGCAGCCCGCGTTCGAGTCCTCGGCCCCGAGGGCACCGCGAACCGGCTCGGCCAGGGCCTCGCCCTCTTGACCCGAGTCGCGCCGGACCTCCCGGAGCGCCAACGCTCACTCCGGGCGACGATCGAGTGGAGCGTCGACCTGCTGGACGAGGACGCCGAGCACGTCTTCGAAGCACTCGGCGTCTTCGCGGGCAGCGCAACCCTCGACGCGCTGGAGGCGGTCGCCGAGCCGGGAACGGATGTCCCGCTCGCGCTCGAGGTGCTGCTCGACACCGGCCTCGCTCGCCACGAGGCGGACACCGCCGGGGAGCCCCGCTTCACGATGCTCGAGACGATTCGCGAGTACGCCTTGGAGATGCTGACTGAGCGCGGAAGCCTGCAGGCGACGCGCAGCCGTCACGCGCAGTACTTCGTCGGAGCGGTCACCCGGGCCGACTTCGCTCGCCGCGACGACCCAGCCACGTACGCGATCCAGGCCCTCGTTTCCGACCGAGACAACTTCCGCCGAGCGCTCGACCATCTGGCGGAGACGGAGGACGACAGTGGCCTCGTCCGGCTCACGCACGCGCTGCTCGAGTTCTGGCGGCGCACGGGCGCGATCGAGGAGGGACTCCAGCGGTTCGAGCTCGCGGTCGCGAGTGCGCCGGCCAACGACGACGAGCTCCGAGCAAAAGCGTTCCACGGGCTCGGCGTTTTCCTCTACGTCAGCGGGCAGCTCGAAGCATCCACGGGTCCGATGGACGAGGCCATCCGACTCTACGAGCGGCACGGCGACGCGCTGCTGCTGGGCCGATCGTTGGTGATGCGGGCCGCGAGCGCGAACGTCCTCGACGACCTCGACCGCGCGCTGGAGCTCCAGCAGCGCGCCGTCGTCCTGTTGCGCGAGGCCGGCGACAGGGTCGGCCTCGGACGCGCGCTGATCGGCCTCGCGTCCTCGAGCTCGAAGCGGGGCGACGAGACCGCGGCGGAAGGCCATCTCGACGAAGCGCAAGCGTTGTTCCAGGCGGCCGGCGACCGTGAGTTCGAGGGCTTCACACTGATGATGCTCGCGCACAAAGCCCTGCTCCGAGGTGCGGACGACCTCAGCGGCGAGCGGCTCGTCGGAGCGCTCGACATCGCGACGGACGTCGACGATCTGGAGACCGTCGCCTGCGCGTTGGTCATCGCCGCCGAGATCGCCCGCCGAGAAGGTCTCGTCGAGGAGGCAGCCAGGCTCCTGGGCTCCTCCCGGACGACGTTCGCGCTGTTCGGCGAGGCACGCTGGGAGATGGAACGCGGTCACTGGGAGCCGACGCTCGACGGCCTCGCCCAGGCCCTCCCATCGGCGCAGATCGAACAGCTGAGGTCGGAGGGCGCGTCACGTCCGGTCGAGGAGTCGGTCGCGGCGGCCCGGGCGGCGGCGTCGCGGGGTCGCGCGGCCCGTCTTCTCCTGAGCAGAGCGACGACGACTGCACGAGCGTCGAAGCTGCCGGCGACCTGATGCTGGACGGCCAACTGACTCTCGATGTGCAGGGCGTCCTCACCCCGCGCCCCGTGCTGACGATCATCCGCGCGGGCGCACTCACCCCGGGCACCGTGCTGACGATCATCCGCGCCAAGTCGATCGAGGGCAACTTCCACGCGCTGCCCGCGCGTCACCGCCACGTGAGGCCTGGCGTAATGTTCCGAGCATGATGCGGCGCACACGCCGGCAGCCGCTGGCTGCGCGAGACCGGATGGCCCGTCGGGCGGCGTGCCTGGTAGCCGGCACCAGGCGAGCGGCCTTCGCGGCTCGTTCGCGGCGTTGCTCCGGCTGCATGCCGCTGCGCATCACGGTCAAGGCGTCACGCTACGCGTTGAGGTAGGAGCTCCACCCTCGGAACAATTGCCGCCCAGTTCACGACGCGCTTCATGCGCGGCTCACACGGTTCCACCGACGTCCAAAGCCCGGCCCCGCGGTTCAGATCGGGATTGCAACGAGACAGCGGCCGCCGCAATCCGTGTCCGCCTGATGCTCGTAGCTTCGAATGACCCCTTCAGCGCCCGTCGGGAGGAGCTTCGATGTCACGCCGTACGGTCTTCGCCGCGCTCGTCTTTGCTTTCGCTCTCGTTGTCGTCGTCGCGACGGCTTCTGCAAAGAGGCCCCGCCGCCGCCTCCAGCCCCGCCGAGTGACAGTGGTGGTGCGGGCGCCCCGACGAACCTCCGTATCACCGACAGCTCCGACACGAGCATCTCGCTCGCCTGGGATGCTGCGAAGGGCAGCTCGACCAACTGGTGGTACTGCGTCGTGAGAAACGGCGAGGGATGCCTCCGGGTCGACCCGCCGAAGACGACGTTCTCGCTCACGAAGCTCTGGCCCGACCGGACGACGACGTACACGGTCGTCACGGTCAGCATCAACGGCAACCGCTCAGCGCCCAGCAACGGCGTCACGCACACGACACCGCCTGACACGACCCCGCCGAGCCCACCGCCTGTGGTGTCGGCGCAGGCCGTCTTCCCGACGCGGATCACCGTCTCGTGGACGCAGTCGGTCGATGCCATCACCCAGACCTTTCACACCTTGTTCATGGACGGCGCGCCCATCACCGAGGTGTTCCTGTCGTCCTTTACCGTCTTCTACCTCGAGCCGTCGTCAACGCACACGTTCCAGGTGAAGGCGCGCGACTACTTCGGGAACAGCGTCGAGAGCAACGTGCTGTCGGTGACGACGCCGCCCAAGACCGAGAACGTCCCGCCGACGGCGCCGACCAACCTGCGGTTCACGTTCCAGACGGATCCGCCCGAGCTCTGGCTGGCGTGGGACCCCTCGACCGACAACAGCGACCCGCAGGGGCAGATCCTCTACGAGACCTACCTGAACGGCGTCCTCTTCCACGATGGCCTCGTGGGCGGCACCAACACGGTCACCTACTGCCGGGACGTGGGCCCGACGACTGTCGTGCTGAGAGCGGTCGACACGTCCGGAAACCGATCAGGACCGAGCAACGAGCTGAACATCAACTGCTGACGGCACACGGAGCGGCGTCCCGGCTCCTCCACAGCAACCGGGACGCCGACTCCGGCGCCAGGGCTTCATCTGCCGGACTGCAGCTCCCACGCCGCTATGACGGCGTCTTCCACGGCATCCGGATTCCCGTAGTCGAGGTCGGCGACGACTATCATGTGGTTGGCGAAGCGCTTTGGCACCGAGAACGTCTCCGGGAACGACTGGAGCATGAGATCTCGGAAGTCGAAGTGCGCACGGACGACTATGTGGCTGTCGTCGAGTTGCCGCGCGACCAAGCGCCCGCGGTAGCGCCAGTCGAGCAGGCCGTCGCGGCGACGTTCGACGACACCGTCCAGCTCGGCGGCCAGGCGGCTGAGGTCGGCGAGCCTCATCAGGAACGAGACCTGCGCGCTTACCGAAGGGCCTGCTCGAACCGCGGGTCGTCGCGTACGGCGGCGAAGTCGTCGTCTTTGCGCGCGTCCTCGCGGAACCGCGGGAGCAGCTCGACGGACCGCCGGAGGTGGGCGAACGTGTCGTCGCCGGTGTCGCCCGCGAGCGTTGCGAAGCACGCGTAGTTGTAATTCAAGCCCGCATGGTCCGGCATGCGCTCGAGGGCAGCGCGGACCGCTTCGAGCGCGTCGGCGTACCGCTGTTCGCCGTAGGCCGTCATCGACTTGCTGTGGAACGGCCACGCCTCACCCCAGTCGATCCCCTGGTACGCCTCGCCGGGTGTGGCGCCGACAGCGAGGACGGTTCCGTCCCCGGTCGCCTTCCGCCGCGACTGCGGCCCGACGAACACAAGCGTTCCTGGCGGCGCTTCGACCGTCTCGCCGTCGACCTCGAAGGTCGCCTTCCCGTCGAGCACGAGGTACAGCTCCTCCTGGCCCGACCCGGCCTCGTCGTGCTCATTGATCAGCATGCCGTCCTCGCCGGGCGTGTACGCGTTGATCCCGAACGCGCGGATCCCGAGGCGCTCGCGCACCGGAATATCTCTGCCGCGCCGCTCGATGTCGTCGATGTGCGCGACTCGCCAGTTCGGCTTGTCGTTCATCCGATCACCTCCAAATAGCGCGCGTCGGTGCCAATCGTCGATCGTAACCGCCGTCTCGTCGACGCCGGGCCGCTCCAGCGGCGACGTCTAGCAGGCGTCGCTCAGCCGGCCGGTTGCGGGCGAAAGCTACTGTGGCGGCGAGCTCGTCATGGAGCTGTAGTCGCGGTACTACTCGGCGATCGCCTCGCCGGTCCCGCCGAGTTCCACGGGGAAGTCCTTCAGCTTCGGGAGGCCGTCCTTCATCGGCAGCACCGTCGACTCGTAGTTGACGTGGATGCCGGGCGTGAACGGGAACGAGGGGATCGTCGCGGCGTAGACATCGACCAGACCCCAGCTCGGGTGCTTCGTGAGCAGGTGGCCTCCGCAGGCCTTGCACCACTGGCGCCAGCTCTGCTCGCTGTGGCGGTATTCGCCGATCTGGTCCTCTCCCTTCGTCACCTTGACGGCCTCGGGCTTCCAGAGCGTGAATGAGTTGACCGGCCCGGCAGACCAGCTCCTGCAGTTTGCGCAGTGGCAGTAGCCGGCGGCTTCCGGATCGCCCGTCACCTCGATCGTCACGGCACCGCACAAGCACCGCCCCTCATAGGTTTTTTCAGCGCTCATCACCTCTCCTCAATTCGGGTGGGAGGCGGGCCGGCAGGCCCGCCTCCCACAACATTCCTACGGGCCGTAGTCGAGCCAGGTGCCCAGCGGTGGCCGCTCGTCGACGCCGGGCTTGCTCCAGTCGCAGACTCCCGTGGGGAAGGTGGCCTGCAGCCGCGTCTGCTGTGCCGCGGTGAACGTCACCGGGTACGACGCGAAGTCGAGCGGCTTCCGCTGGCACTTGAGTGTGTCGCCGGTGAGGCCGCCTCCGGCCGCGGTCCGCGTGTCGCCGAAGGTCGGGAACAGCGTCTCGCACTGGCCGGCCAGCTGGTAACCGAAGACCTCGTCGATCCTCGTCGTCGCCGACGTCCAGCAGGCATCACTGAGATCGGTCGGGCGGTTGCGGATCACCTTCTCGGCCGCCGTGCCGGGAGCGCCGTCGGCGTGGATCGCGGCGAGCCACTGCTCCATCCGCGTCAGCGCCTCGACGGCCATGGCGCCGGCGCCGGCGCTGTTCGAGATGAAGATCACCTGGTTGGCAGCGGTGCCGTTCGCATCCTCCAGCCGCTGGCGCGTCACGAACGAGTGGAAGCGCGTGTGGATGTCGCCCGGGAAGTCCGTGTAGTTACGGAAGTCGATGATCGGCGTCGAGGCGAGGCCGAGCCCGCCGGTGTTCACGCGTCCCGTCTCGTACGAGCGGACGACGCCGATCGGGTCGGCTGCGACCCGCTGTGGGATCACCTGGCCGATCACGTCATAGCCGCCCACGTTCTCGTTCAGCGAGACGAACTGCTCCGGCGTGATCGCCCCCGATTGGAGAGCGGTCAAGCCGTACTGGAGGCCGATGTTGTCGAGCGGCCGCCACGCGAAGCCGTTCGCCGGGTTGCGGCCGAGCTGCGTCGCGATCTGCTCGAAGCTCGTGCAGCGGATCCCGTTCGGGTTCGTAACCGGGTTGTAGCGAGCCGCCACGGGAACTGCTCCCGGGCACGCCTCGAGCGCGTTCGTGCGGCTGGCGAACGCGACGTGCCAGAAGTTGCACGAGTTGAAGGTGCCGAACCCGCTGGCGGCAGCCCGTTGGGCCGGCGTCCAGCCGGCGGCGACCCCGGCCGGGCTGGCGAAGTAGAGGGCGAGCAGCCGGCAGTCCGGCACCGTGCCGAGCGTCAGGGAGTCCTGGAACGTGGCACTGGGCAGGATGCCGTCGAGGATCCCCGGGTAGTTGTTGCCGATCAGGTGCTGCTGGATCGCGCCTCCCGAGCCGCCCCAGCCGATCGTGTAGCGCGGCACGCCGTAGGTCTCGATGAAGTGCTCCTTCACCATCAGCGCGACCTCGGCGGAGATCACCTCGCTGCAGTTGTTGTCGTAGACGTTGAGGCTCGACGAGGCAACGGCGTAGCCGCGCGCGAGGAAGAGGTCGGTGAGCACGCCACCCGATCCCTGACCCTGGTGGTAGCCCACGTTGCAGCCACCGCCGAAGGTGTAGACCAGCCGCTCGTTCCAGCCGGGCTCCGCGGTGAACGGGCTCGGCGGCGCGGCGGGGTCGTACAGGGTCGCGATCTCGTAGACGGCCCGGTCGATCGTGCCGCGCTCGAGGCGGACGATGTAGTCGACGGTGCGGCCGTCGAGCGTCGTCGTCTGAGCGAGGTCGGCCGGCCGCACGGTCGGGTCGGCGAGCATGGCGAATGCTCCGCCGGTCGTCCGGTACCGGTACGTGACCTGCGTCGGTGCCGAGCAGGCGGCATCCGTCGCCGGCCCCAGCCCGTTCTGCACGGTCTCGCAGAAGAACGGCTGCTGCTGGGGCCCCGAGAAGAGCGGACCGGTGATCGGATGGTTGACGACGTCGAGCCGTGTGGAGCGTCCCGGCGGCGTCCCCTTCCCGTTGCCGTTCGCCCGAGCCAGGATCGTGTGCGAGCCGTTGCTCAGGCCGGACACGAGGCCGAGCAGCGAGCCGTCGGGCATCGTCTGGAAGTCGGAGCGAACGTTGGTGCCGTCGACCTCGATGCGTAGATGCTTCGCAGCGCCGGGATCATGCGTCCGCGCGCGGACGAGCACGTCGCCGCCGGACACGTAAGCCGCCTTCGTCGAGACGGCCTCGAGCTCCGGGGCGGCGGCCGGGCCCTCACCCGGATCGGCGGCGGCGCCGTACGGCAGCACCGCGACCGCAGTCAGAGACAGCGCGACAAGCGCGGCGCGGCGGAAACCGAGCGACCCTTTCACGGACAACCTCCTCGTCGGTTTGCTGAGAGTTCGGGAGCAAACCACACCGGTCGCGCGCCCGCGAGACGATGTGGCGCGGCCGCCCGCGGGCGATCAGGGATAGTCGACGATGAACACAGGGGCGCCGATCCTCGTCACGTCCGCCGCGGCGCCCACGCCGTTGACCACGTGGTCGATCGTGCCGGCGCTCAGGTTGACGGTCATGACGTGGTGCAGGTGCACACCTGGGGTCTCCGGGACCTCGAAGCCGTTCTCGGTGTGGATCGACGGGTTGTTCCGGTTGAACACGTAGACGCCGCCGCCGTCGAGGCGGTGCGTCGACACGTGGTCGGCAACCTTGTAACCGGCCCAGCCTTCGACGCCGTCGTGCATCCAGTCCGCTTGCGTCGGCGGGTCGTAAGGCAACTCGTTCTGGTAGAGGATCGTCCTGCCGTTCTCGCCGTTCCAGACGGTGTTGTACTCCTGGAAGTGCTCGACGAAGAGCCCCGTCGCCGTGACGTTGTCGCCGTTCACGACCACGCCGTTACGGCCGGTGTTGGTATTCCAGCGCTCGGTGTCGGAGAAGCCCTCGAGGCCGTGGTCCGCCCGCCACACCCAGGTGTGATCGATCAGGACGTTGTCCCGGTTGACCTCGAGAGCGACGTCGGACTTGCCGACGTGCGGACCGCCGACGCGGAAGTAGACGTCGGAGAGCGTCGTCGGGTTGGATGGGTCGTTCTTCTTGGGGCTCGAGTTGCCATTCTTCTTACCGACTTCCAGAAGTACCGGCGACTCGTCGGCGCCCGCGTCGATCGTGACGCCGGCGACGATGACGCCCGGAACGTCGGCGACCGTGATCGGGATCGCTCCGTCGACCGCGGTGAGTGTCGCGTGCCCGAGGCCGAGGACGACCGTATCCGCTCGCTTGACCGCGATGCTCTTGGCGACGTCGTAGACGCCCGGAGTGAGCAGCAGGTTCATGCCCCGGGCGAGCTCGTTGTTGATCGTCTGCACCGAATCCGAGGGCGTCGCGACGAGGAAGTCGCGGAGCCCGATCGTCCGTCCGGCCGTCAGGCCGTTCGCCCAGGAGATGCCGCTGGTGTTCGTGTGCGCGGAGGGAACCCTGACCTGGTAGTCGCCTTTCGCATCGACGAACAGGTACGGCTTCTCGCGGCTGACGGGCGTCGTCGCGAAGGTGGTGTACGGCGGGTTCGGGAACGTCGCATCCGGCGGCGCGCCGTCGACACCCGCGAAGACCTGGTTCCACACCGCGTTCGACCAGCCCCCGATCCGGCTGTTGCGGATCAGCCACTGCTGCTGCGAGCCGTTGATGACGAAGGGCAGGCTCGAATCTGCGATGAAGCCGCCGCTGGCGAACTGCGGCCCGGCCGTGCAGTAGTCCATCAGCGAGACGTTGGCGCCGGAGATGTTCAGACGGCGCATCGACGATGCCTGGGAAACGGCCCAGAAGTTCGCCGAGGCGCGACAGCCGTCCTGCCCGCGCGCGTTGATGTTGAGCGACAGGTTCGAAAGCGTGCGCCAGAAGTTCACGAGCGCGTGGCAGTTGCTCGTGCCCCCGTTGTCCAGGCAACGGTTGTACACCTCGATCTTGCCGTTGATCGTCACGTCCGTCGGCGAGGCGCCCAGGCCGGCGACCTCGGTGTAGTAGCCCACCTTCAGCTGCAGCGGCTGGGTCGCGCTGCCATAGACACCCGGCGCGAAGAGGAGCGCATACCGGTTCGTGCTCATCTCGGCGTCGACCTGTTGGGCGTGGATCCCGTCGATGGCTGCCTGAATCTGGTTGACCGGCATGCTCGGGTCAAAGATCAGGACGTTCGGGCCGAAGGGACTCGCCGGCGGTGCTGCGATCGCAGTGGATCCACCGCCGCTCGCACTCACGAGGAGTGTGCCCAGAACGAGCGCGAGAGAGAGAATCGCCGTCGACCGAACCCGCAACATGGGAAACCTCCTGGCTCTTCGACCGTGAGCCGAGACCCTAGCGAGCGCAGATTCGTCCTGCTCCGGTCCCTCTACTTACCAGGTGCGCGTGCACCTTTCATCAGGAAGCCTAGGAAGTTAACTCTATGTAAATATGCCCTAAACTCCCTCATTCGAGGTATTGTGCGTCCCCCTGGCGGGGGATTACCGTCCAGGTCGGAGTCAAAATTGCGGCACGTCGCGGGGACGGCGGGTCTCTTACAGGGGGGTTGGAAACTGTGGCAATCACTGCGCGGGCGCGCAAGCGTCGCCTGCTGATACTCGTCGCGACCACGTTGGTCGCAGGTATGGGCCTGATGCCGATGGCCGCGAAGGCCGTCCACAACGAGGGCTTGTTCGAACTCGACGGCAACATCGCGGCCAGCGCGGCGACACCGGGTCAGGACTGGTCCAACTTCCGCGACCCGGCGGCCGGCGACCCGGCTCCGCTGTCGACCGTCTTCATCGCTGACAAGTTCAACAGCGCGGACGACATCTTCTTCGGCGGCGGCTCGCAGAACAACAACGACATGACGAGCTGGCGGTGGTCCTGCGGCAGCGTCTCGACGAAGAGCGACATCGAGCACGCGTTCGCGAGCGCCTACATCAAGAACGACGAGCTCTCCATCTACTTCGGCGGCGACCGTTACGACCCGACCGGCGGGACGACGAACATCGGCTTCTGGTTCCTCCAGAACGGTGGCGCCCTGACCGGCGGCAACGGCTGTCCCGACCTCGATCCCACGACGAACAAGTTCTCCGGCCAGCACACCGAGGGCGACCTCTTCGTGTTCGCCGAGTTCAACGGAGGCGGCGGCGACTCGGCCGTGAGCATGTACGAGTGGCAGAGCGGCGGGCTGCATCTGCTGGCCGCCAAGGGGAACGGATCGTTCTGCAGCGCGGACGACAACATCTGCGCCGAGACCAACGACGAGACGATCGCGTCCACCTGGCCCTACTCGGACAACCAGGGCTCGAGCGCCGACGGAGAGATTCTCGCCGGGGGCTTCGTCGAGGGCGGGATCAACCTCAGCGCAATCTACGAGGGCCTCGGCAAGGAACTCCCCTGCGTCAACCGCTTCCTCGCTCAGACGGGCAGCTCGCATCCGGACACGGGTGTGCTCGAGGACTTCGCGGGCGGCTCCTTCAACGTCTGCTCGAAGCTGATCGTCGACAAGGTCACGCCAAGCGGCGACCAGAAGAAGTTCCCGTTCGGCGTGAGCGGCCCAGGCAACTACTCCGACTCGTTCCAGCTCGCCTCGGCGGACACGCCGCACGACAGCGGGCAGATCAAGGCCGGCACCTACACCGTGACCGAGACGCCGGGTGATCCGAGCGTCTGGAACGCCCCGTCGGTCAGCTGCAAAGACCAGGGCAACGCCGATGTGGCGTACGTGAGCGGCGCGGTAAGCATCGCGCCGGGCGCCACGGTGACCTGCACGTTCACGAACACGAAGAAGCCGCAGCTGACGGTGGTCAAGAAGATCGTCGGCGGTAACGGCACGACGGACTCCTTCGACGTCAAGGTCGACGGTACGACGAAGATCGAGGACGCGACGAGCACGGCACCTGCCGGCACGAGCTCGGGCGCGTTCGCCGTCTTGGCCGGCCAGCACACGGTTGCCGAGACGCTCGGCGACGGCTCGCCGGTCGGCGGCAACTGGGTCGTCAGCTTCGGCGGCGACTGCGACGCGAACGGCAACGTCGACGTCCAGAACGACGAGTCCAAGACCTGCACGGTGACGAACTCGAAACTGCCGCGCCTGCGCGTGGTGAAGGAGATCGAGGGCGGCGACGGCTCGGTCTTCGACCTCTCGGTCGACGCGACCAAGGTGCTCGACGACGCCGGTGACGGCGCCGCCGACGAGCGCACCTACGCGCCGGGCAACCACGTCATTTCGGAGACGTTCGGTGACGGTAGCGCGATCGGCTCCGACTGGACCGCGGTGTTCAGCGGCGACTGCGCTGCGGACGGCCATGTGTCGCTGGCGTACGGCGACGCCAAGACCTGCACCATCACCAACAAGCGCAAGCCCAAGCTGACCGTCGTCAAGGTGATCGAAGGCGGCAACGGTGCCGCGTTCGACCTCAAGGTCAACAACTCGGTCGTGCTCGACGACGTCAGCGGCAGCGGCGGCCAGGTCACCAACACGTACCCGGTCGACACCGCCTACTCGGTGACGGAGACGCTCGGCAACGGCGACGCGGTCGACCCGGCCGTCTGGGAAACCAGCACCAGCGCCGACTGCGCCGGCACGCTCCACGCGGGCGAGCACAAGACCTGCACGATCACCAACAAGCGCAAGCCCAAGCTCACGGTCGTGAAAGTGATCGCGGGCGGCAACGGCGCCTCGTTCGACCTCAGCGTCAACAACTCGGTCGTGCTCAACGACGTGAGCGGCACGGGCGGTCAGGTGACGAACACCTACCCGGTCGACACCGCCTACTCGGTCAGCGAGACGCTCGGCAACGGCGACGCGGTCGACCCGAACGTCTGGGAAGCCAGCAACAGCGCCGACTGCACGGGCAGCCTCGCGGCAGGCGAGCACAAGACCTGCACGATCACCAACAAGCGCAAGCCCAAGCTGACCGTCGTGAAAGTGATCGCGGGCGGCAACGGCGCCTCGTTCGACCTCAGCGTCAACAACTCGGTCGTGCTCAACGACGTGAGCGGCACGGGCGGTCAGGTGACGAACACCTACCCGGTCGACACCGCCTACTCGGTCAGCGAGACGCTCGGCAACGGCGACGCCGTCGACCCGGCGGTGTGGGAAACCAGCAACAGCGCCGACTGCACGGGCAGCGCTCGCGCAGGCGAGCACAAGACCTGCACGATCACCAACAAGCGCAAGCCCAAGCTGACCGTCGTCAAGGTGATCGAAGGCGGCAACGGTGCGGCCTTCGACCTCAAGGTCAACAACGGCACGGTGCTCGACGACGTCAGCGGCAGCGGCGGCCAGGCGACCAACACGTACCCGGTCGACACCGCCTACTCCGTCACGGAGACGCTCGGCAACGGCGACGCGGTCGACCCGGCCGTCTGGGAAACCAGCAACAGCGCCGACTGCACGGGCACGCTCCACGCGGGCGAGCACAAGACCTGCACCATCACCAACAAGCGCAAGCCCAAGCTCACGGTCGTGAAAGTGATCGAGGGCGGCAACGGTGCGGCCTTCGACCTCAAGGTCAACAACGGCACGGTGCTCGACGACGTCGACGGCAGCGGCGGCCAGGTCACCAACACGTACCCGGTCGACACCGCCTACTCGGTCACGGAGACGCTCGGCAACGGCGACGCCGTCGACCCGGCCGTCTGGGAAACCAGCAACAGCGCCGACTGCACGGGCACGCTCCACGCGGGCGAGCACAAGACCTGCACGATCACCAACAAGCGCAAGCCCAAGCTCACGGTCGTGAAAGTGATCGAGGGCGGTAACGGCGCGGCGTTCGACCTGAAGGTGAACGACTCGGTCGTGCTCGAGGACGTCGACGGCGTCGGTGGTCAGGTG
Organism: uncultured Actinomycetes bacterium; assembly: GCA_963738205.1. Lineage (GTDB taxonomy): Bacteria > Actinomycetota > Thermoleophilia > Gaiellales > Gaiellaceae > DATFQE01. Next base: position 316,965 of record CAVTVQ010000007.1, read on the forward strand.
ACGAACACCTACCCGGTCGACACCGCCTACTCCGTGACGGAGACGCTCGGCAACGGCAATGCGGTCGACCCGACCGTCTGGGAAACCAGCAACAGCGCCGACTGCGCCGGCACCCTCGCGGCAGGCGAGCACAAGACCTGCACCATCACCAACAAGCGCAAGCCCAAGCTCACCGTCGTCAAGCACATCATTGGCGACGCCGGCTCCGTCTTCGACATCTCCGTCGGCCAGGTCAAGGCACTCGACGACGCCTCGCACGGTGCGAGCGACACCCGCACTTACGCACCGGGCATCTACGCGGTCAGCGAGACGCTCGGCAACGGTTCGGCCTGTGCCGGCCGGCTGGAGCACGAGCTTCAGCAGCGACTGCGCCGACGGTGTCGTCACGCTCGACTACGGCGACGCCAAGACGTGCACCGTCACGAACTCGAAGCTGCCGCAGCTGATCGTGGAGAAGAACGTCGTCGGCGGCGCCAAGTCACCGAGCGACTTCCAGATCTCGGTCGACGGCAACAGCCCGAGCCCGTCGAGCTTCCCCGGGAGCTCCCAGGGCACCATCGTGACGCTGCAGCCGGGCGGTTACGACGTCTCCGAGGGCGAGGACGTGCACTACTCGGCCTCGTACTCGGCGGACTGCAAGGAAGGGACGATCGCGTACGGCGACACCAAGACGTGCACGATCACGAACACCCGCAAGCCGTCCAGCATCACGATCGACAAGGTGGCGTCCCCGACGTCCGTGCCCGAGCCGGGCGCCGACGTGACGTTCACGTTCCGCGTCCACAACACCTCGGCGGCGGACACCGTGACGATCGACGCGCTCACGGACACGGTCTTCGGTGACCTGTTCCTTCGCGGCGATTGCGGTGAGCTCGAGAACGCGGAGCTCGCGCCTGACGACGGTGCGGCAGGCGGTGCCGACGAGGCAACGTGCGCCTTCACGGCCCACGTCTCGGGGAACGCCGGCGACTCGCACCACAACGTCGCGACCGTCACCGGGCACGACGAGGACGAGCGTCCGGTCACGCACAACGACGGCGCCGACGTCGACATCACCGATGTCGCACCGTTGATCGACGTCACGAAGACGGCCGACCCGATCTCGGTGCCCGAGCCCGGCGGCCCAGTGCAGTTCACGGTCGACGTGAAGAACACGTCCGTGGCCACCGACCCCGTCACGATCACCTCGCTCGTGGACGACCCCGACGGGGAAGGCCCGGCCGAGTCGATCGACTTGAACGGCAAGGGGAACTGCGCCGTTCCGCAGACGATCCAGCCGGGCGAGACGTACACGTGCACGTTCACGCGTTCGATCACCGGCAACGCGGGTGACGTGAAGACCGATGTCGTCACGGCCTCCGGTCACGACGACGACCAGCACGCAGTTAGCGACCACGACGACGCCACGGTCACGATCACGGACGTTCCGTCCTCGATCGCGGTCGACAAGTCGGCCAACCCGACGAGCGTCCAGGAGCCCGGCGGCGACGTCACGTTCACGGTCGTCGTCAGGAACACCTCGGCGGTCGACGCCGTGACCATCGACACCCTCGTCGACAACGTCTACGGCAGCCTGGCCGCGAAGGGCACCTGTGGCTCGCTGATCGGCAAGGTGCTGCAGCCGGACGACCACGCTCCCGGCGGGCCCGACCAGGCGACGTGCACCTTCACCGGGGCCGTGACCGGAAGCGCGGGCTCGACGCATACCGACGTCGTGACCGCCACCGGCCACGACAACGACGGGCACCAGCTGACCGCGCACGACGACGCGACGGTCACGATCACGCCCGCACCGCCGGTCGTGCGCAACCCGCTGATGGACCTCTGGGTGACGAAGAACGACCTGCCCGACCCGGTCCAGAAGGACGGCCTGCTGACCTACACGATCGTCGTCGGCAACCACGGCCCGGACGCGGCTACGCAGGTCACGCTGGCGGATCCGCTCCCGGTGGGCACGAGCTTCGTGTCTGTGTCGACCACGCAGGGGACCTGCACCGGCGGCGCGCTCGTCACCTGCAACCTCGGCACCGTGCCGACCGGCTCGACGGTGACGATCACGCTCGTCGTGCGGCCGACCGTGACCGGGCTGATCACGAACACCGCGACGGTGATCGGCAAGGAGCCCGAGTCGAACACCTCGAACAACCAGGCCACCGCGACGACGCGGGTCCCGGCACCCGTCCGCAGGGCGACCAAGGTGCTCCGGTGCGACCGCTTCACCGTCGCCTCCGGAATCCTCCGGGTCGGCAAGCGCTCGACGGTCGTGGTTCGCGTCACCTCGGCGGGCAATCCGGCCAAGGGCAGGAAGGTCATCCTGCGCGGCGCCGGGATCGTCAAGACCGGCCGCACCAACGCCCGCGGCGTGGCCCGGATCGTCGTCACGGCCCGGCGGCCCGGAATCGTCAGGGTCACGGTTCAGCAGAAGCTCACGTGCGGCGGGAAGCAGCTCGCCGTGCTCGGTGCGATCAAGCACCCGAGCTTCACGGGCTGACCGCTCTCTGCTGGCGCTCCCGGCCTTGCGCCGGGAGCGCCAGCTCGGTCGTAGCCGGCGGCCGACACGCGCCGTCTCCTCCTTACTCGATGCCGTCGCGGCGAGCGACCGATTAGTTTTCGCCTCCGACCTGGTCTACCCCCTGACGCATCTCGAGAGCGACGGCAAGGAGGAGCGATGAGCAAGGTTCGGCTGCTCGTGGGCACGCGGAAAGGTGCCTTCGTGCTGACAGCGGACGGGACGCGGGACGACTGGGACGTCCGCGGCCCGTTCTTCACCGGCTGGGAGATCTACCACGTCAACGGGTCACCGGCCGATCCCGACCGGATCTACGCGTCGCAGACGAGTGGGTGGTTCGGGCAAATCGTCCAGCGCTCCGACGACGGCGGGGAGACCTGGGAGCCGGTCGGCAAGGAGTTCGGCTACGAAGGGATCGCCGGGACGCACCAGTGGTACGACGGCACGCAGCATCCGTGGGAGTTCGCGCGCGTCTGGCATTTCGAGCCGTCGCCCACCGACCCGGACACGGTCTACGCCGGCGCCGAGGACGCAGCGCTGTTCAAGTCCACGGACGGCGGCCAGACGTGGAAGGAACTGGCGGGCCTCCGCACGCACACCACCGGGGAGCAGTGGCAGCCCGGCGCCGGCGGCCTGTGCCTGCACACCATCCTCATCCACCCCGAGAACCCCGACCGGATCACCGTGGCGATATCCGCCGCAGGGACGTTCCGCACCGACGACGGCGGCGATACCTGGCAGCCGATCAACAAGGGGCTCCGTTCGCGGGAGCTGCCGGACGAGGAGCGCGAGGTCGGCCACTGCGTCCACCGGATCGCGATGAACGAGTCGCGGCCCGACGTGCTGTTCATGCAGAAGCACTGGCACGTGATGCGGAGCGACGACGGCGGCGACTCGTGGCAGAAGGTGAGCGGCAACCTGCCGTCCGACTTCGGCTTTCCGATCGCCGTCCACGCCAACGAGCCCGACACCGTCTACGTCGTCCCGATCGAGAGCGACTCCGAGCACATCCCGCCCGAGGGCAAGCTCCGCGTCTACCGCAGCCGCACCGGCGGCAACGAGTGGGAGGCGCTCACGAAGGGCCTGCCGCAGAGCCACTGCTACGTGAACATCCTTCGGGACGCGATGGCGGTCGACAGCCTCGACCCGTGCGGGATCTACTTCGGGACGACCGGCGGCCAGGTCTACGCGTCCTCGGACGGGGGCGACAACTGGACGCCGATCGTGCGCGACCTCCCGGCGGTGCTCTCGGTCGAGGCGCAAGTGCTGCCGTGATCCGCGTCGCGCTTCCTCAGCACCTGCGGACGCTGGCGTGCGTGGACGGCGAGGTGCGCCTGGAGGTCCAGGAGCCGCCGACGGCGCGCGCCGTCCTCGACGCGCTCGAGCAGACCTACCCCGTGCTGTGCGGAACCATCCGCGACCAGCGAACGGCCGAGCGCCGCGACTTCATCCGCTTCTTCGCGTGCGGGCAGGACCTCTCGCTCGAGCCCGTCGACGACCCGTTGCCCGCTGCGGTCGCAGCGGGCGACGAGCCGTTCCGAGTGGTCGGCGCGATGGCCGGCGGCTGATCACTGGAAACGGACGGTTCGGGCCGAACTCGATCGACGTGAGCGTGTTCAGCCGCGGCTGTACCAGAAGTCGTAGTTCTTCTCTAAGCGAACTCTGCGTGTGGCGGTGCGTCCGTCTCGAGCACCCACCCGAGGTAACCGCAGTTCGGGCAGCCTGGATTCGTCCGCCGGGTAGGCCCTTCGAGCGGCTTCGCGTACACCGAGGTGCACGAGAGGCAACAGACGCGGATCTGTTTCGTCTCGGTCGCCCTCGGGTCTCGCTCGACGTGCATCGGCACCTCGGATACCGCTCGCGGCCGTCCTAAACGGGAGCACGAGCCGACTCTTTGAGAGGGGGCGGCTCGAGCGGGGAGGGGGCCCGCGGACGGCCGCGAGCTGGGGGGCTGTACGGCACCGAACCTACGCCCCTGTAGAGGCTGCGTATACGACTGTGAGCGAGTCCTCACGCGACCGACACGCGAGGCTCACGCTTGTCACTGCACCTCCGGGCGAACCGCACCGAGCGTTTCCTCGTCGACCCCCGTGGGTCACTAGGCAATTCACAGAATCGCTGGCGCTAAGGTCGCGCGGATGCCCGCGACCGCCGTCGAGCACGAGCACCGGGTCACGCCGCGCGAGCTCTTCTTCGACCTCGTCTTCGTGTTTGCGTTCACGCAGGTCGCGACGCTGCTCTCCGACGACCCGACGTTCGCAGGGATCGGCCGCGGTGTGCTCGTGCTGGCCGCGCTCTGGTGGTGCTGGACGGCGTACGCCTGGCTGACGAACACCGTCGACCCCGAGGAGGAGGTCGTCGGCGCCGCGCTGCTCGTCGCGCTGATCGCGATGTTCGTCGCGGCGTTGGTGGTGCCGGACGTGTTCGACGACGAGGGCGTGCTCTTCGGCGCCTGCTTTCTCGTCGTGATCGCGATGCACCTGACGCTCTACGCTCTCGCCGGCCGCGGGAGCCGCGACCTGCTCGCGGCTGTGCTCCGGCTGGCGCCCTGGACGCTGCTCGGCGCGACGCTGATCCTGGTGGCGGGCTTCATGGACGGCGCGCGTACCTGGCTCTGGCTCGCAGCGCTCGCGTCCACCTACGTCGGTGCCGGTCTGAGCGGATCGACGGGTTGGCGTCTGCACCCGTCGCACCTGGCGGAGCGCTACGGCCTCGTGCTGATCATCGCGCTCGGCGAGGCGTTCGTCTCGATCGGGATCGGCGCGAGGGGGGTCGACATCGGCCTGGGCGAGGTCGTGGCCGCGATCCTCGGGCTCCTCGTCGCCACCGCGTTCTGGCTCGCCTACTTCGACTTCTTCTCGATCCGGGGCGAGCGGATGCTCCGCGAGCGCGAGGGCGCCGAACGCGTGGCGCTCGCCCGCGACGTGTACGCCTACGCGCATCTCCCGCTGATCGTCGGCATCGTGCTCTTCGCCTTCGCGATGAAGACCGTCGTCGGGCACATCGGCGAGGAGCTCGACTCCGTCGCGGCCTTCGCGCTCTGCGGCGGCAGCGCGCTCTACCTGCTCACGTTCTCGGCGATCCGCTCGCGGATCGAACGACGGCTGAGGGTGAGCCGCGGCCGCTTCGTGGCGGCCCTCGCGCTCATCCTCCTGCTCCCGCTGGCGACGGCGGTCCCAGCGCTCGCCGCCCTGGCGCTCGTCACCGCAGTCTGGCTGGCGCTGCACACCTACGAGCTCGTGTGGTGGCGCGAGGCCCGCGCGGAGTCACGGTCGACGCTCGCCTCGTCCCTGGAGCCGTGAGGACAGCCACCGGCGTAGAATCGCCACGGGCATGGCCACCCGTGAGGACATCGAGAGCGTTGCCGGTCAGCTCGCGACGCTCACGCGGACGGTTGAGGAGATGGCGAACCAGCTCGCGTCTCTGCGGGGCCGAGCAGATACCCAGCAAGAGCAGGCCGACATCCAGAGGGAACGCATCGACCTCGCCGCCCGCGAGCTCGCCGAGGTGAGCGAGCGGCTCCAGGCTGCCGCCAACGCGCTCCGACAGTCCATCTGATCGGAGGCGGCGCCCGCGCAAGCGCGGATCGGAGCTACACTGAGTAAGCGCGTTCGTCCTCGTAACGAGGCCCGCAGAGGCGCTCCGCCTTCCTCTCGAGCTGTTCCATCAGGCCTAACGCATCAGGGGGCTCAATCGGGCTCTCCTGCCTGTCGGACGAAGGAAAGCGATTGAATGAATTCCATGGAAAAGTCGGGCTCCTCGCCTTGGAGCAGGGCGAAGCGCCTGCTTCGGCTGGGCTAGGGAACGGCCAGTTCGGAACCCTCGCGCTGTCGGACTCAGACGTGAGCAAGCTTCGTGATTGGGAGCTCGTCGACCGCTTGGTCGAGGCGGGCTCCTCGCGCCTGACGGCCGAGCGGATGGTCGAGCTCCGGCGAGGCGAGGCCGTGCCGGGCCGCGCCCGCCCACACAGCACGGCCCGCCGGTAGACCTCACGGCCACCGATGAGTCTCGCCGCTCCGCGGGGTCGTATGGTTGACCCCAATCAAGGAGGACGGCCGAGATGAGAAAGCTGGTGGAATCGACGTTCGTCTCGCTCGATGGATCGATCGAGAACCCGCAGAACTGGAGTGCCCCCTACTGGGACGACGAGCACTCCGGCTACGCGGGGAAGCTGCTCTGGGACGCCGACGCGCTCCTGCTCGGGCGCAAGACCTACGAGAACTTCGCGGAAGCCTGGCCGCCGCGGGCCGGCGCCGACGACTTCACCGACCGGATAAACGCGATGCCGAAGTACGTGGCCTCGAACTCACTGGACGGCTCGGACATGACCTGGAACGCCAGCGTGCTCGAGGGCGACACCGTCGAGGCGATCCACAAGCTCAAGGGCGAGGACGGCGGCAGCCTGCTCAAGTTCGGCACCGGCGAGCTCGACCGGACGCTGCTCGAAAACGGCCTCGTCGACGAGTTCCACTTCTGGGTCTTCCCGGTCCTGGCCGGCGGTGGGCAGCGCCTGATCGACGGAATCGACATGACGCACCTGGAGCTGCTCGACGTCGCGAGGTTCAAGTCGGGCATCGTCGTGCACGTCCTCGGCCCGAAGGGGGAGTAGGGCCAGCTCGTCTGTCAACGGCGTTACACAGCTGGCGCCAAGCCCGCGACAGACGCGCCCGTCGCGACGGGTCATGATCGGTGCATGGAGGCCGCCCAGCTCGACGCCGTTCGGGATGCACCTGTCCCAACGCGTCTGGCCACAGCCCGGCTCGCGAGGGCGGAGCGGCTCATCCAGAGGATCCGCGCCTCGGTGATCGGCGACGACGTCGTGCTCGACGGCCCCTTCGGCGGTCGTCGGATGGTGTACGCCGACTACACGGCCTCAGGGCGAGCGCTGACGTTCATCGAGAGCTTCATCCGGAACGAGGTGCTGCCGCTTTATGCCAACACGCACACGGAAACGTCGGCCACCGGGCTCCGGACGACCGGGCTGCGTGAGGACGCGCGTCGGCTGATCCACGGTGCCGTCGGCGGATCCGAGGACGACGTCGTCATCTTCTGCGGGACGGGAGTGACGGGGGCGATCGACAAGCTGGCGCACGTTCTCGGACTGCGAATTCCCAGCGCCCTGGACGACCGGTTCGGCTTCTCCGCCGCGATCCCGGCCGCCGAACGGCCGGTGGTGTTCGTCGGCCCGTACGAGCACCACTCCAACGAGCTGCCGTGGCGCGACTCGATTGCGGACATCGTCACGATCCTCGAGGACGCCGACGGCCGCATCGACCTCGCCCACCTCGAGGACGAGCTCCGGCGGCACGCCGACCGGCCGCTCAAGATCGGAAGCTTCTCCGCCGCGTCGAACGTGACCGGGATCGTGACCGACGTCGAGCAAGTCGCGATCCTGCTCCATCGCCACGGCGCTCTCTCCTGGTGGGACTACGCGTCTGCCGGCCCGTACCTGCCGATCGACATGAACCCGTCACCCGAGCTCCCGAACGGTCACCTGGCCTACAAGGATGCGGTGTTCATCTCGCCGCACAAGTTCGTCGGCGGCCCCGGCACACCGGGCGTGCTCGTGGCCAAACGCTCGCTCTTCACCAACCGCGTCCCGGCCGTGCCCGGCGGCGGGACGATCAGCTTCGTCAGCCCGACCCGCCACTCCTACGACCCCGATCCCGCAGTCCGCGAGGAGGGCGGCACGCCGGCGATCGTCGAGTCGATCCGCGCCGGGCTCGTCTTCGCACTCAAGGACGCGGTCGGGCCTGCGGAGATCAGGCGGCGCGAAGAGAGCTTCGTCCGCCGCGCGCTCGCGTCCTGGGGCGCCAACCCGAACATCGAGATCCTCGGCAACCCCAAGCCGAAGCGGCTCGCGATCGTCTCGTTCGGCCTCCGGCATCCGCGCGGGCTGCTGCACTCGAACTTCGTCGTCGCCGTGCTCAGCGACCTGTTCGGGATCCAGGCGCGTAGCGGTTGCTTTTGCGCCGGGCCGTACATCCATCGGTTGCACCCGATCGACGAGCTCTGGTCTCAGCGGATGGAGTCAGAGGTCGCGCAAGGCCGCCACGGTGCAAAGCTTGCGTTCGCCCGGCTCAGCTTCAACTACTTCATCAGCGAGGCCGTCTTCGAGTACATCGTCGAGGCCGTCCACCTGCTTGCGAACGAGGGCTGGAAGCTGCTGCCGCTCTACCGCTTCGATCCCGAGTCAGGCGCCTGGCATCACCGGAATGGGGTTCAGGAGGCGCCGCTCAGCCTGCACGACGTCTCGTTCGCGTCCGGCACGCTCGGACTCCCGCGCTCGCGGGCGACAGCGCCCGAGAGCGTGCTCCCGCGTTACCTGGAAGAGGCGCGGCGGATCGTTCGCGAGGTGGAGGCCGACGCGGAGAGCACAGAGCTGAAGGACCCGCCCCTGCCGCCGACGTTCGAGCGGATCCGTTGGTTCCCACTCTCCGGCGAAGCGCTCGCCGACCTACGCGCATCCGCGCGCTAGCGTCTCCTCCGACGTGATCTCGCTCCGACCGGTCGACTCGACGAACTACCGCGACTGCATCGAGCTGGCCGTCGCGCCCGACCAGCAAGGGTTCGTCGCCTCCAACCTGCAGTCGCTGGCGGACGCGTACGCGTGGCGGGACGGCGCCGAGCCGTACGCGGTGTATTCGGACGACGAGATGGTCGGCTTCGCGCTGCTATTCCCGCTCGGCGACGAGCAGGCCGACAGCTCCGTCCCACCGCCCGAGACGGTCCGCGGCTTCATTCTCGTCCGTCTGATGATCGACCGTCGCTTCCAGGGTCGCAGCTTCGGCCGAGCTGCGCTCGAGGCGATCGTCGAGCTGATTCGCAGTCGCGGGCTGCCGACCATTCGTCTGTCGGTCGTGCGCGACAACGAGCAGGCGCTCGAGTTCTACCGCCGGAACGGCTTCTCCGAAACCGGGGAGGTCGAGGGCGGCGAGGTCGTCATGGAGCGCCAGATCTAGCCGGTCACCGCGCAGCTAGCCTCTTCGCGCAAACGATGTCGACACGGAGGTACGCATGAGCTCGGAAGCCCGGCTGGTCGAAAAGCACGGCGGTCTCATTCCCGAGCAGGAAGGCTGGTTCGTCGTCAACGCACGCGACTCGCGCTGGTGGGGCAACGAGAAGTTCGGCTTGGCCACGACGTTCGAGGGGGACGACGAAGCCGGCTTCAAGGAGTTCGGGATTAACATCCGGGTCCTCGAGCCGGGACAGCCGAACTGCCTCTACCACGGCGAAAGCGCGCAGGAGGACTTCCTCGTCCTCTTCGGCGAGTGCCTGCTGCTCGTGGAAGGCGAGGAGCGCCAGCTCAAGCAATGGGACTTCGTCCACTGCCCGCCGATGACACAACACGTCTTCGTCGGGGCCGGCGAGGGCCCGTGCGCGATCCTCATGGTCGGGACGCGGCCACGCCCGGACGAGGAAGAGCAGCTGCTGTATCCGGTCGTCGACGTCGCGCTCAAGCACAACGCAGGCGTGGAACAGGAGACGGCGTCCGGAGACGAAGCGTACGCGTCCACCCCCGATACGGGCGGCGGGCGCTTTCCAGAAGAGGTGTTTCCGAGCTCTGGGAGTTGACCGCCGGCGGGCGATGAGGCTGCCGAACAGCGCGCACGAATCCCGCCCTTGGCGGATCGCTGAAATCGTGCCCGACTTCAGGCTCGAGGACGTGTGGGCGCTGCCCGCGCGAGGCGGTGTCGAGGACTTCGGAGCGCTGCTCGAGGTCATGTCGTCGCTCGACCCGGCGCACCGCGGATCTCCCGCGACCCGCGCACTCTTCTCCCTCCGCTACCGCGTCGGAGGCTGGTTCGGCTGGGACGATGCGGGACGCGAGCTCGGGATCCCGGGCGATCCTGAAACGACGTTGAGCGCCCGACTTCCCGAAGATCTCCGCGACACCGCAAAGGGGCTCGATCGGAGCTCATACGGCTTTCGCCCCCTCTATCGCACCGACGACGAGTGGGCCGCGGAGATCTCGAACCGGACGGTTCACGCCGTGATGCACCTCGCCTGGGTCGATCAGGGGGAGGGCTGCTATCAGGGGCAGATGGGCGTGTACGTCAAGCCGCGGGGTAGGTTCGGCGCCGGCTACATGGCGCTGATCAGGCCGTTTCGACATCGAGTCGTCTACCCGGCGTTGATGCGGCAGATCGAACGAGCCTGGAACGCCAGACTCGCGCAGCGTCCCCGGTGAACTGAGCTACTGGATGCCGGTGTCGAGGTGAAAGTCGACGCGGGCAATGCGCCCCGCGCGGACTCGCACGAGGCGCGGCGTCAGGTCCATCCCAGGGCGGCGATTCGGCGTCGTGACGGCGTAGCGACCTGGTCGTAGCTTCAGCCGGTAACCGCCCTTGCTCCCTGTCGTGACCCGCGCCACCACGACGGCGCCCCGCGAAAAGCGGAGCACCACTCCGGCCGCCGGCTCTTCGCAGGGCTCGGTGTCACTGCACACCGGCCTGATCGGGCCGCGCATCACGACGCCGTGAAGACCTGACTTGACAGCGGCTGGAGGCGCTGCGGCCGCCAGCCCCGAGCCGACAGCCAGCGCGACGAGCGTGAGTAGTGCGACACGCACGGCGCGAACAGGGTACCGCCGCACGTGCCGGAACGCACTAGTAGGGTCGCCCCCGTCCGTCAGGTCTACAAGGGGGTATTCCGATGGACGCCATTCCTCGGAGGAGGCTTCGAATGCGCTTGCTGTTCGGAGTAGGAGTCCTCGCGATCGGCCTGCTTACGGCCATCGGAGCGACATCCGCGGGCTCGACGCCCGCGAAGCACAGTCCCCAGTTCACCGAAGCGGCGGCGTTCGACCTCTCGAAGCCGCTGCGCGTGCTCGCCAAGACCGAGAAGGCGTCGGCACGCGACAAGACCGTACGCCTGAGCCCCGAGCGTGGGGCAGCTGTCAAGGACGCGGGCTTCTCGGGCGACGCCGCCGTCCAGGCGACGTCACCGGCGGCCGCGGCCGTGATCGGGGGCACGATCGCGAACTTCGAAGGTCTGAGCCAGCAGGACAACTTCACCACGCTGGCCCGCCGGGTCAACCCGCCCGACCCGGACGGAGACGTCGGCCCGAACCACTACGTCGAGATGGTGAACCTCACGTTCGCCGTCTACTCGAAGACGGGAACACGCCTGCTTGGGCCGGTCGACCTCGGGGCGCTGTGGGCCGGCTTCCCGATCGAGGACTGCACCGACGAGTCCGGCGACGCGATCGTCCTCTACGACCAGACGACCGACCGCTGGCTGCTCACGCAGTTCACCACGCGCGGGCTGAATGCCGCGACGCCGACCGCGCCGTTCTACAACTGCGTCGCGGTCTCGCAGACCGGCGACCCGACGGGTGCGTACTTCCGGTATGCGTTCATCACGCAGCCCGACACAGAGGACGGCGGCTTCTTCTTCCCGGACTACCCGAAGTACGGCGTGTGGCGTGACTCGTACATCATGACCACCCGCGACTTCGGCTTCGACGACCGGTACGGGATCAGCGTCTACGGCCTCGAGAAGAACAAGATGGTCAACGGCGATCCGAATGCACGCGCCGTCCAGTTCTTCCTCGAGGACCGGAACGTTCCGCTCAACCTGATCGGCGACGGACTGTTGCCGCCGGACATGGACGGCAACACCAAGCCGAAGAACGACGTCCCCGCCCCGATTGTGGGCACGCAGGACGACGGTGGTGGGTACGGAGCGACGTTCGACGCGCTCAACATCTGGGAGTTCGACGTCAAGTGGCGGTCGACGCCGATCGCCTCGATCCGGCTGAAGGCGCAGTTGCCGGTCGCACCGTTCGACTCGATCTTCCCGTGCGCCGTCGTTCCGAGCACAACCCCCGGCGTCGCGCCGGACGCGCGTGACTGCCTGCCCCAGCCCGGAGTGACGGACGGCAGTCGGTACCTCGACATCCTGTCGTACCGCCAGCGCGCGACCTGGCGGCTCGCCTACCGCAACAAGGGCGCGTTCGAGTCGATGGTGACCAACCAGTCGGTCGAGGCGCTTCCGGGCGTCGCCGGCGTGCGTTGGTACGAGCTTCGGCGAGCGGACGGGACCTACACCGTCCACCAGCAGGGCACGTACGCCCCGGGTGACGGTGTGCACCGCTGGATGGGCAGCGCGGCCGCCGACAAGAACGGCAACATCGCGCTGGGTTACAGCGTCGTCAACGGTACCAACGTCTTCCCGGGCATCCGCTACACCGGCCGCCTCGCAGGCGACCCGCTCGGGCAGATGACGCTCGGCGAAGGAACGGTCATCAACGGCACGGCCGCTCAGACGAGCACGAACTCGCGCTGGGGCGACTACACGTCGCTGAACGTCGACCCCACCGACGACTGCACGTTCTGGTACGTGAACGAGTACTACACCGTGGCCGGGGCCGCGCAGGCACCGCTCGGCAACGGCTGGCAGACCCGAATCGCGAGCTTCAAACTCCCGGGCTGCTGAGGATCACAACGGGCCGGCGCGGGACCCGCCGCGCCGGCCCCCTTCTGCCCTTGCATAAGCCGCGAGTTCCGAAGCGAACGCTGCTCGGCTAGAGCAAGGGCAGCAGGTCGCTGAGGAGGTCGGTCGGCCGGGTGCTGAAGCCCGACGGGCGACTCCGCAGCATCTCGTCGATCACGACCGACCGGCGAGCCAGCACGGCCTGCGAGACGTGGAAGTAGGCCTTGCGCGCGGCCGGGTCGGGCGTGTCCATCCACGGCGTTTCCATCTTGTCGATGTACCAACCCGGCACGACGCCGTGGAAGAGCTCGCGCAACCGCCTGACCGTCGCGGGCCGGGCGCTCTTGTTGTCGGTGATCAGACGGTAGGTCCCCCAGACCAGGTCGCTGTAGTCGCGCCACTCGTGTACGACCCGGTCGGGGTAGTACGCCTGAAGCTGCGCATCGATCTCGGCGCTCGAGGTCCGCCACTCCAGATCGAGCCGGTTGAAGACGTCCTGGTTGAAGCCGGGCCTGGAGGGGTCGCTCGACGACGAGAAGCGGTCGTAGGTCAGGAAGGAGCTCGTCACAAGCGCGTCGGACGTGTTGCTCCCGATCTCCGAAACGAGCCCCGCGGTCAGCTCCTTCGCCTTCTGGCGGTCCTGCCATTGATGGCTGAGTGCGGGAAACAGCCAGGCGGTCGCGAGCGTCGCCGCCACCGTTGCCAGCACCGACTTCGACAGCCACGGGCGACGGCGGACAAGAAGCCCGGGGGCACCGCGTCGCGCCGAACCCACCGCGGGCCGGTCGTACGTGACGTCGAGCTGACTCATCTCGCCCTCAACGTGACAGACCGCACGAGCACGGTCTTGCGCGCCGGTTACACGGTGAGTGTCAAGGACGTCACACGCGAGGTAGGACTGCCGCTACTCGTCGACGGACTCGTCCGCCGCGTCGGCGGCCGACCCGTCGTCGCTCGCCTCGGCGGCGAGCTGCTTCCGGGCTTCCTTCTTCTCCTGCTTCAGCGCGCGCTTCTCCTTGACGCGGCGCTCGCGGTTCAGCTTCGCCATCGTGGTCTGTCGATTCGAGCTCGAGGCCATACACGCGTCCCTTCTGCCGCTTGTCCGACGGACGTTCGCCGGAGCCACACCGTAGCGCCCTAGTGAGCCTTGCCGATCTCGTGATGCCACGGACGCCACCAGCGGGTGAGCCCCGGGTGGTCGCTTCCGCCCTTGCGCGCGATCGTGAGGACGTCCAGATGGGTCGGCTGGCCGAGACGCTCGTGCGTCCACACGATCACGGCGTCGTTGCCGTCGAAGTAGCAGAACACTCGCCCGCCCGGCTTGTTCACGCCGTGCTGCCATTCGTTCTCGCCACCCCAGACGAACGCATTGCACTTGCCGCTGTCGCGCTTGATGTCCGCGCGCTTGCCGAGCTCGCTCCTGTACGCCGCCGCGAGCGCCAGGCCGTTGGGATAGCGCGAGATCTCCCACCGGTCCGGGCCTTGGCCTTGCGCCGGTACACACGCCGCCGTTTCCTCCGCTCTGGGATTCGGGACCGCTTGCAGCTGGCAGTCCTTCCAGATGGCCGGTGGGACGACCGAGGCGAGATCGGTCGCATTCGCCGCTTCGTTGGCCGAGGGCGACGTCGAGGACGGCGGCGAGGCGGCCCCGCTCGGGCTTGCGCCGCCGCCGGCCGTCACATAGACGACAGCCGCCGCGGTCCCGGCAGCGATCAGCGCGACGATCGCGCCGAGCCTCCAGCTGAGCGCCGGGCGCGGCTTCCCGAAGAACATGACCACCCAACGGTTAGACGGGCGCGCGTCCAGCTCCGAAAACACCTTGTAGATGTGGATCGGTTCGGGGATGTTCTTGAGGCGCACTCTCCCGCCGTCGCTGTAGTGGAGACCACCCAGTCGACCGGCCAGTCGAGAGGTCGAGTCGCTGATGATCACCTCGCCGCCTGATGCCCGGCCGCACAGCCGCGCCGCAACGTTAAGTGCGGCTCCGCGGAAGCTCCCATCCTCCAGCTGCACCGCCTCTCCGGAGTCGATCCCGATCCCGACTCGAAGCGGAACGTCCAGCTCGGCCGCAGTTTCCTGGAACTGGGCCTGCAGGTCGACGGCTGCCCGGATCGCCTGGCGCGCCGACGCGAAGACGACGAGTGCCTCGTCGCCGCGCATCTCCACGAGCTCGCCGTCGTGGGCAGCGACGTCCTCGTTGACGATGTCCGCGAACTTCGCCGACAGAGCCGCGGCCGCCTCGTCGCCACACTCCTCCGTGTACCGCGAGTACCCGCGGATATCCGCGATCACGAACGTCCGAACTCCGCTGCTGGCTTCAGTCACGACGTTCAGTATGCCGCTGTTCGCGTTTCCCGGCCAGGCCGCGACTTCGCTTCACGGCAACCAGGCGACTGCTTCAACCTCGATCAGCCAGTCGGGATGTACGAGTCCGGCGACCTGCACGAGCGAGCTCGTCGGCGGGCGTGCCGTGTCGACGAACTCGTCGCGGACGCCGCGAATCGTCTCGAGAGCCGACGTCTCGACGACGAAGAGCGTCAGCTTGACCACGTCCGGCCAGTCCGCGCCCGCGGCCCGCAGCGCCGCGCCGACGTTCTCGAAGGCCGTGCGCGTCTGAGCCTCCCAGTCTCCGCGGCCGACGACATTCCGCTCGGCGTCGAGGGGCACCTGCCCGGACGTCCACACGAGACGTCCGGCCGGGATGCTGACGACGTGGCTGTAGCCGGCCGGAGCGGCGAGATCGTCCGGCGACGAGAAGACGGGCCGATCGCTCACGCAGGCGATCCTAGAACGGCGACGTTGCCGGCCGGGGTCGATTGGGTGTCCATCCTGGTCGGGTCGGCGGACCCTTGTTGACACCCGGACCGCGCTCGGGTAGCTAACGCCCCGACACAAAGAGGAGGGAACCCATGAACGCAGGCAGACGAATGCTGCGGCTCGCCGCGGCGCTCGCGGCCCTGACCGGCGCGCTGCTCGTCCCGGCCGCCTCGGCCCACCGCGACCACCACGGCCACGACGAGCGCGCGACCGTTCGATTCGCGACCTTCAACGCCTCGCTGAACCGCAACAACGCGGGCCAGCTCGTGACCGACTTGTCCACGCCCGCCAACGCCCAGGCGGCGACGGTGGCCGAGATCATCCAGCGCATCCGGCCGGACGTCCTGCTCATCAACGAGTTCGACTTCGATGCGTCCGGCACAGCGCTGCGCCTGTTCCAGGACAACTACCTGTCGCTCCCCCACAACGGCGCGGCGCCGATCTTCTATCCGTACCGCTACACCGCACCGTCCAACACGGGCATCCCGTCCGGCCAGGACCTCAACAACAACGGGGTCGTGGCTGGGCCGGACGACGCGTTCGGCTTCGGGTTCTTCCCGGGCCAGTTCGGGATGGCGGTCTACTCGCGCTACCCGATCACCACGAGTGAGATCCGAACGTTCCAGCTCTTCCGCTGGGCGGACATGCCCGGCGCGCTGCTCCCCGACGACCCGGCCACGCCTGCGCCGCACGACTGGTACTCGCCGGCGGAGCTCGCAATCTTCCGGCTCTCGTCCAAGAGCCACTGGGACGTTCCGATCCAGATCGGCGACGAGCAGGTGCACTTCCTCGTCAGCCACCCGACGCCGCCGGTGTTCGACGGGCCCGAGGATCGCAACGGCACCCGCAACAACGACGAGATCCGCTTCTGGGCCGATTACATCTCGCCCGGGCAGCGGAGCCGGTACATCTACGACGACGAGGGCCACCGCGGCGGTCTCGAGCCGGGGTCCCGATTCGTGATCGCAGGCGACCAGAACTCCGACCCGCTCGACGGCGACAGCATCCCCGGCTCGATCCAGCAGCTGCTCGACCACCCGCTCGTCAACACGACGGAGACGCCGACGAGCCTGGGTGCGGTCGAGCAGAACGCACTCCAGGGCGGGGCCAACCTGACGCACAAGAGCGACCCGAAGTTCGACACGGCCGACTTCGCGGACAGTGCGCCAGGCAACCTGCGCGCCGACTACGTGCTGCCGCGGAAGAACCTCAGGATCCGCGACTCGGGCGTGTTCTGGCCGCTGATGGCGGATCCGCTGTTCCGCCTGGTCGGGGTGTTCACCCCCAGCCTCCCCGGGGGCTTCCCGAGCTCCGACCACCGTTCGGTCTGGGTCGACCTCGCGCTGCCCGGCGACGACGACTGAGCACGCACGCTCGAGCGAGCGCGCGCCCAGCAGCACGCTGGGCGCGCGTTCTCGCTAGGGCTCCAAACCTCCTTCGTCGCGCTAGGAGGCATTAGGGGGTCACCCAGGTCCCCGGCCGCCCGTGGGCCGGCCGGGTCCAGGGGTTGCTCCGAAGCGCCGGTCTCGGCGCCGCCTAGAGCATCGGTGGAAAGGCACACCGAGCGAGGGAGGAAGCAATGCAGTCCAGTCCGACAGTCGTAATGGGGCCTGGTGGCCGAGGTCACCGCGCGGCGATGGGGGCAATCCTCGTCGCCGCGCTCCTGGGCCTGGCGACGCTCGTCATGGCCGGCGGCGCGTACGGAGCGAGCGAGGCCAAGCCCAAGCCGCGCAAAGGCAGCGGGAAGGTGGTCAAGTACAAGACCAAGGCAAAGAAGAAGCACGGCAAGCCCAAGCCGAAGGTCAGGGGCCACGTGAGAAAGCACGTGCTCACGGTGATCGGCACGCACAGGAGCGAGACGATCGCCCTGCGCCTGAAGGCCGGCAAGCCCAACAAGCTCCAGGTCGACGTCGGCAACAACGGCTCGGCCCAGTGGGAGTTCAACCGCAACAGGTTCGACCGGATCATCGTGTTCGCCGGCTCCGGCAACGATCGCGTTCTGATCGACGAGACCAACGGCGTCTTCACGGACACGGAGGCGACGAGCCTCTACGGGCAGAACGGCAACGACGAGCTCCGAGGCGGCTCCGGCAGGGAGCTATTCGTCGGCGGGAACGACAACGACGCGGCCGACGGCAACAGGGGCGACGACTTCGCCCTGATGGGAGCCGGCGACGACGCGTTCACCTGGGATCCCGGCGACGGCAGCGACCTCGTCGAGGGACAGTCCGGCACCGACTCGCTGCTGTTCAACGGCGCCGGCGTCGCCGAGAACTTCGACGTCTCCGCCAACGGCGGGCGCGTCCGGTTCTTCCGCAACATCGGGAGCATCACGATGGACCTGAACGATGTCGAGCGGATCGCGACCGAGGCGCTCGGCGGGTCCGACAACGCGATCGTTCACAACGTGAGCGGCACCGACCTGCAGAGCCTCGAGTTCGACCTCGAAGCGGCGATCGGGGGCAACACGGGCGACGGCGCAGCCGACTCCGTGACCGTCGAGGGCTCGAACGGCAACGACACGATCGGCGTCGCAGCGAACGCCGGGGCGGTCGACGTGACCGGCCTCGCGGCTGCCGTGAGGATCGAGCATTCCGAAGCGGCGAACGACTCGCTGGCCGTGAACGCCCTCTCGGGCAACGACACGGTGAACGGCGGCATCGGCTTGGCGGCGCTGATCAAGGTGAGCGTCGACGGCGGCGCCGGCGACGACACGATCAACGGCGGCGACGGCTCCGAGCTCCTGCTCGGCGGCCTGGGCAACGACGCCATCGACGGCAACCGCGGCGACGACACCGGCTTCCTCGGCGAGGGCGACGACTCGTTCCGCTGGGATCCCGGCGACGGCAACGACACGATCGAGGGCCAGGCCGGCACCGACACGATGCTCTTCAACGGCGCCGGCATCGCCGAGAACTTCGAGATCTCGGCCAACGGCCCGCGCGTCAGGTTCACCCGCAACATCGCGAACATCACGATGGACCTCGACGACGTCGAGCGAATCCTGACGCAGGCGCTGGGCGGAGTCGACAACGCAGTGGTCAACGACGTCGGCGGCACCGACCTGCGGAACGCCGAGTTCGAGCTCGAAGCGGCGGTCGGAGGGAACACAGGCGACGCTGCCGCCGACTCCGTGACGGTCCGGGGCACCAACGGCAACGACAACATCGCCATGGCGGCCAACGCGGGCGGTGTGGACGTCACGGGCCTCACCACCGCGGTCAGGATCGAGCACTCCGAGGCGGCCAACGACTCGCTGCGGGTCGAGGCACTCGGCGGCAACGACACGGTCAACGGCGGGATCGGGCTGGCCGCCCTGATCAAGGTGAGCGTCGACGGCGGCGCCGGCGACGACACGATCAACGGCGGCGACGGCTCCGAGCTCCTGCTCGGCGGCCTCGGCAACGACGCCATCGACGGCAACCGCGGCGACGACACCGGCTTCCTCGGCGAGGGCGACGACTCGTTCCGCTGGGATCCCGGCGACGGCAACGACACGATCGAGGGCCAGGCCGGCACCGACACGATGCTCTTCAACGGCGCCGGCATCGCCGAGAACTTCGACGTCTCGGCCAACGGCGGGCGCGTCAGGTTCACCCGCAACATCGCCAACATCACGATGGACCTCGACGACGTGGAACGCATCGTGACGCAGGCGCTCGGCGGCATCGACAACGCGGTCGTGCACGACATGAGCGGCACCGATCTCGACAACGCCGACTTCGACCTCGAGGCGACGGTCGGCGGGAACACGGGCGACGGCGCGGCCGACACCGTGACCGTGGAAGGGACGAACGGCCCTGACGCAGTCGCTGCAGCCGCAAACGCGGGTGCGGTCGACGTGACGGGCCTCGCCACCGCGGTGAAGATCGAGCACTCGGAGGTCGCGAACGACCTCCTGCGGATCAACACCCTAGGCGGTAACGACGACGTCGCCGTCGGCGGCGGAGTCGCGGCGCTGATCCAGGTGCTCGTCGACTTGGGCGCCGACGAATAGCCCACCAACCTGCTCCAGGGGAACGACCGGGGCCTCCGATCGGAGGCCCCGGTCGTGTGCCTACGTCGAGACCGCGATCTCCTCGGCCTCCCGTGCGAAGCGCCTGATCAACTCGGCACGAGAGTGCATCTTCAGCTTCCGGTAGATCCGGCCCAGATGGAACTCGATCGTCTTGTGCGAGAGGAAGAGGGCGGCGCCGACCTCACGGTTCGTCATCCCACGCGCAACGTGAAGGGCGATCTGCAGCTCCTGCGGCGTGAGCTGCTCCTGTTCCCACGACTTGCGCCGCCGGAGGGTCTCGCCGCTCGCCCGCAACTCCGAGCGGACGCGCTCGGCCCACGTCTCCGCGCCCTGTGACTCGAACGTCTCGAGCGCCAGTCGGAGCTGCTCGCGTGCATCGACCCGTCGGCCGGCGCGGCGGAGTCGCTCGCCGAACGAAAGCTGCGTACGCGCCAGCGCCCAGCGGTCGTCCGAGCCCTCGTGCAGCGCGAAGGCCTCCTCGAAGCGCGCCTCGAACTCGTCGTCGCCGGCAAGCAGGCCACGCGCGCGCGACGCGGTCGCCAGGCCGACAGGGCTCTGGGGCTCGAACGACTGCTCGAAGGCCGCAAGCGCGGCCGTCGCCTGCTCTGCCTGGCCGCTTCGCGCGTACACCTCAGCGAGCTCCGCGCGAGGGACGATCCCGCGCGAGTGGATGCCGAGCTCTTCGAGGGCACGGGCCGCCGCCTCGAGCTCGCGTGCCGCCCCGTCCAGGTCGGACAGTCCGAGCGCGAGCAGACCCAGGGACTGGCGAAGCCAGAGCTTGTACCCCACCAGCCCGGCTTCGTCTACCGGCCCGCGGACCTCCTCGGCGTACGCGAGGCACTCTTTCTCGGCGCCGCGACGGCCGGTGACCGCGGCGAGGACGAGCAGCGACTGCGTTCTGGGCAGCCAGAGCTCCAGCTCTCCCGAGAGGGAGTGCGCCTCGGAAGCCACGGCGTACGCCTCGCTCAGGAGCCCGGCCCGCGTCGCGTGCCAGCTCTGCTGGTAGAGGAGGTACGGGAGGAGACCGATCGCGCCGTTGGCGCGCGCCTGGCTGACGTCGCGACAGGCGTGGCGGTAGGCGTCGTGCGAGCGGTCCAGCCACTCCAGCGCGCCCGAAATCCGCATCAGCCCGAGCGGGTCGAGCGCTGCGGCCGTCGAGACGGCCTCCCGGAGGAGCGGGAGGCCCTCGGCCGAGCGGCCCACGTAGCACAGCACCCAGCCGCGGGTGAGCGAGACGAGCTCGTGGAGATCGCCGTGCGGCAGGCCCGAGACGAGCTCGGTCGCTCGCTCCGCCGCGGCGAGCACTCCCTCTGCGTCGGCGACGCCGAGTTGCGCGCTGCACGCCTCAGTGCAGACCTCGACGGCGAGCGGTAGGTCGATGTGCTCGAGCAGGTTCGAAGCCTCCACCAGCAAGGCACCTGCTGCGCTGGGCCTGCCGGCGAGGTACTCGATCCGACCCTGGAGCCGGAGCGAGGCAGCCCTGAGCCGCGGATCGCGATCCTGTGAGACCGGGTCCGCGAGCAGTCCGAGCGCGTCGTCCATACGGCCCGCCCGGAGCGCAGCGTCGGCCGCCGCGAACAGCCGCCGTGGGCGGGCATCCTCGTCGGCGGTCAGGTCTGCCGCGCGTTCGAGCGCGGCGGATGCGGCGGCGTAGCTGGAGCGCTCCTGCGCTTGCCGCGCGGCCGCCTCGAGTGCGTCGGCAGCCTCCTCGTCTTGGCCGATCGCGGCTCCAGCGAGGTGCCAGGCGAAGCGCTCCCGATCGTCGCCGGCTCGCAACGCTTCGGCCAGCGCGCGATGAGCCGCCCGTCGCTCCGAGGGCGCAGCGCCATGGAAGACGGCCGATCGCACCAGCGGGTGCCGAAAGGCCACGCGGCCGTCGTTGAGCGTCAGCAAGCCTGCGTCCTCTGCCGGCTCGAGGGCGTCTCGACCGATGTCCAGGGACTCGAGCGCCGCGGCGATGGCCTCCAATCCGTCGGAGAGCGACACAGCGGCCACCACCAGAGCGCTGCGGGACTCGGGGCCGAGCGCCTCGGCGCGCCACGCGAATGCGCGCTCGAGCGTCGCCCCGGCGGGGACCGGGTCGGGCAGCGCCTCGCGCCCCGCCAGCTGCTCGCCGCTCAGCAGGTCGGCCACCTCGAGCATGGCGAGTGGGTTGCCGTTCGTCGCGGCACAGAGCTGCTGAACCACGTCCGGGGCCACGACGCGCCCGTTGTCACCTGTGAGCAGCCGCTCGGCCTCGGCTGGGCCGAGCGCGCGCAGCTGAAGCTGCTCGAGCGCCGGCGTGTCGAACGTGCGCTCGTCGCCGTCGCGGACGGCGAGGAGGATCGCGGCGGAGTCGGCAACCAGCCGCTTCACGGCGAACAGCAGGGCGTCGCACGTGGCGAGGTCGAGCCATTGCGCGTCGTCGACGAGGACGAGCAGCGGGTTCGCCTCGGCCGCGGCGGCAAGCAGACTGAGCGTGGCCGCGCAGATGGTGAAGCGGTCATGTGGCCTGGAGTCTTGGAGACCCAGAGCGCTTCTGAGCGCGTCGGCCTGCTGTTCGGGGAGCTCCTCGAGGTGGTCCAGCAGCGGCCTCGCGAGCTCGAGCAGGCCGGAGAACTGGAGCTCGGCCTCGTACTCGACCCCGATTGCCCGGACGACCGTCATTCCCTCGGCGTGTTCGGCGGCATAGTCGAGCAAGGCGGTCTTGCCGAGTCCCGCCTCACCACGAATCACGAGCGTGCCGCTACGCCCCCGGCGAGCGCGACCGAGGAGCTCCTCGATGCGCGCGCAGTCGGGTTCCCGACCGACGAGCAAGCCTTCACGGTAGCCCGATTCCCCGGCAGGGACAAGGACTAGGGCTTTCCCCGAAGCGCGGCAGTGCCGCACGGACTCAGGATCCGGTTATGACCCACGTCCTCACCTACGCGCTCGAGTTTCGCGGCGAAGCGTCTGCGGAGGGGGAGGTGCTGGTGAAACACGCCAGCGCGCCCCCGTGCCAGCACGTGACGCGGCTGCTGCACGACGGCGTCGCTGCCGGGTTCGTCTACGACGAGGGCGGTGCCGAGGCGTTTCTCCACGGACGGCTCGTGCCGAACGGCGGTGGAGCGTTCTCCGAAGAGGTGTCGGTCGACTTCGGCCACGGCCACGAGCTGCGACTCCGGACGGTCGACGAGGGCCGGCTGACCGACTCCGCGGACGAGGACCTCCGGCATGGAACGGCGATCCTCGTGGTAGTGGGCGGCAGGGGCCAGTTCGAGGGCGCCACGGGCAGGATCACGTCCAACTTCGTCGTGAGCGACACGGGCGACTTGACCGACAATCAGCTCGGGCTCGTGTTCCTTCGACCTGCTTCGCCCTAGCCGAGCACGGATGGGTGCAGCAGCGGGACGACCGGCTGCCAGCCCTTGCGCAGGACCGAGACGAGTGAGGGCGGCGTGATCAGGACGGCCCGTACACCCGCTGGACGCGGTCTGCGCTTCGACGTAGCCCGCGGCCGTCCACTCGAGCAGGCGCGTGCTCAGCACGAGGCTCGGCGCTCCGTCAGCGGCAACGAAGGCACCGTCCGGGAGGTGGTCGAGCGCCGCATCGTGGTGACGCTGGCTCCGATCGGAGGCAACGCGCTCCGCATGCAGCTGCGCATCGATCGCGTCGGCTCCGACCTGGCCCGGGTGGAGCTCGCGCCAGAGCTTGGTGAAGCGCACGTAGTCCTCACGGCGGCAGAGAGCGCAGGGGCGATGGCCGGCGGCGAACGCCGTCGCCTCGTCGAGGAAGAACAGCTCCGTGAACTTGCCGGGCTGCAGCAGCCGCTCCCGGCGCCAGCCGCGGAACTCGAGGCGGCAGGCGATCCAGCGCTTGCCGTTGTAGCGGCGGCGGATGCGCCCGTTCGCGTCGTGGAGGCAGCCACGGTTCCCGTAGACGAGCCCGCGACCCTGATCGGCGACCAGCTCGCTCAGAGGCGTCACGCGGTTCTGCAGCGGCACGACGGCTCACGCTATCCGGCGCCATCGGAATAACGCCGGCCCGGCGAGCGTTCTATACAAAGACCGGCATAGACCGTCTGCGCATCTGCGCACGGTCGGGCCGGCAGACCACGAAGGAGGATTTCAGTGACAGGCTTTCATCCCGAGCTGACGCTCGCGAACGTTCGCTGCACGACGTGCGGCGAGACGTTCGCGACTCGCTCCACGCGGAGCGAGATCGTCGTCGACGTCTGCTCCAAGTGCCACCCCGCCTACACGGGGATCCAGCGCGCAGCGCACAGCGGGAGCCGCATCGAGCGGTTCGAGCGGCGCCGCGCGGCCGCGCAGGTCGCGGCCTAGCGCAGGAAACGGGCGGCGGACTCGAACGTCCGCCGTCCGTGCCGTCCGACAGCGCGCACGGATCGCAGCTACAGTGCTTGAGCGCGTTCGCCCTGGCACTAAAGCCGTCGAGGCTCTGCACCTTCCTCTTCGAGTTGTCCCATCAGGCTTGAGCGCATCAGGGAGCTCAATCGAACTCTCCTGACCTGGACGAAGAACGAAGGAGCATCAATGCATGCCACCATCAGGCGCTACGAAGGCGTCGACCAGAACCGCACCGACGAGCTGACCAAGAAGGTCGGCGAGAGTCTCGCCCCGAAGCTCAGCAAGCTTCCCGGCTTTGCCGGCTACTTCCTCATCGAGTCCGGCAACGGCGTGATGAGCTCCATCGGGCTGTTCGAGAACTCCGACCAGGCTGACGAGTCAACTCGCGTCGCAGCCACGTGGGTGCGCGACGAGAACCTCGAGAAGGCGTTCCCGAACGCCCCGAAGATCACGAGCGGCAAGGTCCTCGCGCATCAGAAGAACGGCGCGTTCGTCGTCGCCTAAAGATTCGCTGTAGCGGCACGCGAATGTCCGGGGAGGGTCCGCACGCCGGATCCTCTCCGGATTCCATACCAAGCAGTGAGGAGCATCATGAGCATGAACGTGACCGACAAGCTTTCCCAGCAGGACGAGGACAACCGCACGCAAAACGAGCTGACCGCCAAGGTCGGTACCCGGCTCACGCGAACCGAGAAGTCGACCACCTCACCGTGGGCCGCGGTTAAGCGTTTCCTGCGCATCGGCGCCTAGCCGACCCAAGCGGGCGGCGAGCGGCGGGTATAGACGTCCGCCGCCCGTCGTGCTTCTTGCTTCGTGCGCCGCCGGGCATTTGACTTGTCGCTTGCGCCGAATTTAGGGTCGTATGCCTGCTTTTTATGATCCCGGGGTCACGATGAAGGAGGCTCACATGAGCCGATCGACCTCGATTCGCGTACTTCTCACCGCGCTGGCGACGGCGCTCGTGGTGCTGCCGGCAGCGGCGTTCGCCGCCAAGCCCGTCGAAAGGTTCCACGACAACTTCACCGACACCTTCTCCACCGACCTCTGCGGGATCCCTGTCGACGCTGTGGCTGTCGGCGTGGACAACTTCTTCCTGTACGCCAACGACGACTTCAAGGACAACGCCTCCGTCCGCATCACCTTCACGAATCCCGCCAACAGCAAGTCCGTCGTCGTCTCGGAGGCAGGCCAGGTCAACGGGAAGGCGCTCGTCGATGAGGCGGCTGGAACGGTCACCTTCGTCACGACGTTCAAGGGTTTGCCGGAGAAGGTCCAGACCGCGCACGGGACCGTGCTGCTCCGCGACGCCGGCATCGCAGTCTTCACAGACGTGTTCGACCTGGCTACCGGTGACTTGATCTCCTCGGACGTCTCCATCAAGGGGCCGCATCCCGATCTCGAGAGCGACTTCGTGTTGTTCTGCGAGGTGATCACTCCGGCGCTCAGCTAGGCGAGCTCGGGCTCCCCGAATCTACGCGGACCGTGCGCGCGCACCGCTGGGCGGCGCGGCGTGCGAGCGACCGTCCGACGACTCAGCGATCCTCCGCCGGTGGAGGCGCCGCGTCATCTTCGGCTGTTCTTCAGGCGAAACGCCCCGAAGCGCCACCGCCAGCTGCGTCGCCGGATCAAGGAAGCGCTCGTGCTCGTGTTCGTCGTCGACGTGGCCGGGACGGTGCTCATGTGGATGTTCGAGGACGACGCCAGGCGCAGCGAGATCCACAGCCTCTGGGATTCGTTCTTCTTCTCGACCGTGCAGCTGCTGACCGTGTCGTCGCAGATGCGGAACCCCGTCACGACCCCCGGCCGCATCGTCGACATCTTCCTCGAGCTGATCGCGCTGGGGCTCGTCTCCGGGATCGCCGGCGCCTTCGCGTCGTTCTTCCTCGGCGCCGAGGACGAGATCGAGACCGAGAGCAAAGCGTAAGTTGCATCTAACGTAAGAACATGCTTACATTCGCCCCGTGGAGGCCGCGCTCAAGGCGATCGCGGCGCCGCATCGGCGCCGGATTCTCACGCTCGTCCGCGACGACGAGCTGACCGCGGGCGAGATCGCCGCGCACTTCGCCGTCACGCGGCCGGCGGTCTCCCAGCACCTGAACGTCCTGAAGGAGGCCGGGCTCGTGAACGAACGACGCAACGGCACACGGCGCCTCTACCGAGCCCGCCCGGAGGGGCTGGCTCCCGTCAAGCAGTTCCTGGAGGAGTTCTGGGACCCGCGACTGGAGGCGCTGAAACGCGAGGTCGAACGAGAGGAGCGGAAGCAGCATGGACGCGACACGTGAGACGACAACGGTCGAGCGCGAGCTCGAGATCGACGCCAGCCCGGAGGCGGTGTGGGAGTTCCTGGTCGACCCGGATAAAGCGACGCGCTGGATGGGCCAGACCGCGAGCTTCGAGCCGCGCGCGGGTGGCCTGTATCGCGTCGAGGTGATTCCCGGCAACACGGCGGTCGGCGAGTTCGTCGAGCTCGACCCGCCGCGACGGCTCGTCTTCACCTGGGGCTGGGATCCCGGCGGCGTCAACAAAGCCGTCCCCTCCGGGTCGAGCACCGTCGAGATCGAGCTGACACCGAGCGAGACGGGCACGACGCTCCGGTTCGTGCACAGCGGCCTGCCGGGCACCGAGGCCGCGCAGTCGCACGCCCACGGCTGGGACCACTACCTCCCGCGCCTCGTGATCGTCGCGGCCGGCGGCGACGCAGGCGCCGACCCCTGGGTCACCGGCGACATGTCGTAAGAGCCGGTCCGCTCTCGCGTGAGTGAGTGAGATCATGCGGCCTTGGCCGTCGCCCGTCGGCTTGCGCTCGGTCGCCTGATCTCGCTCACGGGCGGCGCGGCCGCGTACATCGCGCTCATCACGGCGATCTACGGCGAGACGGGCTCGGCCGCCTGGGTATCGGCGGCGCTCTTCGCCGGCGTTTTCGGCTCCGTCGTCGCCGCACCGGCGGCCGGCTGGATCGGCGACCATTTCGACCGCCGCGGCGTCCTGATCGGCGCGGATCTCGGAGCTGCAGTGGTAGCGGGCGCGATGGCCCTGACCGACCAGCCGACCACGCTCGTCGTCCTGTTCGGGCTCCTGGCCGTGGTCACTGCGCCGTTCGAGCCGGCCTCCGCGGCTGCGATGCCGAATCTCGTCCCGACCGCGGACGTAGCGCGGGCGAACGCGCTGGTCGCGACGACGGGTGCCGCCGGCTACCTGCTCGGGCCGTTGCTCGGCGGCGTGGTCGTCGGCGCCGGCGCGTCGGCATCGACGCTGTTCGCCGTCAATGCGCTGAGTTTCCTGATCTCGGCGTTGGTCGTCGCCACCATTCGCCGTCCCTTCGGCAGCGGCGCAACGGAGGAGCATCCGGGCGTTCTCGCCGGCTTCCGCGTCATCGTCCACGACCCGAGCCTGCGCCTGCTGGTGGGGGCCGGCATGGCTGCGCTGGTCGGCATCGGCATCGTCAACGTGGCGTCACTCCCCCTCTCCATCGAGCTGGGCGGAGGGACGGAGGGCTACGGCGCGATGACTGCCCTGCTCGGCGGCGGCGGACTCGTCGGCGCGGCGGTGGCGGGCCGCGTGCTCGGCCGCGGCGCCACACGCGTCCTCGTCGCCGCCTTCGCCGCCGGTGCGGTCGGGTTCGCGCTCGCGGGGGCGGCCCCGGTCCTGTGGCTCGCGCTCGCCGGCATGGCCGTCGCCGGGGCCGGCGGGGGGCTGAGCGAGGTGGCGGCGACGACGCTGCTGCAGAGATACGCCGACGACGAGGTGCGCAGCCGCGTTTTCGCCGCCCAGGACGGCGCGGCGCATCTCGCGTTCTCGCTCTCCGCGTTCGCCGGCGGGCTGATCGTGGAGCTCGCGAGTGCGCGGGGCGCGTTCGCGGGCGCTGCCGTCTGCTCGGTCGGAGCCGTTCTCATCGCGGTGCGCATCGGCACAGCCGAGCCCTTGCCGCGATAGGAGGCACAATCCAGCGGTGGGCGACGCCGTTTCCAAGGACGAGCTGGCAGCCGCCATCGAGGCGCGCAAGGAGCTCGGAGCGGAGATGGAGCCGGCGCTGGTCGACTCCTTCGTCGAGCGGATCGAAC
Organism: uncultured Actinomycetes bacterium; assembly: GCA_963738205.1. GTDB lineage: Bacteria > Actinomycetota > Thermoleophilia > Gaiellales > Gaiellaceae > DATFQE01. The sequence goes on from CAVTVQ010000007.1 coordinate 345,132, forward strand.
GGAGGCTCGTCGAACGCGGCGGCGAGAGCGAGCGCGCTCTCAAGCAGCGACGCGATCATCAGAAGGAGATGGTCCTCGGCGCGATGGGCATCTCCGTGCCGCTCTTCGTGGTCGCGGCGATCTTCACGGGCCTCGCCGGCGTCATCGCCGTGTGCGCGATGCTGGCCGTGGTCGCGCTCGCCACGACTCGCTCGCCGTAGCCTCAGGGCGTTTCGCGGATGTCGGCGCTCTGCCGCACCCACAACGTCACGAGCCGCGCGACGAGCGTGACGAGGAAGACCTGGCCGAGCAGCGCCTCGAGGACGGTCAGCGCCTGCGGGAGCCCCACAGCCGGCGACAGGTCGCCGAAGCCGAGCGTCGTGAGCGCGACGAAACTGAAGTAGAGGTACTCCGACTGCGCGTGCGGTCCGGGCTGCGCGAAGAACGGCCCATCGCGGAGCTCGCTCACGGCCAGGTACAGGAACGCGAACAGCAGCCCGACGAGGACGTACGCACACAGTGCGCCGAGCACCGTCTCGTACGTGACGCGCTTGTGGTGCAGGACGCGGCTGATCGTCACCGGGAGCGTCGCGGACACGAGCAGTGCCGCCGGCAGGAGGTAGGCGACGCCGAGGATCGACTCGGAGTTGACGATCAAGACGATCGGCGCCAACACGACGAACACCGCAATTTGGATCGCGCGCCGGCGCGTGATTCGATGTCCGGTGTCCGGGTCGCTGATCGCCACGACGAGGGCTGCCGCCGCCAGAAGCGTGCTCCCGACTGCTCCCCAGCGCGGGTCGTCGACCACCTCCAGTAGGAAGAAGTTCGCCAGCAGCAGCACCAGCAGGCTGGCGTAGCTGTCCACGAAGCGGACGAGGTCCTTCCGGGTCATCGCTTTCAGCTGCACGCGGCCGGGGACGATACGGGGCAGACGGTAGGGTCGCGCGAAAGCCTGATGCCAGGGAGGTTGAAATGAAACGACTCGCAGTCCTCGCGCTCGCTCTCGTCGCGGGCCTCACGGCCGCAGCGGCACCCGCCGCTCCCAGCCACAAGCGCCCAGCCAGCCTCGAGTTTCGCGGCCAGGTGATCATCCCGACCGGAACGACCTTCGACGGTACGCAGGTCGGCGGGCTCTCCGGCATCCAGTACGCCGGCCACGGCACCTTCTACAGCCTCTCGGACGACCCCAGCCAGTTCGGGCCGGCCCGCTTCTACAAGCTCCGCGCGGACATCGGCGACGGGCGCCTGACGCCGGGCGACATCACCTTCCTCGACGTGACCACGCTGAAGCAGCCGGACGGGACGCTGTTCCCGACGGCGAGCCTCGACCCCGAGGGCTTCGCGCTCACGCGCAACCGCAAGGTCGTCGTCACCTCGGAGGGCTTCACGACGCGCGGGATCGACCCGTGGGTCCGCCTCTTCCGGCTGGACGGCTCGCACGACGCTTCGCTGCCCGTCCCCGATCAGTTCCTGCTCGGACCCGGCAAAGGCGTGCGCCAGAACCTCGGCTTCGAGAGCGCAACGGTGACACACGGCTACCTGTGGACCGGTTCGGAGAACGCGCTCGCCCAGGACGGCCCGGCGGCAACCGTCTCCAACGGCAGCCCCTCACGGCTTCTCCGCTACAAGCTCAAGCGGGGCACGCCGGACCGCCAGTACGTCTACGTCGACGACCCGATCGCCGAACCGCCCGTTCCTCCCACGAACTTCGCGGTCAGCGGCCTCGTCGACATGCTCGCCCTCGACAAGAAGTCGTTCCTGACCATCGAGCGGTCGTTCTCGGTCGGCGCGCCTGGCACCGGCAACAAGATCAAGCTCTACCGGGTCGACCTCCGCGGAGCCGACGACATCAGCCGCTTCAGCAGCATCGCGGGCGTCTTCGGCATCGACGCGGCGAAGAAGACCTTGCTGCTCAACCTGGACGTGCTCGGGCTCCCGCTCGACAACGTCGAGGGCATGGCGTTCGGGCCGCGGCTGCGCGACGGCAGACGCACGTTGCTACTGGTCAGCGACAACAACTTCGCCGCCGCGCAGTTCACGCAGTTCCTGCTCTTCGCCTACGGGTCCTCAGGGAAGGACCACTAGGCACTCGAATCATCCCCGCTCGGGCCCGGCCAAACGGCGGCCGGAGCCCGGCGGGGCGTGTTCGTCAGCGCCCCTCCTCCACGCTGACCACGTTGAACTGCTTGTCGACGTAGACGGTGACCGCGCTGCCGTCGGCCTTGGTCATGTGGGCCTCGTAGGCGGCGTGACCCTCGGCGTCTGTCTCGACCCGCTCGATCGTGCCGCCCGGGACCTTCGCCAGGGCAGCCTTCTCGACGCTCGCGGCCGTGGCTCCGGTGAGCTCCGTCTCGTTGCCGTGGCGCCGGTCGCCCCGCCCGGGATCTTGACGCGGGGTCGTGCTCGCGGCGTTGCTGTTGCTGTTCGCGTTGTTGCCCGAGACCGCGCCGGCAACGGCCGAGCCGCCCAGCGCCAGCGCGGCGACGAGCGAGACGCCGAGCAGAATGTTCTTGATCCTGTCGCTCATGTGATCGTCCTTCCTGTCGGTGGTGGAGCGAACGCCTTCAGGAGACCCCTCGAGCATCGGAAGCGCCTGAGTGACAGCTGGGAATCGACTGTGGATCGCTCTCTGAGAATTCACTGAGAGAGCCGAAATTCTCAGACGATTCACAAGAAGACGCCCGACGATGCCCGCATGCACGACGACCGGCGCATCCTGGTGGTCGACGACGAGGTCTCGATCGTCGACGCCGTCGGCACCGCTCTCCGGTACGAGGGCTACCGCGTGGAGGAGGCCTTCACCGGCCGCCAGGCGCTGGACGCCGCCGAGCGATTCGACCCCGACCTGATCGTCCTCGACTGGATGCTCCCCGACATCCAGGGGATCGAGGTCGGTCGCCGCCTGCGCGCGGAGGGCCGCCGGACGGCCGTCCTGTTCCTGACGGCAAAGGACGCCACGGAGCACAAGGTCGAGGCCCTACGGGCCGGGGGCGACGACTACGTGACCAAGCCCTTCAGCCTCGCCGAGCTCGTTGCCCGAGCCGAGGCGATCCTCCGCCGCACGTCCGGCGCGCTGCCTGGCGACGTGCTGCGCTACGCCGACGTCGTGCTCGACGAGTCGCGCCACGAGGTGCATCGCGGCGACACGCAGATCGCCCTTACCGCGACCGAGTTCAGCCTGCTCCGCTATTTCATGCTCAACCCGCGTCGCGTGCTCTCCAAGTCGCAGATCCTCCAGAACGTCTGGCGCTACGACTTCGGCGGCAACTCGAACGTCGTCGAGACCTACGTGAGCTACCTGCGCAGGAAGCTCGACGCCGTCGGCTCGCCGCTGATCAAGACTGTGCGCCAGGCCGGCTACATGCTCGAGACCGAGTGATCGCGCGGCTCTCGCTGAGAGCGCGCCTCGTTCTGGGCGTGATCGTGCTCGCCGCCGTGGGCCTGGCCGCAGCGGACGTCGCCACCTATGCGTCCCTGCGCTCGTTCCTGATCGACCGCACCGACATGGCGCTGGCCGAATCGGGTGCCCGCGGCCGCGGGCCCCACCACGACGACTGCCACGAAGACCGCCCGCCGCCCGGCTCCAGCGGCGCTAGCTTCACGCAGGTGCGCACGCTCGACGGGCAGATCCTGTGCTCGTCCGACGGGACGTCCTCCCCGCCGCTGCTGCCGACGACGATCGCTCCCGGCTCCTTCACCGTGCCGGCCGAGGACGGCGGCAGCCGCTATCGCGTTCGCGCCTCCGTCGAGCCGGGCTCGAACACGATCTCGATCGCGGCGACCTCGCTCGCCGACGTGGACGCCACGCTTCGTCGCCTGCTGCTGATCGAGCTGATGGTCACCGCGGCGGTACTCACCGGCCTCGCCGTGCTCGGGCTCTGGGTCGTGCGGCTGGGCCTGCGCCCGCTCGAGGCGATCGAGGCGACGGCGGCGGGCATCGCCGCGGGCGACCTCTCACAACGCGTCGAGCGTGCGGAGGAGCGGACCGAGGTCGGCCGGCTCGGGCTCGCGCTGAATGCGATGCTCGCGCGGATCGAGGCCGCCTTCACGGCCCAGGCGGCGTCGGAACGCAAGCTGCGTCGCTTCGTGGCGGACGCGTCGCACGAGCTGCGGACTCCGCTGGCCGCGGTGCGCGCCTACGCAGAGCTCTTCGCACGCGGTGCCGACCGCCGGCCCGAGGATCTCGAGCGGTCGATGACTGGGATCACGCGCGAATCCGAGCGCATGACCCTGCTCGTGGACGACCTGCTGCTGCTCGCGCGCCTCGACGAGGGCCGGCCGCTGGAACGCGACGCGGTCCAGCTCGAGCAGGTGGTCGGCGAGGCGGTCGAGACCGCGCTCACCGTCGACCCCGACCGGCCGATCGCGTTAGACGCTGCCAATGTGAGCGTCGTGGGCGATCGCGACCGCCTGCGCCAGATCGTCGACAACCTCCTGGGCAACGTCCGCGCACACACCCCTCCGGGCACGCCCGTGCTCGTGCGCGTCGGCCGGCTGAACGGCAGCGCCTTCATCGAGGTCGACGACAGCGGGCCGGGCCTGTGCGCGGAGCAGTCCGAGCGCGTGTTCGAACGCTTCTACCGTGCGGACCCCTCGCGCTCCCGAAGGACGGGAGGCGTGGGGCTTGGTCTGTCGATCGTGGCGGCCGTGGCCCAGGCACACGGCGGCAAAGCCACGGCTGCCTCGTCGCCCGGGCGAGGGGCGACCTTCCGGATCACGCTGCCCGCAGCGGATTCACAGGAATCTGCAATGGTTGCGCCCTCGCCATGGACGGCGTGATCGACCGGACTCGCGTTCCACTCTTCGCCCCTACCCGTGCGGCTCCGCGAAAGCCGCCGAGCTGGGCGCGGCTCGAGTTCGCCGTGCAGCACCAGCTCCAGGACCAGTGGTGCTGGGCTGCCGTCTCGACGAGCGTCGCCGTCCACTACGGATCGACCAAGTGGACGCAATGCTCGGTCGTGGACAAGGAGCTCGGCCAGAGCACCTGCTGCGCCGACGGATCCACGAGCGTGTGCGACCAGCCGTGGTACCTCGACCGCGCCCTCAAGCGCGTGGGTGCCCACAAGAAGGTCGAGTCCGGCCGGCCCAAGAACCTCGACAAGGTCCGCCGGGAGATCGACGCGAAGCGGCCGGTCGGGATCCGCATCGGCTGGAGCGGCGGCGGCGGGCACTTCATCACGATCGAGGGCTATCGCAGCGACGGCGGCAGCATCGCCGTCGAAGATCCCTGGTACGGCGCATCCGACGTCCCTTTCGCCTCGATGGGCGGCGGCTATCAGGGCTCGGGGGCCTGGACGCACACCTACTACACGAGGAAGCCGTGACCCTCCACACGCCCGACCTGTCGGAACCGGCGCTGCGCGCGATCCAGGACGGCGTCGATCGGCTCGCGAGCCGGCCCGAGTACGCCGACCGGGCCCTCGGCGGCGCCGACCCGGCTTCGCTCGAGGCAGCGGTCCCGCACGACGTCTACACGCTCGGCCTCGAAGCGGTCGCTGCCGGCGAGGCCCTGGACGCCGCCGAGCCCGTGGGCCGGCGCGTCCTCGTCATGGAAGGCGACCGCGCGATCGCCTCGGCGGAGCTCGCCGATCCCGACGGCGGGGGCGGTTTCTCCGCGACCGAGGGCCCATACACCGAGGCGACTGCAGACGCGGTCGCCGAGGTCGAGACCTGGCCCGTCGTCGCCGGCGGCGAGTACGAGCTCCGCGTCCTGCGCCTGCCCGCGCTCTACCTGATGGCGTTGTGGCTGAAGGACCGCGACGGCGACGACGACCTCGTGGTCCCGCTCGATCCGGCGCCGCCCGGTATTGAGGCGGGTCGCGGCTACTCGGCCGACGAGCTGCTGGGCGCGCTACGCGAGCGGGCGCGCTCGGAATTGGATTCGGCCGACGACACGCGCAGCTAGGCGGCGCGAAGCTCGGCCGGAGCCGTGTGGTAGATCGTCCTTATGACGCGCCGGATCACGAACGACGAACGGCGGGCGAGGCTGGCCGTTCGCCATCGGCTCGCAAACGCCGCCAAGGCCGGCGATGTGGTCGAGGTGGCAGCCGACCTCGTCGGACTGCATTCGAGCGATCCGGCGACGGTGTTCCTGGCCGCCATGAGCCGGATGCGCGAGCCCTCGATCGCGGCCGTCGAGGCGGCGCTCTACGACGAGCGTTCGCTCGTCCGGATCCACGGCATGCGCCGCACGATGTGGGTGCTCCCCGTCGAGCTCGCCGCGATCGTCCACGCGGCCTGCACGGACGCGATCGCTGAGCGGGAGCGCCGCCGCCTCGAGAAGCTGCTCGCGAGCTCGGGCATTCCCGAGGGCCCCGCCTGGCTCGAGGAGCTCGCGCGCCAGGTGCTCGACGTCCTCGGCCGGGACGGGGAGGCTGCCGGCGCGGAGCTCACGCAGGCGGTTCCCGCCCTCTCCACGCCGCTGAACTACGGCGAGTCGCGCTGGGGCGGCGAGCTGCCCGCGGTCAGCCGAGTGCTGTTCCAGCTCGCGGTCGAGCGGCGAATCGTCCGCGGCCGGCCCCGAGGATCATGGGCGAGTAGCCAGTACCGCTGGTCGCCGTTCGAGTCCTGGCTGCCGGAAGGGCTGGCGGACTGGCCGACCGGGGCAGCCCAGGCCGAGCTCGCGCGCAGGTGGCTGGCCGCCTTCGGGCCGGCGACGGTCGCCGACCTGAAGTGGTGGACCGGCTGGACGCTCGGCGAGACGAGACGGGCGCTGGGGGAGCTCGGCACCGTCGAGGTCGAACTGGAGAACGGCACGTACGGCGTGGTGCTCGCCGACGACCTCGAGCCTGTGCCCACACCCGACCCCTGGGTCGCGCTCCTCCCCGGGCTCGATCCGACGGCGATGGGCTGGAAGGAGCGCGACTGGTACCTAGGCGCACACGGCCCGCTCCTCTTCGACCGCAACGGCAACGTCGGGCCGACCGTCTGGGCGGACGGCCGGATCGTCGGCGGCTGGGCCCAGCGCAAGGACGCCGAGGTCGTCTACCGCTTGCTCGAGGACGTCGGCTCGGAGGTGGTTGCCGCCGTCGAGTCGGCCGCCGGAGAGCTGACCGAAATGCTCGCAGGAACGCGCGTGACGGCGCGCTTCCCGACGCCGCTGGAACGCGAGCTCAGCGCGCGGTGAGCGGCGCGCTGAAACGGCGATCGCGGGGCGACCAGACGCGCACGATCGCTCCGGGCGGGACCTCGACGGAGACTTCGAACGTCCCGCGGCGGTCGGTGCTCCGGACCGGCGTGAGCCAGTAGCGACGATAGCCCTGGAGCACGCGTTGCAGCCGGTAGCGCTGCCGCCCGTTACGCGGGCGCACCTGCCCCCAGAGGCGAAGGGCAGCGCCGCTGCGCGACACGTTGGTGAGCGGGAAGGGGAACGCGTAGAGCGCCGGTTTCGGGCGCCCGCCCGCGGTCGTCAGGCCGCTCTGGAAGCGCTCGGTCTGCGGCTCGTCCTGGTACAGGAACTGGATCAGCATGTCGACCTGGCGGGCGCGGTAGACGACCCGGGCGGCCTCACCGATGTACTGCGCCTGCAGCTTCGGCGAGACGCCGAGGAACTTGTCGGGCGGATTGGTCTGGTAGCCCCACTCGGTCAGCCAGATCCGTACTCGTGCACCCCATGCGTTTCTGACCTCGCGCACGAGCAGGCGCAGGTTCGCCAGCGTGATCGTCTTGCACTCGGCGCCGAAGCAGCCGCCCTCGGTCGGCGTCTCGCGCGGCCCACCCGGATGCGGATGGTGCGCGTAGGCATCGAGGCGTGCGCCGGCGCGGTCCATGCCGCGCAGCCAGTCGACGGGTGAGAGGCCGCCGACGTTCCCGCGCGGCCCGGTGACGCCTCCCGCGACGAGCGCACGACGGTTGACCGAGTGAATGGCCTTGTACGCCGGGTTGAGGAGGCGGCGAACGTAGGTACCCGGAATGGTCGGCTCGAGCCAGCGCGGCAGGTTCGGCTCGTTCCAGATCACCCAGTAACGCACGAATCGGTAGCGGCGGGCGGCCACGCTCGCGAACGCGGCGAAGTCCTTGCCGCTCGGCGGCGCAAATCTCGGCGCGCGACCCCCGTTCGCCCAGCCGGGGACACCGACGAGCGTCACGACGGGCTGAATGCCTCGCTCGTTCAGACCGCGCAGGACGCGGTCGGAGGATTCCCAGCGGTACCTGCCCTGCGCGCGCTCGATCTCGTCCCAGCGGAGCGTGAACCTGACGACGTCGACGCCGAGCGCGTCGATCCTGTCGAGCCGTTGCCCGAGCTTCCCGGGCCCGTAGACGATCCACCCGTCGTCCTGGATGCCGAAGCGGACTCCCGACGCCGCCTGCGCCTGCCGCCCGAGCAGCCCGGACAGCGCGGCGAGCAGCACCAAGATCAGGGCCAGGCGTTTCATCAAGCCTGGCAGCCTAGTCATAGGATCGAACGGAGGCGTCGTATGACCCAGGGTTTGGGGCTCCCGACCCGCGGGGATTTCCGCCTCATGGGGTCACGGCAAAGCCGAAGAGAGCAGAACCAGAAGCTCTTCCGCATGGGCAACGAGCGGCTGAACACGCTCGTGCAGGAGCAGGCTCCGTCGGCCACGCCGGTGCCCTTCCTCTGCGAATGCGCCGACGAGCACTGCAACGGTCGCGTCGAGCTCGACCGCTTGCAGTGGGAAGGAGTCGCTGCAAGGCCGAACCACTACGTCATGGTCGCCGGCCATGAACGCAGCGAGGGCGAAGTGATCGTCGGGGCGCTGGCCGGCTACGACGTCGTGTTGAAGCCGCACTAGGCAGGCTCCGAAGGTCACGCTACGCTCCGCCAACTGCTGAGGGGGGAGGGCTGTGGAGGCGAACCAGGGAACTGACAGAAGCGAGCGAGCAGCCCGGAACGAGGCCGTGTTTCGGCGTGTCAACGAGCGCCTCGAGGAGGTCAACGCCGCGTTCGGCTCGATGGTCGAAGGCGGCGACTTCGTGTGCGAGTGCGCCGACATCGGCTGCGTCGAGCGGATCGAGCTGACGCTGACGCAGTACGAGGCGCTGCGCAGCGTGCCGACGCACTTCATCGTCAAGCCCGGTCACGAGCTGGCGGAGGAAGAGCGCGTCATCGAGGCGCACGCTGACTTTCTCGTCGTCGAGAAGATCGGCGAAGCCGGCGAGCGCGCGGCCGATCTCGACCCGCGCACCGACGACTAGGACGGCGTCACGACCTCCGTGCGAAGCTCGTGGCTCTCGTCGGGCAGCGGCGCTTCGTAGTACAGGCGGTAGGCACCGCCGGGCAGCGAGACGACGTCCAGGTAGCGGACGTGTGACGTAGGAGCGTCGTTCGTCTGGACCAGCCGGCCGGGCTCGCTCCCCGGGCCTGCCAGGCCAGTGCGCTCGAACCAGTTCTCGTCTTTGGTGGCGCGGCCATCGTAGGCGGCCAGGCCGTTGGGCAGAACGACGCTCACTCGTGCGCCCCGCGCGTCCCAGCGACCGGGGCGAGGCGCAAGTGCAGTGCCGTGGCACCGCCAGTCGAGACCATCGTCGCTGGTTGCGTAGGCCGTCGTCATCCGGTCCTCTTCGTCGGCCTCGTCGAGCGGATGGCAGCAAATCCAAGCCTGCCAGAGCCCATTTGAGCGCCGGATCACCGGGTCCTTGACGGCCGTGTGCTCGTCGCCGGGGAAGACGGTGCGCGCCTCGGCCTCGGCGAAGCCCGCCGGATCGTCGGCTTCGAGCAGGTCGATCCACCAGTGCTTGCTGTTTGGCGTCGCCGAGCACACGTAGAGGCGCCAGCGTCCGGCTTCGGTGCGCACCAGCGCCGGGCGCTCCATGGACATGGCGCCGAAGCGGTCCTTGTCCAGGGTGGCCACCGTCGTGAGGTCCTCGCCGTGGTCGGAACGCGCGATCACGGTTGCGGCGACGTCCGCGGGGGTGTCCCGCACGCGGTAGGCGACGACGACCGAGCCGTCGCCGTCGAGGGCGGCGCTGGACGCGCCGGCCCAGCGCTGCGGCCCTGCGCCCGGCGCCGGAACAGCGACCGCTGCGTGGGCCGTCGGCAACGGGAACCCGCTCATCGCGGCAACCTAACTTGACAGACGTATCGATGATCATCTATACATCGACCAGAGTCGATTTGACGACCTTGCCCGTCATCAGCTGCTGCGCTCCGCTCGCCACGCCGAGCCTGTCCGACGACGAGGCCGCGGCGACGGCCACGCTCTTCCGGGCGCTCTCCGATCCGGCGCGGGTGAAGATCGTCAACCTGCTCGCGCGCACTGACGAGCCCGTCTGCGTCTGCGAGTTCGTGCCCGCGCTCGATCTCACCCAGCCGACGGTGAGCCACCACCTGAAGAAGCTGACCGAGGCCGGGCTGCTCGAGCGCGAAGAGCGTGGCAAGTGGGCCTACTACACCCTCTCCGGCGAGGCGCTCGACAGCCTCGCTTCCCTCGTCGATTTCAAGGAGGTCGTGCGATGACGACAACAGCCGCTGAGCTGCGTGAGGAGGTGCGGCGCAGGTACGCCGAGGCCGCGCGCTCGGTCGCGGGCGGGCGCGACGGAAGCTGCTGCCCCGACGGCTCGACCGGCGAGACGTTCGGCGAGGCGCTCTACGCGGCCGAGGAACGCGGCCAGCTCCCCGACAAGGCCGTGCTCGCGAGCCTCGGCTGCGGGAACCCGACGGCGGTCGCCGACCTGCACGAGGGCGAGACCGTCCTCGACCTCGGCTCGGGCGGCGGGATCGACGTGATCCTTTCGGCGAAGCGCGTCGGGCCGACGGGCACGGCCTTCGGGCTCGACATGACCGAGGAGATGCTCTCGCTCGCGCGGGCGAACGCAGCGGAGGCGGGCATCGGCAACGCCGTCTTCCTGAAGGGCGTGATCGAGGACATCCCGCTGCCGGCGGAGTCCGTCGACGTGATCATCTCGAACTGCGTCATCAACCTCTCCGTCGACAAGCCTGCGGTGCTGATGGAGATGGGCCGCGTGCTCAAGCCCGGGGGCCGCATCGGCATCTCCGACGTCGTGGCCGAGGACCGCCTCGCCTCGGACGAGCGGGCGGAGCGCGGCTCCTACTGCGGCTGCGTCGCCGGCGCGCTGTCGGCGGGCGAGTACGAGGAAGGGCTGCGGGCGGCAGGCTTCGACGACGTGAGCGTCGAGTTCACGCACGCGGTCGCCGACGGCATGCACGGCGCGATCGTCATGGCGGTCAGGTCGTCGAAGCCGGCTGTGCGAGCCTCGCCCCCGCTCGTCGGCGCCGAGGCTTCAGCGGGCTGCTGCTGAGACGCACGCGCGCGACTCCTGCGCGCCGTCGTCCTCCAGCGAGAGCCCCGCGATCGCCGTCCCGTCGCGCCACGTCGTCTGGTCCTTGGCAAGCTCGTCGACCGAGAAGATCGCCGCCGCGCCGCCCGGGCTCGTCGTCGCCCAGGTTGCGACGTGGCCGGTGTGCTGGAAGCCTGGCCCGTCGAGCTCGGCCGAGATGAAGTAGATGTCTTCGTGGTCCCGCGATTTGACGACCTGCCCCTCCCGCAGCTGGTCGCGCTCGTACTTGAGCGCGTTCCCGAGCGGCGTCATCAGCGCGGAGGTCGCCGGCTCGCAGCGCGGGTCCATCGCCGGCGACGATGAGCTCGACTCGTCGTCACCACCACCACAGCCGGCAAGGAGAGCGGCAGCGGCGAGGAGAAGGGCAGCGCGGGACCCCATCTGAGCGCCTCGAGTCTGCCACGCGCGGCTACGACAGTGCTTCGGACACGAGCACGATCGTCCCGAACACCCCGGCGACGATCGCGATCGCGACGACCAGCGGCACCGGCGGACCGCCGTGGATGCCGGTCTCGTGGACACGCGTATGCCCTTTGCCGCGGGCGAGCAGCCAGCGGTTCACCGGGAAGGCGACCATGCCCGCAACCACGAGCGCTACGGCGAGGCTGCCCCAGAAGAGGAGGCTCGACAGGCCGGCCTCCATCGCACCCGGCACGATCAGGATGATCGCGTTGTCGACGACCTCCATCGTCGCGATGCTGAGCGTGTCCGACGCCAGCGCGATCGGAATCACGACGGACAGGGCCAGGCCCGCCCGCAGCAGCGGCAGGCTCGTCAGCGCATAGCCGAACAGGAAGGCCAGCACGACGGCCAGAGCCACGGTCGGCCAGTTCGACCAGCCGAGCGCCGTGCCGATGATCACGCCCAGCACCTCGCCGATCGCGCAGCCGGTCAGGCAGTGCACCGTCGCGCTCAGCGCCATCGCGTCGAGCGCGCGGCCCGACGTCGGCAGCTCGTGGTGGTGGTGCTCTTGGTGTGCGTGGGCCGTCTGCTGCGACACTTGGTTGCGTGCTCGAGAGCCTTGCTGCGTTCCTCGCCGTTTCCGCAATCGTGATCGTGACACCTGGCCAGGACACGGCGCTGACGATCCGGAACTCACTGCTCGGCGGGCGGCGGGCAGGGCTCGCGACCGCGGCAGGCGTGTCGACCGGACAGGCGGTGTGGACGATCGCGACCAGCGCCGGCCTCGCCGCCCTGCTCGTCGCCTCCGAGCCGGCGTTCGTGGCGCTCAAGCTCGTCGGCGCGGCCTATCTCGTCTACCTCGGCGCACAGTCGCTGCTCGCGGCGCTACGGGGCCGGCACCGGACGCCCATGGAGTCAGGCAGCGCGACGCCGGCAGTGGCCTTCCGTCAAGGCGTGCTGAGCAACCTCGGCAACCCGAAGATGGCCGTGTTCTTCTCAAGCCTTCTCCCCCAGTTCGGCGGCACGTCTTTCGCGAGCCTGCTGGCGCTCGGGCTCGTCTTCTGCACGCTGACGCTCACGTGGCTCTGTGCTTACGCCGTCGTCGTGGCACGCGCCTGGGGACGTCCTGCGCAAGCCGGCGATACGGCGGGTGCTCGACGCTGTCACCGGCGTCGTCCTGACCGCTCTGGGGATCCGCTTGACGACCGAGCGCCGCTAGCGAGCCCGGAGCCACTCCCGCACGCGCGGGAACAGGCCGGGCGCGAACCGATCGGACGCGAGCATCTCCGTGTTGAGGCCCGTCTGCGTCTCCACGAGCGAGTGATTGGCCTTCGGGAAGACCTCGATCGCGTGATCGCCGCCGAGGCTCTGCAACCGCTGGACCGAAAGCCGCGTCGGCACGACGTAGTCCAGCCGGCCGAACAGCCACAGGCTCGGGACGCGGAGCGCTCGGAGCGCCGGACCGGGCTCGTACCCGCTGGAGCCCTGGCGCACGACCTCCGCCTCCATCTGCTCCTCGGTCTGGCTCGGCGGTGAGTTGCCCGCGCCGGCGAGGTTGGCCCACGTATCCGTCTCGCCCTGCGACAGCGACGGGCCGGCGAACGCGACGACGAAGCGCACGGCCGGCTCGCGCGAGGCGGCGAGCGGGGCGATCCAGCCGCCCTGGCTGTGACCGGCCAGCCCGACCCGAGCTCGGTCGATGCCGGGCTGAGCGGCCAGGAAGCGCACCGCCGCCTCGGCGTCACGGGCGAGGATGCCGATCGCGCGGTCGTCGGCGCGGTCGCCGGGGAAGACGCCGCCCGACTGGCCGACGCCCTGCTTGTCGTAGGCGAGAACGGCAAAACCCGCGCCGACGAGCAGCGCCTGCAGGTCGGGGAAGTAGTTCCGCGTCTGGACGCCCCCACCGTGCACCCAGGCGACCGCCGGGTGCGGGCCGGCGCCCGGCGGGAGCGTGAGCGTTCCGGCGAGGCTGATGCGGCCGCTGCGGAAGCGCACCTCCAGCTGCCGTGTGGCGATCCTCGCGGCGCGGCCGGCCGGGAGCGTTGCACCCGTTGCATCGAAGCGTGCGGTCCCGCGCACCGGCATCCTCGTCGCGAGTCCGGAGCCGACGTCGAACCGGGCGCCCTTGGCGAACAGGCCGTGCACCTCTCCGCTCTCGAGGTCGATCAGGTGTCCGCCGGCGACCGCCAGCGGGTGACCGCCGAGGTCGTAGTACCCGCGCGCGAGCAGGCCGGGAGCGGATCCGCGGCCGAGCGAGAAGGTGCCGCGGACAGAGCCCTGACGCACTGTGCCGGCGAGCCGCCGCCCGCGGAGCCGCCCGTCGAACGCGACCGGAGGCACCCCCGGGAGCGAGAAGCGAACGCGACTACCGCGAATCCTGGCGGGAACGGTCTGCCGCCCGGCGTGACCGGGCCCGAGCGCCACGACGGCACGGCCGCCGCCCAGCGTGACCGTGATCGGATCGAGGCGCCGGAGCGTGTACCTGCCTGTCCACGATCCACTCGGGCTCGCGCTCGGCGCAGCGCCCGTTCCGACGAGCAGCAACAGCGTGAGTGCGATGAGCGAGGCAGCCTTGGACATAGTGCGTCGACGCAGAATCTAGCGCGTACACGCACTAACGTCCACTATCCTCGAAGAGATGGAGGATCGCCATCTCTTCCTCGACGTCTACGGGCTGCTCGAGCTCACAGCAGCGATCATCGAGCGGCAGCTGCGCGAGATCGGGATCCCCGCGTACCTGTTCGGCCTACTCTCGGAGATCCGCCGGCTCGCGCCGGTGACGCCTTCGGCGATCTCGCAGAAGACCGGGATCGCGACTACGACGTTGCGCGACAACATCCAGCGCCTGGTCGACCGCGGCCTCGTGCGGCGCACACCCAACCCCGACGACGGCCGCTCCTACCTCGTCGAGCTGACCGAGCAAGGGGAGGTGCTCGCCCGCAAGGCCGACCCAGTGTTACTCGAGGCGTACGAGGCGCTCGAGCGGCGGCTGAAGCGGCCGCGCACGGAATACGAGACGCGGCTCGACGAGCTGGCCACCGCAATGACCGGTGCGCTCGAGGAGCTCGGCCGTCCGCGGGGTTCTGATAAAGGTGCCCGCCGTGGATAGTCCTGAGGAAGCGAAGCTCGAGGAGACCGACGACGGCGTCGCCGTCACGTCCAAGGGCTGGTTCGTGCTCAACGTCGCCGACGTGCGCTGGATGCGTCACGCGATCGGCGGCCAGTGGACGGACTTCGAGCCGGGCGAGGCCGGCTTCGCCGACTACGGGATCGGCATCCACGTCGTCCAGCCCGGTCAGCCGAACGGCAAGTACCACTCAGAGAGCGTCCAGGAGGACTTCCTCGTGCTCTCCGGCGAGTGCATCTGCGTGATCGAGGGCGAGGAGCGACGGTTGAAGGCCTGGGACTTCGTCCACTGCCCGCCTGGGACGAACCACATCTTCGTCGGCGCCGGCGACGGACCGTGCGCGATCCTGATGGTGGGCACACGCAGCAAGGACAAGGTCCTGCACTACCCGCTCGACGAGGTCGCGGCCAAGTACGGCGCCTCGACGCCCGAGGAGACGAACGTCCCGAAAGTCGCCTACAGGGACTGGGCCGGCGACTATGAGCCCACGCGGGGCGACTGGCCGCCGAGCACGTAGCGGATCACCTCGGCGCGGCGCCCCGCCACCGACGTCTCGGAGCGACGGGCCTCGTCGGCGGCGAATCCGGCGTGCTCGGCCACGCGCCGCGAGGCGGTGTTCCACGGCTCGACCAGCGCCTCGAGCGTACGGACGGCCGGCTGCTCGAGTGCCCACCGGGCGGCCATGGCCACGGCGCGCGAAGCGAAACCTCGGCCTCGAGCCCGAGGGACGACCCAGTACCCGAGGCCGTGGAGGCCGTCGCGGCGGTCGACGATGACCAGACCGCCGACCGCCTCGGCGGACGTCGAGTCGGCGATCACCAATGACAGGCCCGTCCCGCTGTCCCGGCGACCTCGCTGCCGCTCGATCCACCGCGTCCCGGCGCCCTTGGTGAAGGGCGCCGGGACGGTCGTCACCTTGGGGATGTACGGATCGCGGCTCGCCTCCACGATCGTCGGCAGGTCGTCGTCCGTCCAGGGCCGGAGACGCACGAGCTCGTCGCCGAGCGGCGGGTCCGGGTAGTCCAGCGGCATCGCCCCAGTGTGAAGCGTGCTCGGCTCAGACGGCCTTCTCCACGAAGGGCGCGAGGACGGTGTCCCAGCCCGTTTCGTAGTTCTCGCGCGACTGGGCCGCGCCCGCGCCGGCCGCCTCCCAGTTGCGGTGCTCGAGGTCGACGCGCGTCCCCTCGCCGTCGGGGGTGAACGTCACCTCGACCTCCGTCGGGCCGTCGGTGTCCGGGTTGACGCGCCACGCCAGCACGAGCCGCTTCGGCGGCTCCCAGGCCGTAACCCGCGCCCAGTGCTCGCGCTTCCCGCCCTCCGCGACCTCGTACATCTCGCCGCCCTCGTACGGCTCGAGGACGACGTCGCTCACCTTGACCCCGTGGATCGAGTGCGTGTGCGTCGGCCACCAGCTCGCGACCTGGCCGGCGAAGACCTCGAAGGCCCGCTCCGGCGCGCACGCGACCGTGATCGACTTGCGAACGGGTGCGATCGTCGCCACCTCCGTCATTGTGTGCTCCTTTCTGCCTCGCGCTTGTAGGCGTCGAGCGCATCTGTCCAGAAGTCCTCGAACCAGGTGCGCACCTGGCCGAAGCCCTCCGGGTTGACTTCGTAGAGCCGCCTGGTCCCGACCGCCTTGTCGCGAACGAGGCCGGCGTCCTTCAGGACGCGCAGATGCTGGGACACGGCCGGCCGGCTGACCGGCAGTCCGCGTGCCAGCTCGACGACCGGAAGCGGCCCGGAGCGCAGCCGTTCGAAGATCGCCCTCCGGGTAGGGTCGCCGAGCGCGTCGATCGGGTGTACGTAAGCCATGACTTACCGTAAGTCTAGACTTACCGATAACGAGTTGTCAAGGGAGCGGGTGGTGACACCCGCTTTTCTGCTCGTGGCCGCGGCCACGTTCTTCGCCTTCCTCTCGATCGGCGTCGTCCTGCCGGTGTTGCCACGCTACGCGGAGGGGCCGCTGGGCGCCGGGAGCATCGGCGTCGGGATCGCCGTCGCCGCCGCCAGCCTGACCGCCCTCCTGGCCCAGCCGCCGGCCGGACGGCTCGGCGACCTGCGTGGCCGACGGCCGCTCATGGTCGGCGGCGGCGTCCTGATGGTCGCGGGCGCCGCCGGGCTCGTCGTCGCGGAGCACATCGTGCCGGTCGTCGGCCTGCGGCTCCTCACCGGCGTCGGCGAGGCGCTCTTCCTCATCGGCGGCCTCAGCATCGTCAACGACCTCGCGCCCGACCACCGTCGCGGCGAGGCCCTGAGCCTCTACACGCTCGCGTCCTACAGCGGCCTCGCGGTCGGGCCCGTCGTCGGCGAGCTCACGCTGGGCGACGACCGCTGGGACGCCGTCTGGCTGCTCGCCGCGGGCGCGGCTGCGACGGCAGGCGTCCTCGGGCTGCGCTCGCCGGAGACGCGCCCCGCGGCGGCGCCGTCCGAGGGCGGCAGCTGGCTCCCCCACCGGTCCGGGCTGCTGCCCGGTCTCGTGCTCGGCATGGGGCTGTTCGGCATGGGCGGCTTCCTCGCGTTCGTCACGCTCTATGCGCTCGACATCGGCCTCGACGGCGCGGGACCGCTCTTCGCGCTGTTCGCCGTCGTCGTAGTGGCGATCCGCAGCCTCGGCGCGAAGATCCCCGACCGGGTCGGGCCCGCGCGAACCGTGCGGATCGCGCTCGTCGCGCTCGCCGCCGGGCTCGCGACGATGGGCCTCTGGCAGGAGCCGATCGGCCTCTACGTGGGCACGTTCGTCTTCTCCGTCGGGCAGGCGCTCGCGTTTCCGGCGGTGATGACGCTGGCGATGGCACGAACGCCCGCCGGCGACCGCGGCGCCGTCGCGGGGACCGTGACGGCGTTCGTCGACGTCGCGATCGCCACGGGAGCGATCGTGCTCGGCGGTGTGGCCGACCTGGGCGGCTACCCGGCCGTGTTCCTCGTCGCTGCCGCGGTCGCGGGTGGAGGCCTCGTCGTCTTCCAGCGGGTGCGCGTAGCGCCCGCGTGATTGGACACCCGTCCGGCCGTGCGTCAGCATGCCTCCATGTCCGAGCGGGCACTGCTCGGGGGTTTTACGCGGCGGCGTCGGCCTGCCACCGGACTCCGCCCGACGTTCCTCTTTTCGATTGCCGCAACGCTGACGGCCGCGTACGTCGCATTCGCCGTCTACGTGTCCCAGCCGTGGCGCAGTGACCTCGAGCAGGCGATTGGCCCGGTGGCGTCATGGGTCATTCCGATCCTGATCGCGTACATCCCCGGGCTCGTGATCGGCTTCATGATCTTCACCCTCGCCGTCTCGCGCTACCGGCCGCCGTACCTGGGGACGCCGAGCGGCGGGGAGTGGCCCGACGTTACGGTGTTGGTCGCGGCCTGGAACGAGGAGGCTGCGATCGCCGACACGCTCGAGCGAATCGCGGAGCTGTCGTACCCGGGGCGCGTGAACGTGATCCTCGCCGACAACGGCTCGACGGATCGCACCGCAGCGGTGGCCGGGGAGGCCGCGAAGCGCCTCGGCCTCGACTACCGGCGCGTGACCGAGCCCGAGGCGGGGAAGCACCGAGCCCTGAACACGGCCCTGGCGTCCGTGAGCACCCCGCTGGTGGTCACGGTCGACGCCGACACGCACCTGCAGCCGGACGCGTTGACCTATCTGATCGCGCGGGTCACCGAACGACCGCAGGACCAGCACATCTGCGCGTGCGCCGGTGCGCTGGTCGCCGAGAACCCGTCGGACAGCTTCGTCACGAGGATGCAGGGCTGGGACTACCGACTCGGCATCAACGGCGTGAAGCGGATGCAGTCCGCGTACAACAGCGCGCTCGTGGCCCAGGGTGCCTTCTCGGCCTACTGGACGGAGGACCTGCGGGCTGTGGGGGGCTGGCCGGACGCGATCGGCGAGGACATCGTGCTCACGTGGACGCTGATGGACAGCCGCGGGATCGTGCAGTACGAGCCGGTCGCCTTGAGCTTCACGGTCGTCCCGGACAGCCTCCGCCATTTCATGCGCCAGCGGTCGCGCTGGGCTCGAGGCATGTTCGAGGGCCTGCACTCGCGCCCACCGCACCGGCAGCCGCGGGTGCTGGCGAAATTCGTAGCCGGCATCGACTACCTCGTGCCGTTCCTCGACGTGGGCTTCGTCTTCTTCTGGGTGCCGGGGGTGATCCTCTTCCTCTTCGGGTATCCGCTCATCTTCTCGTGGTGGTCGATGCTGCTGATCCCGATCACCCTCGTGATCTACGGCGTGTTGCGGCGCTGGCAGGAACGCCACGTCTTCCGGCGACTCGGACTTCAGCCAAAGCCGGACCCGCGGGGCTTCTTCGGTTATCTCCTGCTCTACCAGCTGCTCTCCTCGCTTGCGTCGCTCCGCGGTTACGGCCAGTACGCCTTCGGAGCCGGCAGACAGTGGAAGTAGGTCAGTCGCGGAAGCGGCGCCAGTAGCCGAGCGCCTTCGTGCCGAGGAAGATCGCCGCCCCGACCGTGATGACGAGGTGGAACGCGCGGCGGCCGGCGAGCTTCGACTCTCCGCCGCCCCGCTCCCGCATGTTCACGGGCACCTCGTCCACGCGCAGCCCGGCCTCGCCGAGCCGGATTAGGCCCTCGACTTCCGGCGCGCCGCTCGTGTACGGCCGGGCGAGGAGCTCGGCCGCTTTCGCATTGACCGCATAGAGCCCACTGGTGGCGTCGGCGATGCCGCCCTCGACCCTGATCCGCATCAGGCGGCGCAGGAGCGCCGTGCCGAAGGCCCGCTCCGGGCTCGGACGGTAGCGGTAGGGCTCGTAGCCCTCGCCTGCGACGAAGCGGGAGCCGACGGCGGCGTCGGTGCCGCCGGTGCGGACACGCTCCAGCAGGCGGCTCAGCTCGGCGGCCGGGTGCTGGCCGTCGGCGTCGACGCGCCCGACGAGGTCGTAGCCGTGTTCGACTGCGTAGCCGTATCCGGCGGCGATGGCGGCGCGCAGGCCACGGTTCTCGCCGAACGAGAGCACCTGCGCGCCCGCCGACCGTGCGATCTCGGCGGTGGCGTCGGTCGAGCCGTCGTCGACCACGAGGACGTCGACCTCCGGCAGCTCGGCCTGCACCTCGTCGAGTACCGCCCGGAGGTTGTCCTCCTCGTTCCAGGCCGGGATGAAGACGACCGTCTTCATCGCCCGCGCCACGCTCTGATCGACGCTGCCAGCCAGTGGGGGATCCGGCGACGGGCGCTGCGCAGCGCCTCCTCGAGCGCCGGCGCAGCTTCCTCGCCATGTACGCCCTCGCCGTGTCCGCACAGGATGTGGAGCGGGGCGAGGCCACTCAGCTGCCGCGGAGGCACGAGCCGCAGGAACGGGTGCACCGCCAGTCGTTCGCCCGGAGCGCGGAAGTAGGACGCCGTGCCGAGCGCGTCGCCGACCACGAGCACGCGCTCCTCGGGCACGTGGGCGGCGACCTCGTGCCAGCCGGGGAACCACACGACGCGAATCGTCCGGATCGTGTCATAGGGCTGTCGCGGCGTTACGAAGAGCGGCACGCCGAGCCGCTCCGCGACCGTGAGGCAGTCGCGCGCATGGCGGTCCAGCAGCTGGACCACACCCGCCGGCTCACCGAGTGCGGCCACCCGCTCGTCGAGCCCGTCGACGTCGATCGCGTCGAACAGCCACACCTTGCCGTCGCCGGCCACGGCGTGCGAGGTGCGCTCCATGTGCTCGGGCTCATCTGTCTGCCACCCGAAGCCGCGCTCGAACTCATCGACGACATGCATCTCGGGAGGCTAGCTTTGCGCGGTGGACGAGGCGGTCGAGCGTGCGCGCGAGCGCCTGAACCGGCTCGACCTCTACCCGAAGCCCGTGCAGGTCGAGCGGGTTCGGGTCGTCGTCGCGCCCTGGTTCTTCCGCATTCCCGGCTTCCGCCGCTACGAGGGCTACGCGCTCTGGCGGACGATCCTGCTGCGGAGCGAGTGTGCGTCGGACGACCTGATCACCCACGAGCTCTGCCACATCTGGCAGATGCAGCACCGGCCGCTGCACGTGTTCTGGGCGTGGCTCACGCACCGGTACCTGAACAACCCCTACGAGCGCGAGGCCCGTCGCGCGGTCGAGCTGACGCGCTAGCGAAAGAGGTCGCGCTCGGCCGGCATCACCAGGTCGTGCGCGGAGCCTTCGCCGGCCACGTCGAGCCCGCGGACGACTGCCGCGGGAATCCCGTCGAGCTTGCCCATCACGAGTTGCGCCGCACCCGCGATCTGGTCGGCGACGGCGATCACTGTCGCATGGAGCTCGTAGCCGACGCGATCGCGCTCACCCTGGAGGTCGACGAGCGGCGTGAGGCCCGCACAGCCGATCGCAACGTCCGTGGTGCCCTGCCGCCAGGCACGGCCGAAGGAGTCGCTGACGATCACGCCGACCTTCTTGCCGGTGAGCTCGGCGAACCGCTCGCGCAGCCGCAAGGCCGACGCGTCGGGATCGACTGGAAGCAGCACGAGCGTGTCCCGCGCGGGCGCGTTCGACGCATCAACGCCGGCAGCCGCGCACACGAAACCGTGACGCGTCTCCGCGATCACGAGCGGCGGCCGGACGCGGACGAGGCGAGCGCTTTCGCGCAGGATCGCCTCGATGCGGCGCGGATCGTCGTCGCCCGCGAGCTCGCGCGCGCGGTCGGACGGCTCCAGCTCGTCGAGCCCCACGACTCGACCCTCCGCCTTCGACACGACCTTCTGGGCCACGACGACGACGTCACCGTTGGCGAGCTCAGTCGCCTCGGCGATGAGACGCGCGAGGTCGTCGCCCTCGCCGATCTCGGGCAGACCCTCGATCGGAAAGACGTTCACTCGAGCCCGGTGATCCGGACGCCCGCGTGCGCGCGATAGCGCTTGTTCACGTTCAGGATCACCGCCGTCATGCCCTCCAGAGCGCGCGCGTTCTCGAGCGGGCCGCAGTCGATGGCGCGGCCTGTGACCAGGCGGCCCGCCAACTCGAGCGAGAGCCGCTTCGCCAGCTCGTCGTCGCCGCACACCAGCGCGTCCTGCTCGGGCGGGTCCTCCCCGGTCAGGTGCACCGCGGCGAGCGACTGGAGACCCGCGGCGACCGGCGCCGGCAGGATCTCCGCCACCTCCTCCGCCAGCGACCCGAGCCGCCCCGGAAGCACGCCCTTCTGCGTGAACTGCAGGTCGCTGGCGACACAGAGCACCGGCGTGTCGCCGATCGCGTCCGCGAGCTCGCGGGCTGTGTCGATGGTGGCACTGGACTTGGTCGCGAGCACGACGAGGTCGACACCCCGGACGGCGTCGGCGTTGGCCCTGCCCTCGACGCCGTAGACCGTCGCGAGCTCACGGGCGCGTTCCTCGTCCCGGGAGCCGATGACCACGTCCTCACCTAGCGCGGCCAGGCGCTCCGTGAGTGCGCGGCCGAAGGCGCCCGTGCCGCCGACGATCCCGATCCTCATTTGAGCGCGGCCGCTCCTTCGAGCGCCGCCTCGGCCACGCGGCGACGCGACGCGTCGTCGGTCATCAGCGTCCGCGTCACGATCGTGCGCACGCCGGTGTCCGGCCCGTCCGCGTCGGCCTCGTCGATCACGAGCGCGTCGATCAGGCCTGCGTAGCAGCCGGCGACGTGAGCCGGGGTCGTCCCGCCGGCCAGCCGGGTGAGCATCCGGTCGGCCGGGCCTTTGACTGCGCGGCCCCCGACGAGCGGGCTAATCGCGACCGCGGGCACGTTGCGATTTGCGAACGCCTCGCGGATGGCACTGACGGCGAGGATCGGGCCGATGCTGACGTACGGGTTGCTCGGCGCGATCAAGAGCAGGTCCGCGGCTGCCAGCGAGTCGAGCACGCCGGGCGCGGCAGCGGCCTCCTCGGCCCCGTCGAAGCGGACCCCGTCGACCTCGTCGGCGTGGCGTCGCGCGACGAACCACTCCTGGAACGGGAAGTCGCCGGCTGGCGTCCGGACGACCGTGCGCAGCCGGTCGTCGGTGGCCGGGAGCAGGGCAAGGTCGAGCCCGGCCACGGTCGCCAGGCCCGTCGTGACACGCGACAGCGGCTCGCCGCGGCGCAGCGCCTGCGTGCGGACGAGGTTTAGCCCGATGTCCCGGTCCCCGAGCGCGAACCAGTCCTCGCCGCCGAGCGCCGCGGCGGCCGCCAGCGCGTTCCAGGTCTCGTCCGCACGACCCCAGCCGCGCTCCTCGTCTGCGACGCCCGCGAGCATGTACAGAACGCTGTCGAGATCGGGCGAGACGTGCAGGCCGAGCACCTCGACATCGTCACCGACGTTTCCGACGACCGTGATGTGGGCCGGCTCGACGACCTGCACGAGACCCTTGAGGAAGCGGGCCGCGCCCACGCCGCCTGCGAGCACGGCGACCTTCACAGCGTGTCGAGGTCGTGCGCGAGCCGCGGAAGGTCGACCGGCACACCGCCGCGCTCCCGGAAGCGGGACGCGCTTCCGGGCCCGTAGAGCGGCTCGAACAGCTCCGGCGTGGCGAGACCCAGCGCGTTGGTCGTGCCGTCGGACGCCTCCACGAGGGCGATGCCGCCGTCCGGGATGGCCGCGAGCAGGTCGCGCAGGTCCTGCGCCTCGACTTCGGGGAGGTCGGCGTTCACGACGAGGGCCGGCGAGTCTGCGTCTGCGAGCGCTGCGGCGACCGCGGCGCCCTGGCCCTGCCCGGGGTCGGCGACCCAGCGCGGAGCGAGCGCACGCGCCTCGTCGTCGTCGGTGACGAGCACCACGTCGCCGACCTCCGACGCTGCGGAAAGCACGCGTCGAAGCATCCTCAGGGCGAGCTCGCGGCGCTCGGTCTCCGGCAGCGCCAGCCGGCTCTTGCCGTTCGCTCCGCGGAAGGGCACGACTACCGTGGCCATCGTCTGGAGACTATCCCGCATGCTCTCGAATGCGGAGGTCGCCGAGCGCCTGGATGCGTTCGCCGTGCTGCTCGAGCTGTCCGGCGCGCAGAGCTACACGTCGCGGGCCTACCGGCGCGCGGCCGAGATGATCCGCGAGACGCCGGTCTCGATCGTCGAGCTCGTCCGCCAGGGACGAGCCCGTGAGCTGAAAGGGATCGGCCCGGGGATCGAGCGGCGACTGCAGGAGCTGGTCGAGACCGGGGAGATCCACGAGCTGTCGGAGCTCGAGCGGGAGGTGCGGCCGGAGCTGATCGGGCTCGGACGCTACCTCGGCGTCAGCCCGAGGCGCGCGATCGAGATCGGCGAGACGCTCGGCGCCACGACCGTCGACGAGGTGCGCGAGGCGGCGCGTGCCGGGCGGCTCACCGAGGTGCCGGGGATCGGCCCCAAGACGGCGGCCAAGCTGGCGGAGGCGCTGGAGCGCGGCGGCGCGTCGGCGCGTCGCGGGATGCCGCTTGGGCGAGCGCTGGCGCTCGAGGCGGGGCTCGCCGAGGCGCTCGACGGCGCAGCGGCGGGCGATCCGCGCCGGATGCGCGACGCGAGCGAGCACTTCGCGGTCGTCTGCGCGGCCGACCGCCCGGACGAGGTGCTCGACCGGTTCGAAGCGCTCGGGCAGGTGGTGTCGATCGTGGAGCGCGAGGAACGGCGTGCGGTCGGGGTCACGGTCGATGGCGTTCCGGTCGAGGTGGTCGCGGCCGAGCCGTCGAGGTTCGGGACGGAGCTCGTGCGCGCCACGGGCGCACGTCCTTACCTCGAGGCGCTCGAGCCGCTCCCGGACGCGCCCGACGAGGAAGGCGTCTACGACGGGCTCGGGATTCCGTGGTGTCCGCCGGAGCTACGCGAACAGCCGTTTCGGGGCGAGCCGCCGCCGCTCGTCGAGCTCAAGCAGATCCGCGGCGATCTCCACTGCCACACCACCTGGTCGGACGGGAAGGCGACCGTGCTCGAGATGGCCACCGCCGCGCGTGACCGGGGCTACGAGTACCTCGCGATCTGCGACCACACGAAGGCCGTCGGCGCCGTGCCCGGACTGGACGCTGCGGACGTGCTGCGCCAGGCGCACGAGATCGCCGCGGCGAACGAGACCCTGAGCCCGTTCCGCGTCCTGCGCGGGATCGAGTGCGACATCCTGCCGGACGGCTCCCTCGACCTGAGCGACGACGTGCTCGCGGAGCTCGACTGGGTGACCGCGAGCGTGCACGCCGGCCAGCGTGCGCCGAAGCGGGAGATCACCGCGCGGACGATCGCGGCACTGCGCCATCCTGCGGTGCGTGCGCTCAGCCACCCGACCGGCCGCATCATCAACCACCGCCCGCCGAACGCTGTCGACCTCGAGGAGGTGATCGCGGTCGCGCTGGAGGAGGGCATCGCCCTCGAGGTCAACGGGCTCCCCGACCGGCTCGACCTCCGCGACGAGCACGTTCGCATGTGCGTCGAGGCCGGGCTGCCGGTCATCTGCAACACCGACGCCCACTCGACGCGCGGGCTCGGGAACATGCTGCTCGCGGTCGGGACGGCTCGGCGCGGGTGGGCGACGGCGGCGGACGTGCTGAACACGCGCCCGCTCGACGAGCTGCTGGCGTTCCGGAAGGTCTAGCCCTGTTGCCCGCCGGGGCCGCTCGTGGCCCACTCGCGCAGGTCGTACCAGTGCGTCGCCCGGAGCGCCTCGGCGACGCCCTCGTCGGTGTGCTCAGGGTTGAAGACGTGCCGCTCGAGGTCGCAGCAGATTGCGACGTCGTCGAGCGAGACGTCCTTGATGTTCGCGAGCGCATCGCCCGGAAGCCGCGCCTCTGCGACGGTGTAGTGCTTGAACTGCAGGTCGGGCGCGATCTCCAGCAGCGCGGGCCAGTCCGGGCAGGTGCGGGAGCTCACCGAACCTCGACCGGCACGTCCTCGACGAGCCAGCGGCCGTCGAAGCGGAACGAGCCGCGAACGCGCCCCATCGGGTTCACGAGGAACTCCGCGGCCCGCTCGAGGCGGTGGTAAAGGTGCTCCCCGGACGCGTCCCAGATCGACACGCCGAACTGGAAGCGACCGTCGACGACCGGCATGCGGTCGAGCTCGAAGCGCAGGCGCCATTCACCGGCGGCTGGCTCCCACCCGAGCTCGGCGGCGGTCCGCTCGCTCGAGCCCAGCAGCGAGCCGTCCTGGCCGCAGAGCTCCACGACGAACCGCGGCGACGGCACGGCTGCGTCGCAGGAGAGGTTGATCGTCAGGGCCACGGGCTCGTCGGCCAGGAACTCGCGCCGCTCCTCGCCGTCCGCGCCCTCCAGCCGTGCGCGGACGACGCGAAGCTCGCCCGAGCCCCACTGCCGAGAGGGCGCCTCACGCTCGGCGGCCGGCGTGGTTTCCTCGAGCAGGCCCGAGTAACGCCGGAGCGCCTCGTGGGAGTCGCCGTCGTACTCGACCAGGCCCTTGTTGAGCAGGACGGCGCGCTCGCAGAGCCGCTCGACGGCCGGTGCCGAATGCGACACGAAGACGATCGTCCCGCCCTTCTGCTTGAACTCGAGGATCCGCGCGACGCACTTGCGCTGGAAGGCCTCGTCGCCGACGGCGAAGACCTCGTCGAGCAATACGATGTCGGTGTTGAGGTGCACTGCCACTGCGAAGCCGAGCCGCATGTGCATCCCGGCCGAGTACGTCCGCACCGGCAGGTCGATGAAGCGCTCGAGCTCGGCGAACTCGATGATCTCGTCCAGCTTCTCGCGGATCAGGTTGCGCTTGAGCCCGTAGATCGAGCCGTTCAGGAAGATGTTTTCGCGGCCCGTGAAGTCCGGGTGGAAGCCCGCGCCTAGCTCGAGCAGCGATCCCACCGAGCCGCTCACCGCGACGGAACCGTCGGTAGGGCTGAAGATGCCGGCGATCAGGCGGAGGAGCGTCGTCTTGCCGGATCCGTTGCGGCCGACAAAGGCGACCGCCTCGCCGGGCGTGATCTCGAACGACACATCGCGCAGCGCCCAGATCTCGGTCGGCTTCAGTGAGCGCCGCTTGACGATCGCCTCCTTGAGCGTGATCCTGCGCTGCGGATAGACGCGAAAGCGCCGACTCACATGGTCGACGACGACAGAGCCGGTCTCCATGGAAGTGAGCGTAGTCAAACGACCTCCCGGACTAGCTCCCCGAGCGCCGCCACGAAGCGCGGGTCGTCGTTCAGCGAGCGGATGCGGTCGAGCTCCAGACCGAGCTCCTCGGCCCGCCCTCGCGCCTCGACGTCGAGGTCCCAGAGGATCTCGAGGTGGTCCGAGACGAAGCCGACGGGGCAGACGAGCACCTTGCGGGCGCCCTCGGCATGGAGTCGGTCGAGCTCCTCGAGGATGTCTGGCCCCAGCCACGGCTCGCCCGTGGCGCTGGCGCTCTGGAACGCGAACGACCAGCTCGCCAGGCCTGCGCGCTCGGCCACCAGCCGCGAGGTCTCCAGCAGCTGGTCGCGATAGGGGTCGCCGTCGCGCAGAATCCGCTCGGGAAGGCTGTGCGCGGTGAAGACGACGTGCGCGTCGGTGCCGCGGACGCGGTCGGCGAGGACGTCGAGGAACGGCTCGTGGTCGTGCCAGCTCTCGACGAACACCAGCTCGGCCCGGCTGCCGAGCGCCTCTTCGAGCCGCGTGCGATAGCCGGCGATCGACAGCCGTGAGTAATGGGGCGCGAGCACGAGCCCGACGATTCGCTCGGCGCCGCCGGCCAGCGCCGCCTCGACCGCCTCGGCGATGCGCGGCCGCCAGTGCTTCATCCCCACCTCCACGGACATGCCGAGCTCCTCCTGCAGGGCTGCTCGCTGCGCCTCCGTGAGCTCGTCCAGCGGCGAGCGGCCGCCGATCCGGCGGTAGCGCTCGACCAGCTCCTCGACCGCGTGCTCGGAGACCGGCTTGCCCTCCCGGATGTCGGCGAGATAGGCAGGGATGTCTTCGATCTCGGACGGGCTCCCGTAGGCCATCAGGACGACCGCTGTGTTCACGCGGCGACGGTGGCGGTGCGCTCGTGCACGAGCTCGACGAGGCGGCCGAGCACGGCGGGATCGGTCGTCGGCAGGACGCCGTGGCCGAGGTTGAAGATGTGGCCGGGGCGGCCGTCGGCGCGGTCGAGGATGCGTTCGGCCTCCGACTCGACGCGCTCGAACGGACCGAGTAGGACGGCGGGGTCGAGATTGCCCTGGACGCCGCGGTCGGAGCCGGCGAGCTCCCAGCCTGCATCGAGCGGGATGCGCCAGTCGAGACCGATGACGTCGCCGCCGGCCGCCGCCATCGTCGGAAGCAGATGGGCGGTGCCGGTGCCGAAGTGGATCGTCGGGACGTCCACCGCAGCGAGGATCCGGCTGGAGTAGGGCGCGACGAACTCCAGGTAGTCGTCGACCGACAGCGCACCGACCCAGGAGTCGAACAGCTGGATCACGTCCGAGCCGGCTTCCGCCTGCGCACGGAGGTAGCGGACGAACGTCTCGGTCAGCTTCTCCATCAATGCGTGCCAGACGTCCGGCGCGCCGTACATCAGCCCCTTCGTCTTGACGAAGTCGCGGGTGGGCCGGCCCTCGACGAGATAGCCGGCGACGGTGAACGGCCCGCCGGCGAACCCGATGACTCCCTGGTCGTCGCGGAGCTCCGCGCGAACCAGCCGCACCGCCTCGAGGATCGAGGGAACCGAGTCCTCGGGCTCGGGCACCGTGAGGCGCTCGACGTCGGCCATCGACTCGATCGGCTGCCCGACCACCGGGCCGACGTTCTCGACCAGCTCGACCTCGACGCCCATGCCGAGGACGGGAAGCATGATGTCGGCGAACATCACGGCAGCGTCCACGCCGTGCCTTCGGACGGGCTGGAGGGTGACCTCGGCACAGAGCTCGGGCTGCCGCACGATGTCGAAGAGCCCGTGGCGCTTCCGGATCTCGCGGTACTCCGGCAGCGAGCGGCCGGCCTGGCGCATGAACCACACGGGTGTCCGCTCGACGGGCTCGCGCCAAGCGGCGCGCACGATCAGGGGCGCAGGCATCTCAGAGGGAGACTGCCAGCCGGTCGTCGAGCCGTCGGAAGACGAACGTGCCGAGCCCGAGTGCGGCGAACCCGACGCCCACGGCGTAGACGACGTCAGTCACCGCCGGCATGCGACCGAAGAAGATCGGGTCGCGGATTGCCTCGACGATCGGCGCCACCACGTTCCCGTAGTAGAGAACGTCGGCGATCCACTGGTTCTCCGAGAGCCCAGGCAGCTGGTCGAAGGTGTAGAAGATCGGCGTCAGGATGAACCATGGGACAAGGATCGTGGCCAGTAGGTGCTCGACGTCCCTGAAGATGACCGTGGCGGCCGCGACCACGATCGCCAGCCCGCTCGCCAGCGCGACGAGGGGCAGCAGAAGCGGCAGGGCGACCCAGAACGTCGTGCGGGTCTCGGGCCGCACGATCAGGTTCACGGGCACGACGATCGCGAACATGACGAGGAAGGTCGTCAAATTGGTCGCGACGACCGAGAGCGGCAGCAGCTGTCGCGGGAACCGAACCTGCTTGACCAGGTTCGCCTGCCCCAGCAGGCTCGTCGACGACATCTGCAGCGCGGACTGGAAGAACGTCCAGCTGACGAGGCCCGAGATCACGAACAGCGGGTAGTTCTCCACTGAGACCGCCCTGAGCAGGATCGAGAAGAGCAGCCAGTACCCGATCATCAGCCCGAGTGGGTAGATCAACGTCCAGAGGAGGCCGAGCGAGGAGCCGCGGTAGCGCACCTGCAGCTCGCGGCGGAAGAGGTTCCTGAACAGCTCGCTGTGGCGGAAGAGGTCGACGTAGAGGCTCACGGCGAGCCAGTGTAGTTTGGAGCGCCTATCGTCCCGCGTCGTGCGCATCGTCGTCGACGTCACGCCGCTCGCGCTCCCGCGCACGGGCATCGGCAACTACACAGTCGGAATGCTCCAGGGCCTCGTGGATGCGGGCGGCGGCCACGAGATCGTCGCGTTCGCGCCCGTCGGGTCCTCGGGGAGCGAAAAGCGTGCGGACCGCGCTCGACGGGCTGCCGATCGAGCAGCGGATCGTGACCGTTCCGCCGTCATCCCACCTCTGGCGTACCGGCTGGAGCCGGTTCGGCCGCCCCGCGGTCGAG
Organism: uncultured Actinomycetes bacterium; assembly: GCA_963738205.1. Classification (GTDB taxonomy): domain Bacteria; phylum Actinomycetota; class Thermoleophilia; order Gaiellales; family Gaiellaceae; genus DATFQE01. The sequence continues at coordinate 374,828 of CAVTVQ010000007.1, forward strand.
CGCCTGGTCGGGCGCCTGGACGTCTTCCACTTCTCCGACTGGATGTACCCGCCACAGCGCAACGGTGTCCGCGCAACCACCGTTTACGACCTGTCGCCGCAACACCATCCGGAGTGGGTGGCTCCCCTCACCGCGCGCATGCACGGCCGCAAGTACGAGCACGCGGCGCGCACCTGCGACGTCCTGTTCGCGATCTCGCGTTACACCGCCCAGGACGTGGCCGAGACGCTCCGAGTGCCCGCCGAGCGGATCGCCATCGCGTACCCCGGCGTCAACTCCCGCTACTCCCCTGATGGGGCGAAGACGCAGTTCGGCTCCCCATACGTGCTTTCGGTCGCGACGCTCGAGCCGCGGAAGAACCTCGCGACCCTCGTCGAGGCCTTCGGGCTGGTGCGTGCACGGCGTCCCGAGCTGCAGCTCGTCGTCGCGGGCGCACCCGTGGCGTGGGCCGAGCAGAACCTCGACGGCGAGGGGGTGCGCGCGCTCGGCTACGTCCCGGACGCCGACCTGCCGGGTCTCTACCGAGGCGCGTCGGCGCTTGCCTACCCCTCGCTCCTCGAGGGCTTCGGGATCCCCGTCGTCGAGGCGATGGCCTCCGGGACGCCGGTCGTGACCTCCACGCACCCTTCGCTCGACGACGCGTCCGGCGACGCCGCTCTTCGCGCCGACCCGAAGAGCCCGGAGGCCCTCGCTTCGGCGATCGAGCGGGCACTCGTCGAGCGCGAGCGGTTGATCCCGCTCGGACTTCGGCACGCGAGCCGGTTCACGTGGCGCGCCTGCGGCGAGGCCATGCTGGCGGGCTACGAGCAGGCGCGCCTGAGACACTGACGCCGGTGCGGGTCGGTATCGACGTTTCACCTCTTGCGCTGACGCGTGCCGGGACGGCGCGATACCTGACGCACCTGCTGTCCGAGCTCGACGCCAACTCGGAGCTCGACGTTCGCCGCTACTCGTTCGGCGGGCCGGCGCGGGTTACACGCGTCCTCCGCGACACGGCCTGGTACCTATCTGTGCTCCCGCGCCGGGCTCGGCGAGATCGGGTCGACGTGCTCCACTGCCCGGGGCTGCGTGCACCCGTTCGCGCCTCCGTGCCCCTCGTCGTCACGATCCACGACCTGGCGGTGCTGCGCGAGCCGCGCTCCTTCAACCGGTGGACGCGGGCGTACAGCCCCCGGACGCTGCCGAAGGTGGCGGACGCGGCGCGGCGAATCATCGTCGGCTCGCAGTTCACGGCGGGCGAGGTGGTGGACCTCCTCGGCGTCGACGTGAGCAAAGTGCGGGTGATTCCGTACGGGGTCGGGCCGCCGTTCACCGCCGAGGGCCCGGCCGCGGAGGGCAGCTACGTGCTGGCCGTCTCGACGCTCGAGCCTCGGAAGAACCTGAAGCGGCTGGTCGAGGCCTTCGAGGAAGCCGGGTTGGAGGGTCACGAGCTCCGCGTCGTCGGTGCGCGCGGCTGGGGCCGCGTCCGGATCGACGGCGACCGTGTCCGCCGAGTCGGGGAGGTGGACGACGAGGAGCTCGCCCGCCTGTACCGGGGCGCCGCGTGCGTCGCGTATCCGTCGCTCTACGAGGGATTCGGTCTGCCCGTGCTCGAGGCGATGGCCTGCGGCGCGCCGGTCGTGGCGCCGGGGCAACCGCCGTTCACGGAGTTCGCCGACGGCGTTTCCGTGTTCGTCGACCCGCTCGACACGAGCTCGATCGCGGCCGGCATGCGGGAGGCGATCGAGCGCCGCGACGAGCTGGGGGCACTCGGCCCCGCCCGCGCCGCGCGCTACGACTGGAAGCGCGCGGCACGCGAGCACGTGCGCGTCTACCGCGAGGCGAAGCTGTGACGAAGCCGCTCGTGCTGATCGACGCCGACGTCCTGGGACGGCAGCGAACCGGCGACGAGAGCTACGTGGCGAACCTCCTGCGTGAGCTGCCTGCCCACGCCGCCGACATGCGCCTAGCCGCGGTGACGCGACTGCCGGACCTCGTCCCTGAGGGTGTCGAGCCGATCGAGCTCACCGAGCGACGCCAGCCGGTGCGCATGGCGGTCCGGCTCCCGCTGCTGCTGCGTCGTCTGCGGCCTGACCTCGCTCACTTCCTGCACGTCGTGCCGCCGGCGTGGCGAGGCCGTTCGGTCCTGACGGTACAGGACCTGTCCTTCGAGCACTTCCCCGAGGTGATGAGCCGCGCGGACCGCTTCTTCTTCCGCACGTTCGTGCCGCGCTCGGCCCGCCGCGCCGACCGCGTGTTGACGGGGTCGGAATCCACGAAGGCAGACCTTGTCGAGCGCTACGACGTGGCGGCGGAGCGGATCGTCGTCACGCCGTACGGCGTCGATCCGCTGTTCAGCCCCGACGGCCCGCATCCGCAGCGCCCACCGTATGCCCTCTTCGTCGGAGCGCTCCAGGACCGGAAGCGGCCGGAGCTGGCGCTGCTCGCGCTGAGGGCCGTCGACTCCAATCTGCGACTCGTCTTCGCCGGCCCCGACCGCGGCCTCGAGAGCGACCTCCGCGACGAGGCACGCCTGCTCGGTCTCGATGATCGCGTCGAGTTCGCCGGCCATGTTCCGCCGGACGAGCTCGCGGCCCTCTACCGCGGCGCCGCCTGCCTCGTCTTTCCGTCGCGCTACGAGGGCTTCGGGCTCCCCGTGCTCGAGGCGATGGCCTCGGGTACGCCCGTCGTTGCGACGCGCTCCTCGTCGATCCCAGAGGTCGCCGGGGACGCGGCCATCCTCGTGAACGGCGACGTGGACGAGCTGGCCTCGGGGATCGAACGAGCGTTGGCGGAGCGAGACCGCCTGGTGTCGGCGGGGCTGGCGCGGGCCGCTCGGTTCAGCTGGGCCGAGACCGCGCGCCGCACCGCGGCTGTCTACCGGGACCTGCTGTGAGCGTCGCCGGCGTCGTCGTCGTCCACGAGGAAGGCCCGGAGCTCGAGCGCTGCATCACGTCGCTCGAGCCGCAGGTCGACGAGCTGGTGGTGATCCGCAATCTCGTCGACAACGAGCGCCCGCTCGGCTTCGCGGCCAACGCGAACCGCGGCATCGCGCAAACGACTGCCCCGTTTGTCGTGGTGGCCAACCCCGACACGGAGGCGGCGCACGACGCCGTCGAAAACCTGCGAGCGTTCGCCGAGGCGCATCCGCGCTCGGGGATCATCGGCCCGGCCCTGGTCTATCCGGATGGGAGCACGCAGCCCTCCCGGCGCCGGTTTCCAACCGTGAGCGGGACGCTCGTGCGCCGCACGCCGCTTCGCCGCGTTCTGAATGCCGAGCGCCATTTCGACCGCGACCTGCCGACCGAGCCGGTCGAGGCCGAGTGGATGCTCGGAGCGTTCCTGCTCCTCCGCCGCGAGATGCTCGACGAGCTAGGCGGCTTCGACGAGGGCTTTCGCCTCTACGGCGAGGACATCGACCTCGCATATCGCGCAGCCGAAGCGGGCTGGGAGCGGTGGTACGTGCCGGCAGCCCGCGTCGTGCACGCGCACGCAGCCGTGACGGACCAGACCTTTCTCACGCGCCGCACGCTCTGGCACTGGCGCGGGATCCTCCGCTTCGTGCGCAAGCACCCCGAGCGCCTGCGGGCGCTCTAGCGATCGCGCTCGATCGGCACCTCGTAGAAGTCGACGGTCATTGCCGGACCGGGCGATCCGCCGGCGCCGCCAGTCGTCGAAGAACGCCATCTTGCTCGCGTCAACCGAGAGCGGATGGCCCGTGTAGTCGAGGGAGTCCGGAATTCGAACGATCATGTGCCCGCTTGCTGTGCTCGGAACCATTCGAAAGATGGAGGCTCCGTTGATGATGGTGTAGAGGCCCTTTTTCCGAAAGATCAGCGAGCGAAGCCTGTCCGAGCGGGAGGCAGGAATCTCACGCACCTTCATCACGATCATCCCTCGACCGCTGCCGGACGGAACCGCAAAGTGCTCGCCGAGCCGCGTACGGACGGTCCCGAGCCTCTCGGGGGGAACCACAGCGGTTCGGCCGCCGCTCGAGAAGCTGCCAGGCACCGACGGTCGACACCTGCTCGTAGCGAGCAGAACATCGTCAGCATGGTTTCGGGCGCTTCGAGTGTGAAGTTGCGGCCGTCCATCGGGGAATCGGGGCCTCTGAGCACGAACTCCGGACCGTGGGACTCCAGCGCTCTGGCATTGAGCTCGTCGAGTTTCTTCGTATATGTGATGTACGACTGGAAACGCCGGCAGCGGGTGCCAGCGCAACTCCGGATATGCCCAGGCAACAGTGGTCTCGTTGCCATAGATGTGCACTGTCCGACGGCGAATGGTGGCGAGCAGACTCTCGTCCAAGCCATAGGACTTCCGCAACGCAGCCCTGGTTTCGAGGGACAACGCCAAGCGCTCGGAGCCGGCCATGGTTCGGGCCTGGTCGAAGGCGGCCTCCGCCGACCGAAATGGATTCAGCTCGTCGCGGGTCGCCCTCGCCGCGGTCAATGCCACGAGCACGCAGACCAGCCCGAGCGCCGCCTCGGCCCGCCGATCGCGGCGCCACGTCAGCGCGACGAGGGCCACGGCGGCGGTCATGAACCACACTGACGAGTGGATGACCTCGTGTCGTACGAAGGCTTGCTTGAAAGTGGGATACGCCAACACCGCTCCGAGCGCGAGCAGCTTGAGCCGGCGTGGGCGAGACCAATCCGCGGTGTTCCGCCAACCGACGAACACCACGACGGCCGCTACAGCGGCCGCTGCGAAGTACTCCCACTCTCGAGCAGGGTCCTCGAACGACATCGCATCCGAGTAGCCGAACACAACCTCGAACGAATAGTTGAGGTAGTCCGGTAGCGCGCGCACGTCCTGGCCCGAGACGAGCCAGAGGACGAGGAACGAGCCGACTGCGCTGGCAAGGAACACCGTGAGGTTTCGGAACCGTCGCTCGCGTTCCATCAGAAGCGTCACAGCGCAGAGTCCCAAGACGACGATGCCGACGTTCAGTCGGATCAGCAGCTCGAGCGCTCCGATGAACCCGCCTCCAATGCCCACCGCGAGCAACCATCGGCCCGACCCGCTGCGGATCGCATAGGCACACCAAAGGAAGGCAAGTGGCGGAACGAGCAGCGTGGTCGGGAAGACCAGGATCACCATCTTCGAGACCGCCAAGGCGATCACGGCTGCACCGACGAATCCAAAGGACGCCCGGGCCGCCCACAGCAGAGATCCGGCGGTGGCGACCTGCAACGAACCCACGTACAGACCGGCGAGCGCTGCGTTCAAGGGGTAGTACAGGGTGGGCTGCACCAGGAATCCCAACGGCCCGTACGAGAAGACCAAGTCCTCGCCGAAGTCGAATGACTGTCGCCAGGCCATGTTGAGCCCTGCCTGCCAGGAGGGATCAACCCCAGGCTCCGGAGTGAGCGTCTCGACCGGCCACGTCAGCCACGCGATCGCTATCGCTCCAAGGGCAGCCTGAGCAACTGGGTTCAAAAGGACTCTGCGTGTCCGATCGGGTAGCCAGTCGAGTACCCGTACCCCCGACCCCGACCAGGCGGTGTCAGAAGCAGCGCCTCGACCGGCAAAGCGCGACCAGGCAGCGCGCGCGTCGGTGAGCTTCGGCTTCACGCTCGCCAAAAAACGAAATCAAGCGGTCGGCGACCGAGGAACCTCAAGATCGATCGTACCCCCGCCTGGTTTCCGCTCCCGTCCCATCAGGCTCGAGACCTGCGGCTACGCGCTCTCGGGGAGATCCCCGGCTGGGTCCTCCATCACGGCGCATGTAGTCGCCCCGGCTGAGATAACGCTCGAGGAGGACGTAGAGCACGATGAACGCATAACGACTGCCCATCTCCTTCAGCGAAAGCTTCGACGACTCCAGCGGCGCGGTTCGTCCACGAGATCGGGATGACGGCGTAGCTGTGCCCGCGGACGATCGCCTTCAATGGAAGCTCGACGGTGAGGTTGAAGTGGTTCGAGAGGAGCGGCTGAACCGTCTCGATCACTTCACGGCGGTAGGCCTTGAAGGCGTTGGTGGTGTCGTTGTAGCCGTGCCGGAAGAGGAGTGCGGACACCGAGGTTGACGATTCGATTGATCGCCAGCTTGAACCTGGGGTAATCCCGGACGATCGAGCCTGCGCATGAAGCGGGATCCGAAGGCGCAGTCGTAGCCTTCCTCGAGCAAACGTTGGTAACGAACGAGGTCGTGCGGGTCGTCCGACCCGTCCCCCATCACGATCGCGACCGCGTCGCCTTCGAAGCGGTCGAGCCCGGCTCGCACGGCGAAACCGAAGCCACGGCCGTAGTGAGATCGGAAGCAGCGGACGCGCGGTTCTCCTGCCGCGAGCGCCTCGCGACCGCCTCGGCGGTGCCGTCGGTGCTCGCGTCGTCGATGACGATGATCTCGTAATCGATTTCCGTCCTCGTCGAGCGCGCTCGCTGAGCCCGTTGATCGTCGCGGCGATCGATCCCGACTTCGTTGTGGGCTGGGATGACGACCGAAAGCTTCACGTCGTGCCGTTCACGCTCTCGCCCAGCGTTCGACATTCTGCTCGTAGATCTCGCGGAGGATCGTCGCTCGACGCCGTACTCGAGCGACCAGCCGGGATAGTCGGCGCGGAACTCCGAGAGGTCGCTGATCCACCAGCGGTGGTCGCCCGTGCGCGCTTGGTCGCTGAGCGTCCCAGCTGAGCTCACGACCGGCGATCTCGCTCGCAGAGATCGATCGCTTCGAGCATCGAGCAGTTCGACTCCCGGCCGCCGCCGATGTTGTAGACGGCCGCCGGGCGCGGCGCTCTCATGGAAGGCCGCGAAGGCCGCGACGAGATCGGAGGCGTGGATGTTGTCCCGCACCTGCTTGCCGCCGTAGCCGAAAACGGTGTAGGGCTCGCCCGTGACCGTGCAGCGCATCAGGTAGGAAAGGAACCCGTGCAGCTGCGCGCCGGCATGGTTGGGGCCCGTCAGGCAGCCGCCACGAAAGCAGACCGTCGGCATGTCGAAGTACCGCCCGTACTCCTGCACCGCAAGGTCGGCCGCCGCCTTCGAGACGCCGAAGAGCGAGTGCAGTCGACCGGTCGATCGACATCGACGTGTCGATGCCCTCGTAGAACACGATGATCCTCCGGCAGCTCGAGCCTCTGTCTCGAGCTCGACGAGCGGCAGCTCGTTCGGAAGATCGCCATAGACCTTGTTGGTCGAGCAGAAGATGAAGCGTCGCCGTCGGGGCAATGGCTACGAACGGCCTCCAGGAGGTTGAGCGTCCCGTTCGCGTTGACCGTGAAGTCGGTCTGCGGGTCGGATGCGGCCCAGTCGTGCGACGGCTGGGCAGCCGTGTGGACGATCAGCTCGATGTCGCGCCGTGCTCCGCGAACACGCGGTCGACCGCATCGGCGTCCCGAATGTCGATGTCGAGCGAGCGGAACGTCGGGGTAGAGCTCGGTAAGCCGCTCGGTGACCGGCTGCGAGTCGAGGCGGTCGGGCCGAAGAACTGCGCCCGCATGTCGTTCTCGAGCCCGATGACGTCGAAGCCGGCCTCGACGAAGTGCCGCACGGACTCCGATCCGATCAGCCCTCCTGAGCCTGTGACGATCGCGGTCGGCATGCGCACCTAGAGCGAGCGCTGTCTCGAGCGCTCGGTGGTTCTCGCCGACCCAGACGGTGATCGTCCTCGAGCACGTCTCGCGGCGACGGGCGCGGCCGCCAGTCCGTGCGCTCGAACAGGCGTCCGCAGTCGGAGATGAAGAGCGGAACGTCCCCGGCGCGCGCCTCGTCGACCGCGCTCGATCGGCACGTCGTTGCCGGTCAGCTCGCGACAGAGGCTCGTCGTCTCGAGCAACGAGAGGCTGCACTTCGCGACCTCCGCCGACGTTGCCGTTGAAACCGCTCCAGTGCTCGGGCCGCAGGAGCTGGTCCTCGATCAGGTCGACGAGGTCGTCGACGTGGAGCAGGTCCCGGACCTGCTTCCCGGTCGCCTCCGTAGCCGATGTAGCGGAGGGGCCGGCCGAAGTAGTGGCTCAGGACCCAGTGGGTGAACACGCCCTGGTCGACCTTCCCCATCTGCCAGGGCCCGGCGATCACGCCGCAGCGGTCGACCACCGTACGGAGGCCGAACGCGTCGGCATACTCCACCGCCAGGAGCTCGCCGGCGAGCTTCGTCGCCCCGTAGAGCGTCCGCGCACCGTCGAGCGGGAACGCCTCGGAGATGCCGGCCGCGCGAAACGCCCGGCAGCTTCTGCGTCGGTGCCAGCTCGAAGCGGGTGTCCGTCTCGACGAGGTTGAGCGCCCGCAGCGTCGTCGATCGGGTAGACACGACTCGTCGAGAGGAAGAGGTAGAAGGGCGTCGTCGCGGCGCGCCAGCTCGAGGCAGTGGTACGCGCCGAAGAGGTTCGTCGAGACGACGTAGTCGGGGCTCTCGTACCCCGCGAGAACCGCCGGCTCGGCCGAGCACTCGACGAGGGCGTCGATCCGCGGAACTGCCAGGAGGTCACCCGGGTCGCGGACGTCACCGTGGACGAACTCGACCCCCGCCACGCGCAGCCGCGGCAGGTTGAGCTCCGAGCCCCGCCGCCTGAGGTTGTCGAACGCGACGAACTCCCAGTCCGGGTTGCGCGCAGCGAGCGCCACGCTGACGCTCGCGCCGACGAAGCCGCAGCCTCCTGTGACCAGAACTTTCATCGCGGCTGTCCAGCAAGGGCGGACCTGGGCGTGGGCGTGTCACCGGACAACCGCGCCATCATAGGAGCCGAGGGTGCCGTCAATGATGACAAGCCAGTGTGGCTAGACTCGGCCACGCTTCATGGCCGCGCTGGGTCAGATTGTCCGCGCCGGCCTCGGTCGCTTCGAGCGACCGGTGGTCGAGCTTTACCGTTCGGCGTTCATCGATCTCGCGGCTCTGGCAACGCTGCTGCGCTCCGTTGCCGAACCGAAGTGCATCCTCGAGGTCGGCTGCGGTGACGGCCAGCTGAGCACGCAACTGGTATCCACCTTTCCTACCGCCAAGCTACTCGGCATCGACATCGCCTCGGAGCCTGGACGGCTCTTCCAGGGCGACCGCGAGCGAGCCTCGTTTCGTTCGGTTCCCGTGGCGGAGCTTCGCGCGGAAGGCCCTGTGCCCTTCGACCTCGTTGTCTTATGCGACGTGCTCCACCACGTGCCGCCAGGGGGGCGCGACGGACTTCTGCGCGACGCGTTCGAGCTGACCGCGCGCAGCGGCCTTTTCGTCGTCAAGGAGTGGGAGCGTCGTAGAAACCTCGCGCACAGCCTCGCCTACGTCTCCGACCGCTATCTCACGGGCGATCGGGTGGTTTTCCTGTCAGAGACAGAGCTTCGCACTCAGCTTCGGCGACTTTTCCCGGATGTCTCAGATGGCCCTCGACGCTCGGATTCCGCCTCGTCGAAACAACCTCATCCTCGGGCTCCGGTCCGGATGATTTCGGACCGGACGCTTCTCGCCCAAAGCATGGCTCTGTGTAGGCGGGATCCTTTGCGACTGGAAGGATCCTGAGCGACCACGCGCGCGCTCTATCGCCTGGCGATCGGCACCTCGTAGAAGTCGACCGTCATCGCAGGGCCCGGCTTGCCGCGCCCGGCCGAATCTTCGAAGAAGCCCATCGTCCTGGCACCAAGGGAGAGCGGCTTGCCCGGGTAGTCCAGGGTGGCCGGGACCTGGGCGATCATCGGCCCGTCGGCCGTTCCGGGGGTCGCGCGGAAGACCGTTGCGCCGTTGACGATCGCGTAGAGCACCTTCCGGCGGTAGAGCAGCGACCGCAGTCGCTCCCACGCGGTCGTGGGAAGCTCGCGCGGGTCGACGACGACGAGGCCTCGACCGCTGCCCTGTGGGACCGCGAAATGCTCGCCGATCCGGGTGCGGACGGTGCCGAGCTTTCTGGGGGTGTCGCAGCGATTCGGCCGCCGTTCGAGCAGCTCCCAGTGTCCAACCGCCGGGACCGCCTGGTAGAGGCAGAAGAGCTGCAGAGTCGTTCGCGGTGCGTCGAGCGTGCGGTTGCGACCGTTGAGCTCGCCGGGGCCTGTGAGCACGAAGTCGGGGCCGTGCTCGCGGAGGCTGCGCGCGTTGAGCCGGTCGATCCGTTCCGTGTATGCCGTGTACGACTGGAAGACGGGGAGCGGGTGCCAGCGGAGCTCGGGGTACGCCCATGCCACCGAAGTCTCGTACCCGTAGACGTGAACCGTCCGGCCCCGGACGCGCTCGACGATGCCCGGGTCGAGGCCGTAGAGCTCGCGGAGCTGGATCCTCGCTTCGCCTGACCGAGTCAGCCGCTCCGACGTGGCCATCGTCCGGAGCTGGTCGACCGCGCGCTCGGCCGAGCGGACCGGATTCACGTCGTCGAGCGTCACCTGGCCGGCGCCCAGAGCCAGCAGCGCGCAGACGAGCGCGAGCGCCGATTCGCCTCGGATGTCGCGTCGCCAAGAGAGCGCGACGACGGCCACGGCCGCCGAGAAGAACCAGATGCCGATGTGCCACGGGTCGTGCCGGACGAACTGCTGCTTGAACGTCGGATACGCGAGCGCGAGGCCGAGCGCGAGCAGCTTCAACCGGCGCGTGCGCGGCCAGCCCTCGGTGTTGCGCCACCCGACGAACAGCGCCACAGCGGCTACGACCACAGCGCCGAAGTACTCCCACTTCAGCGTCGCGTCCTCGTACGGCATCCCGCCGGAGTAGCCGGAGACGAGCTCAGCGGAGTAGAGGAAGAACTCAGGCACTGCACGCACGTCCTGGCCCGCCGCGAGCCACAACGCGAGGAACGACAGCGTCCCCGTAGCCGCGAACGAGGCGAGGTTGCGCAGCCGTCGCTCCCGCTCCATGACGAGCGTCAGGCCCACCAGCGCCAGCACCACCAGGCCCGTGGTCACCCGGATCATCAGCTCCAGGGCCCCGACGAAGCCGCCGGCGAGCGCGAGTGCTAGGAGCCAGCGCTGCGACCCCCGCCGGATCGCCTGCGCGCACCAGAGGAACACGAGCGGTGGAATCAGCAGAGTCGTCGGCACGATGACGATCGCCAGCTTCGTGATCGCGAACGCGATCACCGAGGCGCCGAGGAGACCGAATGTCGCCCTCGCGGCCCAGAGAAGGGAGCCGGCGATGGCAACCTGGAGCAGCCCGACGTAGAGGCCCGCGAGTGCAGCGGTGGGCGGAAAGTACAGGTACGGATCGGCGAGGAAGCCGAGCGGGCCGTAGGTAAAGACGATGTCCTTGCCGTAGTCGAGCGACTGCTGCCAGGCCATGCTCAGGCCGGCGCGCCACGAGGGGTCGACCCCGGTCTCGTATGGGATGACCGTCTGGACCGGCCAGGTCAGCCAGGCGATCGCCACCGCGCCCAGCGCGGTCTGGACGACCGGGTTGAGCAGGAGCGCGCGTCCGAGCGCGACGATGCTGACACGGCCCGGGGCCGGCGCGGATTCCTCGGTGGACGTCGTTACCACCGCAGCGTCGTTTCGGGTAGATCGACATTTCCGAGGCCCCAGGAAGGCCCGTTGAAGACCGTCGGCCTGCCGGCGAGAAGCATCTCGCTCGCGTCCTCGAGGAACGTCTCGTACGGCACGACGAGGTGCGGCGGCGGCGGGTCGGGGCGATCCCAGTCGACCGCACGCGAATGCTCGAGGTGGTAGAGGCGTCGCCGCCCGTCGAGAATCACCTGTCTCATTCCCGCGCTCGCCGCAAGCACGCAGATGTATCCGTCGAGATGCCCGGCACTCGCGAACTCGGGATGCCCGCGAATCGTCTCCCAGCAGCTTCGATGCGCGAGAAAGAAGACGCCTGCGGCGTTCGTGTGGATCCACTCGGTCGGTCGAGCGGCGCGACTTTCTCGTGACCGAGGCCGCGTCGACCGTCGCCTGGAAAGGTATAAGCGCTTCGCTCTGGCGAGGCGAACCCCACCCGTGGGTGCATCGAACCGGAGCGAGCCGCCGAGGAGGTTGACGCGAACAATCGAGGTTCTGCAGCGTGCGAGTAGTGCGCGCGAGCTTGCCTCGGGCGCCACCCCCGCCACGTCGTAGCGGTTCGTCCGGTAGAAGCTGTTCCTGTCCAGCGTGCGCTTCCCGATCGCTCGGAACAGCGCCGGCGTGAAGAGGACGTCTGGATCCGTCGCGAGGATGAAAGGCGATTGCGCTCTCCGCGCGCCGACGTTCTTCGCTGCGGAGGCCCAGATCAGGATCTCGTCCGCGCGCTCGAAGCGACTCGCCGCTGTCGCGGTCGGAACCGTGACGATTCGAACCGGAAGCGAGCCGCCGAAGTTCGGCGGGCTCAGGATCTCGGCAAGAGGCGGCTGGTCGGCGAGCGGGCACCACTCGACGAGGATCACCTCCGCCCGAACACGGTGCCGGCGAGCGAGCCACGCGACATTTCGGAGGAAGCTGCGGGCACGGGCGAAGAATCGCCGCCGTACTGCTCGTTCCGCAAGGCTGCGACGAGACTCAGATCGGGATCGTGGGCCACAGGACCGATCAGGGCAGTCGCGCGCGGATCTTCGCGGCCGACTCATACACGGCGTCCGAGAGCGTCGCCCGCCACGTGGCCTCCCTGACCGTGAGCCATCGCAACTGGACGCCGAGACGCCGTTGGTCGTTGCCCAGCCCGAGATCGGCGGGCCTCGCCGGATCGCGCAGGTCGAGCTCCACGACAGTTCGCCCTCTGGCGGCCGGCAGCGGAACGCGCAGGAGGCCGGGCGCCTTGCCGTGGTGGAAGACGCGCCTGCCGAGCTGTTCGCCATATGACAGACGCCTGAACCTCCAGCACGGGGTGGTCGGGCGTCAGGAAGGGTGCGGCGTTCAGCACGAGCTCGGCATCTTCAGGGACGTCGACGGTGGGCCTGAGGACAAGGCTCGCGCGGTCTCCGTCCGTCCAGACGCCTGCCGCCTCCATCGCCGACCACCCCTCGCCCAGCAAGCGCTTGGCGCCTGACTCGTCGCTGAAGACGATCTTCTCGCCGAGACGAACAGACCGGTCCACCTCCTCGACCGCGAGGGAGCGAAGGAGGATCCCGAGGGGCCGCTCGTCATCGGACCACCCGAGTTCCATTGGCGAGCGGAGCCCGTCCAGCTCGAACGTGAGGTCGACCTTGCCGTCGGCCGGCAACGGCGCAGGCAGCTCGATCCGCCACTCGGGGTTTCCGTAGCTGAGCTCGCGCGACGCGATCAGGTCGCCGTTTGCACGAACATTCCCTTTGAGCGTGTCACCAGGTTGGGTGCAGACGCTGCCGATCGAGAGCACAAAGACGACGTCGTTCTCGCCGCCGTCGAGGGCGAGCGTGAGCTGCGACCGTGGACCTCGCGTCCAGATCCCCTGCTCGTCGTGGTAGGCCCACCCGTCTCCGACGCCTCCGTAGTCAGTGATTTCGGCCAGCTCGACCGTCTCGCCCCGCCGCATCCGAAGGCGTTGGTCCTCTCCCTCGGTCCGAGCTGCCCAGCCCGCGAGCCGGCGCTCGCGTGCCAATCCCGCTCGCGCCTCCTGATCGTCGGCCGGAAGCAACGTGACCGTCTCTAGCAGGATGCCGAGCGGCCGGTCGTCATCCAGCGACAACCCGAGCTCGCGCGGCGAATGCGGATCGCCGACCTCGAACGCCAGGTCGACCGCGCCTTCGGCAGCGGCCACCGCAGGCAGCTCGAGATGCCAGTCCAGATCCCCGAAGTTGAAATCTCGGGCCGCCAGAGGCTCGCCGTTCACGAGCGCCGCGACGCTGAGCGTCAGATCCTGCCGGATGCAGATGCTGCCCAGCGAGATCGCGAGCACGTGGTCGCTCTCCTCGATCCCATCGAGCGCCAGCGCGACCTCCGAGCGAGGCCCTTGGGTCCAGAGCCCGCTCTCGTCGGGAAAGGCCCAGCCTTCCCCAAAGCCGCCGTAATCCTTCAGCTCGGCGAGGTCCAGCGCCTCATGCGTGCGGAGGTGAAAACGCCTTTGCCCGAGGTCGCCGCGAGCCGCCCACCGAAGCAAACGGCGCTCCTGCAAGAGCAACGACCTCGTCACTTCATCATCGAGCGGAACCGCGCGGACGGTTGCTCGCCGGACGCGGGAGTGCGCGGTCGTGTGGCTGCAGTCGAGGTTCGCCAGGACGTACGCGTCCCAGAAGCAACGTCCAGCTGTGGACGAGCACGAATCGGCGCGGATGCTCTCCACGCTCGAGCCGCTCGCGCTCGAGCTCGACCAGGCGCTCGAGGGCGACGAAGACCCGCGCGAGCTCCGCCGGAAGCTGTGCGAGCTGGGAATCCCCGCCTCGCGGGGCGTCGACGAGCGAGAGGTCGAGGCCGAGATCGACGACGAAGACGTCCACGGTGCCCGCCATGCGTTCGACCGACCGCTCTTCGCCGAGGACGGCGATCTGCAAGCGTCGATCCTCTGCGGGCTGCGCGACGAGCGAAGCCAGCGATTCTCGGAGGACGGCATTGGCTCCGACGTAGCCGACCGTCGCATTGCGCGGCGTCACGGCAAGCGAGTCGGCGATGAACGGCAGGACGTGGCCCGAGTCGTACGTGAGCTCGTAGGGCACCCTGCCTGCGTCGGAGGGTGTTCGCGGCCCTACGCTGTTCGGAGCCGCAGCGACCACCGCGTCGGCGAACTGCGCACCAGACCGCTCGCGAATCGGCACCTCCTCGATCTCCTCGTCTGCGAGCCCCCAGGTGGCCGCCTGCTCCGGCACCTCCGGCCTGTCGACGAGCAGGAAGAACCGCTCGAGGTCGTTGGTGACCATCTTCGCGCCGTGGTAGACCGTGGGCGTGCGGTTGTGGTTGCAGTGGTAGCCCGCGACGCTGCTCCTCGAGGCTTCCGATCGAACCGCGATGGAGCCGCATCCGCTTGCTGAAGTTGGAGTCGACGTGGTAGCCGAGGACCATCTCCTCGTCCAGCCCGTCGATCGCGACGAAGTCGTCCCGGAGGGCGAGCTGGAAATCGCCCGGCGCGTCGAACCGAATCCACTCGTTGCTGAGCGTCGTCTCGTCGAGCCGTAGGGCCTGGCCCAAGCCGCTCGATCTCGGCCATCGCCCGGCGTGGATCGCTCCGCGGCAGGCGTTCCCAGAGCCACTCTGGAAGCTCGTACCTCGGCAACCCGTAGAAGCCGTCGGCGAGCACCCCGCAGACCTCACTCAGGCTCTCGTCGGAGCGTGGCAAGACGATCATGTCCGTGTTCGTGAGAGCAACCAGCGGTTCGCCGGATTCGCTCGTCGCACGGCGGCATTGCGGGCGACGGGCTCGCTGACCGGCGAGGTGGGTGCGGCCGGCGAAGCGCTGCTGGTGCAGGGCGGCCGGTACGCGAAGCACGCGAAGCACGTCGAGACAGCGGTCGGTCAGGGTGTCCGCGAGCGCCTCGACGAAGGTGGGCAGCTCGTCGGGCGTGTCGTAGTCGACGAAGACGATCTCGTCGTCCGGGTCGGTCAGGACCTCGGCGATGCAGTTGAGGCTCAGCGCCGCGCGCCGGTGAAGGTTGTAGCCGTGCGCGTCGTTCCGGCCGTAGAGGATGACCGAGATCACTGCGCTGTGAGGGGGCGCGGCGCGCGCGACATCAGGTCGAGGCGACGGCTCGACGAGGGCTCGCGGTTGCCGCGAGCTCGTCGTAGATCCACGTGAACGTCTTCTCCATGCCCACGGCGAGCGGCGTGCTCGGCTCCCATCCGAGACGCTCATTGATCAGCGTGTTGTCCGAGTTCCGCCCGCGAACGCCCTTCGGCGCGTCGAGGTTGTAGCGGCGCTTCAGCCGCACGCCGGCGATCTCCTCGACGGTGTCGACGAGCTGGTTGATCGTCACGAGCTCGGAGGAGCCGAGGTTGATCGGCTCGAGGATGTCGCTCTCCATGATCTGTGGTCGTGCCGTAGAGGCAGTCGTCGATGTACATGAAGCTCCGCGTCTGCTCGCCGTCGCCCCAGATCTCGATCTCGTCCGTCGCCGGCGAGCTTGGCCTCGGCGACCTTGCGGCAGATCGCGGCCGGCGCCTTCTCCCGCCCGCCGGTCGTACGTCCCGTACGGCCCGTAGACGTTGTGGTAGCGGGCGACGCGCGTCTCGATGCCGTAGTCGTCGTGGAAGTTCCGGCACATGCGCTCGGAGAACAGCTTCTCCCAGCCGTAGCCGTCCTCGGGCAGTGCCGGATACGCGTCCTCCTCCTTCAGGGCCGTCACCTCGGACAACCGCTGAAGCTCGATGTTGTAGACGCACGCCGACGACGAGTAGAAGTGCCGCTTGACCCCTTCGTCCCGGCCGGCCATGAGCAGGTGGGTGTTGATGAGGACGGAGATCATGCAGGCAGCCCTGTTCGCCTCGATGAAGCCCATCCCGCCCATGTCGCAGGCGAGGTTGTAGACGTGCGCGATCCCCTCGACGGCCTCTCGGCAGCGCCTCGAGGGAGCGGAGGTCGGCGACGCGGTTGTCGACGCCCGGGCAGACCTGATGCCACTCGTCGAGCGGCTTGATGTCGACCGCGCGAAGTCGCGTGAAGCCGTTCTCCTGCAGGTAGCGCACGAGCCAGCCGCCGATGAAGCCGCCTGCGCCGCCGACGAGAATCGGATCGCTCTTCGAGATGCTCCCTGGCACGCTCATCCTCCTCTGAACGAACTCATACGGGACTCGGTTCCTCCAGCGTCCGCCCGAGCCGCACGACCTCGACCGCCCCGCCGTCCGCGTCCTCCGGCAGCAAGCGCCAGCAGTCGATCACGACCGGTCTTGCGGCCCTCCCGCTCGACCGCCTCGGTCGGAAGCTCGGCGAACTCGGGCCACGGCGTAGCGATCACCGCTACGTCGGAGTGCGCGAGCAGCTCCGCGACGGACGAGGAGCCGCGCGCGAGGCCTCCGAGCGCCTCGACGCCGGCCTCGGTCGCGACCGGGTCGTAGACGTTGACCTCGTAGCCGGCGTTCCCGAGCAGCCGCGCGAGTGCGATACCGGGGCTCTCTTCGATACGGCGGTATCGGGCTTGTACGCCAGGCCGAGGATGCCGACCGCGTTTCCCGCCTTGAGCCGGGACTGAACGAGACGCGCGAGCCGATCCGTTTGCGCGTTGTTGACGGCGTCGGTCGCCTCGGCGAGCAGCGGCTCGGCGCCGAGATCGCGCGCGAGGACGGCGAACGCCTTGTTGTCGCGGGGGAAGCAGGGACCGCCGTAGGAGATCGCTCCCCGGAGGTACTTCGCCCCGATCCTCGTGTCCAGGCCGAGGGCGCCGGTGACCTCCTCGACGTCGGCGCCCGGGAGGCGTTCGCACATGTCAGCGAGGGCGTTCGCGTAGGAGATCTTCATCGTGACGTATGTGTTCACGGCGATCTTCGTCAGCTCGGCGTTGACCAGGCTCATGCGGCGAAACGGTGGATCGTTCTCGACCACGCCGGCGTAGAGGCGCTCGTGCAGGTCGCCGGCGCGGGCATCCGATTCCCCGATAAGCACCATGTCCGGCTCGAGCATGTCGCGGATGACGTTTCCCAACGCGATGAACTCCGGGCTGTAACAGAGCCCGAGCGTTTCGCCGACACGCCGGCCCGAGGCGCTCTCGAGCGCGGGGCGGATCTCCGCGTCGCAGGACCCTGGCATGACGGTGCTCCCCACAACGACGACGTGGTAGTCGTCGCGACCGCTCAGGCTACGCCCGATCTCCTGGACAGCGGCGAGGACGTGCTGGTTCGAGAACGCCCCACGCTCGTCGGACGGCGTCGGGACGATCAGGATCGACAGCTCGGCGTCGGCCGCGACGCCGAGGTCCGTCGTGGCGCTGAGCCGGTCGGCCGAGGCTGACACGAGATCCTGGAGGCCCGGTTCCTCGACCGGCGCACGGCCCTCGTTCAAAAGGCCCACCGCTTCCGGGTTCACGTCGATGCCGAGAACCTGGTTGCCCTTGCTCGCGAGTACAGCGGCGAGTGGGGCCCCGAGCTTTCCGAGTCCGACGACGGCGACGTGCATCAGCGGCCGGGAGCCCGAGCTGTGACGAGCAAGTGCCAGCCGAAGCGGCGCTCGAACGCTCGGAACAGGAGGTCGGGCATCCAGCGGAAGTACGGCTGTTTCACGTAGCGGTACTCGACGTAATCGCGGATCCGGTAGGGGAAGACGTGATCCACGCTCACGTCCTGCACCTCGAACCCGGCATGCTCGACGAATTCACGCCCGCCGCTCCGCGTGTAGGAGAACGTCACGGGACAGCCCGTCTCGGCTTCCGAGTGCCGCGCGACGAGCTCGTCTGTCTTCCAGAAGCGCCCACGGCCTTGAGCCGCCACGATCCAGAAGACCTTCCACGAGTGGCGGTGGTAGACCATCAGCTTCAGCGTGCCGCCGGGCGCCACGAGCTTGCGCATCTCGGCCAGCGCCCGCTCGGGATGCGGCGTGTGGTGGATGACGCCGAACGAGTAGACGAGGTCGTACGGCTCCTCGTCGCCCAGCGCGGACGTCAGCTCCTCCGCGTTCGCCTGGACGAAACGGATGCGGTCGGCGACGCCCATGACGTCGGCGCGCTGCTCGGCGATCCGAAGCGATTCGCCCGAGAGCTCGACCGCGGTCAGGTCGGCTCCGGCCCGGGCAAAATTGATCGAGTCGGTGCCGATGCCGCACCCCACCTCGAGCACCCGCTTGCCCTTCCACCGATCGAACTCGGCGAACCCGGGAATGTGGGGCTCGACCATGTACTTGCGGGCCTCGACCTCGTCGAAGTACTCCTTCGACCCGACCGGCTTGGTCGAGTGGCGGATGTTGCAGGGGCGAGCGTCCCAGTATCGCTGGACGTCGGCGATGGATTTGTCCGTCGAGCCTTGAACCATGGGAGCCCCGAGGCAATCTTGCCAGGTCGAAGGATCGTTCCCCTCGACCGGCCGACGCGTCACCGTAGCAAGCTCAGGTCAGCGGTCATGGGCGACGACCGTTGACTGCTTCGACACCGCCGTGGCCTCGGCGAAGCGCCGCCTCATGTATTCGAGGCGCTCATAGCTCGCGGCGATCGTCGCCGCGCGCCCGAGCAGCTCGCGCGCCCGTTCGGAAGGACCTTCGAGCCCGATCAGCGCCTCGGCCGCCCAGCAGTAGATGCCCGCCGCAGCTTCGTCGCGCTCACCCGCTAGCTCTGAACGCCGTTCGACGTGGCGATCGAGCGCGGCGAGCTTGTCGGCGCAGAACTGCTCGTAGTTCCCGGCCCGACGGCTCATGCTGTTGGCGCTGTGCCTCACGGTGCCGAGCACGTCCTCGGTTCGTCGGATCGGCAGCTGCGACAGGCGAAGCCAGAGGTCGAAGTCGGCGCACGTCTTCAGCTCCGGGTCGAAGCGGAGCTCGGATCCGCACATGCGCGGCGAGAAGAACGATTGCGCAAACGGTGGGACGAGCTCGCAGCGCATGACCGCGTGCAGGTCGAACTCGGCAGGGGCGAACACGCCGGCACTGCGGCCCTCTGCATCGATGATCTGGGCGGCCCCGTAGATCGCCGCCGAACCGGCGTTCGCGCCGAAGAGGTCTACGGCTCGCTCGAGCGCGTCAGCCTCGAGCAGGTTGTCGGCGTCGAGTGTGGTGACGATCGCGCCCGAGCACCGTACGAAGGCGCGGTTGTACGCGTCTCCGATCCCGCCGTCGGGCTCGGAGACGACTTCCAGGCGCTCGAACGGCCGCGCCGAGATGAACTCCACGGTGCCGTCGGTCGACTCGGCGTCCTGGACGATCACCTCGAAGTGGCCGTACGTCTGGCGCTCGAGCGACGCCATCGCCTCGGTGAGGTACGGCATGCCGTTCTTCGTGCAGACGACGACGGAAAGCAGCGGTCCCCGCCGAGGGGGATCAGACACCGACGGCCTCGGCGGCCTCGACGCGGGGCTCGGGAAGCGGCACGACGAAGCTGCCGCGGAACCCTTTGCGCGTGAGGTTGTCGCGGAGTTCGGCCGCGATGTGCCACGAGAGTAGGAGGGCGTACTCGGGCTGGTCGTCGTACAGCCTCTGCTCGTCGAGAACCGGGATCGCCGTCCCCGGGAGGTACTTGTCGAGCTTCTTCGACGTCGAGATCTCAAGCACGCAGTCGACGATCCCGTCGTCGAGGCCGACGTAGTTGACGAGGGTGCTGGCCCGCGACGGAGCCCCGACCCCGTAGATCCGAGCGCCGTCCGCCTTCAGGTGGCGCAACAACGCCAGGAGCTCGAGCTTCGAGCCGAGGACACGCCGGCGGAAGTCCGGAATCCAGGACTCGTCGGCCAGGCCGCGCTGTCGCTCCTCGCCGAGAAGCAGCTGAACGCTCGGGTCGGGCGCGACGCCGGCTTTCGTCGCGTAGACGCGAATCGATCCACCGTGCGTCGGGATCCGCTTCACGTGCACGACCCTGAACCCGTGCTGCCGCAGGAGCGCCGCAATGCTGGTCAGCGAGTAGTAGCGCAGGTGCTCGTGGTAGATCGTGTCGTACTGGAGCGTCTCGATCAGGTCGCCGAGATAGTGCGACTCGGACACGAAGATCCCCTCGCTGCCGACGAGGCGTTCGATGGACGCGACTACCTCGTGCACGTCTGGGATGTGCGCGAACACGTTCGCCGCCGTCACCACCCGTGGCCGGCCGTAGTCGGCCAAGACGCGATCGACGCTGTCGGCGCCGAAGAAAGCTTGCAGGGTGGGAATGCCGCGCTTCCGGGCAATCGCGCCGGTGTCGGTCGGCTCGATCCCGAGCACTCGGTGCCCTCCTTCCGCGAAGTCCGCCAGCAGCGTGCCGTCGTTCGACCCGACGTCGACGACGAGATCGTCGGCGTCGAGATGAAACCGCTCCTTCACCTCGCGATAGAGGTCGGCGAAATTCTCGCGAAGCACCCGCGTTGAGCCCGAGGTGTACGGATAGCCGGGCGGGAATAGCACGGCAGGGTCGACAGCGAAGCCGAGCTGCGCGAGGTGACACGCAGGGCAGACGAGCAGCTCGGCCGGGTACCACGGCTCCGCGTCCGCCGGCGCGCCGAGCCGACGCATGCTGTTCACCGGCGGGAGGAAGCCGAGAAAGAGGGCCGACCGCAGGTCGCTCGCGCCGCAGATCTGACACGCGGAGATCGGCCCGAGGCTCACTGGTCCGACGCTAACCAATCGCTCCGAGGAGTTGTCGGGCATACCAGTCGTACGTTCGGCGGAGCCCCTCCTCGAGGGAAATCGTCGGACTGAGGCCGAGCGCGCGCTCGGCCCGGGAGACATCGGGCAAGCGGCGGTCGGTGCCCGCCTGCTCGAACGGCACATAGCGCGGGCTGATCGTGCGTCCGGTCACGCGCTCGAGAACGGCGATCAGGCCGTTGATCGAGTACTCCTCGGCCGGGTTCCCGAGATTGAAGATCCCGTCCGCTGCCGCGTCCGCGGTCAGTGCGGCCGCGGTCGGGGCGACTGCGTCGTCGACGTAGCAGAACGCACGGCGCTGGCTGCCGTCGCCCTGCACCGTGAACTCCTCGTCCCGAAGCAGCCTCGAGATGAACTGCGGAACAACATGGTCCCAGCCCATCGCCGGGCCGTAGACGTTGTGGTAGCGGAGAATCACCCACTCGAACCCGTAGCGGCGAGCCGTGTTGGCGACGACGAGCTCGCCCGCGATCTTGCTGGCCCCGTACGACCACCGCGGATTGGTCGGGTCGGGAACGACGAGAGGCGCGGACTCCGGCGTCGGGAACTCGCTCGGGATGCCGTACACCTCGGACGACGACGAGAAGACAAGCCGCCGCACCTCTTCGACGGCGCATGCCTTCGCAACATTGAGCACGCCTCGGAGGTTGACGTCGAGCACGGTGTCCGGGATCTCGTAGAAGTTTCGTGTGCCCTGGACGGCCGCGAGGTGCACGACTGCGTCGACACCTCGACACGCCGCTCGCACAGCCTCGGCGTCGCGCACGTCGCCGTCGAGTGCCTCGACCTCAGCCGGTGAGTCGGCGCTCCCGCGGGAGCCATCGTCAAGGACTCGAATGTCCGCGCCTTGCGCAAGCAGGTCCTTGACCAGCCGAGCGCCGATGAACCCGCGCCCTCCGGTGACGAGGACCCTCACAGCTTCAGGCGCCCCGACAACACGGCCAGTCCGACGATCCCAACGTGCCCCGCGAGGTTGAACTCGCCGCGTATGACGAGGTGCTCGAGTTCGCCGGGAGTCACGAACATGAGCTCGAGCTCCTCGTCGCCCATCGGGTGTTCGTTGACGACGCGCGCTGCCGGAGCGAAGAAGGCCCACTGCTGGGTCTCCATCCGACCGGAGTCGACATGCAGCTGACCAAGCAGCACGAGGTCGCGAGCTTCGCAACCGGACTCCTCGAGCAACTCCCGCCGTGCGGCGGCCTCCGGCGTTTCGCCGGGATCTACCGCGCCGCTCGGCAACTCGAGGACGCTTGTTTCCACAGCGGGGCGGTACTGGCGAACCAGCGGGATGCGCAGGTCCGGTGTGACGGCCAGGATCGCCGCGTAGCCACCCGTCCGCACGGACCAGAACGTTTCCACGCCGCGCCGGCCCCCGAGGTCGACGTCCTTCTCGACGACATGCATAAAGGGGCTCTGCCAGGCCAACCGGCGGTCGATGATCTGTTGCGCTGTCACGAGACAGCAGCGGGCCGTCGCGCGGCGACGAAACCGCGCACGGCCTCGCCGACCGTCGCCACGTCTCGCCGCGTCAGCGACAAGGCCGAGGGCAGCCACAGACCGTGCCGCGAGACAGAGGTCGCGTTCGGAAACGAGACTCCGTCCGCTGTGTCCTGAAGCTGCGTGTGCAATGGGAACCAGAACTCGCGAGGGTCGGCGCCGCAGTCACGTAGCTGCTCGACCAGGAGGTCGCGATGGTCCACGAGAACGTCGACCCAGTTGTGGGCCTCCCCGCCGTGGCGGTCCCCGCCGACGAGCCGCACCTCCGGTTCGAGGCCCTCGAGCTCTTCGGCATACCAATCCTCGAGTGCACGCACGTGTGCGTGCCGATCCTCCAACCGGTCGAGCTGTACGAGGCCGATCGCCGCGTGGACGTTCGTCAGCTTGAAGTTGAAACCGAACACGGGATGTGCGTCGGCACCGCCGGTTCCACGGCTGGCGCGGCCCTGGTCCTTGAGCTCGCGGACTCGCCTGGAGACCTGAGGATCTTCGGTGACAACCACGCCACCTTGTCCGGTCGTCACCACCTTCGTCGGCGCGAACGAAAACGCCGCCGCGTGACCGAAGGATCCGAGAGGGCGGCCGGAGAGACGCGAGCCGAGCGCCTCTGCCGCGTCCTCCACGACCGCGAGGCCGTGCCTGCCCGCAAGGGCGACGATCTCCTCGACGGAGCCGCCGCGACCATTGACGTGGACCGGGACGATCGCTCGCGTCTTCGGCGTCAGCGCCTGCTCGACAGCGGCCGGGTCGAGCGAGAAGTCCGTCGGACGGACGTCGGCGAGAACAGGTCGGGCACCCGCGAGCCGCACGGCATTCGCGGTCGCCACGAAGGTCAGGTCCGGCACGATCACCTCGTCTCCCTGGCGAACACCGGAGGCGACGAGGGCGCAGTAGATGGCCGCGCTCCCGCTCGAGACGCCGACCCCGTGGGCGACACCGGCGATCGAGGCGATGCGCGCTGCGAACCGTTCCGTTACCTCCCCATCGTTCGGATACCCCGATGCGAGTACGCCGGCGACCGCCTGCGCCTCCTCCTCACCGAGGACGGGGTGCCACCACGGAATCGTCATACCTCGGCCGGGGTGGGGATGCGCCCTTCGAAGAACCCCCAGACGTCGACGACCTCCTTCTCGGCAGGGAGGGCGAGGTCGCGATAGGCTTCGTGCGGAGCTCCAAGCACGATGATGTCGCTCTCCGCGACCAGCTGCTCGGCTGGAACGAACGTCGGGTGGTCGACGAACGCGTCCGACGCGAGCACTCGCGCGCCGCGGAAGGTCAGCAGCTTGCGGAGTTTGAAGGCGAGGGAGTCCCGCGTGTCGTCGATCTCACGTTTGAACGTCATCCCGAGTATCCCGACAGTTTTCCTCCGGAGATCGTGGTGCTCCGAAAGCTGCTCGACGATGAACTCCACGAGCCCCTCATTTACCACCATGGCTGCATGCCCGAGGTGGAAGCGCGAGCGCTCGAACGCAGACAGCTGCATCGTGTCCTTGAGCAGGCAGGGGCCGGCCGTGAAGCCCGGCGGCGGGAAGTCGGAGGCTCGGTCGTACCCGTCGGTCATCGCGTGATGGATCCGGAAGAAGTCGAGCCCTCGATCCTCGGCGATCATGTAGAACTGGTTCGCGATCGCGAACTGGATGTACCGCCACGAGTTGAGGAACAGCTTCGCGAGCTCCGCCTCCTCGACCGCAACCGTAACGAGCCGATCCGTCAGGCGGCGGAAGAGGCCCAGCGCACCGTCGACTGCCTCATCGGTGAGACCGGAGACGATCTGCGGCAGGCGGTCGAGCTCGGTAATCGCATACCCCTGTGCGATTCGTTCCGGACAGTAGGAGAGGTGGACCCGGAGGTCGAGGGATGCGAAGTGACGCCCGAGTTCGCGCGTGCTTCCGGGGAAGACGGTGCTACGGAGGACGACCTGATGCCCAGGACGGAGGTAGGGCGCAATCTCGGTCGCCAGATCGAAGAGCGGCTGGTAACGGGGGCTCAGGTACTCGTCAATCGGCGTCCCGATGGTGATTACGACGTGCTCGGAGGCGGTGACCGAGTCCAGGCCGTCCACTACTTGCAGCGTCGAGCCGATCGCTTCGCGCAGGAGCGGCTCCGCGCCGTGCTCCAGGAACGGCATTCGACCTGCGCGAACAGTCTCTTTACGGCCTTCGTCGATGTCGATCAGGGCGACGTTGCGGCCCGCCCGCGCAAGGACGATCCCCAGCGGCAAGCCCACGTGCCCGCAGCCGCCGATGATGACGACATCGTGGCCATCCACGCGCAGGATCGTATCCTCGCTCGTCGGCGCGTCCACCACCGCTGAACTACTGGACGAGCGGGAACCGGGGGTTCAGCCAGGTCTGCACGCCGTCCTGGAAGTCCATTCTGCCCCAGGGCGTCTCCGCCGTCGTGCCGCTCGCGTAGTCGTTGACGTTCTCCCAGCCCAGGGAGGTAAAGAGCTGCCGCAACCGGCGCTCGACCTGCTGTCCGTGCGTGCCGACGTGGACGCGCTGCGCGTTCGCGTCGACGAACGTCGCCGCCTCCTCGAAGACTGCGGCCTCCGCGCCCTGAATGTCGCAGTGGATTAGCTCGACGCGCTCCAGCGGCTCGAGGAGATCCGAAAGCGTGACTGCGTCGACCCTCTCGACACGCTCCGGGCTCCAGGTCCCGTCCGCGATCGCCTGGCCGTACCACGACGCCGGCTGACCCACGCTGAAGTCCACGCTGCCGCGATGCGGCGCGACGGCTGCCTGCACGAGGTTGGCGTCGATGTCGTTGTCGCGACAGTGCAGCTCGAGCCAGCGAAAGTGCGTCGGCTCGGCCTCGACAGCTGTCAGCGAGTGGGGGAGCCCACTGTAGGCATGCAACGCAGCGGCCGCGTTCACGATCCACCTTCCGTAGCCGGCCCCGAGCTCAAGCATCGTGAACCTGCCATCAGCTCGGATCACCGCCTCGAGGACGTCGATCCACTCGAAGAGCTCCGTACCGGCCGGCGGCGGCGTCACCGTCACGAAGCGCAGGTCGTCGACGAAGAACTCGCGGCGCGTCGTGACGCCGATCCAGTTCGGCAGCGTCCGGCAACCGGCGGCGAACCGGGAGAACACCTCGTGCTGATCGGCGCCGGTCACCCGCGCACGATAGTCGAGCAAACTACGATCACCGGAGTGCCGATCGTCTCGCCGAATGTCCGCATCCGCGTGGAGGAGCACTTCGAGGTCGGCGAGCACTCCATCGTCGACGACTACTGCTATTTCTCCACGCGAGTTCGGATCGGTGACTGGACCCACATCGCAACGGGCTGCTCGGTCGGGGGAGGCCCCGACCGAACCTTTTCGATCGGCGACTTTTCAAGCCTCTCTGCCGGCGTTCGGATCTGGTGCACGTCCAACGACTTCGTCGACGACGCGATCATGATAGGCGCGGCCCCCGGAGTCATCGGTGACGTGAGCCTCGGTGACCACACCGGGGTCGGCGCCAACGCGGTCGTGCTGCCGCGAAACGACATCCCCGAGGGTGTCGCGATCGGAGCCCTCAGCCTGGTCCCGTCCGACTTTCCCTTCGAACCGTGGACGGTCTACGCCGGCACACCGATCACACCGCTGAAGGCGCGTAACCGCGAGAGCGTTCTGCGTCAGGTCGAGCACTTTCTGAGGCGTGAGGACGATTAGGGCCGGGTCAGCCTCCTTGAGTTCATGATTGAGGGCGCCCCCGGGCTGTATGCGTCGCGCCGCCGAACCTCGCGCCTGACCCCGCGTGGCGACGATGCGTCGTTAGGCTCCTTCCTCATGGGCGAGAAGGCGGATGAGCGGAAACGACGGCAGTTTGTAATCGAGCCAAGTTCCGCGCCGCCGCATCCGGTTTTCGAAAGCTTCGGCACCTGGGAGGGGTGGGCTGACCCTGGCTGGGACGTCAACTTCCTGGGCGTCCGGACGCGTGTTTCCTTCTTCTCCCTCTACGAGCAACTCGCAGACTTCTCAACCCGGAGGTGGGTCACCGCCGGACAGCCGGTTGCGAACGAGGACTACTTCGAATGGATCACGCTCCTGGAGGCTGTTACTCAGGCGGACGATTCGTTCACGATGGTCGAACTAGGAGCCGGGTGGGGAAAGTGGATCGTCAATGGTGTTGCCGCTCTGCGCTTCCGCAGCCATCTTCCTTACCGGATCGTCGGCGTCGAGTCTGAGCCAACGCACTTTCGCTGGATGAAGCAGCATCTGAAAGACAACGATGTCGATCTGGGCCGTGCGACTCTCATCGAGGCGGCTGCGGCAGTCGAGGATGGAAGCATCTGGTTCCATGTTGGCGAGGCCGCCGACTGGTACGGCCAGAGCATCGCTGAGCCACCGGGCGAAGAGTCGCGGCCCAGTCTCGTCGAGCAACTTCGTGGCTTCCTGCGGACCGGCGAGAGGCATACGGAAGCGCGGACTGTGCAACGCGTCCGGGCCGTGGGACTACGCACAGTGCTCGCCCAACTCGACCGAGTCGATCTGATTGACATCGACATCCAAGGTGCCGAAGGCTCCGTTCTGGAGCCTGCGGCTAACTGTCTCGACGCGAAGGTAAAGCGCGTCTATGTCGCGACCCACGATCGTGAGAACGAGAACCGTGTGCGGGAGGTCTTCCGGTCGCTCGGCTGGGAATGCGTCTACGACTACCAGTGCGCGGCCGAGGCGGAGACACCATGGGGGCGAGTCATGTTCGAAGACGGTGCCCAGGTCTGGCGGAACAGGAAGCTGTGACGCATGGAAAACGTCTGCACCCAGCCGCTTGCACTCCGGCACATCGTCTCGAGCGGCGCCCTCGAAAGTGACCCCTTCGTGCTCATCGACGTCGGATGCGCACTCGGGATCGACCCCGCGTGGCGGCTGTTTGATCCGTCCCTCCTCGCGCGGGGGCTTGATCCGCAGATCGACGAATGTGCGCGACTGAACGCCGCCGAGTCGAATCCGAACATCAAGTATCACCCCGCGTTCATCGGGTTTGACGCCGACCACCCACTCCACACACAGCACGCCGTACCCGACGGTGCGGCTCATGCCTATTTCAATTCATTCACCCGAACGAGCGCGTACCGAGCAGTCGCTCGGAGTCTTGCGGTCGAGCACGACGCACCAGAAGCCGTCGTGGCAACCGACCACTGGGCAGAACAGAACCTGGCAGCCGAGAGGCTCGCATTGAGCGAGTTCCTCGCGCGCGAAGGAATCCACTCGGTTGATTTCGTGAAGATCGACACGGATGGCTCCGACCTCGAGGCGGCGATGTCGTGCGAGGCGGCCGTCCGACCCTTGGGAATCCTCGGCTTCCTGATCGAGTCGCCGTTTGTTGGCACGCATGAGCCGGGTGACAACACGTTCCACAACATCGACCGGTACATGAAGGAGCAGGGATTCGTTCTCTTTGGGATGACCGTCAATACGTATTCGCGGGCGGTGCTCCCGCGGACGTTCGTGTACAAGGCTCCGTACCAGACACGCGGTGGTCAGCCAATCTGGGGCGACATGCTCTACCTCCGCGATGCCGCTTCGACGCAGTACGAAGCAGTGTGGGGGCCCGGTTTGACTGTGGCGAAACTGCTCAAGCTGGTGTGTCTATTCGAATTGTTTGATCTGCCAGACTGCGCCGCGGAGGTCCTGCTCGTCCACCGTAGCCCGCTTGCAGCAGCGGTCAATCCCGATGAGCTGCTCGACTTGCTGACTCCGCCGCTACGGAGCAAGCAAGTGTCGTACGCCGAGTACGACGCGGCATTCGACGACGACATCGAGTTGTTCTACCCCGGGGATGAGCCACCGCCCGCAGAGGCCAGGCCGGTACCGGCTCAAGCCAGTCGTCGTGGACGTAGTCGTGCATTACTGCGGAGGCTGGCGCGTCGGCGATTCCTCCGATAGACCAGCTCCCGCGAGGTGCCTCGCGGGAGGTCCCTCGGCCAGCCGTGACGTGACCTTCTTGCGAAATCTCGCGTCGCGGTACAGAGGGCCCGACCTGGGCGTGAGATGAGAGGCCTCAATCCGCCGGATTGCCCGGCTTGAGGTGTTGTTGACCCCACCGGTTACGTCCGCAGGCGTGTCGGATGTAACGGCATGCCGGGGGAGCTACACCTAGCGCACCTCGGCCGGTCGACCACGTCTACGCCGCTACCGACCCGCCCGATCACCAGGATTACCGCTTCTCCTGGCTCGGCAACATGGACACGGCGCGTGACGGAGCACTGCTGCGAAGTGTCTTCGTCGCGTCGCGGAGCGCGCTCAGACCGGCCCACACGACGCTTCTCAGTTGAAGCCTCCGTCACCGAGCCTTAGGGCGTCGGGTCCACTTTGTAGATGTTGACCCAGACGCGAACCCCGCCGGACTGGAGGACGGCATGCGACTGTAGCCAGGGCTTGTAGCCAGACCGCCCAAGAGCAGTCGCAGCCCCCTTGCAGCCCGGCCTGTCACAGAGCAGAACGATCCGCCGCGGCTGCCAGGCCGCCATGCGTGATCGGAAAGTGTCGTTGATCGACGGCATCGCAATGTCGAGGTACGTAAATGCGTAGTAGTAAAGGGACTGGATGGCAACGACGCCGCCGCCTAGGTCGGTCTGGTTGTACCAGATGCGTGGAAGCGTCCTCTTGTAGCCCTTTGCGCGTAGGTGTCCGATGAGCTGCTGGCCTACGTCGTACAGCCCACCTGTGCGTTGATCGGACGAGCCAAAGACCCAGGTCCCCACACTTGCGTTGAAGCCCAGAGCGACGGCGAGGAAGCACGTCGCGACGGTGACCGGCCCCAGTGCGCGTAGTCTGGGCATTCCACCAAGAACGGCAAGAAGAATCGCGACTCCCATCACTACGAACATCGCGACGTATGCATCGTCCCCGTAGGCGGTGGCGACGCGGAATCCCGCGTCGCTGCGGTAGATCCAGACAACGGCCCCGAGGACCGCTAGCCCGCAACCCCCTACGGCGAGAATCGACCGTCGAGAGAGAGTCTGATCGCCAATGAGCACGGCCATCGCAGCCGTCAGACAAAACAGCGACGGCACGAGGAATGAGCTGAAGTAGAAGACGTAATTGAGAAACCATCCGTCGCCGAGGAACTGCCACAGCGCGAGCGGCACGTAGTCGAGAGTCAGCCAGAGGGCAGCCGCCAAGACCACTCGCCGGCCGACACGATCATGTTTTGGCCCGACGGCAAGGACGACTGCCGCGATCACCATGACGAACAGTGGAACCCAGAAGTACGGTGCCAGGGGCAGCCACTTATCGACTGGGATTTGGTTGTAACCGCCCGAGGTCGACCGGACCACGCGAACCTGGGGCATGAAGAAAAAGAACTCCTCGCCGTGCGCCTTAGCGAAAAGGCCACAGGCCACGAGCAGCACCGCTGCCCCGGCAGCGAAGGCGCCAACGTCCCGCACGAGCTGCCTAAGCCGTGCCGCCCACGCCGCTTCAGGGCTCACCGCGACATAAAGCAGCGGAATCCCGACGAGGTATAGAACGTCGCTGATGCGAGTCGTGACCATCGCCGCAGCAAAGAAGCCGCCGAGCCCCAAGCTCGCCGCGCGAAGCAAGTGTGACCGCGTGCGCACGAGCGAGAACGCGTAGGCCCCGATCATGTAAGTCAAGACCCCGCCCTCCTGGTAATCCCACCGGTGGGCGTTGAAGTACATCTGGCACCCGATCAGGGCGACGTAGCCCATGGCGGCCGCCGGGACTCCCAACCAACGCCGGCAGAGCACATAGAACAGCACGCCTCCGGCCAGGAAGTACCCGGTATGCAAGACGATCGATGCCGTCCGCGCGTCAAAGATCCCATTGAACACGTAGCCCGGAACGATCCACGCAACCCGTGAGATGTAGTACGTCCGAGAGAACGACTCGTAGATCTGGTCGAAGTTCGTCCAGAGCGCCGTGTACAGCCACGGATCGATCGTCCCGAACGGGTTGTAGAGCGGAGCCTTCGTCCAGACGTACACGGCCGCAGTGGCAGCGGTCAGGGAGACCAGCATCGCCGCGTCGATCGAAATGTCACGAACGTCAGCCACGTGGACGACGCGCCGAGCCGGACTGATCCTCGGTTCCACCGCTTCGGCTCTCATGACGGCGTCCCCCATCTCGAAGAGGCCGATCGTAGAGGAGCCCCACGGAGAGGGTCGCGCTGCTCCGCTTGAGGCATACTGGCCCGTCCATGGCGGCACGCCCCACGGCAGTCCCGCAGCGTTCTCCCACGACCGCCAGACAGGACGCGTCGCGCCGGTCGCGTGAGGTATTGGATCTGTCGATCGTCGTTCCCGTGCACGACGAGGAGGACAACGTGGCGCCGCTCCACCAGGCGCTCACGACCGCCCTCAGCACGCTGGGGCGCAGCTACGAGATCATCGTCGTGGACGACGGAAGCCGTGACGACACATATCAGCGGCTCGTCCCGCTCGCGGACGCTGACGACCGGCTCAGGCTGATCAAGTTGCGCCGCAACTTCGGCCAGACCGCGGCTATGGCGGCCGGCTTCGACCATGCCGCGGGCGACATCGTCATCCCCATGGACGGCGACCTCCAGAACGATCCCGCCGACATCGTGCGCTTGCTGGCGAAGCTCGACGAGGGATACGACGTCGTCAGCGGCTGGCGCAAGGATCGCAAGGACGGCGTGGTGCGTCGGCTGCCGTCGAAGATCGCCAACTGGCTCATCGGCCGGGTGACCGGCGTCCGGCTACACGACTACGGCTGCACGCTGAAGGCGTACCGCGCGGACGTCATAGCCGAGACGAGGCTCTATGGCGAGATGCATCGCTTCCTCCCGGCCCTCGCCTACCAGGCCGGGGCGCGACATCACGGAGATCCCTGTCCAGCACCACCCCCGCACCTCGGGCCGCAGCAAGTACGGGCTGCGGCGGACCTTCAAGGTCTTGCTCGACCTCATGACCGTCAAGTTCCTCTCGATCGGCACCAAGCCGAGCTACGTCTTCGGCGGGAGCGGCTTGATTCTCTGCTTCCTCGGCTCGCTCTTCATTCTGTGGACCGCCTACGAGCGGGTGGTGAACGGGGTCTATGTCTACCGGCAGCCCTCGCTGCTCGTCGGCGTCTTTCTCTTCACGATCGGGTTCAACCTGTTCTTTCTCGGCCTGCTGGCGGAGCTCGTCGTGCGGACGTATCACGAATCGCAGTCGAAGCCCACCTACCTGATCCGTGAGCTGCGCAACTTCGACGAGGCCGGGGTGCAGAACCGCGGGGGCAGCTGACGATGTGCGGTATCTGCGGGATCGTCGAGCAGCATGGCCCGATCGACCAACAAGCCCTGAGGCGAATGACCGCCGCGATTCGCCACCGGGGCCCGGACGACGAGGGCTTCTACATGACGACCCAAGACGCTCGAACCAGCGTGGGCCTCGGCTTTCGCCGACTCTCGATCATCGACCTCGTCACGGGCAACCAACCGATCTCCAACGAGGACGGTTCGGTCCACTTGGTGTTCAACGGCGAGATCTACAACTACCGCGAGCTCCGCTCCGAGCTCGAGTCGCGCGGCCACCGGCTGGCCACCGACTCGGACACCGAGGTGATCGTCCATCTGTACGAGGAGCTGGGCGCGCATTGCGTCGAGCGCCTCAACGGCATGTTCGCGATCGCGCTGTGGGACGTGGAGCGCCGGCGAGCTCGTGCTCGCGCGAGATCGGTTCGGGAAGAAGCCGCTCTACTACGCCGAACTCGGCGGGAGCCTCCTCTTCGGCTCGGAGCTGAAGTCGCTGATCGAGCATCCGAGCTGCCCCACAGACCTCGACTTCGACGCGCTCTCGCGGTATCTCGCGCTGGAGTACGTCCCGACGCCCTACTCCATCTTCGCCGGCATTCGGAAGCTCCCGGGGGGTCACGTGCTGCGCTGGCACGACGGCCGGACCTCCGTCGAGCAGTTTTGGGACCTCGGGCTTCGCCCCGATGTGCCGGCGCGCCCCGACGAGGACTATGTCGACGAATTCCGGGAGCTCCTTCGCGCAGCCGTGCGCCGGCGCCTGGTCAGCGACGTTCCGCTCGGCGCGTTCCTGAGCGGTGGTATCGACTCGAGCTCGGTCGTGGCAATGATGGTCGACAGTCTCCCCGCGGGAGCCGTGAAGACATTTTCGGTCGGATTCGACGAGCAGAGCTTCGACGAGTCGCCCCACGCCCGGCGCGTGGCCGATCACTTCGGTACCGATCACCGCGAGGAGATCTTCACGGCGGGGGTGATGCTCGACACTCTGCCCACCGTGGTCGACTGGCTCGACGAGCCGTTCGGCGACGCCTCGATTCTGCCGACCTACCTGCTGTCGCGCTTCACCCAGGAACACGTCACCGTCGCGCTCGGCGGGGACGGCAGCGACGAGCTCCTCGCCGGCTATCCGACGTTTCCGGCCGATCGCCTTGCGCGCGTCTACCACGTGCCGAATCTGCTCCACAGGAACGTGATCGTCCCGCTCGCCGATCGGCTCCCAGTCTCGACAGCCAACTTCAGCTTCGACTTCAAGCTGAAGCGATTCCTGCGTGCCGCGGCTTCACGCGAGGACGTTCGGCACCCCGTCTGGCTCGGCTCGTTCACGCCCGAGGAGCAAGCCGCCCTCCTCACGAAGGCGCCCGGCGATCCGTTCGTCGAGCAGCGCCGCGTGCTGGCCGCGGCGGGCGGCGACCGGCTCGGGAAGCTGATTTACCTGTACGCGAAGACCTACCTCCAGGATGACATCCTCGTGAAGGTCGACCGGGCGAGCATGGCCTGCTCGCTCGAGGTGCGGGCGCCCTTCCTCGATGTGGAGCTCGTGGAGTTCCTCGGCCGGGTTCCCTCTCGGCTCAAGCTCCATCGCTTCGACACCAAGCATCTGCTGAAGCGAGCGATGGGCGATGTGCTCCCGGCCGGCATCGCGAAGCGCCCGAAGAAGGGTTTCGGAATCCCGGTCGCGTCCTGGTTGAAGGGCGAGTTGCGCGAAGCTCTGCAGGATGAGCTGTCACCCGAGCGGATTCGCCGCCAAGGGCTTTTCGAGCCGGCCGAGGTGAATCGCCTCGTGTCCGAGCATCTCTCCGGCCGCCGAGACCACCGCAAGGCACTATGGACGCTCTTCGTCTTCCAGTTGTGGCACCGCCGTTGGTTCGAAGGTCGATCGACTTCGCCCGCAAGCGAGCCGCGCACCGTGACCGCGTAGCTATCCTCGCCCGCCGATGAAGCGCCGTCTGCTCGAGGATCTCCTGTGCCCGCTTTCGTCCGAACCTCTCCAGCTGCTAGACGGCGAGACCGGGGACGTCGAGAGCGCCGAGCTCGTGTGTGCGGGGTGCGGGCGACGCTGGGAGATCAGACGCGGCGTGCCGCGACTCGTGCCGCCTCCCCTGATCGAGCAGCAGCGGCGAACAGCCGCTGCGTTCGCGTTCGAGTGGCAGCACTTCACCGAGATGCATCCGGAATACGAAGCGCAGTTTCTCGACTGGCTCGAACCGATCGGCCGGGAGTTCTTCCCCGGGAAGCGCGTTCTCGACGCAGGGTGCGGCACCGGCCGGCACGCGTACTTCGCCGCGACGTACGGCGCCGACGAGGTCGTCGGACTCGACTTGAGTGAGGCTGTCGAAACCGCGCGCCGCGTCCTCTCACCGTTCGAGAACGCCGAGGTCGTCCAGGGCGACCTCCTCCGGCCCCCATTTCGCACCGCAGCCGAGGGTGGAGGCTACGACCTCGTGTACTCGATCGGTGTCCTGCACCACCTGCCGGACCCGTACGAGGGCTTCCGCTCGCTGCTGCGATTCGTCAGGCCGGGCGGAACGATCGCCGTCTGGGTCTACGGTCACGAAAACAACGGCTTCGTGCGAAACGTGGTCGAGCCGTTGCGGCGCGTCTCGACGACGGTTCCGCCGCCGCTTCTCCGCCGTCTCGCATGGCCGCTCGGTGCCGCCTTCCACGGCGTCGCGAAGGGCGTGTACAGGCCGCTCGACGGCACCGCGGTCGGCGGTGCGCTCCCGCTCAACCAGTACATGGCAAGTGTCGCCGACTTCAGCTTCCGCCAGAACTATTCGATCGTCTTCGACCAGCTCGTCGCCCCGACCGCTGCGTACATCAAGGGCCCCGCGCTGCGCAGCTGGTTCGTCGACAACGGGCTCGAGGACGTCGTGATCTCGCACCGGCACGGCAACTCCTGGCGCGGCCAGGGCCGTGTGCCGGCATGATGATGCCGGTCAACGCGGACATGGCCACGCTGCTCGAGTTGATCGCCTGCCCCTCCTGCCGAAGTGCCTTGACCGGCGACTCCGCGCAGTTGCGATGCACCGGATGCGCCGAGTCCTTCGCGGTTCAGGGAGGCGTGCCGATCCTCGACCATGCGGCGAGTCTGCACAAGCCGTCACTACTGGGACGGCTCCATTACGCCCTTCTCGGGGACCCCCGCATCTACGACTTCCAGCAGGCTCACGGCGGCGGCCCTAAGGTCGCCGAACAAGTTCAAAATGAGCTCGACGGCGTCGGCGGCGCCGCGGTGCTCGACATCGGCGCCGGTACCGGCATGGTAGGCGGGCTGCTTCCGCCAGATGCACGCTACATCTGGTTTGACAACGACACGTTGAAGCTTCGCGGACTGCTCTCCAAGGGGATCGATTGTCTCGCGGTACTCGGAGATGCCTCGCGTCTTCCCTTCAAGTCTCAAGCGGCAGACTGGGGGGTGATGGTCGAGGTGTCGCATCATCTGCGAGATGAAGCGCTAAAGGCGTGCTTCGAGGAGACGGCACGGGTTACGCGGGAACGCTTTGTCTTCGTCGACGCGGTGCGCGGGCCACGGCTGCGCAGCAACCTCCTGTGGCAACTCGACCTCGGCCGCTTTCCGCACAGCGAGGATGAGCTCCTCGCCGCTCTCGCAGGGAGCTTCGAGCTCGAAAAGATCGAGCGCTTCCGCATCCATCACGACTACCTGCTGTGCGTGTGCCGCCCTGCTGGAGGGCGCCGCGTATCCTCCAGCCGATGATGACGGCGCCGGCCAGCACGCCCGCTTCGGAATCTCTCCTGGCTTGTGCCGTTCCAGCTGGTGCTCTGCTCCTTGCACGAAGGGCGCGATGAAAGCGGTCGTAACGGGATGCGCGGGCTTCATCGGCTCGCAGCTCAGCGAATCGCTGCTGAACGATGGCCACGAGGTGGTCGGAGTCGATGGTCTGATCGATACATACGACGCCGACGTGAAGCTCAGAAATCTCGAGGCGGCGAAGGAGTTCGACAGCTTCCGGTTCCTCACACTCGATCTCGCCGAAGCGCCACTCGCCCCTCTTGTCGAGGAGTGCGACACGATCTTTCACCTTGCCGCCGAGCCGGGCGTTCGAACCAGCTGGGGCGACCGGTTCGAGTCATACACGAGGAACAACGTCGTCGCGACCCAGCGGCTGCTCGAGGCTGCCAAGCAGTGGCCGGACAAGCGCGTCGTCTTCGCCTCCTCGTCGTCGGTCTACGGCGATGCCGAACTGCTTCCGACTCCCGAGGACGTTCTGCCGAGGCCGTTTTCGCCCTACGGCGTGACGAAGCTTGCCGCGGAGCACCTCTGCGGCCTGTACCGAGGCAACTATGGGGTCGCGACCATCTCGCTCCGCTACTTCTCGACGTACGGGCCGCGGCAACGGCCTGACATGGCGTTCCATCGGTTCTGCCGTGCGGCATTGCGCAGGGAGCCGCTTGTGGTATTCGGCAGCGGTGAGCAGACGCGTGACTTCACGTTCGCAGCGGACGTGGTCGCTGCGACGCGGGCGGCTGCGATCGCGCCGGCCGCGCCTGGCCAGGTCTACAACGTCGGCGGCGGATCGCGCGTGAGCGTCAACGAGGCGCTCGATCTCATCGCGTCCTTCGCCGGACGGTCGTTGGAGGTGCGTCGCCGCGAGTCGGAGAAAGGTGATGTCTGGAACACCGGAGCCGACACATCGCGAGCGCGGCGCGATCTCGGCTTCGACCCCACGACGTCCGTCCATGACGGATTGCAAGCCGAATTCCAGTGGATGCTGGATCAAGAGCGGCGCCCCGTCCGCGCAAGCGGCTGAAGCTGATTACCGGTGTCGAGTCATCGCCGCCCCAAGGACAGGCCTGACGGCTCTGCCGAAGCTGAAAGAGCCGCAAAGGCCCTAAATCCGGCCCCCAATCGCTCGGATGGGGTCATGGACACAGAGGGTCCGGCCTTGTGCGTAGTGTGCGGTGACACCAGCAGGTCCGCCGGCTCGCGCAAAGGCAGCTGGCTGTACCGCCGGTGCAAGATGTGCGGGCTTCTCGCGTTGGATCCGCTGCCGACGGAGCAGCAGATCCATGACCACTACCGCTCACGGTTCCGGCACGCTAATTACGAGGTCGCCCGCCGGTTTGCCGACCCCTACCGACGCGTCCACTCCGACCTCGCCGACTGGATCGACGTACGACCCGGTGGCCGGGTGCTCGACATCGGTTGTTTCACGGGCGAGCTGCTCGCCATCCTCGTCCACCGTGATGTAGAAGTACACGGCGTCGAGCTGCAAGCCGACGCCGCAGCGATAGCAAACGAGCGCCTCGGCGGCCGCGTCATCCAAGGGGACATCGCGACGGTCGACCTGGCGCCGAGGTCCTTCGATGCAGTCACTATCATGGCCGTGATCGAGCACGTGCTTGATCCGGCGGCACTGATCCACCGCACGCGAGAGTTGCTCAAGCCAGGCGGCCGGCTCTACCTCCAAACTCCAAACGCCTCGAGTGTCGCCGCGCGAATCCTTCGTGGCGCGTGGCCGGCGCTAGTCCCGGTCGAGCACATCCATCTGTTCAGCGAACGGGCGCTCACGATGTTGCTCGAGCAGGAAGGGTTCGAGGATGTGAGGACGCGTGTCCATGTGAAGTGGTTGCCGGTCGAGTTCGTCTATGACCAGTTGGCGACCTTCGGTGGCGCGGGCTGGCAACGCTCGTTTCGGCCGGTCGCTCGCGTGCTAAGGGGCAGGGTGCTTCCGTTCTACGGCGGAGAGATGCTCATCTCCGCGACCCACCGCTAACTCCAGCCGCCACTTTCCGAAGGAGGTTGCGCGACGTGTCCTTGATCATCGGCCCATGGATAGACACGGCGGCAGATTGCGCTCCGCTTGCCCCCAAGCACGCATCGGCCTTTGGGCGCTGTACCCTCGCCGCGATGGCCGAGGAACGCACACAGCCACCGATTGACGTCGAGCACCTAGTCCCGCGCCTCACGCAGCAGCTGAACGAGGAGCGGGCCGCCGGCGCCTACTCGGACGATCTCTCCGGCTTCGAGTTGCGGACACCCTCAGCTGAGCAGGCTGCAGGGGCTCGAGTCCGGTTTCGGCCGGAGCTCGGCTTCTCGTCGAAGCCGGTGATCGGCGTGCCGATCACGCTCGTTAAGCGTGTGTTGCTGAGGTTGCAGCTCTTCGTCTTCGACGATCTGGCGCGGCAGGCAGACGAGGCCATCGAGCAAGTCGAGAACCGGCTTGAGGTCGAGATCGCCACGCGCGAGCGGCTCGAGAGCGAATTCCAGAGAAGGATTCGCGAGTTGGAGGACAAGATCCGCGTTCTCGAGAATTCAGCGGGCCCGGCCAGTCAGCGCCGGGCGAGGTAGAGCATCCAGTCCTGGCCGACCTGGCGGGTCACGAGCTCGTCGACGGTCACAGGCTTGATCTCGCCGTCGACGTCGATGTAGCGAAGCCGGAATCCCGCCTCCTGGATCAGGGCGATGAAGCTCCGCGGATCGTCGTAGCGGTCGACGTTCAGCTCGAGGATCACGACGATCTCCGGATGGTCGGCGAGCGTCCGCTCCATGCCCCGCCAGACGCTCTCCTCGGCTCCTTCGACGTCGATCTTGATCAGGTCGACCCGCGGCCAATCGCGAGTCAGCGCGTCAATGGTCACGGACTCCACCTCGACCACGGCGTCCGTCGGCCCGGCCTCCTGGGAGAGACGGGCGTTCAGGCTCCGCCGGGCAGGGACGACCAGCTGCAGCTTCCGGCCGTCCGTGTCCGTCGCGGCGTTCCGCGCCACGGTCACGTTCGGGAAACCGTTGACGTCGAGCGTCTCGCGCAGCAGCTCGGCGAGCCTCGGCGTCGGCTCCACCGGCACGACGCGGCCTTGAGGGCCGGCTGCGTCCGCCATCACGAGCGTGAAGTAACCGTGATTGGCGCCGACGTCGAGGCAATGCCAGCCGGGCCGCAGCGTCCGAGCAAGCGCGACCGTGATCCAGGACTCCCAGTAACCGTCCATCGACAGGTGCGGCGTGATGCCCGTCTCCTGCGCGTCGGCGTACATCAGGTACTTGCCCAGCACGCGGCAGAGCAGTGTCTGCTCACCGAGGTAGATCGACCGCGACGCCTGCCGCGAGGTGACCTCGAGAAGACCGCGGTCCAGGAGATGCGCGGGTAGCGCCGAATGCGGCTGCGGCGGGCTCGCAGTGGCCTCGGGCGTCAGCGCGACGGGCGCCGGACCGGTGCGCCCGCTCAAGCGTCGAGCTCCCCGGACAACGTGCCGAAGAGGCGTCCGAGCAAGGTGTGATCTGACCCCGGCGATGGTGTGCCAGACTGTATGCGATGCCCTCCGGTGACTGCTCCAAAGCCGCTCGGTGAGCGCTGAGAGCGCGCCCGCGCGCTCCTTCAAGGGCAGCGTGCGATCAGTTGCGAAGAGGCTCATGTGGCCGGCGAGGCGCTTCTTCGATCCTCGGTTCAGCGCCGTCCTACAGGAAATCGACGGCATCAAACGGATCGCCGCCGCCGACGCGGCCGCCGCCACC
This sequence comes from uncultured Actinomycetes bacterium, assembly GCA_963738205.1. Classification (GTDB taxonomy): domain Bacteria; phylum Actinomycetota; class Thermoleophilia; order Gaiellales; family Gaiellaceae; genus DATFQE01. Next base: position 413,953 of record CAVTVQ010000007.1, read on the forward strand.
GAGATCGCCACGTTCACAGGCCGTTCGCTCGACACCATCCTCGCTCACGTCGAGGAGCAGGGGCGCGCGCTCGCCGAACTCAGGCAGCGGGTCGCCTTCGATCCGGACTCCCCGCATTCCGTGGACGAGCTCGACCCGAACACCGCCCGGATCCTCAACTACGCGTCTAGCCATGAGGGCTATGCCGCCCAGGCCAACCTATGGTTCAACCCCTCGCTCCTGGTCGCGTACGAGCCGCGGGAGGTCGAGCTGCGGTGGGTCAACGAGCGAATCGTCGAGGTGCCGTACGCGTTTCGCGCGCTGTCCGGTGTCCCGGCCGGCGCCAAGGTGCTGGACGTCGGGGCAAGCGAGAGCTCGGTCTGCCTGTCGCTCGCGACGCTCGGGTACGAGGTGACCGCAGTCGACCCCCGGCCGAACCCCCTCTCGCACGAACGGCTTCGCGTGGTCGCCGCGGCGATCGAGGCCTGGCAGGACGACCGGGAGTTCGACGCGGTCGTCTGCCTGTCGACGATCGAGCACATCGGCACGGCCGCCTACGACCAGGATGCGAGCGATCAGCGCCTCGACCTCGAGGCGATGAAGCGGATCCGCGAGCTGACGCGGCCGGACGGACTGCTCGTGCTGACTACCGCCGTCGGCCGACCATCGGTCGACGAGCGCGGCCGGGTCTACGACCGCAAAGGGCTCGACGAGCTCCTCGGCGGCTGGGATGTGACTGACCTGACGCTCGTCCAGCGGCGCGGCGCCACGAGCTGGCTCACCGTCGAAGAGCCGATCGAGGAGCTCGACCCGAACGCCGAGACGGTCGCGATGATCACCGCAACCAAGACGGCCGACTGATCACGGCGATCCGCGTTCTCTTCGACATCCAGGCGCTGCAGAACCCGTGGTCGGCCGAGCGCGGGATCGGTCGGCACGTGCACGAACTCGCACTCGCCCTGGGTCGCTGGCACCCGGAGATCGAGCCGTGGTTCGTGCTGAACCCCGCGCTGCCCGTCCCTGCGCCGGTCGAGGAGCTGAGCGGGCACGGCCAGCTCTCACCAGCGGACGACACCGAGTTCGCCGGCGATGCGATCTACCACATCCCCTCCCCGCTCGAGCCCGTTTCCCTCGACCGCCTGTGGCCGCCAAACCTTCGCTCCTCCGCCCTGGTGGTCACGCTCCACGACCTGATCCCCGCGGTCTTCCCGGACGAGAACATGCCCGACCCGGCGGTGCGACGCTTCTACTGGGCGAGGCTAGAGCTGCTGCGGCAAGCCGAGCGTGTCCTGAGCGTCTCGCATGCGACCGCGCACGACGCGGTGCGGCTGCTCGGCTCTCGTCCAGATCGGCTCACCGTCACGGGCGGTGGCGTCTCCGACAACTTCGCGCCTCCGGAGAGCCATGCAGCCGCCCTGGCCGCACTACAGCACCTACGACCGGAGATCGACGACGAGTTCCTGCTGTACACCGGCGGGATGGACTACCGCAAGAACGTCAGCGGGCTGCTCTCCGCGTACGCGGGCCTCCCCGAGGAGCTTCGTCAGAGCTACAAGCTGGTGATCGTCGGCCGGCTAGGGCTCGAGGACGTCAACGGGCCGTTCGCGGGGCTGGCCGAGTCGCTCGGCATCGCCGACAGAGTCGTCTTCACCGGGTACGTCACCGACGAGGAGCTGGTCCGCCTCTACCAGGCTACGACCCTGTTCGTGTTTCCCTCGCTGTACGAGGGGTTCGGTCTGCCGGTCGTCGAAGCGCTTGCCTGCGGCGCCCCGGCGATCGTCGGCCGGAACTCGTCGCTGGTCGAGCTCGTCGACCGCGAGGAAGCGCTCTTCGACCCGGCTGACCCGTCGGCGATTCGGTCGGCGCTCGTGCGGGCGCTGACCGACGGCGAGCTCCTCGAACGCCTGCGCCGGCCGAGCATCCGCGACGACTTTTCCTGGCGCAGGATCGCGGAGCGGACGGTCGAGGCCTACGACGAGATCGCCCGGCGCCGAGACGGGGCTTTCCTCACGCGCTGATCAAGGGGACCGGCGGCTACGATCCCGCGATGACGCCTGAGGGGGCAGGTATGCGTTCGGCGGCCGAGCTGGATCGGAGCTCGGCAGCGCCGACAGCGACGCCGGCGGAGGCCGTAGACGAGCCGCGCGAGCCGGAGCTCTCGGTCGTGATGCCGTGCCTGAACGAGGCACGCACGATCGCCATCTGCATCCGCAAGGCGCAGGAGTCGTTCGCGCACATCGGGATCGTCGGCGAGGTGGTCGTCGCGGACAACGGCTCGACCGACGGCTCGCAGCAGATCGCGGAGGAGCTTGGTGCGCGCGTCGTTCCGGTCGAGAGGCGGGGCTACGGAGCTGCGCTCACCGGCGGGATCGCCGCAGCGCGCGGCCGCTGGGTGATCATGGGCGACGCCGACGACAGCTACGACTTCAGCGCGCTCGAGCCGTTCGTCCAGCAGTTGCGCGAGGGCTACGACCTCGTGGCCGGCAACCGCTTCAAGGGCGGCATCCACCCGGACGCCATGCCCAAGCTGCACAGGTGGCTCGGTAATCCCGCGCTCTCGTTCATCAGTCGCCGTCTCTACAGGACAGCGTGCGGCGACATCTACTGCGGGCTGCGCGGCTTCGACCGCCAGAAGATCGCCGCACTCGACGTCCGCTCGTCGGGCATGGAGTTCGCGATCGAGATGATCGTCAAGGCCACGATGCAGGGCCTCCGCGTCACGGAGGTGCCGACGACGCTCTCGCCCGACGCCGAAGGCCGCGTCCCGCACCTCAATACCTGGCGGGACGGGTGGAAGTCGCTGCGGCTGCTGCTGCTCTACAGCCCTAGGTGGCTCTTCCTCTATCCGGGCTTGGTCCTCTTCGCTGTCGGCCTGGCCGGGATGGTGTGGCTCATCCCAGGCGAGCGCTCGATCGCGGGCGTCGGTTTCGACGTCAGCACGCTGCTCTACTTCGCGCTGGCGGTGATCGTCGGCCTGGAGGCGATCTTTTTCTTCCTGACGGCGCGGTGGTTCGGGATCAGCGAGGGCTTGCTCCCGGAGGATCCGCTCATCCGCAGGATCGTGGAACGGCCGCGTCGCCTCGAGTGGGCCTTGCTGGTCGGCGTGCTCCTCGTCGCGGCCGGTCTCGGCCTGTCGCTGTACGCGGTGACCACGTGGAACGACGCGGGCTTCGGTCAGCTCAACTACCCCGACACGCTGCGCATCGTCATCCCCGGAGCGACGCTGATCGCCTGCGGGATGCAGACGGTGCTGTCCGCGCTCTTCCTTGGCGTGCTTGGGTTGCGGCGCCGGTAGGGGTCGCACGGGCCAAATGGCGACGAGCGTAGAGCAGAACCTGGCCGTGGGCTCCGGACCACGCGCCACAAGCGTTCGCGAGCGCCTCACGATGTGGGGCCTCGTCACCTGGCTGGCGCCTTTCGCAGTCGCGCTGGTGGCCTATCTGGTCGCCTTCGACGTCATGAATCCCAGCAGCTCGGGCGACGAGCCGCACTACATGCTGGTCGCTGAGAGCATCGCGTTCGACGGCGACGTCGACCTGACGAACGATTACGCGAGCAAGGACCGCACGCTCCGGGTCGTCAACGTGTGGCCACTCGGCCACGTTCCGCATGCGACGGACTACACGGGATCGGGTCAGCTGCGACCGCTGCACGGCGTCGGTCTGTCCGCGTTGCTCGCGCCGGCAGTCGGTCTCTGGGGTCTTACCGGTGCGCGCCTGATGATGGTGTTGATTGCGGCGCTGCTCGCCCATCAGCTCTTTCGTCTGCTGGCCGAATTGGGCTTTCGCCGCCGTTACCGGATCGGCGCCTGGATCGCGACAGCCTTCTGCTTGCCGATCCTCGCGTTCTCGAGCCAGGTCTACCCTGAGCTTCCGGCTGCTCTCATCGTGGTCGTCGTGCTGCGAATCTTCGTCCGCGGACGGCCCTCCCCCTGGGCGCTCGCCCTCGCATCGACGGCGAGCGCGTCGCTCGTCTGGCTGCACGTCCGCTACTTCCCGATCTCCGCCGCCCTGCTGCTCGGCCTCATCTACGTCGCGACCTCCGAAGACACGCGCGCCATCGAGGCGAAGAGCCGCGGGCTACGCGCGGCCGGCGCCGAGCTCCGCCAGCGGGCGGGGACGGCGGCGAAGCGGTGGCGAACGGTCGCGCTACCCGTCTTCGGCCCGTACGCGGCCGTCCTCGCCGTGTTCTTCCTCGCCTTCTGGTACTGGTACGGCAGCCCCGACCCGCGGACGCCGTACTACGCGTACTCGACCACGAACGTCGGCTCGGGCGGCTGGAAGTTCCTCTACAACTACGGCATCCATGACCTGTTCAACCCGCTGGCAGGCTGGATCCCGTTCGCGCCCGTGCACTGGCTGGGTCTCGCGGCGCTGGGCTGCGTGGTCGTCTGGTTCGGGTGGCCCGCGGTCGCCTGCATCGCGGCCGCGGCCGGCTACGAGGTCATCCTCGCCAGCGCCGGACCGGCGGGCGGTTGGGGTCTGCCGGCGCGCTACCTGATCATCGTCATCCCGCTCATCGCGGTTCCGCTGGCACTGGTGATCCAGCAAATACGCCTGGCCCGCTTCGTCTTCGTCCCGCTCCTCGCGGGGTCGCTCATCCTCGCGGCGTCCGCCGTAGACAACTACTTGGGCCTGTATCCAGCGGGCGAAAGGCAGACGATCGTCGGGCTGCGCAGCATCGCGACTGCTTTCCCGGTGACGCTGCCCCCGCAGCCGGCGCAGTATCTGACGGTCGCCCCCGGCCAGGCGAAATCCCAGACGGGCAGGGTGCGGCGAGACCGCGTGGCAGCCAGGGCTGGACGCGACAAGGGGGGATTCGTGCTCTACGGCACGTACGGGACCCTGAAGAGCGGCGCGTACCGGGCGAGGTTCTCGCTCGCGTCGCCGACTCCGGGGGTCGTCGGCCTGGTGGAGGTGATCGGCCAGGGTGCCACGGTGCTTGCGCGGGAGATCGTCCGCGGCCAGGAGCTCGAGCCCCGGCGCCTGACCGACGTGACGCTGTCCTTCGCGACGCCGGGCGACGTCCTGATCGAGCCGCGGGTCTACTACTACGGTCGCGGAACGCTGTCCACTGGCCCGATCCAGGTCGAGCCGCTGACCGCCGCCACAGGTCCGCCCGGCCATTTCCGAGATTGGCCGCTCGCGTTCGTCTGGATCGCGGGCACGGTGCTCGTCGGCGCGCTGTTCGTCCAGGTGATGCTTCTCAGCCGGCGGGAGCGGCCCGCCGCCGACGCGCAACTATGATCGCCGGATCGCGAGAACGCCGTCCGCCACGACCTAGCGGCATCGCTTGCTCGGTTACTGCAAGCTCTGCGAGTTCGAGGACTTCGCCGATCCGAGCCTGCGCCGGTACAAGAGCCAGCTGGTGCCGGAACATGAACGCGAGCGCGTTCACCGCAAGTATTGGGAGATCGCGCAGTCGGCACGGGCACTCGTCGAGCTCGGCGGCGTGCACCCCGGAGCCGAGGTTCTCGGCGTTGGGGCCGGCACCGAGACGACAACGTTCTGGCTGACGAACCACGCGCGCCGCGTCTTCGCCACCGATCGCTATCTGGAGCCAGCCGGCTGGGAGGTCGATGCGCCGCGCAGCATGATGCTCACACCCGGTCAGCACGCCGTCGGCGCCTGGAACCCACGCCGTCTCGTCGTCCAGCATATGGACGCTCGGGAACTGCACTACGAAGACGCCAGTTTCGACGCCGTGTACTCGTCCGGCTCGATCGAACACTTCGGCGGCCACTCCGACCTCGGGCGAGCCCTCGCCGAGGTGGTGCGCGTCCTGAAGCCGGGCGGGATCGCCGCCCTCTCCAGCGAGTACCGCCTGCGCGGGCCCGGACCTGGGATGCCCGGCACGCTCCTCTTCTCGGCCGACGAGATCGACGAGCTCATCGCCCGGCCGTATGCGTGGGAGCTCGTGGAGCCGCTCGACGTCCGCCTCTCGGAGGCGACCCTCGCCACCGAGCTGCAGATCCCGGAAGCAGTCACGTTGCAGGAGACGTCGCCGGAAGTGCCGCACATCGTCCTGGCGGACGGCGAGCTCGCCATGACGAGTGTGCACCTAGTGCTGCGGAAGCAACGGCGCCGGCGCTTCCACCGCGCCAACAGGTCGTAGCGCCTGGGCAGCAGGATCGGGCTCGGCGGCGACGACGAACTGGTAGGCGAGGAGCGACGGGCGGGCGCGTCCGATCGCGTGGGCGGCGGCCTCCACGCGGGGTGTCGAGAGCACGGGCACCGGCACCGTGTAGTCGAAGGTGCTCAGGCGGTAGCCCGCCGCTTCGAGGCACTCAATGAGCGTTTTGCGCGTGAACAGATGCGTGTGCGTGCGGTCGAGGATTCCCCATTCCGTGTATCGGAAGCGGCCGAACAGCAGGCCGAGTCGCATCGCCCAGTTGGCGATGTTCGGCGTGCTGAGCACGAGGCGGCCCCCGGGCCGCAGAAATGGACGCAGCCGCGCAAGGACGGCCCGCGGATCGCGCAGGTGCTCGATCAAATCGCCGCAGACGATGGTGTCGAAGCTCGCCGGCTCGAACGGCAGCTCCATGGTTTCCACGTCGCCGACGTGCACGGATTCGCAGAAGGGGCGGGCCTGGGCTACAGCCCGCTCGTCGAGGTCCACGCCCACCACGGTGGCGCCGCGCTCCTTGAGCCGGCGGGCGAGATAGCCGGTGGCGCAGCCCACGTCGAGCACCCGCTCGGGTCGCCCCAGCAGGTCGAGCAGCTTCTCGTGGCTGCCGTGAGGCCGCGTGTTGACTTCGTACAGTCCGTCCGCGGTCTTCGTCACGTGGCGATTGTACGGTCGCGTTCGAGCTCCGCCTGGCGCTCCCAGTAGGCGGGGTAGAAGGAGAAGCGGCGCTTGAGCGACAGCGGCAGCCTGCGGTGACGCGCGCCGAGCTGGACGCCCGCGAACTTCGCCAGCTCGTATGCGGCCGTGTAGGGAATCCAGCGGCGTTGCCCGGTGCGAGCGAGCCAGGCGACCTCCTCGCGTGCGTAGCGGCCCGCCTCGCGGCGGAGGACCTCGAAGAGGACGAGCCGCCGGCGAGGAAGCCGCGGTCGGCGGACGCGCCCGTGTCGAAGAAGCGCTTGAAGGCGCTGGTCAGCGTGTACGCGTGCGAGTGGCGTACCGCGGCCTCCGGCTCGTAGCGGATCGGGTGCCCCGCCAGCAGCACGCGGCGAGACCAGTCCTGATCCTCGGCGAAGAACAAATCGTCGGCGAACGGAAACCGCTCCCAGAACGAGCGCGTGATCGCCGAGTTGACGTTCGAGAAAAGCGTGGTCCGCAGCGACAGCTCCGACGGGCCGCCCGCGCGCTGCACCCGCGGCTCCGGCCCGTAGAGGAAATCGAGGAAGAAGCGCTCGGGCGGCGACGCGTCGGCGTGCGGAAGCTGGCGGCCGTAGACGCCGGCGACGTCCTCGTCCGCGCGCAGCGGCGCGCACAGCCGCTCCAGCCAGCGCTCGTCGGCGGCGTAGGCGTCCTGCGTCGTGAACACCAGGAGGTCCCCGCGCGCCTCCTGGGCGGCACGGTTCCTCGTCGCGCCGTGCAGAAAGCCGGCGGACTCGACCTCGAGCACCCTGGCTCCCATCGACTGGGCGAGCTCTCGACTGCCGTCGGTCGATCCGGAATCGACGACGAGCGTCTCCACCTCCTCGGCGGTCTGCTGGCGCGTGATTCCCTCGAGGCAGCGACGCAGATCCGAGCCGCCGTCCTTCACCGGTATGAGCACCGAGATCACGGCTCGTCCTTAAGCAGACGGCTGGCGCGGCGCCGGCTGGGCCTTCGTAGCGCGTACGCGCATGTCGTAGGCGGCGGTGATACCGACGACTGCCGCGCTCGAAAGCAGCATCGTCGCCGCGCTGAGAAGCGAGACCACCGTTGCGTCCGCTCCGTCGATCCCGGCCTCGCCGAGCAGGAGCACGAAGCCGCCCTCGCGAACGCCCAGCCCGCCGATCGACACCGGAATGAGCATCGCGACGACGACGATTGCCGCCGTCACCGCTGCCAGCGCGAACGAGAGGTCGACCGCCACTGTCTTGCCGACCGCCACCAGGGCGAGCACGGCCAGGCCCTGGTACAGCAGGCCGAGGACGAGGAGCCAGACCATGAGCGCGCCCGACCTGGCCCAAAGACGGAGCGTCATCCACGTCTCGCGGATCATCTCCGCCAGGCGATGAGGCAGACGGCGTACGACCGGCCGCACCCCGGCCGCGGTCAGGGCCGCTACGAGCGTGGCCGCCCCGAGGCCGATCGTGACCCAGAAGAGCACATGCACCAGCGAGCTGGGGACCGAGCTCCGATCAACCGCGACAGCCAACCAGGCCAGCAGGAACAGGCAACCGAGAGTGGTGGCCTTGTCGACCACCGTGGACGCCGCCGACCTGAGCATGCGGCCGCTCTCGCGGCCGACCAGCCAGGCGCGGGTTGCGTCGCCGCCGAAGGACGTCGGGAGGACGTTGTTCAAAAACAGGGACGCGCCAAATGCGCGCACCGCCCGGACGGTTGGCACCTCCACCTCCGCCTCCCGCAGGAGCAGCTGCCAGCGAATGCCGCCCACGACCGCGACGAGGCTCATCAAGACGAGTGCCGCGACGAACCAGCTCCAGTCGCCGTCGCGCAGCGCGTCGACGACCTTCGAGACGTTCGCGTACGCGAGGACGACGCCCAGGAGAAGCGCGGAGACGAGCACACGGAGCGCAAGGCCTCCGTGCCGGCGAACAGCGTCGGGCACGGCGCCATGCTACTGAGGGGCAGCGCAGCGCCAGACCCATCCGCGAGGATTCCGGACGCACCATGACGGCGATCCACCAGCTCCTGCCGGCGGCCCAGCCCCACGACGCGATCACGGGGCAGGCATTCGCCTGGCGCGACGTCCTGCGCGGCTGGGGCCACAGGAGCGAGATCGTCGCGGAGCACGTCCACCCGGACCTGATGGGTGCCGCGCAGCCGCTCGACAACGAGGGCAGGCGAATCGTGAACGAGGGCGCCATCCTGCTGCGCTACGCGCTTTGGAGCCCAACCGTGGACGTCGCGCTCGAGGCGAATGGGCCCGTTGCGCTCTGGTACCACAACATCACGCCGGGCAAGCTCCTCCGCGACTTCAACCCCACGGTCGCAGAACTCTGCGACCGAGGCCGCTCAGCCTTACCCGTGTTCCAGGGGCGCGTCCAGGCGCTGGTCGCCGACTCGAGCTTCAACGCGGCCGACCTGCGCCAGGCGGGACTCGGCGAGGCGACCGTCGTCCCGCTGCTCTTGCAACTGCCGGCCGAGCTGACCCGACGTGACCCGAACGACGATCCAGTGGTGCTCACGGTGGGCCGGGTCGTGCCGAACAAGCGGCTCGAGGACGTCGTCAAGGCGTTCGCGCTCTACCAGCGCCGCCACGCGCCCGAGGCGTCGCTCGTGCTCGTCGGCTCGGACGTGGGATTCGAGAACTACCGGCATGCGCTCGACGTTCTGGTCGCGCGCATCGGCGCACGGAACGTCCACTTCACCGGCTCGATCTCTACCGAGGCGAGGGACGCCTGGTACGGCAGTGCCGACGTCTACCTGTCGATGTCGGAGCACGAGGGGTTCTGCGCGCCGCTGGTCGAGGCCCTCGCGCACGGTGTGCCTGTGGTAGCGCGCGGCGCAGGCGCCGTCCCCGAGACGCTCGGCGGCGCCGGCCTCGTGCTCGACGATGTCGACCTGCCGCTCGTCGCCGAGGCGCTGCACGAGCTGGCTTCGTCGACCGCGACCCGAAGCGTGTTGTTCGATGCGGCCGAGGCGCGCCTGGCCGAGCTGAGGCCCGACGTGCTCGCGCCACGAGCGCGAGCGGCGCTCGAGCCGCTGCTCGAGCGCTAGGCGAGCTCGGGGCGAGCCCTGGCCGCCGCAAGCCGCTCGACGTCGGCGTCGATCATCAGCTCGGCGAGGTCGCGGAACGACACCCGGGGCTGCCAGCCCAAGTGCTCTCGCGCCAGAGTTGCGTCACCGACAAGGTGGTCGACCTCCGCGGGGCGGAGGAACTCGGGTCGACCACGACGTGCCGCTCGTGGTCGAGGCCCGCGTGCGCGAAGGCGAGCTCGGCGAACTCCCGCACCGAGTGGGTCTCGCCGGTGGCGACGACGTAGTCGGCGGGCTCACGAGCCTGCAGCATCTGCCACATCGCGAGCACGTAGTCGGCGGCGTAGCCCCAGTCGCGCTTGGCGTCGAGGTTCCCGAGGCGCAGCTCGTCGGCGAGCCCGAGCTTGATCCTGGCCACACCGTCGCTGATCTTCCGAGTCACGAACTCCAGCCCTCGGCGCGGTGACTCGTGGTTGAACAGGATCCCCGACACGGCGAAGAGGTCGTAGGACTCGCGGTAGTTGACGGTGATGAAGTGGCCGTAGACCTTGGCTACGCCGTAGGGGGAGCGCGGGTAGAACGGCGTGAGCTCGTTCTGCGGCGTCTCGCCGGACCTTGCCGAACATCTCCGACGACGACGCCTGGTAGAAGCGGATCGAGGGGTCGACGCGGCGGATCGCCTCCAGCAGGCGCGTAACGCCCACGGCCGTGAACTCCGCGGTCAGGACCGGCTGGTTCCAGGATGTGGGGACGAAGCTCTGCGCGGCGAGGTTGTACACCTCGTGCGGCTGTGACTCCTCGAGCACCGAGGTGAGCGAGGCCTGGTCGAGCAGGTCGCCCTGAACCAGGTTCACGCGGTCGACGAGGTGCTCGATCCGCTCGAAGTTTTCCGTCGACGCTCGCCGGACCATGCCGAAGACCTCGTAGTCCTTCTCGAGCAGCAGGTCGGCCAGGTACGAGCCGTCCTGGCCGGTGATGCCAGTGATCAGCGCTCGACGGCTCGCCATGGAGGCGCATCGTAGGCCACGCCGGTGGCTCGCGGGTTAGGAGAGCTCTCGCGCGGAACGAAGGCGCAGCGCGTGGCCGTGGAGGACGACGGCGCCGGCGATCACCATCGGGAAGACCATCAGCGCGTGGAGCACGACGGTCGCCGACAACGCGGTCGACTCGTCGACGCCGAACGCCTTAAGCGCCAGGACGCCGCCCGCCTCGAACACGCCGACGCCCCCGGGCGCGGACGGGATCACGAGCGAGAGCGTCGTGGTGACGAGGATCAGGAGGCCCGCGCTGTACCCGAGCCCGAGATCGAAGGCTGCCAGCACGAACCAGCAAGAGAGGGCGAGGACGAGCCACGAGGCGACGCCGAGGAGGAACGCGGGCGCTGCCAGACGTACCTGGTGGAGGGCGCCGAGCCCGTAGACCAGCCGCTCGGCAAAGCCGTCCACGTGAGCCGGCGAGACGCGGGGAAGGCGCGCGACTGGCCGTAGGACCACGCGCACGGGGCGCGCGCCGTAGCGGGCGACGACCACTGCGGCAACCGCGGCCAGCACGAGCAGCGCCGCCGCCAGGAGGGCCGCGCGACGCAGCCACGTGACCTCCGGCAGGAACGGCGTGGCCACGAGGAGCAAGAACAGCAGCCCGAGGACGTCGTACAGGCGCTCCACGACCGCGGTCCCGAGCGACTCCGCGCGGGAGGTACCCGCCTCCTGATGCAGCACGACGATCCTGGCCGCCTCGCCCGCCCGCATGGGCAACACCAGGTTGAACAGCTGGCCGACGAGCAGCGCCCGTGTCGCGGCTCCCAGCGGCGGTCTGGTCGCCGGCGAGAACAGCAGCTGCCAGCGAAGGGCTCGGATTGCGGTGCCGACACCGGCCCCGAGGAGGGCGGGCACGAGCAGCAGGTAGTCGCACTCGCGGATTCCCTGCCAGAAGAGGTCGACGTCAACACCCCGGGCGGCAAGCCAGAGGAAGAGCGCCGAGGCTGCGAGCCCGACGACGCCGACGCCGCTGCGGGTGAGGAAGCTCCGCACGCCTACGCCTGTGTGTGCACGCGAAGGTTGCTGAGATCTGCCTCCACCATCAGGCGAACGAGCTGGTCGAAGCCCACCTCGGGGCGCCAGCCGAGCCGCTCATGTGCCTTCGTTGCGTCGCCGCGAAGCACAGGCGCGTCCGTCGAGCCTCGTCCCAGCGACTCGTCCCTCTCGACGTGCTCGCGCCAGTCGAGCTCGACCACCGCGAACGCGGCCGCGACGAGCTCTTCGACGGTGTGCGCTTGGCCGGTCGCGACCACATAGTCGTCGGGCCGTTCCTGCTGGAGCGCGAGCCACATCGCACGCACGTAGTCGCCGGCGAAGCCCCAGTCACGCCTCGCGTCGAGGTTCCCGAGGACGAGACGGTCTTCGAGGCCGAGGCTGATCGCCGCCGCGCCGCGCGTGATCTTGCGCGTGACGAAGTGGGCCGGCCGCCGCGGCGACTCGTGGTTGAAGAGGATCCCCGCCGAGGCGTGGAGCGCGTACTGGCGCCGGAAGCTCTGCACGAGGTAGAGCCCGAACGCCTTCGCCGCGCCGTACGGCGTCAGGGGCGCGGGCCGGGTCGTCTCGGTTTGGGGCTCCTCCGAGGAGCCCGCAAAGATGTCGGCCGAGCAGGCGTAGAAGAGCCGAGCGTTGGGTCGTGTACGCCTGAGCGAGTCGAGGAGAGCGGCCGTTGCGGACGTGGCCGACCGGCTCAGCCCGACCGGGTCCTCCCACCAGGCCGGTACGAAGGACACGCCGGCCAGGTGGTAGACCTCGTCCGGCTCCAGCTCGGCGAGTGCTTCGTCAACGGCATGTTGATCCTCGAGGTCCAGCTCGACGACGCGTGCGACGGAGGCCTCCCGCGAGCCGAGAACCGTGCCGACGACGTCGTAGCCCTTGGCGAGCAGCAGCTCCGCCAGGTAGGAGCCGTCCTGGCCCCCGATGCCGGTGATGAGTGCGCGCGCCACCGCGCGAGGATGCTAGGCGACGCGCTTGGCGGCCGGTTGGTCGGCCTTGTGCTCGTCCAGCTCGGTCTCGAGCAGGGCAAGCCGCTGCGCGAGGACCTTGTTCGTCTCGGACAGCTTCGAGATCACGGTCGAGTAGTGGAGGAGGACGACCAGGATGAACACGGTGCCGACCGCGAACAGGGCCGAGGGCGGGTAGTTGACGCCGATCGCGCTCGAGACGATCCCGAGCAGGTCGCGCCAGACCGCAAGCACGAGGATGACGCCGCCTGTGAGCAGCCAGAGCAGCGCGTAGCGCTCCTGCAGGCGGCGGGAGCGGATCAGCTCGAGCACGACCCCGATCAGCAGCAGCGCGGCCAGCGCCGCGACGGTGGACGCGCGCATCGAGGTCATCGCGTCTCCAGAGCCGGGTAGCGGCGGAACAGGCCGATCATCAGGGCGAGCGAGACCTTGACCATGTAGTAGACGGACCGTGCGGCCGTGATCGACGAGCGGCCCTCGACGCGGTAGCGCATCAGCACGGGCACCTCGGTCAGGCGCAGGCCGTGCCGGCGGGCGAGGACGGTGGCCTCGACCTCCGGGTAGTCGTGCGGGTACTCGGCAGCGAACAAGCGGATCCCGCGGCGGTTGAGCGCGCGGAAGCCGGAGGTCGTGTCGGTGACGCGCTGGCGCACGATCAGGGAGACGAGCCGCGCGAAGAGCCCGATGCCGAGACGGCGCGCGAACGACGGGCGGTACTGGCGCTCGCCTGCGAAGCGCGTGCCGACAGCGACGTCTGCGTCGCCGCTCACGACGGGACCGAGCAGCGCCGCGAGGTCGGCGGGGTCGTGCTGGCCGTCGGCGTCCAGTTGGACGGCCACGTCGAAGTCGTTGCGGCGCGCGTACTCGAAGCCCGCCTGCACCGCAGCTCCGATTCCCAGGTTGAACGGGAGGCTGACGACCCGGGCGCCCGCGGCCAGGGCGAGCTCGCGGGTCGCGTCGGTCGAGCCGTCGTCGACGACGAGGATCTCGAAGCGCGGGTCGAGCGCCGCGATCTCCGTGATCACGGACGCAACCGAGCCCTCTTCGTCGAGGGCCGGGAGGATCGCCAGGAACCGCAGGGCCGTGCGCTCTCTCACAGCTTCCGTATCGGCGCGGAGGCCGCTGTCCTTGAGGCACCGTAGGGTTTCGGCGGTGCCGTCGAGCGAGCGTGCAGACCACACGTCGACGCTCGCGCAGCACACGCTGGCGTACGGGCTCTCGGGGTTCGTCGTCCCGCTCGTCGGCGTCATCACGCTGCCGATCTACGCCCGCGTCTTCAGCCCGTCGGAGTATGGCGTGCTGGAGCTCGGCCTCGTCCTCACGAGCATCGCGCTCGTCGTGGCAGACGCCGGCCTTTCGGCGGCGGCGCAGCGGGAGTTCTACGAGTATCGGCCGGAGCAGGCTGAAGCGCGCCGGAACGTCGTCTTCACAGGTCTCTGCGCGACGCTCGCGCTCGCCGTCGCGGTGGGCGGGATCCTGGCGCTCTTCAAGGACTCGATCGCCGACCACGTGCTCGAGCGGGCCGACGAGGACACGCTCGTCCTGATCGTGGCGGCGACGATCCCTGCGCTGACGCTGGCCACCTACGAGCGCGAGATCATGCGCCTCGGCTTCCGGACCGGGCACTTCCTCGTCTCGGCGACGCTCACGGCGCTCCTGACCGGCGCGCTCGGCGTGATCGCCGTCGTCGTGTTCGACATGGACGTCGACGGCGTCTTCCTCGGGACGCTGATCGCGAGCGTCCTCGCTGCCATGTACGGCGCACTCGCGATCCGGAGCGACCTCGCAGGGCGCTTCTCGCGGCGCGAGCTGCGCGCACTGGTCGTTTTCGGTCTGCCGCTGGTCCCCGCCGCGGTGTCCGCCTGGGCGCTCCTGCTCGTCGATCGCCTGATCCTGCGCCGGCTCGAGGACCTGGACGCGGTCGGCCAGTACGCGATCGCGAACCGTCTGTCCGGGGTGCTCGTGCTCGCGATGACGGCGTTCGTCCTTGCGTTGGGCCCGTACCTGTTGTCCGTCTACTCGGAGCAGCCCGAACAGGAGAAGCTCGTGCGCGGGCGCACGCTCACCTATCTCGCGTTCACGCTCGGCTTCGGGGCGCTCGTCCTGACGCTGTTCGCGGACCAGCTCGTCGCGCTGTTCGCACCTGATTACGACGAGGCGCCGAGCGCGGTGGGGCCGCTGGCGTTCGGCGCCATCGCCTACGGCGCCTCGGCGGTGCTGCTGACGGGCATCGGCCTGGCGCGTCGGACGATCTACGTGGGCGTGCTGGCGACCGTGGCCGCGGTGACCAATGTGGCGCTCAACTTCGCACTGATCCCGCCGTTCGGGATCGTCGGCGCGGCACTCGCCTCCGCCGCCGGCTACGCGGTGCTCGCCGTCCTCTACTACTGGGCCGCGCAGCGCGTCTACCCGACGCCGTTCGAGCCGGTGAAGGTGCTGACGATCATCGGGCTGGCGATCGCGGCCGCGTTCGCCGCCGCCCTCCCCGTGGACGGTGTCGCCGCGGCCGCCGTCAAGCTGGCCGCGATCGTCGCCTTCGTGGGTGCCGTGGTCGTGAGCGGTGCGATCGGCCGCGACGAGCTGCGCGAACTGGCGCGCTTCGCCCGTGGGATGGTCCCTAGGCTTCGAGGCGCTCGTACAGGCTGAGCAGCCGCTCGGCCTCGCCTTCCCAGCCGAAGCGCTCCGCGACCGCCTCGCGCCCTCGGGCGCCGATTGCCTCGGCCGCGACGGGGTCCGCGAGCAGCGTGTCGATCGCCCTTGCGATCGCGTCCACGTCCTGCGGGTCGACGAGCACGCCCGCGTCGCCGACGAGCTCGCGCCAGGCGGGGAAGTCGGAGGCTACGACCGGGATCCCTGCGGCCATGTACTCGAAGAGCTTGATCGGCAGCGACTCCAGGTGCGCCTGCACCGGGCGCAGCACGAGCAGGCCGACGCGGGCGCCGCGGAGCAGCTCGGCCACGCCTTCGCGGGGGAGCCAGCCGCGGACGTCGATCCGGTCGCCCGCAATCTCCGTGTCGCCCGTCCCGGCGAGGACGAGCCTGGCGCCGGGATACTCGACGCGGTCGATCGCCGCCGCCATCTCGCGCGCGCCGCGAATCTCGGTGAGGCCGCCCAGGTAGACGACGTTCGGCGGCCGCTCGGCGTGCCGCGGGCCGGCGAAGCGCTCCGCCTCGGCGGCCGTCGGGAAGTTGCGGACGACCACGGTCTTGCGAGCCGGGAACCGCCGTGCGATCGACGGAGTCGCCGCGACGACTCCGTCGGCCGTGATGCCGACGACCTTCTCCCCCAAGGACCAGCCGAGCGAGAGCCCGCGGCCGAGGAGCGGTCGGTCCGGATGCATGGCCCGTACCTCGAGCGGCGTCTCCTCGTGCGCGTCGTAGACGACCCGCGCGCCGGTCGCCTTGAGCAGCGTGCCGAGCGGGATCAGCTCGGGCTCGTGCAGGTGGTAGACGTCGCCCCGCAGTCGGCGTGCAGCGCGCCAGGCGGCGCGGAGCCGCCTGCCGAGCGCGCCGACGCCGGCGTCGGTTCGCGCTCCGAGGTCGTGCAGCTGCACGCCGTCCTCGGTGCCCGAGGCCCCGGGCGCGACCAGGTGCACCTCGTGCCCGGCGGCGGCTTGGGAACGTGCCTCCTTGACGAAGATCCGCACGTCGAGCGGCGCGTGGAGCGTCGTGACGTGGACGATCTTCATGCGGGGGATCGAGGAACGGCGGGGTCCGAGCCGTATCCTGACCGCAGATGTGTGGCATCGCGGGAATCGCCGGCGGCGCTCCGCCCGACCGGGCGCTGCTCGAGCGCATGGCGGCGACGATGGAGAACCGCGGCCCCGACGGTGAGGGCGTCTGGAGCGACGCGACCGCCGGGCTCGCGTTTCGGCGACTCGCGATCATCGACCTGCACGAGCGCTCGAACCAGCCGCTCCACCTGGGCTCGCTGCACCTCGTTTTCAACGGCGAGATCTACAACTACCGCGAGCTCCGCGACGAGCTGCGCGGCCTCGGGCACGAGTTCGAGACCGAGGGCGACGCCGAGGTGCTCCTGCACGCGTGGGCGGAGTGGGGTAACGGGGCGCTGGAGCGCTTCAACGGCATGTTCGCGTTCGCGGTCTGGGACGAGGGCGAGCGAGTGCTCACGTTGGCGACCGACCCCTTCGGCGAGAAGCCGCTCTACTACGCCACCGTCGGCGAGCGGCTGGTCTTCGGGTCTGAGATCAAGGCGATCCTGCACGATCCGGCCGTCGCCGCTGCCGCCGACGACGATGCGGTCGCCCTCTTCCTGACGCGCGGTGCGATGCCCGAGATCCATCGGTCGTTCTTCCGTGGCGTGGAGCGGCTCCCTGCCGCTCACGTCCTGCGCTGGCAGGGCGGCTCGGTCGACGCCCGGCGCTACTGGACGCCGCAGCGCGTCGAGGCGCCGACCGCGTACGGCGACGCGGTCGAGCAGCTCCGCGAGCTGCTGCTCGACTCGATCCGGCTCCGGTTGCGGAGCGACGTACCCGTCGGCACCTCGCTGAGCGGCGGCATCGACTCCTCGACCGTCGTCGCGCTGAGCGCGAAGCTCGCCGGCGACCACCGCAGGCACGCGTTCACCGCCAGCTTCCCCGGCTTCGCGCGCGACGAGTGGGACTACGCGGCCCAGGTGGCCGAGCGAGCCGGCGTCGTCGAGCACCACCGGGTCGAGCCGGCGCCGTCCTCGCTCCTCGACGACCTGCCCCGGCTCGTGCTCGACCACGAGGAGCCGGTCGGGTCGCTCTCGATCTACGCGCAGTGGTGCGTGATGGCCCGCGCGAAGGAGGCCGGCGTGACCGTGCTGCTCGACGGGCAGGGCGGCGACGAGCTGTTCGCGGGGTACCCGACCGCGATCGGGTTCGCGTTGCGTTCCGTGCCCCGGCTCGAAGCGCTCCGGGAGGTGGCAGGAGCCCCGACGCGGGCGGCCGCGATCGCGCAGTCGCTCGCGATCGACTTCCTGCCCGATCGGCTGCGCCGCCTCTACCGGCGCCGTTCCGCGACCGCGTACGCCGCGCCCGACCTCGTGGCAGCGACGGCGCCGGCCGAACGCCCGTCGCTGGGGCTCGGCAACGGGTCGCCGCTCGGCCGCGAGCTGCTCGCGGAGACGTTCGACACGAGCCTGCCGAGCCTCCTGCGCTACGCCGACCGCAGCTCGATGGCGCACAGCCGCGAGGTGCGGCTGCCGTTCCTCGACCGCCGCATCGCCGAGCTCGCCATCTCGCTACCCGCCTCGTTCCTCTACAGCCGCGGGACGACGAAGCGGATCCTGCGCGACGCCGCGCGGGGGCTCGTGCCCGACGCGATCCTCGACCGCACCGACAAGGTCGGGCTTCGAGCCGCCCCAGCGGACGTGGCTCGAGCAGCCGGCGTTGCGCGCCCACGTGGCCGACGTGCTCCTCGACCCGAAGGCGCGCTCGCGTGGCCTCTACGACACGGCCCAGGTCGAGGCGGATGCCCGCGCCGGCTCCTGGCGCGACCCCGACGGGATCTGGCGCGCCTACAACGTCGAGGTCTGGCTGCGTTCGCTCGTCGAGACGACCTCGTCGACGAGCACGGCCAGGCGACCTGCGACGGCCGGGAAGCCGTAAGGCTCGATCGCCGCAGCCGTCGGCGGCTTCGGCGGACGCTCGACCAGCTCCCTGATCGCCGCGGCGACAGCGTCGGGATGGGTCGCGGACGTCGCCGTACCGGCTCCCGTCTCACGCACGATCCGGGCGGCCTCTGTCTCCTCGCCAAGGACGAGGATCGGCCGGCGGGCGGCAAGGTACTCGAAGAGCTTCCCGGTCGCGACGCTCTTCCGCGAGGAGCCCTCCGTGACCACGAGCAGCGCATCCGCCGCGCGCTGCAGCGCGAGCGTGGTGGGGCGATCGAGCGCGCCGATCCACCGCACGAGCCCGTCGGCTTCGGCGCTTGCGACCAGGCCGCGCTCGTCCTCCGAGAGCGGGCCGGCGAGGACGACCTCGAGGCGCTCGCGGAGGTCGGGCAGGAGCGCGAGTGCGTCGAGGAGCGGCTTCGGCGTGCTGCCGGAGACCGCCATCCGCCCGGTGTGGACGAGGCTCACCCGGCTCGCCGCCAGCAGCCCATCCGCGGCCGCAGGATCGACCTCCTCCTCGGGGTCGAACGCGTTGGTCACGAGCTCGGCGCGCACGCCGAGGCGAGTGCGAGCGTCGGTGACGATCGGCTGCGTGACGCCGATCACGAGATCGGCACGCGACAGGGTCGAGCGCTCGAGGCGGCCGTCGAGCGCACGCTGCAGCGCCGGGAACGGCGGCCTCGGCGGCTCGAACGCCCAGCCGTCCCGCAGCTCCGCGATCCACGGGATCCCGCGCCGTCGCAGCGCTCGGCCGACCAGATGCGCCGACTGCGGCGGCGAGCTGGTCAGCACTACGTCGAAGCGCTCGCGGCGGACTAGGCGAAGCGCCGCCGGCAGCGCGTACGGCAGCCAGGTGACGGCGCCGAGGTCGGGCACTGCGATGTCCTCGAGGCGGCTGCGGCGGTTGTACGGGGCCGGCACGCCGCCCCGGAGCGCCTCAAGACTCCCGCGGCGCCAGTTGAGCCGGCTGACCAGGAGGTCTGCCGTACGGACGACGCGCGCGGCTCCCTCGATCGGCCCTTCGCCGGACATGGCCGAGGTGAGCACGGTGAGCTCGAGCCCTTCGCGTGCGAGGTACTTGGCGAGGCCGCCGATCCGGCGTGCAGCGATCAGGGGTGACGGCGGCGCGTACTGCGCCACGAGCAGCAGCGACGTCACAGCCGACCCAGGCGGCGCTGTTGCGAGACGGCCTCGCGAAGCGAAGTCAGCCGCGCAGCTGCCTCCGACCGCTCGACACGAGACCGCGCCCGGCGCTCGGAGCGGAGCGACCCCAGCCCGTCGCGCCACCCCGCCAGCACGGCGCCGACCGCCGTCCGGCTCCGTACCTGCGCCAAGGTCACGGCGTCGAAGGCCGCCGACGCGGCGACCGCGCGCACGAGCGCGGGCGCAGGGAGGTGTCGGCCGGCGTTCAACAGCCGGTTCCGCGAGCCCCAGTAGAGCCGCGTCCGTGACCTCGCCGGGCCGGCTGCGGCGCCGTGGCCGTGCCGGATGGCGCTGCCCGGGTGCAGGACGACGCGGCCCGGCACCCGCAGCGCGAGATCCGCCTCCTCGCCGTACATCCAGATCGGCTCGTAGAAGCCGCCGAGCGCGAGGAACTCGTCCCGCCGCATCATCAGCAGCGCGCCGCTTGCGGCGGTCACGTCGAAGGGCGTGGTGGCCGCCTCGCTGCGGGGGACGTGCTCGTCACGGCCGAACGTGGCCATGTTCGGCGCGATCTCCAGCCCCGCGGCCTCGATCGTCGTCCCCGAGCTGTCGAGCAGCAGGCCCGTGGCGACGGAGACGCCCGGATCGTGGAGCAGCTCGCGGAGCGGCGTGTCCCAGCCGGGCTCGACCTCGCCGTCGAAGTTGACGAACGCGACGAGCCTCCCTGAGGCCGCCTTCGCCCCCTCGTTGCAGCCCCGGCAGAAGCCGATGTTCTCTTCGAAGCGGAGCGCACGGGCGCGCGGCGAGTGCCGCTCGACGTCCTGCCAGCTGCCGTCGCTCGACGCGGAGTCGACGACGAGGCACTCGGCGTCCGCCGCAGTCGTGTTCTCGGCGAGCGCCCTCAGTGCATCGGGCAGGCACTCGGCGCCGTTGTGGTTGACCATGACGACGGAGAGCTCGGTCACAGCGCGCGCCGGGCCAGCCGCCAGTACGCCTCGACGGCGCGGTTGGCCGCCTTCGCCGCGCCGGGGAGATCGATCATCGCCGGTGAAAGCGTCGCGGTCAGCAGACCGGCGAGCTCGCTGTCGGGCACGCGACGCAGCCGCTGCGTCGCCCGCCGCTGACGCGCCAGCCAGCGCGCGTTCGCGACGACCCACGCCCAGCCGCGCAGCTTCTCTCGCAGCCAGCCCTCCCGCGCCGCGTGCGCGGCCATCGCCAGCTCGGTGGAGAGCAGCACGGGGCTCAGCAGTGTGAGGAGCCGCGGCGAGTACGTCGAGAGCAGGAAGACGAGCCGGTTTCGTTCGAGCAGGTAGTGCTTGGCCACGTTCCGCCCGTACTGGTAGTCGTGGTAGACGTCGGCGGCCGGATCGACCACCACGCGCAACCCGGCGAGCCGCGCCTTCCAGCCCAGCAGGAGATCCTCCTGGTACATGAACAGCTCGTCGGTGAAGCCGCCCAGCTCGCCGAAGGTCTCCCGGCGGATCGCCATCGCCGTCCCGCTCGCCGCAGCCACGTCCTGGACACGGCCGACGCTCTCCACCGGATCGCCGTAGCCGCCGGCCCACGAGAGCCCGCTGACGTGCAGCTCCAGGCCGCTCGAATTCAGGAGCTCGGGCCGGTCGAGGAGCCGCAGGCGGGCCATGACGATCCCGATTGCCGGATCCTCGAGCGCGCGCGCCAGCTGTGCCACCGAGCCCGACGCCGCGACCGTGTCGGGATTGAGGAAGACGAGGACCTCACCCTCGGCCGCCTCGGCGCCGACGTTGCAGCCGGTGGCGAAGCCGACGTTCGCGCCCGGGTCGATGACGCGGACGCCCGACCGGCTCCGCGCCTCCTCGATCTCCGGCCCGCCGCCGCCGTTGTCCACGACCACCACCTCGTGCAGCCCTTCCTGCTCCGCGAGCGAGTCGAGCAGGCGGCCCAGGCCCTCGCCCGCGCGGTAGGCGACGACGACCGCAGACGCGCGCGTCAATACGCGCCGCGCGCTGCCACGACCGCGGGCACGGTCTTGGCCAGGATGGAGATGTCGAGCCAGATCGACCAGTTGTCGAGGTAGTAGAAGTCCAGGCGGACGAGATCGTCGAAGGACAGATCGGCTCGACCGGCGATCTGCCATAGCCCGGTCATTCCGGGGAGCACGAGATAGCGCTTGCGATGCCAGTCCTCGAGCAGCTCGTAGTCGCGCACGGGCAGCGGCCTCGGCCCGACGAGGCTCATCTCGCCGCCCAGGACGTTGAGCACCTGCGGTACCTCGTCGATCGAGAACCGACGCAGGAACCGCCCGACCGGTGTGACACGCGGATCGTCGCGGATCTTGAAGAGCGCCCCCTGGGCCTCGTTCGCCCCCTCGAGCTGCTCCTGGCGCTCGGCGGCGTCCTGGTACATCGTCCGGAACTTCCACATCATGAACGGCTGCTCGTTGAGCCCGATCCGCCGGTCGTGGAAGAGCACGGGGCCACGCGAGTTGAGCTTGATCGCCGCAGCGATCAAGAGCCAGAGCGGCAGGCCCATTACGACGACGAGGAAGCTCACGGCGAGGTCGAACGCCCGCTTGACGATCCAGTCCGAGCCCGCGAACGCCGGCGGTCGCAGCTCGAAGAGCGGCGTGCCCTGACCGGGGATGTACTCGGCGCGCTCCGTGAGCAGCGCCGTTGTCTTCGGCGCCACGCGGACCTGCACGCCGCGGCGGTGCGCCTGCTCGACGATCTCGAGCAGCTGCCGCTCGCTGAAATCGGCATCCGTCAGGATCAGCTCGTCGACGGCGTGCGTGTTCGCGAGCACGGCAGGGAGCGTCTCGAACGTCCCGAGCACCGGCAGTTGCCCGTCACCCGCTCCGTGGGAGACCGTGCCGAGGAAGTCGTACGTGATGCCGCTGCGGTTCGAGCCGACGGCCTGGCGCAGGTGCGCGAGGCTCGGGCCTTCACCGACGAGGATCGCCCGCCGCTTGACGCCCGCCAGCCGCATCGCCTCGCCGCTCAGCACCTCGTAGCTCGCCCGCAGCAGGCTGATCAGCACGATCGTGAACAGCGCCGCCGTCGGCACGAGCCCGTACGTGTGGAACTCGTGGTCGGTGCCGATGCCGAACGCAAGCGCCAGGACGGCGACGAGCACGAGCGAGCCCACGATGCGCCCGACCCCGGCACGGTGGCCACGCTCCGAGTAGAGGCCGGCGCGCCAGAAGACCAGCACCGTCAGCAGGCCGAGGAAGGGCAGCCAGTCGGTCTCCGCCCTCCACAACACGCCCCACAAGATCGAGTCGGCGCCGTGGTAGAGCTCGCGAACGACCAGCGCGGCGTAGAGGCCGAGCGTCAGCCCGCAGAGGTCGAGGAAGACCAGCGAGGCGACGCTGGCAACGCGCCGGAGCAACGAGCGGAGCGGGCTCGGCGAGAGAAGCCAGGGGCGGCCCGAGCGGATGTCGCCGGCCGACGCCTGGCTCGGCGGCGGACGCTCGGCGGCCCGGGCGGCTGGCTTCGTGGCCACGGCGCGATTGTACGTGGGGCCTAAGAGGGCCTTCTCAGCGCGGCAGGCGCTGGAACGCCGTAAACGCGGGCTTCCTCTTGCCGCCAACGGTGATCAGGCCCGACTGCCATCCGCTGATGGGACGCTGGTCTCGGAGCAGGAACCAGAGCATCATGTCGATCCTCGGGTTCTTGCGGCCGATTGCGAATGCCTGCTTGAGGTAGCTCGCCTGCTTGGCGTACGAGACCCCGAAGACCCGGTCGGGAGGGTTCGTCTGATAGGCGTATTCGGTGATCCAGAGGCGCTTCTTGCCGTACAGCCGTGTCAGCTCCTTGATCAGATCGTTGATGTTGCCGAGGCCGACGGCGGTCTTCGCCTTCGGCTTCGACGTCGGCGTCTCTAGCCGGCTCCCGTAGTAGGGGTGGTGTGCATAGGCGTCGAAGCGCTTCATCCCGGCGCGCTTGGCCGCGCGGAGGAACGCCAGCGGCGACACCGACGCCCGGCTCGACCGCGGTGAGTTGTTGCCGCGCGGGGCCGTGACCCCGCAGCCGACCTTCTCGCCCTTGAGCAGGGTGGTCTTGACCCCGGAGTAGACCGCGTTGCAGATCTTGGCGTAGTCGACCGCGCTCTGGACGATCCAGCGCCCTTTTACCTTCCTGTACTGCTTGCGCAGGAACACGGGGTTGTTCGGCTCGTTCCAGGCCAACCACATGCGAACGGCGGGCAGCGGCGCGGCGTAGGCTCGGTCGACGCCGGGCGGGAGATACGTGCCGCTGTACCGCCGCGCCGCCGCGTAGGCGAAGTTGCGGAGGTCGTTCGTGGAAGCGGGCGGAACGTTCGACCCGCTGCCGCGGTTTGCCCACCCGGGGGTGCCGTAGATCGCGAACAGCACCTTGATCCTGTAGCGCTGAGCCATGCGGACCGTGTTGTCGTAGAGCGTCCAGTCGTAGGCCTTGTCGGCCGGGTCGGTGGGCCTGGCCGGGCGCCGCTTGGCGACGCCGAGCCCGGACCCCGTCCGGCCGGCGCTCGAGCCCCAGTAGAGATTCACGCGCACCACCTGCGTCCGCAGCGTGCGCATGAGCGGGAACGACTTGCCGGCGTTCCCGAACGTCTGCGGCTCGTCGTAGAGCCCCTTGAGCATGCCCTTCGCCGCGAAGGCCGAGGGCACGGCGACCAGACCGGCGGCGACAGCGGTCGCCACCGCGAGCAACACGCGCCTACGCAACGACCGGCTCCCGTCCCGGAGCGTTCGGACCGAGCGTCCGGCGCAGGCCTTCGTCCAGCTCGATCTCGGGCTTCCAGCCGAGCAGCTGGCGTGCCCGTGTGATGTCGGGTTGCCGCTGCTGCGGGTCGTCCTCGGGCAGCGCCTCGTAGACGATCTCGCTCGACGATCCCGTC
Organism: uncultured Actinomycetes bacterium; assembly: GCA_963738205.1. Taxonomy (GTDB): domain Bacteria; phylum Actinomycetota; class Thermoleophilia; order Gaiellales; family Gaiellaceae; genus DATFQE01. The sequence continues at coordinate 438,344 of CAVTVQ010000007.1, forward strand.
AGGCGGAGGACGGTCTCGGCGAACTCGAGGATCGTGAACTCTCTCGGGTTGCCGACGTTGACCGGAAGGTGCTCACCGCTCGTCGCGAGCAGAAAGAGCCCGCGGATGAGGTCGTCGACATAGCAGAAGCTGCGCGTCTGCGAGCCGTCGCCGAAGACGGTGAGCGGCTGGCTCGCGAGCGCCTGTCGGAGCAACGTCGGCACGATGCGCCCGTCGTTGGGGCGCATCCTCGGCCCGTAGGTGTTGAAGATCCGGACGATCGCCGTGTCGACGCCCTGCTGGCGGTGGTAGGCCATCGTCAGCGCCTCCGCGTATCGCTTGGCCTCGTCGTAGACGCCGCGGGGGCCGATCGGGTTGACGTTGCCCCAGTACGACTCCGGCTGCGGGTGCACGAGCGGGTCGCCGTAGACCTCGCTGGTCGAGGCGAGCAGGAAGCGCGCGCGCTTGTACTTCGCCAGGCCCAGCGCGTGATGCGTCCCGTACGAGCCCACCTTGAGCGAGTGCAGCGGCATGCGCATGTAGTCGATCGGGCTGGCGAGCGCGGCGAGATGGAAGACGAAGTCGACCGGCTCGTCGAGCTGGAGATGCTCGGTCATGTCGTGGTTCACGAACAAGAAGTCATCGGTCCTGATGTGCTCGACGTTCGTCAGCGTGCTGACCACGAGGTTGTCCACCGCGAGCACGCGGTGGCCCTGCCCGAGCAGGTATTCGCACAGGTGGCTCCCGAGGAACCCCGTGCCGCCGGTGACCACTGAGGTCGGCATCGGCGGCGGATACTAGTCGGCCGGTATGTCGGCGCTGTAAAGGCCCAGGAGCCTGGGAACCTCGGCCAGATCGGCCGCCAGGTGAGCGCCCTCCGGGAGCTCACCGGGTCGCCGCTCGACCCACACCGCAGCAGCCAGGCCGGCCGCCAGCGCGCCGGCGACGTCGTTCTCGATGTCGTCGCCGACCATCGCGACCTCGCCCGGCTCCAAGCCCAGCAGCGCCACTGCGCGCCGGTAGGCCTCCGGCTCGGGCTTGGTGGCGCCGATCTCCTCGGAGACCGCGACGGCGTCCACCTCGTCCTCGATCCCGATCAGGCGCAGCTTGCGGCGCTGCAGCTCCGAGGGGCCGTTCGTGAGGATGCCAATCTTGAGCCCGGCGGCCCGCAGGCCTCGGATCGTCTCGACGGCGTCGTCGTACAGCTCGATCAGGTCGACCGAACGGGCGCGCGCGTCGTGGTAGTCGCGAAAGAGCTCCTCGTCGAGCTCGCCCCACGGCTCCAGGCCGTGACGGACGGAGTCGCGCCGGTAGGTCTCGAAGTCGATCTCACCCTTCAGCAGCAGCGCGTAGTGCGTGTTGCCGAACTCGAACGAACGAGCGAGGAACTCCTCGGGGTCGAAGCCGGGGTAGCGCTCGGCAAACCGCGCGGCGATCGGCGGCCACAGCTGCTGGAACGCCCGCTCGTTGTCGACGAGCGTGAAGTCGAGGTCGAAGAGGATCCCGCGGAGCGCCATCGGGCTGCTGACCCTAGCGGCCGTCGCTGTTTCCGTAGAGCGTGCCGCGGGAATCTCGGGGCTATCACGTTTCCGTCGCCCGACTCAAGGGGGTCACAAATGCTGAAACCGCACGCGAGAGCGACGCTGCTCGCGCTCGCCATCGTCGCCGCCGTAGCCGCTTTCGCGGCGATCGCGGGCCTGGGCACCGCAGCGCGGCTCGCGCCGCCCGTCAACACGGCTCCGCCGACGATCTCCGGGACGCCTCAGCAGAGCCAGACGCTGACCACCAGCAACGGAACCTGGACCGGCGCCGGCACGATCAACTTCACGTACCAATGGCTGCGCTGCAACCCCAGCGGCAACGCCTGCTCGGCAATCAGCAATGCAACCAATCGCACGTACACCCTCAGGGGCGTCGACGTGGGCAACACGATTCGCGCCCGCGTAACAGCAACAAACGCCGACGGCGGGACGTCCTCCACCTCCGCGCCCACGGCGGTCGTGACGAGGAGTGGGGCGACCGGTTGTCCCACCGGGACCGGGCCGGTGAGCGTCACGGCGCTCTCGCCGCCGGCCCGCCTCATTGTCGACGGCCAGACGCTCGCCCCGGTGCCGGTCGGCCGGTCGACGCAGTCCCTGACCGCGCGCTTCCACGTGTCCGCGTGCGGCGGCAGGGCCGTGCAGGGGGCGCTCGTCTACGTCACGGCGACGCCCTACAACCAGTTCAGCATCCCGCCCGAGGCGTCGACCGGAGCCGACGGCTGGGCGCAGCTGTCGATGAGCCGCCTGCGCGGTTATCCGGCGACTCCGCGCCAGGGGTTGCTCGTCATGTTCGTTCGGGCACGCAAGCAGGGCGAGGACTTGCTCGGCGGCATCTCGAACCGCCGACTGGTGTCGTTCCCGGTGAACCTCCGGCGATAAGCGACGCCGAACCGGAGCGGGGGGCGCCCGGCGCGCCCTCCGCTCACTCTGGCAGTGGCAGCGGCCGGTCCGCGACCGGGGCCGAGTGAATGATCGACGTGGTCGTCTGCCCGTACTCGACGAAGCGGTCGAGGATCGCCTCGAGGTCGTCGATCGAGCGCAGGTGCAGCTTGAGGAAGAAGCAGTCCTCGCCCGTGATGCGGTGGCACTCGACCACTTCGGGCGTCTCGCGGGCGAGCTCGGGAATCCTCTGCAGCTGCCGGCTCGCGGGACGGACGCGGACGACCGCCGCAAGCGGGTAGCCGATCGCCTTCGGGTCGATCACCGCCTTGTAGCCGGTGATCACACCGTTGCGCTCCAGCCGCTGCACGCGCTCGGCCACGGCCGGTGGCGACAGGCTGATCCGGCGTCCGAGCTCGGCCATGGTGAGGCGGCCGTCGGCTCCGAGCTCCTCGAGCAGTCGACGGTCGATCTCGTCCAGGAGCGAAGCTTCGTAGGCGTTCGTACGTCGTTGGCGTCGCTCGTTAAGCATCTCGCTGCGAACACCTTAGCTTCTCCCTTCCTGTCCGACCGGCGGTTGGCGACCATTTCGGCATGACCACGTTCGCCGTCCGGCCGACGGGCGCCCGTCTCGCCGCGGCGCCGCCGGCCACGTTCTTCGTCGGCAGCGCCGTCTTCCACTACCTGGGGCCGGCTTTCGCCGTCCTGCTCTTCGCCCGCGTCGAGCCGCTCGGCGTCGCCTGGCTGCGCATCGCCAGCGCGGCCGTCATCTTCGCCGCGTGGCGCCGCCCGTGGCGCGGGCTCGCGGCGCTGGACCGCGAGGGGAAGCGAACGCTGCTGGCCATGGGCGCGGTGCTCGCGCTCATGAACGCGTGCTTCTACGTGGCAATCGACCGCCTGCCGCTGGGCACCGTCGCCGCGATCGAGTTCCTGCCGGTGATCGTGCTCGCGGCGCTCGGCGCCCGCTCGCCGCGGAACGTGCTCGCGCTCGGCTTGGCGATCCCCGGGGTGTACGTCCTGACCGGCGTCCAGCTCGGCGGAGAACCTGTCGGGATCGCGTTCGCCTTCGCTAATGCCGCGCTCTTCGCGCTCTACATCGTGTTCGCGCACCGCATCTCGCGCAGCTCCACTTTCGGGCGGATCGACGGGCTCGCGGCCGCGATGCTGATCGCGGCTGTCGCGATCACGCCGATCGGCCTGACGGAGGCGGCGCCGGCCCTGCTCGACCCCGTCCTCCTCGCCGCAGGGGTAGGGGTCGGAGTGGCATCGTCGGTCATCCCGTACGTCTGCGATCAGCTCGCCATGGCGCGGCTGAGCCGCGCGACGTACTCGCTGATGGTCGCGCTGCTGCCCGCAACTGCGACGATCGTCGGCGTGATCGTGCTTGCACAGATCCCGTCAGCTGTCGAAGTCCTCGGCGTCGGCCTCGTCGTCGCGGCCGTCGGCGTCCACCGGGAGCGGACGCGATGAAGTACGCGCGGCTGGGCTCGACCGGCCTGACGGTCTCGCGAATCTGCCTGGGGATGATGAGCTACGGCGACCCCGCCAAGCGGGCGTGGTTCCTCGACGAGCAGGCGGCGGAGCCGATCGTCGCCCGGGCGGTCGAGGCCGGCATCACGTTCTTCGACACCGCCAACGTGTACTCCGACGGGGTGAGCGAGGAGATCACCGGGCGGCTGCTCGCGAAGCTCTTCCCGCAGCGCGAGGACTACGTCCTGGCAACCAAGGTCTATTTCTCGATGGGATCCGGGCCGAACGACCGCGGCCTCTCACGCAAGCACGTCCTCGCCGCCATCGACGCCTCCTTGCGGCGGCTCGGGCTGGACTACGTCGACCTCTACCAGATCCACCGCTTCGACTCCGAGACGCCGATCGCCGAGACGATGGAGGCGCTGCACGAGGTCGTGCGGGCCGGCAAGGCGCGGTACATCGGCGCCTCGAGCATGTTCGCGTGGCAGTTCGCCAAGGCCCAGCACACGGCCGAGGCGCGGGGCGGGACGAGGTTCGTCTCGATGCAGAACCACTACAACCTGCTCTACCGCGAGGAGGAGCGGGAGATGATCCCGCTGTGCCTCGACCAGGGGGTGGGCGTCGTTCCCTGGAGCCCGCTCGCGCGAGGCGTCCTGGCCGGAAATCGCGAGCGAGGAGGCGCGCGCAACACCGTCAGGGCCGACACGGACGAGTTCGCGAGCCGGCTGTACGACGAGGCCGACTTCGACGTCGTCGATGCACTACGGGCGGTCGCGGAGGAGCGCGGCCTCCCACCGGCGCAGGTCGCGCTGGCGTGGCTGCTTGGTAAGCCGGCCGTCACCGCGCCGATCGTCGGAGCGACGAGGCTGGCCCACCTGGAGGATGCCGTCGCCGCGGTCGACGTGACGCTCAGCGACGACGAGATCGCCCGCCTGGAGGCGCCTTACCGGCCGCATCCCGTCCTCGGCCACTCCTGACGCGGCGCCTACCCGAGGTTTCGTGTTTCCACGGGTGGCAAGATAGGACGAATGCTCGTCCTGCTCCTCATCATCATCCTCATCATCGCTCTCGGCGGCGGGATCTTCATCAGCCCGTGGCTCTTCATAGTGCTGCTCCTGCTGCTGCTGCTCCTGCTCTTCCGCGACCGCGTTAGGCTCACGCGCGTCTAGCGCTCACCGCAGATCGCGGTTCGACTCCATGTCGAACCACATCGCGAAGAGCGTGAACTGCGTGCCTGAGATCAGCATCAGCGCCACGAGGACGATCGTCGCCACCGGCAATTCGTTGCCCATCAGCCGCAGCACGGTCTCGACCACGCCGAGCACCAGTCCCGCGAGCGTCAGCAGGAAGCCGAGCGTGTAGAAGAAGACGAGCGGGTGGAAGTCGCGGATCACGTACTTCTCGCGCATCCGCCACCAGAAGCCCTTGAAGAGCAGCCAGGAGATCCGCGGCGCGACGCTCCGTACCTTGATCCCCGAGCTCTCGCCGACACCGTAGATCGGGCGCGACGGGAAATCGCGCACGCGAGCGTTGACCACATTGAGGTGCACCAGCATGTCGTTGGGGAAGCCGTAGCGCCGGTAGACGCGGTCGAGGTCGAGCAGGGCGAGTGTCTCCAGCCCGATCGCCGTATAGCCGGATTGCGAGTCCGCCACGTGCCAGTAGCCCGACGCGATCTTCGTCAGCAAGGAGAGGACGGCGTTGCCGAGGTAGCGCGAGCGCGGGATCAGCTCCCAGGCCTGGCCGGTGAAGAGGCGGTTGGCCTTCGCGTAGTCGACTTCACCGCGCGCGACCGCTCCGGCGAGGATCTCGAGGTCGGCGGGGTCCATCTGGTTGTCGGCAGCCATCACGGCCGTGACGTCGATGCCGTCGGCGAGCGCCTGCTGGTAGCCGGTGACGATGGCCGCACCCACCCCGCCGCTCTCTTCGTGGCGCAGCACGGAGACCCGGTCGTCGCCCGCGCCTTCCGCGGCGGCCACCGTGCCGTCCTTCGAGCCGTCGTCGACGACGTAGATGCGGTCGACGAACTCCGGGATGCCCGCAAGCGTCTGGGGCAGCAGGGTCTCCTCGTCGCGCGCGGGGACGACGACCGCGACCTGCTTCCCTTCGAGCATCGGCTACCGCGTGCGGCGGGTGGACACGGCCGGCCACACGATCGCGGCGATCATGCCGAGGAGCAGGCCGATGATGCCGCCTACGGCCAGCGAATTCCCGGTCGAGCGCGCAGTGGTCTTGGTCGCGACGGCCGGATCGATGATGCGGGCGCGCTCGACGTTCTCGGCGAGCGAGAGGAGGCCCTCGGCCTCCGAGAGATCCGTCTGCACCACGCTGCGTCGGTTCTCGCTGATGGCGATCGACGAGTTGAAGTTGGTAACGAGCGTGAGCTTCTCGAGCGACGACAGGCTCTTGTCGTTGAGCACCTCGTTCAGCTGGGCCTGTGTCCGGGTCACCTGCTCGTCGAGCGTCGCGAGGTCGTTCTTGTCAGCTTCGATCTGCCGGTTCAGCCGGTCGATCTTCTGCTCGGGATAGGAGGACACGGAGGCGACGACGGTCTTCGCAATCGAGTCGGTCGCGCGCTGGACAGCTCCCGCGCGATCGCCCTTCACCGAGAGCTCGACGAGCGGGTTCTGGCCCGGCGTCAGCCGCGTTCGGCCGGTCGTCGCGACCGTTCCCGTGGAGACGTTGCCCCTCAGCTTCGATACGGGGATGCCGCTGATCGCCGCGGCCCTGCGCAGGGTGTTCTCGGAGCGCGCGACCTGGCCGACGATGGTGGGGTTCGTACCGACGCTCGGCACCGAGACGTTGCCGGTCGGGGAGAAAGGCTGGCCGAGATAGAGGGTCGTCTCGGCCTTGTAGACGTCGCCGCCGCCGACCGCCGCGAGGAAGCCGAGAGCGGCGCCGACGAGGAGTCCTGCGAGCGGCAGCCACCAGCGCGCCTGAAGGGCGCTCCAGTAGCGCCCGACGTCAACCTCCTGCTCGGCGTCGAGCTCCGGTTCCACGCTTCTTCTTGGGCGGTTTCTTGGCTCGCTTCGGACGCTCACGGCCCGCCGACTCTACCGATCCGCGTTCCCGGAGCGCATACAGCCGGGCGTGCCCCACGAGGTAGATCCGGTCCTCGTCTGCGACGACCGGCGAGTACTTGCCGTCGGGCCAATCCCACACCGGCTTGCCCGTCCGCTCGTTCAGCCCGTACGTCTTCCCCTTGAGCGTCGCGAAGTAGACGACGCCGTCGATCACGGTCGCCGAGCCCGAGATCGGCCCGTTCGCCTTGAACTGCCAGAGGATGTCGCCCGTGGCAGCGTCGAAGGCGTAGAAGCGCCCGTTGTACGAGCCGACGTACACGCGCCCGTCGTGGATCGCCGGCGAGCCGTAGACGTAGTCGCCCGTCTGGTGCGACCAGCGCAGCTTGCCGCTCGCCGCGCCGAACGAGTAGACCTTGCCGTCGGTCGCGCCGATGTAGACGCGGCCGTACGCGACCGCCGGCGTCGAGTAGAACGTGCCGCGGCGGCCGAGTCGCTGCTGGGCTTTCGCGCGCCAGATCCTCTTGCCGGTCAGCGGGTTCAGCGCGTAGACGCTGTGGTCGTAGGAGCCGACGAACAGACGGTTCGACGCGAGCGCCAGCGCCCCCTTGATCTCTCCTCGAGTCCGGAACGTCCACTTGAGCTCACCGGTGCGGGCGACGTAGCAGTAGACGATCCCACGCCAGTCGCCCACGTACAGGAGCCCGCGCCAGAGGAGCGGCGAAGACTCGCTCGGGCCGATCTCCTTGCGCCAGCGGACTTTCCCGGTGCCGGTCGCGAGCGCCACGAGCTCGCCGGTGAGGTGCTTGCCCTTGCGGTTGCAGGGCGGCCGGTTGAGGAACGTCATGTAGACGGTGCCGCCGCGGACGCCGGGCGAAGCGGCGACGCAACGACGTGCTCGGTAGCGCCAGGCGCGCTTGCCGCTGCGCGCGCCGACCGCGAAGAGGGTCCCGGCCGAGTTGGCGAAGTAGAGGCGACCGTGGGCGATCGCCGGCGGGAACTCGAGCAGCGTCCGCGCCCGGAAGCGCCAGACGCCCACGTACGGCGGCTTGTGGCGGAAGGGCGAGACGCGCAGGCGCCGCTCGTCGTAGCCGTACATCGGCCAGGGGACGTCGGGCACCTTGGCGACCGGCTCGGGTTCGGGCACGTCCGTGGTGACGAACTCGACCGTGGACGAGCCGCGGACGTCCCGGCTCTGGTGCTGGCGGATCAGGGCGTACGCGAGGATCGCGCCGCCGCCGAGCAGGAGCACGGCGGCGAGCGCCGCGAGGGCCTTTCTCACTTCCGCGGCGCGACCGCGTACAGGCGGGAGTAGCCGTGCAGCAGGAGCCTGGAGCCGTTGCCCGAGACGGGCACGTACTCGCCGTGGGGGAAGCGGAAGAGGACACGGCCGTTGCGCGTGTCGGCGCCGACCATGCTGCCGTGCGTCGAGCCCGCGTACGCGACGCGGTCGACGACGACGGCGGCGCCGGACACCGGCCCGCCGGCGCCCACCGACCACAGGACGCGGCCGCTACGGGCGTTGACCGAGTAGAGCCGGCCGTTGTACGAGCCGAAGAAGACGCGCCCGCCGGAGGCAGCGGGCGAGGAGTAGACGTACGAGCCGGTGCTCACGCGCCAGAGGTAGCGGCCGCGGGTGGAGAACGCAGTCAGCGAGCCTCCGGTCGACGACGGGACGAAGACGCGTCCCGAGGCGAGCGCCGGCGTGCCGTAGATTCGCCCACCGACCGAGCGCGACCAGGAGAGGCGGCCCGTGCGGAGCGCGAGCGAACGCACGTAGCCGCCGTAGTCGCCGATGAAGAGGCGCCGGCCTGCGATCGCGGCGCTGGAGGTGATCTTGAACCCGGCGCGGTGCGTCCAGCGCAGCCTGCGCCGCTTCAGATCGAGCGCGTACACCGTCCCGTTCCAGGCCCCGAAGTAGTCGACGCCGTGTCGCACGACGGGCGAGGACTCGATCGGCGAGCCGACGTGGTAGCGCCAGCGCAGCCGTCCCGTCGTGCGGTCGAGCACCCAGACGTTGCCCTCCATCCCGTGCACGACGAGCTCCTCACCGGCGATCGCCGGAGAGGCGGCCATCTTGCCGCGGGGCGTGTGGAAGCGCCAGATCGTCTTGCCGAACCGCATCGAAATCGCGTAGACCGTGCCCTTCTGGTTGGCGATGTATGCCACTCCCTCGGACACGACCGCGGGGAACTCGATCAGCGACCCGACCCCGCGGCTCCACACGACCTTGAACGGCGGGCGCAAGCGGATGCGCGACTGCGCCTGCGTGCGCTGAGGCGTGACGCCGTACATCGGCCACTGGAGCGCCCGCCGGTAGATCCGGACGGTGTTCTCACGACGGCGGTGGAACGGCACGCGAACCGTACGGGCGAGGTAGCCGGGCGCGGCCACGCGCACGGGGAGCGGTGCCAGGCGGCGGACGCGGAGCGTCGAGAGTCCCTGGCGGTTGGCGCGGTCCTGTACGCGCCCGACGCGGGCGACGGCAGTCTTGACACGCTTGCCGGTGTCGCCGTCGACCGCGACGACGTAGACCTTGACGCGCTTCGGCGGCGGGCTCGCCGAGGGCTGCGCGTCCGTCGACTGGTCGGGAATGAGAGCGCAGCCTGTAACGAGAAGGCCCACGAGGGCCACGAGGACGGCGGTGCGCAGGATCACGCGTCCGCGGGCTCTGTGGCGATTGGCTCTGGGAGGTCCTCGGCGAACGGTTCGAGCGTACCCGCGTCCCCGGCGGTCAAGGACAGATGCGAGAAGAAGCGGGTCATCACCACGCCCTCGCGGAACTCACCGACCCGCGGGTCGGGCTGCTCGCCGTTCGCGAGCTGCAAAGCCAGCTCCGGATAGCGGCCGCCGGCGGCCAGAGGCAATGGGAAGCCGCCGCCGAAACGCGGGTTCACGTCGGTCACCTGGTGCGTGCCGTCGGGCTCGCGGAAGCACTGCACGTTGGCCGGGCCCCAGATCGGCAGCGCCTCGGCGACCGCGCGGCCGTAGTCGATCAGGTCCCAGTCCTTGATCGTCATTCCCTTGATCGACTCGCCGCCCTTGGACTCGACCATCGTGCGCGGGATCGCGTTCAGGCAGCGGCCGTCGAAGTCGCAGAAGACGTCGATCGAGAACTCCTCCCCCTTGCAGCAGCTCTGCACGAAGCTCGGGGACCTCGACGCGGTCGACGTAGAACTTGAGCTCTTCGGCGTCGTGCGCGCGGAAGATGTTGCGCGAGCCGAAGCCGCGGCGGGCCTTTACGAGCACCGGGTAGGCGACGTCGTCCGGCACCTCGTCGGGGAGCCAGCTCGGCGGCGACGGGATCCCGCGCGACTCGAAGAACGTGTGCGCGAGGTACTTGTCGGCGGTCATGCGCACCACGTCGAGCGCGGGCAGGAGCACCACCGCGCCCAGCGCCTCGCGCAGGTCGGCGAGCTGCTCGTGGTCGAGGTCGGTGAGGGGGACGATCAGGCGGATGTCGTGCGCGAGCACGAGGTCGCGGACTGCACCGATGTACGCGTCGTCGCCCACGGGCGGGACGAGCGCGTAGCGGTCGGCGTGGTAGAGGGCAGGCGCGAGCGGGTTCAGGTCGGCCGCGATCGTGGTCGCGCCGGCGCGGCCGAAGGCCGTCACGATGTCGACGCGCTGACCAGCGCAGGTGAACAGGACAGGGGTCACGCGGGGCAGAGGGTAGCCGAGCTCAGCCCGGTTTCCAGCCGCCCGTCTCGCCCTTGTACGTGCCGCCGAAGAGCGCGAGCGGCGTGCGCAGGAGGATCTTCAGATCGACCCACGGCGAGCGGTGCTCGACGTACCAGACGTCCAGCTCGATCCGCTCCGCCCAGGGCAGCGACGCACGGCCGTGGATCTGGGCCCAGCCGCTGATCCCTGGCTTGACCTCGAGCCGGCGGCGCTGGCGATCGCTGTACTTCTCGACCTGGTAGCGCAGGGTCGGGCGCGGCCCGATCAGGCTCATCTCCCCGCGGACGACGTTCCACAGCTGCGGCAGCTCGTCCAGGGAGAGGCGGCGCAGGAGCCGGCCGGCGCGGGTGATCCGGGGGTCGCCCTTGTTCACCGCCCAGCCCGCGCCCTGCTGCTCGGCGCCGACGACCATCGTGCGCAGCTTGAGCAGATCGAAATCGACACCGTCCTTGCCGACACGGGTCTGGCGGTAGAGAACAGGACCGCGGTCCTCGAGCTTGATCGCGAGCGCAGACGCGGCGAGGAACGGGCTCGCGAGCGCCAGGCCCAGCGAGGCTCCCGCCACGTCCAGCGCGCGGTTCAGCGCGTGCCCTCCGCCTTCTCCCACACGGCGGGAACGCCGTCGCGCAGGTAGCCGCCCAGGGAGACCACCGTCGCCCAGGTCACGAGCACGTAGTAGTACGCGAGCGCGGCGCCGGGCACGCGCACACCGGACTTGCCCGCGGCGGCGAGGACCAGCAGCGCCGCCTGCTTCGCGAGCGCAACGTTGTAGACGCGGCCGCGGCCGGCCAGCGCGACCGACGCGCCCAGGACCCCAATGTGCAGCAACCCGCTCCCGTAGCGCAGCACGCGGTGGGAGAGCAGCTCGCTCAGGTACACGGGGTCGACGTCCTTCAGCATCCCGCCGCGCAGCGTGATCAGCCAGCAGTGCTCGAACATGCGCACCTTGCGGCGGTACTCGTCCTCGAGGTCCTTCGACGGCTTCTCGACCGAGATCGCCTCCGCGTCGTACACCGCGCGCCGGCCGCGCTGGACCATGAGGTACGGGAAGGCGAGGTCGTGGCCGAAGCGGGGATCGACGTCGACGTAGTCCTCGCGCCGAACGGCGTAGATCGGGCCGTTGCCGCCCGTGATCGAGCCGAGCAGCGACTCCTGCTCACGCAGCCACAGCTCGAACGCCCAGTACGCGCCCTCTCGGTTCGTGCCGTCGGCGTCCGCGTACGTGGCCCGTCCGGACACGTATGCGACCTCAGGGTCGGAGAAGCTGCGGACCAGCTTCCGCAGCGCGTCCGGCGGCCAGCTGGCGTTCGCGTCCGAGAAGGCGAGGATCTCGCCCTCGGTCTCGCGCACGGCCAGGTTCTGCGCTGCGACCTTCCCGCCGCGCGGCGCCTGGATGAGGCGCACTCGCGGCTCGCGTGCCGCAATCGCCTCGACCAGCTCGTCGGTCCTGTCCGTGGACGCGTCCGATGCGACGACGATCTCGAGCTTGTCCACCGGATAGTCGAGCCCGAGCAGGTTCTCGACCCGGCGCTCGATCACGTCCTCCTCGTCGTGCGCGGCCACGATCAGGCTCACCGACGGGGTCTCGTCGGCCTTCCGCACCGGCCGCGGGCGCAGCCGTGCGCCGACCGCCACGGCGACCGGGTAGCCGACGTGGGTCCAGGCGAGCGCCGCTGCGCCGCCCCAAAAGATCGCCCTCGCGAACACGAGCGGCGAGCTTAGTCGCGCAGCGCGTCTTCATACGCGCGCAGCGTCTCGGCGGTGGCCCGCTCCCACGAGAGGCGCTCCCGCGCCCGCTGCCGCGCGGCCTCGCCCATGCGTCGCCGCAGGTCGGGGTCACCGAGCAGCCAGTGCAGCGCCTCCTTCAGCCCGGCGGAGTCGCCGGGCGGCACGAGCAGACCGGTCTCGCCGTGCGCGACGAGGTCGAGCAGCCCGCCGACCGCCGAGGCCACCACCGGCTTGCCGTGCGCCATCGCCTCGGCGCAGACGACGCCGTAGCCCTCGCGCCTGGACGGCACGGCGACGACGGCCGCGCTGCGGTAGTAGGGGCCGAGCTCCGCGTTCGGCACAAACCCGAGCGCGTCGGGAACCTTGTTGCGAAGCGGCCCGTCGCCGACGACGACGAGTGGGATCCCATCTGCCGCGGCGACGAGCTCGAGGATGCCCTTCTCCGGCGAGAGCCGGCCGACGTAGAGGACGTGCGGCGGGCGCGCCTCCACACCGTCCTCGGCCGGGATGTCGACGCCGCTCGGGATCACGCGCACCTCCCTGGCGCCGAGCTCTCGTGCGGCGCCGGCCAGCGCTGAAGAGGCGCAGATCACGAGCCTGGCCCGCGCGACCACGGGGCCCGCGAGCTTGGGCAGCTTCCGCGCCAGCTCCACGTCCGTGCCCCACAGCTGCAGGACGTAGGGCTTCTGCGTCGCCATGGCCGCGACTCCCGACGGCAGCCAGTGCGCGTGGACGAGATCGGCGTCCCGAGCAGCCGAGCGAGCCGCTCGGCTATAGGCGGCCATGAAGACCGGGAGCAATGCCGCGCGCCATGGCTCACCACGGAGGTTGTTGACGATCCCGCCGCCGTAGGCGATCCCGAAATGGCGGAAGCGCGCGGGCGAGACCACCTGGACCTCGACGCCGGCCGCCTTCGTCCGCTCGACCGCTTCGGCGACGAAGCGCCCGGCGACGTCCTCCTCCGAGCGCGGGTACGACGTCGTGAGGACGCAGACCTTCATGCCCGCCGCGCGAACACGATCGGCACGGAGAGCACGAGCGCTGCGAAGGCGTAGAAGTAGTAGAACTGCATCGTCAGGTAGAAGGCGTTCGCGGCCATCGTCCCGACAAGCGCGGCCGTCAGGCCCCACGCGAGCGGGCGCACGCGCGCAGCCAGCGGATCGCCCGCCGCAGCCAGCGCCCGGCCGAGCCGGCGCGCCGAGCGCAGCCGCCTGAACATCCAGAACAGGAACAGCCCGAACAGTGCGGTGCCGACGATCCCGGTCTCCACGAGAAGTGCCACGTAGAACGAGTGCGGCCCCCAGTTCGTCCTGCCCGTCACGAACTCGTAGTAGACCGAGAAGTTGTTCAGCCCGAGCCCGAACAGCGGGTGCAGCGAGAGCACGTCGGGCACGAAGCCGTACACGTCGAAGTGGGCCGAGCTCGACGCGCCGCTCGTCTCCACCCGGGAACGCAGGACGATCTCGAAGAAGTCCTGCCGCCGCGCCACGATCGCCAGCAGCAGCGCCAGCACGGCCCCGAGCGGGATCAAGAGCTCCCGTGAGACGAGCTTGCGCCGGTACGGGACGGCCAGGACGAGCATGCCGACGGCCAGCCCGAGCAGCCCGCTGCGCGAGAGCGTCGCCAGCTCCATCACGAGCAGGAACGGCAACAGGAACGCGAGCCGCAGCCGCCAGCGATGCCCCGGCTCCAGCCGCAGGTAGATCGGCGTCAGGACGAGCAGCGGCACCAGCAGCATGATCGCCAGATGGTTGGGGTCGCCGGTGAGCGCGTTCGGCCGGTAGACGTCGGCGCCCTCGACGGCGCCGTAGATGTTGATCGAGCTGGCGCCGCCGGTGAGCGGGGAGAGCACGGCCTGGTCGAGGTCCTGGCCGCGGTTCGCGGCGACGAGCTGCGCGACGCCGTAGAGCGAGTTCACCGCCAGGCCGCCCGTCAGCCAGGCGAGCGAGCGCCAGTAGAAGCCGCGTCCGCGCCGCGCGAGGTACGCGATGCCCGCGGCCAGGAACGCGAAGTGGATCACGAACTTCACGAGGCCCTTCACGAACTGAGTCAGCGCCTGGTGGGTGTCGAGGTTGTAGAAGCCGATCAGGTAGACGAGCGCGAACGCGAGGGCGAACCCGATCGCGGCGATCGCCGTGCGCGGGAGTCGGTCGTCGGCGTCGAGCCAGCGGCCGGCCAGGAACGAGAGCACGAAGAACAGCGCGAACACGTCGGCCAGGGAGACCGATCCGGCGACCTCCCAGTGCACCTTCTCGAAGGTGACGACGAAGAGGGTCGCGAGGAAGGTGCCGCCGGTGAGGCGGTCGAGGGTCACCGTGCCACCTGCTCGAGGAAGGCCGCGTACTCCTCGCTGCGCGTCCGCCGCGACAGCCGCTTCCGCCACTCGGCCGAAAGCGGCGTCCCGTTCAGCTTCCCGGCGCGCCACGAGCCCTCCAGCTGGGCCAGCGCCTCGCGGATGCCCTCGACGTCGTCGGGCGCGACGACGACGCCCGCGCCGGTCTCGCGGATCAACCCGGCGGCCGCTCCGTCGGGCGGAACGACGGCGAGGATCGGCCGCTCGGCGGCGAGGTACTCGAAGACCTTGCCCGAGAGCACACCCCGGCCGCGCCCGCCCGCGGCGGGAATCAGCAACAACAGCGCGTCCGAGTCGCGCTGGAGCTCGAGCGACTCGCGCCGCGGGGCGTACGGCAGCAGCCGAAGGCGGTCGCCGAGGTCGAGCTCCTCCGCCCAGACACGGTCCGCCGAGCGAAAGTCGCCGAGGAAGCGCGCCTCGACGTCCAGCTCCGAGTCTGCGAGAGCTGTGAGGAACGGTCGCGGGTCGCGCCGGCCGAAGAAGCTGCCGGTATGGGTGATGCGGAAGCGCTCGCCCGGCCGGTACTCGATCCCCTCGAAGTCGTCGAAGTCGGACCCGTTCGCGATCGTCGTGACCGGCCCCTTCGGGCTCAGCGCGCGAGCCTCGTCGGCGATCGCATCCGAGACGGCCACGATCCCGTCAGCCGACTGGGCGACGAGCCTCGCGACCCATTCGGCGGTCTTCTCCTTCGCACGCACGAGCCGCCGCTCGGCGCGCCGGTGCGGGTGCGCGACCAGCGAGTCGCGCAGGTCGGCGACCCACCGTGCGCCCGTCGCCTTCGCGACCGCCGCGCCGACGAGGTGGACCGAGGCCGGCGGCGACGTGGTGATCACGACGTCGATGCGCCGCCGGCGTGCGAGCCGCACGGCGGCCGGTATCGCCGTGGCGTTCCAGCTCACGTTCTCGTCGGGCACGAGCAACCGGCGGCCGAGCGCCCGCGCGCGTACGACCTGGCGGCTCAGGCCGGTGACGCCGTGCAGCTCCTCCGCCAGCTTGCGGCCGCGCGGTCCGAGGTAGCGCGCGCGATGGACGGTGGCTCCCGGAGGAAGCGGCAGCTCGTCGTCGCGGTGGATCCAGCGCGGGTCGTCGGGCGCGAGCACGTGGGTCTCGATGCCGAGCTCGGGCAGGTGCGTGGCCAGCTTGAGCGGCCGCTGCACACCGCCGCCGCCGGCAGGCGGGAAGTAGAGCGACACCAGGAGGACCTTCATCGCTAGAGACGGTAGAGGGCGTAGCGGGAGTCCGCCCACACGAGCGGCTTGTCGATCGGCAGCCGCGAACGCGCGCTGTTGACGACGAGCCAGCCGGCGCCGTAGCGCGACGTGATGTGGTAGTCGCCCGTCCGGAAGAACTGCTCGACGTCGCGCCGCCGGGCGTAGGGCCGGTTGTCGTGCGTGTCGGCGACGTGGCCGGGCGGCGCGGCGGCGACGTACACCGGCGCCGACGCGGCGATGCGGTAGCTCGTCTCGACGTCGGAGAAGACGGTCGCTCCTTGCGGGAGGTAGCGGTTCAGCGCCTGGACGAGGCCCGGAGTCAGCTCGGGCCGCCGCGACTCGCGCGAAGACCAGTCCGTCGCGGCGTGCGCCGCGACCGGCGCGACGAACAGCGCGGCGGCGACCGCCGTGATCAACCCCCGCCGCTCGAGCGGCTCGACGACGCGGCGGAGGAACGGCGCCGCGATCAGGGCGGCGACCCCGCCGAGCGCGGCGACCCAGCTCGCAAGCGCCGGCCCGCCGCCCTGGAACGTGTAGCCGAAGTCTCCGGGGTAGGCCGCCTGCAGCAGCAGTCCGGCGGCGAACGCGAACGGCAGCACGGCGGCGCTGAACAGCTCGGCCAGCACGGCGGTCCCGCCCGCGAAGGCGAACGCCAGCGGCACGAACCCGGCCGCGCGCCGAGCCTGCGAGAGGGAGACGGCGTCCGCGAACCGCGGGAAGAGGAAGCGGACGAGCGTCACGGCGAACACCGCGATCGACCCGCCGAGCACGAACGCCGCCCAGCGCCGTCGCGAGGCCAGGGCCGCGAGCGGGATCAGCAGCAGTCCGGCCACGGCTACAGCCCCGCCGCGGCCGAACACCTCGGGCGCGAGCCGGTAGCTGTGTGCCGAGAAGACGTCGATCTGACCGGCGTAGTGGGCGAAGGCCCGTCTGAGCTCGCCGCCACTCGGCGTGTACGACGCCGTCGCCCGAACGAGCGGCACGATCGCGACCGCCACCGCCGCGCTCGGGACGGCGACCGCAGCCAGAGCAGCCGCGAGCGGCCGATGGTCGGCGTGCGAGAGGAGCGCGCGGGCGACGAGGAAGCCCGCGAGCGGCAGGCAGAGGAAGATCGCGTAGGTGGGGTGGACGATCGCGAGCGCGAGGCTGCCCGCGGCGATACAGCCGAGCCACGCCCAGCGCGGCGCGAGCAGGTGCGCGAAGACGAGCGCCAGCACGGCCGGTACGAGCAGCTGGCGGCTGGCCGTGGCTGGCAGCGCCAGGAAGGCGTAGGCGCCGCCCTTGCCCGGGCGCGAGCCCGATCAGAGCCGCCTGTGCGAGCACGAGCGCGAAGGAGATCGACCGCGACCGGAACAGGAAGACGCCGGCCTCGTAGACGACGGCGAACGCGAGCGGGGCGAGCACGCTCGACTCGTGCAGGACGACGAGCGAGGGATCGACTCCCGCGAGCTTGGCAATCAGCGCCAGAAAGGCGTGCCAGAGCGGGAACGCGTAGCCGGGGTGCAGGCCGCCGTCGCGGAACTCCGAGACGCTGGACAGCGAGAGGTCGTCGAACGCCCAGAGCTTGCGCACGCGAGCGAGGTGGAAGAGCGCGTCCCCCTCGAGCGGCGCGGCCACCTGCCACAGCGCGATCCCGAAGGCCGCGCCGAGCGCGAGCACGACGAGGCTCCCGGACGGCAACGGCGCCGGACCGCGCCACACGGCCAGGGGCAGGGCGACCAGCGCGGCTCCGACGAGGATCGCCAGCGCCACCTCGATGCTCGTGTGCGCGAGCATGACGACGCCGAGCGCTCCCGCCAGCAGGGCGAGCGAGAGCGACAGACCGGCGCTGAGGCCCGGGGTGCGCAGCGCTCGCCCGAGCAGCAGCCCGGGCACGAGCAGGCAGAGCGTCGCCGCTCCGAGCCGCAGCCCGAGACCCAACCCGTCGGCCGGAAGCTGGCGTGCCACGGCGAGCGCGGGCACGGCGAGCAGGATCAGGGGGAAGCGGCTGAGGTGCGTCATCGCTCGAGGAGCGCCGAGGCGCTGCCCGAGGCTAGCCAGCGGGCGGCGTTCCGGTACGCCTCGCCCCGCTCACCGCGGAACAGCCGGCCCCGCAGCGCGAGCGCGACCAGCATCAGCCGCCTGGCCCGCTCGGCCTCGCGCTCGCCGCGGTGGTCGGCGAGGAAGCGCAGGTGCCCGCGCACCTGCTCGCGGAACATCGGGCCCCAGTTCTGCTTCGTTGCTCGCACCGCCCACGTGCACCGCCTCGGCGCCGGGGAAGAACCACGTCTTCCAGCCGGCCTGGCGGAAGCGGTAGCACCAGTCGGTCTCTTCGCTGAACATGAAGTAGCGCTCGTCGAAGCCGCCGACGGCCTCGACCGCCTCGCGCCTGACGAGCAGCACGGAGCCCATCAGGAAGTCGGCCTCACGCGGCCCATCATGGTCGAATCCGCCGGCGTAGAAGGCGTTGAGCGCGCGGGAGCGCGGCGCGAGCTTGCGCAGGAACAGGTACTCGGTCGCGATCCGCCACAGGGTCGGGAAGCCGCGTACGGAGCGCTGGAGCGTCCCGTCCGGGTTGAGCAGCCGCGGCCCGACCACCGCCGCGTCGGGGTGCTCCTCGGCGAAGGCGATCAGCGCTTCGAGCGCGCCGGGCTGCAGCCACGCGTCCGAGTTCAGGAGCAGGTACCAGCGGCCCGACGCGACGCGCATGCCGGCGTTGTTGCCGGCGCCGAAGCCGAGGTTGGCCTGCTCGATCACGGTCGCCTCGGGGAAACGCCCGCCGACGAGGGCGAGCGTGCCGTCGGTCGAGCCGTGGTCGACGACGATCAGTTCGGTCCCGCGCACGCTCTCCAGCGCCTGCTCCACCCACGGCAGCGCGTTGTAGGTGACGACAACGGTCGAGACCTCAGGCACGACGCAGTCCCTCCCAGGCGAGGATGACCGCCCCGGGCACCGCGAGCAGGAGCGTCACCAGGAAGAAGAGGAAGCCGGCGGCGAAGGCCGGGTCGGCGGCGACGCCGAGATTTCCCAGGAAGCTGACGAAGAACGCCTCGCGCACCGCGAGCCCGTTGATGGTGAACGGCGCCAGTAGGACGACGAAGAGGATCGGCCCCATCACGTAGTAGGGCCGCGGCGACAGGTCGATCCCGACCGACTTCCCCACGAGCCAGATCGGCAGGACGCGGAAGGCCTGGAGCACGACGGTGAAGGCGAGCAGACCCGTGAGCAGGCGGCCGTGGCTGCGGTACGTGTGGATGCCCTCGTAGACCGCGCGCACCGGGCGCTCGAGCTTGAGGAACGCCAGCAGCGGCCGGAGCCGCGCGAGCGGCCGTCGTGCGCGCCGCGAGAAGACGACCACCCCCGCCGCGATCGTCCCCAGCACCAGCGCGAGCTCGAGCCAGAGGTACGCGCCGACGTCGTACTGACCGACGGCGAGCGCGAAGCCGACAGCGGCGAGGATCAGCGTCGCCGCCCCGCCGAGCGCACGGTCGAGCACCACCGATCCGGTGATCAGGCCCGCCTGGCCGGCGTGCCGCCGGGCGGTGTCGAAGGCGCGGACGGCGTCGCCGCCGATCGACGTCGGCAGCACCTGTCCCGCCGTGTACGAGATGAAGTACGTCCGCGTCAGCCAGCCGAGCGACTCGTGGATCGCCTTCGCCTCGAGCAGCCTCTGCCAGCGCCAGGCCAGCGGAACCGTCGAGGCGACCATGATCGCCGTCGCGAGGGCGAAGTAGGCGAGGTCGGCGTCGCGGAGGACGTCGATGGTCGCGTCGAAGTCGATCTTCCAGGCGATGTAGGCGACGCAGAGCCCGGTGACCAGGAGCGTCAACGAGCTGCGAACGAGCCGGCGCCGAGTCACGGCAGCCAAGAGTAGTTGCCTAGGCGGCTTAGTAACACTGTGTTACTTGCACCCGAACACCGCTCCGCGACTCGGATCGGGACGCAAGTGGCACTGTGTCACTTGCCCACGAGGCTCGCGTACACCCGCCTCAGGGCTGCGATTGCGTCGCCGATGTCCTCGTTCGTGTGCGCCGGCGAGAGCGGGAGCGAGAGGACTTCCGCGCCGGCCCGCTCGGCTACGGGCAACGCAGGCTGGTCGCCGAGTTGCTCGCGGTACGCGCTCAGGGTGTGCACCGGCAGGAAATGGATGCTCGTCCCGATCTGCTCGTCGGCGAGCAGGCGCTGGTAGTCGTCGCGGGTCCCACCGGCGCGCTCCGGGTCGACGCGGACGACGTAGAGATGGAGTGCGTGAGTGTCGCGCGGATCGCGGGCCAGGGGCACGATGCCGGCGAGCTCGGCGACCGCGGCGTCGTAGGCGGCGACGTGCCGCTCGCGGACGGCCCGGTGCGCCGCGAGCTTGTCCAGCTGGACGAGCGCGATCGCGGCGTGCACGTCCGAGAGGTTCGCCTTGTAGCCGGGCACCGGGATGTCGTACAGCGAGCCGTGACCGCGCCGCATCACACGCAGGTCGTCGATCGCGGCGGCGACGTCGTCGCGGTTGGTCGCGACGAGCCCGCCCTCACCGGCGGCGACGTTCTTCGTCGCGTAGAGCGAGAAGCACGTGGCGGCCGAGAGCCCGCCGAGCTTGCGGCCTCGATAGGACGACTCGACCGCGTGCGCAGCGTCCTCGACCACCGGCAGCCCGAGCTCCCAGAGCGGCCCGAGATCGGCGGGCTGGCCCGCGAGGTGGACCGGCAGGATCGCCTTCGTCCTCTCGGTCACCGCCTCGCGCGCCCGCTCGGGATCGAGGTTGAGGTCGTCCTCCCGAACGTCCGCGAAGACCGGCCGCGCGCCGCAATGGACGATCACGTTCGCGGTCGCCGGCCACGTGATCGGGCTCGTCACCACCTCGTCGCCGGGCCCGATGCCGAGCGCGACGAGCGAGAGATGCAGGGCGGCCGTCCCAGAGGACAGCGCGAGCACGTGCTTCGCCTCCACGTACTCCGCGAAGCGGCGCTCGAGCTCGGCCGCCCTGGGCCCGGTGGTCAACCAACCCGAGCGGATCGTCTCCGCGACGGCGGCGATCTCCTCCTCCCCGACGGCCGGCGGCTGGAAGCCGAGGAACGTGTCCCGCCTAGACAACAGCCTCTGCATCGACCGTGTCGAAGCGTATGCGCGAGGCGGCCGCGGCGGCGCTCGCGAGCGCCTCGTCACGGCTCCCGCCGACCGCCAGCACGGCGCCCGCGCGATCGGGGCCGATCCGCAGCGGCCCGAACCGGTGACCGGGACGGCGGTACACGCGAGCCCAGCGAACGCCTTCGACCGCCTCGGCGTTCTCGATCCCGCGCACGCCGGCCAGCTCGCCCTCGGGTGCGACGAGAAAGCGGACACAGGCACCGCCGGCCTTCGGTTTCGAACGGAGCCGCTTACGGTCGATCGGCTCGCCGAGAGCGGCCGACAGCGCGAGCCCGTTGAGGTCGACGCCGAGCGCGGCCTCGCAGAGCTCCGCGTCGTGGCCGCCGCCGAGCCGGGCCGCGAGCTCGATCACCTGCGGCCCGTCCGGACCGATGCGGATCTGCGTGTACGTCGGCCCGTCGGTCACGCCGAGCGCCTCCGCCGCTCGCGCCGCCAGCTCGACGGGCTCAGCCGACGCTCGCCAGACGTGCGCGAGAGCGACACCGAACGCGGGTGGATCCGCGGTCAGGCGATCGGTCACCGTCAGCGGGTGGAACTCGCCGCCGAGCGAGAAGCCGTTGACGGTCACCTCAGGCCCGTCGACGAGGTCTTCGACGAGCACGTGGCCGGAGCGGGACGCCTCCCGCGCAGCCTCGATCGCGGGGGCGAGCTCCGCCTGCTCGCGCACGAGCGTCAGTCCGCGCTGGCCCTGGCGATCGGGAGCCTTGACCACGGCCGGGAGCTCGATCCGCCCCGCGTCGTCGTCGACCACGCGCGAGCGCGGCTGCGGAACGCCTGCGGCGGCGAGACGCTCGCGCTGGCGCTGCTTGTTCGTGGCGACCACGGCGGTCGCGGGCTCGAGCGGATGCGCAAGGCCGAGACCGTGGGCGACCCGAGCGGCGATCGCGACCGGAAAGTCGATCCCGGGCGCGATCACGCCGGCGACGCGCTCGGCCCGCGCCAGCCGCTCGATCCCGCGCTCGTCCTCGGTCGAGACGATCGCCCGCCGGTCGGCGAACGCGAACCCCGGCGCCGACGGATCGCGGTCGACGGCGATCACGAACAACCCGCGCGCCCGCGCCGCCGCGAGCAACCCGAGCTGGGCCGGCCCGGCCCCTAGGACGAGAAGGCGCGCGCCCCGGTGCCCAGGATCGCCCGCCACCAGGCCTCGTTCTCGCGGTACCAGGCGACGGTGCGCTCGAGTCCGTCCTCGAAGGTCGTCCGGGCACGCCAGCCGAGCAGCTCCGCCGACTTGTCGGTCGAGCCGATGTGCCGGCGAACCTGACCGGGCCGCTCCTCGACGTTCTCGCGCAGCGACGCCGGCCGTCCGAGCAGGTCGAGCACGAGGTCGGCGATCTCCGCGACGGAGATGTCGCTGCCCGTCGCCACGTTGATCGTCTCGCCGGCCACCCGGTCGAGCGGCGCCTCGATGATCGACTCGATCGCCTCGGCGTCGTCGTCGACGTAGAGCCAATCGCGGCTGGCGCCGCCGTCGCCGTGCACGGTCAGGGGCTCGTCGTCGAGGGCCTGGGTGATGAAGCGCGGGATCACCTTCTCAGGATGCTGGCGCGGCCCGTAGTTGTTGAACGGCCGCACGATCACCACCGGGAGCCCATAGGTCACGTGGTAGGCGTACGCCAGCCGGTCGGCGCCGGCCTTGGTGGCCGCGTACGGCGAGCGCGGGTCGAGCGGGTGGTCCTCGTCCATGGGCGCGTAGCGCGCGGTCCCGTAGACCTCGCTCGACGAGATCAGGATGAAGCGCTCGACGTCGGTCTCGCGCACCGCGTCGAGCAGGATCTGCGTCCCCTCGACGTTCGTCGTCACGAACTCGCGGGCTCCCTCGGTGATCGACTTCTCGACGTGCGATTCCGCCGCCGCGTTGACGATCACGTCGACGCCGGCGACCACCTGCCGGACGAGGTCGCTGTCGCGGATGTCGCCGTGCACGAACGACAACCGCTCGTGGGCCATGACGTCGGCGAGGTTCTCGATGTTGCCCGCGTACGTCAGCGCGTCGAGCGAGACGACCTCGTACGGCGTCGCCCGCAGCAGATGGCGGATGAAGTTCGAGGAGATGAACCCGGCGCCGCCGGTGACGAGGACGCGCTTCGGCATCCGCGGAAGGCTAACGGGTCACAACTCCTGGTCGATCGTGTAGAGCGGCCCGCCGCCGACGTCCCGCTGGATGCGCGCCAGGTACTCGCCGATCAGCGCCAGGATGAACCCCTGGATCCCCAGCACGACGAGCACCGCGACGCCGAGCAGCAGCGGCCCCGGGAAGTTCGCGTTGGCGATCCAGAACCAGAGGGCGTAGACGCCGAGGCCGGCCGCCAGCAGCGTGCAGAGAGCGCCGATCGCGAGCCCGGCCCACTGGATGGGGCGCGGCCAGAAGCCGGCGAGCACGTGCAGCGCAAGTCGGGTCAGGCGGAGAGGGGAATACCGTGAGTGTCCCGTCCTCGGCGCGTGCGACACGTCCACCTCGACGACGCTCGCGCCGCCGGAGAGCACCAGCGCCTTCGTGAACTTCTGCCGCCCGATCACGCCGAGCATCGGCTCGACCGCGCTGCGGCGGTAGGCGTTGAACGCGCAGCCGAAGTCGGAGATCGCGACGCCCGTGAAGCGCCGGAGCATCCCGTTGATCAGCCGCGACGGCAGCGTGCGCCCCCACGAGTCGTGCCGGGCGGCGCGGCGGCCGCTCGCCACGTCCGCCCCCGCCTCGACCGCCGAGACGAGCAGCGGGATGTCCTCGGGCGCGTTCTGGAGATCGCCGTCCATCGTCACGACGATCTCGGCGCGAGCCCGGGCAAGGCCGGCGTGCATGGCAGGGTGCTGGCCGAAGTTGCGCTTGAAGCGGACGGCGCGGAGGTGGTCGTCGCCCGCGCGGAGCCGCTCGATCTCCGCCCAGGTGCCGTCGCTGGAGCCGTCGTCGATGACGATCAGCTCGTACGGCCGGCCCAGCGCCTCGAGCACGGCGGTCGTCCGCGCATGCAGCTCGGCGATCGTGCCCTCCTCCTCATAGACCGGGACGACGACGCTAAGCTCTGGGGTACGGTCGGGAACTGCCGAAAGGGCTTCGTTCCTAGCCATTTGCAGGCGTTGAGCGTACACGCGACAATGGAGACGACGTGGCCGCCCTGTTAGACGAGCGCATCGCTGAGCTCACGAACGACCGCACCCACGGTGGGAGCTGGATGGCGCGACGCTCGGTGGAGACGCTGGTGGAGATCGCAAACGAGGACGCCGTCAGCGGCGATGAGCTGCTGGAGCGCCTGCTCGACGCGGGCCGCTTGCTGACGGCCAGCCGGCCCGCCGTGGGCGCCATCGCAGGCGCCGTCGGGCGGCTGCTCGCCGCCGCTCACGCTTGTCCGCACCTGGAAGCCAGCGAGCTGCGACGTGTGATCGAGGACGAGGCCACCGCATTGATCGCCGGCCGCGACCGCGCAGGCCACTCGATCGCGATCCAGCTTCGACCGCGTCTCGAGGACGCGCTCGTGCTGACGCATTCGGCTTCGGCCACCGTGCGCGAGGCGTTCGCATATACCGCGCCCGCGCGCGTCATCTGCACGGTCTCCGCGCCGTTCGAGGAGGGCCGCGCCTTCGCCGAGGACCTGCGCGCAGAGGGCATCGACGTCGAGCTCGTCGAGGACGCCGACGCGCGCGACGCCCTCGAGCATGCGACGCTCGTCCTGATCGGCGCCGACACGATCTTCCGCGACGGGTCGGTCTGCAACAAGATCGGCACCGCCTCGATCGCGGCCGCCGCCGGCGAGCTCGGCGTCCCGGTCGTCGTTGCGAGCGAGGTGATCAAGCTGGCGCCCATCGGCCCGGCCGAGGCGCTCGCGCAGATCGAGGGCGAACAGTTCTTCGACGTGACGCCCGCGGAGGACGTGGACGAGATCGTCACGGAGGAGGGCGCCTACGCGAGCGCCGACATCGGCGCGCTCATCGACAGAACGCCCTTCCTCCGCGACGGGTACGAGCTGCTCCGCCCGCTCCGCCTGAACGCCTAAGCGGCTTCGGCCACCGGAACCCGGACGGCCTCCTCCTGCGACCGCCGCTTGCGCGGGATGGCAAGCGACACGACAGCGCCCACGGCCAGCACGGCCGCCCCGACCCAGACCGCCGGCACGAGCCCGTCGGTGAACGTCTGCGGCGAGGCGTAGCCGCCGTAGTTCGCGAAGACGGAGGCGAGCACGGCCACGCCGAACACCCCGCCGACCTCGCGGATCGCGTTGTTGATGCCAGAGGCCTTGCCCTCCTCCTCGGGCCGCACGGCCGAGAGCACGACGTTCGCGACCGGCGCGAAGAAGAGGGCCATGCCGATCCCGCCGAGGACGAAGGCGCCCACGAGCTCGGAGTACGGCACGCTCGGCTCGGAGACCAACGCAAGCCAGCCGAGCGCGATCGACTGCAGCGCCAGCCCGGTCGCCATCAGCGGCCGGCCGCCGATCCGGTCGGAGAGCACACCGGCGAGCGGCGCGACGAACATCGGCATCGCCGTCCAGGGCAACGTCCTCAGGCCGGCGCCAAGCGGCGAGTTGCCCTGGGCCGTCTGCAGGAACTGCGCGAGCAGGAAGATCGAGCCGAACATCCCGAAGTACATGAGCAGCGACGCGCCGTTGGCGGCGGCGAAAGCGCGGTCGCGGAAGAAGCGGAGCGGCACCATCGGCCGCGGCGCACGCCGCTCCCAGGCGAGGAAGGCCACGAGGAGCACGGCGCCCGCCACGAGCGAAGTGACGATGCGGCCGCTCGTCCAGCCGTGCGAGTTGCCGTTCACGAGGCCCCACACGATCCCCAGTAGACCGGCGCTCACGAGCGCCAGGCCGGGCAGGTCGAGCCCGCCCTCGGGCCCCTTCGACTCGCGCAGGCGGAAGAACGCCAGCGGGAGCAGAAGCAGGCCGACCGGGACGTTGAGCCAGAAGATCCATTGCCAGGAGATGCCCTCGACGACCGCGCCGCCGACGACCGGGCCGGCGGCGACCGCGAGGCCCGCGATGCCCGACCACGCGCCGAGCGCAAGTCCGCGCTTCTCACGGGGTACCGCCTCGCTCAGGATCGTCAGCGACAACGGCGTCACGATCGCCCCGCCGATGCCCTGCACCGCGCGCGCCGCGATCAGCCACTCCGCGCTCGGCGCGAGCGCGGCTGCTGCCGAAGCGGCGGTGAAGATCGCCAGGCCGATCACGAAGAGGCGGCGCCTGCCGAAGCGGTCGCCCAGCGCGGCGCCGGTCAGGAGCAGCACCGCGAAGGTGAGCGTGTAGGCGTTCACCGTCCACTCCAGTTGCTCGATCGACGCGCCGAGATCCGTCCGGATCACCGGCAGCGCGGTCGAGACGACGAGGTTGTCCAGCACGACCATGAACAGGCCGACCGAGGTGACGACGAACGTCCAGAGCGTCCGTGTCCTAGCTGACATCGCTGTGCTCCTTTCCCGAATAGTGATTCATCACTAACTCACGGCTCAAAAAAGAGAGGATCATTGGCTCTCCGTCATGCAGCCGGAGAGCAGCCGCTCCGACCAGGCCAGGCCGGAGTCGCGCAGCTGCATCGAGGCAATCACGTTCATGAGCATCCCGATCGCGAGAAAGCGCGTCATGCGCTGCCGGTCGACGCCGGCGATGCGCTCGAACGTGGTGAACAAATCGCCGAACCCCGACCGGACGACGTCGCGGATCTCGGGATCCTGCGCGGCCGCGTACATGTGCATCTGCAGCTGGAGCTTGTGCGGGTCCTCCTCCAGGATCTCCCTGTAGGCCTTGCCCATGGCATCGAGCGCCTCCTCGCCCCCCAGGCCCGCAGCGGCCGCCTCCATCCGCTCGCGGAGCTCCCGCATACAGCGTGTGCACGCGGCCGCGAAGAGCTGCTTCTTGCTGCCGAACAGCCGGAAGACGTAAGGCTGTGAGATGCCCGCCCGCTTGGCGATGTCCTCGGTGGACGTGCCGTGGAGCCCGCGCTCGGCGAACTCGATCAGGGCCGCGTCGAGGATGCTCGCCCGCCGCTCGTCTGCGCTCTGTCTGATGCTGGGGGCGGTGGTCGCCATCAGGAGCGTTGTAAGTTACTACTCACTTACAAGCCTGTCAAGAGCGTCGCAGACGCGGTCGAGGTCGCTGTCGCCGAGGCCGCCGTGGAACGGCAGGGCGAGTGCGCGCTCGAAGGCGGCGTCGGCGCCCGGGAACTCGCCCGCGTCCGCGTAGGCCCCGAGCCGGTGCACGGCGTACGTGCCGATCTGGGCTTCGATTCCTTCGGAGCGCAATGCGGCGAGCACGCGGTCGCGGTCGTCGACGCGCACGACGTACGCTTGCCAGCCGTGCACGTCGCCGTCGTCCGCCGAGGGCGTCTCGACGATCCCGCCGAGCCGCTCGCCGTACTCGGCCGCGACTCGCGTGCGCGCGGCCAGCAGGTCGCCCAATCGGCGCACCTGTGGGATCCCGAGCGCGCAGAGCACGTCCGAGAGCCGGTAGTTGAAGGCCGGCCGGGGCATGTCGCCCTCGCTCCAGCCGTGGTGGCGGAGGCTACGGATCGCGTCCGCGAGCTCGGCGTCGTCCGTCGTGACGGCCCCGCCCTCCCCGGTCGTGACGATCTTGCGCGGGTGGAACGAGAGGCAGCCCAGGCGACCGAGGCTCCCGCACGGCCGGCCCTGCCGGCGCGCACCGAGCGCCCCTGCCGCGTCCTCGACCAGGACGACGCCGTCGGGGACCGCGGCCTCGAGCCCCTCCCAGTCCAGCGGCCGCCCGAACAGATGCACGGCCAGGACCGCCCGCGTCTTCGGGCCGACCGCCGCCGCCACCTGCGGCGGGTCGAGGTTCATCGTCACGGGGTCGACGTCCACGAGCACCGGCACGAGGCCGGCGAGCGCGACCACGTTCGCGGTCGCCGGGAACGTGTACGCCGGCACGATCACCTCGCTGCCCGGCTCGAGGTCGAGTGCGAGGATCGCCACGTGCAGCGCCGCGGTCCCGGACGACACGACGACCGCGTGCTGGACACCGCAGGCCGCGGCCAGGAGCCCTTCGAGCTCCTCGACCTTCGGGCCCATCGTCAGCTGGCCGGACTCGAGGACGGCGGCGATCTCCGCGAGCTCCTCCTCGCCCACGTCCGGGCGCGCGAGACGGATCAGGCTACTGCCGGCTTCCGGCTTCGATACCACGCGATCGTCCTCGCCAGGCCGTCGTCGAGCTCGACCTTGGCCTCGAAATCGAGCAGCTCGCGCGCCTTGTCGATGTTCGGGATCCGGAGCTCCACGTCGGTGTAGTGGAGCGGCTGGAAGCGCACGTCGACGTCGGCGCCCGTGAGCCGGCGGATGCGCTGCGCGAGGTCGTAGATCGTCACGGCCGAGCGGGCGTTGCCGATGTTGAAGCTCTGGCCGACGGCCTCCGGACGCTCGAGGCAGACGAGCACGCCCTCGACCATGTCGTCCACGTAGCACCAGGCGCGGATCTGCGAGCCGTCGCCGTGGATGAGCAGATCCTGACCTGCGAGCGCGGTCTCGATGAACGCACGGATCGCGCCGCCGCCGATCTGACCCGGCCCGTACACGTTGAACGGGCGCACCGAGGTGGTCGGGAGCCCCAGCTCGTCGTGGTAGGCGTGAGCCATGTGCTCGCCCGCGAGCTTCGAGACTGCGTAGGTCCAACGGGCCTCGCCGACCGAGCCCTGCGTCGTGACGTCGCCCTCGGCGACCTTGTACGCATACGTCCCGAAGACCTCGCTCGTCGAGAACTCGACGACGCGCTCGAGCGAGTCCTTGGTCGCGAGCGCCGCCTCGAGCACATTGTAGGTCCCGATCACGTTGACGCGCATGGTGCGCACGGGGCTCTCGAGCACCGTGTCGACACCCGCGATTGCGGCGCAGTGGACGATGTGCGTCGCACCCGCGGCCAGCGTGCGGAGCGGCTCAAGGTCGAGGATGTCCCCCTCGACGAGCGTGAAGTTGGGGTGCTCGTCGAGGTCGCTGCCGGAGAGCGCGTCGCGGTGGAGGTTGTCCACCGCGACGACCTCGTTCTCGTCAACGAGCCGGCGGGCGAGCGTCGTACCGATGAAGCCCGCGCCGCCGGTGATCAGGATCCTCTTGCCCCGGAGCATGCCGGGGCGAGTCTAGTTCGCGAGCAGGCCCTCGAAGCGCTCGTCGCCGCGCAGCGAGGCGAAGTCCTCGTCGGTCTTCGCATTCTCGCGGAGGCCCGGAGCGGCCGCGATCGCCTCCTTCAGATGCGCGAGCGCGTCGTCCGGGCGGGCGAGGAGCGCCTCCATGCAAGCGATGTTGTAGAGCGCGAGACCGTTGCCCGGGTACTCGTCCAGAACGCCGTGGGCGATCTCCAGCGCGGCCGCGTAGTCCTTGGCGTTGTAAGGCTCGAAGAAGCCACGCATCGCTTCGCTAGCCGTGATCCGATAGGCCTTGTCGCGAGGAGCGCCCACGGCGACCACGATCGTGTCGTCCTCCTTCGCGACCGCGCCCCGCTTGGCCGCGGGGTCGCCGACGAAGACGGCCGTGCCCTGCGGTGCATCGACCTCCTCGCCGGCGACGGTGAAGAGCGCGTGCCCCTTCAGGACGACGTACAGCTCCTCGTGGCGGTCGGCGCCCGGACCGAGCTCGTCGTGCTCGCCGATCACCTGGGACCCCGCGGCCGCGGCGCGCACGGCAGTTGCACCGAAGGCACCGATGCCCAGGTCCGACCGCAGCCGGACGTACTGCCGCTCCCCGTCCCCCTTCGTGAGGGCGGCGTCCTCGATCGAGATGCTCGTTGCCGTCGTGATGGTCTCGGTTGTCGTCATTGCGTCCCTCCACATGCGGTCGATTGCTGACGGTTGTTCAGGGGCTCGAGCGACGCGAGCCTCCGCCGAAGCGCTCCGCGCCGACGAGGTCGAGCAACTGCTGCATCGGCGCGAAGACGCTCGGCTCGCTCCACGGAAAGGAGCCTGTGCACATCGGGGTCGGGCTGGAACATCCTGGCCTCCCTTCGAAGGCGAATCTCTTGATCCCGAACTTCTCGATGCGGAACCATATCGGCTTGGTATCTTGACGTCAAGAAACTTTTGTTAAAGGCTTGCTTTCCGCGATGGCGCGACCCAGAAAACCGCAGCAGACCGACCACATCGACCGTTTCCTCGACGAGGTGAAGGACGAGCTTCCGCCGGAGGTCGACCTCGAGGTCGAGGCCATCGTCGACCGCATCGCCGGCATCAATCGTCGGCTGCACAAAGCGCTCGACGAAACCCTTGCGGCCTATGGGCTCAGCCATACGGACTGGAAGATCCTCGGCGCGCTGCGCTGGGCCGGGCCGCCGTACCGGCGCTCCGCGGGGGAGCTGGCCAAGATCGCCGACCTCTCGAGCGGCGCAATGACCAACCGGCTCGACCAGCTCGAGGAGGCCGGCCTCGTGCGCCGGCTTCGCGACCCGGGTGACCGCCGTGGTGTGCTGGTGGAGCCCACCGAGAAGGGCCAGACCCTCCGCGACGAGACGGTCGGCGTTCAGGGTCGGAAGGAGGCGCTCGTCATCTCCGCCCTCGACAAGCGCGAGCGGCAACAGCTGAACGCGCTCCTCCGCCGCGTGATGATCGCGTTCGAGGAGCGCGAGGGAGACAAGCGCTCCTAGCTGAGCCGGATGCGCGGGTCGATCCACGCGTAGATCAGATCGACCATCAGGTTCAGCACGATGATCGCGAACGTCGAGAAGACGACGATCCCCTGCACGGTGGGCAGGTCGAAACCTTCGAGCGACGCTACGGCGGTCTTGCCCAGCCCGGGCAGGCCGAAGACCGACTCGGTGAAGATGGCGCCGCCGAGCAGGATCCCGATGTCCATGCCCAGGATGGTCACGATCGGCAGCATCGCGTTCCGCAGGATGTGCGACCTCATCACGCGGCTCTCGGGAGCGCCCTTGGCACGGGCCGTCCGCACGTAGTCCTCGTTCATCGTCTCCAGCACGTTCGCGCGGATCATGCGGACATAGAGCGCGGCGTAGAGGATCGCGAAGGTCACCCATGGCAGGAGCAGCGAGTGGGCCCACTGCACCGGTCCACCGCAAGCCGTCGCCGGGTTGATCAGGTCGCAGTAGCCGCCGAGCGGCGTGAGCCCGAGCTTGAACCCGACGAAGTAGGACAGCAGCAGCCCGATCCAGACGGGGTGAGCCGAGATCCCGATCAGCACGAACACCATCGCGGTGCGATCGAGGAGCGTTCGGGGTCGTAACGCCGAGAGGATCCCGATCGGGAACGCGATCGCGAGCCAGATGATCACTCCGCCGAACACGAGGCTGGCGGTCACCGGCGCGGCCCGCTTGATCACGTCGTTCACCTCTTGCCTCGTCGCGAAGGAGCGGCCGAGCGACTGGTCGACGACGAGCGCTTTCAGGAAGCGCGCATACTGCACCGGCACGGGGTCGTCGAGCCCGAGCTGCTTTTCGATTCGCTTGACGTGCTCCGGCGGCGCCTGCGGGCCGGCCATGAGGCGTGCGGGGTTCGCCGGAACGAGGAAGAAGATGATGTACGAGACGAACGTGACCGCGACCAGCAGCACGGCCGCCCACAGGAGTCGCCTGATCAGGTACGAGAGCACTCAGCCCGTGGGACGCATCTGTAAGGAGTCTGTTAGTAGCAAGTGTGTCTTGGTGCTAATGGGAGCGATCGCCCTGCTAATGACGGCGTGCGGTCCGCTCGGCGGATCGTCGGCGGAGTCCGGCTCTGGCACGAGCACCACTCTCACGATCACGGTGTGGCCCCAGGGCGCCGGCGGACCGCGGCGCGAGTGGACGCTCAGCTGCGATCCGCCCGACGGCAGTCTCCCCAGCGCGAGCAGCGCGTGCGAGCGGCTCACGCCCGCGGCCTTGAAGCCGTTGCCCCGGGACTCCATCTGCACTCAGATCTACGGCGGTCCGCAGGTCGCACGCGTCGAAGGCACGATCGACGGTCGCGAGGTCGACTCGCGCTTCGGGCGCTCGAACGGCTGCGAGATCCACCGCTGGGACGGCGTCCGGTTCCTCTTCCCGGTCAAGATCTAGCGCGATGAAGACGGTCCTCTTCGTCGGCGCCGGCCGGCACCAGCGCCGCGCGATCGCGCGCGCACGCGAGCTCGGGCTGCGAACGGTCGCCGTCGACCGGAATCCCGAGGCACTCGGCGGCGTCGAGGCCGACGTCTTCGAGGTGGTCGACTTCACCGACGTCGTGGGCGTGACCGACGTCGCCCGGCGCCACAGCGTCGACGGCGTCCTCACCGTCTCCGCCGACCGTGCCGTGCCGGTCGTGGCCGAGGTCGCCGAGACCCTCGGCCTGCCGGGCATCGGCACCGAGACCGCGCAAGTGATGACGCACAAGGTCGCGATGCGCCGGCTCCTCGCCGATGCAGGTGTCACCCAGCCTCGCTTCGCCGCAGTGCGCACGCTCGACGAGGCGCGGCGGGCAGCGCGCTCCGTCGGCTTTCCCTCGGTCCTGAAGCCGGCCGACTCGGGCGGCCAGCGAGGCGTGTTCCGGCTCGACTCCGCCGACGACCTCGAACGCCATCTCCACGCTGCGCTGGCCGAGTCTCCAACCGAGGAGGCGATCGTCGAGGCCTTTCAAGAGGGCCTCGAGCTGAACGGGCTCGTGATCGCCCGGAACGGCGAAGTGGAGCTGCTGACGCTGTCGGACCGGCTCCGACCGCCCGGGATCGGCTTCGGGGTCGGCTGGATCCACGTCTATCCGTCGACGCTGTACGGCGACGCTCTGGCCGAGGCCGAGCGAGTCGCTGTGCACTCCGTGCACGCAGTCGGCCTGCGAGATGGGATCGCCTTCCCGCAGGTGATCGCGCATGACGGCCAGGCGTGGCTGGTCGAGGTCGCGGCGCGCATCCCCGGCGGCCAGATGGCCGACCTGGCACGCCACGCCGTCGGCGTCGACCTCGTCGACGTGGCGCTGCGGCAGGCGCTCGCCGAGCCCGTGCCCGACGAGCTCGCCCGACCGCGCTTCCAGCAGCCGCTCGCGATCCGCTTCCTCACCGCCGAGCCGGGGCCACTGCCGACCGGGAAGCTGGTCGGATGGAGCGGCCTCGACCGGGTGCGTGCCTTTCCGGGCGTCGTCCAGGCGGACGTCTACCTGACCGAGGGCGAAGAGATCAGGCCCGTCCGGCTCGACGGCGATCGTCGCGGCTACGTGATCGCCGTCGGCGACACCAACGTCGAGGCGCTCGAGCGCGCGGAGGCGGCCGCGAGCCTGCTGGACGTGGAGGTGGAGCAGAAATGAGCTGCGCGTTCGACCTCGAGCACTATCGCGAGCTGCTCCAGGCGGCGCGTACGGGCGGCTACGAGTTCGCGTTCTTCAACCGCGACCCCCAGCCCGGGGACCTCCTGCTCCGCCACGACGTCGACCTCTCGCTCGACGCGGCGCTGCAGCTGGCAGAGCTCGAGCACGAGGAGGGCGCGGCGGCCACCTACTTCTTGATGACGGAGAGCGTCTTCTACAACCTCGCGTCCCAGGAGGGCCGGCGCGCCGTCGAACGCCTGCGCAAGCTTGGCCACCGCGTCGGGCTGCACGCGGTGTGGCCGGCACGCGATTTCGACGGCCGCTTCGACCCCGCCCTCGCCTGGCACAACCCCGACCCCGACTACATGGGCCAGCCGCTGGACGACGGCGTGGCGAACGTCATGGAGGCGCGGTTCTTCGCGCCCGAGCGCTATCGCTCGGACTCGAACCAGCACTGGCGCTCGGGGTGCCCGCACGAGGCACTCGCGGCCGGCGAGTTCGAATGGCTGCAGCTGCTGACGCACCCGGAGATCTGGGTGTACCCGGGCGCGACCATGGGCGAGACGATGCGGGCGATGCTCGACGCCGAGCGGGAGCGCCGACTCGAGCAGCTCGCCGAGGATCGGATCGACCTCTCGTGAGCGAGACGGCCCTCGAGGGCGGCGACGTGAACGTCGTCGTGCGCGTCGGCGATACCGTTCGGCGGCCGCTGGGCGAGCACAGCCCTGCCGTCCATGCGTTGCTTCGCCACTTCGAGACGGTCGGATTCGACGGCGCGCCACGCTTCCTCGGGATCGACGAGCAGGGGCGGGAGATCCTGAGCTTCGTCGACGGCGACGCAGCGCTGGCACCGCTTCCCGCGGGCGACGACGTGCTCGTCGAGCTGGGGCGGTTCCTCCGGCGGATGCACGCGGCTGTCGCCGACTTCGACCCGCCCGCGGACGCGGCCTGGTTCTCCGGCGGTGCGGGATCGATCATCTGCCACCGCGACCTCTTCCCGCCGAACGTCATCTTCCGCGGCGGCAAGCCCGCTGCCCTGATCGACTGGGACCTGGCCGGGCCTGCCGACCCGCTCCACGACGTCATCTCCGCCGCATCGCACTGGGCGCCGCTCCGCACCGACCACGAGAGCTGGGGGCTGCCCGGCGACCGCAAGGCGGAACGCGTTCGCATCCTGTGTGACGCGTACGGCCTCTCGCCGGAGAACCGGGCGCGCTTCGTCGACGTGGCGATCAGGGTCCGCCGTGGCGGGTACGAGCTGCACAAGCGGCTCGGCGGCGATGAGCGGCGGCCGGGCTGGCGCGAGATGTGGGACGCGGGCAGCGGCGAGACGATCCTCGGAAACCTCCGCCTGCTCGAGGAGCTGCGGCCCGAGCTCGAGGCGGCCCTGGCGTGAAGCCCCTGACGATCTTGGTGTCCGCCTCGGGTGCCCCGGGCACCGCGGCGCTGCTGCGCGCGTTGCGCGAGAACGGCGAGCGGGAGGTTCGTCTCGTCGGCACGGACATGTCCGAGCGGGCGGTCGGACGGGAGCTGACGGACGCGTTCCACGTGGTGCCGCCCGGCTCGGATCCGGCGTTCGCGGACGCGATGCTGGACGTGGCAGCGCGCGAGGAGGTCGACGTCATCCTGCCCCAGTCGTCGTTCGACCTGCTTAGCCTGGCCGAGGCAAAGTTGCGGTTCGACGAGGCGGGCGTCGTGGCGATGGTCGCGTCGCCCGAGGCGATCCACCGGGCCAACGACAAGGCCGAGAGCTATGCGCTGCTCGACGCCCTCGGAGTGCGCGGTCCCGCGTGGCGGCGGGTGAGCGGGGGCGCCGCCGTCGCGGCGGCGGCCCGCGAGCTCGGCTACCCGGACGAGGACGTGGCGCTCAAGCCCGTCTTCTCGTCGGGATCGCGCGGGTTCCGCGTGCTCTCGGCGTCGGCCGACCGCCGCGAGCAGTTGCTGACCAACCGGCCCGGCGTGGCCGAGTCGCTGCGCCTCGAGGACCTGCTCGAGCTCCTGCCCGACGACGACACCACCGAGCTGCTCGTGATGGAGCTCGCGACCGGCGGCGAGCGGACGGTCGACGGCTTCGCCCGCGGCGGCGAGATCGTGCTCGGGCATGCGAAGACCCGAGAGGCGATGCGCGCCGGCCTGGCCATGTTCTTCGAGACGCTCGACGCACCCGAGCTGATGGAGATCGCAGAGCGCATCGTCCGCGAGCTCGCGCTCGACCACTTCTTCAACATCCAGCTCGTCGGCGACTACGTGATCGAGATCAACCCGCGCATCTCGACGATCGTCTACCAGGAGGACCTCAATCTTGCGTGGCTGGGCGTGAAGCACGCGCTCGGCGAGCTGAGCGACGAGGAGGCCGCGGCGGCCGCGAGCCGCGTGCGCCCGGGCCGGGTGGCGCTGCGCTACTTCGACCAGGTCGAGTGGGACACGTAGGCCACACGGACTGGGCGTCCTCGGACGTGGCTCATGGGGCCGAGCGCAGTGCCCCATCCCTAGCCCCCACCCACCCACGGGGAGCTCCGAGGGTAGAGGCAGCGCTGCGCTGTGGTGTCACGTGACGGCGCCGAATCTGTGACGGATCGCCCACAGGGGCAGCGTCCGCTCCGCGTGACGCATGCGCCGGTGAACACGGCCGGGATTCCCTGGGACAACGTGCAGGCGCTGCGCAAGAGGGGCGTCGACGCGCGGCTCGTCGTCTTCGAGCGCTACCGCCTGCATCCCGAAGCCGACGAGGAGATTCGGCGGCCGAGAGGATTCGCACGGCGACAGGCGGTCCAGGCGGCGGCACTGGCCCGCCTCCTGCCCCGCACGGACGTCTTCCATTTCTACTTCGGCCTCACGCTCGTGCCGCGCCGTGTGCAGTTCCCGATCCTGCGCGCCGCGCGGCGCAAGAGCGTCTTCCACTTCCTCGGGTCGGACATCCGCGGCAAGACGCCGGAGGAGCTCGCGTACGCGCGCCGAGCCGACGCGCGCGTCGTCGGCTCGTACGACGCCGTCCGCTGGGTGCCCGACGCCGAGGTGATCCCGCCCGGCGTCGAACTCACCGCCCTGCAGCCCGTTCCACCCCCGCGAGACGACCGCCCGGTCTTCGTCCACGCCCCCTCCAGCCGCGCCCGCAAGGGCACGGAACAGTTCGTGCGCGCCTGCGAGGAGCTCGGCGTCGAGCTGCAGATCGTCGAGGGCCTCCACCACGCCGAGGCCCGCAAGCGCTACGAGCAGGCCGACGTCGTCCTCGACCAGCTCAACGCCGGGTGGTACGGGATGCTGGCGATCGAGGCGATGGCGCTCGGCAAGCCCGTCGTCACCTACCTCCACGACGAAGCTGCCGGCCGCACCGAGGACGCCTTCGGCATACGCGTCCCGATCGTGCGTGCCGACCGCGGGAACCTCGTCGAGGCGCTCCGGCCGCTGGCCGAATCCGCCGCCGAGCGCCGCCGGATCGGCGCCGAGAGCAGGGCCTACGTCGAGCACGTGCACGACCTCGAGCAGGTCGCCGACCGCCTGCTCGCGCTCTACGCTCGCCTGTGACAGTGCTGTCAGACCGCCTGCGCCAGCTCGTCGGGCAGTCCGCCGTCTACGGCCTCGGCGGGCTGATCTCGCGCATCCTCGCGGTCCTCCTGCTCCCGCTCTACACGGCGTACCTCGACCCGAGCGACCTCGGCGCGGTCGGCGTCGTCACCGCCCTCAGCGCCGTCCTCGTGACGATCCTCCGCGGGGGAATCTCGAGCGCGTTCTTCCGCTTCTGGTTCGACTCACCGGAGCCGGCGCGCCGCCGGACGGTTCTGCGCACGAGCTTCTGGTACACGATGGCGGCCGCCACGCTCGGCCTCGTCGTCGGATGGGCTTTCGCACCGCAGATCGCCGATGCGCTGTCGCTCGACGGCGACGAGTGGCTCGTGCGGGCGGCCTTCGTCGGCCTGTGGGCGCAGATGAACTACGAGCAGCTCACCGCCGTCTTCCGGGTCGAGCAACGCGCCTGGGGCTTCCTCGCAGCGAGCCTCGCCAACGTGGCGGTCACGATCGGCGCGACGGTGGTGCTCGTCGTGTTCCTCGACGAGGGCGCGATCGGCGTGATCATCGGCAACTTCACCGGGACGCTCGTCGTCTACCTCGCGCTGCTGGCCTACCGCCGCGAGCAGCTGGGGCTGGAGCTCGACCGCCGGCTCCTTTCGGCGATGCAGCGGTTCGGCTGGCCACTCGTCCCGTCGGCGCTCGCGCTGATCGTGATGAACTTCAGCGACCGGTTCTTCATCGCGCACCTGGCGAGCCTGGCGGAGGTCGGCCGCTACGAGCTCGGCGTCCGGATTGCGTCCGCGATGGTGCTCCTGCTCAGCGCGTTCCGCATGGCGTGGCCGGGCTTCGCCTACTCGATCGAGGACGAGGGCGAGGCCAAGCGGACGTACGCCTTCGTGCTCACGTACCTCGTCGCCCTGTCGAGTTGGGTCGCCCTGACGCTCGGATTGCTCGCCCCCTGGCTGGTGCAGGTGCTCGCACCAACGAACGAGGCGTTCTGGCCCGGTGAGCGCGTCGTCGCGCCGCTCGCGTTCGCGGCGGCGCTGTTCGCGGGCTTCATCGTCGTCTCGATCGGGATCGGCCGCGCTCGCCGCACCGGGTTCAACTGGATCGTCACGGGGACCGCTGCGACGGTCAACGTCGTCCTCAACCTCGTGCTCGTCCCGACGTACGGGATGGAGGGCGCGGCGGCAGCGGCCCTCGTCGCCTTCGCCGTGCTCTTCGCGTTCATGGCGGCCTACTCGCACCGGATCTACCCGGTGCCGTACCAGTGGCGCCGGGTGCTGACCGCGCTCGCAGCCGGCGGCGCCTTGGCCGTGCTGGGGAAGGCGGTCGACGTGCCGCTCGCCGGCGCGATCGCACTCGCGCTCGCCTATCCGGTGCTCCTGCTGCCGCTCGGCTTCTACCTGCCGGCCGAGCGGGCGCGCCTGCGGGCGCTCGTCCGCGCCTAGCGCGAGACGATCGCGTCCACGTTGTGGCGGACCATGCCGATGTAAGTCGCCTCGGGCGTGCCGGGCTCGCCGAGCGAGTCGGTGAGCAGCGTTGTCCCAGACCGTGACGTCCGCGTCTCGAACCCGTGTGCGCGCGCGAAGTACGCAAACGCCGGGTGCGGCGCGACGATCACGCGCTTCCCGGACGGAACCGCGGCGAGCCGGCCCTCGACCCACCGCTCGAGCTCGACGAGCTCGCGGTCGTAACGCGCCGCGTTGTCGCGGTAGACGGAGGCGTTGGCGCGGTCGAGTCGGCTCAGGTCGTCGCGCACCTGACGCGCGACCTCACGCCAGAGCCCGACATCGGACCAGACGTGCGGGTCCGGGTGGCCATTCGGGCGGCGTAGGAGCCGGTCCGGCGGGATCCCCCGCGCAACCGCGAACGGCAGCGCGCGGTTCTTCATCTTCTCGAACCCGTTCTCCAGGTTCGCCTCCAGTCCCAGGCCGTTGTAGAACACGGCGTCGGCCTCCTCGAACGCGGCGACATCGGCCAGGGTCGCCCGGTAGCGGTGCGGGTCGGCGCCGGGGGCCATCAGCGTCAGGATGTTGACGCGCGTCCCGCCGACCTGCTCTACGACATCGGCCACGATCGTCGTGCTCGCGATCGCCTCGACCTTGCGCGACGAGATGCTGGCACCGGTCTCGTTGAGGAGATCGGTGTCGCAACCCGCGGTCAGGAGGACGACCGCGGCAAGGAAGGCAACAGCTCTCATTCGCCCATGATCGCAACGACCTCGCCTGTCACAGCAGACGTGCGGTAGATCAGGAACACGTTCAGCGTGACGATGAGCACCGTCACAACCACCGCCGCGACGTTCGTGATCCGGTCGTTGACGAGCGAGCCCATGAGGCTGCGGTCACGGCAGAAGAGCGCCAGCGGGATGAGCGCGAACGGGATCCCGAACGAGAGCGCGACCTGACTGAGCACGAGAGCATCGGTCGGGTTGACGCCGACGGCGAGCACGATCAGGGCGGGCGTCATCGTGATCGCGCGGCGGAGGAAGAGCGGGATCCGCCGCCTGATGAAGCCCTGCATCACCACCTGGCCCGCGAGCGTGCCAACCGAGGACGACGAGAGCCCCGATGCGAGCAAGGCCACGCCGAAGATCAGGTC
Source organism: uncultured Actinomycetes bacterium (assembly GCA_963738205.1). Taxonomy (GTDB): domain Bacteria; phylum Actinomycetota; class Thermoleophilia; order Gaiellales; family Gaiellaceae; genus DATFQE01. The sequence goes on from CAVTVQ010000007.1 coordinate 477,624, forward strand.
CGCATGGGATCCGACGAGCTGGCCGAGGCCGTGGTAGACCTCGTCGAGGTCGGCGACCTCAACGAGCCCGCGGGAATGGAAGACGCCCGCGGCGACGATGAGCATGCTCGCGTTGACGAGGCCGGCGATCGACATGGCGATCACCACGTCGACCCGCTCGAAGCGAGCGATTCGCCGCCGTTCGTCGTCGGTTGCGCCGACGACCCGGCGCTGGGTCAGCGCGGAGTGCAGATAGATCACGTGCGGCATGACGGTCGCGCCGAGGATCCCTGCGGCCAGCAGGACGCTCTCGGTTCCCGAGAATCCCGGGACCAGGCCCGAGGCGATCCCGGACGGCGACGCGTCGGCGTGGAAGACCTGGAACACGAAGGCGGCGATGATCACGCCGACGAGGGCGACGATCACGGCTTCGAGATGCCGGAAGCCGCGGCTCGTCTGCAGGCCGAGGATCCCGAACGCGACCAATCCGGTCACGAGGCCCGCTTCGAAGAGGCCGATGCCGAACAGGAGCGACAGGCCGAGCGCGGCGCCGACGAACTCGGCCAGGTCCGTCGCCATCGCGATCAGCTCGGCCTGGATCCAGAGCCCGATCGAGACGGGGCGCGAGAAGCGCTCCCGACACACCTCTGGCAGGTTCATGCCGGTCGCGATCCCGAGCTTCGCGCTCATCGTCTGGATGAGCATCGCCATCAGGTTGGACACCACGATCACCCACAGCAGGAGGTAGCCGTACTTGGCGCCGGCGGCCATGTTGGTGGCGAAGTTGCCGGGATCGATGTAGGCGACCGAGGCGACGAACGCGGGCCCGAGGAACGGCCACAGCGCGCGGAGGCCACGCCGTTCGCCCCGCACGCTTTCGTGCGCGGCTTCCGCAACACGAGCTTCGCCGGGGAGCGCCTTCCCGAGCAGATCCGGCGCCGGACCGCTGTGGAGACGCCGCGGCATGTTCGGGCGCGCTAGCCGACGAGTAGGCCGGTGACGTACATGACCGCCACCCCGGCGAGGAAGCCGCCCATCACGTAGCCCGACGTCAGCCCTCCCGGCGCCTTCCGCGCCGCCCAACGACCGACCTCGACGACCACCTGGAGCGCGGCGCCGGCTGCGGCGCCGAAGAAGAGGGCCGCGAGCACGTCGCTCGTCACGAAGCCGCCGAGCCAGGCCCCGAGGATTGCCGGCGCGCCGGCGACGAGCGCGAGCGCCGCAAGCCGGCCGCGGCCGGCCGGGCGTCCGCCCTCGGCGATCGGCGCGGCGATGCCGAGCCCCTCAGTGACGTTGTGGACCATGAAGCCAACGATCAGGAAGGTGCCCAGCGCGAGCTCACCGAACGCGAAGGACGAGCCGATCGCCAGGCCCTCCCCGAAGTTGTGCAGGCCGATGCCGATCGCGACCAGGGTGGCGAGCGCCATTCCGCCGAGGGGCACGCCGGCGCCGCTTCCGGCGGAGAACCGTCGCGAGACGTACGTCAGGGTCAGGTAGCTCAGGGACGCGCCGAGCAGAACGATTCCGGGGCCGCCGAGGCCCCCAGGTAGCGCCGCCTGGAGCTGGAGCGCCTCCGTGAGCGCCTCGAGAGCGAGAAACGTCAACAGGCCGGCGGTCAGTGCCATGAACGCCGCCAGCCACTCCGGCGCCGCGCGCCGGAGCGAGGGCAGCCAGAGCAGCCCGAGCACGATCGGGACCACACCCACGAGCAGGCCGATCACGCCGTAACCCACGATGCTTCGCGCGGACACACCCGGCGTCTCGACCGCCGCGGCGATCTCCTCGGTCGTCTGAATCCCGGTCGAGCTCGTAACGCCGACCGCTATCGGCTCGTCCTCGACCCACTCGAATGGGACGACGATCGTGCTCGACCGGAGCCGCCCCAGGGTCTCCGAGCCGTCGAGGCTGTAAGGCACGACGGCGTCGTCCACGGTCACGGTCGCGATCGTGAGGTCTTCCGCCTGCGGATTAGTCACGCGGATCCGGATTTCACCGGGGTGGAACTCCACGCGACGGATGTCGAACTCGTCGGCGGCCGGCGGGTTGTCCCGTACGAGCCCGGTGAGCGAGTCCCCCGAGGCGGCGAAGGCGATCACGACCGCCGCGAGGAGCACGAGTGGGACGAGGCTCCAGAGCCGCAAGCGCGTCCAGCGAGGCTCCGCTGCGACCGAGCTCGACTCCATCAGTCGACCACGTTGAAGAAGCCCATCCAGCCCAGCTCGGCGAACTCCGACTGGTGCGCGTGGAACATGAACAGCCCGGTGTTCGCGAAGTCGATCTCGATGATCCCGCGCTGGCCCTGACAGAGCATGACCGTGTCCGTGTACTCGAAGTGGTCGCTGGAGCCGGTCGGGTAGTAACGGAAGAACTCGCCGTGCAGGTGGAACGAGTTGATCAGGTCGAACTCGGTCAGGTTGGCCAGGTAGATCCGGACTGTCCGGGAGCGCCGCACCCGGATCGGGTAGCGCGCGTAGTAGAAGGCCGGCCCGTTGACCGCGTAGAAGTTGTTCTCGCCGTCGCCGTCAGTGTCGAAGCCGTTCATCACCATCACGAGCTCCTGCGCGGGCTTGCGCGGCTCCGGCGGGTCGATGATGAAGCCGCCGTACAGGCCCTTGTGGATGTGCTTCTTCAGCGGGGTGGCGTGGCAGTGGTACAGGTGCATCCCGTAGGGCTTCGCCGGAAACTCGTACGTGAACTGGCCGCCGGGCTCGACGATCTCGAAGACCCCATCCATGTTGGCCGGGTGGATGCCGTGGAAGTGGATCGTGTGCGGATGCGAGCCGCCGTTCGTGAAGCGGACCCGCAGCAGGTCGTCCTCGGTCGCGCGGATCACCGGGCCGGGCGCGGTGCCGTTGTAGGTCCACGCCGGGAACGTCACGCCCTTGGCGACCTCGATCTCCTTGTCCACCGCGTGCAGCCGGTACTCGCGGACGCGCCCCGGCTTGTGCGGCAGCGCCTTCGGCGGCACCAGCAGCGCGTCCAGCTCCGGAAGTCGATCCGGAGCCGGTGCATTGTCGCCGACCATCGCGGCGTGCCCCATCCTCGCGTGGTCGTGGTCGTGGCCGAAATGGGTGGCGCTTGGTGGCGCTGCCTCGGCTCCGGTAGGCCAGGCGAAGCGGGCAATCGGCGCCGCGGCCACGATCGGCGCAGCGCCGGCGAGGAAGTGTTTCCGGCTTAACTTTTTAGCCACGTCTAAACTGTAGCCGATGTGAGTGCTAAAGTCAGGTTTGCCATGGCAAAAGTCGAGCTGAGCAGCGCGATCCAGGACTACCTCAAGGAGCTGTACAAGCTCCACGCCGCGGGCGAGCGCGCCACGACCAGCGCGCTCGCTCAGCGCATGGGCGTGTCACCTCCGTCGGCGACGGCGATGATCAAGAAGCTCGCCGAGCTTGGCCTGGTCGAACACACCCCGTACAGGGGGGCCTCGCTGACCGTGGAGGGCGAGCGGACGGCGCTCGAGGTCGTCCGGCACCACCGGCTGCTCGAGCAGTACCTCGCGCAGACGCTCGGCCTGTCGCTCGACGCCGTCCACGCCGAGGCGGACCTGCTGGAGCATGCGCTGTCCGAGGAGCTGGAGGCGCACATCGACCGGACGCTCGGCTATCCCACCCACGATCCGCATGGCGATCCCATCCCCGACGCGAACCTCCGGATCGCGGAGGGTGAGGTGCGCCCGCTCGTCACGCTCGAGACGGGTGACGAAGCAACGATCCGCCGCGTGCCCGACAGCGACGACGAGCTCTTGCGCTACTTGAGCAAGCTGCGCCTGACGCCCGGCCGCCGCGTCCGCGTCGCAGGTATCGAGCCCTTCGGCGGGCCGGTCACGATCGCCGTCGGCAACGCGCGCCACCCGATCTCCCGCGAGCTCGCCGCCCTGATCGGCGTTACGTAGGAGGGCTTGGCGAAACCTCGCTGGTGCCGCCGGGCCGCGCTGCTCGCCCCGAGGCCGCGTCCTCGGTCGCACGCTACGCGTCCTAGCTTCGCGCACGAACGCTCCCTGCGTCCTTGCCTCGGAACGACCATCGCACCCCGACGACGAGCGACGTCCCGCCAAACCCTCCTAGCCTTTCCGCTGCTCCCAAGCATCCGCCTCGGCGATGCGCTCGACGATCGACGGATGGGTGTCGAAGAAGAGGTGCGCCCATTCGGGCGGATCCGGCTCCTGCAGCGCCGTCTCGCTGAACTCCTCGAACAGCTCTCGTGCGGCGTCTGGGTCGCGCGTCGTCTCGAGGGCGGCCCAGTCCGCCTCCGCCTCCATCCGCCGGGAGATCAGGTTGTCGAAAGGCTGCACGACGAGGTACGCGACCACCAGCGCGAGTAGCGCCACGGGAACCGCGCGCGGCGTGTACAACCCTCCCCACCTGGCCGCGACGCGCGCGACGACGAACAGGATCGGAAGTGACAGGAGCGCGTACCACGCAAGCCCCTTCCAGATGTGCTGGTTCTCGTGATGCCCGTACTCGTGCGCGATCACGACTCTGACCTCGTCGCGCTCGAACGGCGGCCGCAGCAGCGTGTCCCAGACCACGACCTTGCGGCTCGGGCCCAACCCCGCGGCGAAAGCGTTCGGCGCTTCGGTGAGGTCGCCGATCTCCTGCACGCGGAACTGCACTTCCTCCAGGTGCTCCGCCCGGGCGATCCGCCTCGCGTCGGCGGCCAGCGTCGGGTCGGGCTTGCGCAGGTCGGGCACGAGGTACGGCGTCACGAAGGCGAACAGGAGCGCCAGCGCGGCGAAGACCGGCGCAGCGCCGAGCCACCAGCGGTCGCGCAGCGGCGCGGCGAGCGCCATCGTGATCACCAGCCAGAGGCAGATGAAGAGAAACTGGGCGCCGAGTACGAACCAGTTCTCGAGCGCCCACTCGAGGTAGCCGGCCTGCACGATGCCGTGCCGGCGCTGCCACCACACGTCGGCCGCGGCGAACGGGAGCTGGGCGATCCACACGAGCGCGAAGCCGATCATCCCGAGCAGCATCCCGGTGCCGATCCGCCCCGCCGCCGACTCGCGGGCGAAACGCCAGCCCCGCCACGCGTACAGGCTGAGGACGACGAGCAGGACGAGCTGCGAGACGACGCCGTTCCAACGCAGGAAGCGCTCGTACGACGACGTCTCGTCGAGCAGCGAGGGCTCGAACAGCTTCCGCTCGTCGACGTTCGGCAGCTTCAAGTCGTCCGGAACGTCGGTCGGCCACAGGAGGTACGCCGCGACGAGCCACGCGACGACGGCGACCAGCGGTAGGGCGAGCCTCTTCAGATCGCGGCCGGGACCGGCGCTTCGGGCAACTCTGGCTCGAGCTCCGGCTCGGGCTGTCCGAGGGCGGGACCGCTGAAGGGGTAGCGGTCGGTGATGAGGAGCAGGTACGCGCTCGCCTGCGCGCCGTAGCGGAAGGCGTAGGCCTGCGCCGCGCGGAAGGAGCGCGGCATGCGTCCCAGCGCGAGCGACACGAACCACCCGAAGAAGGCCGCGGCTGCGGCCACGGTGTAGAGCGAGCTGGCGACGGCGAGCGCGGGGAACGCGAGGAAGAGCCTGAAGCCCGTCACGAGACGGTTCTGCGCCTGGGGCCCGGGGAGCTCGGGGTCGACCGGGTAACTCCCCGCCGTGCCGGTGAAGCCCGGGAACGGGTTGGCCGTCAGCGCCACGAACGAGTAGACGTGGTACGTGTAGCGCACGTACGCCGACAGGAACCGGTACAGCGCGTCGGGCGGCTTACCCGTGACCAGCGTCGCGAACCAGTTCACGATCGCGGCGAAGAACGAGGCTATGCCCCAGAGCAAGAGCCAGACGAAATGTGGCAGCGCCAAGAGCAAGCGGAAGAACACCGTCAACCGCGAGCGCCGGAGGTCGTCGGTCACGACGAGCCCCACCGGATGCAACGGCCCGGTGCTCGCCGGGTCGGCCGGGTCGAGGTTCGGATAGCGGTCGGTGAGCAGCAAGAGGTAGGCCCAGACCTGCGCGCAGTAGCGAAGGCCGTACGCCTCCAGGTTCCTGAAGCCGAGCGGCATCACACCCTTGGCCATGATCGCGAACCAGGCGAAGAAGGCGACTGTCCAGAGGATCCCGACGCTGGTCGTCGCGGCTCCACCCTCGAAGCTCCCGCCGGACTCGCCCGAGCCCGACGAATACGACCCCCCTGCGTAGCTCGCGATGAAGATCGCCGCGAAGACGAGGGCCGGGATCGCGAGCGGCAGGCGGAACAAGGTCACGAGCCGGCGCTGCGGAGCCGGCCCTTCGATCTCGAGGTGGATCGGGTAGCGCCTGTGCTCCTCCGGGACGAACGGCGGATACGGATTGGCGGTCAGCAGGAGGTAGGCCGTCAGCTGGGTCAGGTACGAGACGTAGGCCGCGAGGAAGCTGTGGAACGCGGCCGGCGAGCGGCCCATGATCAGCGTGAGCACCCAGTTGACGAGTGCGACGAAATACGCCGCGATCGACCACAGCAGCAGCCAGATGTAGTGCGGAATCGCGAGGAGCAGGCGGAAGAACACGGTCAGGCGGGAGCGCCTCAGGTCGTCGAGAACCACCATCCGGACCGGGTGCGGCGACGTCACGCGGCTGGATTATGCGTTACGCGGCGGCGTTCCTACGGGTCGCCTGTCGGGACGACGGTTGCGGGCTCGACCATCACGACCACCGTCCGCCCGGGCGCTCGCGGCCGATGCACGACGCCGCGGGGGATCGTGACCCCTTGGTGGACGCCCAGGACGATGGTGTCGGCGTCCTCCACGTCGATGTGGAGCTCGCCCTCGATCACGAAGAAGAATTCGTCCTCGGCCTCGTGCTTGTGCCAGTGGAACGCCCCCTCGAGGACGCCGAGACGCACGACCGAGTCGTTCACCGCAGTCAACGTCTGGTTGAACCACGGCTCGACCGCGGCTGCCTCGGCTCCCACGTCGATCCGCTCGAGCTGATCGAACTTCACCTCGAGGTTGATGTCATACGGCTCTGTCATTGCGCACCTCCTGCCTCAAGGAACGATTCGACACGCTTCCCGCGCCGCTACGCGACGAGCCGGTAGACCTGGAAGCACTCCGCGAGCTCGCGGTTCACGTTCGCGCCGTGGATGCGCGCGAGGTTCCAGATGTACTCGGGGTCGGCGTAGCGCCGATGCTGCTGCGAGGCGTACTTCGCCAGGGCAGCCGTCTTGCGCTCGAGGTGTGACCGCTCCAGGGCGGCGTAGGCCTGGTAGGCGAAGTCGAAGTTGTTCCACGGGATCTCGTAGCCGAGCACCGTCGTCCGCTTGAACGCCCGTAGGCCCTCGGCGGCGACGACCTGATGGTCCTGATGGACGTCGTGGAGACTCGGCTGGAAGACGGCGTCGGGCTGCCACTCCTCCCACAGCGCGATCAGCAGCTCGAGGATGTCCTGACGCCGCTCGGGAAACGTGCGCACCTCGAAATCGTGGACGGTGAGGTTCTCGTTGGGGATCCCGAGCTCGGCGGTCGCCTCGCGCACCTCGCGGGCGAGCGTGTCGGGCGGGAAGCCTTCCGGCAGCGACTTGGTGGCGATCGAGAACGCGACGTAGCGCACGTCGGCGCCGGCGTCGGCCAGCCGGGCCATCGTGCCGCCGCAGCCGAACTCGCCGTCGTCGGTATGCGGAGCCAGCACCAGCACGCGCTTCCAGCCCTCGATCACGCGACCGTCTCCTGCCTCCGGGTCGTCGCGACCAGCGCAACGAGCGCCAGCAGCCCCCACGTCATCGGATCCTCGAAGAAGGCGTCGTAAAACAGGCTGTGGACGGCGATCGCGGCCAGCGCGATGCCGAACACGAGCGCCGAGCGGCCCTCGAATCCGGGCCCTGCTCGGCGGAACGCCGTGACGAGCGCGCTGCCGACCAGCCACAGGAGCAGAGCGAGGCCGACGAACCCGAGCTCCGCGGCGACCGTCACAGGTGTGTTGTGCGACGCCGCCTTCCTCGGTTCCTCCCCGCGCAGGCCCGTGCGGTCGGCGTACGCGCGCTTGAAGCCGCCGATCCCCACGCCCGAGATCGGGTTGTCGCGGGCGATGCGCGCACCGTCGGTGATCAGGCCGAAGCGTCCGCTCGAGGCCCGGTTCAGGCCCTTCTCCGAGGCATCGAACAGCGAGTGGCGGATGCTCGGCGCCGCCATTCCCGCCGACAGCAGGACGACGGCGGCGAGCCCCGCGGCCGCCGCAGCGCGCCAGCGCCACACGAACGCGGCGGCGGCGAGCGTTCCCGCCATCAGGGCCGCGAAGCTCGACTGCGAGAACGAGAAGAGCAGCCCGACCCAGACCACCGCGATCAGGAGCGCGGCGCCGACCGCGACCCGACGGGCAGTGCCGCCGAGCACGAGCACGAGGCTGGCAAGGATCGCGATCACGAGGAACCGCCCGTAGATGGAGGGATCCCAGAACACCGAGTTGACGCGGTAGAAGGGGGCGTAGGCGTTGCCGACGATCACCTTCGGGTTCCAGAAGACGTCCCGGGTCCACCACTGGTACACGCCGATCGCAGCGAAGAGCAGGGCCATGGCTCCCAGCAGCGCGTAGAGGCGCCGCAGCGGCTCGCGCTGCCAAGGCAGTCGCGCGAGGCACACGGCGAGCACGCCGAACGGGAGGACGAAGAAGAGCAGCGTGATCGCGCCCTGGCGCGGGTCGTCGCTCCACCACAGCGACACCCCCTCCAACGCGACGAACGCGGCGAGCGGCCAGGCGATCGGCCCGAGCTCGCGGGCCTCGCCCTCGCCGCGCCACAGGCTCCACGCGAGCGCGATACCGGCGGCCGCGATGACGCCGTAGAGAGGCAGCAGCAGGTTCGCGTCCGTGTCGCCCACCTTCACGGGAAACCGGGCCGGTACACAGAGAAGCGCTGCGAGCGGGAGGAGCCACGGCCAGCGTCGGAGCACCCACGCCCCGGCCGCAGCGACCGGAATGCCTACCGCCACGGCCGCGACGAGCAGCTTCCCCGAGCCGCCGGGAGCGAGGTAGCCGGCGAGCAGCGCACCTCCGACCGCGACGGCACCCAGGCCCGCAAGTCGCTGCAGGCGGTCGGGTGCCACGAGCAGGGCAGCGAGACCGGCGGCGCCGAGCGTCGCGCCGATCCGGGCCAGCTCGACGCTCACGTGCGGTCTCGAGCCACGACGACCGCGGCCGTGTCACCATGGCCCCCCGCCTCGACGAAGAGCTTGTAGGTGCCCGGCTCATCGGGCGCCTTGAGGACGAGGTAGCGCGCGCGTGCGTTCCCCTGACGGCCGGCGAACAGCCAGCCGTAGCCGCGCACGTCGGTCTTCACGCGAACGCCGAAGCGCGTCCCCGGACGCGCGCGGATCCGGCCGACCCCGAGCTCGAGGTAGCGGACGCGGACGTTCCCGGCCGGCACCGGCTCCGAGCGGTTCCCGGCGATGTCGCGGGCGGCGAGGGCAAGCTCGTACGTCCGCGGCGGCACGCCCTTTCCGCGTCGGCGGCCGAACCACTGGAGGTTTCCCTGCGGCCGTTGGAACAAGGTGAAGCCGCGGCGCTTCCCGTTGACGAAGAGGATCGCGTGCGCGCGCTCGCTCAGACGATACGAGATCGAAACCCCGTCGGCGCGTCCGTCGCCGTCCGGCGAGATCACCCGGCGCGACACCGAGAAGCCCTGAATCTCCGGGCGCTTCGTGTCGACGAGGATCTCGTTCGGGAACGTGATCGTCTTGTGCGCGTTGGCGAGTCGGACGCGGGGCTTGTAGGCGCCGTCCGGAACGACGCCACCCGCGTCGTCCTTGCCGTCCCAGCGCGCTTCCAGCTTCCCGCGCGCGAAGTGCCGGCCTGCGAAGAGGCTCCGCACGACCTGGCCGCGGCCGTCGACGATCTGGAGCGTCGCCGTGTCGCCGTTCCGCAGCCGGAAGGCGATCCTCGCCCTGCTCTTGGAGCACTCGCAGACCGGCGAAAAGACCTTGGTGATGTGCGGCGACAGCACCGGGCTCTTCTCGAGCTTCAAGCCCTGGGTAACCGCGAAGGCCGCCGCCGTCCCGCCGAGCAGGAAAATCACGACGAGCGCAGAGGCGAACCGTGACAAAGCCTGGCGATTGTAGTTCCGCTCTAGTCTCCCCCCATGCTCCTCCTGAGCATCGACTTCGAGGACTGGCACCAGCTCGTCCACCGTCGGCTCGGTCGTGCGGACTGGGACCGCCGCGGGTCGGCGCTCGAGCGGCAGACCGAGGCGGTGCTCCAGCTGCTCGACGACATCGGCGCCCGCGCCACCTTCTTCGTGCTGGGGGTGACGGCGGAACGGTACCCCGAGCTCGTCCGTGAGGTCGCGCGGCGCGGCCACGAGCTCGCCTCGCACGGGCACGCCCACGAGCGCGTCTACGAGCAGACCCGCGACGCCTTTCGCGCCGACCTCGAGCGAGGCCTCGAGGCGTTGGAGGGTGCCGCCGGCGTGCGCGCCGTCGGCTACCGGGCACCGGCATTCTCGATCACGCGCGACACCCCCTGGGCCTACGACGTCCTAGCCGAGCTGGGCTTCGAGTACGACTCGAGCCAGTACGACTCGCCACGGATCCCGCGGCGGATCGTCCCCGTGCCACGGACGCCGTACCGCCTACGGCTCGAATCGGGCGCCGAGCTCTGGGAGCTTCCGGTCGCCGCGGCCGCCCTCGGCCGCCGCTCCCTGCCCGTGGGCGGCGGCGCCTACTGGCGCGTCCTTCCCGCCCCGCTGATCGCTCGCGCGTTGCGCGGCATCGTCGGCCGGGGTGGGGCGCCGGCGCTGTACTTCCACCCGTACGAGTTCGACCCCGAACCGCTCCGCGCGGACGCGGCTGGGCCAGCCGCTAGGCTTCGCGCGCTGCAGAGAAACGTGGCCCGCGGCGCCGTCGCGGCCCGACTGCGTAAGATCGCCGCCGAGTTCCCCTTCCTTCCTTATGGCACAGCCGTCAAAGACCTCGGAGAGCGCCCCGGAGCGGGTGCAAAAACACTTTCAGGAGCAGGCGTCCTCGTTTGACGAGCTCTACGGGACCGACGAGACCAACGAGGAGGCGCCGCTCCAGCGGACGCTGAGGCCGGGGCTCTTCCGGCGCCGCGAGCTGGCCGTTTCGGTCGTCCGCTCGTACGAGAAGCCCCGGGTGCTGGACGTCGGCTGCGGCTCCGGCCGGATCGGCGAGTTCGCACTGGAGGCCGGTGCGGGCGACTACGTCGGCAACGACTTCTCGAGGCCGATGCTCGACCTCGCCGAGAAGCGGCTCGAGCCCTACGGCGAGAAGGTGCGCTTCGTCGAGGGCGACTTCCTCGACGTCGAGCTCGACGGGCCGTACGACGTCGTGATCGCCCTCGGCCTCTTCGACTACCTGCCCGATCCCGAGCGGTTCGCGCGCCGGATGCACGACCTCACGGCGGAGGGCGGAACGGTGGTCGGCAGCTTCCCCAAGTGGTCGTGGGTGAAAGGACCGATCCGCAAGGTCCGGTACGAGTGGATCAACAACTGCCCGATCTTCAACTACACCGAGCGCGAGCTGCGGCTGATGTTCGGGGCGAGCGGCTTCCGGAACGTCGACGTGCAGAAACCGGGCCGAAGCGGCTTCCTGCTCAAAGCTGTGCGCTAGTCGCAGCGGCCGCGAGACGCGAATCCTTCACACGCGTCTGGTAGAAAGACGCCGTCGTGCGGCGCTTTCTCGTTTTGGTCGCCGCGATCGCGAGCGTTCTCGCCGTCGCGCCCTCACCCGCCCGCGCAGCGGATCCCTGCGGCATCCCCACGAACGGCACGCAGTGGGTCGACTTCGCCGACGGTTCGGTGCCATTCTGGAACCGCTTCGCGAAGCCGGGCGTGATCGCCGCGGCGTCGAACCTCCTCTACCCGCCACAGCTGCGGGCCGCCGGCGCGCACACGATCTACTGGGACATGTACCTGAACAACCGCGTCGGCAACACGGTGAAGCCGGCCGACCCGGCCGTGGTCGAAGACCGCGCCAACCGGATCTTCTACCGGGCCGTCGCCTCATCGGGCTGCGCCTTCCCCTGGATGGCGCTGAACGAGCTGTTCGGCGCGTCGACGACGACGCCCTGGACGCCGCCGAATGCCCGCTACCGAGCCAACGTCCTCACCTTCGTCCGCACGCTCGCGGCGCGGGGGGCGCGTCCGTTCGTGCTCGTGCCGACCGACCCGTACGCGGCCGGTGAGGCGCTGGACTGGTGGCGCCAGGTCGCCGCGTATGCCTACATCGTGCGCGAGGTCTACTTCGCGGCCCCACAGATCGACAAGCTCGGCCCCGTGCTCGGCAGCCGCCGTGTGCGGATGGCGTTCCGCCAGGGAGTGCGTGACTTCGTCGACATGGGCATCCCACCGTCTCGGATCGGCCTCTTCCTCGGCTTCCAGGTGGGCAGCGGGACCGGGGGCCGCGAGGCGCTCGAGCGCACACGCTGGTTCCGCCACACGAAGCTGCAGGCGCTGGCGGCACGGCAGGTCGCATCCGAGCTGAAGATCCACTCGATCTGGTCGTGGGGTTGGGGCCACTGGAGCCCGAAGAAGCCCGATCCCGACAAGGAGGTCGCCGCCTGCGTCTACCTCTGGACGCGGAACCCTGCGCTCTGCGACGGCCCCGGAATGGCCGGGCCCAAGTTCAACAGCGACCTGACCGAAGGCCAGATCACGTCGCTGCGACGGGGCACCGTCTGCACGATCGGCGCCATCGAGGTGCGCGCCGCGCAGATCGGTGCGCTCGGACGCATCACCGGCGATCGCCAGGCCGCGTACACCGCGCTGGCGGCCCGGGCGGCGGCCAGCCTGCGGGCACCGGTGGCAACGACAGACGTCGTCGCGGCCGAGCGCTCGCTGATTCGGAACCGCTTCGGCACGCGAAGCTCCTATCGCGCAGCGCTGGCACGGGCGGGCGCGAACATCTCCATAGCGCGCGGCGTGCTCGCCGACGAGCTGCGCGAGGCCAGGCTGGCGCCGCACCTTCCGGCGAAGCGGCCGTCGGGCCCCGAGGTCGGCGACTACTACGAGACCTACGGCAACGCCCAGGCGCGCGCTGTCGACGTGAAGCCCGCCCCGTCCTGGCTCGGCTTCCGCAAGCGTGGCGTCGCGCTCGCGACGGTGGCGCCGGCGCAGGTGTTCTCGCTGCCGGTCGGGAAGATGACGACGATCCGAACGAGCGAAGGCGTGTTCAAGGTTCGCGCGCTCGGCAAGTCGCAGCCGCTCGCCACCTTCCCGTTCGCCCGTGCCCGCGCCGGCGTCTATGCGGCGCTGATGCGGTCTTCCCGCGAGGAGGCGTACGACCGCTGGCTGCTTCGCCAGCAGAACTCAGCGCTGGACACCGCGATCTGCCGCCGCGACGAGCTGCCGATGGTCGGCACGGTCGACCTCACCAACCAGCTGCCCTTCCTCGAGCTCGCGTCCTAGTCCTCCCGCCGACGCTGCGCTAACGTCGGCCCGCAGGTGAAATCCTTCGCCGACCTAACCCAGACCGGGAGGCGAGAGGACCGCGCTGCGCGCGTGGCTCCTGTCGCCCGTGAGGCGAGCACGCTCGAGGAGCTCCAGCAGGCGCTCGGGAACCGGGCCCTGACGCAACTGCTGTCACCGGCTCCCGCGCGGCCGTCCTACACGGTGACCGCCGACGGAATCGGCACCTTCAAGGCCAAGGCGTTCATCGGCCCTGAGCGGCGCACCGGGGGCGGGGGAGGGCGCCCGATAGAGCAGGAGCCGGACAGGGAACCGAAGGAATCAGCCCGATTCTCTTTCAGCATCGTGAAGCCGATGGACGCCTTCACAGCCACCCTGCAGTTCTACGAGAGAGAAGGTCGACACATCCCCAGTCTCGAGGTCGCCCTCGAGAGATCGCTTCGACGGATCGTGCTCCGTTTCACCGATGTGCTCGTCGTGAGCTTCAGGCCTGACACGACGACCCAGCAGGAGACAGAGCGGCTCGAGGAGGTCGGCTTCGAAGGCAGCCTCGACCAGAAGAACTCCCGCTTCTAGGGGCCGCTGCGGTCCGCTGCCAGGTCAGCGGTACGCCTCGATCAGCACGTTCGCCACCTCGCGCCGCGTGAACTGCTCCGGCGGCACCTCGCCGGTACCCAGCATCTCCCGCACCTTCGTGCCCGAGAGAAACACGTGGTCCTCCCTGTCGTGCGGGCAGGTCTTCGCACTGGCCATCGTCCCGCAGGCCTTGCAGAAGAACGAGTGCTCAAAGAACATCGGCTCGATGTCGAGCTCGTGCGGCTCGAGGTCGTCGAAGATGAGCTGGGCGTCGTAGGTGCCGTAGTAGTCGCCGACGCCCGCATGGTCGCGGCCGACGATGAAGTGCGAGCAGCCGTAGTTCTTGCGGCAGATGGCGTGCCAGATCGCCTCGCGGGGCCCCGCGTAGCGCATCGCCGCCGGGAACGCCGACAGCAGGACGCGGTCGTCCGGGTAGTAGCCGTCGAGCAGGACGCGGTAGCAGGCGACGCGCACGTCGGCGGGGACGTCGTCGCCCTTGGTGTCGCCGACGAGCGGATGAACGAGCAGCCCGTCGACGGTCTCGAGCGCGACCTTCGTCAGGTACTCGTGCGCGCGGTGGATCGGGTTGCGGGTCTGGAAGCCGACGACCCGCTTCCAGCGGCGCTCGGCGAACGCGGCCCGCGTGTCGGCGGGGTCGAGCGCGAGCTCGGGGAACGACGGCTCCGGCCGCTCGAACACGGTCACACGGCCCGCGAGGTACTTCGGCTTCTGCGCGTACAGCCGGGCGACACCGGGGTGCGCGTCGTCGGTCGTGCGGAAGCAGTTCTCGGCCTCGCGATCCTTGTCGTACTCGTAGACCTCGGCCACGTCGAGCACGGCCAGCTTGCGGCCGCTCTCGTCGGCGAGTGCGACGCGGTCGCCGGAGGGCGCCTCGTCGACGGCCAGGCAGACGGGCAGCGCCCAGGGCAGGTCGTTCGCGAGCCGCATCTCCTCGACCACCCGCTCGTAGTCCGCCCGGCCGATGAAGCCCTCGAGCGGCGAGAGCGCACCGGAGGCGAGCATGTCGAGGTCGGACACCTCGCGCGGCGTCAGCGTCACGACCGCGAGCGAGTCGAGGTCGTCCGGCCGCTCGCCGCTGCGGTCGATCAGCGCGCCGCCGTGCGGGTTGATCAGCGTGTCGGTCGCGACGGCGGCGCTCACGCTGCCACCTCGACGCCCACCAGGCCGAGCTGCTCGAGCTTGGCAACGATCAAGCGGGCCGACTCCTCCGGCTCGTGCGCCTCGGTGTCGACGACGAGCTCGGGCGCCGACGGCTCCTCGTACGGGTCGTCCACGCCGGTGAAGCCCTTGATCTCGCCCTTGAACGCCTTCTCGTAGAGGCCCTTGACGTCCCGGTTCGCACACTCGTCCACCGAGGCCTTGATGAACACCTCGACGAACGTGCCCCACTCCTCGACCAGCCCACGCGCTTTGCGGCGGGTCTCCTCGTACGGGGAGATGGCAGCCGCGATCACTGCCCCGCCTTGGCGCGTCAGGCGCGAGGCGACCCAGCCAATCCGCTCGATGTTCGTGTCGCGGTCCTCCTTGGAGAAACCGAGGCCCTTGGACAGGTGCGTGCGGACCGTGTCGCCGTCGAGGTACTCGACGACGTGGCCGCGGCGCTCGAGCTCGGGGCCGACGAGGTGCGCGATCGTGGACTTGCCGGCGCCCGAGAGGCCCGTGAACCAGAGCGTGAAGCCGCCGTCGCGGCGGGCATCGGACTCGGGGTGGTCGTGGGCGTAGATGTGGTCGGCCGCGACAGCGGCCTGTCCGCGCAGCGGACCAGGGGAGGGGGTCTGGGGGAACCGGGAGGTTCCCCCAGCAGGTGCACTAGTCATTGCTCTCCTTGATCAGGGGTGCGTTGCCGTGGATGCCGCACTCGAGCTTCCCGGAACCGGCCCAGCGCCCCGCGCGCTCGTCCTCGCCCTCGCGGACGGGACGCGTGCAGGGGACGCAGCCGATCGACGGGTAGCCCGCGTCGTGCAACGGGTTGTAGGGAATCTCGTTCACCGCGAGGTAGGCGGCGACGCGCTTGGCGTCCCAGTCGACGAGCGGCTGGACCTTCCAAACGTCGTACCGCTCCGAGTGCTCGATCTTCTGCGCGTTCGCGCGCGTGGGCGACTGCTCCCGCCTGATGCCGGTGATCCACGCCTCGTAGGGCTCGAGCGCCTTCACGAGCGGCTCGACCTTGCGGATGTGACAGCAGCGGTCGGGGTTCGACTCCCACAGGTTCGGGCCCTCCGCGACCGCCTGCTCGGCCAGCGTGTAGCGGGGCGGGACGGTCTTGAGGCGGAGGCCGTAGCGTTCGACGAGCCGGTCACGCGTCTCGTAGGTCTCCTTGAACAGGATCTGCGTGTCGAGCTCGACGACGTCGATTTTCAGCCCGAGCTCGCTGACCATGTGTACGAGCGCGGACGACTGCCGCTGCCACGAGCACGTCAGGCACATGCGGTCGCCGAAGCGCTTGTACGCCCAGAGCAGCACGTCCTCGGCGGACATCGCCTCGAGGTCAGGAGGAAGCAGGCTGGCGGTCGCCAAGGAGCACCTCCTTCAGCGTGTCGCCGCGCAGGCCGAGGCGCAGCGTCTCGAGCGGGATCACCTCGTCGGGTGGGATGTTGCCGAGGTTCACCTCGGGGCCGAGCCTCTTCACGAACCAGGCCTGGCTCGCCTTCGTCGGCGCCTCGAAGATCACGTCGGCCGGGCCGACCGCCTCGGCGATCTCGGCGATCAGCTCGGTGCGCATGCCGCCGGCCGAGTCGAAGATCCCGGCCGTGCCGCCCTCACGCGCCTCGGTGATCACCTTCCAGGCGCCGGCGTCGAGCTCCTCGCGCAGCCAGGTCTTCCAGTCCTTTGCCGAGTACTCGACGGACGAGTCCTTCGAGCCGACCTCGGAGAGAACGGTGAAGTCGCGCGCGAGGTCGGCGATCAGCTCGAGCTTCTCGTCGCGCGGGATCTCGACGGTGCCGTCGGAGATCTCCACGTGGGTGAGGCCGAGCTCGTTCAGCCAGCGCTTGTACTCGTCGACCTTGCCCTTCGCGTAGACGACCTCGAAGAACGTGCCGCCGATCACGACCGGCTTCTCCCGCAGCACGTCGAGCTTGCGGCGCAGGTTCGGCGTCACGTACGCCGTCCCCCAGCCGAGCTTGACGACGTCGATGTAAGCACCCGAAGTCTCGAGCACGTCCTCCCAGGCACGCGGCCCGAGGCCCTTGTCGATCACGTGCGTCAGCCCGGCTGCTCTCGGCTCAAAGTCGAGCAAAGATCTCCTTCAGCCGATCCTGCGCGGCGGCCTGGACGTCGTGGTAGAGCGAGTTGCCGTGCGCGTCGATGCCGACCGTCAGCGGGCCGAAGTCCTTGACGCGGAACTTCCACAGGCACTCGGGCATCAGCTCCTCCCAGGCGACCTCCTCGATCTCTTCGATCTGGGTCGTCTCGAGCGCCGCGGCCCCGCCGACGATCGCGAAGTAGACCATCCCCAGCTTCTGGATGGGCTCGATCGCCTCGTCCGGGAAGCCGCCCTTGCCGCAGATCGCGCGCACGCCGTACTGCTCCCCCAGCGGCTCGGTGAAGCGCACCATGCGCGCGCTCGTCGTCGTGCCGATGCAGAGCTTCTCGTACTTGCCCTCGCCGACCTTGCGCACGTTCGGCGCCGTGTGGAGCAGGAAAGCCCCGGTGAGGTCCATCGGCGGCTCGACGCCCTGGTCGAAGATGCGGATCTGCGTGCGGTCGCGGATGCCGATGATGTGGCCCTGGACGATCACCTCGTCGCCGGCGCGGAGCTTGAGGATCTCGGCCTCGTCCGTGATCGGGAACGTGACTTCGTGGACGGTCATAATCACGCCTCCCGGTCGAAGTCGACGTTGCCGGCCGCGTCAACGTGCGCCGTCGCGCGGCGCGCCGCCCAGCACTGGTAGTTGACCGCGACGGGGTTCAGGGTCATGTGGGTGTCGGCGTGCTCGATGTGGCAATTGAGGACGGTGACGTCGCCCCCCAGCCCCATCGGGCCGATGCCCGTCTCGTTCAGGAGCGCGAACAGCTCGTCCTCGAGCTGGGCGACGAGCGGGTCCTCGTTCCGCGTCCCGATCGGTCGCGTGATCGCCTCCTTCGCGAGGTACATCGCGTAGTCGGCCGAGCCGCCGATCCCGACGCCGACGATCCCCGGCGGGCACGGCTTGCCGCCGGCGCCGACGATCGACTCGAGCACGAACTTCTTGATCCCGTTGACGCCGTCGGCGGGCACGCACATCTTCAGGAAGCTCATGTTCTCGGAGCCCGATCCCTTGGGCACGCACTTGACGTCGAGGCCGTCCCAGTCGGCGATGAACTCCCAGTGCACGATCGGGAGGCGATGGCCGATGTTCGGGCCGGTGTTCTCGCGCGTGATCGTGTGGACGGCGTTCGAGCGCAGAGGATGCTCCAGCGTGGCGCGCGCGGTGCCGTCGCGCAGCGCCTCGTAGATCCGCGCCGGGTGGAGCGGGAAGTGCTCGCCCACTCTGCACGTGTAGACCGCGATCCCGGTGTCCTGGCAGACGAGGTTCTTTTCGTCGTCGGCGACCTGGACGTTCTTGAGGATCGTCTGTAGCACGCGCTGGCCCGGAACCGAGGTCTCCGTGCCGGCCGCGTCCGCGAGTGCGTCGCGCAGGTCCTGCGGGATGTCCTTCAGCGCCCAGACGTACAGGTGCGCCGCCGCGTCCTCGACGGCTTGATGGATGTCGGTCTCGATGGCTGTGCTCACGCCTCGACTGCTCCTTCGATTCGCGCCCAACGCCCGGCGATGGTCTCAGGGGCCACCGGGTCGCGCCCGAAGCTCACGTCCTCGCTCGACGTCCAGCGGGCGACGCTGAAGTCGCCGCCGGCGGCTTCGAGGACCTCTCCCGAGAACGTGCATCGCTCCGAGGCGAGGAACACAACGCCGGGAACGACCTGCTCCGGCCTCAGCTCACCCGGCTCGACCGAGCGGCGCAGCATCCTCGTGGCGGCGGCGGGCGCGATCGCGTTCGCGTGGATGCCGTAGTCGGCGCCCTCGGCCGCCGTCACGAGCATGAGTGCGAAGTGCGCCATCTTCCCGACGGCGTAGGCGGCGAGCCCGGGACGCGTGCGCTCGACGGCCATTGCGCGACCCGAGGTCGTGAAGACGAGCCGGCCGTACTCCTGCGCCTTCATCGGCGGCAGGGCGGCTCTCGTGATGTGGAACGGAGCGTCGACGTTCACGCGCCGCATTTGCTCCCAGCTTCGATCGGCGACCTCAAACTCTTCCCATTGCAGGAGCCCCGCGTTCTGGATCACCGCGTCGAGCCTTCCGAACCGCTCCAGTGCGAACTCAACGACGCCCGAGCAGCCGCTTTCCGATTCGAGGTTGTGGTAGCAGGCAGCCGCAGTTCCGCCGCTGCCGGCAATCTCGGCAGCGACCGAATCGGCCGGCCCGTGGTCGCCCCCGCTTCCGTCCGGAGCCACACCTGCGTCGTGCACGACCACCGAGGCGCCACGGCCGGCGAGCGCGCGTGCGTAGGCCGCTCCCAGCCCGCGGCCGGCTCCCGTGACGAGCACCACCTGGCCGTCGAAGCGGATCCGGCTCATGCCCTCGCCTTCGCGGCCGCAGCCCGGCCGGCTCGGCGTCCGAACACCGTGCACTCCAGGAGCGAGTTGCCCATCATGCGGTTGCGCCCGTGGGTGCCGCCCGCGATCTCGCCGCACGCATAGAGGCCCTCGAGCGTCGTCTCGCCCTGCTCGTCGATGACGAGGCCGCCGTTCTGGTAGTGGAGGACGGGGTAGGTCAGGATCGGCTCGGCGAGCGGGTCGATGCCGCCGCCCCGGTAGCGCCGGAGCATGTACGGCAGCGACACCACCGCGTCGGCTTCTGAGATCCGGGTCGTGTCGAGGTAGACGGCCGGGCGTCCGTCGGGCGTCTCGACGCCGTTGCCCTTCCCGACCTCGTCGAAGATCGCCCTGCTGACCTCGTCGCGCGGGCCCAGCGAGTCGGTGAACTCCTGACGCTCGGCGTTGAGCAGCACCGCGCCGTACGCGCGCGTGGTCTCGGGGATCGAGTAGCCCTGCATCGTCTCGGGCCAGGCGCCGCCGTTGGGGTGGTACTGCAGCGCATCGAGGTCGCGCGCTTCGGCGCCGAGGTCGACCGCCATGCGCGTTACCTCGCCCGTCGCGCCGGGGTGGTTCGTCGAGAGCTCACCGCGCTCCTCGGCCTCCTTGAAGCACCGGCCGCCGGCGGCGAGGATCACCGTTCCAGCTTCGATCTCGTGCTCGCCGCAGCGCGCGCGCCAGCCGCGCTCCGTCGGCTGGAGGTCGACCAACGGCGACTTCGGGAGTACCGTGCCGCCTCCGGCCTCGAAGGCCTCGCGGAGCGCTTTCGTGATCGCGTGCCCGGTGCGGTCGCCGACCTGCAGGAGGCGTTTGCGGCTCGCGCCGCCGCATCTCGCGAGGCGATAGCCGCCGTTCTCGCGCGTGAACTCGACACCGAGCTCCTCGAGCCAGTGAATCGCGGTCGGCGCCTCGCTCGTGAGCACGTCGACGAGCCGCTTGTCGGCGGTCTCGTGGGAGCTCTTCCAGACGTCGGTAGCGTGGATCTCGGGCGAGTCGTCCTCGCCGAAAGCCGCCTGGATCCCGCCCTGGGCCTTGGCCGAGTTGCACGACTGAATCGAGCCTTTCGTGGCGAGCGCCACGCTCGCGCCGGCCGTCTCGGCGGAGACGGCGGCAGCGAGGCCCGAGGCGCCACTGCCGATCACGAGCACGTCAACGTGAAGCCTGTCGGCCACGGCCAGACGGTATCACGCGTTCCGGTAATCACCCCGATAAGCAGGCGTTATTCGTGGAGGGCTGCGGAAACGGCATCCTCCATCGGCGTCGAGCGCCCGAGTGACAACTCGTCGGCGAAGCGCTCTGCTCCCAGCTCGGCGGTCACAGCGGCGACCGCCTCGTCGTGAATCATCTGTTCGAACCGGTCGAGGCGAACGTTCAACGCCTCGCCGAGAGCCTCGGCCGCTCCGAGCAAGCGGGCGGCCAGGAGGTGCTCGCCGGCGGCCGACGCAAGCAGTGCGCAGGCGTCCAGCGTGCGGGCGATCTCCTCCTTGAAGCCGAGCTCGCGTGCCAGGCGCAAGCTTTCACCGAGCGCATCGCGGGCTTCGTCGGCGCGGTCCCGGCGAAGCGCGATGAGGCCGACGCTCGAGAGCGACACCGCAAGGCCATGCCAATCTCCGACCTCACGCGCGATCGCCGCGGATTCGTCGCAGAGCGACGCTGCGGAGGCGGCGTCGCCGCGCATCAGCGCCACAAGCCCGAGATTGCCGACAGCAAACCCGACCCTCCGCTGGTCGTCCAGCGCCCGGAAGAGTTGCTCCGCCTCGGCTAGAAGCTCGTGCGCGCGCTGAAGCTCGTCGGTGTTGAGGGCGACGTGACCGAGATGCATGAGCGCCAGGGCCGCACCCGTATCGTCGCCCTGCGCGCGGTACAAGCGGAGCGCCTCGCGCGCGAAACCTTCGGCTTCGCGGAGTCGGCCCCGTCGAACGGCGAGCGTCGACGCACGATTGAGCCCCTTCGCCCGCACGGACTCTTCGACGTCGCCGGCGAGCGCGCGTTCCAGCCAGTCGCCGCCCTCGTCGAGGAAGCCGCGGTAGTGCCAGTACTTCGTGTGTGCGGCCGCGAGCCGGAGCGCGGACTCGAAGTCCCGTGCTTCGAGCCACCACGTGAGAGCCGCGCGGAAGTTGTCGTGCTCGAGGTCGAAGCGCCGCAGCCATTGCTCCTGGCCCGACCTCATCAGTTCGAGCTCGCCGCGCTCAGCCAGGTCTAGGTACCACGAGGCGTGCCGATTGCGGATGAATGTCTCGCCACCATGCTCTGCGAGACGCTCGAGGGCGTACTCGCGGATCGTGTCGAGCATCATGAATCTCGGCTCCAGGGCGAGCGTCTCGACGAGCAGGCTCTTGTCCACCAACGACTCGATGCGGCGCAGCAGAGCGGGCTCCGAGCTGGCGCAGACCGCAGCCGCCGCCTCGAGCGAAAAGCCTCCGACGAAGACGGAGAGCCGAGCAAGGACGGCCTTGTCGTCGTCGTCGAGGAGCTCGTAGCTCCAGTCGAGCGTCGCGCGGAGCGTCCGTTGCCTTGACGGTGCGTCGCGGGTCCCGACCAGATCGAGGCGGTTGGCGAGGCGGTCGCGGAGTGCGACCGGATGCAGGATGCGAGTCCGAGCAGCAGCGAGCTCGAGGGACAGCGGAAAGCCCTCGAGCCGCCGGCAGAGCTCCGCGACCGCAACGGCTCCCTCGTCGTCAAGTTGGAGGCCGGGGCGTGCAGCCAACGCGCGGTCGACGAAGAGGTCGTATGAGGCGTCGCCGTCCAGCGCGGGCACCCGCAGCTCGTGCTCGCCCGTGATCCGCAGCGCCTCGCGGCTCGTGACGAGGACCGTGAGGCCGGGGCTGGCGCCAAGAAGCCGGGCGATCGTCGGCGCCGTCGGCAGCAGGTGCTCGAAGCTGTCGAGAACGAGCAGCGGAGGATCGTTCGCGAGTACGTCGGCCAACGACGCGACGGGATCGGTTCCATCCGGGTCGCCGCCTAACGCTCGAAGAATCGTCGGGGCGACGAGATCGGGGTCCGACAGCGAGTCCAGCGTGACGAGCACCGCACCCTGAGGCAGCTCGGCCTCCAGCCGGCGTGCCGCCTCGAGGCCAAGGCGGCTCTTGCCGATCCCTCCCGGCCCGGTCAGGGTGACCAACCGGACGTCGTCGCCGCGCAGGAGCGCGCACACCTGGCCGACGAGCTCGTCCCGCCCGACCAAGCGCGTCGGAGGTGACGGAAGCGCGCTCGTTCGGTGAGGCCTCGACCGGGCCTCGAGCGACGTGTCCTGGAGCAGGATCGCCCGTTGGAGTCGCTGCAGCGACGGCCCCGGCTCGACACCCGCCGCATCGATCAAGACGGCGCGCGCGTTCCGATAGACGCCGAGCGCATCTGCCTGTCGACCGTCGCGGTACAGGGCGAGCATGAGTTGCGCTCGAATCCGCTCGCGCAGCGGGTAGTCGCGCACGAGGAGATCGAGCTCGGCGAGGACGTCAGTGTGGCGACCGAGCTCCAGCATCGCGTCGATTCGATCCTCGACGGCGAGGAGCCGGAGCTCCTCGAGCCGAGCGCGCTCGGGCGCGACGAACGGCTCGTCGCCTAAATCAACCGCGAAGTCGCCTTTCCAGAGGGCGAGCGCCTGCTCGAGCAAGTGGACGATGTCGGCGGGTCGGCGCCCTCGGGCCTCGTGCGCCAGCGCGACGAAGCGATCGACGTCGACGCTGTCGGCGGGAACGGCGAGCCGGTAGCCACGAGGCTCGCTCACGATCAGGCCGCCGAGCTCCTTTCGCAGCCGCGACACGGCCATCTGCACGACTTTGGCGCACGTCGCGGGCGGACGCGTCCAGAGCGCCTCGACGAGCCGGTCGCTGGTGACGAGGCGGTCAGAATGGAGTGCGAGATACGCCAGCGTGGCGCGCGCCCGGCTGCCGCCTAGCTCGAGCGTCTGCGAGCCGATCGTCGCGGAAACCGGCCCGAGCAGGCGCACGCACACATCGATCCCCGTTTCCCGGCCCGTCGGCGTCTCCCCCGTTACCTGACGTTTACCGAGGCTTTCCCCCGGTCTGAGATGAACGCCGGAATTCTCACACGGAACGGGGGAGACCATGAAGTCCGCCACGCCCAAGATTCGTTTCCTCGTGCTCGCCGCGATTGCGGCAGCCGCCCTTGCCACGGGCGGCGTCGTCTTCGGCGCGGTCCTTGGCGACGGCGCGACGATGGCGCTGCCGCAGTGCGAGGACGGCCGTGACAACGACGGCGACGGCAAGATCGACTGGCCGGACGACCCCGGCTGCTTCGACGGAGCCGACAACGACGAGTACAACTCACCGCCGCCAGCTCCTCCGCCACCGCCTCCGCCTCCCCCACCGCCGCCGCCACCGCCTCCCCCGCCGCCACCGCCTCCCGGACTGCCGAAGTGCGAGAACGGCGTCGACGACGACGGCGACGGGCTCATCGACTGGCCCGCCGATCCGGGCTGCTTCGACGGGGCCGACAACGACGAGTACAACTCTCCGCCTCCGGTCAAGCAGGCCTGCGAGGACCTCCTGGACAACGACGGCGACGGCAGGACCGACTACCCGGCCGACCCGGGCTGCGCCAACGCGACCGACAACGACGAGTTCAACGCACCACCGCCGCCGCCCCCGCTACCGAAGTGCGAGAACGGCATCGACGACGACGGCGACGGGCTGATCGACTGGCCCAACGATCCCGGCTGCACCGAAGGGCCCGACAACGACGAGTACAACACCCCGGTCTACACCTGCAGCAACGGGCTGGACGACGACGGCGACGGCAAGATCGACTACCCGAACGACCCCGGCTGCACGAGCAACAACGACACCGACGAGTACAACCCGCCGCCCGCGTGCAGTGACGGCGTCGACAACGACAGCGACGGAAAGACGGACTATCCGGCCGACCCGGGCTGTGCCAACGCCGTCGACACAGACGAGTACAACCCGCCGCCGCCGCTACCGAAGTGCGAGAACGGGATCGACGACGACGGCGACGGGCTGATCGACTGGCCCAACGATCCCGGCTGCACCGAAGGGCCCGACAACGACGAGTACAACGCGCCGCCTCCGCCGAAGCGGTGTGCCGACGGAATCGACAACGACGGCGACGGCAAGGTCGACCTCAACGACCCCGGCTGCTCGAGCTCAAGTGACGACGACGAAGCCGACCCGCCGCCTCCGCCGCAGCCGCCGCCTCCGCTGACGCCAACTGCGACCGACGGGATCGACACCCCAGGCGTCGTCCGCAATGAGGCAGGTCTCCTGCGTTGGTACCTCAGCAACGACTTCAACGCGAACGTGATGCACGCCTTCGGATTCCAGTCCGCTGGGCCGACGCCAATCGTCGGAGACTGGGACGGCGACGGGGTGGATACCGCCGGCGTCAACATCGGCGGCTACCGCTGGGTCTTGTCGAACGGGTACGACGACCTCGTCGATCACGACTTCATCTACGGCGTGGCAGGCGACAAGCCGGTGGTAGGGGATTGGAACGGAGACGGCATAGACACCGTCGGCGTCGTTCGCGGCAACGTCTGGTATCTGACAGATGCGATCGGCGGCGGCGCGGCCTCCCGCGCGTTTGGGTACGGCAACCCAGGCGACAAGGTCGTGGCGGGCGACTGGGACGGGAACGGCGTCGACACACCCGCCGTCGTGCGAGGCAACGTCTGGTGGCTGAGCAATGACTTCAACGCCACGGTTTGGCGATCGTTCACGTTCGGACTTTCGAGCGATACGCCGCTCGCAGGGGATTGGGATGGCAACGGTGCCGATTCAGCCGGGGTCAAGCGCCAGCAGTGGTGGTACTTCAGCAACGGCTACACCGGCACGATCGACCGTTCCATCGTCTATGGCAATCCCGGAGATGCTGCGATCGCCGGCGACTATCACCCCGATCCAGTCGACAGCTTCTCCGACGAAGGCGCGACTGCCGGGGCTGCGATCGCAAGCGGTTCTGCGGCTGCATTCGCGCTTCCGGCCCCCGTAACCCGGTATGCGCCGCGCGTTTGGCTCCACCCCAGCGATGCGAACCGCCCGGCAAGCGCGCGGACGTGGTTTCTCCGGCACGCAGAGCTGAAGTGGGCGATCGATCTCGGGTTCGACCGGACGATCGTGCCGATGCTCGAAGGACGGGGCCAGATTCGTTCGAACCGACTCGGAGCCGCGAGCCCCAACCCCTACGCCGTGACACGCTCAGGAATCACGTACCGGGCGTTCGACTTCACGCGTCCGAAGGACTCCAGCATCCCGCGAAACGGCGCGGACCTCGGCGAGGGTTTCTTCATCAACGTCGTGGGGGAAGACGCGTGGGCCGGACAACCGCTATCCGACCTGGGAGCGGGGAAGGTCCCCGTCTACTACCACTATGAGCCGAGGAAGTTCGTCACCTACTGGTTCTTCTATGCGTACAACGATGGTGTCGGAACCGGCAACCACGAGGCAGATTGGGAGCGGATCACCGTCGATCTGAACCTGCTCGGGAACGCAACTCAGCTGGCGCAGTATCGGCATCCCGAGGGCTGCTACAAGACGCTGGCCTGGTCAAGCGTGCCAAAGGTTCCAGGGACATCGCACCCCGTGATCTACGCGGCCGAGGGCTCGCATGCGAGCTACACAACCGCCGAGGAGCAAGGCGACTCGTGTACGCACCACTTCATCGTGGACTACACGAAGGCCGGACCTTCATGGGACACGTGGAGGCTGCTGGCGGACGTCAAGCAGCAGCCCTGGTACGGGTTCGGAGGCGCCTGGGGCGAGGTGGGCAACAACTTCCCCACTCAGACAACCGGCCCGATCGGCCCCTCGAAGTACAAGCCGCCGGCTCCAACCGGCTGGTAGATCAACCCACGTAGAGGGAGAGCGCCGCCCTAGCGGCGCTCTCCTTCGGCGGTAAAGCAATCGCTCCGTCGCGCCGATCTCTTCCCCGTGATCCGCTCGCTCGGACTCGTTTCGCTTCTCGCCGCGCTTGCCGTCGGCGGGTATCTCGCTACCCAGCAGATGAAGTCGACTGGCCCGTCCAGCCCAACCTCATCGCGGGCGATCGAGCAGGCCGGCAGCGAGGTGTCGACGCTCAACCTCCAGCAGGCCGCGCTCGCACTCGAGCAGTTCCGGGCTGAAAGCGGCAGCTACGCGGGCGCCGCGCTCGGCGGCTTCGCGGTCCAGCTCGCACGCGCCGACGCCGCCTCGTACTGCGTGCAGACGCTCGGTTCTCCCGTCTCGCACCTCGCTGGGCCCGGTGGAACGCCCGCACCCGGCGGCTGCTAGCCGCTCACCAGATCGAGCGCAGGAGCTCGGCCACGTCTTCGGGGCTCGCCGGCCGCGGGTTCGCCTTCGCTCCCGGTCGAGCCGCGGCCGCCGCAGCTACGTCGTCGAGCTCGTCCTCGGGGACGCCGAAGGTGCGCAACCGCTCGAACCCTCCCAGGCGCGCGAGCTTCTCGACCTTCGCCACCGGGTCATCGGTCCCCATCGCGTCCCCGAACGACGTGATCGCCTCGCCGGCCACTGGGAAGTTGAAGCGCAGCGCGGCGGGGAGCGTAAGGGCGTTCATCGCGCCGTGCGGAAGCCCGTAGCGACCCCCGAGCGCCTGTGCCATCGCGTGCCCCAGCGCGAGACCTGACGACGCGAGCGCTTCGCCGGCGCTCGCCGCGCCCACAAGCAGCGACTTTCTCGGCCCGAGCGCCTGTTCGTCGCCGAGCACGGCGGGAAGCGCTGCGGCGATCAGCGTGGCGGCCTCTCGAGCCTGCCGGTCGCCCACGGCGTTCCGGCTTTTCACGTAGAGCGCCTCCGCCGCGTGCGCGAGCGCGTTCATTGCTGTACCGACAGTCGCCTCGCGCGGGAGGGTGAGCATCAGCTTCGGGTCGTAGACGATGCCGGCGAGGTTGGCGCCGCCGCCGCCGCCAACCGCGCGGCGGTCGGGAGTTCGCACGCCAAAGAACGACGTCCATTCGGAGCCGGAGTACGTGGTCGGGACCGCGACGAGCAGCAGGCCGCTCGCCGCAGAGGCGGCCTTGGCGGTGTCGATCGCGCTGCCGCCGCCTACCGCGACGAGACCGTCGACGCCCTCTGGCACCGCGACGCGGTCGGACGGGATCTCAGACCAACGAGCGGCGGCGGGGAGGTCGAGGTCGTCCCAGCGCGGGCTCGCGATGAGCAGCGGCCGCTCGATCTCGAGCTCCGTCAGGAGGGGTCCGACCTGGTCCAGCCCCCAGCGGACGATCACGAGACGCGCCCTCGCGCGTAGTCGACGAACGCGGCGGCCGCGCGAGGCATCGTCCGACCCGTCGCCGTGGCGAGGGAGATCTCGCGCGCCGGCTCGAGGCCCTCGACGCGCGCCGTGGCGAGCGCGCCGGTCGAGAGCTCCGCCTCGATGGCGGAGCGCGAGATGAAGCTCACGCCGTAGCCGGCCGCAACCGCGCTCTTCACGGACTCCTGCAGCCCGAGCTCCAGCCTCACCTCGAGATCGCGGAGGCGCAAACCGTCCGCCCGCAGGGCGTCCTCGATCACCTGGCGGACTCCCGCACCCTCCTGCATCACGATCTGAGGCTCGGCGCGAAGCTCATCGAGCGAGATCGTGCGGCCCGCGAAGGGATGCTCCGGCGGGCAGGCGAGCACGACCTCGTCGCGGAAGAACGGCTCGAACGTGATGCCCCGGTGGCGGCGGGCCGCGCCGACGATGCCGATCGCGAGCTCGCGGCCGGCCACCTGGTCGACGATCGTCTGGGTGTCAGACACGGTCAGCGAGACGCGCACGCTCGGGTTGACCCGCTGGAACTCGCACAGCAGCAGTGGCACGACCGAGCCCCCTGGGCCGGTCGAGGCACCGATCTGGAGGGTTCCGCCGAGCTCACCCTCGCCCGCGTCCGCAACCTCCTCGAGCAGCTGCTCCTCGAGTGCGAGCATCCGCTGCGCGCTGCGGTAGAGGCGCAGGCCCGCCTCGGTCGGCTCGACACGGCGGCCGGAGCGGTCGAGCAGCCGACGGCCGAGCCGCTTCTCGAGCGAGCGGATCTGCAGGCTGACGGCGGGCTGCGTCACCCCGAGCTGTTCCGCCGCCACTGAGAAGCTCTGCTGCTCGACGACGATGCAGAATGAGGCCAGCTGACGCGTATCCATAAGTATCCATTATGACTAAGCAGTGAGATACCGAGTACGAAATACTTTCGCGGTCAGACCAAACGACAAGGGAGAGGTATGAGGAGAGCACGCACTGCGGTCGCGCTCGCGATCGCTGTCGGAGCGACGGCGGCCCTTGTGGGCGCGGCGGCCGCGCACGACAAGCCCAAGGACAGAGGCTTCAAGACGAGCCAGGCGTCGATGCTGACGCCCGTCGCACCCGGCGTGACGGTCGAGCCGTTGATCACCGTCGGCGAGACGTTGCCGGGCTCGAGTTACAAGTTCGAGTCGATCCCGGACGGGATCGCGCTCCATAAGCGTCACCACGGCTACCACACCAACGGCGGCGCCGTGGACCTCTACGTGAACCACGAGACCTCGACGGTTCCGTTCCCGTTCACGCCGGCCACGGGCGTCGGGTTCAACGACTTCACGAACGCGCTGCTGAGCAAGCTGACCGTGAACCGGAAGACCGGCGGCATCCTCCGCGGGTCGTACGCGATCACGAGCGAGCAGAACTACCAGCGCTTCTGCTCCAACACGATCGTCGGCCGAGCAGAAGGCTTCAAGCGGCCGCTCCTGTTCACGAACGAGGAGGCCACGGACTGGGTCTTCCGCACGGGTACCGCGTGGCCCGCGCCGATAGCGCCACCGGCCGAGCAGGCAGGCGTGGTCGCGGCGCACGACCCGCGGACAGGCCAGACCAAGTCGATCTACGGCATGGGCCGCCACAACCACGAGAACAGCGTCGGCCTCCAGGGCTACGGCTATCCGGTCGTGCTCTCCGGTGACGACACGTTCACCGCGCCCGCGTCGCAGCTCTACATGTACACGGCGCGGAACGGTAAGGCCGTCTGGAAGGACCAGGGCCAACTCTGGGCGTTCGTCTCCAACGATGCGGCGACGAACGACTACGGCGACCTCACGGTCGGCGAGTCCGTCTCCGGCCGGTTCATCCAGGTGCCGCGCATGATCGCGACCGGCAAGAAGGCCGACGGCACCGACCTCAGGGCCGCGGACATCGGCTACCCGGCTCCTCCCTCGGGCGTCGTGGACGGCCCGCAGTGGATCCTCGAGCACTGGAGCAACACGAACAACGTGTTCCAGTTCATCCGCGTCGAGGACATCCAGTACGACCGCAAGCACCGGAACGTCGTCTACTTCGCGGACACAGGCGAACCGCGCGCGAAGCCGGACGCGACCACCGGACGGCTCAGGCGCGACGCCACCGGCGGCGGTCCGTACCCGAACGGCCGCATCTTCCGGATGGAGTTCGATCGGCGCAACCCGACCCAGGTCAAGAGCCTGTCGATCCTGATCGACGGCGACCGTGACGGCGCGGCCAGCGCCGGCAAGCTCGACCTGATCCACCAGCCCGACAACGTCGAGACCGCGAAGGACCTCCTGCTGTTCCAGGAGGACCCGGGCAGCCAGAACCAGTACCCCGTCACCAGCACGACCGGGACGACGGCGCGGCTCTGGGGTTACAACCTGAAGACGGGCGGTGCGCCGTTCGTCATCGCGAAGGTCGACCAGTCCGCCGACGAGGGCCCGACCGACAAGGACGCGGCCACCGCCAAGGCGGCCCTCGGCGCCTGGGAGTCCAGCGGCGTCGTGGACGCCTCGAAGGCGTTCGGCAAGGGCGCGTTCCTCGTCGACATCCAGGCCGGCTCGCTCATCGTCGAGGAGGAGCAGCGCGGGACGCTGACCTACCAGCGCGAGGGCGGTCAGCTCCTGCTCGTCCGGCTGCGGAGCTCGAGCGGCGACGACCATCGCTCGCACGGCGAGCACGGCAAGAAGGACGGCAAGAAGAGCGGCAAGCGCTAGACCAGCCGCATCGATTAGCTCGACCGGAGGGCCGCCGCGAGGCGGCCCTCCTCGTTTTTACGACGTCTTGGCTAGGGCAGCGAGCACGTCATCGGCGTAGCGCTCGAGCTTCGCCGGCCCGACGCCGCTGACGCCGGCGAGCTCGCCGCGGGTTCGCGGCGCTCGCTCCGCAATCTCGGCCAGGGTCGAATCGTGGAAGACGACGTAAGCGGGGACGCCGTCGGCCTTGGCGCGCTTCAGGCGCCAGTCGCGCAGGACCGCGAACGACGGCGGTAGGTCCTCCGCGGTCTTCCGAGGCGGCCGCTGTCGCGCAGCCTCGACCCCGAGCTCGGCGAGGAAGCGGCTCGGCTTGGCGCTCGCGGCCCAGGTGAGCGCGAGGTGGCGCTTGGCGCGGGTCATGCCGACATACAGGAGGCGCCGTTCCTCGTCGACTGCGGCATCGGTCTTCGCCTGGCGCACCGGGAGCTCCTTCTCCTCCACCCCCGGAAGGAAGACCGCCTCGAACTCGAGGCCCTTGGCGCGGTGGTACGTGAGCAGATGGACGCCGTCGCCGCCGCCGCCCTCGCCGAAGCGCGTTTCCAGCTCGGCGAGGAAACCCGCCACGGTGCGCTCGCCGTCGTCGAGCTGCCTCGCGAGGGCGACGAACCGACCGAGGTCGTGCTGGCGGGTCACCTCGTACTCGCCGACCCGCTCGAGATCCTCGCCCTGCGCCCAACCCTCCTCCAGAGCGGCGCGACGGACGTCGTCCGCGACGGCAGTCGACTCCGAGCCGGCCAGGACCCGGCGCAAGCGACGCGCGGCCGGACGCGCGAGGAACGAGCCGCCGCGAACCTGGAACGGGATGCCGGCCTCCGTGAGCCGCTCCTCCCAGTCCTCCGAGCGCGCGTTCAACCGGAACAGCACCGCGACCTCCTCGTAGGCGACGCCCGAGGCGGCGAGCTCGGCGATTCGCGCCACGACGAACGCATGCTCCTCGTCGCGGTCGGCGAAAGGACGGAGCACCGGTTCGGGGCCTTCAGGAAGCGAGGCGCGCAGCGTCTTGGGCGCGCCGCCGAGCCGCGGCGTCAGCCGATTTGCGAGCTCGAGCACCTGCGGCGTCGAGCGGTAGTTGCTCTCGAGCGTGACGATCGTCCCGGCTGCGAAACGGTCCCGCAGCCCGAGCAGGTAGTCGGGCGAGGCGCCTGTGAAGCCGTAGATGGCCTGGTAGTCGTCGCCGACGACGCACACCTCGTCGCGCTCTCCGAGCCAGAGCTCGAGCAGGCGGTGCTGGAGCAGGTTGACGTCCTGGAACTCGTCGACCGTGATCGCCCGGCAGCGCGAGCGGAACTCGGCGACCGCGTTCGCGTCCTCGTCGTACATCCGGATCGTGCGCTCGAGCAGGTCCTCGAAGTCGACGAGCCCTTTGGCGGCCTTACGCCGCTCGTACTCCCGGTAGACACGGCCCATCAGGTCGGGCGGGAGCGCTCCGGGCCGCTCGCCGGCGAGCTCCTCGTAGCGGTCGGCCGGAATGCGCCGGTTCTTGGCCCATTCGATCTCGGTGGCGAGGTCCGCGGCCGGGCGAAAGCGATAAGGCCGCGGCAGTGAGTTCGCGATGTGCCGCAGCATCAGCGCCTTGGTCGGCAGCACCCCGCTCGGCCCCCGGCCGAAGTAGTGGAGTTGCTGCAGCGCGCTCGCGTGGAAGGTGCGCGCACGGACGCCGTCGACCCCGAGCGCCGCCAGCCGCGACCGCATCTCGCCTGCCGCTTTGTCGGTGAACGTGACGGCGAGGATCTCGGGCGCCGCAAAGGTCCCGGTCGACACCTGCCAGGCGATACGGCGCGTGATCGTCGTCGTCTTCCCCGAGCCGGCACCGGCCAGGATCACGACAGGGCCGCGCACGGCCTCCACCGCGCGTCGCTGCTCGGCGTTCAGCCCCTCGAGAATGACGTCGGAGTGCATGCGGCCCACCCTAGTAAGGCAGTGGGACGGAGCCGCCCCGATTCGCGCGCAAAAGGCGCGTGGTAGTGGGTCAGATGTGCGACGACTCGGCAACCGTCGAGGGCGACTGCTCGCTCTCGACGGTGGCGCCGCGCAGCACGAGGCCGCGCAGCCGGGCGACGACCTCGAGGGTCTCGCCGTGCTCGACCAGGCGCGCGAGATCGGTCAGCTCGCCCTCGAGCAGCGACGGGTCGGCCCCCACGCGCTTGACGCGCATGATCTTCGGGTGGGTTGTCGGCCTGACCTCCTCGTCGGGCCCCCACAGCTCCTCGAAGAGCTTCTCCCCCGGCCGCGCCCCCACGAACTCGATCGGCACGTCTCGATCGGGCTCCTTCCCGGAGAGCCGAATCATGTTGCGCGCGAGGTCGATGATCTTCACGGGCTCGCCCATGTCGAGGACGAAGATCTCGCCCCGGCCGCCGATGGCACTCGCCTGGACAACGAGGGAGGCGGCCTCCGGGATCGTCATGAAGTAGCGCGTCATGTCCGGATGGGTCACGGTGACCGGGCCGCCCTTGGCGATCTGGCGGCGGAAGATCGGGATCACCGAGCCCGACGACCCGAGCACGTTGCCGAAGCGGACCGCGACGAAGCGCGTCGACACGTCACGCCGGACGCCGTACGCCTCGACGATCCACTCGCAGAGCGCCTTCGACTGGCCCATCACGGTCTTGGGATTGACCGCCTTGTCGGTCGAGACGAGCACGAACCGGTCGGCGCCGAACTCGACGGCCACGTCCGCGATCGCCTTGGTCGCGAGGGCGTTGTTGCGCACGGACTCGAGCGGGTTGGCCTCCATCAGGGGCACGTGCTTGTACGCAGCCGCGTGGAAGACCACCGTAGGCCGGTAGCGCTCGAAGACCTGGCGCATCTTGCTGCGGTTGCACACGTCCCCGAGGATCGGGATCGCGGCGGAGAAGCCGCGCTCGTCGAGGAGCTCGCGCTCGATCTCGAACAACGCCGTCTCGCCGTTCTCGACCAGGACGAGCCGAGCGGGGCGAGCACGTGAGATCTGGCGGCAGAGCTCGGCGCCGATCGAGCCGCCGGCGCCGGTGACGAGGACGGTCTGGTCGGTGAGGTACGACGCAGCCTCCTCGAGGTCGACCTCGACCTGCGCCCGGCCGAGCACGTCCTCGACCTGCACCGGACGGATCTGTGCCGCCAGGTTGGAGTCACCGGAGATCAGCTCGTACAGACCGGGAAGGGTCTTGACCGGCACGCCTTCGTCTCGCGCCACCTCGACGACCCGGCGTCGCACCTCGCCGTCGGCGGACGGGATCGCGATCAGCAGCTCGTCGGGCCGGTTGTCACGCAGCACGTGCGCGAGCTCGTCGGTCGTTCCCAGCACCCGCACGCCGTGGACGCGCAGGTTCCGCTTGCGCGCATCGTCGTCGACGATGCCGATCGGCGTGTAGCCGAGGGCGCGGTTCCGCTGGAGCTCCCGGATCACGAGCTGTCCGGCGTCGCCGGCTCCGACGATCACG
Source organism: uncultured Actinomycetes bacterium (assembly GCA_963738205.1). GTDB lineage: Bacteria > Actinomycetota > Thermoleophilia > Gaiellales > Gaiellaceae > DATFQE01. Next base: position 511,479 of record CAVTVQ010000007.1, read on the forward strand.
ACCTCCTTGCCGCGCGCCATCAGCCCGCCGACCGACGGCCGCTCGAAGATCGTCCGGGCCGCGAGCCGGGCACCCGCGAGCAGCGCGAGCGTGAGCAGGAAGTCGAGCACGAAGACCGAGCGCGGGAGCCGGATCTCCTGGACCGGCGAGACGAAGTACACGGTCAGCGCGGCGACGACCGAGGCCAGCGCCGCCCCGAGCACCACGCGCCACATGTCGCGCGTCGACACGTAGCGCCACCAGCGGTTGTAGAAGCCGAGCGCCACGAACACCGCGAGCTTGATCGCGACGACGAGCAGGATCGTCCGGTCGAACAGCAGCTCGTAGTAGCGCGGGACACCCGTGTCGAACCGGAGCTGGAACGCCAACCACCACGCAGCTGCGACGAGCGCGGCGTCCGCCGCGAGCTGCCAGAGCCGGTGCCGGTTGATCGGGAAGGTCACGTCACGTCACGCCGACGCCCGCAGCCGCGCGGACGGTGGCGACAACCCGCTCCTGCACGTCGGCGCCGATCCCCGCCCACATCGGCAGGGCGAGATTCTCGCGCGCCGCGTGCTCGGTGGCCGGGAGGTCGCCCTCGCGGTAGCCGAGGTAGCGAAGCGCCGGCTGCAGGTGCAGGGGCGTCACGTAGTAGGAAGCGCAGGCGATCTCGGCCTCCTCGAGGGCCGCTGCGAGCCGGTCGCGCTCGGGAGAACGAACGACGTACATGTGGTAGACGTGCGCCGGATCCTCGGCCGGGAGCTCGCAGACGTCGCCGAGGCCGAGGTCCGCGTAGCGGGCGGCCGCGTCGCGGCGCGCGCCGTTCCAACCGTCGAGCCGCGTCAGGAAGAGGCGCAGCACCGCGGCCTGGAGCTCGTCGAGGCGGGAGTTGTAGCCGACGTAGTGAAAGTCCTTCTTGGCCTTGGAGCCGTGGAAGCGGAGCATACGGATCCGCTCGGCGAGCTCCTCATCGCGGACGGCGATCAGGCCGCCGTCGCCGAGGCAGAAGAGGTTCTTGGTCGGGAAGAAGCTGAAGGTCGAGGCGACGCCGGTCTGGGCGACTCCGTCTGCGCCGAAGGCCTGGGCCGCATCCTCGATGACCGGCAGCCCGAGCCCGGTCAACTCCCCGAGCGGCACCGGCCGGCCGAAGAGGTGCACCGGCATCAACGCCTTCGTCCTGTCGGTCACCCGCGCGGACACGTCCTCGAGATCGAGGTTCAGCGTGGCAGGGTCGATGTCGGCAAAGACGGGCGTCGCGCCTCGTCGCGCGATTGCCTCCGCGGTCGCGTAGAACGTGAAGGCCGGGCAGATCACTTCGTCGCCCGGGCCTACCTCCAGCGCGTCGAGCGCCAGCACGAGCGCGTCGGTGCCGTTGGCGACGCCAACGGTCTCCGGGACGCCGAGGTACGTCGCCGCCTCCTCCTCGAAGGCGCGCACGTTCGGCCCCAGGATGAAGGTGCCCGAATCGAGCACCTCGGCCAGCCGCGCCTTGATCTCGTCGATCAGGGGCGCGTACTGGGAATGGACGTCAACCAGAGGGATCTGCGGCACGGCGAGCCAGTCTACTCGACCTCCTGCGACGGACTAGGAGCCAGATCCCGCCCGCGAGCACGAGCGCGACGAAGGCGTAATCGGCGTAGCGGAAGGCGTGATGGAAGCTCTCCCAGTTCGCCCCGAGCGCCCAGCCGATGCCCGCGAAGAGCAGGCACCAGACGGTCGAGCCGATGAAGGTGAGCACGGTGTAGCGGCCAAGCGGCATGCGGAAGACGCCCGCCGGGATCGAGACGAACGAGCGTGCGACGGGCGTGACGCGGCCGATGAGCGCGGTGGCGTCGCCCCAGCGGTCGAACCAGCGCTCCGCCTGCTGGAACCGCTCGGGCGAGAGGTGGAACCAGCGGCCGTGGCGCTCGAGCAGCGGCCGGCCGCCGTAGAGCCCGATCGCCCAGCCGCCGACGGAGCCGAGCGTGTAGCCGATCGTGCCGGCGGCGACCATGGTGACGAAGCCCCAGACGTCCGAGTCGATCGGCTCACCGAAGAGCACGACGCTCTTGCCTGCGAACGCGCCGGCGGCCAACGCGCCGGCGTAGACCATCACCAGCTCGCTCGCGGCGGGGAGCACGGCATCGACGAGCATCAGAACGAAGACCGCGTAGACGCCGTGATCGCCGATCGCCCCCGTGATCGCCTCGGTGACGCCGCTGAGCACGGAGGCATAGACCATCAGCGAACGTTCGCCGTCAGCTCGGAGCGTCCTAGCTGGTTCGTCGCGACCACGCGGACGACGTAACGGCCGCGCGGGAGGCCACGGCCGGACCAGCGAGCAGACGCCGAGCCGGCGCCGAGCCGGCGGGTGAGGAGCGTGCGGATGACGGCGCCCTTCCTCGTCTCGACGGTCACCTTGACTCGGGCGGGCCGCGCGAGCCGGAAGCTCGCGCCCGCGCGCGATCCGCGCAGGAAGCCGAGGGTGGTGTTGAGGGTGAAGCGCCGCTCCACCGACGAGCTCTGGCCCTGCTCGTCCAGCGCGGTCACGACCCAGCGCCAGGAGCCTTCCGTCTCGACCGAGTTGTCGACCTTCGTGCCCGGCCACGAGAGTTGGTACGAGCCGCGGGGCTTCGTCGAGTTCTCCGAGTAGCGGAAGCCGCCGTCAGGCCCGATCAGGCGCACGGCGACTGCAGCCGGCCGCGGCAGCTTGTAGCGGAAGAGCTGGCGCTCGGCGATGCCGTCCTTGTTCGGCGAGAGCACGAGCGGGTCTGGGTCGGGCGCCTGCACGCCCTCGTAGAGCACGAACAGCCCTTCGGACACGGCTCGCTCGGCGTTGGCGGACGGGCGGCTGAGCAGCTCGCCGTCGAAGGCCATCGCCGTCGACGGACCGCCCTCGAGCGCCGCCCCGGTCACACAGCCGAGGCGCGCGAGCGCCTGTGCGAGCTCGAAATTGGTCATGCCGACGCTGTACCCGCCAAGGTCCCCGTCCACGGCGACCATGACGAGGCCGCCGTCACGCCGCTGCCCGATCGCCGCCCGCGCCTGGCGCAGAGAGAGCACCTCGGTCGAGAACTCCTCGGCCGCCCGGAACAGCGGCCGGCCGTTGCGGAGCAGCTGGGGCCCGCCGCCGAGCGCGTCCGCGACGGCGCCCTCCCACGGTGGGTGCGGGATCAGGCGGACGTTGACGTTCACGCCCGGCCCAGCCTCCTGCGCCAGCCGCGCCGCCATGCCTCCGCGCCCGACGAGGACGGCGCCGTTCGCCGGGATCGGCGTGCCGCCGCCGCTCGAGTTGACCTGCACGACCTGGCCCTTCAACTCTGCGCTCGCCGTCAGGGGCGGGAACGGCACGACAATCGACTCGATCGTCCCCGTCGACGACGGTGTCACAGTGCCCCACGCGGGCGTGTAGATCGTCACGCCGTTGGGTCCCGGGGGTCGGTTGATGCCGATCAGCGCGCGGCGCTGGTTTGAGCCCTGCCAGGTGGAGAGCAGCGCGAATCGCTGCACGACGAGATTGCCGGCCGAGTCGATGCCGATCGAGGCGCGACCGCCGTTCGGGGCGCTCTTGTAGACGCCGTCCTGGAGGAAGGTTCCGTTGGGCACACCGGCGGCATCGGCGAAGTCGCCGTTGATGCCGGCGGCGGTGCCGAACGGCGACAGGCGCTGCTGCATCTGTGTGATGCGCTCGCGTCCCGGAATGAGCCCGTTCGACAGCACCGGCGACAGGCTGTAGAGGCCGCCCGGCTTGGGGGCGGTGAGGACGTGGAGGACGACCGGGCCGTGGCGTGTGAACTCGAGCCGCTTGCCGTAGCCGATGCCCGGCGCCAGCACCTCGGCCCGAGCCGCAGCGGCGGCAGTCGCGGTGACGAGCGCCACGAGCAGGCAAGTGCACGCTGTCCGCAGCACGACGCGCCAGGGTAGCTGCAGCGGGGGAAGGACAGTGCCAACCGCTACGTTGCTACGCGTGATGGACAGAGACCACAACGGCATCGAGGTCGAAGAGCTCGTCCGCTTGTTCAAGGGCGGGATCCGTGCCGTCGACGGCATCGACCTGCTGGTCGCCCCTGGCGAGATCTACGGGTTCCTCGGCCCCAACGGCGCGGGCAAGTCGACCACCGTGCACGTTCTCACCACCCTGCTCCCGCCCACGAGCGGCCGCGCCACCGTCGCCGGCTTCGACGTCGAGCGCCAAGGGCCGAAGGTTCGGGAGGCCATCGGCGCCGCACTGCAGGAAGCCGCTCTCGACCCGCTGCTGACGGGGCGCGAGCACCTGCGCCTGCAGACGGCGCTGCACGACCTGCCCCGGGCGGAGCGCCCCGCACGCGCAGCCGAGCTGCTCGACCGCGTTGGGCTGACCGAGGCCGCCGACCGCAAGGTGAAGGGCTACTCGGGCGGCATGAAGCGCCGGCTCGACCTGGCGCTCGCGCTCGTGCACCGCCCGCGGATCCTCTTCCTCGACGAGCCGACCACGGGGCTCGACCCGCAGAGCCGCAGCGCGCTCTGGCAGGAGGTCGGGAGGCTCTCGCACGAGGAGGGCGTCACGGTCTTCCTGACCACGCAGTACCTGGAGGAGGCCGACGTCCTCGCCGACCGCGTCGGGATCATCGACAACGGGCACATCGTCGCGGAGGGCACTCCGGGACGGCTCAAGGCGGAGATCGGGCGGCCGACCGTCGAGGCCGAGCCGCACGAGGCCGGTGAGATCGCCGCACTCGCCGCAGTGCTCGAGCGCTTCGGCGAGCCGATTCCCGGGCGGCCCGGCGCAGTGTCCGTCCGGCTCGAGCAGGAAGACGACGCGCTCGCCAGCATCGTGCGCGCGCTCGACGCCGACGGCCTCCAGGTTGCGCACCTCGCCATCCACGAGCCTTCGCTCGACGACGTCTTCCTCGCCAAGACCGGACGTTCGCTCGAGGGCGCGGCGCGGGAAGAGGAGCATCCGGCCGAGCCCGTTTCGGCCTGACCGTGGCGCTCGCCGAGCAGACCGTCCAACTGGCACGGCGGTCCGTCGTGCGGACCGCGCGTCAGCCGGCCAACGTGATCGGACCGTTCGTCTTCCCGCTTCTGCTGCTCGCGGTCAACGCGGGTGGCCTCGACCGCGCGGAGCAGCTCCCGGGCTTTCCCACCGACTCCTTCCTCGCGTTCGCGCTGGCCGTGCCATTCATCCAGGGCGCGCTGTTCGCGACGATGAACGCCGGCACCGACCTGGCCAGAGACATCCAGACCGGCTTCATGAACCGGCTCTCGCTGACGCCCATGCGTTCGATCGCGCTGCTCTCGGGCCAGCTCGGCGGGGTCGCGGTGACCGGGCTCAGTCAAGCGGTCGTGTACCTCGCGGTCGGGCTGGCCGTGGGGGTCAGGCCCGCATCGGGCATCCCCGGCATGGTCGTGTTGCTCGTCCTCAGCGGGTTGATCGCACTCGCCTTCGGCTCACTCGGCGCCTTTGCCGCGTTGCGGACGGGATCCGGCGAGGCGGTGCAGGGTCTCTTCCCGGTCCTCTTCGTCGGGCTCTTTCTGTCATCGATGAACATCCCGAGGAACCTGATCGAGATCGACTGGTTCCGCACGGTCGCGACGATCAACCCGGTCTCGTACCTGATCGAGGGCGTTCGGAGCCTGATCATCGAGGGCTGGAATCCCGAGGCGCTGGCGCTGGCATTCGGCGTCGCCCTGACGATCGGCGCCGTGGGAATCGTCGCGTCCACCTGGGCCCTGCGCGAGAGGCTGACGCGCACGTGAGGGGCTTCGTAGCCGTGGCGCTCGCGGTCGCGTGGCGCGTGCTCCACAACGTGTTCACGACGCCGACGCTGCTGATCCCGTCGCTGATCTTCCCGCTGTTCTTCTTCACGGCGTTCGCGGGTGGGCTGTCCCGCGTGAGTCAAGTGCCCGGCTTCGACTACGAGCCGGGCTACACGGCGTTCCAGTTCGTGTTCGTGCTGCTCCAGGCGGCCGCGTTCGGCGGAGTCTTCACGGGCTTCGGGATCGCGCGCGACTTCGAGAGCGGCTTCGCCCGCAGGCTGCTCCTGGCCGCGCCGAGGCGGTCTGGAATCGTCGCCGGGTACGCGCTCGCCGGGATCGTCCGCTGGGCGACGACGGCGTCCGTGCTGACGATCGTGGCGCTCATTGCCGGCATCCAGATCGAGGGCGGCGCGGTCGACCTGTTCGGCCTCTACACGCTCGCGCTGATCGTCAACATCGCCGCGCTGCTCTGGTCCGCCGGGGTGGCGATGCGCCTGCGCACCATGCAGGCCGGGCCGGCGATGCAGCTGCCCGTCTTCCTCGTCCTCTTCTTCGCGCCCGTCTACGTGCCGATCGGACTGCTCGCCGGCTGGATTCACGCGATCGCCAGGGTCAACCCGGCGACCGCGTTCCTGGAGAGCGGCCGCAGCCTGCTCGCGGGCGATCCGGAGCACGTCGCGCTGGCGTTCGCCCTGGCGCTGGCGCTGGTGCTCGCGTTCGCCGCGTGGGCGCTGCGCGGGCTGCGCAGCGCCGAGCGTGCCGGCGCCTAGGAACTACACCTAGTTCCAGACCTTGACGTCGCGGTAGAGCGTGTCGCGCTGCACCGGGACCTTGCCGAGAGCCTTGATCGCGCGGACGAAGTCGTCGGTCGTCGCCCGATGCGTCGTGCCGGCGGCCGAGACCACGTTCTCCTCGATCATCACCGAGCCGAGGTCGTCCGCGCCGAAGCCGAGCGCGACCTGGCCAACCTTCATCCCCTGCGTCACCCACGACGACTGGATGTGCTCGACGTTGTCGAGGTAGATCCGCGAGACAGCCTGCGTGAGCAGGTAGTCGAACGAGGTCGGCATGCGCTCCTTCGGCACCTTCGCCGAGAGCCGGTTGCCGTCCGGCTGGAACGTCCACGAGATGAAGGCGCGGAAGCCCTGCAGCTCATCCTGGAGGTCGCGGATGCGGCGCATGTGCTCGACCCGATCTTCGAGCTCCTCGACGTGGCCGTACATCATCGTCGCGGTGGTGGAGATGCCGAGACGGTGGGCCTCGCGCATGACGTGCAGCCAGTCGGCGCTTCTCGTCTTCTTGGGCGCGATCACGTCGCGCACCCGGTCGACGAGGATCTCGGCCCCGCCGCCCGGGATCGAGTCGAGTCCCGCGTCCCGCAGGCGCGTGAGCGTCTGCGGGATCGTCAGCCTCGAGCGCCGCGCGACGTGCTGGATCTCCGGCGGCGAGAGGACGTGGAGGTGGATCGGGTAGCGCTCTTTGATCGAGCGGAACAGGTCCTCGTAGTACTCGATCCCGAGGTCCGGATGGTGGCCGCCCTGCATGAGCACGCCGGTGCCGCCGATCGCGAGCGTCTCCTCGATCTTCTTGAAGATGACCGGCTTCGGCAGCAGGTAGCCCTCATTGCGGTCGCCGGGGCGGCGATAGAAGGCGCAGAAGTCGCAGTCGGTGACGCAGACGTTCGTGTAGTTGACGTTGCGGTCGACGATGAAGGTGATGTGCTCGGAGTTCGTGCGCCGCTCCCGCAGCTCGTGCGCTGCGCGGCCGACCGCCACGAGGTCGCGCGAGCGTAGGAGCACGATGGCGTCGTCGTCGCCAATGCGCTCGCCGTCTAGGGCACGGCCGAGGATCTCAGCGACGGCGCTCACGCGGTCACCTCCTCGCGCTCGACGAACCGCAGCTGCGGGATCTCGTCCAGCTCGCCGACCTCGTGCGCGAGCTCGAGAAACATGTGCAGCCCGGCTCGCTCGCGCGGCCCGAAGCTGTAACGGAGCTTGTCGAAGTAGCGGGCGAGGAAGCCCGCCGGGTAGCCGTAGCGCGCTCCCGCCTCGTGCGCGAGCCGCTCGGGCTCGGCGCGGGCCAACCGAACGGAGGCAACGAGCTCGTCCTCGAGCTCCGCGATGCCGTCGGGGACGGGGTCCGGGCACGCCCAGACGGCGAACACCATCGGCAGGGCGGTTCGCTCCGTCCAGAGCCGGCCGAGGTCGTAGTGGGGCGCGGGGTCCTCGAAGGCGCTGCGGAGCGCCGCGTCGCCGATCAGCAGCGTGGCCTCCGCGTCCTCGCCGAGCGGCACCTGGTCGGCGTCGGGGAAGAGCACCCGCGCGAGCACCACCGACGTGGCGCTCTCGGGTGTGACCGCAATCGAGCGGACGCGCTCCGGCGTGGTGCGCGAGACGAGCTGGATCGAGTCGACGGCTCCTTCGGACGAGACGCAGAGGCGCGGCAGCAGGCGGAGGCTGTCGGCGTTGCGCGCATAGGCGATCGAGGAGATCGGCGCCAGGTCTACGCCGCCCTCGAGCAGGAGCTCGTTCAGCTCGGTCGGCACGCCGGTGACCTCCTCGACGTTCGCGTCGAGCCGGAAGAAGACCGGCGCCATGTTCACGTAGCTGATGCGGCCGAGGCGGATCATTCGGAGACCCACTGAAAGAAGGTCACGAGGTTCCCGTCACGGTCGAGCGTGGCGAACTCGCGCGTCCCGAAGTCGGTGTCGTCCGCCCCGTCCTTCGAGACAGGATGCAGCACGTCGTGGGCGGTGAGCTCCTCGTACAGCTCGTCGACTCCCTCCACGACGATGCGGCAGCTCGCGGTGCCGGCGATGAACGACTCAGCGCCCGAGCAGACGGGCTTCTCGGCGACGTCATCGCGCGTCCGCCAGCTCTCGTCGCTCGCCTCCCAGAGGTGGAGCACGGCGTCGTCGCGGCCGAGGACGGCGAAGCCACCGTCGTGGTGCAGTACCTCGAAGCCGAGCCGGTCGCGGTAGAAGTCGACCGAGGCGGCGACATCGCGGGCCGGCAGCGCCGGAATGGTCGCGCTGAGCTTGCTCACGCCTGACCTCGCCTCCTTTTCTGTTGTCGCGCGCACGTGATACCTCGGGTCCCGACCCGCCCCTTGCTCGGCGCCAGCCTACGCCGAGAAAGCGCACGCGTGTGTGACGACATGTGCCGAGAGTGTGCCTGTTGCGCGTCGCCCGTCACGTCCGCCTCAGGAAGTCGAGGAGCAGCGGCACGACGCGCTCGGGCGCGTCCTCCTGGACGTAGTGGCCGCTCCCGGCGAGCTCGTGCACGTGGGCGTCGGGAAAGCGCGCACGCCACAAGGTGAGGGTCTTCTTGCGGAACGCGCGGTCGCCGAGCGGCCACACGACCAGCACCGGCTTGTCCGCCAGCACGTCGAGGCGCTCCTCGGTCCGGTGACCGATCTCGCCCGCCGCGCCACCGCCGTCGCGACCCCACGGGATCATCCTCGCGAACGCGAGCACCCCGGCGCGGGTCGCCCGCCTCGGATGTGGCGCGAGATACGCCGCCCGCTCGTCCGTGCCGAGCTCCCGCTCGCCGCGGAAGAGGAACAGCCGGACATAGACGTGCGCTCCCTTCACGAGCGCAGCCCCTCCGACCCGCGAGCGCAGCGCGCGGAAGAGCAAAGGCATCGCGGGGAAGTCGGGCGGGACGCCGCCCGGCCAGGTGTTGAGCAGCACGAGACGGCGAACGCGCTCCGGGTGCTCCACAGCCCAGGCGAGCCCGATCGGGCCGCCCCAGTCCTGCACCACCAGCGTGATCCCGTCGAGCTCCAGCTCATCCATCAGCGCGCCGAAGTGCCCCACGTGACGCGCCAACGAATGCTCGGCCTCGCGCTCAGGCTTGTCCGAGCGACCGAAGCCGAGCTCGTCGTGCGCCACCGCGCGAAAGTCCGCCTCGACGAGCAGCTCGAAGAAACGGCGGTAGAGGTAGCTCCAGGTGGGGTTGCCGTGGAGCATCACCACCGGCTCGCCGCCCACCGGGCCCTCGTCCACGTAGTGGAGGCGGACGCCGTCCGTGTGAAGCCACTTCGGCTCGTAGGGCCAGGTGCCGCCGAACGTCCAGTCGCGCTCGTCGAGCTGCCGCTGCGCGGCGGTCAGCCCCACCGCTCGAGCTCGTTGTAGAACGTATCGCGCTGGACAGGCGTCCTGCCTGCATCGCGCACGTGTCGCACCAGCTCGTCGATCTTCTGCTCGGTCTCGGTGCTGGCGCCGGCGGCGTGGAAGATCTCCTCGCGCACGACCGTGCCCTGGACGTCGTCCGCGCCGAAGTGGAGCGCCACGGCCGCGAGCGGCATGCCCATCATGATCCAGTAGGCCTTGATGTGCTCGACGTTGTCGAGCAGCAGACGCGAGACAGCCATCACCTTGAGGTCGTCGGAGCCGGCCGTGTGCTTCCAGCCGCGACGCTCGAAGACCGTGTTCTCGGGATGGAAGGCGAGCGGGATGAACGCCATGAAGCCGCCGGTCTCGTCCTGGAGCGCCCGCAGGCGCAGCATGTGGTCGACCCGCTCCTCGTAGGTCTCGACGTGGCCGTAGAGCATCGTGCAGTGCGTCCGCAGGCCAAGGCCGTGCGCGGTTCGATGCGTCTCGAGCCAGATGTCCGGCGACTCCTTGCCCGGTGCGACGAGGCGGCGGACGCGGTCGGCGAAGACCTCGGCGCCGCCGCCCGGAAGCGTGCTCAGGCCGACGTCACGGAGCGTACGGAGCACCTGCTCGTGCGTCAGCCCGGAGAGCGTCGTCATGTGGTGGATCTCGCTCGCGGTGAAGAGCTTCAGGTGGACGTCAGGAAGCGCCTCGTGCAGCTGACGCACGATCTCGACGTAGTAGTCGAAGGTGAGGTGCGGCGACTCGCCGCCGACCATGTGGATCTCGGTGAAGCCGGTCAGCTCGCGCTGGCGCAGTGCGTCCTCGACGATCTGCTCGGGCGTGTAGGTGTACGCGCCCGTCTGCTTCTCCGTGACGGCGAACGCGCAGAACTTGCACTTCACGCGGCAGACGTTCGTCTGGTTCAAGTAGAGGTTCTGCACGAAGTACGCCTCGTCGCCGCCGCCCCGCAGGCGCCGGGCGCGATCGGCGAGCTCACCCAGGCCGAGCAGGTCGTCGGACTCGAGCAGCGCGAGGCCGTCCTCGAAGTCGAGGCGCTCGCCCGCCTCGACCTTCTCGCGGATCGGATCGAGCGTGTCGACTGCGACTGCCATCAGCGTCTCCTGTCCACGGCGGCGTAGGTCAAGGCCTCGAGCTCCTCGCGCCACAGCGCTCCGTTTAGCGCGGCTCGGGCCCGGCCCGCGTACTCGAGCGCAACGGCGCGGGACTCGTCGAGCGCTCCGGTCGCGGCCACGCGCACCAGGGCACCGTCGAGCGACCCGCCGGCCAGGGCGCGGCGCACGACCTCGTCCTCGCGGGCGGCGAGGAGCAGAGGCAGCGTCGGCGTTCCCTCGCGGAGATCCGTGCCGGGCACCTTGCCCGTATCGGCCGCGTCGCCGGTGCAGTCGAGCACGTCGTCGGCGATCTGGTACGCGATGCCGAGCGCGAGCCCAAAGTCGCCGGAGCCGCCGGCAAGGCGACAGGCAGCCTCGAACAGCTTCCCGGTCTTGAGGCCGCACCGCTCGATATAGCTGTCGACCGTCGTGTCGGGATCGTGCGTCTGGTGGTTCTGCAGGGCCTCGCCGCGCGAGAGCGATACGGCCGCTTCCGCCAGGATCTCGACGGCGCGTACATCGCCGGTCTCGGCGAGCTCCGCGAAGGCGCGGGCGAACAGGTAGTCGCCGGTGGCAACGGCCACCGCCTCGCCGTGGACGTTCCACACGGCCGGGCGGCCGTGCCGCAGCTGCGCGCCATCGATCAGATCGTCGTGGATGAGCGTCGCCATGTGGACGAGCTCCACCGCGACGCCCGCGGCCACGGGCGGCACGGTGCCGAGCGGCGCGGCGAGGAAGACCAGGAGCGGCCGCAGCCGCTTGCCGCCGCACAACGCGTCGCCGCCCGCGCCGGCGGCGATGCCGGGATAGCGTCCGACCGCGGCCTCGAGGCGTGCCTCGACGCTGCCCAGGTAGGCGTCCAGACCTTCGGCCTTCCGCGCAGTGGCAAGCGCTGCGCTCACGCCGCCACCCCCGTGTGCAGCGCGACGATCCCGGCGGCGAACGTCCGGTAGCGCACGTCGCGGAAGCCGGCGCCCTCGATCACGCCGACGAGGTCGTCGGGGCCCGGAAACCGCCGCACGCTCGCGGGGAGGTACGTGTATGCGGAGCCGCCCGGCAGGACGCGTCCGAGCAGTGGGACGATCCGGTCGAACCAGAGCCGGTAGAACGGCGCGAGCATCCCCTTCGGCTGCGTGATCTCCAGGATCGCCAGCCGACCGTCCGGGCGCAGCACACGCCGAAGCTCCCCCAGCCCGCGCTCGAGGTCGTCGACGTTGCGGATCCCGAAACCCACCGTGGCGGCGTCGAACGCGGCGTCCCCGAACGGGAGCGCGAGCAGATCGCCTTCGACCCACTCGAAGCCCGGAGCCTTGGTCCGCGCGCGCTCGAGCATGCGCTCCGAGAAGTCGAGCCCGGTGACGTGCCCGCCCTCGCGCGCGGCCGCGAGCGCCAGGTCGCCGGTGCCGCAGCACGCGTCGAGCACGGCATCACCGGGTCGCACGGCGGCGCGGGCCGTCTCGCGCCGCCAACGCTGGTCGAGGCCCGCGGTCATGACCCGGTTCATCGCGTCGTACACCGGCGCGATCCGGTCGAACATGGCCCGCACTCCGTCGGCGGGCAGCCGTCCCGTCTCGACCGTCACGACTCGCCCCAGCGGCGCGCCAGCGTGTTCTCGACGCCGAGCTGGTCGAGGCAGCGTGCGACCATGAAGTCGACGAGGTCGCCGACAGAGTCGGCCGCACCGTAGAACCCTGGGGCGAGGAAGAGAATCGTGGCGCCGGCCCGCTTCACCGTCAGCATCGACTCGAGGTGTATCACCGATAGCGGGGACTCCCGCGGCATGAGGACGAGCTTCCGTTCCTCCTTCAGCGCCACTGAGGCCGCCCGGTGAACGAGGTTCTGCATCGCGCCGGAGGCGATCGTTGCGAGCGTGCTCATCGAGCACGGGCAGATCACGTAGGCGTCCACGCGGGCCGAGCCGCTGGCGTAGGGCGAGCGCCAGTCGCGCTCGTCGTAGAGCGTGACGTGGTCGCCGGCCACCTCCGTGAAGCGGGCCAGCACCTCGTCGCGCGACAGGCGCGCGTCACCGTAGAGCTCGGTCGCGAGCACCTCCACCCCGGACCCGGATGCACACACGCCGATCTCGGAACCGGCCGCCGCAAGTCCCTCCAGCAGGCGGGCTGCATAGGGCGCACCCGACGCGCCTGTGATCCCGAGGAAGACGCGCACCGCCGCCCCCGCGGTTCTAACCGCCGCCCTTGGAGGCGGCGAGGAATTCGGCGATCTGGTGCAGGTTCTCCTCGCCGAGCGACGCGAACTTCGGCATCACGTTGTTGCCGAACTCGCTCGGGTCGGCGACGTAGCGCTCGAAGTACGGGACGTCCTTGCCGCTCTGCGCGCCGATGTCGGTGAGGTCCGGTGCGCCCAGGTTCGAGGCGCCGTCACCGTCGTAGGTGTGACAGTTCAGGCAGCCGGAGGTCGCGAACAGCTCGGCGCCCGGGCGCACGCTCTCGGGCAGGTTGTTGTCCGCGATCCACTTGTCGACGACCTCGGCGCCGGCGCTCACCTCCTTGGCGGTCGCGCCCTTCCAGGTGAGGACGCCCATCGTGATCACGGTCAGGATCAGCCCGACCATCGCGACCGGTCGGTGCAGCGGTCGCCGCTCCAGCCGCCGGTCGAAGAACGGCAGCATGATCAGCAGCACCAATGCGATCGTGGGGATCCCGACCGTGCCGAGGATGACCGAGTCCGGCCATTTGAAGATCCGCAGCAGGTAGAAGAGGAAGTAGAAGTACCAGTCCGGCCGCGGGGTGAAGCTCGTCGTGCCCGGGTCGGCCTTCTCCTCGTAGATCACGCCGAGCCAGCCCGTCCCCGCCTCTCCCGGCTTGTCAGGGTCGCCGGTGACGTACCAGACGACGGCGAGCCCCACGATCGTGCAGACCACGACCAGGCTCATCACCGTGTCGTGAAACATCGCGTAGGGGAAGAACGGCTTCCCTTCCCGCTCGACGTCCTCCTTGTAGCGCTTGAACTGCGCGCGACGCTCGTCGTTGGCGGTGCTCATTTCGCCTTTCCGCTGCGCGGTGCCGGGTTGACGAGGCCGGCACGCCCGTTCGTCCGCGCCTCAGGCCGTTCCCGCCCGGCCTCGTACGGCGACCACGGCGGCGACGACACGCCGAGGCGCACGACGAGATACAGGTGCAGGAAGATCAGCCCGGCGAGCGCGCCGGGGAGCACCAGCATGTGCAGGGCATAGAAGCGCGTGAGCGTCTCGCCCCCGATCTCGGCGCCGCTCTGGAGAAACCAGGCGAGGAAGGGGCCGAGGAAGGGCGCGGTGCCGTTCAAGTTGATGCCGACGACGGAGGCCCAGTACGCCGTCTGATCCCACGGAAGGAGGTACCCGGTGAAGCCCTCGAGCATGCCGGTCACGAGGATCAGCACGCCCACGATCCAGTTCAGCTCGCGCGGATACTTGTACGCGCCGAACAGGAAGACCCGCGCCATGTGGAAGAACATCAGGATGATGAACACGCTCGCGCCCCACTTGTGCATCCCGCGCACGAGCCAGCCGAGCGTCAGGTCGCTCGAGATCCGCTGAATCGACTCGAAGGCCGTGTCCGGATGCGGCTGGTAGTACATGGCCAGGATCACGCCGGTGGCGGCCTGCACGAGGAACGCGGTCAGGGTCGCGGAGCCGAGGGTGTGCCACCAGCTCGAGTCGCGCGGAACGTTGCGAAAGAGGAAGTACTTGACGCCGCCGACGATCCCCGAGCGCTCCTGGAGCCAGTCGAGCGGGATCATGACGAGCGTCATGATCTTGCTCTGCTTCTTCTTCTTGGTTGGGATCGCCATCAGGTCGAGATCTGGGACGGGACGATCGGGTACAGCCACGCCTCGGGCCCGTCGACGTGCTGGCCCGGGCCGGCGTGCGTGTAGGCCTTGATCCTCGCGTCCTTGCCCTCGCCGTTGACCTTCGCGACGGCGTAGGCCTCGCCGAGGTAGAGACGGTCGTTCTTGATCGAGAAGTAGTAGCGGTCGAGCGCGCGGACGGGCGGGCCCGCGGTGCGGTTGCCCTCGAGGTCGTAGGCGCCGCCGTGACATGGGCAGCTGAAGGCCGCGGGCGTGACGTCGATCAGGGTGATCTCACCGATCTTCGTGTCGACCTTCTTCTCCTGGTCCGAGAGCGGCCCGCTCGCCTGCACCGGGCAGCCGAGGTGCACGCAGCGGTTGGAGATCAGCGTGAAGCTCGGCACGCCGGGCTCGAATTCGCCGTTGTAGCGGACGAAGGCCGTGCGCCGCGAGACCTCGCCTTCGCGTGGATTCGACAGGTAGGTCGTGATCACCCACTTGCCTTCGGGGAAGTTGTCGAGCGGCCCCAGGTCGATCGGGTCGAGCTTCTGGTCGACGAAGCCCGGGATCACGAGGAAGCCGAGGATCGGCACCGTGACGACGCCCGTGATCACTGCGCCGAGGCCGAGCGTCGATACCTCGAGGAACTTGTTCCGCGAGTAGGTCGCCGGGACCTCCTCGTCCTCCGTCACACCGTGCGCGACGACCGTCGCCGCAGGCTCCGGCTCGACGTGCGTGTCGCCGCGCACGTCGCTGGTGACGTCCCTGATCCAGAGGAAGCCGAAGATCAGCGTGAGCGCTGCGCCAACCGCCGCGACCGGCCAGCTGACGACGAGCCCGACGAGGACGCAGGCAATGCCTACGGCGAATCCGACCGGCCAGAGGCTCGGCCCAGGCTGGTGCGGTTTCTCTCCCTGCGGCTCCACTCGTTCCCTTCAGTTCGCTCGCAGTTGCGGCGCGAGTCTACGAAACCGATTAGACAGCCGCCGTCAGGACGGTGTCAACGACGTAGCAGATGCCGCAAGGAGCGGCTACTTCCGTCGCGCGAGCCAGCGAGCGCGCCCAGACCGTATTCCGCCCAGCGACGATCGACGAGCTCACGCACCTCGGAGCTCATCTCGATCTCCGGCGGCCACTCGCGCGCACCTTCCGCAGGGCTCTTCGCCGTCGCGTCGATGCCGAGCTTGCCGCCGAAGAACTGGAGCGTCGGGGCATGGTCGAGGTGGTCGAGCGGACCTTCCGCGAGCACGACGTCGCGCTTCGGGTCGACGTTGGCGCCGACGTAGAACAGCACCTGGGCGTAGTCGTGGACGTCGACGTGCTCGTCGACGACGACGATCCCCTTCGTGAGCGAGAGCATCCCCAGGCCCCAGAGCGCGTGCATCACCTTGTGCGCATGGCCGGGGAAGGCCTTGCGGATCGAGACGATGCAGAGGTTGTGGAACGCGCCGGCCACCGGTAGGTCGTAGTCGACGATCTCGGGCACCGTCATCCGCACGGCCGGCAGGAAGATGCGCTCCGTCGCCTTGCCGAGCCAGGCGTCCTCCTGGGGCGGCTTCCCGACGACGATCGACGGATAGATCGCATCTCGGCGCATCGTGAGGGCGGTCACGTGGAAGACGGGGAACGGCTCGGCCGGCGTGTAGAAGCCGGTGTGGTCGCCGAAAGGCCCTTCCGGGGCGACCTCTCCTTTCTCGATGTACCCCTCGAGCACGATCTCGGCGTTCGCGGGCACCTCGATCCCCACCGTTTTGCCCTGGACGAGCTCGACCGCGTCGCCCTTGAGGAAGCCCGCGAGCATGAACTCGTCGATGTGCTTCGGGAGCGGTGCGCTCGCGGAGTACGCGGTCACGGGGTCGAGGCCGAGCGCGACGGCGACCTCGATCCGGCCGTCGGTCGCGAGGTAATCGGCGCGGCCGTCCTTGTGCAGCTGCCAGTGCATCAGGGTCGTCTTCGAGTCGACCTTCTGCATGCGATACATCCCCACGTTCCGAGTGCCCGTCTTCGGGTCGTGCGTAATCACCGCGGGCAGCGTGATGAAGGGCGCCGGGTCGCCCGGCCAGCAGCGCTGGATCGGCAGCAGGTCGAGGTCGACCTCGTCGCCGGTCAGCACGACCTCCTGCACGGGGCCGCTGCGAACGGACTTCGGCCGCGAGTCGGCGATCGACTTCAGCTTCTTCAGGCCTCTGACCTTCTCCGCGATCCCCTGCGGCGGCTGCATCTCGAGGACGTCGCCGAGCTTCGCCGCCACGGCGTCCAGGCTCGGCGCGTCGAACGCCATCGACATGCGGCGCTCGGAGCCGAACTGGTTGATCAGCAGCGGGTGCTCGGAGCCCTTCGGGTTGGTGAACAGAAGCGCCGGCCCGCCCGCCTTCACGGTGCGGTCGACGATCTCCGTGATCTCGAGGTCGGGATCCACTTCTGCGTCGACCCGGACGAGCTCGCCCTCGCGCTCGAGCAGCGCGATCCAGTCGCGGAGGGAGGCAGGCGGTGCCACGGTGAAGAGTCTAGGGACGCGGCGTTTCCCAACTGCTTACAAACCTGTCACGGAGGGCTCACACGGCGGGGGTAGCGTCGGGCGGTGATGACGCGTGTCAAGCTCCTCGTCGGTCTGCTCGCGCTCCCAGCGGCGTTCGTCGCCGCCGGCGTCGCCGTGGCCGCCGACTCGGCGACCGACCGCACGCCGCGGGACAGGAAGGCGCCCGAGCTGCGCATTGCCGTCACGCCCGAGGTGCTGACCAACGCGAACGGCCGTCTCCGCTCCATCGAGGTCTCCGGTGAGGCCGAGGACAACAACCAGATCGAGGACCTGTACCTGGCCTCGGTCGAGAGCGACGAGCGCGGTGGTGCGAACGACATCGCCGGCGAGCGCATCGGCTCGTTCGACACCGACCTGTTCCTGCGCGCCCAGCGCGCGCAGAACGGCAACGGCCGCGTCTACCGGCTCACGTACGTCGTCGTCGACTCAGCGGGCAACCGCGCGACTGCCTCCGCGACCGTGACCGTTCCTGTGGACTAGCGTCAGTGAGCGGCGCCGCCACGGCGCCGCCTGAGCCACTGCGACGTCTCGCCGATCGCGATCACGGCGATGAAGATGAGGCCGGTGATCAGCATGCCGGTGAGCACCTTTTTGCCCTCGCTGACGGCGTCGGCGAGCGGCAGGATCAGGGCGAGCAGGCTCATCCGAGCGGACTCTAACCGACGCGCCGACGGTGTTCGTCGAGGGCGTGCTCGACGGCATCGGGGTCGACCGAGCCGTCGCCGAGCCTGGTCGCTGTCGCGAGCCACGCTTCGCCGTCGCCCTCTGCGTCCTCCGCCCGCAGGTGCGCACACAGCGAGATCAGCTCCGCCAGCTCACGAACGGCGTCGACGTCGCCCGAGGCGGCGATGCGGACGAGTCCGTGGGCGTACAGGTAGTCGCCGAGCAGCAGTGCCGTGTCGTGGTCGCCCGGCGCGAACAGGCGCGGGCGGCCGTAGTGGGCGAGGTAGCCCTCGTACACGGTCTCCAGGCCCAGCGCGTGCGGCTCACCGCAGATCGCCGAGAACACCGGGAGCGGCTCCCGCTCGGCCTCCGGCCTGAGCGCTTCGCGCCACAGCGCGCTCTCAGCGGACGCGTGGAGGACGATCGCCTGCCAGAGATCAGGCGCCGAAGTCTGCAACGGCCTCCACCGTCCGGTCGATCTCTGCGTCGCCGTGCGCCAGTGACACGAACATCGCCTCGAACTGCGACGGAGCGACGTAGATGCCCCGCTCGAGCAGGTGGCGGAACCTGGCCGCGTACCGGTCGGTGTCGGCGCGCGCTGCGTCGTCGAAGTCCCGTACGGGATCGGACGCGGCGAAGAGGGTGAGCATCGCGCCGACCCGCTGAACGCGTCCGTAGGGCGCGAGCCCGGCCTCCAGGCGAGCGCCGAGCCGCTCGAGCTCGGCGTACACCTCCGGCTCGCGCAGCCGGCGCACGACGGACAGCCCTGCTGCGGTCGCCAGCGGGTTCCCGGACAGCGTGCCGGCCTGGTAGACGTCACCGGCCGGCGCAAGTCGCTCCATCACGTCCGCACGCCCGCCGAACGCCGCCAGCGGCAGCCCGCCGCCCACGATCTTCCCCAGGATCGTCAAGTCGGCACGGACGCCGTAGCGCTCCTGTGCCCCGCCGCGCGCGACGCGGAAGCCGGTGATCACCTCGTCGAAGATCAGCAGCGCGCCGGATGCGTCGGCGAGCGCGCGGAGCGCCTCGAGGAAGCCGGGCTCCGGGGGGACGACGCCCATGTTCCCGGCGACCGGCTCGACCAGGATTGCTGCCAGCCCTTCACCGTAGGTGGCCACGGCCGCCGCGGCCGCGTCGACGTCGTTGTACGGGCAGACGATCGTGTCCGCGGTCGTCCCGGGCGGCACGCCGGGGCTGGACGGGATCGCAAGCGTGGCGATCCCCGACCCGGCGCTCGCGAGCAGTGCGTCCGAGTGGCCGTGGTAGCAGCCGGCGAACTTGATGATCCGGTCGCGACGGGTGAAGCCGCGGGCGAGGCGGATCGCGCTCATCGCCGCCTCGGTGCCCGAGGAGACGAGGCGGACTCGCTCCACGGACGGTATCGCGTCGGCGATCTCTTCGGCGAGCAGCACCTCGCGTTCTGTGGGAGCGCCGAAAGATGTCCCGTCCCGCGCAGCGTCCACCACGGCGTCGACGGTCTCGGGGTCTGCGTGGCCGAAGATCAGCGGCCCCCACGACATCACCCAGTCGAGGTAGCGGTTGCCGTCCACGTCCTCCAGGTAGGCGCCCTCGCCGCGGCGGACGAAGAACGGCTCGTCCAGTCCGACGGCCTTCATCGCCCGCACCGGCGAGTTGACGCCGCCGGGAATCGCGTCGAGCGCGCGACGGTAGAGGTCGGTGCGCGTGCTCAGAGCCATGACGCGAGGTCCTTCGTCCAGTACGAGATGACGAAGTCGGCGCCGGCCCGCTTGATCGCGGTGAGGGACTCGAGCGCCGCCTGGCGCTCGTCGAGCCAGCCTTGTGCGCCAGCCGCCTTCACCATCGCGTACTCGCCCGAGACGTTGTAGGCGGCGAGCGGGTGCTCGTAGAGCTCGCGGGCGGCGCGGATCACGTCGAGGTACGGGAGCGCCGGCTTGACCATCACGGCGTCGGCGCCCTCGGCCACGTCGAGCTCGATCTCGCGCAGCGCCTCGCGCACGTTGGCGGGGTCCATCTGGTAGCCGCGGCGGTCGCCGAACGACGGCGCCGAGCCCGCGGCCTCGCGGAAGGGCCCGTAGAACGCCGAGGCGTACTTGGCCGAGTAGGCGAGGATCGGAATCGCCTCGTGACCGGCCTCGTCGAGCGCCTCGCGGATCGCGGCGACGCGCCCGTCCATCATGTCGCTCGGCGCGACGACGTCTGCGCCAGCCTCGACGTGCGAGACGGCCGTCCGCGCCAGGAGCTCCAGCGACGCATCGTTCGCGATCTCGTCCCCGTCGAGGACGCCGCAATGCCCATGTGAGGTGTACTCGCACAGGCACACGTCGGTGAGCAGCACGAGCTCCGGGAAGCGGGGGCGCAGCTCACGGAGCGCGCGCTGCACGATCCCGTCCTCGTCCCAGGCGCCGCTCCCCTCCTCGTCCTTCTCCTCCGGGATGCCAAAGAGCATGATCGCCCTGACGCCGAGCCCCGCAAGCTGGTCGACCTCGCGCGCCAGCCCGTCGACCGTGTAGCGGGACATGCCGGGAAGCGCCTCGTTCGGCTGCGCCTCCGGCGCGACGAAGTACGGCATCACGAAGTCGTCGAGCGAGAGACGCGTCTCGCGCACGAGCGACCGCAGGCTCGACGAGCTCCGGAGCCGGCGCAAGCGCGTGACGGGGAACGTGCTCACATCCGTGCCTTCTGACGGCAGCAGTGTCGACCGGTCATTGCAGACGGCCGTGCGGGCAAAGCCCGTACGGCCTGAAATCGACATCGCAAGCGACGTCTCACGGCTCCAACTTATCGCTCACGGGCACCGGCGCCTCCGGCACCTCGACCGAGACCTCCACGGGCACGGGGCGGCTCGAGTCCCACGGCTCCAGCTCGACGCGCTCGCCGAAGAACTCCCAGATGGCACGCAGCGCAGCGAGCGTCGGCAGGGCGAGGAAGACGCCGGGCAGCCCGTAGATCTGCCCGCCGGCCAGCAGCCCGAAGATGACGAGCAGCGGGTGGAGCCGGAGGGCGGTGCCCATCACCTTGGGCACGACGACGTGGCCCTCGATCTGGTGGATGCCGAGGAAGAGGAGCGTCACCCAGATCGCCGAGAACGGGTCGACGACGAGCGCGTAGAGGATGGGCGGGATCGCCCCGAGCCACGGCCCCAAGTACGGGATCAGCTCGGCGACCGCGACCCAGGAGCCGAACAGGAGCGCGTAGTCGTCCTGGCCCTTGGCCCAGCCGAGCGTGCCGATGAGCCACAGCCCGACGCCGGCGCTCGCGCCGATGATCAGCGACACGAGCGCCTGCCCCTTCACGTAGCCGGCGACAGCCGTTTCGACGCGCCTGAGCAGCGGCTCGGAGCCCGGCGCCGGTGGGAACCTGCGGTCGATCCCACGGGCCAGCCGGTCCATGTCGAGGAGCATGTAAATCGAGACGACCAGGATCAGGACGAGGCTGAAGAGCAGCTCGAGGATGGAGAAGGCGGCGCCCTCGAGGAAATTGATCACGTCGGTCGTGTACTTCTCCGGGTCGGCTTCCTGGATCCGGTCGACGAGATCCTGGCCCTGCTCGCGCACCTCGATCCGCTCGAGCCCGTGGTCGTCGAGCCAGGCCTGGAAGCGGTCGACGTCCCGCTCCGCCTCGGTCTCTTCGGTCTGTCCTATCGGCTCCGTAAGGTAGGCGTCGATGCGATTCGCGGCCGCCTGCGTGCGGTCGACAACCAAGACTCCGAGGGCGACCACGAGAACCACCATCGCGGCCGCGAAGCTCAGGTACACGATCGCGATCGAGATACCGCGGGGGATGCGTATGAGCTGCAACGCGCGGACGAGGGGCTCGAGCAGTAGAGCGACGATCGCCGCGACCAGGAACAACAGGATCACGTGAGAGACAGCGCTCACCAGCAGCCACGCGAGCACGAGCACGAGCGGCAACCCGATCAGCTGGATCCAGCGCGGAATCTCGATCTTGGTCGCGCCGCCGGCGGGGGGCATCGGCGCGATCGTAGCGCCCGCGTCGTGGCGCTCAGACCACCCGATTGGGACTGGTCGTTCGCGGAGGAAGGCAACCTTGCGCTGGACCCGCACAAACTTTGGGACGATTCCGCTCTACAATCCCGCCCTCCGTTGTCACGAACTCGAACTCAACCGACCCCTTTGCAGGCACCGCGGCGACCCGTTAGCGTGCGACCCGTGCCCGCCCCCGCCGGCACCCGTCGCGCACGCCGTTCGCGCGAGGCCCGTGCCGCCGCCAAACGCGCACGTCGTATCGCCGCGCTCGTGCTGGCTGCGTCAGCGCTGCTGATCACCCTCCTGCTGACCGCCTTCGGCTCCGGCGAGCCCACCCAGGTCGGCTCGACGGCTCCCGCTCCTGCGACTCGATTGCTCCCGGCAGGCCCGCCGCGACCTCAGGTGATCGCCGTTCGTGGATCGTTGCGGATCCAGATGCCGGTTGCCCAGAGCCGCGTCACCGCGGTCGGCTACCACGCCACGAGCGGCGGGGCGCTCGCGCTCTCGCCCGTGGGGCGACAGGCGAACGCAGGGCTGCTGGCGCGGGCGGCCCGCAGGCTGCTCGGCACCGGCGGAACGGGGCTCTCGTACTACCTCCTCGGCGGCAACGATGGGCCGACGACGTCGGTCCTCAACGTCGGCGCTCCGCCCGGCACGGACGTCTACTCACCCGTGGACGGGACGGTTGTGGGCATCACCGACTACGTCATCAGCGGCCGCCGTCGCGGGGCGCGGGTCGACATCCAGCCGTCGGGTGCGGCCTCGATCGTGGTCTCGCTCACGCACCTCCGGCCCGACCCGGCGCTGACGGTCGGCTCGACGGTCGCCGCGGCGAGCTCCAAGGTCGGCACGCTGCTCGATCTCGCGGACGTCGAGCGCCAGGCACTCGCGCGGTACACGAATGACGCGGGCAACCACGTGGCGCTCGAGGTTCATCCCGCGGCCACGCTCTCGAGCTGAGGCTCCTCTTCGTCGCGGATGTGTTCGGCGCACCCGGTCGGCGTGCGCTCGAGGAGCGGCTCGGCAGCCTGCGCGAGGAGCTCGACGTCGACTTCTGCGTCGTGAACGGCGAGAACGCCGCCGACGGCGTCGGGCTGACGCCGAAGCTGGCCGAGAAGCTGCTCGCGGCGGGGGCAGACGTGATCACGCTCGGCAACCACACCTGGCGCCGGCGCGAGCTCGTCGAGTGGCTCGCCGGCGCGAAGCGCGTCGCGCGGCCCGCGAACCTGTCGCGGCACACGCCCGGACGGGGGGTCGTCGTCGCGGAGAGCCGGAGCGGCGAACCGGTCGCCGTGATCAACCTCATGGGCTCACTGTTCCTGGACGCGGCGACGGGGCCCTTCGAGGTCGTGGACGCGCTGGTCGACGAGGCGGCTGCGGCGGCGAACGTGATCCTCCTCGACTTCCATGCCGAGGCGACGAGCGAGAAGGTGGCGATCGCGCGCTACCTCGACGGCCGCGTAACCGCCGTCCTCGGGACGCACACGCACGTGCAGACGAACGACGCCCGCGTCCTGCCCGGAGGCACGGCCGCGATCACGGACGCCGGCATGACGGGGCCGCACGACTCGGTCATCGGCGTGCGCGCAGAGCTTGCGATCTCGCGCATGCGGACGGGCATCCCGGTGCGCTTCCAGCCGGCGGAAGGCGACGTGCGGATCGAGGGCGCGCTCGTCGAGTGCGACGCGGCCACCGGGCGTGCATCCTCGTGCGAAGCGGTGCGCGTGAGCGTTCCTTGACGGTGCCAGGCACCCTCAGGAGTTAGCGCCGAGAGTGCGCAGAAATCGCGCCGGCTCGACCAGCACGATCAGCAGCGCAACGAGCACCAGGTCGCGGGCGAGCACGAGCCACGACGCGGCCATGTCGAAGCGAAGCGCCAGGTCCCAGTAGCGATAGGGGAACCACAGCTGCGTGAGGACGAGCGCGACGGCGAGCAGCGCGGCCGCGACCAGGCCACGCCGGCCACGGACGAGCGGCACGAGCGGCACGAGCCAGATCAGGAACTGCGGCGAGAGCACCTTGCCCAGCGCGACGAAGGCGCACACGACCGCGGCGCAGTAGCGCACGAGCCGCTCGCGGGTGGCAGCACCGCGTGCGAACGAGACCCAGAGCGCCACGAGCACCCCCAGCTGCACGAGCCCCTGGAGCACGGCGACGACGTCCGGCAGCGTGCCCTCGAGGTTCTGCGAGCCGCTGCTCGACTTCATCGTCACATCGAGGCCGAAGGCGTGATGGGCCGCGAGCAACACGGCCGAGCCGAGGCTCTCGATCTGGAGCGGGCGTCGAGCCTGCCGCCAGACGCTGTCGAGGACGTCGGCCGGCGCCAGCACCAGGAACGGGAGGAAGCAGAGGAACACGACGGCGCCGAACGCTCCAGCACAGATCAGCGCCTCGCGCCGCCCACGCTGCCGCCACACATATGTGAGCGCAAGCGGGACGAGCACCCCAGGCCAGAGCTTCGCCGCGACACCGAGCCCGAGCAGGCCCGACCCCAGCCGGAGTCGCCCCGAGAGCAGCGCAGCGAGCGCGCCGATCACGATCGCGGCGGGCCACAGGTCGAAGCGCGAGAGCACGACCGAGCCGAGCAGCAGCGGCGCGAGCGCCGCGAACGCGACCGCCGCAGCCATGCGCGCCAGCCCCGCGCCGAGCGCAGCGAGCGCGAGCGCCACGCAGACGACCGCGGCGGCGCCGAAGCTCGCCATCAGCCCTTCGAAGCGCCGCCGGAACGTCTCGGAATCTCCGTCCCCGAGGGCCGGAACGACGAAGACGGGCAGTGCGGCCGGCGGGTACTCGACCTTGAAGTCCCGGTAGGGCACGTCGCCGCGGGTGATCCGCTCGCCGTACGTCTCGTAGACGGGCAGGTCGACGATCTGGTCGCGTGCGTAGAAGCCCTGGTGCAGCGCCCACCAGGAGGCGAGGAAGAGGCAGACCCCGGCGGCGGCGACGAGCGCCGTCCGCCCGCTAGCCGGCCGCGACCAGCTCTCGGCTCGGGCGATCAGTCTCGGGCTCCACGATCGTGGGCGGCCTCGCGGGCAACGGTGCGAGGACGGCCAGCGCGACGAACGGGAAGAACCACGGGATGTAGAGGTAGAACCAGTGCGTCAGCGTCAGCTGGAAGCCGATCAGCAGCGCGCCGGTCAGCGCGGCCACGGCCAGCGGCGTCCGCCGCCGCGGCACGAACGCCAAGGCCAGGGCGAGCAGCCCCACCAGCGCGATCAGCACCTTCTGCGGCACGGCGAGATCGGGGATCCCGGCTGCGTGGTACTGACCCCAGTCCCAGATCGAGAACGGCGACTCGCGGCCGAGCTGCCAGCCGAGCGTCCGGTCGAAGAAGAGCCGCGCCGCGTGGCCCACGTCCGGCTCGAGCAAGAGCACCGAGAACGCGACCGCCGAGGCCGCGAGGAAGCCGAGCCCGAAGCGCACGAGCGAGCGCCGCTCGAGCGCGTCCGGATAGCCTGACCAGAGCGGCACGACGAGCAGCGAGCCGAACTTCGTCAGCCCGGCGAGTGCGGCCGAAGCGCCGCGTGCCCAGCCGGACCCGAGCAGGAGGAAGCCGAGCAGCAGCAGCGCGGGCGGGATGGCGTCGTTGGTGTTGGAGCTGAGGACGTACTGGGTGAACGGGTACGCCGCCCAGGCGAACGCCAGCGTCACGCCGAGCCGGTAGCCGCCGTAACGAAGGCCGACGAGGCCGAGCAGGACGAGCGCGAGCAGGTCGAACGCGATCGACGTGAAGTGCGCGGCGGGCAGTCCGTCCCACTTCCCGTCCCAGCCGAGCAGCAGGTAGCCGGGAACGTAGGCGAGGTACGACACGGGCCCGTAGGTGTCGCCGCGCTCGTTCGCCGACTCGCAGCGCCCGTTCGTCTGGACACGGTCGCGGACGTCTCCGTCGGCGTCGGGCACGCCGCAGGCCTTGAGCTTCTTGTCCGCGACGGGGAAGTTGCCGTAGGGCGACTGGCCCTCGACGATGCGCTCGGCGCCGATCACGCCCGAGTAGCCGACGTCGATCACGTTCGGCTTCGGTTGCGTGACGTTCAGGCCGATCCGGAAGCCCACGAGGAAGACCGTGGCGGCGGCCAGCACCCAGACCGGCCAGAGGGGCCGCCCGGTCGCGCCGCGTCTCCCTTTGAAGCCGACCCAGAGCATGCGCCCGAACAGGTAAGCGAGCGGGGGATAGGCGAGCGGGACGCTCGTGAAGATGTCGCCGCCGTTGAAGAAGCGCAGCGAGATCGAGAACGACAGCAGCGCGAGCAGGTCGAGGTTGCGGAGCGACAGCGGCCGTCTGAAGTCGGCGAGCCCGATCACGAAGGCCAGGCAGAAGGCGAGCCACACCGCAACGCCGTTGAGGGTCTTGCCCCCGAAGGCGCCCTCGTAGCCGCGGGCCATCTTCCACGCGACCTGCGGGCCGGTCCAGGCCTCCTCGACATGACCGGTGCGGTCGTCGACGACGCCCGTCGCGATCTCGCCGGCCGACCGCCACCAGACGTGCACTTCCCAGTCGTCGGTCTTCTTGCGGTAGTCGGCGTCGACGCTGCGACCCTGCTCCGGGTAGCGGTCGAGCCAGTCCGCCACTTTGTGGAAGCGGAGGAAGGTGCGCTCCGCCTGGGCCTCGGTGACGTTCGTGCGCTCGGCCCCGAGGGCGGGCGAGGAGAACGCCAGCGCGGCGAGCGCTACGGCGAGGACGCGCACGCAGGGAGCGTACTCAGCGTCGGCGGAACGACCAGAGCTTGTTGCCGACGAAGTTGATCGGCGTCACGAGCGCGATCGCGATTGCCTGAGCGATCACCTCGCCCATCCCGGCGGCGACGAGCGCGGCGAGGATCAGCTCGTTGGCAGCAAGTGCGATCAACGCCACGATCAGGAAGCGGAGCCCCTGGTAGGCGATGTGCCCGCGCTGCCCACGGAACGTCCAGAGCCGGTTCCACGTGTAGTTGTTGGTGACGGCCACGAGGAACGAGGCGGCCGCGGCGACGCTGTAGTGGTGGCCCCAGCTGACGAGGAGCGAGAAGACGGCGAGGTTGACCGCGTAGCCGCTCGCGCCGACTGCGCAGAACTTCGCCAGCTGCACCCAGTTGTGGGGTGCGCGCAGCGCGCGGACGTACCGAGGGGCGACGGCGGTGGAGCGCTCCATGCCCGCGCGAGCCTACCGGCCGTTGGCGTTCAACCGGACGCCCGGCCCGGCCGGCACGTGCTCGGCGCCGTCCTCCGCCTGGACGACGAAGGCCTCGATGTCGCCCCCGGAGGAGACCACGACGTCCCGCAGTGCTCCGAGGTCGCGGCCCGCGCGCGCCACGTGCGTGCCCTTGAGCATGCGCAGCGAGCTCGTCCGGCGGCGGTAGAACTCGAAGCCGGAGTCGTCGACGAGCGCGAAGGCGGAGGAGAGCTTGATCACGTTGGCCTCCACGTCGGCCGCCGCGAGCGGGAGGAACCGATGCACCTCGTCCTTACACAGGACATCGAGCCCGAGAGCCCGGTCGTGACCGGGGTCGAGAATGAGGTCGACAGCCCGACCGACGTCGACCCCCTCGAGCCGTACCGGAAGGCGCAGCAGCTGCTCCGCAGAAAGTCCAGGCACCGGCGCGGATTCTGCCCGTCGCCTCGGGGCTGACGACTCAGACCACGCTGAAACCGGCTTCCCCAACCGCTTCCTCCCACTTGACGTCCACGCCGTCGACGCGGGCGCCGGCCGGACCGCGGCCGCACCAGTCGACGATGCTCTCGACTCGTTCGCGCTCGCCCTCGAAGACCGCCTCGACCGAGCCGTCCCCGCAGTTGCGGACCCAGCCCGCGAGGTCGAGCGAGCGGGCGCGGTCGCGCGTCTCGACGCGGAAGAAGACGCCCTGGACGCGGCCGCGCACGCGAACGCGCGCCCGCGTCACTCGCTGAACCCGCCTTCGCCCACGAGCGGGACGAACCGGCACGGGACCGAGCGCACGACAGCGGGCCCCTCGGGGCTTCGTACGATCAGCTGGAGGCGCTGATTCGCGCGACCGCCGACGGGGACGACGATGCGACCGCCGATCCTGAGCTGGTCGTAGAGCGCATCGGGCAGCTCGGGCGCCGCGGCGGCGACGGCGATCGCGTCGAACGGCGCGCGGTCCGGCACGCCGCGTGTTCCGTCGCCGACCCTGACGTCGACGTCCTCGTACCCGGCGGCCTCGAGGTTCTGGCGCGCCGTTTCCGCCAGCTCGGCGATCCGCTCGATCGTGACGACTTCGGCCGCGAGCTCGGCGAGCACGGCGGCGTGGTAGCCGGAACCGGTGCCGACGTCGAGGACGCGCTCGTCGCCGTCGAGCGAGAGCAGCTCGCACATCTTCGCGACGATGTAGGGCTGGGACATCGTCTGGCCCCCCGCGATCGGCAGGGCGGCGTCCTCATAGGCTCGGCTCCGCAGCCGCTCCGGCAGGAAGAGCTCGCGGGGGACGCGCGCCATCGCCGCGAGCACGCGCTCGTCCTCGATGCCCCGCCGCCGCAGCTGGCGGTCGACCATGCGTCGGCGCTGCTCGTCAGGCGGCACG
The DNA here is from genome assembly GCA_963738205.1 of uncultured Actinomycetes bacterium. Lineage (GTDB taxonomy): Bacteria > Actinomycetota > Thermoleophilia > Gaiellales > Gaiellaceae > DATFQE01. The sequence continues at coordinate 539,861 of CAVTVQ010000007.1, forward strand.
GACCGCGGGCCGCGTGTACGCGGGCGCCTCGACGCCGAAGTGCGCCAGCACAGCGGGAGCCACGTCGACGATGCTCGCGGGCGCGGCGGCGATCCCGACGGCGAGGACCGGCACGACCGAGTCTCCCGCCGCGAGTGACCCGTGGCTGCCGCCGCCGGCGTGGTGGCGGCCCGCCAGGTCGGCGAACTCGACGCCCGGAGCGGCGGAGACGAGCACCTCGCCTGCATTGGGATTGTGGAGCGCGGCCCAGACCCGGGAGAACGCGTCGGGATAGTCGGCCACAATGGCCTCGTCGCCGCTCGTCTTCCAGCCGTCGCCTTCGCGCCGGAAACGCAGTTCCTCTCGCTCGCGGCGCACGACGGCCTCGCCGTCCTCGAGGAAGAGCGCAGCCTCGGCCGCCGGGCTCTCGTCCAGGCCCTCGGCGAGCTCGCGCGGCTCGGCGCGGCTCCCCGGCAGCCGGTACACCATCCCGGCCCGGTTGGATGCGGTGACCGCCAGCTCGGCGTTCGCGCCGCGGCGGCTGAAGAGGCGGGCGCCCGCGAAGGAGTCCTGGAGGCGCACCGCCCGTTCGACGTTCGTCTGCCCGTGGTCGGCGATGAGCAGGACGGCGTAGCGCTCGAGGAACTCGTCGGGGCCGCCGGCCGCCTCCATCAGCGCCGACACGGCCGCATCGCTTCGGGCCAGGGCGGCGTCGGCCTCGTCGGGGCCGGCCGCGTGCGAGGCGAAGTCGTAGTCGGGCAGGTAGTAGACGAGGAAGTCGAAGCCGTCGCGGGTCACGAGCCAGCGACCGACCGTGGCTGCGTACGCGTCCACCGAGCCGAGCGCACGGTTCCGCACGGCGATCGGCGCGCCGGTCCGGTCAGACTCGAACAGGCTGTAGTAGAAGAAGCGCCGCGGCCCGTGCGCCACCCGGCCCAGACCCGGGACGAGCGGCCGGTGCGGGACGCGTCCGCGATAGCAGGTCATGTTCACCGCCCCGGTCGTGTAGCCCGCGTCCTCGAGTGCTTCATACACCGTGACCGCCTGCGCGCCGAGGTGCTCGGCGTTCATGTTGAAGATCGTGTCGATGATCGACCGGCGGGCTCCCGCGGCGCGGATCGCCCCGAACGACGACCCGTACTCGACGAGCCGACGCTCGCCGCGGTGGTACCAGACCAGGTGCGGGATCTCGTGCACGTCGGGATGCGCCCCGGTTGCGATCGACGAGAGGCACACGGGCGTCAGCGACGGGAACGTCGACGTCGCACGGCCGTACGAGCCCGCCTCGGCAAGCGACGACAGCGCCGGGAGCCCGTTCTCGACGGCGCGTTCGAGCATCGAGGGCGTGAGGCCGTCGATGACGATCAGGATGAGCGGCTTAGCGGGCAAGGGTTCGCTTAGCGGGCAAGGGTTCGCAGGCCCGCGTAGCGCTCCACGCTTCGCTGCTTGGCCCGACGGGCGAGGAGCGGCGCCGCGAGCGCCTCCAGCACGCCCACGGCGGGCACGAAGGCGAACGCCGCAGCGATGAGCGCCGCAACGGCGACGAGAACCCCGGTCGCGCCGCGCGTGCCGCCTCGGAGCAGCGCTCCGCGTACCACGATCCCGGCCGACGCGCCGCCGAGGATCCCACCGATCCCGCCGGCGACGGCGTCGTCCCATTCCCCGAGCAGGAGCCCGGCCCCGACGCCCGCGGCGGCACCGAGAAGGACGGCCACGGGGAGCCCTACGGCCCGTCCGGCCACGATCGCGGCGGCGAGCACGCCGAAGCTCACGCCGAGCCCGAGTGAGACGCCGAGCCAGTACCAGTCCATTCGATCCAGTGTAGGGCCGTTTGGAAGACCGCCGGCCGGGGAACACGAAGCTGCGGTGTCGGCACGAACCACCAGCGGCACGAAGCCGCTTCTCGTCTTCTTCACCTCCAGCAAGTCGGGCCCGGCCCGGAGGATGGACAGCACGCTCGCGCACCTCGCCCGCAAGGAGCGCGACCGTCTCCGCTTGACCCGCATCGACATCGAGGAGCACCCGGCCGTCGCGAGCCGGTTCGGGATCGAGGACGTGCCCACGCTCGTACTCGTCCGTGACCGCCGAGTCGTCGAGCGGCTCGAGGGCCGCACGAGCGTCCCGCGCATCGAGGCGATGCTCGACGAGCACCTCGAGGACGAGTCGCTCGCCGCCGCCTAAAACCGCGCGCGCCCTCCCTCCGTAGGTCCTAGAACACCGAATCCCCGGGGGGAGAGGAGACTTCATGCGCAGACTCACGCTTCACGCGCTGCTGATCGGCGCGCTGCTGCTCGTGTTCGGCGCCGGCTCGTTCGCGTTGGCGCACGGCAATACGCAGAACATCAAGTCCGACGACATGACGGGCTATCTCGAGGTCGCTACGCCAGGGCCCGTCTCCAGCGTTGCCGGAGGCAACTTCGAGGCGAGGATCGATGACTCGGACAATACGATCAGCTTTGAGTTGACGTTCGCGAACCTCGAAGGCACCGTCACACAGGCCCATATCCATTTCGGCCAGCGTTCAGTGAACGGCGGGATCTCTGCCTGGCTTTGCGAAAGTGCCACCAACCCGTCGCCTTCGGCCAGCACGCCGGCCTGCCCGGCCGCTCCGGGCGGTACGGTCACCGGCACGATCACGCCGCTCGAGGTCGTCGGGCCGACAGGTCAGGGCATCGCCGCGGGCGAGTTCGAAGAGCTCGTCGCTGCGATCCGCGCGGGCAGGGCGTACGCCAACGTTCACTCGTCGAGGTTCCCCGCAGGAGAGATCCGCGGGCAGCTGAACGACCCCAACCAGCGCGACGACTAGCCGCTAAGGACGCAAGATGGCGCAAGGGAAGCCCGGCTCCGGCCGGGCTTCCGTTTTCTAGGAACTCTGCTGGAGCCGGTCGACCACGGCGAGGCCGAACGCAGCCGCCCGGGCGCCGTCGACCACACGGTGGTCGAACGTCAGCGCCACGTAGCCCACGGGTCTCACGACGACCTCGCCGTCGCGGACAACCGGACGGTCGGCGACGCGGCCGAGGCTGAGGATCGCGACCTCGGGGTGGTTGACGATCGGCGTTTGGAACAGGCCGGCGAGCTTGCCCGCGCTCGTGACGGTGAAGGTCGAGCCGCGGAGCTCCTCGGGCTTGAGCCGACCAGCGCGGGCGTCGTCGGCGAGCCGGCGGACGTCGGCGTCGAGCTCCTCCAGCGACCGCGAGTCGGCGTCGCGCACGACCGGCACGACGAGGCCCTGCTCGGTCTGGATCGCAACGCCGAGGTCGTAGCGGTCGAGGTAGACGATCTCCTCGCCCTCGAGCCGCGCGTTCAACTCGGGGAACTCCTTCAGCGCCTGCGCGACTGCCTTCAGCGTCGTCGGCACGAGCTGCGTCAGGTCGACGTTGCCGAAGTCGACCTCCTCGACCCAGGTGACCGGCGGCACCTCGCGGTGCGCGCGGGTCATGTGCTCGGCGATCAAGCGGCGGACTCCGCGGAGCGGCTCCCGCCGCCCCTCGGCGGGCGGGCCGCCCGCGCCGCGAACGTCCTCCTCGGTGATGCGACCCTGAGGCCCAGTCCCGACGATCGCGCCGAGATCGACTCCGAGCTCGCGGGCGATCCTGCGGACGAGCGGTGTGGCGCGCGCCTTGGTGTCGTCGACGGCGGTGGGTGCAACGGCTGCCTGCGGCGGTTGGTGCTGGACGGTGGCCGGCGCGGCGCCGTCCTCGCCGATCACCACGAGCACGGTCCCGACCGGGACGACCTGACCCTCCTCGACCAGGATTCGGGCCACCTTACCGGCCGCCGGCGAGGGGATCTCGACGGTCGTCTTGTCGGTCTGCACCTCGACGAGAGGGTCGTCCTCGGCCACGTCTTGGCCTTCGGCGACGAGCCAGCGCGCGATCTCGCCCTCGGTCAGGCCCTCGCCGAGATCCGGCAGCTTGAACTCGTACGCCATGGCCGCAGAACGCTAGCTGGGCCGCCCGATCCAGGCGTCGGCGGGCGCGATCAGCACACGGAGCCCGCCCTCGACCCGCCACAGCGAGACGGCCTGCTCGTCGCCGGCGAGCTCAGGCGCGACCTCGCGGGGAACGTAGCCCGCCTGCATCGTCCTCGCCTCGTTCCAGATCCCGACCGCGTTCGGGTCGTGCTCGTTGTCCGGCTCGGGGACGAGCGCGAGCCGCCGGCCGGGCGCGAAGGACTCGTCGTCGAGCGCCTCGGGCCGGAAGGACACGCCGGCGACGGGCACCACGCGGATGCGCTCGTCCTCCCAGCGGACGCGTTCGTTGGTGGCCGCGTCGCGCAGGTAGTAGCCGGACGGCGCACGCTCCAGCCAGAGACGCAGCCGCTCGCTCACCGCAGGACATCGTCGCGCAGCAGCGCGTGGACGCCGAGCGTCTCGTTCACGACCTGGGTGACCCGCAGGTCGACGACGACGCTCGCAAGCGCGAGCGCCTCCGCCGGCGCGAGCCCGTGCTCGCGCTCCATCAGAGCGATCATCCCGTCCACGGCGATCTTCGCGGCTCGTCCGAGGTGCTCGTCGAAGCCGAAGGTCAGCCAGGCCCCGTCCACCCGGGCGATCGGCCACTCGAGCGGGAGGTCGTCGCGCACGTCGAGGGTGACCTGCGCCTGTACCGGGGTCTCGATCGCCGTGCCCGAGACCTCGCCGTCGCCCTGCCGCGCATGGCCGTCTCCGGCCGAGAAGCGAGCGCCGTCGACCGGAATCGGCAGGAAGAGAGTCGCGCCGGCGACGAGCTCCTTGCAGTCGATGTTGCCGCCGCAGCTCCGCGGTGGGACCGTCGAGTGCCGGCCCGGCTCGTCGGGCGGCATGCCCATCACGCCGAGAAACGGTGCGAGCTCGACGGTGTGGCCGAGCGCCCGGCCGACAGTGCCGTCCAGCCGCCACTGCACCTCGACGCCCTCGGCGATCGTCACGCCCCACCTCGCCGGTCGCACCTCGTCGACGTGCACCGCGAGCGTCTGGCCGGCCCGCGCGCCTCGCACCTCCACCGGGCCCGCGAGCGCGTGCCCCTTGTACTCGGCCTCGTGCTCGACGGCGAGCCGCTCGCCCGGCTCGACGTTCCAGCCTGCGTCCGGCGTCGAGAAGCGCACCGAGTCGCCCGGATCCACGGTCAACACGGGCTCGAGGACGCGTGAGAAATGGCCGTGGAGATTCGAGGTGTCCAGCGGCAGCTCGTGCAGCACTAGAACTCGAGCAGCTTGCGAGCCGCGTCGACGACGCGTGCCACCGACGGCATGTACGCGTCCTCGATCTGCCAGTACGGGTACGGCACGTCGTAGCCGGTGACGCGGAGCACGGGCCCCCGCAAGTCGAGGATCGCCTTCTCGGCGAGGATCGCGGCGAGCTCCGCGCCGTAGCCACACGTCCGCGGCGCCTCCTGAACGATCACGACGCGGCCCGTCTTCGCGGCCGAGGCGAGCAGTGCGTCCTCGTCGAGCGGCTTGAGCGTGCGGATGTCGAGCACCTCCACGTCCGCGTCGAGCTCGTCCGCGGCCGCCTCGCAGACGGGGATCATCGACCCGTAGCCGACGAGCGTCAGGTCGCCGCCCTGGCGGGCGAGCCGCGCTTTGCCGAGCGGGACGACGTGCTCGCCGTCGGGCACCTCGCCGCGCAGAGTGCGGTAGTGGAGCTTGGGCTCGAGCACGATCACGGGATCGGGATCGCGGATGGCCGCCGCGAGCAGGCCCTTGGCGTCCGCCGGCGTGGAGGGGATCGCCACCTTCACACCGGGCGTGTGCACGTAGTAGGCCTCGGGCGAGTCGTCGTGGAGCTCGGGCGCGCGCACGCCGCCGCCGTAGGGCATCCGGACGGTCAGCGGGAAGGCCAGCTTGCCGCCGCTCCGCCAGCGGTAGCGGCCCACGTGGGTGATCAGCTGGTCGAGGCAGGGATACGAGAACGCGTCGTACTGCATCTCGCAGACGGGTCGGAATCCGGCCATGCAGAGCCCCATCGCGCCGCCGAGGATGCCGGCCTCCGCGAGCGGTGTGTCGAAGCAGCGGTCGGGTCCGAAGCGGTCGCGCAGACCGGCGGTCGCGCGGAAGACGCCGCCCGCGCGGCCCACGTCCTCACCCAAGACCATCACGTCGGCGTCGCGCTCGAGCTCGACGTGGAAGCAGTCGTTGATCGCCTCGACGAGCGTCAACTCAGCCAAGCGAGTCTCCGAGGATGCGCCTGAGCTCGGCCAGGTCGCGCGCGAACGAGGCCGGCGGGTCGGCGTAAGCATGCTCGAACAGGAGCGCGGGATCCGCCTGCGGCTCCGCCTCGGCCGCGGCGATTCCCTCGCGCAGCTTGTCGGCCGCCTCGCCCTTGATCGACTCGGCCATCTCGTCGGTGAGGATCCCCGCCCGCCGCAAATAGCCTTCAAAGCGTCCGACACACTCGTGGGCCCGCTCCTCCTCGACGCGCTCCAGGTCGATGTACGCCTTCGGGTCGTCTGCGGTGGCGTGCGGTGCGGCGCGGTAGTGCACGGCCTCGATGAACGTCGGCCCATCGCCGGCCCTGGCCCGTTCGACCGCCTCGCGGGTGGCCTCGAAGACGGCGAGGATGTCGAGACCGTCCACGCGCATGCCCGGCAGGCCGTAGCCGATCGCCTTGTCGGCGAGGGTGTCGGCCCGCGTCTGCGCCTCGATCGGCGTCGAGATCGCCCACTGGTTGTTGTTGCACATCAGCACGAGGGGGGCGCCCGTGACCGCGGCGAGGTTCACACCCTCGTGGAAGGCGCCCTCGGACGTGGCTCCGTCGCCGAAGTAGGCAATCGCGCAGGCACGCTCGCGGCGCAGCTTCTTGCCCCAGGCCAGCCCGGCCGCGTGGGGGACGTGCGTCGCGATCGGCACGCAGATCGAGGCCACGTTGTAGTCCGCGGGATTCCACCAGCCCGCCGGATGGCCGCGCCACCACGACAGCACCGTGGAGACCGGCAGTCCACGCAGGAGGCCGATGGCCGACTCGCGATAGCTCGGGAAGATCCAGTCGTCGTCCGCGAGCGCGTATGCCGAGCCCGCCTGGATCGCCTCGTGGTTCCAGAAGATCGCGTAGGTGCCGATCCGGCCCTGACGGTGGTAGACGACCGAGCGCTCGTCGTACGTCCGTAGCAGAACGAGGGAGCGGTAGAGCTCGACGAGGTCGTGGTCCGTGAGACCCTCGACCTCCCGGTCGGGGACCGCTTCACCGTCGCCGATCACGCGCCTCAGATCGCGCTCGGCCGGGAGTACCTGCGCCACGGACGGAATTCTAGTTGCGCAGGTGTGACGCGACCCAGCCGTCGACGAGCGCCTTCGCCTGGGGATCCCTCAGCGTTGGGGCACCGTGACGCGACCCCGGGAAGAGCTCGAGCCGCTTGTCGGTCGACGCACAGGCGTCGAAGAGGGCTCGGGCGTCGTCGTTGAACGGATCATCGTCCACCGCGCTCGTGAACAGCGCCGGCACCTGCAGCGTCCGGGCCGCGCCGAGAGCATCGACGGCACCGAACGCCTGCGGTGCGCCGAGCGTGAAGACGCCCTGCACGAGCGGCTGGATGCGGGCCGCCGCGCTGACGACAGCCGCTCCACCAAGCGAGGCGCCGCCGACCACGACCCTGGTCGCTCCGCGACGCCGCATCGTGCGCACCGCGGCAACGACGTCCTCGTCGATCCGGAACAGCCTGGGAGGCCGCGGCGTGCTCGAAGAGCCGTAGCCGCGATGGTCGAAAGCGAGCACGCGGTAGCCGGCCCGGGCGAGCTGGCGTGCGTACGGAACCCACGAGCACAACGTCGGGCCGGCCGCTCCCCCGCCCTGATGCGCGAGCACCACCGCGTGCGGCCCACGCCCGAACTCGACGCCGAGCAGGCGCACCTTGTCTGCGGACGTGAAGCGGACGACGCGGCGTCGCTCCGCGCGCGACACGCAGCGCTCCTTGAGTTGCAGCGGGCGAGGCGCTGCAGCAAGCTCGGTCGCCGCCGGTCCACCGTGCGCGGTCTGCGCTGCGAGCAAGGCAGCCCCGGTGGCCGCGACGGCGAGAAGGATCCTCATGTGCCCGCCAAAGCGCTCTCGGCGTAGCTCGGCCCAGCGGATGACCCCGTCGGCCCACTCGTGCCCGTAGCGCCGTGTCAGCGCGGCGAACGTGTCGGTCGACCCGCGGGCCGCCGCCTCGGCCTCGATCTCCACCAGCTCGGCCTTCAGCTGCTCCGCTTCGAGCCGGCGCTCGCGGATCTGCTCCCGGAGCCGCTCCGGGCGCATGTGCTCGCCGAAGAAGACCTTGAGCAGGAGCAGGTTGCGGTCCGGCTCGGGCCCGATCGGGCCCTGCTCCAGCCAGCGCTCGAGCTCCTCGCGCCCGGGGGCGGTGATGCGATACAGCTGCTTCGCCGGCCCGCGTCCGTGCACCAGTTCGCGCCGCTCGGCGAGCCCGGCGTCGACGAGTCGTGGCAGCACGGCATAGATCTGGCTGCGTGCCGGTGCCCAGAAGTAGCCGACACTGCCGCGAGCAAGCTTCTCGAGGTCGTAGCCCGAGCGCTGTCCGGCGGCGAGCAGGCCCAGCACCGCCGCTTCCGTCGCCGCGATCGTCGTAGTCTCGGTCGGACTAGTCTGCACCGGACTACTTCTACACGCCGGCGCGCCGCCTGGCAAATTCGTCCGTTAGTCGGAGTGGGTGCGCAGGAACTCGTCGAACACGGCACGCACGGACGCAAGGCCGAGCAGGCCGGTGCCGTGCGCGGCGGAGCCGCTGATCAGCTCGAGCTGCTTCTCGCGCGCGACCGACGCCGAGAACAGCGTCTGGGCGTCGTCGTCGAACGGGTCGTCCTGGTCGCCGGCGACGAAGAGCATCGGCACGGCCAGCCGGCGAACGGCCTCCTCGGCATCGACGCTCGAGAAGTGGGCGGGAGCGGAGAGGCTGACGACGCCGTCGACGGCCGGCTGTATCGCGGCCGCACCGACGAGGACGGCAGTGGCGCCCATCGACGACCCCGCCAGCACCACGGTTCTCGCGCCATGGCGGCGAAGGGTCTTGACGGCGCCGACGACATCGTGGTCGATCCGCCAGGACCGCTTGCGCGTGTAGGTCGACGAGCCGTGGTTGCGGTGGTCGAAGACGAGCACGCGGTGGCCGCTGCGTGCGAGCCGCCGCGCCTGGCGAATCCAGTCGCACACGCTCTGGCGGTAGCCGTGCGCGAGCACGACGCCGCGCTTGCCGGAGCCGAGCTCGACGCCGATCAGCCGCGTGCGATCGGCGGCGAGGAAGCGCACGACTCGGCGGCGCTCGGCACGCGTCACGCAGGTCGCCTGGAGCTGGAGCGGTTTCGGCGCCGCACTGGTGGCGGACGCCTCCTCCACCCGGCCGGCGGCGGGTGCCGACGACGCAAGCGCTGCGAGCACCGACACGAGAAGCAGCTTCTTCACCGCACGAACGCTAACGGCGCGCGAGCAGCGCCAGCGTGAGCAGCGCGCCGACGGCGCCGAGCACGCCGACGACCTGGACGGCCTCGGCGCCCGCAGGCACGAGCGCGCCGGCCGCGACCAACAGCGTCCCGATCGTCGCCGCGCCGAGCGCGAGCACGAGCACCCCGGCCAGGCGCGAGCGCGTGGCCGCGGATTCCTCGGACCGCCAGCGGCGCGCCTCCACCGACCACAGCGCGAGCTCGCCGGCGAGGAAGAGCCCCGCGGCGACGAACCCCGCCCGCGGGTCGAGATCCGCGTCCGACAACACGAGCGCCAATCCATAGCCGGCGGCGAGCGACGCGAGCGCCCAGGGAACCAGGCCCGGCGACGGCCGCACCAGGGCACCGGCGAGGAGCAGCACGCCCACCGCCGCCAGCGGCGCGGTGCGCGGCTCCAGCACGGCGGGATAGACGGCCAGCGCAACGGCGGCCGCGAAGGCGCCGGCCGCGGCCGCTACGCGCGGATGGCTCTGGCGCTCCGCCTGAACGAGCGCACCTCCTCCAGCGCGACCTGCAGCGACTCGCCCGACCGCCAGGGCACGACGGGGACGCCGACGCGCTCGAACTCTGCGCGCAGCGCCTCCCGTCGCAGCCGCCAGAGCCGGAAAGCCAACCGCTCGAGCTCGTCCTCGCCGGGATCGACGTAGGGCGCCGGGTCGATCTCGACCACGGCGAGGTCGAAGCCGCGTCGGCGCAGGTCGAGCAGCGCGGCGACCGAACGCTTGTCGAGCAGCGGCGTCAGCGCGACGACGAGCGCCTTCGGCGGCAGCGTCCGCGCCGGGATGATGTCGAGGTCCTTCCACGCGTAGTTGAGGACGATCTCCGTGTCGAGCAGGGCGTCCACGATCCGGTAGAGCTGGACGACGCCGGTCGCCGGCAGCAGCCAGTTGAGGACACCGCCGAAGCTGACGAGCCCGACGCGGTCCTTGTTGCGCAGGTAGCGCTCGGCCAGAGAGCCGGCCGCCCCCACCGCCAGGTCGAGCGTCCCGGGCCCACCTCGCCTGGCCTCGGCGAAGGTGTCGAGGAAGAGCACGACGTCGGCGTTCCGCTCGGGGTGGGCCTCGTTCACCCACAGCGCCTGGCGGCGCGCGCTCGCGCGCCAGTTGATCCGGCGCGGGCGGTCGCCGGGAACGAACGGGCGCAGGTCGGCGAACTCGATCCCCTCGCCGCGCACGCGAGCGACCTGGTTCCCGACGAAGACCTGCGTCTCCTGCGGCCGCAGCAACGCGCGGAGCGTCTCGGCGTGCGGGTAGACCTTCAGCGGCAGGCTCGGCTCCTCGTGGCGCTCGTGGACGAGGACGCCGAAGCGGTCGTGCGCCCGGATGCGCAGACCGCCGAGCAGGTAGGCGCCCCAGCGCTCGCTCCGCAGTGGAAACTCGAGCGTCCGCTCCTCCTCCCGGGCGAGCCGAAGCACGACGCGCTCGGAGCCGTCGACGAGCACGATGCCGTAGGGGAGCTCGACGAGCAGCTCGAGCCGCTCGACCGGATCGCCTTCGACGTCGACCCTGAGCACCAGCTCGTCGCCCTGCAGCGTGCGGTCGCGGTCGAGCTCAGCCGTGACCAGCAGCCGGGGAGCCCGTTCGAAGGCGAGCGCGAGGGCGAGCGGGAGCACGAACGCCGCCGCGAGCGCGACCAGCTCGGGCCGGCGGAGCGCCAGGGCGGCGAGCAGGGCGGCGCCGACGAGCCCGGCATAGCCCGCGAGCTTGGGCGACGCCGCCCGGGTCACGCCCGCTCGGGCTGCAGGTCTTCGGCCGACGGCGTCGGCACGCGCTCGAGCACCCGCTGCACGACGTCGTCGGGGCGGATCCGCTGCACCCATAGCTCCGGTCGCAGCATCAGGCGGTGCGCGAGCGCCGGCACGGCGACCGCCTTCACGTCGTCGGGCGTGACGAAGTCGCGGCCGCCGAGCAGCGCACGCCCGCGCGCCAGCTTCAAGATGGCGAGCGAGCCGCGCGGGCTCGCGCCGACCTGGACGCTGCCGTCGCTCCTCGTCGCGGCGACGATGTCGACGACGTAGCCGATCACCGCCTCGGACACGTGCACCGCCTCGAGCGACCGCTGCATCGCGACCAGCCCGGCCGGGTCGAGCACCGGCGCGAGGTCGACCTCGTCGGCGCGCCGCTCGAGCCTCCGGCGCAGCACCTCGGACTCACCCTCGCGGTCGGGGTAGCCCACGCCGATCCGGAGCAGGAAGCGGTCGAGCTGTGCCTCCGGGAGCGGGTAGGTGCCCTCGTACTCGATCGGGTTCTGCGTCGCGAGCACCACGAACGGCCGCGCCAGCGGGTGCGTCTTGCCCTCGATCGTGACCTGGCGCTCCTGCATCGCCTCGAGCAGCGCCGCCTGCGTCTTCGGCGGCGCGCGGTTGATCTCGTCGGCGAGGAGGAGGTTGGTGAAGATCGGCCCGGGCCGGAACTCGAAGTCCGAGGAGCGCTGGTTGAAGATCGATGACCCGGTGACGTCCGACGGCATCAGGTCGGGCGTGAACTGCACGCGCGAGAAGTCCATCGCAGTCACCTGGGCGAACGAGCGGGCGATCAGCGTCTTGGCCAGACCTGGGTAGTCCTCGATCAAGACGTGTCCGTCGGCGAGCAGGCCGAGCAGCACCAGCTCGAGCGTCTCCCGCTTGCCGACGACCGCGCGCTCGACCTCGGCAAGCAGGCGTTCGCAGCGCTCGGCGGTGGTCTCGATCTCACCCATGTCCGCCTAGATTCTCTCCAGCGCAGCGACCACCTGGGAGAGCTCCGCTGCCCGCACCCCCGGCCCGAAGCGAAGCTGCGGCGGCTCGCGGTCCGGGCGTACGAGCTCCCACGTCTCCTCGCCGACCGCGACTCGCGAGGCCGCCGTGTCGCGGTCGAGCGTCAGTCCGCGCCGGGTGGCGAGTCGCTGCGCAGCGATCTCGCGCAGGATCGGGCGCAGGCGGTAGTGGACGTCGAACGCGTTCGAGGCCGCCAGCAGCACGGCGCGCTCGGTGCGCTCGAGCTCCGGCAGGCGCTGGGCGAGGCGTCGCGCACGCGGGGCCGGCTCGGGCTCGGCGCGTGGGGCCGCTTCCGCGAGCGCGCGGACGAGCGCGAACACCGCGCCCGAGGCGACCAGCAGGAGAAAGAGGTCGAGCGCGAGACCGCGCCGACCGGGCAGGAACCACAGCGCGATCCCGAGCGGGACGAGGCCCAGCCCGCCTGCCCAGACAGCTGACCGCACGGCGCGGCTCATACCGGAGCGAGCGGCGCCGCCAGCTCCGCCCGTACGGCCTCGAGCGCCTCGATCGCCTCCTGCTTCATGTCCGGCTCGACCGGATGGTCGCTGAAGCGGGCCCACTCGAACAGCCGCGTCAGCCTGGCCGCCGACGACGCGCTGGCGCTGAGCTCCTCGAGCGCGCGACCGAGGTACTCCGACGGCGCCTCGGAGCGCCGCCGCGGGATGCCGAACGCCGCCAGAGCGCGCTCCATTCGCGCATAGGCGGCAATCACCGCCCGGCGCGGGTCGCGCTCGTCGCGAAGATCGTCCACCGTCTCGGCGAGGATCTGCGCCACCGCCTCGGCCGGATCCTCGGTCGGCAGGTCCGGCCCGTTTCGCATCAGCAGCCGCGCCGCGTACGCGCTGCCGGCGACCGCGACGATGAACGCCCCTCCGACGAAGCGCCAGTCGAGCGTGCGAGCGTCCTGGGATCCGTCCTTCGCCTGGTCGCGCTGCTGCGCCTGCACCTGTTCCGTATCGGCCCGCGGGTCGGGACCGAAGCGGTCGCGAAATGCCTTGCGGACCGCGACGACGGAGAAGATGGCGACGATCACGATCGCCACCGAGGTGAGCACCCGCATCGTCGACGAGCGCCGCCGCCGCTCGAGCGCGACCGAGCCGTACGATCCGCCGTACACGAGCGCGAAGAGCACCATCGTGACGCCGCCGAGGATCGCCCCGACGACGAGCATCGCGTCGATCACGACCACCGGGACCGACCCCTCGGCGTCACCTTCTCCCGCACGCCAGCGCTCGCCCGCGGCGAGGCCCACCAGCGCGAGGCCGACGAGCAGTCCCGCCGCCAGCAGCGCCGTCCTGCGCCCGTTGTTGCCTCGCTGGTCCACAGACCTCTCCCTTTAGACGCTCACACGAGCACCGAGATTGCGTCGCGCTCGCACTCGAAGGCCGCGCGCTCGACGTCTCCGAGATCCTCGCCGTCGACCTGGAGCGGCATCGGAGCATCGCAGACGACCTCGAAGCTATCGAGATCGTGGCCGTAGAGGACGTCCTCGGCCTTGCTCTGTCCGCGGCCTGCAAGAACGTAGGTCAGGAAACGAGGCAGGGCACCCGGCCGCAGCTCGCGTGCGCCGACGACGTCGAGGCCGAGCTCGAAGCGGGCTTCGGGGGCCACCCGGAGTGCCAGGCGACCAACGTACGTGTACGGATCGCCGTTCGCGACCAGCGCGAAGGCCGCGCGGCCGAGCCCGTCGACCTCGAGGGCCGGTCCCAGCCGGGCACGCTCCTGCGCGAGCAGCCGGATTAGCGTCCACGCGAAAGTGATGTCGCCCGGCCGGCGGCCGTCCTCGTCGCGTCCCAGCGCATCCATCCGGCGCACGAGCTCGGCGTCGAGCCCGATTCCGGCCGAGAAGCCGAAGCGCCGACCGTTGACGCGCCCGAGGGAGATCCGGCGCGCGCGGCCCTCGAGCAACGCGTCGGCGAGCTGCTCGGCCGCCGCGACTGGCTTCCGCGCGATTCCGAGCGCCCGCGGCAGCACGCTCGAGCCGCCGCCCGGCACGAGCCCGATCGGATGCACGTCGTCGAGGCCGTTGATCGCCTCGTTGAAGCCGCCGTCGCCGGCGAAGACGAAGAGCGCGTCGGCATCGGAGCACGCTTCCCGGGCGAGCTCGGTCGCGTGGCCGGGCCCCTCCGTGAACACCGTCCGCAGTCGCACTGCCCGGCGCAACGCATCCTCGACCATGCGGACGCGCACCGCATTCACGGCTGTCGCGAACGGGTTGACGATCAGCACGGCGTCTCGCACGATTGCGATCGTGCCAGGAAGCCGCCGGACCGCGTCGGCCGCCGCAGTACGCCGGTGGATTCCTCTCGGCGCGGGGCTCCTCCTCGCCGCGCTGATCCTGACCGTCCTCGAAGCGACGCCTTTTGCACGCGCCGGGGCCCAACCCGCGCCGATGCTCCTCGAAGCCTGGCCGGACGACCCGGTCCAGGCGGACGCGGTCGAGTCACCGGCGTACTCGGACGCGGACCCCGTCGAGGCTCCCGACCCCGACGACGTCGTGAGCAACGATCCCGAGTCGCCGGACGACAGCGGCGATGCCGGACCCCGCTCGCCGGCAGCGCCTGCAGTGACGTGGAGCGGGAACCGCGACATGCTCGAGTTCCGCAACGCGGACGGCGTGTGGACCATCTACAAGCGCTGCTTCGACCGCACGCTGCCGGGGCGGCCCACGAGCAGACGGAACGTCGGTATCGGCTACATCGCGCGACTGCGTGACTCGAGCGGCCGGGTGCTCGTCGAGGACGATCGCGCCCGCACCGTCGCGACCGACCAACCGGGGTATCTCAATGCCGTGCACGGCGGCCTCGGAACGTTCGGCTGGCACCACACTCGAGGGCCGGCCGCCGCGACACCGGCGGGCGACGACCCGACCACCGCGAAGACCGAGCGCCCACGTCGCGCGAGCCGACCGCGAGGCGGCTACGCGATCGAAGGCCGGATGTGCGCGAGCACGAACCACGGCTACGGGATCTATGCGCGGTCCTGGCACGGGCCCGACCGCGTCAGCGACCACGAGGTCGCGTTCACCATCGACGTGTGGTTCCGTGACGCGGCGAGCGACACGGGCCACGGGCCGGACGCGACCGGAAACGGGGTCGGTGACGCCCTCGCCCGCGTGCGGTACCGGTACAGCGTCTACCAGTCGTCGGTGCGCGCCTGGATCTCCGTGCTGCTCTACCCGCGTTCGAGCTCCGGCGGCGTGCCGTTCGTCAAGGAGCCGAAGTTCTCCGCCACCGTTCGCGGCGGCCGCTTCCGGCGCATGGCGGTGTTCGGCGGGGACCAGGGACAAACGTTCCAACTCGGGGTCCTCCGCGGCGGAGCGGAAGGCATCTCGGGCCTCCTGACCGAGCACTCGAGCCTCCCGCGACGCACGCGCGTCCAGTGGGACTATGGGACGAGCAGTCACCGACCCGGGCGCAGCCCCGTGCGCAGAGGCGCCGTGCTTCAACGTCGTCATGCGAGCGTATCCCACGACGCCGAGCGGGGAGCATCCTCAGAACCTGTGAGAGCTGCCATCCGGTCCGGGTGCCGATCCCCTGGGAAAACCAACAGCAGCTCGGGCTGGACGGGTGGGCGCGCGCGTCGGCGGGACGAGAGCAGACGTGGCCGCGAGACACGGACGGAGGGGAGGGACAGACGACGAGCTGCAACGCTCCGTTCTCAGCGGGTGAGGACCCCGGGGGCCTCATCGACAGGTCGCGTGCCAGCGAACGGTCCAACCCCGGAATCGACGGCGTGCGCTCGTGGGAGCTCGCCGGCTGGAAGCCCGCCGTCGACGGATCCTTCCCGCGAGGACAACGAGCATCGATTCACGGCCGCGACCGCCCTCTTCCTGGGCTGGAAGGGCGGCCGTGGCCCCGGCGACTGCGAGCCACTCGAGCGGGCGTTCTCATCGACCGAGGAGAGCTGGGGCTCTTTCGCGACCTACTCGGTCGGGTCGGGATGGGAGCGCCTCCGCTGACCCGGACGCGCATCGACCACGTCGCCTTCGAGAGCCCCAACCCCGATCGGGCGGCGGCGTTCTACGAGCGTCTGCTCGGCGCCCGCGTCGTGAAGTCCGAGGGGCATCCGGTCATGGCGTACTTCAGTACCGGCGCGCTCGCCCTCCACGAGCCCGACGGCGCGGAGCAACACATCGGCTTCCGCGTCTCCGAGGAGGAGCGCGCCGAGCTCGCACGACGGCTCGACGCCGAGGGCATCGCCCACGAGGAGCGCGATCACGGCATCGCCGTGGGGCTGTTCTTTCGCGACCCGGACGGCCGGCTCGTGGAGGCGATCACCTACCGCTCGGCCGACGACCCGCGCCGACCGTAGATGCAGCGAGGGGGCCCGAAGGCCCCCTCCTGCGATCGACGTCGAGAAACGACTCAGTTGAGGTGGATGTCCTTGCCGATCTCGACGGCCCTGAGCGCGTCCACGATCCCGTGCCCGTAGGTGCCGTTGTAGACCGGCGTGCCCTGGCAGAAGGCCGTGAACGAAGGCGGCCGGAGCACGAACGCGTAGCTGAACGTGCCGTCCGGCTGGTTGGACATACAAGCCGTGTCCGTCGCAGACGCCTCCAGATACGCCTGCGTGAACAGCGGATGGAGCGAGATATTCCTTCCGCTCCGGTGGCCGTACTCCGACACGATCAGCGCTGCGACGCCGACCGCGTGTGGGGAAGCCATCGACGTGCCCTGAATCCACTGGTAGTAGGCACACGTCGAGCCCTTGCAGTCACGGACGACGAACGGGGTGTTCGGCGTGCCGTCGGGGTTCAGGTCGCCGGCGTCCTCGGCGACGTTCTTCGGGTACGCGGCGAGGATCTGGTTCTGGATCCCGCCGTTCGGGTTGGCCGGAGTCCAGCCGGTGTCACGGAACCAGCCGCCCGGAGCCGCCACGGTGATCTCGCCGTAACCCCAGTTGGAGAAGTCGGACTTGGTCTTGCTCGGCCCGACCGACGAGACGCTGATCACGTTGTTGCCCTCGCTCGGCATGTCCAGGCACGTGTTGTTGACCGTACGGTTGTGGTTCGTGCCGAGCGGGAAGTTCGGGCTCTGGACGTCGAGCGTGGGAATGATGATGTCCTCGTGCCCGTTCCCCGCTGCGGCGATGAGCGTGACGCCGTGCGTGTGCGCGTAGTCGAGCGCCCGCTGGGTCGCCTCGAGCATCGTCGCCTGCGCCGCCCGGTCGGCGACCGAGTCTTCGGGGACCGGGTGGAGCGGATTTCCGCAGTTGTAGAGCCACGGATCGATGAAGTAGCTCATGTTCGCCACGTCGATGCCGTGGTCGCCCGCGTACGTGAGCGCGTCCACGCTGGCCTGCATGAAGAAGAAGCCGGAGTCCTGCCCGGCCCGCAGGTTCACGAGCGTCACGTTCGGCGCCACGCCGGCCATCCCGATGCCGTTGATCGGCGACGCGACCGTGCTGGCGACGTGCGTGCCGTGTGAGTTGTCGTCTCGGTCGTTCGGGTCGACGCAGCCCGCAAACTCGCAGGGCCCGTCGATGGAAGGTATGTCGGTCGTGAAGTTCCGGCTCAGCGCCCGGTCGAAGTTCGGGGCAATGTCGGGATGGTTGCCGTCGACGCCCGTGTCGAGGATGCCGACCCGGACGCGCTTGCTGCCCTTCTGCTCGGCGTACGAGCCGTCGGACGTCGCGTGGATCATCTTCATGTCCCACTGCAGGCCTGCCAGCGGCTCCGACTTGCTGTTGTGGAGGTATGCGCCTGCGGACCCGGCACCGCGAGAGGCACGCCTGAACGCGCGCATCTGCTCCGGCGACAGCTTCGGCCGCAGCGACGGCTTGGCCCTGCCGATCGGGATGTTCCGGGCGACGCCCTTGATCGCCCTCGAGGCCTCCGCGTCGCCGCGGAACCGCGGGTTGGCCGAGATCGCGGTGGCGACGCCGACCTTGTTGTTGGCCCGCAGGATGCGGCCCTTTGCCTGCTTGATAGCCAGCTTGGCCGCCGCAGGCGAGGCTCCCTGCTCGTAGAGCACGATGTACTTCGCGGGGCGCGCATCCGAGCCGGCATCCGAGCCGACCGAGAGGACGCCCGTCATCGCAGCCGCCGTCAAAGCGACTGCGGCAAACAGCACTTTCTTCATCTAACTCTCCCCTTTCGAGACTCCGTCGAGGACACGGGATTTTGATACATGCCACCTCCGAGCGGTCGAGTACGAGGAAAGAGAGGGGCCGGCACGTGCCGACCCCTCTCGCGCGCTAACGAATGGCGTCCTGTCGCTCCTAGTGGCGGTTGACGCTCCCTTCCTGGCTGAACGCCTGGAACTCGGCTGCCCGGACGAAACGCCTGCTGGCGTTCGCCGCAACGTTCGAGTCGCAATCGGCGTTGGTCGCCGGATCCGCATCCTGGTCGCCCTGGAACAGCGGTCCGCCGGTGCACTGGCTCGTCTTGACGACGAGCCGCAAGTGCGTGGCCTTCACGTTCGGGATGTCGAACGCCCGCAGGATCAGATGCGGCTGCACCGGCCGCGGAGGATTGCCTGGGAAGGCGTCCGCGGCGCTGGTGTACACCTTCTCGAACCCGGCGTCGGTCGTGCAGTTGTCCTTGTTCGCATCGCATGCCCACACCTCGAACTGGCGCAGCGCCGTGAACCGGTTGACGTTAAGGCTCAGCTCAGCGCTGACCTGGAGGTGCCGGATGCGCACTGCGTCGGTGCCGGCCAGGTCGATCGTCACCTTCCTCCCGTCCACCGAGAGGTTGCCGCCGCTGATCGTGCCCTCGGCGGTCCACTGGCTGCCCTCGGTGTCGTCGATCAGGTTGGCGAGGTCGGCTCCGTCGCCGGTAGCGGTCGCACCCTTAGCGGCCGACGCGTAGTTCGTTGGGAACCGGAACTCGATCACCGAGTCCTCGCCCCGAGAGAACGTCTTGCGGGCTCGGAGGTGTCCGTATCCCGGCGCGTTCGCGACGAGCTCGTACGTGCCCGAAGCGAACTTCGCCGTATCGTAGAGGTTCTCGCCCGCCGTCGCCGGATTGGAATCGGCGATCGGAGAGACGCGGCCCTGGTAGTGACCGACGAAGAACCGGGCGTTCTGAATCGTGCTGCCGTCCTTCGCCTTAGCGCGGAACGTGATCTCCGCGTTGTCGTGCAGCGGCGACTGGAAGCTCGGCGTCGGGTCTGTGTCCGTGTCGGCCGTCGTGTTCGAGCTGGACGCATTGATCCCGAACCCGCTCCGCGCGTACCCGAGCCAGAGCTCCTTCTGGTTGGCTCCGCCGAAGCGCATCATGTCTGCGGTCAGGATCGCGTCGCGAGCCTGAACCATCGACGGATCCGTGGGCAGAAGCAGGAACGCGTCGAACATCGAGCTGCACCCACCGACGGTTGCCCGGGCAGTTCTGCGGAGGCAGCTCGCCGTCGGCGCAGGACTCCTGGAGCTCGGCGTCCGACGACGGGAAGTCGTCGTCGTACTTGTCGTTCAGCAACGTGCGATTCCGGAAGTTCGTGGCGCTCCAGATCTCGCCGTCGGCGTGCACCTGGGGCCCGGTCAGGTCGTAGCCCATGTCGCTGAAGTTGAGGGCGTTGACGTTCAGCTGCTTGCCGGGCCGCGGAACGTCGCCCGACATCGGGAAGTTCATCCCGTAGTTGCGGATCGCGCGGGTCGAGTTGCCCGTCGCGTACGTCCCGACCGCATAGCGGTTCTCGCCGCCCGTCGGCACGAACCCGTTCTCGTTCAGGTACTCCATCGCGAACATGTCGGCCCAGGACTCGCCCATCGCGCCGGCGTGGTGCCCGGTTCGCCCGACGCCCTTACCGATCATGCGGTTCTCGATCATGTGCGTGTACTCGTGGCCGATGACACCCATGTCGTAGTCGCCGTCGACGCACGGGGCGTAGAACGCCCCCGGCAGGGACTGCCACATGTACATGTTCGTAATCGAAGCCACACCGTCCGCGTTCGTGATCATGTTCGCGTTGTCGCGCTGGCCGACGAGGACTCCCGCCTGCACGTCGCCCAGGATCGGATCGTTCTCCTGCCGGGGCTCGGTGAGACCGAAGTTGTAGTCCTGGGCGTTCCAGTTCTGCTCGGTGAAACCTAGGAAGTACGACCAGTCGTGCATTCGGTTGTGCGCGACGAACAGGTTGACCGCCGCAGCCGAGTCGTCCCAGGTCGCTCCTGGTGCTCCCGGGGTTGGCAGGCAGCCCGTGGTGAACCAGTTGTTCGTCCACGGGAACGTGTAGTTCCGGTCGAGAGCTGCCGGCATCCACTGCGGTGGGAACGGCAGGAATGGATGCGTCCATGATGTCGCCGACTTGGCGTTGTTGCCCGACGTGGTGTGGGTCGAAGCGTTCAGCTTGTGGCTGTGATCCCACGGGCCGCGCGAGGCGAGGTTCCCGACGACCTTGTCGCAGCCGTCCGCAGGCCGCCAGCACCAGGTCTCACGAGTGTCAGTGCTGGAGTTGCCCCACGGGAAGCCCGCGAGCGGATTCAGCGTCGGATTCGCCGGGAAGACTTGCCACTTCGCCCAGGCAGGTATCGGGGCTAGTGTGTCGTCAAGGGTCAGCGTGCCACTGTATGTCCGCGGGGCGCCCCACGGGCCTCCGGTCGGGAAGTCGCAGACCTCGATGAAGTAGTCGCCCGGAGGGACGTTCCCTGCCGGTTCGTACCGGAAGATCTCTGGCGTGAGGCCAGTGTCGGCCTCAAGGACTCTGGTCGTGCCGAAGTAAAGTCTCAGCACCAGATCGTTGTCCGCGCGGGTGGCGTTCGCAAAGCCATCGAGCGCACGAATGCCGGCCGGCACCGGGAACGGACCCTTCTTGACGTCGCACGCCGCCTCGGTGCCGGGAACCTCGCCGCCGAACGCGAAGGTCGTCGCCTGGCGCGACTCCTTGGCCTCGGCCAGGTTCTCGACCAGGTTGGTCCTGCTTAGCACAGCCCCGTTCCGCGCGTCGACGATCACACGGTACGCGAAGGCCTCCGTCCCCTTCAGGACGGTGGACTCGAAGGCTGGGACGATCCCGGCACGCACGGTGGGGAACGCCACGAGCTTGACCCGCTGAAGGTCGCTGAGGCCCGCCACCCTGAGGGTTGTCCAGCCGCCCATCACCTTCGTGCCCCGAATCTGGGCGAGCGAGTAGTGCGCACCGACGGAGTCGGCCGCCCTGGCCCAGCCCTGCGGCGCCGAAAGCTTCGCTTCGCCGACGAGGGCGGTGTCACCGGTCAACGAGGACGAGACGTATGCGACCTTCCAGCCGCGCTTCGCCGTGCCTGTGAGGCCCACGGTGATGAGGCCGCCCTCGGCTGTCTGGACGCCCTCGACCACCTGACGGAAGTTGACCGCGTGCCCGCGGCTGAACGGCATGCGCGTGTCGCCGACGAGCGCGAGCTTGTCGACGCCCTTGAGCCGGAACAGCACGCGGTTGCGGTAGATCCAGCGGCGTGCGGCCTGGACCGCGGTCTTCCCCTTCATGCCCTTGGCCAGGAACTTGCCGCGCTTGGACAGCGTCTCCGGCGTCCCGAAGCGGTTCCACGAGACGCGCGCGTGCATCCTGCGAACGGCTGCACGCTGCAGATCGGTCGGTGCGAGCGCTCCTGCCCGAGCGTCGTAGTTCGCGAGACCCCCTGAATGATCGTGGATCTTCGCGACTCCGAGCGCCGTGGCGGGTAATGCGAGAGCGCCGATGGCGGCTGCGAGAGCAGCACGCCGAAGAAGCGTGAATCGCATTCTCTCTCCCCTCCCTGATTTGAGGCACACACCTCCGCCACCCGGGTGGCGGAGCCTGGCGGCAATCTTCAAACCTCTATCGAGAGAAGTCAAGGAGGTACGCTGCCGGCGGCGCTGAACGCCTGCAGCTCCGCCGCGCAGACGAAGCGCACCGCGGCGGTCGGATTCAGGTCGCAATCCGCGTTGTTGATCGATCGGCGTCCTGGTCGCCCCTGGAACTGCGGGCCGCCCGTGCACTGGTTCGTCTTCACGACGAGGCGCAGGTGGCTGGCCTTCGTGTTCGAGATGAAGTCCGCACCCTTGCGCCCGTCGCACCCCCAGAGCTCGAACTGGCGCAGGGCCGTGAAGCGGCTCTGGCCGGACGAAACCAGCGCGCTGACCTGGACGTGCTTGATGTTGACCGGGTCGGTGCCCGCCAGGTCGACGGTCACCTTCCTGCCGTCGACGGACAGGTTGCCCGTCAGACCGGCGTCGAGTATCCGCGGACGCCGTCGAGCAGGAGGGCGAAGAAGCGGTCGGCGAGCGCGTCCGTGTCCGACCCGGGCCGCAGCCACGTGTACGCCCAGTTGGCCGCCGACAGCACCAGCAACGCCGCGGCGCCGTCGTCCAGGTCCGAGCGAAGGCCGCCGCTCTCGCGGCCCTCGCGGAAGAGCGCCCGGATTCGCTCCTCGTAGCGGCGGCGCTCGGCGAGGAACTCGAGCGCGCGCTCGCCCTCGAGGTAGCGCCACTCGCGCGTGAAGACCGTGGCGACGTCGAGTTGCTCCGCCACCACGCGCATGTGGCCGCGCAGGGCAAGCCGGATCCGCTCGGTCGCCGGGACGTCCTCGGGGACCCGGTCGAGGGCGGCGTGGAAGGCCTGCGCACCCTCGCGCGTCGCCTCGTAGAGCAGGTCCTGCTTGGAATCGATATGGGCGTACAGCGAGCCCTTCTGCACGCCCATCGCCTCGGCCAGGTCGCCGATCGACGTGCCGTGGTACCCCTTCTCGGCGAAGAGCCTGGCGGCCGTGCGAGTCAGCTGCGTGCGCCGGGAGCTCACGCTAGAATCCGCACCCTAACGATCGTTCGGTTGCTTGGAGGTTCCGATGGATGCGCGTGAGCAGGAATTCCTCGAGTACGTGCAGGGCGGCGGCCAGGTCGAGACCGGCGACTGGATGCCGGACGACTACCGGGCCAAGCTGATCAAGTTCATCGAGATGCATGGCAACTCCGAGCTGATGGGGGTCTTGCCCGAACGCGAGTGGATCCTGCGCGCACCGACGCTCCAGCGCAAGCTCGCCCTCACCGCCAAGGTGCAGGACGAGGTCGGGCACGCGCAGCTGATCTTCCGCGTCGTGGAGGATCTGGGCAAGCCCCGCGAGGCCTGCCTCGAGGACCTCGTCGCCGGCAAGGCCAAGTTCCACAACGTCTTTCACTACCCGACGAAGACCTGGGGCGACGTCGGGGTGATCGCGTGGCTCGTCGACGCCGCGGCGATCATCAGCCAGAAGGCCCTGCTCAAGTGCTCGTACGCGCCCTACGCGCGGATCATGAAGAAGATCTGCTGGGAGGAGTCGTTCCACATCCTCCACGGCCGCGACGTGATCCTCACGATGATGAACGGCACCGACGAGCAGCGTGAGCTCGTGCAGGAGGCGCTCGACCGCTGGTGGGGGCCGCTCATGCACTTCCACGGCAACCCGATCCCGGCCGACGAGGACCCGATGCTCGTCTGGCGGATCAAGAGCCAGGGCAACGAGCAGGCGCGGCAGCAGTTCCTCGACGGGTACGTGCCGCAGATCTGGGAGCTCGGGCTGACCGTCCCCGACCCGAAGCTGCGCAAGAACGACGACGGGGTCTGGGAGTACACGGAGCCGGACTGGGAGGAGCTGCGCTCCGTCGTGACCGGCAACGGGCCGAAGACCGGCGAGCGGCTCGACCTGCGCCGCGCTGCGCGGGAGAGCTCGGCCTGGGTACGGCAGGTCGTGCTCGCCGAGGCCGCGTGATTCACGAGGTCTTCAGGCAGGAGCGGAAGGGGCAGCCCTTCCAGCACGCGGGCTCGGTCGACGCGCCGAACCGAGATTTCGCCGAGGCGTATGCCCGTGAGCAATACGGCCGGCGCGGCGAGTCCGTCGCGCTGTGGGTCGTCCCGCGCGACGCCGTCGTCGAGATCGACGATTTCGTCGACGAGCTCGGGCGGAACTACCACCGGGTCGACGGCTACCCGCTGAAGGAGAAGCTGAGGGAGGCACGTGAGCGAGCGGGCACAGCTGCTCCTCGAGCTCGCTGACGACGAGCTCATCCTCGGCTGGCGCAACTCGGAATGGACCGGGATCGCACCGTTGCTCGAGGAGGACGTCGCCTTCTCGTCGATCGCGCAGAACGAAATCGGCCACGCCAGGGCGCTCTACCAGCTTGTTGCCGACGATCTCGGGACGACGGCGGACGAGCTCGCGTTCGACCGATCGCCGAGCGAGTACCGCTGCTCTCGCTTGGTTCAACTCCGGCTGGTGCCGGACTGGGCGCAGACGATCGCCCGACACGTGCTCTACGAGGAAGCCGACGAGAAGCGGATCGCGGTGCTGAAGGCAGCAGAGGACAAGGACGTCGCCGGCCTCGCGGCCAAGATCGACCGGGAGGAGGCTTACCACCGGCTCCACGCCCGGATGTGGCACGAGCGGCTGGCGGGGGAAGCGCGCTACCTCGAGGCGCTCGAGAAGCTGCGGCCGCTCGTGGGCGAGCGCGGGGATCACACGGACGATTTCGAGGAGCTGTGGCAGGAGATGACGATGGTGCGCCGCAGCGTCCCGGGGGCGACATGGTGACGAGCGACCAGGTGTGGGCGGCGCTGGCCGAGATCCCGGATCCGGAGATCCCGGTGATCTCGCTCGTCGACCTCGGCGTCGTCCGGGAGGTCGAGGTCGAGGGGTCGAGCGTGCGCGTCGACTTCACGCCGACGTTCCTCGGCTGCCCCGCGCTCGAGGCGATGCGCGATGCCATGGACGCTCGCATCCGCGAGCTCGGCGGCGAGCCGGAGGTACGCGTGGTCCTCGACGACTCGTGGTCGACCGACCGGATCACACCCGAGGGCCGCGAGAAGCTGCGCGAGGCGGGCTTCGCGCCGCCTGCTCCGCGCGCGGCCGGCGCACCGACGATCGTCCAGCTGCAGGGCACGTCGTTCAGGTGCCCGTACTGCGGCTCGACCAAGACGCGGCTCGAGAACATCTTCGGCCCGACACCGTGCCGCTCGCTTCGCTACTGCGAGAGCTGCCGCCAGCCGTTCGAGCAGTTCAAGACGATCTAAGCGACGGGTAGGCTGCCGAGCGTGCCTGTCGAGATCTACTACTGCCCCACCTGAGCGGGCTACGACGAGCGAGCCGCGAGTCTCGCGGCCGAGCTGACGTCCAGAGGAATCCCCGCCGAAGCGATCCCGGGTGCGAAGAGTCAGTTCGACGTGGTCCGGGACGGAAGCGCCGTCTTCTCGAAGCAGCAGGTCGGACGGTTCCCCGAGGACGGCGAAGTGCTCGCCGCGCTCGGCGGTCAGTAGAAGCCGCCGCATGACCGAGGATCGCTGGGCCGCGTGGCTGCGGCGGCGGCGCTCGGGCGGCGACGCCGAGGTGGAGGCCCGGACGGTCGCGCAGCTCGCGGAGACGCGTGAGCGCATCCTCGACAACGCGTCGCTGCGGCCAGACGAGACGCTGGTCGACGTCGGCTGCGGCAATGGGCTCGTCGGCTTCGGCGCTCTTACCCGCGGCGCCGGCCGCGTCGTCTTCGTGGACGTCTCCGAGCCGCTGCTCGAGGAGTCTCACGCGATCGCTGCCGAGCTTGGCGTGCTCGACCGGTGCCGGTTCGTGAACACCTCTGCGGACAGCCTGGTGGGGATCGAGACCGAGTCGGTCGACGTGGTCGCGACGCGCTCAGTACTCATCTATGTCGAGGACAAGGCCCGGGCGTTCGCCGAGTTCTTCCGTGTCCTGCGAGCGGGCGGTCGAGTCTCGCTCTTCGAGCCGATCAACACCTTCGGGATGGACGAGCGCCGGCGGGAGTTCCTCGGGCTCGACGAGCCCGGCGTCGAGGCTGCGGGCGCGAAGCTCGACGCGTGGTTCGCCGAGCTCCAGCCGGCCGACGACCCGATGCTCGACTTCGACGAGCGCGACCTGCTCAGGCACGCCGAGGCGGCTGGCTTTTTTCCCGTGCGGGCCGATGTGCGGCTCGTCGTGGAGCCGCCCGAGCCCCGCGCGTGGGACGGCTTCCTGCACAGCTCGGGCAACCCGAACATCCCAACCTTCGCCGAAGCGATCGACCAGTTGCTCTCGGCGGAGGAGGCGGCGCGCTTGGTCGAGTACATGCGCCCGCGGGTCGAGCAGGGCCTGGGCCGGTGGCGGATGGGCAGCGCGTACGTCTGGGCGACGAAGCCTGGTTAGAGTCGCGGCGATGCCGCGGGTGCTCGCAGTGATCGTCCTCGCCCTGGCGGCGGCCGGGTGCATGGGCGGCGACGACACCAGCGGCGGCTCACGTGAGGACTACGTCGCCAAGGCCGACGGTATCTGCGGCGACTACCAGGTGCGGCTGAGCCGGCTGCCGCGGCCGCGCAGCGCCGATCCGGCCGAGTTTGCGACGTACCTCGATCGCGCGCTGCCCATCGCGCGGGAACAGCTCGACAAGCTCGAGGATTTGCCGAAGCCCGCGGGCGAAACGGACAAGCAGGACGTGGAGCGGCTGCTGGCCCTGCTCGACCAGGAGCTCGACCTGAACGAGGCCGCGCAGAAGGCGGCTGCGGCGGGCGACGCTGCCGGCATCCAGAGCAACCTCCAGCAGGCGGCCCCGATCAGCGCACAGTCGAACCAGCTGGCCGAGCAGCTCGGGTTCGTGCTCTGCGCCAGGCGGGCCTAGGGCCCGTTCACACCTCGCCGTCCCAGTAGTCGACCTTGCTCTCCCTGCGGACGAGCAGGTTGTCGCGATCGTCGCCGGGCCAGACCCCGATCTTCTCGCTGTCGGGATAGACCGCGACCGACGGGTCGACCTTCGTCGACAGCATCAGCACGCGTGCCAGGTCACCGCTCCGATTTGTGATCTTGTGTGCGCCCTCCGGGCCTACGGGAAAGCAGACAGCGTCCCCCGGCTGGAGCTCGTCCTCACCCTCGGGGTGCCGGATCGTGGGACGACCCTCGAGTACCAGCAGCCACTCCTCGTTGCCGTACTCGTAGTGGTACGGGCAATTGCTCTGACCCGGAGGGAGTTCATAGATCGTGCCGCCGATCATCGTTGCCCCGATCGACGACCCGAAACGAACCATCCCGGCGCCGTAGCCGGCCGGATCGTCAGCGTCGTACTCTGCCTCGGCGGCGAAGACGTTCACGCGGCGCATCAACGGCCGATGAAACGCGGGTCGCGCTTCTCGAGGAACGCGGCCACGCCCTCGCGGAAGTCCTCGGTCTTCGTCGCGGCGGATTGGAGTTGCGCCTCGAACTCGAGCTGCTCCTCGAGCGTGCGGCCGGCGGCGCCGTCGAACAGGCGCTTCGTCATCCCGACGCCGCGGGTCGGGAGCGACGCGTAGGTCGCGGCGATCTCGGCCGCGCGACCGGCGAGCTCTTCGTCGTCGACGACCTCGTTGACGAGTCCCCAGGCGTGCGCGCGGCCTGCTGACAGGCTCCGACCCGACGTCATCCACTCGAAGGCGCGCGCGTTGCCGAGCAGGCGGTGGATGAAGAACGAGCCGCCTGCGTCCGGCACGAGGCCGATGCTGATGAAGGCGGGCACGAAAGTGGCCGACTCGCCCGCGACCCGGATGTCGCACGCGCACGCGAGCGAGAGGCCCGCCCCGGCGGCAGCCCCGTTGATCGCCGCGATCACCGGCTTCTCGAGCGAGCGGATGGCGAGGACGTTCGGGTGGTAGTTGGAGCGCAGCCGGTCGGAGATGTCGTCGGGCGCGTCGCTGAACTCCGTCAGATCCTGGCCAACGCAGAAGCCGCGTCCGGCTCCCGTGATCACGACCGCGCGGACGTCGTCGCCCCGCCCCTCTTTGAGCGCGGCACGCAGCGCCTGGTGCATCGCGGTGTTGAAGGCGTTGAGCTTGTCCGGCCGGTTGAGCGTGATCGTGAGGACGGCGCCCTCACGGCTCGTCAGCACCGGCTCGGTCTGCTGCTCTACCTGGGCCTCCGCCGGAGGCCCGGTCTCGACGTCGGACATAGACGCAATCTTGGCGCATTCGCGCCACAGAGTCGCGCGCAACGATTCGGTAGCGTGATTCGAGGGACGGAAGCCCCGGGTGGGAGGGGCTCCAAGAGTGTCCATTCGGCGGTCGAGACCGAGGCAGACCAGCGGGCTGTTGCTAGCTTCGGCGCATGGGCGGGCTGTTGTACGTCGACGCCATCCTCGGCCCGGGTCGGTCGGAATCGGGCGCGGATGGGCGTGAGCAGTTTGATGAGGCCGAGGCGCTCGACGCATACTCGAGCGCAGTCATCCGCGTTGCCGAACGGCTGTCGCCGTCGGTGGCGAACCTCCGCGTCGCCCGCCGAGTCCGAGGTGGACGCGTCGTTTCGGGCGGCGGCAGCGGTGTCGTGATCACGCCCGACGGCTTCCTCCTCACGTCGGCCCACGTCGTCGCCGGCGCGAGCGGAGGCACGCGCGCGTCCTTCTCGGACGGACGCGAGCTCGAACTCGAGCTCGTCGGCGCCGACGCGCTCTCCGACCTCGCCGTGCTCCGCGTCGATGGAGCCGACCTCCAGGCCGCGGAGCTCGGCGACGCGGATCGGCTGCGCGTCGGCCAGCTCGTGGTCGCGATCGGGAACCCGAACGGGTTCGGCGGCTCGGTCACTGCGGGCGTCGTCTCGGCGCTCGGCCGCTCCCTCCCGACGCGGTCGGGCTCGGCGACGAGGCTCGTCGAGAACGTGATTCAGACCGACGCGGCACTCAACCCGGGCAACTCGGGCGGGGCGCTCGCCGACGGGACGGGTCGCGTCGTGGGAATCAACACCGCCGTTGCCGGCGTCGGGCTCGGGCTTGCCGTGCCCATCAACGACGGCACGCGCAAGATCGTCGCCGCGCTCATGCAGGAGGGCCGCTTCCGCCGTGCCTACATCGGGATCGCGGGCGGTCCACGACCGTTGCCGCCGCGGCTCGCGAAGCAGCTCGATCAGGACTCGGCGGTCGAGGTCGTCGAGGTCGTCGAAGGGAGTCCGGCCGCGACAGCCGGACTGCGCGCCGAGGACCTGATCGTCGAGGTGGACGGCCGGCCGGTCGAGGGCGTCGACGACCTCCAGCGATTGATGGCCGGCGACCGGATCGGCCATGCGCTGCGGGCGACCGTCTTCCGCGACGGCCGCACGCTCACCGTCGAGCTGGTCCCGGACGAGCTCGCGGTCTAGCGTCCGCGGAACTGCGGCGCGCGCTTGTCGAGGAAGGCGCTCAGCCCCTCCTTGGCGTCCTCGGACGCGAACGCGAGGTACAGCGCACGCCGCTCGTACTCGAGCCCGAGGGTGAGGGTGCTCTCGTACGCGCGGTCGACGGCCTCCTTGGCCAGGCGGATCGCGACCTGCGGCTTGGCAGCGATCGCCCGCGCCACCCGTTTCGCCTCCTCGAGCCACGCCTCCTTGGCGACCACCCGCGAGACGAGCCCGGCGTCGAGCGCCTCGCGCGCGGTGAGAAAACGGCCGCTCAGGATGACGTCCATGGCCACGGCCTTCCCGGCAACGCGCGTCCAGCGCTGCGTTCCCCCGGCGCCGGGGATGATCCCAAGGTTCGTCTCCGGTTGGCCGAGCTGTGCGGTCTCGGAGGCGACGATCACGTCGCACGCGAGCGCGAGCTCGCAGCCGCCGCCGAGGCAGTAGCCCGAGACGGCGGCGACGAGCGGCGTCCACAGCGCGCGGATCTCCTCCCAGCGGTCCATGCGCCGCTGGTAGTAGAGGTCGATCGGCGTCGCCCTCGACAGCTCGTCGATGTCAGCGCCCGCAGCGAACGCGCGCTCCGAGCCGCCGATCACGATCGCACGGATCGCGTCCTCGGCGTCCAGCTCCTTCAGCGCCGTGGCGAGCTCGTCCATCAGCTCGGTCGACAGCGCGTTGAGCTGCTTCGGGCGGTTGAGGAGCACGACCGCGATCGCCTCCTCGCGCTCGACCAGGATCAGCGGTTCAGGAATCGCTCGATCGCCTCCTTCGCCTCGTCGTTCAGCATCGAGAGCGCGAGCCAATCGCGCGCGTGCCCGACGGTCTCGTGCCAGGAGATGTCTCGCCACCAGTTGAGCTGCTGCTTCGCGTAGCGCGTCGTCTCCGGCAGCTTGTCGGCGAGCTTGTCCGCGACCTCGTCCACCTTGGCGTCCAGCTCGTCGGCCGGCACCGCCCAGTTGACGAGGCCCCACTCTGCGGCCTGGGCGGCGGGGACCTCGTCGCAGAGCAGGATGATCTCCCGCGCTCGGCGGTCGCCGACCATGATCGGCAGCCACTGCGTCGCGCCGCCGGCCGGCACCGAGCCATGCTCCAGCCCGACGTGGCGGATGAAGGCATCATCGACCATGACGCTGAGGTCGCAGGCCATCTGCAGCTCGTTGCCGCCGCCGACGGCGATCCCGTTCACGCGCGCAAGTGTGGGCTTGCCGATCTCCCGCAGCCGGTCGTGCATGTCCTTGAAGGCGCCGAACCACTTCCAGTACTCGCGCGAGTTGCCGACGAGGTCGACGCCCCATGCCCGCAGGTCGGCGCCGACGCAGAAGGCGCGACCCGTGCCGGTGACGACGACGACGCGGATCTCGTCGTCCCAGGACGCGTCCTCGCACGCCCGCGCGATCTCGCGCAGCATCTGGAAGTCGAAGGCGTTCAGGACTTCGGGACGATCGAGGCGGATCGTCGCGCGGGGCGGCGCCTTCTCGTAGACGATCCGCTCGAAGCCGAGCTCCTCGGGCGCGACCGGCCGCGGCTGCGCGGGCTCCGGCACTACTCGACTTCGGCGAAGTGGACGTGGAACGGAATGCCCATGTCCATCGCGTCCTTGCCCGTCTCCATGAACTCGGGCGTCTTGCTCGCCGCCTTGAAGCTCTCCATGTCCGGGAAGTCCATCTCGCCGAAGAATTTGTACTTGGGCTCGCCGAAGGGGGCTCCGAAGACGCGGCCGTGGCGGTACGTGCCCCCCTCGACCTGCCGGCACAGGTCGGCATGGTGCTCGACCCGGTCGGGAGGCGGCTCCGCCTCGTAGAGGACGAACATTCGGACCATCGACTTCCTCCTTCGTCGGGGACGGCGCGGAGCGTATAGCTTGGCCGCGTGTCGAGCGGAACAGCCCTGGCGGTCGTGATCACCGTGACCTCCGGGCTCGCGGGCGGCGTCCAAGCGGCGGTGATGGGCGAGCTCGGCCAGCGCGTCGGCGTCGCGCCCGCCTTGGCCTTCTCGGTGCTCGTGTCGGCCGCGTTCGCGATCGCCACGCTGCTCGTCTGGGAGCGGAGCTTCGCCGGCCTGAAGTCGGTTGCGCACCAACCCGCGTGGCTGTGGATCGGCGGGTTGATGAGCGTCTACATCGTCCTGGCGATCACGATCGCAACGCCGCGGATCGGCGTCGCCGCAACGATCGGGTTCGTGATCGCGGGCAACCTCGTCATGGCCTCGGCGATCGACCGCTGGGGGCTGCTCGCCCAGGACCAGATCCCGATCACCTGGCACCGCCTGCTCGGCCTTGCGCTGCTCGCTGCGGGCTCGGCACTCACGCTGCGCACGTGACCGTCGTCGCGCGCGAAGGCGTGCGTGCGGTCGTGCTCGATCCCGACAACCGCATCCTGCTCGTGCGCTTCGTCAACCCCGAGTCGGGCGAGGAGTTCTGGGCCACGCCGGGCGGCGGCGTCGACCCCGGCGAAGGGCTCGACGCCGCGCTCCGCCGCGAGCTCCGTGAGGAGACCGGGCTCGTGGAGGTCGAGATCGGGCCGGTGGTCTGGACGCGGCGGCATGTCTTCCCCTGGGCGGGCAGAACGCTCGATCAGAGCGAGCTGATCGCGCTGGTGCGTGTGAACGCGTTCGAACCGACGCCCCTACTCACCGCGGAGCAGCTCCGCAACGAGGGCGTCCATGAGTTGCGCTGGTGGACACTTGGTGAACTGGAGGCCTCGGAGCGCTAACTTCGCGCCGAGGCGTATCGTCCGTTTCCTACGACAGCTGCTCGAGGAGGGCGCACCCCCGGCGCCGATCGACGTCGGCGTCTGAGGGGCCCTCGGAAGGAGGAGGCATGGCAGGCAAGGTGGTACACGTGGAGATCCCGGCACAGGACTCGGCCCAGGCGACGGAGTTCTTTGGCGCACTGTTCGGGTGGCAGTTCCAGAGCTACGGCGACCAGGACTACCACATGACCCAGTTCGACGAGAGCTCCGGAGCCGCCATCTCAGGCGGCGATACGAGCCATAACCCGGTCGTCTACTTCGACACCGACGACATCGACGCGTCGATCGCCAAGGTGAAGGAGCTCGGCGGCTCGGCCGAGGACAAGATGCCCGTCCCGGGCATGGGCTGGTTCGTGGCCTGCAAGGACAACCAGGGCACGTCCTTCAGCCTCTGGCAGTCGGACGAGTCGGCGCCGATGCCCGAGGGGATGGGCTAGGCCCGAGGTCGCTCCTCCATGCGCCGGATCCAGGCCTCGAGACGCGGGCAGCGACCGTCGAGCCGTTGCTGCTCGACCAGGATGCGGTGGAAGAGCTCCTCGTCGTCGGGATCGTGGAGCACCGCGTACTTGAGGAAGGGGAACGCGACGCAGTCGGCGACGCCGAAGTCGCCGAAGAGGTAGTCACGGCCCTGGAGTAGAGCCTCGAAGCGGTCGAGCGCTGCGGTGATCTCGCCGCGGAGGCGCTCGACCGTTTCGCGGTCGGGCTCGGCCTTGCCGAGCTCGGCCTCCAGCTCGTTCGGCGGCCGCTTCCAGACCCGGTTGAACCAGTCGACGAACACCTCTACCTCGGCCCGCCGCGCCGGGTCGCGCGGATAGAGCGGCGGCTCGGGCTGAAGCCGCTCGAGCTCCTCCAGGATCGCCGTCGAGTCCACGAGCATGCGGCCGTCGAGCTCCAGCACCGGAACGAGCGCCTGTCCGGTGAGCCGCTCGACCTTGCTGCGGTCGGCCGGGTCGACGTCGACCCACTCCACCTGCAGGCCCTTGTGCGCCAGCGCGAGCGCGACCCGCTCGACGTTCGTCGAGAACGGGATCCGCCAGATCCTCAAAGCGCGACGATGTCGTCCGGCTTGACCGGCACCCGGGTCAGCTCACGGCCCGTCGCGTCGCGCAGCGCGGCGACGATGGCGGCGGTCGACACGACGGTCGGCGGTTCGCCCACGCCTTTGACGCCGAAGGGCGCGTCCGGCTCCGGGTCCTCGATGAGCACCGACTGGACCGGCGGCATGTCGAGAGTCGTGGGAATCAGGTAGTCGGTGAAGCTCGCGTTCGTGATCAGGCCGTCGCGCGTCTGGATCTCCTCCATCAACGCGAGCCCCAGGCCCTGGGCCGTGCCGCCCTCGATCTGGCCCTCGACGGCCTTCGGGTTGACGGCGCGGCCGATGTCCTGCGCGGTCCCGATCCACACGACGCGGGTGAGCCCGAGCTCGACGTCGACCTCCGCGACCACGCGCATGGCCGCGCACGCGAAGGCGACGTGCGAGCGTTCTCCGGTCGTCTGACCGGTCTCCGGATCGAGCGGGAACGTGCGCGCGTGGCGGTACTCGCGCTCCACGTCGACCTCGGCGCCGCCCACGGCCTTCCGCTCCTCGAGCGCCGCACGACAGGCAGCCTGGACGGCGCCGGCGGCCATCCACGTCATCCGGGAGGCGGAGGCCGAGCCGGCAGAGCCAACGGTCGCGGTCGTGTGCGATGCGAGGACGACATCGTCCGTGCCGAGCTCCTCGCCCGCCACCTGCAGCAGGACGTTGCTGACGCCCTGCCCGACCTCGGCGGCAGCGCAGTGGACCTCGGCGCTGCCGTCCGCGCGGAGCACCACGCGGGCCGTGCAGTAGTCGTCGAAGCCCTCGGAGTAGCAGATGTTCTTGAACCCGACCGCGAAGCCGACGCCCCGCTTGACGCCCTCGCCGCGGGTCGTGTTGCCCGCGCCGCCCGGCAGGCGGATCGCGTCGCGCGGGAGCTCCTCGGGCTCGGGGAGCGGGAGCTCGGCGGCCTTGCGGATCACCTCGGCGACCGGCATCGAGCCGGTCACCTTCTGGCCCGTCGGCAGCGTGTCGCCCGGCGCGAGCGCGTTCCGGAGGCGCAACTCCACCGGATCGATCCCGAGCTCGACGGCCAGCTTGTCCATCTGCGCCTCGGCCGCGAAGCAGGTCTGGACCGCGCCGAAGCCGCGCATCGCGCCGCACGGCGGGTTGTTGGTGTAGACGCAACTGCCCTCGAGCAGTGCGTTCTCGACGGCGTAGGGCCCGATCGCGAACGAGCACGCGTTCGAGACGACCGCGGTCGAGCTGGAGGCGTACGCGCCCCCGTCGAGGACGATGCGCATGCGGACGTTGACGAGCTTGCCGTCGCGGTTGGCGCGGTGCTCGAACCAGATGCGCGCGGGGTGACGGTGGACGTGCCCATAGAAGGACTCCTCGCGCGTGTAGACCATCTTCACCGGCCGGCTCGTGTGCAGGGCGAGCATGGCGCCGTGGATCTGCATCGAGAGATCCTCGCGGCCGCCGAACGCACCGCCGACCCCGGCGAGGTGGATGCGCACTTGCTCCTTGGGAAGGCCGAGGCAGGGCGCGACCTGGTCGCGGTCGACGTGCAGCCACTGCGTCGCGACGTAGACGTCGACGCCGCCCTCGCCGTCGGGCACCGCGAGGCCCGACTCCGGCCCGAGGAAGGCCTGATCCTGGATGCCCAACTCGTACACGCCGCTGACGGACACGTCTCCCTCCGCGTCCGGGTCGCCGTGGCGGATGACGATTGAGCGGACGACGTTCGGACGCGGGTCCTCGCGGTAGCCGTGGCCGTCGGTCCAGCGCTGTGGATGGATCGGCTCCTGTTCGACGGCACGCTCGGGGTCGACGACGGGCTCGAGCGGCTCGAACTCGACCCTGACGGCGGCGGCGGCGCGGCGTGCCTGCTCGGGATGCTCGGCGGCCACGAGGACGATCGGCTCGCCGTAGTAGCGCGCCCGCTCGAAGGCGAGCACCGGCTGGTCGGGAAACTCGAGCCCGTAGCGCTTCTCGCCTGGGACGTCGTCGTGCGTGAGGACGGCGTGGACCCCCGGCATCGCGACTGCCTCGGAGATGTCGACCTCCCTGATCAGGGCGTGTGCGTGCGGGCTGCGGACGGTGTGACCCCACAGCATCCCGGCGGCGAACAGGTCGCTCGAGTACGCGAACTCGCCCGTCACCTTCGGGATCCCGTCCACGCGCTTGACGCTCTCGCCGACGCGCCCGACCTCGAGCTTGCGCGCGGTCGTCGTGCTCAAGCGCCAGCCCCGCCTTCCCCACCCTTGGGTGGGGAGTCGTCCACCCGCCACCCGCCGCTGACGCTACCCGCCAACGCGCGACCGGACCGCATCCGGGTTGTGCCGATTTCGTGCCGATTCGTCCTCACGCGCGCGCCGCCGCCAGTCGGACCGCGTCGAAGATCTTCGCGTAGCCGGTGCAGCGGCAGAGGTTGCCGGAGAGCGCCTCGCGGATCTCGTACTCGCTCGGCGCCGGGTTGTGCACGAGCAGGTCGGCGGTTGCGACCACGAGGCCCGGCGTGCAAAACCCGCACTGCACGGCCCCGGCCTCCACGAACGCCTCCTGGACGCGATGCAGCCGTCCGTTCTCCGCCAGCCCTTCGACCGTGACCACGTCGTGCCCCTCGGCCTGCGCACCCAGGACGAGGCACGCACAGACGAGCGTCCCGTCGAGCAGCACGGAGCAGGAGCCGCACTCGCCCTGCTCGCACGCGTTCTTCGAACCCGGCAGCCCGAGCCGTTCGCGCAGCACGTACAGGAGGCTCTCGCCCGGCCAGACCTCGGTCTCGCGCTCCTCGCCGTTCACGCGCATGGAGACCCTCACGCGGCGCACCTTTCGAGCGCGCGCTGCGTCAGCACCTGGAGCGCGTGCCGCCGGTACGCGGCCGAGCCGCGGACGTCGTCGATCGGGCTCGCGGCCTCGGCAACCCGCTGCGGGAAGTCGCCGGCCTCCGACAATGGGGCGGTCACGAGCGCGGGAACCGGGCCAGCCGACCCGAACGCCGCCCGGATCTGGTCCCGCTCACGGTCGAACGCGAGCGCGAGCGAGCAGACGGCGATCACCATCGCGTTCCGCGGTCCCACCTTCATGAACGTCTGACGTGCGCCCGAGGGGCGAACCCACAGGGCGGCGATCAGCTCGTCCTCGGCCAGGGCGTTCCGCTTCGGCCCGACGAGGAACTCCTCGAGCGGCAGCACCCGCTTGCCGCGCACGCTCGCCAGCTCGAGCTCGGCTCCTTCGACGAGCAGCGGCGGCAGCGCGTCACCGGCGGGCGACGCCGTGCCCAGGTTGCCGCCGATCGTTCCGCGGTTGCGGATCTGCGGCGAGCCGACGGTCCGCGACGCCTCAGCGAGGGCGGGCAGCGCCGAGGCGAGCTCGCCGCGCATCGCCTCGGCGTACGTCAGTGCGGCGCCGAGCCGCAGCGCGCCGTTCTCGCGCGACCACCCCTTCAGCTCCGCGACCTCGTTGAGGTTGAGCAGCGCGGGCGGCCGCAGCCGATCGAAGTTGAGTGACACCATCAGATCGGTGCCGCCCTCGATCGGCACCGCTCCCGGTCGCTCGGCCTTCAGCCGCAGCGCTTCCTCGAACGTCTGCGGAGTCAGAACGTCCACGCGAAAGAGCGTAGTAGCTTTCGCAATGTGAAGGATCTTGCGCGCCGGCTCGCAGTCGCACGCGGCGATGCGGCCGCCGACACGGTGGTCCGAGGGGGCCGCGTGCTGTCGGTCTTCACTCGCGAGTGGCTCGAGGGCGATGTCGCGATCTGCGACGGCTACGTCGCCGGCATCGGCGACTACGAGGCAGACGAGGTCATCGACGCCGCCGGCCGCTGGATCGTCCCCGGTTTCGTCGACGCGCACCTGCACCTGGAGTCTCCGAAGCTGCTTCCCGACGAGTTCGCCCGCCTCGTGCTCCCGCTCGGCACCACCACCGTCGTCGCCGACCCGCACGAGATCGCCAACGTGCTCGGGACGGACGGCGTCCACTGGCTGCTCGACACCTGCGCCGAGCTGCCGCTGGACGTCTTCTTCATGGCGTCGTCCTGCGTCCCGGCTTCGGAGTTCGAGTCGCCGCGCCGACCTCTCTCCACCGGCGACCTCGAGGGCCTGATGCGCCGCACGCGCGTGATCGGCCTGGCCGAGATGATGAACTTCCCGGGCGTCGTGTCCGGCTTCGAGAGCGAGCTCGCCAAGCTGCAGCTCGACGGAGCCTCGCACGTCGACGGACACGCGCCGAGCCTCCTCGGCAAGGGGCTGAACGCATACGCCTCGGCCGGGATCCGCTCAGACCACGAGGCGCGCACGGTCGAGGAGGGTCGTGAGCGCCTCCGCGCCGGCATGTGGCTGCTGATCCGAGAGGCCTCGGGCGCGCGCAACCTGCGCGACCTCCTACCGCTCGTGAAGGAGTACGGGCCGGCGCGGATCGCGTTCTGCACCGACGACCGCGAGCCGGAGCACATCGCCGACGAGGGCCACATCAACTCGATGGTGCGCACGGCCGTCGCCGAGGGGGTCTCGCCCGAGGACGCCGTCGTGATGGCGTCACTCAACCCGGCCGTCTGGCACGGGCTGAACGAGATCGGGGCCGTAGCCCCCGGCTACCAGGCCGACCTGCTCGTCCTGCACGACCTCGAGAGCTTCGTCCCCGACCTGGTGCTCAAGCGCGGCAAGCCGATCGGGGCGATCGACGGGCCCGAGGTGCCCGAGTGGGTCAAGCACACCGTCCGCATCCGGGCGGTCGCGTCGAACCACTTCGCGATCCCGTGGGACGGCGGGCCGGCGCGCGTGATCGGGATCGTGCCGGACCAGATCGTCACGGAGTCGCTCGTGGACGAGCCGAAGACGATCGAGGGGCTCGCCGTGGCCGATCCCGAGCGCGACCTCGCCAAGATCGCCGTCATCGAGCGCCATCTCGGCACGGGCCGAATCGGCCTCGGCTTCGTGCGCGGCTTCGGGCTCAAGAGCGGCGCGCTGGCGTCAACGGTCGCACACGACGCCCACAACGTCATCGTCGTCGGCATGAACGACCACGACATGGCCCGCGCGGTCGGGCGCCTGTCCGAGACCGGCGGCGGGGTGGTCGTCACCGAGGGCCGCGGCGT
The DNA here is from genome assembly GCA_963738205.1 of uncultured Actinomycetes bacterium. GTDB lineage: Bacteria > Actinomycetota > Thermoleophilia > Gaiellales > Gaiellaceae > DATFQE01. The sequence continues at coordinate 577,894 of CAVTVQ010000007.1, forward strand.
CCGCGCCGAGCTGCCGCTGCAGGTCGCCGGCCTGCTGTCGACCGCACCGCTCGAGGAGGTGCTCGAGCGCAGCCGCGCCTGCGTCGAGGCGGCACGGAACCTCGGCTGCGAGCTGCACTCGCCCTTCCAGACACTGTCGTTTCTGGCGCTCTCGGTGATCCCGAGCCTCAAGATCACCGACCGCGGCCTCGTCGACGTCGACCGCTTCGAGCTGGTTCCGCTCGAGGCGTGACGACGCTCTTCGCGAACGCCTACGTCGTCGTCGGCGACGAGGCCGGTACCGAGCACGACGGCGGCTGGCTGCTGGTCGAGGACGGCTTCGTGGCCGCGACCGGCGCCGGCGAGCGACCGGCGGCGGACGAGGCCGTCGACCTCGGCGGCGCGCTCGTCACACCGGGCCTCGTCAACACACACCACCACCTGTTCCAGACGCTCACGCGCGCGCGCGCGCAGGAAGCCGACCTCTTCACCTGGCTGAAGACGCTCTACCCGGTGTGGGCCGGCATCGATGCCGAGTCCGAGTACGCCGCGGCGCGCACCGGGCTGGCGGAGCTCGCGCTGTCCGGCTGCACGACCGTCTTCGACCACCACTACCTCTTCCCGCCCGGCGTCGAGGGCCTGCTCGAGGCCGAGGTGCAGGCGGCCGGTGAGCTGGGCGTGCGCATCGTCGCCGCACGGGGCTCCATGGATCTCGGTCAATCGCGTGGCGGCCTCCCTCCGGATCACGTCGTCGAGACAACCGACAGCGCCCTCGCCGAGACCGAGAACGCCGTCCGACTGCACGAGAGCGGTCCCGGCGCGCGTGTCCAGATCGTCGTGGCTCCGTGCTCGCCGTTCTCGGTCACGAAGGACCTTATGCGTGAGTCGGCGGAGCTGGCGCGCCGGCTCGGCCTCCGGCTCCACACACACCTCGCCGAGACGGTCGAGGAGGATGCGTACTGCCGGGAACTCTACGGCTGCCGGCCGGTCGAGTACTTGGAGCAGCAGGGTTGGCTCGCGGAGGAGACGTGGTGCGCGCACTGCGTCCACCTGTCCGCGGACGACGTGGCGGTCTTCGCCGACGCGGACGTCGGCGTCGCCCACTGCCCGACCTCGAACCTCCGGCTCGGCGCCGGCGTCGCGCCGGTGCGCGAGCTCGTGGACGCCGGGGTGCGCGTCGGGCTCGGGGTCGACGGGTCGGCCTCGAACGAGCGCAGTGACCTCCTCTTCGAGGTGAAGCAGGCCCTCCTCGTCGCGCGCGGCCGCGGCGGGCCGGCAGCGATGACCGTGCGCCAGGCGCTGCGGCTGGCCACCCGGGGCGGCGCGAGCGTCCTCGGCCGCGACGACATCGGGTCGCTCGAGCGCGGCAAGTGCGCCGACTTCGCCGTGTGGCGCACGGACGGCCTCGAGTTCGGCGGCGCGGACGACCCGGTAGCGGCACTCGTCCTCTCTGCCCCGCATCGCGTTGACCGGCTCTACGTCGGCGGCAGTGAGGTGGTGCGGGACGGCCGGCTCGTCAACGCCGACGAAGAGGAGATCGCGCGGGAACATCGCGCACAGGCGCGAAGATTGTGGGCGTGACCGCGTCGCTCTCCACTCACGTGCTCGACACCGGTCGCGGCGAGCCCGCAGGTGGTGTCCGCGTCGAGCTGGCCCTTGCCGGCGAGCAGATCGCCGTGGGCACGACCGACTCGGACGGCCGCGTGAAGGAGCTGGCGCGTGACCTCGACCCCGGCGCGTACACGCTTGCCTTTCAACCGCCGTCGCCGTTCTTCCTCCGCGTCGAGCTGGAGATCGCGCTCGAGGACGGCCACTACCACGTCCCTCTGCTCGTCTCGCCCTACTCGTGCGCGAGCTACCGCGGCAGCTGAGCGCCGAGGAGCTCGCCGAGCTCTTCGAGGGGCGTACCCGCTTCGTGGAACGGCTGGCGGAGCTGGAGGATCCGCTGGGGCAGGCCCGCCGTGTGGCGATGCAAGACCTGACCCCAGTCGAGCGGCTCGAAGTGCTCGACGCGCACCCGGCGATCGGCGCCTCGAAGCTGTCGACGCGCTCGGCCGCAGAGCAGGGAACAGACGCCGACCCTGACGTGCTCGCCGAGCTGGAGCGGCTCAACCGCGAGTACGAGGCGCGTCACGGCTTCCGGTTCGTGGTCTTCGTCAACCGGCGGACGAAGACGGAGATCCTCGACGTGCTCCGCTCGCGGATCGACAACCGCACGGACGAGGAGCTCGAGACCGCGCTCGGCGAGCTCGTCGCGATCGCCCAGGACCGGTGGCGGCGCGCGTGATCCTCGGCCTCGACGCCTACCTCACCGACTGGCTGAACCTCGTCTTCCGCTGGCTGCACGTGATCGCGGCCATGGCCTGGATCGGTACGTCCTTCTACTTCGTCTTCCTCGACAACGCCCTGCGTCGGCCCGAGGATCCGCGCGACCGCGACGCCGGCGCGACCGGCGAGGTCTGGGCCGTCCACGGCGGCGGCTTCTACCACGTCCAGAAGCACCAGGTCTCGCCGACCCGGCTCCCCGAGCCGCTGCACTGGTTCAAGTGGGAGGCGTACTGGACGTGGATCTCGGGCTTCGCCCTGCTCGTCGTCCTCTACTACTTCCACGCCGAGACGTACCTGATCGATCCGTCGGTGGCAGACCTCTCCAAGGCCGCAGCGATCGCGATCAGCGTGTCCGGGCTCGTGCTGGCCTGGCTCGTCTACGACCTCCTGTGCCGCCTCGTCGGGAACGAGCTCGTGCTGGGCGCAGCGATCCTCGGGCTCACCGCGCTCGCCGCCTGGGGCGCGGGCGAGCTCTACAGCGGCCGCGGCGCCTTCATCCAGGTCGGCGCGATGCTCGGGACGATCATGGCCGCGAACGTCCTGTTCGTGATCATCCCGGCGCACTGGGAGCTGATCCACGCGAAGCAGGAGCAGCGGCCGCCGCGCCTGGAGCGCGGCCTGGAGGCGAAGCGCCGGTCGGTGCACAACAACTACCTGACGCTGCCGGTCGTGCTGACGATGATCTCGGGCCACTTCCCGTTCCTCTACGCCCGGCAGCACGCGTGGCTCGTCCTGCTCGCACTGATGCTGATCGGCGCCTGGGTGCGGCACTACTTCAACCTCCGCCGCCAGGGCCGAACGATCGTCGCGATCCCCGTCTCGGCGGCGATCGCGACGGTCGCACTGGCGCTGGCGATCGAGCCCGACGACGCCAAGCGCTCCTCCTCGGCGGCACCCGTCGACGAAGCAGCGGCGGTGGCGATCGTCGAGCGCCGCTGCGTCACGTGTCACTCGGAGAGCCCGACGAACGACCAGTTCACGACGGCACCCGCCGGCGTCACCTTCGACACGCCCGAGCAGATCGCCGCACGCGCCGAGGCGATCCGCGCCCAGGCCGTGGATTCACATGCGATGCCGCTCGGCAACGCGACGGGAATGACCGAGGCCGAGCGCAAGGCGCTGGGCGCCTGGATCGCGGCGGGCGCACCGGTCGAGTAGGTTCCGCGCGTGCTGGAGATCACCGCAGCCGGATTCCGCTTCGTGGCTCGCTGGGAAGACGAGCTCGCCCCGGAGACCGTGGCCGCGTTCAAGCGCATCCTTCCCTTCGAGGACCGGATCATCCACTGCCGCTGGAGCGGCGAGTCGAACTGGATCCCCTGGGGCGACCGCGACCTCGGGATCGGCCCGGAGAACGCCACGAGCTACCCGCACCCGGGCCAGCTCGCGCTCTATCCGGGCGGCATCAGCGAAACGGAGCTGCTCTTCCCCTACGGCTACTGCCACTTCAAGAGCAAGGCCGGTGAGCTGTGGGCGAACCACTTCGCCACGCTGGTCGAAGGCGCCGAGCAGCTGAAGGATCTGGGCATGCTGACCCTCTGGGAGGGCGCCCAGACGATCTCCTTCCGCGAGAGCTAGCCGGCGAGACGGGCCAACGTGCCGGCGAGCACGTCGACCGCGAGCGCCAGGTCGTCCGGCGAGCTGTCCTCCTCGGGGCAGTGGCTGGCGCCGTCGGCGAGGCTGCGCACGAACAGCATGGCGCTCGGAATGCCGGCAGCGGCCAGCACGCCGGCGTCGTGACCGGCGCCGGAGGCGAGCTCGACCAGCGGTAGGGCACGCAGCTCGAGCTCCTCGCGCAAAGCCGCTCGCAGCGGGTCGCTCATCGCGACGGGCAGCACGCGCGACGCATCGGCGATCCCCACCGCGTCGACAAGTCGTTCCAGCCGCTCGGCGTCGGGCGCTCGCGCATCCACGGTGAACGTGACCCGTGACGGCACCACGTTCACCGCTCCGGGCTCGACCTCGAAGCGGCCGACCGTGGCGACCGCGCCCTCGATCGCGCGCGCCGCCTCGTGGATCCGCAGGACCTCCTGCGCCGCCTTGACGAGGGCGTCGTCGCGGTCTGCCATGGGCGTCGTGCCTGCGTGTCCGGCCCGGCCCTCGACCACGCGCTCGCCCCGCGCATAGCCGACGATCGAGGTGACCACTCCGAGCGGCGCGTCTGCGCGGGCGAGGCGCGGGCCCTGCTCGATGTGCAGCTCGACGTACGCGCCCGGCCGCGCCGCGAGGGCCCGGCTGCCTGCGCAACCCCGCTCCTCGTCGCGGAACGCGACCACGCCGAGCGTCGCGGGCCGGCGTCCGAGCCGCTCGACCGCCTCGAGGCCGGCCACCACGCCGAGCGCGCCGTCGTAGCGGCCCCCGCGCGGTACCGAGTCGAGGTGAGAGCCGGTCCAGATCTCCTGGCGCTCGGCCTCAGTGCCCGGCAATCGGCCGATGAGGTTGCCCGCGTCGTCGACCTCCACGTCGAGGCCCGCCTCCCGGAACCACCCCGCGCAGAGGTCATGCGCTTCGTCCTCCTCGCGCGTGTAGCCGACACGGTTGGCGCCGGGGCCGCCGCCGATCGCGAACAGCTCCTCCAGCCGGGCCAAGAGCCGGGCGACGTTCGTCGTCATCCCGTACATCATCCTCGTCGACCGCGGGTCGAGGCGCGTGGTGTACCCGTCCCGAGGAACGCACCTGTTTAACGGCTTTCCCCGTTTGGGTAAAGACCCTTGTCGAGGCGAAAGGAGGTAAAGGAGTGTCGATCCTGTGGATTCTTCTCATCGTGATCCTGGTGCTCGCGCTGCTCGGCTTCTTCTCGCGCGGCTACTGGTAACCGCCTTAGGCCCGAACACAATGCTGAAATTAGGCCGCCCGGCCCATTTGCCGGGCGGCTGTGTTTCCGACAAGCTGGGTAGATGTTCGACACCCGGCAGATCCTGGGGCGCGCGGACGCGACCGAGCGGATCCCACAGCTCGGCGGTATGGCGCGTCCGAACGGGGTCGTGATCGTGAGCGAGCGCTTCTGGGCGTTCGCCGGTGTGGACGGCTCGGTCCGCGAGGGAGCGATGACCGTGCATCCGTCGGTGGTGCGACGCATCCCGCTCGTCCGCGGCCTCGTCCGCCTGGCGTCGTCGCTGTCACCTGTCTTTCGTCGCAAGGGTGTGACTCGAGGGCGCGAGCGCGTGCTGCTCGCGTCAGCGTTGCTCGCACCGTTCGCCTTCTTCCTCCTACCGGAGATCCTCCGGCTTCCGGCCGGCATCGCGCTCACCGCGGGCCTCGTCTTCTGGCTGCTGCGCGGCCGGACGCTACGCCTGCACGGCGCCGAGCACCGCGCGATCGCCGCCGCCCAGTCGAGGCAGCTCTCGGCGACGTGGGCGGGCGCCGTCCGGCCGTCGCGCTTCTCGCCGCGCTGCGGCACGAACTTCGCCGCCCTCGTCCTCCCGGTCACCGCGCTCGCCGAGCGGGCGTGGCCGCTCGCGCCGGCGCTCTACACGCCGCTGCTGGTGACGCTCCTGTCGCTGGCGCTGACGATGGAGCTCTGGCAGGCGATCCAGGTCTCCGGCCACCGCCTCTTTCGCCTGTTGCTGCTGCCCGGCCTCGGGTTGCAGCGGCTGACGACGCGTGAGCCGTCGCTCGACGAGACACGGGCGGCGCTCACCGCAGTGGCGTCCGTGCTCAGGCGCGAGCTTGCGTAGCGGCTAGACGCCGAAGGGGTTGTACGGGCGGGTGCCCGTCGAAACGATCACGCTCTTCGTCTCCAGGTAGAGGTCGAGCGTCTCGATGCCGAGCTCGCGGCCGAATCCCGACTGCTTGTAGCCGCCGAACGGGATGCCGGGGAAGGCGGTGTAGGGCATGTTGATCCCGACCGTGCCCGCCTTGATCTGGCGCGCGAGCCGGTGGCCGCGCGCGGGATCGCCCGTCCAGACGGTGGCGAAGAGCCCGTACCTCGAGTCGTTCGCGATCCGCACGGCGTCCTTCTCGTCCTCGAACGGGATCACCGTCACGACCGGGCCGAAGATCTCCTCCTGCGCGACCGTCATGCCGCTCTCGACGCCGGCCAGGACGGTCGGCGGGTAGAACGCTCCCTTGCCCTCCGCGGGCTCGCCGCCGGTGACGACCTCGGCACCCTCGTCCCGGCCCTTGTCGACGTAGCCGTGGACACGCTCACGGTGAGCAGTCGAGATGAGCGAGCCCATCTGCGTCTCGGGATCGAGCGGATCGCCGACCTTCAGGCTGCTCGCCTTTTCGGCGAACTCGGCCACGAAGTCGTCGTAGAGCGGCTGCTCGACGAGGACGCGCGAGCGCGCCTCGCAGCTCTGGCCGGCCGAGTAGTAGATCGACCAGACGGCGCTCGGGATCGCGTCCGCGAGGTCGGCGTCGGCGAAGACGATGTTCGGGCTCTTGCCGCCGAGCTCGAGCGTCACACGCTTGAGGGGCTCGGCAGAGAGGCGCATGATCTCGGCGCCGGTCTTGGTCGAGCCGGTGAAGGCGACCTTGTCGATCCCAGGGTGGCGGACGAGGTAGGCGCCGGTCGTCGGCCCGTCCCCGGGCACGACGTTCACGACGCCCTCCGGGAAACCGACCTCGGCCGCGAGCTCGGCGACGCGCAGAGCCGTCAGCGGCGTGGCGGGATCCGGCTTCAGCACGACGGTGCACCCGGCCGCCAGGGCGGGTGCGAGCTTCCACGTCGCCATCATCAGCGGGTAGTTCCAGGGCACGATCTGGCCGGCGACTCCCACCGGCTCCTTGAGCGAGTAGAAGAGCAGCGAGCCGCCCACGGGATTCGCCCGACCCGCGATCGAGGCGATCGCCGACGCGTAGAAGCGGAAGTTCTCGATCGCGCCCCCGAGCTCCGCCTTGACCGACGCGAGCGCCTTGCCGACGTTGCGCACCTCGAGCTCGGCGAGCTCCTTGCGGTTCGCCAGCATTGCATCCGCGAGCGCGTGCAGCAGCCGAGAGCGCTCGGTGCCCGGAGTCTTCGCCCACGCTCCGCCGAGCGCGGCGCGCGCAGCCTCGACGGCCCGGTCGATGTCGGCCTCGCCGGCCACGGCGACACGGGCGAGCGGCTCGCCGCTCGCGGGCTCGCTCAGGTCACGGATCTCACCGGAAACGGGCTCGACGAGCTCCCCGCCGATGAAGAGCCCGTACTCCCGCTGGGTGGTGACCGCCATCGCGAGGCACGATACCGAGGGGGCGGCCTCAGCGCAGGGCTTGACAGTGCCCCGCTTCTAATGGCACCGTTGCCTTACTAGAAGGGAGCCTGGTATGCGTGGTATCGCGTACCTGCGGCGACGGTTGAGTAGAGCAGAACGTTCGCGTCCGCCTGCTTCCAGTCCCGGACACCGGATGGCTGAGACCCCCAAGGCGCCTGCCTCGTGATCGACTGATGGCGGGCCTGTCACAAGGAGGAAGCATGCGCCGAATGCTCATGGTGCTGACGACGGCAATCAGCATGGTCCTGCTCGTATGCGGGGCCGCAGCGGCCTCTATCACGCTCTTTGAGCCGCCCCTCTTCCACGTCTTCCCTGCGTCGGTCAACGGACAGAGCGGCGTCGGCGGCTTCCCCTGGAAGAGCGCTCCCCTTGGGGCGATCCCGGCGTGTGTCCCAACCCCAACGAACGGACAGTACGACCAGGCGGTTGTCGCCAATACTGTCGCTCCTACTGGCGAGCCTCCTGGGTTCGGACTGCAGTCGTTGCGTATGTCGAACGCATGTGCGTCTAGTGAGTTCTTCAACCAGACGTATTCCCCACAGGAGCTACAACAGGTCGGCGAGCAGAGGCCCAACAAGGTGTTCCTCGCCGAGTTCTCGGTTATGTCCAAGATGCCCACCCACCAACCCGGACTGTTCATAAGCGTCAGCCCGGACTCCGGCGAGGGCTCGCGCATGTCCTGGGTCGGCCTGGAAGACACCGCGGCCGGTATTCGGGTCAGCGTCAACGACACCCCCGACGTCGATGGCGAGTTCGTCGCGCACCCTGGCCCTCTGCTTGACCGCACCAGTCCGCACGAGATCAGGTTCTGGATCAAGGTCAACCAGGGCATTGACAACGACCTGGTGCGAATCTCTGTCGACGGTGAGGACCTTGGTCAGTGCTTCACGACGTGGGAGAACTACTACCGCACCGCTCCGGAGCAGGCACCGCCGCCGAACCGCAATACGCCCGCGACCATCAACAGCCTACAGTTCCGCTCCAGCGTGCCGGGACCCGCTGGCCTTGCCGGTAATGGCTACCTGTTCGACAACGTGAGCATCACTCCGAGCAACGGTCCTGGTCCACCAGGTTGCGACACGCCGATCGAGAAGACGGCTGACAGCCCCACGGTGACCGCCGGTGGCCGCGCGGGCTACCGGATCACCGTCCGCAACCGCGGCCGTCTCCCCGCCCGCAACCTCCGGGCCTGCGATCAGATCCCGCGGGGAATGACGTTCATAAGCGCCGACCGCAGGCTGCTTCGCATTGGCGGCCGGCGCTGCCTCGTGATCCCGCGCCTGCGGCCAGGCCAACGCGTCAGCGTCCACCTCGTGCTCCAGGTAAATGCGAACGCGGCGCCCGGCACGCTGTCGAACACCGCCGAGGTCACCCCGCCGCCGACCTCGCCGCCACCGGCGGGAGAGCCGGGGGCGCCGCCCGCGCCGGGCGCGCCGCCCGCGGTCATCGCGAAACCCCCGCCCATCGCGAGGGCCAAAGCCAACGTGAAGATCGTCAAAGCCGCTCCCAGGAAGGAGGAGCGTCCCAGTCGACGGCCGCGGTTTACCGGATAGCCGCCGACGACGCTCTCGCGCGCGCGACTAAGAGCGATCGAACAGCGCAGCCTGGCCTTGGCCGACGCCGACGCACAGCGTCGCGAGGCCGTAGCGGCCGCCGCGGCGGCGGAGCTCGTGCAGGAGCGTTACGACGAGGCGCGCGCCGCTCATTCCGAGCGGGTGCCCGATCGCGATCGCGCCACCGTTGACGTTCACGCGCTCGGGATCGAGCCGGAGCTCGCGGATCACGGCCAGGCTCTGTGACGCGAAGGCCTCGTTCAGCTCGACGAGGTCGACGTCGCCGGCCTCGATCCCTGCGCGGGCCAGCAGCTTGTGCACGGCCGGCACGGGCCCGATCCCCATCACGCGTGGGTCGACGCCCGCCACCGCCCCGGCCACGAACGCGCCGAGCGGCTCCACGCCGAGCTCCCGCGCCCGCTCCTCACTCGCAATCACGAGCGCCGCGGCTCCGTCGTTGAGACCGCTCGAGTTGCCGGCGGTCACCGTGCCGCCCGCGCGGAACGCCGGCTTCAGCGCCGCCAGCTTCTCGACCGTCGTGCCCGGACGAGGGTGCTCGTCCCGGTCGACCTCGCCGACCGTGATCAGCTCGTCGTCGAACCGGCCTGCTTCGGCGGCCTCGGCCCACCGCCGTTGCGACTCGGCGGCGAACGCGTCCTGGTCCTCGCGGGACACACCCCAGCGCTCGGCGACGTTCTCGCCGGTCTCGCCCATCGACTCGAGCGGGAACATCGCCTCCATGCGCGGGTTCGGGAAGCGCCAGCCGAGGGTCGTGTCCCAGGCCGTCTGGTTGCCGCGCGGGAACGCCTGGTCGGGCTTCGCCAGCACCAGCGGCGCACGGCTCATCGACTCGACGCCTCCCGCGACGAACAGGTCGCCGTCGCCCGCGCGAACCGCGTGGCACGCCGCCACCACAGCGGACAGCCCCGAGGCGCACAGGCGGTTCACGGTCACGCCCGCCACGCTCTCGGGCAGCCCGGCGAGCACCGCAGCCATGCGCGCCACGTTGCGGTTGTCTTCACCGGCCTGGTTGGCGCAACCGAAGTAGACGTCCTCGATCTCTCCCGCTGGGACTCCCGCTCGCTCCACCGCGGCAGCGATCGCGGCAGCGGCGAGGTCGTCGGGCCGGACGCTCGCCAACGCCCCGCCGTACCGGCCGACCGGCGTTCGGACAGCGCTGAGGACGACCGCGCGGCTCACAGCGCCGCCCTAGCTGACGAACTCGACGCGGACAGGCGCTGGGAAGGCGCCGATCGCCTCGCCGCGGCGCAGCAGCTCCGCAACCGCGGAGCGCCCCTCGTCGCCGTAGTCCTGCGTGAGCTCGTTCACGTACATGCCGACGAAGCGGTCGGTCAACTCGGGATCGAGCCCGCGGCCGAACTGGCCGGCGTACGCCAGCGCGTCCTGCCGGTTCTCGAGGCCGGCGCGGATCGACTCCTCCAGCACAGCCGACAGCTCCCGCAGGGCGTCGGCGCCGAGGTCGCGGCGTGCGGCGTTCACGCCGAGCGGCAACGGCAGCCCCGTCTCGAGCAGCCACCACTCGCCGAGGTCGACGACCTTCTGCAGCCCGCGTAAGCCGTAGGTGAGCTGGCCCTCGTGGATGAGCAGGCCGGCGTCCGCCGTGCCCTCGATCACCTGGTCGAGGATGCGGTCGAAAGGCGCCTCCCGGTACTCGAAGTCGCCGAGATAGAGGCGCGTGACCAGGAAGGCCGTGGTCATCCGGCCCGGCACGGTGATGCGAACGTCGGCCAGCTGCTCCTTGGTCATCGGCTCGCGGGCGACCACGATCGGCCCGTAGCCCGAGCCCATGCTGGCGCCGTGCGGCAGCAGCGCGTAGCTGTCCTGCACGAAGGGATACGAGTGCAGCGACAGCGCCGTCACCTCGAGCCGGCCCTCCAACGCCCACTCGTTGAGCGTCTGGATATCCGCCAGCACGTGTTCGAACTCGAACTCGCGCGGGTCGACGACTCCTGCGGCGAGGCCCCAGAACATGAATGCGTCGTCGGGATCGGGACTGTGCCCGAGGCGGATCAACACGGCGACCGAGGCTACTAGGTGCCCTGGCGATCGTGCCCGAAGAACCAGCGCTCGAGCTTCTTCAGCACTTCTTCCCGCTGGAACGCAGGCACGGTCTCCTGCGAGCCGTCCTGGGCCGAGACGTGCGAGTCGTCCGAGAGCGTGCCGTTGGCCGCCGCGAGCGCGTCCTCCAGCTCGTAGCCCTCGAAGATGTAGTCGTCACGACGGGGGTCGCCGTTGGCGCGGTGCTGCGGGTTGACCGCGCGGCCAACGGCCCAGATCGCGCCCTGACGCCGCTCGATCCAGACGACGATTCGCTCCTCGGCGCCGTTCTCGTCCACGCCGCGAACGGTTCGTTCGGCGAATCGCGCCGGAGACGACGAGAGGCGCATCGGAGGCAAGGATACAATCGCCCCCGTGGCCAAGCTCTCGGAGCTTTTCCGGAATCCGTTCTCGTTCCTGTTCACACGCAGCTCGTCGGAGGAGCGGGTCGCCGCCTACGTGATCCGCGAGCACGAACGCGGTCGGCCGCTCGCGGAGATCCTCGAGGACCCGTACGTCAAGAACCGCACGACGCCGCAAGAGCGGGAGCGCCTGCTCGACCGCCCCGAGCTGATAAGGGCGATCGGCGACGACGTGATCGCGTCCGTCCGCGGCTCGAGCTCGACGACCAGCGCCTAGACGGTCGTCCCGACCCCGCGCTCGCGTGCCCGCTCCAGGGCGGCGGAGCCGATTGCTACATCCCAGGCCGCGATCCCGTTCGACTTGAAAACGACGATGTCGTCGGGAGAGTGGCGGCCTTCGAGCTCGCCGGCGACGACCTCGTGCAGCTCGTGCACCTCGAGCCAGTCCAGCGCGCCCGCCTGGACCGGCTCGATCAGGTCGCCCGACTCGAGCTTGGCCTGCTCGAGCGAGTCGCAGCACACGAACGCGGCCTGTTCGAGCACCACGTTGTCGAGCTCCCGCTTGCTCGGGTCGTTGGCGCCGACCGCGCACACGAGCGCACCGGGCTCGAGCCAATCGCCTCGCAGCACCGGGTCCTTCGACGTCGTGACCGTCACCACCACGTCCCCAGCGGCAGCATCGCGGTGCGACTCGGCCGGCTCGGCGCCGACCCGCTCGCAGAACGACCGCAAACGATCCTCGCTGCGGCAGTAGGCGACGACCCGCTCGATCGACGGGACGGCTGCGCGGATGCACTGCACCTGCGTCTCCGCCTGGAAGCCGCAGCCGATTACTCCCAGCGACGTCGCGCCTTCGCGCGCGAGGTACTTCGCAGCCACTCCACTCGCCGCACCTGTACGCAGCTGGCCGAGGCGGTGTGCCTCGACGACGGCCGCGAGCTCGCCGCGGTCGGTGGCGAAGAGCACGACGACGAACGGCTCGCCCGCGGCCACCGAGAGGTACGACTTGAGCCCGGCCAGCTCGAGCTCGTGGTCGACAGCGGACATGACGGCGAACGTCCCGTCCTCGACCGGCTGCCGGGTCCGCGGTCGGTTGTCGACCGCGCCGCGTGCGAGCCGACGGAAGCACTCCTCGATCGCCGCGAGCGCGTCCTCCGCAGTCAGCAGCGAATCGACGTCCTGCTCGGTCAGGTAGAGCGGCACCGAGTGGAGTCTAGGAACGCTGGCGGGGGATGAAGCTGATCTGACCGCTCGTCTCGAGCACCCCCCACTGCACGTCCTCCAGCGTGGCGATCTGCTCCTGGCGGGCGAGCGCGGCGAGCTCCTCCATCGTGATCCGGTTGCGGCGCAGGTTGCGCTCGATTGGCTTGCCGTCCTGGACGACGATCACCGGCTCGCCCTCGAGGACCGGCCGTAGCCGCGGGAAGCGGAAGTTCGTGTAGGAGATCGCGACGGTAAGCAACGCCACCGTCGAGCCGACCAGCAGCATGCCCGTGACCGAGAAGTCGTTCTGCGTGATCCCTTGCTGCACGAGGTCGCCGATCATCACGAGCATGATCAGATCGAACGGCTCGAGCGACGAGAGCTCGCGCCGGCCGACCGCGCGCGTCAGGAAGAAGACGAAGAGGAAGCCGACGGTTGCACGGATGACCAGGTCCATGTCCTACGGGAAGATCGTCACCGAGCGATCGATCGTCAGCAGGAGCTCTTCGCCGTCGTAGAGCTCAACGTCCTGCGAGCGGTGACCGACGTTCGTGGGGTTGACCTGGAACTGCAGGAAGTAGACGTGCTCGCCGCCCGCCGGGATGTGGCCGAGCTCCATCGCGACCCGGCCGTTGCGGCTCGCCTCGCTCATCGGCGCCGGCTCGGCGCTGTTCAGCGTCATGCCTTCCATCCACCCCGGGTCGAGGACGAGCGTGGCGTTCTTGATCTCTCGATGGGCGTGGATGTGGAAGCGAGACTCGAAGTAGAGGCCACTCCGCAGGCGCGGGGGTGAATAGACCGACAGGGACGCGACGTCGGCTCCCACCTCGTCCGTCTCCGGCCGCTGGCCGAACGCGTTCAGCAAGGCGGCCAGGCACAGGACAACGAGCAGCGACAGGCACACCCAGCGCGCTGCCGGCCGTTTCTCGCGTCCGACCAGGTCGCGGTGCCGCCGCAGCGTGAGCAGGTCGGGGACGTCTGCCACGGCGCGGAGTTCGGCGGCCGGGGTAGCGTTCCCCCGTGCGTGCCGTCGTGATCCACGAAACGGGCGGACCGGAAGTACTCCGCGTGGAGGATGTGCCCGAGCCGCAACCGGCCGACGGTCAGGCTCTCCTGCGCGTCGACGCGGCGGGCGTGAATCGCTTCGACATCAATCAGCGCGGCGGCGGAGCGTCGACGTTCCCACTGGTGCTCGGGAACCCCGGAGACGTCGCCGGTACGCGCGCCGACACAGGCGAGCGCGTGGTCGCCACCGGCGCCAAGGGCGGCTACGCGGAGCTCACCGTGGTCGACGAGGCCAACGTCTACCCGCTGCCGGAGAGCCTCGATGCCGTCGTGGCGGCGGCACTGCCGACGCCGTACAGGACGGCCTGGTGGGGCGTCGTCGGCCGGGGCGGCCTCACCGAAGGGCAGCGGCTGCTCGTCCAGGGCGGCTCGAGCGCCACCGGTCAGGCCGCAATCGACATCGGTCGCTCGCTCGGCGCCGAGGTCTACGCGACGGCGGGCGAGGCCAAGCAGCAGCGGGTCCGTGAGCTGGGCGCGGAGGCGCTCGCGTACGACGACCCGCGCATCGCCGAGCTCGGCGCCGATGTCGTCTGGGAGCCACTCGGCGCGCGAACATTCGAGCGCAGCGTTTCGGCGCTCGGGCGTGATGGACGGCTGATCACGCCCGGGGCCGTCGGCGATCCCAACGTCTCGTTCAGCGTCTGGGGGATCGTCGGCAAGCGCGCCCGCATCGAGGGCATAGCGGGCCAGCAGGCGCCCCGCGAAGCGGTTCTCGAGCTGCTGGAGCTGGCGGCCCGAGGCGACCTCCACCCCTGGGTCGAACGCGAGCTGCCTCTGGAAGAAGCGGCCGAAGCGCACCGCCTGATCGAGAGCGGCGAGGTCACCGGGCGCGTCGTCTTGCGGCCCTAGGCGCCGCTACACTGGGCGCCGCTCCCCGCGCCCGTAGCTCAGGGGATAGAGCGCTGCCCTGCGGAGGCAGAGGTCGCAAGTTCGAATCTTGCCGGGCGCATGACCGAAGAGGCTGCAGATCGGCCAATTTCTCTCGGTGTCGGGTCGCGACTCAGTCGAGGTACGTCCAAGACACGTCCGTCCACCGAGGAAGATCTAGCTGGCCGTCTCACCCGACCGGGGTGTTCATGTCCGCCTGGATCTGGGTTTGTGTCAGTGCCCTGTTGTAGATGCGGGCGTCGTCGATGCGACCGTTGTGATTGAAGCGGTTGGAACCGGGGCGCCGGCCGATGTTCACGTTGGCAGACGAGTTCCGCTGGGTCGCGGTGACCGTGCCGAGCAGCGTGCCGTCGTCGAGCTGGCCGTTCAGGTACACGTGCAGCTCGGACGTCGCAGCGTTGTAGACCCCGGTGACGTGGTACCAGGTGTTCGCTTGCAGCACGGTCGCCCCATACCGGAACATGTCGCCGCCCGAGCTGTTCGTCAGCTTGAAGCCGATCGTGCGCGGCCCCCGATCGACCGTCGTGTCGAGCTGATAGCCGACCTCGGAGCTCGTACGCTTGGAGACGATCGCCGCGTCGTCGCGGGGGAACGCCGCCGAGTTGACCCACGCGCTCGCGGTCATGCTCCCCGTCAACTGCAGCAGCGCCGGGTTACCCAACTCGACAAAGTCGTTCACACCATCCAACAACACCGCACCCGCGTTCCGGCCCGTCCCCCACCCGGCCCCGTTCGTCAACGCCCCCGTCAGCCCACTCCCCGACGCATCCGCAGCCGACGTCCCCGACCCCTCATTGAACGCATAGCCAGCAACGAGGCCTGATGTCGAGGCCGGCGTCGTCGCGGTTGCGGTGCCGGAGTAGGGGCCGAGGTTGAGCGCGGCGTCGGCGGCGCGCACGCGATAGGAGTAGCTCGTCGAGGCGCTTCTGCCCGTATCCGAGAACGTCGTCCCCGTGGGCTGGGCGATCTCCGTGAAGACCGAGCAGCCCACACCCTGGCAGCGCTCCACCCGGTAACCGGTGACCGCGACGTTGTCGGTCGCGGCCGTCCACGAGAGGTTGACCACCGTCGAGCTCGCCGCGGTCGCACCCAAGTTCGTCGGTGCCGTCGGCGCTGTCGTGTCAGGCAGGGCCGGCGTCGTCGCGGTTGCGGTGCCGGAGTAGGGGCCGAGGTTGAGCGCGGCGTCGGCGGCGCGCACGCGATAGGAGTAGCTCGTCGAGGCGCTTCTGCCCGTATCCGAGAACGTCGTCCCCGTGGGCTGGGCGATCTCCGTGAAGACCGAGCAGCCCACACCCTGGCAGCGCTCCACCCGGTAACCGGTGACCGCGACGTTGTCGGTCGCGGCCGTCCACGAGAGGTTGACCACCGTCGAGCTCGCCGCGGTCGCACCCAAGTTCGTCGGTGCCGTCGGCGCTGTCGTGTCAGGCAGGGCCGGCGTCGTCGCGGTTGCGGTGCCGGAGTAGGGGCCGAGGTTGAGCGCGGCGTCGGCGGCGCGCACGCGATAGGAGTAGCTCGTCGAGGCGCTTCTGCCCGTATCCGAGAACGTCGTCCCCGTGGGCTGGGCGATCTCCGTGAAGACCGAGCAGCCCACACCCTGGCAGCGCTCCACCCGGTAACCGGTGACCGCGACGTTGTCGGTCGCGGCCGTCCACGAGAGGTTGACCACCGTCGAGCTCGCCGCGGTCGCACCCAAGTTCGTCGGTGCCGTCGGCGCTGTCGTGTCAGGCAGGGCCGGCGTCGTCGCGGTTGCGGTGCCGGAGTAGGGGCCGAGGTTGAGCGCGGCGTCGGCGGCGCGCACGCGATAGGAGTAGCTCGTCGAGGCGCTTCTGCCCGTATCCGAGAACGTCGTCCCCGTGGGCTGGGCGATCTCCGTGAAGACCGAGCAGCCCACACCCTGGCAGCGCTCCACCCGGTAACCGGTGACCGCGACGTTGTCGGTCGCGGCCGTCCACGAGAGGTTGACCACCGTCGAGCTCGCCGCGGTCGCACCCAAGTTCGTCGGTGCCGTCGGCGCTGTCGTGTCAGGCAGGGCCGGCGTCGTCGCGGTTGCGGTGCCGGAGTAGGGGCCGAGGTTGGCGCGGCGTCGGCGGCGCGCACGCGATAGGAGTAGCTCGTCGAGGCGCTTCTGCCCGTATCCGAGAACGTCGTCCCCGTGGGCTGGGCGATCTCCGTGAAGACCGAGCAGCCCACACCCTGGCAGCGCTCCACCCGGTAACCGGTGACCGCGACGTTGTCGGTCGCGGCCGTCCACGAGAGGTTGACCACCGTCGAGCTCGCCGCGGTCGCACCCAAGTTCGTCGGTGCCGTCGGCGCTGTCGTGTCGCCGGTGCCGGCGGCGACCGGGGTGTTCATGTCCGCCTGGATCTCGGTCTGTGTCAGTGCCCTGTTGTAGATGCGGGTGTCGTCGATGCGACCGTTGTGGTTGAAGCTGCTGGTGCCCGGGCGCCGGCCGATGTTCACGTTGGCGGACGAGTTCTGCTGGGTCGCGGTGACCGTGCCCAGCAGCAGGCCGTCGTCGAGCTGGCCGTTCAGGTACACGTGCAGCTCGGACGTCGCAGCGTTGTAGACCCCCGTCACGTGGTACCAGGTGTTCGCCTGCAGCGCGGTCGCCCCATACCGGAACATGTCACCGCCCGAGCTGTTCGTCAGCTTGAAACCGATCGTGCGCGGCCCCCGATCGACCGTCGTGTCAAGCTGCCAGCCGATGGTCGCACGCTTGGAGACGATCGCCGCGTCATCACCCGGGAACGCCGCCGAGTTGACCCACGCGCTCACGGTCATGCTCCCCGTCAACTGCAGCAGCGCCGGGTTACCCAACTCGACAAAGTCGTTCACACCATCCAACAACACCGCACCCGCGTTCCGGCCCGTCCCCCACCCGGCCCCGTTCGTCAACGCCCCCGTCAGCCCACTCCCCGACGCATCCGCAGCCGACGTCCCCGACCCCTCATTGAACGCGTAGGCGGCGGACGCCGGTGGCGCCGCGCTCGCCTGGAAGGTGGCGACGTAGCTCTGATCGACCGCTGGTGCGACGATCGTGTGGGTTTGGGCCCCGCCGTCCGACCATGACCCGAACGTGTACGACGTCCCGCCCGAGGCCTGGTTGCGGGCCTCGACCGTGTGGTTGAAGCCTCGCAGCGTGTCGTAGACGAACGGTGTCGTCTTGGCGACGCCGTCGAGATAGCACGGTGAGGCCTGCCGGTGCCGTGTTGAAGGAGAGATTCACCTTGCGTGGGTGGATCAGCACGGAGCGCGTGTCGGTCAGACCGTTCGAGTCCCTGACCGTGAGCGTGATCCGGTAGCGGGTGTTGCCGCTGAAGTCGTGACCGCTGGTGGGGATCGTGAAGGTGCCGCTCTTGATGCCTGTCTGTGCTGCGCCGGGGTGGACGTGGCCTTCGTGCAGGAAGTCGATCGTCCAGGTGAAGGCGCTGGCTGGCAGCGTCCCGTCGTCAGGGTCGGTGCCGTCCCCCGAATAGGAGATCACGTCACCGGCGACGAAGAAACTGCCGTCCTGTGGCGACAGGATCGTCGCTGTCGGCGGGCTGCCGACGCTGATCGAGAGCGGTGTCGAAAACGTCGTGTTCACACCGTCCGAGACCGAGAGCCGCGCCGAGTACTGACCCGGTTGGTCGTATGTGTGGCTCGGGTTTGCCGCGGTCGACGTGCCACCGTCCCCGAACGTCCAGGCGTAGGAGAGCGTCTGGCCTTCGGGATCCGACGAGCCCGCGCTCGAGAAGCTGACGGCCAGAGGCGCCGGCCCAGCGGTCGGATTCGCCGACCCGACCGCGATCGGCGCCTGATTGCCGCTCGAATAGCGAATCCGGCGGATCTTGCTGAACCCAAACGTCCCCCCGATGTCGGAGTAGCCGATGTCGACGTAATAGAGCGCCCCATCCGGCCCCTCGGTCAGAGACACGATGTCGCCGTACGGCCCGTCCACCGACCCGTCGATCGGCTCGAAGTTGAACACGCCGCTGACGTTCCCGCTCGCGTCGAACGTCATCCGCTTGATCCAATTCTGCGTGTAGTCGGCAAAGAAATAGCTGCCCTGGTAGCCACTCGGAAACTGCGTCCCGTGGTAGACGAACCCACCCGTGATCGACGCATCCCGACCGTTATGAGGGTATGCATAGATTGGATTGGTGTAGGCCGGGTTGGTGGACATCCCTTCGACGTTGGGCCATCCGTAGTTCGCGCCTGGGATGCCGAGATTGACCTCCTCTTGCGACTCGGCGTTGTTGTTGCCACCGACGTCGCCGACATACAGCCTCCCTGTCGGTGCGTCGTAATAGGCGCGGAAGGGGTTGCGCAGACCAAGCGCCCAGATCGAGTCGACGTTCGGCCCATTGCCGTCGAAGAACGGGTTGTCGGTCGGCACACTCCCGTCCGGATTGATCCGATGGAGCTTCCCGCGCGGACTCGTCAGCGACTGTGACGGCGAGCCCTGAAAATGATCCCCCGTCGTGAAATAAAGCTTCCCGTCATTACCGAACACGATCGCCCCGCCGTGATGGCTCTGACTGGCACTGGTGGTGTCCTGGGGATCCTGGTAGAGGACCAGCTCACTACCCGCAACCGTGCCGGTCAACGAGGCATTGGCCGTGAATCGCGACAGCCGATCGCGGGTTGGCGTCTCTGCCGTGTAGAAGATGTAGTAGTAGTGGTTGGTGCTGAACTGTCGGGTCAAGGGCGAGGTCGATAACTCCGTGGTGCACAGACGAACCGGGCGGAGCGATATTCGTCAACTGCAAAAACGGCAACGGGTCTGACTGCACATAGGGTGGCGATACGACTTTGATCGTTCCCTGCAGCTCGACCACGAGCATTCGACCGTCGGGGAGGAACTTGATGGTGGTCGGGAGGTTGAAGCCGGTTGCGAGGATCTCGTTCTGGAACGAGCTCGCGTTGGCCACGTTCACAGGCACCGGAGCAGAGAGCGTCGAGTTGCCCGCCGCATCGCGCGCACGCGCGGTCAACGTGTGCGCACCGTTCGAGACCGTACGCGTATCCCAGCCCAACCCGTACGGAGGAGCGGCATCTTCGACTCCGGTGTTGACACCGTCCAGGAGGAACTGCACACCGGCAACACCGATGTTGTCACTCGCGTCTGCGGTCACATTCACGATGCCACTCACCTGGGCGTTGCTCGCCGGCGAGCTGATCGCAACCGTTGGCGGTGTCGGGTCGCCGGTGCCGACGGCGACCGGGGTGTTCATGTCCGCCTGGATCTCGGCCTGCGCCAGCGCCCTGTTGTAGATGCGGACGTCGTCGAGGCGACCGTTGTGATTGAAGCCGCTGAAACCCGGGCGTTGGCCGATGTTGACGTTGGCAGACGAGTTCTGCTGGGTCGCGGTGACCGTGCCCAGCGGCAGGCCGTCGTCGAGCTGGCCGTTCAGGTACACGTGCAGCTCGGACGTCGCAGCGTTGTAGACCCCCGTCACGTGGTACCACGTGTTCGCCTGCAGCACGGTCGCCCCATACCGGAACATGTCACCGCCCGAGCTGTTCGTCAGCTTGAAACCGATCGTGCGCGGCCCCCGATCGACCGTCGTGTCAAGCTGCCAGCCGATGGTCGCACGCTTGGAGACGATCGCCGCGTCATCACCCGGGAACGCCGCCGAGTTGACCCACGCGCTCACGGTCATGCTCCCCGTCAACTGCAGCAGCGCCGGGTTACCCAACTCGACAAAGTCGTTCACACCATCCAACAACACCGCACCCGCGTTCCGGCCCGTCCCCCACCCGGCCCCGTTCGTCAACGCCCCCGTCAGCCCACTCCCCGACGCATCCGCAGCCGACGTCCCCGACCCCTCATTGAACGCATAGCCAGCAACGAGGCCCGCGGCGCTCGGTGCAGGGGTCGCGGAGGGTACGAGGGCCACCAGGGCGAGCAGGAATGTGGAGCATGCGAGAGCGAGCCGGCCCGCGACGAGCTTCCTCAGCTTCTCAACCTCCTGCGTGGTAAGTCCTCCTCAGCGCTTTGCCCAAACTCCCAAAAGGAGCGCTGTGCCGCAGCGCAAATGCTGGTATCCCGGACGGGACACTAGTTGTGCTGCTCGAGGATTCATAGGGCTCGGGGCGGATTTGGACCTTTGGGCAGGTCCGCCTCCGACGGCGAGCTCGACACGATCCTGTCCGGTACCGGACGCAATCTCTTCTAGCCGATCGGGTCGACCAAGTCATCTGTCGCCACCCCGACCCGAGCGGTGGCGTGCCCCGCGGAGGCAGAGGTCGCAAGTTCGAATCTTGCCGGGCGCACTGTCGCGGGCCGTCCCTCGACGTCGAGGACGGCGCCGTCCTCCACCTCCCTGCGGACGTAGCCGAGACCGAGGCCGGCGACGGCGCTGGTCACGCGGCCGACGACCTTGTCGCCCACCCGCAGCTCCGCCTCTGGAGCAGGCACATGGTCGTCCTCGAGCTGGAGCAGCGCGAGCCGGCGGTTGGCCTGCCCGCGGTAGTACAGGCGTGCGATCGGCTCCTGGCCGGGGTAGCAGCCCTTGGTGAACGAGACCGCCCGCTCGGTCAACCCGGCCTCGGCCGGAAGCACGCGGTCGTCGATCTCGCGGCCGAACAGGGGCGTGCCCGCTTCGATCCGCAAGCGCTCGAGCTCTTCGACGTCGCCATCGGGCTTGGGCCCGTCGAGCAGCTCGCGCGCGGGGACGCCGTAGTCCGGCGTCGGGATCCCCTCGCCTTCGCCCAGGACGATGGTCGAGGTGTGCTCCTCTAGCTCGACCTCGCACTTGGCCGCGAACCGCGCGCGCACCAGGTGCGAGCGCACCACGTCGCCGAGCTCCGGCTCGGTGAGCAGCAGGAAGTCGTCGTCGCCGCGGCGGAGGACGCGGAGCGGGGCGATCACGCGCGCCTTCGGCGTCAGCAGGAGCGCATCCCGGCTTTCGCCGAGAGCCAGAGACGCCACCTCGTTCGACACCATCCGCTCCAGGAAGTCGGCCGCCTCAGGGCCGGCCACCCGCAGGTACGAGCGCGGCCGGCGGTAGGAGCGCGTCGAGGCGGCTGCCGAGTCCACGTAATTAGTGTAGGGAGCCGATGTTCCGTTCCCGGGCCGAGAAGAAGGTTGCGGACGCCGGCTACGACCCGGCCCGCCTGCCGCCCGGCCAGTACCTCACCGAGAAGTGGCCCGTTCTCCACGCTGGGAGCGTCCCCGACACCGACCTCGCAACCTGGGACTTCAGGGTCTTCGGCGAGGTCGAGAGCCCGCTCACGCTCAGCTGGGACGAGCTGCAGGCGCTGCCCAGCAAGGAGATCGAGCTCGACATCCACTGCGTCACGCGCTGGAGCCGCTTCGACGCCCGTTTTCGCGGCGTCCAGTGGAGCGAGCTCGCGCGGCTGGTGCTGCCGAAGCCCGGCGGCCGCTACGTCGTCGCGCACGCCGAGCAGGGCTTCACGGCCAACGTGCCGCTGCGCGCCCTCGCCGACGAGAACGCGCTGATCGCCTACGAGGCGGACGGCGAACCCCTGACGCCCGACCACGGCTGGCCGCTGCGGCTCGTGATCCCGACCAAGTACTTCTGGAAGAGCGCCAAGTGGCTGCGCGGCATCGAGCTCGTCGACCACGACCAGCCGGGCTTCTGGGAGCGGTACGGCTACCACAACGAGGCCGACTACTGGAAGGAAGAGCGCTACCAGTTCTGACGATGACGCTTCGGGGAACGCCGAAGCGTTCACGCTGTACGTTCGGATCGTGCGCTTCACACGAGCCGACCTGGCGTACCTGGCCGACTGCTTCTTCACGCTCGAGGAACTGTGCGCGGGTCGTGAGGAAACGCCGGCAGACGTACGAGCTCTGATCGCGCGGAGCCTGCTGCTCAAGCCCTCGTACGTGCTCGAAGACGGAACCGAGCTCTTTCCCGCGGACTACTTCTCCCTCCTCGACCAGGCCGGCGACCCGTCCAGGTGAGGGGCGACGCCGACGTCGCCGCCGCTGGCGCTCTGATCGGCGAGCCGGCGCGAGCCGCGCTTCTGCTCGCGTTGACCGAGTCGCCGGAGTTGTCCGCCGGCGAGCTGGCAGCGAGGGCAGGCATCGCCGCCTCGACGGCGAGCGGTCACCTGGCCCGGTTGACGGCCGCGAACCTGGTCGTCGCGCAACGGGCGGGTCGGCAGCGTCTGTTCAGGCTGGCCGACCCGTCCGTCGCGGACGCTCTCGAAGCGCTGGCCGCGATCGCTCCACAACGAGCGGTGCGCTCGCTGCGCGAAGCGCACGCCGGTGACGCGTTGCGGCGGGCGCGCACGTGCTACGACCACCTCGCCGGCCGGCTCGGCGTCGAGCTGACCGCAGCTCTCGCCCGCGCCGGCGTCCTCTCGGATAACGGCGAGCCGGAGCTCGGCCCGGCCGCCTCTGAGCGCCTCGGCGCCCTCGGCATCGACGTGCGCTCGCTGGACCACGGTCGCCGGCCGCTCGTCCGCACGTGCCTCGACTGGAGCGAACGGCGTCCGCACCTGGCCGGCGCCCTGGGCGCGGCCGTGGCAACGAGCCTGTTCGAGCTGGGTTGGATCGAACGGCGCGGCGCGAACCGGTCGGTCTTCGTCACCCCGCCCGGACGCACAGGCCTCCGTGATCACTTCGGTCTCGACGTCGACGGGTTCACTAGAACGGGGGATCGCCCGGGCCGCCCCGAGGCCGATACCTGGGCTACCCACCTCCCCCACCCCTCCTGAAACGGCCCTCCCCCGGGCCGTTTCTCGTTTTCGGAGGGCACGCTTCAGGGCTTGCGGCCGACGAAGATCGCCCAGCCGAGCAGCTCGCGCTGGTAGCCGAACGCAGAAGGGGCCGGCGTTGCCGGCCCCTTCCAGGTCGAGCTCCCTCGCGGGAGGCTCGTTACATCATCCCGCCCATGTCGGGCATGCCGCCCCCGACGGGAGCACCTGCCTTCTCGGGCGCCTCGGCCACGACGGCCTCGGTGGTGAGGATGTTCTTCGCGATCGACGCGGCGTTCTGCAGCGCCGAGCGCGTCACCATCGTCGGGTCGATGATCCCCGACTTGACGAGGTCCTCGACCTCGCCGGTGTCGACGTTCAGGCCGTGGCCCTTCGGGGCCTGGCGGACCTTGTCGACGACGACCGAGCCCTCGAGGCCGGCGTTGTCGGCGAGCTGCCGCACCGGCTCCTCGAGCGCGCGCACGATGATCTGTGCGCCGGTCTTCTCGTCGCCCTCCATCTTGTCGACCTTGACGGAATCGATCGCGTTCAGGAGCGCGACGCCGCCGCCCGGGACGATGCCCTCCTCGAGGGCGGCCCGGGTGGCCTGCAGCGCGTCCTCGACGCGGTGCTTCTTCTCCTTCATCTCGGTCTCGGTCGCGGCGCCGACCTTGACGACGGCAACGCCGCCGGCCAGCTTCGCGAGCCGCTCCTGGAGCTTCTCGCGGTCGAAGTCGGAGTCGGTGTTCTCGATCTCCGCCTTCAGCTGCTTGATCCGGGCCTTGATCCCATCGGCATCGCCGGCTCCGTCGATGATCGTGGTGGTGTCCTTCGTGATCACGACGCGACGGGCATGGCCGAGCTGCGAGAGCTTCGTGTTCTCGAGCTTGAGCCCCATCTCCTCGGTGATCACTTCGGCGCCGGTGAGGATCGCGATGTCCTCGAGCATGCGCTTGCGGCGGTCACCGAAGCCGGGCGCCTTGACGGCGACGGCGGTGAACGTCCCGCGCAGCTTGTTGACGACGATCGTCGCGAGCGCCTCGCCCTCGACGTCCTCGGACACGACCAACAGCGGGCGACCCGCCTGGATCACGGCCTCGAGCACCGGCAGGAGGTCCTTGACGGCCCCGATCTTCTGGTTCGCGACCAGAATGTACGGGTCCTCGAGCACGGCCTCCATGCGCTCGGCGTCGGTGATCATGTACGGCGACAGGTAGCCCTTGTCGAACTGCATACCCTCGGTGAACTCGAGCTCGAGGCCGAAGGTCTGGCCCTCCTCGACGTTCACGACGCCGTCCTTGCCGACCTTCTCGATCGCGTCGGCAATGACGTCACCGATCTCGCGCTCGCGCGCCGAGATGGTGGCGACCCGGGCGATGTCCTCCTTGCCCGAGATCTCCTTGGACTGCGCCTTGAGACTGTCGACGACCTGGTCGACGGCGCTCTCGATGCCGCGCTTGAGCCCCATCGGATTGGCACCGGCGGCGACGT
Organism: uncultured Actinomycetes bacterium; assembly: GCA_963738205.1. Lineage (GTDB taxonomy): Bacteria > Actinomycetota > Thermoleophilia > Gaiellales > Gaiellaceae > DATFQE01. The sequence continues at coordinate 602,665 of CAVTVQ010000007.1, forward strand.
TCTTGAGGCCCTCGCGGACGATGGCCTGAGCGAGGACGGTCGCGGTGGTGGTGCCGTCGCCCGCAACGTCGTTGGTCGCCGTGGCGACCTCGCGCACGAGCTGGGCGCCCTGGTTCTCGAAGACGTCCTCGACCTCGATCTCACGCGCGATCGTGACGCCGTCGTTGGTAATGGTGGGCGCGCCGAACTTCTTGTCGAGCACGACGTAGCGCCCCTTCGGGCCAAGGGTGACCTTGACCGCGTCGGCGAGGATGTTCACGCCACGCTCGAGCGATCGGCGCGCGTCCTCGTTGAACTTCAGTTCCTTGTGAGCCATGTGTCTCTCTTTCGTTCCGTGTTAGGCGGTTGCGCCGGCCGGCTCGCGGTCGCCCACGACCCGGGCGAGCACGTCCGACTCGCGGAGAATCAGGTAATCGTCGGTGCCGAGCTTGATCTCGGTGCCGCCGTACTTGGAGAAGACGATCTCGTCGCCTTCGCTGACGTCCATGGGGATGTGCTTACCGTCCTCGTCGCGCGGGCCCGGGCCGACTGCAAGGATGCGGCCGCGCTGCGGCTTCTCCTTCGCGGTGTCGGGCAGCACGATGCCGCTCGAGGTCAGTTCCTCCTCCTCGAGCACTTCGACGATCAAGCGATCCCCCAGAGGCTGTAGGTTCATGCAGAGTCCTCCAGTCGAGACTTTGTGACACTTTCTGGCACTCTAGTACCCCGAGTGCCAGGGTAGTTTACCCGCTGTTACAGGGCGACGCAAACCCACCTAGCTGCAGGCCGTAACCGGCGCGTCACAGAGTGTTACAAGCTGCTAGCGTCGCGGAATGCCGCGTGAGATCTCGTCCGGCGGCGTGCTCGTCCGGCGGCTGAAGGGTGAGTGGGTGTTCGCCGCGATCCGGCCGAACGGCAAGCCGGCCGGAGTCTGGGCGCTGCCGAAGGGCCTCGTCGACCGCGGCGAGTCGCCCGAGGAGACGGCGCTGCGCGAGGTCGCGGAGGAGACCGGTGCGGAGGGCCGCTCGCTCGCGAAGCTGGGCGACGTCCGTTACGTCTACTCGCGCGCGGGCGCGCGCATCTTCAAGATCGTCAGCTTCTACCTCGTCCGCTACTCGCGCGGCCGGCTGGGCGACCTGGCGCCCGAGCAGCGCCGCGAGGTGGCCGAAGCGCGCTGGCTGCCGCTGGCCGAGGCGGAGAAGCTGCTCGCCTACCGCGGCGAGCGCGAGATGGCCGGAAAGGCGCGTGCGCTCCTGGAGAGAGACGCTCTATGATTCGGCGCCGCCGTGTACGCCCTCAACTTCTACTCGCCGCTCGTGGCCGACCAGCTTCGGTCCCGTCGAAAGACGGCGACGATCCGGCTGGGCGACAAGTCGCGGAAGTACAAGAAGGGCATGGTCGTGCAGGTGCTCTGCGGTGCGAGGTTCGGGCCGCGCGAGCGCGTCTTCGACGCCGTGATCGACAAGGTCGAGGTGAAGACGCTCGTCGAGCTGTCACCGCGTGAGATCGAGCACGACAATCCGGAGATCCGCCGCACCGAGGAGATGGCGACCTTCCTCGGCCAGCTCTACAACCGCGACGTGGGTTTAGACGAGACGGTCACGGTGATCCGCTTCTCCGAGATCAAGAGCTAGCGCTTCGGTTTCTCACACTTCAACGGCCTAGCGGCCGGGCTTGCGGATCCGCGAACCGAACTGCTCAACGGGCCTGAGGCGGCCGCCGCACTCCTCGCAGTCGACGGCGAACGCCGACGGGATTCGTGCGTCGCAGGCGGGGCAGCGCGCGAGGAGCGCCCCACCGCATTGCGGGCAGCCGGCAGGGAGCTCCGCCTCGAGCTCCTCGAAGTAGCGCTGCACGTGTCCGCAGCGCAGGCAGAAAGCGACCCAGTCGCCGAGGGTCCTCCGTCGCTCCTCCTGAATCCAGCTGCGCTTGCGAGCCACGCGGCCACTGTACTGAGCGGGAGCTGTGACGCTCCCGTGCCGATGCCGTTACCCAGGCTGCCTTCCAGACGGGCGGTTGTGGCCACGACGGTTTCGGTCGGCAGGCGACTGAGGCGACAGTTCCCCTAGTCGATTGGCCCGGCGGAACAGCGACGGCCTTGTGGGCGATTCGACACGCTTTCGTTGCCCAGGCTGCCTGCGTACGACGGCCTGTTGCCAACAGCCGCCGGCGTCGAAAGGGACAGGTACGCGGGGGGGGCAGGCGCAGTCGTTAGAGTTCTCGCCGGTTCAGGCCCGACGACGGGGGTACGCGACATGGCGATTGCGAGAGAAGCCGAGCCGGTCGGCTCGTTGAGCGAGGTCCGCGAGGCGGGGCTCGACCGTGAGGACCTGCTCGGCATCTACCGCAACATGTTGATCACGCGCGGGATCGAGGAGCGTGGGCACATCCTCTACAAGCAGGGCAAGATCCCGGGCTCCTTCTACACGGGCCGTGGGAACGAGGCCAGCGCGGTCGGTGTCGCGACCGCGATGGGCGCCGACGACGTCGGCTGCCCGCTTCACCGAGACATGGGTGTGCACGTGACGCGCGGTGTCGAGCCCTGGCGCATCTTCGCCCAGTACATGGGTCGCGCGGACGGCCCGACGCACGGCAAGGACGGCAACGTCCACATGGCCGACTCCAACCTCGGCCTGCTCGCGATGGTGAGCCACCTGCCGGCGATGCTCCCGGTCGCGGTCGGGTGCGCGCTCGCGTTCCGGATCCGGGAGGAGCGGCGCGTCGCGGTCGGCTGGTTCGGCGAAGGCGCCTCGGCCCGGGGCGACACGCACGAGGCGATGAACCTCGCGGGCGTCCGCCGGTTGCCGGTCGTGTTCATCTGCGACAACAACCAGTGGGCGTACTCGACGCCGACGCACCTCGAGTACGCCTGCGAGACGCTCGCCGACCGCGCCCAGGCGTACGGGTTCGAGGGCGTCGTGGTCGACGGCACCGACGTGCTCGCCGTCTACCGCGAGACCAAGCGAGCGATCGAGAAGGCACGGGAGGGGGGCGGCCCGACGCTGATCGAGTCGATGACGCTCCGCATGGAGGGCCACGCCGTCCACGACGACGCCTTTTACGTCCCGAAGGAGCTCTTCGAGGAGTGGGCGCGCCGCGACCCGATCGAGCGCTACCGCACCTGGCTGCGCGAGAACGCGGAGCTCAGCGACTCCGAGGAGGACGAGATCGCCGCGAGCGTCAAGCGCTTGCTCGCCGACGCGATCCAGCGCGCAGACGAGTCGCCGCTGCCGGATCCCGCCAGCGTGCTCGAGGGCGTGTACGCAACTGCGGAGGAGCTGGACACACCTCACCACAAATGAGTCCCGAGCCGCTCACAAGAACGATGACATCGCGACACACTTTCGACCCGTCGAACCAGGACGCGTAGCGTGGCCGAGAAGACCTACCTGCAAGCGATTTCCGACGGCCTCCGCCAGGAGATGCGCCGCGACAAGCGCGTCTTCGTGATCGGCGAGGACGTCGGCGTCTACGGCGGCGCGTTCAAGGTCACGCTCGGCTTCCAGGAGGAGTTCGGGCCCTGGCGCGTGATCGACTCGCCGCTCTCGGAGACGGCGATCGTCGGCGGCTGCACGGGCGCGGCGATCATGGGCATGCGCCCAGTCGCCGAGATGCAGTTCGCGGACTTCATCTCGTGCGCGTGGGACCAGCTCGTGACCGTGGCGGCCAAGCAGCGCTACCGCGCGGGGACGCCTGTGCCGATCGTGGTGCGGCTCCCGTCGGGCGGCGGCTTCTCGGGCGGGCCGTTCCACAGCCAGAACCCGGAGAGCTCGTTCGCGCACATCCCGGGCCTGAAGGTCGTCTGCCCCTCCACGCCCGAGGACGCCAAGGGCCTGCTCGTCAGCGCGATCGAGGATCCGAACCCCGTCCTCTACTTCGAGCACAAGCACCTCTATCGCCGGATCAAGGCGGAAGTCCCGGACGAGCGCTACACGACCCCGTTCGGCAAGGCCCGCAAGCACCGCGAGGGCGACGACGTCACGGTCGTCACCTGGGGTGCGATGGTCTACACCGCCGACGAGGCGGCGCAGCAACTCGACGGGGACGGCGTCTCGGTCGAGATCCTCGACCTACGGACACTGATCCCCTGGGACCGGGCCGCCGTGCTGGAGTCGGCGCGCAAGACGTCGAAGGTGCTCGTCCTCCACGAGGACACGCACACCGGCGGCTTCGGAGCGGAGATCGCCGCGACGATCGCCGAGGAGGCGTTCGAGGACCTCGACGCGCCGATCAAGCGCGTGACCGCGCCGGACGCGCCGGTGCCCTTCTCGCCCCCGCTCGAGAAAGCCTTCATCCCGCAGGTCGAGGACGTGGTCGCAGGACTGCGCGACCTGGCCGAGTATTGACCGAGGAGCGCTAATGGCTACCGATACTGCGATCGAAGTCGTCATGCCGCAGATGGGCGTCTCCGTTTCGGAGGGCACCGTCACCAAGTGGCTCAAGCAGCAGGGCGAGGAGGTCGCCGCCGACGAGCCGCTGCTCGAGATCTCGACCGACAAGGTCGACACCGAGGTGCCGAGCCCCGGCACCGGCACGCTCCAACAGATCTTCGTGCAGGAAGGCGAGACGGTCGACGTGGGCACCAAGCTCGCCGTGATCGGGTCCGGCGCAGGCGCGCCCGCGGCCGAGGAGGCGCCGCCCGAGCCGGCGACGCAGGAGGCCGCCGACCAGTCGCACGCCGCGGCGGAGGCCGAGACCGACATGCCCGCAGAGACCGCGGCGCCCGCTCCGGCGCAGCCGGCGGCCCCAGCAGCGGCGCCGAACGGCGGCGGCGGTGACGACCGCAGCTTCGTCTCACCGGTCGTGGCGCGCATCGCCTCCGAGCACGGTGTCGACGTCAACCAGGTCCAGGGCACCGGCCGCGGCGGCCGCGTGACCAAGAAGGACATCCTCGGGTTCATCGAGTCCGGCGCGCCGGAACCGGCGCAGCCCGAGCCCCAGGCGGCGCCGGCCCCAGCGGCTGCGCCGCCCGCCCAGCCACCGGCCGCACCGCAGGCTCCGCCGCAGCCGGCCGCACCGCAGGCGGCTCCGGCGCTCGCGCAGCCTGCTCCGGTCGCCGCGCCCGTCGAGGCGGGAGCCGGCGAGCAGGTCGAGCCGATGACCGCCATGCGCCGCGGCATCGCCGAGCACATGCGCCGGTCGCTCGACACGTCGGCGCACGTCACGAGCGCGATCGAGGTCGACATGTCGCGCGTGGTCGCGATCCGCGAGAAGCTCAAGCCGGAGTTCCAGAAGGGCTACGGCGTCAACCCGACGTACCTGATCTTCGTCGCGCGCGCCGTGACCGACACCCTGCGTGAGTACCCCTGGATCAACGGAGAGATTCGCGGCGACAAGATCGTCACACGCAACTACGTCAACCTCGGCTTCGCAGTCGAGCTCGCCGACGGCAAGGGCCTGATCGTGCCGGTCGTGAAGAGCGCCGAGAGCCTCAACCTGCTCGGCCTGGCACGCGCGGTGACCGACATCGCGGAGCGGGCCCGGAACAAGCAGCTCACACCGGACGAGGTACAGGGCGGCACGTTCACGATCACGAATCCGGGCGGCTACGGCACCTTCCACGGCACGCCCGTGATCAGTCAGCCCCAGGCTGCGATCCTCGGCACCTACGCGCTCGTGAAGCGCCCGTGGGTGGTGCAGGACGAGCTGGGCAAGGACGTGATCGCCGTGCGGCCGATCATGAACCTCACGCTCACGTACGACCATCGCCTCGTCGACGGCGCGCTCGCCGGGCGCTTCCTCCAGTCTCTCCGCCACAAGCTGGAGCACTGGGAAGCGACCGAGTAAGGCCCTAGCCGCCCAACACGGCCTGGGTCTGCGTCACCTTGCCGGCGAGCTTGCCGCTGTGGTCGCGAAGCTCGGTCTCGATCACGATCGTCGTCCGGCCCTGGTGCAGGAGGCGTGACGTCGCCTCGACGTGGCCCTTCGAGACCGGTCGGAAGAAGTTCGTCTTCGACTCGATCGTCGCCGTCGCGCTCGCGCCGGCCGGAAGGTTGAGGAACGCGCAGAGGCCGCCGGTGCAGTCGGCCAGGCCCATGAGTGCGCCGCCGTGGAGGATCCCGCCCGCGGTGCAGCGGCTCTCGTCCCAGTCGAGCCGCGCCCGCACCTCCTCGGGCGAGGCCGCGACGATGTCGACGCCGAGCAGGCGCGCGAAGGGCATCGCTGCACGCGTCGTCTCGTTCAGGTCGCTCGCGTTCACGCCGGGGATTCAACCGCACCCGACGGGTACAGTCGTGGCGTGAGGCGACCCGCTTATCTGCTGGACCTGCCCAAGCCCGTTCCGTACGCGGATGCGTGGGAGCTCCAGCGCTCGCTCGCGGGCGCGGTCTCGCAGGGCGCGATCCCGGACACGGTGATGCTGCTCGAGCACCCGCCGGTGATCACGCTGGGCCGTCGCGCCGAGCCGGGCGAGCTGCACGTGCCCGCCGGCGCCGACGTCGACATCGTCGAGACGGACCGCGGCGGCAAATCCACGTACCACGGGCCCGGCCAGCTCGTCTGCTACCCGATCCTCGACCTCACACGGCACGGCCAGGACGTGAAGAAGTACTGCCGCGACCTCGAGGAGGCGCTGATCCGCACGCTAGCCCCACTGGAGATCGCGGCGACCGCGATCGACGGACTCACGGGGCTGTGGGTCGACGCTACGAATCCCGGTCACCCACGCAAGATCGCCTCGATCGGCGTCCACATCCACAAATGGGTGACGACCCACGGCTACGCGCTCAACGTCGACCTCGACCCGACGCCGTTCACGGAATGGATCACGGCCTGCGGCCTCGAGGGCGCCGCGTTCACGACCGTGGCGCGCGAGCTCGAGCGACCGGTCACTGTCGACGACGTGCGCCCGCTCGCGGTGCAGGGGCTCGCGGACGTCTTCTCGCTCGATTTCGAGCCGATCGACGCCGACGAGGGTCACGGCCTCTGGCCGCAACCTATCCACGCCTCGCTCGCGCGAACATGACCTGTGGACGACTCGTGACGCTTTCGGCTCACTCGCCAGGTCCCTTCAGGCCATGTCGAGGGGCCAGACCGCTGGCCATGGCGGTTTGGGGCAGGTGTAGGCAGGCGGACGCTGAATCGGCACAACTAGACTGATCGAGCCGATGCAGACCTCGTTGCCGGTCGCCGAGCGGCCCCGCCGCCCCGAATGGATGAAGGTGCGCGCGCCGAGCGCGGACTCGCGCTACCTCGACGTCAAGAAGCTGATCCACGGCGCGAGCCTGCACACGATCTGCGAGGAGGCGCGCTGCCCGAACATCGCCGAGTGCTGGGGGCGCGGGACGGCCACCTTCCAGATCCTGGGCGACACCTGCACGCGCGCCTGCCGCTACTGCTACGTCAACTCCGGCCGCCCCGAGCACCCGCCCGACCCGCTCGAGCCACTGAGGCTCGCGCAGGCGGCCGCGCAGATGGACCTGAAGCACGTCGTCGTCACCTCGGTCGACCGCGACGACGTCCCCGACCGCGGCGCCGGCCACTACGCCGCCACGATCCGCGCGCTCAAGCGGAAGCTTCCGGGCGTGTCCGTCGAGGTCCTGACGCCCGACTTCCTCGGCGTCGAGGAGGAGGCGCTGCACACGGTGATCGGCGCGCGGCCCGAAGTCTTCAACCACAACATCGAGACCGTCCGCCGCCTGCACCGACGCATGCGCGGCGCCAAGGCGAGCTACGACAAGGCGCTCTGGCTCCTGCAGCGCGCGAAGGAGCTCGCGGACTACCCCGTACTGACGAAGTCCGGGATCATCGTCGGGCTGGGGGAGACGAACGACGAGGTCGTCGACACGATGCGCGACCTGCGCGCGCACGGCGTCGACGTCGTCACGATCGGCCAGTACCTCCAACCCTCCCCCAAACATGCCGCGATCGATCGCTGGGTGCATCCGGACGAGTTCCGCTGGCTGCGGGAGCAGGGCGAGGCGCTCGGCTTCGGCTCGGTGTTCGCCGGGCCACTCGTCCGCTCGAGCTACCGCGCCGACGAGCAGCGCCACGCCGCCGAGACCGGCCGCGGCGCCGTCGCGTACTGATGCTCCGGGTCGCCCTCGTTGCCCTTGTCTCCCTCGCCTTCTTCGCCAGCCTCGGAGCGGTCTCCCCGGCCGCCACGGAGCAAGCCGCATCTGCGCGTGCTCACGCTACGGCCCCTCGCCGTGCTCGGCACCGGCTTCCACGGCGGCGAGACGGTGCGCGTGACCGCGCGCACCGACTCGGGAGTCGGGACGAGAAGCGATCAAGCGGGCGCTGCGGGTCGCATCGACGTGCGGTTTCCGAAGCTCAAGCTCAGGCGCTGCCCGACCTACATCATCTCGGCGAGGGGCGACGAGGGCAGCCGCGCGACGCTGCGCAGCGTGCCCCGCCCCTGCGGCATCGACCGCTGAAAGAGACGCCGAGGGGCCGCCCGGAGGCGGCCCCTCGATTCAGCGTGCGGCTGCCGTTACGGCAGGTTCAGCGTCCAGGCGCCGAAGCCGTGCGTCGTGACGTACATGATGCGCCGCTCCTGGTCGATCTTCAGGTTCGGGACAGGCGTCACCGGCAGACCGGGCTTTGCGGCGGTCCAACCGGTTTGCGAACGCACCCGCTCGACGACGCCGAAGTCCGTGCCGATGTACAGGACGCCCTTTGCCTCGTCCCGCTCGATCGTCGACACCGGCAGGTCTCCGAGTGCGTGCGGGCCCGAGCCATCGAGGCTCGTGAACGTCGCCGTGCCCGTCGCCGGGTCGAACCGGACTTCGAAGACGTGACCCGGGGTGGCCGGCGTCACCGCGTTGTACCCGCTGTACGTGATGAACGCGTGGTACGGGTCGGACCCGTCGACGTAGATGTCCGACGGGTACCGCGGCGGATCGGCCGACGAGCTCGTGTCGATCCGCGTCCACGCGATCGAGGCGGCATTCGACGCGCCGGCGTTCGTGGTCACGAAGATCCGGCCGGCGCTGGTTCCCGCCCAGACGACGTTCCGGTCGGACGGTGCGGGCGTGTTCATCGAGACGTGGCCGCCGGAGCGATCGTCGCCCCACGGATACGGCGCCGGACACTGGAACCGTCCACGGAGCGGCCGGAGTGGCCGCGGGCGGACAGAGCGCCGCAGGGCCGTAGGTGAGCCGGCCCAGGTGGCCGGGATCGCCCATCGGCTTCCAGTCGTCGCAGACGTCGATCGCAGGCTGGTACGTCCCGTTCTCGTCGATGTCGCCGTCACCGAACCAGAGGTTGCAGTGCAGCTTCACCTTCGCGTACGGGAAGGCGGGGTTGACGCCGCCGTTGAGCGAACGGAACACGTGCTCGCGACTGGTGAACATGAGCTTGCTGACCCGCTCGTGGAACACGGTCGGGACGATGAACGGAGACAGCTCGCGGTTGTACCGGAACGGTGCAGCGTTCGTCGTCAGGATCGTGTCGGCGATCCAGAAGGGCGCCTCCTGGTTCCGCGGCTCGTCCAGAATCGCCAGCGAGCCGTTCTGCCACGAGAGTGACGAGTAGTTCGGATCCACTGCGTCGAAGCCGTTGTACGCGCCGTCCGCGACGAAGGTCTCGACCCACGTCTTCGTCCCGGGAACCCGCATCCAAGAACCGTTGTCCTGCGCGCCCGCGGCGAGCTCGCCGGGACGGTTCGGGTTGAAGGTCATCTGGTAGAAGTGGAGCGTGTTGAGTCCGTTGTTGACGGACTGCAGCCGTTCCGGGATCCGGTTCGTCAGCGCCTGACACCGCGTCAGGTTGGCGCCGGTGAGGTGGTGCACCGCCGAGCAGTCGCCCGAGTCGTCGACGAAGTTCCCGTTCGAGCGAATGATGCCGCCGTCACCCGTCTCGAGGAACTGCTTCCAGTCGCTCGGATTGGTGACGATCGAGTGCTGGTCGGGATGCGCCCCGTGGGGCTGGATGTCGTCCGTCGCGTCGTAGGTCGCGTCGGTGAACGACACACCCGCGTTCGTCGACAGCAGGATCGCACGCCCGTTCGAGATGCCTGCCGCGGCTTCGCCGTAGGCGTTCGCACCCAGCAGGTAGACGGTGTCGGGGTCGTGCGCCGAGCCGTCGGCCTTCTTCGGAACGTAGACGTAGTTGTCGTAGTTGCACTGCGGGTCGCAGTACCCCGCGCTCGTGTTGTTCGTCAGGTTGGTGAACGCCGCGGTGCCCGTGCGCACGCTGTCGCTGCGGTAGAACCGCGCCGCCAGGTTCCCGCCGCCGCCGACGCCGACGTACATCCGCGTCGCGCCGTTCGGGAGCGCCACCACGTCGAACTCGGCCCGCTCGACGCCTGCGCCGCTGGCAGGGTCGATGGGCGCGGCGAGCGGCGCGAAGATCTGCGTCCATGTGCCGGGATCACCGTTCGAGGTCGAGCGCCAGATGCCCTTGGCGAAGAACGACGCGTAGACGGTGTTCGGGTCGACCGGGTCGACCTTGACCCGCCTGGCGCCGCGCGGCGAGCAATCGCTCTGCCCGAGGAAGACCTGCGTCGGCGTCTTGTCGGTGCACAACGTCGCGTTGCCCTGGTTCACCAGCGAGAAGGTCTCGCCGCCGTCCGTCGACCGGTAGAGGCCGAAGTGCGGCGCCCCTGGGATGTCGAGGCCGCGGTTGACGCCGGTGCAGCAGGTGCTGCTCATCCCGCGCGAGCCCTGCGCGCCCGAGGCGACGAAGATCGTCGACGAGTCGCCGGGCTTGACCTCGATCGACCCGATGCCGCGCGCGCTGAAGCTGGAGCTGCCGAGCGGGCCCGTCCAGTGGTCGCCGCCGTCCTTCGACTTGTACAGGCCGACCCCCGCGAGGCAGCCGCTGCGACAGATGTTCGGCTCGCCGGTGCCGGCGTAGATCGTGTCGGTCGTGGGATCGTTCGGGTCGAGCTCGAGCGCGGCGGTGTTGTTGAACTGGAATCCGGGCGAGACGTACTCCCACTGCGGCTGCGCGGCGAACGCGTTGTCCGTGCGCCAGATGCCGCCGCCGGCGTTCGCGATCCAGTAGCGACAGCTCGTGGGACCGCAATTGGGGTCGATGACGCTGTGCGCGGTCCGGCCCGCCGCAACGTACTGGTTCGGCACGTAGACGTAGCGGTTCCGGAACTGGTTCAGCGGATACACGGCGTTGTCAGGGCCGAGGTTCTCCCACTGACCGCGGTCGCCGAGCTTTGCGGCCGCGTTGCCGCGGGCCTTCAGCGTCGCCCAGTCCTCACGGCTGCTGCTGATCGCGGCGAGGGGGATGTCGGTGCCGGGCGACGCGTGCATGTACCAGTCCTGCGCGCCGTCCCCGCCTTCGCCTTCGCTCGCTTCTCCCTGCTCGTACTGCGGCTCGCCCGGCGAGAACCTGGTCGACGCCGCGAGCTTGTGCCGCAGCGCAGGCGATATCGCACCGCTCTCGACGGCTTCCGCCACGCTCGGCTGGGCTGCGCGCACGGCTTGCATGCCTGAATCGCGCGTGAGCGCTCCGGCGATCAGCGCGATCACGATGACTCCAACGGCGGCGACGCCGCCAAGGGCGAGCCTCCGGCGACGGTTTGGATCCTTCGCTGACATGCCACTCCTTCCGGGACTCCGTCCAACTAGGAACTCGAGGCGTCCGCGGACGCCTCGTTCGGCGGCGAGGCTTCGCTCGAGCCGGTCCACGAGCTCGGCGTTGAGGCTCCGCTGCGACCGCGCAGCCGCGCCCTTCAGCTGCTCACGCAGCTCCGCCGGCATCCGAAGCAGGAAGCGATAGACCTCCCCAGTCATTTCGCGCCGCTGATATTTCCGGATCTCGCGACGCGATATCAAGTTTCAACAATCGTCCAGAAAACCCCCAAAACGAGAAGGGCCGCCCCGGGGCGGCCCTTCTGCGTGGAGGAGAGCTGGTGCTGCTTACTTCGGCCCGCCGAGCTTGTGCACCCAGATGCCCTGCGAGTGCGTCGCGGCGTAGACGAGGCTCGGGCAGTCCTTCTTGCCTGCGCCGACACACGTCGGGACGCGGGACGAAGGCTGGATCTCGAGGTGCATGATCTCGAGCCGCGGCATTCCGGGCGGCACCGTCCAGGAGCCCTTGCCGTCGTTGGAGCCCTTCAGGACGCCGAAGTCGGTCGCGACGTAGAGCGCCTTCTTGCTGTCGTCGCGAACGACGTCGTTGACGGGCAGGTCCCCGTTGGCGTTCGGTGTCGGGAACGCGGCGGTTCCGCGCTCCACGTTCAGGTTCGTGAAGACGCCTGAGCCCGGAGCCGTACCGCCTTCGCTGACCTCGAACACGTGGCCCGGGGTCGCCGGCGTCGCGGCGTTGTAGCCCGAGTAGGTGATCCACGCCCGGCCCGCGTTGTCCGGATCGGGGTAGATGCCGCTCGGGTAGCGCGTCGGCGAAGACGCGTTGTCGATGCGATGCCAGACGACCGCCGACGGGGTGGACGCGTCGGCGTTGTGGGTCACGAACACCCGGCCGCCCGACGTGGTGGCCCACAGCGTCCCGTGGTCGGCGCCGTTCCGCGCCAGCCACGAGATCGAGCCGCCGCCCCGGTCGGCGCCGTACACGGTTCCCGTCAGGTCGCCCTGCTGGTTCGCGCCCTGCGGCCCGCCGAGCGGCTGGTAGTCGCCGCAACGCGGGTCTGCGCCGGACGTGATGAACTCCTGACAGTTGGCCTCGTAGAAGGCGATGTTCGGGTTCTTGTCCTGCGGAACCGCACCGGGCGTGCCCGCGCCGAACGCCCACGTGCGCCAGACGTGCTGAGAGCCCGAGAAGATTGGGTGCGCGCCGGGCACCGGGTTCGGATCGGCCGCCTGCGGCCAATAGAACGACGTGACCTCACCGCTGTTCACGATCGGCGCCGAGGAGATGACCCACTTCTCGGGATCGCCGTTGCGGAAGTTCGAGTCGCTGAACCCACTCGTGAACTGGTTGAAGCGCCACGTCGGGTTGGCTCCGTCGTAGCCGGCGTTGCCGCCGTCGCCGTAGATGGTCTGCGTGAACGTGTCCGTTCCGCAGCCGACGTTCGTCCACGTGCCGTTGTCCTGGGTCCCGCCCATGACCTCACACGACTTCGCGGGGTTGATCGCCACGTTCTCGAACTGCAGCGTGCTGCCGTAGCCCACGTTGAGGCGGTCGATCCGCGTTGGAATCCGCGACAGCAGCCGCTGGCACGCGAGCGTGCTGCCCACGCTGAGCGGCTGCCGGATCGTCGTGCACTGAGACGACGTGTCGCCGAACGTCCCGTTGGTGCGGATGATGCCGCCGTCCGACGCCTCGAAGATCTGCGTCGGGTTGTTCGGGTTGATCACCAGCTCGTGCTGGTCGGGGTGGATGGAGTTCGGCGACAAGAGGCACGGCGAGAAGGCCGGAAGCGCACACCAGCTCGCCGGCTCGTTCTGCGTGTCGTAGGTCAGGTCGGTGAACGTGCGGTTGTTGTTCGCCGCATCGGGATCGCCGGCCGTGTTGGAGTAGAGGACGGCGCGCCCGTTGGAGCGGTTGTTCCCGCAGCCGACGCCCTTCGTCAAGCACGGGAGCTCGCCGTAGGTGAACGACCCGATCACGTACACCGTGTCCGGGAGCGACGGCTTCGTCGGCGTGATGACGTCCTGGTCGTACCAGCACTGCCCGGTGCAGAAGTCGATCGTCGGGAAGTACGGGCTCGCCGTCGAGTTCGACGTCAGTCGCTGCCAGCCGTTGTAGGTGGCCGGGAACGGGTTGCCGTTACCGGCCGGCGCCGTCAAGCCGGGCGCCTGACTGGCGAGCAGCGCCGCGGCCGGCTGGTTGGCGTTGTCCGTCCGCCAGAACTCGGCTGCCGTTGCACCCAGGATCCCGCCGGCGTTGTTGACGCCGTCGGTCAGGTAGATGCGCGTCTTGCCGTTCTTGACGGTCGGGGCAATCATCACGCGATCGCGCCCGATGCTGGGAGCGAACCGGGCCGCGAAGACCAGCTTGAAGTCGGTCGCGGCCGCCCCGGTGTCGCGCCGCCAGAGCCCCGCGTCGAACGCCGCCGCGTAGACCGTGTTGGAGTCGAGCGGGTCGAGCGCCACGTCGGTGACGCCGAACGACGCGTTGTCGTTCCCGTTCCAGACCTCCGTGAAAGTCGCGCCGCCGTCCTTCGACTCGTAGAGACCGGGTTGGTTGGCATCGGGCTCGAGCCGGACCTGGCCGCCGTTCCCGATCACGTGCGAGAGGCCGCGAACGCCCTGGGCGGAGCCGACGAAGATGTGCGACGAGTCGCTCGGGTCGATCACGATCGCGTTGATCGCCCGGCCGAGGAACGAGTCGATGCCCGGCGAGACGCACGCGTAGACCGAGTTGTCGACGCATGAGCTCGCGAGCTTCTTCCACTTGTCGCCGCCGTCGGTCGTCTTGTAGATCCCGACGCCGGACTCACAGCCGGACGTGCAACGGTTGCCCTCGCCCGTGCCGAGATAGATCGTGTTCCCCGTCGGGTCGTTGGGATCGGCCGTCAGCGAGCCGACCGAGTTCTGCTCGATCGAGCCCGTCAGGTACTTCCAGTTGGGTGCAGCAGCGAGCGCGTCGTCGGTCCGCCACACGCCTCCGCCCGAAGCGCCGGCCCACAGGCGACAGTTGCCCGGGACGCAGGTCGGGCCGAGCAGGAGCGCGGGTGTACGAGTCGCGGTCGCGTTCGTCGCGCCCGAGAAGCTGAGCACGCCGGGCTGCAGCGCGACGCTCTCCGGGCCGTACTGCTGCCACACGCCGTTCCCGTTCGAGGCTGACGCGCTCGGCGAGCTCTTCTTGATCTTGTCGAACGTGGCCTCGGCCTTCGCCGAGACCGCCAGCGGAATGACATTCGCCGGATAGGTCAGCTGGGCGGCCTTCTCGGCCTCGTACCCGCCGAGCGGGCCTTCGCCTGGCCCCGCGACGGAGCTCAGATGCTCGAGCGCCTCGGGGTCTCCCGGACCGCGCTTGCCGGCGGACGCGCCGCCGAAACCGTTCGTTCCCAGACCGAGTGCAAGCGCGATCACCGCGACGGTCAGCACCCCGACCACCGCCAGGATCACGCCGTGACGTCTCCGTACCATGTCGCCTCCCCTGAGTCGGACGCCGCGACCGCCGATCGCCACCAGCGCCGCGCGCGCACGCCACGTCACGCTCTGGACGAGGCCGGGCTCGAGGCTCCGCTCGAGTCGGTGGAGCACCTCGGCGTTGAAGCTTCTGCCGTGGCGCTTCGCCGACCCCGAGATCTTCTCGCGGAGCTCGACCGGCATGCGCAGGAGATAGCGGTATCGGTCGCTCAACTTCGGGTAGCTAACACGATCGAGAAGAGAAGATCAAGCGAGTGATATCACCTGGTCGGCGGACTGATATATGAGCGGAAAGCCACAATCCGGCCCAGGGTTGTCATACTGCCGGCCGTGCGTCGCCTCATCGTCATCCTCCTCGTCTCCGCTGCGGCCGTCGGTGTCCTCGCGAGCCAGGGGACGGCCATGGGGTCACGCGCCGCTCTGCGCCTGAGCGACGAGGCTCCCGTCGCCTTCAGGGGCTCGGGCTTCCGTGCCGACGAGCGCGTCAAGGTCGTCGCCGTCGCGGTCCCCGGCAGGCGGGCCCTTCACTGGGTCACGGCGGGCTCCGGCGGACGGTTCGTCGTCCGCTTTCGGGAGATCAACGGAAACCTCTGCGCGGGCCTCACGGCGATCGCCGTCGGAAACCGTGGGAGCCGGGCAACGTTCAAGCAGGCGCCCGGGGAGTGTCCCGCCTCCTAGAGGTGGGCCCAGAGCACGGCGAGGCCTCCCGCGCCGAGGAGCGCTAGGAGCAGGACGACCAGCGGCCTGGCCACGCCGCCTTCGTTCGATGCGGAGGCAGTCGCCGCTGCCGAGAGCGGCTCGACGGTTCGAAAGCTGTAGACGGCCTGCACGGAGCCTGCGGGTGCCGGATTCGCCAGGAAGGCGTCGTACTGGCGCACACGGGCGAGGCGAAGGAGCAAGCGCGCAACCCCGGCGACCGTGCGCGGCCCTGTACTCGCGCCGTTCGCGAGTGCCGCCGTGGCGCTCGGTTTCGCCGTGAGCGAGGCGCGCGGGAAGACCGCATCGCGCACCGCGCCCGTCAACGAGATCGTCGCGCCCAGCTGTCGGGGCCCGGCCAGGACGAGGCGAAAGCGGACACCGACGCCGCCTGGGCGCCGCACGAGCGAGCCGCCGGTGACCACCGCGTCGTCCAGCCCCCGGGCCGGTAGCCGCACCTCGCCTGCGACGACGAGGGGCGCAGCGACGACGGCGGTTCGCGGCCTGATCGGCCCCTCGACCTCGAGGGTCGGCTGGTCGGGGCTCGCGCCGGTTCGCACCTGCGAGACGACCCGTGCGGCGATGCGGCGAACGGCGACGGTGCTGGCCGGGCGGGCCGAGAAGGTCTGTGCGCGCACGGCGGTCGTGTTCCGCAGCTTCAGTTCGAGCCGGAGCCGGCCGGTGCGCGGTTCGCTTCTCTCGAGTGGCCGGCCGTCGACGGTGGCAGTGAGCTCCAGGTGGAGCGGGAGCCCCGCGGCGGCCGGTCCGGGCTCGAGCTCGGCTGCCGCCGCCAGGACCCGGCGACGGCTCGCAAAGCCCTGCCAGATCACGGCGTCGCGACGAAACCCCGGCTCGGACTGGGAGCCCGGACCTCCGCGGACGTCCCGCAGCGGAGCCGGAACGGTGAAGAAGTAGTCGCCCGTCCCCGTGAGCGTCAGCCGCTGCAGTACCCGCACCCGGACGACGCGGCCCTCCGCCAGCACGTCGGCAACCACCCGTTCGCGGCTGTCCATGCGGGCAGCGAGCGGCAGCCGCAGCTCAGTTGGTTGCGCCGTCGACCGGAGCGGGACCGTCGCGTCGAGCGGCGCCGTCGGCGATGGGAGCAGCAGGGGCCGCGCAGCCGCCGAGACAGGCGCGCAGGCGGCGATGGCTGCCGCACCCGCGAGGGCGGCCGGTCTGATCACCTCAGCTGATCGATCACGGGCAGCGTCGAGGAGAGGGGATCGTCCTTGACCGGCGCGAACGTCATGTCGTCGAAGCGCGCAAAGTAGACGTCGTCATCCACCACGCCTTCGTGGCTATGCAGGTTGAAACCGCGCTCGTCGCCGTTCGCCCCGCGCACGGTGACCTCGTTGAGCGCGTCGAGGAGGGCGCCCCGGTCGGCGGCGCCGCCCGCCTGGCGAAGCGCGGCCGCCAGGACGTTGACGAAGTCGTAGGAGTACATCGCGTACTCCGGCGGCTGCACGACGCGCTCGCCGTCCGACGTCCGAACGCCGACGAGGTCGGCCCCGAAGCTCGATTCGAACTGGGTCTGGAAGGCGTTCCACGCCTCAGGCCCCAGTTCCGCTGTCATACGGCCGCCGGCGAAGACGAGCCCGTCGACCCAGTCCGGGTGATCGGCGAGCTGCTGCCGTAGGAGCGGATCGGCACCGCTCGGAGCCGTGTACACGGGAACGTCCCACCCGCGGCTGCGTGCGGCGGTGAGGACCTTGGCAATCGTGGCCGGCTGAGCCCACACGAGGAGGGCGGTGGCGCCGCTGCGCCGAGCGCGCAGCAACTGCGGCGCGAGATCGGGCGCGGCGGACGGCAGCTCCAACCGCGCCGCCACCGCCTCAGGGTTGGCGCCGAAGGACTTGGCCAGCGCCGCCCGGCCCTCCTGCCCGTAGCCCGAGTCGTCGGTCATGAGCGCAACCCGCAGGCCCTTCGGGATCAGGTATTCGGCCAGCCGGAACGAGATGCCGCGATCGGTCGGTGCGATGCGGAAGACGTTCGGGCGCGCGTCGGCATCGACGAGACCCCTGCCGCCCTGATACGTGATCGCGAGCGGGAGCTCGTCTCGCTCGGCGATCTCCCACGAGGCGTCGACCCCCGTGCCCTCGTCGACGACCGCGATCGCCCCGTCCGCCACCGCGCGGCGGACGTTCGCGACGGCTCGCCGCGGCGAGAGCGCATTGTCGAGTCGCCGGATGTGCAGCCTGTAGTTGCCGTTCTCGGTCTGGATCACGCCGGCTCTGGCCGCTCCGAGCTCGGCGCCTCGTGCGATCGAGTCGCCGATGTAGGTGCTCCGGGAGAAGGGAGCGTTGACCACGACCGTCAACGACTCCGCGTCGGCGGAGGAGGAGCTGCTGCCGCCGCCGCCGCCACACGAGGCGGTGGTCAGCAGCAGCGAAGTGAGCGTGACGGCCCGGCGCAAAATCGAGGAATCTATAGCTGTCGCCGACCGAGATAGGCGGTCCGCACGGCAGGGTTGCGGGCGACCTCGTCCGGCGAGCCCGTCGCGAGGACTACGCCTGCGTCCAGGACGACGACGTCGTCTGCGATCGCGCGCACGAGGCGCAGGTTGTGCTCGACGACCAGGACCGCGAGCCCTTCCGCGGACAGCCGTTCGAACAGGAGCGCGAGCCGCTCGAGGTCTGCCGGGCCGGCTCCGGCCGACGGCTCGTCGACGAGGAGCACGCACGGCTCCGTCGCGAGCGCCGCAGCGATCATCACGAGGCGCTGCTCCGAGCCGCTCAGGGTCCCGGCCGGCTCGTCGGCCAGCTGCCGCAGGCCGACGGCCTCGAGCGCCCCGAGAGCGCGCGCACGCGTGAGCCTGGCCTCCTCGCGCGCCTTCGGCGACGCGATCAGCGCGCGGAGGGCTCCGCCGTGGCGCCGGCGGAGTGAGGCACCGACGATCGCATTCTCGAGGGCGGTCAGCTCGGGAAACACCGCACCGGCCTGCAGCGTCCGCACCAGCCCGCGGCGGGCACGCTCGGCGGTCGGAGCGCCGGTCACCTCCTCGCGGTTCAGCCAGACGCCGCCGGCGTCAGGGCCGAGCGTGCCGGCGAGCAGGCGCAAGGCGGTCGTCTTGCCCGACCCGTTCGGCCCGATCAAGGCGGCGACGCTGCCGGCCCGCAGCCTGAGGTCGAACGATCGCAAGGCGACCACACCGCCGAAGCGCTTCGCCAGCCCGCGAGCCTCGACCTCCGCCACCTCCGGAGGCCGAGCGGGAGCGAGCGGCTCGACGGCGGGCTGGATCCGCCGGTGCAGTCGAGCCAGTGTCGGCACGATCCCGTCGCTACCGAGGGTCAGGACGACGAGCAGGAGCAGCGCGGCGAGCAGCGGCCCGAAGCGCGCCTCGTCGGCCCCCGTGACGTCCGCGAGAAGCCCCGCCGCGAGCGAGAGGACGCCGAGCGCGAGGACTCCGGCGACCGGGCCCAGCGCGGTGGCCGCGCCGCCGACGAGCACGGCTACGAGCAGCTTGAACGACAGCAAGGAGCCGTAGGCCTCAGGGTCGGCCACCGCCGCCAGCTGCACGGCGAGCCCGCCGGCGAGCCCGCCCAACGCGGCCGAGCCGGCGAAGGCCGCGAGCCGCAGGCGCGCGATCCTGACGCCGAGCGCGGCCGCGCCGGCGGGCCGCTGCGCCGCGGCACGGAGCGAGAGCCCGAAGGAGCTCCGGGCGAGCGTGCGGTGGCCCAGCACCGCGAGCACGACCAGTGCGAGCGCGACCTCGTAGTGGACGGTGGGCGTCGGGGTAAAACCGAGGATCGGCTCGGGCGGGACGACGAGGCCGCGCGCACCGCCGGACAGGGAGGGGAAGGCATCGAGCGCGAGCGCGAACAGCCACGTTGCGAGCCACGTCGCAGCGACGACGTAGGCGGGCCGAAGCCGGGCGATCCCGACCCCGACGACCACGCCGCCGACCGCCGCGAGCGCGGCGCCGAAGACGGCCGAGCCCAGCGCCGGCCAGCCGGCGCTCACGGCGTGCGCCGCGGTCACCGCGCCGATACCGACGAACGCGCCCTGTGCAAGCGAGGGGATCCCGCCCACGCCGACGGCGAAGCCGAGCCCCACGGCGGCCACGGCGAGGTAGCCGGTGTCCGCGAGGCCGTCGACGCGGACCGAGGAGGGCAGCGCGAGGGGAACGAGCGCCGCCACGACGATGACCGCAAGCGCGAGCCACCCGGTCGGTGCCCAGTCCGCGGCCGCATCGCGCCGTGCATCGCGAAACGCGCGGGCGGTCCGGCCGAGCGCGCTGCCGACGGCGCTCACTCGACCGCCTCCAGCGCCTCGCGCGGCGGCCGAACGGCGAGCCAGAGCAGCACGAGGGCAAGGGGGATCACCGACGTGTAGGCGGGCCCGAGCTGGGCGCCGGCGATGTGGACGTTGGCGATCGCGGCCTCGAGGAGCCCGAGCACCGCCCCTGCGGCGAATGCGAGCACCGGCGAGGCGAAGCGAACGGCGAGGGCAGCTGCCAGGCCCTTCACGCCGAGCAGCGTTCCCGTGTCGACCGAAACCGGCGCGCTCGGGGCCGCCGTGATCGCGGCCAGCGCCGCGACCCCGCCCGCCAGGCCGAATGCGAGCGGCACGAGCCGGGCCGCCGGCACGCCCACCACGAGTGCGCCCTCGGGGTCCGAGGCGATTGCCTGGAGCCCACGTCCGAAGCGCGTGCGATCGACGGCCCACACCACGAACGCCGCCAGCACCAGCGCCACCGCGGCGACGTAGAGAGCCCGAACCTGCACGGACGCGCCCGCCACGGTGACGAACCCGCTCTCGCCTATGCGTCTGAACGGGATCGGGTCCGGGAAGACGTAGGCCGGTCGCGGGAAGACGGAGTCGAGCAGCGCGTGGACGGCGAAGGCGAGCGCGAGCGTGCCGCCGGCCCAACCAAGGGTCGAGCCGCGAGCCAGGAACGGCTCGACGACGAGCAGGTAGCCCCCGGCGGCCACGACAACGCACACGAAGACACCGAGCACCGCGCCGAGGAGGAATCGACCCACCGGGACGTTGGTCTGGGTGACGGGCCCCGTTCCCGCCGCCACCAGCAGCGTGGTGAAGACGCCCAGTCCGATCAGATCGCCGAACGCGAGGTAGATCGTTCCGGTCAGCCGGTAGACGAGCGAGAATCCGATCGCGACGAGGCCGTACACGCCGCCGGCCGCAAGACCCGTGACGACCACCTGGAGCGCGATCTGCACGGGCGGCAGCCTACGCCGCCAATTAGGATCCAGTTTCCTCTATCCCGACGGAAGGCAGGGTTTTATGCGGAGAAAGGGCTTCGGCCTGCTGCTCGTCCTCATGCTCGGTCTCGCGCTGGCCGCCTGCGGCGGCGACAACGAGAGCGAGAGCGAAGCCGAGCGCGAGGCAGAGCGCGGCGCTGCATTCGCGCCGATTTGCGAGATGACGGCGATGTCCGGCGAGACGGGGCTGCCCGCGGACTTCCCCACCCCGGAATCCGTCACCTGGGTGAAGTCCGAGGAAGCAGGCCCGTCACGCGTCGTGGAGGGTTTCGCCGACGGCGACCTCGAGGACGTCTACGACGACTGGCACACGCTGTTCGAGGACAGCGACTACAAGATCACGTTCGACGAACGCGAGGACCACGACGCCGAGATCTCGTTCGAGGGCGGCGGCCAGAGCGGACAGGTGAAGCTCGCCGACGAGTGCGCCGAGGGCAAGGTCTACGCCCGCGTGACCAGTCGGCCGGCCGAGTAGCCGAGGGCTCTCTCCGGAGGAAGCGAAGGGGCCGCGAAAGCGGCCCCTTCTGCTTCGATGTCGTTGAGCGTTACTCGTCCTTCGGACAGGGCGTCACGAGGAAGAGCGCGTCGGACGGCTTGGCATGGTTCTGGCCGTTCGATCCCCGGTCCGATCCGTAGTGGTCGACGAACACGTCGGACTGCTCGCAGGCCGGGTTGCGACCGGGCTGCGACGGCACCGTTGCACCGCCTGCCGGGCCACCTGCCGAGCGGCCGTTCCGTGCATCAGTGGAGAACGAGTACGCGTTGCCGCCCTCCACCGTCACCGCTTCGTAGTCGCCGCAGAAGATGCCGGCGCGGAAGCAGTAGTCGAAGTTCGACGGCACGTCCGAGATGCCGAAGTTGTCCCAGTCGCCCAGGGACGCCGGGCCGGCACCCGGGTACGCACCCGAGGGGTTGACCGGTGCGACCGGCTGGTCGAGCACGGTCGCCTGGCCGCCGATGCACTCGCCGAGCGTGCCGTGGCGTGCGGTGCACTGAGCGCCGAACGTCCAGACGAGGTAGTTGCCGGGCCGGAACCGGCTCGTAGGCCACTCGATCGCCGTCGAGTCGGTGTCCAACCGCCGGTCCTTCATGGCGATGTTGATGTGCCCTCGCGCGTTCACGTCGATCCACGGCCAGAACTGGTCGTTGCCCGTGTCCGTGTTGGCCGGGCAGGCCGGCTCAGCGGCGCTGCGCCCGCAGTCGCGATTTGCAGGCGCCGTCGACGGATCGTTGTTCACCCGCGTCGGCCCGATCCAGGTTGCCCCACCGTTCAGCGACTTGAAGAAGAACACGTCGGTGTTCGTGCTGTTCCGCGTGCCGTTGCGGTTGTCGAACATCACGAAGTAGAGGTCGTCCGCGAACGAGCCGCCGCGCTTGTCCGCGACGATCGCGCCCGTGAACGGGACCCGGAAGCAGCTGTTGGTCAGGTGCACGCGCGCCGCACCGCGGGCCACGCAGTCCGCCTTCAGACGCATGTTGACGTCGAAGGTGGGCGTGATGTGCCTCGGCGGCGAGAACGTCGCGCCGCCGTCGTTCGACCGGACGACGAGCCACTGGTTCTCGTCCGGCGTGTCGAAGTTCTCGAACGCGACCCACAGGTGGCCCGTCTCCGGGTTCACCGTCGGGACCGAGAACTGGTTGTCGTCACACGCAGTGCCGCCGGCGAACGCGCCGACACAGAAGGCGGCGCTGCCGTTGATCGTGTGCTGCGGCGACCATGACCGGCCCATGTCGTCAGAGTGGCTCTCGACGATCTTGGAGTCGGTGATGAAGCCGGGTGTGCCGACCGGGTTCGTGAAGCTCGTCCACGTGACGTAGATCCGGTCGGGCCCGATGTTCGCCGCCGGGCAGCCTGGGTCACCCGGGTTCAACGGCGCCTTCGAGACCGGCTTGTAGCACTTGGGAGCGACGCCCGCCGGCCGTGGCCCTGCGGCGATGTACTCCTTGTCGTTGAACGTCACGCTGAAGTTGGCGGAGCTGCCGAACGGCGGCGTCGCCTCGTTCTCCGGCGTGAACGCGACCGTGCCGTCACCGGGCTGGCGCGGATCGCCCGGCCCGCCGCAAGGGGCGGTGTCGGAGAGCACGACGCACGGACGGCTCCACGTGAAGCCCCCGTTGGTCGAGCGCGAGACCCAGACGCCGTTCGTGTCGTCGGTCCGGTTGAAGTTGATGTCGGCGTAGTAGACGACCCCGTTGCGGTCGAAGACGATCGCGGGATCGCCGCCGCCGTCGAGGTTGTCGCCGTTGGGCAGCGACGGGAACGGAATCCACCCGTCGTACCAGCGAGTACCGCCGTCCACGGAGGCGTAGAAGCCCGAGGACGCCCAGCCGAGCCGATAGTCGTTGGCACCGCCGACGAGGTTCTTACGATGGGTCGGGTTGACATCGATCGACGTCTCGTTCTGCGGGAAGCAGCTGTACTCCGTGTTGGTGCGGTGGTCGTCGCCCTTGTCGCTGAGCTTCTCGACCTCATCCTTGTCCCTGCGAGCAAGCTCATCGGGCTCGACGTTCATGCGAGCCTGCGGACACTCGGTGATCCCGGTTCCGAGGTCGACGTCACGGAAGTCCCAGACGCCGGAGGGCCCCGACACCGAGAAAGTCTTGAGCTCCCGCGGCAGCTTGGGCTGCTGCGGTGGGTCGTCGTCGGCGAGGGCTGGCGTGGCTCCCGCGACGAGAAGGGCCGCCACGCAGGTCGTGGCGACCAGCATGCGTCGCATCATCTGTTCTCTCCCCTTTCCTAGCCGCGAAGAAAGCCGCTCGTGGCGGCTACGCGCATGGTGCGGGCGCGACTATACGCCCAGCGGACTTTGTGCGCAACGAGGCATACTGTCGAGGTGAAGGCGCTCGTTGCCCTCGCCGTCGCACTGGCTCTGGCGCTTCCGGCCGCCGCCCGAGTGGAGGCCTCGACCGCCAAGCGGATCGCCTCCCTCCGACTCGCCACGGCGCATCCCGTCGCGTTCCGAGGCAGTCGCTTCCTCGCCGCCGAGCGGGTCGTCGTCGTCGCCTCCTCCAACGGCCGCCTGCGTTCGCGCACCGTGACGGCGGGCGCCGCCGGCACCTTTCTGGTCCGTTTCACAGGCATGCCCTTCGACCGCTGCGACGGCTTGGTCGCCGTCGCCCGGGGAGCCCGCGGCAGCTTCGCGGTCTACAAGCTGCCCCAGGTGATGTGCCCGCCTAGGGGCTAGCGGCCTCCAGCCTCGCCTGCTGCTTGCGGGCGAGCTCGAGGACGTCCCGGCGCGTCACCTTGCCGGCGAAGCCGTTCGCGAACACCGAGGCGGTCGCGTTCTCGTGGCGCCAGCCGACGAGGTAGAAGCGCACGGCAAAGCGCCCGCTCCCCTGAGTTCCGGTGGCGACGAAGCTCTCGTCGCCGAGGCCCGGCGCCGTCTCCTCCAGGTGCAGCCCCTCGATCAGGTTCGAGCGCATTCTCTCGAGCTCGCCGCGCGCGCCATCGGCCTTCTCGAACACGTCGGACCTGGACTCGATCACCAGCGGCCCGCTCGTGGACGGAGTGCCCGCACGGCGGTAGCGCGCAATCCACCCATCCTGCCGGCCGAACCGCCCCACGTCGGCCAGGGTGCCGCCCGGCTGGTCGAGCCGAACCTGACGCCCTTCGTCGAAGCGCGTGAAGACGCGTGGAAGGTCGCTCGGCTGCAACACCAACCCCTTCAGCTCTGACTGGTCGATCGCGACGGTGTCGCCGCCCATGCAGCCGGCTGCGAAGGCGAGCAGCACGAGCAGGAGCGCGGATCGGCGCACGGCCGCTGAGCGTAAAGGAAGGGCCGCGCGCCGCGGCCCTCCAGACATCAGGTTCCTCTCCCCGAGGTCGGCCGCAATCTTGACCTGTCCGGCCGACGCCTGCAACCGGCGAGCGGCATACTCGAATGTGACGGAACGCGTTTTCGGCGACGTAGGAAGGGGTAGAGAGAGCCCATGAAGATCCTGCTCGCACTCTTCACGATCGTTCTGGCCGCAGCGCTACTCGTCTCCGCGACGATGGGCGCCGGCACGCTCGTCCCCGGCGGAGACAGTGCCAAGAGGAAGCCCGCAGGCGCGCTTCTCGGCAGCCCGGCGGGCCGCGCTCGGCTGATTCCGGTCAGCCTCGCACCGCTCACGGTCAAGGGCAGCGGCTTCAAGTCGGGCGAGACCGTCACCGTCAGGTCGACGGACAACACTGTCAAGACCCTTCGGACCGTGAAGGCGAGCGCCGCCGGCAGCTTCGTCGTCCGGCTGGGCACGAGCGCCGACCGCTGCAACGGTGGGACGATCCTGGCGACCGGAAGCAAGGGCAGCAAGGCCAGCCTCAACTTCAGCCAGGTCGTCTGCGCCGCCTCGGGCACCAAGGGCTAGCGCTGCGCTCGCGGCATGCGCAGGGGCCGCCCGGAGGCGGCCCCTGCTTGCGCGCGATCCTCGGGGAGAGGATCGGTCCTAGTCGCGGGCCCTGCACTGACATCCGGATACCGGGGCGCGAGACGGAGAGGGGCCGCCTCCATCTCGCCCCCTATATCTTCGCGAGTCTATCGGGCCTCGGACGAGAAAAGTCAAGCGCGAACGGTCGATTCGCTACGACGTCGAGTGCGCTTGTCGGGCGGTTCGCGGTGGTCGGCCTCGTCTGACGGGGGGCGCGGGCGCGGCCCAGCTGCGCAAGTCGTCCTCGAGCCAGATCGGCCCGGCCCGGAGTCGCGCGACCGGGCTGGGGAAGTCGCTTCGTAACGTATAGCGGCTTGCCGTTCGCTTGCTGACGCCGAAGAGCTCGGCGGCCTCGGCGAGTCCGGCCAGCCTTCCCGGCAGGACCATGAAGACTCCTCCTTCGGTGTTGTCGTGTCGCGAGGCCGCGACCGCGAGCCTCGCGTTCCCGGCTAACCGAAGGCGGGCGGTGCGCGCTCGCCGGCTCCGCCGGCGAGCGCGACCAGGCGGGGCCGCGCGAACTGTGGTGTGCAGGCCTCGATCGCCAGAGTGGCAAGCCGCGGCCGGCGCTCCAATGCCCCGGCGAGCGCGCGACCCACCGTGTGCGCGGCGACGAGCAGCTTGCGTACGAGCACCAGGCAGAGCACGCCGCAGATGAGCTCGAGCGCGACGCCGAGCGCCAGCACCGGCTCGAGCAGCGGCGACCACTCGATCGCGCCGGCGTGCACGAGCTCGCCGAACCATTCCTGAAGCAGGAAGGCCACGGCCGGCAGACCGGCCCACCACCACGACGGCATGACTCGCAGCGGCCGGTTTCGGAATCCGGCGGCGACGCGCGCCACGAGCGCAGCCCCGACGAGGATCACGCAGACACCGACAACCTCCTGCAAGTAGCCCATGTAGCCGTGGCCCGTATGGGCCAACAGCTGTGCCCGGGCGTGCGCGTCGGGCTCCTGGATCCGGTGGACGAGCACATGGCCGACGTGCTCGGTGACGACCAACGCCGGCAGCAGGAGGGTCCACGCAAGCCGAGCCCGCACCGTCTAATCGTGCCAGACCTGCGTGCCGGAGACTCCGGCGTCCCGCAAAAGAGACGAGGGGCCGGCGTTGCCGGCCCCTCGATCATCGTTCGCCCTACGGCGTGCGAATCGACAAGAGCGTGCGCCCGAGGGCGTTCGTCCCGTCGTTGTAGTCCACACGGCCGAGGTACCGCGTGTTCGGCGCGAGGCCGGAGAACGACGCGGTGTGGGTCTGGATCCCCACGGCGGCCGGGCTGACGACGCCGGAGAGCGTCGTGTTCCCGGCGGGCACGGTGCCGACCGTCCACGTGAACAACGTGCCGGTTGCGGACGGAGAGCTCCCAGTGCTGAACCCGTGGATGTAGACGCTGAGCGTCACCGGCGCGGCCCCGCCGTTCCTCAGCGTGACCTCCTCGTTCGAGTCGCCGTCAGCGCTGGCGCCGACCTGCGTGGCGCCGCTGAAGACGAACATGTCGAGGTCGGTGTCGTTCGGCGTGATCGCGTCCTCGTAGATGCCCGCGCGGAAGACCGCGCCGGGTGCGACGACGACGTCGGTCTTGACCGTTCCGGTCGGATCGGTCCGGACGAACGTCTGGTCCGGATCCTGCGCGACGGTGAACGGCGTCTGCGTCGCCGGGACGAGCCCGCCGACGGTCGCGTTGAGCGGGCCGTTGTAGCCGACACGCACCTGCCAACTCACCGGCGAGCCGTTCGAGCTCGCCTCGGTCGCCGCGCCGAACGCAACCGGCCGGACGACGAGCGGGATGCGGACCGAGTGCCCGCCACCCGCCAGCGTCAGCGAGCCGCCTACGTACTTGTTGAGCGCGGCCGTGCTGCGCGTGAACGAGACCTCGATCGTCCTCGTCTGGCCGGGAGCGATCGAGAACGACGCCGGCGACACCGACACGTCCACTCCCGCGAGCGAACCGGCGGCCGTGTACGTCGCCGTGCGGTCGTCGACGTTCGTCACGCGCCGCTTGACGGTCTGAACGCCCGCGAGATCGCCGATCGCAATCGACGGGACGTTCATGTCGCTGCGGTCGAACGAGTAGCCGGCGGCCGTCAGCTGGGCGCAGACCGCCGGATTGACGCCGCTGGTGGCACCGCACAGGAACGCGAGCCAGTCGTTGGCGTCGCTGTCGAACACGAGGCCCGGATCGAGAGCAGGCGTCGGCTGCACGTGGCCGGCCCCGTCCGCGAAGGCACGCAACGCCGACGCGTCGGCTGTGGCGGTATCCGTGAACGTGTCCAGTGGATTGGTCGCAGTGGTCATCAGCGCCGACTTGATCGCCATCGGCGACCAGTTCGGATGCGCCTGCTTGAACAGCGCCGCGATGCCGGTGATGTGCGGAGCCGACATCGACGTGCCGCTGAACAGG
Source organism: uncultured Actinomycetes bacterium (assembly GCA_963738205.1). Taxonomy (GTDB): domain Bacteria; phylum Actinomycetota; class Thermoleophilia; order Gaiellales; family Gaiellaceae; genus DATFQE01. The sequence continues at coordinate 630,318 of CAVTVQ010000007.1, forward strand.
TCGAACTGCCGACCGCGGTTCCCCGGCGGGGCCACGGCTGCAAGCACGTCGACGCCGGGAGCACCGATATCCGGCTTGAGCAGGTCGCCCGCCCCGGCCGTCAGGGGCCCGCGAGACGAGAAGGCCGCCATGAAGGGCGCCGGCTGATTGAACAGGATCTCTCCGTCGATCGACGCCGTCTTTCCGCCGGCGGTCGCCGCTGCTACGACGGCTGCGTACGCGTCGTCCTGCAGATGAACCGTCGGCACGAAGTGCAGATCGGCGTTCAGCGAGTTGACGGTGGGATTGACGAGGATCATCCCGATGCCGCCCACACGCGCCACCTCGAAACTCTTCTCGATGCGGGCGTTCACGCCGCGCTCGCAGAAGACGACCTTGCCGGCCGCCGAGGCGGGGAGCGTGTTGAGCTGGCAGAGCCGCGCCGGCGACCCTGCGGTGCCGAACGTGACCAGCTCGCCGGTTGCCGAGCCGGTGCCTGCTGACGCGCCGTCGTAGGTCACGCCGTCGATCACGGCCGTGCCAGCGCCGACGCGGTCGTGCGTCTCGGCGGCGACGGTGGTGATCCATGGGCTCGGGTGCGCAACCGTCGAAGCGCCGGGTCCGCTGTTTCCGGCCGAAGCGGAGACGAAGACGCCTGCGTCGGCCGCGTTCAGGAACGCGATCTCGGCGCCGTCGAGGAAGTTGGTCGACGTGCCGCTGATCGAGTAGTTGATGACGTCTACGCCGTCGCCGACCGCAGCGTCGATCGCGGCGAGCAGGTCGATCCCCGACCCGCTGGCCGTCGACGAGTCCTGCGTCGACCACAGCGCCTTGTACATGGCAACCCGGGCGCGCGGCGCAATTCCGCTCACCTTGCCGAACACCTCGGCGGCTCCGGTCGCGGGAACGCCGTTGTTACCGCCGGCGGTGGATGCCGTGTGCGTCCCGTGCCCGTTGTAGTCGCGAGGGGAGTTGAACTCCCACGGCCGGTTCGTGTTGATGCCCGCGTCGCCGCCGAATCCGGCGTTGAAGTAGCGGGCGCCGATCAGCTTGTTGTTGCAGTCGGACACGGTCCATTCCTCGCCGGTCTGGCACGTCCCCGCCCAGCCTTCGGGCGGCGGGCCAACGTCGACCGGCCCGTACTCGACCTTGCCGAGCTTGCTCGGCTTGATCTTGCGGTCCGTGAAGCTGACGCTCTCAGGCGTGATGCCCGAGTCGATGTCACCGATGACGATGTTCTCGCCGGCACCGGACTTGCCGGTGACGCCGCCCAGCCGCTGCCAGATGCCGTGCGGGCTGTCGAGGCCGAGGTAGTGCGGCGTGGTGGCCGTGTCGGCCTCGTAGATGACGTCTGCCTCGACGGACAGGACGCCCGGCACCTTCGCGATCGCCTTGGCCTGTGCGCCGGTCAGCTTCGCCGCGAAGCCGTTGAAGGCGATGTTGTAGTCGTAGAGCTTGTCAGCATCGCCCACCTCGGCGAGCGCCTCGGAATGCTGCCGGTCGAGGTAGGCCGTGTAGCCACGGACCTTGCCCGACTGCCTGTCGAGCTTGTTGCCCTTCGCCGGCTTCGTCGCTGGATGTCCTGCGATGCCGCCGTCGTAGCTGACGGCGGGCGCCTGGACCAGCTGCACGACGTAGGTCGAGGTGGATTCGTCGCCTGCACCCTTGGAAGCCGGCACGACCGCGACGACGGCCGCCAGCGCAACGAGCGCGAGCAACGCCCCGAAGGACTTCACTCCCATGTGTCGTTTCTCCCCTCTTGTGGACCGAGCCCGGCAAAGCGCCGGATGACATAGCGTTGGCTCAATCTAGATCCCTCTACAAGGGATATCAACCGACAACTGTGGGCGTCTTGCAATCATCGCTACTTACCGGCCGCCCCTTTTTGGGGCCGTTAACGCGACTACGGTGTAGACGTCTTGCCATTGCGCTGTCCATTTCGTAGACGCTTTACAGTCGGCTTTCCAGTTGACATTCGTGGATCCGGCCGTTAGAAGTGCGGCGATCCAAACGCGCGTGATCTCTCGGGAACTAGCTCTGGAAGCACACACCAGCGCTAGCGGGGGGCCGTCCGGCAGATACCCCTCTCCTGCGGGGGACGGCCCCTCTACACCCGACCAGGTCGAGATCCTCCGGCTCTCGTCCAGGTCCCGACGGCCAAGTGAGGGACCCTGCTCAGCGGTCGTCGTGCGGCTTGGCCATCGCGCGGTAGTCGAGCGCCCGGTCGAGCGTCTCCTCGTCGACACCGGCTTCGCGCGCGACCTCGCGCAGCGAGCGCCCGGACGAGGCAGCCTCGTTGACGATCTCCGAGGCCTTGTCGTAGCCGATGTACGGATTGAGCGCGGTCGCGGCAGACAGCGTCAACTCTGCGTAGCGCTCGGCCTGCTCCCGATTGGCCTCGATCCCGGCCACGCACTTCTCGTCGAGCAGGCGTGCGGCCGAGGCGAGCAGTCGGATCGACTGCAGGAGGTTGCGCGCAATCAGCGGGACGAAGACGTTGAGCTCGAAGTGGCCCTGCAGGCCGCCGACGGTGATCGCCGTGTCGTTGCCGATCACCTGGGCCGACACCTGGGTGACCACCTCGGGGATGACCGGGTTGACCTTGCCCGGCATGATCGAGCTGCCCTTCTGCAGCTCGGGGAGGAACAGCTCGGCGAGGCCCGCCCGCGGGCCCGAGCCCATCAGCCGCAGGTCGTTCGCGATCTTCGTCAGCGAGACCGCCACGACCTTGAGCGCGCCCGACGCCTCGACGAGGGCGTCGCGCGCCGCCTGCGACTCGAATGCGTCGGCCGGCGGCAGGATCTCGAGCCCCGTCTCCTCGGAGAGCCGCGCGCGCACCCGTTCGGCGAACTCGGGGTGCGTGTTCAGGCCGGTGCCGACCGCGGTGCCGCCGAGCGGGATCTGCCCCACACGCGGGAGCGTCGCGCGCACGCGGGCGACTCCCTGGCGCACTTGCGCCGCGTAGCCGCCGAACTCCTGGCCGAGCGTCACCGGTACGGCGTCCATCAGGTGCGTGCGGCCGGACTTGACGACGTCGTCGAACTCGCGTGCCTTCGTCTCCAGTGTCGCGGCCAGCCCCGCGAGCGCGGGAATCAGGTCGTTCGTGAGCTCGTCGAGCGCCGCGAGATGGACGGCCGACGGGAAGACGTCGTTCGAGGACTGGCCCATGTTGACGTCGTCGTTGGGATGGACGTCCTCGCCGGCGAGAGTCGCCAGGACCTCGTTGGCGTTCATGTTGGAGGATGTGCCCGAGCCGGTCTGGAACACGTCGATCGGAAACTGGTCGTCGAGCTCGCCCGAGGCGACCTGCTCCGCGGCGGCGGCGATCCGCTCGGCCTTGTCGGCGTCGAGTAGCCCCAGGTCGGCGTTTACGCGTGCCGCGGCACCCTTGATGCGCCCGAGCCAACGCGCGACCGAGGCCGGAATCGGCTCGTCGGAAACCGGGAAGTTGGCGACCGCCTTCGTGGTTTCACCGCCCCAGAGTTCCTTGTCCCGCTGGACGCTACTCACTCCGCGAGCATAGCCGCGAGGCTCGCCTAAACAGGGCGAAGACGGCGCGACTCGGTCGTCCGCTCGCGTAGGGCGCGACGGAGCGTCTCGGTCAGCTCGCTCCTGCGGGCCCAGCCGACGTAGCCGCACCGGGAGCACTCGCCGGGCTCGAGCCGGCGGCGCTCGGCGTGGACGACGCTCCGCGCGGCCCCACAGGCCAGACATTCGACTGTTACGCGTCCCATCAGCCTCGTAACAATCGGCGTCAGCAAACCCGTGGACAAGGCTCAGTCCCTCGAACGAGGGACGCCCTGCGCGGGCGATTTTCCTCGCCCGCTCGGGGTTAGTCCGTCGAGTACTTGGGCTGGACTTTTTCGCCGCGGATGCGGGCGATTGCGTTGTTCGCGGCAACCGCCGCCTCGCCCATGCCGACGGTGATCAGCGTGATCTTGCCCGGGTAGCCCGCCACGTCCCCGGCGGCGTACACGCCGGGCATCGAGGTCTCGCAGGTCATCGGGTCGATCCGAAGCTGGCGCTTGCCCTCGAGCTCGATCCCCCACTCGGCAATCGCGCCGAGGTGAGAGACGAACCCGAGGAGCGTGATCAGCGCCTCGCAGTCGTAGCGCTCGAGCTCGCCGGTGCCCGTGTCCTCGATCGTGATCGCCTCGATCGAGCCGTCGCCGTGAACCTCGCGGATCTCGTGCGGCGTCAGGATTCTCACTGACCCCTCGGACTCCAGTCTGCGCGCTTCGTTCATCGACGACTCCAACGCCCGGAAGCGGTCGCGCCTGTGCACGAGCGTGATCGGGAGGTCGGCGGTGTCCTGCAGGCCGAGCGTCCAGTCGAGTGCCGAGTCGCCGCCGCCGACGATGACACAGCGCTTGCCGGCGAACTGCGCCTTCTCGCGCACGACGTAGTGGAGCCCTCGCCCCAGCCACTCGTCGATGCCCTCGATCCCGAGCCGGCGCGGCTCGAAGGCACCGTGGCCCGCGGTGACGATCATCGCGCGCGAGAGGTAGGTGTTGCCGGACTCGGTCGTCATCGCCAACAGCTCGTCGCCGCTCTCGGTCACGCGTTCGAGCGTCTTGGCCTCCTCGCCAAGCCGCACGTCGGCGCCGTACTGGAGGCCCTGCTCGGCGCACAGGTCCACGAGCTTCTGGCCGAGGATCTTCGGGAAGCCGGCAACGTCGTAGACGTGCTTCTCGGGATAGGTCGCTGCCACCTGGCCGCCGATCTGCTCGAGCGACTCGACGATGCGCACGGTGCCGTCGCGATGACCGACGTAGTAGGCGGCGCTGAGGCCCGACGGGCCTGCGCCGAGAATCGTGACGTCGACGACCTCCGGAGTGCTCACGCGGCCAGGCTAACGAAGGAGAACATCTTGAGAGTACCTTGGCGCGGTGCGCGCGAACGCTCTCAGGATCCTCGCCGTCGTCGGCGGGCTGCTCGCGCTCGCCGGGCTGCTCGCGCTCGGGGGCATGTGGTGGGAGAGCCGCCTGCCGGGCACGTACAACGTCATGGACTACGGCGCCCACGACCTCGGCGGCGGGACGGCCCCGCCCGGCCACGAAGCGGCGCACGGGACCAGCGTGGCGGTCCTGAAAGGACCGCAGGACGGCGAGGCGGACGTCCGTTTCACCCTGACGGCGAGGCAGGGCCAGATCCGGCTGGCCTCCGGCCGCACGATCGACGGCCTCACGTTCAACGGTCGCAGCCCCGGCCCCGAGCTGCGCGTTCGCCGCGGTCAGCTCGTCGAGGTCACGCTCGCAAACGTGGACGTAGACGGAGGCGTCTCGATCCACTGGCACGGGGTGGACGTCCCGAACGCGGAGGACGGCGTCGCCGGGGTGACGCAGGACGCGGTGATGCCGGGCGAGCGCCACACGTACCGATTCAGACCCGACCAACAGGGAACCTTCTGGTACCACACGCACCAGGCCGCCTCGACCGAGGTGCGGAAAGGGCTGTTCGGCGCGCTCGTGATCGAGCCCGCAGCCGGCCCGCAGGGAGCGGTCGACCTGGTCGCCGTCGCCCACGACTTCGACGGCACGCCGACGCTGAACGGCGGCGAAGGGCTCACCAAGCAGCGGGTGGACGCCGGGAAGCCCGTCCGCCTGCGCCTGGTCAACACCGACGACACGCCGCAGCGGTTCACGGTGGCCGGAACGCCGTTCAGGGTCGTGGCGATCGACGGCACGGACCTCAACGGGCCGCAGCAGCTGGAGAACACGAGGCTCCTCGTCACCGGCGGCGGCCGCTACGACGTCGCCTTCACCATGCCGCGGGGAGCCGTCGAGCTCGGGCTGCAGGACACGGAGGCCGCCCTCGCTCTGAGCCCCGACGGGCAGGGCGACCTGCCGCCCCCGACCGGCGGAACCGACTTCAACCCCGCCGCCTACGGCCGCCCGAAGTCGACGCCCTTCGACGCGTCGAGCCGCTTCGACCGGAGCTTCGTGCTGAAGATCGGGCGGAAGCCCGGCTTTTTCGACGGCCGGCCTGGGATGCAGTGGGCGATCAACGGCGGCATCTATCCCGACGTCCCGACCTTCATGGTCGAGGAAGGCGACCTCGTCAAGGTCACGATCGAGAACGACAGCCCCTCCGTGCACCCGATGCACCTGCACGGGCACCACGCGCTCGTGCTCAGCCGCGACGGCGTGGCCGTCTCAGGCAGTCCCTGGTGGACGGACACGCTCAACGTCGAGTCGAACGAGCGCTTCGAGCTCGCCTTCCGGGCCGACAACCCGGGCATCTGGATGGATCACTGCCACAACCTGAAGCACGCGGCCGCCGGCCTGACGATGCACGTCGCCTACGCAGGCCTGCAGACGCCGTACCGCGTCGGCGGCGGGGCGCACAACCACCCGGAGTAGCGCCTAGACGCCGCCGGCCAGGCGCTCGGCTCTGCTCTCACCTTTCCAGGCGGCCGCTGCGATCGCACCGGCGAGGCCAAGGATGATGAAGGCGTTGATCGGGTGGAAGACGCCGATAAACGGCACCTCGAACCCGAACCACGCCAGCAGCACCTGCAGGATCATCAGGCCGAAGAGCCCGAGGACGCGCAGCGTCCGCTGCTTGCCGACCCGGGCGGCGAGCGCGATCAGAACGAACACCAGACCGAGGAGCACCACGAGGTAGCCGACTCCGGCGTGGAGGCCCCAGCCGTCGTCGAAGATGTCCTGGTTGACGGGCGCGCTGTCGACCTTGTTGGCGGTGTAGAAGGCCCCGTATCCGGCGAGCCCGACCTGGACGACGATTGCGACAACGACGATGGCCGACCACACGCGATACACGGCCTCCACGAGTCCACCTCCGGGTTGCTGACCCGCGGCAGACTAGAGCGGCGCACGGACGGAGGCAAGCGGCGAGACGCCGCCGGGAGTCGCTAGTGGGAGCAGCCTGAGCCGCAGCCGGGCGCGCCGGCCTCGGCGGTATCCTCGCCCTCCGCGACCTGGAACGAATGGCCACAGCCGCACGCGGCAGTCACGTTCGGGTTGTTGATCGCGAAGCCGGCCTGGAGGCCGTCGAGGAAGTCGATCTCGGTGCCCTGGAGATACGGCGCGCTGTACGGGTCGACGACGATCGCGACGCCGTGGACCGAGAGCTCGTGGTCGCCCTCCTGGACGCCGCTGTCGAAGCCCAGCGCGTACTCGAACCCTGAGCAGCCGCCGCCCTGAACGGCGACGCGTAGGACGCTCGCCTCGCCCTCCGGCTCCTCGGCGAGGAGGTCACGGATCTTGGCCGCGGCACGCTCGGTGAGCGTGATCACCTCGACGGGGCGCTCGATGGTCTCCATGGGCCTCATCGTAGCAACGTCCCCAGAAGTCACCAGGGGGCTTCCGAAGCCGACTTTGTGACAGTCGGCGCAGGCTTCGTTGAGCCGTTTTCTACCTCGCTCGTAGCGAAGGTCCAGGTGCTAGGTTGCCCGCGGTAAGGAGGTGGGATGCTCGACAACTGGTTGCCGTTCCTCATCTACGGGACCTTCGCGCTGCTGATCCCGTCCTCGATGGTCGTGATGTCGTTCGCGTTTGCGACGCGGCCACGACGGCGGAACCGTGCGCGCATGTTGCCGTTCGAGTCAGGCGTTTCCACTGGGCCGCTCGTCGCGCAGCGCTTCACCGTCAGCTTCTACCTCACCGCGATGCTCTTCATCGTCTTCGACATCGAGATCGTCTTCCTCTACCCCCTGGCCGTCGTCCTGCAGGACCTCGGCTGGTTCGCGTTCTGGGAGCTCTCGTTCTTCGTCGCGATCCTGGCGGTCGCGTTCGTCTACATCTGGCGGAAGGGAGCGTTGGAGTGGCGGTAGGGAAGCCCAAGCGCCTGGCCGACTTCGGCCTGAACACCGAGCGCATCCAGATGCGCGAGAAGGTCCCAAGCGTGTTCGAGCAGGAGCTCGGCGCCGACGACCTCGAATCGCGGCTGGGCCTCACGACCCTCGAGAAGGCCGTGGCGTGGTCGCAGGCGAAGTCGATGTGGCCCGACACCTTCGGGCTCGCCTGCTGCGCGATCGAGATGATGTCGATCGTCTCCTCGCGCTACGACATCGCGCGCTTCGGCATGGAGGCGTTCCGCTCCTCGCCGCGCCAGGCCGACCTGCTGATCGTCTCCGGGCGCGTGGCGCACAAGATGTCGGCCCCGATCCGGCAGATCTACGACCAGATGCTGGAGCCGAAGTGGGTGATCGCGATGGGCGCGTGCGCCAGCTCGGGTGGGATGTTCAACAACTACGCGATCCTCCAGGGCGTCGACAAGATCCTCGCGGTCGACATCCACGTTCCCGGCTGCCCGCCGCGCCCCGAGGCGCTCATGGAGGGGATCATCCGGCTGCACGAGAAGGTGCAGGCCGGCGTCCCGCCCGCGTACGAGATCCGCGGGGTCGCGTCCTGACTGCGACGTCGCTTGCGATGTCGCCCTCAGGCCGCCCGGGCTTTGCCCGCGCGGCCGTCTGCAGCGACCGGTCGGGGGCACTTGTAAAGAAGGTCGCGCGATGAGCCCCTACGAGCGCGTGCCGGGTCTCGTCGAGACCAAGCTGGCGCTCGGCGAGACGACCCTCGTCGTGGACCCCGCGCGCCTGCGCGAAGCGTGCACGCACCTGCGCGACGTCGAGGGCTTCAACTTCCTCAGCGACATCACGCCGGTCGACTATCTCGGCTGGGGCGAGACAGGCGTGTCCGGCTACTACGGCACGGCCGGCGGCCGCAACATCAACGAGCCGATGACGCAGGGCCACGGCGTCCTGCCCGAGCCGAAGCCGAAGCGCTTCGCGGTCAACTACCACCTGCTGCGGCTCGGCCCCGACCCGCGACGGGTCCGTGTGCAGTTGTGGCTCCACGACGGCGAGGCCGCCGACAGCGTCGTCTCGATCTGGCCGACCGCCGACTGGCACGAGCGGGAGGCCTGGGACATGATGGGCATCCGCTTCGACGGCCATCCCAACCTCGTCCGGATCCTGATGGACGACGACTGGGAGGGGCACCCGCTTCGCAAGGACTACCCGATCGGCGGCGAGCCCGTCCGCTTCTCGGGCGAGGAGTAGCGTGGCGATCCTCGCGCCCAAGAAGATCTACGAGGGCTCGCGGATCCCGTCGCCGGTCCCGACGATCCTCCAGGTGACGCCCGAGCTCATGGAGACGGGCGACATCCTCCAGGTCAACTTCGGCCCGAACCACCCGTCGACGCACGGCGTCCTGCGCCTGGTCGTCGACCTGAACGGCGAGCGCGTCGTCGGCGTCAGGGCCGTCATCGGCTACCTCCACACCGGCTTCGAGAAGACGATGGAGAACAAGACGTGGTGGAAGTGCATTCCCTACGGCCCGCGCATCGACTACCTCTCGTTCCAAGCCAACGAGCTCGTCTTCGTGCTGGCGGCCGAGCAGCTGCTCGACGTCGAGGTGCCCGAGAAGGCCCGCTGGATGCGCACCCTGCTGTGCGAGCTGAACCGAATTCACTCGCACCTGGTCTGGCTCGCCACCTCTGCGCTCGAGCTCGGCGCGATCTCGATCTTCTGGTACGGGTTCCGCGAGCGCGAGGCGCTGCTCGATCTGTTCGAGCTCCTGACCGGATCCCGGATGCACACGCGCTACTTCCAGGTCGGCGGGCTCGCCGAGGACATCCCCGGCGGCTTCTACCCGGAATGCCGTCGGTATGCCGAGAACTTCCCCAAGTCGATGGACCAGTACGAGGCGATGCTCACCCGCAACGAGATCTGGCTCGAGCGGACGGTCGGAATCGGCCTGATCTCAATGGACGACGCCATCGCGCTCGGCCAGTCGGGCCCCGTGCTGCGAGCGTCGGGCGTCGACTGGGACCTCCGCCGCGACCAGCCTTACCTGGCCTACAGCGAGGTCGACTTCCGTGTGCCGGTCTACCCGAATGGCGACACCTACGACCGCTACCGCGTGCACATGGACGAGATGCGCGAGTCGATTCGGATCGTGGACCAGTGCCTCGACCGACTCGAGCAGATGGAGGGCGAGCCGTGGATCGTCGACGACCGCAAGCTCGTGCTCCCGCCCCGGCACGAGCTGCACACCTCGATGGAGACGCTCATCCACCACTTCAAGCTCGTCACCGAGGGCTTCCGCGTCCCGGAGGGGGAGGTCTACGCGACGCTCGAGTCGCCGCGCGGCGAGCTCGGCTGCTACGTCGCCTCTGACGGCGGAACCAAACCCTGGCGGGTCAAGTTTCGCGCCCCCTCTTTCGTCGCATTGGAGGCGACCGCGACCTGCATGCACGACGCGCTGATCGCCGACATGATCGCGATCGTCGGCTCTCTCGACGGCCTCATGGGCGAGGTCGACCGGTGAAGCCGACGCCGTTTCAGAAGCAGGTCGACGAGCTCCGCAGCGGTTACCCCGACCCGCGCTCGGCCGTCTTGCCGGCCCTGCGCCTCGCGCAGGAGCAGCACGGCGGCTGGCTGCCCGCGGCCGCATTCGAGGAGGTGGCCGACGCCCTCGATGTCACCCCCGCCTACTGCAAGGCGGTCGCGTCCTTCTACGACATGTTCCACCTGGTGCCCATGGGCAAGCACCTCGTCGAGGTGTGCACGAACATCTCGTGCGCGCTCGTGGGCGCGCAGGGCGTGCTCGACTCCTTCGAGCGTGAGCTGGGCGTGCGCGCGGGCGAGACCACCGAGGACGGCGAGGTGACGCTGCGCGCAGTCGAGTGCTTCGGCGGCTGCGGCTGGGGCACGGTCGTCGCGATCGACCACCGCTATCGGGAGCCCGTGCGCGCGGAGGACGTCCCGGCGATCGTCGAGGAGGTCCGCGGTGGCTCCTGAGCAGGAACGGCTGCTGCTGAAGGGGACCGGCGAGCGTGACCTCACACGGCTCGACGAGTACCGCGCCATCGGCGGCTACGCCTCGCTCGAGCAGGCCCGCGCGATGGAGCCGCAGGCGGTGGTCGAAGAGATCCTCACGTCGAACCTGCGCGGCCGCGGCGGCGCGTTCTTCCCGATGGGGCGGAAGGCAAGCTTCCTCGCCCAGGGAACGCGCTACCTCGTCGTCAACGCGGACGAGTCCGAGCCGGGCTCGTTCAAGGACCGCGAGATCATGTTCTCCACTCCGCACCGGCTGATCGAAGGCTGCCTGATCACCGCCCACGCGATCGGCTCGGAGCACGTGTTCATCTACATCCGAGGCGAGTACCTGCGCGAGTTCGAGATCCTGCGCGAGGCGCTCGACCAGGTACGAACCGAGGGGTTGCTGGGCGGCGTCACGATCGTGCTGCACCGCGGTGCCGGCGCGTACATCTGCGGCGAGGAGTCTGCGCTGCTCGAGTCACTGGAGGGCAAGCGCGGCCAGCCCCGCTCGCGGCCGCCGTACCCTGCCGTCTCCGGCCTTTACGCGGCGCCGACGCTGATCAACAACGTCGAGACGGTCTCCACGGTGCCGGTCGTGCTGGAGCTGGGCGCGGCCGAGTACGCGAAGCTCGGCGCGCCGCCGGACTCGACCGGTACCCGCGTCGTCTCGGTCTCGGGCAATGTCGCCAACGGCGGCAACTTCGAGGTGCTGCACGGAACCACGATCCGCGAGCTGGTCTACGACCTCGCCGGCGGCGTCCCCGGAGGCCGCAAGCTCAAGGCTGTGATCCCGGGCGGCTCGTCCGTCCCGGTGCTCACGGCAGATCAGGTCGACACGCCCTACGACCACGACTCGCTCACCGCAGCCGGGTCGATGATGGGCTCTGCCGGGATGGTCGTGATCGACGACCGGGCCTGCATGGTTCAGCTCGGTCTGCGGGTCGCCCAGTTCTACATGCACGAGTCGTGCGGGAAGTGCACGCCGTGTCGCGAAGGGACGCGTTGGCAGGTCCAGCTCCTCCACAAGATCGAGGCCGGCGACGCCGAGCAGTCCGAGCTCGACCTCCTGCTCGACGTCTGCGACCGCATCCTCGGGAAGTGCCTCTGCCCGCTTGGCGACGCGGCCGCGATGCCGATCGCGAGCTACGTGACGAAGTTCCGCGACGAGTTCCGGGCGCACGTCGACGGCGGCGGCTGTCCCTTCGGTGGCGAGTCGTCGCTCGAGGGCCTGTTCGCACCCGTCGACCAGCACGCGCACCACCCGACCGTCGAGGTGCCTGCGTGACCCGCCTTGGGGTCAGGTCTTGCATCGAAGCATCGACCGCCCGCGGTGTGGCAATGCAAGACCTGACCCCAACCCAAGGGCCCCGATGAGCTCGCCCGAGCTGGTCTCACTGAGCGTCGACGACCGCGAGGTGAAGGTGCCCAAGGGCCTCGGCCTCGTCGAGACCGCGGCCGCCGCCGGGATCGAGATCCCGGTGTTCTGCTACGAGCCGCGCCTCGGACCGGCGGTCGGCGCGTGCCGCATGTGCCTGGTCGAGGTGGAGGGGATGCCGAAGCTCCAGGCCGGCTGCACGCTCTCGGCTCAGGACGGGATGGTCGTCCGCACGGCCCAGACGAGCGCGCCGGCCGCCGAGGGCCAGAACGCGACGCTCGAGTTCATCCTCGTGAACCACCCGCTCGACTGCCCGGTCTGCGACAAGGGCGGCGAATGCCCACTGCAGGACCTGACGTTCCGCTACGGGCCCGGGAACACCCGCATGACCTTTCCGAAGCGGACCTTCGAGAAGCCGATCCCGATCAGCCCGTTGATCGCGCTCGACCGGGAGCGCTGCATCCTCTGTTACCGCTGCACGCGCTTCTCCGAGGACGTCGCCGAGGACGGCCAGCTCGTGGCCCAGAACCGGGGCGCTCAGTCGATCATCACCACCTTCGAGGATGAGCCGTATCGCGCCCCGTTCAGCGGCAACGTCGTCGAGCTCTGCCCGGTCGGCGCCCTCACCTCGACGCAGTACCGCTTCGAGGCGCGCCCATGGGAGATCCAGAACGCGCCCACCGTCTGCGGTCTCTGCCCCGTCGGCTGCAACGTCCACGCCACGACGCGCGAGGGCAAGGTCAAGCGGATCATCTCCCGCAACCACCCGGAGGTCGACGAGGGCTGGCTCTGCGACAAGGGCCGCTCGACCTTCCCGGCCCTGCGCGCCGAGGACCGCGTCGTCGATCCGCTGCGCCGGTCCGGCCCGCGCCGGCTCGTCGAGATCGGCTGGGACGAGGCGCTCGACGAGGCCGAGCAGCTGCTGCGCGCTGCGAAGGGCCGGATCGTGACCGCGCTATCCGGCACCGAGAGCGTGGAGATCGCCTACGGGCTCGGCCGGCTGCTGCGCCGCGGGCTCGACGCCCACTCCGCGGTGCTGCCCGAGGAGACGAGCCGCGCCCTCGACGCCTTCCGCGCGCCCCTGTCCAGCATCCGCGACGCCGAGCTCGTCGTCGTCGTCGGCGACGACCCTGTCGTCGAGCGCGCACCCATCGTCGACCTCTGGCTGCGCGCGGCCCGGCGCGCCGGCGCCGAGGTGGTGACGATCGGCCCGCACGGTAACGTCCCCGCCGAGCCCGGCACCGGAGCCGCCGCCTGCAAAGCACTCGCGACCCCTTCCAGCGAGCTCGGACAGCGCCTGCGCGCAGCCGACCGCGCCGTGCTCGTCTGGTCGGGCCCCGGTGGCCAGGGTGGCACGCACCTCGCCCAGGCAGCACGCGAGCTGGGCTTCGCCGACAAGCCCGGCAGCGCCGCCTTCCACCTGCCGGCGACGCCGAACGGTCGCGGTGTGGCCGACGCGTGGGCGGCCTCGTCCGACGAGGAGGACGCCAGCCCCGAGCCGATCGGCCTGCTCGTCGTGTCCGGCGACGAAGCGGCCGCGGACCCGAACGTCCGAGTCCTCGCCCAGGACGCGGAGAAGGTACTCGCGATCGGCATGTTCCGGCGTCCGCTGCGGGGGTGGGTCGACCTCGTCCTGCCGGGCACCAGCTACCTCGAACGCGACGGCACGACGATCAACCTCGAGGGCAGGCTGCAGCGGCTCCGCCGCGCGGTGATCCCGCCCTGCCCGGACGAGCTCGCGTGGCTCTCGCGCCTGGCAGAGCGCTTCGACGTCGAGCTGTCGCCCTACCCCTCGGTCGTCTTCGCCGAGCTCTCGGCGATCTGTTACGGCGGCCTCGAGTACGGGCGCGTCGGCGAGCGCGCTCCGCTCCCGCCGCGGCCGACGGAGCCGGTCGAGGAGCCTGTGCAGCGCGAGCCGAAGCCCGAGCGCCTGACGGGCAAGGGCCTGAAGCTCGTCGCCTACCGGCCGCTCTTCTCGGGGCCGGACGTCGAGCGCGTGCCCGAGCTGCAGTTCCAGCGCCCGGGCGCGGAGGTCGAGGTCTCGGCCGACGACGCCGACCGGCGCGGGATCGTCACCGGCGACCCGGTCGAGGTGACGTCGAACGGGACGTCGGCCCGGCTCAGGGCCCGAGTGAACAGGAAGCTGCTGAAGGGCGTCGTCCGGATCCCGACCGACTACGCCGTCGGGCTCGCGAACCGCGTCGAAGTGAGGAAGCCTTGAGGGCTCCCTGATGGAGCCCTGGTGGATCTCGCTGCCGAAGGCGTTCGTGATCATCAACGTCGTCCTGCTGATGTTCGCCTACCTCACCTGGGTCGAGCGCAAGGTGATCGGGCGGATGCAACGGCGCTTCGGCCCCAACCGCGCCGGCCCGTACGGTCTGCTGCAGCCGATCGCGGATCTGGTCAAGCTGATCCGCAAGGAGAGCTTCGTCCCGACCGCGGGCATCGACGTGCTCTACATCGGCGCCCCGGTCCTGTCGGCCTTCACGGCGCTCCTCGCGTTCGCGGTCATCCCCTTCGGGCCGGGCTGGACAGTGGACGACTACCACATCACCGGCTACGTCGCGAACGTCTCGATCTCGCTGATGCTCCTGTTCGCCCTCGGCTCGATCGGCATCTACGGCTTCATCGTCGGCGGCTGGGCCTCGGAGTCGAAGTACTCACTGCTCGGCGCCATGCGCACCTGCGCCCAGCTCGTCTCCTATGAGGTCTCGCTGGCCCTCTCCGTGCTGGGAATCGTGCTGATGGCGAGCTCGCTGTCGCTCGTCGACATCGTCGACAAGCAGGCCGGCTCGTGGTGGTACGTCGTCCCACAGATCGTCGGGTTCCTCGTCTTCCTGATCGCGGGCACAGCCGAGACCAACCGCGCCCCGTTCGACCTGCCCGAGGCCGAGAGCGAGCTCGTCGCCGGCTACCACACCGAGTACAGCGGGATGCGTTGGGGCCTCTTCCAGATGGCCGAGTACGTGAACCTGATCCTGCTCTCCGCGCTCGCGACCACGCTGTTCCTCGGCGGCTGGCACGGACCCTGGGACGACTGGTTCGGACCGCTCTGGTTCCTGCTCAAGGTCGCCGTGATGATCTTCCTGTTCATCTGGCTGCGGACGACGCTCCCGCGCCTGCGCTACGACCAGCTGATGCGCTTCGGCTGGAAGGTCCTGCTCCCGGTCGCGACCGTGAACGCCGTCGTGACCGCCGCCCTGGTGCTGGCCTTCTGATGGCAGGGCCGCTCGACAGCCTCAAGGGCTTCGGCGTCACGCTGAAGCAGGTCTTCCAGAAGCCGATCACGCAGCAGTACCCCGAGTACAAGCGGCCGGTCTACCCGCGCTTCCGCGGCCGCCATCGCCTGTGGACACACGAGAACGGGCTGGAGAAGTGCGTCGGCTGCTCGCTCTGCGCCGCCGCCTGCCCGGCGGACTGCATCCGGGTGGTCGCCGCCGAGAACACGCCCGACAACCGGGTCTCCGCCGGAGAGCGCTTCGCGCGCATCTACGAGATCAACCTCAGCCGCTGCATCTTCTGCGGCTACTGCGAGCTGGCGTGTCCATTCGACGCGATCACGCTCGAGCAGGAGTACGAGCTGTCCGAGTACTCGCGCGACGATCTGATCTACACGAAGGACATGCTGCTCGCGCCGCCGCGCAAGCGCATCCCTGTCGCCGACCGCGACCTCTACGACACGCCGATCTCGGCGTACAAGGCGAGGAGCTAGATGGGCAACTTCCTCGTCTGGGTGGTGTGGACGCTGGCCGCCTTTGCCTGCCTTGGCTCCGGAATCGCGGTCGTGACCTTCACGAACCCCTTCTACTCGGCGCTCGCTCTGATCGGGAACCTCGCGTCGCTCGCCGTCCTGTACCTGCTGCTCGCGGCCGAGTTCGTCGCCGCCGCCCAGGTGCTCGTGTACGCCGGTGCGGTGATGGTGATGTTCCTGTTCGTGATCGCCTACGTCGGGCAGCGCTCCGACACGGTGTGGACGGGCGGGCCGAGCTGGCAGCTGATCGGCGGGGTGCTCGCCGGCGGCGCGATCCTGGTCGAGGTGATCATCGCCATCGGGCTGGGGGCCAGCGGCCGGCTCCAGGACGAAGCCGACATCGATGCCGCCTTCGGCAGCCCCGCCCAGATCGGCCGGCTGTTCCTGACCGACCACCTGCTCGCCTTCGAGATCACCTCGATCGTCCTGCTCGTGGCCGCGGTCGGCGGGGTCGTCCTCGGCGGGCAGAGCCGCCTCTTTCCCGAGCGGGAGGAGTCCCGGCCGTGATGGGGCCGGAGATCCCGCTCTACCTCACGGTCGCGAGCTTCCTGTTCGCGACCGGCGCGCTCGGAGTGCTCCTCCGCCGCAACCCGCTGATCGTGCTGCTCTCGCTCGAGATCATGCTCAACGGCGCCAATCTCGCGTTCATCGCCTTCGCACGTCGCCTCGGCGACGCCGACGGGCAGATCTTCGCCGTCGCCGTGATGGCCGTCGCCGCCTCGGAGGTCGTCGTCGGCCTCGGCCTCGTCGTGGCCCTGCACCGGCGCGACCTCGAGCTCGACGTCGACACGCTGTCCACGCTGAGGGGCTGACGTGGAAGTCGGCGCCTGGCTCTGCCTCACGTCCCCGCTCGCGGGCGCGCTGCTGATCACCCTCGCCGGGACGCGAATCTCGCGGCGGACGGCCGCCTACCTGTCGACGCTCTCGGTCGCGGTAGCGTTCGTCGGAGCGGCGGTCGCCTTCTTCGCGCTCCTCGACCGCAGCCCCGAGGACCGGACGGTGACGTCGGAGGCCTGGACGTGGCTGGCCGCCGGCGACTTCCGCGCTCCGCTCGAGATCCTGATCGACCCGCTGAGCGTCTTCATGATGCTGATCGTCTCCGGCGTCGGCGCGCTGATCGTCGCCTACTCGATCGGCTACATGGACGGCGAGGACGAGGAGCGGCGCTACTTCGCGTACATGGCGCTGTTCGTCTTCTCGATGCTGCTGCTCGTCCAGTCGGCGAACTTCGTGCTGCTGCTCGTCGGCTGGGGCCTGGTCGGCCTCTCCTCATACCTCCTGATCGGCTTCTACCACGAGCGGCCGAGCGCGGTCGCGGCGGCCAAGAAGGCGTTCATCATGAACGCGTTCGGCGACGCGACGATGGCGCTCGCCATCTTCCTGCTGTTCTGGAACGGCGCCTCACTCGGGCTGGCGCAGTTCGAGTACGCCGAGGGCACCTCACAGACAGTGATGACACTGGTCGCGCTCGGGCTGCTCGGCGGCGCGATTGCCAAGTCGGCGCAGATCCCGCTGCACACCTGGCTCCCCGACGCAATGGAGGGCCCAACGCCGGTGAGCGCGCTCATCCATGCGGCCACGATGGTGACCGCGGGCGTCTATCTGCTCGTGCGCACGCACGTCGTCTTCGAGGCCGCGCCCGAGGTGCAGGACCTCGCCGCCGCCATCGGCGCCGTCACGCTGCTCGTCGCCGGGCTGGTCGCGCTCGTACAGACCGACATCAAGCGCGTGATCGCCTACTCGACCATGTCTCAGATCGGCTACATGTTCCTCGGGGCCGGGATCGGCGCCTACACGAGCGGCATGTTCCACCTGATGACCCACGCCTTCTTCAAGGCGCTGCTCTTCCTCGCGGCCGGGATCGTCATCCACGCGCTGGTCGGCGAGCAGGACATGCGCCGGATGGGCGGGCTGCGGGCCTACCTCCCGAAGACGCGCATCGCGTTCCTGGTCGGCGCGTTGGCGCTGGCCGGGATGCCGCCGCTGTCGGGCTTCTGGTCGAAGGACTCGATCCTCGCGGGTGCGCTCGCCGACGGCTGGTACGGCCAGCTGTTGCTCGCGGTCGGCCTCGTCGGGGTGTTCCTGACCGGCCTCTACACGTTCCGCATGTTCTTCATGGTCTTCGAAGGCGACGTGTCGCCGTACGCCCGGGAGCACGCGCACGTGCCGGCACCCGGGCAGGGCGAGGGGCCGTTCTCTATGACCTCGACAGTCTGGGTGCTCACCGTGCTGGCGACTGTCGGCGGCCTGATCCAGATCCCGGGACTGTGGGAGCTGCTCTCGGACTGGCTGAACCCGGTCGCCGAGCCACTCGTCGAGCCGAGCGTGCTCCAGGACTACGTCACGAGCGCCGTGTCGGTCGCGTTCGGGCTGGCGGGGATCGGGCTCGCGTGGTGGATCTACGGCGCTCGACGCGTGGCCGTCCCGTCGATTCCGTTCGTCAGGCGCCTGCTGGAACACAAGTTCTACTTCGACGAGGCGTACGACTGGGTCTTCTACAAGCCGGCCGTGCTGACCGCCCGCGCCTGGCAGCGCTTCGTGGAGCGGCCGCTGATCGCCGGCTCGATCGACGTCGTCGCGGACGGCACCCGCCGCGCCGGCGGTGGCGTCAGCCAGACGCAGACCGGCCTCGTCCGCAGCTATGCGCTCGCCCTCGCGTTCGGCGTCGCCGTCCTCGTCCTCGTCTTCATCTCGGTGCGCTGAATGGAACGCTACGCGTCCAGTTTGGTTCTCTGCTCGCACGGTCGGCCATGGTCGAGTGAGCAGTCGAAGACAGGGGCGCCGGCGTAATGGAGTGGCTGACCACCACGCTGATCCTGCTACCGCTGATCGGGGCGCTCGTCGTGTGGCTCACCCCGCTGCCCTCGCCGTTCGCCGGCTCGCTCGCGCTACTGGTCGCGTTGGCGGAGGTCGGTCTCTGGATCAACTGCCTCTTCCGCTTCGAGTTCGAGCAGGGACTGCAGTTCGAGCAGCGGCATTCGTGGTTCGGCGAACTCGGCGTCTCCTACCACGTCGGCATCTACGGCTTCTCGCTCTGGCTCGTGGGCCTCAGCGTCGTCGTCGGCGCGGCCGCGATCGCGTACGCCGTCTGGGAGGGCCGAGACCGGGCACGCGGCTACTTCGGCCTGATGCTCTTCCTGACCGGGGCCATCGTCGGGGTCTTCGTGGCCCAGGACCTGCTGCTCTTCTACGTCTTCTTCGAGGCCATGCTCGTGCCCCTGTACGTCCTGATCGGCGCGTGGGGTGGGCCGGGGCGGCTCGGCGCGACGATCAAGTTCGTCATCTACACGATGGCCGGCTCGCTGTTCATGCTCGCCGCGATCATCGTCTTCGGGCTCCAGCAGGGCACGTTCGACCTGATCGACAGCGGCACGAGCGACGACGCATGGCTGTTCCTCGGGTTCGCGCTGGCATTCGCCGTGAAGGCTCCGCTCTTCCCGCTGCACGGCTGGCTGCCGGACGCCTATCGCGAGTCGCCGCCGGAGGTGGCCGCGATCCTCTCCGGCGTCGTCTCGAAGGCGGCGGCGTACGGCTTCCTCCGGATCGCGATCCCGAAGTTTCCCGGGCCGGCGGACGACTTCCAGGTGCTGATCCTCGTGCTGGCCGCCACAGGCCTCGTGTACGGCTCGCTCCTCGCCTTCCGCGCTCCCGACCTGCGCGGGGTGATCGCCTACTCGAGCCTCGCCCAGATGGGCCTGATCACGCTCGGGCTGTTCGCCTTCAACGATCTCGGCTACGACGGCGCAGTCGTGCAGATGATCGCGCACGGCCTCGTCTCGGCGACGCTCTTCATGCTCGCCGGCGCCGTCGAGCGCCGCTGCCTGACCGGCGAGCTCTCGCGGCTCGGCGGCATGGCCCGTGGGAGACCGGCGCTGGCGACGATGGTGATGACGACCGGGATCATCGGCCTCGCCGTTCCCGGGTCGGTCGCGTTCGCCGGTGAGTTCCTGATCCTCGCGGGCGTGTTCAACACGGGCTGGGCCTGGGCCGTGATCGGCGCCGGCGCGATCGTGCTGGCGGCGATGTACCAGCTGCGGCTGATCTCGGCGATCCTGCACCAGGAGCCGGGCCCTGCCGTGTCGCCGGCAGCCCTCGACCTCCGCCCTGCCGAGCTCGCTGTCCTCGTCCCGCTCGTGGCGCTGCTGCTCGCCCTCTCGGCCTGGCCGGCGGCGATCAGCGAGCACTCCTTCGTAGGCGACGACGCCGCTCGAGTGGTTCAGGAGCAGTTCAGGCGATGACACCGAGCGTCGACTGGTTCGCGATCTCGCCCTCGCTCGCCCTGCTCGCGGGCGGCGGAGTCGCGCTGCTCGCTGCCGTGCTCGTGCCCCGCTGGCTGCGGGCTCCGCTGGCAGCGACGGCGGCCGCCGGCGGGTTCATCGGCGCCTTCGTCGCAGCCGCGCTGCTCTTCTGGAAGAGCCCGGAGGCGCAGACGCTGGTCGGCGACGCCATGACGCGCGACCGCTTCGGGGCGATGGCGCAGCTGATCGTCGCCGGCGTCGGCCTGCTCACGATCGGCATGTCGTACAGCCGCAGCTCACGCGGCACCCACGCCGCCGAGTTCTACGCGCTGCTCGCGGCGGCCGGCGGCGGGATGGTGTTCCTCGTCCAGGCGAACAACCTGATGACGCTGTTCCTGGGCCTGGAGTGGTTCTCGGTCGCGCTGTACATCCTCTGCGCGATCGAGCTGGACCTCGTCGGCTCGCTCGAGGCCGGCCTCAAGTACCTGATCATCGGCGGGTTCGGCTCCGCGGTGCTGCTCTTCGGGTCGGCGTTGATCTTCGGCTCGACCGGCGAGCTCGGCTTCGCCCAGATCGCCGAGGCGACCCGGGCGCAGGACCTCGTCGACGACCCACTGCTGGTAGCCGGGCTGGCGATGCTCATCGCCGGGCTCTGCTTCAAGGCCTCCGCGGCGCCGTTTCACCAGTGGACCCCCGACGTCTACGAGGGCGCGCCGACGCCGGTGACCGCGTTCATGGCGGCGGCGACGAAGACGGTCGCGGTGGTGCTGATGCTGCGCGTGCTCGTCACCGCCTTCCCGCAAGAGGACGAGCTCTGGACGATCGCCATCGCCGTGATCGTCTGCATCTCGCTCGCGTGGGGGAATCTCGCCGCCCTCGTGCAGCGGAACGTCAAGCGCATGCTGGCGTACTCGTCGATCGCACACGCAGGCTTCCTGTTGATCGCCGTGGCGGCAGACAGCGAGCTCGGCACCCGCGCGCTGCTCTTCTACCTGATCCCCTACGCGGCCGCCTCCGTCGGCGCCTTCGCCGTCGTCGCGGCGCGCGAGCGGGAGCTCGGCGTGCCGGTCACCCTCGACAATCTCGGCGGCCTGGGCTGGGAGCGCCCGCTGCTCGGCGTCGCGATGTGGGCGTTCATGCTCTCCTTCGCCGGCCTGCCCCCGACCGGCGGCTTCGTCGGCAAGTTCTTCGTCCTGTCCTCGGCCTACGACCGCGGCTGGACGTGGCTCGTGATCGTCGGCGTCGTCGGGACGCTGATCTCCCTCTACTACTACCTGGCGGTCATCCGCGCGCTCTACATGCGCTCGCCGCTCGAGATGCAGCTCGCGCCGTCGGGGGGATCACCTCCCCGCGAGGTGCTGCTCGGCACGTCGGTCTTCGTCGCGATGGCCGTGACGGTCGGCTCGTTCTTCGCGGTCGAGCCGCTGATCGACATGGCCCGCGAAGCGGCGCAGTCGCTACCTCTGGTCTAGGACCAGCAGCTCGTCCACCACTCCGCATGCGGCATCCCGCTGACGCGCGCGGCCTCCAGCATCGCGTCGACGTCGTAGTAGACGCGCCTGAACTCCAGCTCCTGGCCCTCCGGGCCGGCGGTCGCGAGCACGTACTCGGCCCAGCGCGAGACGCGCAGCGAGCCGCCCGAAGGCCCGTCGGAGAAGGGCAGCCCGACGCTGCCCGGGTTCGCGAACAGCGCCTCCGGTAGACGGCGAAGCATCTGCAGGTGAGTGTGGCCGCCCAGGATCAGGTCGGCGGTGACGCCGTCGAGCGCCTCGGCGAGGTGCGTCCGCGAGACGTCCGGCAGCAGCAACTCCTCGAGTGACCGAGGCGAGGCGTGGAACAGGGCGAGCCGCGAGCCGTCAAGACGAAGCTCGAGAAAGCGCTCGAAGCCGCGCAGGAAGTCGAGCTCCTCGGGCGAGAGCCGAGCGGCGCACCAGTCGCCCTGCGCTGTGAGCCTGGGGCCGACCTCGCCGCGGAGCCTGGGCACGCCCTCGAGGAACCAGGCGTCCCAGTTCCCCATCAGCACGGGCCAGCCGAGCTCCCGGAGTCGCGCGACGATCTCGTTTGGGAAGGGCCCGATGGCGACGTCGCCGAGGCAGACGATCTCGTCGACTCCGAGCGGCTCCAGGTCCGCGAGCACAGCGTCCAGGGCAAACGGGTTGCCGTGCAGGTCGGAGAGCACTGCCACCCGCATGAGGTGAGACGCTAACGCGAGGGCAGCGCGCGGCGCTTGGCCTCGCCGATCGCGGCGAGGACGCCTTCGAGCGAGAGCAGCGCCAGGCAGCCCGCAAGCGCGGTTGCACCCAGAGCGGGAACGACGCCCTCGAGCAGAGCGGGCGAGCGCGCGGCCGCGCCCACCACCACGAGCGTGACCACGAGCGCCCAGACGAGCGCCTGAGGCAGGCGGCCGGGCTCCTCGAGCAGCTCGCCGAAGACGGCGAGCCCGCCCGCGGCGGCTGCGGGAACGGCGGCGAGCAACGCGTAGAACGCGAGGCGGGGTGAGCCGGCCGCATCGGCGAGCGCCGCCACGAGCACCAGGCCGGCGGTGAGAACGCGGAGACCCACGGCCCGGTGTTCGCCGCCTGTCGCGCCGTTCCTTGCGCGAGTAGGCTCGACCAGCCGCATGCCGCTCGCCGTCGTCCTCCTTGCGCTGCCGCTGGCCGGCCTCGTGCTCCTGTTGGGCTATCCGCGCCTCGACGCCGTGTGGGAGCACAACCCGACGCACTTCTGGCTCGTCCTGATCGTCGCGCTCGTCAACGTCGGGCTCGGGCTGGCCACGAGCGAGGCGGCGCGGCGGCGCAACGACGCCCGCGTCTTCCTGGTCGCGCTCGCCTTCCTGCGTCAGCGCCGGCTTCCTGGGCCTGCACGCGCTCGCGACGCCGGGCGTCCTGCTGGAGGGAAAGAACACCGGCTTCATCATCGCGACGCCGGTCGGCCTGCTGGCCGCCTCGTGCTTCGCCGCCGCCTCGGCGCTCGACCTCTCTCCGGGGGCCGCAGCCGCGATCATGCGGCACCAGGCGCTGCTCCGCGGCGCCGTCCTGCTCGCGCTCGTGCTGTGGGCGGTCGCGTCGCTCGCAGCCGTGCCGCCGCTCGACGACCGCTTCCTGCCCGAGCGAACGGAGGGCGCGCTGGTCGTGCCCGCGGCCGTCGGCGTCGGGCTCTACGCCTTCGCCGCCTGGCGCTACCTCCTGCTCTACCGCGAGCGACGGACCGAGCTGCTCGCCGCGATCGGCATCGCCTTCGTGCTGCTGGCCGAGGCGCTGATCGCAGGCGCCTTCGGCCGCAACTGGCATGCCTCCTGGTGGGAGTGGCACGTGCTGATGGCGATCGCGTTCGGGCTCGTCGCGTACGCGGCGCGCTCCGAGTACGCGCGCCGGGCGTCCGTGCCGTCCACGTTCACCAGCCTCTACCTCGAGCACACGCTCGGCCGTGTGGATGCCGACCGCGCGGCCGCGCTCGAAGCGTTGGTGGCGACTCCGGGCGGCTCGGAAGAGTTCGAGCGCCGGCACGGTCTCGCTCCCGACGAGGCCGAGGTCCTGGAGCGCGCCGCCCAGGAGATCAGGCGGCTCGACGAGCTGTTCCGGCCGTACCTCTCGCCCCAGCTGGCCGACCGCCTGCTCGAGGACCCGAGCGCCGCCGACCTCGGCGGCGAGCAGCGGCCGGTGAGCGTGCTCTTCGCCGACCTACAGGGGTTCACCACCTTCTCCGAGGAGGCGAGCCCGACCGAGGTGATCGAGATGCTCAACGAGTACTGGGCCGGCACCGTGCCCGTGCTCGAGGCTCATGGCGGCCTGATCGAGCGGTTCGCGGGCGACGCCGTGATGGTCGTCTTCAACGCGGCGGCCGACCAGGACGACCACGCCGCGCGCGCATGCCGGGCCGCCCTGGAGCTGCAGCGGGTCGCCGCCGGAATCGCCTACGACCGTCCGGGCTGGCCCCGGTTCCGGGCCGGCGTGAACACGGGGCCGGCCGTGATCGGCAACGTCGGCAGCGTGGCGCGCCGCAGCTTCACGGCGATCGGCGACACGACCAACCTGGCCGCCCGCCTTCAGGGCGAGGCGCAGGCGGGCCAGGTGGTGATCGGCGCGGCAACCTTCTCGGAGCTCGGCGCGGCCGTGCAGGTCACGCCGCTCGGCCCGCTCAGCCTCAAGGGCAAGTCGGCGCCGGTGGAGGCGTTCGTCCTGCTGGCCATTTCGTAGGCTCCGGGTCCGACAACCACGACTCGAGGAGCACGCATGGCAGACACGCAGGTGACCTGGCTCGGGCACGCGTCCTTCCGCATCGACAGCCCCGGCGGGAAGCGGATCTACATCGATCCGTGGCTCGACAACCCGAAGTGTCCGCCCGGCGAGAAAGAGCCCGAGCGGATCGACGTCCTCGTGCTGACGCACGGGCACATCGACCACGTCGGCAACAGCGAGGCGCTCATGAAGGAGTTCGCGCCCCCGCTCGTCGCCGAGGTGGAGGTGCAGGGGTGGCTCCAGCGCAGGGGAGTCGAAGGGCTCGAGATCCCGGGGCTCAACAAGGGCGGCACCCGCGAGATCGACGGGATCTCCTTCACGATGACGGACGCGCGCCACTCGTCGTCCAGCGACGACGGGGAGTACCTCGGCGAGGCGGCCGGCTACGTGATCGGGTTCGAGAACGGCACGAAGATCTACGTCGCCGGCGACACCTCAGTGTTCGGCGACATGCAGCTGATCGCGCGGATCTACGAGCCCGACGTCGCGATCCTGCCGATCGGCGACCACTTCACGATGGGGCCCAAGGAGGCCGCGGTGGCCCTCGAGCTGCTGTCGGTCGGGAAGTGCATCCCGTGCCACTACGGCACGTTCCCGCTGCTCCGCGGCACGCCCGACGAGCTGCGCCGCCTGGCCCCGAACGTCGATGTGATCGCCCCCGAGCCCGGCGAGACGGTGACGGTTTGACGAGGGACCGCTGGTTCGGAGCGTCCGGTTTGCGCGTCCCGCAGATCGTCGTGGAGGGCGAGCTCGAGCTGCCGCTCGACGACGCGCTCGTGCTCGAGAGCGTCGACGACACGACGGCGCTGCGCGCCGCGCACGAGACGGGCCGCCCCGTGGTCGTTCGCACCGACACGCCGGAACAGGTCGTTGCCGCGCTGGCGCGGCCCGAAGTCGCGTGCGTGCTCGTGCCGCCCGACAAGCGTGAGCTGCTGGAGCTCGACCTCGTGGAGCTGACCTACGGTGCCTAGGCTCGTCGCCACCTACTCGATCGCCGCGTGCGACCTCGCGGCACGGCAGTGGGGCGTCGCAGTCCAGTCGAAGTTCCTCGCGGCCGCGGCGGTCGTCTCCTGGGCCGAGCCCGAGGCCGGCGCGGTCGCGACGCAGGCCTACGCGAATCCCCGCTACGGGCCCGACGGTCTCGCGCTCCTGCGCGAGGGGCTCTCCGCCGAGGAGACCGTCCGCCGCTTGACCGAGGCGGACGAGGGACGCGAGCACCGGCAGCTCGGGATCGTCGACCGGGAGGGCCGCGGCGCCACCTACACGGGCTCGGAGTGCTTCGACTGGGCCGGCGGTCGAGTCGGCCCCGGCTATGCGGCGCAGGGGAACATCCTGGTGTCGGGCGCAACGGTGGACGCCCTCGCCGAGACGTTCGAGGGCTCGGCGGGCCGGCCGCTCGCCGAGCGCCTGCTGGACTGCCTGGCGGCGGCCCAGGCGGCTGGCGGTGACCGTCGCGGCCAGCAGGCGGCCGGGCTCCTCGTGGTCGAGCGCGACGGCGGCTACGCGGGCCTGTCGGACGTCGTCGTCGACCTGCGCGTCGACGACCACGCCACGCCGATCGCGGAGCTCACGCGGATTTACCGCATCCACGACCTGCTGTTCGGCAAGACGCCGAAGGAGGAGTGGCTCGAGGTCGACGAGACCCTCGGCGCCGAGCTGCGCGAGCGGCTCGCGCGCCTGGGTTTCGAGGGCGATCTCGACGACGCGCTCTTCCGCTGGGCCGGCAACGAGAACCTCGAGGAACGCGTCGACGGGGCCTCGAGTGTCGATCCGGTCGTGCTCGACGAACTGCGTAGGCTCTCGGCGTGACCGAAGAGCGCTATACCGTCACGCGGCTCGACCAGATCGAGAAGAAGGGGACCGGCAACTGGTCGCCGATCCGTGCGCACTTCGGCATCGAGGCCTTCGGCGTCAACGCCTGGACCGGCGGGCGGGGCGAGCAGGTGATCGGCGACCACAACGAGACGCCGAGCGGGCACCAGGAGCTCTATCTCGTCGTCACCGGCCGCGCCACGTTCACGATCGACGGCGACGAGCTCGATGCGCCGGCCGGCACGCTCGTGTTCGCCGGCGACCCGGCGACCCAGCGCAAGGCTGTCGCCGCCGAGCCGGACACGACGGTGCTGGCGATCGGCGCCAAGCCCGGCGAGGCGTACCGGCCGATCGGCTGGGAGTGGTCGTACGAGGCCAACCCGCTGTTCGGCGAAGAGCGCTACCAGGAGGCGTACGAGCTGCTCTCGCGGGCCGCCGAGGAGCATCCCGACGCCGGCGGCGTCCTCTACAACCTCGCCTGCGCGGAGGCCCGGCTCGGCAAGACCGACGAGGCGGTCGAGCACCTGAGACGCGCGCTCGAGCTGTTCGACGGCTTCGCCGAGATCGCGCGCAACGACCCCGATCTCGAGTCGATCCGCGACCACCCCACCTCTCTCTCGCGTGACCGTCGACGTCACCAGCCTCGACGACCTCGACCGCATCCCGGTCGGAGATCACGGCCTGGTGTGGCGGCCCGTTCGCCGCAGGCTCGGGATCGAGGGCTTCGGCGTCAACGCGTGGACGGCCGACGAGGCCGGACAGGAGGTGGTGGAGCACCACGACGAGACCGGCACCGGCGCCGGCAAGCACGAGGAGCTCTACATCGTCATCCGGGGCCGCGCCCGCTTCCAGCTCGACGACGAGGAGTTCGACGCTCCCGTCGGCACCTGCGTGTTCGTCCGCGATCGCACTGTGCGTCGCGGCGCCTATGCCGAGGAGGCGGGCACCACGGTGCTCGCGATCGGCGGCAAACCGGGCGAGCCGTTCGAGGTCTCGCCGTGGGAGTCGTACTTCGCGGCGATTCCACTGTCCGCCGCCGGGGACCACGACGGTGCCGCCGCAATCATCCGTGCCGAGCTCGAGCACAGTCCGGACAACCCTTCCGTGCTCTACAACCTCGCCTGCGCGGAAAGCCTCGGCGGCCACGTGGACGCCGCGATCGAGCACCTGAGCCGCGCGGTCAGCCTGAGCCCGAAGACCGCGGACTGGGCGGCCGAGGACAGCGACTTCGACGCGATCCGCGACGACCCGCGCTTCGCGTCAGCTGTCGCCGGGCAGGCGAGCGCCCCCGGCGAGAGCTCGTAGCGCCGGCACCGGGTCGGCCTCCGGGCGGGCGACGACGAGGACGGCGCCGCGCTCCTCGCCGACGAGTGCCTCGACGAGCAGCTGCAGCCCGACCGCGAGCGCGAACGCCTTGTGCGCCTGCTCGCCGCCGAATGGGACGAGCTGCTCGGGGCGCGCCGTTCCGCTCAGTACGTCCCCGTACGTCACGGCGCCCATCGAAACGTCCGCGACCAGCGGCCGTCCGTCGGAGCTCGGGATCCCGATTGCGAGCGGGTTCGTCCCGGTGAGCGCCGGGCCGCCGTCCGGATGGGGCAGCCGGCGCGGCGAAATCGCGGTCAGGACGCCGACGAGACCGCCCTCGGCGAGCCGCCTGACCCAGTAGCCAAGGACACCGGTGGGGAACGCACCGGCCGCGACGACGACGCGGGCGTTGGTCGGCGGCGCCTCGAGCTGCGCTCGCGTCACTGCGTCCAGGACGAGATAGCCGACGGCGCCGCCCGACTCCCACCGCTCGAAGCCGTCCTCGGCCACGACTCGCTTCGGGCTCGCGGTCGGGTCGAGATCGTCGAGCGTCGCCAGCCAGTCGATCCGGCTCAGGCCGTGTCCCGACTTGCCGCGGCGCTCGGCGTCGAGGAAGTGCGCGGCGAGCGCGGCCGCATCCCGCTCGGAGAAGCCGAGCTCGCGAAGCTGGGCGTCAGGCTGCACGCCGTCGGCGCGCCCAGACGGCTGCGCCGAGCGCGATCGGCACGCCGATCAGCGCCGGGTGGAGCCGACGGCGGGCGACCGGGTAGAGCGGCTCGCTGAACGTGAGGATCGGCCAGCCGCGCTCGCGCGCGATCCGCCGCAGCTCGCGGTCCGGGTTCACGGCGGCGGGATGCCCGACGACCTCGAGGAACGGCAGGTCCGTGTGACTGTCCGAGTAGGCGGTGGACGCGGTGAGGTCGATGCCCTCAGCGGCGGCGAGCTCGCGCACGGCCTCGGCCTTGCCCTCACCGTGGCACGCGCGGAGCGAGCGACCGGTGTAGCGGCCGCCGACCACCTCGCACAGCGATCCGACAGCGCCGTCGAAGCCAAGCTCCGCGGCGAGGGGGTCGACGATCTCCTGCAGGGCGGCGGAGACGATGTAGACGCGCTCGCCGCGCTCGCGGTGACGGGCGACGAGGTCGAGCGGCTCGCGGTAGACGAGCGGCTTCAGCGCCGGCTCCATCGCCTCCGAGACGAGCGCGCGCATCTCCTCGACCTCGAGGTCCTTCAGGAGCATGAGCCCGTCCTCGGCGGCCTTGCGCACGGTCTCGGCGCTCGCTCCGCGGGCCGCGAACAGCACCTGCCAGGCAGCGGCCTTCGCCAGCTGCTTGCGACCGATCAGCCCGCGCTCCTGGAACGACCCGGCGAGCGCGAGCGCGCTGGAGCGCCGAATCAGCGTCCGGTCGAGGTCGAAGAAGGCGGCACGGCTCGACATCGGGTCGAGTCTACGAGAGGACTGTGAGCTGCTTCCTGATGCCGCGGCGCGTCGCGGCGAGGACGGTGGCGATCTCGAAGATCGCACGGGAGGTGTCGCTCTCCGGATCGGCATCGACGAGCGGCTCGCCCTCGTCCGCCTGCTCGCGCAGCCGGGGGTCGAGGGCCACGCTGCCGAGCAGCGGCGCGCCGACCCTCTCGGCCAGCTCCTCGCCGCCGCCGGAGCCGAACACCTCGCCGACCATGTTCTCGATCACGCCGATCACGCGCTGACCCGTCCGCTGCGCCATCTCGGCGGCCCGGACGGCGACCTCCTGCGCGGCCGGTTGCGGTGTCGTCACGACGACCACCTCGGCCTTGGGCAGCAACTGGCCGAGCGAGATCGCCACGTCGCCCGTGCCAGGGGGCATGTCGACCAAGAGCGTGTCGATCTCGCCCCAGTGCACGTCGGAGAGGAACTGCTCGAGTGCGCGATGGAGCATCGGCCCGCGCCACATCACAGGTGAGTTCTCGTCCAGGAAGAAGCCGATCGACATCAGCTTCAGGTCGCCCTTCACGGGCGGCACGATCATCTTGTCGACGACCACGGGCCGCTGGCGGATCCCGAGCATGTGCGGGATCGAGTGCCCGTAGACGTCTGCGTCGAGCACACCCACCTGCTCGCCGCGGGCGGCAAACGCCGCCGCCAGGTTGACGGTCAGCGTCGACTTGCCAACCCCGCCCTTGCCGCTGGCGATCGCGAGCACGCGCGTCTTCGGGTCGAGCGAGATCGTCTTCTCGGGCCGGCCGCCGCGGAGCTTCGTCGTCAGCGCGGCCCGCTCGTCGGGCGTCATCACCTCGAACTCGACGTGCGTACCGATCACGCCGAGCGGAGCGAGGACGCGCGCGACCTGCTCCTCGAACGAGTGGCGGAGCGGGCAGCCCGCGACGGTCAGCGCGATCGTCACGGCCACCTGGTCGCCGACGACCTTGATCCCACGGACCATGTCGAGCTCGGTCACCGGGCGCTTGAGCTCCGGGTCGATCACGCCCGCGAGCGCCTGGCGCACCTGCTGCTCGGTCACGGCCATACATGACCGAGGGTAGCCGCTTCCGGTGCGCTCAGGCGCTCGGTCGTATCAGTGGCAGCTCAGAAGTCGCAGCCCGGGTCGGGAGCATCGAGGCGGAACGGCACTCCAGGTGTGCCTGGGACCAGATACGTCGCCCAGAGCTCAACCGGTGTGGTTCCCAGGTTGAGCGCCGTGTGCACGTTCTCGTCGCCGCGATCGACGAAGCTCTCCCCGGCGTGATACGTCCGCCCTCCACAGGTCGGGTCGTTTGCGTACACGAGCGTGAGCGCCCCGGCCTTCACGGTCACGAGCACGGGGCCTGGATGGCTGTGCCAGCCGGTCGTGCCCCCCGCCGCGATCGTGATCTGCTGCGTGACGAAGTCCAGAGAGCTCTTCGTCTTCAGCTTGATCCCCGCCTTGCTGTGGATGTTGAGCAGCTCGGCGTTCGTCCCTCGCGCATGGACGGGGGCGCCGATGATGCCGACCCCCGGCGTTGCCAGCGCCACGCCCGCGACACCGAACACCCCGGCAAGGACCGCCACGACGATCCTCCGCTTGCGAATGCTCATCGCCTCTCCTCTCCGATTCTTCCGTTCACGATTCGTTCGCTGCTCGGCACCAGCTCCGCACGCTGGGCTACGTCGAGCGCAAGCTCGAGCGAGAACTCGATTCCGTGCGCCTCCCAGGCGTGTTTCCGGATCGCCTCAACGAAGGCGCCGTCGTCGTCAGCCCGCACCTCGTAGCCGCAGTCGCACCGCAGCGCCTTGTCAGCGAACATGTCGCGCCCCATACTCCGAGCACGTGGTTAGAGACTCGCTAGCGCGCCGCTAGCGGCCCCCAGAGGAGGAGCGGTGCACTGGACGTACGGATCTCGCTGACCGAGCAGCTCGCCGTCGAAGCGAACGGCGCGACGCTCGGCGAGCAGCGCTTCCCCGGTCGGCAGGGGCGGATCGTGTTCGCGTACCTCGCGGCGCAGAAGGGGCAGGCCGTTCCCCGGCACGAGCTCGCGGAGGTGCTCTGGGGCGACGAGCCGCCAGCGACCTGGGAGAAGGCGCTGCGGGTGCTGATGACGAAGCTGCGCGCGCTGCTCGAGGAATGCGGCATCGACGGCTCGACTGCGCTCACGAGCGCGTTCGGCTGCTACAAGCTCACGCTGCCCGAGGGCGCCTGGATCGACGTCGATGCCGCCGAGGAGGCGGTGGAGCTCGCGGAGACGGCACTTACAGCGGGCGACCTGGCCGAGGTGCGCTCGCAGGCGACGCAGGCCGCCGCGCTCGCGCGGCGAAGCTTCCTGCCCGGCGAAGACGCATCATGGGTGGAGCAGCGGCGGCGCGAGCTGCGCGAGGTGCTGGTGCGTGCGCTCGAGTGCCTGCGCGACGCGGCCTTCGCCGCGGGGGAAGTCGACGAAGCGGCCCGTCACGCGGAAGAGGTGATCGAGCTCGAGCCCTTCCGCGAGAGCGGGTACCGGCGGCTGATGCAGGCACACGCCGCCGGCGGCAACCCGGCCGAGGCGCTGCGCGTGTACGAGCGCTGCCGCAGGTTCCTCGCCGACGAGCTCGGCGCCTACCCGTCACCGGAGACAGAAGCCGCCTACGTCGAGATTCTCCGGTCCAAGCGTGTAGGTGCGAGACCCGTGACCGCCGGCGATATCGGCGCTCCTGCCCGCCGCCATGCGAGGGCGGCGCTACTCATCGGCGCCCTCGTGATTGCCGCTGCGGCGGCGGCCGGCGGCTTCCTGCTCATGCGTGAAGAGCGAGCCGGAGCGAGCCTCGTCGACATCGACGGCAACGCCGTCGCCGCACTCGATGTGGGCTCCGGTGGCACGAGACATGCCGTGGAAGTGCCGATGGCGCCGACGGCGATAGCGGCCGGCCACGGCTACATCTGGGCAGCGAGCGCCGATTCGAACACGGTTGTGGTGCTCGATCCGAAGACGAACACTGTCCGCGACACGATCCCCGTCGAGAGCGCACCCGGCGGGATCGCGATCGGGGGCGCTTGGGCGTGGGTCACGAACAGCCTGACCGGAAGCGTCTCGCAGATCAGCCCACAGACGCTCTCCGTCGTCCAGACGATCCGCGTGGGCAACGGCCCGACGGGAATCGCCGCCGGAAACGGGCATGTGTGGGTCACGAACACGAGCGACCACACCGTCAGCAAACTCCGCGCGACAGACGGCAAGCGGGTTGCGACGTTCGCCGCCGGTCCCGACCCGGGCGCCGTCGCGGTCGGAGAAGGTGCGATCTGGATCGCGAGCAAGCTGTCAGCGGTCCTCCTCAAGCTCAGCCCGGAAACCGGCGATGTCCTCGACCGCATTCCCGTTGGCGAGGGACCCGCTGCGATCAGCATCGGCGCGGGCTCGGTATGGGTTGCGAACAGTCTCTCAGGGACGGTCTCGAGGGTGGACCCCCGCACGGGCGACGTGCGAGGAATCGTCGAGATCGGGCCGAGTGCCGACGCGGTGGCCACTGCGCGCGGACGCGTCTGGGTTGCCAGCGGGCTGGCGGGCACGATCTCACGCATCGCCGGGCGCGACGCGCGGCTGAAGACGATTCGGACGGGCGGTCGTCCGACGGCACTCGCCGCACAGGAGGGCACCGTCTACGTCGGGCTCCGGACGAGCGGCGCCGCGCACACCGGCGGAACACTGAGGGTTCTTTTCTCCGATCGGGCGCCACACGAGATCGATCCGGCAACCGCGTACTCACCCGAGGGCTGGCAGACCCTCGTCCTGACGAACGACGGCCTGCTCGGCTGGAGGCGTGTAGGTGGGCAGGCGGGCACGGAGCTCGTCCCCGACCTCGCGGTCGCATTGCCGTCGGTCTCCGACGACCGACGTAGCTATACGTTTCAGCTGCGATCGGGCATCCGCTACTCGGACGGCCGACCGCTGAAGGCGAGCGACGTTCGTTTCTCGCTCGAGCGCGTCTACAGGCTCCGACCGACGCCCGAGCCGGCGGCAGTCGACTTCTACCGAGCGATCGAGGGCGCGAATCGCTGTGCGAAGCGACCGTCGCGCTGCGACCTGTCGCGCGGCATCGTGACGGACGACGCGGCTGGAACGGTGACCTTCCGGCTCTCGGCGCCCGATCCCGAGTTCCTGTTCAAGCTCGCGCTGCCGTTCGCGTACGTCGTTCCGACAGGAACCTCGCTTCGCGAGGCCGTCGGGCGGCCCCTTCCCGCCACGGGCCCGTATCGGATCGTGAGCACGTCCCGGGCCGGCTCGCTGAGGCTCGCCCGGAACCCAAGCTTCCGCGAATGGTCCAGTGCCGCGCAACCGGCCGGCTTTCCCGACGAGATCCTTTTCCGCGCGATCGAAAATACGGCGCAGCGACGACGCCTGGTTGCACGGGGCGGAGCCGACCACATGACGGCATCCGGTGAACCGCTCGCCGTTGCCCCGATCGATCGGCCGCGGCTTCACATCCGGCCGGTCCCCTCCACGTTCTATCTCATGATCGATACGACGCGGCCTCCGTTCGATCGCATCCGCGCACGCCGAGCGGTCAACTTCGCAGTCGACCGGGACAGGGTCGTCCGGCTCGGCGGGAGTCCACGCACGGCGCGGGCGACCTGCCAGGTGTTGCCGCCGAACTTCCCGGGCTATCGACCCTACTGCCCTTACACCGACCTAGCTGGTGCACGGCGGTCGACTGCCCCCAGCCTGGCCAGAGCCAAGGGGCTCGTGGCGGCATCGAGGACGGCGGGGACCGAGGTCGCGCTCTGGTGGCACCGAAGCTTCGGCGAGCAGACCGGGCGATACCTCGAGCAGCAGCTCGAGTCGCTCGGCTATCGGGCACGTCTCCGCCTCTTCTCGGGCGATATCGGCAAGTACTTCGCGGCGATCGAGACGCCCGGAGCCTCGTGGAACCTTGCGGGCTCCGCGTGGATTGCCGATTACCCCGCGGCCTCGATCTTCATCAACCTGCTCGCGTGCTCGTCCCCGTTCAACTGGGGTCACTCCTGCGACAGAGCGATCGATGCCAGGATCCGCCGCGCGCTGCGCCTCCAGACGGAGAATCCAGTCAAGGCGAACGAGGCCTGGGCCGAGCTCGACCGCGATCTCACCGACAGGGCGGCGTGGGTCCCCCTCTACACGCCGTACAGCACCGCCTTCGTCTCGAAGCGCGTCGGCAACTACCAGCACCACCCCCTGTGGGGCCCGCTATTCGGCCAACTCTGGCTCCGCGAGTAGCTCGCGAAGCCGCAGGCCGTTGGCGACGGCGAAGCCCTCCCGGTCGTTGTTGAAGTAGGCGTAGACGTCCGCCTCGCGACGCCACTCGTCGATTCGCTCCGCCCAGTCCTCGAGCTCCGACTCGGAGTAGTTGCCGCGGCGCCCGCGCGAGCCGTGGTGGAAGCGAACGAAGGTCCAGTCGGCCGTGAGCTCCAGCGCGCGGAAGGGGTATTTCGGGCTGTCAGGGATCACGAGCGCCGCGCCGTGCCCGCGGAGCAGCCCGTACACGTCGTCCGTGTACCAGCTCGGATGGCGGAACTCGAAACAGTGGCGGCCCTCTGGCAGGAGCTCGAGCACCGAGGCGAGCCGCTGCTCATCGCGCTTGAAGGTCGGAGGCAGCTGCCACAGGACCGGCCCGAGCTTCCCCGACTCCGTCAGGGGCTGGATTCGCTCGTCGAAGCTACGGAGCCCTTGGTCGAGATCCGTGAGCCGCTTGATGTGCGTGACGTACCGGCTCATCTTCACCGCGAAGACGAAGCCGTCAGGCGTCTGTTCGACCCAGCGCGCAACGGCGGCTCGGCTGGGTAGGCGGTAGAAGGTCGCGTTGACCTCGACGGTGTCGAAGAGCGTCGCGTAGTACTCGAGCCACCGCGAGGCGGGGCAGCCCTTGGGGTACACGCGCTCGCGCCAGTGCTTGTAGTTCCACCCCGAGCACCCGATGCGTACAGGCCTCATCCGATCGTTGTCTCCGTTCGCCCTGTCGGACGAACGCACCGCGCCGCGAACGGCGGCAGCCTGGGTGACAACTCTTGAACCGCTTTCGTACCGAAAGCACTCCAGCGCGGTCAACAGCTGCCGCCCAGATGGCCACAATCGCCGCGCTGCCTGGGAACCGCTGCCTTTCGAGCGAGGCAGGCTGCGTAACGATCGTGTGACGAGTTCGTGCCGAGAAGCGCTAGGCGCTCAGCGCGGCGAAGAGCTTCGCGCAGACCTCCGGCGACGCGCCCGCGACGACGCGCGAGCGGCCTTCGAGGTCGAGCGGGGCAGCCTCGAACGGCGGCGCCTCCGGCAGGTCGATCGCCAGCCCGCACTCGCGGACGAGGAGCTGCGCCGCGGCGATGTCCACCGACCGAGCGCCCTTCAGCGAGCAGACGGCGTCGACCCGGCCGGCGGCGAGGTGGCAAAGCGAGATCGCCAGCGAGCCCATGATCCGCAGCCGTTCGGCCAGTCCGACGAACGCACCGACGCGGTCGGCAACCAAAACGGTCTTCGTCGCCTCGAACGACAGGATCTCGATCTCGTCCTTCGGCAGCTCGGGCGGGATCGGCTCGCCGTTCAAGCGCGCGCCCTCGCCCCGTACAGCCGTCCACTCCTCGCCCGAGCCGAAGTCGTAGACGTAGCCGAAGGTGACGTCGCCGATCGTCGGGCCCTCCGCGACCGCGACCGAGAGCGAGAAGAACGGGATCCCGCGCTTCGCGTTCACGGAGCCGTCGACCGGATCGAGCACGACCCAGCGCGAGTCGCCGTCGCCGAAGCGGCGCTCGCCGAGCTCCTCGGAGACGAGCGTGAAGGACTCACCGGCCGCGTGCAGCCGCTCGAGCCGCTCGACCACCTTGCGCTCGGCCGCGTCGTCGATCGCCGTGGTGTCGTCGCCGCCGACCCCCGTACGCAGGATCGCCTCGCGGTCGGCCCGGGCAGGCAGGCCCGCGAAGACCTCGCGCAGGTCGGCGACCGCGCCGCGGCACTCCTCGAGCCAGTCGATCACACTGGGTGGAAGAGCAGTCCGCTGAAGAGCTTGGGATAGAAGTACGTGCTCTTCTGAGGCATCGTCTCCCCCGCCCGTGCAACCGCTTCCACCTGCTCGATCGTGGGTGGGCGAAGGAGGAACGCCGCCTCGGCGCGTCCGGAGTCGACGAGCGCCACGGCCTCCTCTGTACGCGGCGTGTACGTGACGTCCTCGAGGCCGAGCCGGTCGAGCGCGGCCGCATCGAGCGCACGCTCGCCCGGAGCTTCCACCAAAGAGGCGTCGCCGTCGCGGTAGAGCACGAACGCGGGATGGTCGTGGTCGACGCCGTCGAGAACGGCCAGCGCCTCCTCGGGCCCGCCCGGCATCGGCGTGATCCGGAAGCCGTTGTCGACGGCCGGCGCGCGGCCCACGACGCGGTGCGTGGGGAAGATCGTCAGGCCCTCGCCCTGCGTGTTCACGAGCACCGCCATCGTCCAGCCG
Organism: uncultured Actinomycetes bacterium; assembly: GCA_963738205.1. GTDB lineage: Bacteria > Actinomycetota > Thermoleophilia > Gaiellales > Gaiellaceae > DATFQE01. The sequence goes on from CAVTVQ010000007.1 coordinate 666,692, forward strand.
CTCCGCTCGGTGCCCCGTTCCTCATGGAAGGCGAGCGCCGTCTCGTAGCGGTGATGGCCGTCGGCGATCACGAGCTGCTGGTCGGCCAGCGCCGCCCGAGCAGCCTCGATCGCGTCGCGGTCGGTGATCCGCCAGAGCCGGTTGGTGGAGGGGCCGTCCTGCGCGGACAGCAGCGGCTCACCCTCGACGTAGGCCTCCAGCGCATGCCTGGCGCCGGCGCTCGGATCGTCGTAGAGGAGCATGATCGGCGAGAGGCTCGCGTTGGTCGCGCGCATCAGGTCGAGCTGCGTCGCCTTCGGCCCGGCGTGGGTGCGCTCGTGCGGTCGGACGATGCCGCTCTCGTAGGGCTCCAGGCCCAGCGAGACCATCACGCCCTGCCGCGTGCGCCGGAGGCCGTCAGGGCCCTCGTAGTCCTGCCGGAGCCACCACACCGCGTCCTCGTCCTCCCGCGTGAGGATGCCCTCCCGCTGCCATTCGTCGAAGAGGCGCGCGGCCTCCTCGGCCTCGTCCGGAAGGATCAAGCGGACGACGTTGTAGGGATTCGCCGCGAGGTACTCCTCGCGCAGCTCGGGCCCGATCACGTCGTAGGGAAGGGCGACGAGCGACCCCAATGGCCCTGCCTTCGCCTCGTCGTACCGGACCGCCCGAAACGGCTTCACCCGCGCCACGCCGGCACGTTAGCCGACACGTCCTCCGACCCGCCTAGACTCGGGTGGTGAGCGCGATCGCGGAGCTCCAAGAGGACCGGGTCGTCGAGGGCGTCTATGCGGTCGCGAAGAAGGAGCGGCTGCGCACGCGCTCCGGCGGGCACTACCTCGCGCTCGAGCTCGTCGACCCGAGCGGCCGCATCCAGGCCCGGGTCTGGAACGACGTCGAGCTCCTCGAGAAGCGCTTCTCCGAGGGCGACGCGGTGCGGGTCCTGGGCCGCGTCGACCGCTTTCGCGACAAGCTGCAGCTCGAGGTGCGGTCGATCGAGATCGTGGAGGACGCCGACCCGGCCGACCTCGCGCCCGCGATGCGGCGCGATGCGGACGAGCTGGACGGGTTCCTCGACTTCCTGGCCGGCGAGCTCGTACATCCCGGCCTGAGGGCCACGGCCGCCAGGTTCCTCGAGGACGGGGCCTTCCGCGAGCGGCTGCGCCGGCTGCCGGCCGCGCCCGGCCATCACCACGACTACGCCGGCGGGCTGCTCGAGCACACCGTCGGCGTCGCCACCCTGTGCCGCGAGGCCACTCAGCTCCACCCGCGCCTCCGCACGGATCTCGTCCTCGCGGCCGCGCTCGTCCACGATGCCGGCCGAACGCTGGAGTTGACACCAGGGCCGAGCTTCACGCAGACCGCCGAAGGACGGCTCTTGGGTCACGTGCACCTGGGCCTCCGCCTGATCGAGGAACGCTCGAGCGGCCTGGCCGACGACGCCAGGGCAGAGCTCCTGCACGCTGTCGCCGGCCACCACGACCTGCGCAGCGCCCGCACCGCCGAAGCCGCCGTGCTCTACCACGCGAACCAGCTCGACGCAGCAGCCGCGATCCGCCCGGTCCAGACCGCCGCGTAGGAGGGCTCGGTGGAGCGCCGCTCGACTCAGCGTCGTTTCGCCGGGTCCTCCTCCTAAATGCTCGCCGCCGTCCTCGCGCTGGGGGCGAGCGTCGCCTGGGGCCTCGGCGACTTCCTCGGCGGCCTGAAGAGCCGGGCCCTGTCGCCGCTCGCCGTGATGGCCGTGGCGCAGCCGGTGGGCCTCGCCGCCGTCGCGATCGCGGCCGCGATCCACTGGGAGCCGTGGCCCGGGAACCGCGTGCTGTTGGCGGTCCCCGCTGCCGTACTGGGAACGTGTGGCTTGGTCGCGTTCTACCGGGGCATGGCGACAGGCTCGATCAGCCTCGTCGCGCCGATCGCGGCGACCGGCGCGTTGATCCCCGTCGCCTTCGGCCTCGCGACCGGCGAGCGACCGAGCCCGTTTCAGCTCGCCGGGATCGTGCTCGCGGTCGGCGGCGCGGTCGTCACGTCGTACGAGCCGGGCGTCGGCTCCGAGCGGCCGCGGCTCGCGTCGGGGGTCGCGTGGGCCCTCGTCGCGGCGGTGGGCTTCGGCGGTTACTTCATTCCCATGCACGAAGCCGCGGAGGGCGACTTCCTGTGGGCGTCGCTCGTCTTCCGGCTGGCTTCGAACACGCTCGTGCTCGCCGCTGTCCTCACATTTCGTCCGCGCCTGACCCGCTCACCGCTGGCACTCGCGACGCTCGCCTGCATCGGTCTCGCCGACACCGGCGGCAACGTGCTGTTCGCCGCTGCATCCGCGCAGGATGCCCTCGTCAGCGTCGTGTCGGTGCTGGCCTCGCTCTACCCCGTCGTCACGGTCGCGCTCGCCCGCGTCTACTTGCGCGAGCAGGTCGGGCGTGTTCAGGAAGCCGGCGCGGCCGCCACCCTCGCCGGCGTCGTGCTCGTCTCGGCCGGCTAGACGGACCTAGAAGTTTCGTCGCCAGAGCAGGAATCCCAGCGGAACGAACGCGCCGAGGAACAGGTAGGGAGCCAGCGAGGTGCGCGCGTCGTCCTCACCGAGCGGCGTCACCTTCCCCTCGCCGATGTACGTGCGGGCGGCGCCGATGGCCGCGTCGAGGTCGTCCTCCCCGAAGGCGCTACCGTTGACCGCCTGCGCGAGAGTGCGCACGGACTGGGCGCTCGCGGGATCGGGGCGGTACCGGTCCTCCGGCGTGCCGTCCCTGCGGAAGACCCGCTCGCCGGGCTGCCAGAAGCGCACGACGACGAGACCCGTGGACTTCGTCCGGAAGGCCGCCCTGATGCGGCGTGGGTTGTAGACGCGGCTCTCCCCGTCGGTCAGGTAGACGACGAGTCGCTTCGTTGCGCCGGGAGCGAAGAAGTTACGGGTCGGGATCGCCCGGAGCGCGTCGAAGGTGCTCGCGACCTTGTTCTCGCGCTGCAGCGGCGGCGGGCGGTCCACGCCCATCGTCCGGTCGACGGTCGCGTTGAACGCGGTCTTGTTGACGGTCGGGAGTAGGTGGGGGAGCGTCCGGTCGGTCAGGGAAGCGACGCCCATCGGGATCTCGGTGAGGCCGGCGCGAAAGCGGTGCGCGGCCGCCCGGGCACGCTCGAAGCGGCTCTCGCCGGTCGCGGACTCGGCGGCGAGCATCGACCGCGACGAGTCGAACACGACGTACACCTCCGCGTCGGCACGCGCGAACCTGTCCTCGGTCGTGTTGACGGCGGGCTGCGCCGCGCCGAGCCCGAGCAGGGCGGCAAGCACGACGAGGGCGACGGCCGCCAGAGGCTTGGAGGCACGCGGCTCGGGCAACCGGAGGGCGCGACGCACCTCGGCGACGCGGCGCTCCGTGAGGAACATCACTGCCAGCGGCACCACGACGAGCAACGCGACCAGGCCGGCGAGCGGTGTGAGGAGCGTGACGTCCACCTAGTAGCCCGCCCCCTCCGCGGCCGCCGCCGCGCCGACGGCATCGTCTCCGCCCGAGCCGACCCCCAGCCGGTCGCGCCGCTGCTGCGCGTCCGGCGCGAGCAGCCGCAGCAGCAGCTCGAGGTTGAACTTGGCGTCGTCGAAGGTGGGATCGAGGCGCAGCGCCCGCCGGAACTCCGAGGTGGCCCTGCGCAGCAGGGTGGGCCCGTTCTGCGGGTCGCCGACCGCCTCTTCGTAGGCGAGGATCGCCGAGAAGTTCGCGAGCCGCGACGACTGCTTCGGCGTGAGCTCCTCGGTCTCCGCACTCGCGAGCGCGGCCTGCGTGTCGGCGCGCGACGAGGTTCGCGACGGGTCGTACTGGATGTTGGCGCGCGCGCGGCTGAGCTGGAACCGCAGCGCCGCCTGCCGCCACGCGAGATCGTCGTTCAGCTTCAGGATCGACCTCAGGCGGGGTGTCCGGCCCTCGACCTTCCACAGGCCACGGGCGTCGGGCGAGACGCGGAACCGGAGGTCGTCCTGCTTCATGGTCGACGACGCCCCGAGCACGTCGCCCGCGAACAGCGCCAGCGCGGCGGCGAGCGCGATGGCGGCCAGGCCGGCGGCGATCCTGAGCCCGAGCAGGACGCGCCGCCTCACGCTGCGGCCTCCTCGCCGCGGACGAGCCGCCGCCAGCTGAGCCGGCCGCACAGGTGCTCGTTGACGGCGAGCAGGAGCAGGATCAGGCCGGATACACCGACGAGCGCCCACGGGAAGTCCGAGCTGCCGCCGCGTGTCCGCTCGCGTGTGACCGCATCGCGCTTGTGCTGCAGCTCGGGCCGGGTGACGAACGTCTCGTCGCCGAGGATCCGGCGGAAGAGCTCACGGTCGTCCTGCGCCGGCCGGAGGCCGACGACTCGCAGCGGGATGTTCTCCTGCTCGAACGAGATCAGCGTCTGCGTGAGGTTGGGCACGTCGAAGAGCGAGTCGTCCAGGTCGCTGATCAGCAGGATGCCGAGCCCCGCCTTCCCCTCGCGCTGGAGGATCTGGCGTGCGGTCTCGAGCCCGCGGGAGATCCGCGTGCCGGACCGGAACGACCCCGACCACGGGTTCACGCGGCTGCCGCCCCTGCTCGCCGCCTCGACGAGCCGGTTGTACTCCGCCCACGGCGTGTCCTCGGGCACCTGGTACGTCCCGACCGGACAGGGTCGCGAGCCGCGCCGGATGCACGGGTACAGCCGGACGTTCCCGAAGTAGCGCATGAACGGCTTCATCTCGGTGTACGGGGTTCCGGGCGGAACGACCTCGTACGCCGTGTCGGAGAAGACCACGAGCCCGAAGGACTGGCGCGTCTCCTGCACGTAGCGGAGCGCGCGTGCGGTACGCAGGTGCGGCGTCGACCCGATGCTCGCGGACAGGTCGAGCACGATCACGCCGCCCTCGCCGCCGGGGATCAGCGCGGCGCCCGCGATCGCGTCGTCGTTCCGCACGATCATGAAGGCGCCGGCCAGCAGTGCAAGCAGCGCGAGCGCAAGCGCGATGCGGATCACCGCCGTGCGCAGCAGCGCCAGACGGAGCTCGCGCAGGTCCGCGAGCGGGATCGCCCGGGGGTTCGCGGCCATCAGCGTCTCCTGCTCTCGGAGATGACCTTCTCGACGTCCTCGGACAGACCGCCGATGTCATCCTCGACGGGCGGCGGCTCCGCCCAGGCGAGCCCGCGGGACTGTCGTGCGAGCTCGTCGCTGTCCGCGCGGCCGAGCTCGCTCGCGAGCCGCTCGAGCGCCGGGCGCAGATCCTGTGTCTGCCCGTCCGGGGTGATCTCGCGCACGTGGGCGAGCGCCCTCTCGAGGTCGGTGCGCCGCCGGGCCCGACGCGCCTCGAGCCGGCGCTGGACGACCCCGAGCGGAATGAGCGGCACGAGCAGGACGAGCGCCCCGAGCACGAGCAGGCCGGCCGCGCCGAGCGCCACCACGGCGAGGAGCGTCGGCGAGACCCGGTAGGTCGGCGCCGGCGTCTCGCGCGCGTCGGCCCGGAAAGCCGGCTCGTTCGTGTTGGCGCCGCCGAGGCGCGAGCTCCCGGTGAGCGTCGCCAGCCGCACCCGCGTGGTCTGGCGCTCGCCGATCTCGGTCACGACGTAAGAGACGCGCAGCTCGGGAAGCTCGTACGTGCGGCCGTCCTCGCGCGGCAGGCACTGGCCGCCGCGCCGGCAGGTCAGCGGGTACGTGAAGACGAGGTGCGTCGTGTCACCGAGGTCCTCCTCCTCACGCGTCCGCTCACCCTCGACGCGGAACGGGTTGAAGTTCTCCGCGACCCGGACGGTCTCCGGTTTGACGAACGCACGGTCGAGCAGGACGTCGACGCGGGCCGTGAGGCGGTCGCCGAAGAGATGCTCGTGCGGCGACACGTCCGCGCGGACGGCGATCAGGTCGGACGTCAGCACCGGGCCCTTGACCGCGTTGTCGTCGCGGAGGATGGAGATCGCAGCCACGGTGGCCGCCCCGACGAGCAGGGCGACCGCGAGCCAGGCGAGCGTCCGTATCAATTCAGGCGCACTCCCACGCCGTACATGCGCTGCTCCGCCCAGGCCAGGAACGCGCGGAAGATCTCGTCCGGATCCGTGCTGGAGAGCAGCACCGGCTCCACGCCGTAGGCCGTGAACCGCGCCAGCAGCGCTTCGATCCGATCCTCGTTGCGACGGCGGCGCTCAGCCGCCTCGCGGCGGGACAGGCGCAGCAGCTTCATCCGGCCCGAGGCCGGGTCGAGCACGGGCACGACGACCGCGCCGACTGGCGGGAAGCTCTGCTCCCAGACGGGATCCTGGATCACGACGGGCACGATGTCCCAGGGCATCTCGAGCACCTCGGCCCAGGCCTCGTCGTCGAGCGGCTGGATGAAGTCCGAGAGCAGGAAGACGAACGTCCCGGCCGGGAGCGCCCGCCTGGAGTCGATCAGGTGGTGGATCGCCAGGCTGACGTTGTCCTCGCCTGCACGGAACGTCGGGTGCTGGAGGTGGCTCTCCTTCGTGCGCCAGAAGTCCCGCTGCGAGTGCGGCGCGCGCCAGAACGGCTCGGCGCCGCCCTCCGCAAAGTCGAGGTAGCCGAGCAGACCCCGGGCGCGCTGCGCGCTGTCGGCGATCAGCCTGCCGGCCTCGCGCATCACCGTCGGCTTCGAGAGCCAGGGCAGATCGTCGGGAAAGAGCTCCATCTCGGGCCGCCGGTCGCACACGAGCACGACACGCGGCGCCTCTTCTGCGTAGTGCTCGCGCACGAGGAACTCGTCGCTCGAGCGCGCCGCCGAGAGCTTCGCGGAGGCGTTCCAGTCGATCGTCCGCATGTCGTCCCCGGGGTGGTACGGCCGCGAACCGGCGACGTCCGAGCCCGTCATCCGCCGCGCGCTCTGCAGCGATCCGAAGGCCAGGCCGACGAGGCGGCGGCGCGTCACGAGCGGGAACGTCAGCTCGCTGTCGGCCACGGCAGGTCGCTAGTGGGCCGGTGGGGTCTCGAGCGGGAGGACCTCGCCGCCGAGCCGCGCCTCGGGCTTCGGGGCGAGGTCGAGACACGCAGCTTTGAAGTCGGCCATCGTCCGCTCCCGGCCGAGCTTGCGCACCTCGACGAGGAAGGTCGGTGTGAACAGCACGCGGTGGCCGATCACGGGGAGGAACAGCGCCTCGACGTCCTCGGGCACGACGTAGTCGCGGCCGTTCAGCAGCGCCCAGGCGCGCGCCGCCCGTTCGAGCGCGAGCGTCCCGCGGACCGACGCGCCGATCGCCACCGAGTCGAGCCCGCGCGTCGCGCGGACGACCTCGACCACCCAGTGCTGGATGATGTCGTCGACGTAGACCTCCTCGACCGCGTCCTGGAGCGCCTTCACCTCGTCGAGCGTGAGCGCCGACTCCATGCGCCCGAGCGGGTGGCCGTGGCGTTGGTCACGGATGATGTCGAGCTCGTCTTCGGCGCCCGGATACCCGAGGGCGGTCTTGAGCAGGAAGCGGTCGAGCTGCGCCTCGGGCAGCGGGAACGTCCCCTCGAGCTCGATCGGGTTCTGCGTGGCAAGCACGAGGAAGGGGTCGGGCAGCGTGCGCGTGACCCCGTCGACCGTCACCTGGCGCTCCGCCATCGCCTCCAGCAGCGCCGACTGCGTCTTCGGCATCGCGCGGTTGATCTCGTCGACGAGCACGACGTTCGCGAAGATCGGGCCGGGGCGAAACTCGAAATCCCGTTCGCGCTGGTCGTAGATCGACAGGCCCGTGACGTCCGTGGGCTGGAGGTCTGGTGTGCACTGGATGCGCGACGGCACCGCCTCCTCGACCGTCTGCGCGATCGCGCGCGCCAGAACGGTCTTGGCGGTGCCCGGGACGTCCTCGAGCAGCACGTGCCCCTGACAGATCATTGCAGCCAGGACGAGGCGGATCTCCTCGCGCTTTCCCCGCACCGCGATCTCGATGTTGTCGAGGAAACGCTCGGCACTGCGCGCGGCAGCCTCGAGCTCCGGCTTGCTCTGTCTCCCCGCAGCCTCGGTGGTGCCGCTCACGACGGCCAAGTGTAGGGGGCGATATCGAAGCGCGACAAGGCTCAGATGTTGAAGCGCACGTTAAGGACGTCGCCATCGGAGACGACGTAGGTCTTGCCCTCCAGACGCTGGAGGCCCTGCGCCGCTGCCTTCGCGTGCGAGCCGAGCCGCACGAGATCGTCCCAGCGGATCACCTCGGCGCGGATGAATCCGCGCGCGATGTCGGAGTGGATGGTCTCGGCGGCGTCGAGCGCCGTCTGGCCGCGGCGAAGTGTCCAGGCTCGCGTCTCCGTGTCACCCGCCGTGATGAACGTGATCAGATCGAGCGCCTCCGCGAGCCGCCTGGCGACCTCCGCGAGCGCCGACGGCTTGCCGTCCCTGAACGCGGCCGCCTCCTCCTCCGGGAGCTCCCGCAGCTCCAGCTCCAGCTTGGCGTCGAGCCCCAGAGGGCCGTTGACGATCGGGATCAGCGGCTTGGTCGTGAGCGGCTCGAGCTCCGGCGGAAGCTCGCCCGCGTCGGCCAGCGAGCCGCCCGCATCCACATGGGCGAGCAGCTCCTCGACCCTTGTCACCTCGGCGCGCTTGGCCGGCTCGCCGGACTTCGCCTCCTTCCTGACCCGTTCGAGGCGCCGCTCCACGTGGTCCCGGTCGGCGACCTGGAGCTCGAGCTTCAGCGTCTCGAGGTCGTGTTCGGGATCGGCGTTGGCGGAGAAGCCGTCGAGCACCGCGAGAATGGCGTCGGCCTGGCGTAGGTTGCCCAGCAGCTGGGCCCCCGTGCCCGGGACGTCCAGGACGCGGACGGAGGCGGGCGTGGTCTTTGCCGAGCCGATCACGCCGGAGACCTGGTCGAGCCGGTCGTCCGCGATCGAGGCCATGCCGACGTGCTCCTTGCCGTACTCGGTCGCGCCCGCGCCGGTGAGGGCGTTGAACAGCGTCGTCTTGCCGGACCCGGGCAGCCCGACGATGCCCACGGCGAGCGCCATTGTGCGGAGAGGTTAGACGCGTGAGACGTGCTTCTCGAGCGAAGCCAGGGCGCGGTGCTGGAGCGACTTCACGGCGCCCTCGCTCTTGCCGAGGATGTTTGCCACGTCGCCGTTCGCGAAGCTGAAGACGAACTTCAGCGTCAGCACCTGGCGCTGCTCGGGCGAGAGCCCTGCGATCAGGTCGAGCATGCTGGCGCGGCCGATCGAGTGGAGCGCATGGAACTCGGCCGAGGCTTCCTCGGAGCCGGCCGGCTCCGGCACGTCCTCCTCGGGCTGGACGCGCTTCGACGCGCGGAAGTGGTCGATCGCGAGGTTGTGCGCGATCCGGAACAGCCAGGCCGAGAACGGCACGGCCTTCCACTCGAAGCGACCGATCGCCTCGAGCATCTTCAGGAACGTCTGCGTCGTCAGGTCTTCGGCGTCGTGGCGGTTGCCGACGCTCATGTGGAGGTAGCTGTAGATGCGGTCGAAGTGGAGCAGGTAGAGCTCCTCGAGCGCGTCGCGGTCGCCGAGCTTCGCGCGCGCCACGAGATCGCGCACTTCCGCCGTCGCCGTGCCTCCACTGTGGGCCATCTCAAGGGGATTGCCCCAGGTCAGCCGTTGCTAACCCGCTGCTCCAGGCTGAGCTAGCCGCCGAAGCCGAGACGGCTTTCGCGCAGCGACCGCTTCACGAAGACCACCTGGCGCAGGGCGACGGTGTAGGTGCCGTCCTCCGCCTCGAACCGATGCGCCCCGTCGCCGCCGTTGGCGAGCGCCCGCTCGAGCTCCTCGGCGACCGATACGGGGACGAGCGCGGCGACCCCCTGGCCGCCCTGGAAGCCGACCTCGATCCTGATTCGATCGTCAGCCATCTGACACCACCTCCGCGAGCACGCCGTGGACGGAATCCGGATGAACGAACGCGACCTGCAAACCGTACAGGCCGCGGCGCGGGTGCTCGTCGATCAGGTGCGCGCCCTCGCGCGCGAGGTGCTCGAGCGCCGTCGCGACGTCGTCCACCCAGTAGGCGACGTGGTGCATGCCGGGGCCGCGCTTGGCGAGGAAGCGCCCGACGGGAGTCTCCTCGCCGAGTGCGCCGAGCAGCTCGACGCGGCTCTCGCCGACCTTGATGGCGATCGCCTCGACCCCCTGGGCGTCGAGCGTCTCGCGGTGCTCGAGCTCGGCGCCGAAGAGCCGCGAATAGGTGTCGAAGGCCTCCTCGAGATCGCTCACCGCGACGCCGAGGTGGTGAATCCGCCGGGCCGGCACGCGCCCGATGCTACCGAGGCCGTGGCTCCAAACCGCACGACTACTGGGGATCCCGGCCGCTCAGACGTAGGCAGCCTGCGTAACGATCGTCGCCGCGAAAGTGCGCCGGCTTCGTGACCGCTACGTGGTGAAGCGATGGCCGCCGACGCCGAAGCTGCCCGGCACGGTGGCCTGGACGGCGCGGACGGCGCCGACCGCCTCGGCCGCCCGCGACTCGGCCTCGACGTCGGAGAAGAGCTCCTGCAGCTCCTCGCGCACGAGCGTCTCCTTCTCCATCAGCGCCGCGGCGACGCGGTCGAGCGCGGGCCGGTGCTTCTGGAGCAGGCGCACGGCCTCGGAGTAGGAATGGTCCGTGAGGCGCGCCTGCTCGGTATCGCGCATCCGCTTCGTCTCCTCTGAGAGCGCGTAGTTGTCGGCGCGCATCGTCCGCGAGGTGGCGACGTCGGACATGCCGAACTCGAAGACCATCGACCGGGCGAGGTCGGTCACCTTCTGCAGGTCGTTGGCGGCCCCGTTGGTGACACGACCGAAGACGATCTGCTCGGCGGCGCGACCGGCGAGGACGATCTTCATGTAGTCGACGAACTCCTCCTTGGTGTGGAGGTAGCGATCCTCCTCCGGAAGGTGGAGCGTGTACCCGAGCGCCTGGCCGCGGGAAACGATGGTCGCCTTCTGGACGGGGAAGGCGTCACCCATCAGATGCGACATCAACGCGTGGCCGCCCTCGTGGAAGGCGAGAATCCGACGTTCCTTCTCGGACACGACCTTGCGCTGCTGCAGGCCGGCCACGATCCGCTCCATCGCCGCCTCGAAATGGCGGGCGTGGATCAGCTTGCAATTCTCACGGCCGGCGAAGATCGCGGCCTCGTTGCAGATGTTCGCGAGGTCGGCGCCGGTGAGGCCCGCCGTCTGGCGAGCGACCGAGGAGAGCTCGACATCGGGCGCGAGCGGCTTCCCGCGCGTGTGCACGCCCAGGATCTCCTCGCGGCCGGCGAGGTCGGGCGGCGAGACGAGCACCTGCCGGTCGAAGCGACCGGGACGAAGCAGTGCCGGGTCGAGGTCCTGGAGGCGGTTGGAGGCGCCCATGACCACGACCTGGTCGTGCGTGCCGAAGCCGTCCAGCTCCACGAGCAGCTGGTTGAGCGTCTGGTCGTGCTCGCGGTTGAAGCCGTGGCCGGAGCGGGCCATGCCGATGGCATCGAGCTCGTCGATGAAGATGATTGCGGGCGCGTTCTTGCGCGCCTGGTCGAAGAGCTTGCGGATGCGGGCAGCGCCGAGGCCGGCGAACATCTCGACGAAGGCGGAGGCGCTCTGCGAGTAGAACTTCGCGCCCGACTCCCGTGCGACGGCCTTGGCCAGCAACGTCTTGCCGGTGCCGGGCGGGCCGTAGAGCAGCATGCCCTTGGGCACGCGGGCGCCGAGCTTGCCGAAGCGGCCGGGGTCGCGCAGGAACTCGACGATCTCGAGCATCTCCTCCTTGGCTTCCTGCAGACCGGCCACGTCCTCCCAGCGCACGGACGACGAGGAATCCGGCTCGATCTGCTTCGGCTTGACGCGCGGCATCAAGGCCACCGTGCGCCAGAGCAGGTAGATGATCAGCCCGAAGAAGACGAGCGGGAGCCACGTCAGCGCCAACCCGGGCAGGTCGCTGATGAAGTTGGCGACGGCGTCGACCACGTCCCGCTCATCGGCAGTGTCGACCCGAACCTGAAGGGTGACCGAATTTGCCCTGCTCAACGGCTCTTAGACTGGTGGCATGACGGAGCTTCCGCTACCGCCGCACTTCGACCCAACACGCGTGGACGAGGTCTGGCGGGTCGCGTACAACCACCTCGCCGGCAAGGCTCGCGAGTGGGGCGATCGCCACTCCGTGGCGGCGGCAGCCGACGACGGATTCCGCATCTGTCTCGTGTTGGTCGACGTCCAGAACACGTTCTGCATCCCGGGCTTCGAGCTCTACGTCGCCGGTCGTTCCGGCAGTGGAGCCGTCGACGACAACCGGCGGCTGTGCTCGTTCCTGTACCGGAACCTCGAGACGATCACCCAGATCGTCCCAACCATGGACACGCACCGCGTCATGCAGATCTTCCACCCGATCTGGCTGGTGGACGACGACGGCAACCACCCGCCCCCGTACACGCTGGTCTCGTCCGAGGACGTCGAGAGCGGGCGCTGGCGGTTCAACCCGGCCGTGGCGGCGAGCGTGCAGATCGAGGAGGACTACGCCCAGGCCCAGCTTCGCCACTACGTCCGCGAGCTCGAGGCAGGCGGGAAGTACAGCCTGACGATCTGGCCGTACCACGCCATGCTCGGCGGCATCGGCCACGCGCTCGTGTCGGCCGTCGAGGAGGCAGTCTTCTTCCACTCGATCGCCCGCTACTCGCAGCCCGACTTCCAGGTGAAGGGCGAGAACCCGCTCACGGAGCACTACTCGATGCTCGGGCCCGAGGTGACGCACGGCCCCGACGGCGAGCTGATCGCGAGCGTCAACGACGCGCTGATCGAGCGGCTGCTCGACTTCGACGCGGTGCTCGTGGCCGGGCAGGCGAAGAGCCACTGCGTGGCCTGGACGATCGACGACCTGCTCGAGGGCGACGACGAGCGCGAGCGAGCGCTCGCCCCGCGCACCTACCTGCTCGAGGACTGCACGTCCCCGGTCGTCGTGCCCGGGGAGGTCGACTACTCCGACGAGGCCGACGCCGCCTTCCGCCGCTTCGCGGACGCCGGCATGCACGTCGTGCGCTCCACCGAGCCGATGGAGTCCTGGCCCGGTCTAGGCGAGCTGCTTCAGGTGACGAGCTCGAGCCGCGCGTTGGGCCGGTAGCGCCGCCCGACCTTGGCCGACGGCCGCCCGTCGGTCATGACGACGTCGGCCGTGAAGTCGTTCTCGCCGCGGATCAGCGACGAGCCGACGCCGTACGAGTCGACCGGCACGCCCAGATCCTCGAACCGCTTGATCTTCTCGACCGTGAACCCGCCCGAGGCGACGATCTTGACCCCCTCGTAGCCGTCGGCGTCGAGTGCTTCGCGCACCTTGTGGACGAGGCGCTCGTTGACGCCGCGGGGGTCGAAGTCCCCCAGCTCGTTCCAGAGCGAGCGGTCGACGAGCTGGCTGCTGGTGTCGAGCCGCACGCCCCAGAGCCGCGGGCCGAGCGCGCGGGCGACTTCCAGCGCAGTCCGCACCGAGTCGTTCTCGAAGTCGACGAGCACGACGATGTTGAACTCCGGCGGCGCCCACTCCGCGAACTTCGTCGCCGCGAGCACGGTATTGCCTCCGTACGCCGAGATCAGTGCATGCGGCACGGTCCCGACCCCGGTGCCGCCCCACCACGACGCCTGCGCGTCCGTGGTCATTCCGATCGGCGCGCCGATGAGGGCGCCGGCGACGTAGGCCGCATAGCCGTCGCCCGTCTGGACGCGGTGGTGGTCGTGGCGCGCCGGCATGAAGATGATCGGCTTGCGGTTCGCCGCTTCGAGCACGCGCGTGACGTTGGTCGCGATCAGCGTTCGCCGTGCCAGCGTGCCGAGGTACGCCGTCTCCAGATGGGCGAAGAGCATGTAGTCGCCCTCGATCGTCATCACGGTCTCCCACGGCTCGAGTCGGTCGGCGTCGTACAGCGCATGGACCGTCAGCTCCTCCCAGTCGTCTGCGCACAGCTTGAGGATCGCGATCGCCTCGTCGATGCCGCCCAGCACGGCGTCGTGCTTCTGGAACACCTGCATGACGACGCGCGGATGGCGCCCGTCGGCGAGCAGGGCCGCTCGCGTGTGGTTGAAGTACGCGTCGGTGTAGTAGCCCTCCCGCATCTTCTCGACGGGGAGGTCGAAGATCTCGGGCGGGAGGCGCCTAGGCCGGGTCTCGACCGCCATGCTCCAACCTCAGGCAGGCGGCGAGCGCCGCTTCGGCCACCTCGAGCTGCTCTGCGGTCGGCTCGGCCGTGGCCAGTCGGTGCTGCAGCTCGTGGCCGGGCTTGGCGAGCACCTGCGAGAGCCGGTTGTCGGGGTGCCGGACCATCCAGCTGAAGATCTCCGTCGAGACGGCCACGGCGCCGAGGGCAGCCGCTCCGCGGGCCGCGCTGCGCAGGTGGGCGGGAGCGCGGGCGGCGAGCGCGTTGCCGACCGCCATCGTGGCGAGCAGCGGGCCAAGCAGGTGGGAGCCACAGCGCTCGTGCTCCTTCTCGCGCGCCTCGCCGTGCTCGTAGCTGCCGATCGAGATGTGCTCGGCACCGTGGTAGGCCGCCAACTCGCCGCCGCGCAGGGCGAAAGCGGCCGGCGCGAGCGACGCCACCGTCGCCACGACCTCCTGGGCCGCCGGCGTCAACGAACGCGAGCCGCGCGCGAGGCCGGCGATCGCGGCGCTGGCGACCATCGCAGTGAGCACGCGCGGACGCTCGAACGGAAGCCGCGCCTCGGGCAATCGGCGGCGGATCTCGGGGAGGACCATGAAGACCTCGGCGAGCTTGGCCGGGCCGCGGAGCAGCGGATTTTCGACGTCGGCGGAGCGGAAGCGCTTGGGTGCGGACTCCACACGCAGCGTCCCATCCGGCAGTCGAACCGCGCACGCCCAGGCGCTCGGGCCGTGCACGAGCACACCGTTCGCGAGTGCCATTCCGCCCAGCCGGAGCTTCGGTTCCATTCCGAACAGGCTACTCAGCCGAGCACGGTCTGCGCGGCGTGCCGGAGAAAGCGGACACCGAGCTCGAGGTCGTCCACATGCGCGCGCTCGTCGGCCGAATGGACGAGTCTGGCGGCCAGCTCGGGGTCCATCGTCCGCATCGGGAAGAAGCCGTACGCGATCGTGCCGAAGGCCTCGCGCAACCAGTGGCTGTCCGTGAAGCCGGCCACCATCACCGGAGCGGCCACGGCGCCCGGCTCGATGCTCTCGACGAAGTCCACGACGGCGTTCCAGAGCGGCGACTCCATCGTCGACCGCGTGCCACCGTACGCCTCGATCCACTGGAAGTCGTACGGTCCGTCGCCGAGCAGCTCGCGCAGCAGCGGCTCCACGTCGGCCGGAAGCTGACCGGGCAGGAGCCTGCAGTCGACCGTCAGGTCGCAGCGAGCCGGGATGACGTTCCGCTTCTGCGAGGCCTCGATCATCGTCGGCGCGAGCGTCAGCGAGAGCAGCGGCTCGACCAGGTCGCCTGCCAGCGGATGGATCTCGCGCGCCCGCTGGAGCGCCTCCTCGACGCTCGCCGGCTTCTCGCCCGTCAGCGCCTCCAGCAGGGCCGTCGTCTCCGGGCCCAGCGAGCGCTCCGGCTCGTAGGCCGCGAGCCGCTCGATCATCCCCGCCGCCTTGACGAGTGCGTTGTCGGCGATGCCGGGCATCGAGGCGTGCCCGCTGCGGCCGTGGACGCCGACGTTGAACGGCGCACTCATCTTCTCCGCGGTCGAGCAGAGGTAGAGCACGCGCCCACCGAGCTCGAGGCGGTCACCGGCGCCTTCGTTGAGCGCGTACTCGGCCCGCACTGCCTCTGGATGCGCCCGGACGAGCCACTGCAGGCCGAAGTCCTCCCCGACCTCTTCGTCGGCCGCCGCGGCGAAGATCAGGTCTCCGGTGGGCTCGAAGCCCTCCCGCGCCAGCGACGCGATCGCGACCGCGCTCGCGGCCACCTGGCCCTTCATGTCGAGCGCGCCCCGGCCCCACACCTGGTCGTCACGCAACTCGCCGGACCAGGGATCGACCTGCCACTCCGCGGCGTCCGCGAGCACCGTGTCCGTGTGGGACAGCAGCAGCAGCCGTGGACCGCCGCTGCCCGGGATGCGCGCCACGAGGTTCGCCCGGTCCGGCACCTTGGCGAACAGCTCGCACCGGACGCCGCTGTCCTCCAGGTACGAGCGCAAGAGCTCGGCCGCACGAGTCTCGTTCCCGGGCGGGTTGACGGTGTCGAGGCGGATCAGCTCGCGGAGGAGGTCGACCGTCTCCTCTCTCAGCGTGGGCATGGCGCTCAGCGGCGGGTCCCGAGCACGAGCAGATACCGCCGCGGATGCGTGATCCCGCCGTCACCGTCGGGGTGATTCGTGTCGAAGAAGTCGACCCACGAATGACGCAGCTCCTCCCGTCGCTCGTCGTCCAGCGACTCCGCCAGCACACGCGTCGGGCCGTAGCTCGTGACGAAGAGCTGCCAGTAGGCCTCGCCGGAAGCGAGCGAGAGGGGAGACAGGTGCTCCTCGAAGCTGAGGTCGAAGCCGTCGCCCAGGAGTCCCTGCACGTGCTCCTCGCGCCCCCAGTCGAACGGCATCCCGGCACCCGCCGGCGGCGGAGCGGGCTGGAACGGCGCCATCAGCTTGAAAAGGTCGTGGACGCCCGTGTCGGGGCGCCAGTTGGCGAGCGCGATCCTGCCGCCCGGCCTCACGACCCGCGTCAGTTCGCGCGCGGTCGCGGCGTGGTCGGGCGCGAACATCTGACCGCAGGTCGACGAGAGGAGGTCGAAGCTCGCGTCGTCGAACTCGAGTGCCTCACAGTCTCCGACGACGTAGTCGATCTCGAGCTGCTGATCTCGGGCGCGCTCCACGGCCGTCTCGATCAACGCGGGCGCGAGATCGAGGCCGGTGACGTCGGCGCCGCGTCTGGCCGCGAGCTCGGCGACAGCCCCCGTTCCGGTCGCCAGGTCGAGCCACGTCTCGCCGCGTTGCGGGTCGAGCCGCTCGACGACCCGCTCGTGGATATCGGTGAGCGTGTCGGTGACGTTCTGGTACGGGCCTTGGCCCCAGACGACACTGTGCCGCTGTTTCAGCTCCTCGAAGCCCATCGGGCCGAGAGCATACTTCGGCTCGGTGAGCGACCTCTTCTCCGACGCGGCGCGCGAACGGCTGCCCGACGTAGCCCCTCTGGCCATCAGGGTGCGGCCCCAGCGGCTGGAGGACTTCGTCGGCCAGCGCCAGATCCTCGGCGAGCGCTCGGCACTGCGCACGGGCATCGAGCAGGACCGCGTCGGCTCGATGATCCTCTTCGGCCCGCCCGGGAGCGGCAAGACGACGCTGGCGCGCATCGTTGCCCACACGACGGGCTCCGCCTTCGAGGAGCTCTCGGCCGTCTCGGCCACGGTCGCCGACGTTCGCGGCGTGCTCGCACGCGCGCGCGAGCGTCTCGGCGCCCAGGGCCAGCGGACGATCCTCTTCCTCGACGAGATCCACCGCTTCAACAAGGCGCAGCAGGACGCGCTGCTGCCGGCGGTCGAGGACGGCGTCGTGACGCTGATCGGCGCCACGACCCAGAACCCGTACTTCGAGGTCAACTCCGCACTGCTCTCGCGCATGCAGCTCTACGAGCTGGAGCCGCACAGCGACGACGACCTCAGGGTCGTCGTGCAACGCGGAGGCGAGGAGCTGAAGGCGGACGTCTCCAACGAGGTGGCCGACCTGATCGTGCGTCGCGCCGGGGGTGATGCCCGGCACGCCCTCAACATCCTGGAGCTGGCGGCACAAACGGCGGCGGCCGAGGGGTTGGCGGTCTCAGCCGAGCACGTCGACGACGCGGCGCGCAAGCGCCCGCTCGTCTACGACAAGGGGGGCGACGCGCACTACGACTTCATCTCGGCCTTCATCAAGTCGATGCGCGGGTCCGACCCCGACGCGGCCGTCTACTACCTGGCCGCGATGCTCGAGGGCGGGGAGGACCCGCGCTTCATCGCGCGCCGCATGATCGTGCTCGCCTCCGAGGACGTCGGCAACGCGGACCCGCGCGCGCTGCAGGTAGCGGTCGCTGCCGCGCACGCGCTGGAGCACGTGGGGCTCCCGGAAGCGCGCCTGAACCTCGCGCAGGCGGCGATCTACCTCGCCCGCGCGCCGAAGTCGAACGCCGTGATCAAGGCACTGGGCGCCGCCGCAGCCGACGTACGCGAGCACGGTCACCTGCGCCCACCCGACGCCCTGCGCGACGCGTCGTATGCAGGCGCCAAGAAGCTCGGCCGCGGCCAGGGCTACGTCTACCCGCACAGCGACCCGACCGGTTTCGAGGTCGACCACCTCCCCGACGAGCTCAAGGGGCGCCGCTATTACGAGCCGTCGGGAAACGGCGAGGAGGCGGACGAGAGCTAGTCGGAGCCGCGCACCAGGCGCTTGGCGGCGACTTCCGAGAACCCGCCCTCGAGCGAACGCCAGCCGGCGACCGCGCGCTCGACGTGGTACTCGGTGCGCCGGAACTCGAACTCGCCGCCGTCGAGTCGCACGGCCCAGGCCGCGCGAACGTCCCCGTCGAGCGGCATGCCGACGCTGCCCGGATTGAGCAGGTGGGTGCCATCGGGGCCAAGTCGCTGGAACTGCTGGTGGCTGTGCCCGAACACCACCGTCTTGTCGCGCACGCCGACCAGCATCCGTTCCTCGCCCTTCTGGGGTTGTGGAGCAAAGCTGTCGACGTCGGAGAGCGGCGAGCCGTGGACGTAGAGGACGCCGTCCAGCTCGAACTGGGCCTGCAGCGAAGCGAGCCACCCTTCCTCGGTCCCCAGGCCCGAGGCGACGCCCGCGAGCATCTCCATCACGTCCTCCCTGTCGGTCGGTGGCTCACGCAGCCAGCGTTCGCCGTTGCCGCGGATCCACGTCGACTCCGGAAGCCCGCGCAGACGCTCGAGCGTCTCGAGCGGCCACGGAGCGTACGCCGCGTAGTCCCCGCCGAGCAGCCACGCGTCCACTCCTTCGCGCTCGGCCTGCTCGAGCACCGCATCGAGCGCGGGCAGGTTGCCGTGGATGTCGTAGAGCAGTCCGAGCACGTAGCCTTCCACCCGTGAAGATAGTCGTCCTGGTCAAGCAGGTCCCGTACCCGGCGGCCATCGAATTCGACCAGGAGACGAAGACGCTCAAGCGCGAGGGCGTCCCTCTCGTCCTCAACCCCTTCGACCGCGGCGCCGTGCGCGCCGCTGTCGCACTCCGTGAGCTGGCCGGCGGCGAGGTCGTCGTGATGACGATGGGCCCGCCGTTCGCGGAGCAGGCGCTGCGCGAGACGCTCGGGCTCGGCGCGGACCGGGCGATCCACCTCTCCGATCGCGTCTTCGCCGTCGCCGACACACTGGGAACCTCCAGGACACTCGCCTTCGCAATCGCGAAGGAGGGCGGCGTCGACCTCGTCCTGACCGGACGCAAGACCGTCGACTCGGAGACCTGGCAGGTGCCGCCCGAGGTGGCGGGGTTCCTCGGGTGGCCGCAGATCATCAGCGCGGTCTCGCTCGAGCCAGGTGACGGCCGCCTGCGCGTCACACGGGAGATCGACGGCGGCGAAGAGGAGTACGAGACGGAGCTCCCTGCGGTTCTCTCGTTCGCGCGCACGTACGAGGAGGAGGTCGAGCCCGGCGACGGCCGCATCGACGTCTGGACGGCCGCGGACCTCGTGGACGACCTCGCCGAGAACGACAAGCGCTTCGGCCAGCCCGGCTCGCCGACGCGCGTGCTAGCCGTCCGAGACGCGACTCCGGAACGGGCCGGCGTCCGGGCAACGACCTGGGAGGAGACAGCGGCGGCAGTCGCGAGGCTGCTCGAGGAGAGACCGCCGCCGCCCGCATCGTGGGAGAAGCCACCCCATGCGGCGGAGAAGCCCGCCGCGCACTACGACGCCTGGGCCGTCGTGGAAACGCGCGACGGCAGGCCGACGCGCACGTCGCTCGAGCTCGTCGGGAAGGCGCGGGAGCTGTCGGGAAAGCTCGGCGGCCGCGCCGTCGCGCTCCTCGCCGGCCACGACCTCGACGAGGCGGCAGCGAGCGCGATCCGCCACGGTGCCGAAGCCGCCTATGTGGTCGATGACGAGTCGCTCGCGGACTACGACGCCGCGCGCGTCGCCGCCGCCCTCCGGCTGGTCGTCGAACGAGAGCACCCGCACGTGCTGCTGATCCCTGCGAGCGCCCGCGGCCGCGACTACGGGCCGCGGCTGGCCGGCGACCTGGAGCTCGGGATGACCGGCGACTGCGTCAACGTCGACATCGCCAGGGCGGGGCGCCTGCTCCAGCAGAAGCCGGCCTTCGGCGGAAACATCATCTCGGTGATCCTCGGCCGGACGAATCCGCAGATGGCGACTGTGCGGTCGCGGATGTTCGAGCCGCTCGAGCCGCGGGACGCCGTCGGCGAGGTGCACCATGTCGCTCTGGACGGCCTTCCTCCGGCCCGGACGACGTTCCTCGGCAGGCGCGGCGGCACCGATGCCTGGAGGCTCGACGAGGCGGATGTCGTCGTGCTGCTCGGCCCTGGGGGCGGAGCCCCGGAGGAGGTCGCACGCATCGCCCGCGACGCCGGCGCGGCCTTCGGCGCCACGCGCGAGCTCTGCACGTCGGGGGCTGTCTCGTGGAGCTACCACGTCGGCCTCTACGGACGACCGGTCGCGCCGCGAGTCCTGATCGCCGTGGGCGTGCCGAACGAGTTCGAGCCGCTGACCGGTTTCGTCAAGGCGGACGTGGTCGTTGCCGTCCCTGAGGCTGGCTGGCCCGCCGACGTGCAGGTGGCCGCTGACCCGATCGAGCTGCCGCTGCTCGTTCAAAGCCTCGCCGACGTCGTCTAGCCGTTACGGTTCGGCGCCATGGAGGGGGCAGGCCCGACGGCGGGGGCAATCCGCGTCGTCCTCGCCGACGACGACGAGGGCTTCCTCGACTCGCTCCGAGAGCTGATCGACAGCGAAGACGGGCTCACCGTCGCCGCGACGGCGTCCGACGGCCTGCAGGCGATCGACCTCGTCAATGACCTGCAGCCGGACGCGCTCGTGATCGACCTGCACATGCCCAGGCTCGACGGCGTGAGCGCGATCGCGCAGCTGCGCGAGACGCTGCCCACGCTGTGCGTAATCGCCCTGACCGGCGACGAGTCGCGCGAGATCCACGACGCCGTTGCGGACGCGGGCGGCAATGCGGTCCTGCTGAAGAGCGAGGTCGTGGACGGCCTGCCTGCGCACCTCCGCGCGGCGATTCCGCTGCTCGGCCCGGATCCTGCCTAGGCGCGCCAGCGGTCCCGCAGCCGAATGGCGAGGGCCGGAATCGAACCGGCGACACCACGGTTTTCAGCCGTGTGCTCTACCAACTGAGCTACCTCGCCCTGGGGCGACAGATTAGCCTGCGTCGAGCTGGGCCGACAGGCGCTTGGGCGCCGTCATGCGGTAGCTCTCGTCGACGAGATCGGTGAGCTCGTCCCAGTCGATCTCACCGTCCAGCCAGAGACCGACCCAGCCGTGGTGGCCCACGTAGGGCGGGCGGAAGAACCGCCTCGGCAGAGCTGCGACGAGCATCTGCTGGACGCCGTCGGGCGCCTTGACCCACAGCGACGGGCGCCCGTCCATCGGGTGCTGCATGGCGAAGATCTTGTCGCGCACCTTGAACGACGGTGTCCCGACGCCGCCCGTCTCGACCGCGTCGGGGAACGCGAGGCAGATCGACCGCAGCCGCTCAAGCGGAAACGCCGGCGCCGTCATCGCTCGTCCAGTCGCTGGCGGAGCACGCGCACCTCGGCCTCGAGCCGCGCCACCCGCTCCTCCAGGCCCGATGCCGTCGAGGCTCGAGGTTCCGGCTGTGGCACCGGCTCGGGCACGTCACCCCCGAGCAGGTGCGAGTAACGCTCCTCCTTCTGGCCGGGACGGCGATCGAGGCGAGCCACCAGCTCCCGGTCGATCAGCCCCGTGAGCGTCTGTTCGATCTCAGGGAGGGAACCGAACGGATGCAGGCGTTCGCTGCGCTGTTTGAGCTCGCCGAGCGTCTGCGGGCCGCGCAGCATCAGCACCGCGAGCAGGGACATCTCGGCTCCCGAGAGCCCGAGCGCCTCGTCGAAAAGGTGCCGGTACTTGGCCGCGCGGCTGCCCGGCCCACTCGCCAGCCTGACCCAGCCGCGGCGGCTCAGCTCGTCGAGAGCCGTGCGAATCGTCGGCTCGTCGTAGGAGACAACGGGATCGCGATTCGTGCTCTGGTTGCAGGCCGACCGGAGGGCGTTGAGCGAGAGCGGATAGACGTCCGGCGTCGTCCGCTGCTTCTCGATCAGGCAACCGAGGACACGGAGCTCCGCGGCGTCGAGATCCATCCCGGCAGCGTACTCAGGCCCGGGGCATAAAAAAGGACGTCCGGACCGGAATGCCCGCGCCACGAACGTCCTTCTGGCGCGGACTGTAACAACCTATGTGCGCTTGCGTGCAAGCAGAGCAGTGCCGTTCCCGACCGAAAATTCCGCAAAATCCGCGAACCCCCGTCGCTCGAGCTCAGCGCGGACACGCTCGAGCGGCACGTAGATCGGGGTCTGCGGCCCAGCCGAGAAACTGACGACGACGGCGCCGCCCCGCGCCGTCACCCGCGCCAGCTCGTCGAAGAACGGGATCATGTTGCCGAGCCCGACGAGGTCGAAAGCGCCGTCCTCGTACTGGAGCTTCGCGCCGTCCGCGGCCTCGAAGCGCACGCGCCCGGCGAGGTCCGGCGGTGTGAGCGAGCGGGCCTCGGCGAGCATGTCCTCGGCGATGTCCACCCCGAGCACGTCGGCTTCCGGAAATCGCTTCGCGATCGCGAACGCGCCGCGCCCGGTGCCGGTGCCGAGATCGAGCGCGCGGCGCGGCGGGCTCTCCAGCGTGTCGATCGCCGCCTCGTAGGGGCCGAAGGCGTCGGCGCTCCGCATCTGGTCCCACTTGGGGGCGATCCGGTCGAACTGACGCCGCACGAGCGGCCGGAACAGCCGCCACAGCGAGGGCCGTCGCACCACCACGTCGGTGGTGATCCGCGCGAAGCGCTGGCCGAGGTTCACGTGGGCACCTCGATCGTCACCGTATCGTTCGGTGCTGCGCCGAGTCGCTCCACCGCGCTGCCGTGGCTGACCGCCAGAGCGATGTTCCGGTACGAGTCCTCGTAGAGGATCAGCCGGCCGGGCTCGGTATCGGCGAAGGTCCGCGCGGCCACGGCCTCGTGCGACCGGCCGTTGACGACCAGCCGTACCCGGCGGCCCGGGACGATGCCGGCCTTCTCGAGCTGCTCGCGGCGTAGGTTCAGCTGCATGTTCCCGAAGCGGTCCGCATAGAGACAGCTAGCCCTGATCGCCGACGGCGAGACGTCCGGACCCGGCACGTCCAGGCGGACGAGCGCCTCGGGATCGACCGGTGGCCCGAGCTCGGCGAGCGGCAGTCCGAGCGCCAGGTGCGCGGCGGCCGGCGAGAAGACGTCCCGCCCGTGGAAGGTCGCGGACACCGGCGTGAGTGCGTACTCGGGATTGGTGAGCTCGTGCGCAGCCTTGATCCCTCCAAGCCGTTCCGCTGCTGGAATGAGCAGGCCGTTGTCGGGACCGACGAAGCGACGTCCTTCCCCGGCCTCGAGCACCAGCGCGCGACGGGAGCTCCCCACGCCCGGGTCCACGATCGCGAGGTGGACGCCCGCGGGCGCATAGGGAACCGTGTTCGCGAGCACCAGGGCTCCCTGCAGCACCTCCCGCGGCTGGATCCCGTGCGTCAGGTCGATGATCTGCACGCCCGGCGCGATGCGCTTCATCACCGCATGGCAGGTGCCGACGAAGTCGTCGACCAGCCCGAAGTCGGTCAGGAACGTGATGAACACGCGGCCTCCACAGCGGCGACGAGCCCGTCTAGGTCGTGCGTGGCCGCCTCCGCGGCGATTGGAACGTCCCCGGCACGCGCGGCTCTCGTCGTCTCCGGTCCGATCGACACGGCCGGAAGCGACGACCGGAGCTTGGCGAACGCGCGCGCAGCGGAGGCCGATGCCAGCACGACCAGCTCGCCGTCGAGAGGCTCGCGCGGCTCCAGCTCGACGGTTCGGTAGAGCGGGACGAAGTCGGCTCCGAGCTCATCGACGAGGTGACGACGTGCTCCCTCGGCACCGGCGAACAGGACGCGGCCGGGGGGACGTGGGAAGGCCTCGACGAGCCCCTCCTGCGTCGACACGGCGGGCAGCAGCGCCGGCTCGTGACCGGCCGTGCGCAACGCGTCGGCGGTCCCGGGCCCGATCGCAGCGAGCGGCGGCAACGGCGGAACGCCGCGTCGTGCCAGCAGCTCCGCTCCGGTTCTGCTCGTGACGACAACCCAGTCGTAACCGGTGAGCTCGATCGGACCGTCGCCCAGCGACTCGGTCGCGATCAGTGGACGAACGGCGACCTCGTGCCCCAGCGCCTCGAGCCGCTCGACCAGCTCGTCGGCGCGGTCTTCAGGACGCGTGACGACGATACGCATCGGCCAGCTCCCGGCCGAGGGCCTCCGGGTCGTCCCCGGTGCGCCGCTCCACCCAGCGACCATCCTCGTCGGCGACCAGTGCGGTCAGAGCCGACCCGTCGTGATGAGCGGCGACGGGTGCGAGGCAGCCGCCGCCCACCGTTGCGAGACAGCCGCGCTCCGCCTCGACTCGCCGGCGCGTCTCCAGGTCGTCGGCGGCCGCAACGAGGTCCTGCTCGCCCTGCCGAACCTGCAGGGCGAGCGCGCCCTGGCCGGCCTCGGGCAGCACCTCGTCCGGCTCGAAGCGGTGGCCGATCTCCGCAGAGAGGCCGAGCCGGTCGAGCCCACAGGCGGCGAGGACGATCGCGTCCAGGCCGCGCTCTCGACGCTTGCGGAGCCGGGTGTCGACGTTGCCGCGTAGGGGCTCGATCGAGAGCGTCGGCTCGAGCGCGAGGAGCTGAGCCCGACGCCGAACGGACGCGGTGCCGACGCGCATCCCCGCCGCGATCGCCTGCGCGCCGCACAGCGCGTCGCGGGGATCCTCGCGCGGTGGGTACGCGCCCACCACGAGCCCCTCGGTGTCGCTCGAGGTCATGTCTTTGGCGGAGTGGACGGCGACGTCGATCCGCCCCGCCAGCAACGCCTCCTCGAGCTCCTTCACGAACACCCCCCGCTCGCCGATCTGCCCGAACGGCTGCGTCCGGTCGCGGTCGCCGGCCGTCGTCATCGGCACCAGCGCCAACTCGATCCCCGGCCGCCGCAGCCGCTCGACCGCGGCTGTGGCCTGGGTCAGCGCGAGCCTACTGCCCCGGGAGCCGACGCGGATGAGCGTCGCGTCCGTCCTCGTCCAGGCCGAACAGATGCCGGAGTGCGTCCGCGTAGCCGACACCCTCCCGGGCGGCGGACTCCTTCGCGCGAACGATCGGCGCGTGCAGGAGCTTGTTCACGATCTGGCTCGTCAGCGACTCCACGGTGCGCCGCTCGCTTTCGGACAGCCCACCCAGACGGCCTTCGGCCTTCGCCAGCTCGGCGCTCCGGATCGCCTCGGCGTGCTCGCGCAGCGACGCGATCGCCGGAACGACATCGAGCGACGCGAGCCAGTCGCGGAAGCGCACGGCCTCGGCGGCGACGATCGTCTCGGCGCGCT
Source organism: uncultured Actinomycetes bacterium (assembly GCA_963738205.1). GTDB lineage: Bacteria > Actinomycetota > Thermoleophilia > Gaiellales > Gaiellaceae > DATFQE01. The sequence goes on from CAVTVQ010000007.1 coordinate 692,071, forward strand.
CCGCCTCGCGCCGACGCCCCGCCAGACTGTCGGCCACGACCGCCTCGAGGTCGTCGATGTCGTAGAGGAAGCAGCCTTCGAGCTCGGCCACCGACGGCTCGACGTCGCGTGGGACGGCCAGGTCGATGAGGAAGAGCGGCGCACCGCGCCGGCCGGCGATTCCCGCCTCCACCTGGGCGCGCGTGATCACGAACCCGGGCGCGCTCGTGGACGAGAGGACGACGTCCGCCCTCGCCAGCTCGTCGCCCACATCTTCCAGTGGCAGCGGCTCGCTGCCCAGCCGCTCGGCCAGCTCGGCGGCGCGGTCGAACGTTCGGTTGGCGACGAAGGCGACCTCGGCGCCGCGAGACCGGAGGTTGCGGGCGGCCAGCTCGCCGACCTTGCCGGCGCCGACGATCAGGATCCTCCGACCGTCCAGCTCGCCGAACACCTGTTGGGCAAGCGCGGCCGCTGCGGCGGACACCGAGGCCGGGCTCTCGCCGATCGCGGTCTCGGCGCGCGCCTTGCGGCCGGCATGGAGCGCGCCCCGGAAGAGCCGGTCGAGCACGGGCCCGCAAGCGCCTCTTTCGTACGCGGCGCGCACCTGCCCGAGGATCTCGCCCTCGCCGGGCACCATCGAGTCGAGCCCCGCGGCGACGCGGAAGAGGTGCAGAGCGGCGGCCTCGTCGGTGAGCCGGTACAGGTGCGCTCCGAGATCGCCGTCGGCGAGCCCCGCAAGCGCATCGGCCGCCGCCTTGCGCGCCTCGGCGCCCTCCGGTGCGACGACGTAGAGCTCGGTGCGGTTACAGGTCGACAGACAGACCGCCTCGAGGCCGGCGTCGCCGAGCGAGCGCGCCACCGCGGCTGCGCCGGACCCGTCCAGCGCCACACGCTCGCGCACCTCGACGGGCGCGAGCTTGTGCGAGGTGCCGATGAGCGCGAGCTTCACGACAGGTGGGTGAGGAGGAGGCCGAGGGGCGCGGTCAGCACCAGCGCGAAGCCGGCAAGCTGGAGGTACGCCGCGCGGCGACCGCGCGGCCGGACGACGAGGAAGGCCGTGTAGAGGGCCCAGACGAGCAGCGTCACGACGATCTGAGGGTCGAGCGAGGCGCCGTGCACGAACCCGGCGATCATGCCCAGCGTCAGCAGCGGCAGCGCGACGGCGACGGTTCGCAGCCCGAGCGCCTCGAGGGTCAGCAGCGACGGGGCGCGCAGACGCAGCAGCCCGGGCCGCCGCAGCTTCAAGGCTCGCTCCTCCCAGAGGTAGAGGCCGCCGAGCGCGGCCGCTAGGCTGAGCGCAGCGAACGCCGCGAGCACCAGGCCGACGTGGAGGGCGAGGAACGCCGTCGAGAAGTGGGGACTCCCGCCGGTATCGGCGCCGCCACCGAAGTAGGACGCCACGAGCAGGACGGCCGCGAAGGGCATGACGGCGAGGCCGAGCAGCCGGTAGCGCGGCTTGCAGCCCCAGACGAGGTAGCCGCCCACGACGAGCCAGACGAAGAGGTTGAGGGAACCGGCCCAGGTGTCCCAGGGGAAACCGTCGGCCCGCACCGCTTGCAGGACCAGCAGGCCTGTCTGGACGAGCCAGCCGACGCGCACGCCCCACGTGGCGAGCCTTCCCAAGCTTCCGGGGTAGCGCACGTTGCCTGCGTAGGCGACAGCCGCCTCTCCGTAGGCGAGCACCGCCGGCCAGAAGAGCAGCTCAGCCATCGGCGCGCTGCTTCGCAAGCTCTGCCAGCTCGGCCAGGTCACGCTCGAGCCGCGAGACCTTGAGGGCGATGATCACGAGGTAGACGAGTACCGCCGCGAACAGGACCAGGTATGCAGCGGCCAGGTACTTCTCGCCCGTGCTCATGCCAGCAGCTCCCGCAGCTCCCGCATGCGCTCGTCGATGCGCTTGCCCGCGAGCTCGACCGAGTAGAGCGCGCCCGCCAGGCTGAGCATCCCCACGAGGCAGACGCAGAAGGTGAGGAACATCTCGTCCGACATCTGTGGGCCCTCGCGGGTGAACACGACCGGGTGGATCAGGCCCTCGGCGAGCCGGATCGCGAGGAAGCTGACCGGAATCAGGACGACGCCGAAGAGGGCGTACACCGCCGAGCTCCGCTGCCGCCTCGGCCCGGGGTCGAGCGAGTAGCGGAGCATGAAGTAGGCCGAGTAGAAGAGGAAGAGGATCAGGAACAGCACGAGCTGGCGCTCGCTCCAGCTCCACCAGACGCCCCACGACACCTTCGCCCAGATCGAGCCGGTGATCAGTGTCAGCACGCCGAAGATTGTGCCCATGTGCACGGCCGTGTAGCTCTCGAGGTCATAGCGTTCGTCGCCGGTCCACAGCAAGCGCAGCGCCTTCCACGCGGCCCAGCCGAACGCGGCGTATGCAGTGAGGGCCACCGGCACGTGGACGTAGAAGATCTTTTGGCTGATGCCCTGGTCCGCGTCCTCGGGCGCCCACAGCAGCGCCAGCCCGAGACCGAGCAGGACGAACAGAGCGGCGGCACACGAGAGCGCCGCGGCCGCGTTATTCCGTGACCACGTACTCAAAGCTCGCGAAGCACAGGATCGCAAAGATGGCGTCGTAGAGCGCGAGAAACGCGAGGCTGCGCGCTGGATCGTCGCCCACCGTCGCGCCCACGCCTCCGACCACGATCGGGATCGCCAGCGGCAGGAAGAGCAGCGGCAACAGGAGCTCGCGCGCGCGGCCAGCGACGGCCATCGCAGCCACCAGCGTCCCCACCGCGCAGATCCCGATGTCCGCGAGGAGCACCCCCGCGACGGTGGCGAGGTCGAGGTCGGTGAAGAAGAGCGCGTAGGCAGGCAGCGCAACCGCCTCGGCGGCGACGAGGAACGCCAGCACGGCCAGCGCCTTGCCGATCCAGATCGCCGCCCGGTCGCAGGGCGACAGGACGAGCGCGTCGAGCAGCCCCTGCTCCCGCTCGGGGACGAAGGCCCGCGTCAGCCCGAGCAGCGCGGTGAAGACGATCGCCACCCACAACAGCCCGCCCGCGGCCCGGTCGGAGACATCCGCCGGGAGCGCGAAGTGGAAGACGACGAGGGCCGTGACGACGAAGAGCAGCATCGCCGGCAGCGTGTCCTTGGCCCGCAGCTCCAGCAGCAGATCCTTGCGCGCGAGCGCAGCGGAGTCGGAGACGAGCGCCCTCATGCGAGCGCCAGCCGCCCGGTGGCGCGCCCTGCGATCCGCTCGGGGTCGTGCGTGGCCACGACGAAGGTTCGCTCGCCCGCGAGCGCGGCAAGCTCGCGGTCGACCAGCTCGGCGCCCCCGGCATCGAGCGCGTTGAAGGGCTCGTCGAGCAGGAGCAGCTCGGGGTCGTGCAGGAGCGTGCGGCAGAGAGCGAGCCGCTGGAGCATCCCGCGCGAGAACGACCCGGCCCGCTCGTGGCGGACGTCCCACAGGTCGTAGCGCTCGAGCAGCATGCCGATGCGCTCGCGGCGCTCGGGCACTCGGTAGAGGCGCCCGAACAGCTCGAGGTTCTCGAGCGGCGACAGGTCGCGATAGACCAGGGCGTCGTGCGCGAGGAAGCCGATCCGCGAGCGGTCGACGGCCAACTCGAGCTCGCCGGCGCTCGGCGCGGCCAGCCCGGCCAACACACGCAGGAGCGTCGTCTTCCCAGACCCGTTCGGGCCGGTGACGAGCAGGAAGCCACCGTTCTCGAGGTCGAGGTCCAGCGACGCGAGGACACGCCGAGAACCGAACCGCTTGGCGAGCCCGCGAGCCCGAATCATCCCTTCGAGACCTGTCCCCTCGTTCGTTCCCCCCGGGGGTCCCCCTCGTGTTCTCCCCCCGGGGTTCACGGTAGCTGCGCTCGGCGCACGCATGTGAGCCAGAACCGTGACGGATGCGTCACAGCACGTCCACAAGCACGAAGGCGCAGAAGACGACGCTGATCATGCCGTTGACGGTGAAGAACGCAGCGTCGAGTCGGCGCAGGTCGCCCGGACGCACGAGCGAGTGCTCGTACGCGAGCAGCGCGGCGACCACGGCCACGCCGGCCCAGTAGAAGAAGCCGACGTCGAGACCCAGCCCGGTGAGTACCAGCAGGGCGACAGTCAGCACGTGGAGTATGCGGGCGCCCGCGAACACGCCGCGCTCACCCCACCGGGTCGCCCACGAATGCAGGTGCTCGCGCCGGTCGACCTCGACGTCGAACAGCGAGTAGAACAGGTCGAAGCCGCCGATCCAGGCCGCCACCGCGGCTCCGAGGACCCAGGCCTGCCACGGCAGCTCGCCGGTGATCGCGACCCACGCCCCGACCGGCGCCAGGCCGTCGACCGCCCCCAGCCAGAGGTGCGAGAGCCAGGTGAAGCGCTTCAGGTACGGATAGACGACGAAGCCGGCGACGGGGATCGGCCAGAGCCAGCGAACGACCGGGTCGAGCTGCCAGACCGCAACCAGAAACAGCGCCAGCGACGCCGCGCAGAAGGCCCAGACCTGCGCGCGACTGAGGGCGCCGCGCGGCAGCTCGCGGCTCGCGGTGCGCGGGTTGCGGGCGTCGATCTCGGCGTCGATCAGGCGGTTCAGCCCCATCGCGAGCGAGCGCGCTCCGACCATCGCCACCGTGATCCACAGCAGGTCGGATGCGCTGGGCACAGCGTTGACCGCCAGGAACGCGCCGACGTAGGCGAACGGCAGCGCGAACACCGTGTGCTCGATCTTGACGAGCGAGGCGAAGCGCCTCGGCAGGCCGAGCGCGTGGTCGCTCACGTCTGGCGGTGGGCTGTCTCGGCGCCCCGGAGCAGGGCGAGTGCGTGCTCGAGTGCAGGTCGCAGGATCGCGTACCCGTCGCGGCAACCGCCGGTCGAGCCGGGAAGGTTGACCACAAGCGTCCGGCCCCGAACACCCGCGAGCCCACGCGACAGCAGGCCGTGCGGCGTCTTGGCGACCGCGTCTGCGCGGATCGCTTCCGCAATCCCCGGCGCGACCCGCTCGACCACCTCGGCCGTGGCCTCCGGTGTGACGTCCCGCGGTCCGAGGCCGGTGCCGCCGGTGGTCAGCACCAGCTCGGCCAGCTCGCACAGGTCGGTGAGCATCGTCGCCACGTCTTCGCGCTCGTCCGGGACGACGCGGCGGACGACCTCGTAGCCGTCCGCCTCCAGCAGCTCGGCGAGCACGTCGCCGCTGCGATCCTCGCGTTCCCCCGCGGCGACGCCGTCCGACACGGTCAGGACGGCCGCGGTCACACCGCCTCCTTGGTCTTCTCGACCAGCCGGACCTCACTGACGACCAGGCCCGAGTCGATCCCCTTGGCCATGTCGTAGACGGTCAGCGCGGCGACCGAGGCCGCCACGAGGGCCTCCATCTCCACGCCTGTCTGGGCGACCGTCTCGGCGGCGGCGGTGACCTCCACCGACCCCTCGCCGACGATCAGGTCGACCTCCACGAGCGACAGCGCCAGCGGATGGCAGAGCGGAATCAGCTCGCTCGTGCGCTTGGCCGCCATTATCCCCGCCAGCTGGGCGGCCGCGAGCGCGTCGCCCTTCGGCAGCTCGCGCAGGCGCCGCGCCGTGTCCGGCCGCATCCGCACCTCGGCCCGCGCCCGGGCACGCCGCCTGGACAGCGGCTTTCCGCCCACATCGACCATCCGCACCCGGCCGGACTCGTCCACGTGCGAGAGCTCGCTCATCAGGTACGCCCCGCCGGAACGAGGCGGTCGAGGTCGGCGAGCTGCGCTGAGAGCCAGTCGGCCACGTCGTGGCCGCGGACGTGCGCGCGGATGGCGTCGAGCCGCGCACGGCGCTCGTCGCGCGCCATCGTCAGGCCCGCGTAGATGGCGTCGGCCTGCTCGTCGACGTCGAACGGGTTCACCGAGAGCGCCCATTCGCCCAGCTCCTCGTGCGAGCCGGCATTCTCGGACAGGACGAGCACACCGTCACGCTCGTTGACGAGCGGCGCCTCCTTCGCGACGAGGTTGAGCCCGTCGAAGATTGCGTTCACGAGCAGCACGTCGAACTGCTTGTAGGCCGCGACCGTTCCGGCGAAATTGTCCTCGATCCGCAGGTCGATCGGCGTCCAGTCGTTCCGTTGGAAACGGTCGTTGACGCCCCGCGCCGCACGCTGGATCGCGCCGAGGTACTCCGCATACTCCGGGATGTCCTGCCGGGACGGGTCGAGCAGCGCGAGCATCGTGACGCGTTCGTGGAGCTCGGGATGCGCGTCGAGAAAGAGCTCGAACGCGCGAAAGCCGCGGACGACGTTCTTCGACGGGTCGGTCCGGTCGACGCGCAGCACGAGGAACTCCGGCCGGGACTCGACCAGGTGCCGCTCCAGCGCGAGCACCGTCTCGCTCACGGCCATCTCGTCGAACTCCGCCGCGTCGACCGACAGGGGCCGCGCCGCCACGTGGACGCGGCGGCCGTCGTACTCGACGTAGCCCTCCTCGAAGTCGCAGTCCGCGCGCAGGATGTCGCTGCACGAGCGCAGAAAGCTCCGCCGCCAGCGCCGGCTGTGGAAGCCGACGAGGTCGCACGCGAGCAGGCCGTCGTGGATTGCGCGCCGCATCGGACGCGGCAGCGCCGACCAGTAGTCCGGCTGCGGCCAGGGGATGTGGACGAAGTGGACGAGCGGTGTGTCCGGACGGCGCTCGCGCACCATGCGGGGCGCGAGGTAGAGGTGGTAGTCGTGGAAGAAGACTGCGCTGTCCGGCTCGAGCTCCAGCTCGGCGATGACCGCGTCGGCGAAGCCCGCGTTCACGGCGACATAGCCGTTCTCCCAGGCATGGTGGAGACCCGGGTCGAGGGTCGGCGTGTACGCGAAGTTCCACAGGTAGTGCTGCAGGAACCACAGCGTCGGGTTCGAGATCACGTTGTAGTGCCAGTCGTACGCCAACTGGTCGTGCGCGACGAGCCGGTAGCGGTAGGGCGCGCCTTCACGCGAGCGCTCCTCGACGGCCTCGTCGCCGGCCTCAGCCGCCACAGCTCGGTCCTCTTCGGTCATGGCGCTCGCGATCCACGTGACGTCGTGGGCGTCGATCAGGCTCCGTAGTGCGGTGACGAGCCCGCCGCCGCCGCGGCGGACGACGCGCTGCCCGCCTTCACGCCGGTAGGAGATCGGGCCGCGATTGGAGACGACGATCAGCTTTCGCCGGGACGTCACGAGGGCAGCGTAGTACCCCGGGGCGAGCCGGTTGGGTCCAGGTGGGGCTAGACGGCCTGCGCGGCGGTGACGAGATCGGTCTCGCCGACGTCGTTGCCGGCCAGGCGGTTGTAGAGCGCGAGCCAGTCGCGGAGCAGCCGCGGCGTCAGGAAGTGGCGCCGCACGTGCTCCTTGCCGCGGAGCGCCCGCTCGCGCGCGGCGACGGGGTCGGCGAGGATCTCGAGCAAAGCCTCGGCGCACTCCTCGGGCGAGTCCACGAGCCAGCCCGTGACGCCGTCCTGGATCTGCGCGACGATGCCGCCGACCCGCCCGGCGACCGTTGGTCGCGCCTTCCAGAGCCCCTCGGTGACGGTCAGGCCGAAGCCCTCCTTGATCGACTTCTGGATCACCGCCGCGGAGTGCACCTGAAAGGCGTTCACCTCGACCGAGCCGATGTTGTTCAGGTTCGAGAGGATGAAGATGTCGGGATCGCCGTCCGCATAGCCGACTGTCTTGTTGTAGTAGTCCCACCCCTCGGGGTCGTCGTGCGCCATCGAGCCGACGAGAGCGAGCTGCACGTCCGGGTGTTGCTCCTTGACTCGGCGGTACGCGTCGATCACGCCGAGCGGGTCCTTCCAGGGGTCGAAGCGGGAGACCTGCGTGAGCAGCGGCCGCTTCACGTCGATGCCGAACTGATCGACGATGTACGACGCGTCCTCCGCCGAGAGCGCCATGTTCTTCGGGTTCAGCGGGTCGATCGCGGGCGGCCAGATGTACGCCGGCGGCAGCCCCGGATGGGCGGGGACGTACTCGTGCATGTGGTAGATGTGCGCGTCGTAGCGCGACAGCGACGGGAGCAGGAACTCGAGCACGTCGGGGTTCGGCGTCGACAGGTCGATGTGGCAGCGCCAGATCCACGGCGCCGGCGAGTCCGGAAAGTGCTCGATCATCGCCGCCGGCTGCGGATCGTGGATGCAGACGAAGTCGTAGTCGTCCTCGAACTCCTCCGCATTCAACGCGTTGTAGCGCTTGAAGACCTCCTGCTGCTCGCCGGTCAAGCCGGTTTCGGCGCCCTGAAGCGCGTTGTGGATCGCCTTGGTGACGTCGAAGAACTCGTCCGCTCCCTTGATGATGCGCCACTCGACGTCCAGCCCGGCGTCGCGCATGAGCGGGATCAGCGTGTAGTTGATCTCGGCGACACCGCCGCCGAAAGCCGTCGCGGACAGGTGGACGACGCGCTTGCCCTGCAGTGGCTCGGCGAGCCGCTTGATCTCGTCCATCAGCCCACGCGTGGCGATCGTGGCGTAATCCGCCAGCGACTTCGTCCCGGTGTTGACGAGCTGCAACATGGTCAGGTGCCCCGTGGGTCTCGGTGGACGGCGAGAATAACGCCTGGCTAGGCGGTCAGAAACTTGACGAAGCGCAGGCGCGACCCACGGCCGTCGTCGCGCTCGGCGATCTCGAACTCGTCCGTGAGCGCGCGGATGATCGCGATGCCGAGCCCGCCCTCGCTCAGCTCGCCGGCCTCTTCGACCTGACCGGGGTCGAAACCGCTGCCGTCGTCGGATACCTCGACCACGAGCCGGTCGTCGTGGAGCTCGTAGACGATGTCCACCGTGCCGTCGTTTCCGGGGTAGGCGTGCCGGACCGAGTTGGTGCACGCCTCGGTCACAGCGAGCTTGAGGTCGTTGAGCGTCTCGTCGGCGAGCGGTCGCATGCGGGTCAGGCCGCTCAGGGCCAGGCGCCCCAGCAGCACGTATTCCGCCTTGGCGGGAATCGTCAGGCGAACTTGGCGCATGCTGAGGCCGAGAGCCTCGGTGCTCGCAGTCACAGGTGGAGGATTCCCAAAGATTTCGACAACTAAACTTCCCCCTGCGTCAGCTACACGCGTCGACGACCTGCTCGCGCGGCCGCTCGCCCAGCTTGACGGCGACTGCTTGGCGCTTGCCGCCGCGCACCACCTCGAACGTCGACTGCTGCCCCGGCTCGAGGCGCTCGCTGACAATCCTGACGAGATCGTCGGCGCTCTGCACCGGGCGGCCATCGATCGCGACGATCACGTCGCCGCCTTTCTTGAAGCTCGCGCCGCGGAAGCTCTCCTCGACCCGCGCGCAGCGCAGGCCGGCGCGCAGGCCGGGGCTCCCGGCCGCGATCCGTTCGACGACGGCGCCGCGGTCGACCGAGTACCCGAAGCGGTCTGCGAGCGTGGGCGTCAGCGTGCCGGCGGTGACGCCGACGTAGGCGTAGGCGACGCGGCCGTCCTCGATCAGCTGCTTCATCGAGCGGCGCGCGGAGTTGATCGGGATCGCGAACCCGACGCCCTGCGTGTCCCCCGTGTCGCTGCGGATCTGGGCGTTGATCCCGATCACACGCCCGCCTGCGTCGAGCAGCGGGCCACCGGAGTTGCCGTGGGTGATCGGCGCATCGGTCTGGATCGCGTCGACGACGTTGTAGCGCGACGTCAGCGACGGGATCGAGCGGCTGACGGACGAGACGACGCCGACGGCAAGCGAGTCGACGTTCCCGAACGGGCTGCCGATCGCGGAGACGGGCTCTCCGACCGCGACCTTGCTGGAGTCACCGAGCGGGACGGGGTCGACCTCGTGGTCGGCCGGATCGACCTTCAGCACGCCGACATCGTCGTTGAGGTCGTAGCCGACGATCTCGGCGTCGACACGGTCGCCGTCGCGGAATGCGACGTACACCTTCCTCGCCGGCTTGGTCGACCCGCTGGCGGTCTCGCCCGCGGTCGTGATCACGTGCGCGCTCGTGAGGATGTGGCCCTGCGGCGAGACGACGAAGCCCGAGCCCTGCGCGGCGTGGTTGTCGCCCCCCGCCGCTTGGAAGAACGAGTAGATCGTCACGACGCCCTGCGAGCGGCGCCGGTAGATCCCGGCGGGGTCGAAGCCGTTGCCGAGCAGGGGCTTGGCGGCGGCGGGCGCGGCTGCCTCGCCGTCGCTCTCCGTCGTCAGGACGACCTTGTCGCTGTCGCCGCCGTCACCGCCGAGATCGAGCGCCACGGCGCCGCCGAGCGCGATCAGACCGCCGAGCGCGGCGGCCACGAGGGCGATGGCGACGACGTGTCCGGAGCGCATCCCGACCCACTGTAGCGACGGTTCGATCTAGGTCGTTTTCACGTGGAAACGTGCTCGACGGCCGGCTCGTTTTCACGTGGAAACGCCTCGGCCGCAGACAGCAGCAGCGTGAAGCGCGTCCGGCCGTCGGCGCTGACGAGCTCGATGCGACCCCCCATCAGCTCCGCGAGCTCGCGCGCGATCGCCAGCCCGAGCCCGCTGCCCGACGCCATCGTGCCGTCGACGCGGTAGAAGCGCTCGAACACGAGCGGCTGGTGTTCCGCCGGGATACCTGGCCCGTCGTCCTCGACCGCCAGAACGACCTCGTCGCCGCGCGGCTCCGCCCGGATCACGACCCTAGTGCCCTCGGGCGTGTGCCGGAGCGCGTTCTCGACGAGTGACCGTGCGACCTGGAGCACGCGCTGCGAGTCGCCGGCCGCCCAGACGGGCCCGGCGACCTGGGTCTCGAGCGTGTGGCCGCTCGCGTGGGCCAGCGGTGCCAGCTCGGTGACGACCACGTGCACGACCTCCGCGAGGTCGACCGGCTCGTGCTCGACGCGGAGACGGCCCGAGTCGAGGCGCGAGAGGTCGAGCAGCTCGCTCGTCAGCTTCGTCAGGCGGACAACCTGGTCGCGCATCTCCGACACGAAGGCACGCCGAGTCTCCTCGTCCAGATCCTCGTCGTCCAGCAGCTCGAGGTGACCGCCGAGCGAGAAGATCGGCGTGCGCAGCTCGTGCGACGCGTTGGCGATGAACTCACGGCGAGCGTGCTCGAGCCCGGCGAGGCGCTCGCGCATCCGCTCGAACGCGCGCGCGAGCTCGCCCAGCTCGTCGGTGTGGTCGTCCACGATCGGCTCGTCGAAGCGGCCCGAGGCGATCCGATCGGCCGCGCGCTCGAGCTTGCGGATGCGGCCGGCGAAGAAGTTTGCGCCCATGAAGCCCACGAGCAGCGCGGCGCCGAAGGCGAGCAGGCCGGCGATGAGGATGCTCTGCTTGACGTAGTCGACCGCGCTGCGTGAGTCCTGCAGCGACGCGCTGAGGAGCAGGAACGGCCCGGTCGCCTCCACGGGCACGGCGACCTCCGCGAAGCGGCGGCCGCCTCGCTCGACCGTGCCGCGTTCCAGCGCCAGGGTAACGCCGGAGCGCTCCGCTATCCGATCGTCGTTGAGCGCGCCGGAGGTGAGCCCGGAGTCGCGCGTGACCAACAGGTTGGACGGGTTGACCGTGAGATACTCGTAGAGCACGACACGCGCGTTCTGGCGTCGCGACGTGAGCTCGACCCACGCCTCCTGCAGCGTCGGGCCCGGCACCTCAGTCCGCAGGTTGAGCGCCGCGCGCTGCAGCTGATCGAGCCGGTTGTCGACCAGCCGGTGCTCCAGCGACGGAACGACGGCGTAGTACACGATCCCGAAGGCGCCGGCGAGCACGAGCAGCAATGCGAGCCCCAGTCGCGCCCCGACACCCCACCGCCGCTGGGTCATCGGTCCTTGAAGCGGTAGCCGACGCCGCGAACCGTCTGGATGAACTCGGGCTCCGCGGCGTCGCGCTCAAGCTTCTCGCGCAGGTGCCGGACGTGGACGTCGATCGTGCGCGGCTCGCGGTAGGCGGAGTCGCCCCACAGGGACTCGAGCAGCATCTGGCGCGTAAACACCCGCCCTGGCTGTGCGGCCAGCGAGCGGAGAAGCTCGAACTCGACGTAGGTGAGCTGGACCTCCCGGCCGCGCGCCTGAACGATGCGGCGATCGAGGTCGATGCTGAGCCCGTTGGCCTCGATCGCGCCGCCGCCGCGCGGGTCGTGGCGCGGTGTCGCCGCGCGCCGGAGCAGCGCGCGCACGCGGCTCCTGAACTCGCGGATCGAGAACGGCTTCGTGATGTAGTCGTCGGCGCCGAGCTCCAGGCCGAGCACCTTGTCCAGCTCGTCGTCGCGCGCGGTGAGCATGATGATCGGCACCGAGCTGACCGCCCGGATGCGCTTGCACACCTCGAGCCCGTCGAGCTTCGGGAGCATCAGGTCGAGCACGACGAGGTCGACGTCCTCCTCGTCGAAGCGCTGCAGCGCCTCCTCACCGTCGCGCGCGGGCACGACTCGGAACCCCTCGCGCTCGAGCGGGTAGGTGAGCAGCTTCTGAATCGAGTCCTCGTCGTCGACGAGGAGAATGGTGGAGGAGTCGGGCATCCGCCTCGGAGACTGCGTGGAGCGCCTGGACTCGACCTACTATAGCCCGGCGATGGCGTCGCTCCGGCCCCCATCCGAGCGGCGCCGCGCGCGACGCGGCTCACTCGAGCGACCCGTGAACGGGCGGCTCTACCGCGGGACCTGGCTCCTGGTCGCGCTGCCGCTGCTCGTGACGGCCTTCACGGTCGCCCGGCCGGGGCCATTGCTGGCTCCGCCGCTGCCGCCGGTCTTCGACGGCGCCACCGCGCTGCAGCTTGCGCAGGACCTCTCGAGATCGCATCCCCAGCGGCAGCCGGGGTCCGAGGGCGGGCGGCAGGCGACTGCGTGGGTGCGCGACCAGCTCGCTCCGTACGGCTTCGCCGTCCAGGAGGACCGCTGGGAGGAAGACGTTCCCGGCCTGGGGCGCGTGCCGCTCGTGAACCTGACCGCCGTCGCTCCGGGCCGGTCGAACCAGGCGATCGTGGTGATGGCGCACCGCGACGACGCCGGCACGGGCCCGGGCGCCAACGACAACGCGTCGGGAACCGGCGCCCTGATCGAGCTCGCGCGCTCGTACGCGACCACGGCGAGCGGAGCCGTGGGCTCGGTCGGCACGGCCAACACGCTCGTGTTCCTCTCGACTGACGGCGGCGCCTATGGCGGGCTGGGAGCGGCCCACTTCGCCGCGCACTCGCCGTACCGCGACCGGACCGTGGCCGTCGTCAACCTCGTCGCTCTCGCAGGCCCCGACTCAGCGCGCATCGAGATCGCGGGCGACCGGCCCCGGTCGCCGTCCGCGCCGCTCGTCCGCACGGCGGCCGCCCGCGTGCTCGAGCAGACGGGCGAGGAGCTGCGGCGGCCGACCGCCCTCGCCCAGCTCATCGACCTCGGCTTCCCGTTCACGCTCTACGAGCAGGGCCCCTTCGTGGGCCGCGGCATCTCGGCGATCACGCTCACGACGGCAGGGCCGAGGCCGCCGTCCTCGTTCACCGACATACCGGAGCGGCTGAACAAGCAGCGCTTGACCGAGCTGGGGCGGTCGTCCCAAGCACTCCTCGGCTCACTCGACCAAGGCCTCGAGCTGGCGCAGGGCACGCAGCCATACGTCTTCCTGGGGTCCCGGTTCGTCCGCGGCTGGTCGATCGAGCTTTCCCTGGTCGCGGCCCTGCTGCCGTTCCTGTTTGCGGCCGTCGACCTCTTCGCCCGCTGCCGCAGACGGCACGTCCGCATCGCACCGGCCTTGCGCAGCCTCCGGAGCCGGCTCGGCTTCTGGCTCTGGATCGTGCTGCTGTTCGTCGTGTTCTCGGTCGTGGCCGGCTGGGGCGACGGTCCCCCGCGCCCGCTCTCACCCGAGAGCGCAGCCGCAACGACCTGGCCGAAGCTCTCCCTGATCGCGTTCGCACTGCTGGTGCTGTCGGGCTGGCTCGTAGCGCGCGACCGCCTGACGCCCCGGCGCCGGGTCGTGAACCCCGAGGACGAGCTCGCCGGCCACACGGCGGCGCTGCTCGCGCTCGCCGTCGTCGCGCTCCTCGTCGTGGCCACGAACCCGTTCGCACTGATCTTCCTGCTCCCGTCACTCCATGCGTGGCTGTGGCTGCCGCAGGTCCAGACGCGGCAACCCTGGGTGCGCGGCCTCGTGCTCGCCGCGGGCTTCACCGGACCGCTGCTGCTGCTCGTGTCCTTCGCGTCGCGGTTCGACCTGGGACTCGACGCGCCCTGGTACGTCGTCAAGCTGACCGCCGTCGGCTACGTCGAGCCGCCCGCCCTCTTGATCGCTTGCGGCTGGTTCGCCGCGACTGCTCAGCTCGCCGCGCTGACGGCGCGGCGCTACGCGCCGTATCCCGCACCGCGCGAGCGCCCGCCGCGCGGGCCGATTCGCGAGGTCATCCGCCGGCTCCTCCTGCTCGTCGTGCGCAGACGGGAGCAATCCGAGCAGCGAAGAGCGGCGGTCGGGCCCTAGAAGGAGGGTTTGGTGGGACGTCGCTCGTCGTCGGGGTGCGATGGTCGTTCCGAGGCAAGGACGCAGGGAGTGTTCGTGCGAGTAGCTAGGACGCGTAGCGTGCGACCGAGGACGCGGCCTCGGGGCGAGCAGCGCGGCCCGGCGGCACAGCGCCGTTTCGCCAAGCCCTCCTAGCCCAGCGGCAGGTAGCGGACGGACTCGCCCGCCGCCAGCTCACCGGCGCCGCGAGGGACGAGCACGAGAGCGTCCGCCTCGGCGGCTCGGACGATCATGTGCGACTCCTGGCCCGTTACCGGCTCGAGCACCACCTCGCCGTCGCGCAGCGTCGAGCGTGAACGGACGAGCTCGTCCCGCGCGTCGTTCCGCGCCACCGCCTGCGCCAGCGTGCCCGCCTCGAACCGCGGCCCCGGATCGTCGGCGCCCTGAAGGGCGAGGACCGCCGGCCGCACGAACAGCTCGAAGCCGACGAGCGCCGATACCGGGTTGCCCGGTAAGCCGAAGACGAGCGTGTCCCCGCGCACGCCGAACCACAACGGCTTGCCCGGCTTCACGGCGACGCGCCAGAAGACCTCCTCGACGCCGAGCTCCGCGCCCACCGAGCGCACGAGATCGTGCGGGCCGACAGAGACGCCGCCCGAAGTGACGAGCACGTCGCCTTCCAGACCACGTTCGATCATCTCCCGATGCGCGGCCTCGTCGTCGGCCACCGGCGCGAGCTGCTCGACCTCGGCTCCGGCGGACGCCAGCTGCGTGCGCAGGATGACGCCGTTCGCCTCGTAGATTTGACCCGGCTGGAGCTCCTCGCCCGGCGCGCGGAGCTCCGTGCCCGTGGTCAGGACGGCGGCGCGCGGGCGGCGGGCGCACGAGACCTCGGGCACGCCGGCAGCGGCCAGAGCGCCGAGGCGACCGGGGCCGAGGCGCGCACCACGCCCCACGACGAGGTCACCGCGACGGGCATCGCCTCCGCGCGGGCGCACGGAGCGGCCGGGCTCGACCGCAGCACCGATCTCCACGTCGTTGTCATGGTCGACAACGTACTCGACGGGGATGACGGCATCGGCTCCGTCGGGGAGCACGCCGCCGGTGGCGATCGCCATCGCCGACCCGGGCTCGAGCGGCGCAGGAGCCGGACGGCCGGCGGCGATCCGAAATGTGACGGGAAGCCGACCCGGCGTGTCGGCGGCGCGTACCGCAAAGCCGTCCATCGCCGAACTGGCGAAAGGCGGCAGGTCGACCGCGGCTACGGCGGCCTCGGCGAGGAAGCGACCCGCGGCAGTGGCCAGCGGCACCCGCTCGGACGGCAGCGGACGCACGCGCTCGAGCACGAGCCGCAGAGCCTCTTCCCTGGACAGCAAGTCCGCCATCGCACTTCGCAGACTAGAGCGGTCGCGCAGGCGGGCGCCCTAAGCTACCGGGGTGGCGGCCGACCCCACGATCTCCGTCGTCGCGCCCGCCTTCGACGAGGAGCGCAGCGTCGCCCTGCTCTTCGAGGAGCTCCAGGCGGCACTCGACCCGCTCGACCAGCCCTGGGAGGTCGTCTTCGTCGACGACGGCTCCGCGGACGGCACGTTCGGTGCGCTGACCCGGCTGCACGCTGCGAACGACAACGTGCAGGTCGTCCGCTTGCGCCGCAACTTCGGCAAGTCGGCCGCGCTTGCCGCGGGCTTCGAGCAGGCGCGCGGCGAGATCGTCGTCACGATCGACGCCGACCTGCAGGACGATCCCGCCGAGATCCCGCGCCTGCTCGCGAAGCTCGACGAGGGCTTCGACCTCGTCTCGGGCTGGAAAAGCCGTCGCCGCGATCCCTGGTCGCGGCGCTTCCTCTCGCGGATCTTCAACCGCCTGGCCAGCGCCGTCTCGGGCATCCGCCTGCACGACGTCAACTGCGGCCTGAAGGCCTACCGCGCCGAGGTCGTGCACGACCTCAAGATCTACGGTGAGCTGCACCGCTTCCTGCCGGTGCTCGCGCACGAGCGCGGATATCGCGTCGCCGAGCTGCCCGTCAACCACCGGCCGCGCGGGCACGGACGCTCGCGGTACGGGCTCGAGCGCTACCTCCGTGGCTTCCTCGACCTGCTCACGGTTTCGCTCGTCGGCCGCTACCGGCACCGGCCGCTGCACCTGTTCGGTGGCATCGGACTCCTCCTCGGCGCCGCCGGGACAACGATCCTGGCCTACCTGACCGTGCTGAAGGCCACCGGTGAGGCGATCGGGCACCGGCCGCTGCTCATCCTCGGCGTCCTGCTCGTCGTCGTGGGCCTGCAGCTCTTCTCGCTCGGACTGCTCGGCGAGATGATCAGGAGCCTGCACGAAGAGCGCGTCGGCGAACGCGAGCGCGAACGTCGCCATGTGGAGGAGATCCTCCACTAGTTGCGAGTCCTCTACTTCGGGACGTACGAGCGGACGTACCCGCGCAACGCCCAGGTGATCTCGTGCCTGCGCGGCGCGGGAGTCGACGTCGAGGAGCGCCACGTCGCCGTCTGGGAAGGACGCGAGCACAAGTGGGCGCTCGGCCCGCGCGCGGCCGTCCGGCTCCTGGCCGGCGAGGCGCGGCTGCTGAGACGCCCCGAGCCGGACTTCGACGCGCTGATCGTCGGGTATCCCGGCCAGCTCGACCTGCCGGCCGCCCACTTCGCCGCACGCGGGAAGCCGATCGTGTTCAACCCGCTCGTCTCCCTCGCGGACACGCTCGTGGATGACCGCGCGCGCTTCAAACCGGGCTCGCTCGCCGCCCGAGCCCTCGCCGCGGTCGACAGGCACGCGCTCCGTGCGGCCGACCTCGTGGTCGCCGACACCGAGGCGAACGCCGACGACCTCGCACGGCGCGCGCGCATCCCACACAAGAAAGTGGCCGTCTGCCTGGTCGGCGCGGAGGAGCGCGTCTTTCGGCCTGGTTGGGCGCGGCGTGAGCCGTTCACCGCCCTCTTCGTCGGCAAGCTGATCCCGCTGCACGGGCTCGAGACGGTCCTCGCTGCGGCTCGGCTCGCACCCGACATCCGCTTCCGCGTGATCGGCAGCGGACAGCTCGAACGGCTGCTCGACGCACGCCCGGCCAACCTCGAGTGGGTGCCGTGGGTCGAGTACGAGCTCCTGCCCGAGGAGCTCCACGGCGCCGGCTGCGCCCTCGGGATCTTCGGCACCTCGGCCAAGGCGTCCCGCGTGATCCCCAACAAGGCGTTCCAGGCGCTGGCGTGTGGAACGCCGCTCGTCACGGCCGACACGCCCGCGGCCAGGGAGCTGCTCGCCGACGGGGTCAGCGCGCTGCTCGTGCAACCCGGCAACGCCGAGGCGCTCGCGACCGCGGTGCGGCGGCTCGCGGAGGATCCGGCGCTCGCCGAGCGCCTGGGAAGCCGCGGTCTCGCCGCCTACCAGGCGCAGGCGAGCGAAGAGGTGCTCGGCGCCCGCTGGCGGTCACTGCTCGAAGCGCTGTGAGCGTCCGCTTCCCACTGTGGAGCGCGATCGGCGCGTTCGCCGCCGGCTTCTCCGCGCTCGCCGTCCTTCGCCACGAGGCGTTCGAGTCGGGGCGCTTCGACCTCGGGAACATGGTGCAGGTCGTCTGGTCGACCGCACACGGCCACCCGCTGCAGATGACCGACCTGAACGGCGACCAGATCTCACGGCTCGGAGCACACACGGACGTCCTCCTGGCCGCCTTCGCGCCGCTCTGGCTGGTCTGGCCGGACCCGTCACTCCTGCTCGTGGCCCAGGCGGTGATCGTCGCGCTCGGCGCCCTGCCTGTCTTCTGGCTCGCCCGCAAGCACCTCGCATCGCCGCGGGCCGCGCTCGGATTCGCGCTCGCGTACCTGCTGTACCCGCCGGTGCAGTGGCTCGTGCTCGACGACTTCCACGCGGTCGCGCTCGCCTGCCCGTTTCTGCTGTTCGCCTTCTGGTATCTCGACGAGGACCGGCTCGGGCCCTTCGCGGTCTTCGCGGTGCTCGCAGCGCTGACGAAGGAGGAGGTCGGCCTGGTCGTCGCCGGCCTCGGGCTCTGGTACGCGCTCGCCCGCGGGCGCAGGAGGGCGGGGCTGGCGATCGCCGCGGCCGGTACGGCGGTGTCGCTGCTGGCCATCCTCGTCGTGCTGCCCGCGTTCGGTGAGGGCGAGTCCGACTTCTACCGCCGCTACGCGGAGGTCGGCGGCTCGCCGGGGGGAATCGTCGAGACCACGCTGACCGACCCGCTGCACGTGCTCGAGGTCGCCTTCGACGGCACCGGCCTCGGCTATCTGGCGCGACTCGCGGTGCCGTTCGGCCTCGCCGTGCTCGCTCCGCTCGCCCTGCTGCCGGCGCTCCCGGAGCTGGCGATCAACCTGCTCTCCTCGACGCCGACGCAGACCTCGATCCACTTCCACTACACGGCCGGAATCACGCCGGCGCTCGTCGTCGGGAGCATCTTCGGCGCGGCTCGGATCACCCGCCGCCGGCCCGAGCTCGCGGTTCGGCTGGCCGGCCTCACGGTCGTTCTCTCGCTGCTGGCCGGCTGGCGGCTGGGCCCGGTGCCGCTGTGGTCGCATGTGCCGGGTGGCGAGGATCTCACCGCCGACATCTGGCGCGTCGACGGGCACGACCGCACGCTCGAACGCGCGCTGGAGCGGGTGCCGGAGGACGCCGTCGTCAGCGCCTCGAACGCTCCGGGCGCACACCTCTCCGAGCGTCGCCGGATCCTCAGCTTCCCCTATCGCACCGATGCGGACTGGGTCGTCGTCGACGAGCGCCGCCCGAGCTACGCAGACCGCGCAGTGGCGCCGGTCGAGTCGGCGGCCGCGGTCGCCTGGCTGAAGCGCGATCCGGCCTGGCGGGTGGTCTTCGACGAGGACGGCGTGCTCGTCTTCCGGCGCACCGTCCTACACGGGGATGGTCTGCGGCAGTAGGTAGGCGCAGAGCGCCAGCGTCAGAAGCTGCGCGGCCCGATCGTCCTCCGCGGCCGCGAGCGGAACCGCCCACACGACGTACCAGACGACCAGCCACGGAGCAGCCAGCATGAGCACGCAGGCGGCGAGCGCCAGGCGTGCGCGGCCGTGGAGCGCCTCGCGGACGAGCCAGGCAAAGGCGGCGACGAGCCCGGCGACGAAGAGCGCCAGCGCGAGGCCACGCGGCACGCCGAGCTCCTGGAGTCGGTGGGGGAGCGCGTAGCTCGTCTCGGTGTTCGCGTTCCGCGCGAGCGGGCCGAACGCTTCGACCCAGCCGAGCCCGTACCGCACCGTTGCGAGCGCCAGGATCAACGCGGCGGCCCCGAGGAAGCCACGGTGGTCGACGCGGCGACCCGTCGACCGCGCCTCGAGCGCCCGGAGCGGCAGGAACACGAGCGGCACCCACTTGACGAGCACCGCCGCCGCCCACGCCGCACCCGCCCAGGCACGCCGGCCCGAGGACGCGAGCGCGAGCGCGCCCAGAACGAGCGCCGCCATCCACGCGTCGTTGTGGCCGCCGCCCGCGAAATGGATGGCCAGCAGCGGATTCCAGCCCGCAAAGGCGCAGGCGAACGCGCGGTGAGGGGCGAGCCAGACCGCGAGCGCGAGGGCAACGAGGACCGCAGCGGCCGCCAGCAGCTTGTAGAGCCAGGCGGCGGCGTCCTCGGACTCGCCGGCGGCGAGGGCGATGGGCTCGGACGCGAGCGTGAAAGCAGGCCCGTAGACGGAGGTGGTGTCGCGCCAATCCTCGCCCACGTACGGAAACGCGGGGTCGTCGGGGAAGGTCGACGGAGGATCCCGGTACGGGTTGCCGTCGTGGACGGCGGCGATGCGGCCGTAGTCCCAGTACGTCCACGCGTCGGTCGACAGCAGCAGCGGCGCGCCGAGCGGCACGAGCTGGATCGCCACGGCGAGCGTCGCGACAATCGCCAGTCGCGCAGGCCGGCGAGCGAGCACGAGCACTGCGCCCAGGTAGAGCACGAAGGCGCCTACGAGGGCGCCGAGGAAGGCCTGTGCGTAGACGACGTCGCCGTCGGGGTGGCCGCCGTTCAGCGGGACGAGCGGCGAGTCGTCGGGCCACGCCAGCGCGGCGCACAGCGAGACGAGCGCCAGCACGCCGAGACCTGCCGCTGGCGCGGCGAGTCGCAACCGCTACGGAGTCGGAGGCGGTGGTGGCGGAACCGGCTCAGCCGGAGGCGGCGGAAGCGGATCCGGCGGTGGCGGCAAGGGAGCCGGTAGCGGCTCGACCGGAGGCGGTGGCGCGGGCGGAGGCGGCTTCGGCTGGGGCGTGGCCGGAGGTGTGGGTTGCGGCGACGGCGGCGGCGGAGTCGGTGCCGGGCTCGACGGCGGCGTGTAGTACGAGCCGTCCGAGTCGGAGTAGCTGGAGTGCGCGTACTGGCCCTGCTCGAAGTCCGTCCAGACCGGCCACTCCTTGGGCAGGGCGAACTCGCGCGCCGGCCGGTTCTGCAGCGCCGGCTGCATGAACAACCGCCAGATCTGCGCCGGGAACGTACCGCCGGCGACGGAGATCCCGTGCACGCTCTCCATCGGGATCTCGCCCTGCGGGTAGCCGACCCAGACGGTCGTGGACAGATCGGGGGTGTAGCCGCAGAACCAGGCGTCCGAGTGCCGCTCGGTCGTTCCCGTCTTGCCGGCGGCCGGGCGTGGGATGTTCGCGGCGACGCCGGTGCCCGCATTGATGTTGTCGCGGAGGATCTTGGTCACCTCGTACGCCACGCCGTCGGTGATGACGCGCCTGCGCTCGGGGACGCCCCAGCCCGCACCGTTGTCCGTCTTGCCGTCGGGTAGGACGACCTTCGTGATCGCCATCGGCCGGGAGTAGATGCCGCCCGCGGCGATCGTCGCGTAGCCGGAGGCCATGTCGAGCGGGGACACGCCCATGGCGCCCAGGCCGAGCGACGGCACGTACGCGCCCTCACGCGTCTTTAGCGACGAGCGAACGCCGAGCTTGTGCGCCATGTCGGCAACGTTGTCGGGACCGACGTCGAGCGTCAGCTGCGCGAACACCGTGTTGTCGGAGCGCAGCGTCGCCGAGTGCACCGACGTGGAGCCCACGTAGTCGTTGCCGTAGGTCTCGACACACCACCAGTTCGTCTCGCAGCTGCCGATCGGGTCCGGTCGGTAGAAGAACGGCGCGGACGTGTAGTAGGTCGAGTCCGGATCCGCGCCCTGCTCGATCGACTCGGCGAGGACGAAGGTCTTGAACGTCGAGCCCGCCTGACGACGCGACTGCGCGGCGAGGTTGAACTGGAGCGCCTTGCGTCCGGGGATCACGGCGGTCATGGCGCGGATCGCACCGGTGCGTGGATCGATCGAGACGACGGCGGATGCCGGGTCGCTCTTGTAGAAGAGCGTGTCGGTGATCGCCTTCTGCGCCAGCTTCTGGAAGCGCCGGTCGATCGTCGTGTAGACGCGCAGCCCGCCCGAGCGCACGGTGTTGGCCCCGTACTCGCGCAGGAGCTCCTCGCGGACGTAGCTGAAGAAGTACGGCTCGTGGATGCGCGTGTAGAGGCGCCCAGGCTTGAGCCCCAGGTCGCGCTCGCCGATCGCCTCGCGGTACTGCGCGCGGGTGATGTCGCCGTTGGCGAGCATCGCCTGCAGCACAGTGTTCCGGCGCGCGAGGGCGCGCTCCGGCCTGTTGAAGGGGTCGAAGACCGACGGCGCCTGCGGCAGCCCGGCCAGCAGCGCCGCCTGGCTCAGCGTCAGGTTGCGGGAGCGGCGCGAGAAGTACGTCTGCGCGGCGGCCTCGACACCGTACGCATGGTTCCCGAAGTACACCTGGTTCATGTACTCCTGCAGGATCTTGTCCTTCGACCAGCGCCGGTTGAGCTTGATCGCCAGGCAGGCCTCGGTCACCTTGCGCTCGAGCGTGACCTCTTTGCCGATGTAGAGGTTGCGCACGAGCTGCTGCGTGATCGTCGAGCCGCCCTGGACGACCTTGCCCGCGCGGACGTCGGCCCACGCCGCCCGGACGATGCCGGCCACGTCGATGCCCCCGTGCTGGTAGAAGCGACGGTCCTCGATCGCGAGGATGCCTTTGCGCATCCAGGGGCTCACCGCCGAGAGCTCGACCGGCGTGCGGTTCTTCTCGGCCGGGATCGTCCCGAGAAACGAGTTGTCGGCCGCGTAGACGAAGGTGTTCTGGCCGATCGCCACCGGGCGGAGACGGTCGAGGTCGCAGCGCGCGTTGATCGCGGAGGCGCCGCCGAGGCTCGCCACGCCGCCGGCCGCGGCGAGGACGATCAGGAAGAGCCCGACGAGCAGTGCCAGCTTGCGGCCGCGGTGCTTCCGCTGCTTCAGCCGGTTGCGTCGGCGGCGCTGCAGGCGTTCGAGGTCGAGGGGGTCCGACCGGCCGCGGCGCCTGCTCGGGCGGTCACGGGGGCTCACGCGAAGACTCCAGCCGTGCGGAGGCGCTCGTGCGCCCGCAAGCGCAGGTCGCTCTCGAGCCGCTCGGCGGCGGCCGCGTCCTCGGCAGCGGCGCGGACGGTGATCGTCGCCCTGTCGCCGAGCTCGCTCACGAGCACCGCTCCGCGCGGCGCGTCGTCGACCAGCCCACGGAGTGCGTCCACCGCGGCGGAGAGATCCTTGTCGAGAGGTACTTGCAACGTGACCTGAGCCAACTTCTCGCGGCTGACGATGGAGGCGTTCTTGATGGTATCCGAGGCAAGCTTCTCGTTCGGGATCACGAGCCGGATGTCGTCGCCCGTCCTGATGAAGGTGTAGGTCAGGCCGATCTCCTCGACCACCCCCGTCGTGCCGTCGACCTCGACCAGATCGCCGATCCGCAGCGGCTGGCTGAACGCGATCAGCAGGCCGGCGATGAAGTTGCCGAGCGTCTTCTGGGCCGCAAAGCCCACGACGAGGCCGATCACCGCGCCCGACGCGAGGATGGCGCCCGCCACGGCCCGAACCTGTGGGATCACGAGCAGAGCGGACAGGATCCCGACGGCGACGACCGCGGCCGTGATGCTCCGGCGCAGCACGCGGTAGCGCGTGATTGCCTCGGGCGCGAGCTCGCGCCTCCCCAGGCGGTGGTCGATCAGGCGCGCAGCGACCAGCGTGACGACGACGACGATCGCCGCCGTGACAACTTGGGCCCAGTCCACCGAGCCATCTTCGACGGAGGCCCGAGCGCTCCTAGAGGTCCGCCAGAGGCCTGCGGCCCGCGAAGCCTCCTTCGACGCTGTGCCAGTACTCGATCTCGTCCTCGCCGAGCCTCCAGCAGAGCAGCACTTCCTCCTCGCGGCGGAGAGCCGGGAAGTCGATCAGGCCTTCGTCTGCGTCCTTCACTTCGGCGCCCAGGCCATGGATCTCGTTGACGCAGCGGGCGACGCCCTTGGCCTGCTCGCCGATCTCGGCCTCCACCCGGGCGAGCTCGCCCGGGTCCATGTCGCCGCCGTTCCCCGCGATCGTGGTCGACAGCTCGGCGCGCCGGCTCAGCAGGACGGCGAGCTCGCGGCGGTGGTCGACCATCTCCTCGGCGAGGGGCCGCACCTGCTCGAGCGCCGCATTGGCTTCGCCTGGCGTGAAATAGCGCGTCGCCACGATCGTGAAGCTATACCCGCCCTGGCTAGGATCGGTCGCGGTGCGCGTCGCCCAACACGGCCGTGAGGCCCGTACGCCGGTGGAACCGGGCCTGCGCCGCCGCCCGAGCCCCGCGGTCGAGATCTTCCTCTGGAGCCGCGCAGTGATCTGGGCCGCCGCCGTCTTCGCGCTCCTCGTCTTCGAGCCGAACCGCCACCCGCGAGCCGCCGAGTGGGACGACCCGTCAGTCACGCACGACCTCGGCTTGCTCACCGACGTCTGGGCGCGCTGGGACAGCGTGTGGTTCCTCCGCATCGCCGAGGACGGCTACGGCTCGATCGAGCGGACGGCGGCCGCGTTCTACCCCGGCTATCCCGCGCTCGTCGCGATCGTGGGCCGTGTGTTCGCAGGCCACTTCGTGACCGCGGGAATCGCCGTGTCGCTCGCGGCAGCGCTCGGCGCGTTCGTCCTGCTCTACCGTTTGGCGGAGAGCCATCTTGGGGCCGAGGGGGCGCGGCGTACGGTGCTCTACCTCGCGCTCTTCCCGATGGCGTTCTTCCTGCAGGCCGTCTACAGCGAGGCGCTGTTTCTCCTGCTCACCGTCGCGGCGTTCGTCGCCGCAGAGCGCGGGCGCTGGTTCGGCGCCGGTGGGCTGACCGGGCTCGCGCTGTTGACGAGGCCGGCCGGCTTTGCGCTGCTTCCCGCCCTCGCGCTGCTTGCGTGGCGCTCGCCGCAGCGCGGCCGGGCGCTCGGCTCGCTGGCGCTCGCGCCGGCGCTCTTTGCGGTCTACCCGCTCTACCTGTGGCGCGCCGCCGGCGATCCCTGGGCCTTCCTGCACGCCCAGGACGTCTGGACGCGACACCTCTCGAGGGTGGGCCCCCTCGGCGGCATCTGGGACGGCCTCCGCGCCGGCTGGGCCGGCGTGCGCCAGCTGGCGTCGAGCAGCGACTCGCACGTCTACTGGAGCGCCGTCCAGAACAGCGACCCCGATCGCGTGGCGGCGCTGAACCTGCAGGCGCTCGCGTTCCTCGTGCTCTTCGGGGCCCTGACGGTCATCGCCTGGCGACGGTTCGGAGCCCCCTACGGCCTGTTCTGTGCCGTCAGCCTGGCGATCCCGCTCAGCGTCCCGAGCGAGCGCTGGCCGCTCCTGTCGCTGCCGCGCTTCGGGCTGGTGGTGTTCCCCTTCTTCCTGGCGCTCGCCTGGCTCGGCCGGCGCCCTCGCATACACACTGCGGTTGTCGCGGCCAGCGCAGTCTTCCTCGGCGTGGCGGTGTCACAGTGGGCGCTGTGGCAGTGGGTGGCGTAGACACGAAGCCCCGGCTGGCGTGGTGGACGCTGCTGGTCGGCGTGCTCGCCGCGCTCGCGTACGCCAGCCGCGCCACCGGCGGCAAACCGCCCGAGAATGCGCTCTACCAGTGGGGCACCGCCATCTCGGCTGCGGTCGTCTACGCGATCGTCCTCGGCCTCGTCCTGCTGATCGCCAAGGGCGGACCTGCGCGCGAGCTGCTTGCGCTCCGGCCGCCGCGCTCGTGGCTCAAGGCGCTCGGCCTCGCCCTGGCGATCTTCATCGGGATCCTGATCGTCGGCGCCGCGCTCGACCCGTTCCTGCACGCAGGCAAGGAGCAGGGCCTGGCGCCGACCGGCTGGGACTCGGCGCGTGCCGGCGCCTTCGCGGCCAATGCGATCGTCGTGGCCGGGGTCGCGCCCGTGGTCGAGGAGCTCACCTACCGCGGCCTCGGCTTCAGCCTGCTCCGCCCGTACGGCGAAGTCGTCGCGATCGTCGCCGTCGGTCTGGCGTTCGGTCTCGCCCACGGGCTGATCGAGGGCCTAGTGATCTTGTCGCTGTTCGGCATGGGGCTCGCGCTCCTGCGCAGCCGCACTGACAGCGTCTACCCGCCGATCCTCCTGCACGCGGCCTTCAACGGCTTCGCGTTAGCGGTGTCGGTCGCGGTCTAACGCGTTTCTTCGTCGTCCTCGACCGCGAACTCGTCGGGCGAGACGTCGTCGAGGAACTTGCGGAACTCGTCCACGATCTCTTCCTCGTTGACCTCTTCGCCCTCGAACTCGATCGCGGACTCCTCGATCACGCGCTCGTTCGCAAAGATCGGCGCCTCGGCGCGAACGGCTAGCGCGATCGCGTCGGACGGCCGCGAGTCGATCTCGATCTCCGACCCGTTCTGGGCCACCGTGATGCTCGCGTAGAAGGTGTTCTCCTTCAGCTCCGTCACGGTGATGCGTGTGACCTGGGCGTCGAGCTGCTCGAGCATGTCGGTTACGAGATCGTGCGTCATCGGCCGCGGGGTGGACGCACCCTGGAGCTTCATCAGGATCGCGGCGGCCTCGGGATGGCCAATCCAGATCGGCAGGAACTTGTTCCCGTCCGCGGTCTTGAGCAGCACGATCGGCTGCTTGCCGACCAGGTCGAACGAGACCCCGTAGATGACCATCTCGATCATCGCGCCTCGGTCAGCTTAGCTCAGGCTTGTGCGAGCAAACCTCACCCCTGCGGGGGTCAGCAGCGCGGGGTCGAGGCGAGCGAGAGGTGGGCGATCGTGGATTCGAACCACGGACCTCCGCCTTATCAGAGCGGCGCTCTAACCAACTGAGCTAATCGCCCGGGGCGGCGGATTGTAGCCGAGGGGCGGCTCAGTGACTCCGCTGCGTCGAGAGCAGGTACTCCTCGACGGCGGCCAGGAACGAGCGGTTGTGCGCGAGCTCGTAGACGGCGCCCTTGGTACCGGCGTCCAGCTCCTCGTCGGCGGCCAGCTCGGTCAGGAACGGCTCGAGCCGGTCCTCACGAGCGAGGATCGCCATGCGCAGGAACAGCGCCCGTGCAGAGTCGTTCTCGGCGATCTCCTGCAGGGACTCCAGATCCTCCGGCCACGCGGTAACCATGGTCCCCTAACGACCGAGCAGCTGCCGTGGTTACGGCCGAGGTTCGAGAGCTTCGACGAGCTGGACCAGATCATGCTCGTCCGCGAGCACGATCTCGAGCCGGCGGCCGGTGACGCGCGCCTTCAGCCCCGTCAGCCGCTCGACCGCCGACCGGGCCCGCTCGGCGAGCGCCGGATCGAGCGGCGCCTCGCGCGGCCGCCGCGGCTTGGTGCTTGCCCCGGCCCAGCGTGCCGCCCGCTCCGCCGCGCGCACCGACAGGCCCCGCCGCACGATCAGGCGAGCAAGCCGGCGGCGGTCCTCGTGGCCCTGGACCGCCAGTACAGCGCGCGCGTGCCCTTCCGAGAGCTCGCCACGCTCGAGCATCGCAAGCACGTCGTCGGGAAGCTCGAGCAGCCGCAGGCGGTTGGAGACGCTGGGCTTCGACCGGCCGACCCGTTCACCGACGTCGCCGAGCGAGAGCCCGAACTCATCGAGGAGCAGCGCGTAGGCGCGGGCTTCCTCGACGGGGGAGAGCTGCTCTCGCGCCACGTTCTCGACGAGACCCAGGAGCAGCGCGTCGCGATCGTCCGCCGCGCGCACGACGGCGGGGAGCATCGGCACGCCGGCCTCTCTGGCCGCGCGCCAGCGGCGCTCGCCCGCAATCAGCTCGTAGCCCCCGTCCGCGCGCGGCCGCACCACCACCGGCTGGACGATGCCCTGCGCGCGGATCGAATCGGCCAGCCCGCTCGTCGCCTCATGGTCGAACTGCCGCCGCGGCTGGCGCGGGTTGGGGTGGATCATCTCCACCGGCAGGTGGGCGAGCTCGGGCTCGCCGCCGACGCCGCCGAGCAAGACTTCGAGCCCGCGGCCGAGACCGCGCCGCTGCGGCTCAGCTGCGCTCGACAAGCTCCAGCGCCACCTTCCAGTAGGCCTCGGCGCCGGCGGAACGCCGGTCGTAGGCGATCACGGGCAGCCCATGGCTCGGCGCTTCGGCCACCCGGACCGAGCGTGGGACGCGCGTCCGGAAGACCAGCTCGCCCAGGTGCCGCTCGAGCTCGGCGGCGACGTCGGCGGACAGGCGCGTCCGGCCGTCGACCATCGTCAGCAGCACACCGCCGACGGCGAGCCGCGGGTTGAGCCGCCCCTTGACCGCATTCACCGACGAAAGCAGCTGCGACAGCCCCTCGAGCGCGTAGTACTCGGCCTGTACCGGCACGAGCACTCGGTCGGCCGCGGCCAGGGCGTTCACCGTCAGCGGGCCGAGTGCCGGCGGACAATCGATGAAGACGAAGGCGTACCGGTCGGTCGCGTCCTTCAGCGCCTCGGCGAGGTAGTGCTCGGCGTGGTCGCGCCGCGCCAGGTCGGCCGCAGTGCCCGCGAGGTCGGCCTTCGCCGGAACGAGATCGAGCTTGGGGAAGCGCGTCGCGCGCGTGAGCGTGACCAGTGGCGCACCGTCCAGGAGGTCCGCGCTCGACACGCCGTTCGCGCGTTCGCCGAGACCCGACGTCGCGTTCGCCTGCGGGTCGAGATCGACCACGAGCACGCGCTCGCCGGCCTCGGCGAGGCAGGCGGCGAGGTTGACGGCGGTCGTGGTCTTCCCGACCCCGCCCTTCTGGTTCGCGAGCGCGTAGATCTTCCCCGGCATCCGGGGCGAGAGTACTCAGGCCAACGGACGTTTCCGGGCCATGCCGGGCCGTCTCGGGAAGCCCGGCGGAGTCGGCTCGAGCTTCGGCAGCACGAGCAGGCCGTCGCGCTCGGAAACAGGCCCGCCGCCCACTCGTTCGGCCGCGTGCGAGACGGCCTCTGCGTCGACGTTCGGCCCGACCCACAGGATCGCCACGCCGCCGGGACGAACGAGCGGGAGCATCCACTCGGCCGCCACGACCGGCTGCGCAAGCGCCTTCGCCACGGCCACGCCGAAAGCGTCGACCGGCTGCTCCTCAGCGCGTCCTTCGACGACCGCGAGGTTCGGGAACTCGGGCTCCCACATGCGGAGAAACTCGCACTTGCGCCCGTTCGCCTCGAGCAGCGTGACCCGGCGCGCGGGCAGTGCGGCCGCCAGCGGGATGCCCGGGGTCCCGCCGCCGGAGCCGACGTCGACGATGGGCCCCTCGAACCCCTGTACGAGCTCGGCGCCGCGGAGGGCGTCGTCGAGCAGTGCCCGTCGCGCCTGCTCGCGGTCGCGGATCGCGGTCAGGCCGGGAGTGGAGAGGACGCCGTCGAGCCAGCGCTCGAGACGTTCGTCAGTCGCCATTCGTGGAGCCCGCAGGCGCCACGACCACGAAACGGTTCGGCTCCGTGCCCTCGCTCGTCGTGTCGACCCCCGGATAGTCCCGCAGAGCCAGGTGCACGACCTTGCGCTCGACTGCCGTCATCGGCTCCAGCTCGACTGGTCCTCCGAGCTGCAACGCCCGTTCGGCGCTCCGCTGCGCGATCGACGCCAGCGTCGCCTCGCGACGGGCGCGATAACCGGAGGCGTCGACGACCACCTGCTTGCGTTCGTCGGAAAACGCGCGGGAGACGGCCGCGTTGACGAGGTACTGCACGGCGTCGATCGTCTGGCCGTGCTTGCCGATGAGCAGGCCGAGGTTGCCGCCGGTGCAGGTGGCGACGAGCACGTCGTCCTCCTCGTGCAGGTCGATCCGGCAGCGCGCACCGATCCCCTCGACGATGCGCTCGAGGATCTCGCGTGCGCGCTCGGCGACGGGGCCGGCAGGATCGTCTGTAGGAGCCGCCGGCACGGCGCCGTCCTGCTTGGCCACCGTTGCGAGCACCCGCGCCGGCTCGTAGCCGACGCCGAGCAGCCCGCGCTCGCCCTCCGAGAGCACGTCGAAGCGCACGGACGCCTTGTCCAGGCCAGGCTGGAGCCGTTCGAGCTCGCGGAGCGCGGCCCACTTCGCCTCGCCGACCGTCTCGCCGTGACCCTCCGCCTGGACGACCTCGGCGCTCATCGCCTCGCCCGCTTCTTGCGCTTGACCTTGCGCGGCTGCGACGGCGTGCCGGCCTTCGGCTGCTCGGGCTTGGCCGCTTCGTCCTTAGCCATACCGTCACCGCCGTCACCGCCGTCACCACCGCCACCACGATCCTTCGGGGGAGTGCGCGACGAGCGCTTCTCCGGCGGCTTCGGCTTCGGCGCCAGCCGGCGGGTGACGAGCCCCTGGCCGACCGTCCACAGGTTGGTCGTCACCCAGTAGAGGACGAGGCCGGCCGGGAAGTTGAGGACGACGAACAGGAAGGCCAGCGGCAGGATCAGCAGGAGCGTCCGCTGCGTCCGGTCCATCGTGCTCGACATCAGCAGCGTCGAGGCGGTCTGGCTGATCGCGTAGATCGCCAGGAGCAGGTAGCCCGACCAGTGCGAGTTCGCCGGCGCGGTGATGTCCGGGACGATCCCTAGCCAGCCGAGGTCGCTACCGGGGTACTTGGGGAAGATCTCCTTCTCGAAGTCCTTGAGGACGAAGTAGAGCGCGAAGAAGATCGGGATCTGCGCGACGATCGGCAGGCACGACGCGGCCGGGTTGATCTTGTTCTCCTTGTAGAACGCCATCAACTCCTGGTTCATGCGCGCACGATCGCCCTTGTACTTCGCCTGGATCGCCTTCATCTCGGGCAGGTGCGCCTGCATTCGCTGCATCGAGTGGATCTGCCGCACGGTCAACGGCACGAGCAGCATCCGCACCATCAGGGTCAGGGCGACGATCGCCCACGCCCACGGGAGGTTCGCGGTGCCGTGGAGCCATTCGAGGACGGCGGCAAGGACGTTCTCGATCGGGGTGAGCGGGTTCACCTGAACACCCTCTGGTCGGACACGCAGTCGACGCCGCCGTGGCTCCACGGGTTGCAGCGAAGGAGCCGCCAGCCCGCGAGCACGCTGCCGCGGAAGAAGCCGTACGTGCGCAGCGCATCGAGCGCGTACTGGGAGCAGCTCGGGTGGTACTTGCAGGAGCCGGCGGTGAGCGGGCCGAGCGTCCAGCGGTAGACGTGGACCGCAGCCATGGCCGCGTACTTCACGACGCCCTCCTCAGGACCTCGTCGATCCGCTCCCCCAGCCATTCGATGCCGCGGCTGTCGACCGCCTCGGGCAGGCCGGGGCGGGCCACCAGCACGTAGTCGCGGCCGCCCGGGACCTCGTCGAGGCCGGCCCGCCATGCCTCGCGGAGCCGACGCTTGAGCTTGTTGCGGGTCACCGCAGAGCCGACGGACTTCGGAACGGCCAGGCCCAGGCGAGGCTCGCCGTCGTCATCGTCCTCCCGCGGGAACCAATAGAGCACGAGGTAGCGGCTCGCGAAGGAACGACCGTGGCGGTAGACGGCTTCGAAGTCACGCGAGCGCGAGAGGCGATGGCGGCGCTGCACTCGGGCGGTGGCCGGGGTCAGGCCGACAGGCGCTTGCGGCCTCTCGCCCGGCGGCGCTTCAGGATCGCCTGCCCGCCGCGCGTGGCCATCCGCGCCCGGAAGCCGTGCCGGCGCTTTCGCCGACGCACGTTGGGCTGATAGGTGCGCTTCAAGGTGGAGAGGGAAGTGAGTGGAGAAGGTGCTCCGGGATGGAGTTCGACGAGTATAGACAAGGGTCTCGCTCAGTCGATTTCCACAGTCGCAAGCGAGGCCCCGAACGCGCACGACAGGCGGTCCCGGAGAGGCACGAACTGGGGCCTTTCCCCAGGTGTGGATAACCGTGTGGACGTGGGTCTTTTCCCTGCAAAGCCCCCGAAAGTCGTCCACGGAACTCTCCACAGTAACAGCCGTTGTGAGGCCCTTCGGACGCTGCTATGCTCGCCGCTCTTTTCCGCGAGCAAGGGGAGTTGGACCCGCCGAGTGGAGCGCCCGCGAGAGCTGACAGCCGACGACCTCTGGAACGAGGTCGCCGACCGGCTGAAGGAGGCGCTCAACGACACGACCTACCGCACCTGGTTCGACCAGGTCGCCGGTGGTGACGTGTCCGAAGAAGCGGTTGTCCTCACCGTCCCGAACGACTTCACGCGCGAATGGATCGAGGCCCACTTCCTCGGGCTCGTCCAGGCCGCGGTGCGTGAGTTCACCGGCGACGAGCGGCCCGTCCGGCTGCAGGTCCGACTGGAGAGCGAGCGCGACGAGGTGACCGCCCAGACCGCCAACGGGCCCAAGACGGCACCGCCACGAGCGCGCGCCACCGAGGGACTGAACACGAAATACACCTTCGACTCGTTCGTGATCGGCTCGTCGAACCGCTTTGCCCACGCTGCTGCGCTCGCGGTCGCCGAGGCGCCAGCGCAGGCGTACAACCCGCTCTTCATCTACGGCGGCACAGGGCTCGGCAAGACGCACCTGCTGCAGGCCGTCGGCCAGTACGTCGACGAGCACTCGAGTGCGCTGACGGTGCGTTACGTCACCAGCGAGACGTTCATGAACGACTTCATCAACTCGCTGCGCGACAAGCGCATCGAGGGCTTCAAGCAGCGCTACCGCAGCTACGACCTGCTGATGATCGACGACATCCAGTTCCTCGAGGGCAAGGAGCGGATCCAGGAGGAGTTCTTCCACACCTTCAACTCGCTCTACGAGGCCGGCCGGCAGATCGTGATCTCGTCCGACCGGCCGCCGCGGGAGATCTCGACGCTGGAGGAGCGGCTGCGCTCGCGTTTCGAGTGGGGATTGATTACGGACATCCAGCCGCCCGACCTCGAGACGCGCATCGCGATCCTGCGCAAGCGCGTGAAGACGGACGGCATCCACGTGCCGGACCCTCAGGTGCTGACGTTCATCGCCAGCCGAGTCTCGACGAACATCCGCGAGCTCGAGGGTGCACTCACCCGCGTCGTCGCGTTCTCGTCGCTCACCGGCCGCCTGATGACGGTCGACCTGGCCCAGGACGTGCTCCGCGACGTCTTCCCCCAGGGCGAGGCCGCCGAGGTCTCGATCGAGCGGATCCAGGAGACCGTGATCGAGCGCTTCGGGCTCTCGCTCGACGAGCTCTGCGGCGAGAAGCGCTCGCAGAACATCGTCTACCCCCGCCAGGTCGCGATGTACCTCTCACGCGAGCTGACGGACTCGTCGCTGCCCAAGATCGGGCGCCAGTTCGGCGGCCGCGACCACACCACGGTCATCCACGCGACATCGAAGATCGCACGGCTCATCCGCGAAGATCGCTCTGTGTACAACCTGGTGCAAGAGTTGACCGCACGTATCAAGCAGGCCCGCTGAATGTGTGGACGGCCGCAGCAGTCCACCGGAGGGGTGTCCATAACTCCGATCTCTCCCCAGTGCGCGTCCCCAGGCAAACCGTCGGAGCCAAGCGGCGCCAGGCCGTCTTCCCCGTCCTCCACACTCCCTAGTACTACTACTGAGAGGATTTAAATGATTGAAGTCGATGCAGCTGTTGGGACGGGGATGAAGATCACCTGCACCCGGGACGAACTCCTTCGCCACCTGGGCGTCGTCTCACGGGCCGTATCGACGCGGATGACGGTGCAGATCCTCTCGGGCATCCTGCTCACCGCCAAGGACGGCCGCCTCGAGCTCGCCGCCACGGACATGGAGCTGTCGCTACGTACGTCCTTCGAGACCGAGGTCGCCGACGACGGCGCAGTCGTCGTGCCGGGCCGGCTGCTCGTCGAGATCGCGCGGCTGCTTCCGGACGCCGACGTGACGCTCGACCACAGACCCGAAGAGGGGGCGGTCGTGGTCACCTGCGCCAGCGCGACCTACAAGCTCCACACCTACAACCCCGACGACTTTCCGACCCTGCCGGACGTGGACAAGGTGCAGCTCGTCCCTGTCGACCGCGAGGCGGTCCTCGAAACGGCCGCTCGGGTCGGACGCGCCGCGTCGCGGGACGAGTCGCGCCCCGTGCTCACCGGCATCCTCGTCCGCTTCGAGCCGGGAAAGCTCGTGATGGCGGCTACCGACTCCTACCGGCTGAGCGTCAAGGAGACCGTGGTCGAGGGCGAGACGCCGGACCTCGAGGCGATCGTGCCGGCCAAGGCGCTGGCCGAGCTCGGCCGGATCGCTCAGGCCGGCGAAGAGCTGGTGCTGGGCGTCCACGAGAACAACCAGGTCGTCTTCGGCACCGACGGCGTCTGGCTGACGACCCGGCGCATCGACGGCCAGTTCCCGAACTACAAGCAGCTGCTGCCGGACACGTTCGAGCACGAGCTGTCGCTGCCGCGTGAGGAGCTGCTCGAGGTCGTCCGGCGCACGGCCGTGATGGCGCAGCGCAACTCGCCGCTGCGGCTGAGGTTCGCGGACGGCGAGCTGACGATCTCTGCGCGTACCCAGGACATCGGCGAGGCGATCGAGTCGCTGCCGGTCTCGTTCTCCGGCGAGCCGCTCGAGATCGGGTTCAACCCGGAGTTCCTGCGCGAGGGGATCGAGTCGGTCGACGAGGACGAGCTGCAGCTCAAGCTGATCAGCCCGCTGCGTCCCGGCCTGATCCAGAGCAGCGAGGGAGACTTCTCGTACCTGATCATGCCGATTCGCCTCGCGGGCTAGAGCCGCCTGGTCGTCGGCACGCTCACGCTCCGCCAGTTTCGTTCCTACGCGAGCCTCGAGCTCGGGCTCGAGCCGGGCCTCGTCCTCGCAGTCGGCCCCAACGGCGCCGGCAAGACGAACCTGCTCGAGGCGCTGCACTTCGGCACGCAGGGCTTCTCACCGCGGACGCGCACCGATGCGCAGCTGGTGCGTTTCGGGCAGGAGGCCGCTCGTGTCGAGCTCCGCGGCGAGCGCGCCGGCGTCCCGCTCGAGCTCCAGGTCACCCTGCGGCTCGGCGAGGGGAAGAAGGCGGTCATGAACGGGTCGCCGTTGGCCGCGGCGGAGCAGCTGCGCTCCGAGGTGGCCACGCTCGTCTTCACGCCGGATCGTCTGGCGGTGGTCAAGGGTGGGCCCGCCGCGCGCCGCGCCTACTTCGACCGCGTCGTGGGCCGGTTGACGCCGGCTCGCTCGCCGCTCTCAGCCGAGTACGCCGCTGCCGTGGCCCAGCGGAATGCGGCGCTTCGACGCGTCGCTGCCGGCTTTTCGTCGCACGACGCGCTGGCGCCCTGGACCGAGCGCGTCGCCGACCTGGGCGCCCGGCTCGTGGCCGCACGCGAGGAGACGATCCGCGACCTGGCGCCGCGCTTCGCCGCCCGGGCCGACGAGCTCGGCCTGCCGGAGGGCCGGCTGGAGTACGTCGGCGAGCCGCCGACCGCGGCGGCGCTCGACGCACGGCTCGACCGAGACCTCGAGCGCGGCGTCACCGGTCTCGGCCCGCACCTCGACGACGTCACGATCGCCTCGGGCTCCCGGGAGCTTCGCGCCTTCGGGTCGCAGGGTGAGCAGCGTCTGGCCGTGCTCTCGCTGTTGCTCGCGGAGGCGGAGTTGCTCTGCGGAGCGCGGGCCCGCCCCGCCGCTGCTGCTTCTCGATGACGTGCTCTCGGAGCTCGACGAGCGCCGGCGGGGGATCCTGGCCGAGCGCATCCGCGGCAGCGGCCAGACGTTCGTCACCGCGACGAGCGCCGACTCGCTGCCCGCCGCGCCCGACCAGCTGATCGAGGTGAGCCCCGGTGCCGCGCGCGTGGCGTGAGCCGGAGCGGATCGGGGCTGCGGTCCGCCGCCAGCTGGCGCGCTTCGGCGACTCCGGCCGCCTCGGTGACGTCGTCGGCGCCTGGCCGGCCGCGGTCGGCGACCTGGTCGCACGCAACGCCTGGCCGGCCCGGATCGCGCGAGACGGGACGCTGATCGTGCACACGAAGGATGCCGTCTGGGCGTTCGAGCTCGGCCATCGCGGCGCTGAGATTCTCGATCGGCTCGACCTCGGGCTCGAGGTGGTCAAGTTCGTCCCCGGACCGGTTCCGGAAGGTACTCTCGACGACGCCGAAACGGCGAGAACGGCCACCGCCGGCCCCGACGGCCGAGCAGCTGCGCGCAGGGGCAGGAGCTGGCCGCGGGGATCGCGGATGAGGAGCTCCGCGAGCGGGTCGCGCGCGCGGCCGCGGCGAGCCTTGCGGCAGCCGCTGACGGCCGGTCAGTCTGGTAAACTTCAAAGCGCCCGGAATCGGCACGAATGCAGGGCTTTTTTTATGGCTGAAGCCGCCTACACAGCAAAAGACATCACCGTTCTCGAGGGCCTCGAGCCGGTCCGGCTGCGGCCGGGCATGTACATCGGCTCGACGGGCTCGCGCGGCCTTCATCACCTCGTCTACGAGGTCGTCGACAACTCGGTCGACGAGGCCCTCGCGGGCCGCAACGAACGCATCGAGGTCACGATCCATCCGGACAACTCGGTCACCGTCCGCGACTGGGGCCACGGCATCCCCGTGGACGTCATGCCCGAGCAGGGCCTGCCGGCGCTCACAGTCGTCCTCACGAAGCTCCATGCCGGCGGGAAGTTCGGCGGCGAGGGCTACAAGGTCTCGGGCGGTCTGCACGGCGTCGGCGTCTCGGTCGTGAACGCGCTGTCGGAGCGGCTCGTCGCCGAGGTGCGGCGGGACGGCAAGACGTACCGGCAGGAGTTCGAGCGCGGCGACCCGCTCGGCGACATGGAAATGACCGGCCCGTCCGTCGAGGCCGACTCCGGGACGACGATCACCTTCCTGCCCGACGCCGAGGTCTTCGACGAGGAGGAGTTCGACTTCTCGGCCGAGATGCTCGCCCAGCGTCTGCGCGAGACGGCATTCCTCACCCGCGGCCTGCGCATCGTCCTCACCGACGAGCGCGCCGCCGGCAAGCGGGTCGAGTTCCACTACGAGGGCGGCATCAGGGACTTCGTCGCGTACGTGAACTCGGCGAAGGACACCGTCCACAAGCACATCGTCTACTTCGACGAGGAGAACGACCTCGGCGCCGTCGAGGTCGCCATGCAGTGGAACACCTCCTACGTCGAGTCGATCTTCTCGTTCGCGAACAACATCAACACCCACGAGGGCGGCTCCCACCTCTCCGGCTTCCGCAGCGCGCTCACGGGGACGCTCAATCGCTATGCGCGCTCGGCCGGGCTGTTGAAGGAGAAAGAGGACAACCTGGAGGGCGAGGACGTGCGCGAGGGCCTCGCCGCCGTTATCTCGGTGAAGCTCCGCGACCCGCAGTTCGAGGGGCAGACGAAGACGAAGCTCGGCAACCCGTGGGTCGAGGGCCTCGTCCGCACGGCGGTCAACGAGCGGCTCTCGCGGTTCCTCGAGGAGAACCCGACCGACGCCAAACAGATCGTCAACAAGGCGATCGCGGCGCGGAATGCGCGCCAGGCGGCTCGCAAGGCGCGCGAGCTGACGCGGCGCAAGAGCGCGCTCGAGAACTCGTCGCTGCCGGGCAAGCTTGCCGACTGCACGATCCGCGACCCCGAGGTCGCCGAGCTCTACCTCGTCGAGGGCAACTCGGCCGGCGGCTCGGCAAAGGACGCGCGCGACCGCATGTACCAGGCGATCCTGCCGCTGCGCGGCAAGGTCATCAACGCCGAGAAGAACCGGATCAACAAGGTGCTCTCGAACGCGGAGATCCAGGCGATGATCACGGCGATCGGCACCGGGTTCGGCGACGAGTTCGACATCACGAAGCTCCGCTACAACCGCGTGATCGTGATGACGGACGCCGACGTCGACGGCTCCCACATCCGCACGCTGATCCTCACGTTCCTCTACCGCAACATGGGCGAGCTCGTCGAGCGCGGCCATGTCTACATCGCCGTGCCGCCGCTCTACCGCGTGAAGGTCGGCAACCAGGAGCTCTACGTCGAGAAGGAGTCGCAGTTCGAGGAGCTGCTCGTGCGCGAGCGTGTGAAGGACATGCTCGTCACGGACCGCGGCGCCGCGGAGATCTCGCTGACCGAGAACCGCTACGGCCGCTTCGTCCGCACGCTCAACGAGTTCGAGGGCTGGCTCCAGCGGCTCCGCGCCGACTACGGCAACCAGGCGGCCAACTTCGTCGTCACTCACCGGCTCGTCGAGACCGACGCGGCCTCGGCGGCCGACGTCCCGGCGGCATTGGCCGCGATGGAGCCGAACGGCTACGAGGTGTCGCTCACCGATCACAAGGACGGCCGCGTGCACGCCAAGGTGATCGAGCGCGAAACGAGCGCGGCGACGTTCGTGGAGGTGCCGGCAGAAGTCTTCGAGTCGCCGGTCTACGCGGGGCTGCGGCGCACGTACGCGCGCCTCGTCGAGATCGTCGGCGCGCCGCCGTACGCGATCGCACTCGGCAAGAAGACGCGCGCCGCGGAGACGTTCGAGTCGCTCCGCCACGAGGTGCTCGACCTGGCGAAGGAAGGCATCCAGGTCAGCCGCTTCAAGGGCCTCGGCGAGATGAACGCCGACGAGCTCCGCGACACGACGATGGACCCGGCCCGCCGCATGCTGATCCAGGTCGGAGTGGAGGACTCGACGGCCGCCGACGAGATCTTCTCGAAGCTGATGGGCGACCAGGTCGAGCCTCGCCGCCTCTTCATCGAGGAGAACGCAAAGGACGTGAGATTCCTCGATGTCTAGACGCAGGGGAACCCATGGTTCCCCCACGAACCCCCTCCTTCTTCGCAGCGCAAGGGAGAGCTCGCGGCTGTGCCTCCCGGCCGGGCAAGCCGGCCTCCGGCGACGGGACGTCGCCGCAGGGGCCCACTGTCGAGAGGTGAAGGATGTCTGAGACCGACATCGGCGCCCTCGGGCCCGGCCGCATCGAGAGTCGCGAGCTCGAGCAGGAGATGCGCTCGAGCTTCCTCGACTACGCGATGTCGGTCATCGTCGCGCGGGCGCTGCCCGACGTGCGCGACGGGCTCAAGCCCGTCCACCGGCGCGTGCTCTACGGGATGCACGAGACGGGGATGCAGCCCAATCGCCCGTACAAGAAGTGCGCGCGCATCGTCGGCGAGGTCATGGGCTCGTACCACCCCCACGGCGACACGGCCATCTACGACACGCTCGTCCGGATGGCGCAGCCGTTCTCGCTGCGCTACCCGCTGGTCGACGGCCAGGGCAACTTCGGCAACCTCGACGACGACCCGCCGGCCGCTATGCGCTACACCGAGTGCCGGCTCTCGCGCATCGCCACCGAGATGCTTCGCGACATCGACGCCGACACCGTCGACTTCAAGCCGAACTACGACGAGTCGAGGCGCGAGCCCACCGTGCTGCCGGCGCGCTTCCCGAACCTGCTCGTCAACGGCTCGTCGGGGATCGCGGTCGGCATGGCGACCAACATGCCGCCGCACCGGCTCAGCGAGGTCATCGACGCGATCGTGCAGCTGATCGACAAGCCCGACTCCAACGTCGAGGACCTGATGGCGCACGTCAAGGGCCCGGACTTCCCGACCGGCGCGATCATCGTCGGCCGCGAGGGGATCCGCGACGCCTACCGCACCGGCCGCGGTCGCGTCGTCATGCGGGCCCGCGCTCACATCGAGGAGCTGCGCGGCGGCAAGACGGCGATCATCATCAACGAGCTCCCCTACGGGGTGAAGAAGGGCGGCGACTCCGGCGTCATCGCCAAGATCGCCGATCTCTACAAGGACAAGGTCCTGACCGAGATCACAGCGGTCGAGGACTACTCCGACCGCACCGGCATGCGCATCCAGGTCGACCTCAAGCGTGAGGCAATCCCGCAGGTCGTCCTCAACAAGCTGTTCAAGCACACGCCGCTACAGACGACGTTCGGCTACAACGCCGTCGCGCTGGTCGACGGCGTGCCGCGCACGCTCTCACTGCTCGAGCTCGTCCACCACTACCTCGACTTCCAGCGCGAGGTCGTCACCCGCCGGCTCAAGTACGAGCTGCGTAAGGCCGAGGAACGGGCGCATGTCCTCCAGGGCTACCTGACGGCGCTCGACAACCTCGACGCGGTGATCGAGCTGATTCGCGGTGCCGCCGACACCGACGCCGCACGCGAGGCGCTGATGAGTCGCTTCGAGCTCTCCGAGATTCAGGCGCAGGCGATCCTCGACTTGCGGCTGCGGGCGCTGACGGCGCTCGAGCGCAAGCGCGTCGAGGACGAGTTCAACGACCTGCGCGAGCGGATCGGGGAGCTACGGGCGACCCTCGGCGACCCGGCCCGGATCGACGCGGTCATCCGCGAGGAGCTGCTCGAGCTCAAGGGCATCTACGCCAGGACGGACGACCGGCG
Organism: uncultured Actinomycetes bacterium; assembly: GCA_963738205.1. Taxonomy (GTDB): domain Bacteria; phylum Actinomycetota; class Thermoleophilia; order Gaiellales; family Gaiellaceae; genus DATFQE01. Next base: position 731,701 of record CAVTVQ010000007.1, read on the forward strand.
CAGCGAGATCGTCGCCGCGGAGGGCGAGCTCGAGCTCGAGGACCTGATCGCGGAAGAGGACATGGTGATCGCGATCACGCGCTCGGGCTACGTCAAGCGGCTGCCCGTGAGCACGTATCGGGAGCAGAAGCGCGGCGGGATCGGCGTGATGGGCATGGAGCTCAAGGACGAGGACTACATCGAGCACCTGTTCGTAGCCTCCACGCACGACTACGTGCTCTTCTTCACCTCGGTCGGCAAGGTCTACCGGCTCAAGGTCCACGAGCTGCCGCTTGGGTCGCGCCAGTCGAAGGGCCGCGCGATGGTGAACCTGCTGCCGTTCCGCCAGGACGAGCAGGTGCGCGCCGTCGTGCAGACCCGCGACTTCAAGGAGGCGGAGTACCTCGTCTTCGCGACGAAGAAGGGCGTCGTCAAGAAGACTCGCCTCGCCGACTACAACACGCCGCTCAAGGCGGACGGGATCATCGCGATCAAGATGCGTGAGGACGACGAGCTGATCGGCGTCCGGCATGCGTCCGGAGACGACGACCTGCTGCTCGTCTCGCGCAAGGGACAGGCGATCCGCTTCCACGAGAGCGCCGTGCGCCCGATGGGCCGTGCCACCGAGGGCGTTCGCGGGATGTCGCTCCGTAAGGGCGACGAGGTGATCTCGCTGAACATTGCGCAGAACGACGCCGACCTGCTCGTCGTGACCGAGAACGGCTACGGCAAGCGCACGCGGATCGACGAGTACCCGGTCAAGGGCCGCGGCGGCCTCGGTGTGAAGACGGTGCAGCTGACGGAGGCCCGCGGGCAGCTCGTCGGCGCGCTGGCCACTCGCTCGGCCGGCTTCCAGGTGATGTTGATCTCGGACGGCGGCACGGTCATCCGCATCCCCGTCGAGGACGTCAAGCGCCTCGGCCGCTCGACGCAGGGCGTGATCGTGATGCGGCTCCGCCGCGACGAGAAGGTGTCGACGCTCGCGCCCGTCGTCGAGGCGGACGAGCCGGTCTTCGGCGAGGACGGCGACGTCGAGGTGCCTGCCGTCGAAGCGGTCGCCGACAACGGCGACGCGCCCGCAAGCATCTAGCTTTCTCGCACGCAGAACATGATTTTTCCTCCGGTTTCGTCGGATTTGCCCTTGAGAAACGCCAGATCACGCGATATACCTTGCGTGCGGGGTCGCCCATCTCCACCGAAGGGTTCCTATGGCTGTGAGCACGCAAGTCGACCTTCTTGAACCGATAAATCTGAGCGAGCACCTGGAGAAGGTGGAGCTCTATCTCGGTCAGGTCTGCCAGATCGCCGGCATCTCGAAGATGCAGCTCGACTACTGGACGAACAAGGCGCAGATCCCGACCAAGGGCAAGAAGCAGCGCATCTACGACATGGACGCCGTCGAGACCGTCATGCTGATCAAGCAGGCCAAGGACAAGGGTCTCAACCTCGGCGCCGCCATCGACGCCGCCCGCCGGTTCCGCGAGCTGAATCCGCGCGACCGCCCAGCTGTCGCGAGCCTCTAGCCCGCCTCCCGAAGCGCCGCGGCCGCGCTCTCGGGCGGGACGACGTTGACGTAGATCTCCGCACCCAGTTCGAGTCCGGCGAACACGGTCACACGGGGCACCACCTCGAGGTGCCAGTGCGTGCCCAGGTGGAGCCACGCGTTCCACGGCGCGGGGCCCTCGACGGCACGCAGCCGGCCGATCACGTCGCGGAGGAGCCAGAGCAGGCCGGTCAGGTCGTCGTTCGGGTCGGCGTCGTGCGCGCGCGACGCGAGCAGGAGCTCGAAGGGGGCGCGGCCGGCGGGGTGGGCGATCGCCGTCAAGTCGCCGTGGGCTGCGACCTGCAGCGGTTCCGCGGCCAGGAGCTCGCAGATCGGGCAGCCGTTGCCGGGCTGTTCTCGCTGAACTGCGGGCGGCGCCTCGCGCAGCCACACGAGCTGGGAGTGCGAGTGCGCCAGGCTCGCGCCGGCAAAGCGTCCCTCGTTGACCATCGCGTGCACGTACGGGAAGCTCTCGACCGCGGCGGCCGCGCTGCGTCGACGCCAGGCTTCGGCGACCGAATCGAGCTCCGCGTCTGTGAGCTCGGCGAACGTGCGGACGTGTCGCGGCGAGTGGACGACCACCTCCTGGTGCTCGAGCGCCGGGTAAAGGTTGGGGACGACCCGCACGGTCCAGCCGGGCGTGTCCGGCTTGCGCCCCGGTACGTCGGGGAGCGCAAGCGTCTCGGGCGGGGTTCGATCCTCGCGCCCCTCGCAGAAGGGGCAGCTCTCGAGCTCCTCGGCTGTCGGCTCCTCGATCGCCCCGAGGAAGGCACCGGGTCGCCGCGCCCGGCCGGGCGCGATCACGACCGTTCTGCCTGAGAGCGGATCGCGGCGGAGCTCGCCGCTCAGCTGGCGCCCTCCCCGCCGAAGCGCCCGCCGCCGATGAGCGGCCCGATCAACTCGAGTGGCAGCGGGAAGATCAGCGTGGAGGTCCGCTCCGAGCTCATCTCGAGCATGGTCTGGAGGTAGCGGAGCTGCAGCGACATCGGGTTCTCGGACAGCACCTGCGCCGCGTCCTTCAGCCGCTCGGAGGCCTGGAACTCGCCCTCGGCGGCGATCACCTTCGCACGCCGCTCGCGCTCGGCCTCCGCCTGGCGTGCCATCGCCCGCTGCATGCCGGTCGGGATCTCGACGTCCTTGACCTCGACGATCGCGACCTTGACGCCCCAGGGCGAGGTGGCCTCGTCGATGATCCGCTGGAGGATCTCGTTGATCTTGTCCCGCTCGGAGAGGAGCTCGTCGAGCTGGTGCTGTCCGAGCACGCTGCGGAGCGTGGTCTGCGCGATCTGCGAGGTCGCGACCATGAAGTTCTCGACCTGCACGATCGCCCGCTCCGGGTCGAGGATCCTGAAGTAGGCGACGGCGTTCACGCGGACGGGGACGTTGTCCTTCGTGATCACCTCCTGCGGCGGCACGTTCAGCGTCACCGTCCGCAGGTCGACCCGGACCATCTTGTCGATGATCGGGATCAGGAGGAAGAGACCCGGGCCCTTCGGAGGCGACTTGAGGCGCCCGAGGCGGAAGATCACGCCGCGCTCGTACTCCCGCGCAACCCGCACCGACGCCGACACCAGAATGATGAACAGCACGGCGATCGCGGCGACGGCGATGAGGACTGCGCTCACGCCCGCGATCCTATGCGTCCACGGGGGCCGCTTGCCGCGCGGGGCGGACGTCGAGCATGAGCTTGTCGCCGAGACCGGTGATCTCGACCGGCTCGCCCGCCGGGATCGGGCCGTCGCTGGAGCGGGCCCGCCACAGCTCGCCGTGCACGAGCACGTACCCCTCGGGGTCGAGCGAACTGCGGACGACGCCGACCTGGCCGACGAGCTCGTCCTGCCCCGTCTGCGGCGGCGTGCGCCGCACCTGCCAGACCTTGGTCGCTGCCCACGCGAACAGCACCGCCAGCGCGGCCGCGAAGGCCAGCGCCACCGGCGTCGACACCTGGTAGGCGTCGCCGGCCGGGTCGAAGAGCATCAGCGCGCCGATGAAGAAGCACACCGCGCCGGCGACAGCCAGGGCGCCGTGACTGACCACGAACGCCTCAGCCGTGAAGAAGCCTGCGGCGAGCAGCATCAGGAGCAGGCCGGCGAAGCTGATCGGCAGCACCTGCAGCCCGAACAGCCCGACGATCAGCGACACGGCGCCGACCGTTCCCGGGAAGACGAGCCCGGGGTTCCAGAGCTCGACGACGATCCCGATCACGCCGATCGAGAGCATCAACGCGATCAGGTTGGGGTCGATGAGCAGGTCGAGGAGCGACTTCCACAGGCCCATCTCGACGTAGTCGATGTGGGCGTTCGCCGTGTGCAGGACCTTGCCGTCGGGCTTGGTCCTGCGGCCGTCGATCGTGTTCAGGAGCGCGGGCAGATTCGGTGAGATCACGTCGATCACGTTGAGCTTCAGCGCTTCGCTCGCGGTGAGGTTGTCGGCCTTGCGGACGGCGCGCTCGGCCCAGTCGCCGTTGCGTCCGTGCGTCTCGGCGAGCGCGCGCAGCGACTTGGCCGCGTCGTTGACGACCTTCCGTTTCAGGTCGGCGGGGATCTCGCCGCCGCCCGCCGAGACGGGCGTCGAGGAGCCCAGGTTCGTGCTCGGCGCCATCGCGGCGACGTCGGCCGCCTGGACGATCCAGACACCGGCCGAGGCGGCGCGGGCGCCGTCGGGGTAGACGTACGCGATCACAGGCGTCTTCGAGGCGAGCTCGGCCTGGTAGATGTCCTTCATCGCCTCGGAGAGCCCGCCCGGCGTGTCGAGGAGGATCACGATCGCGTCGTAGCCCTCGTCGTTGGCGCGGTCGATCTGACCGGTGACGTAGTCGGCTGTGACGGGGTTGACGTCGTTGTCGAACTCGACGGCGAGGACCCGCGGCGTCGCCGCGTGGGCGGATCCGGCAAACAGGAGTCCCGCGGCCGCGACCAGCGTGGCCCAAAAAGCCCGCAGACACGGCTTTTTCACGGGTGTAAGGATTCTATCAGCGAGGGGTCCCCGTTCCCGAGGCGAAGCTAGTGTGCTCGAGGGTCGTGAGGTCGCTGAGGTCACTTGGTTTCGCGGTGCTGCTCCTCTTGGTCGTGCCGGCCACGGCGCAGGCCGAGGACGCGACGCTGGTCACGCGCGAGCTGCCGGTTGCCGGTTCGCGCTCGCTGTCGGCCGTTCGCGCGCCGGAGCAGTTCAACCTCGTCGGCCTCCACTGGCAGGGCCCGGGGGGCGTGAGCTTCCGCACGCGCACGTTGAGCGGCCGTTGGAGTCCGTGGCGCCGGGCTGCTCCCGAGGCCGAGGACCGACCCGACTCAGGGACGGCCGAAGCCAATCGCCACGGCACGTGGAAGCTCGGCAACCCGTACTGGACGGGAGCCTCAAACCGCATTCAGTACCGCCTGCGCGGCCGCGTCACGCGGCTCCGCGCGCAGTACGTGTGGAGCCCGGTCGAGGGCGCTCCCGCCCGTGCGCCGGCGACCGCGTCGAGCCCGCTGATCGTCTCGCGGCCGTTGTGGCAGGCGAGCGAGTCGATCCGCCGCGCGGCGCCCCGCTATGCACCGACCCTGCGCTTCGCGGTCGTCCATCACACCGCGGGCTCGAACAACTACACGAAGGCCCAATCGGCCGCGATCGTGCGGGGCGTCCAGATCTACCACGTGCGCGGAAACGGCTGGGACGACATCGGCTACAACTTCCTCGTCGACAAGTACGGCCAGGTCTTCGAAGGCCGGTACGGCGGCGTCGAGCGCAACGTGATCGGCGCTCACGCGCAGGGGTTCAACACGAGCTCGGTCGGTGTCGCGCTGCTCGGCAACTACGGCTCCACCGCCATGACCGCCGCCGCGCGCAGCGCGCTCGTCAAGTTGCTCGCCTGGCGGCTGGACGTCGCTCACGTCGACCCGCTCCAGGCGTTCACCTGGCAATCGGGCGGCAACCCTCGGTATCCGACGGGCGTGCCGGTCTTCCTCCGGCCGATCTCTGGTCATCGCGACGTCGGCTTCACGAGCTGCCCGGGATCGGTCGTCTACGGCCAGCTCAACCTGCTCGCCCGCGCTGTCGGCGTGACCGGGCTGCCAAAGCTGTACGAGCCGGCGGCGACGCCTCTGGCGGGACGCGTCCGCTTCACGGGCCGGCTGTCGTCGCCGATCCCGTGGACGGTGACGATCGCCGATGCGCTGGGAACGCAGGTCGCCACGGGCGGAGGCTTCGGGGCTCGGGTCGACTGGACCTGGGATGCACGCGGGGTACCGACGGGCCGCTACTCCTGGGCGATCCGCGCCGGCTCCACGCTGCGGCCCGCGACGGGGACCGTCCTCGCGGGCGGCGGCGCTGCGCTGACCTTGTCCTCCGTGTCGGCCACGCCGCAGACCGTGAGCCCGAACGGCGACGGCTTCGCCGACTCGACCACAATCCGCTACTCGCTCGGGATGCCCGCCACCGTGACCGCGACGCTCCTCGATGCCGACGGCCAGGCACTGGCGACGCTCTTCAGCGAGGCCAAGCCCGCCGGCGCGCAGTCGTTCCGCTGGGTCGCCGACTCGCTGCCCGACGGGGCGTACACGATCCTGCTGACCGCGAAGACCCTCGACGGCCGCGAGGTCGCGCAGAGTGTCCCGGTCTCCGTCAACCGGACGCTCTCCTTCGTCACCTCGCTGCCCGTGTTCCTCTCGCCGAACGCCGACGGCCGTTCCGACCGGCTGCGCGTGTCCTTCACGCTCGCGACCGACGCCGACGTGACGGTCACCGTGCGCTCTGGCTCCGGTGTGATCGCGACCCTGCTAGCCGGCCGATTCCCGGCCGGCGCCCGATCGGTCGACTGGGACGGCATGGTTGCCGGGCAGCCGGTCGTCGACGGGACCTACCGCATGCTCGTCGAGGCCTCCACGGTGCTCGGGCTCGCCTCGCAGCACTCGAAGCTCGTCGTGGACAGCACGGCGCCGGTGCTGCGCCTCGTCTCGGCGTTCAAGCGGCTCGCGACCCTGTCGGAGCCTGCGACGGTGACGACGGTCGTCGACGGTCGTGTCCGGACCTTCTTCCGCCGCAAGGCCGGGCTCTTCCGGATTCCGGCGCCGAGCTCGTATCGCAACGCCCGCGTGGCGGCCCGCGATCGCGCCGGGAACATCGCCAGGCAGCTGATCATCCGCCGGAAACCCACGCGTCGTAGTGCCGCTCGAGTCGCAGCAGCAGCTCGAGCAGCAGCACGACACGGTTGAGCTCCCTGCCGGCGGCCAGCGACAGCGAGCCGGCCGGTGTGACCGTCTCGGTGGGCAGCTCCTCCTCGGCCACGTTGACGTTGACGCCGATTCCGAGCACGACTCGACCCTCGCGCGCCTCCGCGAGGATCCCGGCCACCTTGCGCCCGTCCACGAGCACGTCGTTGGGGGCTTGATCGTCGGCTCCAGCCCGGTCGTGGTGGCGATCGCCGCAGCTGTCGCCTCGCCGGCGACGAGCGTGAGCTCGGGCAAGCGCACCGCAGCAACCGGCGGCTCGAGCAGCATCGAGACGAGCAGGCTCGTTCCCGGTTGTGCCTCCCAGCCGCGGCCGAGGCGGCCACGGCCCTCCGTCTGCTCTTCGGCGACGGCGACCGCGCCCTCCGACGCGTCCTCCAGGAGCCGCTGCGTCGACGCGGTTCGCCGCTCGTAGCGGTAGTCGTGCCCGAACCGGCCGCGCAGGAGCGGAACGACGAACTCGGGCGCGAGTGAGTCCCGCACCACGACTAGACTAGTTCTGCCTTGCCGCCGCAGACCACAGTGCCCTTCGGGCGGACCAGATCGAGGCGATCCTCCCGCACCGCGAGCCGTTCCTCCTGATCGACGAGGTGCTCGAGCTCGAGCCCGGGAAGCGGGTCGTCGCGCGGAAGACCGTCCGCGCCGACGAGTGGTACCTCTCGGGCCACTTTCCGGACCGTCCCGTGATGCCGGGCGTCCTGATCGTGGAGGCGATGGCGCAGACCGGCGCGGTCGCGGTGTTGAGCGAGGACGAGAATCGCGGCAAGATGGCGCTGTTCGCCGGCATCGATAACGTTCGCTTCAAGCGGATCGTCGAGCCGGGCGACACGCTCGAGCTGATCTGCGAGCTCGAGCGCGTGCGCGGCCCGATCGGCCGCGGCGCCGCCTCGGCGCGCGTGGACGGCGAGCTCGCCGCGCGCGGAACGCTCACGTTTGCGGTCGAGCGGTGATCGGCTCCGCCACGCAGAACGGTACGCGAGTGTCGATCACAGGACTCGGCAGTCACGTCCCGGAGCGCGTGCTCACCAACGACGAGCTGTCGACCATGGTCGCGACCTCCGACGAGTGGATCGTCGAGCGGACCGGCATTCGCGAGCGACGGATCGCTGCGCCGGAGGAGGCGCTCTCCGATCTGGCGCTGCCGGCCGCCGAGCAGGCCTTGGAGGCCGCCGGCGTGCGTGCGCAGGACGTCGACCTGTTGATCGTCGCGACTGTCACGCCGGACATGGCGTTTCCGTCGACGGGCGCGCTCCTCGCGGACCGCCTCGGCGCCAAGGATGCGGCCGCCTACGACCTCTCGGCCGGGTGCACCGGCTTCATGTATGCGATCGCGCAGGCGCACGGCATGGTCGCGGCCGGGCTGGCAAAAAAGGCGCTCGTCGTCGGCGGCGACACGCTCTCGAAGGTGCTGGACTGGACCGACCGCACCACCTGCGTTCTGTTCGGCGACGGCGCGGGCGCGGTCGTGCTGGAGCGGGTCGACGACGGCGGCTTCCTCGGCTTCGAGCTCGGCGCGGACGGCTCCGGCGGCGTCCACCTCTTGCAGCCGGCGGGCGGCTCGCGCATGCCGGCCAGCCCGGAGACCGTCCAGAACGGCGGCCACTATGCACACATGAACGGCCGCGAGGTGTTCAAGTTCGCGACGCGCGTGCTCGTGTCGTCCGCGGAGGCAGTGCTCGCCGAGTGCGACTCGACGGTCGACGACGTCGACGTCTACGTCCCACACCAGGCGAACGTCCGCATCATCGACCACGCGACGAAGAAGCTCGGGATCGACCCGGAGCGCGTGGTCGTCAACGTCGACCGCTACGGGAACACCTCTTCAGGTTCAATTCCTCTGGCGCTGGCCGACGCACAGGCGGACGGACGGCTGCGCGCGGGTGAGCTGGTGTTGATGACGGGAATGGGCGCGGGTCTCACCTGGGGCTCGAGTTTGCTCGAATGGACGGCGACGAACGGAGCGCGAGATGAGTGAAGGAAAGGGCAACGGGCACGGAAAGGTGGCGTTCTGCTTCCCCGGCCAGGGGTCGCTCGAGGCCGGCATGGGCCGCGCGATCGCCGAGTCCCACCCGGCGGCGATGAGCGTGTTCGAGCGCGCCAGCGAGGCCTGCGGCCTCGACCTCGTCGACCTCTGCTTCAACGCGCCGCTCGAGGACCTCGTCCACACCGAGGTCCAACAGCCGGCCCTCGTGGCCACGAGCCTCGCCGTGCTCGCGGTGCTGAAGGCCGAGGGAATCGAGCCCGACTACGTCGTGGGCCATTCGGTGGGCGAGTTCTCCGCCCTCGCAGCCGCGCAGTCGCTCGAGGACGCCGACGCCGTCGCGCTCGTCCGCGAGCGCGGGCTGGCCATGGCCGAGGCAGCCGAGCAGCATCCGGGCTCGATGGCCGCGATCCTCGGGCTCGAGGACGAGATCGTCGAGACGCTCTGCCGCCAGATCATCGGCGTGTGGCCGGCCAACTACAACTGCCCGGGCCAGATCGTCGTCTCGGGTGAGACGCCGTCGGTAGACGAGTGTTGCGAGGAGGCGCAGGAGCGCGGCGCCCGTCGCACCGTCAAGCTGCAGGTCTCCGGCGCATTCCACAGCCCGCTCGTCGCCAAGGCGGCGCTCCGCTTCCGCCCGGCGCTCGACAAGGTCAAGTTCCACGAGCCCGTTGCGCCCTTCATGTCGACGGTGACGGCCAAGATCGAGCCGGCGCAGCGGTTCGGCACGCTGCTCGTTGAGCAGCTCACCGCGCCGGTGCGCTTCACCCATGCCGCGAGCGAGCTTGCCCGCGACGGCGCGAAGACGTTCGTCGAGGTCGGTCCCGGCAACGTGCTGTCCGGTTTACTGAAGAGGATCGACAAGGGCGTGAAGGCGATCCCGGTCAACAACATGGCCGGCGTCGAGAAGGTGAAGGAAGCCCTCGGCCGGGCCTCCGCCTAGGGTGCCGCTCCAGGCAATACACGCCTACTTCTCGCCCGCGATCACGCGGCGCCAGGAACCACCCTCGCCCTTGCAAAGGCTGCAGAGAGCCTTTGACGCGGGCGAGTGCGGCCCCTGGCTTGGTGCTCGCGACCGAGAAGCTGGGCAGCATTACCAGGAGCAGCACTAGTGTCCTTCTGTTCCTTGGAGGGCAAGACGGCGTTGGTGACCGGCGGCTCGCGCGGCATCGGCCGCGCCGTTGCGCTCGAGCTCGGCAAGGCGGGCGCCTCCGTGGTGGTGGGCTACCGCAGCGGCGCCGACGAGGCCCAGGCGGTCGCCTCGGAGGTGGGCGGACGAGCGGTTCAGGCCGACGTGTCCGATCCCGGCCAGGCCAAGGCGCTGGTCGAGGAGGCGGGCGACATCGACGTGCTCGTCAACAACGCGGGCACTACGCGCGACGGCGTGCTGGCGCGGATGCTCGACGACGACTGGCGCACGGTGCTGGAGACGAACCTCTCGAGCACCTTCTACACGTGTCGGGCCGCGGCCCGCGGGATGATGAAACGGCGGGGCGGGGCGATCGTCAACATCTCGTCGATCGTGGGCGTCCGCGGGAACTGGGGTCAGACGAACTACGCCGCGTCGAAGGCCGGGATCATCGGCTTCACCAAGTCGCTCGCCCGTGAGCTCGGCAGTCGCGGTGTCCGCGCGAACGTGATCGCGCCCGGCTACGTGAAGACGGCGCTGACGGATGCGATCCCCGAGGAGGCGCGCGAGACGATGCTGGCCAACACGCCGCTCGGCCGCCTCGGCGATCCCGAGAACGTCGCTGCCGCGGTCCGCTTCCTCGCGTCCGACGAGGCATCGTTCATCACCGGCGAGGTGCTGCTGGTCGACGGCGGGCTGGGGATGTAGATGAGTCCAGGAGCTCGATTCACAATGAGGCGCTGTGCCGCCGGGCCGCGCTGGACGGCGCGAGGCGGCGTCCTCAGTCGCACGATACGCGTCCTAGCTTCGCGCACGAACGCTCCCTGCGTCCTTGCCTCGCACCGCCCATCGCACCCCAGTGACGAGGCCACATCATGAACCGAGCTCTGAACGGCAGACGGAGAGTGGTTATCACCGGGATCGGTGCCGTGTCGCCGCTCGGCAACGACGCCGAGACGACCTGGAGCAACCTGATCGCGGGCAAGTCGGGCGCGGCCACGATCGAGCAGTTCGACGCCAGCGAGTACCCGGTGCACTTCGCCTGCGAGCTGAAGGACTTCGACCCGGGCGAGTGGATCGAGCGCAAGCAGGCCCGCCGCATGGACCGGTTCGCGCAGATGATCGTCGCTGCGGCGCGTCAGGCGCAGGCGGACTCCGGGCTCGAGATCGAGGCGGAAGCCGACCGCATCGGAGCGTCGGTGGCGACGGGCATCGGCGGCCTGAAGGCCTTCCAGGACTGCTACGACGTGCTGCTCGACCGCGGCCCCGATCGCGTCAACCCCTTCTCGATCCCCCAGATCATCCCGAACATGGGCGCCGCCTGGGTTTCGATGGAGCTCGGCACGCGCGGGCCGCTCTCGTCGCAGTGCACGGCCTGCGCGGCCTCCAACATGGCAATCGGCGACGCCGCCGACGCGATCCAGTTGGGGCGCGCGGACGCCATGCTCGCCGGCGGCACCGAGGCCGGGATCACCCGCGTGGGCATCGCCGGCTTCAGCGCGATGCGTGCACTCTCGCGCCGGAACGACGATCCCGAGGCCGCGTCACGGCCCTTCGACGCCGGACGGGATGGCTTCGTGATGGGCGAGGCAGGTGCGATGATCGTGCTCGAGGCGCTCGAGCACGCGGAGGCGCGCGGCGCGAAGATCTACGCCGAGCTGATCGGCTACGGCCTCTCCTCGGACGCGACCCACGTGACGGAGCCCGATCCCACCGGCGAGAACCCGGCCCGCGCGATGGCGATGGCCCTCGGGGACGCCGGCATCGGCCCCGACGAGCTCGGCTACATCAACGCTCACGGCACCTCGACGCCGCTCGGCGACGCGAGCGAGACGCGCGTGATCAAGCTCGCGCTCGGCGACGAGAACGCACGCAACACGCCCATCTCGTCCACCAAGGGCGCTACCGGCCATTGCCTCGGGGCAGCCGGCGCGCTGGAGGCGATCTTCACCATTCTCGCCGTCGACCGCGGCGTCCTTCCGCCGACGATCAACTACGACGACGCCGATCCGTCGTGCGATCTCGACTACATCCCGAACGAGGCGCGTGAGTCCGACCTCACGATCGCCGCCTCGAACTCGTTCGGCTTCGGCGGCCACAACGCCTGCATCGTAGTTCGGAAGTTCGCGGGCTAGTGGCCCAGCGCTGGGCGACCTTCGACTGCTACGGCACGCTGATCGACTGGAATGCGGGGATCCTCGCCGAGTTCGAGCAGCTGTTCGGTGTCGAGGACGCGCCGCAGCTGCTGCAGCGCTACCACGAGCTCGAGCCGGAGGTCCAGGGCGAGCGGTATCGGTCCTACGCCGAAGTGATGACGCTGGCCGTCGAGCGGCTCGCCCGGGAGACGGCGCATGCGCTGCCCGAGGGCGAGAGCAGCGCACTGACGCACTCGCTGCCCGAGTGGCCGCCGTTCGAAGAGGTACCGGAGTCGCTCGCGGAGCTGCGCCGCCGCGGATGGAGCCTCGCCATCCTGTCGAACTCCGACCGCGACCTGATCGAGGCGTCGATGAAGCGGCTCGCTGTGCCGTTCGACCTGGCGATCGTGGCCGAGGACGTGCACTCGTACAAACCTGCGCACGGCCACTGGGAGCGCTTCTTCGAGGTGACGACCGCCGAGCGTGACAAGCACGTCCACGTCGCGCAGAGTCACTTCCACGACATTGTCCCGGCGAACGAGCTCGGCCTGACCTCGGTCTGGGTCAACCGGCTCGGCGAGCAGGCGGAGCCTCCGCCTACAAGAGAGATTTCCGATCTGAGCTCGCTTCCGGATGTGCTCGACGAGCTCGTCCCGCCCGATTGACCGAGCTCACGGTCCGCCACCCCACGGCTGACGATCTCGAGGCCGTGGTCGAGCTCGGGAACGCGTTCGAGCGGGTGTTCCTCGGCGCCGAGAGCTTCACCGTCGAGGAGGTCGCCGACGAGTGGCGCCGGCTCGACCTCGAGCAGGACGCCTGGCTCGTCATCGTGCCGGGCGGCCGCATCGCCGGCTACGCGACGCTCGAGACGAGCGGCGAGCGGCGCTTCTTCTCGGACGGGTACGTCCATCCGGAGCTCCGCGGTCTCGGCGTCGGCGGCACGCTGGTAGACCGCGCGGAAGCGCGAGCCCGTGAACGAGACGCCGTCGCCGTCCAGAACATGATCGTGTCCGCCGACGAGGCCGCTGCGGAGGTGCTCGCGGCGCGCGGTTACCGGCCGGTGCGCCACTTCTACCGGATGGCGATCGACCTCGGCGACGAACCACCCGATCCGCGGTGGCCGGAGGGCATCCGCGTCGAGCCGTTCGAGGAGCGCCACGCGCGCGCCTTCCACGAGGCGATCGAGGACGCCTGGCAGGACCACTGGGACCACAGCCCACGGTCGTTCGAGCAGTTCAGCGAGCGCCTGCTCGACAGCTCGAGCTACAACCCGGGCCTCTGGACGGTTGCGTGGGCCGGCGACGAGATCGCCGGCGGCACCATCTCCGAGGCGGAGCACTACGGGATGGGCTGGGTGCGCTCGCTGTCGGTGCGTCGCCCATGGCGCCGCCACGGGCTGGGGATGGCGCTGCTCCTGAACACGTTTCGGCAGTTCCACGACCGCGGTGAGCGGCAGGTCGGCCTCGGGGTCGACGCGGAGAGCCCAACCGGCGCGACGCGCCTCTACGAGCGCGCCGGGATGCGCGTGCTGGAGGAGACGGCTGTCTACCGCAAGGACTTATGAGCTCGCTCCAGGATCAGACTCTGAGCCGCCGGGCCCTGGAACGAGCTCAAGCATGAGCCGGCTCAGAGCGAAGTGCCCCTACTGCGGGACGTACACCGCCGTCGCGCTCGGTCCCGAGTACGAGTGCCACGTCTGCGGCCGTCAGTTCGCAGCCGGCCTCGTCCGGGTGCCGCGGGCGTGGGGCTCCGGCGGCGACGCGATGGCCGCCGCGGCACGGCTGCCGCTGCCGTATCCCGAGGCGGCGGTGGTCGAGGAGGACTCCCTCCACGAGCAGACGCTGGCGATCGCCGCGGAGCTGCCGGCGCGGCCGGTCGTGCTGGGCGGCTGCTGCTGCTCGCACGTCGGCGCCGTGACCGGGCTCACATCGCGGCACGGCCGCGTCAGCGTCATCTGGCTGGACGCGCACGGCGACCTCAACACGCCCGAGAGCTCGCCGTCGGGCAACCAGTGGGGCATGCCTCTGAGGATGCTGATCGATTCGGAGACGGTGAACGCCGCCGATGTCCTGCTCGTCGGTGCCCGCAACCTCGATCCGCCGGAGGAGGACTTCATCGCGCGTACCGGCCTCCACCTCGGCGCGGAGGCCCTGGAGGCGGCGCTCGAGGGCACGGGCTACGCCTACGTCGCTTTCGACTGCGACGTGCTCGCGCCCGAGCAGATCGATGCCTTCATGCCGGAGCCGGGCGGCCTCACGCTCGATGAAGCAGCCCTGTTTCTCGGTCGTGTCGCCGGCCGGGCATCGGTCATGGGCGCCGGTTTCACGGGCGCCGTCGCCGAACCGGAGAACGTTCCCAGGCTGACCCGGCTCGCCGAGGCCCTGGGATTAGACTGACCCGGCCGTGGCGCGAATCGACGTCTCGATCGAGCACAAGAACCTGCCGGAGCCGGACAAGGGCAAGCCGCATCCCAACACGTGTCCGGGCTGCGGCTCGCACTACCGGGACGACGAGCTCGACGAGCACCTGCGCGTCTGCCCGCAGTGCGGCCACCACTTCCCGGTGCAGGCCCGCTCCCGGATCGAGCAGCTCGTGGACGAGGGGAGCTTCAGCGAGGAGCACGCCGACCTGCGCTCCGAGGATCCGCTCGGCTTCTTCGACCTGCGTCCCTACACCGAGCGCCTCGTCGAGGCTGAGATGTCGACCGGCCTCGGCGACGCGATGGTGGTCGGCCAGGCGACGATCGAAGAGCTTCCGTGCCAGCTCGCGGTCATGGACTTCTCGTTCATGGGCGGCTCGATGGGTAGCGTCGTCGGCGAGAAGTTCGCGCGCGCGTGCGACAGCGCAGCCGAGCGCGGCGTTCCGCTCGTCTCGGTCACGGCGTCGGGCGGCGCCCGCATGCAGGAGGGGATCCTGTCCCTGATGCAGCTGCCCAAGACCGTGTGCGCCGTGGAGGACCTCCGCGATGCGCGCTGCGGCTACATCAGCGTGATGGCGCACCCGACGACCGCGGGCGTGCTGGCGAGCTTCGCCAGCCTCGGTGACATCCTCGTCGCCGAGCCAGGCGCCCTCATGTCGTTCACGGGCCCGCGCGTCGTCCAGCAGACGACCCGCGAGAAGCTGCCGAACGACTTCGGCCTGGCCGAGTCGAACGTCCGCTTCGGCCACATCGATGCCATCGTCCCCCGACCCGAGCTGCGCGGCTTCGTCGGTCGCCTGCTGCGCCTCTTCGACAATGGCGACTGAGGCCGAGGTCCGCCTCCGCGAGCGCCTGAGCCGGCTGCGCAACCTCCGCCTGCTCGGCGGCACCCGTCTCTCCGGGGAGCTCGAGCGCCTGCAGCGCCAGCTCGACCGCATCTCGGAGGAGCCCAGCGACGAGGAGATCTGGCGCTCCGTCGAGCTGGCGCGGCACGAGGAGCGGCCGTACGTCCTGGATTACGTCGAACGGATGCTCGAGGACTTCGTCGAGCTCCACGGCGACCGGGCCCGGGCCGAGGATCCGGCGCTGGTGGCGGGCATCGGGCGCTTCCGCGGCCGCACGGTCGCGTTCATGGGCACGCAGAAGGGGCGAGACATCCACGAGCGCACGAAGCGCAACTTCGGCATGACCCATCCGGAGGGCTATCGCAAGGCGATGCGCGTGATGGAGATCGCCGAGCGACACCAGTTTCCGGTCATCTCGCTGATCGACACGCCCGGCGCGTATCCGGGCGTCGCTGCGGAGCAGCACGGGCAGGGCGGTGCGATCGCTCGCTCGCAGGCGCTGATGGCGCGCCTGAGCGTCCCGATCGTCGCCTGCGTGATCGGCGAGGGCAGCTCCGGCGGCGCCGTGGCGATCGGCCTCGCCGACCGCGTGTTGATGCAGGAGAACGCGATCTACGTCGTCATCTCGCCCGAGGGCTGTGCGGCCATCCTCTGGCGGGATGCCGGTGAGCGCGAGAAGGCGGCAGCTGCCTTCCGCCCTGACGCCGTCCATTGCCTCGAGCTCGGCATCATCGACGCCATCGTCCCGGAGCCGGAGGGCGGCGCGCACACCGACTACGACGCGTCGGCACAATTGCTCGCGACGTCGCTCGAGGCGTCGCTGCACGAGGTCCAGGGCACATCGGGCGACCAGCTACGCCGCAGCCGCCGGGACCGCTATCGCGCCTTGGGCGTGTTCGCGGACGCCGTGGTCGAGCCGCAACGCGTGTAGCGCAAAAGGCGTTTTCTCCACAGGATCCACAGTGTTTTCCCCTGGTACGGTGGTTCAGGGGATGCGTTTGCGGTAGTAGTCCACAAGTATGGCGACCCTCCGCGAGTACCGCAGGAAGCGAGATCCGAAGGCAACTCCGGAGCCGTTCGGCTCCGACAAGCACGGCAAGGAGCCGATCTTCGTCGTGCAGCGCCACGATGCGAGGTCACTCCACTACGACTTTCGACTCGAGCGCGACGGAGCGCTGGCGAGCTGGGCCGTTCCCAAGGGCGTTCCGCTCGAGCCGGGCGAGCAGCACCTGGCCGTGCATGTCGAGGACCACCCGCTCGACTACGCCGACTTCGAAGGCGAGATCCCGAAGGGGAACTACGGTGCGGGGTCGGTCGAGATCTGGGATCGCGGCACCTACGAGCTGCTGGAGGAGAAGAAGAACGGCGGCCTGACCGTCCGTCTGCACGGCGAGAAGCTGCAGGGCACGTGGGCCCTCGTCCCGGCCAAGCTCTCCGGCGACCCCAAGAACTGGCTGATCATCCGCAAGCGCGACGAGGCCGCTGCCGAACGCAGCAAGCCCGGACGCTACAAGGCGATGCTCGCCACCCTCGCCAAGGAGCTGCCGAAGGGAGAGGGCTGGCTGTTCGAGGTCAAGTGGGACGGCTATCGCGCGATCTCGTACGTCCGCGGCGGCGAGGCGGAACTCGTGAGTCGCAACGACAACGACCTCACCGAGCGGTTCCCGTCCGTTGCGCGCGCCCTGCAGCGCGCGGTCAGGACGCCCGATTGCGTGCTCGACGGCGAGGTCTGCGCGCTGGACGAGGCGGGACGGGCGACGTTTTCGGCCATGCAGCAGGGCAGGTCGGACACGCGCTACATCTACGTCGTCTTCGACGTGCTGGAGATCGACGGCAAGCCGGTGATCGACCTGCCGCTCGTCGAGCGGCATGAGCGGCTCCGGCAGTTACTCGACCTTCGCGGCGGTGAGATCCAGATCTCGGACACCTTCGAGGACGGCGAGCGCCTGCTCGAGGCGGCCAGGCAGCAGCACTACGAGGGCGTGGTCGCCAAGAGGGCCGACTCGCGCTACAAGCCCGGTCAGCGGGGGAGCGACTGGCTCAAGATCAAGACGACGAACCGGCAGGAGTTCGTGATCGCCGGCTACAGCCGCGGCCAGGGTCGCCGTGCCGGACGCTTCGGCGCGTTGATGCTCGGCACCTACGAGGGTGGCGAGCTCCGCTACGTCGGGAACGTCGGCACCGGGTTCGGGGACGAGGAGATCGACCGGCTCTTGAAGCTGCTGAAGCCGCTCGAGCGCTCGACTTCGCCGTTCCCGACGCCGCCGAAGATGCCCAAGGTGCGCAAGGGCGACGTTGCCTGGGTCGAGCCGAAGCTCGTGGCCGAGGTCGAGTTCGTCGAGTGGACGCACGACGGTCACCTGCGCGCGCCCTCCTACCAGGGTCTCCGTGACGACAAGCGACCGGAGCAGGTGCACCGCGAAGAGCCGCTCCCGACGGAGATCCGCAAGGGCAAGCGGGTCCTGCGGCTC
Source organism: uncultured Actinomycetes bacterium (assembly GCA_963738205.1). Taxonomy (GTDB): domain Bacteria; phylum Actinomycetota; class Thermoleophilia; order Gaiellales; family Gaiellaceae; genus DATFQE01. The sequence goes on from CAVTVQ010000007.1 coordinate 749,407, forward strand.
AGCAACACGGACAAGCTCTTCTGGCCCGAGGAGGGAATCACCAAGGGCGACCTGATCCGCTACTACCGCGGCGTGGCTCCCGTGCTCGTCCCGCATCTGAAAGACCGGCCGTTCACGATGAAGCGCTATCCCGACGGCTGGAAGGGCAAGTTCTTCTTCCAGAAGGACGCGCCGAAGCACATGCCCGAGTGGATCAAGGGCGTGGAGATCACCGTGAGCACCCGCGAGTCGCCGCGCCAGACGCGGCGGATCCAGGCGCCGGTCGTCAACGACGACCTCTCGCTGCTCTGGATGATCAACATGGGCTGCATCGACTGCAACACCTGGTACTCCCGCATCGACAAACCGGAGCGGCCCGATTGGGTGCTGTTCGACCTCGATCCGTCGCCGGACGTGGGCTTTGCCGAGACGGTTCAGGTAGCGCTGCTGATCAAGCAGGCGCTCGACGCACTCGGGCTCGCCTCGTTCCCCAAGACGAGCGGCTCCGAGGGCATCCACGTCCTGGTGCCGATCGACCGCCGCTCGACCTACGCCGACACGCGGCGCTTCGCCGAGATCGTCGCGGGCGCGATCGCGCGCGCTCATCCCGGGCTCGCGACCACCGAGTGGTCGAAGGCGAAGCGCAGAGGCGTTCTCATCGACGCGAATCAGAACGGGGAGGGGAAGACGATCGCCTCCGTGTACTCCGTGCGCCCGAAGGCGGGCGCGCCGGTTTCGACGCCGCTGCGCTGGGAGGAGGTGAACGACTCGCTCGATCCGGCGTCGTTCACCATGAGCGCCGTGCTCGAGCGGGTCGAGCGCGACGGCGACCTGTTCGAGGGCGTCCTGACCACGAAGCAGTCGCTCGCGCGCGCATTGAAAGCGCTGCAGTGAGGCTTGACGAGATCGTCGGTGAGCTCGACGCGTATTTCCGCGTCCCGCAGGTCGAGAACGACGACTGGTCGCCGGCCTTCGAGGCCGTCTACGAGGAGACGTACTGGCGCGACTACGTCGAGCCCGGCTACGAGGGCAAGTGGAACGGGCTCATGGTGCGGGGTGTCGGCGAGGTCGAGCGCGTCACAACCTGTGTCTTCCCGAGCGACCGCGTCGTCGCCGGCTTGCAGCCGGGGACGCTGCTCTTCTCCGAGCACCCGCTCGATTTCGCCGACGAGCCGGGCTTCCTTCCGCTCTCTCGCGACAGCTTCCGGGTGCTGAAGGAGCAGGCCTGCGGCTTCTTTCACGCGCACGCACCGCTGGACATGCACCCCGAGGTTTCGCCGTCGCGCCTGTGCGCGCAGGGGGTCGGGCTCGAGGCGCTCGAGGAGTACTACCCGATCGCCGACGGGATCCCCGGTGGCGCGGCGATCGTCGGCTACAGCGGCCTGTCGCTGGAGGGCCTCGCCGAGGCCTTCCGCTCGTATCTCGGCCCCGAGATCAAGGTCCACGTGATCATGCGCCCCCGCCAGGAGGCGGGCTGTGTGGCGGTGGTCGCCGGCGGCGGCGCCGACGTCGACATCCTGCGCGAGTCGATCGAGCGAGGCTGCCAGACCTACGTCACCGGGAATGCCGCCACCAACTGCCGCCTCGAGTGGGTGCAGGAGAAGGTGCGCGCGTTCAGGGAGCTCGCCGACGAGCACGATGTCGCCCTGATCGACGCCATGCACTACGGCATGGAGAAGCCGCCGCAACTGGCGATGGTCAGCTGGTTTCGGCGGCGGGGGCTCCCGGCCGAGTTCGTGCCCGACGGGCCGAAGTAGCCGGGTCGATCACCGGCGCCGGTGCATCGGGTCAGCACGGCGCCGGGGTTGAGCGCCTTAAAGGTCTTTTCGCCTGAAGCCGGTGAGCGCGGCGGCTGCGAGCAGGGCCAGGTAGGCCGCGACCCAAGCGAACAGGTTGTCCCCACCGGCCTGCGCGCCCCCGAACGGCCCCAACTCCAGCACGAAGCCGGTGAAGCCTCCGGTGTCGATCGTCAGTCGGTGCAGGCCGTCCTGGTACAGCGCCTCGAACGGCAGCAGCCAGGACGCATCGTGGGCGATGCTGCGCAGCGTGTCGGAGTTGAGCGCCTCGCCGATCTGGCCCAGCAGGCCGGCGACGAGGCCCGCCCCGAACACCATGAACACGGCGACCCCGTTCGCCGTCGCCGACAGGAAGACGGAGCCGAGCAGGGAGAGGCCGGCGAGAATCGAGACGGCAACGGCGAGCTCGAGCGCGGGCGCGACCAGCCGGTCGGGACCCCAGTCGCCCTCGAAGCGCACGACGGCCACGGTCGCTCCGTAGACGGCGACCACGTAGACGGTGCAGACGGCGGCCGCGGCCGCGAAACGGGCCGCCAGGAACGTCGCACGGCCGAGCGGCCGCACCACGAGCGGCTGGAGGAGCCCGCGCTCGGCGTCGCCGCGGACCGCCGACAGGGTCAGGAAGACGGCCAGCACCGTGCCGAGGAACAGCGTGCCGAACATTCCCAGTCCGAGCAAGGTCGCACCGACCAAGGTGGTCGAGTCGATTCCCTCCGGAGGCGTGATCGTGTCGACCTCCTGGAACAGCTCGTTCGCGCCGAGCCAGAAGAGGCCGATGAACCCGGCCGTGAGCAGGACCACGACCAGGAACATTCTCTTTCGCACGCTCTCGCGGATCGCGTAGCCCACGATCGTCAACCCGTCCTTCATCACGCCGCCTCCTCGCCGACGTACTCGAGGTAGACGTCCTCGAGCGTCGATGACCGCACGCGGACGCCGTAGACGCGGCGCCCTGCGGCGACGAGCTCCTGCACGAGCCGGGGCGCGTCTTCCCGACCGGCGCTCTCGAACAGGCGGACGCCCTCGTCTGTCTCGATCTCGACACCCCGCGGCTTGCTGAGGTCGGAGGGAGCTCCCTCCGCGACCACCTTGCCCGCCAGCAGGATGGCGACGCGGTCGCAGACGAGCTCGATCTCGCTGAGCAGGTGCGAGTTGAGCAGGACGCCGACGCCCTGGTCCTCCAGGCGCTCCAGCAGGCGCCGGACCGTCCGCCGGCCCGCTGGGTCCAGCGCGCTGGTGGGCTCGTCCAGGAAGAGGAGCTTCGGCGACCCGATGAGCGCTTGTGCGATCCCCAGTCGCTGCTGCATGCCCTTGGACATCGCCTCCACGCGCCGCCCCCGCGCTTCGGTGAGGCCGACGAGCTCGAGCAGCTCGTCGCGCTCGCGCCGGCCGCCGTCGGAGTGGGCGAGCCGCTGATGCAGCTGGAGCAGCTCGTCGGCGCTGTACCACCCCGGGAAGCGGAAGAGCTCGGCGAGGTAGCCGAGCGACGCGCGGGCCGCAGAGGAGCCCGCGCGAGCGCCGCACACCGTCGCGGACCCGGCGGTCGGCCGAACGAGCCCGACCGCGATCTTGACGAGCGTCGACTTGCCGGCGCCGTTGGGGCCGAGCAGACCGACGAGCTCGCCCGGCTCGACGTCGAGGTCGACGCCGTTCAGGGCGTCCACTCGCCCGTAGCGCTTGACGAGGCCGCGTGCAGAGAAGATCACGAGCGGGCCAGCAGGAATTCGTAGACCCGGCCGAGCTCGTCGAACCCGAGCTTGCGGTACAGCTCTTTCGGCCAGTCCTCGTCATCGGCGACGAGAAAGACGAAGTCCGCGCCCGCGCTGCGGGCCTCGTCGGCGGCGCGGAGGACGACCGCGCTCGCGTAGCCGCGACCGCGGTGGGCGTCGAGCGTCCCGACGTCCTCGATCTGAGCTGTGCCGTTCGCGAGGTAGAGGTCGGTCCAGCTCACAGGCCTGTCGTCGAGCAGTAGGGCGAAGAAACGGGCCGTGACGACCTCGGACAGGTAGGTCTTGGCCGCATAGAGCTGCGCGACGACCTCGGGATCGGTGCCCCACTCGTAGCCGTGGATCTGCTGGGCGCGCACCTCGCGCAGCGCAGCTGCATCGACCTCCTGCACGTGCGAGGTGTCCGGCGAGCGCTCCGGCTCGCGGCGCAGGGCCATCAGGAGGTGACGGTTCACCGTCCAGCCCAGCGCGCGGAACTCCGGTTCCAGCCGCGCGCCCGCGGCTTCGTCCCGCAGCTCGAGCTTGCGGTGGCGCAGGCCGGCCGCACCCTGTACGCGCTCGGCCTCGGCGGCGAGCGCCTCGGCTCCGAGCCCGTCGGGCACAGCGCCCACGAGCAGGTAGTTGGAGTCCCAACGGCGCGGCAGCCGGTCGTCGAAGACTGCCGTCCCGTAGGCGAACGGTTCGCGTCTCGTCCCGCCGTGGTCGGCTCGCGCGAGGAAGTCGAGTGCACGCTCCAGCTCACTCATCGCCTAGCCCCCGCGGGCTGAACGTCGGATCGCCATGCGCGTCTTCTACCAGCGGCGTGTGGAGGTTCTGTGGTGACCACGACGGTTCTGAATTGACATCTCTTATCACTGTGATTAGAAGTCCCTATTCCATGCGAGCCAACCACGACCCGAGGAGGACCCGTCAGATGATCCGTATCGCCGCCGCCGTTGCGGTTTTCGTCGCACTTTTCGGGGCCGCAGCGAGCGCGAGCTCGAGTAGCCCCGGAGCGAAGAAGGACGTCAAGCTCACCCTCGTCGCGTACTCGACGCCGCGGGAGGCGTACCAGAAGATCATCGAGGCGTTCAAGAAGACGCCGGCCGGCCAGGGTGTCTCGTTCGACCAGTCCTACGGCGCGTCCGGCGAGCAGAGCCGCGCGGTCGAGCAGGGGCTGCCCGCCGACGTCGTCGCCTTCTCGCTGGCTCCGGACATCAGCCGGCTCGTCGGCAAGGGCCTGATCTCGCCCGACTGGAGGAAGGGCAAGTACAAGGGCATGGTGACCAACTCGGTCGTCGTGTTCGCGCTGCGCGACGGCAACCCGAAGAAGATCCGCAAGTGGAACGACCTGACCCGGTCCGGCGTCGAGGTCCTCAACCCGAACCCATTCACGTCGGGCGGCGCCCGCTGGAACGTGATGGCGGCGTACGGCGCCCAGATCCGTCTCGGCAAGGCGCACAAGCAGGCGGTCTCGTACCTCGAGAACCTGTACCGGCACATCCCCGTGCAGGACAAGAGCGCACGCGAGGCGCTGCAGACGTTCCTCGGCGGCAAGGGCGACGTGCTGCTCGCCTACGAGAACGAAGCGCTCTTCGCTCAGAGCAAGAAGCAGCCGGTGCAGTTCATCATCCCGAAGGAGACGATTCTGATCGAGAACCCGGTCGCGGTGGTCAAGAACTCGCAGCATCCGACCGAGGCTCGCGCGTTCGTCCGCTTCCTGCGCACGCCGCAGGCGCAGCGGGTCTTCGCCGAGAACGGTTACCGGCCGGTGGTCAAGAGCGTGGCGAAGGAGTACAAGTTCCCGTCGCGACCGGGTCTCTTCCGCATCGAGAAGTTCGGGGGCTGGCAGAAGGTGCAGAAGCAGTTCTTCGCCGTGAACAACGGGATCATGGCCCAGATCCAGAGGAAGGTCGGTCAGGGCTGAGCTCGGAGAGCCGTCGCTCCAGGAAGGTGCGCTCGGCCCCGTTCCCGGTGAGCTCCAGCGCTCGCGTGTATGCGAGCGCCGCCTCGCCGGGGCGGTCGAGCCGGCGCAGCAGGTCCGCCCGGGTCGAGTGCAGCAGTCGGTAGTCGTCCAGGCCCTCGAGCTCGTCGACGAGCTCGAGGGCTCGGGCGGGCCCCTCGGCCATCGAGACGGCGACCGCACGGTTGAGCTCGACGACGGGCGACGGCGCCAGGCGTCCGAGCTCCGTGTACAGGAGTGCGATCGCGTCCCAGTCGGTGTCCTCTGCGCGCGCCGCCCGGCAGTGGACGGCCGCGATCGCAGCCTGTAGCTGGTACGGCCCGCCCGCCCGCAGCGCGTAGGCGCGCTCGAGCACCCGCAGCCCCTCGTCGATCCGGTCGCGGCGCCACCGCGAGCGATCCTGGTCGGCGAGCAGCACGAGCGATCCGTCCTCGCCGATCCGCGCCTCGCGGCGCGCGTCGTGCAGGAGCATCAGCGCCAGCAGGCCGAGCGCCTCCGGCTCGTCGGGCATCAGGACGGCGAGCAGCTTGCCGAGCCGGATCGCTTCCTCGCAGAGGTCGGCGCGCACGAGGTCGTCGCCTGCCGTCGCGCCATAGCCTTCGTTGAAGATCAGGTAGAGGACGGCGAGCACCGACCGCAGCCGCTCGGGCAAGACCTCGTCGGGCGGCACGCGGAACGGGATACCGGCTTCGCGGATCTTGCGCTTCGCCCGGACGAGGCGCTGAGCCAGCGTCGCCTCGGGCACGAGGAAGGCGCGTGCGATCTCGGCGGTGGTGAGGCCGCCCAGCATGCGCAGGGTGAGCGGGACGCGAACCTCGGCGGCGAGTGCCGGGTGGCAGCAGGTGAAAACGAGCGCGAGGCGCTCATCTGGGATCGACGTCTCGTGGTGATCGGGCACGACGGAATCGAGGCGGGCGAGCAGCTCGCGCTTGCGCTCGAGCGTGCGCTCGCGCCGGATGCGGTCAATCGCGCGGTTCTTCGCGACCGTCACGATCCAGGCACCGGGATTGGCGGGAGCGCCGTCGCGCGGCCAGCGCTCGACGGCCAGCGTGAACGCGTCCTGGACGGCGTCCTCGGCGCGCTCGAGATCGCCGAGCGCGCGGGCGAGCACGGCGACGGCGCGCCCCCACTCCTCCCGGAAGACGGCCTCGACGCTCGCTACGAGCGAGCCTCCGCAGGGATCTGCATGACCGGGCGCACCTCGATCGCTCCGTGGCGCGCGCCGGGGATCTTCGCCGCCCACTGCGTGGCCTCGTCGAGCGAGTCGGCCTCGATCAGGTAGTAACCGCCGAGCTGTTCCTTGGTCTCTGCGAACGGCCCGTCTGTGACGAGCTGGTCGTCGCCGCGCACCCGCACGGTGGTCGCGTTCGCCGTCGGCTGGAGCGCGTCGCCGGCGACCATCGCGCCGGTCGCTTGGATCTCGTCGGTGAAGGCGCGGTAGTCCTTCATCATGCGGCCGCGCTCTTCCTCGCTCAGCCCGGACCAGCCCGACTCCTCGCCGTAGATGAGAAGCATGTACTGCATGCGGTCTCCTTTCGTCGCTTACGTCATGGAGACGAACGAGCCCCCGCGAAATCGACAGCGCGTGCCGCGAGCAGCGCCTGGAGCAGCTCGAGCGCGCCGGCCTTGTCGAGGGGCTCGTTGAGGTTGCCGCACTTCGGCGACTGAACGCAAGACGGACAGCCGTGCTCACAGGGGCAGCCGGCGAGCAGCTTCGCGGTGTCGTCGACCCACCCCTCGAACACGTCGAAGCCGCGCTCGGCGATCCCGACCCCGCCGGAGTGCCCGTCGTAGACGAACACGGTCGGCCGGCCCGTCTGGAAATGGACGTTCGTCGAGAGGCCGCCGATGTCCCAGCGGTCGCACATCGCCCAGAGCGGCAGGATTGCGATCATCGCGTGCTCGGCCGCGTGCAGCGTCCCGAGCAGCCGGGGCATCTGCGCCGACGCACCCAGCTGTTGGGGCTCCGGCAGGTACCAGACCGCCTCGGTCTCGAACGTCGTCTCCGGGAGGTCGAGCGGGACGAGGTCGATCGGCTCGCCGCTCCGGATCGACCGCCGCTGGTAGGCGATCACCTGCTCCGTGACCGAGACGCGGCCGAACGACAGCTCGAGCCCGAGGCGCTGCTCCGTGCGCAAGGTCTCGTCGATCTGGGTGTTCGTCTCCTTCTTCGCCTGCGTGTACCAGTCGCCGGAGAACGGCTGGACGAGGGCGGTTCGCGCGTCGACGTCGAGCTCGAGTACCTGGTAGGCCTCGCCGAGGTGGAGGTAGATCGCGCCGTCGTGGACGGTGGAGTACGCCCGTTCACGCTCGACGAGGCCGAGCATCGAGCCGCTGTCGGTGTCCACGACCGTGAATGCGTCAGGAGACGTCGAGCGCAGCGGCACGCGCGCGGCCGGGTAGTCGCGGCCCGCCCAGACGTAGCCGGCCGGGGTCTGCTTCAGCTCGGGCAGGACGGCTGCTCGCTCGAGCGCCTCGTCGCCGAGGATCTCGCGGTCGGCATCGTCGAGCGGTGCCTCGTACGCCGCCGAGCGGACGTGGCCGTCGAGCACACGCGGGTTGGTGTGGTCGAGGATCGCCGCCTCGACTCGCCGATTCAGGAGCGTTTCCGGCTCGCGCATGAAGTACTGGTCGAGCGCGTCCTCGCTCGCGACCAGGACGGCAAGCCCATGCGCGCGCCGGCCCGCGCGGCCCCACTGCTGGCGCAGGCTGGCGACGGTCCCTGGAAAGCCGACCGAGATCACCGCGTCGAGGAGGCCGACGTCGATGCCGAGCTCGAGCGCGTCCGTGGCGGCCACTCCGAGCAGCTCGCCCTCGACGAGCCGCCGCTCGATCTCCCGTCGCTGGGCAGGCGTGTAGCCGGCCCGGTACGGCGACAGCCGCTTCGCCAGCTCGGCGTCTCCGAGACGTTCGACGGTGAAGCGATGGACGAGCTCGGCCGCCTTGCGGCTCTTGCCGAACGCCAGCGTGCGCTGCTCGCGCGCGACGAGGTCGGCCAGGAGGCGCGACGCGTCCCCGAGCGCGCTCGCGCGTTGGCCTAGCTCCTCGTCCAGCAGGGGCGGGTTCCAGAGCACGATCGTGCGCTCGGCACGTGGGGCGCCGTCGTCGTCCACGACAGTCGCCGTCGACGCCGAGCAGCGACTCGGCCAGCTCGCCCGGGTTCGCGATCGTCGCCGAGGCCAGCAGGAAGCGGGGGTCGGCGCCGTAGACTCGCGCGAGCCGGCGCAGACGCCGCAGCACGTTGCCGACGTGCGAGCCGAACACGCCCCGGTACACGTGGGCCTCGTCGATCACGACGTACGCGAGGTTCGAGAGCACGTCGCCCCAGCGATCGTGGTGCGGGAGCACTCCCACGTGGAGCATGTCCGGGTTGGTCAGGATCAGGTTCGACCACTTGCGGATCTGCCAGCGCTGCTCACTCGGCGTGTCGCCGTCGTAGATCGCGGCGCGCACCTTCGGCGACGCGAAGCTCCCCGAGAGCGCGTGCCTGGTCCTGTGCGAGCGCCTTCGTCGGATACAGGTAGAGCGCGCGGGTCTTGGGCTCGCGAGCCAGTGCGTCGAGCACCGGCAGGTTGAACGCGAGCGTCTTGCCGCTCGCCGTTCCGGTGGCGACGACGACGTTCTCACCGCGCTGTACCGCGTCCCACGCGTCGCGCTGGTGGGTGAAGAGCTCCTCGATCCCGCGCTCGGCAAGTGCTTTCCGGACGCGCGGGTCCAGCTCGTCGGGTAGGGGCGCCGTGCGCGCTTCGCGCGCGGGCTCGGTCGTCAGGTAGGCGAGCTCCTCGCCGCCGAGCAGTTCCTGCGGGAGCGCGACGGTCACGGCTTCTGCCCGGCCACGGCCAGAACGCGGGGATAGAGGCCGTCGCCCGGCTCCTCGAAGCGGTCGAGGGCAAGCCCCGCCTCGGTGAGCGCCTCGAGGAGCTCCGCGAGCGGCATGTGGTGCGTGCCCACGAGCCTCCGGAGCCCCTCCCCGAGCCCCGGGCCGTCGTCCGCCCACCCGGAATCGCGGTAGCCCGGGAACAGCTCGGGAGCGTCGTCCTCCCCGGTGTAACGCGAGAACGGACCGACGAAGCACGGGTGCAGGCCGAGGTGGACGAGGCAGCCGCCCTGGGCGAGCACGCGCACGCCCTCGCCGACCGCCGCCGCGTAGTTGTCCATGTCGGTGTGCGTGAAGATCGAGACGACGGCATCGAAGCTCCCGTCGGCGAAGGGGAGCGACGACCCGTCGGCCTCGACGAGCTCGACCTCTGCGTGGCGTGCCCTTGCCAGGCGCAGCTGGTCGGCGGACACGTCGACTCCGGTCGTCGACCACCCGAGCTCCAGCAGCGTGGCTAAGTGCAGGCCGGTCCCGCAGCCCAGGTCGAGGCAGCGCCCCGGGCCGGGCCCGAGCAGCCGCCGTAGGGAGTCGGTCCACCTGAGCGTGAAGTCCCGCAGGTGCTCGTCGTAGTAGTCGGCAAAGCCGTCATAGCGTGCGACTCCACTCATCGAGCCGATGCTACTCTCGCCTCCCGGGGTGCCCCGCGTGGGGGCTGAGAACACACCCGTCGAACCTGATCCGGCTAGTACCGGCGAAGGGAGCTCATTGGTACCTCGTTGCTTGACGATTGCCACGTCCGACTCGGGCGGAGGCGCAGGGATCCAGGCCGACCTGAAGGCGTTCGCCGCGGCGGGCTGCCACGGCATGTCCGTCCTGGTCGCCTTGACAGCGCAGAACACGGTCGGCGTCACGGGCGTCCACGAGCTGCCGTCCGACTTCATCCGCGCGCAGCTGGACGCGGTCTTCGAGGACATCGGGGTCGACGCGGCCAAGACCGGGATGCTCTTCTCGGCGCCGATCATCGAGACGGTCGCGGACTTCCTCGACGGTCGTGAGGTGCCGCTCGTCGTCGACCCGGTCATGGTCGCGAGCTCGGGCGCGAAGCTGCTCCAGGACGATGCCGTCGACGTGCTCGTGCGGCGCCTCTTCCCGCTCGCCACCGTGGTGACGCCGAACCTCCGCGAGGCGGAGGCGCTCGCCCGCCGGCCGGGGGCGTCGCGCCGGGAGCTGGCGGAGCGGCTGCACGAGCTCGGAGCGCCCGCGGTGATCGTGACCGGCGGGCACGGCGAGGAGGCGGTCGACCACTTCTACGACGGGGTCGAGCACTACGAGTTTCCGGTGCCCAGGCACGACGTTCGGGCGACGCATGGCGCGGGCTGCACGCACTCGGCCACGGTGACGGCGCTGCTGGCGAAGGGCGAGCGGCCGGTGCGCGCGGCGAGGGTTGCGGGCACGGTCGCCTCCGACGCGGTCAAGAATGGCCTCACCGAGATCGGCGCGGGCGAGGGCCCGGTCGACGTCTTCCACCTTGCGGGAGTGCGATGAGCATCTCTCCCGGGACGACGCTGGGGACGCTGCGGGAGCGCAAGCCGCTCGTCCACCAGATCACGAACTACGTCGTCATGAACGAGACGGCCAATGCGACGCTGGCGCTCGGCGCCCTGCCGGTGATGGCGCACGCCGCCGAGGAGGTCGAGGAGATGGTCGGCCTCGCGAGCGCGCTCGTCATCAACATCGGCACGCTCTCGGCCCACTGGATCGAGGCGATGGTGCTGGCCGGACGGGCCGCGAACGCGCGGGGGATCCCGATCGTCCTCGACCCCGTCGGGGCCGGAGCCACGCGCTACCGCACCGATACGGCACGGGGGCTCCTGGCCGAGCTGGTCGTCGACGTCCTCCGCGGGAACGCGGGCGAGATCGCCACGCTCGTCGGAATCGAGGCCGAGGTTCGCGGCGTCGAGTCGATCGCCGCGAGCGGCGACGTTGGCGACCTGGCCCGCCAGGCGGCGGCCACGCTCGACCTGGTCGCGTCCGTGACAGGCCCCGTCGACTACGTCTCCGACGGCGAGCGGGTGCTCGCGATCGAGAATGGTCACGAGCTGCTCGGCATGGTGACGGGGACAGGCTGCATGTCGAGCGCGATCACCGGCTGCTTCCTCGCGGCCAAGCCGGACGAGCCGCTCGAGGCGGCCGCCGAGGCGCTGGCCGCGTTCGGGGTGGCGGGGGAGGACGCGGCCGTGGACGCCCGCGGCCCCGGCACGTTCCATGCCGGGCTCTACGACGCGCTCTACGCGCTCGACCCGGCGACGTTGGACGGCCGCGCGCGCATCGTCGAACGGTGAGGCTGCACGCGATCGTCACCGATCTCGACGCGGCCCGCGCGGCCGTCGAGGGGGGCGCGACCGTCGTCCAACTGCGCCTGAAGGACGCTCCCACGGACGAGGTCGTCGAGCGCGGGCAGGGCTGGCGCGAGCTGCCCGCGACCTTCGTCATCAACGACGACGTCGAGGCTGCGGTGCGCCTGGGAGCCGACGGCGTCCACCTCGGCCGCACCGACGCGGGGGCCGAGCGTGCCCTCGCCGCCGGCCTCCTCGTCGGGTTGTCGGCCGCGACCGTCGAGGAGGCGCGGTCGGCGCAGGCGGAGGGCGCCGCCTACGTCGGCGCGGGGCCGGTCTGGGAGACGCCTTCGAAGGCGGACGCCGACCGGGCCATCGGCCTCGACGGGCTGCGCGAGATCTGCGCGGCTGTCTCGATCCCGGTGGTCGCGATCGGGGGCATCGACGCCTCCAACGCGGGCGACTGCGTCCGCGCCGGGGCCGCGGGCGTGGCCGTCATCCGCGCCGCCCCCGACGCCGCCGCGATCATCGCGGCCATGGATCGTGCGGCTGGCTGAGCTGGGCGAGCTGGGGCTGCTCGCGGAGCTCGAGCGCCGCGGGCTCGCCACCGGGATCGAGAACGACGCGGCCGTCGTCGACGGCCTCGTCGTCACGCAGGACGCGCTCGTCGAAGGCGTTCACTTCCGCCTCGACTGGATCTCGTGGCGCGACCTCGGTTTCCGTGCCGCCGCTGTCAACCTGAGCGACCTCGCCGCCTCGGGCGCCGAGGCCCGAGGTCTCGTCGTTTCGCTGGGGGCGCCGGCGGACACGGAGGTCGACGATGTGCTCGAGCTCTACGAGGGCATGGCCGAGACCGGAGTCCCGATCCTCGGCGGGGACACCACCCGGGCGGACAAGCTGCTCCTGTCCGTGACCGCCCTCGGGCGCTCCGAGCGCGTCCCCGGTCGAGGCGGTGCAAAGCCCGGAGACGAGCTCGTGGTCACGGGCCCGCTGGGCGCGGCCGGAGCCGCGTTCCGCGAGCAGCGCTTCGTCCGTCCGCCGCTGCGGCTGGCCGAAGGCAGAGAGCTCGCGCGGAAGGCCGGCGCCATGCTCGACGTGTCGGACGGGCTGGCGCAGGACGCCGGGCACCTCGCCGCGCGTTCAGGCGTCCGCTGCGTCATCGATCTCGAACGCGTCCCGCTCGCGCGCGACGCGACGATCGAGGACCTCGGCTTCGGCGAGGACTACGAGCTCCTGGCCGCGACCCGAGAGCCGGGCCCCTTCGCCGTGATCGGCCGCTGTGAGGAAGGGACGGGCGTCGAGATCCGCCAGGACGGCGAGCGCGTAGTCCTCGGGGGATGGGAGCACTTCCGTTGACGCTCCAGGAGGGTTTGGTGGAACGTCGCTCGTCGCAGCGCGGCCCGGCGGCTCAGCGAGGTTTCGCCAAGCCCTCCTACTAGGCTAGGGCCCGTGGCGAGCTATCTCGTCAGGCGAGTTGCATGGGCGGCGCTCCTGTTCCTCGTCATGAGCTTCGTCACCTACCTGATCTTCTTCGTCATCCCCACCGAGCCGACGCGCGTCGGCCGCGGCCAGGCCTCGGAGACGATCGACCTGCGCACGGCGATTCCGCTCGAGGGCTCGCTGCCGCACGAGTACGCCCAGTTCGTCGGTCGCGTCCTGCGCGGAGACCTCGGCAGGTCGTACGTCACGCGCCGACACGTGAGCGAAATCCTGGCGCAGGCGATCCCCGTGACGGCGTCGCTCGTCGTCGGCGGAGCGATCGTCTGGATGCTGATCGCGATCCCCGTGGGGCTGCTGTCGGCCTTACGACCGCGCTCGCTGCTCGACCGGGCGGCGACCGCCTTTGTGCTGATCGGCATCTCGGCACATCCGGTGTGGATCGGGCTGATCCTTCTCTACTTCTTCGGCCAGAAGCTGCACGTGGCGCCCCAAGGCGGCTACTGCGACCTCGTCTCGCCCACCACCACGTGCGGCGGCCCGGTGCAGTGGGCCTGGCATCTGTGGCTGCCCTGGCTGACCTTCGCGCTGATGTTCGCGGCCATCTACATGCGGATGGTGCGCGCGAGCGTGATCGAGGCGCTCGGCGAGGACTACGTGCGGACCGCGCGTGCGAAGGGCGCGTCGGAGCCGCAGGTTCTGCGCTCCCACGTCCTGCGGAATGCCCTGTTGCCCGTCGTGACGATGCTCGGAATGGACATCGGCATCGCCCTCGGCGGCGCCGTCTTCGTCGAGCGCGTCTACGGCCTGCCCGGGCTCGGCGGCATCGCGCTGCAGAGCCTCGCCCGGCGCGACCTGCCCGTGATCATGGGCGTGGTCCTCTTCGCCACCTTCGCCGTGGTCATCCTCAACCTGATCGTCGACCTGCTCTACACCTCGATCGACCCGCGCAGCCGGCTGACGTCGACCGACTTCGAGGGCAGCGCCGCGTCGCACAGGCGGCCGGCGGCGGTGTCAGACCCAGTCGGAAAGCATGCGCTCGAAGTCTGAGCGCGGTCGTGCGCCGGTGACCGTCGCCTGCGGCTCGCCACCCGAGAAGAGGATCGTGGTCGGCAGCGCCAGCACGTCGTAGCGCGACGCGGTCGTGATGTTGTCGTCGACGTTCACCTTGACGAACTCGACCTTGCCCGCGTGCTCGGCCGCGAGCTTCTCGAGCAGGCCGCTCACGGCGTGGCAGGGGCCGCACCACGGTGCCCAGAAGTCGACCACGACGGGCCGCTCCGCCTGCAGCACCTCGCGCTCGAACCCGTCGTCGCCGATCTCGCGCACGGCTCCAAGTTACAGGCGGCCGCGGCGTGCGGCCAGGCGTAGCGCCGGCACCTTCCACACCGCCTCCAGCACGATCGAGCGCGACATCTTCGAGCCGCCGACCTCGCGGTCGGTGAAACGGATCGGCACCTCGACCACGCGAAAGCCGGCGCGCAGCGCGCGGTAGGTCAGCTCGATCTGAAAGGCGTAGCCGCGTGACGAGACCGCGTCGAAGTCGATCGCTTCCAGCACCTTGCGCCGATGGACCTTGAAGCCGCCGGTCAAGTCGCGGACTCGGAGCCCGAGGAGGACCTGCGCGTAGAGCGAGCCCCAGCGCGAGATCGCCCGCCGCACCAGCCCCCAGTTCGCCGTCCCGCCGCCGGGGACGTAGCGTGAGCCGAGCACGACGTCGGCGTCGGCGGCGGCCTCGATCAGCCGCGGTACGTCCTTCGGGTCGTGCGAGAAGTCGCAGTCCAGCTCGAGGATCAGCTCGGCTCCGTCGGCGAGCGCTCGGCGGAAGCCGTCCAGGTAGGCGGGCCCCAGGCCCTCCTTCCGCGGCCGGTGCAGCACGTCCACCCAGTCGAGCTCGGCAGCGAGACGATCCGCGATCTCGCCGGTCCCATCCGGCGAGTTGTCGTCGATCACGAGCACGCGGTCGTCCGGCTCCAGCACGTCGGCGAGCGCGCGGATCATCGGCTCGAGATTCTCGCGCTCGTCGTAGGTGGGAAGGCAGACGGTGGCCCGTGGCACGGGCCGTATCATCGCCGGGGATGGCGACCACACAATTAGAGCCGGCTTCACCGTGAGGCACTGTGCCGCCGGGCCGCGCTGGGCGGCGCGAGGCCGCGTCCTCAGTCGCACGCTACGCGTCCTAGCTTCGCGCACGAACGCTCTCTGCGTCCTTGCCTCGCACCACCCATCACACCCCGGCGACGAGGCATCACGCTGAAGACGGCTCTCCCGAGGAACGCGGACGTCGCCGATCAGTTCGAGCTGCTGGCCGACCTGCTCGAGCTGGAAGGCTCCGATCCCTTCCGTCCGCTCGCGTACCGCCGCGCGGCCCAGCGGATCCGCGAGACGGCCGGCTCGATCGCCGAACTCGCGCTGGAGGGGAAGGCCAAGAGCCTGCAGGGGATCGGCAAGACGATCGAGGAGAAGATCGTCCAGATCGTCGAGACGGGCGAGATCGAGGCGATCACCAAGCGCAAGGGCAGCATCCCGACGGAGGTCGTCCTCTTCACGCGCCTGCCGGGGCTCGGCCCCAAGACCGCCGCCCGGATCTGGCGCGAGCTCGACGTCACGACGCTCGTCGACCTGAAGGCGGCGGCCGAGCAGCAGCGCCTGCGGACGCTGAGCGGCCTCGGCGCGAAGACGGAGGAACGCGTGCTGGCCGCGCTCGCCGAGGCGGCGTCGACCGAGCCGCAGCGCGCACTGCTGGGTCAGGGGCTTCCGGCGGTGCTGGCCGTGGTGCAGGCGCTCCGCGAGCAGCCCGGCGTCGATCTCGTCTCGGAGGCCGGGAGCGTGCGCCGCCGCAGGGAGACCTTTCGCGACCTCGACATCATCGCCACCGCCGACGATCCGGCCGCCCTCACCGAGCACTTCACGAAGCTCGAGTGGGTCGCCGACGTGGCAGCGCAGGGGCCGACGAAGGCGACGGTGCTCTCGAACGACGGGCTGCGCTTCGACCTCCGCGTCGTGCCGCCTGAGTCGTACGGAAACCTCCTCCAGCACTTCACCGGCTCGAAGGAGCACAACGTCGCGCTGCGCGAGAACGCCGTCCGTGCCGGCCTGTCGATCTCGGAGTACGGGATCGAGAACGTCGACACCCGCGAGGTCTTCCAGACCCGCAGCGAGGAGGAGCTCTACGCGCACCTCGGCTACCAGTTCATCCCGCCGGAGCTGCGCGAGAACTCAGGCGAGCTCGACGCCGCCAAGCGCGGTGAGATCCCAACGCTCGTCGAGCTGGGCGACCTCCGCGGTGACCTGCACTCGCACACGACGTGGTCGAACGACGGCAAGAACACGCTCGCGGAGATGGTCGAGGCCGCGCAGGGCCGGGGCTACGAGTACCTCGCGATCACCGACCACTCGCACTACCTGCGCGACGGCAAGCTCGAGGGCTACTTCGCCGAGATCGAGGCGCTCGACAGGCGTGTCGCGCCGTTCCGCGTCCTCAAGGGGATCGAGGTCAACATCAAGGCCGACGGCACGCTCGACGTGGACGACGAGACCCTGGCGAGCTTCGACTGGGTGATGGCGTCGCTGCACACGAGCTTCGACAAGAACCCGACCGAGCGGGTGCTGAACGCGATGGAGAACCCGCACGTGCACTGCATCGGCCACCTCACGGCGCGCAAGATCAACCGCCGCGGACCCGCCGACGTGGCGGTCGACAAGGTGATCGAGACGGCGGTCGCGACCGGCACGTTCCTGGAGATCAACTCGCAGCCGGACCGGCTCGACATCCGCGACGCACACGCTCGGGCGGCCGGCGAGGCCGGTGTCCTCGTTGCCGTCAACAGCGACGCCCATCAGCTGAGCGCGCTCGCCTGGCCCGAGATCGGGGTCGCGCAGGCCCGCCGCGGCTGGCTGACGAAGGAGCAGGTGCTGAACACGCGGCCGTGGGCGGAGATCGAACGTCTGATCGCGCGGTGAGCTTCCGCGGCGACGGCGCCGCCTGGGACGTGCTGCGACGCTACGCGCCCTAGTTCGCGACGCCGACCGGCTCGTGCGAGCGGGCCACGATGCGGGGGGCGTAGCTGAACGCCTCGAAGAAGCGCTCCAGGCACTCGATGTCTCCGCGCAGCTCGACGAGGCCCTGCTCGACGGCGTCTGCCGGCGCCAGCTCGCCGGAAGCGAGCCCGAAGAAGGTGTCCATGTCGAAGGCGGCATCGAGGTCTGCATCGGGGTCGGCAGCGAGCTCGACGCTGACGTGGGCCTCGGCGAGTGAAACGGTGAAGACGTCGTCGCCGATGCGCAGTACGTAGGTCCCGCTCATCCCCTTGGCGGCCGTGGGGTTGAAGAGGGCGGGAAAGGCGTTCAGGCCCCAGTCCGGCTCGAGGTCGTCGGCGGGGCCGGGGGGGCCGAGGGTCCGGACGCCCCAGCGCGCCATCGCGTAGACGACCTCCTCGAGCTGCGCCCCGTACGGGGTCAGCTCGTACACCGTCGAGGCGGCCGGGGGCGGCAGCTTGCGCTTCTGGACGATGCCGCTCCCCTCCAGGTCGCGCAGGCGCGCGGCGAGGATGTTCGTCGAGACCCCGGGGAGGCCCTCGACCAGGTCGGTGTAGCGCTTCGGGCCCTCGAGCAGCTCGCGCACGACCAACAGCGACCAGCGCTCGCCGATCGCACAGAGGGCATGTGCTACGGGGCAGTACTGGTCGTAGCGCTTCGCCATGACGGGATTGTAACGAACTTGGTTGCGTTCCGCCACTCTTAACTTGCGATAAACAAGTAGATCGTGTAGGTTCGCAAGCACTTCAAAGCGAAAGGAAAGCGAATGTTGGCATCACACGGACGCAAGTGGCTCGCATTGGCGCTTCTCGCGTCGGTGCAGTTCATGGTCGTGCTCGACATCGCGATCGTGAATGTCGCTCTCCCCTCGATCAAAGTCGACCTGGGGTTCTCGCAGGAGGACCTGCAGTGGGTGATCAGCGCCTACGCGCTCTTCTTCGGCGGCTTCCTGCTCCTCGGCGGCCGCACCGCCGATCTGCTCGGACGACGGCGGCTGTTCGTCGCGGGCCTGATCCTCTTCAGCGCCGCCTCGCTGTTGTCCGGCTTGGCCTGGAACGACACTGCCCTGATCGTCGCCCGCGCCATTCAGGGACTGGGCGCGGCGGTCATCACGCCGGCGGCCCTGGCGATCCTGATGACGACCTTCCAGGAAGGCCGTGAGCGGAACATGGCCCTCGGCGTGTGGGGCGCTGTCGGCGCCTTCGGGGCCGTCGCGGGCGTGTTGCTCGGCGGCATCCTCACCGACCTGCTGAGCTGGGAGTGGATCTTCTACATCAACGTTCCCGTCGGGCTCGCCGCGGTCGCCTTGACGCCGCTGCTGCTGGCCGAGAGCCGCGACGAGGGCATGAGGAGCTTCGACGTACCGGGCGCCGTGCTCGTGACCAGCGGCATGGTCACGCTCGTCTACGGGATCACGCAGGCGAACCAGCTCGGCTGGGGCTCGGCCGAGACGATCGGTCTCTTCGTGTCGGCCGGCGTCCTCCTGGCCGCTTTCACGGCCTGGGAGGCTCGGGCCAAGGAACCGCTGATGCCGTTCTCGCTCTTCCGGATTCGGACGGTCGCCGCGGCGAACATCTCCGGTTTGATCCTCGGCACCGTGTCGTTCTCGATGTTCCTGATGCTGACGCTCTACATGCAGCAGGTGCTCAACTACTCGCCTCTGAAGACGGGAGTCGCGTACCTGGCCGTGGCCGGCACGGCGATCCTCTGGTCGACGGTGGCGGCCCAGCTCGTGACCCGGCTCGGCGTCAAGCCGGTGATCGTGGCCGGGATGGCGTTCCTCACCGCCGGACTGCTGTACTTCACGCAGGTCTCGGTCGGTGGGTCCTACGTCGCCGACCTGCTGCCGGGCTTCCTGCTGATCGCGGTCGGGCTCGGCTTCTCGTTCGTCCCGATCTCGATCGCGGCGCTGGCGGGCGTGCGGGCGGCCGAAGCCGGTCTGGCCTCGGGCCTCTTCAACACGTCCCAGCAGATCGGCGGCGCGCTCGGCATCGCCGCCCTCTCGGCGATCGCGACATCGACCACCGAGAACGGCGTTGCTTCGGGCACGTCCGTGCCGAACGCGCTGACCGACGGGTTCCAGACCGCGTTCGTCTGGGGCGGCATCATCGCAGCGCTCGGGATCCTGGTCGGGCTCCTGCTCGTCCGGGAGAGCGATCTCGAGATGCCCGTCGAGGAAGTGCCCGAGCCGATGCTCGAGGCTGCGTAGCTACAGGCGCTTCAACAACGCGAGGACTCCAGCGGGGCCGTCGACCACCAGGTCGGCGGCCTCGCGCAGTTCCGGGGGGCCTTCGGCCGAGCTGACCGCCACGCGCACGGCCAGCTCGAGCCCGTCGAGGCCGCGGAAGCCGTCCAGGTCGGTCGTGTCGTCGCCGGCGTAGAGCGCGCGGCGCAGGCCGCGATCGATCAGCAAGGCCTGGACAGCGGTTCCCTTGTCGGCCTCGATCGGCGGTCTCAGCTCGAGCACCTTGCGGCCGAAGCGGGCGAGCAGCCCCTGGGCGCGCGCGTCTTCGGCGATCTGCTCGAGCCGGGTGCGCGCGGCCGCTTCGTCGTCGACGCCTCGATAGTGGAACGAAACGGTGAGGCCCTTGTCTTCCACGGGCCACTCCGCAGCGAGCGCAAAACGGTGCATGCGCTCTCGCCACTCCTGCGCTTCGGGCGCGAGCTCGAGTCCGTGGGAGCCGAGGTACACGAGGTCGGGGACGGCCACGATCCGTTCGGCGTCGGCGCTCGTACGGCCGCTCACGCACGCGACGACCGCGTAGCGGTGGGCGAGTCGCTCGAGCTCGGCCCGAGTCTCGGGCGGCACGCGCGCGTCCTCGGGGCGCTGGACGATCGGCGCGAGCACGCCGTCGACGTCGAGGAGGATCGCCGCCCGCTCGGGCGCTTCCGCCAGGCGGCGGACGAGATCGGACACGGGGCAAGGATAGGTTGGCCACGCATCGCACCACCGTCGTATGCTCACCGGATGACTCCTCTGGACCAGGTATGGATTCCGCTCGTCGACGAGCCAATCGGCAGCATCGTCGCGCGCATCCAGGCAGACGACCCGGAGATCGACCGGCTCGTCTCGACGCCACAGCGCCTGCTGGCGTTCCGGACCTTCGCGTACATCCGCGTCGGGCTCGTCCTGGGCCAGCTCCTCCTGGACAACGACCTCTCCCCCTACGACGGCTCCGAGACGTGGATCGACGCGCTCCTGCGCGATCCGGCGCACCGGGCTGAGGTCGAGCGCGAGGTGCGGGAGGTGGCCGAGGAGATCGCTGCCGACCCCGCGTACGGCGGCGACGACCCGCACGGCCCGGACGAGCACGTCCGCGAGCGCTTCCGCGAGTTCGCGCGCCGCCGCCTCGAGGCGTAGCCCAGGTCTACGCGTGCACATGGGCGTGCCGCTCCGCCGGGACACGCACGCGGGTCGCGAGCAACGCGGCCAGCGCGGTCGTGACCGGCACGGCCGCGATCAGGCCGATCGAGCCGACCAGCGTCGCCACGATCTGCTCGGCGACGGCCTCGCTGTTGATCGCGTCCGTGAAGGCCGTTCCGCCGAAGCTGAACACCAGCAGGACGGGGAGTGACGCACCGACGTAGGCGAGCACGAGCGTGTTGACGGTAGCCGCGACGTGGTCGTGTCCGACCGAGACGGCGCCGCGAAACAGCTCGGCGAAGCTCTGGGTCGGGTTGGCCCGCTGCAGCGCGAGGACGGTCGAGGCCTGGCTGACCGTGAGGTCGTCGAGCACGCCGAGCGCCGCGATCACCATCCCGGCCAGGAGCAGCCCTTGCAGCGAGATGTCGCCGGCCGTCGCGCGGAGGAAGACGGCCTCGTCCGACGAGACGCCCGAGAGGTGCGCAAGATCGGTGAACGTCTGCGCCAGCACGAGCGTGAGCACGAGCGCCACGGACGTTCCGAGGCAGGCGGCGAGCGTCTTCACGCCGATGCCGTGCGCCAGCGGGATGGTCACGAGCATGACCGCGAACGCACCGATCAGGGCAACGGTCTCGGGCGTCTTGCCCTCGAGGATCGCGGGGACGAGGAAGAAGATCACGATCGCGAGGCTGGCGACGAGGCCGATCAACGCGCGCAACCCTTGGAGCCGGCCCGTGGCGATCACCAGCACTGCGAACAGGACGAAGAGGAGCAAGAGCGGCAGGCGCCGCTCGTAGTCCGCGAACGCGTACGGGTCAGGCTGGACGCCGCCGATGTCCGCCCCCGGCGGCACGGGGCTCGCGAAGACGCGCACCTTGTCGCCGACGCTCAGGTCGACGCCCTCGCGTGACTGTCCGACCGTGAAGCTCGTGCGCGTGCCCTCGTCCTTGCCGCTCTCGAGCCGCACGGTGGTGCGTAGGCACGTCTCCTGTGCTCCCTCCGCGCAAGGCGCTTCCCGAACCGCCACGACCCTGGCTCGCTCGGTCTGGGTCGGCACGGAGCCCTGCGGCGCCCCGAACGTCCGGTCGTCCGGCCAGAGCGTGACGAGGCCGATCACCGTGGCCGCGACGACGATGCCCATTGCTGTGATGAGGAGGTTGACGACCAGCGAGCGATGCACTCGCCGACAGTCTCTCAGTGCGACCGTACGGCGGCCGTCGCGCTTGCGAGGACGAATGCGCCGGCCGCGAGCAGCACGATCGTCCCGCCCGGAGGCAGGTCGGCGTAGTAGGAGACGGACAGGCCGGCGAGCACCGAGCTCAGGCCGATCGCGATCGCGAGCAGGAACGTGGAGCGCATGCTCCAGGCGATCCGGCTCGCCGCGGTGACGGGCAGGACCATCAGCGCGGCGATCAGGAGGATGCCGACGATGCGCATCGACACGGCGACTGTGAGCGCCGCCAACACGGCGAGCACGAGATTGAGCATC
The DNA here is from genome assembly GCA_963738205.1 of uncultured Actinomycetes bacterium. Classification (GTDB taxonomy): domain Bacteria; phylum Actinomycetota; class Thermoleophilia; order Gaiellales; family Gaiellaceae; genus DATFQE01. Next base: position 771,332 of record CAVTVQ010000007.1, read on the forward strand.
GGAACGGGCACCCCGGCAACGCGCGCCCCTTCCTCGTCGAGCACCGCGCCGGCGAGGGCGCGATAGAGAAGCGCGATCGCGGCGAGACCCGCGCCGCCGAGCAGGGCGATCACCACCACATCGGTTCGTGTGACGGTGAGGATCGAGCCGAACAGGTAGGTGAAGAGGTTCACATTGAGCGCTCCCGCCGACGAGATCAGCACGACGCCGGCGGCGATGCCTGTGTAGAAGACGAGCGCCAGGGCCTGGTCGCCTGCGGTCCGCTGGCGCGCACGCAGCCACTCGATCGCGATGCCGCCGACGATCGCGGCCACGAGCGCGGTCAGGACGGGAGACACGTTCAGGAGGTAGCCGACCGCTACGCCCGCGAAGGCGACGTGGCCGAGCCCGTCGCCGATCAGGCTCATCCGCCGCTGGACGAGGAAGAAGCCGACTGCCGGCGCCAGCACCCCGACCACGGCGCCCGCTGCGAAAGCGAGCCGCATGAACTCGGACTCAAACATGGACATGCGAAGGGTCGTGCCAGACGCCGGGCAATGCGTCCGGCGGACCGTCGAAGAGGATGCCGCCGCGCACGAGGACGAGCCGCTCGACGAACCGCTCGATCGCACCGAACTCGTGCGAGACGTAGAGGACGGTCACGGACAGCTCGCGATGGAGGCGATCCAGTAGGGCGGCCAGCGCCTCCTGCGATTCGGCGTCGACGCCGGTCGTGGGCTCGTCGAGCACGAGCAGCGCGGGCTCGCCCGCAAGCGCCTTGGCGATGAAGGCGCGCTGCTGCTGTCCGCCCGACAGCCGGCGAAGCGGCCGGCTCGCGACCGCGGTGAGCCCGACCCGCTCGATCGCGTCGTCGACGATCGCCCGGTCGCGTCTGCGCAGCGGCCCGAGCAGACCGCCGGCCGCGAGGCGTCCCGCGGACACGACCTCGCGAACGGTGGCCGGCGCGTCGGTGCCGAGCTGAGCCCGCTGCGCCAGGTAGCCGAGCGTCGAACGCCGGGAGAACGACTGTGCGGGCTCGCCGAAGAGTCGCGCGCTGCCCTCCGTGGGCCTGGCCAGGCCGAGCACGATCCGAACGAGCGTCGTCTTGCCGCCGCCGTTGGGCCCCGCGATTGCGACGAGCTGACCGGCAGGGATGCCCAGGTCGACATTCCGGAGCACCGGCCGCCCGTGCTCGTACGAGAAGCCGACGTCCCGAAGCTCGATCGCTAGCGACACGCGAGCGCCCCCCGCAGCGAGTCGAGGTTGGTGCGCATCACGGTGAAGTAGTTCTCGCCGTGCGCGGCCTCGTCCTCCGACAGCCCCTCGATCGGGTTCAGCTCGGCGGTGCGTGCACCGGTCTCGCGCGCCACCGTCTCGGCGAGGCGCGGGGACACGAGGCTTTCGAAGAACACCGTCGTCGCGTGGTGCTGCTCCACCTTCGCGATCACCTCCTCGAGCTGCCGAGGCGTCGGCTCGACCTCGGGCGAGAGGCCACTGACGGGAATCTGCTCGAGGTGGTACCGCTGCGCGAGGTAGCCGAACGCGGCATGGCTCGTGACGATCTCCCGCCGCGCGCACCGGCGCAGGCCGCGCCTGTACTCGGCGTCCAGCCTTCGCAGCTCCTGCATCAGCTTCCGTGCCGCCTGCGGCCTGTCGAGCGTCGAGCCCACGCGTTCCGCGATCTGGGCGAAGCGCAGCGGGTCGAGCCAGACGTGTGGATCCTTCGCCGGCTCGCCCTCCTCGTCCGTTCCGGACGCCAGGTCGAGGCCCTGCAGGACGTCGACGACCTCGCCGTCAGCCCCGTCGACGGCGTCTTCGACCGCCGGCTGGAAGCCTGAGCCGAGGTAGAACACGACGTCGGCCGACCGGATCCGCTCGACGTCTCGCGCGGAGAGCTCGACATCGTGCGGCTCCGAGCCGGGAGGCGTGAGGTTGCGAACGTCGACCGTGTCGCCGCCGATCCGCTTCGCCGCGAATTCGAGCGGGTAGAAGGCGACGACCACCGAACGGCGCTGCTCCTTCGAGGCGGACGTGTCGCTGCCGCCACCGCAGCCGGCGAGGGCGGTCATCACCGCGCAGATGAGAACGATTCGCGTTATCATCGTGGCGGAGCGTAGCGACGCCTTCCGGAGATGGCAAGCGCCCTGCCTAAGATGATCGAGCGAATGACAAGCTGGTCCGATGCCACCCACGAGCGAGTCCGCTTGGCCGGCTACCGTGGCGGCGCCGCCCACCGTGCGGTAGTCGAGCTCCTCGCGCAGGAAGAGTGCTGTCTGACCGCGCAGGAGATCTTCGACCGCCTCCGCGGCGAAGGTCGTCGCGTCAGCCTCGCCAGCGTCTACCGGACGCTCGACTTGCTCAGCGAGCTCGGCCGTGTGCAGCGGCTGGAGGTGGGCCAGGGCAGCGCCCGCTTCGAGCGCGCCGCCCCGGAGAACCACCACCACCATCTGGTGTGCAACGACTGCGGCCGAATCGAGGCCTTCAGCGACGATGGGCTCGAGCGTGCGATCCACGGGGTCGCGAGCCAGGTCGGCTACGAGGTCGACGCGCACGAGGTCGTCTTGCACGGCGCCTGCGCCGAGTGCGCAGCGCCCGCTTGAACGGGCTAGGCTGAATGGAGGAACGCCGCGGCGACTCGGCGTAAGGCGTTCCGATGCCGGAGAAAGGCCCATAATGGTCGCGGTGCGCACGACCTCCCTCGCGGCAATCGCTCTCTTTGCGCTGCTCGGCATCGGGTCGGCCGGCGCGTCCCCGAACGCCGCGACCGCCTCGGGGCCGGTGTCGCACGCGCTCGCGATTCGCGTCAGCGTCCCAGGCCAGCCCGGCGCCTCCGCGGGGGGCGTGACCGCACCGAAGGACGGCGTCGCGATGGGTGGCGCCTTCTCCTACCCCGCGGACGGCTCCGTCGCGCGCTCCTCCTCGCTGACCGCGGGCGCATTCGCCGTTCCGGGCGCGTCCGCCTCGGCGAGCGCCTCGAGCGAGGTCGCGGCCGTGTCGCTGTTCAACGGCGAGATCACAGCCTCGACGGTCACGGCGAAGGTGCGGGCGGAGGCGAGCGCCAAGAACGCCGCCGGCAACAGCACCGGCTCGCAGGTCGCCGGGCTCACCGTGCTCGGTGCTGCGGTCGCGCCCGGCCCGGGCGCGCAGTTCAATCTCGGTGACTGGGGCTACCTGGTGACGCTCTCGGAGGCCGTGTCGCCGACCCGGAAGGACGGCACGAACGGCTACGTCATCTCGCAGACCGCGCTCCTCGTGCACTTGAACCTCGATCACGGCGGCCTCCCGGCCGGCAGCGAGATCGCGATCGGGTATGCCGACGCCCAGGCGCAGGCGGCCCAGGTCGTGTCTCCACCGCCGCCGAAGCCCCGCGTCAAGGCGGCACCCAAGCGGGCGCCGCCCGACGACCGCGCGCGCCGCGAGGAGGCCAAACCGAAAGAGGGCGTGACGCCCGGGAAGCTGCCGCCGTTGCTGCCGGTTCCGAAAGGCCTCGACGTTCGCCTGACGAGCGGCCGGTACGTGTTCCCCGTCTACGGCCCGTCGGGGTTCTCCGACACGTTCGGCGCCGGTCGGGCCGACACCGGGTGGCACCACGGCGAAGACATCTTCGCGCAGCTAGGAGCGCCCCTGCTGGCCGTGACCGACGGAACGGTCTTTTCGGTCGGCTGGAACGACCTCGGCGGCCTGCGTGTGTGGCTGCGCGACCGCTACGGCAACGAGTTCTACTACGCGCACCTGTCTGCGTTCTCGCAGCTGGCGGTCAACGGCAACCAGGTGCAGGCGGGCGACGTCCTCGGCTTCATGGGCAACACCGGCGACGCCGAACACACGCCGTACCACCTGCATTTCGAGATCCACCCGGCATCGATGCTCGACCAGGGCTACGACGGGGTCGTCGCGCCCTACCGCTACCTCGTCGCCTGGCAGCGCCTGACCGACGTCAAGATCGCCGGCGTCGCCGGCTGGGCGGCGCCGATCGCGCCCGGAAGCAGCGCGCCCAGGCCGGGCGCGATCCTGCTCCAGGTCTCGGACATCTCGCGGGCGAGCGGGCTGGAGCCAGGCTCGCTCAGGCGCGCGATGCGCGAGGCCGCCGCCGGCTCGGACGGCAGCCTCGTTGGAGCGCGGAAGCAGTTTGCGGCGCTGCTGCGCCGGCTAACCGGCCGCTAGCTGGAGGTGGACTCCGTCGCGGCGGGGCTCGAGCTGTTGCCGCCGGACTCGCCGAACTCGTCCTTGCCGAGAACGAGGTCCGACAGCCAGCGGCGCGTCGACGGCCCCGTGACCGGGTTGAAGAGCAGCCCGAGCGCGATACCGGTGATCAGTAGCGTCGCGTTGCGACCCTTGTGCGTGTCCTTGCCCTGCACGCGGTCGGCCGCCTCGCGGAGGTCGTCGACGGCGGAGCGGAGACTCTCCTGGAGGTCCTTGTCCGTCGCCATCCGCGTCGCCGCATAGGTGACGCCGCGGGCGCCGATCAGCTCGTCGTAGATGTTGCGCGCGGCCGCGAACGCGCTCTTGACGTTCTCGCGGACTTCCTCGTCCTTCACCGCGCGCTCGACGTAGGGCCGAACGCTCTCGGCCGTGTCGGAAATCTTGTCCCTGGTGCTGGCCATTGCGTCGGCCGTCCTTTCGTCTAGTTTGCCCCCGGCTGCTACCCGGCCCGTTTACCGCCCAAACAGCGATGTTACGCGGCGCTGGCCGCTTTCCGCCCGGGAAGCGCTTGCGCGCGACGCCGCCGCGCGGGCAGCTCGCCGTCGAAGGCGACCTCGAGCACCTGCTCGACCGTGTCGGCGAGGACGAACTCCACCTCCTTGCGAACCTCCTCGGGCACGTCGACGAGGTCGGGCTCGTTCTCGCGCGGCAGCACCACCTTCTTCACGCCCGCCCGCTCCGCGGCGAGCGTCTTCTCCCGGACGCCGCCGATCTGCAGGACCTGGCCGGTCAGCGTGATCTCACCCGTCATCGCGACGTCGGACGAGACGGGGCGCCCGGACGCGATCGAGACGATCGCCGTCGCGATCGCCACTCCCGCCGACGGCCCGTCCTTCGGCTGTGCGCCGGCGGGCACGTGCACGTGGACGTCGTTCTCGGCGAACCAGCTCGGATCGAGGCCGAGCTCGTCCGCGCGGCTCCACGCCCAGGAGTGCGCCGCCTGCGCCGACTCCTGCATCACTGCTCCGAGCTGCCCCGTCACCTTGAGGCGCCCCCGCCCGGGGTACGCGGTCGCCTCGATGAAGAGGACGTCCCCACCGACCGGCGTGACGGCGAGGCCGGTCGCCACGCCAGGATCGGACGTCCGCTTGCGAATCTCGCCGGCGAAGCGCCGGGGCCCGAGCCACTCGCGGGCGCGCCGGTCGCCGATCTGCATGCGCTTGCGCCGGCCCTGCGCGATCTCCAGCGCCGCCTTGCGGAAGAGGGCGGCCAGCTGGCGCTCGAGGTTCCGCACGCCGGCTTCGCGGGTGTACTCGCGGATGACGACCCGGATCGCCGCGTCCGTGACGGTGGCCTTGGCGGGCGCGAGGCCGTGCGCCTCGAGCTGCTTCGGCACGAGGTAGCGCTTGGCGATCGCGAACTTCTCCTCCTCCGTGTAGCCCGAGAGGTAGATCACGTCCATCCGGTCGAGCAGCGGCGGCGGGATCGTGTCGAGCAGGTTCGCGGTGCAGATGAACAGGACCTTCGAGAGGTCGAACGGCAGGTCGAGGTAGTGGTCGCGGAAGGTCGAGTGCTGCTCGGGGTCCAGCACCTCGAGCATGGCGCTGGCGGGGTCACCGCGGTAGTCGGAGCCCATCTTGTCGATCTCGTCGATCAGGAACACGGGGTTCATCGACTCTGCGTCGCGGATCGCGCGGATGATCGTCCCCGGCATCGCCCCGATGTACGTACGTCGGTGGCCGCGGATCTCCGCCTCGTCGCGCACGCCTCCCACCGAGATGCGAATGAACTTGCGGCCGAGGGCCCGCGCGATCGACTGGCCGAGTGACGTCTTGCCGACGCCGGGCGGGCCGACGAAGCAGAGGATCGGACCGGACAGGTCGTTCTTGAGCTTCGAGACGGCGAGGTACTCGATGATCCGCTCCTTCACCTTCTCGAGGTCGAAGTGATCCTCATCGAGGATCTCGCGCGCGTGGTCGAGGTCGAGGTTGTCCTCGGTGAACGTCCCCCAGGACAGCGAGAGGATCCAGTCGAGGTACGTGCGGATGACGCCGTACTCGGCTGCAGCCGGGGGCAGCTTCTCGAGTCGCCCCAGCTCGCGGCGGGCGGCGCGGTCGATCTCGTCTGGCAGGTTCAGCTCGTCCAGGCGGCCGCGCAGCTCGTTGATCTCCGCCTGCTGCTCGTCCGCCTCGCCAAGCTCCTCCTGGATCGCCTTCAGCTGCTGGCGCAGGAAGTACTCGCGCTGGCCCTTCTCCATCTCGGACTCGACCTGGGACTGGATCCTCGAGCCGAGCTCGAAGACCTCGAGCTCGCGGCTGAGGATCCGCGCGATCCGGCGCAGGCGCTCCTCGACGTCGGCGAGCTCGAGCAGCTCCTGCTTCTCCTCGGTCTTGATCCGCAGCGTCGTGGCGACGAGGTGGCAGAGGGCGCTCGGGTCGTCGACATTCGCCGCAGCGAGCTGGAGCTCCTCCGGGAGATACGGGACGAGGCCGATGATCCGTCCGAACAGCCCCTGGACGTTGCGCTTCAGGGCCTCCACCTCGGGCGTCTCGGGATTGACGTCCGGGACGTCCTCGACGCGGGCGGCGAGGTAGGGGTCGGTCTGGGTCGGCTCCAGCAGTCGGATCCGGCGCAGGCCCTGGACGAGCACGCGAAGTGTCCCGTCGGGCACGCGGATCAGCTTGTGCACCTGGGCGGCGGTCCCGATCTCGTAGAGGTCGTCGACCTCGGGCTCCTCGACCTCGGAGTTCTTGACGGTGACGAGCGCGACCTCACGGTCGGCTGCGACGACGTCGTCGACGAGGCGGATCGACCGCTCCTGCCCGATCGCCAGCGGCGTCATCGAGTCGGGGAAGACGACCATCTCCTTCAGCGGCAGCAGCGGGAGGATCTCGCCGCGCTCGCTCATCTGCCGCTCACACGGATCGAGACCTTGGCGGCGCGCGAGCGCGGCTTCGCAAGCGGGAAGACGATCGTCAGCAGCCCGCGGTCGTACTGCGCCGCCGCACTGGTGACGTCGACGTCGGGCGCGAGCGGGATGCGCCGTTCGAACGGCCCGTCCTCGATCTCCATCAGCTGGTAGATGCGCCCCTCCTCGCGGTCGCGCCGGCGCTCGCCCGAGACGACGAGCTCACGGCCGTCGACCACGACGTTCACGTCGTCGGGGTCGACGCCGGGCAGCTCGACGCTCACCACGACCTGCGAGCGCTTCGTGCTGCGGTAGCAGTCGACAGGCGGCCGGAAGCCGGCCCGAGGGCTCATGAAGTGCGGGAGCTGCCAGAGGTCGGCGAAGAGCTCCTCGACCTCGTTTTGGAGGCGCTCGATGTCGCGCCGGCGGGGCACTGAATTCGACTTTACCGGCACCCTTGACACAAAACGCTAGTGATCACTAACCTAGCGCGCGCTAGCTTGGCAGGGGAGGAATGGTGGCGGGTTTCGCGCGTACGATGATTCGGCTCCGTTGGGCCGTGCTGGGCGTGTGGCTTGCGCTATTCGTGGTGTCCGGTGCGCTCTCGTCCGGCCTCTCCGACCTGTTGACGAATCGCTTCGTGCTTCCAGGCGCGGAGAGTGAGAAAGCCGGCGCGCTGCTGGAGGATCACTTCGGTCAGAAGCCGGAGGGCTCGTTCACCGTCGTGGCAAAGGGAGCGCCGAGGGCGGCCCCGAACCTCGTCGGCCCCGTGGCCGCCGCCGCCGAACGTGCAGCCGCCGCGTTGCCGACCGGCAAGTCGGTGGGCGCGCAGCCGGCGTCCGACAGCGTCGTGACCGCTCGCATCGTCTCCGAGCTCCAGCCCGCCGACGCGAAGCGCTACACCGCCGCCATGCGCAAGGCCGCCGGCACCGTGCCGAACGCGCGGCTGTTCGTGACCGGCCAGTCGGCGATCGAGCACGACCTCGAGCCGGTGCAGAACCGCGACCTGCGCGTCGGCGAGCTCTACATCGCGATTCCGATCGCGCTCCTCATCCTCGTCTTCGTCTTCGGGACGCTCGCGTTCCTGTTGCCGTTCATGCTGGCCGCGCTCTCGATTCCCGTGACGCTCGGGCTCGTCTGGGTCTTCGCGAACGTCATGACGCTCTCGACCTACCTGACCAACATGGTCGCGTTGATCGGGCTGGGGATCGCGATCGACTACTCGCTGCTGATCGTCTATCGCTATCGCGAGGAGCGGAAGTCGGGGCTCGGACGCGAGGAGGCGGTGGAGCGGACGATGGAGACCGCCGGGCGCGCGGTGGTGTTCAGCGGCACCGCGGTCGCGATCGGCCTGGCGCTGATGCTGTTCATGCCGTTGCCGTTCATGCGCGGCTTCGGTCTCGCCGGCCTGCTGATCCCGCTCGTGTCCGTGCTCGCCGCCGTGACGATCCTGCCGGTCCTGCTCTACTGGCTCGAGGATCGACTCGACCGCGTCAGGCTCGTGCCCAAGGCGATCGTCGAGCGGCGCGACGACCCGGTGAACGGCTTCTGGCCGCGGCTCGCGCGCACGATCATGCGGCGGCCGGCGGTCTTCGCCGCTGCAACCACTGCGGGCCTGGTCCTGGCCGCCACGCCGCTCCTCGCCCTGCAGCTCGGCCCCGGATCGAACAAGGGCATCCCGCAGGAGCTCGAGGCCGTGCAGGGTCTGACGATCCTGAGCGCAGCCGTCGGTGAGGGCGCGCTCGCCCCGACCGAGGTCGTCGTCGACACCGGTCGGGCCGGCGGCGGATCGGACCCGCGGGTGCAGTCTGCGATCGGCCGGCTGATCGCCGGGCTCGAGGCCGATCCGGAGATCGCGGGCGTCTCGTACGGCAACGGCCCGCAGTTCCAGGATGCGAGCGGCCGCTACCTCCACTTGCAGGCAACGGGCCGACACGAGTATGGGCTCCCCGAGGCGCAGGACTTCGTCCACCGCCTGCGCGACGACATCGTCCCGGCAGCCGCGTTCCCGGGCGGTGTCGAGGTGCTGACCGGCGGCGGTCCCGCCTTCGGCGTCGACTTCCTCGAGCTCACGTACGGCGCGTTCCCGTGGCTCGTGCTCGCGGTGCTGCTACTGACCTACGTGCTGCTCGTGCGCGCATTCCGCTCGCTCGTCCTGCCGCTCAAGGCGATCCTCCTCAACCTGCTCTCGATCGGCGCCGCCTACGGGCTGCTCGTGGCGGCGTTCAAGCTCGGCTGGGGCGAGCCGCTCGGCCTGACGCAGTTCGACCAGATCGAGGGCTGGATCCCGGTCTTCCTGTTCGCGATGCTGTTCGGCCTCTCGATGGACTACGAGGTCTTCCTGGTCGCCCGCATGCGCGAGGAGTGGGACAAGCAGGGCGACAACGTGGCTGCCGTCACCACCGGCCTGGCCAAGACCGGTCGCCTCGTGACTGCGGCCGGCCTGATCATGTTCGCGGCGTTCATGGGTTTCGTCGCCGGCTCGATCGTCGGCCTGCAGCAGTTCGGCTTCGGCCTCGCCGTCGCGATCCTGATCGATGTGACGATCATCCGCGCCCTGCTCGTACCCAGTGCGATGAAGCTGTTCGGCCGCTGGAACTGGTGGCTGCCGGACCGGGCGGCGCGCATCTTCCGCGTCGAGCCCTCGCCGCTCGCACCGGCACCCGGCGCGCCGGCGTTGAAGCCCGCCGGCCGCTAGAGCTTGATCTGGCGCATCGTCACCTTGATGCCGCTGCGCGAGAGGTGGTAGACGACCACGCGGGCGCGCTGCCGCCCAGGCCGCCGGTCGATCCGCCGTCCGTCCGCTGAGAGCCGCACCCGCAGGCGCACCTGCGCCTTGCGCTTCACGCGGATCTCGCCCTGGCCGAGCGCGCGCGGGATGCCCAGGTCCCAGCGCCCCGCGGAGGTGGTCATGACGCCTCCCACGAGGCCGGCGCGAGGCGTCCGCACCTGCACGAAGACGTCGCCGTTCCGCGCCCTGGCGAGATCGACCAGGCGGAGCCTGCGGACCGGCGCGGAGCCGGGTGGGCGCCGCTCGGGCTGAGCCTCCGTCTCCTCGTCGGCACCCAGCTCGTCGAACCAGTCGTCGAGCTCGTCCGCCTCCACCTCGTCCGACCCGTCGCCGAGGCCGAAGTCCGGGTCCTGAGACTCGTCGCCAAGCAGGTCTTCGTCCGCATCGGGCTCGATCGTCGCGTCGAGGAGGAGCTCGCGGCCGGTGCCGCCGTCCTGGCCGCAGGGCAGGCACGGCTCGGTGAACCACAGCACGCTCCCGTCAGGCTGGCGCCGCGACCGGAGACCTACGTCGACCTGGCCGCCCGGGAGCAGGAAGCCGATCGAGTCACCGCTCTCGACCGCCAGGTGTAGGCCTTCCACCTCGTGTACGGCGGGGCCCTTCGATACGACCGGCAGCGGAGCGAAGCCGGCGACCGTGACGCCGGTGTCGTCCTCGTCCTTCCCCGCCGGCCGCAGTACGGCGATCCGGGGCTGCTCGACGCCCGCGAGCCGCAATGCGTTGACGCGCGCGGAGACGAGCACGCCCGGCTCGCGGGCGACGACGTCGGATCCGTACAGCCCCAGCTGCCTGAAGCCGACGCTCGTCCCGGTCGGGCACATGTAGACCGCGCAGGCCCAGCCGTCCGGAGCGCGGCGAGGATCGAGCGACCCGAGCACGGTCGCCGCGGACGCGCGCTGCGCGCCGACCGAGAGCGCGAACAGGAGCGCTGCGGCGACTGCGAGGGTGGTGCGCCTGAGAGCCATCACCTTCCCTTCGTCGAGCGGGCCGGGACGGTTCGGTCGAGTACCATCGCACCTCGATGAAGGGCGTCATCCTCGCCGGCGGCTCCGGGACCCGGCTGCATCCGCTCACGCGGATCACCAACAAGCACCTGCTCCCCATCTACGACCGGCCGATGGTCAACTACGCCATCGAGGCGCTCGTGAAGGCCGGCATCACCGAGCTGATGCTCGTCACGGGCGGCACGCACGCCGGCGAGTTCCTGCGCCTGCTCGGCAACGGGCACGAGTACGGGATCGACCGGCTGTCGTATGCCTACCAGGAGCGAGCCGGGGGCATCGCCGAGGCACTCGGGCTGGCCGAGCGGTTCGCCGGCGGCGAGCCCATCTGCGTCATGCTGGCCGACAACGTGGTCGAGGGCTCGCTGCGGCCGGTCGTCGAGAACTTCCGCGGCCAGGAGAAGGGCGCCCGCATCCTGCTGGCGCCGGAGGACAACCCCGAGCACCTGCGCCACCTCGGCGTTCCGGAGCTCGAGGACGGGCGGGTGATCGGCATCGTCGAGAAGCCCGAAGCGCCCCCGTCCAACTTCGCCGTCACGGGCATCTACTTCTACGACGCCGACGTCTTCGACGTGATCCCGACGCTCGAGCCGTCCGGTCGCGGCGAGCTGGAGATCACGGATGTGAACAACCACTACGTGCGGCAGGGGGCGATGCAGTACGACGTGCTCGAGGGCTTCTGGGGCGACGCGGGCGAGTCGATCGACGCCTACTACGGGGTCAACGACTTCGTGCGAGCGAACGGCGCGAACAAGGAGTGAGCCTCCTCCCCGGGATGCTGCGCCTGCCGCTGCGGCGCTTCGAGGACGAGCGCGGCTGGTTCTACGAGCTCCGGCGCGAGAGCCTGCTGCCGCGGCCGACCCGGCAGACGAACATCTCCTTCTCACGGCGGGGAGTGATCCGCGGGCTGCACTACCACGAGCGGCAGGACGACCTCTTTGCCTGCCTGCAGGGAACGGCCCGGGTCGTCGTGCTCGACCGCGAGCGAGGCGAAGCCTTCACGGAGGACATCGGCGACGACAACCCGGTGGCGCTGTACATCCCCGGGCGATACGCGCACGGCTTCGAGGCTTTGAGCGACCTGCTGTTCTGCTACCACGTCACCGAGGAGTACGACCCGGCCGATCCGGACGAGCACGGCCTGTGCTGGGCGGATCCGCGCGTGCGGGAGCTCTGGAGCACCAGCGAGCCGATCCTCTCGGAGCGAGACCTAGCCGCGTGCTCATAACGGGCGCGGGCGGGCAGCTCGGCCGCGCGCTCGCCGAGGTCTTCCCGCAGGCGCGGGCGCTCGCGCACAGCGACTGGGACGTACGTGAGCGGTTCCCCGGCGGGGAGGCGAGCGGGCCGGTGCTGCACGCGGCCGCGTGGACCGATGTGGACCGCGCTGAGGGCGACCCCGACGGCGTTGCCGCGGTGAACGTACGAGGCACGCGGAACGTCGTGGAGCTCGGGCTGCCCGTCGTCTACTACTCGACCGACTACGTCTTCGACGGGCGGAAACGCGAGCCGTACGTCGAGAGCGACACGACCGCGCCGATCGGCGAGTACGGGCGCTCGAAGCTGGTGGGCGAGGCCGAGGTGCGCGACGGCTGGATCGTCCGCTCCTCCTGGCTGTTCGGGCCGACGGGACACAACTTCCTGCGCACGATGCTGCGGCTCGGGGCGGAGCGGAACGAGGTGGCCGTCGTCGACGACCAGCGCGGGTCACCTACGTACGTGGGTCATCTTGCGCTGGCGACGAAGGAATTGCTCGAGCGCCCGGGCGGAATCTGGCATCTCGCAGCAGACGGCGAGTGCACCTGGGCCGACTTCGCCGAGGCGATCTTCGAGGAGGCCGGGGTGGAGTGCCGCGTGCGCCGGATCACGACGGCCGAGTTCGCACGCCCCGCCGAGCGCCCGTCGTACTCGGTGCTCCGCAGCGAGCGGGAGGGCGCGCCGACGCTGCCGCACTGGCGCGAGGGCCTGCGCGACTGCCTGGCTGTGCTGGCGCACCGCTAGGCTTCCGTCTCGTGCGCGTGCTCGTTACCGGCGGTGCCGGCTTCATCGGCTCACACTTCGTCAAGCGGCTCGCCACGCGAGGCGCCGAGGTCGTGGTGCTCGACAAGCTCACGTACTCGGGCAACCGGGCGAACCTCGAGGGCGTCGACCACCGCTTCGTGCACGGCGACATCGCAGACGCGCGGGCGGTCGCCGAGGCCGCCGAGGGGTGCGAGTCCATCGTCAACTTCGCCGCCGAGTCGCACGTCGACCGCTCGATTCTCGAGTCGTTCGACTTCGTGCACACGCAGGTGCAGGGAACACAGGTGCTGCTGGAGCAGGTCCGCGCGACCGGTGTGCGCTTCCTCCAGGTCTCGACCGACGAGGTCTACGGCGACCTCGAGGGCGGCGGCAGCTCAGTGGAGGACGATCCCCTGCGCCCATCGAGCCCGTACAGCTCGACGAAGGCCGGCGGCGACTTGCTCGTCCTCGGCTACGCGCGCACCCACGGCGTCAACGCGTCGATTACCCGTGGCGCCAATACCTACGGGCCCAACCAGTACCCCGAGAAGTTCCTGCCGCTCTTCCTCACCAACGCGCTCGACGGAGAGCCGCTGCCCGTCTACGGCGACGGCCGGCAGCGCCGCGAGTGGCTGCACGTCGACGACCATTGCGCCGCGGTCGACCTCGCCCTCCAGCACGGCCGCCCGGGCGAGATCTACAACGTCGGCGGGGACGAGCGGGAGAACCTCGAGATGGTGCGGCGCATCCTCGACCTGACCGGCGCGGGCGAGTCGCTCGTGCGCCACGTGACCGACCGCCCCGGGCACGACCGCCGCTACTCGATCGACGACTCGAAGCTCCGCTCGCTCGGCTGGAGCCCGCAGGTGGAGCTCGAAGAGGGGCTGGCGGGGACCTTCGCCTGGTACCGCGACAGCCGCTCGTGGTGGGAGCCGATCAAGTCCGGCGAATACCGCGCCTACTACGAGCGTCAGTACGCCGAGCGGCTTGCCTAGCGCCAACCGCTAGCGGCCGGCGCACTCCGCACGGGCCTGGCGGAACTCGCTGCGTGAGCCCTGAATGCGCTGCGAGGCGTCGATGTGGGGCAGGCCTTCGTCGCAGCGGCCGAGCTCGATCAGCGAGCGGCCGACGTTGTAGTTCGCGTACGCCTCGTAGAGGTCGCCCGTTCCCTGCAGCTTCGCCAGCGCCTGCTGGGCGATCGGCAGCGCCTCTGCGAACCGGCCCGCGCGCATCAGCTCGGTGGAGCGGTCGGTCAGCTGCTTGCCGCTCGCGCCGCTCGGCGCCGGGGGCGGAGGCGGCGGCGGACTGGCCGTGCTCGGCGGTGGCGGCGGCGGCGGAGGCGGCTCGGTCGTCTCGGTCACGGTGACACGCTCGCCTTGTCTGGTCACCACCGACGTCTGCTTGTCGTCACCGCCGGCCATCGCGGCGGCCAGCAGCGCGCCGACGATCGCCAGTGACGCGAGCACGGCGACGATCGCCGGAACCCGCCACGGATGCCGCTTGCGGTGCAGCCGGGTCGTCGCGGTCGGCGGAAGCGGCGTTGCGCGCCTGGGCTGCGTCGGCTCCGCCAGTGCGTCTCGCAGCGCGGCCACGAGCTCGGCGCCGCTCCCGAATCGGTCGGCCGGATCCTTCGCCATCGCGCGCCGGAACGTGCGGTCGAGCGCCGGCGGCAGCGACGGGTTGCGCTGGTGGATCGACGGCACGGGCTCGTTCACGTGCGCCGCGGCCTCGGCCGCGGTCGTGTCACGCTGGAAGGGGCGCTCGCCCGTCAGCAGCTCGAAGGCGACGACACCGAGGGCGTAGCGGTCGCTCGCCGGGCCCGCCGGCTCGCCGGTCGCCTGCTCGGGCGAGAGATAGCCGGCCGTTCCCACGACGGTTCCCGCCGCCGTCAGCGAGTCCATTCCGGTCGCGCGCGCGACGCCGAAGTCGGCGACGTGCACGTTGTCGTCGGCGTCCAGCAGCAGGTTGGCCGGCTTGACGTCTCGGTGCACGACGCCGCCCGCGTGCGCCGCGTCGAGCGCGCGCGCGGCCTGCTCGAGCCATGCCAGCGCGCGTTCGGGCGCGACGGCGCCTTGCTTGAGGCGATCGTCGAGCGACCCCCCGGGCAGGTACTCCATGACGATGAACGGCCGGCCGTCTTCGGTCTCGCCGACGTCGAAGATCGTGACGGTGGCCGGAGCGCTGGAGAGCCGCGCGGCCGCGAGCGCCTCGCGTGTGAAGCGCTTGCGGATCGACTCGTCCTGGGCGAAGCGCTCCGCGAGCAGCTTGATCGCGACCTGCCGGTCGAGGACGGTGTCGGTCGCGAGCAGGATGTCACCCATCCCGCCGTGGCCCAGGCGGCGGGCGTCCCGGAAGCGGGCAGGGAGAACGATCACGGTGGCCACGGGCAGTGAGGGTACCCCGGTCGCCGGGCCCGCAAAACGCCTGCCGACATTGGTGAGATTCCTGTAAAGACCCCTGAAGTCGGCCTGGGAGGGTGCTAGCCTCAGACCCCGGGATTCGGGTGCGGCACGCGGTTCTGGCCCGGCCCGGGACTGCAGCCATGCTCGCGCTCAGACTCTTCCCGGCCTCACTCGTCGCTGCCGTCGTGGTGGCGTCGGCGGCTGCGTCGCCGCAGAGGCCGACGCAGGCGCCCGCCGCTTGCCCGCGCTGCGTCCCGCCGGTGTTCGTCGTCACGGGTCGCGGCTGGGGGCACGGGGTCGGTCTGAGCCAGTACGGAACGCTCGGCTTCGCGCGCCAGGGCACGGGCTACGAGGAGATCCTCGCCCACTACTACCAGGGCACCCAGCTGACCGAGGCTCCGGTCAAGCGGATGCGCGTGCTGCTCGCCGCAGGCGCGAAGACGCTCGCGATCGGGTCGAAGGCGCCGTTCAGGGTGCGCGACGCGCTCGGCGAGGTGCACGAGCTCCCGGCGGGAACGCAGAAGGTTGGTCCGGGCCTACGGCTGCGTGGCGTCGACGAGGCGAAGCCGAAGCAGCTGCAGGGGCCGCTGGTGTTCCCGGCTGCGGGCGCTCCGCTCGAGCTCAACGGGCGTGCCTATCGGGGCGAGTTGCGGCTCATCGTCGACAAGGCGCGCCTGCGTGCGATCAATACGTTGGGGCTCGAGCCATACCTCTACGGCGTCGTCCCGTCCGAGATGCCGCACCGCTGGCCGGCCGAGGCGCTGAAGGCGCAGGCCGTCGCCGCGCGCTCGTATGCGCTCGCAACCAAGCGCTCGGGCGAGTTCGACGTGTACTCGGACGTTCGCAGCCAGGTCTATCGGGGAATCCCGGAGGAGGAGGACCAGACCAACGACGCGATCGACGCCACTGCGGGGCAGGTGTTGACCTACCAGGGAAAGGTCGCACGCACGTACTTCTTCTCGACCTCGGGCGGGCGAACCGCCACGGTGACCGACGTCTGGCCCAGCTCGGAGGCGATTCCCTACCTCGTCGCGGTGGACGATCCGTACGACTCGCTCTCGCCCTACCACCGCTGGGGGCCGCTCGTGTTCACGGCCAAGGCCGCCCGCGCGAAGCTGAAGGTGCCGGGCCCACTCCGTGACCTGCGTACGGTCGTGACGCCGTCAGGCCGTGTCGGCGCACTGACCGCCGCCGGGCCGACCGGTGAGACGGAGGTGAAGGGCGGCGACGTCCGGCGCCTCCTCGGCTTGCGCTCCACGTGGTTCCGGGTGGGCGTGCTCGCGCTGGCGAAGCCGGAGGCACCGGTTGCTCCCGGCGGCCAGCTGACGCTCAACGGGCTGGCGCGCGGCCTCTCCGGTGTGTCGCTGGAGCAGCGCGCTCCGAACGAGGGCTGGAAGCCCGTGGCGAAGGTGAAGCCTGCCTCCGGCGGCGCGTTTGCGATCGTCGTGAAGCCGGCGGCCACTACGCTGTACCGGCTCGCCTTCGGGACGACGGCGCGCTCGACGCCGATCCGCGCGGTGGTCTCGCAAACCACCGCCGACGGCGCCATGCTTGGAGAGCGGTGAAGAGGCTCGTCCTGACGTGTGTCGCCCTGGCGCTCCTCGCTCCGGGGTCCGCCTCGGCTGCACGCTTCGCCGTCGGACTCGAGCCGGGCGCCTCCAGAGCCGAGGTCGCCCGCGATCTTGCAGCGACCACAGGCGGCAAGGTCACACCGCTGGCTCCGTTCGGCTTCGTGCTGCAAGCACCAAGTGCGCGCGCAGCCTGGTCCGTCGCGGGAGTCCGCTACGTCGAACGGATCGCCGCCGACCGCCGCATCGCCTTCGTCCCCACGGATCCGCTGGCGGCACGACAGTGGTACCTGACCCAGATCCGGGCGTTCGACACCTGGACGCTCCAGCCGCCGTTCAACCCGCGCGTCCGCGTCGCCGTCATCGACTCCGGCATCGACGCCAAGCACCCGGACCTGGCGCCTCGGATCGAGTCGGGTAAGAGCTTCGTCGGCGGCTCCTGGAGTAAGGACGCCCACGGGCACGGCACGTTCGTCGCAGGGATCATCGCGGCTGAGACCGGGAACGGGGAGGGCATCGCCGGCATCGGCATCGGAGCGGACCTGCTGATCGCGAAGGTCGTGCGCGACGACGGCTCGATCTCGCTCGAGGCCGAGGCGCGGGCGATACGGTGGGCCGTTCGTCAGGGCGCCGACGTGATCAACCTGAGCTTCGGCGGCGTCCGCGATCCGAAGCACCCGAAGCGCGATACCTACTCGCGGCTCGAGGCCGACGCGATCGACTGGGCCGTGCAGCACGGGGTCGTCGTGGTCGCGGCGGTCGGCAACGGCGACCAGGCGCCCAGCATGCCGTGGTCCTATGCCAGCTATCCCGCCGCGCTGCCGCACGTGATCGGAGTCAGCGCACTGGCGCGTGACGGATCGGTCCCGTCCTTCTCCAACCGCGATGCGCGCTTCAACGACATCGCCGCACCTGGTGTCGAGATCTTCTCGACGCTGCCGAAGGTCCTCACCTCGCAGCGCAGCACGTGCCTCTTTCAGGGGTACTCGGAGTGCGGGCCGCTCGAGTTCAAGAAGGCCGAAGGCACGTCATTCGCGGCGCCACAGGTGTCGGCGGCCGCCGCCCTCGTGCTCAACGTCGCCGCTGCAAGCAACTTGACACTGGAGCCGGAGCAGGTCGCCAACCTGCTCACCCGCTCGGCGCACGACGCGACCCCTGCAACCGGCTGCAGGCGGTGCACGTACGACCGCGACTCGCTGACCGGCTGGGGGCGCCTCGACATCACCTCGGCGCTCGCCGAGCTGAAGGAGGGGCCGGTCCCCGCACGAGACGCCTACGAGCCCAACGACGACGCCGGCGACCGGGCCTGGACGATCGGCCGCGGCCGGACGCACATCCTCGCGTCGGTCGACTACTGGGACGACCGGGTCGACGTCTATCGAGTGCAGCTGCGGCCGGGCGAGCAGATCAGGGCCAGCGTCCGCGGCCCGGCCGGCACCGACATGAACCTCGTGCTTTGGAAGCCGGGCGTCCGCCGCATCGGGGCGCCGGCCAGCCGTCAGCTCATGGCCAGGCGGTCGGCGGGG
This sequence comes from uncultured Actinomycetes bacterium, assembly GCA_963738205.1. Taxonomy (GTDB): domain Bacteria; phylum Actinomycetota; class Thermoleophilia; order Gaiellales; family Gaiellaceae; genus DATFQE01. Next base: position 789,648 of record CAVTVQ010000007.1, read on the forward strand.
CCGGGCGCGCTCGAGTCGGTCGGCTACAAGGCGGCCACGGGTGGCTGGTACTTCGTCCAGGTCGCGATGTCGCAGGTGGGCAACGGCGGCTACTCCCTCCGGCTCGAGCGAAGCTAGCGGTCTAGCAATTCCTCGTCGGGCACCTCGCGAATCTGCCGCGCCGGGTTGCCGACCACTAGTGCCCGCGGCGGGACGTCCCTCAGCACGACGGCGCCTGCGCCCACGAACGCCTCCTCGCCCACCTCGATCCCCGGGAGCAGGACGGCGCCGCCCCCGACGCGCGCGCCTCGGCGGATCGTCGGCCCCTTGCGCAGGGCATGGCGCTTCTCCGTCCGGCCCATGAAGTTGTCGTTCGTCGTCACGACGCAGGGGGCGATGAACACGTCCTCCTCGAGCGTCGAGTAGGCCGTCACGTACGCGTCGGCCTGGATCTTCGTGCGGGCGCCGATCGTCGTGTCGTTCTCGACCAACGAACCGCGGCCGACGACGACCTCGTCGCCGAGCTCGCAGCGCTCGCGGACGCACGACTGGTCGCCGACGATGCAGTTGGCGCCGATCTTCGTCCCCGCGAACACGACCGCGCCGGCGGACACGATCGTCCCCGCCCCGAGCTCGAGGGGCGGCAGTGGCTCGCGCTTCGCCGTCGAGCGCGGCGAGAGCGCCGGCTGCTTGCCGACGACGGCGTGGTCGCCGATCACGCACCCCTCACCCAACACCGTGCCTGCGTAGACGACCGCGGTCGAAGCGACGGTCAGGGCCGTACCTCGAGTGGCCAAATGTGTCGACCGGTCATTTCAGACGGCCGCACGGGCAAGCCCGCACGGCCTGACGGAGACACCGCAAGCGGCGTCTCACGCGGGCGTGCGGACGAGGGAGTCCTGCAGCTGCTCGAGCGCCCGCACGACCACGGCGCCGTCGCGTGCGGCGGCGAGCGAGTCGCCTTGCCCGGCGACGAGGTCGACGAAGTGCTGGACCTCGAGCCGCAGAGGCTCGTCGTTCGGGATCTTGGGGCAGTAGATGTCACCTGTCCGGGTGCGCCACTCGCCGTAGCTCTCGGGCGGGCGTTCGGTCGCCTTGTCGTAGATCGTGATCTTGCGCTCCAGCTCCATGTCGTCGAAGACGACCATCCGCTTGGTGCCGACCACGGTCATCTTCCGCATCTTGTGGGGGTCGAGCCAGGAGAGGTGCATGTGCGCGACCTTGCCCGACGGGAAGCGGAGGTAGCAGAAGACGACGTCCTCGACCTCTCCGACGTAGGTCTCACCCCGGGCCCAGCACTCGATCGGCTCCTCGCCGACGAGGTGGAGGATGACCGAGAGGTCGTGCGCGCCGAGGCTGGAGAGCGCGTTCTCCTCGCGCCGGATCACGCCGAAGTTCACCCGATTGCCGTAGATGTAGAGCACGTCACCGAGCTCACCGTCGTCGACGAGCTCCTTCAGCTTCACGACGCCTGGGTGGTAGAGGAGGAGATGGCCGGGCATGAGCACGCGGCCGCGTTCCTCGGCCAGCGCCACCAGCTCGTCGGCCTCGGACGCGCGGACGGCCATCGGCTTCTCCACGAAGACGTGCTTGTCGGCCAGGAGCGCGCGCCGGGTGAGCTCGTGGTGGGTCACCACGGGGGTGGCGACGACGACGGCGTCGAGATCGGGGTCGGCGAGCATCTCGTCGAAGTCCGCGGTCATCCGGGCGCTGGGGTAACGGGCGCCGAAGCGCTCGCGGTTCTCGTCGGACAGATCACAGAGCCACGCGAGCTCGGCGATCTCGTCGAAGTTGCGCGCGAGGTTGGGGCCCCAGTAGCCGAGGCCGGCCTGACCGATCCTGATCCGCTTCACGGCGAGAGCGTAACGACGAGGTCAGCGATCCGGTCCGAGGCGCGTCCGTCTCCGTAGAGCTCCGGCCGGTCGTCAGGCATGCGCGCCCGCTCGACGGCGACGACCAGGCGATCGGGGTCGTCGTCGACGAGCTGGTTGGCGCCCAATCCGACCGTGTCGATCCACTCGGTACTCGGCCGCAGGGTCACGCACGGAACGCCGTACCAGTACGCCTCCTTCTGCAGCCCGCCCGAGTCCGTGACGATCACGCGGGCCTGCGAGGCGAGCGCTGCGAAGTCGAGGTAGCCGAGCGGGGCGAGCAGGCGGATGTGGGGAGCGAGCAACAGACTGTTGCTCGTGAGCGCGGCCCGGGTGCGCGGGTGCGCCGGGAAGAGGATCGGCTCGGGCAGGCGGTTGAGGCCGTCGACGATGCGCGCCAGGCGCTCCGGGCGCACGTTCGCCTCGCGGTGCACTGTGACGACGAGGTAGCCGCCGGGCTCGAGACCGTTCTCGGCCAGGATCTGCGAGCGCTCGCGGGCGATCGGCGCCAGCCTGCGGTTGGCGTCGGCCATCACGTCCCCGACGACCTCGCGCCTCCCGGAGACGCCCTCGTCCGCGAGTGTCCGGCTGGAGCGCTCGTCGGGCGCGAGCAGGAGCTGGGCGAGCCGATCGACCTCGATCCGATTCAACTCCTCGGGCATGGAGAGATCGCCGCTTCGCAGCCCCGCCTCGACGTGGGCGAGCGGGACGGCCGACTCGGCCGCCGCGACAGCGCCGGCGAGCGTCGAGTTCGTGTCTCCGTAGACGAGCACCCAGGCCGGTCGCTCTGCGGCCACGATCTCTCCGATCCGCGGCGACATCACTGCCGGATCCGAGCTGCGGAGGCTCAGCGCGTGTGTGGGCTCGGGCAGCCCGAGCTCCTCGAAGAAGACCTCGGACAGCTCGCGGTCGTAGTGCTGCCCGGTGTGCACCGTCACCTCGTCCACGCCACGGTCTCGGAGGGCCACCGAAAGCGGCGCAGATTTGATGAATTGCGGCCGGTTCCCGACCACAGAAAGCACCTTCATGTCGGGCTACACTACGCAGCCGCGCGGGCCGTTAGCTCAGCTGGTAGAGCAGGGGACTCTTAATCCCAAGGTCGAAGGTTCGAATCCTTCACGGCCCATCGCAGACTGCCCTGCAAATCCGGGGATCGACCGTACCTACCGGGCAGCCTTTGCGACAGCGAGGATCGCGTCAATCACGAGCTGCGGGTCCTCCTCCTCGACCGCGTGACCGGTATGGACCACCATCTGCTTCGCGCGTGGGCTGAGAACCAGCCAGCCCTTCTGGTCCCAGACGTTGCGCCGCATCCCTCTCGCCTCCGAGGGGAACGGTGAGGCGCTTATCTCCGCGGTCGAGTACTCGTTGCTGATGATCGTGACCGGGATGTCGCCGATCCTCTTGCGAGCCGCCCAGGCGTCCTTCTCGACCTGGAGGTAGTCACGGCGTTCGATGTTCGCAGGGTTGTTCGGGTCGGTCTCTTCGACGATCACCCGAGGAGGATTTCGGAAGGGGCCGGGGACCTCGACGAAGACCATGCCGGCGACCTCGTCGGGGTGCTCGTACGCGTAGCCGGCGCTGATGTAGCCACCGCCCGAGGTGCCGACTAGAACGTACGGGCCCGGGATCTTGGCGGCTTGGAGAAGCGCCTCGAGGTCACCGACAAGGTCTGACAGCCCGCGCGGCGCGGCGGCGGCGTCGCTACGGCCCAGGTTCGCGCGGTCGTAGACGCAGGTCCGCGCGACCTCAGAGATGCTGGCCTCCGCAAACGCGTACGAATCGCTTGTGTCTTCATCGCCTCCCTCCATCAGGACGGTCGGCGAGCCGCTGCCGGTGCACTTCACATAGAGGCCGCGCTTGCCGTCGATGCTGACGACGCGGTCGAGATTCTCCTCGGGCGGAGCAGCACGAGTGGATGAGCCGTTCGACGAGGTGTCGGCGCTGTTCGCCTCACCACCGCAGCCAGTCAGAAGAAGGCCGCACGCACCGACTGCGATCAGCGTTACGGCGCAAGGCCAGTGACGCGGGCGTCTTCGCATCCGAACCCCTTTTGTGCACGACTCTCCGATCATCAGCGGCGCCCGCGGCTGACGACGAGATTCACCTTCGAGTTGACGCGCAGCACCTGTCCCGGCCGGCGGCTCTGCCCGATCACGATTCCGCGGCGTTTCGTGCGCGAGAACACGCGCGTGACCGTGCCCGTGCGGCAGTGCGCCTTGCTGAGCGCCGACCTGGCGGCGGCGAGCTGCTTGCCGATCACCCGCGGCACGCGGCAGCGGACAGGCAGCGCCTTGCGCGCGATCGAGAACGTCCGCGCGACCGCCGCGGCGGCGTTGTAGTTTGCGTTTCCGGCCTGCGACGCGGTGATCGTGCAACTTCCAGCGGCGATCAGATGCACGCGGGCCGCGGAAACGCTGCAGTTGCCGCTGGCCGCGAAGCTGACCGGCAGGCCCGACGAGGCGGTCGCGTTGACCGTGAAGTCCGGGTCGCCGACCTTCTTGCTCGCGAGCGCGGCGAAGCTGATCGTCTGCGCCGCCTTCGCGATCGCAAACGTCCGAGCCACACTCGCCGCCGGGGCGAAGCTGGCGTTCCCCGACTGGGAGGCGGTGATCGTGCAGCTGCCGGCCCCGGTGATGTGCACGCTCGCGCCGCTGATCGTGCAGTTACCCGCAGCCGCGAAGCTGACCGGCAGGCCTGAGCTCGCCGTGGCGCTGACCGCGAAGTCCGCATCGCCGTAGCTCTTGTTCGCAAGCGCACTGAAGCTGATCGTCTGTGCCGCCTGGCCGGTCACAGTGAGAATCGTCGAGCCGGCGATTCCGCCCTGGCTGGCGGAGATCGTGCTCGTGCCGGGGAGAAGCCCGTGCGCGAGCCCGCCGCTGACGATCGTCGCGACCCCCGTGTTCGCCGATGCCCAGGTCGCCGTCGCGGTCAGGTCGGAGCTGGAGAGATCGGAGCTGATCCCGGTGGCGGTGAACTGCTGGTTCGCGCCGAGCGCGATCGCCGGGTTGGCCGGCGTGACGGCAATGCTGCAGAGGCCGACCGGGCCGTCGTTGTCGCAGATCGTGACCACGCCGCTTCCGTCGAAGATCGAGCCGTTCACCGGCACACTGAGGTTGAAGTTGAACGTCTCTCCGAGCTCGGCGTCGAGGCAGTCGTTGATCTGGACGCGCACCGCTTTTGTCGTTTCGCCGACGGCGAACTGGAGCTTGCCGCTTGCCAGGCTGTAGTCGGTGTTGCAGACGTTGCCGCCGCCGGCGCTGACGTTCGCGGTCGCGTAGTCGACCGTGACCGGGTTCAGGCCCGGCTGGGAGAGCCTGACGACGAGATCGACGAAGCCGACGGACTCGATCACGGCGACGTCGACCGGAGCCGAGATGCCCGGCTGAGCGGCGGCAGCCGCGTCACTCGTTCCGATCGTCACGGTTCCGAGACCGTCGAGGATCGTTGCCTGCGAAGCATTGTCGAGCTCGAGCGTGAAGCTCTCCGCCGGCTCGGGTGTACCGTCGTCTGCGATCGGGACGACGATGGTCTTCGCCGTCTCGCCGGGCGCGAACGTGAGCGTGCCGTCCACAGCCGTGAAGTCGGCGTCAGCCGCGGAGCCGTTCGCGCTCGCATAGTCGACGGTGACGCTGCTGTTCGAGGCCTCGCTGCCGGTTCCGCCGAGCAGGACGGACACGTAGGCGAAGCCGTCCTTCTCGTCGACGACTGCGTCCCTGACGGTGAGCTTCGGCGTGCCGACGACGTTGTCGTTGTCGACCAGCGAGATCCGCCCACTTGCCCGCGCGATCGCCGCGTTCTCGGGGCCGCTGAGCCCGAAGGTGAACGCCTCGAAGAGCTCGGCGTCGGCGCAGTCGTTGATCTGGACGCGCACCGCTTTTGTCGTTTCGCCGACGGCGAAGTGGAGCTTGCCGTTTGCCGGGCTGTAGTCGGTGTTGCAGACGTTGCCGCCGCCGGCGCTCGCGTTCGCGGTCGCGTAGTCGACCGTGACTGGGCTCAGGCCCGGCTGAGAGAGGTTGACGACGAGATCGACCCACCCGTCTGTTTCGCCGACGATGAGGTCTGGGGTCGCGAGGATCCGCGGCTGCGCGATCCCGGCCGCGTCACTGGCCCCGATCACGATCCGGCCGCTCCGATCCGAGATCGTCGCCTGGTTGGGGGCGCTCAGCGTGAGCGCGAAGCTCTCCACGCCCTCGGTCGAGCCGTCGTCGGTAATCGGGACCACGACCGTTTTCGCGGTCTCGCCCGGCGCGAACCGGAGCGTTCCGCTGACGCCGGTGAAGTCCGAATCCGCGCTTGCGCTGTCGTTCGCGGTCGCGTAGTCGACACTGACGAGGCTGTTCGATGCCTCCCCGCCGGGGCCGCCGAGCAGCACTGAGACATAGGCGAAGTCGTCACGCTCGTCGACGACCGCGTCGCGTGCGAACAGTTTCGGCGTCGCGATCACCGGGTCGTTGTCGACGATCGAGATCCGCCCGCTGGCGCGCGTGATCAGTCCGTTCTCCGCGAGGCTCAGGTTGAGCGTGAAAGCCTCGAGCAACTCGGCATCGGCGCACTCGTTGATCTGAACGCGCACCGGCTTCGTCGTCTCGCCGGGCGCGAAGTTCAGCTTCAAGCCACTTTCGACGCCGTAGTCGGTGTTGCAGACGTTGCCGAGGCCGGCGCTTCCGTTCAAGGCTGTGTAGGTGACTGTGACCAGGTTCGCGCTCGGCGCCGACAGGGCGACGACGAGGTCGACGAAGCCGTCGGCTTCGCCGACGACGAGATCGACCGGGGCGAGGATCGCGGGCTGGCTCGAATCGGCCGCGTCGCTGGCGCCGATCGTGACGACCCCGCTGCCGTCGGCGATCGAGGCGTTGTTCGGGTTGCTGATCGTGAACGCGAAGCTCTCGACCCCTTCCGGAGTCGCGTCCTCGGCGATCGGAATCGCGACGCTCTCCACGGTCTCTCCCGGCGAGAACGTGAACGTGCCGCTCGTCGTCTCGTAGTCGGAATCAGCCGCCGCGGTCCCTGCGGCGGTCGTGTAGTCGACTGTCACCGTGCTGTTCGAGGCCCGCCCGGCGGTGCCGCCCAGCAGCACTGAGACGAACGCCTTCCCTGCCTTCTCGTCCACGACCGCGTCGCGGACGCTCAGGCTCGGCGTTGGGGCGATGGTGTCGTTGTCCACGATCGAGATCCGGCTGCTCGTCCGCCAGATCTGTCCGTTCACCGCCGTGTGCAGGTTGAGCGTGAGCGACTCGAAGCCCTCGGCGTCCGCGCAGTCGCGAATCTGGATCGGCACATCCTTGGTCCTCTCGCCGGGCGCAAAGGTCAGCGTCCCCGAGGCCAAGGAGTAGTCGGTGTTGCAGACCGTGCCGGCGCCCGCCGATGCGTTCTGGGTCTGGTAGCCGACCGTGACTGTCTGCGTGCCCTCGTCCGCCAGCGTGACGGCGAAGTCCACCGTTCCTTCCGCCTCGTCCACGATCGCATCCGGCGGAGCCAGGATGCCGGGGGTCGGCACCGCCGCGGCCACCGGATCAGGCCCCTCTCCTGCGGCTGCGCTCACGCCGCTACCCGCGATTGCGGCGACGCCCGCGGCGATGGCTGCAAGGGCAGCGAAGCGCGCGCTGCGCGCGACTTTCGTCCGCAGGCCACCGGCGTTGCTGTGCTTCGAGGGCATGTCTCTCCTTTGCTCGTCAGGCGAACCAAGGCGAGGCCGCAGTACCCCCCTTCAGAACTCGCGGCTCGACTCGAGGACGGATCTACGGGTTGGCCAGGCGGCCCCTAACGGGCCGACCCAGGCCTGCCGAGACAAGGAGTCGGACGAAGGCGGATGCGCCTTTGGAGACCTGCCGCATTCGATCTCCTCTCTTTGCCGCTGGGAGGGAGCAAGATGGCTCTCCTCTGCGCCGGGACCCGCGCGGAACGCGGCCCGTCGCCGACCTGACCGTTGCACAGGTCGCAGCATCGTGTCAATGAATACGAACGGCGGAGGCTCAGGCCGCAGCTCGCCGCGCCAGGCTGCGCAGAGGTCCCACCGCGGCGCGTGCTGGGCGCGTCCGCGGGTTTCCTCTCGCGCTGAGCTGTGCTAAAACGCACCTGCTTGAGGGGGGAATTGCGGCAAGGCGGGTCGAACGGACGATGAGCGTGCGCTTGCGCGGCTTGCCGTTACCTGAAATCGGGACGAGAATCCGAGTAGCCGACGTCGTCGGTCGAACGAATCGTCGCCCTATGCATCAGGAGGGATGTACATGGCCAAGCCCGTAGACGACGGAGCGGCCGTGCAGGCGCACATAAGCGGGGGCGCCAACGCTGCCACCGCCACCGACGGCGCTCTCGCCGCCGACATCATCATCGCGAACGCTCCGGATCCGGTGTTCGTGTCGGACCTCGAGGGCAAGATCCTGCAGGCGAACGACGCCGTGTCCGAGCTGCTGGGCTTCCGCCGCGACGAGGTAGTGGAGCAGTCGTTGTCGCGCTTCATCAGCGAGGAGGAGACGCGCGAGTTCACCGCGGCGCTCAAGGAGGTCGTGGAGCGCGGCGTCACCCGCGACGCGGTGCTCAACCCGCGCTCGGCCACGGGCGAGGTGATCCCGACCACGCTCAACGCGTCCGCGCTGCGCGATTCGGAAGGCAACGTGATCGGCGCGATCGGGGTGCTGCGTGACATGCGCGAGCTGGACAAGGCGCGCGCCTACGCGGAGAGCCTGATCGAGAACGCGCCCGACCCCGTGTTCGTCTCCGACCTCGAGGGCAAGATCCTGCAGACGAACGAAGCGGTCTCGCAGCTGCTGGGCTTCCGCCGCGACGAGGTGGTGGAGCAGTCGTTGTCGCGCTTCATCAGCGAGGAGGAGACGCGCGAGTTCACCGCCGCCCTGCGTGAGGTGGTCGAGCACGGCGTGACGCGGAACGCGGTGCTCAACCCGCGCGCGGCGACCGGCGAGGTGATCCCGACCAGCTTGAACGCCTCGGCCTTGCGCGATTCCGACGGCAACGTGATCGGCGCGATCGGGGTGCTGCGTGACATGCGCGAGCTGGACAAGGCGCGTGCGTACGCGGAGAGCCTGATCGAGAACGCCCCCGACCCGGTGTTCGTGTCCGACCTGGAGGGGAAGATCCTGACCGCGAACGAGGCGGTCTCGGAGCTGCTGGGCTTCCGCCGCGACGAGGTGCTCGAGCAGTCACTGTCGCAGTTCATCTCGGAGGAGGAGACGCGCGAGTTCACCGCCGCGCTGCGCGAGGTCGTCGAGCGCGGCGTCACCCGCGACGCCCGCCTGAACCCGCGCGCCGCGACGGGCGAGGTGATCCCTACGACGCTCAACGCGTCGGCGCTGCGCGACTCGGAGGGCAACGTGATCGGCGCGATCGGCGTGCTGCGTGACATGCGCGAGCTGGACAAGGCGCGTGCGTACGCGGAGAGCTTGATCGAGAACGCCCCCGACCCGGTGTTCGTGTCCGACCTGGAGGGGAAGATCCTGACCGCGAACGAGGCGGTCTCGGAGCTGCTGGGCTTCCGCCGGGACGAGGTGCTCGAGCAGTCGCTGTCGCGCTTCATCAGCGCCGAGGAGACGCGCGAGTTCACCGCGGCGCTGCGCGAGGTCGTCGAGCGGGGCGTGACCAGGAACGCCCGCCTGAACCCGCGCGCGGCGACCGGCGAGGTGATCCCGACGACCCTGAACGCCTCCGCGCTGCGCGATCCCGAAGGGAACGTAATCGGTGCGATCGGGGTGCTGCGCGACATGCGCGCCTACGAGCAGGTCGTCCGCGACCTCGAGGAGTCCAAGACCGAGCTCCAGGAGAAGATCCTCGACCTCGAGAAGTTCGAGGAGGTCGTCGTCGGGCGTGAGCTCAAGATGATCGCGCTCGAGAAGGAGCTCGACAGCCTGCGCCAGGAGCTAGCGTCACTGCGGCCCTCGAAAGAGTGACCATCGAGGTCGTCCCCCCACTCGACGACGGCGAGGCGGAAGCAGCCTCGCTTCGGCAGCGCGTCGCCGAGCTCGAGCACCGCGTCGCCCAAGCAGAGGAGCGCCGCCGCGCGCTGCTCCACATCATGGGCGACCTCAACGACTCCAACAAACGGCTCGCCGACCAGCGGAAAGCGATGCTCCATATCCTCGGCGACTACGAGCAGGACCGCAGCCGGCTGGCCAAGCAGACGGAGCGGCTCGACAACTCCCGCCGGGCGCTGCTGCACATCCTCAGCGACTCGCACGATTCGAATCTGCGGCTGGAGTCGAGCCGCAAGGCGATGATCCACATCATGGGCGACCTCCGCGAGACGACCGCGGAGATCGAGCGGCGCGAGCACGAGCTGCGCGAGAAGCAGGAGCAGCTGATCCAGGCGGGCAAGCTGGCGACGCTCGGCGAGCTGACGACCGGGATCGCCCACGAGCTGAACAACCCGCTCAACAACATCGGCCTGTTCGTCGGCAACGCCATCGACCGCATCGAGCTCGGGTCGGTCGACCCGGAGACGATGAGCGACGAGCTCGGCAAGGCGATGGAGCAGGTTCGGAAGGCGACCGAGATCATCTCGCACCTGCGCACGTTCGGCCGCGCAGCCACGATCGTCTACGAGCCGGTGGAGATCGTTCCGGTGATCGACCGCTCGCTGTCGCTGATGCACGAGCAGCTGCGCCTGCGCCAGATCCAGGTCGCCGTCGAGCCCGGCGCCGAGCCGCTCGTCGTCGACGGCAACGCGATCCAGCTCGAGCAGGTGTTCGTCAACCTGCTCACGAACGCCCGCGACGCGCTGGCGGACGTCGAGCACAAGCGGATCTCGATTCGCTGCGAGCGCCGGCCACCGTTCGCCGTGGTGACGTTCGGCGACAACGGGCCGGGCGTCCCGGACGACCTCGAGCAGCGCATCTTCGACCCGTTCTTCACGACGAAAGAGGTCGGGGCGGGCACCGGCCTCGGGCTCTCGATCACCTACGGCATCGTCCGCGAGCACCACGGCACGATCGAGCTCGGCACCAGCAAGGGCGGCGGCGCCCAGTTCACGATCCAGCTGCCGCTCGCCGAGGAGGAGGAGAGACGGCCGTGAATCCGCGGGTCCTGATCGCCGACGACGATCCCGCGCTGCTGGAAGCCTTGCCCGAGGCTCTGCGGCTGCGGATGAGCGAGCTCGCGGTGGAGACGTGCGACTCGGCGCCCGACGCGCTCGCGAAGATCGCTGCCGAGGACTACGACGCGATCGTCACCGACATCAAGATGCCCGGGATGGACGGGCTTGCCCTGCTGGACGAGATCCAGCTGATCCGGCCCGACACGCCGACGCTGCTGATCACCGGGCACGGCGAGCACGATCTCGCCGTCCAGGCCCTCCGCCGCGGCGCGTACGACTACATCCAGAAGCCGATCGACCGCGACTACTTCACCGCCTCGCTCGCTCGCGCGATCGAGCGCCGATGGCTGGCACGCCGGATCGACATGCAGCGCCTCGAGCTCCAACGTCACTCGCATGTGCTCGAGCATGTCGGCGACGGCGTCTTCGTCGTCGATCGCGACGGCATCGTCCAGTTCTGGAACCTCGCCGCCGAGCAGATCACGGGCATCAGCTTCGACGCGGCCGCCGGGAAGCCCGCCAGCGACCTGCTGGGTGGGTGGAACGAGGTGGCGCCGTCGATCCCGGTCGCCGGTGCGGGCCGGCCCAAGCGTCAGCTGGCCCGTCTGCTGCCGTTCGACATCGGTGCCCGCGAGCTCTGGCTCTCGCTCTGCGGCGTCGACCTCGCGGACGGGACGGTCTACTCGTTCCAGGATCGCACCGACGAGCGGCTGGTCGACAAGCTCAAGGACGACTTCGTGGCGACCGCGTCTCACGAGCTGCGGACGCCGCTGGCGGCGATCTACGGGGCCGCGAAGACGCTCGAGCGCACGGATGTCGTCGACCCGGACGGCGTCGACCGCCTGATCTCGATCATCACGGCCGAGTCCGAGCGCCTGGCGCGCGTCATCGACGACATCCTCCTCGCGAGCCACCTCGATTCGGGGCGCCTGCGCCTGAGCGCCGAGCGGCTCGATCCGGCGACGTTCGCCGAGGAGGTCGCCGAGTCGATGCAGCGCCAGCTCGACAACGGTGTGACGCTCGCCGTCGAGAGCTCGGAGCCCGTCCCGGGCTTGGAAGTCGATCCGTCGAAGCTCCGGCGGGTGCTGGTCAACCTGCTGGAGAACGCGATCAAGTACTCCCCCGGCGGAGGGCAGGTCGTGCTGCGGGTCGATGCCGACAACGGACGGGTGCGGCTGCGCGTCCACGACGAAGGCCTGGGCATTCCCCCCGGCGAGCAGCAGCGGATCTTCGAGAAGTTCTACCGAGCCGATCCGCAGCTCGCGCGCGGAGTCGGCGGAACCGGGCTCGGTCTCTACATCTGCCGCGAGCTCGTGCAGCGCATGGGCGGCGAGATCGAGGTGGAGTCGGAGCCCGGTCGCGGCTCCACCTTCACCGTCGAGCTGCCGCCGGCGAAGGCGGCCGCTGCGAAGCCGGCCGAGCCGGCCGCGTCCGGCTCCGGCTAGCCGGACTCGAACCGGCGTGCGACCTCCGGCCAGTTGACGACGTTCCACCACGCGGCGACGTAGTCGGGCCGCCGGTTCTGGTAGCGAAGGTAGTAGGCATGCTCCCAGACGTCGACGCCGAGGAGCGGCGTCTGGCCCTGCAGGAGCGGCGAGTCCTGGTTCGCGCTCGAAGTGACGGCAAGCGACCCGCCGTCGGCGACGAGCCAGCCCCAGCCGCTGCCGAACTGGTTGATCCCCGCGTCGCTCAGGCGTTGCTTGAAGGTCTCGAAGTCTCCGAACGCCGAGGCGATCGCGTCGGCGAGCGCGCCCTCGGGCTCTCCGCCGCCGTCGGGGCTCATGATCTGCCAGAAGAGCGTGTGGTTCGCATGGCCGCCGGCGTTGTTGCGGACCGGCGTGCGCTTGTCGTCAGGCAACCTGTCGAGGTTCGCGAGCACCTCCTCGACGGGCTTGTCGGCCCACTCCGTCCCCTCGAGGGCGGCATTGGCCTTGTCCACGTAGGTCTGGTGGTGCTTGTCGTGATGGAGCCGCATGGTCTGTTCGTCGATGTGCGGCTCGAGCGCGCCGTAGTCGTACGGCAGATCGGGCACCTGAAACGGCATCGTCGCTCCTCTCGTCCGTGCGGGTCTCCCTCCCGGCGAGCGTACCCTGTTTCGCTGATATCGACAGCCCTGTGGAGACTGCGGGCCGCTACGAGCGCGCGTTCTCGATCAGGGCGCCTTCCCAGCCGCCGAGCGAGAGCTCGCCCGCAACCCGCTCGCCCTTGCGCCCGCGCGGGCTGGAGGCGGCCACGGTGCCGTCGACTTCCTGGACGCGCGCCGCCCGGTCCGAGAGGTTGAGCGCGACGGTGACGCCGTCGCCGCGGCGCCAGGCCCAGACGTCGTCGGGCGCGGCGAGCTGCTGGTAGCCGCCGGTCCGCAGGTCGGGCAGCCGGCGGCGGAGCGCGATCAGGCCGCGGGTGAACGAGAGGATCGAGTCGGGGTCGTCGCGCTGCGACGCGACGTTGCGGGCGCGGTGGTCGCCCAGCGGCAGCCAGGGCTCGACGCCCGGCGCGGTGAAGCCGGCACCGTCGGCGCCCGACCATTGCATGGGCGTCCGCATGCGGTCGCGGCCGGGATCCTCGGGCCAGCCGCGGAGCCCGACCGGGTCGAGCAGGCGCTCGCGCGGCACGTCGACCTCCGCCATGCCGAGCTCGTCGCCGTAGTAGAGGAAGGGCGTTCCCCGCAGGGTGAGCAGCGCCATCAGGGCGAGGCGGGTGCGGGCGTCGTCGTCCTCGCACCAGCGCGTCGGGAAGCGTCCGGAGTCGTGGTTCGACCCGGTCCAGACCGGCCAGGACGCCTGCGGCAGCAGTCGCTCGGTGTCCGCGACCACACGGGCCAGGCGGGCGTCGAACGGCGCGTAGACGAACGGGAAGTTGAACGCGAGGTGCAGCTCGTCCTCGCCCTTCCCGTAGAACGAGATCATCTCCTCGAGCTCGCGGATATGGGTCTCGCCGACGAGGATCCGCGGCGGCGTCTCCGAGTCGGCGAGGGCGCGCCAGCGGCGGTGGACATCGTGCACTCCCGGCTGGCTCCAGCGGTCGAGCAGGTCGCGGTCCTTGACGACAAGGTGCGCCACGTCGATCCGGAAGCCCGCGACACCGCGGGCGAACCAGAAGCGCAGGATGTCGTCGAACGCGTCCCGGACCTCCTCGTTCCACCAGTTCAGGTCGGGTTGCTCGGCCAGGAAGTTGTGCAGGTAGGACTGACCCGTCGACTCGTCCAGCGTCCAGGCCGGTCCGCCGAAGACGCTGGTCCAGTCGTTCGGCGGCGAGCCGTCCGCCTTCGGGTCGGCCCAGACGTACCAGTCCCGCCTGGGCGAGCCGCGCGACGAGCGTGCCTCGAGGAACCACGGATGCTGGCCGGACGTGTGGTTGGGCACGAGGTCGAGGAGCACGCGGATGTCGCGCCGAGCCGCCTCGGCGACGAGCGCGTCGAGGTCGTCGAGCGTTCCCAGCTCCGTGTGCACGCCGAGGTAGTCGGAAACGTCGTAGCCCCAGTCGGCATTCGGTGACGGCATCGTTGGGTCGAGCCAGATCCCGTCGATGCCGAGCCACTCGAGGTAGTCCAGGCGGCCGACGATGCCGGCGAGGTCGCCGACGCCGTCGCCGTTCGAGTCCGCGAAGGAGCGCGGGTAGACCTGGTAGAGGACGCCTTCGCGCCACCAGGAGTTCACTCCGCGACGGTTCGGGAAAGGTGGCAGAAGTACCATGGAAGCGGCAGAACCATCTCAGAGAGAGGTTGCTACGGGCGCGGACGTGATGAACCGTGAGGACGCGCTCCGCCTGCAGCGGGACCGGCTGGCGATGCTCCTCGACCGACTCGACCAGGCTGTCGTGAGCTTCGACTCTGACCTGCGGGTCTCGTTCGCCAACGAAGCGGCCGAGCGCTTCTTCGGCCAGCCCGATCTGGTGGGACGCGAGCTCGGCGACCCGTGGCCCGAGCCCTCGCTGCGGGAGCTCGCCACGTCGATGTTCAAGTCGCCGGGGAAGCCGTCGGAGACGCGCTTCCCGATCGAGGGCGGTCGGCGGACGCTCGACGTCGTCCTGGTGCCGCCGGACGACTCGGGTGAGGCGGTGCTCGTGATCGCGGAGCTCTCGTCGCTGCGCGAGCGCGCGGAACGCGAGTTCGTCGCCAACGCAGCCCATCAGCTGCGGACACCGGTCTCGGCGATCGCCGGCGCGATCGAGGTGCTCCAGGGCGGCGCCAAGGACGTCCCGGATGCCCGCGACCGCTTCCTCCTTCACATCGACCAGCAGTGCTCGCGGCTGGTGCGGCTGACGCGCGCGTTGCTCGTGCTCGCACGCGCGCAGGCGCTCGCCGAGCCGCCGGGCGTGGAGCTCGTGGCGCTGCGTCCGCTGCTCGAGTCGATCGCCTCCGGCCTGCATCCGGGCAGCGGCGTGGGCGTGCGCGTCGAGGCTCCGGTCGAGCTGGCCGCGTTGACGAACCGTGACCTGCTCGAGCAGGCCGTCGACAACCTCGCCGAGAACGCCGCCAAGTTCACCCGGTCGGGCGAGATCGTGCTGTCTGCCGAGAGCCTCGACGGCGAGGAGGTGGAGGTCGTCGTCTCGGACACCGGGCCGGGCACGCGGCTCCCGACAGACGGCTCCTTCGAGCGCTTCTACAAGGATCCCGATTCGCCGTCGGACGGCTTCGGGCTTGGGCTCGCGATCGCGGCGGAGGCCGCCCGCGTTCTCGGCGGCGGGCTTCGCATCCAGTCGTCGCAGCGGGGGACGCGCGCCGCCGTCACGCTGCCGGTCGCGAGGTTCGGCAGGTCGTGAGCGAGCGGATCCTCGTCGTGGACGACGAGCCGGCGATCGCCGACGCCGTCGCGTACGCGCTCGGAGGAGAGGGCTACGAGGTCTTGATCCGCGCTGACGGCGAGGACGCACTTGCAACCGCGCTCGCCGGCCAGTTCGACCTCGTCATCCTCGACCTGATGCTGCCCCGGCTCTCCGGCCGCGAAGTCTGCCGCCGACTGCGCGAGGAGAGCGACGTCCCGATCCTGATGCTGACGGCCAAGGACGCCGAGGTCGACCGCGTGCTGGGGCTCGAGGTCGGCGCCGACGACTACGTGACGAAGCCCTTCTCGCTCGCCGAGCTGATCAGCCGCGTGCGCGCGATCCTGCGCCGGCGGGAGCTCGACCGCGCAGGTCGCGGCTACGCGTTCAAGCGGATCGGCTCGCTGACGCTGGACCTCGGCAGGCACAAGGTGGCGCTGAACGGCGGCGAGGTGCAGCTGACGCCGTCCGAGTTCCGCCTGCTGGCGCTGCTGGCCGAGGAGCCGGAGCGGGTCTACAGCCGGCGCGAGATCATGCAGCACCTCTGGGAGAGCACCTACGTGGGCGACGAGCGCGCGTGCGACATCCACATCTCCAACCTGCGTCGCAAGCTCAAGGAAGAGCCGGACACCCCGGAGCGGATCGTCACCGTTCGCGGGGTTGGCTACAAGCTCATCCCCGTATGAGCATTTCCATAGAGATCCCTTAGGCTGCGCAGAAAGGGCCGTGGCTACGGTGGCTGGCATGGCCCCCGAGTTCGAGCTCACGTCTGCGTACCTCGGCGGTAGCGCCTCCGTGGTCACCGTTGCCGGGGAGCTCGACGTGATGACGGCGCCCGCTCTGCGCGACGAGATCAGCCGGGTTGCGGAGGCGGGCGCATACGAGATCGTCGTCGACCTGCTCAAGGTGCCCTTCGTCGACTCCGTCGGCCTCGGCGTCCTCGTGGACGCCTCGAAGCGGGCCCAGTCGCGCGGCGGTGTGCTGAGGGTCGTCTGCGACGACCGGCGGATCGCGCGGATCATCGAGATCACCGGCCTGGACCGTGTCCTGCGCGTGCATCCGACGCTGCGCGGCGCGCTCGAGGCACTCGATCAGGAGCGACCGATCCCGGCGGTGGGCGCATGACCGTCGCGGCCGTCGGCAACGGCAAGCCCCGCCTGGTGTTCTTCCACTCGCCGGAGTCGGGGCGGTGCCGTCGGGTAGAGGGGTTCCTCGCCCAGGTGCTCCAGCAACGCAAGAACCACGAGACCTTCCAGCTGTACCGCGTCGACAGCGACCAGCGTCCCGATCTCGCCGAACGCTTCGCGCTCGAGCGTGTGCCGACGCTCTTCGTCGTCGAGGGCAAGAGGGTGCGTGCGCGGCTCGAGGAGCCGCGGGGTTGTCGCGACATCCAGCGCTTTCTCCAGCCCTGGCTGCTCTAGGCGGGGCGTGGCGCTGGACTGAGCAGTTGCGCCGAGCGGCCGTCGATCCGCTCACGGCCCTGCGCTGACCCGCTCCGCGGGCAGTAACCTGGCCCCCGCCCGTGAGCGACGAGACGACCAGATCGCGCGCCTCGCTCACGTCGCCGGAGCACGCCGAGTCGATCCTGCGGCACGTCGCCGATGCGATCACCGTGCAGGCGCCCGACGGCACGCTCGTGTACGCGAACGCCGCGGCGGCGCGAAGCCTCGGCTTCGAGTCGCCCGAGGAGCTGCTCGCGGCGCCGCTGTCACGGCTGATGAGCCACTATGAGCTCCTCGACGCGTCCGGCGGCCCGCTCCCGCTCGAACGGCTCCCCGGCCGGGTTGCGCTCGGCGGGGTCGAGTCCGAGCTCCTGCTCCGCTATCGGATCACCGCCACCGGGGAGGATCGCTGGGCCGCCGTGCGTGGAACCCCAGTCCACGACGAGAGGGGTGAGGTCGCGTTCGCGATCAACATGTTTCGTGACGTCACCGAGGCCCGGCGCGCCGAGGAGCGGCTCGAGCTGCTGACCGAGGCGAGTGAGGTGCTGGCCTCCTCGTTGGACCACGGCCGGACGCTCGAGCGGGTGGCGGAGCTCGCGGTCCCGCGCCTCGCCGACTGGTGCGTCGTCGACGTGCTGGAGGAGGACGGCGGCCGCCGCGTCGCGATCGCGCACGTCGACCCGGCCAAGTCGGAGGTGGCCCGCGAGCTCCGGGATCGGATCGCTCGGGACGACGACCACCTCGACTACCTGGAGACCCTCGGCCTGAGCGGCTACCTGAGCGTGCCGCTCGTCGTGAGAGGGCGCACGGTTGGGGCGATCGCGTTGTTCTCGGCCGAGGGCCGCCGGCGCTACACCGACGCCGACCGCTCGCTCGTCGATGAGCTCGCTCGTCGTACGGCGATCGCCGTGGACAACGCACGGCTCCTGCACGCGGCCCAGGCGCGCGGGCATGCCGCCCTGGCGCTCGCGTACGTGGGCGACGGCGTCTTCCTGCTCGACCAAGAGGGGATCGTGCGCTTCTGGAACCCGGCCGCCGAGGCGATCACTGGGCTCGCGACGGCGGACGTCGTCGGCCGCCCCGCCGAGGAGGCTGTCCCCGGCTGGCCCGGGATTGTCGAGCGCGTCGAGGTCGGCTCGACCCCGGGCGCGGAGGGCCGTCGACCCGGGACGGTCCCGGTCGAGGTCGACGGCGGCGAGCTCTGGCTCTCGATCGGCGGCGTGGCCTTCGCCGAGGGGGTCGTGTACGCGTTCCGGGACCTGACCGAGGAGCGCGCGATCGAGCAGCTCCGGAACGAGTTCGTGTCGACGGTCTCACACGAGCTGCGCACGCCGCTCGCCGCCATCTACGGCGCCGCGCGCACGCTGAGGCGCAACGACATCGAGCTCCTCGATGAACAGCGCGCGACCCTGCTCGACGTGATCGGGAACGAGTCCGACCGCCTCGCCCGGACGATCAACGACATCCTCTGGGCGAGCCGCCTCGACTCCGGGACGCTTCGCGTGCACGTCGAGAGCTGCGACGCGGCCGCTCTCGTGCGCGAGGTCGTCGAGGCCACTCGGGCCCACCTGCCCGAGCGCATGACGTTGGCCCTCTGGGACACAGAGCCCTTGCCGCCGGTCAGCGCCGACCCCGACAAGGTGGGTCAGGTCCTCGCCAACCTCCTCGACAACGCGACCAAGTACTCGCCCGAGGGCGGCGTCGTGGAGGTGCGGCTGCGCCGCCACGCCAACGCCGTCCGGTTCTCCGTGCGCGACGAAGGCCTCGGAATCGCCCCGGCCGAGCAGCGGCGGATCTTCGAGAAGTTCTACCGCGTCGATCCCAACCTCAGCCGCGGGATCGGCGGCACGGGGCTGGGTCTCTACATCTGCCGGGAGCTCGTGCGGCGAATGGGCGGCTCGATCTGGGTCGAGTCCCGCGAGGGCGAGGGCTCGACCTTCTCGTTCGAGCTACCGGTCGAGGGGACGGCCGCGGCCGTCCCCCCGGTTCACTCGGTCTAGTACGGCGGGCCGGGGCCCGGGCCGTCCTCGACATAGGTGGTCCGGCGGCGTCCCCCGACGGGGCCGCCCCACGACGACCAGAAGATCATCGAGAGCACGAGGCCGACGACGCCGACGGCGAGCAGGATCCACCCCACCGTCTGCACGTCGAGGCCCTGGACCTCCGCGCTCACCGCGAATGCGAGGATCGCCCCCAACGCGATCAACAAGATGCTGACTCCGATTCCCACTGTCATCCTCCTTAGGTTCTGATTCCCCCGGGCGGCTGTACCCATCCGGACCCGGCAACTAACGTTGCGTCCGTTACGACTGCTTCCCGGGCCGTGTTCGACTAGGCTCGCGGCCGGTGCGCAGGGGAGCGATCGTCCGCCTCGTCACGCTCGGGGTCCTCATGGGCCTCGTGGCGACCGCAGTCGCAATCCTGATCCCGTGGCTGCCCGAGCAGGCATCCGACCAGGCGGCGGAGATCGACTTCGTCTTCTGGTTCGTGACGGCGATCTGCATCGTCATCTTCGCGGTGGTCGCGGCGATCGCCGTCTATTCCGTCTTCAAGTTCCGCGTAGCACCCGACGACGACTCCGACGGCCTGCCGATCCACGGCCACACCGGCATCGAGATCGTCTGGACCGTGGTGCCGTTCATCCTCGTGACCGCGATGGGAATCGTGAGCGCGGTCGCGCTCGCCCGCAACGCCGAGGTGCCCGCCGACCACATGACAGTCAACGTCGTCGGCCGCCAGTTCGCGTGGCAGTTCCTCTATCCACCCGACAATGCGCCCGAGCCCAGCGAGGACGAGCTCGAGTGCGACCTCGAGGCCGTCCGCGGGCGCTGCCTCAGCTCCTCGGAGCTCCATCTGCCGCTGAACGTCCCCGTGGAGCTCCGCATGCGCGCCGACGACGTCATCCACTCCTTCTGGGTGCCGCAGTTCCGCCAGAAGCAGGATCTCCTCCCCGGTCAGGTGAGGACGCTTGTGATCACACCGACGAAGGTTGGTGAGTACGAGGTGCTCTGCACCGAGCTGTGCGGCCTCGGGCACTCGGTCATGCGGTCGGCGGCGATGGTCACCACGCAGGCCGACTTCGATGCGTGGAAGCGGGAGGCGGGCAAGCAGACGGCGCCGGGCGCCGGCGGCAATGCAGGCGCCGCCGTCTTCAAGCAGAACGGCTGCGCGAGCTGTCACACGCTGAAGGCGGCCAATGCCACCGGCACGGTCGGCCCCAGCCTCGACGAGCTGGCCCAGGAAGCGCAGAAGGCGGGCAAGCCGCTCGAGCAGTTCATCCACGAATCGATCGTCACCCCGGACGCGTACGTCCAGCCCGGCTTCCCCAAGGGCGTGATGCCGAAGACGTACGCGAGCCTGCCCAAACAACAGCTGGACGCGCTCGTGCAGTATCTCGTCACGTCGACTCAGGGAGGGGGTTAGCCGGTGACGCAAGTCGAGGCTGAGCACCCACCACAGCACCACGCTCCGCCTGCGCCGCAGCGGACCGGCTGGCGTCGGTGGGTCTTCGGGGCCGGGTGGGTCCGCGCCTTCTGGATGACCTGGCTCTTCTTCGCGCTCGGTGCGGCCATAGTCGTGTTCTTCCGCTGGCTCGGCGGCTACGACCCGATCTGGGACTGGGAGCCGATCATCGTCGTCGGCGCGCTCACCATGGCGCCGATCGGGTTCCTCGGCGGTCTCGGCGCCTTCGACTACTGGCTCTACTACCTGTCCGGGCGACCCACGCGGCCCGAGGACCACTCAGGTCACGGCGCGCGCACGTGGACGGACTACTTCCGCGTGAACACCGACCACAAGGTGATCGGGATCCAGTACGTCACCTCGACGATCTTCTTCTTCCTGGCCGGCGGCCTGATGGCGATGTTCGTTCGCGCGGAGCTCGCGCAGCCGGGCATGCAGTTCACGGACACGCAGA
Source organism: uncultured Actinomycetes bacterium (assembly GCA_963738205.1). Taxonomy (GTDB): domain Bacteria; phylum Actinomycetota; class Thermoleophilia; order Gaiellales; family Gaiellaceae; genus DATFQE01. Next base: position 810,663 of record CAVTVQ010000007.1, read on the forward strand.
CCTACAACCAGCTGTTCTCGGTCCACGCCTCGCTGATGATCTTCCTGTTCGTGATCCCGGCGTTCGCCGGTCTCGCCAACTACGTGCTGCCGCTGATGATCGGCGCGCCCGACATGGCCTTCCCGCGGCTGAACGCGCTCTCGTTCTGGCTGCTGCCGATCGCCGGCTTCATGATGCTGTCGAGCTTCCTCGTGCCGGGCTTCGGGGCCGGTTGGACGAACTACGTGCCGTTGGCCGAGTCACAGCCGTTCGGCAACGTCTTCTTCTCGATGGCCGTCCAGTGGGCGGGCGCGTCGTCGATCATGACCGCGCTCAACTTCCTGGTCACGATCATCACGATGCGGGCGCCGGGGATGACGTTCTGGCGCATGCCGCTGCTGGTGTGGGCGAACTTCACGACGTCGCTGCTGGTCGTCCTCGCCACGCCGTTCATCGCCGGCTCGCAGTTCTTCGTGATGTTCGACCGCGTCCTGCACACGAACTTCTTCAACGTGGCCGAGGGCGGCTATCCGCTCGGGTACCAGCACATCTTCTGGTTCTACTCGCACCCGGCGGTCTACATCATGATCCTGCCCGGCTTCGGGATCATCTCCGAGGTCATCTCGACCTTCTCGCGCAAGCCGATCTTCGGCTACCGGCTGATGGCGCTCTCGCTGGTCGCGATCCTCATCCTCGGCTTCTCCGTGTGGGCGCACCACATGTTCGTCTCCGGGATGGCGCCCTGGCTACGCATCCCGATGATGATCACGACGCTGCTGATCGCCGTGCCGACCGGCATCAAGGTGTTCTCGTGGCTCGCGACGATGTGGGAGGGACGAATCCACCTGCGCGCGCCGATGCTCTGGGCCCTCGGCTTCCTGACGATGTTCGTGATCGGCGGGCTCTCCGGGATCTTCCTGGGCGCCGTGCCGATCGACATCCACAGCTCGGACTCGTACTTCATCGTCGCTCACATCCACTACGTGCTCCTGGGCGGATCGCTGTTCACGATCTTCGCCGGCATCTACTACTGGTTCCCGAAGATGACCGGCCGGATGTACGACGAGCGCTTGGCGAAGATCCACTTCTGGATGACGTTCATCGCCTTCAACATCACGTTCTTCCCGATGCACATCATCGGCCTGCAGGGCGCTCCGCGCCGCTACGCCGACCTCGGCGAGAAGTACGGCGACTGGAACCTCGTGATCTCGGTCGCGTCGTTCTTCCTCGGCGCCTCGTTCATCCTGTTCGTCTACAACATGGTCGTGAGCTGGGTACGCGGTCCGTTCGCGGACGCGAATCCCTGGCGCGGGCGCACGCTCGAATGGCAGGTCTCGTCGCCGCCGCCGATCTTCAACTTCGACGAGATCCCGCAGGTCGTCGGGAACCCCTACGAGTACGGCGTCCCCGGCGCCCGCCACGCCGTGATGAACGGCGATCGCACGCCCGGGACCGAGAAGGTGCCGGCCGAATGAACCACGTGCTCGTGGTCGCGAACGAGACCGTGGCCGGCCAGACCCTGATCGATGCCTTGAAGTCGCGTGCGGCCGCGGAGCCGATCCGGGTCACCGTGATCGCGCCGATCAGCGAGCCGCGCGAGGGCTACGTCGTGTACGAGGACACGCGCCGTGCGTCCGCCGGGCGCCGGCTCGATCGCACGCTTCAGTTGCTCCGCGAGGCGGGGATTCCCGCGTCGGGCCAGGTCGTCGACGCCGATCCGGTCAGCGCGACGCGCGACGCGATCGCGCTGGCCGAGCCGCCGATCGACTCAGTCATCGTCTCGACGCACCCCAAGGAGCGGTCGGGGTGGATGCAGCGCAACGTCCCCGAGCGGATCCAGAAGGCGGTCGGCTCGATTCCGGTCGAGCACGTCGTGGTCGACATGCGGGCGGAGGGCGGTCCGGCGAACGTGCTCGTGCTGGCCAACGAAACGGTGGTCGGCGAGCGGGTGCTCGAGTGGATTCGCGAGCGCGCGAGACGGTCGCCGGCGAGCTTCCTGATTCTGTCGCCGCAGAGCGATCCCGCCGTGTCGGCACACCCCGAGGCGGAACGGCGGCTGCGGCGGGCGCTGACGATCCTCCGCGGTGAAGGGCTGGACGCCCATGGCCAGGTCGCTCATCCCGATCCTTACACCGCCGCCATGAACGCCGTGCGCGACGAGCGCGTCGACGAGATCCTCGTCTCGACCTTTCCCGAGAGCAAGGGCTCGAGCTGGCTGCGCCGCGATCTCGTCGGCCGCCTGCGCAAGGACGCAGGCGTTCCGGTCCAGCACATCGAGATCGCGAAGGAGGAGGTCGAGGTCGCGTCGTGAGCGCGCACGCCGAAGCGCATCCGTCTCACCCGCCCGTCGCAAACCAGAGCTCTCGCGTCGACGCTCCGACGCTCGGGATGCTGCTGTTCATCGCGTCGGAGATCATGCTCTTCGGCTCCTTCTTCACGGCGTACTTCTTCGTGCGCGTCGTCAACGGGATCGCCTGGCCGCCCGAGCCGTTCCACCTGCCGGTGTTCGTGGCGGGTGTCAACACCGCCATCCTCGTCACCTCGAGCTTCACGATCCACTGGGCGCTGCAATCGATCAAGCGCGGCAACCGGGCGGGCCTGCAGGCCGGCCTGGTCCTCACGGTGGCGCTGGGCCTCGTCTTCCTGCTCACACAGATCCGCGAGTACTCGCGCGTCGGCTTCGCGCCGCACGACGGCGCCTTCGGGACGATCTTCTACGGGCTGACCGGCCTGCACGGCGCGCACGTGTTCGTCGGGCTCTGCCTGCTGAGCATGGCGACGGTGCGCGCGTTCCGCGGCCACTTCACCCCGGCGCATCACCACGGCGTCGAGATTCCTGGAATCTACTGGCACTTCGTCGACGTAATGTGGATCGTCGTGTACGCCACGATCTACATCTTGTAGAGCCATGATCAATCCCTTCCGCAGCGAGAGCGAGGCCTACCGGTTCTTGCTGCTGACGGTCGGCTACTTCGCGGCGATCGTGCTCGCTGCCGTAGTGATCGGGCGCTGGGCCGGGCTGGTCGTCTTCGTCGTGCTGACCGTCCTGGCCCTCTACGTCGCGCTACGGCGAGGGAAGCCGGAGCCCGCGGCGCCGCAGACGCATCCGAGACGCGGCGCCGAGGACGAGCGGCGCATCCTCGTGGTCGCGAACGAGACGGTCGGCGGCCACGCGCTCCGCGAGGAGATCAAGCGACGCTCGGAGGGCTTCCGTGAGGACGTGCTCGTCGTCAGCCCGGCCCTGAACGCGCCGCTCAGGCACTGGGTCTCGGACGAGGACGGCGCCCGCGTGGCTGCCCAGGAGCGGCTCGAGGTCTCCCTGGCTCGTCTGGCAGCCGCAGGCGTCGGCGCGCGCGGGGAGGTCGGCGACGGCGACCCGCTGCAGGCGATCGAGGACGCGTTACGGACGTTCGGCGCCGACGAGGTGATCATCTCGACCCACCCCGAAGGGCGGTCCCACTGGCTCGAGCGCGGCGTCGTGAGCGGCGCCAGGGAGCGCTTCTCGGTCCCGATCACCCACGTCGTCGTCGATCTCGAAGCCGAGCGCGACGAGGTTCGCTAACGGGCTGCCGAGCTGATCGTTCAGCTGTCTCTGAGCCTCGGCTTGTGAGTGGCGACCCCGCCTCGTACGATCGCGCTCGCAGGCGTCGTCGCTCGCAACTCCGGTGGCTCGAAGGCGTCTCTAGGAATGGGGTCTCAAGCGGAAGGAGCAGAGAATGAGGCGAGTGACGGGAACGGTGATGGCAGTGGGCCTCAGCGCGCTCGTGGTCGCCGCTGCCGGCTCCGGCAGCGGCGCCCGGTCCGGCGCCGTTGAGCGTGCAGGGGCGACACCCGATCAGGCGAACCATCGCGGTGGCACGCTCAAGCTGCTCGCCAGGGCGGCAGGCGGCACGATCGACCCGCACGTCAACTACACCCTGCAGTACTGGCAGCTCTACCAGGCGACGTACGACGGGCTGCTCGCGTTCAGGAAGGCGGGCGGCGACGGCGCGTTCGACGTGGTGCCCGACCTCGCCGAGAAGCTGCCGACGCCGACGAACGGCGGCAAGCGGTGGGTCTTCAAGCTGCGGAAGGGGATCAAGTTCTCGAACGGCAAGGAAGTGACGCCGAACGACGTGGTCGCCTCGTTCAGGCGCATCTTCAAGGTGAAGAGCCCGACGTCCGGCACGTTCTACGCCGGCATCGTCGGCGCTGCGGCCTGTCTCAAGAAGCCTGCGACGTGCACGCTGAAGGGCGGCGTGACCGCGAACCAGCGGGCGCGCACGGTCACGATCAACCTCGTGGCTGCGGATGCGGAGTTCAAGTACCGCCTTGCCGTGCCCCACGCATCGATCCTGCCGGCCAACGCGCCGAGCAAGGACTCGGGCACGCGGCTGATCCCCGGCACGGGTGCCTACATGTTCAAGTCGTACAACCCGAACAGGCTGCTGCGCATGGTGCGCAATCCGCACTTCAAGGTGTGGTCGAAGGCAGCCCAGCCCGCGGGCTACCCAGACGAGATCACGTACTCGTTCGGGCTCACCGTCGAGGCCCAGATCACGGCTATTCAAAACGGGCAGGCCGACTGGACGCTCGAGGCACCGCCCGCCGACCGGCTGCCCGAGCTGAGCACGAAGTACGCGAGCCAGGTTCACATCTCGCCGCTGACGGCCTTCTGGTACCTGCCGATGAACACGCGCATGGCGCCGTTCAACAAGCTCAAGGCGCGCCAGGCCGTCAACTTCGCGGTCGACCGCAACGCCGCCATCAAGATCTTCGGCGGCCCGCGGCTCGCGTCGCCCTCCTGCCAGGTGCTGCCGCCTGACTTCCCGGGCCACAAGCCCTACTGTCCGTACACGAAGAACCCGGGCACGAAGTGGACGGCACCGGATGTCGCGAAGGCGAAGCAGCTCGTCAAGGAGTCCGGGACCGCGGGCCAACGCGTGGCCGTCGTCGTACCGGACGACGAGGTCAACAAGGCGATGGGCGTGTACATCCAGAGCGTGCTCAACGACATCGGCTACCGCGCGACGGTGAAGACCATCTCCGGAAACATCTTCTTCACCTACGTCCAGAACACCAAGAACAAGGTTCAGATCAACGTGCAGCAGTGGTACCAGGACTACCCTGCCGCGTCGGACTTCCTCTACATCCTCTTCGGCTGTGAGTCGTTCCATGCGGGGAGCGACTCGAGCATCAACATCGCCGGCTTCTGCGACCGCAAGATCAACGCGCGTATGAAGGCGGCGCTCACGCTCGGCGTCGAGGACGAGGCCGCCGCGAACGCGAGGTGGACGCAGATCGACCGCGCCGTCACCGATGCCTCGCCGATGGCGACGCTGTTCACTCCGAAGCACGTCGACTTCGTGTCGAAGCGCGTCGGAAACTTCACGTTCAGCAAGCAGTTCTACTGGCTGGTCGACCAGTCGTGGGTGAAGTAGGGAACTGGAAGGGGGCCGGGCTTCGGTCCGGCCCCCGCCTGCCTCGCGGCGCATGAGCGAGGCCCTCGTTGCCGGCCCTGCCGGGACGGCGCCTACGGTCGCTGTCTCGGGGAGCCCGTGGGCTCTGGCGCGGCGGCGCTTGCTTCGCAACCGGATCGCGATGGCGATGCTCGGCGTCTTCCTCGCGATCGTCGTCCTCTGCCTGGCCGCACCGCTCTACGCAAACCACGTCGCGCACACCGACCCGTTCCGCTCGAACCTCGACGGCACCACCATCGTCGACGGGAAAGCCGTCCCGATCATGCAGGCCGAGACCGAGGGCCTCGGCCTCGGCGTCACGCCGATCGGGCCGACGTGGGATCCCCAGCACTATTTCCTCGGCGCCGACAGCCAGGGGCGGGACGTCGCCGCCCGGCTCTTCTACGGCGGGCGAAACTCGCTGATCATCGGTGCCGCCGCGGCACTGCTCACGTGCATCATCGCGACGCTGATCGGGCTGGCTGCAGGCTTCTTCGGCGGCGGGATCGACGGCGTGCTCTCGCGCATGCTCGACATCGTCTGGGCGTTTCCGGTCTATCTCCTGGCGATCAGCCTCTCGACTGTGTTGCTCACGAGCGGTTTCTCGCTCGGCCCGATCTCGCTCGAGGCCGGGAGTCTCTGGCTGCCGATCGTGATCATCGGGGTGGTCTACGTGCCGTACATCGCGCGCCCGATCCGCGGTGAGGTGCTCACGTTGCGGAACCGCGAGTTCATCGAGGCCGCGGTCGGGCTCGGGGCCTCGACGTGGCGAATCCTCTGGAGCGACGTGCTTCCGAACATCCTCACGACGGTGATCGTCTGCTTCCCGATCGTGATGGCGATCGCGATGCTCACCGAGGCTGCGCTGTCGTTCCTCTCGATCGGCGTACAGCCGCCGGAAGCGAGCTGGGGGACGATCATCCTCGACGGCCAAGGCCTGCTGTACACGCGCCCGGCCGTTGCCATAGCACCGGGGATCGCGATCGCCCTGACGGTGCTCTCGCTCAACGTCCTCGGTGACGGCATCCGTGACGCGCTCGATCCTCGGGCGAAGATCAAACGGCACCGCGTGGGCTGATGCTGCTCTACGGCGCCCGCAAGGTGGTCTCGACGGTGCTCGTGCTGTTCTCGATCAGCGTCCTCGTGTTCCTGATCTTCTTCGCCACCCCCGGAGTCGATCCCGCCGCTCGAATCGCGGGACGCAATGCCGACCAGGAGACGCTGAGACAGGTGCGCAAGGACTTCGGGCTCGACAAGCCGATGCCCGTGCAGTACGCGCTGATGATGAAGAAGCTCTTCATCACGCGCGACCTGACCTCGTTCGTCAACCGCGGCGCGAAGGTGATCCCGCAGGTCCTCGAAGCCGCGCCGGTGACGCTGTCGCTCGTCCTCGGCGCTGCGTTCATCTGGGTGGTGGTCAGCATCGCGATGGGCCTCGTCGCCGCGATGTTCCGCGGCACACCACTCGACGCCGGGTTGATGATCCTCGGCCTGATCGGAATCTCGATGCCGGTCTTCTGGCTGGGCGAGGTCGTCAACCTGCTCTCGCAGAGCCGACTGCACGACACGTTCCTCTTCTCGTGGGTGCCGCCGCTCGGGTACACGCCGTTCACCGAGTCGCCGGTCGGCTGGTTCAAGTCGCTGCTCTTGCCGTGGCTGACGCTGTCCGTGCTCTACATCGGCATCTACGCGCGCGTGCTCCGGTCGTCGCTCGTGGAGGCTCAGGAGGAGGATTACGTCCGCACCGCCCACGGAAAGGGGCTCAGCGAGCAACGCGTCTGGATCCGGCACACGCTCCGCACCTCGATGATCGTGTTCGTCAGCCTCTTCGGGCTCGACTTCGGCGCGCTTGTCGGCGGGGCTGCGCTCTTGACCGAGGTGGTGTTCGGCCTCCAGGGAATCGGCAAGCTCACCTTCGATGCGCTCCAGAATCTCGACCTGCCGGTGATCATGGCCACGGTCATGTACGCGGCGTTCTTCGTCGTCCTGGCCAATGCACTCGTGGACCTCCTCTACGCCTCGCTCGACCCGCGGGTGCGCCGTGCCTGACCCGACGCCGCTGCTCGAGGTACGCGACCTGGGGGTGAGCTTTCACACGGAGGCGGGGGTCGTGCGCGCCGTCGACGGCGTCTCGTTCACGGTCGCCCAGGGCGAGACGCTCGGCGTCGTCGGTGAGTCGGGGTCCGGCAAGACGGTCTCGATGCTGGCCGTGATGCGGCTGATCCGTGACCCGAATGCCGTCGTCGAGGGCCAGGTGCTGTTGCGCGGACGCGACCTGATGCAGCTGCCGCCGGGCGAGATGCGCTCGGTTCGCGGCGGGGACGTCGCGATGATCTTCCAGGATCCGATGACGGCGCTGACGCCGGTCTACACGGTCGGCTGGCAGATCGATGAGCAGCTCCGCGCGCACGAGAAGCTCTCGAGACGCTCGGCACGGGATCGCACGGTGGAGCTGCTCGCGGAGGTCGGCATCCCCAATCCACGTCGGCGAGCTGAGGCCTACCCGCACGAGTTCTCGGGCGGTATGCGTCAGCGGGTGATGATCGCGATGGCGCTCTCGTGTAGTCCGTCGCTGCTGATCGCGGACGAGCCGACGACTGCGCTCGACGTGACCATCCAGGCGCAGATCCTCGAGCTGATGAGGCGGCTGCAGCAAGACCACGGGTCGTCGATCCTGCTGATCACTCACGACATGGGGGTCGTGGCCGAGCTCGCCGACCGGATCGTCGTCATGTACGCGGGCAGCATCGTCGAGGAAGGGCCTAGGAGCACGCTCTTCAACGACCCGCAGCATCCGTACACATGGGGATTGCTCGGGTCGATTCCGCGCGTCGACCGCGGGCGTGTTCGCAGGCTTGCGGCGATCCCCGGCGCACCGCCGTCGATGCTCGCACTCCCGCCCGGGTGCCGCTTCGAGCCGCGCTGCACGCACCGGTTCGAGAAGTGCTCGACGCGGCCCGAGCTCGCAGAGCGCGTCGGCCCTGGGCGGAAGGACGCGTGCCATCTCGATCCGGCCGTCCGGCCCGTGCTCAGGCAGTCGTCGCTCGGTGGGCCGGAGCGGGCGCGCGCATGAGCTCCGACGTCCTGCTCGAGGGGGTCGACCTCGTCAAGCACTTTCCGGTGCGACGGCGTTCGGACGAGCGCGTGCACGCGGTCGACGGGATCTCGCTCCAGGTGCGCCGCGGCGAGACGCTCGGCGTCGTGGGGGAGTCCGGCTGCGGGAAGTCGACGCTCGGCCGCGTGCTCGTGCGCCTCCGTGACCCGACGAGCGGGACGATCCGGTTCGACGGCGCGGACATCACGACGCTCTCGCGTCGCGAGCTGCGGCCGTTCCGGCGCGAGATGCAGATGATCTTCCAGGATCCGTACGCGTCGCTGAACCCGCGCAAGCGCGTCAGCCAGATCGTCGGCGATCCCTTGCGCATCCACCGCTCGGGGTCGCGAGGCGACGTTCGCGGACGCGTGCGGGAGCTGCTCGAGGTCGTCGGCCTGTCAGCGGATCACGTCAACCGCTATCCGCACGAGTTCTCGGGCGGGCAGCGGCAGCGGATCGGCGTCGCTCGGGCCCTCGCGCTCAACCCGCAGCTGATCGTCGCGGACGAGCCGGTCTCGGCGCTCGACGTCTCGATCCAGGCGCAGGTCTTGAACCTGCTCGACGATCTCCAGGACGAGTTCGACCTGACGTATGTCTTCATCGCGCACGACCTGGGCGTCGTGCGGCACGTGGCCGATCGGATCGCGGTGATGTATCTCGGGGTCGTCGTGGAAGTCGCGCCTGCGGACGAGCTCTGGGAACGCCCGATCCACCCGTACACCGAGGCACTGCTGTCGGCGATCCCCGTGATCGCCGACGAGAACGGCGCCGGCGGGCGGGAGCGGATCGTGCTCGCCGGGGAGGTGCCGAGCCCGATCGACCCGCCGAGCGGCTGTCGCTTCCATCCCCGGTGCCGCTACGCGACCGAGATCTGTCGCGAAGTCCGGCCGCCCCTCGTAGACCACCGCGACGGACATGTCGCCGCCTGCCATCACCCGCTGACCGGCACGACGAAAGAAGGAGCGTGAGATGACCGGACAGGAAGGCCGGATGGAGTGGAAGGGACACGAGACGTGGTTCCGGATCGTCGGCGAGCTCGACCCCGCGTCTCGGAAGACGCCGGTCGTGATCTGTCACGGCGGCCCGGGAGCGGCCCACGACTACACCGAGCCGATCGCCGAGCTGAGCGGATTCGGGCGTGCATGCGTCCTCTACGACCAGCTCGGCTGTGGCAGGAGCGAGCACCTGCCCGACGCTCCTGCAGGCTTCTGGACGCCGCAGCTCTTCAAGGACGAGCTGGTCGCCCTGACCGAGCACCTCGGCATCGCCGGCCGCCACAGCGTCGTCGGCCAGTCGTGGGGCGGCATGCTCGCGATGGAGTACGCGCTCGACCACCCCGCCGGATTGACGGCGATCGTGGTGGCGGACTCACCCGCGAGCATGACCATGTGGGTGTCCGAGGCGAACCGGCTGCGCGCGGACCTGCCGCCGGACGTCCAGGAGGCGCTGATCCGCCACGAGGAGTCGGGGACGACGGGCACTCCGGAATACGAGGCCGCCGTACGGGTGTTCTACGACCGCCACCTCTGTCGGGTGCCGTGGCCCGCTTGCGTCCAGCGCAGCTTCGACGCGATCGCCGCGGACCCGACCGTCTACCACACGATGAACGGGCCAAGCGAGTTCCACGTCGTCGGCTCGCTCAAGACATGGGACATCACTCCTCGGCTCCACGAGATCCTGACGCCCACACTGCTCGTGTCCGGTCGACACGACGAGGCGACGCCGCTCATCGTCGGCGACATCCACAAGCGCATACCCGGCGCCGAGTGGGCTGTGTTCGAGAACTCGAGCCACATGCCTCACGTTGAGGAACCGGAGGCGTTCCTCGAGACCGTCGAGCGATTCCTCAGCGCGCTCGACTAATTGGGGCGGCCGCTACTGGCCGGCGTTCTGCGACACGAACTGCGCGACCGCGTCAATCTGCGCGGCGGTCAGCTTGCCCTTGAACGACGGCATCACGCCCATGCCGTTCGTGACCCGCTCTTTCACGAGCGCCTCGTCGGGCTTCGCCTCGTCGAGATTGGGGCCGATCGTGCCGGTCGCGCCCGCCGCTGCGAGCGTGTGGCAGCTCACGCAGTTGGAGCTGAAGATCGCCTTGCCGTCCGCGGCGCCTCCCCCTCCGCCGGTGGGCGGCGGCGCCGGCGGAGGCGTCGCCACCGGCGCGCCCTCGACCGCCGCGACCGAAGCGACGTAGGCCGCGACCGAGTCCGCGTCCTCCCCCTTCACCAGGTTCTTCGGCATCGCTGGGACGGCGACGGAGATTTTCTCGGGCGCCGGGTACTTGATCTGGTCGTGGACGACGTTCTGGATCGTGCTGTCGGGGATCCCGTCCTTGCGGTCCTGGGCGAACGCGTCGTCGAGGTTCGGCCCGATCGTGCCCTGTGTCCCCGCAGCGCGAAGCGTGTGGCAGCCGCCGCACTTCTGGATGAACAGCGGCGCGCCGCTGCTGGCGCTGCCGCCCTCGGACAGGCCGCCGGTCCCACAGCCGCCGCCGCCGGCGGCGAGCAGGAGCGCGACCCCGAGGAGCCCGCCGCGCAGCACCGCTATGCGGAAGGCTGGCCGGAGGAGATCTGGGACAGTGCCTCGTCGCGGCTTCCGTAGATCGTGAAGACGCGGTCGAGGCCGGTGATCTCGAAGATCTTGGTGATGTTGCGGTCGGCGCAGACGAGCGAGAGCCGTCCGTCGTTGGTGCGCAGCCGCTTGACGCCGCCGACCAGCACGCCGAGCGTGGTCGAGTCGATGAACGTCGTGTCGGAGAAGTCGACCACGACATCCCTCGCGCCCTGGCGGATCACTTCGAGCAGTTGCTGCTTGAACTCGGGCGCGGTGTAGAGGTCGACCTCGCCGCCGAGCGAGATCACGTAGGTCTGGCCGTCGAGCTCCTCCGTCTTGATGTCGAAGTTCATGGGCTGCGCGAGTCTAACCGCCTGGTTGTGCAGGCGGTTGGATCTGCAGCTGTGCCTGGAGGAGCGCGATCTGCCGCTTGATGGCCGGGACGTTCGGATCGTCAGGAGCCAGCTTGATGAACTGCCGGTAGGCGTCGATTGCGGTGTTGTAGTCGCCGGCCTGCTCGGCGGACTGCGCCAGCGAGAAGTGGACGGCGGAATCGTCCGGCTGCAGCTCGGCCAGCTGCTTCCAGAGGTCGCGAGCGCTCTGGAACGCCAGGCTCGCTTCCCCAGACGTCTGGTTCAAGCGCTCGTTCGCGTTTGCGGAGAGCGCCTTGGCGACCTCGCCCTGAGCGCGCAGCTGCGTGAGGAGCCCGCTGGCCGGTGCGAACGCCGCTCCCGGCGTCGCGGCCTGCACCTCGGCCTGCGCGAGCGCCGCCTCCTGCTGGTTGCGCGAGCCCTTGGCCATGTAGAGCCCCGCCAGTCGGCTGATCTGGTCGACGTCCTTCGGCCGCAGCCTCAGGTACTCCTCGAGTACCGGAATCGCCTCGTCGGTGCGGTTGCTCTGCGTGAGCGCGTCGGCGAGCTTCAGGTAGGCGGCCGGGTCCTTCGGATTGTCGTTCACGTCGTCCTGTGCGCTGCCCACGTCGGCCGTGCCGCTGCCCTGCCCAATGTTCTGCAGGATGTCGCCGATTCCGGTTCCGGGGATCGTCCCGCCGACGTTGAAGACCACGTAGCCGAGGCCGAAGATCAGCGCCAGCACGACGAACATCCACTTCGCCTGCCGGCGCAGGCGCGGGAAGAACATCTGGTCCTCGTACGAGCTCGGCGTCGCCGACGGACGGCTCGGGCGGCCGCCGTCGGGCCGCGTGCGGGAACGCGGCGGTGGCTGGCGCTTACGCTGGGCGGACCTGGCCATGGTCGACACAGACTAGCGTGCGTCAGGCCAGTCGAAGGCCTCGCCGATCTCTCGCAGCCGCGCGCGCGTAGGCTCGTCGCAGAGCGCCCCGTGCACGCCGGCGTCGTACGCGCTCCGCGGCGTGAGCCCGAGCGACTCGGCGGCCTCGTAGTCGCGGGTGAGGTCGGTGTCGAACATGGCCGGATCGTCCGTGGAGACCGAGCAGCGAACGCCGGCGCGCACCAGCTCGCGCAGCGGATGCTCGGCGAGCGAAGGCACTGCTCCCGTCCGCAGGTTCGAGATCGGGCAGACGTCCAGCACGAGCTCGCGGCCGCGCAGCTCGTCGACCAGCGCGGCGTCCTCGACCGCGCGGATGCCGTGGCGCAGGCGCACTGCGCCGAGCACGTCGAGTGCACCGCGGATCGACGGCGGGCCCGCCACTTCGCCGGCGTGCGGCACCGACGCGAGCTCCAGCTCGCGCGCGAGCTCGAAGACCGGCGCGTACGGCTCCGGCGGGAACTCGGCTTCGAGGCCGCCCAGACCTACGCCGACCACGCCTCGCTCGCGGTACTTCGCGGCCCAGCGCACGGTCGCCTCGGCCTCGTCGAGCGGGAACCCCCGCGTGATGTCGGGCGTGAGCCGCACCTCGACGCCGTGGAGCTCCCGCGCCTCCTGCGCTCCGTCGCAGTAGCCCTCGAACATCCCCTCCCAGCTCACCCCACGCCGCACCCGCTCGGCCGGCGAGAAGATCGCCTCCAGATACACCGCCCCGTGCCGCGCCGCCTCGGCCGCGTAGTCGACCACCACCTGGCGGAAGTCCACGCTTTCGCGCAGCGCGTTCGTCGTCAGCACCCACACCTCGATGAAGTGCGCGAAGTCCCGGAAGTCGTAGAGGCCGGCGAGCCCCTCGACGGTGTCCGCCGGCAGCGGGTAGTCGTTCCGCCTCGCGATCTCGAGCAGCGTCGGCGCCCGGACCGTGCCCTCGAGATGCACGTGCAGCTCGATCTTGGGAAAGCTCAAACTCGTGTGGAAGCCAGCTCTTTGCCGGTGCGCTCCCAGCGGCGCTCCATGTACACCGCGAGCCAGATCGAGAGCTCGAAGAGGATCACCATCGGGATCGCCTCGAACGCCAGCGAGACGGGGTCGACGGTCGGCAGTAGCGCGGCGATCGCGATGACGACGAACATCCCGATCCGACGGTTACGCCGCAGCTTGTCGGCGGTCAGGACGCGCAGCCGCACCAGCGCGAGCACGAAGATCGGCAGCTCGAACACGAGCGCCATCCCGAGCAGGGCCAGCGAGACGAAGCCGTAGTAGTAACTCGCGCGGATCTGGACGTCGTAGAGGTCGTCGTCGTAGGTCGTCAGGAAGGTCAGTGCGCGCGGCAGCACGACCGTGTAGCCGAACACGAGCCCGGCGGCGAACAGCAACGTCGCGAGCCCGACGAAGATCGACAGGACGCGCTGCACGCCCTCGTCCACCGCCGGCGCCAGAAAGCTCCACAGCTGGTAGAGCAGGATCGGCAGGGCGACCGCGATCGCGGCGTAGAAGCTCACCTTGATCGAGGTCGTGAACGGCTCGGTGACGCCGAGCGTGACCAGTTTCTTGTCGTCGGGGAGCGGCCGCATCAGCCACACCACGAGGTGGCTGTGGAACGGGAAGATGACCGCGAAGGCCACGCCGAGTGCGGCGAGGCTGATGATCAGGCGGGTGCGGAGCTCGCCCAGATGCTCGACGAGAGTCGCCTCTTCGCCGTGGCCGAGCCGCCGCGGCAGCACGCGCCGCGCCATGCGCTAGCTGGCGGAGGACTTGCGGCGGCGCGGAGCGGCGACGACGGGCTCTTCCTCGGGCGGAGGCAGCTGAGCCGGAGCCGCCTCGTCCGGCTCGTCGTCGTCGTCCTTGGCGTTGCCGGTCACCGACTCCTTGAACTCGCGAATCCCCTTGCCCAGCGAACGGCCCATCTCGGGCAGTCGCTTCGGGCCGAAGAAGAGGAGCAGCAGGAGCAGCAGGATCGCAAGCTCCCACCAGCTGAGAGGACCGGGCACAAGGCGAGGATAGCAGGGGTTTCCGACCTCACCGGCCGCGCGGGGGGATGGGCTACCATAGCCTCACGAACTGAAGCGCGAAACCGCTTCGATCCTAGGTTGGGGGACGCACAAACTGTCACTGCTGGAACTGAAGAATCTGCACGTCGCGCTCGAGGACGGCACCGAGATCGTCAAAGGTGTCGACCTCTCGGTGGACCCGGGTGAGATCCACGCGATCATGGGCCCGAACGGCTCCGGGAAGTCCACGCTGGCCTACGCCCTGATGGGCCACCCGGCCTACGTGATCACCGAGGGCCAGATCATCTTCGACGGCGTCGACATGACCGAGCGCGCCGCCGACGAGCGCGCGCAGGCGGGCCTCTTCCTCGCCTTCCAGTACCCACATGCGATTCCGGGCGTCACCGTCACGAGCTTCCTGCGCTCTGCGATCAACGCGATCCGCAAGGCGAAGAAGGGCGAGGACGACCCAATTCCGATTCCCGAGTTCCGCAAGTCGATGCTTGCCGAGATGGAGCGCCTCAAGATCCCGCGCGAGCTCGCGCAGCGCTACCTCAACGACGGGTTCTCGGGCGGCGAGAAGAAGCGGGTCGAGATCCTGCAGATGGCCATGCTCCAGCCGCGCATCGCGGTGCTCGACGAGACCGATTCCGGCCTCGACATCGACGCGCTCAAGATCGTGGCCAACGGCGTCCAGGAGCTCGTCGGCCCGGAGATGGGCGCGCTCGTGATCACGCACTACCAGCGCATCCTCAACTACGTGAAGCCCGATTTCGTGCACGTCTTCGTCGGTGGACGTATCGTGGAGGAAGGAGGCCCCGAGCTGGCACACAGGCTCGAGGCGGAAGGGTACGAGGCGTTCATGCCAGCACCTGTAGGAGGGGAGTCGTAATGGCCGCAGTGCCAGAGACGCAGGTCGTCGCCGAGATCGGCAACGACTACAAGTACGGCTTCCACGAGAAGGAGGACTACTTCTTCAAGTCGGGCCGCGGTCTGAGCCACGAGCTCGTCGCGGCGATCTCGGAGCACAAGAACGAGCCCGAGTGGATGCGCAAGTTCCGGCTGCGCTCGCTCGACTACTTCTTCGCCCGCCCACTACCCGACTGGGGCGGCAACGTGGCCGAGATCGACTTCGACAACATCTTCTACTACATCCGCCCGACCGAGAAGCAGGCCAAGTCCTGGGAGGACCTGCCGCCGGACATCCTCGACACCTGGAACAAGCTGGGGATCCCGGAGGCGGAGAAGAAGTACCTAGCGGGCGTCGGCGCGCAGTACGAGAGCGAGGTCGTCTACCACAAGCTGAAGGAGGAGCTCGAGAACCAAGGCGTGCTCTTCCTGGACATGGACTCGGGGCTGCGCGAGCACGAGGAGCTCGTCAAGCAGCACTTCGGCAAGGTGATTCCGCAGAACGACAACAAGTTTGCCGCCCTCAACTCGGCCGTGTGGTCGGGCGGCTCGTTCATCTACGTGCCGCCGGGCGTCAAGGTCGAGATGCCGCTCCAGGCCTACTTCCGCATCAACGCGGAGAACATGGGCCAGTTCGAGCGCACGCTGATCATCGTCGACGAGGGCGCCTACGTGCACTACGTCGAGGGCTGCACCGCGCCGATCTACTCGAGCGACTCGCTGCACTCGGCGGTCGTCGAGATCATCGTCAAGCCCGGCGGGCGCTGCCGCTACACGACGATCCAGAACTGGTCGAACAACGTCTACAACCTCGTCACCAAGCGCGCCGTGGCCTACGAGAACGCCACGATGGAGTGGGTCGACGGGAACCTCGGCTCCAAGCTGACGATGAAGTACCCGGCCATCTGGCTCGTCGGCGAGGGCGCGCACGGCGAGGTGCTGTCGATCGCCTTCGCGGGTGACGGCCAGCATCAGGACGCGGGCGGCAAGTGCGTCCACATCGCGCCGCGCACCACCTCGGTGATCACCTCGAAGTCGATCTCCAAGAACGGCGGCCGCGCCGGCTACCGTGGGCTGCTCGAGGTCGCCAAGGGCGCCGAGGGCTCCAGGTCCAAGGTCGTCTGCGACGCGCTCATCCTCGACGAGCATTCGCGGTCAGACACGTACCCGTACATCCGCATCGATGAGTCGAACGTCGACATCGGGCACGAGGCGACGGTGTCGAAGATCGGCGAGGAGCAGCTCTTCTACCTGATGAGCCGCGGCCTCTCCGAGACGGAGGCGTCCGCGATGATCGTCTCGGGCTTCGTCGAGCCGATCACCAAGGAGCTCCCGCTCGAGTACGCCGTCGAGCTGAACCGGCTGATCCAGCTGCAGATGGAAGGGTCCGTCGGCTAGGAGTTAGGAGGGCTTGGCGCGAAACCTCGGGGCGTCGCTTTCCTCGTGGCGGTCGTGGGCCTCGCGGGCTGCGGTGGCGGTGAACGCTCGGTGGGGGATGCAGCGACGACGATTGCGCCAGTCGAGACCGCGGCTCCGCTGCCGTCGACGGTCGGCTGCGACGAGGTGGCGGTCTGCCTGCCGGAGATCGCCCACGAGACGCTCGAGCGCTGCCCGGCGAGTCGGCTGAGCCGTCATGGACGGCTGGCACGCAGGAGACTGGAGAACGCGATCGAGCAGATCGAGGACGTGGACCTGCACAACAAGCTGGCGGACCTGGCGCCGGCCGCTGCGCTTGCTGCTCTCACCGAGCTCGAGCGGGCGTGTGCGTGACCAGAGGCCGGCGGCCGGCGCGTACGCGCAGGCGGCTCCGGCCGCTCGGCGGCTAACCTTGGGGTCGTGACCGAGCTGGAAGGGACGAAGGCCCTGCGGGGCCTTTCTCGTGAGGAGCTGCGGGAGCGCTACGAGTCGCTGCCGATGCCCGACACGCGCCAGGAATCGTGGCGCTTCACCGACCTGCGCGGATTCGACCCGGAGTCCTTTGCGGCCAACGGGCACTCGGCTGCCGCGCCTCCCACGACGATGCTGGAGCTCGAGACTGCCGGCCTCGCGGTCGTCACCCGCGGCGGCGTCGAGGTCGAGCGCGCGCCCGACGGCATCCGCTTCGAGCCGCTCTCCGACCAGCAGGAGCGACTCGGCGAGCTCGTGGGCTGGGACGAGAAGTTCGCCGCCCACAACGCCGCGATGTGGGAGCACGGCCTGCTGGTCCACGTCCCCCGCGGCGTCGAGCTCGAGCAGCCGCTCTACGTGCGGATCGTGAACGACGGCGGCTCCCTCTTCTGGCGTCTGCTCGTCGTGGCCGAGGAGGGCTCCCGCTTCTCGCTGATCGAGGAGTACGTCTCCACCGCGCCCGACCTCGAGGCGTACAGCAACGCCGCGGTCGAGCTGTTCGTGGAGCAGGCCGCGAAGCTCGAGTACGTCTCGCTGCAGAATCTCTCGCGCGAGACCTGGCACTTCGCCTCCCACCATGCGCGCGTCGAGCGCGACGCCGAGCTCGACTGGGTCGCGGGCGGGTTCGGCTCGAAGAAGGGCAAGATCCGGATCCAGAACGACCTCGCCGGCCCGGGCGCAACCTCGCGCGTCACCGGCGCGTACTTCTCCGACGGGACGCAGCACCTCGACTACGACACCTTCCAGGAGCACATGGCGCCGTCGACCACGTCCGACTTCGCCTTCAAGGGGGCTTTGCGCGACGAGTCGACGTGCGTCTGGCGCGGGATGATCCGCGTCGAGCGCGACGCCCAGAAGACGAACGCCTACCAGGAGAACCGCAACCTCCTCCTGTCCGAGAAGGCGCATGCCGACTCGATCCCGGGCCTGGAGATCCTCGCCAACGACGTCCGCTGCACGCACGGCGCCACGATCGGCCAGGTCGATCGCGAGGAGCTCTTCTACCTGATGTCGCGCGGCCTCTCGAAGGCAGAGGCGGAGCGCCTGATCGTGCGCGGCTTCTTCAGCGAGATCCTCGACCGCATCGAGCTGGAGCCGGTGCGCGAGGCCCTCGGCGCCGCCCTCGAGGCGCGCATCCCGGAAGCCTAGAGCCGCTTCCGCAGCATCCCGAAGACGCCGCGGACGACCTCGCGCTGCAGCTGACGGCCGGAGCGCGAGCCGAGGAAGTCGGTCAGCGGGTCGCTCGGGGCCTTGGGCGGCTTCGCCTTCGCGCCCTTCGGCCTCAGGACCGGCTCTTGGTCGGGCTCGGGCGCGGCTTCCACGCGCGCGGCGAGCACCTCGGCCGCGCTCTCGCGGTCGAGTCGCCGGCCGTACTTGGCGGCCAGGGGAGAGGCGTTGGCGGCGGCCTCCACGTCGGGCGAGGGCTGCATGCTCGACCGCGGCCCGCGCAGCCGGGTGTGGACGACCGGCGTCGGCACGCCTTTCTCGGACAGCACCGTCACCGCCGCCTCGCCCGTCCCGAGCGAGGTTAGGAGCTGTTCCAGGTCGTAGAAGTCGGACTTCGGATACGTGCGCACGACCTTGCGCAGCGCGTCGGCATCCTCGGGCGTGAACGCGCGCAGGGCGTGCTGGACGCGGGAGCCGAGCTGGCCAAGGACGGCGCTGGGTAGGTCGGTCGGCGCCTGCGTCACGAAGAAGACTCCGACGCCCTTCGACCGGATCATCCGCACGGTCCGCTCGACCGAGTCCAGGAACGTCTTCGTCGCCTCGTCGAAGAGCAGGTGCGCCTCGTCGAAGAAGAAGACGAGCTTCGGTTTCTCCGGGTCGCCGACCTCGGGCAGCTGCTCGAACAGCTCGGCGACGAGCCACATCAGGACGGTCGAGAACAGCTTCGGCTTGTCCTGAACGGCTGCGAGCTCGAGGCACGTGATCACGCCCTTCCCGTCGGGCGTCGTCCGCAGCAGGTCGGCGATCTCGAACTGCGGCTCGCCGAAGAACTCGGTGCCGCCGCCGTCCTCGAGCGACACGAGCGAGCGCAGCAGGACGCCGATCGTGGCGCCCGAGACGCCGCCGAGCTCCTTCAGATCGGCCTTTCCCTCCTTCGAGTCGAGGTAGGCGAGCACCGCGCGCAGGTCCTCGAGATCGACGAGCGGGAGGCCGCGCTCGTCGGCGAAGCGGAAGACCAATGCGAGGCTGTCCTCCTGCGTCTCGTTGGCGCCCAGCACCTTGGCGAGCAGCTGCGGGCCGAAGTCGGTCACGGTCGCGCGCACGGGCACACCGGCGCCGATGCCTCCGAGCGACAGGAACTCGACCGGGAAGCCGGTCGGCTCGAACGGCAGTCCCAGCTCCTGCATTCGGTCGGCCGCTGGGCCGTCAGGCGCCGCCGGGTCGCGTACGCCGGAGAGGTCGCCCTTGTAGTCGGCGGCGAAGACCGACACGCCCTGCGCGGAGAGCTCCTCGGCGAGCAGCTGCAGAGTTCGCGTCTTGCCCGTCCCCGTCGCGCCCGCGATCAGGCCGTGGCGATTCATCGTCTTCAGCGGCACCTGCACGACGGCCTCGGGTGCAAGCTCGTCCTCGTGCACACCACGACCGAGGTCGATCGAGGCGCCTTCGACGGCGTAGCCCTGGGCGATGGTCGCGGAGAAGTCGGTCATGTCGACCGCAATCTTCGTACAGACGGCTCGCCCGCGAAACTTGAGCGAATCATCACGATCTCCTAACGTCGCAGGCCTAGCGTCGATGCCATGAGGCGTTCCGTCCTCGTCGCTCTCGCTCTCCTCGCGCCGCTGGCGCTGGCCAGTGCGGGAGAGCCGTCCGGGTCGGAGGTCCGCAACGGCAAGATCGCGTTCTCGGTCGAGGTCGCCGGGTACCGCGCGAACCTCTGCCTGATCAACCCGAACGGCACCAGGCGGATGCGCCTGACCCAGGGCCGGCGCCAGGATGCCTACGCATCGTGGTCCCAGGACGGCCGCCGGCTGGCCTTCTACCGCGAGGCCAGCCCGCGCGTGTCCGGCAGCCAGGAGGGCCGGAACAGTCGGATTTTGGTTATGGGCTCGAATCGTGCGAGCACGAACATCAGCGACGCACCCGCCGGCTTTCCAGGCGACGGTTATCCGAGCTGGTCACCCGACGGCACGTTGATCGCCTTCACCGACCTGCCGTGGAGGTTCGGCCAACCGTCGCTCTGGGTGATGGGGGACGACGGCTCCAACCGACGGATGCTTGTCCAGCAGGCGGGCGAAGCGTCCTGGTCGCCGGATGGTCGCTTGATCGCCTACGACGCCCTTCCAGGACCGGTGCTGGTGCCCACCGGCCTCGCGATCATCGGGGTCGACGGCACCGGGCAGCGCCTGCTGGCGGCGGGGGGCTGGAGCCCGGCGTGGTCCCCGGACGGCGCGACGATCGTGTTTGAGCGGGCGGCGGGGATCTTCACGATCTCGCCCGACGGAAGCGGCGAGCGCCTGCTCATCCCCGATGCGCACGGTGCGGACTGGTCGCCCGACGGCGCCAGGATCGTGTTTGTCCGCGGCGGCGACCTCTACGTTGCCGATGCCGACGGCTCCAACGTCCGGCAGCTCACGAAGACACGTGTGCAAGAGTTCGCCCCGGTGTGGCAGCCGGTCCGGGCTTCGGGGACGGCTCGCCAGTGGGATCGGAAGAGCCCGGCCTGCTAGACGCCTGATCCGCCGGGTAGCCTCGGGCGCGTGAGTGCCGCCGGGCTGACCGAGGCAGAAGCCGGCCGCCGGCTCGCCGAGCGGGGACCGCCCGCGCCGCCCGCCACGAGCAGGTCGACCGCCTCGATCGTGCGGGCGAACGTGCTGACGCCTTTCAACGGGATCCTGGCGGCGCTCGGGCTGCTGACGCTCGTGTTCGCCGATTGGCGCGACGCGCTCTTCCTCTTCATCATCGTCGCGAACTCCGGGATCGGGATCTGGCAGGAGCTGCGGGCGAAGCACTCGCTCGACCGGCTGGCCGCCCTCGTCGCGCCGCGCGCCACGGTCGTCCGCGACGGTGAGGCCCGCGAGATCCCGGTCGAGCGGGTCGTCCCGGGAGACCTCGTCCGCGTCCAGGCCGGTGACCAGGTCGTCGCCGACGGCGCGCTCACCGAGACGACCGCGCTGGCGTTCGACGAGTCGATCCTGACCGGCGAGTCGAAGCCGGTCCAGCGCGAGCCGGGCGAGCAGGTGCGCTCCGGGTCGTTCGCAATCGAGGGCGCGGGCGCGTACAGCGTCGAGGCCGTCGGCGACGACAGCTACGCGCAGAAACTCGCCGGTGAGGCGCGCGAGTTCCGCCACCCGCGCTCGCCGCTCGAGGTCTCGATCAACTACCTGCTCTACATCCTCGTCGGGCTGATGGTGCCGCTCGGGGTGATGCTCGTCATCGTTCTCGCCAAGGGCCCGAGCTCGACGAGCGAGGCGATCACGACGGCCGTCGCCGGGATCGTGACGCTGGTTCCCGAGGGCTTGATCCTGCTCGTCAGCGTCACCTACGCCGCCGCCGCGCTGAACCTGAGCCGCCGCGGGGCGCTCGCCCAGCAGCTGAACGCGATCGAGTCGCTCGCCTCGGTCGACCTGATCTGCCTCGACAAGACCGGCACGCTGACCGAGCCGGGCCTGCGCGTCGTCGCTCTCGAGCCGGCCGAGGGCGTCGATCCCGAGCGCTTGCGCCACGACCTCGCCCGCTTCGCGGCGAGCTCGCCGAGCAGGAACGCCACGTTGAGCGCGCTGGCAACAGCCGACGCGCCTGCCGAGGAGCCCGCCGAAGCGGTGCCGTTCTCCTCCGCGCGCCGCTGGAGCGCGCTCCGGCTCGGCGGGGAGGGCTACGTGCTCGGCGCGCCCGAGCTGTTTCCGCTCGGCCGGCTTGCGGCGACCGCCGAGCGCGAGCAGCGCGCCGGCCGCCGGGTGGTCGCCTTCGGGACGACGAACGGCTCCTTCGAGGGCCTGGACGGGCTGAAGCCGCTCGGCGTGGCCGTGCTCGCGGAGGAGCTTCGTGCGCAGGCGAGCGACACCGTGCGCTTCTTCCGCGAGCAGGGCGTGGAGCTGAAGGTGATGTCCGGAGACGCGCCCGAGACGGTCGGGGCGATCGCGCGGGACGCGGGAATCGAGGGCGACGTCATGGCAGGCGACGCGTCTGTCGAGGAGCTTTCGCGCGCGGGCGTCGTCGGTCGCATCTCGCCGGAGGGGAAGAAGGCTGTGGTCGAGGCGCTGCGCGACCGCGGGCGCTACGTCGCGATGGTCGGCGACGGCGTCAACGACGTCCCGGCCCTGAAGGCCTCACGGCTCGCGATCGCACAGGGCAGCGGCTCGGAGATGGCGCGGAGCGTGGCCGACGTCGTGCTCGTCAACGGCGACTTCGCTGCTGTTCCCGAGATGGTCGTCCAGGGCCGCAAGATCCTCCGCAACATCCAGCGGGTCACGAAGCTCTTCGTGGCCAAGTCGGCGTTCGCCGCGTTCCTCGTGCTGTCGATCGGGCTGACCAAGGAGCCCTATCCGCTCCTGCCCCGGCACCTGACGCTGGCCGCGACGCTGACCGTGGGGATCCCGGCGTTCTTCCTCGCCCTCGCCCCCAGCGCGGGCCCGTGGCGGACGGAAGGGTTCCTGCGTGAGGTCGGCCGCTTCGCGGTGCCGGCCGGGACCGCCGCTGGAATCGGCGTGCTCTCGTCGTACCTCTTCTCGCTCAACGTGGCGGGCATCCCGCTCGACGAGGCGCGCACGGCCGCAACGACGGTGCTGATCCTCGTCGGCCTCTACCTGGTCGTCGCGCTCGAAGCGTCGCCGGACCGCCGCAGCTGGGTGCTCGGGCTCGTCGCCGTGCTGTTCCTGACGTTCCTGGCGGTGGTGTACAGCTCCGGCCTGCGCACGTTCTTCGAGCTCACCAACCCGGGACCGTGGGGCCTCCTGGCGATCCTCGGCGGCACCGGCGTGGCCATCGGCGGACTGCTGCTCACTGACGACCGCTTCCTGCCGGGCCGCGCCGGCGACTACTCCTTCAGGCGCCCGCGCCCCGGGAACAGACCGCCGCGTACCGGGTCGTGATCGCCGCGCACGCCGCGCGCCGCGCCTCGGCGCTCTGGTGCAGGCCGCCGAGGATCGTCCCGATGCCCTCGAAGCAGCGCGAGCGCATGCTCTTCGGCGACTTCACGCAGAGCACGGATGCCTCCTCGCCGCCGGCGTAGTTGCTGGACATGTCGCGTGCGGCGCCGTAGACGCAGTCGCTCATCATGTTCCCGCCCGTCTTGCAGTACGTGAGGATCTGATCGGGGTTCTGGCGGCTGTGGCCGGAGGCGTCACGGCCGAGCGACTGGAAGCAGGTCGCGATCCACGCCTTCTCGCTCTTGCGGCAGACCTTGGAGGCCTTCGCGAAGTCGTAGGACACCGTCGGCAGGATCCGCGACGTGACCATCAGGTAGCAGTAGATCTTGTGCCGCTCGGCGACGATGTCGCACGGGTAGATCAGGTCGTTGGCCCTGAGCCACTTCGACTTGATCCCGTATGACGAGGACAGGTTCTCCATGAACACGCCGCCCGTGCAGGACGTCTGGTCCCAGCTGCTCGCGAGCTTGTCGCAGGTCTTCAGCGACCGGGGCAGGTCGTACGCCGTGTAGATCATCAGGCCGTGGCCGAGGCCGTGCACGCATTGGTAGAGCGTGAACGTCGGCCCGTTGCGGAGGTCGGGGTCGTCGCACATCGTGCGGACGGCCTGGGGCAGGTCCTCGTCCTTGACGCCGACGAGCGCGCGTTCGACCACGCCGTGGTAGTAACCCGACCAGCAGACCGCCGTCCCTGCCGCGAAGGCCGGCCCGACCTTGCCCTTGAACCGCGCGAGCGACGCGGCGCCCATTGCATGGGCGATGCGGTGGCAGTTCCCTTCGACCGCGCCGGGCTTGGCGATCGCCTGCTCGAACTGCGCCAGCGCCACCTTCGGCCCCTCGTAGTACGCCAGGTTGCCGTAGGCCTGCTCCATGCACGTGAAGTCGGCCTTGCAGTCGGCGAGCTTCGTGTCGTCGGGCTCGAATTTGCCCGCGAGCGGCTTGCCCTCGAGCCCGCCGCCAGTCGACTTGGCCACGAAGGCGGAGACGTTGCGAATCTCGTCCTTGCCGAGCTTGAACTTGAACGAGGGCATCGCCGGGCTGCCGTTCTCGACCTGTCTGACCACGCGCTCGTAGCCGGGCCCGAGCGTGTCCAGGTTCGGGCCCTGGGTGCCGCTCGAGTTGGCGGCGCGGAGCGTGTGGCAGCCGCCGCACCCCGAGGTGGCGAAGACCTGCTTGCCGGCCGCGGCGTCTCCGGGCAGGTTCACGTCCGAGGCGGACTCGCCGCCGCCGCACCCTGCGGCCGCCGCGGCGATCGCGGCGAACAAGATGACTAGTGGCCGCACGCGCATCCGCCTCAGGGTAGCGCCGCCTCTGGAGAGACCCGTCGCGGGGGTACGATGGCCGTGTGGTCGTTACGCCTCAGCTCAAGCTGGACGCGCCGAAGTTGCGCGCCGATTTTCCGATCTTCGAGCAGGAGATCCACGGCAAGCCGCTCGCGTTCCTCGACTCCGCCGTAACGGCGCAGAAGCCGCGGCAGGTACTGGACGCGATCAGGCACTTCTACGAGACCTCATACGCCAACGTGCACCGCGGGGTCTACACCCTTTCGGAGCGCGCGACCGCGGGCTACGAGGGCGCTCGAGGCAAGGTCGCCGCCTTCGTGAACGCCTCGTCCTCACGCGAGATCGTCTTCACGCGGAGCGCGACCGAGAGCCTGAACCTCGTTGCGTACGCCTGGGGGCTGTCGAACCTGCGGCCCGGCGACCTCGCCGTCGTCACCGAGCTCGAGCACCACTCCAACTTCGTCCCGTGGCAGTACATCGCCGGAAAGACCGGCGCTACCTTCCGGGTGGTTCCCGTCGACGAGGAGGGTGAGCTCGACCTCGAGAGCCTCGACGCGATCGCGTCCGAAGGAAACGTGAAGGTCGTCGCGGCGGGGCTCGTCTCGAACTCGCTCGGCACCATCAATCCGATCGAGCGCATCGCGTCGTGGGCGCACGACCAGGGCGCGATCATGGTCGTTGACGCGGCCCAGGCCGCACCGCACAAGCGCATCGACGTCCAGACGCTCGGCGCGGACTTCCTCGCCTTCTCCTCGCACAAGCTGTGCGGGCCGACGAGTGTCGGCGCGCTGTGGGGGCGGCGCGAGTTGCTCGAGGCGATGGAGCCCTTCAACCTCGGCGGGCACATGATCCGGACCGTCAGCATCGAGGGGACGACCTGGGGCGAGGTCCCGGCGAAGTTCGAGGCCGGCACGCAGCCGAGCGCCGAGGCCGTCGGCTTCGGCGCCGCCATCGACTACCTGAATGCAGTCGGGATGGAGGCGATCGAGCAGCACGAGCACGAGCTCGCCGCCTACGCGCTGGGGCGGCTCGACGAGCTGCCTGGCATCCGCCTCTACGGGCCGCCGGTCGACCGGCGCGCCGGGATCGTCTCGTTCAACGTCGAGGGCGTCCATCCGCACGACGTCTCTCAGGTGCTCGACTGGGAGGGCATCGCCATCCGCGCCGGGCACCATTGCTGCCAGCCGCTGATGAAGAAGCTGGGCGTCACCGCGACGAACCGCGCCAGTTTCTACCTCTACACCCTGCCCGAGGAGATCGACCGTCTGGTTACGGGGCTCCAGAAAGTGAGAAAGGTCTTCGCATGAGCGAGTTCGACCAGCTCTATCGCGAGGTGATCCTCGACCACTACAAGAACCCGCGCGGGCACGGGGTGATCGACGGCGCGGACGCGGCCGCCGAGGGACAGAACCCCCTCTGCGGCGACGAGGTCGCGATCTACGTCGCGCTGGGCGAGGACGGCGAGACGATCGACGAGGTGAAGTTCTCCGGCCGCGGCTGCGCGATCAGCCAGGCGGCAACGTCGATGCTCACCGAGATGGTCCAGGGCCGCAAGGCCAGCGAGATCGCCGCGATGCCGCGCGACGAGCTGCTCGAGGAGATCGGCATCCCGCTGACGCCGATCCGCCTCAAGTGCGCGCTGCTCGGCCTGGGCGTGCTCAAGGTCGCGCTGCACAAGGCGAAGGGGACGCCGCTGCCCGACGAGTGGGCCGGGCTCGCGGACGAGCTGGACTTCGGCAGCACTGGCTGACCACCTCTCCGCTGTGGTCGTCTGCCCGGTCGACGAGCTCCCACCGGGCGAGGTGAAGATCGTCCACGCCGGCCAGCTCGCAGTCGGCGTCTACAACCTGGGCGGCCAGTACTACGCGCTCGAGGACCGCTGCTCGCACGACGACGGGCCGCTCTGCGAGGGCGAGTTCGACATCGAGGAGGGCGTCGCCGTCTGCCCGCGCCACGGCGCCAACATCGACATCCGCACGGGCGAGGCCCGGACGCTGCCGGCGGTCTTCCCTGTCGACACCTTCCCCGTCTTCGTCGAGGACGGGATCGTCAAGGTCGACTTGCGCTGAGCCGCCTTTCGCGGGCGCGGTAGCGTTTGCGGCCGTGCTCGACGACCACGTGAGAAACGTCCTCCAACGGCTGGAGCAGCAGGACGCAGAGGAGCGGGAGCAGGGCGTTCCGCGCGAACGCCGCTCGCGCCAGGTCGCGCGGACCACGGGCCAGTTCCTGTTCTCGCTCGTCGCGCCGCAGACGGACTGCGAGGTGCTCGAGCTCGGCGGCTCGCGCGGCTACTCGACGATCTGGCTCGCCGCAGGCGTCCGCTACCTCGGCGGCCACGTTCTGTCGATCGAGAAGGATCCGGTCAAGTGCGAGGAATGGCGGCGGAACATCGCCGAGGCGGGCCTGGAGGAATGGGCCGACCTGATCGAGGGCGACGCGCTCGAGGAGCTGCCGAAGATCGACGACGTGTTCGACGTCGTCTTCCTGGACGCGGAGAAGGAGGATTACGAGCCGCTCTTCGAGCTCGCGCGGCCGAAGCTCGAGCCCGGCGCACTCGTCGTGGCCGACAACGTCATCTCCCACAAGGAGCCGCTCGAGCTGTACTCGCGTGCCCGCCAGGCCGACCCGACGCTCGAGAGCGTCACCGTCACACACGACCGCGGACTTGAGTTGTCAGTCGTCTTGAGTGAGCGACTAGCCGACTGAGGGCCTGTGCCGCCGGGCCGCGCTGGACGGCGCGAAGCGGCGTCCTCAGTCGCGCCCGTATGCCTCCGGATACGAACGCTCCCTGCGTCCTTGCCTCGCACCGTCCATCGCACCCCGGCGACGAGGCGCACAGCCAGCTAGCCGCTCCGAACGGCTACAGTAGGGCTACCGCGGAAAGGAGGTGGTCCGGTAGTGACAGATTCAAGTACGGGCAGTGGAGGTGCCAGCGGGTAGGGACGCGTGTCCCCGAGACCCAAGGGGAACCGTCTAGCCAGCGTGGGGGACGACGCGTAACGCGCCGCCGGCCTTTGCCGAGCAGGAAGCGTCCCTACTCAGACCAAGCTGGTATCCGGAACAGAGGCCGCCTTCGGGCGGCCTCTTTCTATTTCGAGGCGCGTCCCTCGACCTCGAAGTGCGGCAGCCAGTCGAGCCACTTCGGCAGATACCAGTTCCGCCGGCCGAGGAGCACCATCACGCTCGGCATCAGCACCGAGCGGACGATCGTCGCGTCGATGATCAGCGCGACGGCGACGCCGAAGCCCATCTGCTGGAACATGACCAGGTCGCCGCGGGCGAAGCCGGCGAACACGGCCACGATGATCAGCGCGGCGCCCGTGATGATGCGCGCGGTCGAGGCGACGCCCCAGCGAACGGCGTCGCGCGTGTCGTGCGATTGGTCGTAACGCTCCCGGATGCGGCTGAGCAGGAAGACCTGGTAGTCCATCGACAGGCCGAACAGGACCGAGAAGAGGAAGAGCGGAACCCAGGCCTCGATCGTGTCGACCTGCGTGAAGCCGAACAGCTCGTTGCCCACACCCTCCTGGAAGACCAGCACGAGCAGGCCGTAGGCGGCGCCGACGGACAGCAGGTTCAGCACGATCGCGGTGAGCGGCACCGCCAGCGAGCGGAAGGCGACGGTGAGCAGGATGAACGTCAGGCCGAGGACGAACGCGAACACGTACGGCGCGGGGTCGGTGACTGCGTCGAAGTAGTCGATGTTCTCCGAGGTCGTGCCGCCGACGTAGACCGCGACACCCTCCGCGCCGAAGACCTGCGGAACGATCCGGTTGCGGAGGTCGCGCACTGCGGCGACAGCCTGGTCGGACACCTCGTCGCCGCGGACCGGCGCCTCCAGTACGGACGTGCCTTTGGCCTGCCGCACCTCGCCCTCGCCGAAGCGCGGATCCGAGGCGAGCCGATCCCGCAGCTGCTCGAGCCGGCGCTCGGTCTGCGGGGAGTCGTCCGCGACCACGACTTGAACCGGGTCGACGCTCTGGTTCGCGAAGTCGCGCTGGATCGCCAGGAAGCCCCGCTTGGACGCGAGGTCGTCCGGAAGGGTGCTGACGCCAGCGGTGCCGATCTTGAGGCCCAACACCGGCAGGGTCAACAGCACCAGCAGCAGCGTGGCGGCGGCCAGACTGACGACAGGGCGGCGCAGGACGCCGTCCACGATCGCTCCCCAGAAGCGGCTCTCGCCGAAGCCGCGGCCGACGAACGGGATCCGGAGCCGGTCGATCCCGTCCTCGAGCACGCCGAGGATCGCCGGCAGCAGTGTCAGCGCCGCCAGCACCGACGTGATCCCGACGAGGATCGCGCCTGCCGCCAGGCTGCGCATGATCGACGACGGCACGAGCAGTAGCCCGAACATCGCGACGACGAAGGCCGAGCCGCTGAAGAGCACGGCCCGGCTGGCGGTGGCGCCGGCGGCGCCGATGGCTTCGGGCGGCGGCCGCCCGCCCGCCCGCTCCTCGCGGTAGCGCGAGATCACGAAGAGCGAGTAGTCGATCCCGAGCGCGAGCCCCATGCCCGTGAGCATGTTCACGATGAAGATCGAGAGCTCGAACTGCTGTGAGAGGACCGCGACGAGACCGAGCGCGGCGAGGATCGAGAAGATCGCCATCAGCAGCGGCACGAGGCCCGCGACTACCGCGCCGAAGACGAGCACGAGGATGATCAGCGCGGCCGGGATCCCAAACTGCAGCTCGCCTTCGCGCAGGTCTCGCTCGGAGACCAGGTTGAAGTCGTGGTCGAGCGTCTGGTTGCCGGCCACGGTGACGGTGAACCCCGAACGGCCGCTTCGCTGCTCGACGATGTCGATCACCTCGCCGGCCGCGTCCTCGCTCACGATCGCGATCGGGACGAGCGTGGCGTGCCGGTCGGCCGACACGAGCGCGCGGTTGCGGGATTCGTAGTACGTGCGCGCCTGGTTCACCGCGTTGCTGGCACCGAGGTCGTCGACGACACCCTCGACGAAGCTGCGGAAGCGCCGGTCGTCGATGGTCAGTCGCTCGGAGCGCACGACGACGAGGTCGGTGACCTGCGAGCGAGGGTCGGGCGGGAAGGAGCGCTCGAGCAGGTCGAGCGCTCGGTCCGACTGTGGGTTGTTCGCGAGGGTGGCGTCGGTCGTCAACCCCGTCATCAGGAACGCGATCGCGAGCACCGAAGCGACGAGCGCGCCGCCCCAGCCGGCGAAGGTGCGTCCGGGATGCGCTGCACACGATCGCGCGATGCGCTCGGTCAGCCCCACCGGGCGGACGGTACTAGGCGGTCGCGCGGCGGAGCTGCTCGTCGAGCGGCACGAGCGGAATCCCGAACGTCTCGACCGCTGCATTGTCCGAGACGACGTTGTCGCCGGCCTCGAGCATCTTGAGGAGATCGCGGGTGAGCGGGATGTTGCCGGGGAGGCGCTCGGTGACGAGCGCGTTGAGACGCATGAAGCCCATCGGCATGTGCACGCTCGGCCGGCCCACCCCGAGCGCCTCCTTGAGCCGCGTCCAGAACTCGTTCCAGGAGACCTGGTCGGGACCGCCGAGGTCGAACGTCCGGTTCGCGGCCTCCGGCTTGTCGACGGCGGCGGCGAAGTAGGCGGCGACGTCGTCCCGCCAGATCGGCTGGATCTTCTGCGTGCCCTTGCCGGGGATCGGCGTCACGGGTGCCACCTTCGCGAGCTTGCGGAAGGTCGGCAGGATCCCGCCGTCGCGGTCGAAGACGAAGCTCGGCCGGAAGATCACGTGGTCGAGGCCCGACGCCTCGAGGTCGCGCTCCTCCGTCCACTTCGCGTTGTAGTACGGCACGAGGTCCTTCGTCTCGTCGTTCGTGCCCAGCGCGCTCATCAGGACGAACCGCTTGACGCCCGCGTCTTTGGCGGCGGCGATCAGAGAGCGCGTCCCCTCGATCATGATCCGGCGGAACTGCTCGTCCTTGCCCTGCCTGATCGCGACGAGGTGGACGACGACGTCTCGGCCCGCGACGGCGCGACGGAGGCTGTCCGGGTCGGTCATGTCGCCCTGAACCGCCTCCTGGCAGCGAATGCCGGCCTTGCTCCACGAGCCGGGCTCGCGCTCCAACACCCGCACCTCGTGGCCCGCGTCGACGATCGCGTTCGCGACCGCAGGGCCGACGAACCCGGTCGCCCCGGTGACGAGAACCTTCAGACCGGCTCCCGGTCGAAGTTCTTCCAGTAGCGGCTGGGCGTCGGGCCGCGCTGGCCCTGGTACTTGGAGCCGATGGCGTCCGCGCCGTACGGCGTCTCGGCCGGCTCGCTCAATTGGACGAACGAGACCTGTCCGATCTTCATCCCGTAGTAGATCGTGATCGGCAGGTTGGCCACGTTCGAGAGCTCCAGCGTGACGTGGCCGTCCCAACCGGGGTCGATGAAGCCCGCCGTGGAGTGGATCAGCAGGCCCAGGCGCCCGAGGCTGGACTTGCCCTCGAGCCGGGCGACGAGGTCGTCCGGCAGCCTGATCCGCTCGAGCGTCGAGCCGAGCACGAACTCGCCCGGATGGAGGATGAACGGCGTCTCCTCGTCGACCTCGACCAGCTCGGTCAGGTCCTCCTGTGGCTCCTTCACGTCGATGAACGGATAGCGGGCGTTGTGGAACACCCGGAAGTAGCGGTCGACGCGTACGTCGACGCTCGACGGCTGGATCAGCGAGGCGTCCAGCGGGTCGATCTCGATACGGCCCTCGTCGAGCAGCCGGCGGATGGTGCGGTCGGACAGGACCACGGGCTCGATCCTAGAGCCTTAGGGTTCGCGTCCGTGGCGACCTACGACCGACTGGCCGACCTCGCGCTCGAGCTCGAGTCCTACTCGCTCGAACGCCTGGAGCAGCCCGTGTCCCCGGAGTTCACGCGCGTGTCGACCGTGATCCGGCTGCAGGGAGCGGGCGAAGAGGGCATCGGTGAGGACGTGACCTACACGGCCGAGGACCAGACCGCCTTCCAGGCCGAGGCGACCGACCTGCCGATCACGGGCTCGCACACCCTCGACTCGTTCTCCGAGCTGATCGGACGGCTGGAGCTGTTCCCGAGCGGACCAGCGATGAAGGCCTCGTACGACTACCGGCGCTGGGCGTTCGAGAGCGCGGCCCTCGACCTTGCCCTGCGCCAGGCAGGCGAGTCGCTCGCCGACGTCTTCGGCCTGGACCCCAGGCCGATCCGCTTCGTCGTCTCGATGAACCTGGGCGACCCGCCCAGCACGGCCCGCGTGCGCGGGCTGTTGGAGCTGTACCCGGAGTTGCAGTTCAAGCTCGACCCCCGCAGCACGTGGGATCAGGCGCTCGTCTCCGAGCTCGCCGAGCTCGGCGCGGTCGAGTCGGTCGACCTGAAAGGCCAGTACGAAGGCACCGCCGTCGACCAGCCGCCCGACCCGAAGCTCTACCGCCTCGTCGTGGAGGGCTTCCCGGAGGCGTTCATCGAGGATCCGGCGCTGACGCCCGAGACCGACGCGATCCTGAAGCCCCACCGCGACCGGATCACCTGGGACGCGATCATCCACTCGGTCGAGGACATCGAGGCGCTGCCGTTTCCGCCGCGCACGATCAACATCAAGCCGTCGCGCTTCGGCAGCCTGCGCCGGCTCATGGATGCGTACGACTACTGCGCCGAGCAGGCGATCCGCCCGTACGGCGGCGGGCAGTGGGAGCTCGGCCCGGGGCGGGGCCAAATCCAGTACCTCGCGTCGCTGTTCCATGCGGACGCACCCAACGACGTGGCTCCGGGCGGCTTCAACCTGCCCGAGCCCAGCCCGGGCCTGCCGACGAGCCCGCTGGCGCCGGAGCCGAGCGCCACCGGCTTCCGCTGGGGGTAGGAGCGTTTCCTAGACCAAGACGAGCTGGCGGTGGGCGTCGAGCCCGGACAGCGCGACGCCGACCAGCCTCAGTGCGCCGGGCCGATCGGCGAGCGCGCGCTCGAGCATCCCGCATGCCAGCTCGCCGATCCGCTCGGGGTCGTCGGTGCCGACGGGGAGTGAGGTCGAGCGGCTGCGGATCGAGAAGTCGGGGTAGCGCACCTTCGTCGTGATGGTGCGGGCGGTGTAACCGCGGGACTCGAGGTGCTCCGCGAGCGTGACGGCCATGCGCCGGACCTCGTCTGCGAGCTGCTCGCGGTCGGCGATGTCGCGGTCGAACGTCTCCTCGTTCGACACGGAGACCGGCTCCGACGACAGCTCGAGGCCACGTGGATCGACCCCGCGAGCGCGGTCGCGGAGCATCGTCCCCACCTTGCCGGGGAGGAGCCGGCGCAACGCGCCGTCGTCGAGGACGGCGAGGTCGCCGACGGTCGCGACACCTGTGGCCGTCAGGCGCTGCTCCGCCCGCGGGCCGATCCCTGGCAGCTTGCGCACCTCGAAGGGCGCCAGGAACGCGGCCTCGCGGCCCGGCAGGACGACCGTCAGGCCGCCCGGCTTACGGCGGTCGCTCGCCACCTTGGCGACCACCTTGGACGTGGCCACGCCCAGCGAGCAGGTGAGGCTCGTCGCGCCGCGCACCGAGGCCTGCACGGCCTCGGCGAGCACGCGCGCCTCGCGGAAGTGCTCGACGACCTCGCCGAGGTCGAGGTAGCCCTCGTCCAGGCCGGTTCGCTCCACGGTCGGGACGACCTCGCGAACGGCGTCCCATACCGCCCGCGAGTAGTCCTTGTAGAGCCGATGGCGCGGACGCAAGAAGACTGCGTGCGGACAGCGTCGCAGCGCCTCGGCGCAGCTCATCGCCGAGTGGATGCCGTACCGGCGAGCCACGTAGTTCGCCGTCGCCACCACGCCCCGCCCGCGGGGGTCACCGCCGACCACGAGCGGCTGTGTGCGGAGCTCCGGTTGCTCCAGTTGCTCCACGGCCGCGAAGAAGGCGTCGAGGTCGAGGTGCGCGACGATCACGCGCCAAGAGTACGACCACCGTAGGCGAGCCCCTGGAGGAGTCGCGTTCCCCCAAGACGCGACCCCTCCGCGGGCTCAGGCCGGCAGGCAGACGGAGGAGAGTTGCCGTGCCGGGCGTCAGTCTGCCCGCCGCCGAGCGGCAAAACGGTGTGCCTTTCGTGTGGATCTGCTCGCAGCGGTGAGCCGTCCGCTAGCGTCTCGCTCCATGACGAATGCATCGCTCCAGACCAATCACGGCACGATCGAGATCGAGCTCTTCGACGAGGACGCGCCGAAGACCGTCGACAACTTCAGCAAGCTCGCGAAAGACGGCTTCTACGACGGCGTGATCTTCCATCGGGTGATTCCTGACTTCATGATCCAGGGCGGGGATCCCACCGGCACCGGCACGGGCGGCCCCGGATACACGTTCGAGGACGAGTTCAACCAGCACAAGATCGAGCGCGGCGCGCTGGCGATGGCGAACGCCGGCCCCAACACGAACGGCAGCCAGTTCTTCATCGTCGTCACCGAGGCTGCTCCCTGGCTGGACGGCAAGCACACGGTGTTCGGCCGCGTCACGTCCGGCATGGACGTGGTCGACACGATCGTGGAGGTGCCTCGAGACGCCGGCGACAAGCCCAACGACGACGCAACGATCGAGGCGGTAACCCTCTCTTAAGGGCACCTGACCGTCCGGGCGGTCCGTCTATCGTTGGGTTGATGGCGACGACGAAGTCGATCGAGCTGCGCACGGAGATCCCTGGACCCCGCTCCCGGGAGATTCTGGCGCGCAAGCAGAAGGTGGTCGCCGATCCGCTGTCGATCTACCTGCCGATCGTGGTGGCGGAGGGTCGCGGCGCGATGCTCACGGACGTCGACGGCAACACGTTCATCGACTTCGCCGGCGGCGTCGGCTGCCTGAACGTCGGTCACTCGCACCCGCGCGTGGTGGAGGCCGCGCAGGAGCAACTCGGGCACTTCAGCCACACCGACTTCACGATCGTTCCGTACGAGGTCTATGTGACGCTCGCCGAGCGGCTGTGCGAGCTGGCGCCGTTCTCGGGCCCGCGTAAGGCCGCCTTCTTCAACGCGGGCACCGAGGCCGTCGAGAACGCGATCAAGTTCGCGCGCGCGTTCACGGGCCGGCCGGCGGTGATCGGCTTCGAGGGCGGCTTCCACGGGCGGACGCTGCTCTCGCTCACGCTCACCTCGAAGACGCACCCGTACAAAGCGGGGCTCGGACCGTTCGCGCCCGAGGTCTACCGCGTTCCCTTCCCGCAGCACTACCGGGGCCCGAGCGCGCGGGCGGCGCTGGATGCGCTCGAGCGCGCCCTGGTCACGCAGGTCGCGGCCGAGACCGTCGCTGCGATCGTGATCGAGCCGGTGCAGGGCGAAGGCGGGTTCCAGGTTGCGCCGCCCGAGTTCATGGAGGGCCTGCGTGCGATCTGCGATCTGCACGGGATCGTGCTGGTCGTCGACGAGGTGCAGACCGGCTTCGCGCGCACGGGCAAGCTCTTCGCGATCGAGCACTACGACGTCGAGCCGGACCTGATCACGGTCGCCAAGTCGATCGCGGCCGGCTTGCCGCTCTCGGGCGTGATCGGCAAGGCGGAGATCATGGATGCGCCCGGCGACTCGGCTATCGGCGGCACCTACGTCGGCAACCCCGTCGCCCAGGCGGCCGCGCTGGCAGTGCTCGACGTGATCGACGAGGAAGGGCTCTGCGAGCGCGCGGTGGCGCTGGGCGAGACGATGCGGTCGCGCATGCAGTCGTGGCAGGAGCGCTGGCCGCAGATCGGCGACGTGCGCGGGCTCGGCGCCATGCTGGCGATCGAGCTCGTCCGCGACCCCGACACGAAGGAGCCGGCGCCCGAAGCCGCCACGGAGGTCGTCGAGGAAGCCGCGCGCCACGGGCTGCTGCTCCTCAAGTCCGGCATCTACTCGAACTGCATCCGGGTGCTCACGCCGCTCGTGCTCTCCGACGCGGAGCTCGACGAGGCCCTGGGCGTCTGGGAAGAGGCGATCGAGCACGTGCTCGGCGCCTGACGTCATCTCTACGCGCGCTAACGTCCTGACCGTGGTAGGCGAGGTGATCGTCGAGCGTTACGAGCTCGAGGAGCTCGTCGGCACCGGCGGAATGTCCAGCGTCTTCAAGGCGCGCGACCGCCTGCTCGAGCGCTCGGTGGCGTTGAAGATCCTCCATGAGCACTACACGCTCGACCCCGACTACGTGGAGCGGTTCCGGCGCGAGGCGCGGGCGGTCGCTCAGCTCGCCCACCCGAACATCGTCACGGTGATCGACCGGGGCGAGCAGGACGGGCGCCAGTTCATCGTCTTCGAGTTCGTCGAGGGCGAGAACCTCAAGCAACTCGTCAACCGCGAGGGCCCGCTGCCCGTGCGCGACGCGATCGGGCTGGGGCTGCAGATCGCGCGGGCGCTGGGCTACGCGCACGAGCGCGGGATCGTGCACCGCGACGTGAAGCCGCAGAACGTGATCCTCAACGACGACGGGCGCGCGAAGGTGACCGACTTCGGCATCGCGAGGTCGCTCGACGTCGACGGCGTCACGCAGACCGGCACCGTCATGGGGACGAGCGACTACATCGCGCCCGAGCAGGCCCAGGGCCAGAACGTGGATGCGCAGACGGACGTGTATTCGCTGGGCATCGTCCTCTACGAGCTCCTGACGGGCGACGTGCCGTACGGCGGCGACAACTTCGTCGCCGTCGCGATGCAGCATCTGAACGAGCCGGTTCCGAGCGCGCTGGAGCGCCGACCGGATTGCCCGCCTCGCCTCGACCTCGTGCTGCAGCGCGCGATGGCCAAGCACCCGGCCGACCGGCATGCCTCGATGCAGGAGCTCGCCGACGACCTCGAGAGCTCGCAGGTCGAGCTCGACGGCTACGGCGGCGACGAGTCGGAGCGGACGATGGTGGTGCCCGCGGCCGCGCGGCGACGTCGCAGTGGAGGGGGCCGTCGGCAGCGGCGGCGCGGGCCGGGCGTGCTGATCGCGCTCGCCCTCGTCGTCCTGGCGCTCGCAGGCGGCGTCTACCTGCTCGTCGACGGGGTTCAGAACCGCAACGGCGCCGGCGCGGCTCCGCCACCGCCCGCGTCGGTGCAGCTCACAGGGGCCGCTGCTTTCGACCCCGAGGGCGGTGACGGTGAGCATCCGGAGGCGGTTCCGGCCGCGACCGACGGCAATCCGTCGACGTACTGGACGACCGAGCGCTACGACGACTTCACCAAGTCGGGCGTCGGCCTGGTGGTCGAGTCGAAGCCCTCGGCGGCTCTGAGGGAGCTCCGGGTCACAACCGACACTCCCGGCTTCCCGGCGAAGATCCGTGCCGGCAACAGCCCGGGCGGTCCGTTCGTGGACGTCTCGGGCGAGCAGGAGGTCGGCTCGACCACGACGTTCGACCTCGACACGAAGGACAAGGCGTACAGCTACTACCTGATCTGGCTCCGCCTGCCCGACGGCGGCACGGCGCACGTGAACGAGGTGTCCGTCCCTAGAACTTGAGCCGCGAGCGCCGCTCGTGGCGCTCGACCGCGAGCTGGACGAGCCGCTCGAGCAGCTCGGCGTACGGGATCCCGGAGGCCTCGAAGAGCTTGGCGTAGACGCTCGTCGCGGTGAAGCCGGGGATCGTGTTCAGCTCGTTCACGATCACCTCGCCGTCCTCGCGCACGAAGCAGTCCGCGCGGGCCATGCCCTCGCAGTCGGTCGCGACGAAGGCGTCGACGGACAGCTCCTGAACTCGGCGTGCCGTGTCCTCGCGGATCCGGGCCGGGACGATCAGGTCCATGCCCCCGTCGTCGTACTTGGCGCCGTAGTCGTACCACTCGGCGTGGGGAACGATCTCGCCGACGAGTGAGGCGATCGGGGGCGTGTCGAGGTTGCCGAGGACGCTGCACTCGACCTCGGTGCCGGCGACGAACTCCTCGATCAGCACCTTTTCGTCGTGCTCGCGCGCGAGCGCAACGGCCCGCTCGAGCTCGGCTTCGTCGTGCGCCTTCGTGATCCCCACCGACGAGCCGAGCCGCGCCGGCTTGACGAATACCGGATAGCCGAAGGGGTTCTCGATCGCGTCGGCGAGCCGGATCGCGTGGTGGCGCGCGACGGGGATGTCGCTGTCGCGCAGGACCTTCTTGAACAAGTCCTTGTCCATGCAGAGCGCCGAGGCCGCCACCCCCGCCCCGACGTACGGCACGTCGGCCAGCTCGAGCAGCCCTTGGACGGTCCCGTCCTCGCCGAAGGGCCCGTGCAGGACCGGAATGACGACGTCGACGGCGGCAAGCGCTGCCGGCACGCTTCCGTCGGTTGGAATCGGCAGCGTCTCGCCGGCCGTGTCGCGGGCAAGTGACACAGTGTCACTTGTGTTGGATCCCGCCTGGTCAGACGCTTTTCGTTCAAGTGACACAGTGTTACTTGGCAAGGCCCAGCGTCCATCGCGACCGATCTCGATCGCCACCGTCTCGTAGCCGGCGCCCTCGAGCGCGTCCACGACCGACCGCGCCGACGCAAGCGAGATCTCGTGCTCGCTCGAACGTCCGCCCATGACGATCGCGACGCGCGGCTTCCCGCTCACTGCTGCTCGGAGAAGCGCCCGACGAAGATCACGATCGAGGCGCCCGGCTCCGCCCGGTCGCCGGCCGGGGGGTCCTGCGCGAGGACGAATCCGTCGTTCGCGGGGTCGTCGGTCGGCTCGTCCGTGACCGATACCGAGAAGCCCGCGTCCTCCAGCTTCACGCGCGCGGCCTCCTCGTCAAGGCCCTCGACGTTCGGTATCGCCACGTCCTTCGGGCCCTTGGAGACCACGACGGTGACCGTCGCGCCGCGCTGCAGCTCCGACCCCGGGGTCGGCCTCGTGTCGATCACCGTGTTCGGCTCGACGTTCGAGTTCTGGTCCTGGCGCTTCACCACCAAGCCCTCCGCCTCGAGAGCGGCCTTTGCGTCCTCGAAGCTCTGCCCGACGACGTTCGGGACGGCGATCGGCTTGGCGCCCTGCGAGACGTTGATGCGCACCGAGGTTCCTTCGGGCACGCGCTTGCCCGGGCCTGGATCCTGCGCGACCACGGTGCCCGAGGGCTCGGGCGAGAAGACCTCGAACGACTTGGCGTTGAGCCCCGCGTCCTTGAGCCGGCTGACCGCGTCGGCCACGCTTAGCCCCTTCACCGAGGGCACGTCGACCTTCCGGATCCCCTGCGATACGTGGATCGTGACGATGTTCCCACGCTCGATCCGCTCGCCGGACTCGGGATCCTGGTCGACCACCTTGCCTTTCTGCGAGTCGTCGGGCTGGAACTCGCGAACGACGTTCGGCTCCAGCCCTCTGTCGAGGATGTTGTTGACCGC
Organism: uncultured Actinomycetes bacterium; assembly: GCA_963738205.1. GTDB lineage: Bacteria > Actinomycetota > Thermoleophilia > Gaiellales > Gaiellaceae > DATFQE01. Next base: position 849,364 of record CAVTVQ010000007.1, read on the forward strand.
GAGCGCCTCCTCCTGTCCCTCGAGCAGCGGCACCGCCACCGGCCGATTCGCGTTCAGCTCATCCTGGATGCGCTCGTAGGCGTACAGGCCCGCGATCGCCGCGGCCACCACGAGCCCGAGCGCGAGCAGCCACGGCCAGATCGTGCGTCGCGCCGGTGGCGGCGGCTCCTCGTAGCGGTAGCCTCCGGCCGGCGCGTAGGGCGGGGGCGGCGGCCTGCGGACGACGGCGGTCGGCGCCGCGTCGGACACTCCTGCCCCCGCGAGGACGGCGGTGGCCGCGTCCGCGGTGGCGTCCGTGACGCTGAGCCCGGCGGCCACGCGGCCGAGCTCGGAGTCCATCTCCTCGGCCGTCTGGAAGCGGTCGCGGGGATCCTTCGCGAGCGCCCGGAGCGTGACCAGGTCGAGGTCTTCGGGCACGTCGGGCCGGCTCGCCGACGGAGGCTCGGGCACCGCCGAGAGGTGCTTCATCGCGATCTCGACCGGCGTGTCGCCGGTGAACGGCACCGCGCCCGTCAGCATCTCGTTCAGCACGACGCCGACCGAGTAGAGGTCGGAGCGCTGGTCGACCGGCGCGCCGCGCGCCTGCTCGGGCGAGAGGTACTGCGCGGTGCCGATGATCGAGCCGGCCTCGGTCATCTGGCTGGCGCCGGCCCGGGCGATCCCGAAGTCCGTCACCTTCAGCCGGCCGTCGGTGTCCACGAGCACGTTGTGGGGCTTGATGTCGCGGTGGACGATGCCCTTGCGGTGCGCGAAGCGGACGGCGCCGAGGATCTGGCGCGCGTAGGCAACGGCTTTATCGACGGGGAGCGGACCGCGGGTGACGATCAGGTCCTTGAGGGTGCGGCCCTCGATGTACTCCATCGCGATGTAGTAGGTGCCCTCGGCCTCGCCCCGGTCGTAGATGGAGACGATGTTCGGGTGCGAGAGCGAGGCGGCGTTCTTCGCTTCGCGGCGGAAGCGCTCGACGAACTGCTCGTCGTTCGCGTGCTTCTCGTCCAGGACCTTGATCGCGACCCGGCGGCCGAGCTCCTCGTCCTCGGCCAGGTACACGTTGGCCATCCCGCCTGAGCCGAGCCGCCGGATGATCCGGTAGCGCCCGTCGAAAAGGGTGTTGATCAGTGTGTCCTGGACGGCCATCGCCCTTCCTTGCGCAAGGTTAGGTATTCGACTGGGACGGCAGAAGCGCCTGCAAGATGGTCTTTGCGATCGGGGCGGCGGTCTCGCCGCCGGTGCTGTTCTGATCCTCGACCATCACGGCGACGGCGACCTTCGGATCGTCAGCGGGCGCGAAGCAGATGAACCACACGGTGTTGTGCCCGGCGACCCCGGTTTCAGCCGTCCCCGTCTTGCCGGCCACCTGGACCCCGGGCAGCTGGGCTGCGGTGCCGGTGCCGCTCGTCACTACCGCCGTCATCATCGAAGTGAGCTCCCCCGCTGTCCGGGGGCTGATCGCGCGGCCGAGCTCGTGCGGCTTCGTGCGCCGGATCGTCTTGCCGTCCGGAGCGCGGATCTTCTGGACCACGAAGGGCTCCATCACGACGCCCTTGTTCGCCACCCCGCCGGCGACCATCGCCATCTGCAAGGGCGAGACCTGGAGGCGCTCCTGGCCGAAGGCAAGGCGCCCGGGGTCGGCCTGGCCGGCGTTCTCGGGCTGGAAGAGCTTGCCCTTGTCGTACAGCCCGCTGGCGCGCCGCTCGTTGACCGGCGTCTCGAGCGGCGGCACCGAGTAGAAGCCGTAGCGCTTCATGTAGTCGACGATGGGCTTCGGGCCCATCTCCTTGCCGATGTTGCAGAAGACGGAGTTGATCGAGTTTACGAGCGCCTGGATCAGGTTGACGCGGCCGTAGACGGCAGGCCCGCTCTGGTCGGAGTAGTTCGTCACCTTCCGGCCGTACTCGACGCAGTAGCCGGGGTCGACGAAGCTGGATTCGGGCGTGTAGCGGTTGGTGTCGAGGGCGGCGGACGCGGTCACGACCTTGAAGATCGAGCCGGGGATGTAGAGCCCGAAGGTGGCGCGGTTGACGAGCGGTGACGGCGACGGGCAGTCGGCGCGCTTGTTCAGGATCTTCGCGTAGCCGCCGGGCCGCTCGAGCAGGTTCGGGTCGTAGCTCGGCGACGACGCCATCACCAGCACGCGGCCGGTCTTCGGCTCCAGCGCCACCACCGAGCCGCAGCGGCTGCCGAGCTCCTGGTAGGCGAGCTTCTGCGCGCCCGGGCGCAGGGTGAGGATGAGATCGTTGCCCTCGATCGTCCCGCCGCGGAGCTTGTCGAGCGTCGTGTCGAGGACGGTGCTCAGGTTCGCGTTCGAGGCGGTGAGGTAGTCGTTCATCGACCGCTCCAGGCCGGCCCGCGAGCGCACCTGGGTCGAGTAGCCCACGACGTGGGCGAAGAGGCCGCCGTACGGGTAGCGGCGGAAGTAGAGCGTCTTGCCCTGCACCTTCTTCGCGATCCGTCGGGCGAGCCGCGTGCGTCCATCGGCGGCGAAGATCTCCCCGCGCTTGATCTGGAACTGCGCGACCCGCTGGATCTGGTTGTCCTGGCGGTCGTTGAGGCCCGCCGCCGCCCAGCTCTGCCAGTAGGTCGTTGCGACGATCAATGCCGCCAGCAGGACGAGGGCGACCACCGCGACACGTGTGATCTGCCGGTTCATGTGCTCAGGCGGGCGTTGGCCCGGTTGGAGATGAGCAGAAGACCCGCGAGCATGAGGAAGTTCGCCAGCAGGCTCGATCCGCCGTAGCTCACGAACGGCAGCGTGATCCCGGTGAGCGGAATCAGCCGCAGGACGCCGCCGACGATGATGAACGTCTGCAGCGCGAAGCCGAACGTGAGCCCGACCGCGAGCAGCTTCGAGAAGCCGTCCGTGGCCAGCAGCGCGATCCGGAAGCCGCGCAGCACGAAGAGCATGAACACGAGCAGCAATGCGGCCGAGCCCACGAGCCCGAGCTCCTGCGCGAGCGCTGAGTAGATGAAGTCGGTCTTCAGGAAGGGGATCACGTAGTTGCCCTCGACCGTGGTGAACGTGCCCTTGCCGAGCCCGGTGCCGACGAAACCGCCGTGGCCGATCGAGTAGGCCGACTGGACGATCTGGTAGCCCTCGTCCTGCGCCAGCGGCCACGGGTCCCACCACACCGAGACGCGCTCCTGCACGCGCGGGACGATCTGGTAGAGCGCCGAGGCGCCGACGACGAACAGCACCGCGCCGGCCGCGACGAACCAGCCGCGGGCGGTGGCGACATAGAGCATCGCGAGGAAGATCCCGAAATAGAGGAGGCCGCTGCCGAGGTCGTTGGTCTGGAAGAGGACGAGCATCGCGCCGCCCCAGATCACCAGCAGCGGACCGAAGTCCTTCAGACGTCCCTGCGCGAGCACCTCGCGCTTCTCGCGCAGGTAGCCGGCGAGGAAGACGATCAGCAGGATCTTCGCGAGCTCGCCCGGCTGCAGCTGGAACGGCCCGATCCCGACCCAGAGGTTCGCGCCGTTGATCGTCCGGCCGATCACGGGCATCGCCGGCAGCACGAGCAGGACCAGGGCGCCCAGCCCGAACAGGTAGCGGTAGGTCTCGAGCCGGCGGTAGTCCTTGCGCAGCAGGAACAGCGTGGCGGAGAAGAGCGCAACGCCGATCACCACCCACAGACCCTGGCGGAAGGCGTCGTCGGGATTGAGCCGATAGATCTCGGTGACGCCGACCGCCGTCAGCAACGCGGCCATCGGCAGTAGGTACGGATCGGCCTGTGGCACGCACACGCGCGCGACGATGTGCGCGGCGAGGTAGAGCGTGAAGAAGAAGCCGGCGTAGGAGAGCGAGCTCGTCGAGACAACCTCCTGCCGCGCGATGTAGACGCTCGCGAAGCCGATCGCCGTCAGCGCGGCGACGACGATCAGGTTCAGGAGCTCGCGGTTCCGGTAGGTCACGCGACCGCGGCCCCGCCGCTCGCGGCCGCCCACAGCAGCAGCAGCGCCAGCACGGCGAGGAAGGCGAGCAAGGCGATCAGCGCGATGACGCCGCCGCGCCGATTTCGGCGGCGCTCGTCGAGGCCGTCGTCCTCGTCGGCCGCCTGCTGCTGCAGCTCGTCGACGCTCACGACCATCGTCCCGACGGCCGGCGCGGCCTCGAGGCCGGAGAGCGTGTCCTCGTCGTCGCCGGCGCCGTCTTCCTCTGTGGGCGGAGTGATCGCGTCCATCCGCTGCGTCTCCTCCTCGACGTCGCCGTCGAGCGCGAAGACGACCACGGTGATGTTGTCGTCGCCGCCGCCCTTGTTCGCCGCCGCGACGAGTGCCTTGGCGGCCGCGCGGAGGTCGCGGCGGTTGTCGTCGACGACCTTGAGGATCGCCTGGTCGCTGATCATCGAGCTGAGTCCGTCGGAGCAGATCAGGAAGACGTCTCCGGGTCTGGCGTCGACGACGAACGTGTCGACGTCGACGTTCGGATCCGTGCCCAGCGCCCGCGTGATCACCGAGCGCTGCGGGTGCACGTCCGCCTCCTCGCGTGTGAGCTTGCCGCTGCGGATCAGCTCGCCGACCAGCGAATGGTCGTTCGTGAGCTGCTCGAGCTCGCCGTCGCGGACGCGGTAGGCACGCGAATCCCCGACGTGGCCGAAGATGACGCGGCCGCCGGCGGCGTCCACGAGCGCGACGGTCATCGTCGTGCCCATCCCCGAGGCGGACTCGTCCTCGTGCGCGCGTGTGTAGACGCGGCGGTTCGCCTCCTGGATCAGCTCGACGACGTACTCCTCCGGGTCGCCGCTCACGTCCGGCCGCAGCTGGAGCGCCTCGACGGCGAGGCCCGACGCGACCTCGCCGGCCTTCGCGCCGCCCATCCCGTCGGCGACGGCGAAGAGCGGCGGCTCGTGGACGTACGAGTCCTCGTTGTGGCGGCGCTTGCGGCCGGGATGTGTGAGGTGCGCGGTGCGGAGAGTCACTGCTCGAACCTCAGGTCAGTCTCGCCGACGCGAATCACGTCGCCGGGCATCAGGCGCCGCGGCCGGCCGACCTGGGCGCCGTTCAAGAACGTGCCGTTCGTCGAGCCGATGTCCTCCAGCCAGACGCCGTCACGCCTCGGCTCTACGCGTGCGTGACGCGAGGACGCGAACTCGTCGGCGTCCAGCGGGACGTCGTTCTCGTTGCTGCGGCCGATCGTGAGCGCCGCCGAGTTGAGCTGGTGCCGCTCGCCCTCCACGAGTGCCGGGCTCCGCAGCACGACCAGCTCCCCGGTCTGGAACTCATCCGGCTTGCGCAGCGCGGCGGCCTGCTCAGGGTCGAGGATGAAGCTCTCCTGTGGCAAGCGGAGATCCTTGCTGGCCGTACGGACGATCCGCCAGATGAACAGGTAGAGGACGACCAGGAACGCGACCTTGAGCCCGAGCAGCAGCTCCTCGACCTCGACGGTGGAGACGGCGATCATTGGAAGCTGCGGCCGAAGGTGAGCTCCGTCGAGCCCAGCGTGAGGCGGTCGGCGTTCTCGAGCTTCGCGCGCTTGACGCGGCGGCCGTTGACCTCGATCCCGTTCGTGGAGCCGAGGTCGACGACCCAGTAGGTCGCACCTTCCTGGCGGATCTCGGCATGGTGGCGTGACACGTTGGGATCCTCGAGGCGGATGTCGCAGTCGCGTGAGCGGCCGAGCACCACGCTTCGCTTGTCGAGGGTGTGCGGTTGCCCGTCGATGGTCACCGAGACGATCTCGCGCTCGACGCCCAGCTCCTCGGGAGCGACGGCCTCGGTGGGCTGCGGCGTCCGCGGCTTGTAGACCATCGTCGCGCCGGGCTCCTCCTGCGGCGCGGGTGTGCCCTCCTCGGGAGCCCGGCCCTTGGGCTGCACCATCCGCGTCGCGATCCCGAACTCGCCCATATCGAGATCCGCGTCCGACTCCATCAACACCTTCGGTGGGCTCAGCAGCGCGTAGCGCTCGCGCCTGGCCTGCTCTGCGAGGTAGTCCTGGAGCTCGACCAGCAACGAGCTCTCGTAGCTCTCGAACTGCTCGCGGTCCTGCGGTGAGAGGTAGATCGTGTACTCGTTCGGCACGTACACGCGCGAGACCGAGACGGTGCGGTGGTCGTCCATCTCCTTCGCGAGCTTGCGGGCCAGCTCGACCGGCTGGACGTGTGTGCGGAACGCGCGACCGAAGACGCCCTCGAACAGCGACTCGATCTTTCCCTCGATGGTGCGGAGCACGCTCACGGCGCGAAGGGTAACGAGGCCAAGCGCCGCTACCCGCGCTTCAGGGCGCAGACCCCGCAGGTGAGCCAGACGGCGGCGACGGCGGGCAGCGCGGCGATCCGCGGATCCGGTAGGAGGAGGGCTGCGATCAGCAGCGCGCCGAAGCCTGCGAGCTCCCACAGTCCACGTCGTGCCACGTACGGAAGCGCCGCCGCGGCGACCGCCAGGACCAGCATTTCGAAGGCCAGCACGGGCGGGAACGCGTCGAGCAGCCGGCGCGCAGCGTCGATCGGGCCGTCCAGGCCCGCGAGGGGCACGGGCGGTGCTCCTTCGCCGGTCAGCGGGAGCGGTGAGCGGCGGATTCCGGCGACGATCGCGGCGAGCACCACCGCTGTGGCGGCGTACAGCGCTCGGCGCACCGTGTTGTGCACGCCGCCCAGGAGCAGTGGCAGCAGGGCCAGCAGCGACAGCGCGCCGAGCAGCGGCCCGATCGCCGGGAGGAGCGCCTCCCGTGGGCTGCGCCAGGAGATCGCCAGCCAGACCGTCGCCACGGCCGCGTAGAGCAGCGCAAGCCCGAGCGACAGGTTTCCGAGCGGAAAGACGGGCGCCGCCAGCGCGAGCGCCAGTCCGGCCCGCGGGCGCAGGGCCGTGAGCCCGCCGGCGAGCGCCGCCAGGCCGAGCGGCCAGCCGGCGGGGTAGAAGGGCAGGGCGGCCGTGCTCCAGCCGGTGACGGCGGCCGCCAGCAGCGGAGCCGAGATCCGGTGGACGTCGACGGCCGGCGCGATCCGCGGGATGCTCCTGGCCTGCGGCTTGGGTTTGCGGCGCGGCTTGGGCGTCTCCACCGAGCGCCTGAGCCCGGCGGCGAGGCGGTCGGCAGCCGGCCGGCGCGCCGGCTCCGGCGACAGCGCGCGGGCGACGAGCTTGACGAGCGGCTCGGGCAGATCTGGCCGCGCCTGCGAGAGCGGTGGCGCGCCGGCCTCGATCTTGCGGGCCATATCGACCGGGGAGCCGGTCAGGAAGGGATGCCGCCCGGCGAGCGCCTCCCAGAGGAGGACGCCGACGGCCCAGATGTCGGCGGCGGGCGTCCCCGGGCGGCCGCTGAGCCGCTCGGGCGAGATGTACGCCAGCGTCCCCGGCACGTCACCCTGCGCCGTCAGCGTCTCGGCCTCCTCGAACTGGGCGAGGCCGAAGTCGGACAGGCGTGCGTGCATGCGGTCGCCGTCCTCGAGCAGGACGTTCGACGGCTTCACGTCGCGGTGCACGATCCCGTTCCCGTGCGCGTGCGCGAGCCCGTCGAGCACCTGCGCGGCCGCTTCCACCACCTCACGGTCGGTGAGCGTGCCCGCACGCATGTGCTGGCGGAGCGTCTGGCCAGGGACGTACTCGTACGCGATGTAGACGTGCCGCTCGTCATGGGCGAGGGCGAACGCGCGCAGGCAGTTCGGGTGTCGCAGCCGCGCTGCGGTGGCGGCTTCGCGCTCGGCGCGAGCTGCCGGCTTGCCCTCGCGCGGGACGAGCTTCAGCGCAACGTCGAGCCCGGAGGCCTCGTCGCGCGCGAGCCAGACGGAGCCCGAGCCGCCGCTGCCGAGTGGTCGCAGCGGCCGGTAGCGGCCGAGGACGAGCTGTTCGTCGGGTGGGGAGATCACCGTGGTGGACACGTGGACTCCCGGTTGGCCGTGCGGGGATGAACTCCTTTCCGGCCGACTTGGGCGTTACAGTGCCTCGATTCGGCGGGTGGGAGCGCTATGAGCGAGCGCGACAACGACATCGAGTTCGACTTCTTCGAGGACGAGCCGGCGACCACGGAGGCTCAGTCGACCCGTCCTTCGCGCCGCGGTGGTCGCCCTCCGATTCGCCCGCCCGCGGGCGTCACGCCGCTCCTGCGCCTCGTCGGGCTGATCGCCTTCGCGATCCTCGTCGTCGTCCTGCTCGTCTTCGCCGTCCAGAGCTGCCGCGGTTCGCAGAAGCAGGAGACCTACCAGGACTACACGGACCAGGTGGACGAGGTGGCGACGCAGTCGGAGCAGATCGGCCGCCGGCTCAACGGCCTGCTCACCGATCCGGGCGCCAAGCTGACGGACATCCGCCAGCAGCTGTCGGGCCTCGCCCAGCAGCAGGAGCAGGGCGTGAACGAGGCCGAAGGCATCGAGGCTCCCGGGCCGCTCCGCGACGTCCACCCTGCGGCGGTCGAGGCGCTCCAGCTACGGGTGAGCGGCCTGCGCGGCCTCGAGCGTGCGTTCGGGCAGACCGCGCAGATCAAGAGCGCCAGCACGGCCGGTCAGGCGCTGGCCGTCCAGGCGCGCCGGCTGCTCGCCAGCGACGTCGTGTGGGATGACCTCTACAAAGATCCCGCGCGCAACGTGCTCGCCGAGCAGAGCGTTCGCGGCGTCCAGGTCCCGGACTCGAACTTCCTGCGCGACCCGGATCTCGCCACTCCCAGGCTGATGTCGTCGATCTGGCAACGGGTGCGCGGAGCGTCGACCGGCGGCAGCCCCTGCAGTCCACGCGGTACCGGCCTCGTGTCGCTGAAGGCGCTCCCGTCCGGGACGGAGCTCTCGACGCAGACGCTGAACACCGTCGAGGCCTCGGAGGACCTCGGCTTCGCCGTCACGATCGAGGACACCGGCTGCTCGCAGGAAGTCAGCGTCGTGGTCACGCTGACGATCCAGAAGCAGCCGGAGCCGATCGTGAAGAAGCAGACCGTGCCGCTCATCAACCCGGGCGAGCGCCAGACGGTGACGTTCAGCAAGATCGGTCAGGTGCCGTTCGCGACCCGGACGTCGATCAAGGTCGAGGTCGCCCCGGTGAAGGGCGAGACGCGGACGTCGAACAACACGGCCGAGTACCCGGTCATCTTCTCCCTCGGTACGTAAGAGGGCTCGGCGGAACAGCGCTGAGCGATGTCCCGCCGAACCCTCTAGCTCGCCATAGCGCGCTCGACAGCCTCTTGCTCCTCGGGCGAGAGCGCGACCGGCGCGCGACCGCGGTCGAGCTCCTTCACGTAGATGCGCGCGTAGTCGCGGCCCTGGATGGCGCTGACGACGACGCCCGAGCGGGCCGAGTCGAGGAACGCGAGCGAGGCGGACTGGTGGCCGCCCGCGCCCTCGTAGGCGTCGTAGCGGACGACCGAGGTCTTCGAGACGCAGGCGTCCACGCGGCGATCGACGCGGGAGAGGCCGGTCGCCACCTCGTCCACGGCGCGGTGCAGGTCGTCGATCCGGCCCTGCAGCGAGACGGCGAAGTCGACGAGGTCGTGCTTGCTGCCGCCCAGCAGGATCGACTGCGCGCTGCGAACCCGGCGGAGCTTGAGGTAGAGCGCGCCGGCCGCCGCGAGGGCGACACCGGCGACGGCGAGGGCGATCCCTGCGAGGAGTGCAGCGCTCACGACGCGCCATCCTAGTGCGCGATGTAGTTCGCGTTCGCAGGCGCGATGGGTACATTTCTGGGGGGCATGAGCCAGGTTCTGGTGTTGAACGCGAGTTACGAGCCGCTGAACGTGTGCACGGTTCGTCGCGCCCACGTGCTCGTGTTCAAGGGCAAGGCCGAGGTGATCGAGCAGCTCGAGCAGCCGCTGCGCGCGGCGGCGACGAGCTTCCCCTGGCCGCACGTGATCCGGCTCCTCAACTACGTCCGAGTGCCGAGGGCGATCCAGCGCAAGATCTCGCGGCGTGCGCTCTTCGCGCGCGACGGGTGGCGCTGCGTCTATTGCGGCACATCGGGTGGGCGGCTGACGCTCGACCATGTGGTGCCCCGCTCGCGCGGGGGCGAGTCGGTGTGGGAGAACGTCGTCACCGCCTGCGCGCCCTGCAATCTGCGCAAGGGCGACCGGTCGCTGGAGGAGAGCGGCCTGGCGCTCTCCGCGCCGCCGAAGCCGCCCGCCCCCGTGCTCTTCATCCGGCTCGCCGCGCAACGGATCCCGCACGGCTGGCAGCCGTACCTGGACATGTTCGGCAGGGCGACCTCGGCCGCGTAGTCGCCGTGGGCTTCGTCTGCAGCGTCTGCGGCGAGCATCACGAGGAGCTCCTGCTCGACATCAGGATGGCGCTCCCCGAGCCGGTGTTCGAGCTCCCGGAAGACGAGCGTGAGGCACGCGCCGAGATCGGCAGCGATAGCGGCGTCTTTCGGTCGCCGGACGGCGAGGAGCACTACTACGTGCGCGGGCTGCTCGAGCTCCCGATTCCTGCGCTGGACACCTACTTCGGCTACGGCGCCTGGATCGAGGTCGACGGCGAGAGCTACAACAGGCTCGGCGAGCTCTGGGACGACGAGCACGGCCGCGACGAGCCGCCGTTCGTCGGCAAGCTCGCGAACGAGCTCGCGCCGTACGAGTCGACGCACGGCCTCCCTGTCATGCTGCAGCTACGCGAGGTCGAGCGGCTACCGACGGTCGAGCTCGTCGAGACGGATCATCCGCTCCGCGCCGACCAGCGCGAGGGCATCTCGGAAGCGCGGGCGCACGAGCTCGCCGCGACCGTCGCCCACTAGCCGCGTTCGATCGGGAGGTTCCTCGACTCCCAGTCGCTCCACGAGCCGGGATACAGCTTCGCGTCCGGGCGACCCGCTCGCTGGAGCGCCAGCAGCGGCACGCACGCGGTGACGCCCGAGCCGCAGTAGACGACGATCTCGTCCGCTTCGACCACCGATCGCGGCAACTCGTCTGCGTCCGTCCACGGGACGTTCACGGCGCCCGGGATGCGGCCGGGGACGCGGTCGATCGGGTTCTGCTCGCCGCGGAAACGCGCCGGCACGCGCGCGTCGACCACCGCGAGCGACGGATCGCCGAGGCGGGCGGCCAGCTCGTCCGCGCTCATCGTGTCGTCGGCCTCCGGTCGTGGTTCGAAGAGCGCCGGCTCGATCTCCTCGTCGCCGGCCGAGAGCGGCCCGCGCCACGCGTCGAGGCCGCCGTCGAGGACGCCGACGACGTCGTGGCCGAAGTGGCGGAGCAGCCACCAGAGTCGCTCCGGGCCGCCGCCCGACCCGTACGCGACGACGAGGACGTCCGGACCGATGCCGGCTCGCCCTGCCGCCTCAGCGAACGCCTCGGCCGTCGGGAGCGGATGCCGGGCGCCGCCCTCGACCGCAGGCGCCGACAAGTCCGCCTCCACGTCCAAGAACGACGCGCCCGGAATGTGGCCGGCCTCGTACAGCTGCCGCCCCCGCTCAGGCTCGCCCAGCTGCCAGCGGCAGTCGACGAAGCAGTACCGGGGCACCCGGCGAGCGTACGTGACGCCTCGTGGGCTCGGCGCCGTATCTCCCGCATCACGAGCAGGAGGAACCGATGAAACCGATTCGCATCGCCGCCGTTGCGGCGATCGTCCTCGTTACGGTAGCGCTCGCCGGCGTCGGCCGCCCCGAGGAGGCGCGGAGCGACCAGGGCACGCCTCTGCGCGGCATCACCGTGAACGCGTCCGGCAACGTCGAGGCGACGCCAGACAAGGCCGCGCTCGAGCTGGGCGTGGAGACGCAGGCGCCCGACGCCAAGACGGCGCTCGCGCAGAACGCCGAACGGCTCAACCGCGTGATCGCCGCGCTCCGGAAGGCCGGCGTCTCGAAGGACGACCTGCAGACGAGCAACGTCTCGCTGTGGCCGCAGCGCGAACAGCGACGGCAGCTCGATCACCGGTTACTCCGCGCAGAACACCGTCTCGGCCGAGCTCGACGTGGCGAAGGCCGGCGACGCCCTCGACGCCGCGGTCGGCGCGGGCGCCAACGTCGCCTCGGGGCCGTCGCTGTCGGTCGAGCGACCGGGACGAGCTCTACCGCAAGGCGCTGAAGAGCGCCGTCGAGGCGGCACGCGCGAAGGCCGAGGCGATCGCGGACGCCGCGGGCGTCAACGTCGGTCGTGTGACCACCGTCGTCGAGTCGTCCGGCTACGAGCAGCAGCCGCCGATGCCCTACGCGGCGGAGGCTGCCAGGGACTCGGGCGCCACCCCCATCGAGGCAGGCAAGCAGGCGATCGCGGCAACGGTCACGGTCACCTTCGCAGTGGCGTAGCGCCCACATGCCCGGGCGACCCTTGCGGTCGTCCGGGCACTGCTCTACGGTGGAGTCTTCCATGAGCCGCGCGACGACCGTTCTCTTGTTTTCCAGCGTCGTCGTCACGCGCGTCCTTACGCGCTAGCCGGCGTTCCGCTCCCCGCCTCCGCCGGCTAGGTCAATCGCAGTAGGCGGGATCTCTCCAGTTCTTCCTCGGAAAGGGGCACCACCTGCACCCGGCGCTTCACGACCCCGGCGCGGAACGCGACTCCTGTGGCATCGGCTTCGTCGCCGATGTCCGGGGGCGGCCGTCGCGGGCGATCCTGGACGCCGCACTCGAGGGACTGCGGCGCGTCGGGCATCGGGGAGCCGTCGCAGCCGACGGTCTGACCGGCGACGGCGCCGGCGTCCTGCTGCCGCTCGCTCCGGCGCTGGTGCAGGGTCCGTGGTGCGGGCTGGCGATGGTGTTCCTGCGCGACGAGGCAGGACGCGCTCGCGTCGAGGCGGCCTGCGCTGCCGAAGGGCTCCGCATCGTCGGGTGGCGGCCCGTGCCGACGGATCCCCGGGCGCTCGGCGAGGCGGCTCGCGCCACGGCGCCGGCGATCGAGCAGCTCGTGGTGGAGCGCGCCCTGAACACCGACGCGGAGGAGGCCGAACGTCGTGCGTTCCGGGCACGGAAGCGCCTCGCGGGCGATCCGGGCGTCTACGTGTGCTCGCTGTCGTTCCGGACGGTGACCTACAAGGCGCTCTGCGCGGCGGGCCAACTCGCCTCGTTCTACCCCGATCTGCGCGACGAGGCGCTCGCGGTGCCGTTCGCGATCTTCCACCAGCGCTTCTCGACGAACACCGAGCCGTCCTGGGAGCGTGCGCAGCCGTTCCGCCTGCTCTGCCACAACGGCGAGATCAACACCATCGACGGCAACGTCAACTGGATGCGGGCCCGCGGCTCGGGCTCGCTCGAGCCCGGGGGCTCCGACTCGGCGCTGCTCGACAACGTGCTCGAGTCGCTCGTCCGCGGCGGTCGTGACGTGCGGCACGCGGCCGCGATGCTGCTTCCCGAGGCGTGGGAGGCGGATCCAGCGCGGCCGGAGCGCATCCGGGACTTCTACCGCTACCACGCGACGCTCATCGAGCCCTGGGATGGCCCTGCCGCGGTCGTCTTCACCGACGGTCGCGTGGTCGGAGCTGCGCTCGACCGCAACGGTCTGAGGCCGCTCCGGTGGGCCGTGACGGACGACGGCCTCGTCGCCTGCGCCTCCGAAGCCGGCGCGATTCCGCTGCCGACGGACGCACGCGTACGCCGAGGCCGGCTTGGCCCAGGCCAGATGCTGGCCGTCGACGCCCGCGGCTTCGGCCTGGAGGAGAGCGAGGCGATCAAGCGACGGCTCGCGCGACGGCGGCCGTACGGACGCTGGCTCGGCAACGTGCTGCCTGCGTCGTCCGGCCACCCGGTCGCCGTTCCCGACGGTTCGTTGACGGGGCGCCACGTCACCGCCGGCTTCACCCGCGAGGACCTCACGCTCGTCCTGCGGCCCACGGCGGCCGGCGGGCACGAGCCGACCTCCTCGATGGGCGACGACACCGCGCTCCCGCCGCTCGCCGGCCGCGCCCGCCCGCTCTACGGCTACTTCCGCCAGCGCTTCGCGCAGGTGACGAACCCGCCGATCGACCACCTCCGCGAGCGCTCGGTGATGAGCCTGCGCACGCTGCTCGGCGCCCGTGCCGCTCTCGACGCAGGCGGGCCGGCACCCGGATTGCTCGAGCTCGAGAGCTTCTTCGTCTTCCCGTCCGCGCTCGACGAGCTCGGTCCGGCCCGGCTGGACGCGACCTTCACCGCTGACGAGGGCCTGCGCCTCGCGACTCAGCGGCTCGCAGCGGAGGCGATGGCGGCGTTGGCGAACGGCGCCGCGCTGCTCCTCCTCACCGACGAGCGGGCCGTCGGCGAGGATCGCGCGCCGGTGCCCGCGCTGCTCGCACTCGGGGCGGTCAACGGGCGACTCGTGCAGGCCGGCCTGCGCACGCGCGCCTCGATCCTCGTTGCGAGCGAGGAGCCGCGCGAAAGCCACCATTTCGCCTGCCTGCTCGGCTTTGGCGCCGACGCGGTCTGCCCGCGGCTGGCGCTCGAGACCCTCGCGGCCCTGGCGGCGGCGGACAAGCTCGGTGGAGACCATCCCTCCCCCGCCGATGCTCAGCTCCGCTTCCGCCGGGCCGTGGAGGACGGCGTCCTGAAGGTGATGTCGAAGATGGGCATCTCCGATCTGGCGTCGTACCGCGGGGCGCAGCTCTTCGACACGCTCGGGCTGGGCCGTGACCTCGTGGAGGCCTACTTCGGTGGCACGGCCGCTCCGGCGGGCGGCATCGGGCTGGCCGACCTCGAGCGGGAATGCCTCGAGCGACTCGCAGCCGCGGGCGAGGGCGCCCAGCTCGAGAATCCCGGCTACGTCAAGTTCCGCAAGGGCGGCGAGCGGCACGCGACGAGCCCCGAGGTCGTCGAGGCCCTGCAGGAGACCGCGGCGGCCCACGCGCTGCGGCGGGCCGTGAACGGGAGCGGAGCGGCTCACTACGAGCGGTTCGCGGGCCTGGTCGACGGCCGGCAGCCGCTGGAGCTGCGCGACCTGCTCGAGCTCGTGCCTGCGGCGGCACCGATCCCGCTCGACGAGGTCGAGCCCGCGGCGGCGATCGTCGCGCGCTTCTCGAGCGGCGGCATGTCGCACGGCTCCCTGTCCGCCGAGGCGCACGAGACGATCGCGATCGCCTTCAACCGGCTCGGCGCCCGCTCCAACTCGGGTGAAGGCGGCGAGGATCCCGAGCGCTTCCGCACCGACCGCAACTCGCGCATCAAGCAGGTGGCGTCGGGCCGCTTCGGCGTCACGCCCGAGTACGCGGCCTTTGCCGACGAGCTGCAGATCAAGATCGCCCAGGGCTCCAAGCCGGGCGAGGGCGGTCAGCTCCCCGGCCACAAGGTCACGGACGAGATCGCCGCGCTGCGCCACACCCAGACGGGCGTGCCGCTGATCTCGCCGCCGCCTCACCACGACATCTACTCGATCGAGGATCTCGCCCAGCTGGTGTTCGACCTCAAGCAGGTGAACGCCGGCGCGGCCGTCTCCGTGAAGCTCGTCGCGGAAGCGGGCATCGGCCTCGTCGCTGCGGGCGTCGTCAAGGCGCTCGCCGACGTGGTCCACGTGGCCGGCTGCGACGGCGGCACGGGGGCGAGCCCGCTGTCCTCGATCAAGAACGCCGGCCTGCCCTGGGAGCTCGGGCTGGCGGAGACGCAGCAGGCGCTTGCCGCCAACGGCCTGCGCGGGCGCGTGCGACTGCGCGTCGACGGCGGCCTGAAGACCGGGCGCGACATCGTCGTCGCGGCGCTGCTCGGCGCGGACGAGTTCTCGTTCGGCACTGCGCTGCTGATCGCGGAGGGCTGCCTGCTGGTGCGGTCCTGCCACCTGGACACGTGCCCGGTGGGCATCGCCACGCAGCGGCTCGACCTCCGGAGCAAGTACGCGGCCACGCCGGAGATGATCGAGACGTACCTCGTGCTCGTCGCCGAAGACGTCCGCGCCCACCTGGCGCGCCTCGGCCTGCGCAGTGTCGGCGAGGCCGTCGGCCGGACCGAGCTGCTCGAGCCTCGCGCGACCGCAGACAGCCGCGCCGGCTCGCTCGAGCTGAAGCCGTTGCTGGCTCGGGGCGGCTCCGGGTTCAGCGGCGAGCGGCCGCCCGAGCCGGAGGGGGGCGAGCTCGGAGAGCTGTTCGCGGCGGACGCAGCGCCGGCGCTCTCGGAGGCACGTCTGGTCGACCTCGAGTACCCGATCGCCAACCGCGACCGGGCGGTCGGTGCGCGTCTCGGCGGGCGGATCGGCCGCGAGTTCGGAGCGCACCCTCCTCCGGGCCGGGTCCGGGCGCGCTTCGAAGGCGCAGCAGGGCAGAGCTTCGGCGCCTTCCTCACGGCGGGCGTCAAGGTGACGCTCCTCGGCGAGGCGAACGACGGCGTGGGCAAGTCGATGAGCGGCGGCCGCATCGCGATCGCCCCGCCGGAGGACGACCTCGGCGATCCCGTACTGATCGGCAACGCGGCGCTCTACGGTGCGACGGGCGGCGAGCTCTTCTGCGCCGGCCGCGCCGGCGAGCGCTTCGCGGTCCGCAACT
This sequence comes from uncultured Actinomycetes bacterium, assembly GCA_963738205.1. GTDB lineage: Bacteria > Actinomycetota > Thermoleophilia > Gaiellales > Gaiellaceae > DATFQE01. The sequence goes on from CAVTVQ010000007.1 coordinate 865,639, forward strand.
CGGGGGCGGTGGCGGTGGTCGAGGGCACCGGCGACCACGCGTGCGAGTACATGACGGGCGGAGCGGTCGTGATCCTCGGCGAGCACGGGCTCAACCTCGGCGCCGGCATGAGCGGCGGCGTGATCTACGTCTACGACCGCGCCGACCTGCTCCCGCTGCGCCTGAACGAGCAGCTGGTCGAGGCCGAGCGTGTGGACGGTCTCGGACCCGAGGAGCTGCGCGCGCTGCTCGAGCGCCACGTGCGCTACACGGGCTCCCCGCGCACCGCAGACCTGCTCGCGCGCTGGGAGAGCGAGGCTGGCTGGTTCTGGCGGGTGGCGCCGAAGCCGACCGCGATCGCCGCGGAAGCCGAGCCCGAGGCGATCGCCGCCCGCTAGCCGGGCAGCGGTATCTCGGCGGGGAGCTCTGCGGGCGCGATGTCCGGTTCGAGTCGCTCGCGGACGAGCGTGTCGAAGTAGACGTAGACGGTGGTGAGCGCGACGAACGGCAGTGCGATCGCCCAGACGACGCCGGCGACCACGTTCAGCAGTCCGAAGGGCAGGCTCGTCAGGAGGATCAGCAGCGCGCCGACAAGCGGGCCTGCCGCCAGCGCGAGTGCGGTCGCCAACACCACCAGCGAGGCCACCTTCAGCCGCTGCTGCCGCACGAGCCGTCCACTGCGTCTGAGGGCGGGCAGTGCAGGCAGGCCTTCGACCGCGACAGCGGGAATGATCAGCGCCCAGCGGATCGCGAGCCAGATCGCGATCGGAATCAGGAGGATCGACGCCCCGAGGAGCACGACGGCGACGGCGGCGATCGCGAAGGCGCCGGCGAGCGGTCGCGCGCGCCCGAGCGCCTCCCGGTACGCGCCGACCGGCCCGACCTGCTGCCCTTCGTCCAACGCGACGACGGCCCGCGTCGTCGCGGCCAGAACCAGCCCGAGGCCGAGCAGCGTCAATGCGGTGCCGATCGCCACGACGAGCAGCACGAGGAAGCCGCCGCCCTCGCCCTCGGTGTCGATCCCGGCGAGGCTGGAGGCGTGCGTGACCAGGCCTTGGAGCAATGCCTCGAGGACCGAGATGGGCAGTAGCACGAGCCCGATCCCGAGGAACAGCGGTAGGTGCGACACGTACATGCGTCCGGCCGCCGCCAGCGTCTGCCCGAAGGTCCGCCTGCGCGCCACGCGCAGCGGCGCCGTGGGATGCCAGGTCGTGCGCGCAATCCCGTACAGAATGAGCGCCAGCAGTGCGCCGAGCGCGATCAGGGTCGGCAGCGGCTCGTTGACGGCCCTGCGCAGCACGTCCGAGCCTCCTTCGACGGCACCACAGAAGAAGTCCGTCGCGCCCGTGCCGAGGAGGCCTCCAGCCGGGACGGCGTAGCTGCGGTCGCGCCACCCCTCCGTCCACAGGATCGGCTCGGTCCACTGACCCTTCAGGTTGGGCCCGGTCGGCCCGTTGAAGAAGGCCTTCTGCAGCTCGCCCCAGCGGCCCTCGAAGTCGATCCACGGAAACGCCTTGCGGGCGTCCGCAGGGTCGCTCGGGATCGTTCGGACGACCGCGTCGGCGTCGAAGGTGGGTCCCGTGGTGTCGTCGCACCCGACGCCCTGCTCCGCCGAGCTGCCGAGGTAGAGCCCCTCGCCGAAGTAGTTGGCGTGCGAGCCGGCGGCAGGGTGGACGACCGGGTGCGTGCCCTCGACGAGCTCGAGCTTGTCCTCGTCCCAAGCTGCACGCTCGGCGCCCTCGTGCTGGCTGTAACCGATCTCGACGGGGTCCGTGGCGAGGGCCGCAGCCGGAGTGGCAGCGTCGAAGACGAGCTGGATCATTTCCCAGTCGCCCTCGTGCTTGTTGTTCCAGTCGTTGAAGCTGTAGAAGAACCAGTACTGGAGCGCGAGCTTGCCGGGGTAGCCGGGATCGCTCGCGACGTGCGCGTAGACCGCCGGGCGCATGCCCTCGGTGATCCGGCGCTCCCACCGCTCGTAGTCGCAGCCCGGATCGAGCGCGTCGCCCGGGAAGTCGAGGTGGTACTCGTAGAGGCCCTTCGCGAGGTCGGCCGCGGACGGCCCCACCGCGACCACGTCGGCCCCACCCCACGGGCCGCGCAGCGCGACGGTCGGCTCGTCGAAGAGCACGTCGACGTCGAGCGGGCGGTACGGCTCGCCGGGGCCGCACTCCTCCTCCTGGGTGACGAGGCGGACGACCGGGGCGTACTTCTCCGCGAGCGCCGTCTCGTCGGCGATGTCGGCGGCAGCGACCGGCGCGAGGAGCGAGGGCCAGCAAGAGCCCGAGCACGGACCGGCGGAGAACACGCGCTCTCATCGCGCGATTGTTTCACCCGCTTCGAACGACGCATGAGCGGGGCGCCTTCCCCAAGGCGCCCCGCTGTGCGCCAGATCGCCTACGTCGAGGGCTCGAGTGCCGTGGAGGGAGTCGGGACCGGCGCCGACCGCTGGGCGTGCGCGAGCCCCAGATGGCCGTGCGACTCGGTGCCGTACCCGCCGGGCACCGGGATGTAGAACTCGGGGTAGCCCCACATGCCGTGCTCGGAGACGTCCAGCCCGGCCGTCTCGACCTCGGGCTCCACCCGGATCCCCCACAGAGCCTTCATCGCCCACAGCGAGCCGAACGAGGCCGTGAAGGTGAACAGGCCGACTGCGACGAGGCCGAGTGCCTGCGTCCCCAGCTGGTCGAAACTCCCCGTGTACCAGAGACCGCCCTGTCCGGTGGCGAGGTTCTCGGCCAGAGCCGGGACGGCGAAGATGCCGGTCGCGAGCGTGCCCCAGACGCCGGCCATGCCGTGGACGGCGACGGCGCCGATCGGATCGTCGATGCGGATGCGCTCGACGAGCAGGACGCCGAGGACGGCGACGGCGCCGGCCGCCAGGCCGATCACGATCGCGGCCCACGGGGCGACGAAGCCGGCCGCGGCCGTGATCGCGACGAGGGCGGCGATCACACCGTTCAGCATCATCGAGAGGTCGGGCTTCCGCAGCACGAGCCACGCCGTCGTGACCGCTCCGAGCGCGCCGGCGGCCGCGGCAACGTTGGTGGTCACCGCGACGTAGGCGAAGTAGCCCAGGCGGTCGCCCGTGACCACGCTGAGCGTCGAGCCCGGGTTGAACCCGAACCAGCCGAACCAGAGGATCATCACGCCGAGTGTCACGAAGGCCATGTTGTGGCCCGGGATGGCGTTCGGCTTGCCCTCGTGGTCGAACTTCCCGATGCGGGGACCGAGCAGGATCGCCCCGGCGAGCGCCGCCAGCGCGCCCTGGTAGTGCACGACCGTCGAACCGGCGAAGTCCTGCATGCCCCTGGCAAAGAGCCAGCCGTCCGGGTGCCAGACCCAGTGCGAGACGACCGAGTAGATCAGCGTGAAGACGGCGCCGAAGGCGAAGTACACCCATAGCTTCGTCCGCTCCGCCATCGCACCCCAGACGATCGCGAGCGAGACCGCCGCGAACACGACCTGGAACAGGTAGCCGGCACCCGCGGGGATCGAGGCGAACCAACTGAAGGGCGCCTCCCCGATCGCGAGCAGCTCGTCCGCCGACGGGAAGAACCCCGAGCCGCCGACGAAGCCGTTGCCCCCGTCGCCGAACGCGATCCCGTAGCCGACCAGGTAGTAGACGATCGACGCGATCCCGAGCACGAGCACGTTCTTGGCCGCGATGTGCCCGGCGTTCTTCATCCGCGTCAGGCCCGCCTCGAGGAACGCGAAGCCGGCCTGCATGAACATCACGAGAATCGCGGCGACGACCACCCAGACCGTGCTCGTCGCGATCATCAGCTCCTTGGTGGTCATACCCGCTCCACCTCCTCCAGTCGCAGGCCGGTCCGGTTGTGCGTGACGTTGCCGACGGGGCTCGTCCAGACGATCCCGTCGCCCGACTCGTTGCCGCTGCGCGCCGAGTCGGCGATCGCGGCGATCACCTGCTCGGCCACCTCCTCGGCGACGATGAACGTGAGGATGGCCTTCGGCAGGAAGCGCGACTCGAAGACCCGGCCCCGGTACTCGTGGGTGATGCCGCGCTGGCGTCCGTGGCCGATCGCCTCGACGACCGTGACGCCCACGTGACCCGTCTCGTGCTCGACCGCATCGATCACCGTCTCGACGCGCTCGCGAATCACTACTGCCTCGACCTTGATCATCGAATCACCTCACTTCGTCGTTCCATCAGCAGGACATCGCGCCACTCGCCGTTCGGCATGCGCCCGATCCGCTCGCGCAGCCCCACCGCGCGGAAAGCGCACCGGACGTGGAGGCTCACGCTGGCTCGGTTCTCCGGGAAGACCCCGGCCTCGAGCGTCCAGACCCCGGCTCGCTCGGAGTGCTCGATGATCGCGTCGAGCAGCGCGCGACCCATGCCCCGGCCACGCGCTCGCTCAGCCACGTAGACGCTCTCCTCGGCGACGCCCGCATAGACCTCGCGGTGCGAGTACCGCGCCAGAGCCGCCCACCCGAGGACCTCGCCATCCTCCTCGGCCACGAGCGCGGCCGAGTGCGCGCCGTCCCACGCCTTCCAGGACGGCGCCTCGGCCTCGAACGTGGCCTGGCCGGTCGCGATCCCCTCCTCGAAGATGGTTCGCACGGCCGGCCAGTCCCTTGCTTCCAGCGTCCGGATCAAGCGTCGTAGTAGAGGGCGAACTCGGCCGGGTGCGGGCGCAACCGCACGACGTCCACCTCGTTCTCCCGCTTGTAGTCGATCCACGTCTGGATGACGTCCTCGCTGAAGACCCCGCCGCGGATGAGGAACTCGTGGTCGGCCTCGAGGGCGGCGAGCGCCTCGTCCAGCGAGCCCGGCACCTGCGGGACCTCGCCGCGGCTCTCCTCGAACAGGTCGTAGTCGGCCGGCTCGCCCGGATCGAGGCCGCGCTCGATGCCGTCGAGGCCTGCCATCAGCATCGCCGCGAACGCGAGGTACGGGTTCGCCGCCGCGTCCGGGCAGCGGAACTCCACCCGCTTCGCCTTCGGCGAGTCCGAATACATCGGGATGCGGATGCACGCGGAGCGGTTCCGCTGCGAGTAGACGAGGTTGACGGGCGCCTCGTAGCCGGGCACCAGGCGCCGGTACGAGTTCGTCGTCGGCGCGCAGAAGGCGAGCAGCGCGGGCGCGTGCGCCAGCAGACCCCCGACGTACGAGCGCGCGAGCGCCGAGAGGCCCGCGTACCCGTCGCCGTCGGCCATCAGCGTCTCGCCGGCCTTCCACAGCGACTGGTGGGTGTGCATGCCCGAGCCGTTGTCGCCGAAGAGCGGCTTCGGCATGAACGTGACGGTCTTGCCGGCCGCGCGGGCCACGTTCTTGACCACGTACTTGTAGGTCATGACCTGGTCGGCCATGCGCGTCAGCGTCCCGTAGCGCAGGTCGATCTCGCATTGGCCGCCCGAGGCGACCTCGTGGTGGTGGAACTCGCACGGAATGCCCAGTTGCTCGAGCGTGAGCACAATCCGGGTGCGCAGGTCGTGGAGAGTGTCGTGCGGTGCGGGCGGGAAGTAGCCCTCCTTCTCGCGCACCGTGTAGCCGAGCCCGGGCTTGCCCGAGTTCCAGTAGCCCTCCGCCGAGTCGAACGCGTAGTGCGCGTGGTTCGGCCCGAGGTCGTACGAGACCTCGTCGAGGACGAAGAACTCGCACTCCGGCCCGAAGTAGGCGGTGTCGGCGATGCCGCTCTTGACGAGGTACTCCTCCGCCCGCCGGGCGACGCCGCGCGGGTCGCGTGCGTACGGCAGCCGCGTCACCGGATCGGCGATCTCGCAGAGGAGCGAGAGCGTCGGCGCCTCGGTGAAGGGGTCGAGGATCGCCGAGGTCGGATCGGGCATCAGCAGCATGTCCGACTCCGAGATCTCCTGCCAGCCGCGGATCGAGGAGCCGTCGAAGCCGAGGCCCTCGTCGAAGGACGACTCGCCGAACGCGGTCACCGGCAACGTCATGTGCTGCCACGACCCCAGCAGGTCGCAGAACTTCAGATCGACCATCTGCGCCCGTGTCTCGCCCGCCCACGCGATGGCGTGGCGCGCCTCGGTCGCCGTCTTGCTCCCGTTCGCCAGGTACTGCCTGCTCTCGACCTCCGACATCGCTCTTCCTCCCTGCGTTGGACCAACAAAAAAGCCCCAGGACGGGAGATCCGTCCTGAGGCTCCGATGCCTCGGGCGCCCGCCTTCGTGGAGGACGCCTCGACGCCGAGAATAGAGGATTCGGCGGACGATGCACAAGAAGCCGCTTTAACCGGACCGTAAGCCGTACTAATGTCACTCTCGGCTTGAAGGACCTCGTCGCCGCTTTCGGGGAGCCCCGCTTTCGCCTGCTGTTTGCCGGGCGTGCTGTCTCCGACTTCGGCGACAAGTTGGTGCCCGTCGCGCTGGCGTTCGCCGTGCTCGAGCTCGACCGCTCACCCTCGGCTCTCGGTCTCGTCTTCGCCGCCCGGATGATCCCGATGGTCGTGCTCGTCCTCGTCGGCGGCGTCTGGGCCGACCGCCTCCCCAGGCACGTGGTGATGATCGTCGCCGACGTCGTTCGGGCTGTGACACAGGCGCTCGTCGCCGGGCTGCTGGTGAGCGGCCGGGCGGAGGTCTGGCACCTGCTGGTGTTGATGGCCGTCTACGGCGCCGCGCAGGCGTTCTTCGACCCGGCCTCGACCGGCCTGGTGCCGCAGACCGTCAGGCGCGCGCTGCTGCAGCGCGCGAACGGCATGCTCCAGCTGTCGCGCTCGACCGCGAACGTCGTCGGACCGGCGGTCGCAGGAATCCTGGTGGCGACTGTCGGGCCGGGCTGGGCGTTCGCCGTCGACAGCGCGACGTTCGTCGTGAGTGCGGTCTTCCTCGCGTTCCTGCGGATCGAGCGCGAGTCCCGCGAGGCCAGGACGCGCTTCGTCGCCGACCTCGTGGAGGGCTGGCGCGAGTTCAGCTCACGGACGTGGGTGTGGGCGAGCGTCGCGTACTTCGCCTTCTTCCACCTGTTCGTCCTGGCGCCGTTCTGGGTGCTGACGCCGATCGTCGCCGACGACGAGCTCGGCGGCGCCGGCGCCTACGCGACGATCCTCAGCGCGATGGGCATCGGGGCGATCCTCGGCGGCGTCCTGGCGCTGCGCGTGGAGCCCAGGCGGCCGCTCGCGACCGCGTTTGCCGTAATCCTGCTCGAGGTGCCGCTGTACCTGTCGCTCGCGGCCGCCGCACCGCTCCTGCTCATCGCCGCGTTCGCGTTCGTGGGCTCGGTGGCGCTGACCTTCGCGAGCACGCTGTGGCTCACGGTGCTCCAGTCGAACGTGCCGGAACGGGCGCTCTCCAGGGTCAGCTCCTACGACTGGCTCGGCTCGCTCGTCTTCCTGCCGGCCGGCTACATGCTCGCCGGCCCGGTGGCGGAGTCGGTCGGGATCGCCGAGACGCTGGTGTTCGCGGCGGTGTGGTCGACGGCGTCGACGCTGGCGATCCTCTCGCTCGACGCGGTACGCGGCGTGCGGCGCAAGCGGACGAAAACCGCCCTTGAGCCGGCGACGGCGCTCAGGTAGTCTGGCCGCCGTAATGCAACTGGTCTGAGAACCGACATCTGCGCGCGGCCCGCCTCGGGGTTGGAGGTGTGGCCAACGAAGCCCTGTTCTCGACCAGTGAAGGAGTTACCCACATGAATGCGGCCGTCGAAGTGGCCGATCTGCGTAAGGAGTTCGTCCGCAAGGACGGCTCCGGCCTGCGCAAGCGCCGTCGTCGGGTGCCGGCGTTGCAGGGCGTGAGCTTCACGATGGAACGCGGTGAGTGCGTGGCCATCCTGGGCCAGAACGGCTCGGGCAAGTCGACCCTGGTCCGCCTGCTGTCGACGCTCCTCCTGCACGACGGGGGCAGCGCCCACGTCTTCGGACACGACGTCTTCGGCGACCCCCGCGCGGTTCGTCGTCTGGTCAACCGCGTGTCGGTGGAGGCCTCGTTCTTCAAGAAGATGTCGGCGACGGAGAACCTCAGCTACGCCGCGCGGTTCTACGGGATGACCGCCGGAACCACCGGCGCCCAGATCCCGGTCATCCTCGAGCGCGTCGGCTTCCCGGCCAAGCGGCGCGGCGAGCCGATGGAGGATCTCTCGCGCGGCATGCAGCAGAAGGTTGCCCTGGCCCGGGCGCTGCTCACGGCACCGGTTCTGCTGCTGCTCGACGAGCCGACGACCGGGCTCGACCCGCGCTCGAAGCTCGAGGTGCAGGAGTTCATCAAGGAGATCCGCCAGACGCACGACTCGACGATCCTGCTCTGCACGCACGACCTGGTCGAGGCCGAGGCGCTCGCCGAGCGCGTCGGGATCCTCGACCGTGGACGCCTGCTCGCGCTCGAGCCGGCGGACGAGCTGAAGGAGCGCTACGGGGCTGAAACGCTCGAGGAGGCCTTCTTCGCCGCGACCGGCCGGTCGATCGAGGAGGAGACCGAGGACGAGGACGCCGAGTTCGGGGTGTTCGCATGAGACGCCGCTTGCGGTGTCTCTGTCAGGACGTGCGGGCTTGCCCGTACGCCCGTCTGAACCGACCGGTCGACACGATTGACGGTAGGAGGTCGGCTCCATGCGTGCCGTAGCCCTCAGCGTGCGCCACGAGCTGATCGGCCTCGGCGGAGTCGTCGAGCGCAACTGGTACCTCGTCAAGCGCTACGTCTGGTGGGACGTCGCGTTCTTCATCTGGACGGTCGCGAACACGCTCACGATCGTCTTCATCGCCAAGGGGATCGAGGCCTCCGGCGGCAAGATCGACGTCAACCGCGCGACCACGATCCTCCTGATCGGCGGGGTCGTCTGGGCCTACCTCGGGATCATCTTCGAGATCCTGACGGAGACCGTCGCCTGGGAGCGGTGGGAGGGGACGATCGAGTACACGTTCATGGCGCCGCTGTCTCGGCCCATCCACCTGTTCGGGATGGGCCTGTTCGCGATCGCCTATGGGATCGTCCGCGCTGTCCTGCTGTTCGCGGTCGTGGCGGCGTTCTTCGACCTGGAGCTGCCGGATGCCAACTACACGGCGGCCGTGGTGCTGCTGATCGTCGCCTCGATCTCGTTCGTCGGCATCGGCATGATGACCGCCGTCCTGCCGTTGATCTCGCCGGAGAAGGGGACGCAGCTCGGCTTCATCGCGCAGGGGATGCTGCTCGTGGTCTCGGGCGTCTACTACCCGGTCGACGTGCTGCCGGGCTGGATGCAGGCTCTGGCCGTGATCTCGCCGGCGACGTACGCGCTCGACGGGATCAGGGATTCGATCCTCGAAGGCGCCGGGCTGACCGCGTTGTGGGACGAGATCTGGCCGCTGCTCGTGATCGGTGCGGTCTCGATCCCGCTCGGGCTGGAGGTGTTCAGACGAGGCGAGAGGTATGCAAAGAGGCATGGAAAGCTCAAGCGCTCGGGTTAGGCCCGTCGAGTCCGGGGCCGACCTCGAGGCCTACGTCGCCACGTGGAACGCGGCCGTGCCGGGCGACACGCCGGCCGACCTCGAGCAGCAGCGCGAACGGCGCGAGCGGGATCCGCGGCGCTTGTACGTGCTGGCCGAGGTGGACGGTCGTCCGGTCGCGGCCGGCTTTGCGGGCCCCTCGGACAACGCCGAGCGTGGCTTCGTTGCTCCACGCGTCCTCCCGGAGGCACGGCGCCGAGGGCCTCGGCACCGAGCTGATCGTCGAGCTCGCCTCCCACCTCGAGCAGCTCGGGTTCGCGATCGCCGGCGCCCAGGTGGACGGGAACGACGCTGCCTCGCTCGCGTTCGCGCGGAGGTTCGGCTTCGAGGAGGTCGACCGGCAGGTCGAGCAGGTGCGGACGATCGGCGAAGAAGAGGCGGTCGATCCGCCGCCGGGAGTGACCTTCGTGGCGATCGCCGAGCGGCCCGAGCTGCTGCGCGAGGCGTATCCGCTAGGCGCTCCAGGGCTGGGCGGACATGGCGACCATGGAGCCGGTCACGATCTCGCTCGAGAACTGGCTGTCGGACGAAGCGACGTTCCCCGGAGGGTCGTTCGTCGCGCTCGCCGACGGAGAGATCGTCGGCTACTCCGGCCTCTGCCGGTGGCCCGAGGACGAGACGACGGCCGAGGACGGCCTCACGGTCGTGCGCCGCGACTGGCGCCGGCGCGGGCTGGCCACGGCGCTCAAGCGCGCCGAGCTCGCGTGGGCGGCCGCGAACGGCATCCACGAGATCGTCACCTGGACGCAGCGCGGGAACGACGGGATGCGGGCTGCCAACGAGCGGCTGGGCTACGTCTACCGCAGCGTCAGCCTGAACATGCGCGGCCCGATTCCGCTGCAGACGGCGTAGCCGATGCGCCGCCTGCCCGCGACGACGGCGTCCTACGGGATCGAGCTCTTCTCCGACGTGGGGTTCCACGCAGTGGTCACGGTCATGGCCGTCTACTTCGTGCAGACGGTTGGCCTCAACCCGCTGCAGCTGGTGCTCCTCGGCACGGTGTTCGAGGTGACGATCTTCCTCTTCGAGGTGCCGACCGGCGTGATCGCCGACACGTACAGCCGCCGGGCCTCCGTGATCCTGGGCTTCGCGCTCGAGGGGATCGCGGGCATCGTCACAGGCCTCGTCCCGTCGTACCCGGTCATCGTGGCGGCGTCGGTCCTCTGGGGCATCGGCGCGACGTGCATGAGCGGCGCCTACGAGGCCTGGATCGCCGACGAGGTCGGCCCGGAGCGCGCCGCGCGCGTCTTCCTCCGCAACGCCCAGTTCGCGTATGCGGGCGCGATCGCCGGAGCGATCCTCGGCGTCGCCGTCGCGACGATCGACCTCGGCGCTGCGGTGGCGGTCGGTGGCGCGATCACGCTCGCGACGGCGGTCGCCTGCGCCTTTCTGATGCCGGAGACGGCGTTCAGGCGGAAGCCGGCCTCCGAGCGGCTCGGGGCCTGGCGCGACGTGAGGGCCACCGCGGTCGCCGGCACGAGGCTGATCCGAGCGCAGCGGCTGCTGCTCCTGATCGTCGGGATCACCTTCTTCGCCGGGATGGCCGCCGAAGGGCTCGACCGGCTGTGGGAGGCGCACCTGATTCGCGACATCGGCCTGCCGAGCCTCGGCGGGCTCGACCCCGTCGTCTGGTTCGGCGTCATCAACGTGGCCGGCCTGGCGGCGGGGATCGTGGTGACGTCCTTGCTCGTTCCCCGCTTCTCGCATGCCGACAACGTGGCGCTCGCCCGGGCACTGCTGGTCCTCACCGCCGTCCTGTCCGTCACCGTGATCGCGTTCGGGCTGGCGGCCGGCTTCGCGCTCGCGCTGGCCGCGTACATGGTCGCCAGGCTCGTCCGCCGGATGATCGACCCCCTCTACCTCACGTGGCTCAACCGCAACATCGACGACTCGTCCGTGCGCGCGACGGTGATCTCGCTGACGAACCAGGCGAACTCGCTCGGCGAGGCCGGCGGCGGCCCGATTGTCGGCGCGATCGGCACGGTGGCATCGCTCAGGGCCGCGCTCGTGTTCGCCGGAGCCGCGCTCGCGCCGGCCGTCGCGCTGTACGCACGTGCCGTCCGCCACGGCGGCAAGGAGCCCGAGCTCGAGCAGCTGCCCGCGCCCGCGGAGGCGGTGTAGACTCCGGCCGAGTTGGAGGCGACGGGGCCTCGGACGCTTCTGCGCGTCCGGGGCTCTTTGCATTTTCAAAGGAGGAGAGGAGACGGCATGGCGCAGGTCCAGTCCAGGATGAGGGCGACGTCAGACCCCGAGGCGCGGCGCGACGTGCTCGGGCGCGTGCGGGACGAGGGCGTGCAGTTCGTCCTGCTGTGGTTCACCGATCTCGAGGGCCATCTGAAGAGCTTCGCGATCACTCCCGGCGAGCTCGAGGCGGCGCTCGACGACGGGATGGGCTTCGACGGCTCGTCGATCACCGGCTTCAACGCGATCGAGGAGTCGGACATGGTCGCGATCCCGGAGCCGGGCACGTTCCAGTTGATGCCCCACCGCGAGGGAGAGACGAAGGTCGCACGGATGATCTGCGACGTCGTCACTCCCGACGGCGAGCCGTACGAGGGCGATCCCCGCTACGTGCTGCGGCGTGCGCTCGAGCGCATGCAGTCGATGGGCTTCGACACCTTCAACGTCGGCCCCGAGCTCGAGTACTTCCTGTTCAAGGACGACAAGGGCACCGAGACGCTCGACGAGGGCGGCTACTTCGCCATGACGACGATGGACGCCGCCAGCGAGCTGCGCCAGGAGACCGTCCACGCGCTCGAGTCGATGGGCATCCCGATCGAGTACGTCCACCACGAGGTCGGCCCTTCGCAGCATGAGATCGACATGCGGTACGCGCCGGCGCTCGAGATGGCCGACCACACGCTGACCTACCGCCTGATCGTCAAGGAGATCGCCAAGAAGGCGGGCTACCACGCGACCTTCATGCCCAAGCCGATCTTCGGCGAGAACGGCTCGGGGATGCACACGCACATGTCGCTGTTCACCGACGGGCGCAACTCGTTCTTCGACGGCGAGGACAACTGGCACCTCTCGGACGTCGCGAAGGCGTTCATCGCCGGCCAGCTGCGGCACGCGCGCGAGATCTCGGCCGTGTTCGCCCAGTGGGTCAACTCGTACAAGCGGCTCGTTCCGGGCTACGAGGCGCCCGTCTACGTGGCGTGGTCGCAGCGCAATCGCTCCGCCCTGATCCGGATCCCGCTGTACAAGCCGGGCTCGGAGCAGGCGACGCGGGCGGAGATCCGCTGCCCCGATCCCGCCTGCAACCCCTACCTCACCTTCGCCGCGCTGCTGCATGCGGGGCTCGAGGGAATCGAGCAGGGCTACGAGCTCCCCGACCCGATGGAGACGAACCTCTACCACCTCACTCCGGCGCAGCGGGAGGAACGCGGCATCACCGCGCTGCCCGAGACGCTCGGCGAGGCGATCGACGAGCTCTCCCACTCCGACCTCGCCCGGAAGGCGCTCGGGCCGCACATCTTCGACCGTTACGTCGAGCTGAAGCGGAAGGAATGGGACGAGTACCGGGTCCAGCTGACCGAGTGGGAGCGCGAGCGGTACCTCGCTGTCCTCTAAACGCGATCGTTCCCGATTTGCAGGCGGTTCCCCCTAGCGCTCTCGGGGGTCGCGTGCGAGAATGCGTGCACACCGGTCCTGTCAAGTGGCGGATGACAGGACCGCTGACGGCCGACCGCGAGCTGTCCTCTGGGCGGCTCGTGGTCGTTTTGACGTGGGGGAACCCATGGTTCCCCCACGAGCCCCCTCCTTCAAGGTTCTTCTGAACGTCAACGGGGACAGCAAGCTGCCCCCTCTTGCGGCTTCGCCGGGACTAACCCAATTGAGGGATCCCACCTCACCTTTTTTGGGTCGAAAATGTGCCTGACCCTGCGGAAGTAGGAGGCTTTCGTCCCCGAAGAGGCCCCGCTCACCGAACTTCAGCCTGCGACCCCGGCCCAGCCCAGGCCGCCGCTTTCGATCATTCGCACGGACGACGCCCGCGGCTCGGCTGCGGGCGGCGCGGAAGGGCTGCTCCGGCTCGCGCAGGAGCTCGCCCGCTCGCTCGATCCACTGCAGAGTGCCCGGATCGCCGCGACCGGTCTCGCCGACCTGACGGGCGCGCGCCTCGCCGCGGCGTACCTGTGCGAGCAGGACGGGTCGCTGGCTCTGGCGGCGTCCGCCGGACACGACGCCGAGGGGCTCGACGAGACGGTCCCGGCCCTCGCGCGGCGGGCGGCCGACGAACGGATCTTCGTCCGCGAGTCCGGCGCCGATCTCGCAGGCCTCCAGGGGATCCACGCGCTGGCCGTTCCCTGCATCGCGCACGGCGAGCTGCTCGGCGTGCTGCTGCTGGTGACGCCAGGCGGGCGCGAGGCGTCGACCGCCCTCACGACGGCGGAGCTGGCCGCGGCCTCCTTCGAGAACGCTCGGCGTTTCGCCCTGACATTCGCCGAGGCGAGGCACGACCTCCTGACCGGGCTGCCGAACCACCGCGCGTTCGACGAGCACCTCGACGCCACCCTGCGCACCGCGCTGGCGTCGGAGGGCGAGGTCGCCCTCGTGCTCCTCGACCTCGATGATTTCAAGCGCGTCAACGACACGCTCGGGCACCCGGCCGGGGACGAGGTGCTGCGCACGTTCGGGCGCGCGGTGCGCCGGGCCGTCCGCAGCGGCGAGGAAGTGTTCCGTGCGGGCGGCGAGGAGTTCGCGATCGTCGTGCGCGGCGGCGCCGACGCGGCCCGGCTCGTTGCGGAGCGTGTGCGCGAGGCCGTTGCGCGTCAAGGCTCCGAGCGGCCGTTTCCGACCGTGTCGGCCGGCGTCGCGGGCTTTCCGCAGGACGCGCGCACGAAGGACGAGCTCGTGCACAAGTCGGACGTCGCCCTGTACGCCGCCAAGCGGGCCGGGAAGAACGTCGTGGTCGCGTACGGCACCGACCTGCAAGGCGCGGCCGCACGCGCCGCGACCGGGGTCTCGCGCGACCTGGTGCACGAGCAGATGGAGTCGGAGGCGGCCCGGACGGCCGTGCTCACCGAGCTGTCGGCGATCACGCGGGCGATCGGATCGATCTCGAGCGAGGGCGGCCCGCAGGCGATCCTCGAACGCGCCTGCTCTCAGGTCACCGCGCTCCTGGGAGCGACGGCGAGCGAGATCTCGCGTCTCGACGGCGATGTGCTGATCGGCGCCTCCCGCTTCTGGCCGGCACCGTACGAGCCTGTCGCCAATGAGTACGGCTACCTGCTCGGCGACTACCCGCTAACCCGCGAGGTGATCGAGACCGGCCGCGCGCGCGCGGTCTCGCTGGCCGACGACGATGTCGACCCGGCGGAAGCCTTCGTCATGCACGAGCTGAAGATGCAGGCCGTCCTGATCCTGCCGCTCACGGTCTCGGGTCGCGCCTGGGGCCTCGTCGAGGTCTACGACGCTCGCCCGAGGTCGTTCACGCCCGCCGAGGCAGGCTTGGCCGACCTCGTAGTGCGCCAGGCGGCGGTCCTGCTCGAACAGTGCGAGAGCCGAGAGGCGCGCGACCGCCTCTACCGCGAGACGCTCGCCGCGCTGTCGAGCGCCCTGGAGGCGAAGGACGGCGAGACGAGCGACCACACGCAGGAAGTGGCCGAGCTCGCGACCCAGGTCGCGGCCGTCCTGGGCCTGCCGGCCGACGAGCTCCGCCACGTCGAGCTCGGTGCGCTGCTGCACGACATCGGCAAGATCCGGGTTCCCGAGTCGATCCTGCTGAAAGGCGGGCCTCTCACCACGGCGCAGTGGGAGGTCATGCGCTCCCACACCCTCGTCGGCGAGCAGATCCTTGCCCCGATCGACTCGCTGAGAGAGGTGCTTCCGATCGTCCGTTCCAGCCATGAGCGCTGGGACGGCAGCGGGTATCCGGACAAGCTCGTCGGCGTGGACATCCCGCTCGGCGCGCGCATCGTGGCCGTCTGCGACGCGTACCGCGCGATGGTCGAGGAGCGGCCCTACCGCCCGGCGATGTCGCGCGGCGAGGCAATCGAGGAGCTACGCGCGTCGGCCGGGGCGCACTTCGATCCAGACTGCGTCAACGCGCTGCTCGAGGTGCTCCGCCGCCGCTCCGCTCGGCTCGTGCTGCCCGAGCTGCACCGCCCGAAGCCGTAGGAGGAGGGTCTAGAGGAACGAGCGGATCGCCTCGCGCTCGACGCCGAGGCCGATCACGCGGCTGCGGCCGTCGATCTCGACGATCGTCTCCGCGGGCACGAGCCTGCGACGGCGGGCGAGGAAGCCGGAGCGAACGGCGAGCGCGTCCGGAACGTCCTGCTCGCGGCCGTACATCGGGCACTCGACGGTGCCGACGATCCGTCCCCTGGCATCGGCGACGAGGTAGCCACGCGTCTCGTCGAGGTTCACGTCTCGAGCCTACGATGGGCGTGTTGAGGAAAGTCCGCACCCCTCGTAAAGATTCGGTTATGGACACGTCCGAGCGGCATCTGCGGCTGCTGACCGAGACGATCGCGGCGGTCAACTCGACGCTCGATCTCGAGGAGGTGCTCGACCTCGTCGCGCGGCGCGTTGCCGACGCACTGGGCGCCGACGCGTGCTTCGTGTACCTCTACGACGACCGCGCCGGCGAGCTCGTGCTGCGCGCCACCCACGGCACCCGCGTCGAGGAGATGACGCGGCGGCCGAGGATGCGGCCGGGCGAGGGCATCACCGGGACGGCCGCCGCCGACCTGGCGCCCGTGATGATCCCGGCGCAGGCGCACCTCGACCCGCGCTTCAAGGCCTTCGCCAACCTGCAGGAGGACGAGTACGAGTCGATCCTGGCCGTGCCGATCGTGGCGCGCGGCGGCAAGCTCGAGGGGGCGTTGAACGTCCGCACGCGCGAGCCGCGCGAGTTCGCGGCGGGCGAGGTCGACCTCTTGCTGGCGATCGCGTCGCAGGTCGCGCAGTCGATCGAGCACGCGCAGCTCTACGCGCAGGCGCAGCGTCGCGTCGTCGAGCTCGAGGCGCTCGCGAAGATCTCCGAGGCCGTCTCGGAGTCGCTCTACCTGGAGGAGTCGCTCGAGGCGATCGTCAAGACGACGATGGACGCGGTGGGCGCCACCGGGGCGGCGCTCGTGCTCGAGGACGGCAAGATCGCCTGGCCGGAGGGGCGCGCGGGCGCCCACGCCGTCCGGCTGCCGCTGCGGTGGAAGCGGCGGGTGATCGGCGAGCTCGTGTGCGATCGCGACACGCCTTTCACCGACGACGACCGTGCGCTGCTCGGCTCGATCGCCCACCACGCCGCCGTGGCGCTCGAGCACGGCCGCGCCGTCATGCGCGGCGTCCTGGCTCAGGAGATCCACCACCGCGTCAAGAACAACCTCCAGACTGTCGCTTCGCTGCTGCGCCTGCAGGCGCGCTCGAACGGCATCGAGCCGCGCCGCGCCCTCGAGGACTCGGTCAACCGGATCCTCGCCATCGCCGCCGTGCACGAGGTGCTCACCGAGCAGCGCGACGAGGCGGTCGACCTGCACGAGCTGCTCGACCGGCTGCGCGCGATGCTCGTCCAGGGCCTCGGCGCCGACAAGACGATCGAGACCGCGCTCGAGTCGGTCTCGCTCGGCGGCGACAAGGCGACCGCGCTGGCGCTCGTCTTCAGCGAGCTGCTCCAGAACGCGCTCGAGCACGGTGGCGACCGCATCCGCGTCGAGCTGTCGCGGCGCGAACGACGAGGTCGTGCTGGTGATCGCCGACGACGGCGGCGGCATCCACGGCGAGAGCGGCACCGGCCTGTCGATCGTCGAGGCGCTGGTGCGCGACGAGCTCGGCGGCGAGCTCACCTTCGCCGAGGGCGAGGGCTTGCGCGCCGAAGTCGCCTTCGCGCCCTAACGGACGGCGCCGACGACCGCATACGAGAGTCCCTCCGGGCCTGCGATCACCTGCCGCGTCGTCTCCGGCTCGACGAGCACGTAGCGACCCGGCTGAAGCGCCACCTCCTCGCCGCCGACGCGAAGGACGCCGGATCCACGCAGGGGGATGTAGATCTCCTCCTGGCCGGACTCGTGCTCGTCGTGCTCGAAGCCTGCCTGGCCTGGCTGCGAGTCGAACTGGTTCAGCTTGATCGCGCGGGCTTCCAGGCCGCGAGCGATCAGCTTGCGGCGGCCCTCGAAGGAGGTCGTGTCGACGATGCGGTGGCTCATGCGGCGAGCGTCGCGAGGATACGCGCAAGCGGCTCGGCCCGCCCGCGGAGGCTGTAGACGGTGGCCGGCGGATAATCGCCCGTGACACGCCGCTCCACGAGGTCGGCTGCGTCCAGGTCCTTGAGCGCAAGCGCCAGCGCGCGGGGCGTCACACCGGGCAGCCGCTTCCGCAGCTCGGAGTAGCGGCATTCGCCGTCGGCGAGCGCGAGCACGGCCGGCATCGACCACTTCTTCAGGCCGATCCGCCCGGCGTCCACTCGCTCGAGCGCCTCGAGCAGGCGCGCGCAGGACGGGGCGATCTCCTTGCCGCGCGCGGTGAGGATGTACTCCGGCCGCAACGGGTGGCCGTAGCCGGGGTTCTTCTGCACGAGCCCGGCGTCGATCAGCGCCGTCAGCGTCCGGCGCAGCGACTCGCGGCCGAGGCCCAGGCGGTTCGAGAGCGTGACGAAGCGGCTGCCCTTCGAGCGGTGGAGCTCGGCGAGGACGGGGGCCGCCCAGCGGTGGTGGAAGAGCGAGATGATTGACATAGAAGTGTGCTTAGTATAAAAACGAGACAAGACGACGGCAACCGAGAGGAGCGACATGAGCGAGCAGGCAGCAACGACGACGACCGCGGCGCTTCCCTTCGAGAAGACGCGCAACATCGTCATCTCCGTGAACGTGTCCGACCTCGACCGTTCGGTCGCGTGGTGGGCCGAGATGCTCGGGTTCGAGCCGAGCTACGTGATGAAGGAGTACGGCTGGTGCGAGCTCCGGACGAGCATCGACGGCGTCGGGCTCGGGCTCGGGCAGGTGGAGGAGGTCAAGGCCGGCGGGACGACCCCCACGTTCGGCGTCTCCGACATCGGCGCCGCCCGGACGCACATGGAGTCACGCGGCGCGACGTTCGACGGCGACACCCACGAGATCGAGGGCCAGGTCAAGCTGTGCACCTTCTACGACCCCGACGGCAACCCGTTCATGCTCGCCGAGGTGCTCGACATGAAGGAGAAGCGCAGCTAGCACCACCCACCGGCCCCTCGCGGCCGGGACCGCCCTCCTAGACTCAGCCTCGATGCGGGTTCTGATCGCCGAGGACGAGACGATCATCCGGCTGGACCTCCGCGGGCTGCTGGAGGGCGCCGGCCACGAGGTGTGCGCCGAGGCGCGTGACGGCGTCGAGGCGGTGGAGCTCGCCCGCTCGGCGGAGCCGGACGTGGCGCTGCTCGACGTGAAGATGCCGCGGCTCGACGGGATCGAGGCAGCGAAGCAGATCCTCGAGGAGCGGCCGATCCCGATCGTGATGCTGACGGCCTACGGTCAGGACGAGCTCGTCTCGCGGGCGATCGAGGCCGGCGTGTTCGGGTACCTCGTGAAGCCGTTCCGCGAGGCCGACCTGCTCCCGGCGATCCAGACCGCCCGTGCCCGCCACGAGGAGCTGGCAGCGCTGCGCGAGGAGGCCGAGTCGCTCGCCGAGGCGCTGGCCGCCCGCAAGGCGATCGAGCGCGCCAAGGGGCTGCTGATGGCGAAGGAAGGCCTGTCCGAGCCGGACGCGTTCGCACGGCTGCGCAAGGCGAGCCAGCTCTCCGGGCGGCCGCTCAAGGTCGTGGCCGAGGCGTTGATCGCGACCTTCGACGACGCGTGAGCGACCACCCGTACGTCGACCTGGCCGAGCGGGTCTTCGCAGCGTTCCGGCGCGATCCGCGCGCGCTCGCCTCGCTGATCGCCGAGGACGCGGTGTGGACGGTCGTCGGGCGGGCTCCCGTCGCCGGCGTCTACGACGGCCGGCGTGCGATCTTCGATCTCTTCAAGGCGACGCAGACGCTGAGCGAGGGCACCTACAAGGCGGAGCTCCGCTACGCGCTTGCCGACGACGAGCGGACGATCGCGGTCTACCGTGCGAGCGGCCGGCGGGGCGACCGCGAGCTCGACATCGACCAGGCGCTGTTCGTCCGGGTCGAGGACGGCCGCTGGCGGGAGATCCTCGCGGTTCCGCTCGATCCGCAGGCGTTCGACGCCTTCTGGGTTAGAAGGAGGGCTTGGCGAAACGGCGCTGAGCCGCCGGGCCGCGCTGCTCGCCCCGAGGCCGCGTCCTCAGTCGCGCCCGTATAGCTCCGCATACGAAACTCCCTGCGTCCTTGCCTCGGAACGACCATCGCACCCCGACGACGAGCGACGTTCCACCAAGCCCTCCTAGGCCTGGGACCCCTCGAACAGGCGCTCCCAGCGGGCGAGGAGCGCTTCGAGCTGGTCGCGCGCGTGCTTGTGCGCGGCGACGGCGTCGACGTCGGCCCAGTCCTCGGCCAGGCGTTGCTCGAGCCCGGCGATCTTCGCCTCCTGGGCCGCGATCTCGGCCTCGAGCCGCTCGAGGTCGCTCGGTCGCCGCGGCTCCGGCCTTGCGCGCGGCTTCCGTGACGCTTTCTTGACGGTGCCCGGCACCGGCTCGACAGCGGCCTGCGCCCTCGAGGCCTCGTCCCGCCGAGCCACGTACTCGGCCCACCCGCCGTCGTAGCTCCGCACCGTCCGGTCTTCGATCGCCAGCGTCCGCTCCGCCACGGCGTCGAGCAGCGCGCGGTCGTGCGAGACCAGCAGGAGGGTGCCGGGGAACGCCTCCAGTGCAGCCTCGAGCGCCTCGCGGCTCTCGAGGTCGAGGTGGTTGGTGGGCTCGTCGAGCACGAGGAAGTTCGCGCCCGACGCCACGACGATCGCCAGGGCCAGCCGCCGCCGTTCGCCGCCGGAGAGCACCGAGACCGACTTCTGGTGCTCCTCCCAGCCCGAGAAGAGGAAGCGGCCGAGCAGATGCTGCGCCTGCGGGCGGGAAAGCCCGGTCTCGCGCTGCGCGGTCTCCAGCACCGTCAGCCGCTCGTCGAGCTCGATCTCGTGCTGCGAGAAGTACGCCGGCTCCACCCCGTGGCCGACCCGTGAGCGGCCCGAAAGCGGCTCGTGATTGCCGACGAGCGTCTCCAGCAGCGTCGTCTTGCCCGATCCGTTCGGACCGACGAGCCCGACGTGCTCGCCGCGCTCGATCGCGAACGACGCGTCGGCGAGGAGCGGCTTGTCGCCGGCAGCGATCTCGAGCCCGACCCCCTCGACGACGGTGCGCCCGCTCCGCGCCGGCTTGAGGAACTCGAAGCCGAGCGAGCGCTGGCTGCGCGTCAGGAGCGCGAGCTCGTCCGCTGCCTTCGCCCGCTCCTGCTCGAGCCGGCCGATCTGCGTGAGCTTCGCCTGGGCCTGCTTCGCCTTCGTCTTCTTGTACCGGAACCGTTCCACGAAGCGCTCGAGGCGGGCGATGTCGACTCCGACCCGCTCGGCCGACTTCTGGGCGTCCTGCGCGCGGGCCGCCTTCTCGAGGCGCCAGGCATGCCACGGCCCCGGGAAGTACGTCGACTTACCGACGCTGAGCTCGAGCACCGCGGTCGTCGTGGCCTCCAGGAACCAGCGGTCATGGGCCACGAGGACGATCGCCGCGTCCATTGCGGCGAGCTCGCGCTCGAGCCACTCCAGGCTCGCGACGTCGAGGTGGTTCGTCGGCTCGTCCAGGAGGACGAGGTCGGGGTCGCCTGCCAGCGCGCGTGCCAGCGACGCGCGCGTCAGCTCGCCGCCCGAGAACGTCGTCAGCGCGCGGTCGAGGTCCGGATCGGCGAAGCCGAGGCCGCGGACGACGCCGGCGGCTCGCTCACGCCAGGCGTAGCCGCCCGCGTGCTCCAGCCGTCCCTGCGCCTCCGCGTAGCGCCGCATCGTCGCCGGCCCGTGGTCGCCGGTCGCCATCGCCTGCTCGAGGCGCTGCAGCTCACGCTCCAGCGCGACGAGGTCGGCCGCGCCCGAGAGGACGTACTCGCGCAGCGACAGCGCCCGCTCCAGCGGCGGCCGTTGGTCGTGCAGCGCGACCCGGGTTCCCTTCGCGAACACGAGCGCGCCGCCGTGGATCTCCGTCTCGCCCGCGAGCATCCGCAGCAGGGTCGTCTTCCCCGCGCCGTTCGGGCCGGACAACGACAGGCGGTCACGCCGCTCGAGCTTGAACGAGACGTTGTCGAACAGCAGGTTGCCGGCCAGCTCCTTGCGCAGGTTCGTGGCTGTGAGGACGGCCATCCCGCCAGGGTAGAGGCGCGTGCTCGGGGTTGGCTAGGCCCGAACGGCGGCGCCGACGAGCTGGCGCGCGGCCTGCGCGATATGCTCGGCGTCGATTCCGGCCGAGGCGAGCAGCTCGGCCGGCTTCCCGGAGTGCGGCATGCCGCTCACGGCGAGGATCCTGATCCTCGGCCGCTCCTCCGCGTCGGCGAACGCGGCCGCGACGGCCTCGCCCAAGCCGCCTTCGGGCCAGTGATCCTCGGCGGTCACGATGCGGCCGCCGGTCGCCTCCGCCGCGTCGCGGAGCGTCTGCTCGTCGAGCGGCTTGATCGAGTAGAGGTCGATGACGCGGGCATTGACGCCTTCGGCGGCAAGCGTGTCCGCTGCCTTCAGAGCCTCGTGCACCGTGATACCGGCCGCGACGATCGCCACCTGGTCGTCGTCGGACGAGCGAGGCACCTTGCTGCCGCCGATGGGGAAGTCCTCCTCCGGCCCGTACAGCACAGGCGTGGCGGGCCGCAGCGTGCGCAGGTAGGTGATCCCGTCGCGCTCCGCCATCTCGGCCACGAGCCGGGCGGTCTGGTTGGCGTCGCAGGGGTGCAGGACGGCGCTGCCGTGGACTGCGCGCAGCTCGGCGATGTCCTCGAGCGCCATCTGAGAAGGCCCGTCCTCGCCGATCGACACGCCCGCGTGCGAGCCGCTCAGCCGCAGGTTCGCCTGGCTGATCGCTGCCATCCGGATGAAGTCGTAGGCGCGCGAGAAGAAGGCGGCGAAGGTGGACGCGAACGGCTTCCAGCCGCGGGTCTGCAGCCCGACCGCGGCGGCGACCAGCTGCTGCTCGGCGATGAACATCTCGAAGAACCGCTCGGGGTGCGCCTTCGCGAAGATGTCGGCGTAGGTCGAGTTGGAGACCTCGCCGTCGAGCGCGACGACCTTGCCGTCCGCGGCTCCCACGGCGGCGAGGGCCTCGCCGTAGGCGAGCCGGGTCGCGACCTCCTCGCCGACCTGCCACTTGGGCAGCTCCAGCCGCTCTTCGCCGACCGGTTGCGGTGCCGGGTCGCCCTCGGGCTTGCGCACGTCGACGCGGATGTCCCGCTTGCCGCCCAGCTCGGCGATGGCCGCGTCCGGGTCGTCGAGCGCCTTACCGTGGAAGCCGGGCTTGTTCTCGATCGCGGCGACGCCCTTGCCCTTGACCGTCCGGGCGACCACGACCGTCGGCTGGCCCTCGGTCTCCAGGGCCTCCGCGTAGGCGCGGTCGATCTCCTCGACGTTGTGCCCGTCGATCTCGATCGCGTGCCACCCGAAGGCCTCGGCGCGCTTCACGTAGACCGCGGTGTTCCAGCCGACCATCGTCTCGCCGCGCTGACCCAGGCGGTTCACGTCGAGGATGGCGGTGAGGTTGTCGAGCTGGTAGTGCGAGGCGTGCTCGAACGCCTCCCAGACCGAGCCCTCTGCCATCTCGCTGTCGCCGTGCAGCACCCAGACGTGCGTCGGCATGCGGTCGAGGTACTTGGCTCCGAGCGCCATCCCGACCCCGATCGGCAGCCCTTGGCCCAGCGAGCCGGTGGCCACGTCGACCCACGGGATCACCGGCGTCGGGTGCCCTTCGAGCCGGCTCCCGTGCTGGCGGTAGGTGAGGAACTCCTCGTCGTCGATCGCGCCGGCCGCGCGGAAGATCGCGTAGAGCAGCGTCGACGCGTGCCCTTTCGAGAAGACCAGCTTGTCGTTCCGCAGGTCGTCCGGGTTGTCGAAGTCGTAGCGCAGGTACTTCGCGACGAGCACGGCCATTAGGTCAGCCGCGGACATACCCGAGCTCGGGTGCCCGGACTTGGCGGCGGCAGCTGCGCGGATCGAGTCGACCCGGAACTGCTGACCGAGTTCGCGCCAGGCCTCGACGTCGCTCACGGCTGTAACGTAACCATTTGGTCGTGAAGGTTGCCGTTGCGTTCGATCATCGAGGCGTGAAGCTCCGCGAGACGATCCTCGCGGAGCTGGAGGCGCTGCGCCACGAGACGCTCGATCTGGGCGTCGACGCCGCCCAGCCGCGAGTCGATTACCCCGACGTGGCCAGGAAGATCGGCCAAGCGGTGCTCTCCGGCGACGCGGAGCGGGGCGTCTTCGTCTGCGGCTCGGGCGTCGGGGCCTCGGTCGCTGCGTCCAAGCTGCGCGGTATCCGCGCGGCGGTCTGCCACGACACGTACTCGGCCCATCAGGGCGTCGAGCACGACGACATGAACGTTCTCTGCCTCGGAGCCGAGGTCGTCGGACCGGAGCTCGCGGGCGAGCTCGTGCGCGCCTTCCTCGGCGCGCGCTTCGGCGGCGGCGAGCGCTACGTGAGGCGTTTGGAGAAGATCGAAGCGATCGAGAAGGAGCAGATAGATGCCTAAGTCACGGCTACACGAGCTTTCTGAGCACGGCCAGAGCGTCTGGGTCGATTCGCTGTCACGCGAGTGGCTCGAGACCGGCGAGCTGGAGCGGATGATCGTCGAGGACGCCGTCGTCGGCGTGACGTCGAACCCGACGATCTTCCAGAAGGCGCTTTCGGAAGGCGACTGGTACGACCAGCAGCTGCGGGAGGTGCCGGCCGAGGTGGACGACGCCAAGGAGGTCTTCTACCGCCTCGCCGTGCGGGACATCCAGGCTGCGTGCGACCTGTTCCGGCCGGTCTGGGACCGCGGCAACGACGGCTATGTGTCGATGGAGGTCGACCCGAACCTCGCGTACGAGCGCGAGGCGACGATCGAGGAGGCGATGCGCCTGCGCGAGTGGATCGACCGCCCGAACCTGTTCGTGAAGATCCCGGCGACCGAGCCGGGCCTGGGCGCGATCGAGGAGTGCATCGCGCGCGGGAACGCGATCAACGTGACGCTGATCTTCTCGCTTGCCCGCCACGAGGCCGTTGCCGAGGCGTACATCCGCGGCCTCGAGCGGCTCGTCGAGTCGGGCGGCGATCCCTCCCCGGTGGCGTCGGTCGCGAGCTTCTTCGTGTCGCGCGTCGACACCGAGGCCGACAAGCGCCTCGACGCGATCGGCACCGAGCAGGCGCTCTCGCTGCGCGGCAAGCTGGCGATCGCCAACGCGAAGCTCGCCTACCAGAACTACGAGCGGATCTTCTCGGGCGAGCGGTGGGGGCCGCTCGCGGCCGCCGGCGCGACGAAGCAGCGCTGCCTCTGGGCCTCGACGTCGACGAAGAACCCGGCGTACCGCGACGTGATGTACGTCGAGGAGCTGATCGGGCCCGAGACGGTCAACACGATGCCGAAGGAGACGATCGAGGCGTTCCAGGAGCACGGTGTCGTGGCCGACACGCTCGAGCGTGACGTCGAGGGCGCGCAGAGGCTGCTCGACGAGCTGGCCGCGGTCGGCGTCGACTACGACGACGTGGTCGAGACACTCGAGCGGGAGGGCGTGCAGAAGTTCTCCGACTCGTTCCGCGAGCTCCTCGAGGGCGTTCGAGCCAAGCGGGCGGAGCTCGTTCCGGCGTGACCGACGTCGACCCGGTCGGCCTCGTCGAGCGCATCTGGGCGCGGGACGCGTCCGTCTGGACGGGCGGCGACGAGGCGAGCTGGCTGGGCTGGCTCGACGAGCCCGTGCGTGTGCGCGAGCGCGTGGACGAGCTGTACGAGGTGGGCGCGCAGCTCGACTATGACACCGTCGTGCTGCTCGGGATGGGCGGCTCGAGCCTCGCGCCCGAGGTGCTGAGGCGCCTGTTCGAGGTCGACGCCTTCCACGTCCTCGACACGACGCACCCCACCGCGATCAGGCGGCTCGAGGAGCAGCTCGACTTCGACCGCACGCTCTTCGTCGTCTCGTCCAAGTCCGGTTCGACGCTGGAGACCCGCGCGCACGGTGACTACTTCTTCGAGCGCTCGGGACAGAATGGCGGCCGCTTCGTCGCCGTCACCGACCCCGGCTCCGAGCTCGAGCGGCTGGCGCGCGAGCGCGGGTTCGAAGAGGTCTTCCTGGGCGAGCCGACAATCGGCGGCCGCTACTCGGCGCTCTCGCTGTTCGGGATCGTGCCGGCGATGCTGGTGGGGGTCGACATCCTCCGCTTGCTCGAGCGCGCCGAGGAGATGCGCGAGGCGTGTCAGCTGGCCGAGGGGAACCCTGGCGTCGAGCTCGGCCTGGCGCTCGGCCGGGCGTGGCAGGAAGGCCGGGACAAGGTGCTCGTCACCCCGAGCACCGGCGGCTTCGGCCTCTGGGTCGAGCAGCTGATCGCCGAGTCGACGGGCAAAGAGGGCAAGGGGCTCGTTCCCGTCCTCCTGGAGGCGGACGGCCCCGACGTCCAGCGCCAGGAGGTGCGCCTGCCCGATCCCTACGAGGTCGGCCAGGAGTTCTTCCGCTGGGAGTTCGCCACGGCCGTGGCCGGCTCCGTGCTCGCGATCAACCCGTTCGGCCAGCCGGACGTGCAGGCCGCCAAGGACAAGACGAACGAGGTCCTGGCGTCCGGCGAGGCGAACCTCGAGCCGGAGGGCTCGCTCGATGCCGTCCTCGGCTCCGCTCGCGCCGGCACCGACTACGTCGCGATCCTCGCCTTCATCGACCCCGCCCGTGAGGCGGAGCTGGAGCCGCTGATCGCGCGTGCGCGCGCGACCGGTTGCCCCGTCACCGTCGGCCTCGGGCCCCGCTACCTGCATTCGACCGGGCAGCTGCACAAGGGCGGCCCCAATCGCGGCGTCTTCGTCCAGGTGGTCGACGACCTGGGCGAGGAGCTGCCGATCCCCGACCGCGACTTCGGTTTCCGCCGCCTGATCGCCGCGCAGGCAGCGGGAGATTTCGCGGCGCTGAAAGAGCGCGGCAGACGTATCGTCCGGGTGAGACTCGAGGAGGTGGCCGCATGAAGTTCGGGATGATCGGCCTGGGCCGCATGGGTGCAGGGATGACCGCGCGCCTGGAGCAGCACGGCCTCACCGTCCAGACCTACGACCCGCGGGTGGACTCCACCGCCGGCTCGCTGGAGGCGCTCGTCGCCCAGCTGGACCGCCCCCGCGCGCTCTGGATGATGATCCCGGCCGGCCCGATCACCGAGGAGACGTTCGACCAGCTGCTGGAGCTCCTCGATCCCGACGACGTGATCGTCGACGGCGGCAACTCAAACTGGCACGACTCTCAGGAGCGGCATGCGCGCGCGCAGGCCAAGGGAATCCACTTCGTCGACGTCGGCGTCTCCGGCGGGATCTGGGGCCTGGAGGTCGGTTTCTGCCTGATGGTCGGCGGCGAGGACGAGCCGGTGTCGCGATTGACGCCCATCTTCGAAGGGCTCGCGCCGGAGTCTGGCTGGGCGCACGTGGGCGAACCGGGCGCGGGCCACTTCGTGAAGATGGTCCACAACGGGATCGAGTACGGGCTGATGCAGGCCTATGCGGAGGGCTTCGAGATCATGTACCGCTCGGCGTTCACGCTCGACCTGTCCGAGATCGCCGGGATCTGGCGCTACGGCTCGGTCGTCCGCTCGTGGCTGCTCGAGCTGCTCCACCAGGCGCTGGAGGAGCACGGCGACAAGCTCGACGACATCGCGCCCTACGTCGAGGACTCCGGCGAGGGCCGCTGGACGATCGACGCGGCGATTGCGGAGAACGTGCCGGCGCCGGTGATCGCGGCGGCGCTCTTCGCGCGCTTCTCCTCGCGGCAGGACTACTCCTTCGCCGCCAAGGTGGCCGCGGCGCTCCGCAACCAGTTCGGCGGCCACGCCCTGCGCGCCGTGGAGGAGGCGAAGGCCGGGCCCGACCCGCGCTGAGCCGTGACCCTCGAGTCCCAGCAGCTCCAGCAGAACCCGCTCCTCGAGGGCTTGCCGCTCGGGCAGATGCCCGAGCCGTGCGTGCTCGTGATCTTCGGCGGCTCGGGGGATCTCACGAGGCGCAAGATCTTCCCCGCCCTCTACGCGCTCGCGCTCCGCCACCTGCTGCCCGAGAAGTTCGCCGTGCTTGGCGCGTCTCGCTCGCAGTGGACGGACGACGAGTTTCGCGGGCACATGGAGGCCGCCGTCCGCGAGTTCGGCCGCGACGAGTTCCGCCAGGACATCTGGGACTGGCTCGCAGGCGTGACGAGCTATCGCCCGCTCGACTTCGCCGACGACGAGGCAGAGGACGAGCTGACCCGTTCCCTCGAGCGAGTGGACGAGGAGCGGGGCACCCAGGGCAACCGCGTCTACTACCTTGCCGTGCCGCCGGCGGCCATGCCGACGCTGGTGCGCGAGCTCGGCAAGCGGCGGTCGACCGAGGGGTGGACGCGCCTGATCATCGAGAAGCCCTTCGGCAACGACCAGGCGTCCGCGCGCGAGCTCAACGCGCTGATCTGGGCGCATTTCACGGAGGACGAGGTCTTCCGGATCGACCACTACCTCGGCAAGGAGACCGTGCAGAACATGGCCGCCCTGCGGTTCGCGAACGGGATCTTCGAGCCGATCTGGAATCGCCAGTTCATCGACCACGTCCAGATCACGGTGGCTGAGTCGATCGGCATCGAGGGCCGCGCCGAGTACTACGAGAAGGCCGGTGCGATCCGCGACATCTTCCAGAACCACATGCTCCAGCTTGTAGCGCTGACGGCAATGGAGCCGCCCATCGACTTCAGCGCCGACTCGGTGCGGAACGAGAAGGTGAAGGTGCTGAAATCGATCCACACGCCCGGGCCCAAGCACATCGTGCGCGGCCAGTACGGGCGCGGGTACGTCGAAGGCGTCGAGGTTCCCGGCTACCGCGAGGAGGCCGGCGTCGAGCCGAACTCGATGACCGAGACCTACGTCGCGGCCAAGCTCTTCGTCGACAACTGGCGCTGGGCGGACACGCCGTTCTACGTGCGGACGGGGAAGCGGTTGCCGCGGCGGGAGACGACAATCGCGATCCAGTTCAAGCGCGCTCCGCACCCACCGTTCGCCGAGGCTGCTGCCGAGGAGCTTCGGCCCAACGTCCTGATCATCCATGTCCAGCCGGACGAGGGCGTTTCGCTGGCCATCGCCGCAAAGGTGCCCGGGCTCGGCATGAAGCTCCGCACGGTGCACATGGACTTCGTCTACGGCGGTGCCTTCCAGGTCGAGATGCCCGAGGCCTACGAACGGCTGTTGCTCGACGCCATGCGCGGCGACGCGACGCTGTTCACGCGCGCGGACGAGGTCGACGAGCAGTGGGCGATCGTGGACGCGATCGTGGCATCGTTCAAGCGCGACCGCCCGGCCTTTCCCAACTACCCCGCCGGGATGTGGGGCCCGCCCTCTGCCGACGAGCTCCTCCGTCGCGACGGCCGCTCCTGGAGGCATCACTGATGCCGGCCGCCGCGCACGTCGAGGAGTGGACCGGCGAGAACGTCTCCGTCGCGGAGATCGAGGAGGCGCTCTACTCGCTGCGGCGGGAGTCGGCCGACGATTCGGGCGTGCCCGATCTGCGGACGAGCGTGATGACCCACATCGCCTGGGTGCCGCCCGAGTGGCACGACGCGGCGCTGACCACGCTGGAGGGTCTCGCCGAGCGCCACCCGTCCCGGGCGATCCTGCTCGTTCCAGGCGGCGCGGAGGGTGAGGGCGACCTCTGTGCGCGCGTCCAGGTGGCGGCGTACGCGCAGGCGGGCGAACGCCGCCACGTGGCGGCGGAGATCATCGAGCTGAGGCTCGGCCGCAAGCGCGCTCAGGCACCGGCGAGCATCGTCATGCCGCTGCTGATCACCGGGCTGCCGGTCTTCTGTCGCTGGCGCGGCCGCCCGCCTTTCGGCGAAGACCCGCTCGAGGAGCTCTCCACCCTCGTCGATCGCCTCGTCGTGGACTCGCGCGAGTGGGACGACCCGGCCGGCAACTACGCGCGCCTCGCGGGGCTGTTCGAGGAAACCGCCGTGTCGGACATCGCCTGGCGGCGCACGCTGCCCTCGCGCGTTCAGCTCGCGGAGGACTGGCCCGAGGTCGGCGACTGCCGGGAGCTCACCGTTGCCGGCCCGGCTGCTGAGGCGCATCTGCTCGCGGGCTGGCTCCGCTCGCGGCTCGACCGGGACCTGCGGCTCGCGGTCGAGCCGGCCGACGAGATCGAGGCGGTCGCGGTCGACGGTCGCTGGCTGCCGAAGCCGCCGGCGGAGCTGCTCGACTCGAGCGACTTGCTCTCGAGGGAGCTCGAGAGCTTCGGCCGCGAACGCGTCTACGAGGCTGCTGTTCGCGCGGCCGGCTAGCGCTTGCCGCCGCGGATGACCTTGAACCGCGGGGTGGCGATCTTGACCCGCACCGGGGCCGACCAGGCGAGCTGGCGCGCGCCGGCCGGGAGCGTCGAGGAGAGACCGCGGACGCGGTAGAACCAGGTGCCGGGCTTCATCGGCAGCTCAGCCGCCGTTGCCGGGGTGACGACGTTCCCTTCGGCCTTCCACGGGTAGAGCTTCTTGCTCCACTGCACCTCGTACTGGTCGGCGCCGAGGGCCGGCATCCAGGCGGCGACCGGCACGCCGTAGAACGACGGCTTCTTCCTGCCGGCGGGCTGCAGGCGGCCGTCGGGGGAGAGCCCCGAGACGTAGGGAGCCTTGGAGCCCGTCAGGACCGGCTCGCTGAGCTTGCCGAAGCTGAGGATGCGGCCGGAGGCGCAGGCGTCCTGCGGAACCTCGGCCTCGTACCACTTGACCTTGTCGTCCGACGTGAGGATGTAGTAGACGCCGACGACGGTCCAGTAGTAGCGGCTCGAAGGCCAGCCGGTGTCCCAGAGGTCGACCAGCGACCCGATCACCGTCTGGCTCGACGTGGGGGCGGGGGTCCCGCCGGTCGGCGTGGTGGCGGGGCCCGAGGCCGGCTTGACCGCCTCGTTGGACGTGACCTTCGAGTAGTCGGCCGCGAAGGTCTCGCCCTCGCCGCCGTCCTCGAGGAAGGTGCCGGAGGCAAGCGCCAGCTCCTTCGCGTTGGCCGGCAGCTTCAGCGGGCCGGTCGCGCGCGGCGCGAACGCCGGGCCGGCGACGATGCCGCCGCGGTAGACGACGTTGACGCACTCGCGGTCGGTGGAGACGACGACGCGGTAGAACTGGTAGCGGGCGCCGCCCAGCGCGTCCGTGCCGGTGAACGCCATTGCGGGCGTGAGCCGGTGGGCAGCTGCAGGCGACGAGCTCAGCACGTCCGAGGCCATCGCGACCGGCGACAGGGGGCCGGTCGCCAGAGCCGGGTTGAACGAAGTGAAGACGGGGCTCCAGGGGCCGTAGGAGACGGCGGGTAGCTCGTTCCTGGAGCTGCCGCTCAGCACGCGGGTTGCCCGAACGCGCCAGTTGACGACGCCGGACGCGGCCGCGTGGAACGCGTAGTACTCGCGCTCGTCCGCGACGTTCGTCGTCGTGGCGAAGACCTTGCCGGCGTCGAGGAACCACACCTGGTACGAGGTTGCGCCCTCGACGGTCGACCAGCGGACGAGGCCGGGCCGGCTCGGCAACGAGGCGGGGACGGTCGGCCAGCGCATGTTGAAGCCGTACGCGCCGCTCCAGCGGGACAACCCCCTCGGCGCGATCGCTCGGACGCGGGCGTAGAAGCCGTACGGGGTGCCGCTCATCCACGGCAGCGTCACCGGGATGGTCGCGACCGGGCTCTTGATCTTGTCGCTCGTCCACACGATCTGGGACTCGCCGAACTTGGGGCTCGTCGCGAGCTCGAACTCGTACGTCCTGGCGCCGCGCACCGGCGACCAGCTGAAGGACGGCGTGCGCGAGAACGTGGTCGCCGCCGGCTCGTCGACGCGGAGCAGGAAGGGCTTCAGCTTCTTCGGCGACGAGACGGCATGCGCGGCCGGAACGACCACGAAGGCAGCGAGGACGACCGCAGTGAGGCGAGCGAGGCGCATGACTCCAGGTGGTTTTCGGCAGCTATCCCTCGAATGCAGTCCCTCATTCGAGGGACAGGGCAGACTCGAGCGCGGCCCCGGCCGCCAGGACGAGAGCGTCGTCGCCCGCGCGACCGACCAGCTGCACCGACGCCGGCAGTCCGTCCTCCGCCGGCCCGCACGGGAGGGCGAGGGCCGGCCAGCCGAGCGCGTTGAAGGGGATCGTGAAGCGGATCGTCCGCTCGCGGATCTCCAGCTCGACGACGTCGGCCGGAGGCGGCACCATCGCCAGAGTCGGGGTGAGAAGGATGTCGAAGCCGCTGAGCGCGCTTTCGGCTGCGGCGCGGTAGGCCTCCCGCGACCGCCGCGCCGACGCGGCCTCGGCGTCTGTCACCTGCAGGCAACGCTCGAGCTTGGTGCGGACGTTGTCGCCGTAGTCGTCGGCCCGCTCGGGGAACAGGCCGCGGTGGACGTCGGCGACTTCGCGCATGAACTGCGGGCTCAGGCCCTCGGGCAACGGGAAGTCGACCGAACGGGCCTTGGGAAACCGCGCCGCCGCCTCCTCGACCCGCTGGCGGACGAACGGCTCGGCGAGCTGCGTCCAGGCGAGTCCGACCTCGACCTCGTCCAGCGCCGTCGTCCGCTCCGCGCGAAAGCCTGGTGCGAGGTGCTCCAGCATCGCGGAGCAATCGACGACCGAGCGCGCCATCGGCCCGGCGTGGTCGAAGCTGGGCGCGAGCGGGAAGCAGCCGTCCATCGGGACGAGGTCGAAGGTCGGCTTGAAGCCGACGAGGCCGCACCAGCCGGCGGGAATCCGGATCGAGCCGCCCGAGTCGGTCCCGAGCGCGGCGTCCGCCAACCCGGCCGCGAGAGCGGCCGCGGAGCCCCCGCTCGAGCCTCCGGCGATCCGGCCGGGCGCGATCGGGTTCGGCACCGTTCCGAAGTGCGGGTTCTGCGAGGTGACGCCGTAGGCGAACTCGTGCAGGTTCGTCTTGCCGACGTTCGCGTAGCCCGCCCGCTCGAGCCGGAGGACCGCCTCTGCACTGCGTTCGGGGACGTGTTCGGCGAAGATCACCGAGCCGTACGTCGTCGTTAGGCCGGCGCTGTCGAACAGGTCCTTGACGGCCAGCCGGATACCCTTGCCGGCCTCGTCGGGCCGCGCGAGGAAGATCGCGTCAGTCGAGCCAGAGATAGGCGAACGCGATCAGGACGGTCCCGCCGAACAGCAACAGGGAGACCCCGAAGAGCGCGAAGCCCCACGCCATGTTCTTGCGCGCGAGCGCGAGCGTCGGCTCGACCGGCTCGAACGACGTACGCGTGGAAGGGGGCTCGCGGCCGGGCTCGGTCACGTGAGCAGCGGGTCGACGGCCATGGCGACGAAGAGGAGAGCGAGGTACGCCAGCGAGTAGTGGAAGAGGCCGCTCGCCCGGGCGGGCGTGGGCTCGGCGCGCAGGCGCCACGCGAGCAGCAGGAACCACGCGCCGAGGGCGAGCGCCGAGACGAGGTAGACGACCCCCATCGTCCGCCAGACGACCGGCAGCAGCGTGACGCCGACCAGCACGAGCGAGTAGAGGACGATCTGGCGTGTCGTCTCTCGCTCGCCGCGGACGACCGGGAGCATCGGGATCCGCGCTGCTTCGTAGTCGCGGCGGATCAGCAGCGCGAGCGCCCAGAAGTGCGGCGGCGTCCAGAAGAAGACGATCGCGAACAGCAGCAGCGCGGGCAGCGCCAGATTGCCGGTGGCGGCCGCGTAGCCGACCAGCGGCGGGACGGCGCCGGCGGCGCCCCCGATCACGATGTTCTGCGGCGTCGAACGCTTCAGCCAGCGCGTGTAGACGACGACGTAGAACAGGTTGCCGACCAGGGCCAGCGTCGCCGTCAGCACGTTCACGAAGCTGGCCAGCAGCACGAACGACAGCGCCGACAGAGCGAGCCCGAACTCGAGCGCCCGGGTCGGAGGCACGCGCCCCGCGGCGACGGGCCGGGCCCGCGTGCGCTTGCCCATCAGCTGGTCGATGTCGGCGTCGAGCACGTGGTTGAGTGCGCTGGCGCCCCCGCAGGCGAGGGCGAGCCCGAACAGCATCACGGCGAGGTCGCCGAGCGGCGGGACGCCCTCGGCGCCGACGAACATGCCGCCGGCGCCGGTGATCAGCAGCAGCGACATGATCCGCGGCTTGGTCAGGGTGACGTAGTCGCGCCACGGCCCCGAGGGCGCCGGCTGACCCCGGAAGGCCTGCGCGGTGGCGACGACGCACGCCGCGAGCGCAGCAGCTGCGAGCGCGACGTGGACCCCGGGCTGGGTCACGGCCGCCGCGGCGCCGAAGAGGCCGAGGGCGACGAGCGAGGAGGGCAGCAGCCGCCGATGGGCGACCCAGGCGGCGACGATCAGCGCCACGAGCGGCGGCACGGCGAGCGCGGACGCCGCGCGGTGGATGTCACCGCCGACGGCGCCGCTGGCCACGGCGACGAGTGCGCCGGCAGTCGCGCCGAGCGCGGTCAGCCTCAGCCAGGGCCCGGGAGAGACGCTAGGCACCCTTCTCGGCCATCCTTCTGCGGATGTCGCGCAGCGGTCGAGCGCTCGTCACGTACGGCACCCGGTCGAAGTTGTGCGGCGGCGGCGGCGAGGTCGTGTACCACTCGAGCGTGTCCGCGAGCCACGGGTCGTTGCCGACGCGCGCATCCGGTCGGCTGCGCGTGCGGATCACGTTGCCGAAGAAGAGCAGGATGCCGACGCCCATGATGAACGCGCCGATCGTCGAGGCCAGGTTGTAGGCCTCCCACAAGGAGTCGTCGCGGTAGGTGTAGACGCGCCTCGGCATCCCGAGCAACCCGAGCATGTGCTGCGGGAAGAACGTCAGGTTGAAGCCGATGAACGACAGCCAGAAGTGCCACTTGCCCAGGCTCTCTCCCAGCGTGCGTCCGAACATCTTGGGCCACCAGTAGTAGAGGCCCCCGAAGATCGCGAACATCGAGCCGCCGAAGAGAACGTAGTGCAGGTGGGCGACCACGAAGTAGGTGTCGTGCACCTGCCAGTCGAACGGGAACGCGGCGACGAAGATGCCCGAGAGGCCGCCGATCGTGAAGGTCGCGAGGAAGCCGAGCGCAAACAGCATCGCCGTGTCGAAGCGGATGTTCCCGCGCCACAGCGTGGCCAGCCAGTTGAAGATCTTCACCCCCGTCGGAATGGCGATGATCATCGAGCTGAGCATGAAGAAGCCGAGCAGGAAGGTCGGCAGGCCCACGGTGAACATGTGGTGCGCCCAGACCAGCAACGAGTAGAAGCCGATCGCCACCGTCGAGACCGCGATCGCCGTGTAGCCGAAGATCGGCTTGCGCGCGAAGACGGGGATGATCTCCGAGATGATCCCCATCGCGGGCAGGATCATGATGTAGACCTCGGGGTGCCCGAAGAACCAGAACACGTGCTGGTAGAGCACCGGGCTACCGCCCCCGTCCGGCAGGAAGAAATGCGTGCCGGCCTGACGGTCGAGCAGCAGCAGCGTCAGCCCGGCAGAGAGGACCGGCAGCACGACGATGAGCAGGAGCGCGTAGACCTCGATCGACCAGACGAACAGCGGCAGCCGCATCCAGGTCATGCCAGCCGTCCGCATGTTGTGGATGGTCACGACGAAGTTGATCGCTCCCGCCAGGGACGACAGGGTGAGGATGTGGAGCGAGAGGATCCAGAGGTCCTGGCCGATGCCCGGCGTGTCGACCGACAGCGGCGGGTAGCTCGTCCAGCCGGACGACGGAGCTCCCTCGGCCGCGAACCAGCTGCCGTACAGCGCCAGCCCGCCGAAGAGGAAGAGCCAGTACGAGAGCGCGTTCAGGCGCGGGAAGGCCATGTCGGCCGCGCCGATCATCAGCGGCACAAGGTAGTTCGCGAACCCGGCGAGAATCGGGACGACGACGAGGAAGACCATCGTCGTGCCGTGCATCGTGAACAGCTGGTTGTAGGTGTCCGGCTCGACCACGTCGGCGTTGGCCTGCGCCAGCTGCGTCCGGATGATCAGCGCGAGGATCCCGCCCGCGACGAAGAACGCGAGGCTCGTGGCGATGTAGAGGATCCCGATCCGCTTGTGGTCGGTTGTTGTTAGCCAGCTCGCGACCCGGCCCTCGTACCAGGGAAGCGGGTAGACGGGACGCGTCGTGTCGGCTCTAGCCGACACCGGACTCCCCCGACTTCAGGTACTCGATCAGCGCCGTCAGCTGGTTGTCCTCCCAGCCTCTCCCGACCGCGGGCATCGCGCCGCGGCCTTCGCGGATCAGCGTCTCGAGCCCTTCGACGTTCTCCACCGCCGCCGGCGTGATCGGCGGGCCGATCAGGCCTTCGCCCCGGAACCCGTGGCACTTCGCGCAGACGCCGCGAAACGTCTGCTTGCCGAGCGCTGTGACGCCTTTCGGAGTGCGCTCCTCGACCGTCTGCTGCGCGAGCCACCTTCTGAACTCGTCCTCGGGCAGCACCTCCACCGCCGTCCGCATCGCCGCGTGCTGGACGCCGCAGAGCTCGGCGCACTGCCCGCGGTAGACGCCTGCCTTCTCCGCCTGGAACCACGTCTCGTTGACCTTGCCGGGGATGATGTCGAGCTTGCCGCCGAGCGCCGGCACCCACCAGTTGTGGATCACCTCGTGCGTCGGCCCGACGAGCTCGAGCTTGACGACCCGGTTGACAGGAACGCGCAGCCGGTCCACCGCGATGACACCGTTCGGGTAGTGGAAGTTGAAGTAGAACTGGCGTCCTTCGACGCGGATGTCCAGCCGCTCCCCGCCGGAGGCCCTCGCCGTGGGGACGTCGTCGATGGTGGGCAGCTTGTAGAAGACGAAGCTCCCGATCGCAGCCAGGATGAGCACCGGCGCGACCGTCCAGGCGATCTCGAGGCGGTGGTGACCGCGGACCTGCGGACCCTCGAGCTCGACCGGGCGCCCGCGGCGGCGGTACTGGATCACGAACAGGATCAGCGCGCCCTCGACCAGCACGAAGATGAAGCCCGTGAACGCAAGGATGACCCAGTAGGTCTGGCTGATCGCCTCCGCGTTCGGGGAGCGCGGCTCGACGGGCGCGAAACCCCCGTTCCCCGCGAGTGCGGGCGCTGCCAGGGCGAGCGCCGCAGCAGCGAGAAACAAGGCGGCGAGCGGCTTCCGGAGCACAGCCGGTGGCACTCTATAGCGGTGCTGCCGGCGGGGTCGACATTGGAACGGACGTCGCATGGATGAGGCGTCGCGGGTGGCTTTGCCGGACGCCGTTTCCTCGCCGCTCGAGGTGTACATCAACGGCGTCCCACAGGAGCGAGGGCGCGACTACACGGTGCGGGGCCGCGAGCTCGTGTTCACGCGGCCGCTCGAGCAGGAAGGACGGCTCGGCGCGCTCCGCTGGCTCTCGATCTTCTTCGGGATCGCCGGGACATACCGCAAGCACGACACAGTCGACGTCGTCTACGAGGTCGGCGGCCGGCGCCTCGTGGCGAGCGGGCTGCCACCGCTCAGCGCAGCGGCAGGAACTCGTTCGCCGGACTGACCGACAGGCCCGGAGTCGGCCCGCCGGCGACGACGTACACGCGCCCGCTCGCGTAGACGACGCCGAGACCGTGACGCGGGGTCGGCAGGTCCGGAAGTCGGCGCCAGCGCACGCTGCCGACAGCCAGTGAGTAGACCTCCTTGATCGTCCCTCCGGGTGCCTCGCCGCCGGCCGAGACGATGGACGCGCCCGTCGACGTGGCGCCGGTGCCGCCTCGCGTGCCGGGGACCGGCGCAAGCTTCGCCCAGCGGCGCTTCACAGGCGTGTACGCCTCGACGAGGTCGAGGTTCGTGTCGAAGCCCGCCGTGCGGCCGCCGATCACGAAGACCCGCCCGCGTGCAGCGGTCACGCCGAGGTGCTCGCGTGGCGTCGGCCCCGGGATCGTCCGCCAGCGCCGGGTCAGCGGGTCGTACGCGAGTGCGCTGCGGGCGAGCCCGTTTGGCCCCACACCGCCCATGACGTAGAGCTTGCCGCCGGAGAAAGCGGCCCCGGCCGCGGCACGCGGCGACGGCATCGGGGGCAGGCGGCGCCAGGAGCGCCCGACGAGCACGAATGCGGCACGCGAGGGCGCCCGGTCCGAGCGATAGCCACCCGCCACATAGAGGCGCCCGCGGTAGCCCGCGGCCGTCGAGTGGTCGACCGCGAGCGGAAGGTCGGGGAGGCGACGCCAGCGGTTGCGCGCGGGCGAGTAGGCGTCGACCCGGGGCGAGTTGGCGCCGACCTGGCGGAAACCGCCGACGATCACGACCTCGCCGCGGACGAGCGTGGCGGCGACCTCTGAGCGCGGGTCGGGCACGGGCGCACCCTGTCGCCAGCCTCCGGGCTGCGCGCCGGCCGAGCCCGCGACGAGCGCGACGAGTACTGCGCCGATGACGATCCCACGCACGGCTACGGACGGTACTTGCCCAGTCAAGCGTTCGACGGATAGGCTCGCGCGATGCGGCGCGCAGCCTTGCTTCTCACCCTCCTGGCGAGTCTCGCCGTGGTCGCGGCCGGTTGTGGCGGCGACGATGACGACGGCACCGCCGGCGGCGGCACGACGGCGACGGCGCCGATGGTCGAGGCTTCGTGCTCGAAGGACGAGCTGCAGACCAAGACATCGGGCAAGCTCACGATCGGCACGGACAACCCGGCCTTCCCGCCCTGGTTCGACGGGGGCACGCCGAAGGGCTCGAAGTGGGAGATCAACGACCCGAGTAGGGGCCAGGGCTTCGAAGGTGCGGTCGCCTACGCCGTCGCGAAGCAACTCGGCTTCGCACCGGCGGAGGTCGAGTGGGCGGTCGTCCCGTTCGACCAGTCCTTCAAGCCCGGCCCGAAGAGCTTCGACTTCGACATCAACCAGATCTCGATCAAGCCCGAGCGGGCCAAGAACGTCGACTTCAGCGAGCCCTACTACAACGTCAACCAGGCGCTGGTCGCGATCAAGGGCACGCCGGTGACGAAAGCGAAGAGCATCGCCGACCTGAAGGACGCCAAGCTCGGCGCGCAGATCGGCACCACGAGCCTCAGCTACATCAACGACCAGATCAAGCCGAGCAAGCAGCCGTCCGTCTACAACACGAACAACGATGTGATCTCCGCCCTGAAAGCCAAGCAGATCGACGGGATCGTCGTCGACCTCCCGACCGCCTTCTTCGTCACGGCGGTGCAGGTGCCGAACGGGACGATCGTCGGCCAGTTCGCGAATGCCGGGACGCAGGAGCAGTTCGGGCTCGTGCTGGCGAAGGACAGCCCGCTGACCCCATGCGTGAGCGAGGCCGTCATAGCGCTCCGTGACGCCGGCACGCTCGACTCGATCCAGCAACAGTGGCTCGCCGACAAGGCGAACGCGCCGGTCCTGCAGTAGACGACCGGCGCTCCAGGATCCTCGACTTCGGCGGCGAGGGCGGCCGCTCGGTCGCCGTCGCCGTGGCGAGCACCGTCGTCTTCTTCGGGCTCGTCGTCCTGCTCGTGGTCAACTCCGCGGGCTGGCCCGAGGTCAAGCGCTCGTTCTTCGACCGGGAGATCTTCGAGGCGTCGTTCCCGAGCATCGCGCACGCCTTCCTGCTCAACATCCGCATCTTCCTGATCGCCGAGGCCGTGATCCTCGTGGCCGCGCTCGCGATCGCCGTGTTGCGGAGCCTCCCGGGGCCGGTCTTCTTCCCGCTGCGTGCGCTCGCGGTGGCCTACACGGACATCTTCCGCGGCATCCCGACGATCCTGGTCGTCTACATCCTCGGCTTCGGAGCGCCGGCGCTCCAGATCCAGGGCGTCCCCACCTCGCCTCTGTTCTGGGGGATCGTCTCGCTCGTGCTCGTCTATTCGGCCTACGTGGCCGAGGTGTACCGGGCGGGGATCGAGTCCGTGCACCCGAGCCAGGAGGCCGCCGCCCGCTCGCTCGGGCTGACGCGCCCGCAGGCGCTGCGGTACGTCGTGCTCCCACAGGCCGTGCGCCGGGTGCTCCCGCCGCTCCTGAACGACTTCATCGGCTTGCAGAAGGACTCCGCCCTCGTGGCCCTGATCGGGCCGGTAGAGGCGTTTCGACAGTCGCAGATCGAGGTGGCAGGGAGCTTCAACTACA
Source organism: uncultured Actinomycetes bacterium (assembly GCA_963738205.1). Taxonomy (GTDB): domain Bacteria; phylum Actinomycetota; class Thermoleophilia; order Gaiellales; family Gaiellaceae; genus DATFQE01. The sequence continues at coordinate 905,043 of CAVTVQ010000007.1, forward strand.
CGCCCTACATGGCGACAGCGCTCCTGTTCCTGCTGCTCACGATCCCGCTTGCGCGCCTGACCGACTGGCTGATCGCGCGCGACCGGAGGCGGCAGCAATGAGCGCCCTCACGCTCGAGAACGTGCACAAGTCCTTCGGGAAGGTGGAGGTGCTGAAGGGGATCGACCTCGAGGTGGCCGAGCACGAGGTCGTCTGCATGATCGGCGCCTCGGGGTCGGGCAAGTCGACGCTGCTGCGCTGCGTGAACCTGCTCGAGGCGGTCGACGCCGGGCGGATCGTCGTCGGGGGCCAGGAGGTGACCGGGCGAGGCGTGGACGTCAACCGCATCCGGCGCGGGATCGGGATCGTCTTCCAGGCCTACAACCTGTTCCCGCACATGAGCGTGCTCGCCAACGTGACGCTCGCGCCACGCAAGGCGCTGAAGCTGCCGAAGGCCGAGGCCGAGGCGCGTGCGCTCGAGCTGCTCCGGCGCTTCGGGCTCGAGGACAAGCGCGACGAGTACCCCGACCGGCTCTCGGGCGGTCAGCAGCAGCGGGTCGCGATCGTGCGGGCGCTGGCGATGCGGCCCAACCTGATGCTCCTCGACGAGGTCACGAGCGCGCTCGACCCGGAGCTCGTGGCCGAGGTACTCAACGTCATCCGCGAGCTGGCGGCGGTGGGCATGACGATGCTGATCGCAACGCACGAGATGAGCTTCGCGCGCGACATCGCCGACCGCGTCGTCTTCCTCGACGAGGGCGTGATCCTGGAGCAGGGCCCGCCCGAGCAGATCTTCACGCGTCCGCACGAGGAGCGGACGCAGCAGTTCCTGCAGCGGATCATCGAGGCAGGCCGCCTCTAATCGAGTCCGGGCGGTCGCCGGCCGCTCCAGGGCCTGGCCTGCTCCAGCTGCGTCGAGAGCCGGATCAACGTCGCTTCGTCGCCCGCCCGCGCGATTAGGTGGACGCCGAGCGGCAGTCCGTCGTCGGTCCACGCGAACGGCACTGACGCCGCCGGCAGCCCCGCGACATTCACCGACGGCGTGAAGGGCGTGAATTCGGCGGCGCGCGCGTACTGCTCCCAGGGATCGCTCGGCTCGCGCACCCAGCCGACCGGCACCGGCGGCAGGGCGAGCGTCGGGGTGAGCACGACGTCGTACCCCGCGCAGAACAGCGCGAACGCGCGGGCGTGAGCCTGGAGCCGCGCGAGGGCCCTGACGTAGTCCACGCTCGAGGTCGCGTCGGCGCTGGCGGCGAGGGCCGCGTTCGTCGGCTCGAGCAGCGACCGGTCGGGGACCGGGTGGATCGCGGGAATCGTCTGCCAGACGACCGCGAACAGCTCACGCTGCTCGGCGCTCTGCGGCAGGGTGGCGGGCTCGACCTCGTGCCCGAGCTCGGTGAGCAGCGCGGCCGCGTCCTGCGCAGCAGTCGAGCACGCGGCGTCGACCACAGCGGGCTCCGGCGGCTCGAGCGCGAGGCCGATCCGCAGGCGCCCGGGCGGCACGCCGACCTCGTCCGCGAAGGGTCGCTCCGGCGGTGCCGCCTGGTACGGATCGCCGGGCACGTTGCCCACGATCACGTCGAGGAAGGCGGCAGCGTCGGCGACGCTGCGCGCGAGCGGCCCGTGGCTGCTGAGCCCGTACGGATCGCCGTAGGGGGCCGGCGACACGCGGCCCCGCGAGGGCTTGAGCCCGAAGAGCCCACAGCACGAGGCGGGAATCCGGATCGAGCCGCCGCCGTCCGACCCGTGCGCGAGCGGAGCGAGGCCCGCAGCGACAGCCGCAGCCGCCCCGCCGCTCGAGCCGCCCGGCGTCCGGGAGGTGTCCCACGGATTGCGGCAGATGCCGTTCAGGTCGGACTCGGTCACGGCCGTGGTGCCGAACTCGGGTGTGTTCGTCTTGCCGATCAGCACGAACCCGGCTGCCCGGAGCCGCCGGACGACCTCGACGTCGCGGGCTGGAACGTGGTCTGCGAAGGCCCTGCACGAGAACGTCGTCCGGATGCCACCCGTCTCGGTCAGGTCCTTGACCGGGAGCGGCACGCCGCTGAACGGGCCGGGGTGTGGGGACTCCGATTCGCGCAGCGCCTGCTCGGCCGCGACCGTCACGTAGGCGTTCAGCTCCGGGTCGAGCTGCTCGATCCGGTCGAGGTACAGCCGGACGAGCTCGGCGGACGAGACTTCGCCCTCCCGAACGAGCCGCGCCTGCTCGAGCGCGGGCTGGAAGGCAAGCGTCACGCGTTCAGCTTCGCAGACGCCACTTCTTCGGCAGGCTCGTTCCAGCGCCAGAACACCGAGGTCTCGTGCTCGTAGCCGAGAATGCTGAGCGAGGCCGTCGAGAGCGCGAATAGCCGCCCGTCCGCCGGGTCGAGACCGAGCCAGCGCGCTCCCAGGACGCGGAGCTGGTGGCCGTGACCGAAGATCAGCACGTCACCGTCCACCCCACGGAGCTCGGCGATCACGCGGTCGGCGCGGCGGCCGACGTCCTCGGGCTGTTCGCCGCCGGGGGCGCCGTCGCGCCACAGCGACCAGTTTGGACGCTCGGCGCGGATCTCCGCCGTCGTGCGACCGTCGTACTCGCCGTAGTCCCACTCGGCGAGCTCGTCGCGCGCCTGCGCAGCGTCGCCGAAGCCCGCGAGCTCGCACGTTTCGCGCGCCCGCCGGAGCGGGCTCGTCAGGACGAGCGCGAACGTCCTGCCGCGCAGCGCCTGGGCGAGGATCACTCCTTGCCGCCGGCCGTCCTCGCTGAGCGGGATGTCGCTCTTGCCAGTGTGCTGACGCGTGCGGGTCCACTCGGTCTCACCGTGACGGACGAGAACGATCTCGGGCATGCGCTTGTCATATCACCCCCGCGGTCGGATACTGGTCGGGCATGCCGTTCCCGGCCGTGAACGCCAGCGCCGTCATCCAGTGCACGCACATGGGCAAGGTCACGGTGATCCCCAAGCTGCCGACGGTCACCATCGGCGGCTCGCCTGCGCTACGGCTGACCGACCTGATCGGGTCGCCGATCGTCTGCCCGGTGCCGCCGTCGCCCGGCTCCAAACCGTGCATCACCGTCGTCGCGCCTCCCCAGCTCTGGGCCTCGAAGACGGTCATGGTCGGCGGGCTCCCGCTGCTCATGCAGCTGCCCGGGCCGAGCGGCACCACCGACGGGGTGCCGCCGATTCCCATGGCCGGACTGATCTGCTCGTTCTCGGGCGCGCCCACCGTGACGGTCGGCAGCTAGGCCATGGCCGCGACGAAGTACGTGCTGCCCGAATCCGCGATTCCGGCGCGCTGGTACAACATCCAGGCGGACCTGCCGAACCCGGCACAGCCGGTCCTGCATCCCGGCACGGGCGAGCCGATCGGCCCCGACGACCTCGCGCCGCTCTTCCCGATGGAGCTCATCATGCAGGAGGTCTCGCAGGACGCCGAGATCGGGATCCCTGACGCGATCCTCGACGTCTACCGCCTCTGGCGCCCAACGCCGCTCTTCCGAGCGCATCGCCTCGAGCAGGCTCTGGGCACGCGCTCGCGCATCTTCTACAAGTACGAAGGCGTCAGCCCCGCCGGCAGCCACAAGCCGAACACGGCGGTGGCGCAGGCCTACTACGTGAAGCAGGAGGGGCGAACGCGGATCTCGACCGAGACCGGCGCGGGCCAGTGGGGGAGCGCGATCGCGCTCGCGTGCCGCCTGTTCGAGCTCGAGTGCAAGGTCTACATGGTCAAGGTCTCGTACCAGCAGAAGCCGTACCGGCGCTCGATGATGCAGACCTGGGGCGCCGAGGTGGTGGCAAGTCCGTCCGAGGACACGAACGCCGGTCGCTCGATCCTCGCTGATCATCCCGATTCCCCCGGCAGCCTCGGCATCGCGATCTCCGAGGCGGTCGAGGACGCGGCGACCCGTGATGACACCGCCTACTCGCTCGGCAGCGTCCTCAACCACGTCCTGATGCACCAAACGGTGATCGGGGCGGAGGCGATCGCGCAGATGGAGCAGGCCGGCGCTTACCCAGATCTGATCGTCGGCTGCGTCGGCGGCGGCTCCAACTTCGCCGGGCTCTCCTTCCCCTTCCTCCGCGAGAAGTTCGCCGGTCGGGACATCGAGGTGCTGGCCTGTGAGCCGGCGGCGTGCCCGACGCTGACCCGCGGGCCGTTCGCCTATGACTTCGGCGACACCTCGCAGCTGACGCCCCTGGTCCCGATGCACACGCTCGGCCACGACTTCGTGCCGGCGGGCATTCACGCAGGCGGCCTGCGCTACCACGGCGTGGCGCCCCTCATCTCGCAGCTCGTGCTCGACGGGTTCGTCCGCGCGGAGGCGTACACGCAGAACGACGTCTTCGCGTCAGCGGTCACTTTTGCGCGCAGTGAGGGGATCATCCCGGCGCCTGAGGCCGCGCACGCCATCCACGGCGCCGCCCAGGCCGCGCGCGCCGCCGACGAGGAAGGCCGCGAGCGCACGATCCTGTTCAACCTCTCGGGCCACGGGCACTTCGACATGGGCGCCTACGATGCGTACCTCGCCGGCGAACTGGAGGACTTCGAGTTGCCGCCAGGAGACATCGAGCGGGCACTGCGAGCGATAGAACCGCTGCCGAAGCCCGTCCTCACGACGTGAGCAAGGTCGAGAAGACCGAGCAGGAGTGGCGGCAGCAGCTGACGCCAGAGCAGTACAAGATCCTGCGCGAGAAGGGCACCGAGCCCGCCTTCACCGGCGAATACGACCACAGCTTCGAGCCCGGCGCGTATCGGTGTGCGGGCTGCGGCGAGCTCCTGTTCGAATCCGGCACGAAGTACGATTCGGGCTGCGGCTGGCCGGCGTTCTACGCGCCCGCGAGCGCCGAGGCGATCGAGGAGGAGACCGACACCGGCTACGGGATGGTGCGCACCGAGGTCATGTGCGCGAGCTGCGGCGGACACCTCGGCCACCTCTTCCCGGACGGGCCGGCGCCGACCGGCCAGCGCTACTGCATCAACTCCGCCGCGCTCGAGTTCGACGAGGAGTAGGGCGCCTAGGTGCGCATCGTCGCGCCGGCAGCAAAGATGTCGGCGCTACGCCTGGGCACGGGTGAGGCCGCGGGCACCGTAGTCGCGACGACCGGAGGAGGAATGAGATGGCGCACCTACGCAAGCTGCTCGTCATCGGCGGCATCAACGGGGCGGTGGAGCAGCTCGAAAAAGTCCTGGCGCGGGCGTCCGACATCGAGGCGGACGTCGTCGTCTCGGTCGGGGACCTGACGGCCGCGTGGCAGAAGGCCGACGTCTATCGCGCGATCTTCAAGGCATTCGGCAAGTCGGGCACACCGACCTTCTGGGTGCCGGGTCCGAACGACGCGCCGATCGGCGATTACCTGCGCGAGAGCGCGAACATCGAGACGGTGTTCGAGTTCCTGCACGGTGTTCACGGCACCTTCGCGCTCGGGCCGGGACCGACGCTCTTCACGGGCATGGGCGGCGAGGTTGTGGACGATCCGGACGCTATGCGCGTCGAGGAGTCGGCTCTTCGCTACCCCGGCTGGGAGGTCGAGTACCGCCTCAAGTTCATCTCCGAGCTCAAGGACTACCCCCGCGTGTTGCTGTTCGCGACCCCTCCGGCGCACAAGGGGCTGCACGGGCCCGGCAGCGAGGTGCTCGCCGAGCTGATCAACACCTACCGGCCGCGCCTGGCGATCGTGGCGGGTGAGCACCCCACCGAGGAGCAGCTCGGTACGACCCGCATCGTCTGCCCAGGGCGCCTCGACCTGGGCCACTACGTGACCGTCGACTTCAGCGGCCCGACGGTCGAGACGGTCGCCCTCGGGGCGGGCACGACCGTCTGACCAATCCGAGCCTAAGGAGCATCATGTCGCAGCTACCTCCCGAACGCCCTTCGAGCTTGTGATTCCATTCTCGGCGTGACGCCGCCGGCGACGGTCCGCTACGAGGTCCACGTTCGTCACCCGACCGGGATCGAACACGTACACCCCTACGCATCGGGGGAGCCGCTCCGGCCCGGCGACGTCCTGCGTCTCGAGGGGCGCTACTGGCTGATCGAAACGGTTGACGATCCGGGCGAAGGCGACGCGCCCATCCGTGCCGTGGGCAAGCCGGCGCGCTATCGCCTCCGTCTGCGACACCCGGACGGCCACGAGGAGCTCGGCGCCTTCCGTCGCTTCCGGGCCGACGCGCCGCGGATCGGACACGGGTTCAGCACGATCGAGGACGGCCGCCCGATCAGCTGGGAAGTCGTCGACGAGCAGCTCGCGCACGAGGATGGCGGGCCCTACCTCGACCTGATCGCCGAGCGCGACTACGAGGAGGCCGAGGAGCTGCCCGACCATGAGCTCGAGCACACGCTCGCCCGCGGGGCCGAGGAGCTCCCGGAGGCTGCGGCGGCAACCTTCTCCCGCGCCGAGGCGGGGGGCCAGGAGCTGGAGCTGGTCGCGCTCGACCCCGGTGAGGAGCCGGACTGGGCCGAGGCCGAAGCCTTCATCGACGCGCTCATCCTCGAGGAGATCGAGGACGACCTCTTCGCGCTCGCCGGCGTCGACACCAGGCGTGACCGACAGGACGCGTGGCTCGAGACGGTGAAGGCTCGGCTCCGCGAGGACCTCGAGCGCTTCCGCGGCGACGTCGAGGGCGACCAGGACGAGATCGAGGAGTGGGACTTCGCCGACGGCAGCGTCTTCGCCGCAGTGGGGAGCCACGAGGACGAGGCGGATCCGGACAGCGGTTTCGGCTGGATGTGCCGCCTCGTCGACAGCGGCGTCCTGGGCGCGGCCGGTTTCGCACGGGTGCGCAAGGTCGAGTTGCAACAGTAAGTCCGGCCGCAGGCGTTTCTAGCTAGTCGGTCAGGTCAAGCAGCGCTCAGTCGACGGCCCAGTAGACGAAGTCGGTCGCCGTGCCGGGCTGGTTGGGCAGGAAGGCGACCTTGCCCGGCTCCTTGCCCTCGGGCACGAGGAAGAGCGTGCAGCTCTCGTAGCTCTTCCCGGGTGCGACCTGGCCTTCGTTGACCTTCGTGCACTTCGCGTAGGGCTTGTTGCCGTAGTTGAAGATCAGCGTCGAGGAGATCAGGTTGCCGTCGGCGTCCTCCATCGAGACGTCGAGGTCGCGCTTCAGCGGGGCCGTCCCCTTGTTGGTATAGCGCGCGTCGACGTAGTAGGGAGTCGTGTCGCGGCTCTTCTCGTCGACGGTGTAGCCCGCGGCCTTCAACTCCTGCTGGCTGCCCTTCCGCACGGCGAGCGCGGTGATCCCGACGTCCACCGGGGTACCGTTGGCGCCGGCGCTGAAGGGCGCGTGCTTCACGACGACCTCCTCGCCGAGCGCGTGCGTCGAGCTGCCTCCGCCGCCTCCGCCTCCGTCGCCGCCACACGCCGCGAGGCCCAGGGCCAGAACTGAAATCGTGGCGTGCGTTCGGATCCTCATCGGCGGAGGATCATGGCGCATCGGCCAGTCGTCGCGCATCTAAGCTGGCCGCCGGTGGTGCGGCTGGAACCGTGGACGCCCGACGATTTTCCGCTCCTCGAAGCGCTGCTCGGCGATCCGGCGATGACCGAGCACCTCGGCGGGCCGGAGAGCCACGAGAAGCTCGTCGATCGCCTCGACCGCTACACGAAGCTGACGGAGCCGGGCAAGGGGCGGATGTTCAAGATCGTCGACGCCGCCACGGGCGAGGGCGCCGGGTCGGTCGGCTACTGGGAGCGCGAGTGGCGTGACGACCAGATCTACGAGACCGGCTGGTCGGTGCTGCCGGCGTTCCAGGGCCGCGGCATCGCCACCATCGCCACCGCCGAGGTGATCGACATCGCCAGGGACGAGCGCCGCAACCGCTACCTCCACGCGTTCCCGTCGGTGGACAACCCGCCGTCGAACGCGATCTGCCGGAAGCTCAGCTTCACGCTGGTCGAGGTGGCCGACTTCGAGTACCCGCCGGGGAACCCGATGCGGTGCAACGACTGGCGGCTCGACCTGTTCGCGGTCGACTTGAGGGGAAACCGCTCAGCCGAGCGTGCCTCTTGATCTAGGCGAGCCGATCGAAGACGACTACGAGTGCGAGGACGCCGACCACAAGGATCAGCCCGACCGCGGCGAATCGTCCGACGACCAGCCTCATCTTGCGCGCAACGAATATCCACGCCAGCCAGAACAGGACCGGCTCGGCGGATCGCATCCGCCTCAGCCAGAGGCTCGAGATTCCCAGAGCGCTGAGCAGCCTTCCGACTGGGCTCGCTTCGAATTGCGCTTGTTCCGCGGCGCGTACGCGCTCCTCGCAGCGGGTCGCCATCTCCCTCGCCTCGCGACGAGCGGCGCGACGGTAGAAGGGGAGATTCCGCCGCCGCCGCTGCCAGTACGCGAGCGAGCTCCGAGCCTCGTTGAGGGGTGGCGGTGCCAACATCTGCTCCATCAACAGGAGGTCGGGGTCTCGATCAGCGCGCATGCGAAGGTCAGAACTCTAGCCTGGGCCGACGGAGCTTCCGCCGCGAAAGTGAATGCTCCCAGTCAGTGATAACCCGAACCACGTCGCGGCCTTTCGTGCGGACACGATCGGTCTCGTTTTCTATCGGCGCCTGCGGCGTCGGCGTGTCCCGTAGACGACGCCTCTGTGGCGGATCGAGCGAACTATCACGCCGGTCGCTTCGATGGTGTAGAGGACGCGGTAACTGCCTGTGCGAGCCGCCCAAAGGCCTTGCATGCGGCCGACAAGTCTCTTGCCCATCGCTTCCGGCTCGAGTTGGAGCAGGGCGAGCGTCTCGAGCACGGCTTCGCGTACCGCGTCGGGGAGCGCTTCGAGTTGCCGCTTCGCTTGTCGCGTGAGTCGGAGCTCAGGCAAGCCCGAGCTCGCGTCTCACCTCGTCCAGGCTGAACAAGCGGCCCGCCTGCACGTCTTCCTCGCTCTCGCGAAGGTCCGCAAGTGTCTCTTCGTCTTGGAGGACGCCGAGTGTCTCCTCGATCGCGTCCCATTCCTCCGGCGAGACGACGACCGCTGCCGGCCGTCCTTTGCGGGTGATGACGAGATGCTCATGCCGCGCCTGAACGTCGTCGAGGAGCTCCGTGAGTCTCGCGCGAGCTTCGGTGAACGGAACGATCCTAGCCATGCGCCCAGCGTACAGAAATCTGAGCAGATCGGGAACCGAGTGCCCCCGGCAAGAATCGAACTTGCGCACGCGGTTTAGGAACTAGCGTGCGAAAAAGCCATTTGCAGGGGGAAGGTTCCCTCTCGCCCGGCTGCGCGCCAGGGAATGCGCCAGTGCACTAGACGCGCACCCCGGAGCGTCCCATCATTCTGCGCATGCGGCATCCGTCGAGGGCGTCCATGGCGCCTTTGGAGCTAGTGGCGATGCCTGCGCCGTAGCCATGGGCGACCCCGACCTGATTGGCGGTGGTTCGTAAGCGGTCGCCCAGAGAATGTTTGTGCGCTATTCGACGAGCCGCAGACGACGACCCTTCGCAATGGCCTCGAGCTGGGAGTGCGTCCCGAGTGCAAGGAGGATCGCGCGAATGTGGTTTCTGACCGTTGCTTCGGCGATACCGAGACGGGCGGCGATGACCTTTGCAGGCAGGCCCTCGGTCGCGCTCAGGTGTAGGAGGGAGCGCGTCAAGCCCGGGTCCAGGCGGCGGGCTCGAGCTCGCGCAGAACATAGTGGACGCGCCTGCCGTTCTTGCGAGCGGCGGTGAGTCTGGCCACGGTGGCGTCGCTATCCGGCGGTGTAGAGGGGGCTTGCGACCTGCTCGACTTCGAGTGGCCGCAGAGAGGACGCTGCGGACAGGTGGTAGAGGTGGCTCGTACCGCCCAGCACGCCGGCGCCGACGTAGCGGTTGAAGTCGCGCGCGAGGCTGCGGACGACGAATCCCGCCTCGAGGATCGCCTGCTGGACGCGGTAGGCGGCGCCGGGGCGGCGCGAGCCGAACGAGAAGAAGACGTCGCCATGTGGTGCGACCGCGTCCGCGGCCCGCAAGAGAAAGAGCAGCGCGCCCGGAACCGTGTACGGCGGGTCGGTCAAGACGGTGTCGAAGGCGCCGCGTAGCTCCTCCGGAAGCGGCTCCCTGAGGTCGTGGAGGACGGTGGACCACGAGTACGGCGCGCCCGTAAGTGCTCGCCGAGCGAGCTTCGCAAGCCTCGGGTCGACGTCCAGGACGGCGAGGTGAGCGATCGACGGGCTGGAGCCGAGCCGCCGCACGACGAGATCGATGGTGAGCCCCATCAGGTCGTCGTCCCCGAGCACGAGTATGCGCCGGCCGACGAGCGCTCCGGCCTCGTGAAGGGCGAGCACGCGCCGGATCTTCGTCTCGACCGTGCAGTGGCACTGGTCGAGCTCGAGCCGGGGCGCCGGAGCGTTCCGCGCAGCGATAGCCACGTCGCGCACGACCGGTCCGAGCGTGGGCGGGATCACCGTCCCGTGACCTCCGCAGGCCGGACAGGTCGCCTTCGGCCCGAGACGCAGCTCCCCGGGCGCGAACATAGCCCGCCCGGCGGGCGTGAGCCGGGCGGGACGCTCCTCCGCGACGACCGACCGCTTGCGCAGCTCGCCGCAGATTGACGCGACGATCGGCACCGGCAGCTCGCACGCCCGGCTCACGTTTCGTATCGAGACGGGGCCGAGCCGCGCGAGAGCGGAGAGCACCGCCTCCACGCCGCGCTCGCCCTCGGCGAGCCCGACAACGGTCGCGACCTCGCGGACGATCAGGCGCGGGTCAGCCGATCGCACGGGGAACCGCCGTCACCGCTGCGCGCTCGACGTCGAGCAGCTCGCAGAGCGCCCGCGTCACGTCGTCGCCGTTCACATCGCCGTACGAGAGGAGGTCGACGTTCGCAAGCGCGTGCTCGGGCCACGTGTGGATGCTGAGGTGGGACTGCGCGAGCAGGAGCACGCCGGTCACTGCACCATTTGGGAACACGTGGAAGGCATCGCCAACGACCTTGGCACCGCCGGCGCGCGCGGCCGCGTACAACGCGTCGCGGATGCACGAGAGGTCGGCGAGGACCTCGGGTCGCCGCACCCACGCGTCGAGGGCGTACAGGCGCATCGAGGCCGGTCGTTCAAGCACGGGCTGGAGCACGAAGCTCCAAGGATCCTCACGGTCGAGCACAGGTCTCCTTCGGCGGTGAGACGAGCTCCGGACACCACCGCGAAGGAACCGCCCACCCCGGGCGAGCTGCTCTTCCTGGCTACTCGATCAGCGAATGATCAGGTGGCGCCGGAGAAGGGCGTGAAGCAGACAGTCATCGAGACGCACCTCCCTCCGGTCGCTGGCCGAGGCAGGGTAGCGGTCGCCTCGTGGAGGCGTCAAACCGATCAGCGAGCGCGCGACGTGCCGCCGCATGTGGACCCCGTGAAGGTAGCTCGTCGAGATGCTCCTCGCTCGCCTCCAGGCGACGCCTCACGGACTCCACGCCACGCTCGAGGTGGCGCTCGAGCACGCGAGCGGCGCCGGCGCCACGCTTGAGCGTCCGGACGCCCGCGCAGCGCTCGAGCGCAACACGGGCGAGGTGTCCACGGGCTCGAAGCTCGGCCGCCTCGCGCGGGGGGCGTGCTCGACCACGCTTGACGACTGAACCTTTCCCCGACAGAGTGGTAAGAAGTTCGCGATATGCGCGCTCTTCCGACCGGCACGGTCACCTTCCTCTTCACCGACATCGAGGGCTCGACGCGGCTCCTCTCCGAGCTCGGGGATGAGCGCTACCCGCTTGTCCTGGCGGAGCACCGGCTGGCCCTGCGCGACCAGTTCGCCCGCCATGGGGGGGTCGAGGTGGACACCCAGGGGGACGCCTTCTTCGTCGCCTTCTCCCGCGCCTCGGACGCGGTCGCCGCCGCCGAGGGAGCGCACGCCGCACTCGCGCAGCGCCCGGTCAAGGTGCGCATGGGGATCCACACGGGGGAGCCGATCGTGACCTCAGAGGGCTACGTGGGGGTGGACGTGCACCGGGCTGCGAGGGTGTGCGCGGCCGGACACGGGGGGCAGGTGCTCCTCACCCAGACGACGCGCGACCTCTTGTCCGGGGTCGAGCTTGTCGACCTTGGCGAGCACCGCCTGAAGGACCTCTCCGGGCCGCAGCGCCTGTACCAGCTCGGCTCGGGCGACTTCCTGCCCCTGAAGACGCTCGACGCCACCAACCTCCCGATCGTGGCCTCGACCCTGCTCGACCGCGAGGGCGAGATCTCGGAGCTCGTGGCCCTGCTCGCCGACGGAAGCCGCCTGGTCACGGTCACCGGCGCCGGGGGGACGGGCAAGACGCGGGTCGCGCTGCAGGTCGCAGCCGAGCTCGTGGGCCGCGTGCAAGACGGGGTCTTCTGGGTCCCGCTCGCCGACCTCGCCGACGCCGCGCTTGTCGTGCCCACCGTCGCGCAGACGCTCGGCGGATCGGAGGAGCTCTCGGCCTCGGTCCGAGACCGGGAGGTGCTGCTGCTGCTCGACAACGCCGAGCACCTGCTCGAGGCGGCACCCGCACTGGCCGAGCTTCTGGCCTCCGCCGCCCGACTGCGCCTGCTCGTCACGAGCCGCGCCCCGCTTCGCCTGTACGGGGAGCGCGAGTACCCGCTCGACCCCCTGCCCGACCCGGACGCGGTGCGCCTCTTCGTCGAGCGCGCGCGTGCCTTCGGGCGCGAGCTGAAGCCGAACGGGACGGTGAGCGCGATCTGCCGGCGCCTGGATGGGCTCCCGCTCGCGGTCGAGCTCGCGGCCGCTCGCACCAAGCTTCTCGATCCGGTCGTGCTCCTCGAGCGCCTCGAGCGGGCGCTCCCCTTGCTGACCGGCGGCCCGCGCGACGCTCCCGAGCGCCAGCGCACCCTGCGGGCGGCGATCGAGTGGAGCCACGGCCTGCTCGGGGAGGACGCGCGCGCGGCCTTCCGCCGCTTCTCGGTCTTCGTCGGGGGGTGCACGCTGGAGGCCGCCGAGGAGCTCTGCGAGGCCGACCTGGACACCCTGGAGGCGCTCGGCGATCTGAGCCTCGTGAAGCCGATCGGAAGCGAGCGCCTGATCATGCTGGAGACGATCCGCGAGTACGCGCTCGAGGAGCTCGAGGCCTCGGGCGAGGCGGAGGAGCTTCGCGAGCGCCACGCGCGCGCCTTCACCGAGCTCGCCGAGCGCGCCCGCAGTGAGCTTGGAGGGCCGGAGCGGGCGCGCTGGGAGGCGCGCCTGGAGACCGAGCTTCCGAACGTCCGGGCGGCGCTCGCCTTCGCGAGCCGCACCCGGCCCGAGCTCCTGCACCGCCTGGCGCGCGCACTTCGCATCTTCTGGAACACGCACGGCTACCTGAGGGAGGGCCGAAGCTGGCTCGAGCGCTCGCTGGCGGCGGGCGCGGAGGGGCTCGAGCGGGCGGAGATCCTGGGCGGGGTGGGCTGGATCTGCCGCGCGATGGGCGACTGGGAGGCAGCGGCCGAAGCGGCCGAGGAGCGCCTCAAGCTCGCCCAGGCGCTCGACGACGCCAAGAACCTGAACGCCGCCCTCGGGCTGCAGGCGGTGCTCGCCGAGGAGGGCGGAGACCTCGCCCGCGCCGAGGAGCTGTACGAGACGAGCATCGCCATCAGCCGCGCACAGGGCGAGCGCGGGCGGCCGGAGCGCTACGGCGGCGACTACGCCGAGTTTCTGCTGCGACAAGCGCGCTACCACGAAGCCGCGTACGTCTTCGAGGAGTGCCTGACCGCCGCCCGCAGGCGGGGCGACCAGTTCCTCGTGGGACGCTATACCGCCGACACCGGAGGGCTGGCGCTCGTCGACGGGCGTCCCGCGGAGGCACTCGGCCTCTTCTCCGAGGGCCTGAAGATCCTCCACGCCTTCAACGAGCGCTACTACACCCTGTACATCTTTCCGCTACTCGCCGAGACCTTCGCCGCGCTCGGCGACAAGGAGAAGGGCGCCCGGCTGCTCGGGGTTGCGGACGCACACGTCGAGGCGACCGAGCTCCTGCTCTGGAGGGAGGGGATCCGCCGCCGCGAGGCGACGGTGGCGGAGCTACGGACGACGCTCGGCGAGGAGCGGTACGCCGCGCTCCACGCCGAGGGGGCGGCGATGACGTTCGACGAGGCCGTCGACTACGCGCTGGAGAGCTAGACGTACCAGTCTGCGCGCGAGAGCGGCAGACCCGTCACGCCACCGTCGGGCTTCACGAGCAGTGTCTGGTAGACGCTCGCGTGCCCGCTGACGAACCGGTATGCCATCGCCGCGAGCAAGAGCCGCCAGACGCGGTAGACGGTCTCGTTCGCAACCCGGAGCACGTCCTCGCGGTGCGCTTCCAGGCTCTCCAGCCAGCGCCGTGAGGTGAGCACGTAGTGATCGCGCAGGCTCTCGACGTCGCGCACCTCGAACTGCGCGCCCTCCGCGGCGGTGAGCACCGTCGAGACCGGCACGAGGTCGTGGTCCGGGAACACGTAGGTGTCGAGGAACGACGGGCCGACACGGGTCGGCGGCGACGGGGCGCTCGACATGCCGTGGGCGAGGAAGACCCCCCTGGGCTCGAGCAGCCGCCACACGTGGCCGAAGTAGTCGCCCAGCGCATCCCGCGCGACGTGCTCGTACATCCCGACACTGACCACCTTGTCGAAGCTCCCGGGCTCGTCCACCTCGCGGTAGTCGCGCAGCTCTGCTCGGCACCGGTCTGCGAGGCCGGCCTCCCTGATCCGCGCCGACGCGAGCTCGGCCTGCTCCTTGGAGAGGGTGACGCCGAGCGCCTCGACGCCGTAATTGCCCGCCGCATGCATGATCATCCCGCCCCACCCGCAGCCGATGTCCAGCAGGCGGTCGCCCGGCCGCAGGCGCAGCTTGCGGCAGACGTAGTCCAGCTTCCGTCGCTGAGCGGACGCAAGATCCTCGTCGGACGACTCGAAGACCGCGCACGAGTACGCCATCGTGGGGTCGAGCCAGAGGGCGAAGAACTCGTTCGAGAGGTCGTAGTGGTACGCGATCGCCTGCCGGTCGCGCTCGAGCGACGAGCGCCGCCCGCGAAGGTGTGCACGCTCCCGGCCGACCCGTGAGCGGCGCTCGGACGGAAGCCCGAGCAGACGGCGCATCCGTCGCAGCCGCTCGGCGAGACCGGTCTCTCGGCCGAGGAGCCCGTCGGCGATCGGGAAGACCGCCTCCAGGTCGCCCTCGACGTCGAAGTCGTCGCAGAGGTAGGCCTCGCTCAGGGTGAGCTCGCCCGGAGGCCAGAACATCGCCCTCGCCGCGCTCGGATGGCGCAGGACGATCGTGAAGCGCGCTTCCCGGCCGGCGTCCGGCTTCCAGACCGTGCCGTCCCAGAGGCGGACGGCGAAGTCACGCGGATGGTCGGCGAGAAGCCCGCGGAAGAAGGCGAGCGTGGCCTCGGCGGTCTCGGCCGAAGCCGGTAGGGGGGTCGTCTCGGTCATCGGTCGGCCTCCGCGAGGACGGGGCTTCGCCGCCTGCGCTCGACCAGCGGCTCCGGCGGCGGGCTCTTCACGTTCCACACCAGGCCGAGTGCCTCGAGCAGGTGGATGACGAGCCCGGACGGGTCGATCTCGCGCCGCCGCATGCCGTGGGACGCCATCGCCGGAAACGCGTGGTGGTTGTTGTGCCAGCCGTCGCCGAAGCCGAGCACCCCGAGGACCCAGTTGTTGCGGCTCTCGTCCGTCGTCTCGAAGGGTCGCGACCCGAACATGTGCCCGAAGGAGTTGACCGAGTACGTGATCTGGCTGAAGAAGGCCATCCGCACGAAGCCGCCCCAGAGCAGGCCGTCCCAGCCGGCAACGGCGAACGGGATCGCGAGCCCGAGCAGGACCCAGATCGGCATCGTGCGGTCGATGAACACGATGAGCCGGTCCTCCAGCATCCGCTTGCAGTAGCGCTCCCGGTCCGCGGACGGGCCGCCGAGGATCCAGCCGAAGTATGCGTGGATGAACCCGTCGAGCGGGCTGTGCGGGTCTCCCTCCTGGTCCGAGTAGGCGTGGTGCTTACGGTGGTGCGCAGCCCACTCGATGCAGCGGCCCTGGCCGGACATCGACCCGAGGGTGAGCAGGGTCGCCTTCACCCCCTGCCCGCACTCGAAGCTCGCGTGGCTCAGGTACCGGTGAAACCCGATCGTGATCCCGAACCCGGTCGCGACGTAGAGGCCGAGGAAGAGCGCGAGCTCGGTCCACCCGATCATCTCCCCCCAGAGCCGCCACATCGCGAAGAACGTGATGAGGATCGGCGCGATGACCGTGATCACGACGAGAACGCGGTAGGCGCCTCGGCCGAGGCGGGCGCGCGAGGGGATGAGACGGACGGCGGCGGTGCTGGCCGAGTCGATCATCCCAGGAGCCTCGCACTAAATCTGGCCGACTTCAACGGCGGCGCGGACGGTCTAAACGCACCGAGACCTCGACCAGTACATCCGGCGTGTTCGAGACCGCGGGCCGCGCCGCGCGGAATGGGCAGGCGGAACACGTGGCCTTGCCACCTGCCTCAGTTGCGGCGAACCGGCCAGGTCAAACATTTGCCGGTAGGTATGGCGTCGAATGACGCGCGACCATACCCTTGACCCCAGATGAGTACTGCGTCCATGTGCGAGATGTACCGCGAGGCGCCCGAGAACCTGCGGGCAGCCTCGAACTTCGGCGAACGCGCCAGTCTCCTCACGTACAGCGAGATCGATGAGCGCCTCGGCTGGCCGGCCCGGCGGTTTGTGTGCGCAAGTTGCACGCCAGTCAACAGCCTGAGCAGCGATTTCCAGCGGTCTTGAGCGGAAGTTCGAGAACCCGAGGCGATACGAAAAGAGCCTGCTCAGTGCGGTGTTTCCGCTCAGCAAGCGCGATGCCCCCGGCAAGAATCGAACTTGCGCACGCGGTTTAGGAAACCGCTGCTCTATCCACTGAGCTACGGGGGCGTTTCCGGCTTGGTTAAGCCGATTACGAGCCACTTTAGCTTCGCAGGATAGAGCGCCTCGCCCGCGACCGCGCGTGGCGGCCACGGGCGAGGGGTGCTCAGTTTCAGGAAGCGTCGGCCAGCGACGTCGACCAGACGCTGCGACCGTAGGTCGCTGCGTAGAGCGTCTCGCTGCCGGCGGGCAGGTCGATGTCGTTGATCGGCACGAGCGGCAGGTTCGCTCCGACCTTGATCCACGTCTTGCCGAGGTTCGTGGTGCGGAACACGCCGACGTCCGTGGCGATGAACAGCCACTTCGACTTCGACGGGTGCCGGATGACGTCGTTGATCGGCGCCTGCGGGATTTTCTTGCCCGCGATGTCCACCCACGTGTTGCCGCCGTCGCTCGTCATGACGATGTGCGGGTAGCCGTCGCCCGAGCGCCAGCCCGAGAACGTGGCCCACGCCACCTTCGCGTTCTGCGGGTCGACCGTGACGCGGGTGACCCAGCGGCCCGGGAACACCGGGCTCTCGAGCTTCGTCCACGTCACCTGGTCGGGGGCAGCCATCGCGTTGCGGCTGACCCACATGAGACCGCTGTCGGTGCCGGCGTAGACGAGGTTCGGGTCGGCCGTTGTAGTGCCGAGCGCGGTGATGCTGCCGAAACCCGGCGCGCGGGGCTCGGTGCCCTCAGTGAGGTCCGGGCTGATCTGCCGCCAGATGCGCTGGCCGACTCCGGGCTCGGTGTCGATCCGGTAGACGAACTCGCTGGCGCCGAACATGAACCGCGGGTCGGCGGCGAACTCGATCGGGGCGACCCAGTTCTTGCGGAGGCCCGGGATCGTCATGGTGAAGGACGACTGCCCGGTGGCCGTGCCGACGAAGCCGCGGCAGCCGCCGTTCTGGGAGCAGCCGTAGTACTTGCGGTCGTTCGTCGGGTCGATGCGGTTCATCATGCCGTCGCCGCCGACGAAGTTGAACCAGTCGCCGTTGACGGTGTTGTCGAGCGCCCAGGACTTCAGCGAGCCGTTGTCCTGGGAGCCGGCGTTGACGCGCGTGCTGTCCTGCACCGAGACGTCCATTGCGTAGAACTGCGTCACCGGCAGGCGCGGGGTCTTGGCCCATACGCCGCGCGCCCGGCCGTTCTCCAGCGACCAGTAGGAGCCGCCGTCGTTGCCGAGGAAGACCTTGCCCGGCGTGAACGGGTCCCACTCGACGCCGTGCTGGTCGGCGTGCGGCGTCTGGGACGTCGTCCAGGTGGCGCCGCCGTTGAGGCTCTCCGCGAGGTTGACACCATCGACGAAGACGTGCTGCGGGTTCGCCGGGTCGACGTAGACGCGGCCGAACCACCAGGCGAAGCCGCCGCTGATGCTCTGCAGCGTCCCGCCCGTCTGCGCCCCGACCGGGTTCCACGTGGCCCCGGCATCGGTGCTCGTGAAGAAGCCGTTGTAGTTGCCGCGCGCGGTGCTGGAGATCAGGTACGCCCGGTTCGGATCGCTGGCGCTGAAGTCGACGCCCATCCGCCCGACAAGGTTGTCCGGCGTCTGCGCCGCCGGGTCGGTCTCGCTCTGCGGAAGCGGGGCGTTATGGACATTGGTCCAGTTGCGGCCGCCGTCGGTCGAGCGGTAGACGTATGAGTGCGGGCCGTAGATGCGGGACTTCTCGTCACGGATCTTGTCCCACGTGGTCGCGAGCATGATGTCGGGGTTCGACTCGTTGATGCTCACGTCGATCGCCCCGGTGGACGTGCTCTGGGGGGTGATGACGCGGGTCCAATTGGCTCCGCCGTCCTCGGTCATGAACAGGCCGCGCGACGGCTGCGTGTCGTGCAGCGCTCCCATGACGGCGACGAAGACCCGGTTGTCGTCGCGCGGGTCGATGACGATCTCGCCGATCGTGTCGCCGTCCTCGAGGCCCATGTTGGTCCACGTCACCCCGTCGTCGGTCGACTTGTAGACGCCGTTGCCGTAATACGCTGAGCCGCCACCGTGGTCGGGCTCGCCCGAGCCGGCCCAGACAACCCCCTGGGAGTCGACCTCAACC
The DNA here is from genome assembly GCA_963738205.1 of uncultured Actinomycetes bacterium. Classification (GTDB taxonomy): domain Bacteria; phylum Actinomycetota; class Thermoleophilia; order Gaiellales; family Gaiellaceae; genus DATFQE01. The sequence goes on from CAVTVQ010000007.1 coordinate 923,823, forward strand.
GCGCCCATCGACTGCGGCAGGTAGTGGGGCCACACGCTCGTGTATGTCGCGCCACCGTCGGCCGACCGCCAGAGGCCGCCGCTGCCGGTGGCGAGGTAGACGACGTCCTTCGTGGTGGGATCCGTGGCGGTGTCACGGACGCGGCCGCCGATGTTGCTCGGGCCGAGCTCGGCCCACACCTGATCCGTGCTCGGCGAGCCCTGGCTCGCCTGGCCCGCCGCCTTGGACTGCGCGATCGCCTCGTTGACCGCGGCGTCCGGGATGGAGCCGTCGGGGTTCGCCCGCTGGAGGTACATCCATTCCTCGGCGCCGTCCGGCTCGGCCGTGACGTTCGACGGCCCAGCTGCCGCGCGCTCCGTCCCGTCGCCTCTGGTGACAGCTGCGGTCACAGCAGCCAAGACGATGAGGGCCGCCGCGGCGGCCACAATCGGGCCATATTTTTTCGCCTGCATCGGTACGCGTACCTCCCCGGTCGTATGGCGAGCACTGCGCCCCCAACTCCGCCGCGCCGACTGCGTCTCCTGGTGATATTCACCGCGCCTTCCGGTGATATCACCCAGGCGTGCGCCCCGTCGCGCTGGGGAGCCTACAAAATATTGGATGACCAAATCCTGAGACGACGGCGCGACCGGAGCGCCGTGCAAGACTCACGTGATGGTCGAACTTCGTCGCCACCGCCGCCGATTGTCGGCCGTGGGGATCATGGTCGCGTTGTTGTTGGTGGTCGCACTGGGCGCGAGGGTGCTCGATGCGGACGACTCCGTGAATGACGCGTGTCAGGCCCGGAGGGCAGCTCCCCCAGCTGAAACCGCGCTCATGCCGGCCGGGCTGGCCTTCGATCAGATCGGAACGGTGACTCGCGTCCGGAAGGACAAGCGTTACCTCATGGTGCACGCGGTCACGACGAAGCCACTCGACGAGGTCACGGTGCTGATCCAGGATGCGGTCACCGCCGCCGGCTACCGCCCCGGCGGGATGGATAACGAGGGCTTCGAGGCGGAGGTCTTCTTCACGACCGGGATGTATGCCGCAGGGCAGGCGCTCGTGCGGAGGGCCGGCTGCGAGGGTCGGTGGGACATCGACCTCGTCCTCATCGACCGCGTTGGCGAGCCCTCCAGTACGACCACCACGACCCCCTGACCCGTCGGGCGGTGAGGTCGTCGGTCAGTTGTCGAGCGGCAGCTCGACCCGCACCGACGTGCCCGCCTCGGGCGGGCTCTGGAGCGAGATCGTGCCGCCGCTCGCTTCTGCACGGTCCTTCAGGCCGAGCAGCCCGGAGCCGCGGGCGGGGTCGGCGCCGCCGACGCCGTCGTCGAGGATGGAGACACGAAGCACGTCGTCCCGCACCTCGAGAGCGACGTTCACGATCGACGCCTGCGCGTACTTCGCCGCGTTCGTCAATGCCTCGGAGACGACGTAGTAAGCGGCGACCTCGGCGTGCTCCGGTAGCCGTGTCTCGACTCGAACGTCGAGCTGGACCGGCGTCGGCGACCCGCGTACGAGCTCCCGCACCGCCGGCCCGAGTCCGCTTTCCACGAGCGTCGCCGGGTGGATCCCGAGCGCGATCTCGCGCAGCTCGTCCAATGCGCCCGTCAGACCGTCGACGACCCGTGACAGCTCGGCTCGGTGCTCCCCCAGCTCGGGCGGCACCCCCGCCTGGGCCGCACGCAGCTCGAGCGCGAGCGAGACGAGCCGCTGCTGTGCTCGGTCGTGCAGATCGCGCTCGATCCGACGCCGGGTGGCATCCGCGGTCGCGACGACCCGCGCGCGCGACGCCTCGAGCTCGGCGCGGCTCGCCGCGTTCGCGATTGCCGTAGCGACGAGCTCGGTGAAGTCGGCGAGGCGCCGCTCGGTGTCGGGGGGGAGTGGCCGCGCGCCCTTCGAGACCACCGCCAAAACGCCCCAGATGCGGCCCTCGACGGTGATCGGCGCCCCCACCGCGGAGCGCCAGCCCAGCTCACGCGCCGCGGCGGCGGCCGGGCCGGGCACGTCTGCGAAGCTGTCGATGCGACCCGCCCGGCGGCTCTCGAGGACGATTCCGGACACCGTGCCCTCGAGCGGGAATGACCGTCCGACGTAGGCGTAGCCGCCGACGTCGCTCCAGCCGCCGAGCACCGTCAGGGCGTCGTCGGCGTCGAAGCGCATGAGCGCCGAGCCCTCGGCAGGGACCAGCTGGGCGACCTCGACGCTGACGGCCTCGAAGACCTCGGCCGGCGGCGCACCCTCCGCGACCAGCGTCGCAACTCGTCGCAAGGCCGTCTGCTCCTCAGCGATCCTGCGCAGGTCCTCGCGCGCCTGCCCGCTCGAGATCGCGGCTGCCGTGAGCTCCGTGAACTCCGCGAGTCGATCCTCGAGTTCTTCCGGGATCGGCGCGTCAGGCGAGGCCACCACGATGACTCCCCAGACCCGGCCCGCGACCACGATCGGAGCCCCCGCGATCCTGGTGTGGCCGCCCTGACGAGCGGCGGCTGCCAGCGCGCCGCGAAGACCGTCGTAGTCCTCGCGCCGCGCCGCGCGCCGGGTCCGCAGCACCTGCTCGATCACTGAGGGGCCGTCGAGCGGCCACAGCGACCCTGGTTGGAAGAGGTGCGCACGATCGCTCACTGCGGCCACGACCCTGGCCGCGGCGCCGTCGTCCTCGTAGCGACAGACGGCGACCATCGGGATGTGCATGACCTCAGCGACTTGCTGGGCGACGGCGTTAAAGACCTCGTCCGAGGGCACACCCCGCGCCACAAGGGTCGCGAGTCGGCGCAACGCCGCTTGCTCCTGGGCGAGCCGCAGGAGCTCGACGCGATCCTCGGCCGGCGCCCGCGCCCGGATGCTCACGGTGCCCCATAATCGTCGGTGTGAGCGCGAGCCGCACGCGGGTGGTGCTTGCCGATGACGATGTCCTGCTCCGCGAAGGCCTGGCAGGCCTGCTCGATCGCTCCGGCTTCGAGGTGGTGGGTCAGTGTGACAACCCGTCCGACCTGATCGGGCTCGTCCGTGAGCTCCGACCTGAGCTCGCGATCGTCGACATCCGGATGCCGCCCACGCACACGAGCGAAGGTCTCGATGCCGCCCGGGTGATCGGCCGGGAAGTGCCGGAGACGGCAATCCTCGTCCTCTCCGCCCACGTCCAGGTCGAACAGGCGATGGACCTGCTCGCCAGCGGCGAGCGGAGCGGCTACCTGCTGAAGAGCCGGGTCACCGACGTGGACGAGTTCGTTCGAACGCTCGAGCAGATCGTGGGCGGAGGATCGGTCGTCGACTCCACGCTCATCCAGAAGCTCGTCGCCGACCGCCGCGCCGAGGATCCCCTCGACGTTCTCTCCCAGCGTGAGCGCGAGGTGCTCGGGCTCATGGCTGAGGGCCGCTCGAACGCCGGCATCGCGCGCCAGCTTTGGATCAGCCCTGGAACCGTAGAAAAGCACGTGCACGCCATCCTCACGAAGCTGCGTCTGCCGGCCACCGAGGACGACCAGCGCCGCGTTCTCGCGGTGATCGCCTACCTCGATGCCCGCTAGCGGGCTCACGCGCCCAGGCTCGCAGCCAGCGACTGGCTACGCATCCCGGCTAGCGTGAATGTTTGCGAGCTCGATTGCCGAGCGCGATCAGAGGTCGATGAGCACCTTCCCGACCGTGCCGTCTTCGACTGCCGCCTGCGCGTCGGCGGTTTGCTCGAGCGGGAAGCGGTGTAGGGGCAGCCCGGCCGAGTCCCCGACCCCAAGCGCGCCGTCCGCGGCCGCCGCGGAGACGTCGGTGACCGCCTGGTCCTTGGCTGCTGCCGGAACCGTGTAGACGAGGACGAACTGGTAGCGGAGGTTGCGGCGCATCAGCTCCCAGACCGACAGCTCGAGCTCGTCGCCGCCGGCGGATGCATACGCGGCGACCGTGCCGTTCGGGGCCAGCACCGCGAGATCGAGGGCCAGGTTCGCCGCCGGTGCGACCTCGACGACCACGTCGACGCCGCTCGGCGAGAGACGGCGGATCTCGTCGGCCGCCTCCGGGCCGCGGTAGTTGACGGTGTGGCTAGCGCCCGCGGCTCTGGCGAGCGTTGCCTTTTCGTCACCGCTGACCGTGCCGATCACATGTGCCCCCGCCCAGCGCGCGAGCTGGATCGCGGCGTGGCCGACCGCGCCTGCGCCACCCGCGACCAGGACCGTTTGCCCGGCGAGCGCACCGGGCTCCAGCCGTCGGGGCGCGAGCTCGGACACGGTCAGGCAGCGGTGCGCGGTCAACGCCGGGATGCCGAGGCTCGCGCCGACGTCGAACGACACGCCATCCTCCAGTCGTACCGCCTGGCGCTCGGGCAGGACGACGTACTCCTGGGCCGTCCCGTCCGCGCGCTGCCAGGCTGCCTCCCACAGCCAGACCCGCTTCCCCACGCGTGCGGGATCGACCCCGTCGCCAACGGCATCGATTGTTCCCGCCCCGTCGTGGTGCGGCACGACCTCCGGGAACGGAAGTCGGGCTCCCCGACTGCTCCGGCGCGCCTTCCAGTCGGTCGGATTGACGGCCGAAACCCGTACGGCGACACGAACCTCACCCCGTCCAGGCTGGGGCAGCGGGCGCTCGACGACGCGGAGCACCTGCGGCCCGCCGGCGCTCGAATAGACGACGGCTCTCATCAGCTGGTGTGTAGCGGACCGACGACGGACCGAGGACCTCCTGTCTCGGGTTGAGTCCTGACGCCGGGACGATCGCTTTCGCAGCCCCGGCGGGCATCGCCGCCAACACGAAATCGCGATGCCTGCCAGCCCCAAACGGCGTTTCGGGTTCGCGTGAACGCGGCGGCACTCCGATGGCGTACGCTCGCGCCGTGACGAGCCCCTCCGACGAGCGCTACGAACGCGGGCTCGGCGCCTACGCCAGCCAGTTCGGGATCGCCGCCGCCGACGTGCCGAACTGGTTCGCCGAGCGCTTCGGCGAGCGCTTCGGGCACGAGGCGATCAATGCCGCCGGAGGCGCGTGGGCGGACGACGTCCTCAGCCTGCGCGACCGCAGCCTGATCGTGGTCGCCGCGCTGATCGCGCAGGGCGGTGTCGAGGATCGGCTCCGCAGCCACGTTCGGTGGGCCGTTGAGCACGGCTCGAACCGCGACGAGCTCGAGGCCCTCACGACGCTGCTCGCCGTGTACGCCGGCTACCCGCGCGCGTCCGCCGGGATGGAGGTCGTGCGCGACGAGCTCGATCGACTGGAGCGGCAGGCATGAGCGAGGACAGGCAGGCGCCGCCCGCGCCGACGGTCGTCGAGGACGGCATCACCGAGATCGCGGACGGCGTGTGGGTGATCCCCGACCGCCGCGTGCCGCTGGTGCCGAACATCGGGGTGATCGTCGGCGGGGAGGCCGTGCTCGTCGTCGACACGGCGATGGGTCCGGCGAACGGACACCGGGTCCTGGCGGCCGCGAAGGAAAAGGCGGGCGGCAAGCCGCTGTTGCTCACGATCACGCACTTCCATCCCGAGCACGGCTTCGGCGCCCAGGTCTTCCGCGACGAGGCGAGGATCGTCTACAACGGCGACCAGCGCCAGGAGCTGCAGGACAAGGGCGCCGGCTACGTCGAGCTGTTCAAGACGTTCGGCCCCGCGGTTGCGGAGGCGCTCGAGGGGGTCGAGCTCGTCGACCCGCACGACGTCTACGACGGCGAGACCACGCTCGACCTCGGCGGCCGGACCGTCCAGCTGCGCACCTGGGGCGTCGCCCACACGCGCAGCGACCAGGTGGTGTGGCTCCCGGAGGAGCGGATCCTCTTCACAGGCGACCTCGTCGAGGAGCGGATCTTCCCCATCTATCCGTACTTCCCGCCCGACGATGCCGACGTCGACGGGAGCTTGTGGATCGAGGTCCTGCGCCGGCTCGAGGAGCTCGATCCCGCCATCGTCGTGCCCGGTCACGGCGCGGTCGGCGACGCGAGCATGATCGCGGTGGCGCGTGAGTTCCACGAGGCGCTCCGCGACGAGACGCAGCGCCTCGCCGGCGAGGGGCTCGACGTGGAGCACGTCGTCGCCCGGCTGGAGCCGGAGCTGCACGCACGTCATCCCGACTGGGAGCAGCCCGAATGGATCGGCTTCGGCATCCGCTCGTTCTACGCGCGCACGGCCGGCTGACCGCGACCGAACCTCGTTGACAAGGCTTCTCGGGCTGTGGTCCGATCGTTCGGCGATCCTGGCCGGCGCGCCGATCGGGCGTCGCCCCCAGCACTGCGTCTACCAAGGAGGGACCGTGAGGAACCATGGTCGTTCGGCGACCACCCTCGCAGCTATCGCGCTCATCGCTCTGATTGTCGGCGCCGCGGGCTGCGGAGGCGACGACGACGAGTCGGCGTCCACGACGGAGTCCGTCGCCACCGAGACCGCGGGCGGCGGCACCAGCAACGAGACCGGCGCGATTCCGGAGGGCTACTCGGGCGTCGAGGCGGACCTCCCGACCGAGTACGACGCCCCGGAGATGCAGTCGGGCACGAGCTGCAAGATCGGCTTCCAGAACCCGGTCGCAGCCAACGAGTTCCTGGGCTTCGTCCAGAAGGCCGTGATCGCGAAGGCGAAGACGTACGGCTGCACGGTCGTCGCCCTCGACGACGCGCTCAATCCCGACAAGCAGGTCTCGAACATGCAGCAGCTGCTCGGGCAGAACGTGAACGCGATCATCTTCTACCCGCTCGATCCGAAGGCGACCGCGCCGGTGCTCCGCCAGGCGAAGAGCAAGAACATCCCGGTGATCGCCATCGACGCGAGCTTCGGCGACACGAAGGCCGTCCCGTTGATCGCGACCCAGGTGTGGCAGGGCCGTGACATCCAGGCCTACCTGCAGGCGAATGCGCTCTCCGACGAGAAGTCCGAGGCGAACGTGGGCCTGATCGGCATCGGGATCCCGGTGCCGGCGATCAAGTACCTCACCGAGCGGCAGAAGCACTACGTCGAGGAGGAGGGCCTCACGGTCGTCGACACGCAGGACAATCCCTCCGACGACGTAACCGGAGGCGAGAAGGCGGGCAACGCCCTCCTCCAGCGCAACAAGAACATCGACTCGGTCATCGGCTACAACGACCCGTCGGCGTTGGGCGCCGTCATTGCGGCCCGCGCGACCGGCAGGGACATCACCGTTGTCGGCCTGAACGGCTCGAGCGACGGGATCGAGGGCGTCAAGACCGGCAAGCTGATCGCCACGGTGCAGGTCGACCCGATCGGCATCGGCTCCCAGACCGCCGTCGCCGCCTACAGCCTGATCACGAAGCAGAACACCCCGCTGCCGCCGATCGTGATCCGGCCGGGAGTGCTCGTGACTTCTGACAACGTCAACGACCTCCCGAGCTGGCAGGCGCAGCTGGACGAGATCAAGTAGCGCGCCGGGTCCACGGTGGGGCGGCCCGCGCCGCCCCACCGCCCGGTGGTTCGCCGATGACCGAGGATCCGTTCCTGCAGGCAACGGCGCTGCACAAGCGCTACGGCGGCGTCCACGCCCTGCGCGGGGCGCAGATCGCCGTCTACCCCGGCGAGGTGCACGCGCTCGTCGGCGAGAACGGCTCCGGCAAGTCGACGCTGCTCAAGATCCTCTCGGGCCAGATCCGCGCCGACTCGGGCAGCGTGCTGCTCGGCGGCGAGCCGGCGGCGTTCCGCAACCCGACGGATGCGCTCCGGGGCGGCATCGCGACCGTCACGCAGGAGACGACGCTGGCGCCCGACCTCTCGATCACCGAGAACGTCTTCCTCGGGCACCGCATGGTGCGGCGGGGGCCGCTGATCGACTGGCGCTCGACCCGCCGTCGGGCCCGTGACGCCGTGCGGCGGCTCGGGCTGGACGTCGACCCGTCGCTGCCGGTCCGGCGCCTGCGCCCCGACCAGCAGCAGATGGTCGAGATCGCCAGGGCGCTCTCGATCGACGCACGCGTCCTCGTCCTCGACGAGCCGACCAGCTCGCTCACCGACGACGAGGTGGCGTCGCTGTTCGCGCTCGTCCGCAAGCTCAGGGACGACGGGGTCGCGATCATCTTCGTCTCCCACCGCCTGCAGGAGATCTTCGGCCTGGCCGACCGGGTCACCGTGCTACGCGACGGCCGGACGGTCGGCGAGGCGCCGGCCGCGGAGCTCGACCGGGCCGCCCTCATCCACCTCATGGTCGGACGCGCGCTCGAGGAGATGGAGCCGCCGGCCGCCCAGGAGCGCAGTGGCCCGTCCGCGCTCCGGCTGCGCGGCTTGACGCTGCCGCGGGCGGTCGCCGGGATCGACCTCGACGTCGCTCCCGGCGAGATCGTCGGCCTCGCCGGGCTCGTGGGCGCCGGCCGCAGCGAGCTGCTCGAGACGGTATTCGGTCTCCACCGCCCGAGCGCCGGGACGGTCGAGGTGGAGGGCTCGCCTCGCTCGTTCCGTAGTCCGCGCGATGCGATCCGCGGTGGTGTCGCGTTCGTCCCCGCCGACCGCAAGGTCCAGGGCCTCGTTCACGAGATGAGCGTGCGTGAGAATCTCGTGATGGCGTCGACGTCGCGGCTCGCCCGGGTCCGGCGTCCGGCCGCGCGACGGGAGCTTCGGGTCGTCCGCGAGTCCTTCGAGAGCATGCGCATCCGCGCCGGGTCTCCCCGCGTCCCGGTCGCGACGCTCTCCGGCGGCAACCAGCAGAAGATCGTGCTGGCGAAATGGCTGGCGACCGAGCCTCGGGTGCTGATGCTCGACGAGCCCACCCGCGGGGTCGACGTCGGTGCGAAGGCCGAGATCTACCAGCTGCTCTTCGACGCGGCCGAGCGCGGCGTCGGCGTGCTCGTCTCCTCGTCGGAGAACCCGGAGCTGCTGACGCTCTGCGACCGGATCCTCGTCATGTTCCGCGGCCGGATCGCGGCCGAGCTCTCGCGCGACGAGGCGACCGAGCCCAGGATCGCGTACTTCGCAGGGGGCCATCGGTGAGCGCGGACGCGACCGTGGGCGATTCCACGCGGCATACCCTGGGACGAGGAGCGGCAGCCGCGTGGTCGGCGGCGAACCGCTACGCGGTCGTCCTCCTGCTGCTGATCGGCATCTTCTGCTTCTTCTCGCTGACGCAGCCCGACTTCTTCTCGCGGGCGAACATCGAGAACCTGCTGACCGGCAGCTCGATCCTGTTCGTCGTGTCGATCGGGATGACCTTCGTCGTCCTCACGGGCGGGATCGACCTCTCGGTCGGCTCGCTGCTCGCGCTCTCCGGGATCATCCTCTCGAAGCTGTTCAACGACGTCGGCCTGCCCGCCCCGCTGGCGGTGTTGCTGACGTGCCTGGCCGCGGCGCTGATCGGCGGGGCCGTCAACGGCGTGCTGATCGGCCGGCTCGGGCTCTCGTTCTTCGTCGTCACGCTCGGGACGCTCTCGATCTATCGCGGCCTCGTGAACATCTGGTCGAACACGGAGACGACCTACATCTCCTCGAGCTTCATCGACGGGATCGCCTTCTCGAAGCTGCTCGGAATCGCCTATCCGATCTGGATCATGCTCGCGACCTATGGTGTCGCGCTCGTGGTCTTACGCTGGACCTACTTCGGCAGGGACGTCTACGCCGTCGGCGGCAACATCACCGCCGCCCGCCTCTCCGGCATCAACGTCGCCCGCACGCTGATCACCGTCTACGCGATCGTCGGCCTCTGCGCCGGAATCGGCGGCGTGATCCAGGCGGCGCGGCTCGGGGCGGCGAGCCCGCTGGTCGGCGAGGCCACGCCGCTCGACGCGGCCGCGGCCGTCCTGCTCGGCGGCACGAGCTTCCTGGGCGGCGTCGGCGGCGTCACCGGGACGGCCGTCGGCGTCCTCTTCATCGGGACGCTGCAGAACGGACTGTCGATCTCGGGCGTCTCCAGCTTCTGGCAGCAGGTCGTCACCGGCGTGATCCTGATCCTGGCGATCTCGATCGACCTGCTCCAGCAGCAGGGGCCCGGCGGCCCGCTGCGCCGACTGAGAGGCTTCGGTCACGGCCCGACGTCGACGTCGGAGCCGACGGTCGAGGAGGGCAAACCGTGACCGCGTCGCCGTACTTCGCCGACCTGACGTCCACGCGGGTCCAGGAGATCCTCGACTCGCCGAGGACGCCCGTCCTGTTGTGGCCGGTCGGGTCGACGGAGCCACACGGCCCGCACTCGCCGCTCGCGACCGACCCGATCATCTCGATCGGGATCGCCGAGCGGGTCGCGGAGCGCCTGGCGGACGACCCCGAGCTCGCGGTGCTGATCCTGCCGACGCTGTCGTACGCCGTCACGCGCTACAGCGCGGGGTTCGCAGGCGCGATCCACGTGAGCGAGGACACCCTGAAGGCGATGGTCGTGGACGTCTGCGTGTCGCTCGCCGGCCAGGGCTTCCCGCACGTCGTCCTCGTCAACAACCACTTCGAGCCCGAGCACGTCCAGACGCTCCACCGCGCCCTCGACGAGCTCGACGAGCGGGGCATCCGGGCCGGCTACCTCGACCTGACGCGCCGCGAGCGCGCGCAGCGGCTGACCGACGAGTTCAAGCTCGGCGAGTGCCATGCGGGCCGCTACGAGACCTCGCTCGTGCTCGCTCAGACCCCTGAGCTCGTCGACACCGACGCGATGGCCAAGCTTCCGTACGTCGGCGTGAGCCTGCCGAAGGTGATCGCCGACGGCATAAAGGACTTCCGCGAGATGGGCCTCGTGGAGGCCTACTGCGGCGCGCCTGCCGAGGCGACCGTGGCGGAGGGCGAGGCGACGTACGACACGCTTGCGGAGATGACGATCGAGCTGATCCGCGCGCTCGTGGCCGGCACGGGCGGACGCGATCGATCGGGCCTGTTCGGGCGTGTGTGAAGCAGCCGTAGAGAGAGGATGAGGCCGATGGCTTCAGCGACCACCGTGGATCCCGTCACCTTCGAGATCATCCGTCACAAGCTCTACAGCGTGATGGATGAGGCGATCATCGCGCTCGAGAACGTCTCGGGCTCGCCGATCACGAACGAAGGCCACGACCTGATGGCCTCGCTCTACAAGGCCGACGGTGGTCTGATGGTCGGCGGCGTCGGCTTCCTCCACCACCTGACGAGCGCAGCGCAGGCGGTGAAGCACATCCTGGCCACCTACGCCGACGACCCGGGAATCAACGAGGACGACGTCTACTTCCTCAACGACTCCTACACCGCCGCGCTCCACCCGCCCGACGTCTACCTGATCTCGCCGATCTACTTCGAGGGGCGCCTGACTGGCTTCGCCGCGAACTTCGTCCACGTCACCGACATCGGGGCGATCGACCCAGGCGGCTTCTCGCCGAGCGCGCGCGACAACTACCAGGAGGGCTTCCAGTCGAAGGGGCTGAAGCTCGTCGAGGGCGGGCGCATGCGGCGGGACGTGCTCGACACGTTCCTGAACATGGTGCGCGACCCGGGCATGACGCAGCTCGACCTCAAGTCACAGCTCGCCGCGAACCACGTCGCGAAGCAGCGGATGCTCGAGCTGTATGCGGACTACGGCGCGGACGTCGTGGAGACCGTCTCCGAGGAGCTCATCGGCCAGTCCGAGCAGCTCGTGCGGAGCCGGCTCTCGGAGCTCCCCGACGGCGAGTGGCGCGCGCGCGAGTACATCGACATGCCGGGCGCGAATGCGACGGTCGAGCTGACGGCGACCAAGGACGGGGACACGCTCACCTACGACTTCACCGGCTCGAGCCCTCAGGCCGAGCTGGGCGTGAACTGCTCGTACTGGGCGACGTGGGGCGGCCTGTTCGCGCCGATCTTCCCCTTGCTCGCCTGGGACGTGACCTGGAACGAGGGCGTCACGCGGCCGATCAAGCTGATCGCGCCCGAGGGGACGATCGTCAACTGCGTGCGCCCGGCGCCGATCTCGATTGCCACGGTGGGGACGATCCAGATCGTCAACAACCTCTCGACGCTGGTGCTCTCGAAGCTGTTCGGCGCGAGCGAGCGGCACGCGAGCCGCGCCACCGCGGTGTGGCACGGCAGCCACGCGCACGTCGAGACGCACGGGTTCACCGAGGACGGGGAGTTCTTCGTGGCTCCGCTCACCGACACGTTCTGCGGCGCCGCCGGCGCGCGCGCGTTCGCGGACGGCGTCGACATGGGCGGCGAGATCCCGAACATCGTCTCGCGCTGGGCCAACGTCGAGAGCCAGGAGCTGAACACCCCGATCCGCTACCTCTTCCGCCGGGCGGTGCCCGACTCCGGCGGCCCGGGGAAGTACCGCGGCGGCGTCTGCCACGAGTACGCCTTCAGCCCGAACGGTACGCGTGGGCCGATGGGGCTCGTCCTGTTCGGCAAGGGCACGCGCGCGCCCATGAGCCTCGGCATCTTCGGCGGCTACCCCGGCTGCAACGTCGGCTACACCACCTTCCGCAGGGGCAACGTCGACGAGCTGCCCGACCGGCTGGAGGCGCTGCGGGGCGAGGAGCAGGTGGAGCAGTCCTGGGGCCACGTCGAGCTCGACGAGGGCGACATCCAGTACGTTCGCTTCATGGGCGGCGGCGGCTACGGCGACCCGCTCGACCGCGACCCGGAGCTCGTGCTGAGGGACGTGCTCGCCGGGCTCGTCACCGAGGGCCCGGCGCGGGACATCTACGGCGTCGTCCTCGATGGCGGGGCCCTGAACGTCGAGGCGACCGGGGCGAGGCGGCTCGAGCTCCGATCGGAACGCCTCGGCAGGCAGGTGACCGCGGTCGAGCGCGCCGACGTCCCGCGCACCGGGATGCGGCTGTCCGAGTACCTGCAGCGGACCGCGGACGGCGCGACACAGTGCACCTGGTGCGGCATGGAGCTCGCCCCGGCGGACGCCGACTGGAAAGACCATGTCGTTCTGCGCCGGCTCCCGGTGGAGCGCGCCGGCCCGCACCGCATCGCAGCCGGCGAGTTCTTCCTGATCGAGGCGTGCTGCCCCGGCTGCGCCACGCTGCTCGACACCGAGCTCGCCGCGGGCGACGACCCACATCGGCACGACCGCGTCCACCGCTGGCCGGAGGTCGATGCCTGATGGAGTACGTGGTCGGCATCGACATCGGCGGGACGTGCACGGATTGCGTCGTCGTCGACGGCGACGGGAACGTCACGCTGGGGAAGGCCTTCTCGACGCCGCCGGACTTCTCGGCCGGGATCCTCGACTCGCTCGGCATCGCGGCGCAGCAGCTCGGCACGGAGGCCGGCGAGCTGCTCGCGGGCACACGCCTCTTCCTGCACTCGTCGACGGTCGCCGAGAACGCAGTCGTCGACGACACGCTCGCGCGCGCGGGGGTGATCACGACCCGCGGCTTCGAGGACACCCTGTTCGCGATGCGAGGGGGCTACGGCCGCTGGTCGGGGCTGACCGAGGACGAGAAGCGGAACCCGATCGACACGGACAAGCCGCCGCCGATCGTCCCGCGCTCGCTCGTGGTCGGGATCGCCGAGCGGACGGACGCGAGCGGCGACGTGAAAGCGTCTGCCAGCGACGAGGACATCGCCGTGGCAGTGCAGACCCTCGTCGACGAAGGAGTGGACGCGATCGGCGTCAGCACGCTGTGGTCGTTCGCGAACCCCGCGACCGAGCGCCAGGTCGCCGAGGTCGTGAAGCGGATCGCGCCCGATGCCTTCCTCACGCTCTCGCACGAGATCGCGCCGGTCGTGGGCGAGTACGAGCGCACGTCGACGGCCGCACTGAACGCGCGCCTGGGGCCGGTCGTGCACGGCTACCTCGACAACCTGCGCGCGAAGCTGGCCCAGCAGGGCTTCTCCGGCCAGCTGCTGGTGGCGCAGGCCTACGGAGGGCTCTTGCCCGTGGTCGAGGCGGCCGCCCGGCCGGTGGGGATGATCGAGTCGGGCCCCGTCAGCGGTCTTGTCGGCTCGCAGAGCCTCGGCGAGCAGCTCGGCCTGCGAAACATCATCGCGGCGGACATGGGCGGGACGACCTTCAAGGTCGGAACCGTGCGCGAAGGGCTGATCGAGTACCAGCGCGAGTCGATGGTCCTGCGCTACCACTACGCGCTTCCCAAGCTGGATGTCGTCTCGCTCGGCCTAGCGGGCGGCAGCATCATCTCGATCGACGAGCGAACGGGCACGCCGCGCATCGGCCCGAGAAGCGCGGGCTCGTATCCGGGGCCGGTCTGTTACGCACACGGTGGCACCGAGCCGACGATCACCGACATCGACGCGATCCTGGGCTACCTCAATCCCAGCTACTTCCTCGGCGGCCGCACCGAGCTCGACATCCCGAAGGCGCGGGCGGCCTTCGACGCAAGGGTCGCCGAGCCGCTCGGCCTCGGCGTCGACGACGCGGCGGCCGCGATGTACCGGCTCGCGAACAGCCTCTTCTACGACCTCGTGCACAAGACGACGGTGCAGCGTGGGCTCGACCCGCGCCGCTTCGCGCTCTTCTCGTTCGGGGGCACGGCCGGCATGCACGTCGGCGCCTACGCGGAGCAGCTCGGGGTGTCGAGCGTGGTGATCCCCCACTCGGCGTCCGTGCACGGCGCCTTCGGCCTCGTCACCTCGGACATCGCGCACGAGGACCAGATCACGCGTCCGCTGCGGGCGCCCTTCGACCTGGAGGCGATCGCGGAGATCTACGGGCGGCTCGAGGACCGGATCGTGCGCCAACTCGAGGCAGAGGGGTTCGAGCGCAGCCAGATGCGGCTCCACCGCGCGGTCGACATGCGCTACCGCCGTCAGGTGCACATCGTCACGTCGCCCTTCGTCGGCGGAGAGGTCGGCCAGGACTCGCTCGAGCAGACGATCGACCTGTTCGAGCGGCTCTACGAGGAGAAGTACGGGCCGCAGTCGGCGTATCGCGAGGCGGGGATCGAGCTCGTCAGCTTCCGCGTCCGTGGGGTCGGCGTCGTCGGCAAGCGGGAGTTCCGCGTCGAGGCGGTTGGCGACGAGGATCCCTCGGACGCCCTCGTCGAGCGCGTCGAGGCGTGGGTCGACAAGGCGCACGAGCTCCAGGAGGTACCCGGCTACGACTTCGAGCGCCTGCGCCCGGGCAACGCCGTTCCCGGCCCCGCGATCGTGTGGACGCCGATCACGACGCTCGTGATCCCGCCCGGCCAGACCGCTCGCCTGGACGGCCAGCGCAACCTCGTTCTCTCGGTCGACGGCTGAGCAGCCCGCACAAACTTCTTACATCTCGCGCGCAAGTTACGAGCTGAGTCGGGTCTACCTCGGTGGAACCCGAAATCGCTCAGTCTGGAGGTTCGACCGATATGAATCAGCGACGTTCTCGCTGGGGGATTCGCACCCTCGTGGCCGGGGGTGCTGCAGCGCTGGCGTTCGCAGCGTTGACGTCCGTGGGGGCCGCCGTCTCGCCCTCGGGGTCGCCGGCCGCGAGCGAGCAGTACCCGAAGAAGGTCACGATCTGTCACCGGACCCACTCGAAGAAGCATCCGTTCGTGACGATCCGCGTGTCCCGCAACGCGCTCAAGGCGCACCTGCGGCACGGCGACACGATCGGCCCGTGCTCGACGGCGCCGATCACGGTCTGCCACAAGGGCAAGCACACCGTCAAGGTGAAGGGCGCCAAGCAGGCCATGAAGCACCTGCGCCACGGCGACAAGCTCGGAAAGTGCAAGAAGCCGAAGAAGTCGAAGTCGGACGACCGCGGCAAGAGCAAGGACGAGCAGAAGCAGAAGGGCAAGCCCTCCGAGAAGCCCGGCAAGGGCGGGGAGAAGGGCAAGCCGTCCGACACGCCCGGCAACGGCGGGGAGAAGGGCAAGAAGAAGTAGTCCTCGACTCCAAGGCGTGGGGCGGGCACCTGCGGAGGCCGCCCCCCGCCTTCCGGAGCGCTGGCGACGGTCGTCGCCGACAACGGCTCTTCCGACGGCACGGTGGCCGCCATGCGGCGCCGCCATCCGGGTACGCGCGTCGTCCCACTCGACTGCAATCTCGGCGGGGGGCGCGCACGGTGGAAGCACGGTCGGCGGCGACGCCCCGCGTCGCGTGCTTCGACGACGCCTCCTGGTGGCGGCCCGGCGCCCGCCCGAACGCGCGGTCGAGCTGCTGGATGCCGACCAATCCACCGTCCCCACGGGCCCGTATTGGGGGGCAGGGGAGAGGAGGAGCACAGGCTGAGGCCGACGACCTCGCGACCGTCGGCCAGAGCCCTTAGAGGAGCGCAGCCGTGTCGGCCCCGGTGTTCCTGTCCTTGAACGGACAGTTACCGTCGTGGCCCCGGTCGCCCTTGTTCTGAACGACGTTCGGCGTGCTCTTCTGCGCCGGCGCGTTGCCCTTGGTCGGGCTGCTTCCGCCGCTGCCGCCGCCGAGCGCGCTGCCTGCCCAGACGGCTGTCAGTGCCAGCAGGCCCGCGATGAGTACGACGACGGCCCGCACTTCGATCTTGCGTGCTTTCGCCATGGACCTCCTTTCGGTGCTTGCTGGTCGAGGTGCATACACCTATCAGGACCGGCTGAGAACCGCCTGAGAATCGACGAGGTCGTCGCCGAGCACGCGGACGCGACGGTCGATCTCGTCGCGGATCGGGCGTACTTCGTCGAGCGATCTGCCCGCCGGGTCGTCGAGCGCCCAGTCCTCGTAGCGCTTCCCCGGATACACGGGGCAGGCGTCGCCGCAGCCCATCGTGATCACGACGTCGGCCTCGCGCACGTCCTCGTCGGCCAGTCGCCGCGGTGCTCTGCCGGCGAGGTCGATGCCGACCTCGCGCATCGCCTCGACCACTGCGGGATTCAGCTCGTCGGCCGGCTCGCTCCCCGCCGAGCGCACGGTGATCCGGCCGCGGGCATACCGCTCCAGCAGCGCCGCGGCCATCTGGCTGCGTCCTGCGTTGTGGACGCACACGAACAGCACCTCTGGAGCGCTCACGCGGGTTAGCGTAGCGAGGTGCGCCTGCAGGGAGAACGCCGGTTCCGGGCCGCGCGTGAGCGGGTGTTTCGCGCGCTCACCGACCCGCACGAGCTGTCCGAGCTGATGCCCGGGGTCCAGCGCGTGGAGGTGTCCAGCGCGGACGAGTGGATCGCGGTCGTCAAGCCCCCCTTCGGCCCGGGGCTCAATCTCAAGCTCGACATGCACGTCACCGACCGGCACGACCCCGAGCACGCACGGTTGACAGCGTGGGGCAAGAGCTTCGGCGCCCGCATCTCGATCGAGACGGAGTTCGACCTCGCCGAGGACGGCGACGGCACGGACATGACCTGGAGCGCGGAGGTGGGGCTCGCCGGGCTCCTCGGCGGGCTCGGCGGCAAGGCGATGGAGCCCGCCGCGCGGCACCACGCCGAGCGGACGCTCGACCGAATGCAGCAGCGTCTGGAGGCCGAGAGCTAGATCGAGTCGACTTCGACGTGGCGCTCGGCGATGCACGCCTGCGCCCAGCGCTCCGAGACCTCGATCAGCCGCCCGCGCAGCTCGTCGAGCTCGTGGCCGTCAACGGGCAGGTCGTCGGCAGGAACCTCGATGCGGACCTGATGGAGCGCTACCTCGGAGTTGTCGGCGAGCTCGTGCCGCTGCTCGCTGATGATCGACACCTCCTGCACGCGCCCGAGCAGCTCCTTGCCGAGCTCATCGATCTCGGCCGACGTTGCCTCCCGGCCGGCGAACATGCCGAAGTTGATGCGGATCTCGAGCCCGGGCGGCTCGTGCGTCCGGGTGGCGAACGCGATGGCGGGCTCGGTTTGCATAGTGCAACAGTGCCCGTACTCGTTCAAACCTAACGTTCCCGCGGCTCCCACCTGAACGAGCGGACTGCGACGACCAGGCCCACGGCTCCCCAGGCCGCCACCATCGCCACGGCGGTCGGCTCGTCCCAGACCTGACTGCCGTACAGCATCACGTTGCGAACGAGCTCGATGAAGTACGTCAGCGGCAGGACGTTCGCGATCGCTTGCAGGAATGCCGGAAAAGAGTTGGGCGAGAAGAATGCGCCGGAGATGAAGGAAACCGGCAGGTAGATCGCGTTCACGACCGCCGAGGCGCCCTCGGCGCTACGGACGAGGCTCGAAAGGGCGACCCCGAGCGCCGCGAACGAGACAGCGCCGAGCAGGAGCGCCAGCGCCAGCGAGAGCGGCCGGTCGGGCAGCTGCGTGTCGAACGCGAGCCGCCCGATCGAGATCATCAGCAGCGACTCGAGCGCGAAGACGAGCACGATCGACGACAGCACCGCGGTGAGGTAGGTCGCCGGCGGCAGCGGTGTCGCCCGCAAGCGCTTGAGGATTCCCTGCTCGCGCCTGATCACCAGCATGATCGCCAGGCCTGCGAACGCCGTCGAGATGCAGCCGTAGCCAAGCATCCCGGCGAGCAGGTAGTCGGCTCCGCGAACGCCCTCGACCTGGTCCTCGCCGTACACCGACCCGAGCAGGAAGAAGAGGATCACTGGCAGGATGAAGGTGAAGAAGGCGAGCTCTCGGCTGCGCCAGAAGAGCTTCTGCTGCGCCTTCAATTCGTGGCGGAACAGCCTCATTCGACGCGCGACTGCTCGGTGAGCGACAGGTAGACCTCCTCGAGCGTGGGCCGCCGGACCTCGAGGCCCTCGAGCTCCACGCCGGCGGCCACCGCGCGAGCCGTCAGCTCGTGGAGAACGCGTGTCGGCTCCTCGGTCTGGACGACGACGACCTCGCCGTTCTCGCGGTAGCGGATCTCGGTCGCCGGCGCGGCTCCGATCAGCTCGCTCGGGGTTCCGAGTGCGGCGATCCGGCCCTCGCGCAGGACCGCGACCCGATCGGCGAGCTGTTGCGCCTCCTCGATGTAGTGGGTGGTGAGGAGGATGGTCTTGCCGAGGGCGCGCAGCGACCGGATCGTCTCCCACGCGACGCGCCGAGCGCCGGGGTCGAAACCGGTTGTCGGCTCGTCGAGGAAGAGCAGGTCGGGATCGCCCACCAGTGCCACTGCCAGGTCGAGCCGGCGCTTCTGGCCGCCTGAAAGCGTCTTCACGCGAGCCTCGGCCTTCTCCTCGAGGCCGACGAGCCTGATCACCTCGCCCGGGTCGCGCGGCTCTCGGTAGTAGCCGGCGAAGAGCTCGACGCATTCGCGCACGCTGAAGAAGGGGTACAGCTCGTCGTGCTGCAGGACGACGCCGATCCGCTCCCGCCAGTCGAGGCCCGCCCGCTCCGGGTCGACGCCGAGGACGGACACCTCGCCGCGGTCGCGTTGGCGATAGCCCTCGAGGATCTCGACGGTCGTTGTCTTCCCGGCGCCGTTGGGGCCAAGGAGGCCGAACACCTCACCGGTCGCGAGCTCGAAGCTGATCCCCTTGACGGCCGCGAAGTCGCCGTAGGACTTGTGCAGGTCGCTCACCACGACGGCCGTCATGCTGATATATCTACCAGATATGTCAGGATATATCTACTAGCAATGTCTACGCAGCTCACGCCGACCGCGCGCGTGATCCTCGGAATGCTGAACCTGGGGGCGCGAACAGGCTACGAGATCAAGCAGGCGATCGAGGTCTCGACCCGGTTCTTCTGGGGTGCCAGCTACGGCCAGATCTACCCCGAGCTGCGCCGGCTCGCGGACGCGGGGCTCGTCACGGGCTCGGACGCTCCTCGCGGCGCGGTGAAGCGCACCGAGTACAGGCTCACCGCCGAGGGCGAGCGCGTCCTCGAGGAGTGGCTGACCGCTGCGGACTACGGGAGCTTCGAGATGCGCGACGAGCTGCTGCTGAAGTTCTTCTTCGCCGACCTGCTCGACGAGGCCGATGCGCTCGCGGTCGTGCGGCGGATGCGCGAGCGCAGCGAATGGATCGTCGAGCGCTTCCGCGAGATCGAACCCGGCGCGGCAGACGGCTTCACGGAGGGCAGCGGCGAACGCTTTCCGCACCTCGCACTGCAGTACGGAATCGGGCTGATGGAGTGGATGGCGAACTGGGCGGCCGAGACGGAGCGCGCACTCGAGCGCGGGTCGACCCCATAGAGTCCGCACGTGCAGCGGTACGCGATCCAGGGCCTCGTGCTCGCCGAGCACGAGTTCTCGGTCCCGCTCGACCACTCGCAGCCGGACGGCGAGACGATCACCGTCTTCGGGCGTGAGGCGCGCGGCGCTGCAAACGCCGACGCCGACCTCCCCTGGCTCGTCTTCCTCCAGGGCGGGCCGGGCTCGCCGGCGCCGCGGCCGACCGGGCTCGAGCCCTGGATCCTGCGGGCCGCGCGCGACTACCACGTGCTGCTGCTCGACCAGCGCGGGACCGGCCGCAGCACGCCCGTCATGGCGCAGACGCTCGCCCGCCTCGGTTCCCCCCAGGCGCAGGCCGACTACCTGAAGCACTTCCGCGCCGACTCGATCGTCCGCGACGCCGAGGCGATCCGCCCGAGCTTCGGCGGCGAGCCTTGGGCGCTGCTCGGGCAGAGCTACGGGGGCTTCTGCAGCACGACCTACCTCTCGCTCGCGCCGGAGGGGGTGCGGGAGGCCTACATCACCGGCGGCCTGCCCGGGCTCGAGCGCTCCGCCGACGAGGTCTACCGCGCCACGTACAAGCGGCTGATCGACCGCAACGAGCGCTACTACGCGCGCTACCCCGAGGACGTCGATCGGCTGCGAGAGCTCGTCGACGTGCTCGGCTCAGAGGACGTGCGGCTTGCCGACGGCTCCCGGCTCTCGCCGCGGCGTCTCCTGCAGGTGGGCTCGCTCTTCGGGATGAGCTACGGCTTCGAGAAGGTGCACTACCTGCTCGAGCTCGCGTTCGTCGGCGACCGCGAGGTCAGCTCCCAGTTCCTCCGCGCGGTCGACGAGTTCCTGCCCTTCGACCCGGCGCCGATCTACTCGCTGCTTCACGAGGCCTGCTACGCACAGGGCGAGGCGACGAGGTGGGCGGCGCAGCGCGTCCTGGCCGAGTTCCCGGAGTTCGAGCTCGAGCGGGACGGCCCGATCTTCTTCACGGGCGAGATGGTCTACCCGTGGCAGTTCGACGAGTACCGCGAGCTGCAGCCGCTGCAGGAGACGGCCGAGCTGCTGGCCGAGTACGAGGACTGGCCACGGCTCTACGACGTCGAGCGGCTCCAGGCCAACGACGTGCCGGTCGCGGCGGCGGTGTACGAGAACGACATGTACGTCGAGCGCGAGTTCTCGCTCGAGACGGCACGTGTCCTCGGCGCCAAGGCCTGGGTGACCAGCCAGTACGAGCACGACGGCCTGCGCAGCCACGGCGAGGACGTCGTCGGAGCGCTTGTTCGCCATGCGGCGTGGCGAGGTCTACGTCATTTAGGAGGGCTAGAGATCGACTACGGCCATGCCGCCCGGCGGGAAGGGCGGCTCGACCCCGTCGCCCAGCTCTGCGGCGATGCGGCCCCAGTCGGGCTGGTGGCCCACGACGATCACGGTGTCGCCGCGGCCCTCGACGGCGCCGAGCAGGTCGGCGGTCGTGGCTCCAGGCCCGAGGCGCTCGTCGGTGCCGGCCGGCACGCCCGTCGTCCGGGCAAGCTCCTCCGCGGTCTCACGGGCCCGCAGGAGCGGGCTCGAGAGGATCGCGTTCGGCCGGACGCCCTCGGCCGCGAGCAGCTCGCCCAGCGTGCGCGCGTCCCGGCGCCCTTCGGGTGTCAGCGCGCGCAGCTCGTCCGGCTCGCCGGGAGCTGCGTGCCCGTGGCGGACGAGGTACAGGCGCACCTCCGCAGGATACGAGGCTCACCCAGGGCGGATCCGCCAGACCTCGCCGCCCTCGTGGATCGAGACCCAGACGTCGCCCTCGGCGCCCGCCACGACAGCGGGGTTCGGGCCCGTCGTCGAACCGCCCGGCGCTGCGTAGCCGCCGTTAGGCTCGCGGCTGGTGCCCACTCTCCGCTATGTCGTCGCCGACGTCTTCACCGACACGCCGCTCCAGGGCAACCAGCTCGGCGTCTTCACCGACGCGCGGGAGGCGGACGAGGCGCTCATGCAGCGGCTCGCACGCGAGCTCAACTTCTCCGAGACGGTGTTCGTGCTGCCGGCCGAGGCCGACGGCCACGCCCGCATACGAATCTTCACGCCGACGATCGAGCTTCCGTTCGCCGGTCATCCCACCCTCGGTGCCGCCTTCGTGCTCGGCGCGCCCATGCAGCTGGGCGAGATCCGACTCGAGACCGGTCGCGGCATCGTGCCCGTTCGGCTCGAACGCGACGGCGGTCGGATCACGTTCGGGCGGATGTCACAGCCGTTGCCGACGATCGCGCCCTACGAGGCGGTGGACGAGCTGCTCGCCGCGCTCCGCGTCGAGCGCTCCGAGCTGCCGGTCGAGCTGTACGACAACGGCATCGAGCACGTCTACGTGGCGCTCGACTCCGAGGACGCGGTCGCGGCCCTGAAGCCCGATCTCGGCAGGCTCGGCGAGCTGCCGGCCGTGATGGGCATCAATACGTTCGCCGGCTCCGGCACGCGCTGGAAGACGCGGATGTTCGCGCCGGGTGATGGGGTGCCCGAGGATCCCGCGACCGGATCGGCGGCGGGGCCGCTGGCCCTTCACCTCGCGCGTCACGGCCGGATCGGCTTCGGCGACGAGATCGAGATCACCCAGGGCGTGGAGATCGGGCGCCCCTCCAAGCTCTACGCCCGCGTCGACGGCACGGCCGACGAGGTCGAGGCGATCGAGGTCGGCGGCAGCGCGGTGGTCGTCGCGCGCGGCGAGTTCCGGCTCCCCTAAGGAGCGAACGCGACCGCTTCGATCTCCGGGAGGTCGATCACGAGCGACTCCCAGAAGCGGCCGCCGTCGCTCGAGGACCACACGCGGTTGCGTGCGGCGAAGAGCATCAGGTCGGGGTCGTCCTCGTCGATCGCGATCGCGCGGCCACGCGGCAGCCCGCCGCCCGACTCGTGCCACGTGCGGCCGGCGTCGTAGGAGACGACCAGCGGCGGCCGCCGGTCGACGAGCACGAGCACCGTCGAGCCCGACGCCACGGAGGCGCGCACGCCCGGCAGCGAGACCGGGACGTCGGGCGGGCGCGAGAGCGTCTCGGTGGTGTCGATGCCGACGATGCCCTCGTCCGCGTCGACCATCAGGACGGCCTCGGCCGTGGCCACGAGCACGGGCTTCACCGGCGCCGCTGCCCGGCGAGCATGGTCCCGACGAGCGACGTCGCCCGCCGCGCGGCCGCCGACGGCGCCAGCCCGGAGGAGCGTGACGCCAGGTAGCCCGCGGCGAAGGCGTCGCCCGAGCCGGTCGGATCGGCGTCGAGCACCGGGTGCGCCTCGATTCGCTCGGCCCGGCCGTCGACCACGACGAGCGCGCCACGCGAGCCGAACGTCACGAGCACCTCACGGGGCCCGAGCGCGGCGAGCGCCTCGGGCTCGAGCGAGCCGACGGCGGCGACCGCCTCCTCCTCGGCGAGCTTCAGGATCGAGACGTGCTCGAGCAGGGCGGGATCGAAGTCGGCATCGAGCCGGAGCGGGCCAGGCTCCGGCCGCCGCACGAGACCCTGGCCGTCGTAGGACAAGCGCCGTCCGGCGGCGAGCTCGGCCAGCGTCTCCGCCGGGAAGTCCGAGCGGAGCACGGGCCCGACGTGCAGCCAGTCCGTGTCGGCGAGCGGGCCACGGCGCAGGTCGCGCGCCTCGTCCGGCGTCCACGAGTCTCCGACGGACACGATCCGGAAATGGCGCACGTCGCCCTCGTAGTAGAAGGCGAAGGTCGACGTCGCGCCGCCGTTCAGACACGTGACGGGCAGCCCGAGCGCCGCCAGCGGCGGGACGAGCGCGGCGCGGTCCGCGGTCGCGCAGCGCGTGACGACCACCGCCGACCGCGCGAGCAGGCGCAGCGCCCGGGCCGCGTGGAACGGCGCACCGCCCGGCTGCGGCGGCCCACCCTCGATCCGGTCGATCGAGAGCGAGCCGATCAGGCCGAGCGGACGCACTAGCTCGCCCGAGCGCGCACCGCGGCCTGACGGCCGGCGAAGGTGCCGAGCCCGGCGGTGAGCAGGAACGAGGCGAGGAAGCTCGGCAGCGTTGCGCCGATCTCGAGCTCGCCCGCATTGGCGCGGTCGACGAGGTCGATCCACCAGTTCGGCCCCGTCGGATGCAGCCACTGGTAGAGGGCAAACCCGACCAGCCAGGCGCCGATCAGCTCTGGGCGGAACGCGGGGCCGTCGAAGATGTCGCGCGTCGTGTAGCGCATGCCCGACAGCAGCCAGTCGGCCAGCAGGACGCCGAACAGCGGGACGAAGAACGACCCGAGCATCAGCAGGAATGCCTCGTAGTTCCGCAGCTCGATGGTGAGCGCGCCCAGCGTGGCCACGACGGACGCCGCGACCACGAGCAGGCGCTGGGACACGCCCGGGAGCAGGTTCTGCAGCGATACGGCGGCCGAGTAAGTGTTGGCGAAGGCCTCGTCGGTCTCGTCGACCGTGACGGCGAACAGCGCCAGCGCGCTCGCAAGCCCGGCCGCCGCCACCGCCGCCGGCACCTGGACCGGGTCGCTGAGCCCGCGGCCGAGCACGAGCAGGATGCCGAGACCGAACATCCAGAGCGACGGTACGAGGTAACCGACGAACGTGCCGAGGAAGGCGGTCGAGCGCGCGCGCGTGAAGCGCGTGTAGTCGGCTGCCAGTGGAATCCACGTGACGGTGAGAGCGACCACGAGGTCGATGCCCAGCACGGTCGACGACCCGCCTTGGCCGTCGGCGTGCCAGAGCGCGGATACGTTCGCGCCGTCGATCGCCCACCAGCTGAGGTAGAGCAGCGAGGCCAGGACCGCCCAGACGGCGAACTTCCGAACGAACCGGCGGACGAACCCGACCGGGCCGAGCAGCGCGAGCGCACCGGCGACGACGCCGAAGAGCACGGTCCAGAAGGCCCGTGCCTCGAAGCCGAAGAGCTCGTCCGAGAGGGCGGCTGCCGCCGCCGCGATGATGATCAGCTCGAACACCGCCCAGCCGAGGCACTGGGCCACGTTCAGCACCGTCGGTAGGTACGAGCCGCGCTGCCCGAGCGGCGCGCGCATCAGCACCATCGCCGGCACGCGCGCGTCCGCGCCGATCCCGGCGGCTGCGGCCAGCATCAGATTCCCGATCAGCGAGCCCACGACGACGGCGACGAGCGCCTGAGGCAGCGAGAGCGCCGGGACGAGGAAGGCCGCGGCGACGAGGACGAGCAGGCTGACGCCCAGGTTGCCCCAGAGCAGGGCGGTGTCGAGGCCGCCCAGCACCCGCAGGCGCTCGGGTACGGGCTCGATACCCCAGTTCGGCGTGTCGGTGTTCATGTCACTCCCTTCGCCGGTACTAGCCGGATCAGGTTCGACGGGTGTGATCTCAGCCCCGGTCGGTCCGGGGCACCCCGGTCCGGCGATGCTAGCTCGCGCCGGCGCTGTAATGTGCATAGGCGATGCCTAGGAAGAAGGAGCTCTACAGCGCGCAGGAAGCGGCCCGCTCGCTCGGCATCAGCCTCGACACGCTGCGCCGCTGGGACCGCTCTGGCCGCATTCGCACGGAGCGCGACTCGGCGAACCGCCGGGTCGTGCGCGCAAACGAGCTCGAGCGCCTTCGCGGCGTCGCCGAGGACGCGCTCAGCGCCCGCAACCGCTTCACCGGGGTCGTGCGGGCCGTGGAGGTCGACGGCCTGCTCGCCCGGATCGAGATCGACGTGACCGAGCCCGCCCGCGCGGTCGCGATCATCACCCGCGAGGCCGCCGAGGAGCTCGGGCTCGAGGAGGGCATGCAGGCGAGCGCCGTGGTGAAGGCGACGTCGGTGATGGTCGAGCGATGAGGCGGCTCGTCGTCGCCGCGTTCGCGTTGGCCCTCGTGCTGGCACCCGCGGGCGGCGCGGGCTCGACGGCCCGGGTCACGGCGTACGCGGCGGCGTCGCTAACAGAGGTCTTCCCGCGGATCGACCGGAGGCCGAGCTACAGCTTCGGCGGCTCGAACCAGCTCGCCTTCCAGATCCGCCAGGGCGCTCCGGCAGACGTGTTCGCCTCGGCGTCGCCGAAGTTCACGCAGGAGCTCTATCGCCAGGGGCTCGTGGAGCGGCCGCGTGCCTTTGCGTCGAACGCGCTCGTCCTGGCCGTCCCGCGCTCGAACCCGGCCGGGCTGCGGTCGGTGTGGGACCTGCGCGACCACAACGTCCGGCTCGTCGTCGGTACCGCGAGCGTGCCGGTTGGCGACTACACGCGACAGCTGCTGCGGCGACTCGGCCTGACCAGCGTGCTCGACAAGGTCGTGAGCGAGGAACCCGACGTGAAGAGCATCGTCGGGAAGGTCGCGCTCGGCGAGGCGGACGCCGGCTTCGTCTACCGCACCGACGTGCGCGCCTCCAACCGGATCCGCGCGATCGCGCTGCCTGCCTGGGCCCGCCCAGCCGTGCGCTACGAGGCGGCAGTCGTCCGGGCGAGCCGGCACCGAGCCGAGGCACGGCGCTTCGTCGCATTGCTGCAGACGCCCCGTGCCCGGAAGCTGCTGCGAGCGGCGGGATTCACCGTTCCGTGAGGCGCGTAGCGTTCATGGCGCTGCTGTGGTCGTGTCTCGCGGTGACTGGGGCCTTCCTGCTGCTGCCGGTGCTGGCGATCTTCCTCGAGGTTCCGCCCGGCCGCCTGCTCGACCAGCTCGGGAGCGACCTGGCTCTCGACGCCCTGCGGGTGACGCTGAAGACGAACGGGATCGCGCTGGCGCTGATCATCGGCTTCGGCACGCCGACCGCCTACCTGCTCGCGACCCGACGCTTCCGCGGACGGACGTTCGTCGTCACACTCGTCGAGCTGCCGCTCGTCTTGCCACCGGCCGTCGCCGGGATCGGCCTGCTGGTCGCCTTTGGCCGCCAGGGGCTGCTCGGCGGCACGCTCGATGCATTCGGGATCAGCGTCGGCTTCACGCAGCTCGCGGTCGTTCTTGCCGTGACCTTCGTCGCGAGCCCGTTCTACGTGCGCACTGCCATCGCGTCGTTCGAGGCTGTCGATCCGACGCTGCTCGACGCTTCCCGGACCCTCGGCGCCGGGCCGGGCCGCACGTTCGTGCGCGTTGCCCTGCCGCTCGCCGCAGGCGGTCTCGGGGCCGGGGCGGCGCTCGCCTTCGCGCGCGCGCTCGGCGAGTTCGGGGCCACGATCATGTTCGCGGGAAGCCTCCAGGGCGTGACCCAGACCGTCTCGCTCGCGATCTACCAGGAGTTCGACGTCAACCTCGACGTCGCGCTCGCGATCAGCGCCCTGCTCGTCCTCGTCAGCGGCGCCATCCTGCTCTCGGTGAAGGTGGTGTCGGCACGCGCGCCCTCCGTCTGGATGTCGCAGCGGCGCTACGCACGTTCCGGCTAGAGCTCGCGCTCGAGGTCGGCCGCGAGACGGTCGCGCTCGTCGGGCCCTCGGGTGCTGGGAAGACGACGGTGCTGCGCGCCGTCGCAGGTTTGGCTCGGCCCGATCGCGGCCGGGTGACGCTCGGCGACCAGGTTTGGTTCGACGCCGATCGTCGCGTCGATCGTCCACCCGAAGAGCGATCGGTCGGATACGTGTTCCAGGACTACGCACTCTTCCCCCACCTGAGCGTGCGCGGCAACGTCGCCTACGGCGGGACGGTGCGGGTCGACGAGCTCCTGGAGCGCTTTGGCATCGGACACCTGGCGCGTGCCCGGCCCCGTGAGCTCTCGGGCGGGGAGCGTCAGCGGGTCGGTCTGGCTCGTGCGGTCGCCCGCGAGCCCGAGGTCCTGCTTCTGGACGAGCCGCTTGCGGCTCTCGACGCGCACACGCGCGATGCCGTCCGCCTGGAGCTGCAGGGCATCCTCCGCGAGCTCGGTCTGCCGACGCTGCTCGTGACGCACGACTTCGAGGATGCGGCCGCCTTGGCCGACCGCATCGGCGTGCTCGTCGACGGGCGCCTGCTCCAGCTGGGGCGTGCCGCCGAGCTGGTGGCGTCGCCCGCAGACCCGTTCGTCGCCAGCCTCACGGGCGGCAACCTGCTTCCAGGCAGCGCGGGGCCTGGTCCGGACGGGCTCACCGAGATCGCGCTCGACGGCGGCGACGTCGTTCTTTCGAGCGAGGTGGGCTCCGGCCGGGTGGGCGTGATCGTCCAGCCGTGGGAGATCACACTCGCCCGCGTCGTCGTCGACCAGGACTCGGCGCTGAACCACCTCCGCGGGCAGGTCACGTCCCTCGTCCCGTCCGGCAACCGCGTGCGCGTGCGGGTTGGGCCGCTCACGGCCGAGGTGACCGCAGCCTCGGCCGAGCGGCTGCGGCTGGCGCCGGGTGAGCCGGTCGTCGCGTCGTTCAAGGCGACGGCGGCGCGTCTCGTGCCGCTGCCAGACTGAGCCGCTCATGGACGCGCGCGACCTGCTGCCCGACCCGCTCGCCCAGTTCCAGGTGTGGTTCGACGAGGCTCCCGGCGTCAGGGAGGCGATGGCGCTCGCGACTGCCGACGGCTCGGGAGCGCCGTCGGTCCGCATGGTGCTGCTGAAGGGCTTCGACGAGGACGGCTTCGTCTTCCACACGAACTACGCCAGCCGCAAAGGTCTGGAGCTGGCCGCGAATCCGCAGGTCGCGCTGCTCTTCTACTGGCGCGAGCCCGGCCGTCAGGTGCGGATTGAAGGCACGGCGGAGCGCACGAGCCGGGAGGACTCGGAGGCGTACTACCGCACCCGCGCGCCCGCCGCACGCCGGTCGGCGTGGGCGTCGCCGCAGAGCAGGCCGGTCGCCGACCGTGCGGAGCTGGAGGCCCGGGTCGCGGAGGCGGAGGCGGAGTTCGGCGACGACCCACCGCTCCCCGACGAGTGGGGCGGCATCCGCGTCGTCCCGCACGCCTACGAGTTCTGGGTGCACGACGACGACCGTCTCCACGACCGCTTCCGCTACGAGCGTGCGGGCGATGGCTGGCGGATGCAACGCCTCGGGCCGTAGCGCGATCCGCCAAGTAACACAGTGTTACCAGCCCCGCGATCCGCCGAGACAAGCGGTTTCTGAAGCAAGTAACGCAGTGTTACTTACGTTCGGACGCGCGGCTCGAGCTCCCCACGGCAGAAGCCGGCGGTGAAACTCAGAAGGTCGAGCTGCGGACGCCGGTGGCGATCAGCAGCAGGATGACCGCGGCGGCGACCAGGCGGTAGACGACGAAAACGCTGTAGTCGTGGCGCCGCACGTAGCCGAGCAGGAACTTGATCGCGAGCACGCCGCTGGCCGCCGAGGCGATCGTGCCGACGAGGAACGGTCCTACCCAGCCGGGCGGCAGGTCGCCGAGCAGCACGTCGCTCACGCCCTTGAAGAGCACGGCGGCGAACGTGATCGGGACGAGCAGCAGGAACGAGAAGCGGGCGGCCGAGTCGCGGTCGAGCCCGAGGAAGCGGCCCATCGTGATCGTGATACCCGACCGAGAGACGCCCGGGGCGAGCGCAAGCGTCTGGGCGAGCCCGACGGCGAACGAGCGGCCGAACGTCAGCTGGTCGATGTGCCTGGTCTGCGGCTGCCGGTCGGCGATCCAGAGTAGGACACCGAAGAGCGCGAAGAAGATCGCGATCTGCCAGGGCTCCCCGAGGTTGTTCGCGATCGCGTCCTCGCCGAGGAAGCCCACGATCCCGGCGGGCACGGTCGCCGCCACGATGAACCAGGCAGTCCGCTCGTCCGGTCCCGCGATGCGCCGACGACGAACTGATCCGAAGAACGCCGCGATCAACCGGGCGATCTCGTGGCGGAAGTAGCCGACGACCGCAACGAGCGTGCCCATGTGCAGCGCCACGTCGAACGTTTGGTTGAACTCGTCGTGCTGCTCGAGGTACGTCCAGTCGAAGAGCCACGGGACGAGAATCAGGTGGCCCGAGGACGAGATCGGCAGCAACTCGGTGAAGCCCTGGACGAGGCCAAGAACGAGCGCCTGCCAGTTCGAGACCGCGCCCGAGACCTCACCGACGCGGAACGCGGCGAGCACGAGCACGATCGCGGTGACGACCGCGAGGCCGATCGCGGTTGCCCGAGACCCCATCTACCGGATCAAAGCACCTCGATGTGTGGGTCCAGTGGGGATCTGGGCTGTGAACGTCCGGGGAACGCGGCCTCACACGACTTTCCACACTTGTGGAAAAACCCGGCCGCCCCGGCTACTTCTCGACCGGCTCCAGCTTGTAGCCGACGCCGTAGCGCGTGTGCACGAACGAGTGGTGAGGGGTGCGGCGGTCGATCTTGTCGCGGAGCTTGCGGACGAAGACGTCGACCGTCCGGTCGCGCCGGGTCAGCCGGCGGCCCCAGATCTTCTGCAGCAGCTCGTCGCGGGTGAGGACCCGTCCCTGCTCGAGCGCGAGCGCGTACAGCAGGTGGAACTCGGTCGGCGTGAGCCCGGCGCTGCGACCGAGCACGTAGGCCTGCACGCTCAGCGGGTCGATGCGGAGCTCTTCGATCTCCAGCGGCTCGCCGCGCCGGACGTCCTGGGCGCGCACGCCGCGGCGGGCGGCGGCGCGCACGCGGGCGACGAGCTCGCGCATCGAGAACGGCTTGACGAGGTAGTCGTCTGCGCCGATGTCGAGCGCACGGACGCGGTCCTGCTCGGTGCCGCGGGCGCTGACGACGACGATCGGCGTCCCGATCCCCTCGCTGCGCGCCGCCTCGATCAGCGCCCAGCCGTCCAGGCCGGGAAGCATCAGGTCGAGCACGCACACGTCGGGCCGCTCGAAGCGCAGCCGGGCGACGCCGGTCTCGCCGTTCGACACCCAGACCGGATCGAAGCCGCCTGCAGAGAGGTGCGTCGCCATCGCTCGAGCGATGACGTCGTCGTCCTCCACGATCAGCACCTTCGCCACTAAGTCGATGGTGCATGCCATTCGCGAACGAGAGGGTTCAAAGGAAGTAAACGAAGCGTGAATGGGTGGTGAACACGAATTCCTTGCAAATTCTTAGGTGTGTGCCGCACAATTCCGTTCACGGCGAGTCGAGGCCGCGAACGACAGGAGGACGGGTGGAGACAATGTGGTGTACGGACCCGGCAGGGCTTGACGGAAACCCCTACACTCCCGCAGCCGCATGATCTTCGCGCTCGTTGCCCAGCGCGCGACCGCCACGAATATCGCGCTCGCGTCCAGAACGTGGCCCGGAGCGGAGTCGATGATCTTGACTCCCAGGGAGGCGTTGGCTCGCTTGCGCCCCGGCGACGTCGCGCTCGGTCGGTTGGACGTCAAGCCGACGCTCGACGGAGTCGATGACGGCGTCGCCGAGCTCGCCGCGCTCGCGTCGCGCGGTGTCAGGGTGCTCAACGGCCCGCGGACGCTGCTCGCCGCGCACGACAAGCTGCTGACCGCACGCGAGTTTGCGCAAGCCGGCATTCCGCATCCGGCCACGACGCTCTTCACCGCTTCCGACGCGGCTCCACCGCTCGAGCCTCCTGTGGTGATCAAGCCGCGCTACGGCAGCTGGGGCGCCGACGTGTTTCGGTGCGACGACGGCGAGTCGCTCGCGCGCTGCCTGGCAGTGCTGCCCGAGAAGCCGTGGTTCCGCACGCAGGGCGCGATCGTCCAGGACCTGATTCCGCCCCGTGGGTGGGACCTGCGACTGATCGTCGCGGCCGGAAAGGTGATCGGCGCGGTCAGCCGCGTGGCGGCTCCCGGCGAGTGGCGGACAAACGTCGCGCTCGGCGCCGTCCGCGCACCCGTCCTCGAGCCGCCCGTCGAGGCTTGTGCGCTCGCCATCGCGGCCGCCGAGGCCGTCGACGGCCAGCTCGTCGGCGTCGACCTGCTGCCGACGCCGCACGGCGGCTACGTCGTGCTGGAGCTGAACGGCGCCTGCGACTTCACGGATGACTACTCGCGCGAGGACGACGTCTTCGCTTCCGCCGTGCTCGCCCTCTCCGAGGTGGCCGGCGGCGTGTCGGCGCTGCTGCCGCACGCATACGAGGACGGTTCGGCCGAGGAGCTTTTCGAGGCGGCAGAGCCGCCGCCTGCCTCCTAAGCTGTCCCCATGGACATGCTCGAGCGGGAGCGGAAGCTGGTCGGCCCGGCTGAGGTGCTCGACGCGCTCACAGGCGAGCCGATCGAGCCGCGGCTGTTCGTGTCGACGTACCACGATACGGCCGACCGGCGGCTGGCGCGCCACGGGATCACGTTGCGGCGCCGGCTGGAGAACGGCGCGAACCTCTGGCAGCTCAAGCTGCCGCGTGAGGAGGGGCGGCTCGAGCTCGAGGAGCCCGGCGGCGCCGGCGCTGTCCCCCAGCGGTTGGTTCGCCTGTTGACCGGCGTCCTGCACGGCGAGGACCTCGAGGAGGCGGTCGCCCTGCAGACTCGCCGGACCGGCAAGCGGGCGACCCTCGGCGGCGGGACGGTGGAGGCGACGGTCGACGAGGTGACCCGCCGTGAGGGGCAACGGGGCGAGGACGGCTTCACGGAGCTGGAGCTGGAGCTCGTCGACGGCGATCCGGCGGCGATCGCCGAGGCCGAGCGCAGGCTCGTGCGGGCCGGAGCTCAGCCGAGCGACCAGAGCCCGAAGGTCTTCCGCTACCTCGGGCTGGAGCCCGACGGAGCCGGCGCGCCCGCCGCGGGGTCGCCGGCGATCGACCACGTGCGCGCGCGCATCGGCAACCAGTACGCGGAGATGCTGCGGCACGACCCCGGCACGCGTCTCGGCGACGACCCCGAGGACCTGCACGACCTCCGCGTCGCCGTGCGACGCCTGCGTGCCCTCCTCCGCGCCGCCGACGCGCTGCTCGTTCCGGAGTGGGCGGGGCCGCTGCGCGACGAGCTCAAGTGGCTCGGCGGTGAGCTCGGCCCGGCCCGCGACGCGGACGTGCTGCTCGCGTACCTGCGCCGCGAGGCGGCAGAGCTCGGGCAGGACGAGGCCGCGTTCGCCGAAGTGCTCCACCAGCTCGAGGGCGAGCGGGAGAGCGCGCGCAGCCGCCTGCGGCAGGCACTCGAGAGTGGCCGCTACCTGGAGCTGCTCGGCTCGCTCGAGGCGGCAGCGCGGGCGCCGCACGTTCGCGCGCTGGACGCGCCGCTCGAAGACTTCGCCGCCCGCGAGTTCGACAAGCTCGGGAAGGCAGTCGAGGCACTCGAGCCCGATCCCGGCGACGAGGCACTGCACGCAGTGCGCATCCGCGGCAAGCGCGCACGCTACGCAGCCGAGCTGGCCGAGCCGACGGTGGGAAAGCGCGCTCGGCGTTTCGTTGTCCGAGCGAAAGCCTTCCAGGACGTGGTCGGCGAGCACCAGGACGCGGTCGTCGCAGAGGAGCGGCTGCGTGCGCTCGCGACGACCCTGGCGTCGAGCGACGCCGTGCTGTCGACCGGCCGCATGATCGAGCGTCAGCGGGCGCGGCGGAGCCGGGCGCGAGCCGAGTTCCCGCGGGCCTGGCGGAAGCTCGAGCGGGCCGGCGAGCGCGCGTGGGCGTGAAGGAGGGCGTCGTCCGCGCGGCGGGCGGCGTGGTTCTCCGCCAGGGCCGTACCGGCCACGAGGTGCTGCTCGTGCACCGGCCCGCGTACGACGACTGGTCGTTGCCGAAGGGGAAGGCCGAGCCCGGCGAGAGCGACGAGGAGTGCGCGCTGCGCGAGGTCGAGGAGGAAACAGGCCTACGTTGCGAGCTCGAGCGCGAGCTCCCGTCGACGCACTACCGCGATGCTCGCGGTCGGCCGAAGGTCGTCCGCTACTGGCTGATGCGGCCGGTCGGAGGCGACGCCGCTCCGCATGCCGAGATCGACGACGTCCGCTGGCTGCCGCTCGACGAGGCGCCCGAACAGCTGACGTGGGAGCGCGACGGCGCCGTCCTGGAGGCGGTCTAGCCGTGGCGCACCTGCTGATTCGTCATGGGCGTGCGGGCGACTCCACCGCGTGGACCGGCGACGATCGTGCGCGTCTGCTGGACGAGCTCGGTTGGGCTCAGGCCCGGGAGCTGGTCGAACTGCTCGCGCCGTATCCGATCACGCGCGTCCTGACGAGCCCGTATCTGCGCTGCGTCCAGACGGTCGAGCCGCTCGCCCAGGCCCGCGGCCTGCCGATCGAATACCGGCACGAGCTCGGGGACGACGCGGACCCGGCCGAGGCTTTGACGCTGATCCGCAGTCTCGAGGCCGAGTCGGGCGCGCTCTGCTCGCACGGAGATCTCATCCGGGCGCTGCTCGGCGAGGAGCTCGAGAAGGGCGAGGTCGCCGTCGTCGAGGCGACGGACTACGGGCTCGCGATCCGCGAGCGGCTGCTGCTGCAGGTCGAGGGCTAGGAGGCTAGGCCGCGGCGGCGCGCTCGGCCAGGAGCTCGAGGGCGGCGCCCTCGCGCAGGCCGCCGCGGGCTACCTCGAGCGGGAGCCCGAGCCGGCGCTGCGCCTCGAGGAGAATCACGGCGCCCGCCGGCAGCGTACGGGCGCGCTGCAG
This sequence comes from uncultured Actinomycetes bacterium, assembly GCA_963738205.1. GTDB lineage: Bacteria > Actinomycetota > Thermoleophilia > Gaiellales > Gaiellaceae > DATFQE01. The sequence continues at coordinate 957,876 of CAVTVQ010000007.1, forward strand.
GGCGATCCCATAGCGCCGTGACACCTCGGCGGCAGGGCGCTCGAGCAGCTCGTCGAGAGCCGCTTCGAGGTGTCGTGCCGAGAGGCGCCGCCGACCCGACAGGCGCCGGAGAGCTCGGGCGCTGCCGCCGGTCGCGAGCGCCGTCAGCGGCAGCGGCGGCGTGATGCCTTCGAATGAGCGCTCGACCTCGGCGCGCGCCGCCAGCAGCTCGTCCGGCGCGGGTGGGTCCGACGCCAGCACGCGGCGGGTCAGCCGCAGCGAGCCGATGTCGATCGAGCGGATCCACACCGGCCCCGCATCCGCCGTTCCCACCACGAGCTGCGCAGAGCCGCCGCCGACGTCCACGACCGCGACGCTCTCGGTGGTCGTCCGCGAAGCCGACAGCGCACCCGTGTACGCGAGCGTCGCCTCCTCCTCCGCCGAGAGCAGCCGCGCGCACTGCCCGCTCCCACGCTCGAGAGCGTCGAGCAGCTCGTCGCCGTTCGCAGCTTGCCGCCCCGGCGACGTGACGAGGATCTCGACCTCCACGCACCCGAGCGCTCGCGCCCGGGCCACCAGCCCGCGCGCCGCGGCCTCCGCCCGCAGGAGCTTCTCGGCCGAGATGCAGCCGAAGCGCTCGACGTCCTCGCCGAGCCCGAGCTGCTCGCGCTCCTCGTGGGCGCGAACGACGCCGTCCTTGCGCGGCCCGGCGACCAGCAGCCGGATCGTGTTGGAGCCGACATCGAGGACCCCGACGAGCATGGACGGTGATTCTGGACGGCGCGTCGGTCGGAGCCGCCCCGCCGATCGCGCGAGGCCGACCCCGAGCAGGCCGCGCACGGTCAGCTCGGACGCCGAACGCGCCGGCGAGCGGCCCGCGCCTTGAAGTTGCGCATCAGCACGGCCTGTTCGGCCAGGTCGCGTTCGCCCTTCTTCGGGCGGTGCCGCGTCCAGCTTCCGTCGCCTGACAATTCCCATGCGGTCGAGTTGTCCGCCAGGAGCGCGCGAAAAACCTTGTCGATCTCGCCCTGCGCCCTCGCGTCGGTCACAGGTGCCAGCACCTCGACGCGATGATCGAGGTTCCGGGGCATCAGGTCGGCGCTGCCCAGCAGGAACGTGCGCTCCTCGCCGTGCTCGAAGAAGAACACGCGGCTGTGCTCGAGGAACCTGCCGAGAATGCTTCGCACGGTGATGTTCTCGCTCAGCCCGGCGACGCCGGGGCGCAACGAGCAGATTCCCCGAATGAACAGGTCGATCTTCGCGCCCATGCCGGAGGCGGCGTACAGCGCGTCGATCACCTTCGGGTCGGTGAGGGCGTTGACCTTGATCCTGATCCGCGCCGTCTCGCCGGCCTCGGCGGCGGCGCCGACCTTGTGAATGCGCTCGATCAGGCGCTCGCGCAGGTCGAACGGCGCCACGAGCAGCTTGCGAAAGCGCTGCGGCCTGCTGTAGCCGGTCAAGTAGTTGAAGAGATCCGCGATGTCGGCCGTCAGCTCCGGGTCGGCCGTGAACAGGCCGAAGTCCTCGTAGAGCCGGGCCGTCTTCGAGTGGTAGTTCCCGGTGCCGACGTGCACGTAGCGGACCAGCTCCGCCCCCTCGCGGCGAACCACAAGGGTCATCTTTGCGTGCGTCTTCAGGTTCGGGAAGCCGTAGACGACGTGGACGCCGGCCTGCTCGAGCTCCCGCGACCACTCGATGTTGCGGTGCTCGTCGAAGCGCGCCTTCAGCTCCACCAAGCAGACGCTCTGCTTCCCGACCTCGGACGCGCTGATCAGGGCGGGCACGAGCGGGGAGTCCTCGTCGGTCCGGTACACGGTCGTCTTGATCGCGACCACGTCGGGATCCTGCGAGACCGCGTGCACGAAGCCCTCGAAGCTGGACGCGAACGAGTGGTACGGGTGGTGGACGAGGATGTCGGAGCGCTTGATCTCGGCGAACATCTCGCTGCCGTCGGTCGCCTCGGCGAAGCGCGGATGCGTGACGGGCATCCACGGCTCGTCGAGCAGCTCAGGCCGGTCGAGCTCGGCGAGCTGCGTGAGGTCGTCGAGGTCGAGCAGCCCCGCGACGAGGTAGATCTGCTCGTCGGCCACGCCGAGGCCGCGCTTGAGGCCTTCGAGCATCCGGCTCGACACCGAGCTCGACACCTCCATGCGGACGACGTCGCCGAAGCGGCGCTTGCGCAGCTCGAGCTCGACCGCCTCGAGCAGGTCGTCGGCCTCGTCCGAGACCTCGAAATCGGCGTCCCGCGTCACCCGGAACGCGCTGCACTCGACGATCTCCATCTTCGGGAACAGCGCCGGCAGGAAGTGGCGCAGCACTCGTTCCATCGGCAGGAAGAGGCCGCGCTTGCCGAGCGGCAGGAAGCGGGGGAGCACTTCGGGCACCTTCACACGGGCGAACCGCTCCTCCCCTGTCTTCGGGTCGCGGACGAACACGCCCAGGCTGAGCGACAGCCCCGAGATGTACGGGAACGGCTGGCCGGCCCCGACGGCGAGCGGGGTGAGCACCGGGTAGATCTGGTGGTCGTACGTGTCGTTCAGCTCCGCGAGCTCCTTGTCAGTGCAGTCTTCGACGCTGCCGACGACGATGCTCTGCTCGGCCAGCGCCGGTCGCAGCACGCGCTTCCACAGCCGGGACTGGCGCTCGACCAGATCGAGGACGCGCTCGCGGATCTCGGCGAGGGCTGCGAGCGTCGTCCGGCCGTCCGGCGAACGCCCCACGATGCCTGCGTCCGCGCGCTCGAGCAGCCCGGCCACGCGGACCATGAAGAACTCGTCCAGATTCGACGAGAAGAACTTGCACATACGGACGCGTTCGAGCAGCGGCTGAGACGAGTCGGAGGCGAGCTCGAGGACGCGGGCGTTGTAGTCCAGCCAGGACAGCTCGCGGTTCAGCAGCCGCTCGTCGATGTCGCTGGACAGAACTGTCGTCGTCACGGGCGTCGATCTTCTCGCCATGGGGGCTTCACAAGGGTAGACGGATGGTGAACGCCAGGAGAAGCCGTGGTGAACAGCGGGTTACGTAAAAGGCCTAGTTCTTCGGCTCCGGCTCCAGCTTGTAGCCGACGCCGTAGCGGGTCTGGATGAACGTGTGGTCGCGCGCCTGGCGGTCGATCTTGTCGCGCAGCTTGCGCACGAACACGTCGACGGTGCGGTCGCGGTGGCCCTCGCGCCGGCCCCAGATCTTCTGCAGCAGCTCGTCCCGGGTGACGACACGGCCGCGCGCGAGCGCCAGCGTGTACAGGAGCTTGAACTCGGTCGGGGTGAGCTCGGCGTTCTCCCCGTGGATGTATGCCTGCACGTCGTCGGGCGAGATCCGCAGCTCCTCGATCTCGACCGGCCCCCCGCGCTGTTCCTCCCCGGCGCGGACGCCGCGGCGCGCGGCGGCTCGCACGCGCGCAACGAGCTCCTTCATCGAGAACGGCTTCACGAGGTAGTCGTCGGCGCCCAGCTCGAGGGCGTGGACGCGGTCGTGCTCCGTGCCGCGCGCGCTCACGACGACGATCGGTGTCCCGATCCCCTCGGTGCGCGCGGTCTCGATCAGGCTCCATCCGTCCCGGCCCGGAAGCATCAAGTCGAGCACGCACACATCCGGCCGCTCGAAGCGGAGCCGTGCGAGGCCCGCTTCGCCGCCTGCGACCCAGAGGGGGTGGAAGCCCGCCGCCTCCAGGTGTCGGGCCATGCCCTGGGCGATGACGTCGTCGTCCTCGACGATCAGCACCTTCGCCATTCGCTGCGATTGTGTACGAGCGCCGAAGGCGCGTGCAGCCCATCCCTCCGTCCACAACCACTTTTTCACCAGTTCTTCACCGGAGCCCCACCCCGACGACCAGCAATACTCGGGTCATGGCAGTCCTGGACGACACCCACGGCGACGACGAGCTACGCCGTTTCCATCTCGACGCCGAACGCGGGCGGCTGCTCGTCGAGCGGAGCCCCGAGATCGTCGTGATCCTCGACGAGGACAACCGTGTCGTGGCCAGCTCCCAGCGCGCCCGCGCCACGGTGGAGGGCCTGTCCGCCGGCGCTCTGTTCCCCGACCGGCTGCTCGAGAGTGAGGGTGTCACGCGCGTCCCGATCGAGTTCGACGGCCGGCGGGAGCTGCTCGTCTACCTCGGGGGCTCGGGCGCGCTCGCTGCGTACGAAGAGCTTCGCTCCGGCTTCACGGCGGCCGTCTCGCACGAGCTGAGGACGCCGCTGGCACGGCTCCTGGCGCTGCTCGACACGGCGATGCTGCGGGGTGCCGACACGCAGGCACTGATCGAGCAGGCCCGGACGGAGGTCGAGCAGATCGGCGAGCTGATCGACGAGGTGCTCTTTCTCAGCGAGCTCGAGACGGGCCGCACCGTCGTCGCGCTGGCGTCGACGCGGGCACTGCCGGTCGTGCGCGAGGCGCTCGCCGAGGTGACCGCGTCGGCCGAGCGCGCGGGCTTGACGCTGCGTGCGGAGGGCGACGACGACGCCGAGTTGCCCCTGCGCCCGCGCATGCTTCGAGTCGTGGTCGAGAACCTCGCGCGGAACGCGATCCGCTACGCGGGCGAAGGGGCGACGTTCACCGTCACGGTCAGCGACGGAATGCTCCGCGCGGTCGACGACGGGGCGGGTGTCGCCGTCGACGACGTCCCTCGCCTCTTCGAGCGCTTCTACCGCGCCGATCGGGCGCGGGCGTCGCGGGGCACGGGCCTCGGGCTCGCGATCGTCAAGCACATCGTCACCTCGGCCGACGGCACGATCGAGGCGGAAGGCGGCCTGGATCGCGGCCTGGCGATCACCTGCCGGTTCTCGCGCTCACCAGATCGTCACCAGACATTCACATAATCAGCACGCGACGCGGGCGTGGGGGTCGGAACAATCGCGGTGTGCGCCGAATTGTCCTGGGCCTCGTACTGCTGGCCTCGTTCGTGCTCCTTGCCGCGGGTTGCGGCCGCGAGCGGCCCACGGATTCCGCCGCGCCCACGCAGACGCAGAGCGACGACGAGGCGACCGCCGGCTTCGGTGACGAGTCCGTCTCGCTCAGCGGTCGGGTCAAGGCCGACGGCTCGAGCACGGTCGCCCCGCTGATCACCATCGCCGCCGAGGAGTTCCAGAAGCGGGAGCCGGGTGTCAAGGTCACCGTCGGCGTCTCCGGCACCGGCGGCGGCTTCGAGCGCTTCTGCGCGGGCGAGACCGACCTCTCTGATGCGTCGCGTCCGATCGAGGCCGAAGAGAAACAGGCTTGCGAGAAGAAGCACATCGCCTACCGCGAGCTGCAGGTCGCCAACGACGGCATCTCGGTCGTGGTCAACCCGGACAACGACTGGGCCCAGTGCCTCACCGTCGACCAGCTCAAGCGAATCTGGGAACCGGGCTCGAAGGTGAAGACCTGGAAGGATCTCGACGACTCGTTCCCGGACGAGAAGCTCGAGCTCTTCGGCCCTGGCACCGACTCCGGCACGTTCGACTTCTTCACCGACAGGATCGTCGGCAAGGAGGGCTCGAGCCGCTCCGATTACTCGGCCACCGAAGACGACAACGTGATCGTCAACGGCGTCAACGGCAGCAAGGGCGGTCTCGGCTACCTCGGGCTCTCGTACGTCGAGCAGAACAAGGGCAAGCTCAAGGCTGTCGAGGTCGACGGGGGCGACGGGTGCGTCGCGCCGAGCCGCGAGACCGTTCAGGACGGCAGCTACACCCCGCTCTCCCGCCCCCTCTACGTCTACGCGCGCGTGGACGCGCTCGAGGACAAGGTCCAGGTCTCCGAGTTCCTCTCGTTCCTGCTGACGCGACAGGCGGCGCTCGCGCGCAAGGCCCTATTCGTCCCGCTCACGGCGGAGCAGAAGGAGAAGGCGCTGACCATTCTCGAAGGCGCCGGCATCGACGCGGGCTCCGAATGACTGCCGCTGCGATGTTCACCACTTCTTCCCAAGGTCTTCACTCCCCGGTTGCCCAACGCGCGGCGCGGTCCGGCGACCATCGTGGCGCCAACACCGGCGAAAATGGACCAAGGGGGATAGCGAATGGGTAAGTACCTCACGAGGGCAGCGCTGCTCGTGGGCCTCGCGGCTCTGGCGGCGACGGCCTGGGCGGCCACAGGCTCGGCGCGGCCGTTCGCGGGAAGCGTGTCCGGCACGCTGACTGCTGACGGATCGAGCACGGTGGGACCGTTCGCAACCGCAGCGGCCGAGGGCTTCCAGCGCGCGAACAGGGGTGCGCGAGTCACGGTGGGCATCTCCGGCACCGGCGGCGGTTTCGAGCGCTTCTGCAAGGGCGAGACCGACATGTCGAACGCGTCGAGGCCGATCAAGTACTCCGAGGCCAAGAAGTGCCAGGACGCAGGCATCAGGTACATCCAGTTCCTGGTCGCGAACGACGGCATCTCGCTCGTCGCGAACAAGTCCAACACCTGGGCCAACTGCCTCACGGTCGACGAGCTGAAGAAGGTCTGGGACCGGGGCTCGAAGGTGGACAACTGGAAGGACGTGCGTGCCGGCTTCCCGGACGTGCCGCTCAAGCTCTACGGGCCGGGCACCGACTCAGGCACGTTCGAGTTCTTCACCGAGAAGATCAACGGCACCGCACGGCGGAGCCGCTCCGACTACAGCGCGAGCGAGGACGACAACGTGCTCGTCCGTGGCGTCTCCGGCGACCGCGGCGGCCTCGGCTACTTCGGCTTCTCCTACTACGAGGAGAACATCAGCAAGCTGAAGCTGATCAAGGTCGACGGCGGCGGTGGCTGCGTCGCGCCGAGCAGCAAGAGCGTGCAGAGCCGCGCCTACAAGCCGCTCTCGCGCGCGCTCTTCATCTACGTCAAGCGCGACTCGTTCAAGAAGGCCGTGCAGAAGGCCTTCATCAAGTACATCATCGTCAACGAGAAGAAGATCGCGAAGACGGCGAAGTACGTGTCGCTCACGCCCTCGCAGCTGCGTAAGGCGAAGCGCCAGTACAACACCGCGATCAGGACCAACTAGGGGAACCTAGGAACCGTAGGTTGGCGACACAGGAGGCTTCTGCAGGAGCAGTCAGGCTCCGTGCCACCCGCCGGCGCTGGGGCGAGGACGTCGTCAAGGTCGTCCTCGCCCTCTGCGCCCTCATCTCGATCCTGACCACGGTCGGGATCGTCGTTTCGCTGTTCATCCCGGCGATCGAGTTCTTCAGTGACGTCTCGCCATGGGAGTTCTTCAGCGGTACCGAGTGGGCGCCGCTGTTCTCGCCGTCACATTTCGGCGTCCTCCCGCTGGTCGCGGGGACGATCGTCGTCTCGCTGGTCGCGGCGCTGGTCGCGCTGCCGTTCGGCCTCGGCTCAGCGATCTACCTGAGCGAGTACGCGCGGAGCAGCACGCGCCAGGTGCTCAAGCCGACGCTCGAGATCCTCGCCGGGATCCCGACCGTCGTCTACGGCTACTTCGCCCTGACGCTCGTTTCGCCCCTGCTCCAGGACATCGGCGTGGGCGTCAGCGTCTTCAGCGCGCTCGCCGCCGCGCTCGTCATGGGCGTGATGCTGATCCCCACCGTCGCGTCGGTGTCGGAGGACGCGATGGCTGCGGTTCCGCGCGACCTGCGCGACGGCGCCTACGCGCTGGGCTCGAACCGCATGCAGGTGGCATTGCGGGTGGTCGTCCCGGCGGCGATCTCCGGGATCATCGCGTCGTTCGTGCTCGCGATCTCGCGCGCGGTCGGCGAGACGATGATCGTGCTGATCGCCGCAGGTGGGCAGCCCAACTGGACGTTCAACCCGCTCGAGGCGATGCAGACGATGACGGCGTTCATCGCCGCCACGGGCCAGGGCGACGTCCCGACCGGGTCGCTCGAGTACAAGACCATCTTCGCCGTCGGCGCAACGCTGTTCGCGATGACGCTCGTGATGAACCTGCTCTCGATCCGGCTCGTGCGCAAGTTCCGCGAGGTCTACGAATGAGCACCGTGCCGGCCGCACTCAGGCCGGAAAAGCCGCGCGGACGGATTTCGAGCGCGCTCTTCCGGGCGTTCCTGTACTTCTCGCTCGCAATCGGGATCGTCACGCTCGGGACGCTGCTCGTGCAGGTCCTGGCCAAGGGCTACAAGTACCTCGACCTCGTCCTGCTCCTGGAGCCGCCGTCGGCCGACCCGCAGATCGCGGGCGCGCGGCCGGCGATCCTGGCCACGGTCTACCTCGGCCTGCTCCTGATCGCGTTCTCGGTGCCGATCGGCGTCGGGACGGCGATCTACCTCGAGGAGTACGCGAATCGCGAGCGCTGGTACAACCGCCTGCTCGAGGTCAACATCCAGAACCTCGCGGGCGTGCCGTCGATCGTCTACGGGATCCTCGGCCTCGCCTTCCTCGTTCGCGGGCTTGGCATCGGACGGGTGCTCCTCGCCGGCGCGATGATCCTCACGCTCGTCGTCCTGCCGACGGTGATCATCGCCGCCCGCGAGGCGATCAGAGCCGTCCCCGATTCGATCCGCCAGGGGGCGTACGCCCTCGGTGCCACGAAGTGGCAGGTCGTGTGGCGGCAGGTGCTTCCGGCCGCCACGCCCGGCATCGCGACCGGCTCGATCCTCGCGCTCTCACGCGGGCTCGGGGAGACGGCGCCGTTGCTCCTCGTCGGCGCGCTGACGTACGTGGCGTTCGATCCGACCGTCCTCGGCGAGTTCACCGCGCTGCCGGTGCAGATCTTCCAGTGGACCGGGCGCCCGCAGGAGCAGTTCCGGATCCTCGCCGCTTCGGGAATCATCGTCTTGCTGGTGATCGTGCTCGCGCTCAACGCCGTCGCGATCCTTCTCCGCAACCGCTACCAGAGAAAGTGGTGACCATGTCCGACACAATCCCGACCGTGATCGCCACCCAGCAGCGCGAGCTCCCCGATCGGTCGCAGCGCGAAGTCGTCTTCAACGTCGACGACCTCGGCGTGTCGTACAGCGGAAAACTGGCGTTGAAGGGCGTGTCGCTCGAGATCTACCGCAACTTCGTGACCGCCTTCATCGGCCCGTCGGGCTGCGGCAAGAGCACGTTCATCCGCTGCTTCAACCACATGAATGCCCTGATTCCGGGGGCGAAGATCCACGGCGAGATCAGCTACCACGGCCAGGATCTCTACGGCTCGGAGGTCGATCCTGTCGAGGTTCGCAGGCGGATCGGGATGGTGTTCCAGAAGCCGAACCCGTTCCCCAAGTCGATCTACGACAACGTCGCCTTCGGGCCGCGCGTGCTCGGGATGACCGACGACCTGGAGGGCCGCGTCGAGCGAGCGCTGCAGCAGGCTGCGCTGTGGGACGAGGTCAAGGACCGGTTGAAGGCGGGCGCGCTGTCGCTCTCCGGTGGCCAGCAGCAGCGCCTGTGCATCGCGCGCTGCCTCGCCGTCGAGCCCGAGGTGATCCTGATGGACGAGCCGGCCTCAGCCCTCGATCCGATCGCCACGACGCGCATCGAGGACTTGATGCACGAGCTGAAGAACCAATACACGATCGTGGTCGTGACCCACAACATGCAGCAGGCGGCGCGCGTTGCCGACATGACGGCGTTCTTCAGCGTCGAGCGTGGCGAGGAGGGCGAGCGCAGCGGCATCCTCGTCGAGTACGACGCCACGCCGAAGATCTTCACGCAGCCCTCCGACAAGCGCACCGAGGACTACGTCACGGGACGATTCGGCTGATGCGCGTCGGGCTCCAGGAAGGGCTGGACATCCTGCAGGCGAGCCTGATGGAGGAGGGCGACCTCGTGCTGCGCGCGCTTCGGGGTGCATACGAGGCGCTCGAATCGCGCGATCCGGAGCTCGCCGACGAGGTGATCGCCTTCGACGACGAGGTCGACAGCCGTTATCGCGCGATCGAGGAGGGGATCGAGGCGCTGCTCGCCCGCCAGACCCCGGTGGCCGGAGACCTACGGCAGGTGCTCGCGTGCCTCCACGCCAACCTCCACCTGGAGCGGATGGCCGACTACTGCGTGACGATCGCGAAGCTGACGAAGCTCGTCTACGGGATCGCGCCGGACGCGAAGCTGATGGAGTCGTTCGACGAGATGACGACGCGCGCAGAGGAGATGATCCGCGTCGCGCTCGACTCGTTCGCACGGCGCGACCTCGAGGGCGCAGAGTCGCTCGTCGAGCGTGACGAGCTGATCGATCGGGCGAACCGGCGCGCTGTCCAGCACGTGCTCGCCCTTGGATCCAACCCGGAGCTGCGCGAGTGGGGGCTCAGGATGATCATCGTCTCGCGCTGCCTCGAGCGCATCGGCGATCACGCCGTCGACATCGGCGAGCAGACCGCGTACCTCGTGACCGGCGAGTTTCGCGAGTTCACGGACGCCTCGCACTGAGTGAGCGTCCGGTGAACGTCCGGTAGCGATCTGGCAACCGCGCTGGCGACAGGTCCGTCTCACCTGGCAACCTGCCCGCCGTGGCGGTCGAGCTCGACGTCTTCACGCTTGCGCACATCGGAAAGCAGGTCGACGATCTCGCCATCGAGTTCGAAGGCGTGTTCTCGCGCGAGACCGTAGACCGGTACGTGCAGGAGAGCCTCGAAGGGTTCGCGGCGGCCCGGTTCTCGGACTTCTTGCCGGTGCTGGTGTACCGCTACAGCCGGGAGCGCCTGCGCGCGCTCGGCCAGGCCGAGGGCACGATCGCGAAGACCGTGCCCGAGGTGCTGTTCGTGTGCGTCCAAAACGCCGGCCGAAGCCAGATGGCGGCCGCCCTCCTCAACCATCACGCGGAGGGGCGGGTGCACATCCGCTCTGCCGGCAGTGCCCCGGCCGACACGATCAACCCCGCGGTCGTCGAGGCCCTCGGCGAGCTGGGCATCGACATCGGCGAGGAGTTTCCGAAGCCGCTCTCGGACGAGGTCGTTCGTGCAGCCGACGTCGTGATCACGATGGGCTGCGGCGATGCCTGCCCGATCTATCCCGGCAAGCGCTACGAGGACTGGCAGGTCCCCGATCCCGACCGGCAGGAGCTGCCGGCCGTCCGCAGCATCCGCGACGAGATCGACACCCGCGTCACGACGCTGTTGAAGCAGCTCGTCTAGCGCCGCCCCGACGCGAGCGCCTGGGCGACGTCCTCCAGGGACAGGTAGCCCGCGAGGCGATCGCCGTCGAGCACGAGGGCGCGGTTGACTCCCGCCGTCTCCGAGCCGGGACAACGCCGCCGAGAGCTCCTCGTCGGGTGCCAGCCGAGGCGCTCCCTCGAGGCCGAGCATGATCTCGCCGACGCTCCGCGCAGCCCACTCCGCCTGCGGGGTCTCCAGCACCGCGCGGGTTGGCAGCAGGCCGACGACCCGGCCCCCGTCGAGCACCGGATACGCGGTCAGCCTCGCCTCCTGCCCGATCGAGCCCATGAACTCGGCAAGCGTGCTGTCGTGCCGCGCGGCGACCGGGTCGGCGACCATCAGGTCCCGCACCCTGAGTCCGGCGATCGCGCGCTGCGCCTCGGTCAGTCGCGCCTCGGCGCCGGCCGCGCTCAGGACGAACCAGCCGAGGAAGGCGATCCAGGCACCGCCGAACGTCCCACCGAGCAGGAACAGCACGAAGCCCGCGCCGATCATGAGCAGGCCCGTGGCGCGACCGGCCTCGGCGGCGATGCGCGTCGCCCACATGAAGTCGCCGCGGATCCGCCACAGCGCGGAGCGCAGCACCCGGCCGCCGTCCAGCGGCAGCGCCGGCAAGAGGTTGAAGACGAGCAGCGAGAGGTTGATGTACCCGAGCCAGGACGCGACGCCGTCCACCTGCTCGGGCGGCCCCGTGAGCGCGGCGAACCCCGCGAACAGGATGCCGAGCGCGAGCGAGACGAGCGGCCCGGCGATGGCGATCCGGAACTCCGAGCCGGGCCCGGGGAACGATCCGCGGAAACTCGCGACGCCGCCGAACAGCCACAGTGTGATGCCGTCGATCGTCATCCCCTCACGCCGAGCCTGGAGCGCGTGGCCGAGCTCGTGGAGCAGGATCGAGGCGAACAGGAGAACCGCGGCGGCGAGCGCCATCGCGCGGTAGTCGTCACCCGTGAGCCCGGGATTCTGGCGTGGGAAGACGGTCTCCGACAGCGTCCAGACCAGCAGCCCGAGCACGAGCAGCGAGCTCCAGTGCAGGCCGACCCGGATCCCGGCGATCCGCCCGAGGGAGAAGCTCGGGCTCACGGGAGGAAGCTCACGGGAAGATCTGCACGGTGGCCCCGTAGGGCCAGCGGGCGTTGAAGCCCGGCGCGAACCACATCGGCATCCGAACGCAGCCGTGGCTCGCGGGGTATGCCGGCACGGACGGGTAGCCGTGCAGGGCGAAGCCGCGGTGGAAGTAGAGCGGGTACCAGAGCACCCAGTCCCAGCCGGTGACCTTGCGATAGACGTGCCAGGTGCCGAGCGGCGTATTGCCGGTGGCGCCGGTGGAGACGTGCGTGATTCCGACGACGCGGCCGCCGCGGACCTCGAACGCGACCTGGCGGCCCTTGTAGACCTCGACATGTGTTCCCGAGGAGCGCGGTCGCGGCGTCCGCGCGGCGGCGAGCGCACGCCACGTGCGGGCGTCGACCCTGGCGGTGCGCGGCAGCCCGATCACCTTCTGGAACGCGAGCACGGCGTCGCGCGTATCGTCCGCATAGAGGCGGTCGATCCCGCGGAGCGCGTAGCCGAGCGACCTCAGCCGCTGCTCGAGGCCGGTCACAGCGGGCCCGCGGGCGCCGTAGGAGAGCGGCGGCCCCTTCACGCGCAGGACGAGCACGCCGGTGCGGCGAACGTAGCCGCGCGCAGGGCGGAGGACGACCTCGAGGCGGACGCGGCCGGGACCGCCCGCGGGCACCCGCGCCCGGAAGCGGCCCGTGCGGTCGACCCGCGCGCGGTAGCTGCGGCCGCCGATGCGAACGGAAATCCGGCCGGCCTGGTGCGGAAGCACGCGGCCGGACACGCGGAGCGTGCTCGCCGACCACGCGTGCGCCCCGCACGCCGGCGCGCAGGACCGGCCGCACGCGAATCGGCACGGGCGCCGAGCGTGCGATCCCGGCGACGGCGACGTAGGCCGCTGCTCGGTGGACGGCGACCGTCGTGCCGAACGAGCCGTCGACCTGGGTGACGCCGCTCCACACTGGAGTCGACCCCTGCATGATCGTCACGGGCTCGCCCGGGATCGCCGGCGTCACGGCTCCGGCGAGGGTGAGCCGACCCTCGAAGCGGACGAGCGTGGAGCTCGCGGCCAGGCTGACGCCGTCCGCCGCGTGAGCCGGGGTGGCGAACAACGCACCAAGTGCCGCAACGACAACGAGAGACCGCTTCACGACCCGATCCTAGGTTTTTCCTAGAGCGCTCTAATCCTTGTCGCGGGAGCCGAGATCCGCGAGCGCGCGTCCGAACGCCCCGCGATGCTCGGCCGAGAACAGCACGAACGTCACGCGTTCGACCTTCGGATGGGCGTCGAGCGACTCGGCCGTCGTTCGCAGGGCGATACGGGCCGCCCGCTCCACGGGGAAGCGGTAGACGCCGGTGGAGATGGCGGGAAACGCAACGGTCCGGGCGCCGAGCTCGGCCGCCACCTCGAGCGAGCGGCGGTGCGCGGACGCGAGCAGCTCGTCCTCGCCCTGGTCGCCGCCGTGCCAAACCGGCCCGACTGTGTGGATTACCCAGCGCGCGGGAAGCTCGCCCGCTGTGGTCGCCTTCGCGTCACCGGTGTCGCAGCCGCCGTGGCGCCGGCACTCCTGCAGGATCGACGGGCCACCGGCACGGTGGATGGCGCCGTCGACACCGCCGCCGCCGAGCAGCGACGAGTTGGCAGCATTGACGATCGCGTCGACTGCCACGCGAGTGATGTCGCCCTGCGTGAGCTCGATGCGCTCGGTGCCCGCCACGGGCCGACCGTAGACGACGCGCCCGACTATGTCACTCGTTCTTCACGAGGACAAGATCGTGGTCGCCACACGGCGCCAACAAAGCCAAGACATGCTTAACCCACGAGCAAACACCTGCAAACAAAGGCACAACGGCTCGCCGGTATAAGGAACGGATACAGATGAGAGTTCCTCTCCCCACTCTCCATCTGGCGGCCGCTTTCGCGGTCGCGGCTCTAGCAGGTGGCGTCGTCGCACTCGGCGGCGCTGCCTTGCTCGGAGTCGTGGTGGTGGACGATTCGAAGACCCCGGTCTTCCCGATCGATTCCCGCGCCGCCAGGTCGGATCAGCCGACGACCTTCCGCCGCGACCCGGGGCCGCTGACCATCCGCGAGATCTACCGGCGGGCGGCCCCGGGGGTCGTGCAGATCACTTCGACGACGCTCACCGAGGGCCAGATCGACCCGCTGTTCGGGTTCCCGCTCCCGCAGCAGGAGCAGAAGGCGGAAGGCTCCGGCTTCGTGATCGACGAGTCCGGCTACGTCGTCACCAACTACCACGTCGTCGCCGGCGCGACCGACATCGAGGTCAGCTTCTCCAACAAGGAGAGCATGAAGGGCAGGGTCGTGGGCACCGACCAGGCCACCGACGTCGCCTTGCTCAAGGTGGACGCCGACGCGCGCGCACTGACGCCGCTCGAGCTCGGCAACTCCGAGCTGGTGCAGGTCGGTGACTCCGTCGTCGCGATCGGCAACCCGTTCGGGCTCGAGCGCTCGATCACCGCCGGCATCGTGAGCGCGCTGCAGCGCACGATCGAGTCGCCGGCCGAGTCGCCGATCGACCGCGTCATCCAGACCGACGCGCCCATCAACCGCGGCAACTCGGGCGGTCCGCTCCTCGATGCGGCCGGCCAGGTGATCGGCGTGAACACGCAGATCGCAACCGGCTCGTCGTCCGAGGTCGGGAACGTCGGCATCGGCTTCGCCGTCCCGATCAACACGGTTCGGGACGTCGTCGACCAGCTCCAACGAAAGGGCCGCGTCGACCACGCCGAGCTCGGCGTCGACGTGCAGGAGTTGAACAGCGAGATCGCCGACCTGTTCCGGCTGCCGGTCGAGAAGGGGCTGCTGGTGATCCGCGTCAAGGACGGGACCGGGGCCGAAAAGGCCGGGATCAAGGCGGGCGAGACGCAGGTCGTCGTCGCGGGCCAAAGCTGGTTGCTGGGCGGCGACATCCTGACGAAGGCGGGTAGCTCGAAGCTCGAGAGCTCAGCCGACCTCCAGCGCGTCGTCGCCACCGCCAAGCCCGGACAGCGGGTCAAGCTCGAGCTCTACCGCGGTGACCAGAAGAAAACGGTCACCGTCGCCCTCGCGCGTCGTCGCTAGCCTTCCGCGCCATGGAGGAGCGGGAGGGTCCGGCACCAGGCCGGGTCGTCCTCGAGGACGAGCAGCTCGTCGAGCAGCACGAGCTCTGGTTCGAGGACGTAGACGACCACTCGGGCTGGTGGTGCGTGTCCACGAACCCGTTTCCCTGTCCGGCGCCCGGCTGCGCGTTCGTGGCCGAGTTCATGACGGCCGCGCACCTCGTGCTGGTGTGGGAAGAGCGCGATGACCCCAACCTGCTCCGTCACGCAGCGCGGGCGCGCGAGGTCCGGCGGAACCCGCACGTGGTCGAGTACGAGTCCACCTACGGGGCCAGCCTCTCGTACTACCTCTGGGAGGCCTCCGGCAGACCCGTCCACGGCGTGCGCGGGAAGTGATCGAGCGCCACTTCGGCCGTAGGCCTCCATGGTCGGTCGGCGTCGAGGAGGAGATCATGCTCCTCGATGCGGAGACGTTCGAGCTCGTTCCCGCCTCGGCGGAGCTGATCGAAGAGGCAGGAGCACTCGACCACGGGCAGCTCAAGACGGAGCTGTTCGCATCGGTCATCGAGCTCACGACCGACCCGTGCGACTCCGTTGCTGACGTAGCCGCGGCTCTGCGCGGGCTGCGGCGCGGAGCGGACGAAGCCGCCGGCCGGCTGGGGCTCAGGCTTGCGGCGGTGGGCACGCACCCGTGCGCGGTTGCGCGCCGGCAGGAGATCGCCGACGACCCGCGCTACCGCGAGTTCGTCGAGTACGCCGGCGTGTCGGCGAAGCGCCAGGGCGTGAACGGCCTGCACGTGCACGTGGAGATGCCCAGCGCCGAGGCGTGCTTCACCGCGCTCGAGGGCGTGCTGCCATGGCTGCCGCTCGTGCTGGCGCTGTCGGCCAACTCGCCGTACCTCGCGGGCCAGGAGACCGGGCTCGCCTCCAACCGGGCCGAGATCCTGGCGCAGCTGCCGCGGAGCGGCGCGCCGCCGGCGTTCGGGTCGTTCGAGGGGTGGGAGAGATTCGTGGAGCGCTTCGTGACGGCGGGGCTCGCCGACGGCTATACGCGCTTCTGGTGGGACGTGCGCCCGCATCCCCACTTCGGGACGCTGGAGGTGCGCATGCCCGACCAGCCGACGGCACTCGAGCGGACGGTGGCGTTCAGCGCGCTCCTCCAGACCCTCTGCGCCCACTTCGCGGGTGCAGGTGACGGCGCCGCCGCCGACCGCGGCGTCTACGCGCAGAACCGCTGGGCGGCCCTGCGGTTCGGCGCCGAAGCCGAGCTCCTGCACCCCGTGGAAGACCGCACGGCGACCGTCCCCGAGCTCGTGCGCGAGCTATTCGAGCTCGTCGCCGAAACGACGTCCGAGCTCGGCACCGCCGAGCTCTTCGCGTCGTTCGCTCAACCCCGGCCGGAGGGGCGCCGCCAACTCGAGGTGGGGCGCGCGAGCGGCCTGCAGGCAGTGTGCGCGGACGTGGTCGAGCGCTCGCTAGTCTCCTGAACGATGGCCATCCAGGACGAGACGCTCCAGGTCACGGGCATCCGCTGTGAGCGCTGCGTGCATCGGCTCGCGGGCGCACTCCAGGGTCATGACGGCCTCGAGTACGCGAACGCGAACCTGATCGGGCAGGTCGTCCTCAAGTTCGACGACGAGCGCACCGATCTCGACGCGATCCTGGCAGCAATGGCCAACGCGGGCTTCCGCCCGCTGACCGCGGTCTAGTCCCTGCGGCCGCGCTCGGCGACGGTGTCGTCGAGGCGGTCGCCGAGCAGCGCTGGCGACTCGTGGATGCCGTCGTTGGGCTCGACGCCCTCGCGGGCGTCGACCCGATCCTGGACGACCTCGCGGTCGTCGAACCCGGGTGGATCGTCGACCGTCGTGTCGGCCAACCCGTAGTGCGCGGCGACGGCCGCCTCGTCGACGTCGCCGTCGACCTTCGGCGACTCGGACACCATGTCCTTGCTCACGGTGAGCACGAGCCGCTCGCCCGCCTCGTCCAGGTTCGCGAACTGCTCGGGGACGGCGTGCTTGCTCTTGCGCAGGAATCCCTGTTCGACGATGTATTTGCCGTTCACCTTGTCCACGAGCTGGCCGACGACCTTCTCGTCGTCGTGCGTCACGACGTCGTAGCCATGCATCGATTCCCCCTTGATTGCTCCGTCGCCTCATACCCGCGGGAATAGGCCCTCAAACGGCGTCGTTAAGGGGGATCAGGAAGCTGGTAGGTTGGCCGGATGGGCGAGACGACGCACGAGGATGCCCGTCGGCTGGCGGAAGGAGCGCGCGATCGGGTGCGCTTCGAGGAGGAGGCTCTGGCCCTGGCCGATCAGGTGTACTCGGTGGCCCGGCACTTGTCGGGATCGAAGGAGGAGGCGGAGGATCTCGTCCAGGAAACCTACGCCCGCGCGTTCCGGAGCTGGCGCTCGTTCACGCCCGGGACGAACCTGCGGGCCTGGCTGATGCGCATCATGACCAACCTCAACATCGACCGCGGCCGGCGGAAGCAGCGGTCGCCGGACACGCAGCCGCTCGAGGAAGGCGACTACTACCTCTACAACCGTCTCTCGGACTCGCTCTCCGAGGAGAGTCCGCAGGAGGAGCAGGTGCTGCGGCGCCTGTCGCAGAACGACGCGGTCACGGCGCTGTCGGCCGTGCCGCACGACTTCCGCGACGTCGTCGTCCTCGTCGACATCGGCGACTTCTCCTACCAGGACGCGGCGCAGATCCTGGACATCCCGATCGGGACGGTCATGTCCCGTCTGCACCGGGGGCGGCGCATCCTGAAGCAGGAGCTGGCGGATACTGTGGTCGAGAACTCATGACGCTCCTGCCCGCCGAGGATCCCTGCGACAAGTGCGAGCAGATGCTCCAGCCCTACCTAGACCGGGAGCTGACGGAGACGGAGCGGCACGAAGCCGAGCTTCATCTCGAGGGCTGCGCCTACTGCCGGGCGCGCTACCGGTTTGAGGAGAAGCTGCGGATGTTCGTGCGCCAGGCGGCCGTTCAGCAGATGGACCCGCGGCTCAAGCAGAAGCTCGCGTCGCTGCGCACGGCCCTCTAGTTCAGGAGGGCCTAGCTGACAGCCCGCTCCGGCCCGACGACGACGACGAGCCGGCGCGGGTTCTTGCCGCCCGGAAGCGGCTTCGACACCACGTCGAGCTGTGACGCGAGCCGGCGGGCGAGCGCGGCTCCACCGGGCTCGAAGTAGACCGCCGTCTCCGGATAGTCGAAGCGGTCGGCGCGGCGCACGCTCTTGACGGTGTAGGCGAGCGACGTGATCCGGTCTGCCACCCGCCGCGTGTAGCGAATGTTGCCGCTGCCGTTGAGGACGTCCACGGACACCTTCCACGTCGGCGGCAGCTTCTCGGTGCGGCCGGCGGCGGCCGGCGCGTGCTCGGACGCGGCACCCGGCATGACGGTGAAGGCCGCACCGATCGCCACGACGAGGGCGAGCACGGCCGCCAGGGTTGCGGCCCGGCGCCCGGGATTCCGGTCGAACGGCCGCATCGGCACGGGTAGCCCGGCCAGGCGGCGCGCCTCGCGGCGGTCGATCTCGAGCGACGTCGCGTAGAGCAGCAGCGCCAGCGTCGCGCTCTCGCTCGACGGAAAGCGGTACAGGCGCCCGGTCTCGAGCCACGAGACCTCCTCGGGCGTCAGCTTCGCGTGCTTGGCAGCGTCCTGGAGCGTCAACTGCCGATGCAGGCGGGCAGTCGCAAGCGGCGAGCGATCCGAGCTGGGCTCGAGCGGAGGGACGAAAGCCATGGCTGTCTTCACGGTTCTTCGGGATCGAGGCCGTACCTGCGTGGGACTCGTTCCGTGGCGGAGCCTCAGGTGCCGTCGCGGAGCGAGTCCCGTAGGTCATCGGCGGAGTCGACGTCTCCTGGAGGGCCGAAGTCGTCGGCGGGGATCAGCAAGGGCTGCAGGGCGCGGGCGCCGTCGTCGGGGACGCTCTGCCAGACCGACCGCGCCAGGAGCACCGGGTGCCCGCGGTCGCCGCCGTAGCTCGCGGCGACGACCTCGGCGCCAGTGTCGCGCCAGGCGTCGATCACGCGGTCGATCGCCTCCGGCCGCAGATCCGGCCCGTCGGCCAGGACGACGACGGCTGCGTCGACGTCGCCACCGAGCGCACCCAGCCCGCAGCGGAGGGAGGCGCCCGGCCCCTGCTCCCACTCGGGGCACTGCACGATGCGAGCGTCAGAGGTGAGCGGGTAGGCCCCGGCCACGACGACGACGTCGCCGACCGAGCTGCTGCGGACGCGCTCCAGCACGCGCGGGAGCAGGAGCGCCTGCTTGGGCGAGCCGAACCGGGACGCCGCTCCGGCCGCGAGCACGACCGCCGAGATCACGCGAGGAACGCTACGTGCAGTGGGGGCGACAGCGAGCTCTAGGTGGTGCGGTGGCTCATCTTGGTGATCACGACCGCCTGCGTCGGCTGCTCCGTGGCCGGGTCCCCGAGCTCGCCGATCTTCGTGACCACGGGCAGCCCCTCTGTCACCTTCCCGATCACCGCGTACTGCGGTGGCAGTCCGATATCGGCTCCCGTCACGACGAAGAACTGGCTGCCCGAGGTTCCAGGGGCCTCGTCCTGCGTCTTGGCCATGGCGACGACGCCCTTGGTGTAGGTGGTGGTCGGCCTGGGCTTGTCTACGGTGGAGTAGCCCGGGCCGCCTGAGCCGGTCGCGGTCGGGTCGCCGCCCTGGATCACGAAGCCCGGGACGATGCGATGGAACGTCGTGTCGTCGTAGAAGCCGGCGTCCGCCAGCGAGGCGACCGAGGCGGTCGTCTTCGGCGCCGCCTTCGGGTCGAGCGTGATCGTGAAGGAACCGCAGTTCGTCTCGACGACGAGCTCGTGCGTCTTGCCGGCCTCCAGCTCGGATGTCGGCTGCGTCTGTCCGCCGCTGCTCTTGGGCTTCGGCGGGGCGACCTGGCTGCAGGAGCCCGGCGGGCTCACCTCCGACGTGACCGCGCTCGTGTCGTCCGAGCTCGCGCTGTTGTCGTCTCCGCCGCCACAACCGGCCAGCGCGACGACGGCCAGGAGTACCGCGAGGCGCTTCAGGGGGCCACCTCGGCGAGCGCCCGGTCGATCAGCGCGCGCGCGAGCTCGAGCTTGTAGGCGGTTCCGGGCAGCGGGGTCGCCGTCTCGAGGTCGTCGGCCGACTGCACCGCCCAGGGAATCGGCGCGACGCCTGAGAGCGCCAGCCGGGTCTCGCTGCCCCTCCGCACTGCTGCGACGCCCACGAGCGGGAACGAGAACAGCTTGCGATCCATCGCCTTGAGGTAGGTGCTCGCCTCCGGCGCGGGCACGTCCAGCTCCAGGATCAACTCCCCGGGTACCAGCGTCGTCGTCGAGCGATCGTCGTCGGTGGGGAGCCGGTACAGGTCGCTGACCGCAAGCTCGCGCTCCGTCGTGCGCAGGCGGGCGCCGAGCGCGACCAGCGCAGCCGCGGGGTCGGACGGGTGCGCCGAGGCGCAGCGCTCGTTGCCAAAGGCGGCGTGCTCGCGGTGCGCGCCCGACTTCGCGAGGCACCGCTCGCCGCCGTGCAGCCAGCAGGGGAACTGCAGCCGCCAGTACCAGCAGCGCGTGGCCTGCAGGAGGTTGCCGCCGATCGTGCCCATCGCCCGCACCTGCGGCGACGCGGCGAGCCGGCAGGCCTCGCGGAGGGCGTGCGGGATGCCCGGGTCGACCTCGAGCTCGCGGAGCGTCGTGCCCGCGCCGATGCGGGTGTCGTCGATTCCCTTCGGCACGACCTCGCGCAGCTCCACGAGCGTCTCCGCCTCGACGAGGTGGTCGCGGAGCAGCGGCACGACCTCGGTGCCGCCGGCGAGTGCGAGCGCGGCCCCGTTCGCAAGGGCCGCCGTCGCCTCCTCGAGCGTCTCAGGCCGTAGGAGCCGCAACCTCGCCCGGCGCGCGCTCGCGGGTCTCGCGAAGCGCGCGCAGCATCTCTTCACGCGTGATCGGCAGCGACCGCACGTCGGCGCCGGTGGCATCGCGGATGGCGTTGGCGATCGCGGCCGCGGTCGGAATGATCGGCGGCTCGCCGAGGCCCTTCGAGCCGAGGTTCGTCAGGTGCTCGTCCGGGACGTCGATGAACTCGGTCACGATCTCGGGCACGTCGGCGATCGTCGGGATCTTGTACGCGTCGAGCGTCCGCGTCAGCGGGATGCCGGTCGCGGGGTCGTCGATGCGTTGCTCGGACAGGGCGTGGCCGACCGCCTGGATGATCCCGCCTTCGACCTGGCTGCGGGCTCCGAGCGGGTTAATGATCCGACCGACGTCGTGGATCGCAGCGATCCGCTCGACGCGGACCTCGCCGGTCCCGATGTCGACCGCGACCTCCGCAACCTGGATGCCGAACGTGAACACGCGCATCCCGGTCGGGTTCGGCCCGCGCGCGCCCCTGCCGAGGATCTGGCCGTCGTCGAGCAGGCCGGTGACCTCCTCGAGCGGCCACGAGCCGCCGTCGGCGGAGACGACGTTGCCTCCCTGGAGCGAGAGCACCCGCCGCTCGAGGCCGAACCGCTGAGCGGCGATCTCGAGGATCTGCCGCGCCGCGTCGGCCGCCGCCGCGCGGACCGCCGGGCCCATGCTCGGCGTCGTGGACGAGCCCGCCGAGATCGCGGCGTAAGGCCCGCGGGCGGAGTCGCCGAGCTGGACGCCGACGTGCTCGATCGGGAGGCCGAGCTCCTCGGCGGCGATCTGGGCCATCGCCGTGCGCGTGCCCGTGCCGATGTCCTGCATCGCCGTGACCACGTTGACGCGGCCGTCCGAGCCCATGCGCACCCACGCGTACGAGGGCGGGCCGCCGCCGCCGTACCACATCTGGCTGGCGAGGCCCACGCCCCGCTTCCACGGGCCGTCCGTGCTCGCACGTACCTCGTGCCGCCGCTCCCAGTGCGGGTCGGCGCGCCGGTAGCACTCGAGCAGGTTCTTCGACGAGAACGGGAGACCGTCGGCGAGATCGGAGTCGGCGTGGTTCTTGCGCCGGAGCTCCAGCGGGTCGACGTCGAGCTTGGCGGCCAGCTCGTCGAGCAGGCACTCGAGCCCGAACGTCCCCTCGACGAAGCCCGGCGCGCGGAACGCGGCGTTCGGCGGGGTGTTGAGCTTGGCGCCGTACTCGGAGGTGCGCACGTTCGGGCAGGCGTAGAGCATCTGCATCGGGCCCGACGTGCTCGCCGAGAAGCCGCCGAAGCCGACTGCGTTGACGAACTCGCCGCCGAGCGCGGTCAGCGTGCCGTCTGCGCGGGCGCCGGCCACGAGTCGCTGGACGGTCGCGTTGCGGTTGCCCGCGTCGAGGTTCTCCTCGCGTCGCGTGTTGAAGCAGCGAACCGCGCGCCCGGTCCGGCGTGCGAGCTCCGCGGCCACGTAGGTGTGCTCTCGGGGCCCGTTCTTCGAGCCGAAGCCGCCGCCCATGAAGTTGCAGACGACCCGCACGTCGTCCTCGGCAAGGCCGAGCTGCCCGGCCACGCTCGACCGCACGCCCCAGATGAACTGCGTCGACAGGTAGAGCTCGAGGACCTCGCCCTCCCAGCGGCACACCGCGCCGTGCGGCTCCATGCAGTTGTGCAGGACGACCTGGGTGCGGTACTCGGCCTCGACGACGGCGTCGGCTTCCGCGAGACCGCGCTCGAAGTCGCCGCGCTCGTAGGGGCGCGGGTCGCCGAGGAGCTGCTTGCGCTCGACCGCCTCGTCCGGGTCGAGCAGCGGCTCGAGCACCTCCCACTCGACGTCGATCAGCTCGACCGCCGCGCGCGCCTGTTCGTCCGTGTCGGCCGCGATCGCCGCAACCGGAGCGCCCACGTAGCCGGGCTCGTCGGTGAGCGAGCCGATCTCGTGCGGGCCGAGCGCGGCGCGCACACCGGGTGCTGCCTGCGCCGGCGCGAGGTCGATCCGGGCGACGCGGGCACGCGAATGGGGGCTGCGCAGGAGCGCTGCGTGGAGCATGCCCGGGAAGGCGACGTCGGCGGTGTAGATCGCCTCGCCGCGGGCCCGCTCGGGCCCGTCGATGCGGACGGCCTCGCGGCCGACGGTGTTCAGCGGTCCGGCCGGCCACTGGTCGAGTGCATCCTCCTCGACGACGACCCAGGTCTCGCTGTAGTGACCCTCGACTTCCTTCTCGGTCTTGATCAGCCTCGCCAATTGAGCACAGCCTCCTCGATGTTCGGGTACGCGCCGCACCGGCAGAGGTTCCCGGCCATCGCGTGGCGAACCTCTTCGCGGGTCGGCTCGGGCACGGCCTCGACGAGCGCCGAAGCGGAGACGATTTGCGCCGGCGTGCAGAAGCCGCACTGCAACGCGTCGGCCTTGACGAACGCGGCGACGAGGGGGTGGTCGCGTAGGCCTTCGATCGTCGTCACCTCGCTGCCCGCAATGGTATGGACGAGCGTGATGCAGGAGAGCACGGGCACGCCGTCGACGCGGACCGTGCAGGCGCCGCAGTGCCCCTCGCCGCAGGCGATCTTCGTCCCGGTGAGCCCAATGTCCTCGCGGAGCGTCTCCGCGAGCGTGCGGCCGACTGCGGTGTCGATGTCGTAGGCCTGGCCGTTGACCCGGAGCTCAGGCATGGGCGGTCACCGCGTAGATGTCGGCCAGGTGGATGAGCCTGAAGGTGGCGCGGCTGACCCGCACGCGGTCGGCCTCATCCTCGACCTCCGGGAGCCCGCGCCAGAGCTCACGCGCGGTGCTCACGAGCTCGCGGATCTGCTCGAGCTCGGCCGGATGCCCGTTGCGCTCGTCGCAGGCGTTCAGCGCGAGGCCCAGGACGCCGATCGTGTCGGGCTGGCGTGTCCACAGCAGCGGCGTCGCCATCGAGAGGTACTGGTGGATGCGGGCGAAGGCCATCGGCTGCGTGAACGTCTCGCTCCCGCGCGGCTGCGTGGGCTCGAGCGGCGGCTCGCCTTCGGCGATCCTGTTGGCGTTCCGGGCCAGCATGTTCTTGAGGTCTTCCTCGTCGAGGCCGGACTGAATCGCCGTTCGCAGCGCGATCAGCAGCGAGCTGGGTTGCCGTCCATACGGATAGTCGGAGGCGTACAGCACCTGCTCCGGCGGAACCTGGTGGTGGAAATCGAGCAGGTCGATCGGGCTCCAGACCGACGTGTCGAAGAAGACCCCCGCCTTGCCCGAGAAGTGGCTCGCGAGCGCGGCGAGGTCGGCGATCCCGGCGTGCGCGATGATCAGCTGCGCCTCAGGGTGGGCGTCGATCAGGCGGTGCAGGTGTTCGGCGATCGGCGGCAGGCCGCGGCCGCCGTGGATCAGGATCGGCACGCGCCGCTCGGCTGCGAGCGCGAACACGGGCGCGAGCCGCTCGTCGTTCAGCAGGAAGCGCTGCGCGCGCGGGTGCAGCTTGATCCCGCGGGCGCCTCGGTCGATGCAGCGTTCGGCCTCCCCGATCGGGTCCTCGGCCAGGTCGAGTCGCACGAACGGGATGAAGCGGCCCTTGGAGCGCGCCGCGTGCTCCAGCGTCCGGTCGTTGGGCGCGCGGAAGCCAGGGTGCCGGTCGGGCTCGTCCATGCAGAACATGAAGCACCGCGAGGCCCCGTACGAGTCGAGCTCCTTCTCGAGCTCCTCGTAGACGCCCCGGAAGCCGTCGATGTCGTTGCCGAGGTGGACGTGCGCGTCGAAGATCTCGGCGCCCTCGGGCACGGTCGCGCGCAGCTCGCGGTCGTAGTCCGCGATCAACCCCTGGGCGCGCTCGAACAGGTCGTCCACGCCCTGAGTTTATGCAGCGGTCAATTCGAGACCGGCGCTACCACCTCGGGGACTCGCTCGCGGCTCGGCCGCAGCTCGAGCCAGAGGATTCCGACCAGGAACAGGGTCATCCCGATCGGACCGGGCGGGATCGGATGGCCGACGGCGAAGATGACCGCACCGACCACCATCGTCGCCGTGACCCAGCGGGGGACCTGCGACCGGACGGCCATCGCCGCCGCCACGGCCGGCACCAACCACGCGAGGCCGGAGCCGATCCAGAGCGCGACGAGCACAGGATGCTCGCCGATTCCGTCCATCATGCGCTGGACGGCGGCCTGGTCGGCCGCGGACATCCCGTTCGCCTCCTGCACGATCAGGCCGGTCGCGACCCCGGCGACCGCGTCGAACATGCTGTAGAGGATCAAGTACGGAACCAGGGCATAGCGGACGACCGTCGCAGCCCGGCTCTCGAGCCCTTCGACCAGCAGCCAGAGGCCGTAGGCGATGAGGGCGATCAGGAACGGTTGCACGAGATGCAGGCCGATGTAGAAGCCGGCCGCGTCGCCCACCTCGATGTCGCCCATCGGATGAACGAGCCCGAGGACGATGTAGCCGAGCGGCCCGCCGAACAGGACGGCTCGACGCACGAGTTGAGAGTGTCTGGGCGGCAAGTTGCTTGTGTCGTTCGTATCATGCAGGGCGAGCGATTACCACCCTCGCGCTGCGATATAGGATCCACTCCGCGTGACGGACGTCCTCATCTACGCGGACACGATCAGGTCGCCCGAGCTGCGGCACGAGGTGCCCGTCGCCGTGCCCGACGCGTTCCTGTACTTCGAGCGCAACGGGACGCGCACCGCGGTGGTGAGCTCGTTCGAGGTCGACCGCGTGCGCGAGGTCGGCGTCGAGGCGCACCCTTACGAGGAGTTCGGCTGGGACGAGCTGATCGCCAAGGGCCTCCCACGCGAGGAGCTCGATCTCGAGCTGTCGCTGCGAGCGGTCAAGGAGTGGGGCGTGTCCAAGGCCGTCGTGCCCAGCAGCTTTCCGCTCGAGCTGGCCGACCGCCTGCGCGGTGCGGGCGTGGAGCTGAGCGTCGACCGCGAGGTCTTCCTCCGCCGCCGCCGGGCGAAGAACGACGCCGAGCTGGCCGGTATCAGGCGGGCACAGAAGGGCGCGGACGAGGCGATGGGCGCAGCGCGCGAGCTGCTGCGCCGCGCCGAGACGCGGAACGGCTCGGTCGTCCTCGACGGCGAGCCGCTCACGTGCGAGCGCATCAAGCTCGAGATCCAGCGCGTCTTCGGCGAGCGCGGCCTCGCCTCCGACGAGTTCATCGTCTCGCACGGCCCGCAGAGCGCCGTCGGCCACGACATGGGCTCGGGGCCGATCGCTTCGGGCGAGTCGATCGTGATCGACCTCTGGCCCCGCGACCGCGAGTCGGCCTGCTACGCCGACATGACGCGCACGTTCGTCGTCGGCGAGATCTCGGACGAGCTCCGCGAGTACCACCGGCTCGTCTACGCGGCCCTGCAGCGCTCGCTCGAGGCGGTGCGCGCCGGTGTCGAAGGACGCAGCGTGTTCGAGGAGGTCTGCGACCTGTTCCACGAGGCCGGCCAGCCGACCCAGCTGTCCAAGAAGCCGGGCGAGGTGCTCGACAGCGGCTTCTACCACGGGCTCGGGCACGGCGTCGGCCTCGAGGTGCACGAGCAGCCGTGGCTCGGCCGGGCCCCCGGCGAGCTGATCGCGGACGACGTGGTCACGCTGGAGCCGGGCCTGTACCGGCACGGCTACGGAGGAGTCAGGCTCGAGGACCTGGCACTCGTCACAGCTGACGGGTGCGAGAATCTGACCTCGTTCCCCTACGACCTGGAGCCGTGAGCGCCGACGGGGGCCGGACCCCGGCCATCGAGACCATGTTCCTGGAGGAGCGGCGCTACCCGCCGCCCCCCGAGTTCGCGGCGCAGGCGAACGCCAAGCCGGACATCTACGAGCGCGACTTCGAGCAGCTGTGGTCCGACGAGGCCGAGCGGATCAGCTGGTTCGAGCCCTGGACCGAGCTCTACCAGTGGGAGCCGCCGTACGCCAAGTGGTACCTCGGCGGCAAGCTCAACGTCTGCTTCAACTGCGTCGACCGCCACGTCGAGGCCGGCAACGGCGACAAGGTCGCGTACTTCTGGGAGGGCGAGCCCGAGGACGACCGCCGCGAGCTGACGTTCTCCGAGCTCCAGCGCGAGGTGGTTCGGTTCGCGAACGGGCTCAAGGAGCTCGGCGTCCGCAAGGGGACGCCGGTCGGGATCTACATGGGCATGGTCCCCGAGTTGCCGATCGCGATGCTCGCGTGCGCGCGCCTCGGCGCGCCGCACACCGTCGTCTTCGGCGGGTTCTCCTCCGAGGCGCTCGCCGACCGCCTGAACGACATGGAGTGCGAGGTGCTGATCACCCAGGACGAGGCCTGGCGCCGCGGCGCGACCGTGCCGCTCAAGCGCAACGCCGACGAGGCGCTGGCGTCGTCACCAGGCGTCGCGCATTCCGTCGTCCTGCGTCGGACCGGCGGCGACGTCCCGATGCGGGACGGTCGTGACCACTGGTGGCAGGACCTGGTCCGAGACGCCGCGGACGACCCGGCTTCCTGTCCCCCGGAGCCGATGGACTCCGAGGACCTGCTCTACCTGCTGTACACGAGCGGGACGACCGCGAAGCCGAAGGGGATCGCGCACACGACGGGCGGGTATCTCGTCGGCGTCGCGACGACGCACCACTACATCTTCGACATCAAGCCCGACTCGGTGTACTGGTGCGCGGCCGACGTCGGCTGGGTCACCGGCCACAGCTACATCGTCTACGGGCCGCTCGCGAACGGGACGACCGGGGTCATGTACGAGGGGACGCCGGACTTCCCGGACAAGGACCGCTGGTGGGCGATCGTCGAGCGTTACAAGGTGGACATCCTCTACACCGCACCGACGGCGATCCGCAGCCACATGAAGTGGGGCCCGGAGCACGCGCAGAAGCACGATCTCTCGTCGCTGCGGCTGCTCGGGTCGGTGGGCGAGCCGATCAATCCCGAGGCCTGGGTCTGGTACTACGAGAACATCGGCGGCGGCCGCTGCCCGGTCGTGGACACGTGGTGGCAGACCGAGACCGGGATGATCATGATCACCCCGCTCCCGGGAGTCACGACGCTCAAGCCGGGCTCGGCGACGAAGCCGTTCCCGGGCGTCGACGCCGCGGTCTACGACGAGCAGGGCAACGAGGTCGGGCCGGGCGGCGGGGGCTACCTCGTCCTGCGGCGGCCCGTGGCCGGCGATGCTGCGCGGGCTCTACAAGGAGCACGACCGCTACGTCGAGACCTACTGGTCGAAGTACCCGGACGTCTACTTCGCCGGCGACGGCGCACGGATCGACGAGGACGGCGACTTCTGGCTGCTCGGCCGCGTCGACGACGTCATGAACGTCTCGGGGCACCGCATCTCGACGATCGAGGTCGAGAGCGCGCTCGTCGACCACCAGGAGGTGGCCGAGGCGGCCGTGGCTGCGCGAGCGGACGCGACCACCGGCCAGGCGATCGTCGCATTCGTGACGCTGAAGGGCGGCGTGTCGGGGTCGGTCGAGAAGCTCGAGGAGCTGCGCTCGCACGTGGCGACGAAGATCGGCCCGATCGCAAAGCCGGCGAACATCGTCTTCACGGACGAGCTGCCGAAGACGCGGAGCGGGAAGATCATGCGCCGGCTGCTTCGTGACGTGGCGGAGAATCGGCCGCTCGGCGACACGACGACGCTTGCGGATCCGTCCGTGGTCGACGAGATCCGCACGCGCTCGACGTCCGAGCGCGACCAGGAATAGCACCGAGATCTTCACCAGCGCCGAGCGGCCCGAGCTGATGGAGCGGGCCTCCGAAGCGACCGACGCGCTCCCCGAGTACAACTCGCACGGCGACGTTCTGAACCGGTACTGGCGACGGCTGGTCGAGGAGCGCCCCGAGTACCAGTTCGCGGTCTACGAGGGCGACGAGCCCCTTGCCCGGGCGCACACGCTCCCGCTGCGCTGGGACGGGACGGTCGCCGACCTGCCCGACGGGATCGACGGCGCGGTGCAGCGCGGCTTCGACGAGGGCGGCGCGAACGTCCTCTGCGCTCTGCTGATCGAGGTCGCGACCGGCGAGCAGGGCAAGGGCCTCAGCCGAGTCGCCCTCCAGGCGATGGGTGCGCTCGCCCGCAAGCACGGCCTCGAGGCGCTGATCGCACCGGTGCGGCCGAACTGGAAGGAGCGTTATCCGCTCGTGCCGATCGACCGCTACGCCGCGTGGCGGCGGGACGACGGGCTGCCCTTCGACCCGTGGATGCGCGTGCACGAGCGACTCGGCGCCGGCGTTCTCAAGCCGGAGCCGCGGTCGCTGCGGCATCACCGGCACGGTGGCCGAGTGGGAGGAGTGGACGGAGATGGCGTTTCCGGAGAGCGGCGAGTACGTCTTCCCGCGAGGGCTCGCCGTCGTGGCGATCGACCGCGAGGCGGACGTCGGCGCGTACTGGGAGCCGAACGTATGGATGCTCCATTCGGCCGAGTAGCGTTTGCGGTCGATGGACGAGCACAACCTCGCCCGCGGCGAGCGCGACCTCGCGACCCTGGGTTAGTGCACCGGCTCGCACTCCTCGTGGTGGTCGGCGGCGGTGGCAGTGCCGGCCGCGGGCGCCGTCGACCCGGCCGTCGTCCAGGGCGTTACGACGCGGCCCGCGACCGCGAGGAAGTGCTGCTGCGCTCACGTCCGGTCGACCGGCGCGAGCTGACCCGGCTGCGCGCGACGATCCTCGACGACCGAGCGGATCGACCACCGACCGCGGCGGCTGGGTCGGCGCGCGGGAGGTTCCCCGGACGGCCTTACCGCCCGGATCGATGCGCGCTCGTGCCGCTGCTGTCACCGACGTGGCCCTCCAGCGCCGGCTCGCGGCCCTGGGCCGCGGCTACGGCGGCTGGGCTGCGTTCTGGGTGCACGACCTCGTCGACCGGCCGTGCCGCCGGGTGGAACTCGGACGCGCGCTTCCCCGCGGCGTCGACGGTCAAGGTGGCACTACTGGCCGCGGCTCTGCGGGCGATCGAGGTCTCGCCGGAGCGCTCGCCGCACTGGTACGACTTGCGCCAGCTCAGCCGGCTGGTCGTCCAACCTCGCCGCCAACCGGCTGCTCGCGTGGCTCGGGAACGAGCGCGTTGCCGCCGCGCTCCGCGGCCTCGGGATGTGGTCGAGCACCTACCCGGGCCCATACCGCGCCGGGACCGCACGCGCCGACGCGCCGAAGCCGCCGCCGCTGCGGACCTGGCGGTACACGACGGCCCGCGATCTCGGCCGGGCGTTGTACGCGCTGCAGGCGGCAGCCTCCGGCAACCGCTACCAGCAGCGGCTGCACCGGCCTCTCGCGCGGGCGAGCCCGACTGGCGCTGGAGCTGCTCCTGGCCGGCTGGACCGCGGGCGACAACGCCGGCCTGGTGAAGCCCTTCGTGGGCGCAGCACCGGTCGCGCAGAAGAACGGCTGGATCAGCGACGCGCGGCTGACCGCCGCGATCGTCTACGCGAAGAGCGGCCCGAAGATCGTCGTCGTCCTCGCATACCGGCCGAACCTCCCCTACCGGGAAGCGCAATCCCTGGGGAGGCGCGTAGTCCGTCTCGCGCGTCTGCCGTGAACCGTCGGCCTAGGCCTCGGCCTCGCCGGAGGGAAGCACGCGGAACGGGACGCTCTTCTTGTGCTCGCCGTCGATCGCGATCTCGATCGAGTAGGGGCCTTCACGCTCGGCGAGAAACTGGCTGACGACGGTGAGCAGGACGCCTGCCTCCCAGCCCTCCTCGATCGTCGGGTTCGGCTCCGACTGGAAGCCGAGCGTGCCTTCCTCGCCCACCTGCTCGAGGTCGGCGTCGAGGATCCGGAACGTGATCTGGTGCGGCTGCACCATCTCGTCCTGATCGCCGCGCAGCTGCACGGTCAGCGGCAGCACGATCGGCGCCGGGAGCTCCGGCGGGTAGTACGTGTCGATGCCGGCACCGACCATCGTCGCGAGGCCACCTGACGACTCCGCGTACCGGGCGAGCGTCGCCCAGTCGACTCTCACTCGTGCTCGGTGTCTTCCTCGGCGGGCGGCGGCGTTCCGACTGCTGCGGTCGGGACGGCGCGCGTTTGCTCCAGGAGCATCACGGCGAGCAGGTCGTCGACGGGCGTCACGGTGCCCGTGGCGTGATCGATCAGCACCACTTCGGACGGCGAAACCATGGCAAACCGGATCCTGCCACACGCGGCCGGCCACGCCAAGGGTGCCGGCTGCCTCAGTCCAGGAGCTTCTGGAAGCGATCCGCGTCGTCGAAGGGCCCGATCAGCGCCAGATTGAGGCCGTTCGAGCCGATCACGTCCTGCGCGACACGCTGGACGTCGTCGGCGGTGACCGCCTCGATCCCCGCGATCACCTCCTCCGGCTCGGTCGCCCCACCTTCGAGCACCTCACGCCGGAGCCCGAACATGATCGTCGCGTGCGGGCTCTCGAGCTGAAGCACGAACCGCCCCTTCGCGACGTTCTTGGCCTTCTCGAGCTCGTCCGCGGGCACGGGCTCGTCGACGATCCGCTTGAGCTCGGCGACGATCGTCTCGACCGCCTCGTCGATGCGGTTGATGTCGACGCCCGCCTGCGAATAGAGCGACCCCGCATCGGTGTAGCTGTGGTTGGCGGCGAAGACGTAGTAGGCCAGGCCGCGCCGCTCGCGGACCTCGGTGAAAAGCCGTGAAGACATGCCCGTGCCGAGCACGGTCGCGAGCACCTGCAGCGGATAACGGTCGGGATGCACGAGCGGGTAGGAGCGCACGCCGAGCGTCAGGTGCGCCTGGTCGGAGTCTTTGGTGTGGAGCTTGACCCGCGAGTCGCCGTTGCCGCTCACCTGCACGGGCGGCGGCGCTCCGGTCTCGGCCGCCTCGAGGTCGCCGAGCAGTTCGAGCACCTCCGCGCGCGCGTCGCCGTCGAGGTGGCCGCCGAAGCCGACGACCATGCGCTCGGGCTTGTACCAGCGGTCGATGTAGTCCGTGAAGGTCTCGCGGGTGGCCGCCCGCACCGTCTCCTTGCGACCGATGATGTCCCAGCCGAGCGGCTGGTCGTCGTAGAGGAGCGAGTCGTAGACCCCGCCGATGTAGTCCCGAGGCGTGTCGAAGTACATGTTCATCTCCTCGACGATCACGCCCTTCTCGCGATCGATCTCCTCGGGCTCGAACTTGGAGTGGCGGAGCATGTCGACGAGGACGTCCAACGCGAGGCGGCGGTGCTCGGCCGCGCAGCGGACGTAGTAGCCCGTGTACTCCTTGCCGGTGAAGGCGTTGAACTCGCCGCCGATGCCGTCTACCTCGCTGCCGATGTCGCGCGCCGTGGGCCGTCGCTCCGTGCCCTTGAAGAACATGTGCTCGGCGAAGTGCGCTATCCCGTTCGTCTCCCTCGTCTCGTAGCGGGAGCCCGCGGCGAGCATCACAAAGCAGGCGATCGACTGGGAGGTGGGGATGTCGGCCGTCAGCAGACGCAGCCCGTTCGGCAGCGTCTCGCGCTCGAAGACGCCCATCAGACCGCCACCTCGCTCGACTCGAGCCACTCGCGCCATTCGGCGGGGATCTCCACGCTTTCTCCTCTCGTGTAGTCGTAGCCGACGAGGACGCTCCTGGCCTCGGCGGCGAGGCGCCCGTTCGCGCGCACCTCATATTCCAGGTCGAAGCTCCTCGTCCCGAGCCGGGCCGGGCGGACGCCGACCTCCACCCGCTCACCGAGGGAGATGGGCGAGCGGAAGTCCACTTCCATGCGAGCCAGGATCAGCGCCGCCTGAGGGTTGGAGCCGGCGCCCTGCGCCTCCAGGTAGGCGATCCGTGCGGACTCCATGTACGTGTGGAAGACCGCGTTGTTGACATGGCCCATGCCGTCCAGGTCGCGGAAACGCACGTCCTCGCGGTACACAAAGGGGAAGCCGTCCACTCCCGCATGGTATAGACGCCTTCATGGCCGGCGAGAAGACCAGGGAAGCCGTTTTCGCGCAGCCCGACTGGCTTCGCCAGGTGCCGGGGGACCGGCGGTTTCCCGACGCGCGCCTGCTGTTCACGGGCTGCGGAACCTCCTTCCACGCGGCGCAGACCGGCGGCGACGCCGAGCAGGCGCTGGAGCTCGTTCTGCGACCGCAGCGCGACGCCGACGTCCTCGTCGCGATCAGCCACGAGGGCGGGACGCCGCTGACCCTCGAGGCCGTCCGCGCCTGGCCGAGGGAGACGTGGCTGATCACGGGCGCGCCCGAGAGCGCGCTCGCGAAGGAGGCCGACGAGGTCGTCGTCGCGACCCCGGCGATCGAGGAGAGCTGGTGCCACACGGTGAGCTACACGTGCGCGGTCGCCACGCTCGGGGCGCTGCAGGGGCGAAGACGTTTCCTGGCTCCCCGATGCGGTCGCCGCGGAGCTGGAGCGGCCGGCAGAGCCGAGCGACCACGAGCGCTTCCTGATCGCCGGAGCCGGCCGCGACTGGCCGACCGCGCAGGAAGCCGCGCTCAAGCTCCGCGAGGGCTCGTTCGTCGCCGCCGAGGCCCATGAGACCGAGCAGCTGCTGCACGGACACCTGGCGGCGATCGACGAGACCGTCCGCTGCTTCGTGCTCGAAGGCGAGGGTCGCGCCGCCGAGCGCGCGCGCGACGCGGTCGCGGCGCTCGGTGCGCTCGGCTGCGATGTCGAGCTCGTCCCCACGCGTCATCCCGTCGTCGACATCGTCCGTTTCCAGCTCCTGACGATTGCGCTCGCGGAGCGGCGTGGAGTGAACCCCGACCACATCCGCACTGACGACCCCCGCTGGAAGCGGGCGAGAGACGCCTACGAGTGAGAGCGCCGGGCGTTACGGGGTCGTTCCGGAAACGGTGACCCACACGCCGCCTGCGCCGACGTGGAGGCTGACCGGGAAGTGCCCCGTCCGGATCGTCGCGACGACGCGATCCGTCTCGGGGTCGATACGCGACACCGTTCCGTCCGCGCGGTTCGCCACCCACACGGAGCCTGCGCCTGTGGCGATGCCCGACGGCTCGTCACCGACGTCGATGACGTCGTCGACCACGCCGGTCACGGCGTTGACGCGCCTGACCTGGTCGTCCAGCATGCTCGTGACCCACACGGCGCCGAACCCGACCGCCGCGCCACCCGGCAGGCTGCCAACGCCGATTCGCCGGCGAGTGCCGTCCTGCCTGTCGATACGCAACAGCTCTCCCGGGCCTCCGCGCACCACCCAGGCTGCGCCGTGCCCGTAGACGATCTCGTGTGCCCCGTCATCAGGCCACGTCTCGATGACCGCATGAGTGGCCGGGTTCACACGGCGGATCGCCGCCTCCTCGTCGGTCACCCAGACTGAACCCCCGCCGTGCGCCACGAACGAGGCGGCCGCCGAGCCGGGGAGCCGCACGCGGTCGAAGACGCTTCCCGTCTCGCCGTCGATCGACACGAGCACGCCGCTCGAGTTGTTGCCGACCCAGATCTTCGTCCCGTCTGCGTCGAGCGAGCTCGGAAAGGGAAAGGAGCCCAGGGTTGTCGTTGAGCCCGAGCGCGTGTCGACGTGGGTGAGCGTGTCCTCGCTCGGGTTCGCCACCCACAGGTGGGGGCCGCTGGTCGTGACGGCCCCTGGACTCTGACCGACCCCCACCACGCTCGCGATCTCGTTCGATTTGGGGTCGATCTTCGCGACGGAGTTCGGAGCGACCACGCTCGCACCCGTGTCGTCACCACCGGTGAACACGAGTCCAGCCACCGCGGCCGCGGCAACGAGGGCGAGGGCGCCGACCGCCACGAGCAGCCGGCGCCGGCCGTGGAGCCGGCCGGTGCCGTCCTCCACCGCCACGGCGGCGCCGGCGGCAGCGGCCAGCTCATCCTCGCGCCCGCCGATGGTCAGTGCCTCGGCACCGGTCGTCCTGAGCGTCGGGAACGCAACCGGCAGATCGGGGGCCGAGACCTGGAACAGACGGTGTGACCGCTCGAAGTCCTTGAGGCGGTGGTCGCCCAGGTCGACGAACGAGACCTCGGGCAGCGCGTCGTCCCCCACGACGTCACGCGTCGCGGTGGAGACGAGGATCTGGCCGCCGTGAGCGGCGGCCCCGATCCTGGCTGCGCGGACGACGTCGAGTCCGTGGTAGCCGGCCTCGCCGAGCACCGGCTCGCCCGTGTGGATGCCGATCCGCACGCGAACGCTGACCTGCTGAGGCCAGTCGGCGTGGAACAAGCTCCGCTGGCCGGCGACCGCCGCGGCCACCGCGTCGCGCGCGCGCCGGAAGGCGAAGAAGAACGCGTCGCCCTGGTTGTCGACCTCGTGGCCGTCGTGGCTGCCGAACGCGGCTCGGAGCGAGCGGTGGTGCTGTTCGAGCAGTGCGCCGTAGTCGTCGCCCAGCTGCCGCACCAGCACGGTCGAGCCCTCGATGTCGCTGAAGAGGAACGTGACCGTGCCCGTGGGGGCGGGAGCACCCCGGGCCTGGCGGTGTGCGGGGAGGTGTGGGGCTCCGTCGCAGCGGGCGGCATGAGGTCTGGATCCTCGTTGAGGATCGCCCGTTCGAGTTGCTGCAGGGCCTCTCCGGGCTGAAGGCCGAGCTCGGCGTCGAGCAGCAGACGCCCGTCCCGGTAGACGTCCAGAGCGTCGGCCTGCCGGTGCGACCGGTAGAGCGCCAGCATCAGCTGGCCGCGAGGCCGTTCGCGCAGCGGGTGCTCGGCCACCAGCAGTTCGAGCTCGGGAACCATTGTCGCGTGTCGACCGAGCGCCAGATCGGCCTCGATCCGGTCCTCGAGCGCGACCACCCGCAGCTCCTGCAGCCGAGCCGCTTCGGCCTGCGCGAACGACTCGTAGGCGAAATCGACGAGCGGATCTCCCCGCCAGAGCGCGAGCGCC
Source organism: uncultured Actinomycetes bacterium (assembly GCA_963738205.1). Classification (GTDB taxonomy): domain Bacteria; phylum Actinomycetota; class Thermoleophilia; order Gaiellales; family Gaiellaceae; genus DATFQE01. Next base: position 993,542 of record CAVTVQ010000007.1, read on the forward strand.
TCACGAAGTTGCTCCGCGGCGCGCGCCGGTTCGTTCTCGAGCCGGCGGCGGCCCTGCTCGGCAAGACGCTCGAAGCGGCGAGCATCGACCTCCTCCGGCCGGGCACGCAATGCGTAGCCGGGCGTCCGGGTCACGACCACGCCGTCCCCGAGCGACTTGCGCAGCTCGGAGACGAGGTTCTGCAGCGCCTTGGGAGCCGTAGGAGTCGGACGTTCGGCCCAGAGCTCGTCGATCAGGCGATCCGCGGCCACGACCTCGTTCGCGCGCAGGAGAAGGAGCGCGAGCAGTGCGCGTTGCCGGCCGCCGCCGAGCTCGATGGCGCGGCCATCCCGTACGACCTCGAGCGGCCCGAGGATCCGAAACTCCACGACACCTCCAATCGGTACTCCCGCCCGCGACCGATTGTGCTTGACCGCTGCGTTACCGGCAATGACCCGGCGCTGGCGTGTCGTGGGAGAGCAGTCCGACCCTCCTTGCGGAAAGCCGCAACCCCACGGCTTGCAGACCGAAGGAGGAGCAGTGTCGACCACCACTCGCGCATACCGCCGGATCGCCGGCCGGATCCTCGTCATCGCCCTGTGCGCCTGCTTCTCGACCGCGGTGCAGGCGTCGGGTCCCGCGGAGAGCCACTACAGCGCGCCGGAGCTGCGCGCGTTGAAGATCCGCAGCAAGGCGCTCAACTGCCTCTACGTCCGCGCCGACGCGTGTCTCACCGATGCGGAACTGCACGCCCTCACCATCCGCAGCGAGGCGCTGACCCGCCCTTATGGCGGCGGCTGAGGCGCTGCGGGGAGGGCGGGTTACCCCGCCCTCCCCGCAGCTGCGCTACCGCAGCACCTTGCGATCGAAGAAGACGCCGTGCGGCTGCGGCCCGTACGGGTACTCCCACGTCTTGACGACGGCGCCCGACCGGTTGTCGACCTGGGCGATCGCTCCCGGCTGCAGCGTCGACGTGCTCTCCAACGCGATGAACGTGTAGCGCCCGCCCGGCGAGAGCCACTGGTGGCCGCTGATCCCGTAGCCGAGGAAGGTGACGGGCCGCACGGAGAGCGTCTCCGTGTCCATCAGCGCCAGCTGCGGGACCGAGCGCAGCCCGACGACGAGCGTCCCGTCCTTCGTCAGCTGCATAGTGTCGGGCATCCCGCCGATCACCGTCTCGGCGATCTGCTCCGGCAGGGGGCCGCGAAGGTCGAGCACCTTGACCTTGTTCTCGTTTCGGATCGTCACGTACGCGGTCTTGCCGTTCCGCGTCACCAGCACCTCGCTCGGCCGGAGCCCGATCCCGATCTCCCACTCGATCACGCCGGTGTTCGCGTCGAGCTTCGAAAGCGTGCCCTCGGCAGCCGTGGTCGCGCCCTCGTTCGTCGCATACAGATCCTCGCCGTTGCGGGTGATCCAGACGGCATGCGTGTGTGCGGTGTCGCTGCGGCTGGCCCTGAACTCCGCGATCAGTGTGTCCGTGTGCGTGTCGACGACGCCGACCTTGTTCGTGCCGTACTCGCCCACGTAGATCCGGTCGCCGTCCCTGCTCGCCATCAGGTGATGCGGGAACGTGCCCATCGGGATCTGCTTCAGGACCGAGCAGTCCCGCTTGGAGAGGACGGTGAGCTGGTTGCTCCGTTCGTCGGCCGTGTAGACCTTGCCGCTGTGGCGGGGGGATGTGACTCCGATCGGCCGTCGCCCGATCGTCGCGAAGCAACGAGCCTCGCCGGTCGCAGCATCGAACGCCGTCACGGTGTTCGCGCCGCCGTCGAACCGCTCGACGGCCCAGACGGTGCCGCGGACGTCCGTGGACGGATGGTGCGTCCTGGCGGCGAATGCGGCTGCCGCGGCGATCAACGCGACGCCGCTTGCGGCCAGCACGAGGAGCAGCGCGAGCCTGCGCATGGTGGTACCTCCCTGTTGCGGTAGCGCGCCCCGCTGCTCGGTTCCGAGAGTGTCTGCCGCGGGGCTCGCTCAGCACCGTACGCGCACACCGGGCGCGACTCAAATACATCTTGGCCACCTGTTGTATAACCCTGAGGCATGGAACTCGAGGCACGGTTGCGCGCCTTCGCCGCACTGGCGCGGCGGGGCTCCTTCTCCGGCGCGGCGGAGGAGCTATTCGTCAGCCAGCCCGCCGTCTCGAAGCACCTCGCTGCGCTCGAGGCCGAAGTCGGCAAGCCGCTCGTCGCGCGGGGCCGCACGGGCTCCCCACTCACGCCGGCGGGCGAGCTGCTCGCCGGCTACGTGCTGCGCGCGGAGGCGCTGTTGGCCAACGCGAAGCGGAGCCTCGGCGCAGGCGAGGAGGCGGAGACGGGCACGCTCGCGCTCGCTGCGTCCGGGGTGCCGGGGACGTATCTCGTGCCCGACCTCGTCCTGGCGTTCCACGAGCGCTACCCGGGGGTCGAGCTCGACTTCGACGTCTCGACGTCGGCCGAGGCCCTCGACGCCGTTCGTGCTCATCGCGCCGAGGTGGGCATCGTCGGCGGCCTCGAGGTCCCCGCCGAGCTCGACAGCGAGGCGCTGCTGGACGACGAGATCGTGCTCGTCGGCCCGCCGACGCTCGGCGGCCGGCGACTGCGCGCGAAGGAGCTCGAAGGGCTCACCTGGATCTCCCGGGCCGAGGGCTCCGCGACGCGGGCCGCCGTCGAGACAGCGCGCTGGGAGATGGGCCTGCACGCAGTGCGCACGGTCGAACTGCCGTCGTGGGAGGCGGTCAAGCGGGCGGTGGCGAAGGGCGCGGGGATCGCGGCGATCAGCCGGCTGGCGCTCGACGCGGAGCTCGAGGCGGGGACGCTGACCGTCCTCGACGTGCCGCGGTGGCGCGTCGACTCGGACGATCGCGCTCGTCCGCGCGCGTGACGTCCCGCTGACACCTCCGGCCGAGCGCTTCGTCGAGCTTCTCCACGAGCGGCTCGCGCCTGCGGACACCGAGGCACCGCCCAACTCCAACCTGCCGCCCTCGCCGTCCGCCACTGATCGGCCGCGAGCGTGAGCTCGCCGAAGCGGCCGCGTTGCTGCGGGACGGTGTGCGCCTCGTGACCTTCACCGGGGCCGGCGGGAGCGGCAAGACGCGCCTGGCGATCGAGACCGCAGGCGCTCTCGTGGACGAGTTTCGCGACGGCATCTATCTCGTCGAGCTTGCGCCGCTCCGCGATCCGGAGGTCGTGCTCTCTGCGATCGCCGACGTGCTCGTGGTCAGCCGCGACCAGCTCGCGGAGCGCATAAGCGAGGCACGCCTGCTGCTCGTGCTCGACAACTTCGAGCACCTGCTCGAGGCCGCTCCTTCCGTGTCCTGCCTGCTCGAGAACGCGCCGTCGGTCGCCGTCCTCGCCACCAGCCGCCTGCCGCTCCGCCTCGCGCGGGGAACGCGTGTATCGGGTCGAGCCGCTCGAGGTCCAGGCGGCCGCCGAGCTGTTCCTCGCGCGCGCCCGCGAGGCGAACCCCCGGTTCGGCGACGGCGACGCGGTGCGCCGGATCTGCGAGCGCCTCGACCGGCTGCCGCTCGCCCTGGAGCTCGCCGCCGCCCGCGCCCGCGGCACCACGGCCGCTCGCCTGGCGACGCTGCTCGAGCGCCGGTTACCTGTGCTCTCCGGGAGGCGAGACGCGCCGGCCCGGCAGCGGACGTTGACGGCGGCGATCGCCTGGAGCCACGACCTGCTCAGCGAGTCGCAGCAGGAGCTGCTCGGAAGGCTCGCCGTCTTTCGGGGCGGCTGCACCCCGGAGGCGGCGGAGGACGTGTGCGCGGCGGACGACGGCGATCTCACGGCGCTCGTCGAGCTGAGCCTCGTCCGGGCCGATCCAGACGGGCGCCTTGCCGTACTGGAGACGGTGCGTGAGTTCGCAGCGGAACGGCTGGCCGAGAGCGACGAGGCTCAGGCCATCCGCAGCGGCCACGCGGAGCACTACCTCCGCCTCGCGGAGCACGCGCGCTCGTTCGCGCGCGGGCCGCGCGAGAAGGAGTGGATCGACCGCCTCATGCTCGAGCTCGACAACCTGCGCGCGGCTTTCGAGCTCGCGCTTCGAGACCGGCGATGCTGCGCTCGGCCTGACCTTGGCAGAGGCGCTCGAGCCTCTCTGGATCCGGGGGATGCGCCAGCGCGAGGCGCTGCGCTGGCTCGAGCCGCTGCTGGCCCTGGAAGGCGAGGTCGACCTGGCTGTTCGAGGGGGCGCTCTCGTCGTCGCGGGACGGTCGGCGATGGAGGCGGGCGAGGTGGAGCGTGCGGGGCCGTGGTTCCGCGCCGGCCTCGAGCTCGCTCGGGCCTCGGGTGACGACAGGAGGCTTGCCTGGGCGCTCCACGGCCTCGGGCACTTCGAGGCCGAGCAGGGTGACTCGACGCGCGCGCGGGCGCTGTTCGAAGAGAGCATGGAGCTGTTCCTCCGCCTGGGCGAGCACGCGCCGGCCGGCGGGCGGATGACATTCCTCGCCTACTACGCGATGCGCGACGGCGACCTCGACGCCGCCGGCGTGCTGCTCGAACGGGCGACCGAGGAGTACCGGCTCGCCGGCGACGAAGCCGGCGTCGGCGGGTGCATCCACAGCCTGGGAGACGTCGCGCTCGCGCAGGGGGACGTCGAGCTGGCGCTGGAGCGCTACCGCGAAGCGCTCCCGCTGCTCCTCCGCTCCGCATCCATGTTCGACGTCGGCTCCGCGGTCGGGGCGCTCGCAGCGGTCGCCAAGCTCTGCGGCCGGCCCGAGCTGTCGGCGCGGCTCTGGGGCGCTTCGAGCGGCTCGAGGCCGAGGTCGAGCGAACGCAGGAGCCGGAGCTGCGGGCGCTCTACGAGGGCGCCGTCGGCCGGCTCGACGAACGCGAGGTCGAGGCAGGGCGCGCCCTCTCGGACGACGAGGTGGTCGCCCTGCTTCAGCCGACCGCGGCGGACTTGGCGGCGAGCCTGCGCTCGAGCGCCTGACGCACATCGGGCCAGTCCTGCCGGAGCACGCTGTAGTAGGCGGAGTCGCGCCACTCGTCGCCGCGGACGAGCAGATGGTGGCGGAAGATCCCCTCGAACTGCGCGGGCAGGGCAGCCAGCGCGGCGCGCGAGCGCTCGTTCGTCGCCTCGGTCTTGAACTCGACCCGCTCGCAGCCGAGCCGCTCGAAGGCGTACTCGAGCATCAGCAGCTTCGCCTCGACGTTGACGCCGCTGCCCCACAGCTCGCGGATCACCCACGTCCAGCCGATCTCGACCCCGCGGTGCTCGGGGCGCAAGGTCGCGAAGCGGCTGCTGCCGACGACCCGCCCGCTCGCCCGCTCGACGGTCGCGAACGGGATCGACGTGCGGGCTTCCTGCGTTGCCCGTGCCTCCCGCCACCAGGGGTCGAAGTCGCGGCTGAAGTCGGCGTAGCCGAAGCGCCAGAGCTCCGGATCCGCGGCGGCCGCGCGCAGCGGTTGCTCGTGCTCCGCCGAGAGCGGCTCCAGCACGACGAGCATGCCCTCGAGCTTCACCGGTCCTCCAGGCGGTAGACGAAGCGGACGGCCTGCCAGCGGTCGTCGATCGCGGCGGACTTGTTGTCCACGAGCCCGGCGTCGAGGCCGATCCGCTGCACCGCGTCGAAGTCCAGGTCGTTCTCGATCTTGGCCGCCTTCTTCGGCCAGGCGATCCACAGCCCGTCGGCCGGGTCGAGCGACTGCTTCAGTCCGGCGAAGCGGCGCTCGAGGTCGTCGCGGCTGGTCGTGAAGAACACCACCACGCCGGCCCCGGGCTTGGCGCCGAGCTTCTGCGAGAGCGGTGTCCCGGAAAAGTCCTTGTGGCTCATCGGGGCCGAGCCCGCCACTCGACCAGCAGCTCCGCCTCCCGCTCGGGCTCCATCCCGGCCTTGCCGAACACGAGGCCGCTTGCCAGCGGCGCGCCGGGATCGCCGGTCCTGAGTGCCCACTCGAGCGTGTCGCGCACCGTGTCGGCTACGGGCCGGGTGCGCAGCCCGGCCTCCTCCGCCCGGCTGACGTCGATCTCCAGGAAGCGGCGCCAGGCCGGGTCGCCGGTCTCCGCGATCCACAGTGGCAGCTCCATCCACTCGCCGACCTCGTGCTCGAGCAGGAAGCGCTCGTCCACCCACGTGAAGTGCGCGTTGGAGGCGCTCACGGCTCGCGCCGTCTCCAGCACCTCGCCCATCGTCACCGGCGGCAGCGGGCCGGTCGCGTTGAAGGCGCCGGCCGTACCCCGCTCACCCAGGTCGACGACCCAGGCGCCGAGGTCGCGGACGTCCACGAACTGCACCGGTCTGCCCTTGCGTCCGGGCGCGAGCACCTCGCCGCCGCGGGCCACACGGCTGGGCCAGTAGGTGAAGCGGCCGGTGGGGTCTTCGGGCCCGACGATCAGCCCGGCGCGGATCCGCGCGCTGCGCCCCGGGAAGACGTCTGCCACCACCTGTTCGCACAGCGCCTTGAAGCCGCCGTAGCGGTCACCCTCGAGGCTCTCGTCCATGGTGTCGTCCAGCCGGATGAGCGGCGTGTCGTCTTCCCGCGCGGGCTCGCTGAAGTCGGCGTATACCGAGCAGCTGGAGACAAAGGTGTAGTGGCCGACCCGGTCGGCGAGGAGCTCGGCCGAGGCGCGGACGACGTGCGGCAGGTAGCCGGAGGTGTCGACGACCGCGTCCCACTCCCGCCCAGCGAGCGTCCCCAGATCGCCACGCCGGTCGCCGCGCAGCTTCTCGACCTCGGGGTAGAGCTCGGGGTTCGTCTCGCCGCGGTTGAAGAGCGTCAGCTCGTGCCCACGCGCTAGCGCCTCGTCCACCACAGCGCGACCGAGGAACTTCGTCCCGCCGAGGACGAGCATCCGCACGGGACAAGTATGGAGATGGGGTCAAGCGGAGGTAAAGATTCTGCAGGCGGGGTTGTGGGGCGGCGAGGGCGGTCGCTAGCGTGGCCGCGCGTTGCCCTCCACGCCTTTCCCCATGCCCGTTCTCATCGTCATCGGACTGTTCGCCGGCGCCTGGCTGGTCGCCCGCGCCAGCGGTGTGGTCGCCCGTGTCGTTCTGACCTGGCACGACCGTCGCAGCCACAACCCCGAGCTCGGGCAGAGCGAGATCGCGACGATCAAGCGCCGCGAGACGCTCGTCGCCCTCGTGCAGGACGCGATCGCGATCGCTGGGTTCGTGACCGCCGGCGTCCTCTCGTTTGCCCAGCTGATCGGCGGCGTCGACCGGCTGACCGCGATCGCGGGCGCCTCGTTCCTGCTCGTGCTGGTCGGCTTCGCGCTCCAGCGCGTCCTGACCGACATCATCGCCGGCTTCGCAATGTTCGCCGAGCGCTGGTACTCGGTCGGCGACACGATCTTCGTCCCCGGGCACGAGCTGCAGGGCATCGTCGAGGACGTCTCCTTGCGCCGGACGCGGCTGCGGACGCTGGACGGCGAGATGATCCACATCCACAACTCGCAGATCCCGGCCGTCCGCGTGCTCCCTCAGGGCGTCAAGGAGCTGGCGGTCGAGCTGTTCGTCACCGACGGGGGCCGTGCCGAGTCGATCATCGGCAGCGTGGTCTCGGCGCTTCCCGAGAGCTCGACGACCTTCGTCCGCCGCCCCTGGGTCGAGCAGATAGAGGACGTCGGCGACAGCCTCGTCCGGATTCGCATGCGCGCATCGGTCGTGCCGGGACGCGAGTGGCTGGTGGACGGCTTCTTCGCCGATCTCCTGCGGGCCCGCTCGGGCGAGGCGCTCATCGCGCACGGCCCGGTGGCGCTCGTCGTGGACGAGGGCACCACGTCGAGCTTCGCGCGCGCGAGCGCGATCTCGCGCCGCTCGCGCACCGCGCACGCCGCCTAGCGCTCGACTCGATCGAACCGTCGGGCGGCTAAAGGCTCGCTAGGGCTTCGAGCAGCCGGTCGACCTCGCCGGCCGTGTTGTAGTGCACGACGCCGATCCGCAGCGCCCCGCCCCGCTCCTCGAGGCCGAGCGCGCGCAGGACTTCGAGCGCGTAGTAGTTGCCGTGCCAGGCCGCGATGTCTCGCTCGGCCAGGCGCTCGGCCAGGGTGGCCGAGTCGTGCTCGGCGTGGGTGAGCGCGAACGTCGGCACACGGCCGTCCATCATCGGCAGCCCGTGCAGGGTGTACGCCTCCGGCAGGCCCGAGAGGAACCGCTCGCCGAGCGCGGTCTCGTGCGCGACGATGGCGTCCAAGCCGAGCGAGTCGACGTAACGGACACACGCGGTGAAGCCGGCGAGGAGCTCGTGCGGCTGCGTGCCCGTCTCGAAGCGCTGGCCGAGCGGCTCGTCGGGCGCAGGGCGGACCTTGTAGGGCCGCCAGCGCTCGAGTAGCTCGCGGCGGGCGAACGCGAGGCCCAGATGCGGGCCGTAGAACTTGTACGGCGAGCAGATGAGGACGTCGGCGCCGACGGCTACGACGTCGATCGGCCCGTGTGGCGCGTAGTGCACTGCGTCGACCCAAGCGAGCGCGCCGGCGTCGTGGGCGAGGGCGGTGACGCGGGCGACGTCGACCAGGGTCCCGAGCGCGTTCGACGCCCACGGGAACGCGACCACCCGCGTCCGCTCGGTGAGCCGCCGCTCGAGGTCGTCGAGGTCGAGGCGGCCCTGTCCGTCGATGTCCACGAAGCCGACCTGCAGGTCGAGGTCGCGCGCCAGCTCCAGCCAGGGTGAGACGTTCGCGTCGTGGTCGAGCCGCGTGACGAGCAGCTCGTCCCCGGCGGCCAGCTCGCGGCCCAGGGTGCGCGTCAGCGTGAAGTTCAGCGACGTCATGTTGGGGCCGAAGACGACCTCCTCCGCCTCCGCGCCGAGGAATGAGGCCGCGGCCGAGCGGGCCTCGTCGAGCATCGCGTCGGTCCGGCGGCTGTTCTCGAAGAACCCACCGGTGTTCGCGTTCGCCTCGCGCAGGTAGCCGGCGATCGCGTCGATGACCTCGTCCGGCACCTGCGTGCCCGCGGGGCCGTCGAAGAACGCGGTCGGCCCCGACAGCGCGGAGAAGCGCGCGCGGACGGCCTCGACGTCGAGCAGGGTTGCGCTCACAGGGAGACGCTACTGCCCGCGCGCTCTTCGGCGTCACGTACGCCGTCCGAACGCCGTCGTACGGTACGGCGATGCGCAGGCTCAGGGAGTTGAGCGAAGCCGAGTGCTACGCGCGCTGCTACGGCAGCGGCGACGAGGGAGTCCGCGTCGTGAGGGTGGAGCCGAGAAGGTCGAGGTACGCTGGCCACGTCTCCGGTGAAGAGCTCCGCCGCCTCTTCGAGCTCAGGCTCGACGCCCGCCAGCCCGAAGCCGCCTAGCGCGGTTCCGGACGTCCTCGCGCCGGGGCTCGCAGTGGTGTTCTGCGGCATCAACCCCGGTCGAGTGTCGGCCGCCGCGGGGCAGCATTTCGCGAATCCACGCAACGACTTCTGGCGTCTGCTCCACGACGCGGGCTTCACGCCTCGCCTGCTCGACCCGGCGGAGCAGTTCGACCTGCTCGCATTCGGCTGCGGGGTGACGAATGCGGCCTACCGCACGACCCCCGGCTCGGGCGACCTGCGCCGCGCGGACTTCGCGGGCTCGGCGGAGCGGCTCGCCCGGATCGCGAGGGAACTGCGGCCGCGCTGCATCGCCTTCGTCGGCAAGGAGGCCTACCGCGGCGCGTTCGGGGAGCGTCCGAAGCTCGGACTACAGGAGCGGGCGCTCGGAGACACGCGTCTCTTCGTGCTGCCGTCGACCTCGCCGGCGAACGCGGCCGTGCCCTACGACGAGCGCCTGCAGTGGTTCAGGCGGCTCGCTCAGCCGGTCGTGTTCGTGTCGCCCTGAGGGTCGAAGCCGCCGGATTGGTTGAGCGGCTTCTTGTCGATCGCGTCGATGCAGCCCCGCTTGATCGGCTCCTGCAGCTGCGGCTGGCCGGGATTCGAGCGTGCGACGGCGTCGCCGATCGCGTCCTTCGTCGCCGCCTCCGCGTTGTACGTGGACTGGAGGTCCTTGAGCGAGAAGCCGGTGCACTGCTGGTAGCCGTTTTCGTAGGCGAGCTGGGACTCCTGGTCGCCGGCGGTTTGGCTGCCACCACCGCTACTCGGGCCGGTCCCGGTGTCGGTGCTGCCGCAACCGGCGAGCACGATCGTACCGGCCAGGATCGCTAGGAGTGTTGTCCGCATTGCTTCGAAGAGTAACCCGTCCCGTCAGCCGCGCCAACGGTTGGTGATCGGGACGCGACGGTCGCGCCCGAAGGCCTTCGGGCGAAGCTTCACTCCCGGGGGCGCCTGGCGGCGTTTGTACTCCGCCCGGTCGATCAGGCCGAGCGCCTGCGCGACCGTCTCCGCGTCGAAGCCGTCGGCCGTGAGGTCCTCGCGGGACCGGTCGAGCTCGACGTACTCCTCGAGCAGCCGGTCGAGCGTCGGATAGGGCGGGAGCGAGTCCTCGTCGAGCTGGTCGGCCCGCAGCTCGGCGCTCGGTGCGCGCTCGATCGTCGACTCCGGGATCAGCTCGCCCCCGGCTCGCTCGTTGAGGTAGCGGGCCAGCCTGAACACGTCCGTCTTGAAGACGTCCTTGAGCAGCGCGAACCCGCCGACCATGTCTCCGTAGAGCGTGGCGTATCCGACCGCGAGCTCGGACTTGTTCCCGGTCGCCACGACCAGCCAGCCGTGCTTGTTCGAGAGCGCCATCAGCAGGACGCCTCGGACCCGCGCCTGCAGGTTCTCCTCGGTCAGGTCGCGGTCGAGACCGCCGAAGCTCTCGGCGAGCGTGGCTTCGTGGGCCTCGACGATCGGCTCGATCGGCAGCTCGCGGAACTCGACGCCCAGGTTCTCGGCGAGCCGTCTGGCATCGGCGCGGGTGCCCTCGGAGGAGAACCTCGACGGCATCGAGACACAGTGCACGCGGTCGGGCCCCAGCGCCTCGACCGCGAGCGTCGCCGTCACGGCGGAGTCGATCCCACCCGAGACGGCTATCACGACCTCGCGAAAGCCGTTCTTCTCCACGTAGTCGCGCAGCCCCAGCTCGAGCCCGCGGCGCATCTGCTCCAGCTCGTCCAGGATCGGCGCGATCTGGCCCTTGGCGGGCTGGCCATTCGTCGAGGGCCGCGCGGCGCCCACGTGGATCGTCGTCAGCTCGATCGGAGCGCCGCGCTCGCGGGCGAGCGCCCGGCGCCGGATGTCACGCAGCCTGCGAGCGATCGCGACCGTCGGCTCGACGTCGACGACGAGCAGGGCCTCCTCGAAGCCCGGCGCCCGGGCGAGCACCTCGCCGTTCTCGTCCAGCACGACCGAGTGCCCGTCGAAGACCAGCTCATCCTGCCCGCCGACGGCGTTCACGAACGCGACGAAGGCGACGTTGTCCCGCGCCCGGACCGCGAGCATCTCCTCGCGCTCGCGCTCCTTGCCGAGGTGGAACGGCGACGCCGAGATGTTCGCGATCAGCTGCGCGCCCGCGAGGGCCAGCTCCGTGGCGGGCGGCCCCGGCAGCCAGACGTCCTCGCAGATCGTCGGGCCGATCAGCACCTCCCCGTGCTCGAGGAGGAACAGTTCGTGGCCCGGCGCGAAGTAGCGGTCCTCGTCGAACACGCCGTAGTTCGGGAGGAAGCGCTTGTGGTAGACGGCCTTCACCTCGCCGCCGCCACAGACGGCGCACGCGTTGAAGAGGTCGCCGTCGAAGTGGGGCGTGCCGACGAGCGCCACGATCCCACGCGCTGCGCGGGCGATCTCGTCGAGGGAGCGCTCGGCGGCGCGGATGAAGCCGGGGCGGAGCAGCAGGTCTTCGGGCGGGTAGCCGGTGACCGCCAGCTCGGGAAAGAGGACGAGGTCGGCGCCCGCCTGCTTGGCCTCCTCGAGCCGCGCGAGGATGAGCTCCCGGTTGCCGTCCAGATCGCCGACCACGGTGTTTATCTGCGCGAGCGCGATTCGCATCTGCCCTCAGTCTAGGTTTTCGACTATCAGTCAAAAACTTACCATGGCACAGAGCATGGTGGGGAACATCGTCATCGATCGCCGCTTCCGCGGCCCGACGGGGTCCGGGAACGGCGGGTACACGTGTGGTGTCGTCGCGGCCTTTCTCGACGGGCCGGCGGAGGTGACGTTGCGGCGCCCGCCGCCGCTCGACCGCCCGCTCGTCGTCGAACGCGACGGCGACGCAGGCCTACGGGTGCTGGACGGGGGCGTGGTCGTCGCCGAGGCGGGCCCGGCCGCTGTCGAACTGGACGCGCCGGAGCCGCCGACGTTCGGCGAGGCGGCTGCCGCGGCGCTGCCCGCAGGCGACCTCGACAGCCCCTTCCCGGAGTGCTTCGTCTGCGGGCCCCATCGTCGGGACGGCGACGGTCTGCGCATCTTCGCCGGCCCGTACGGCGACGGCCCGGTCGCCGCGACCTGGGTGCCGATACAGGCGTACGTCGCGCCGGAGTTCGTCTGGGCGGCGCTCGACTGCCCCGGCGCCTACGCGGGCGGCTTCGGGACCGGCGAGCGGGGCACGCTCGTGCTCGGCCGGCTTGCCGCGCGTGTCGATGCGGTCCCCCGGGCGGGCGAGCGCTGCGTGGTGGTCGGCTGGCCGCTCGGCGAGGAGGGGCGCAAGATCTACGCCGGCACGGCGCTCTACGGCGAGGGCGGCCGCGTGCTGGGGGTTGCGCGCGCCACCTGGATCGAGCCACTGTCGCCCCGAGCTACGTCCGGGGTCTGACCCCGGACGCGGCCCGACCAGACCGTCAGCGCCGAAGCCGGATCGCGTTCAGGTCGTCGCTCAGGATGTCCTCGATCCGCCGCTCGAGCTGCTCGGGCGGGTCGTGCTCGGCGTGCAGGTAGCGCCCCGAGAGCTGGTCGAAGCGGCCTGACGCCAACGCGAGTACGAGCTCGGGCGCCGCCTCGGGCGGCGTCCACGGTGCCTCGTCGGGGAAGACACCCTCCGTCATCTCCGTGCGCACGAGCCCCGGGCTGATCGGGAAGACCGGGATGCCGTACGGCTCGAGCTGCAGTGCCAGCGTCTCGCCGAAGCGCGTGATCGCGGCCTTGCTCGAGCTGTAGGCCGTCGACCTGGAGCCGGGCAGGTAGGCGGCGCCGCTCGCCGTGATCACGATCCGGCCGCGACCGCGCTCGATCAGCCGCGGGATCACCGTGCGGCAGCAGAGGTAGACGCCGAGCACGTTGACCTCGAGCACGCGCCACCAGTTGTCCGGTTCGAGCTCCCAGGCGTGCTCCTCCCAGATCGCCATGCCCGCATTGGCGAAGAGCAGGTCGATCGGGCCGAGCTCGCGTTCGACCCGCTCCACCATCGACTCCACCGCCCCGCGGTCGGAGACGTCCGCGACGATCGCCACGCCGTCGATCTCGCGCGCGACGGCATCGACCTCGTCGCGCGTCCTTGCCGAGACGGCGACGCGCATCCCCGCGTCCGCCAGCGCGCGCGCCACGTCGGCGCCGATTCCGCGGCCGCCGCCGGTGACGAGGGCGACCTGTCCTTCGAGCTCAGACGGCATTGGCAATCTCCTCCAGGGTCTCGGGGTTCTCGAGCGACGACAGGTCGCCCGGGTCGCGGCCGAGCGCCTTGGCGCGGACGGCGCGCCGCACGATCTTGGCGCTGCGGGTCTTCGGCAGCGCGGGCACGAAGAGCACGCGTTCGGGGCGGAACGCCTTGCCGAGCTCGGCGGCGACGCGCTCGGCCACCTCGCGGGCCAATGCCTCATCTCCCGCGCGTCCCGGCACCGTCGCGCAGAACAGCCACGCCACCTCGCCCTTGACCTCGTGCGGGACGCCGACGGCCGCCGCCTCGGACACTGCGGGGTGACCCACGGCCGCGGACTCCAGCTCGGCCGGCCCGATCCGCTTGCCGGCGATGTTCAGCGTGTCGTCGGAGCGGCCGTGCAGGAACCAGTAGCCGTCCTCGTCGACCGAGGCCCAGTCGCCGTGCGTCCAGACGCCGGGAAAACGCGACCAGTAGGTCTCGAGGTACCGCTCCGGGTCGCGCCAGAACCCGCGTGTCATCCCGGGGAACGGCTTGCGGCAGACGAGCTCGCCCACCTCCCCGGTGCGGACGAGCGAGTTGCCCTCCGCGTCGATGACGTCCATCGCCATCCCGAGCGCAGGCCCGCCGAGCGAGCACGCCTTGATCGGGACCGCCGGCGTCGGCGAGAGGAAGCACGCGCCGACCTCGGTGCCGCCCGAGCAGTTGATGATCGGGCAGCGCGAGCCCCCCACCTGCTCGAACAGCCAGCGGTAGGGCTGCGGGTTCCACGGCTCCCCGGTCGTCACCATCGTGCGCAGCGACGAGAGGTCGGTCTGCGGGTCGCCCTGCGGGATGAGCGCGCGGACGAGCGTCGGCGAGACGCCGAGAATCGTGATGCGCTCGTCCTCGATCAGCCGCCACAGGCGGTCGGGCGGGAAGTCCGGCGCCCCTTCGGCGAAGACAAGCGTCGCGCCGAGCGCGTGCCCGCCGACCACGGTCCACGGGCCCATGATCCAGCCCATGTCGGTGGCGAAGTGGATCACGTCGCCGGGACGAGCGTCGGCCTGGTAGCAGACCTCGCGCGCGATCGAGACCAGAAAGCCGCCCTGGACGTGCACGACTCCCTTCGGCGTGCCGGTCGTCCCGGACGTGTAGGTGAGGAGGTAGGGCGTCTCCGAGTCGAGCTCAGCAGGCGGCAGCGTCCCCGGCTGCTCGGCGACGAGCTCATCCCATGGCGCCAGCACGACGTGCTCCAGTGTGGGAGCGCCCGCGCGCGCCTCTTCGAGGATCTCCAGCATCGGAACCGCACGGCCGCGCCGGGACGAGACCGGCGTCGTGATCGCCACCTTCGCCTCCGACGCCTGCAGCCGCTGAAGCACGGCCGGCGCGGCGAAGCCCGAGAAGATCGGCACCTGGATCGCGCCGAGATGGGCGCACGCGTGGGATGCCACCGCGACCTCCTGTGACATCGGCAGGTAGATCGCAACGCGGTCGCCTGCCTCGACTCCCCGCGCGGCCAGAGCCTCGGCGAGCCGCGTGACCTGGTCGGACATGGCCGCGTAGGACAGCGTGCGACGCGTGCCGTCCTCGGCGAGCGAGACGCAGGCGGTCGTGTCCGGCGTCCGCTCGGCCCAGCGGTGCACGCAGTTCGCGGCGATGTTGACCGTGCCGCCGACGAACCACGTCGCCCACTCGGGGCCACGCGAGAGGTCGACGACGGCGTCCCACGGGCGCGAGAACTCCAACCCCATGTCCTCGACTGCCGCGGCCCAGAACCACTCGGGATCGTCCTGCGAGCGACGGAGGAGCTCGCCGTAGTCGTCGAAGCCGTGGCGCCGCATCAGGCGCGTGACGTTCGCGCGCTCGAGCACCTCTTGCGTGGGCTGCCAGACGACCTCGGCCACTGCAGCGAAGCCTAGTGCCCACGCGCGGTCACACCATTGACACCGTTGGCTAGTGCCAGCTAAGTTAGCGGTCGCTAACCGTGAAGGCCCGAATCTTCGATCCCGAGACGCGCAAGTGGTGGACGCTCGCCGCCGTTTCGTTCGGGCTGTTCATGATCATGCTCGACAACACGGTCGTGAACGTCGCGCTGCCGGCGATCCAGGACGATCTCGGCGTCGGGCTCTCCGAGCTGGAGTGGATCGTCACCGGCTACGCGCTCACCTTCGCCGCCTTCATGCTCACGGGCGGGAAGCTGGCCGACCTCATGGGTCGGCGGCTGATCTTCGTCGTCGGGCTCACGATCTTCACGCTCGCGTCGCTCGCCTGCGGCCTGGCCGACAGCGCCAACGTCCTGATCGGGGCCCGGATCGTCCAGGGCGTAGGCGCGGCGCTGATGAACCCGGCGACCCTGTCGATCATTTCGGCGACCTTCCCGCCCGAGCAGCGCGGCACGGCGATCGGGATCTGGGCCGGCGTGTCCGCCCTCGCGCTCGCGATCGGCCCGCTTGTCGGCGGCCTGCTGACCGAGCACGCCAGCTGGAGCTGGATCTTCTTCGTCAACGTGCCGGTCGGCATCGCCGCGATCGCGGCCAGCTTTCTCCTAATCGACGAGAGCAGGGATATGAGCGAGAACCAGCGGCTCGACCTGCCGGGGCTGCTCGCCTCGGGGATCGGCCTGTTCTCGTTGACGTACGGGCTGATCGAGGCGAACACGTACGGCTGGACCTCAGGCCGGATCCTGGCGTGCTTCACGGTGGCCGTCGTCGCGCTCGTCGGCTTCGTGCTGCTGGAGCAGCACCAGCGCGTCCCGATGCTCGACCTCGGTCTCTTCCGCGACCGGACCTTCGCCGGCGCGAACGCCGTGATGCTGCTCGTCGCCCTGGCGATGTTCGGCGTCTTCTTCTTCGTGTCGCTCTACATGCAGAACATCCTCGGCTACTCGGCTGTGCAGGCGGGCGCCGCCTTCCTGCCGATGACGCTGTTGATCGTCCTGATCGCGCCGATCGCCGGGAAGGCGTCCGACCGCTTCGGCTCTCGCTGGCTGATGGGCTCCGGCATGACGCTCCTCTCGCTCCAGCTCTTGTACTTCTCGCGCCTCGGGCTCGACGAGACGTACTGGCGGATCCTGCCGGCGATGCTGATCGGCGGCGTCGGCATGGCGCTGGTGATGACGCCGAGCGCCGCGGCCGTGATGAGCAGCGTCCGCGTGGACAAGGCCGGCGTCGGCTCCGCGGTGCTGAACTCGTCGCGTCAGATCGGCGGCTCGGTTGGCATCGCGCTGATCGGCGCCATCGTCGCGCACGTCGCCGGCGGCCGCCGGACGCCCCAGGCGTTCGTCGACGGCTTCTCGACCGCGCTCGAGGTGGCCGCGCTGATCGCGCTGGCGGGCGCCGTGCTCGCGGTCACCACGGTGCGCGCCAGCCGCCGCACGCAGGCTGCGGCACCCGTGACGGAAACCGCCGCATGACCGTCCAGCGAACACGGCTCCCCGCCGAGGAGCGTCGCGCGGCAGTGCTCGACGCGGCGTGCGTGATCTTCTCGCGAGGCTCGTACCGAAGCACGACGACGGCCGAGATCGCCAAGCACGCGGGCGTGACGGAGCCGGTGCTGTACCGGCACTTCAGCTCGAAGCGGGACCTCTACCTCGCGTGTCTCGAGGAGGCGTGGCGCGACACGCGCGAGCTGTGGGAGGGCGCCATCGAGGACGAGCCCGATCCGACGCTGTGGGTGATGGCCATGGGCACGGCGTACCTGACCACCAAGGATCGGCGCGGTCAGCTCACCCACCTCTGGCTGCAGTCGCTGTCGGAGGCGAGCGACGACCCGGAGATGCGCAAGTTTCTCCGTCGGCAGCTTCAGGACGTCCATCGCCACGTGGCCGACGTCATCCGCGCCTCCCAGACGGCGGGCGGCATCCTCCCGGGCCGCGACCCGGACGTCGAAGCGTGGGTCTTCATCTCGCTCGGCCTGCTGGGCACGGTCGGGCGGCGCCTGGGCGGCGTGGTGGGCGACGACTTCGCGAAGATCATGGACGCGCGCCGGGAGTGGATGACCGGCCGCACCCCGGACGCCTAGTCAGTCGAGCGCCAGGCGGAAGACGTTCGTCTCGCGCTCCTCGAAGCCGAGGCGGCGATAGAGGCGGTTGGCGGCCTCGCGGGTCGGACGTGTGGTGAGGTCCACCGAGCGCGCGCCGGCGGCCCGCGCCCGGACGACGGCTTCGAGCGTCAGAGCCTCGCCGACGCCGCGACCACGCGCGCTCTCGTCGACGATCACGTCCTCGATCCACGCGCGCACGCGGGTCGGGACCCTGAAGACCGCGAGCGTCAGGGTGCCGAGCACCTCGTCGCCGTCGAGCGCCACGAGCAGCGAGGTGGCCGGAGAGTCGACGATCGTCTCCAGCTCTGCACGAGATACCGGTCGCGCCGTGGAGGACAGCTGCGGCAACAGCCGCTCGAACGCCTCGACGAGCGAGTCGGACACGGTGTCAACCAGCGAGATCTGCATCACACGGGATTGTCGGTGAAGCGGAGCATCCCGGGTGCCCGGACCAAAAGAAAGCCCCCGGCTGCGGCTCCGGGGGCTCATGTGTGTGGCGGCATAAAGGCCACCTCTATGTGGGTGGCGACAGGCCGGAGACTTTTGGCTCTGCGGCCCAGCCAAAGCCTCCGGCCCTTGTGTCGCCATCTCTGTGGCGCGCCCCTTGCACCTCCGCTCTGGCGTCTGAGCGACGCTGCAAGGTGGACTGACTATAGAACGGGTTCCCGCACTCGTCAAGTACCTCAGTCAAGTGATTCGAAGCAAGGGAACTTGACCGGGTAAACCGCATGAACATGCCCCATTTGGGGGATGGCCCTTCGGGCGGGTTGCGCGAAGGTGAAGTGTGCGCTTGACTACACGCACGATGTCCGCCATGTCCCGCACCACCGACCTCCCCGCACCCACCCGCACCGCGCCGCGCAGCGCCGGCCTCAAGCTTGGCGAGCGCGTGCGGCAGCTGCGCATGTCCGCGGGGATGACGCAGACCGAACTGGCGGGCGACCGCTTCTCCAAGGAGTACGTCAGCCAGATCGAGCGCGGCAAGACGCGCCCGACCAAGGAGACGATCGACTGGCTCGCCGCCCGCCTGGGCGTCGACGCAGGCTTCCTGGCGAACGGCGTCTCGGCGAACGAGCGCGGTCGCATCGAGACCGTCCTCACCCGCGCGGAGGCGCTCACCGAGGACCACCGGTACGACGACGCGCTGGCCGAGTACGAGAAGGTCGCGCCCGCCGTTCAGGGCATCGCCGCTCCCGAGCTCGAGGTGAGGGCGCTCGGCGGCGAGGCGTGGGCCCGCATGCAGGAGGGCCAGCTGCGCGAGGCGGGCGAGCTGCTCGCCCGCGCGCGTCAGGCAACCGAGGCGCCGGGCTTCTCCGATCTCGACCGCGCCGACGTCCTCTTTCGGCTCGGCGTCTGCCGCTACAAGCTGCAGAGCGTCTCGACGGCGGTCGGCCTCTTCAACGAGTCGCTGACGCTGGCCGAGCGCTCGGGCATGCCGTGCGACCTGCTGCGCTCCAACATCCTTGGCTGGCGGTCGCGCTGCTACCGCCGCCAGCGTGACTTCGAAGCCGCGCGCGAGGACGTCGAGCGCGCGCTCGAGCTGGCTGAAGGCCTCAACGACCGTCGCACCGTCGCCCACGTCTACTTCCAGGCGTCGCTCGTCGCGGAGCGCGACGGCCACTGGGTGCTCGCCCGCTCGTACGCGGAGCGCGCGAAGTCCCAGTACGAGGAGATCGCCGACCGAGCCAACGTCGGCAAGCTGCTCAACAACCTCGGCGGCCTGAACTTCCTCCTCGGCAAGCCCGAGGAGGCGGTCACGTACCTGAAGGACGCCTTCAAGGTGCTGCTCGAGTACGGCAGCGAGGAGGACGCCGCCCGCGCGGTCAACTCGCTCGCGCAGGTGCACCTCCGCTCGGGCGACATTCGCCCGGCCGAGGAGCAGGCCCGCCAGGCGCTCGAGCTGCTCAAGGACCGCGTCGACCACCTCGACGAGATCGGCAATGCGCAGCTCGTCCTCGGGCGCGCGCTACTCGAGCAGGACCGTCTCGACGAGGCCGATTCGGCCTTCCGCTCTGCCGAGTCGAGCTTCGAACAGCTTTCTTCCCTCAGCCACCGAGCCGCAGCGTGGATCGCCCAGGGTGACCTGGCGACGCGTCGCGGTGACGATCGCGCAGCCGCCGGCCTGTACCGCCGCGCGGCCGAGGCGCTCCAGGACGTTCGCTTCTAAGACAACGAAGGAGGTGACCAGCTTGAAGCACTACAACAACGCCAGAATTCTGCTTCTCCTCGCGCTCGCCATCGCGGCGGCCGTGACGGGCGGCGGCTTCTTCGACGGCCACCTGGCCGACTTCTAACCCGGGCGAGTCCGTTCTACGGGGACTCGCTCGTGTCGCCCAGGCACGGAAGCTCGGATCGGCCCGTCCGAGGTTCCAGTGGGGTCTTACTTCCGAGGACAAGCCGCCTCGACCGACCGGATGTGTCGCGAGGCAGGAGATTTAGGCGTCTCCCGAGGGGGAGCCGGCGCCTTTTTCTTACTCCCTGCGCTCCGTGTGAGACACGGAGTCGTCGGCGTGCCGCAAGCTGGCGACCTGTAGCGTTCGGCCGATGGCCGACGGCTACGCAAAGCCCGTTCTCGTCAGCACCGATTGGCTTGCGGAGCACCTTGGCGACGCGGGGCACGTGGTGGCCGAGGTTGACGAGAACCCGGACCTGTACGACGAGGGCCACGTCCCCGGGGCGAGCAAGCTGCACTGGCGCGAGGACCTGCAGGATCCGATCGAGCGCGACCTGATCGCGAAGGACGCCTTCGAGGAGCTGATGGCCAGGTCGGGCATCTCGAACGACACGACGCTGATCCTCTACGGCGACCGCAACAACTGGTTCGCCGCCTACGCGTACTGGTACGTCAAGATCTACGGCCACGCCGACGTGCGCATCGTCGACGGCGGCCGCCAGAAGTGGATCGACGAGGGTCGCGAGCTCTCGACCGACATCCCGGCCGTCCAGCGGGGCAGCTACGCGGCCGAGGAGCGCGACGAGTCGATCCGCACCTACCGCGACCAGGTCCGGGAGGGTCTCGGCCAGTCCGGGAAGGAGCTGGTCGACGTCCGCAGCCCGCAGGAGTACACCGGCGAGCTGATCTCGCCGCCGGGGTACGAGCAGGAGGGAGCCCAGCGCGCCGGGCACATCCCGACGGCGCAGTCGATCCCGTGGGCCCAGGCGGTCCGCGACGACGGCACGTTCAAGTCGGCCGACGAATTGCGGGAGCTCTACGGGGCCAAGGGCGTGACGCCCGACAAGTCGGTCACCGCCTACTGCCGGATCGGCGAGCGGAGCGCACACACCTGGTTCGTCCTCCGCGAGCTGCTCGGATACGAGGATGTCAAGAACTACGACGGTTCCTGGACCGAATGGGGAAACCTCGTCGACGTGCCGATCGCGAAGGGGCCCTAGGCACCGCGTCGAAGAACGCGTGCGTCCTTGCGCGCAGGGGATCGCGCGCGTCGTCCTCCTCCTCTCCCCTGACAGCGGCGGCGGCCGAGCCGCCGCCGCTGGATGCGTTTCAGGAATGCCTCCACGGTCGAAGCCGTTCTTGACTGAGTACGCTTCGCCGACCCGAGGAGGGGGCTGCCGCCGTGAACGTCCAAACCGGAGGGATCAAGCTCACCGAGCTGACCTCGTGCGGGGGCTGTGCCGCCAAGTATTCGGCCGCCCGCCTCGAGGAGCTGCTCCAGGGCTTCGTCCCGGTCGAGGCCGAGAACCTGCTCGTGGGGCTCGCGCCCGCTGACGACGCCGCCGTGTACAAGCTCGACGACGAGCGGGCGTTGATCTTCACGCTCGACTTCTTCCCGCCGGTCGTCGACGACCCCGCGGACTACGGGGCGATCGCCGCGACCAACGCCCTCAACGACGTCTTCGCGATGGGTGGAACGCCGTTACTGGCGCTCTCGATCGCCGCCTTCCCGGAGGAGCTGCCGACCGAGATGCTCGCGGCCATCTTCGCCGCAGCCGACGCGCAGGTGCGCGCAGCCGGCGGTCTGCTCGCCGGCGGCCACACGATTCGCGACGACGAGCCGAAGTACGGCCTGGCCGTGGTCGGGACCGTCAGCCCGGACGGCATCTGGCACAAGAGCGCCGCCAAGGTCGGCGACGCCGTGTACCTCACGAAGCCGCTCGGGACGGGCCTCATCATGACCGGCTACAGGCGCGCTCTGGCCGGCTCGCAGCAGCTCGAGCGCGCGGTTCACTGGATGCGCACGCTGAACGCGGGCGCCGCCGACGTGCTTCGCCGCCTGGGGCCGAACGCCGTCACGGACGTCACGGGCTTCGGCCTCTTCGGCCACGCGCACGAGATGGCCGACCGCAGCGGCGTCAAGATCGTGCTCGAATCGGAGCGCTTCCCGGCGCTGGACGGTGCGCTGGACCTCGCCCGCAAGGACGTGCGCACGAGCGGCGATCCGCGCAACCGGGAGTTCGTGGCCGGCAAGGTCGACGTTGACGCACGGGTGCCCGCGACGCTCGACACGCTCGGCTTCGATCCCCAGACCGCCGGCGGTCTGCTCGTGTCGATTCCTGCTGACCGAGGGCCGGCGCTCGAGGCCGAGTTCCAGTCTTCGAAGCTCTTCGTCCGCCGGGTCGGGACCGTCCAGGAGGGAGCCGGAGTCTTCGTCACGTGAGCCAGGGCATGGTTCACGGGCGGTTCCAGCCCTTCCACAACGGTCACCTCGAGTACCTGCGCGGGGCCTACGAGCGCTCTGACGAGGTGTTCGTCGGGGTCACCAACCCCGATCCCACCCGGATCAAGCGGGAGGCGAGCGACCCGCTCCGTCACCTGCCCGAGTCGAACCCGTGGAGCTACGCCGAGCGGCTCCTGATGGTGAAAGCGGCGGCGCGCGGCGCCGGGCTCGCGCTCGACCGCGTGCACGTGATCCCGTTCCCGGTCAACGAGCCCGATCTGTGGGCGGCGTACGTCCCCGAGGGCGTGACGCAGTACATCCGCCTCTTCTCGGAGTGGGGCGGCACCAAGCTCGACCGGCTGCGCGACGCCGGCTACGAGGTCGTCGTGCTGGACGAGGGCATCGACAAGCGGATCTCGGGCGCGGCCGTGCGCGAGGCGCTCCGCACGGGTGGCGACTGGGAGGAGCTCGTGCCACCGGGCGTCGCCCGCGTGATCCGATCGGTCGACCGGGTCTCCGTCTAACGGCGCTCGTGCATCCGATCGTCGTCGTCCTCCTCGACGGGCTCGCAGACCGGGCGCACGCCTCGCTCGGCGGACGCACCGCGAACGAGCTCGCGGACACGCCCAAGCTCGACCGGCTGGCGGCGGCCGGGTCGAACGGGGTCCTGTTCTCGCTCGGGCCCGGGCGGGCGCCCTCGAGCGAGCTCGCCCACTGGGCGATCCTCGGCTACCGGCCGGAGGAGTTTCCCGGCCGCGCGGTGTTCGAGGCGGTCGGTGTGGGGCAGGAGGTCGACTCGGAGGACGTCTTCGCCTACGCGGCGCTGCGGCCGGCGGACGTCCGGGAGGGTGAGCTGTGGCTGACCGGCCGACCCCGCTCCGGCGACGACGAGGAGGAGGCACGGCGCCTCGTCGAGTCGTGCGACGGCCTGGAGGTCGACGGCCTCAGCTTCTCGCTCGCGCACACGCGGCGCGGCGAGGCCGTCTTGCGGATCGAAGGTGACGCCGACGAGCGGATCACGGACACGGACGCGTTCTTCCGCGACCGCCATCCGGTGCTGCGGCCGCGGGCGCTCGTGCCCGAGGCCGAACGGACGGCGCGCGCAGTCGAGGAGTGGACGCGGACCGTGATCGACCGGCTCGACGGCGAGCGGTTCAACGTGATCACGCTGAAGTGGTGGGGCCGACCGCGCGAGGTGCCGACCTTCGAGGAACGCCACGGACTGCGTGGCACGTTCGTCGGCGAATCCGCGTTCCTCCGCGGCCTGGCGGGAACGGTCGGGCTGGCAGCGATCGAAGAGCCAGAAGGCGACGATCCCGCCGATGACCTCCGCCGTCGCCTCGAGCGGGTCGAGGAGCGGCTCGCCGCCGGCGACGACTTCGTGTTCATCCACCTGAAGGCGACCGACCTAGCGGGGCACACGAAGGACCCGGCCGTGAAACGGGCGACGATCGAGGCGCTCGACGCCGAGCTCGGCCCCCTTCCCACCGACAGGGCCGTGGTGGCCCTGACCGGCGACCACGCCACCCCGACCTACCCGGACGTGATCCACACGGGCGACCCCGTGCCGTTCCTGCTCGCAGGCCCCGGGGTCAGGCCCGACGGGGTCGAGAGCTTCGGCGAGCTCCAGGCGGCGTCCGGGATTCTCGGCCACCTGCGCGGCGAGGACGTGATGCCCATCCTGCTGAACGCCGCCGACCGGCCCCTCTTCGTCGGCTCGCGCCCGACGCCGTACGCGGGCGCCGACGGCTACCCGTCGCTGTTGGAGCCGCTGCGGATTCGATAGAGGACGTGGGGGCGGCCCGCCCACTCGATGGGCTTCTCGTAGCTCAGCCCCGACTTCTCCATCACGCGCCAGGAGCGCACGTTCTCGGGCAGCGTGAAGGCCACGATGTCCGCGAGGCCGAGGTCGAAGCCGACGGCGACCACGGCTTCGGTCATCTCGGTCGCGTAGCCCCGACCCCAGAGGCCGGGGTCGACCATGTACCCGACTTCGACCTCATCGACTCCCTCGATGACCACGCGCCGCAGGCCGCAGCGACCGACGACCAGACCGCCGGCTCGCTCGGAGAAGACCCAATCGCCGAAGCCGTGCTCCTCCCAGTGAACCGCCCTCGTCTCAAGCCAGGTCCACTCGCTCGGCACTCCACCCAGCCACTCGGCGATGCGCGGCTCCGAGTACAGCTCGACGAGGCGCTCCAGGTGCTTCTCGCCGATCCGCTCGCCGACGAGCCGCTCCGTCTCCAGTCGTTCGTGCACGGCGAAGACGCTAGCCTCGAAGCGTGAGCGTCGAGTCCAGAGCCGTCGTGCGCGGCCGCCGCCTGGAGTTGACGCCGACCCTGTTCGCGCAGCTGGCTCTCTGGTCGGCCGTCGCCCTCTACCTGATCATCCTCAGCGGCGCCACCGTGCGCCTGACCGGCTCCGGACTGGGCTGCGAAGGCTGGCCCGGCTGCGGCCAGGGGCGGCTCTTTCCGGAGAAGGATCACCACCAGGCGGTGGAGTTCGGCAACCGGGTCGTCGCGATCCTCCCGCTCACGCTGTCCCTGCTGACCTGGCTGGCGGCCTGGCGGCTCGCCCAGGTCTCGAGGTGGGTTCGCTGGCTCGCCTTCGCCGTCGCCGCCGCGACGGTCTTCCAGGCGCCGCTCGGCCTGATCACGATTCGGCTCGACCTCGACCCGATCGCCGTTCTCTCACACTTCCTGCTGGCGATCCTCGCCCTTGCGGGCGCCGTCGTCGTGGCAATCGAGGCCCGCGTGCTCGAGCGCGGCGCGGCCGAGCCCGTGGTGCCTCGGTGGGTTGCCCTCGGAGGTGTGGCTCTGGCGGCGGTTTGCCTCGTGCTGGTGCTCACCGGAACGCTCGTCACGGCGGCCGGCCCGCATGCGGGCGACCCCGACGTCGTCGACCGGCTCTGGCGGATCACCGACGCGATCTGGATCCACGTTCGGGCCACGGCGGCTTTCGGGCTGGGCTTCCTCGTGCTGCTCGTGTACCTGTGGCGCCGCCGGCCGGCTACCGCTGGGCTGCTCCGCGTGGCCGCGGCGCTGCTCGGACTCTTGCTGGTGCAGATGGCGGTCGGCGAGATCCAGTGGCGAAACGAGCTGCCGTGGTGGCTCGTGTTGATCCACGTCGCGCTCGCCGCCGCCGTCTGGACGGTCACGGTCGCGCTCGTCACGCTGATGTGGCGCTCGCCGCGCTCACTGGGTGAGAACGACACCTAGACTGACGGCATGGCCGACGAGCTGATCGTCCATGAGCAGCCCGAGCTGCGGAACCCGATTCTCGTCGCCGCGTTCCGAGGCTGGAACGACGGCGGGCAGGGCGCGTCGCTGGCCGCCGGCTACCTCGCGAAGCTCTGGAACGCGAACCGCTTCGCGGAGATCGACCCCGAGGGCTTCTTCGACTTCCAGGTGACGCGGCCGCACGTCTCGCTCGTCGACGGGGTCTCCCGCAGGATCGAGTGGCCGGAGACGGCGTTCAGGCACGCTGCTCTGGGCGACAGCGAGCGCGACGCCGTGCTGCTCACCGGCAGCGAGCCGAACGTCCGCTGGAAGGCGTTCAGCGGGCTCGTCGTCGATCTCGCCAAGCAGCTCGAGATCGAGATGGTCGTGACGCTTGGCTCGCTGCTCGCGGATGTGCCGCATACACGGCCGGCACCCGTCACCGGGAGCGCGAGCGATCCGGAGCTCGTCGAGCGGCTGGGCCTCGAGACCTCGCGCTACGAGGGGCCGACCGGGATCGTCGGCGTGCTCCACGACGCCTGCCGCCAGGCGGGTGTTCCGTCGGCGAGCCTCTGGGCCGCCGTGCCGCACTATGTCTCCCTCGCGCCCAGCCCGCGCGCCGCCCAGGCGCTCTGCGACCGGCTCGGGGAGCTGCTCGACGTCGACATCGACACCGAGGAGCTGCGCGAGGCCGGCGAGGCCTACACCGAGCAGGTGAGCGCGGCCGTCGCGACCGACGAGGAGACGCAGGCGTACGTCGAGGAGCTCGAGCAGCGGACGGACGACACCGTTCCGGACGAGTCGCAGCTGCCCTCGGGCGACGCGCTCGCCGCCGAGCTGACGCGCTTTCTCCGCGACCGCGACCGCGAGGGCGGTGACGGCACGCCCGGGCCGAGCTCCTAGGCGTCCTAGCCGAACGTGAAGGCGTAGCCCGCGACGCCCCTGGCGACGCGGAGCTCGAGCAGGCCCGTGCGCACCCGCGGGAGTTCGAGCAGGTGTAGAGACGGCTGCCGTCGACGGCGACCGTCCCTACGCGCCGGCCGTCGAGACGCACCTCGACTCGCCCCTTGCCGCCGAGGACGAGGTTCACCTCGCGCGCGCGGAAGCGGAGCCGCAGGCGGGCGTTGCGGCCCGCGACGGCGCGCTCGGCCTCGACCCGCCAGCGGCCGCCGTACGCGAGCTGGTCGGCAGCGAGCTGATCCGGAAGCACGTACGGCGCGTCGCGGTCGGACGCGACGCCCGGGTTGCCGAGGCTCGCGAGCCGCTGGTAACCGAGGTACGTCTCCGGCGTCGTCCGGCGGCTCGGCAGTGCCTCGTCGATCTGCGACGACACCAGCCGCGCCTGCGGCCGCTCTGCGAGCAGACCCTGGATCACCCGCTCCGTCTCGGCGTACGAGCCCTCGCCGAAGTGGACGAACCTGACGTGACCGTCGCGGTCGATCAGGTACTTGGCCGGCCAGTAGCGGTTGCCGAACGCGTTCCACGTGCCGTAGTCGTTGTCCAGCGCCACCGGATAGCGCACGCCCAGCCTGGCGACCGCTCCGCGGACGTTGTCGGCCTCGTGCTCGAACGCGAACTCGGGCGTGTGTACGCCGACGATCTGCAGGCCCTTGTCCCGGTAGGCGTTGTCCCAGGCACGGAGGTAGGGCAGCGTGCGCAGGCAGTTGACGCAGGAGTACGTCCAGAAGTCGACCAGCACCACCTTGCCGCGCAGGCCGGCGACGGTGAGCGGGTGGCCTTCGGGCGTGTTGAGCCAGCGCGAGATGCCGGCGAACTCCGGCGCTGCGCCGAAGTCGCGCAGGCCCTCGTCGCCGGCGGCCGAGTGCTGCCGCCCGGTCAGCCGGTCGAGCCGGCGGTCGGCCGAAGAGCTGCGCTCGATCCGCTGCTGGAGCGACTCGGTGTAGCCGGGCACGGCGGTCTGGAAGCGGCTGTCGGCGCCGAGCGCGATCGCGAGCGCCGTCACGCCGACCACGGCGCCGAGCACCCGTCGAACGCCGAGCGCATGGGCCCGCACCGCGCGCATGCCGACCGCCCAGCGCCCGCCCGCGGCGACGAGGAGCATCGGCACGGCCGCTCCGAGCGCGTACGCGAGCGTGAGCACGACGACGTCCAGTCCGAGGTCGCGGCTCGCCGCCACGACGGTGACGGCTGCAAGGACGGGTCCGGCGCAGGGCACAAAGACGAGCCCGAGTGCGGCGCCGAGCAGCAGTCCGCCGCCGAGGTCGCCGGCCGGCCGGCGGCTCAGGCGTACCAGCGGCCGCTCGAGCCACTGCCCCAGCCGTGGGAAGAGGAGCGAGGCGGCGACGACGAAGAGCAGGACCAGCGCGAGGTTGCGGAGGAAGTCCTTCGGCAGCCCGAGCGCGTCGAGCAGCCAGACGCCGGCCAGCGTGAAGGCGGAGAAGCTCGCGATCAGGCCGGCGACGATTGCGTACGGCCGCCGCCGCCCGCCCGCGGCGCCGCCCGCGAGCAGGATCGGCAGCACAGGCAGGACGCACGGCGACAGCGCCGTGATCAGCCCTGCGGCAAAGCCGATTGCGATCAGGACGAGCATGGTCTGCCCCGAGCGTAATCAGGCGTTCGTTAACGGCGTCTTACGTCGGTACTAGCCGTCGGCGGCGCGGGCCGGCTGGGGTGCGGGCTCGGCCTGCTCAGGCGCCGGTGCGGGCAGGGCCTCGACTGTGCCCTGCTGCTGCTGCTTCGCCTGGCTCTGCGCCTGCTGCTTGGCGCGCTTGCGGCGCCGCCTGCGCCGCGAGCGGCCGGGGTGGGCCTTCGGCGCCGGCAGGTTGTCGGCGAGCGCGTTCGCCACGTCGTTGATCGACGCGATCCGCTCGCGCGCCGCGTCGATGAGCTGGTTGGCGCGCGGTGTGTAGCCCTCGGCCGAGGCGAGGAGCGCCACGCCGACCTGGAGCGGCTGCTCGAGCGCGGCGTTCACGAGCCGGGCCGCGTTCTCCTCGTGCCGGTGGCCGCGGGAGTTGGCGAGCGCGCCGAGCAGGCGCTTCGCCTCCGGGAACTCCGAGCTGGCGCGCCGGTCCTGCGCCTTGCGCGTCGCCCGTGCGAGCTTCCACGTCCAGCGGCCGAGGATCTGCTCGGGCGCGTCTGCCTTGCCCGCGCCGAGCGCGCGCAGGAGCGTGCGCACCCCCTGGATGCGGTCCTTCTCCCAGGTCGGCGCCTGCGTCACGAGCGTGACGAGGTCGTCGAAGTCGGCGCGCTCGACTTGCATCGAGACGCGGTCTGCGAGCGCGATCAGGCGCAGCCGCCGGTTCGGATTCTCCGCGGCGCACGTGAACAGGAACTGCTCGAGGCAGCCGCGGCTCGCGCGACCGTCGGTCAGCTTCTGGACGAACTCGGCCCGCTCGTCGAACCGCACCTGCCGCCCCGCGATCGTCGCCCAGAAGCGCTGCTCGTCCTCGTCGAGGTAGCGCGGGTCGACGCGCTGCCACTCGCGCGCGATCACGTTCAGCCGCCGCTTCACGTCCGGGGTCACAGGGACGAGCCACGGTGCCGGAGCGAGCTTGCGGCGGGCGCGGCGGTTCGGGCGGCGCCTCGGCGCCGGCGTCACGCGGGCGCCCTCGCGGTAAAAGTCGGCGTCGAGCAGGCTGTGCAGCGACACGACGCGGTCGTTGTGCGTCGAC
The DNA here is from genome assembly GCA_963738205.1 of uncultured Actinomycetes bacterium. Taxonomy (GTDB): domain Bacteria; phylum Actinomycetota; class Thermoleophilia; order Gaiellales; family Gaiellaceae; genus DATFQE01. The sequence continues at coordinate 1,022,359 of CAVTVQ010000007.1, forward strand.
CCCTTGTTGACGAAGTCGACGACGATGCCCGCTTCCTTGCGCGGGTGCAGCCGCATGATCCGGCCGATCCGCTGCTGGTAGACGCGGCGGCTCGCCGTCGGCGCCAGGTGCATGCACACCGTCGCGCGCGGCGAGTTCCAGCCCTCGGCGAGCAGCTGGGCGTTGATGAGGATGTTGATCTCGCCGCGCTCGTAGGCGGCCAGCGTCTCGGCCAGGCGGACGGGCGGCGTGCGGCCGCTGACCGCCTCGGCCTTCAGCCCCGCCGAGCGGAACTCCTTGGCGAGGTTGTAGGCGTGGTCGACACCGGCTGCGTAGACGATCCCGGGCGTGTTGTCGAAGCGGTCGCGATAGAGGCTCGCCGCCGCCTGGTTCAGCGCCTGGTGGTCGAGGACGGCGGCCAGCGCGCGCTCCTCGAAGTCGCCGCCGACGATGGGCACCGAGGAGATCGCGGCCGCGGGCGGCACCCGCAGCGTGCGGAGCGGCGCAATCAGGCCCCGCCGGGCCGCGTCCTGGAGGGGCAGGTCGTCGACCGAGGCGGGGAAGACGTCGGAGACCTGCTTCGCGATCAGCTGCTCCGTGGCCGTCATGCCCACGTAGAGCGGCTCCGGGAAGCTCCGGATCGCGGCGCTCGTCTTTTCGCCGAGCGCGGTGTGAGCCTCGTCCGCGATCACGAGCTGGTACGCGTCGCGGTCGATCGAGCCGACATGGCGGGCGAACCAGGCGTAGGTCTGCACGGTGATCGGGCTCTTGCTCTTCGGCCGACTGCCGCGCTCCACCACGGGCTCGAGCCGGTCGCCGTAGCCCTCCTCGGTCAGGTCGCGGGTGAACTGCGAGACGAGCAGCCTGCGGTGCGTGAGGATCAGCACGCCGAGCGTGCGAGCCGCTTCCACGAAGCCGGCGGCCGCGATGGTCTTGCCCGACGCGGTCGGGTGGCGGAACCGGAAGCGGCGGACGGCGCCAGGGTCGGTCTGGAGGTCGACGACCTCGGCCTCGCCCTCGGCGGTCATGTCCTCGTCTTCGTCCTCGTCGACCTCCACCGGCTCGGCGTACCCGTTGCCGTTCAGGTCTTCGTCCTCGCGCTGGTTGGCCGCGATCAGCTCGGTGAGCATCCCGGCCAGCGCGTCCACCTGGTGCCGACGCAGCTCGGTGCCCGAGGCGAGGCGCGGTTGCTTCTCCGAGAGCACGCGTTCCAGGCCGAGCATCAGGCCGAAGCGAACCTTCCATTCCGAGGATGGCTCCGCCCTGCCCGCCTCGATCTCCGAGAGGGCCTCGTCCAGCGCTCTCTTGCGCGCCGTTCCGGGCGCGAGCACGACGGCTGGATCCTCGTCGGGATGGAGGAACGGCTCGCCTGCCCACGCTTCGGCGCGTGCGCTCGACTCGGTGAGAGCGTCCGTTGCCTCCGGCGCTATCGTCGGGTGCTCGGTCGTGTTTTGCATGCGCGCGACGCTTCGTGCGTCGCAACCTTTTGAGAGAGCCGCCCGCTGGTCCCCTGAGGCGGGCGTCTGACGCAGCATAGCCGATTTTCCGGCTGTCAGCTCGTATCGGTCGCAGCAGCGGCCAGGAACCCGTCGAGCGGTTTCGCCAGCCGCTCGGCGAGTTCCGGCCGGGTAATCCGTAGCTCGTGCAGGAAGGCGTCGGTCGCCGCCCTCAGCGCCCGTCGGAGCTCGTCCGGCTCGAGCGAGCGCGGCAGCGCGTCGTCGAGCTGCTCCAGGAGTTCGACCGGCAGGTCGTCGACGTCCTTGTACTCGTCGAGGAGCAGGCCGAGTCGGGCGGTCGCGAGTGCGAGCGTTCTCCAGCGCAGCAGCCCGACGTAGTACTGGGCTCGCCACGGGTGCCCGCGGGCGACGGCGATCGCCCCGTGGAGGACGTCGTGCCAGGCGAACCCCGCTTCCCCGTCCGCGTCCGGCGCGGGCCATTCGCCCTCGCTCGCGTGCCCGGGGCGGAACCCGAGGTCGACCTCGAGCAGGTTCTCGAGCAGGAAGCCGCGCACGTGCTCGTCGCCGAACGAGACCGCATAGTGATGCAGGACGGGTAGGGAGTCATAGGCCCGTGGGATCCAGGCGTCGGCAACCTCGAGCTGGTCGATCCCGGCACGGACCGTGACGACCAGGTCGACGTCCGACCAGCGGTCGCGGTATCCCTCGACGCCCGAGCCGGACAGCTCGACGCGTTCGACCCGCTCGTCCGCCGAGATCAGGTCGGTCAGTCGGGTTGCGACCTCGTCGCGCTCCTCAGGCGTGTAAAGCGCCATGCGCGTCGGCGAGCTTACGCCCGGCGACGCGTTCGGACACGCCTGTCTGGTCCAGGTGCTTGGTGATGCCGCCGAGCCAGAACGGCCAGCCGGCGCCGAGGATCAGCGCGGTGTCGACGTCCTTCGCGTCGGCGATCACGCCCTCCTCGAGCATCCGGGTCGACCTCGTCGGCGATCGCCTCGAGCACATCGCGCTGGATCTCGTCGACGCTGCTGCGCGCGTCGCCGCGCACGACGATCTCGTCGTTGCCGTCGGCGTAGTTGCGCAGCGTCTCGGAAAGCGGGAAGCGGTCCGGAAACGCCTCGTTGAGCGTCTCGAGCACGTGGTTCGCGATGCGCGGGCCGACCATCTGCAGCAGCACGGACGGTGCCATCGGCAGGCCCAGGCGCAGAATTGCCTCGTCGGTCTCCTCGACCGTGTTGCCGTTCTCGAGCGCGTCCATCAGCACGGTGGTCATCCGCGTCAGCACCCGGTTGACGATGAAAGCCGGCGCGTCGGCCGACAGCACGGGGCGCTTGCGGAGCTTCTTGGCCGTGTCCCAGACGGTGGCGAGCGTCAGGTCGTCGGTCTCGGTCGCGCGGATGACCTCGACGAGCGGGAGCACCGCGACCGGGTTGAAGAAGTGCATCCCGGCCACGCGCTCCGGGTGCTCGAGCTCGCTGGCCATGTCGGTGATCGACAGCGACGACGTGTTCGTCGCGAGCACGCATTCCGGCGAGACGATCCGCTCGAGCTCGCCGAAGACCTCGCGCTTGACGTCGAGCTCCTCGAAGACCGCCTCGAGCACCAGGTCGCAGTCGGCGAAGTCGTCGTAGCCGATGGAGCCGCTTGCAAGCGACGCGAGGAAGCGCGCCTTGCCTTCGGTGTAGCGACCCTTCCGGGCCTGCTCGGCGAACTCGTCTGCGATCGACTCGAGCGCGCGGTCGACGATCTCCTGGCTGACGTCGCGGAGGACGACAGGAACCTCGAGCCGGCGGAGGAACAGCGTCGCGAGCTGGGTCGCCATCAAGCCTGCACCGACGATCCCGACCTTCCGGACCGGGCGTGACTCCGCATCGGGCCGGCCCGCATCCTGCTTCGCGCGGCGGTCGACCAGGTCGAATGCGTACAGCGACGCGCGGGCCTGCGGCGACAGCATCAGGTCGGCGATCGCCTCCTCCTCGGCGCGGTAGCCCTCTTCGAGGCTCCACGTCGCCGAGCCCTCGATCAGGTCGAGCGCCCGGTACGGAGCGGGCGCCGCGCCGTGCACCGAGTCGTCGAGCTGGTTCCGCGCACGACGGATCACGTCGGCGAGCTCGGACGCGTCCGGCTCGGCGCGGTCGGTGCCGGCGTCGATCAGCTCCAGCGCGTAGGCGATCGACTCGTCCAGGAACTCGGCCGGCTCGAGCAGTCGGTCGGCGAGGCCGTACCCGACCGCCTCGGCCCCGGTCAGCATCCGGTTCTGCCGCATCGGGTTCTGGACGACGAACTTCACGGCCGTCTTCGGGTCGACGAGCCGCGGGACGAGCTGCGTGCCGCCCCACGCGGGGAAGATGCCGAGGAACACCTCGGGCACCGCGAAGTGGCGCACGGCGCTGGAGATGGCGCGGGCGTCGCAATGGAGGGCGATCTCGACGCCGCCTCCGAGGCAGGCGCCGTTGATCGCGGCCACGGTCGGGTAGGGGAGCGCCCGGATGCGGCCGAAGGCGTCGTGTCCCGCCCGGCTGCCCTCGATCGCCTCTTCGCGACTGCGGATCTTCGGGAACTCGGTCATGTCCGCCCCGACGGCGAAGACGAACGGCTTGCCGGTGAGCACCATCGCCACCCAGTCGCCGTCCTCGAGCTCGGCGAGCACGCGCTGGGCCGACTCGAAGGCGGAGCGTCCGAAGACCGTGGGCTTCGTGTAGTCGGCGCCGTTGTCCACGGTGACGAGCGCGAGCGGGCCCCGCTCGGTGTCGACGCGCCGCAGCTTGAACTCTGTGCGCACGTCGCTCACGCGGCTGCCGGGTTCTCCCAGAGCGCGGCGGCGCCCATGCCCATGCCGATGCACAGCGCCGTCAGCCCGTAGTGCACGTTCGGCCGCTCGCGGAACCCGTAGGCGAGCTGGGCCATGAGGCGGACGCCGGTGGCAGCCAGCGGGTGACCGCACGCGATCGCGCCGCCGTAGGGATTGAGCCGCTCGTCCTCGGGATCGACGCCCAAGGCGTCACACCACGTCAGCACCTGGACGGCGAACGGCTCGTTCAGCTCGAAGAGGCCGACGTCGTCGATCGTCAGCCCCGCCTGCTCGAGGACGCGCTTCGTCGCCGGGATCGGCCCGATCCCCATCAGCTCCGGCTCGACGCCGGCGAACGCGAAGCCGACGAGGCGCATCTTCGGCTCGAGGCCCAGTTCCCTCGCCGCCTCCTCGGAGGCCAGCAGCGAGGCGGTCGCGCCGTCGGTGAGACCGGCGGAGTTGCCAGCGGTAACGCGGCCGCCCGGGCGGAACGGCGTGGGCAGCTCTGCGAGGCCCTCCAGCGACGTGTCCGGGCGCAAGAACTGGTCGAGGTCGGCAACCGCCCAGCCCTCGTCGGTGAAGACGCTCATCGGCACGACGGTCTCTCTCATCACCCCGTTCTGCCACGCTGCGGCCGCCCGCTGCTGAGAACGCACGGCGAAGGCGTCGGCGTCCTCCTTCGTGAGCTGCGGGAAGCGGTCGTGCAGGTTCTCGGCGGTCGCTCCCATCGACACGGCGGAGTCGTCGACGAGCCGCTCGGCAAGGAAGCGCGGGTTGAACTCGACCTCCTCGCCCATCGGGTGGTGGCCCATGTGCTCGACGCCGCCCGCGACGACGACGTCGGCCGCACCGAAGCCGATCTGGCCCGCGCCCGAGGTGACGGCCGTCAGCGCGCCCGCACACATGCGGTCGATCGCGTAACCGGGCACGGTCTCGGGCAGCCCGGCGAGCAGGCCGACGTCCCGGCCGAGCGTCAGGCCCTGATCGCCGACCTGGGCCGTCGCGGCGAACACGACGTCGTCGACGCGCTCCGGCGGCAGCGACGGATTGCGACGCAGCAGCTCGCGCACGACTTTCGCGCCCATGTCGTCCGCGCGGGTCTTCCAGAAGAAGCCCTTCGGGCCGGCGCGCCCGAAGGCGGTCCGGACACCGTCGACGTAGACGACCTCCCGCAGCTCACGGCCCATGACTGCCCGGATCTTAGTGGGTTGATTGACTGATCGGTCAACGCCTCGACGCCATACTCAGGCCCGTGGGCGACGGCTGGGACGAGATCGTCGAGCGGGAGATCGGGCGCTACCACGACGGCGAGGCGCGCCTGCCCGCCGAGGCCGATCCGCGCCAGCGCCAGCTCACGCGGATGGGCAACGCCGCCAACGGCGCGGGCCTCGCGCTGCTCATGCTCGGCCGCGGCGACGAGGCAGCCAAGTGGCTGGGCCATGCAGCCCAGCGGTGGCGTGAGAGCTTTCGCGACGCGCCGCCAGGGAGCTGGGGCAGGCCGATCGGCGCAATCAAGGCGCTTCTGCTGGCAGGCGACCGCGAAGGCGCCGAGGATGCGGCTCGCTGGGCGCTCGAGGCCGACGCCGCCGAGGCCGAGTCCCCGATCGGCCGTTACGCGGCGACGCTTGCGCACCTCGTGCTCGCCGAGGACACGGAGGCGGGCAACCTCGCCTTGACGATCCGCGAGCGCGACGACTTCCCGCAGGACGTGGCGGACGCCTTGGCCGCGCTCGCCGAGGGCGACCGCGTCGGCTACGTGCAGGCGGTGGAGCGCGTGCTCGCTTCGTTCGAGACCCGCGACGGGTACCTCGACGACGTGCCGGTCGCAGACACGGTGCTGGTGCTGCAGGCGCTAGCGGGGCCGCGGGAGCTGGCGGCAGAGCTGAGCTCGCCGCTCTTCCGGGTCACTCGCCTTCGGTGTAGGGGTGCGAGACGAGGGTGACGAGAACGGCGTCGAGGTTGGGATCCTCGAGCTCTTCCGCCTTCTCCACGAAGGCCTGCCACAGCTCGCGGACGTGCTCGGGCGCGAGGCGGGCGGTCAGCTGCGCGCTGCGGAAGCGGCCCTCGGGGCCGAACTTCTCCCAGCCGCGCTGCACCTCCTCGAGCATGGCGGCGTGGATGTCGGTGGAGCCGGTGCCGAGCAGCTCGGGCGCGACCCTGATCGCCTTGGCGACCGCGCGGTAGGGCTTCTCCCGTGCGCGACCGGCGCCGGCCGACGGCCGGATCAGGCCCGCGCGGACGAGCATCCGCACGTGGAAGTGCAGGTGGCCGGGGTCGACGTCCAGGCGGCTGGCGAGCTCGCGGTTCGACAGCTCCTCGCCGGTCTCGCCCAGCAGCTCGAGCACGCGCAGGCGGAGCGGATGCCCCAGCGCTTTGATCTGCTCGGGGCGGTCGATGGTAAGGACTTCGAGTGGCTCCGGCGCGGGCGTCGGCGCGTCCATTCTCAACGCTTTATAAACCAGTGGGTCAACGCCTGTCTATGCGGGCAGCCGGGCCGCGGCTGCCCGATCGAGCAGCACAACCGTTCGCCGTTGCTCCGATCGGACGAGGCTGGCCGGCGTCTCCGGGCTCGGCGGCTCGCCAAAAGCGCGCCGGACTGCGTCGGCTTTGGCCTCACCGAGCACCAGGAACAGGACGGTTTCCGCTGCGCACAACACCGGAATCGTAAGCGTCACGCGGTCGACGTCCGGGCGCCGGACCGGAACGGCACGACGCTCGTGCTCTTCGAGCACGGCGTCGTTCGGAAACAGCGAGGCTGTGTGGCCGTCAGGGCCTATGCCCAGAAAGGCGAGGCCAACATGCACGCCCTCGAGCTCGTCGTGGTAGAGCGCGGCCGCCTCGTCGCCCGACAGCTCGCCACGAATCCTGTGTACGGCTCGCGGCGCCAGCGACAGGTGGTCGAGGAGCGACTCCTTCGCCAGCCGGTAGTTCGAGCGCGTGTCGTCGGGGGGCACAGAGCGCTCGTCTCCCCACCAGACCTCCGCGCGGCTCCAGTCCGGCTCGAGCTCGGCGGCGCGAGAGTACGCCGGTCTCGGCGACGAGCCGCCCGAGAGCGCGACATGCATGCCGGCCCGCGCCGCCGCTACAAGCTCCAGCGCGGCCGCCTCCTGCGCCTCGCCGGCCGTGTCGAAGATGCTGATGTCCGCGTCGCTCACGGCTCGCCTGCTGCGAGCTCGCGCGAGCGCACCATTGCCGCCTGGATCGCGTTCAGGAACGCCGCCCGGACGCCCGCCTGCTCGAGCTCGTGGATCGCGCGGATCGTCGTCCCGCCGGGAGAGGTGACCATCTCGCGGAGCTCCACAGGGTGCATGTGCTCGTCGCGCAGGAGCTTGGCGGTGCCGAACATCGTCTGCACGACGAGGTCGGTCGAGATCTCACGCGACAGCCCGAGCAGGATCCCCGCCTCGATCATCGCCTCGGCGAGCAGGGCGAAGTACGCAGGGCCCGAGCCCGAGACCGCGGTCACCGCGTCCATGTAGGCCTCGGGGACGCGCACGACGCGGCCCACGTGGGTGAGCACGTCCTCGGCGACGGCAAGGTGCTCCTCGCCGGCGTGGGCGCCGGCGCAGAGGCCGGCCACACCCTCGTGCAACGTGGCCGGGGCGTTCGGCATCGCGCGGAGAACGGGAACGGGCTCCGCGATCCGCCGCTCGATGGCCGTGGTCGGGACGGCCGCTGCCACCGACACGACCACCTGGTCGGGCGCGAGGAGCCCGCCGATCTCCCCGAGCAGTACGTCGAAGTCCTGCGGCTTGACCGCGATCACGACGACGCCAGCCTGGGCGATCGCCTCCGCGTTGGAACGCGTCGCCTCGACGCCGTGACGCTCGTGCAGCTCGGCCAGCCGGTCGTCGCGACGTGCGGTGACGACGATCTCCTCGGGCCGCCGCCAGCCCGTGCTCAGCAGGCCCGCGAGCAGCGCCTCGCCGATCTTGCCGCAACCGAGGATCGCGATCCGGCGAGGGTCAGGTGCCATGCGCGGAGTCTAGGCGGGTCAGCGCTTCGGCAATCTCCGCGAGCCTCGTCCTGTCGAGCCCGCCATCCGGAGCGACCGCCGACGCCTCGAGGGTGACGGCGCCGTCGTAGCCGCCGTCACGGAGCCGGCTCAGGAAGCCGTCGAGATCGAGGCTGCCCTCGCCGGGCAGGAGGTACCGCGTCCGCGGGTCGCCTGGGCGGAGCTCGCCGGCGAAGTCCTTGAGGTGCACGTGGCCGACCGGCAGCCCGGCGTCGGGCGCCCGCTCCAGCTGGCCGTGCAGGGCGAGGAACTCGGTGTCGAGGACGACGAGGCAGCGCGGATCGCGCTCGACCGCGCGGGCGGCGTTCACGAGCGGCGAGCCGACGCTGCACGGGATCGTCTCGATCCCCAGCCTGAGGCCGTGTGCCTCCACGGCGTCGATGCACGCCGGGAGCAGCTCGAGGTTTCGCTCCAGGTGCCGGTCGCCGACGGGGAGCTCCCAGAGGTGGAGAACGAGCAGGCGGGCGCCGAGGCCGGCGGCGAGGTGCGCATTCGCCTCCAGCCGGTCGACGGCTCCGGCGTCGCCCTCGCTGAGGCGCGCGCCGATCGGCTTCTCCGCGTGGGCCGTCACCACCGGCAACGCCAGCTCGGCCAGGTCGGCCGCGACGCCCTCGCCGCCCTCGATCCAGCCCGGGTAGATCGAGAGCTCGTAGCCGTCGACCGGCAGCGCACGCACATCAGCGACCAGACGGTGGTCCACCCGTGTCGGGTAGTGCGTGACGCAGCCGGTGGAGGCGAGAACCCGCACTCAAGCGGCGGCGTACCGGGCGCGCACGCGGCTCTGGCGGATCTGTGCCGGAGTCGAGCGGACAGGGACGAGGCCGCGGCTCCAGCCGGCGAGCAGGTAGACGCTCGCGAGCCCCTGCCACTCGCCGTACTGGGCCAGCAGCTCGTCCGTCTCCTCGGCCTCGACCCAGCGGCCGCGGATCGCCGACAGCAGCTTGATCAGGCCGAGGTCGCGCGCGATGCCGCGGTCGTAGCGGCCCAGGCCCTCGAGGAAGATCACGCCCACCGACCAGGGGCCAAGCCCGCGTTCGCGGCCGAGGCGGTCCGCGACGCCGTCCCCCGACAACCCGCGCAGGCGCTCGAGGTCGAGCGACCGGCACAGGCGCACGAGCGTCGCGGCCTTCCGCGCCGAGAGGCCGAGCCGCTGCAGCTGCGCGGGCGAGAAGCGCGCGAGCGCCTCGGCGGTTGGGGGCGAGCCCGCCGCGCGGAGGACACGGCGCTCGATCGTCCTCGCCTCGCTCGTGGTGATCAGCTGGCCGGCGACCGCGCGCAGGAGCGCGTGGGCGACCGTGGCGGTCCGAAGCGGCCTGAGGCCACGGAGGTGCTTCGTGGCGCGCCCGACGAGCGGGTCGTCCGTGAAGCGGCGCAGGAACTCGGAGTGGTCGTCGTCGAGCGCGAGCACGAAGCGCAGCTGCTCGAGCCCGGCGTCGGTCTCCGCCCGCAGGCGCAGCGACCCGTCGCGCCGTTGCGCGGCGATCCCGCGCTCGACGCGCCCGTCGACCGACAGCAGCGCAGAGAACAGGCCCTCGCGATAGGAGCGCGTCTCGGCGGCTCGGCCCGAAAGGGCGAGCGAGAAGGGCCCACGGGGCCGAACGTCGGCTTCCACCGGCACCGGTCGAGCATAGGGTGCGGCTCGGTCGCGCCAGCCGTTTGACCGATCGGGGTACCGTTCCGGCATGAGCGAGTCGATCGATCCGCGTGCCGACATCGGCCACGTCCATCTGAAGGTGTCCGACATCGACCGCGCCCTCGCCTTCTACCGCGACGTGCTCGGCTTCGACGAGATGACCCGCATCGGCGACCAGGCGGCGTTCATCTCCGCCGGCGGCTACCACCACCACATCGGGCTCAACACCTGGGAGTCGAAGGGCGGTCAGCCGCCGCCTCCGGGCACGACCGGGCTCTACCACGTCGCGATCCGGTACCCGGACCGCACTGCTCTCGCGAAGGCGCTCCGCCGCGTCGTCGAGGCCGGCGTGCCGCTCTCCGGCGCCTCGGACCACGGCGTGAGCGAGGCGATCTACCTGCGCGATCCCGACGACAACGGGATCGAGCTCTACCGCGACCGCCCGCAGGAGGAGTGGCCGCGGACGCCGGACGGCGAGTTCACGATGTTCACACAGCCGCTGGACCTGAGCGCGCTGCTCGCGGAGGCCGGCTGATGGGCAAGGGGTACGCCGAGGGGCCGGCCGCCGAGGAGGCGCAGGCACGCATGGACGCCCTCGAGCTCGGCCTCGACGGGGTGGAGAAGCCGGCGGTTCGTGCGGCCGTGTTCGGCTCCACCGACGACGAGCCGGAGCGCCACTTTCTCGGGTGGGCGGACGAGGTCGACGCCGACGCGCTCTTCGCCGACGGCAAGGCCTGGGGCCTGACCGTGGTGCGGGTCAGCCGCGACGCGCTGTCCGCCTAGGGCACGAGTCGATAGAAGCGGTAGAAGTCGCTCTCGATCGGGAGCACCTCGACTGCCGAGAAGCCTGCTTCGCTCGCGTAGCGTCGCACCGTGTCCGCCCGCATGACCGTGCCCGTCCCAGCCGGATCATCGCCGACCATGCCGACCGGCAGGCAGTGGAGGACGCTGACGCCGTAGTAGAAGCGCTCGAGCTCGTCGGCAGGTGCGGTGAAGGCCTCGCCCACGAGCTCGTCGCCGACGAAGACCGAGCCGCCGTCGGCGAGCATCCCCCGGGTCGCGCTGAGGACGTCGACGGGTCTGGACATGTCGTGCAGCGACTCGAGGATCGTGACGAGGTCGTAGCGGCCGGCGAGACCGGGGTCGGCGCCGTCGCGCTGGGCGAACGTCACACGATCGCGGACGTCGGGGCTGCCGTCGAGCACCTGCTGTGCGCGCTGGATCGATGCTTCGTCGAGGTCGATGCCGTCGACGTGCACCTTCGGGTAGGCCCGCGCGATCGCCACGCTCGAGTGGCCGTGCCCGCACGCGAGGTCGGCGACGCGGGCCGGAGGGTCGGCGCGGAGCCGCTCGTCGATCGCCGGCACGGACGGCAGCCACTCCTGACCGAGCAGGTTGCGGAAGAGCGGGCGGGTGAACGCTCCTTGCGCCTCGTGTAGCTCGTCGCCGTACTCCTCGTACGGCACTCCCTCACCGGCTCGGAAGGCCGTCATGAGCCGTTCGAGCGTCAAGGCGCAGGCGAGGTGCCAGCGTGCGAACGGCGCGGCGTAGTTGAGGCTGTCCTCGTCGAGGAGCACCTCGTCGTGGCCGGCCGGCAACGAGAAGCGGCGCTCGTCCTGGGCGGCGCTCGGGTCGTCGACGTCGAGGATCCCAGCCGCGGCCTGCTGCTCGAGCCACTCGCGCGCGTAACGGGGGTGGATGCCGGACGCCTCGGCGAGCGCTCCCGGCGTGAGCGGCCCACGTTCGCCGAGGGCGGCATAGAGGCCGAGCCGGTGTCCGAGATAGAGGCAGCCGAGCTCGAACGAGGCGATCGTGGCGCCGAAGAGGCGCTCCACGAGGGCGTCGCGGCGCGCGGAGGCAAGGGAGGCGCTGGACGTCATCTGAACCTCCTGGAGGGGTCACGCCGATGGTAGATCCACCGGCAGGAGCCGTCACGCGCGGGGCGAAGTCGCCCGGGTGCTCGCCCGCCTGCCGCTGGTGCTGCTCCGCCTCGAGGGGCTCGTGCTCTTCGGGGCGGCGCTCACGCTCTACGTCCGCGAGGACTTCTCCATCCTGGCGCTCGTCGTCCTGTTCCTGGCGCCCGACCTCTCGTTCCTCGGTCTGGCGGCCGGTCCGCGCGTCGGCGCCGTCGCGTACGACTCGGTGCACACCTACGTCGGCCCGATCCTGCTTGCGTCGGTCTCCGCAATCGTGGAATGGGACGCGGGCGTGCTGCTCGGGTTGATCTGGCTGGCCCACATCGGGCTCGACCGCGCGCTCGGCTACGGCCTGCGCTATCCGGACGCCTTCGGCGAGTCGCACCTCCAGCGTGTGTGACCTGTTCGCGCGCCCGACAAGCGGGTGCAAGCCCCCCGCCGTCAGGCTAGGCGAACCGGACGCACGTGTCCGTGGCGGTTCTGTGCCTGAAGCGTGTCGCTTTCCGCACAGCGGAGACTAGGCTCAGGACGATGCCGAAGGCGATCGGAACGCTGCTGGCGGCTCTCGCGGTCACTACGCTGCCGGCCCAGGCGGCGCCCGACAAGACGACGTTCGTCCGCTTCCAGACGCCTCCAGGAACATCGGCTGTCTCTATTCCGCCGGGCTCGACCGCCGCCCGGCCTACCTGCGCTGCGACATCCTCAGCGGCCTCAAGCCGGAGCCACGCCGCGCGTGCCAGCTCGACTGGACCGGCTACACGCTGCTCGTGCGCGGAGCTGCTCGTGCGACGTGCGCCGGCGACACCGTCTACGACCGGAAGGCTCGGACCCTGGGCTACGGCAAGACCTGGAAGCAGGACGGCTTCGCCTGCACGTCCCGTCGCTCGGGCCTGCGCTGTACGAACGCCGCACGGCGCGGATTCATCCTCGCTCGAGCCCGCTCGCGCACCTTGTGAGCACGCCCTGAAGCGCCTTGTGGGGCACTGCTAGCCTCACACAGCGATGGCCAAGCCCGTCGAGCAGGTCGACCGTGTGATCATCCGTTTCGCCGGCGATTCCGGTGACGGCATGCAGCTGACGGGATCCCGCTTCACAAGTGAGACGGCCGTGCTCGGTAACGACCTCTCGACGCTGCCCGACTTCCCGGCCGAGATCCGCGCGCCCGCTGGCTCGCTGCCGGGCGTCTCCGGCTTCCAGATCCACTTCTCCGACCACGACATCCTCACCCCGGGCGACGCCCCCAACGTGCTCGTGGCGATGAACCCGGCCGCGCTGCGCACCAACCTGCGCGACCTGCCGAAGGGCGGCACGCTGATCGTCAACCGCGACGCCTTCACCGAGCGCAACCTCGAAAAGGCCGGCTACACGTCCAACCCGCTCGAGGACGGGACGGTCGCCGACTTCAACGTCCACGATGTGCCGCTCACGACGATGACGATCGAGGCGCTCAAGGAGATCGACGTCACGAAGCGCGAGGCGGAGCGCTCGAAGAACATGTTCGCGCTCGGCCTGATGTCGTGGCTGTACCACCGTCCGACCGACGGCACGATCGCGTTCCTCGAGCGCAAGTTCGCCTCGATGCCGGCGATTGCCGAGGCGAACGTCAAGGCCTTCAAGGCGGGCTGGGCGTACGGCGAGACGAGCGAGGACTTCGCCGTCACCTACGAGGTCGCGCCGGCCAAGATGGCGCCCGGCACCTACCGCAACATCACGGGCAACCAGGCGCTCTCGCTCGGTCTCGTGGCCGCGAGCGTGCAGTCGAAGCTGCCGCTCTTCCTCGGCGCTTACCCGATCACCCCGGCCTCCGGGATCCTCGAGGAGCTCGCGCGGTACAAGCACTTCGGCGTTCGTACCTTCCAGGCCGAGGACGAGATCTCCGCCGTCGGCGCCGCGCTCGGCGCCGCGTTCGGCGGCTCGCTCGGCGTCTCCACCTCGAGCGGCCCCGGCGTCGTGCTCAAGGCCGAGACGATCGGGCTTGCCATCGCGCTCGAGCTGCCGCTGCTGATCCTCGACATCCAGCGCGCCGGGCCGTCCACGGGAATGCCGACGAAGCCGGAGCAGGCCGACCTGCTGATGGTGATGTTCGGGAGGAACTCGGAGTCGCCGGTGCCGGTGATCGCCGCGCCCACCCCGGGCGGCTGCTTCGACGTCGCGATCGAGGCGACGCGGATCGCGCTCAAATACCGCACGCCCGTCTATCTGCTCTCCGACGCCTATCTGGCAAACGGGTCCGAGCCGTGGTTGTTGCCCGACGTCGAGTCGCTGCCGGACATCTCGACCGCGTTTGCCGAGCCGGCCCAGCACGAGGGCGACTTCATGCCGTACAAGCGCGATCCCGAGACGCTCGCGCGACCTTGGGCGATTCCAGGCACGCCGGGCCTCGAGCACCGGATCGGCGGGCTCGAAAAGGCCGACGTCACGGGCAACATCTCCTACGACCCCGACAACCACGACCTGATGGTGCGCCTGCGCGCGCGTAAGGTCGCAGGGATCGCCGCCGACATCCCCGAGCTCCACGTCGACGATCCCGACGGTGCCGACTTGCTCGTGCTCGGCTGGGGTGGCACGTACGGGCCGATCACCGCCGCCGTCCGCCGGCTGCGCCGCGAGGGAAAGAAGGTCGCGCAGGCTCATCTCACCTACCTGAATCCGTTCCCGCGCAACACGGGCGAGTTGCTCCGCCGCTACCCGAAGGTGCTGATCCCCGAGATCAACCTGGGCCAGCTGGTGAAGCTCGTGCGCGCCGAGTTCCTCGTCGACGCCGTCGGCTACCACCGCGTCAGCGGGCAGCCGTTCCGCTCCGACGAGCTCGCCGAGGCGATCGAGGCGATGCTGTGAGCGTCTTCGACTACCGGGCGACGAAGGACGGCAAGGTCTTCATCTCGCACGAGGGCCGCGACGTCACCACCTTGCGCGGCGGCTACGCGGCGCGTTTCCTGGATCGCGTGCGCGACGCCGGCGAGGACGAGGCTCAGCTGGCGATGGCCAAGGCAACCGGCAACTTCAAGCGGGGGAACGAGAGATGAGCGAAGGCAACGGCGGCAAGCCGCTCGTGCAGCTGACCGCAAAGGACTTCAAGTCCGACCAGGAGGTGCGCTGGTGCCCTGGCTGCGGCGACTACGCGATCCTCGCCGCGATGCAGGCCTTCATGCCCGAGCTCGGGATCCCGCGCGAGCGGATTGTGTTCGTCTCCGGAATCGGCTGCGCGGCCCGCTTCCCGTACTACATGGAGACGTACGGGATGCACTCCATCCACGGACGCGCGCCGGCGATCGCAACCGGACTGTCCACGTCTCGCCCTGACCTGTCTGTCTGGGTCGTGACGGGCGACGGCGACGCGCTGTCGATCGGCGGCAACCATCTGATCCATGCGCTTCGTCGCAACGTGAACATCAAGATCCTGATGTTCAACAACCAGATCTACGGACTCACGAAGGGCCAGTACTCGCCCACCTCGGAGCTCGGCAAGGTGACGAAGTCGACGCCGATGGGCTCCCTCGACTGGCCTTTCAACCCAATCTCGCTCGCGCTGGGCGCGGAGGCCTCGTTCGTCGCACGCGCGATCGACACCGACCGCAAGCAGCAGACCGAGGTCCTGCGCAAAGCGGCCGCGCACAAGGGCGCGGCCTTCGTCGAGATCTACCAGAACTGCAACGTCTACAACGACGGCGCCTTCGACGTCGTCCGCGACGACAAGACGAACCGCATCGTCCTGGAGCACGGCGCGCCGATCCGCTTCGGCGAGGACGGCGAGAAGGGCGTCATCCAGCGCAGCGACGGCACGGTCGAGATCGTCGAGACGGCCAAGGTCGGCGAGGAGAACCTGCTCGTCCACGACGAGCACCGCGAAAGCCCGTCACTCGCGTTCGGCCTTTCGCGCTTGGCTCATGGACCGACGGGCCCGCTGCCGATCGGCGTCTTCCGCAACATCGAGCGGCCGGTCTACGACGAGCTGATGAGCCAGCAGCTGGAGTCGGCGAAAGCGGAGCGCGAGGCCGACCTGCGTTTGCTGCTGCACTCAGGCGACACCTGGCAGATCGGCTAGCGATCGGCTGACAGCGCGCCGAGGTCCATGTCCATGCGGCCGCGCACGCGCACCGCTACGGGATCAGGCCGGCCACGCGTGCGATCGCGGCGATGACGTTGCCCGCGAGGAGCGCCAGTGCGCCCAGACTCGCGATCGTGATCACCGTGAGCACGACGCCGTACTCGGCCATCGTCTGGCCGGACTCGTTCGAGAAGAGCGTCTTTCTGGACACGCAGTGAACCTCCGCGAATTCGTGAGACGTGGCTGCCACGCCGCAGGCTGTACTTCCGACGCCGCAGATATCGGCCGCAAACGAAGAGCACACGATCCCTAGAACAAGTTCCCTCGCGGTGGGTGAAGCGGCCTATCCCCGCTGGGCGACCGCGACCAACGCCTCGACCACGTGGGGGTCGAACTGCGTCCCCGCGCAGCGCTGAAGCTCCTCGAGCGCCTCGGACACCGGCCGCGCCGCGCGATACGAGCGGTTCGTGGTCATCGCGCTGAAGGCGTCGCACGCGCACACGATCCGCGCGACCAGGGGGATGGACTCTCCGGACATGCCGTCCGGATAGCCCGCGCCGTCCCAGCGCTCGTGGCACGACCGGACGATCGTCCCCACCTCCCCGAGCATGCCGCCGACCTTCTTCAGGAGCTCCTCGCCGATGACGGTGTGGGTCTCGATGATCGCGCGCTCCTGGGCGTCGAGCTTGCCCGGCTTGTTGATGATCTCTGCGGGGATCCGGATCTTGCCGACGTCGTGCAGCAGCGCCGCGAACTCGGCATCACGACGCCCGCGCGGATCGACGCCCAGCTCGTCGCACACGTCGAGGACCAGATCGACGACGTCACGTGAATGCGAGCCCGTGTAGGCGTCGTCGGCCTCGACGACGTCGCCGAGCAGCAGCGCGGTACCGCGATACGCGGCGGAGAGCTCGAGGGCATGGTCAATCCTGGCCCTCCGCTCCTGGGCGAAGACACCGAGCAGGGCTAGCAGGGGGAGAGGCGCGAGGAACGCCCAGGGCATCGAGACCGCGGCGAACGCCACCAGCAGGCCGACAGGCGCCAGCGCGGCGTCAACTTGCAGCACGCTCTTCCAGTAGCGCAGGAGCGAACGCGGCGAGACGCCGAGCCCGAGCCAGTCACGGGTCGCGCAGGCGCAGAAGTCGAACACCCACTGGGCGACCAGGGCGATTCCGTACAGCCAGATGTGATCCCACGACGGCGCAGACTCGCCCGCGAGGCCGAGCACGAGGGCGGGACCGAGCGCGTGCCACGAGTTCACGAGCCTGAGCAGCACGCGGTCGAGGTGGATCCCGCTGTCGCGAGCGTCCAGGACGTAGCCGGCGACAAGGCAGGCGGCGACGACGAGCGGGACGGCTCCGACCGGGAGCAGGAACAGCATCGGGACGAGCACGAGCTGGGTCGGGATCGCGGAGCCGGTGCCGATCTCGAATTCGATCCGCAGCGCGAAGACGTACGCGGCTGCCAGCCCGAGGACGACGAGCAGCGAGGGCGAGCGCGCCGAATCGAGCAGCAGGCTGGCCGCCAGCGCGGCTGCCATGAAGCCGCCGGCGAGCAGCGCGGTCGCAGCGCGGTCGCGGTCGGCAAGCCGTCCCACGACACGCTGACGCGAGGCCAGGATCAGGCCGTCCGCCTCGGGATCCAGGTCGGCATGGGCGGCAGGAGACCCGGCCGCAAGCGGGTGCTCGGCGCTCGACACTCTCTCCGTATCGACCTACGCGGGCGCGCGGGCGCGAACGTTCACTCGAACGAGGGATCCATTTCGGGCCTCAGCTCCCCAAAGAGGGTGATGACCCAGCACCCAGACTGACCCAGAGTGAGACCGTCAACGAGGTAGGGAAGGGGTCTGTGGCAATGCGGCGTAGCTTTCGAACTCTGCTGGTGGTCGGCACGATCGCCCTCGTCTTCGGGGCCGGTCCGGCCGTCGCTGGACTCGGCGTCTCGTGCCCGGATCCGACGTCCAACCCGTTCAGTCCGTGGCGCGACTACGCGAAGTACTCGCTCGTGCCGAACGGCGGCTTCGAGAGCGGCTCGACCGGCTGGACGCTCTCCGGCAACGCGCGGGTGGTCTCGGGCAACGAGTCCTTCTTCGTGCGCAGCTCACGTGACCGGTACGCACTGTCGCTGCCGGCCGGCAGCACCGCGACGACGGCCCCGATGTGCATCAGCCTCCTCTCGAGCAAGATGCGCTTCTTCGCGACGAACAGCGGCTACTCGGCCTCGCGGCTGAGGGTGCAGGTTCTCTACAACGGCGGCGTCGGCGGTCTCCTCGGCGGCCTCGGCGGACTGCTCGGCCTCTCGGAGTTCGGCAATGTGCCCGGCGGCGGCGCCTGGCAGCCCTCGCCTGAGATCGGGATGCTCGGCGGCACGCTGCCGCTTCTCACCTCGTCGGTCCAGTTCCGCTTCTCCGCGCCGAACGACGGCGGCAGCTTCCGGATCGACGACGTCTATCTCGATCCGTTCCTCTCCCGGTAAGAGCTCGGGGGGTAACAAAGGACGGTGGCCACGCGTTGGGGGCGCGCGGCCGCCGTCCTGCTCGTTCGACCTACGTGATGTAGGCGGCGACGCGGCTGATGGCGCCGACGATGTTCCCCGACAGCAGTCCGAGCGCGCCGAACACGGCGATGGTGATGACGGCGAGGACCACGGCGTACTCCGCCATCGTCTGTCCGTCCTCACGCGAAGGGATCGCGTCGAGCCACTGCGTCCGCTCGTCATTCATCTTGGTCCTCCTTGCCTGACTGGCGGGGCCGCCCTCGCCCGTTGACTCGATCCTGGGTCGTATCGGCCGCTGCAAGCTGCGTGGCGATCCCTCTGGACAGGGATTGCATCTGTCTAGTACACTAGACGTCTATGACGCTAGACAGAGACATACTCAACGAGGCGCGTGAGCTTCGCTCCCGCCTCCTCGAGCTCCAGCACGACGCTGATCGCGCGAAGCTCGACTACCACCACTCGATCCGGCGGCTGCAGGCGGCCGGCGGATCCATGCGCGAGATCGCCGAGGCTCTCGACCTCAGCCATCAGCGCGTCCACCAGATCGTCGAAGGCGACGAGCCCATCCAGGTACGCATCGGCCACCAGGGCAGGCGGGGCCACCACCGGGGCCGCCGCTTCGGCCACCGGCGCTTCACGCGAGTCGCGCGGCACATCGTCATGCGCTCGCAGAAGGAGGCTCACGCGTTGGGAGCCGACGAGATCGCGCCCGAGCATCTGCTGCTGGGCCTGACGGGCGTGGAGCGGGGGACGGGCGCTCAGGCGCTGGCGGCGCTGGGCGTCGACCTCGAAGGCGTTCGTCGCGAGGTCGGCGGCGACGCGGTGCGCGAACCGTCGCGAGGGCGGCTGCCTTTCACGGATGAGGCAAAGGCCGTGCTCGAGTCCGCGCTCGAGCAGGCGCAGGCGCAGAAGCACAACTGGATCGGCAGCGAGCACATCCTGCTGTCGCTGCTGGACGCCGGCGGGCGGCCGGTCGAGATCCTGGAGAAGCTCGGAGCCGAGCCCGACGCGATTCGCGCCGAGGTCAGCCGGCGGCTCGAGGTAGCGGCGTAGGGGCGAAGGGTCGCTTCGGCAGCAGGAACGCCGCCATCGCGAGCGCCGAGATCCCAGCCACCTGGAAGGCCAGGTCGGTTCCACCGACCTCGATCAGCCAGCCGATCAGCAAGCCGCCCGCGGGCGCGAGCCCGTGGAACGCGAACAGATAGAGGCTCACGATGCGGCCGCGCATGTGGTCCGGCGCGGCCAGCTGCACTAGCGAGTTCGAGTTCGCGCTCCACAGCGTGAAGCACATCCCGGCCGCGAGCAGGAAGAGGGCGCAGGCGAGGACGCTCGACTGCGGGGTCATCGCGAGCATCGCCGCGCCGAAGCCGGTCGTCCCGGCCAGCAGGACCTTCCAGCTCGCGCGGCCCATCGAGGCCGTCACGAGAGCGCCGACGAGCGCTCCGGCCCCGAAGGCGGCGGAAAGCAGTCCGAAGACCTCCGGCCCGGCGTGAAGCTCGCTGGCCAGCACCGGCAGGATCACGCCGTTGTTGACGCCGAGCGTGCCGACGACGAGCACGAGCATCAGCACGAGGCGCACGCGCCGGTCGGCGAACGCATAGGCGAGACCGTCGCGCGCGCCGCCCACGAGCGTGACGCGCTCCTCGGCCCGCTCGACCGGGTACAGCTCGGCCGTGTTCATCAGCAGAAGCGCCGTCAGCACGGCGACGAAGCTGAACGCATTCAGCGCGAAGCAGGCGCCGACGCCGACGGACGCGATCAACACGCCGGCGATTCCGGGCCCGACGATGCGTGACGCGTTGAAGACGCTGGTGTTGAGCGCGATCGCGTTCGGCAGCTCCTGTCGGCCGACCATCTGGTAGACGAGCGCGTGCCGGCCGGGCGAGTCGAAGACCTGCGCGATTCCGGCGAAGACGGCGAGCAGGTACACGTGCCAGACCTGGGCGGCGCCGGAGAGCGCCAGAGCCGCGAGTGCCACCGAGACGGCCATCGACGCGCTCTGCGTCGCGATCATCAGCCGTCGGTTGTCGAGCCGGTCGGCGAGGACGCCCGCGAACAGGCCGAAGAGCGTCTGCGGCGAGAAGCGGCAGAACGTGAGGACGCCGACCGCGAGCGGCGAATGCGTCAACTCGTACACGAACCAGGCGAGCGCGACGTTCTGCATCCACGTCCCGCTGACGGAGATCACCTGGCCGGTGAAGAAGAGGCGGAAATTGCGGTACTTGCGGAGGCTGACGAACGTGCGCTCGTTGAGCGCCTGGATGGCCGCCGTCAAGCGACCTCGTCCTCCTCGAGCAGCGCAGCCAGCGGCTCGAGCGCGGCCTCGACTGCCGCGAGCTGATCGGGTTCGAGCCGCTTGAGCCGGCTCGCGAGCCAGGCGGTGCGCCGGGTACGCACCGTGCGGAGGATGCGATCGCCCTCGTCGGTGACCCACAGCGCCTGGCGGCGCCGGTCGAGAGGATCGGCCGTCCGCCGCAGAAGGCCTGCCTTCTCCAGTCGCGCCACGGCCACCGACATCGAGGCCGGCGCGATGCGCTCGCGCGCGGCGAGCTCTCGCACGCCGATCCCCGGCGAGCGGCGAATGATGTGGAGCAGTGCGGCCTGGCCGCCGGTGACGCCGAACGCCGCCGTCTCGCGACGGAGCTCGCGGTTGAGCTTCATCAGGACCGGCCGCAGCTCGCCGGCCACGTCCGTCGGCGAGCGGGGCTCAGCGAGATCCTTGGTCATCGTTAGTCAGTCTAACAAAATCCGTTAGCTGAGCTAACGAAATCACTCTTTCGGGGCAGACCGCAAGGTTGCAACCGGTGCGGCATCTAGTCATTCGGAACCGGGCTAATGCACGTGAGGCCGTGCCAGATGCGGCTCCCGGCTTCCTACTCATGGTGGGGCGCCTCCCCGGGGGGTCGGGGGCGCCCCTCCCCTTGTTCGGGCCATCCGTACGGCGATGGCCCGAACTCCCATGGGGGAATCCATGGTGCCCCAGAAACGCCCTCCTCCTAGGTTCTTCCAGAGTGGGCAGTTCTCAGCGGCGCGTCTTGTTCAGCAGCACCGAGACGTCGATGAACTTCGCTTGCACGATGTCCGCCTTGCCGTCGCCGTTTAGCTCACCGACCGCGATTCCGCGGGGAACCCACGCGTCCGCGACGGTCCGCCCGGTCGGGTAGTCGATCTTCCGCGTGAAGCTGCCGTCGCCGCGACCGAGAAGCACCGCGACCCGCTTCGGATCGTAGATTCCGTCGCCAAGGTCCTGCCCGACCACCGCGTCTTGCTTGCCGTCCAGGTTTAGGTCTGCGACCGCGACCGGCCCGAAGGAGACCTCGGCGCCCTTCACCCGGAAGACGCGTCGTTCGCCGAAGCTGCCGTTGCCGCTGTTCAAAAACACCGAGACCGTGTTCAGGGGCGCCTCGGAGTCGCCTCCGGTGTTGGCCGTGACCAGGTCGGGGCTGCGGTCGCCGTTCATGTCGGCGATCGCAACTGAACGCGGGTGCCGCGGCGCTGCATAGTCCACCCTGGGCGGGAACGTACCGTCGCCGCGGTTGACCAACACGGACACGGTGTTGTTCTGGCACGCCGCTGCCACGTCCAGATGGCCGTCGTCGTTCAGGTCGGCAAGCGCGACTGAAACGGGCACGCGCCCGATCCGGTAGTCGACTCTGGGGTGAAAGCTTCCGTCGCCGCGGTTCACGTACACGGAGATGCTGTTCACGTAGGGCTTGTGGTTCACGGTGACGATGTCCGCCTTGCCGTCTCCGCTCAGATCGCCGATCGCAACGTCCCAGGGTTCTCTCGCGGCATACGCCACGCTCTTCGAGAAGCGGCCGTCGCCGCGATTGATCAAGACCGAGATGCTGTTGGTGTCCGCGGTCGCCAGGTCGGGCCTGCCGTCCCCGTTGACGTCGCCGATAGCGGCAGCACTAGGCTCGCTACCGGTCCGATACGCGTGCGCGGGCCCGAAGCCAGGGGCGCCGTTCAGAAACACAGACACGCCGCCGAGCTTGCCCGAGAGATCGGAGCCCGTTGCGACGATGTCGCGCCAGCTGTCGCCGTTCACGTCGCCGATCACGAGCCCGTCGGGATGCAGGCGATATCCGAGCAGCTTCCCGTCTTGGTACCGCCGCGGCTTGGAAAACGACGGCTTCCCGCCGGCGAGCGAGCTCGCGTACGAGTAGGCGTTCGGGGCCATGAGGGCGACGCCGACAAAAACGACTAGCAGTGCGCGATGACTTGTGGCCGGTCCCGTCGACCGACGCCGGGACACCTGAATCTCCGCTTTCACTCGGAATCGACGCCTTCCGATCCTGATCACGAAGCTTATGCCCCGAGTTGCCGCTTCAAAGGGGTGCGCGCTAGCCAGTGTGTCGTTCTGCGCTCGCCGAAGACGTGAACCCCCACCTCGCGCAAGCCCGCTCGCAGTCGCTCGTCAGAAGGGATTTATCCTATCGCGAATCCGCGCCGCTCTAGGCGGCTGCGAGGGCGACCACGCGCTCGTCGCGCGCTTCGCGGTAGCGCTCGCCGAGGGCGTCTTCGAGCCGCTGCTCGAGCTCACCGGACGCCGCCAGCTCCTCGACGATGTCGGCGCCGCCGACCAGCTCGCCGCGGACGAAGACCTGCGGAATCGTCGGCCAGCCGGACAAGGCCGAGAGCTCCTGGCGGAATGCGGGGTCGGGCAGGACGTCGACGGCGGTCACGGGCGCTCCCGCCGCGCGCAGCGCTTCGAGGGCGCGATTCGAGTTGCCGCACATGACGAAGCTCGGCGTGCCCTTCATGAACAGGGCCACGGGCTCGTTCCGGATGATCTCCTCGATCTGGCTCTTCAGCTTGCTCATGTGCTTCCCTCCGATGTCGTCTTGATGCGCAGCTCGTGGATCGTCCCGTCGGCGAGCGGCGCCTCGAGGGCCGCGTAGACGAGACGGTGCTGCTCGACGAGCGACAGCCCGTCGAAGCGGCCGGATGAAACGGTTACCTGGAAGTGATCGCCGCCGCCGGTGCGGTCGACGACCGAGACCTCGTCTGCGTCCGGGAACGCGCCCTCGAGGAGCGCCTGCAGCGAGTCGGTGGGGGCCACGCGGCAATCGTAGCCGCGTGGCCCCACCAAGCCGCTAGCGGTAGCGGAAGACGATGCGCCCGCGGTCGAGGTCGTACGGCGAGAGCTCGATCTTCACGCGATCGCCGGGGAAGATGCGAATCCGGTAGCGGCGCATCTTGCCGGCGGTGTAGCCGATCGTCTCGTGGCCGTTGTCGAGCTGAATGCGGAACATCCCGTTCCGCAGAGCTTCAGTGACCTCGCCCTCGAACTCGATCTTCTCTTCGGCTATGGCTCTGCCCTACGAGGTCGTGACGACGTTGGTCGCCTCGGGTCCCTTCGTTCCCTCGCGAACCTCGAACTCGACCTTCGCGCCCTCGGTCAGGGACTTGAAGCCGGTGCCCTCGATGTTCGAGTGGTGGACGAACACGTCCTTGTCGCCCTCGTCGGGCGAGATGAAGCCGTAGCCCTTGGCGTCGTTGAACCACTTGACGGTTCCGGTTGCCATTGGAGATTGAACCTCCCTTTCGATGTTTTCGAACGCAGTCAGGGAGGTCACGAGGACTACCGCCGAACAGACGCTCTTTTGAACGGCGAGAGTGTACCCCCTGGTACGAGAAAACGAAGGCCCGCCCCGAGGAGTAGGGCGGGCCTCGCTTGTCCGGAGAAGAAAGGGAAGAGAGCGGCTGTCAGTCCGCGTCGGTCGCGGTGACGGTCACGGTCTTACGGATCTCGCAGTCCGCGTTGACGACGTCGGTCTCGTTGGCGTTCAGCCAGACGACGTCTCGGCCCTCGCCGCAGTTGATCGTGTCGACCATGTTGTCGTCGGCGAGCGCGTGCAGGCGATCGTCGCCGGCACCGCCGTTTTCGGTGTCGGCG
Organism: uncultured Actinomycetes bacterium; assembly: GCA_963738205.1. Lineage (GTDB taxonomy): Bacteria > Actinomycetota > Thermoleophilia > Gaiellales > Gaiellaceae > DATFQE01. Next base: position 1,046,596 of record CAVTVQ010000007.1, read on the forward strand.
CCGCGGCCGACCCAGAGCCGGTCGTTGCCGTCGCCGCCGTCGACGAGGTCGTCGCCGTGACGACCGCGAATGACGTCGTTCCCGAGACCACCGTTGACGCGGTCGTTGCCCGGGCCGGCGATCACCCGGTCGTTGCCGTCGCCGGCGTCGACGGTGTCGTTGCCCCAGCCGGCCCAGATGCGGTCGTTGCCGCCGAGCGCGTTGATCAGGTCGTTGCCGCCGCGCGCGAGGAAGCGCTCGGAGGCGTCGCTGCCGTTCAGGACGTCCGGTCCCCTGGTGCCCTTGTGCGTGACCAAGCGGTGCGCGGCCGCCGCGCTGACCACCATGACCCCCAGGAGCGCGACGAGTCCGAAGACGATGAGCTTGCCTTTCACGATCTCTGACCTCCTCGTGGGAAGCGTTGCCGTCGGACTATCGCCGCAGCGCTTTAGCTGCCGGTGCGCGGTCTGAAAAGCTTTTGTTAGGGCACACTTCCGCTCCATGCCCGGGCCCTTCGACGTACTCCGCACCATCGGCGACCAACTGCGCCGTAATCCGGCCTCCGAGCCGGCGGTCGACTGGGTGACCGAACAGTTCGAGGCGCTGCGGCGGCCTGAGCAGGAGCGGTCGTTCGAGGAGCTGCAGGCCGAGCTCGACGCCCTCGTCGGCCTGGAGACGGTCAAGGAGCAGGTGCGCGCGCTCGTGGCCTTCCTGCAGGTGCAGGCTCGGCGCAAGGAAGCCGGCCTGCCGGAAGTGGCGACCTCGCAGCACCTCGTGTTCCTCGGCAACCCGGGAACCGGGAAGACGACGGTCGCGCGACTGCTCGCCGAGATGTACCGCTCGGTCGGTCTGCTGCAGAAGGGTCATCTCGTCGAGACCGACCGCGCCGGGCTCGTCGGCCAGTTCGTCGGCACCACGGCGCTGAAGACGGATCGCGTGATCCGGCGGGCGCTCGATGGCGTGCTCTTCATCGACGAGGCCTATGCGCTCGCCCGCGAGAACGCGTACCACGACTTCGGGGCGGAGGCCGTCGAGACCCTGCTGAAGCGAATGGAGGACTACCGGCACCGGCTGGTCGTGATCGTCGCCGGCTACCCGCGCCTGATGAACCAGTTCCTCGACTCCAACCCGGGGCTGCGGTCGCGGTTCGCGCGCGAGATCTCGTTTCCCGACTACTCGACGGACGAGCTCGTCTCGATCACGGAGAAGTTCGCAGGCGACAACGAGTACGTCCTCGGTGACGGTGCAGACGAGGTGCTGCGCGGGATCTTCGACGGCGCCGTGCGCGGCGAGGGCTTCGGGAATGCGCGCTTCGCGCGCACGCTCTTCGAGCAGGCGCTGAACGCGCAGGCGCTGCGCCTGGCGGGGCGGCTCGACACCGCCGAGTCCGACGACCTGATCACGCTGTCCGCAGACGACGTCGCCGCGGCGGCGCGCGCACTCGGCGAAGAGCCCGCGCGGTCGTCGCGCTGGCGCAGGCGTCGCGCGTCGTAGTCGGGCTCAGGCCGCGACGCGCTCGTCGAGATCGAGCCGGGTCAGGTAGACAGGCAGCTCGGAGCGGAGGTAGCCGACCAGCGTGCCCTCGTCCTTCGCGCAGGGCACCAACGTCTTCCAGCCCGGAAGGTGCTCCGGCCGGTGGAAGTCGGCGTTTGCGACGAACGGGAGCCGCGCCTCCTCGACCCAGGCGAAGAGCTGGGTGCGATTGAAGAGCTCCCAACGGTCGACGAGGGGATCGAGGGTCGAGCGGTCGTGGGCGAAGCGGCGGGTCGTGCGAGCAGGCGAGCTGTCGGCCTCGTCTGCGAACGGGTGCGCGGCGACGATCGCGGCACCGGACTTCCGCGCTCCGGCGAGCGCCGCCTCGAGGCCGGCGTCGACGGAGACGAAGGTTCGAAGTCCGACAGCGAGCGCATGCGCCGCGCGAAGCGGGTCGAGGTCGTTCCAAGTGAGCTCGAGGCCGGGCAGGAGCAGCAGGTCGTAGCGCTCGCGGGCGCGCACCGCCTCGCGGTCGAGCTCGGCGAGATAGTCCTCGTAGTTGCCGGCGTGGATTCCCCTGGCCTCGCGCTCGTGCTCGTCGAGCCACGGATCGTTCGCTCGGCACGTGTGGTCGGTGACGCACAGCGCATCGAAGCCGACGGACCCGTAGAGGTCGACCAGGTCGGAGAGCGAGAGAATGCCGTCGCTCCACGTCGTGTGCGCGTGGAGCTCGCAGAGGAGCGGCGCGGGCCTCGTCCTCATCTCCCCTGAGTGTTCGGCGCCGAGCACGTCTTCCGGGTGCCGACGTGGTTGCACGCGAGTGAAAAGGCGGTGAAAGAGGGTCTTCGTCGGCTGTTGGTACGCCCACAGCCATCATGTGCCGATGCCCACTCGCCGGCTCGTGCTCCTTGCCGTCGCAGGCGCCCTGCCGCTCGCGGTCGCGCTCGCCGGATTCTTCGTGCTGCGCGATTCGGCGGCATCGAGGCCCGCCTACCGCGGCTCCCAGCCGCCCGAGGGGATGACGGCCGCCGACTTCGGGCTCACGAGCTACACCGGACAGGAAGTGCGAATGGCCGACCTGCGCGGCAAGGTCGTCGCGCTGACGTTCCTCGACGCTCAGTGCAAGGAGTCGTGTCCGCTGATCGCGGCGACGGCGCCTCGGGCTCGCGCGTTGCTCACCGCTGCGGAGCGTCGGCGTGTGGCCTTCGTGGCGATCACGACGGATCCCGTCGAGGACACGCCCGAGGCGGTGCGGTCGTTCCTGCGGAGGTATCGGGCCGAGGGCACGCTCGACTACCTGGTGGGGCCGCCTGCCCAGGTGCGGCGCACGTGGAGTGACTACGGGGTGCTCGCCTCCGAGCGGAGCGGCTCCGACAGCTTGCACTCGGCTCCTGTCCGCGTCTATCGCCCCGACGGCGAATGGGTCTCGAGCCTGGGCGCCGGCGCCGATCTGACGCCGCGGAACCTCGCGCACGACATCCGGGTTGCGATGGAGTCGGCTTGACCTTGTAGGTCGTCCGTCAGGGGCGGCGCCCTCCGCTTGCTCCTGCGCGCGGCGAGCCGATCAGCGGAGCAGGAAGCCGGTGCCGAGCGGGTCGTCCGACCGGAGGACGAACTCGTGCCGGCCCGTGAGGTGGGCACTGCCGCCGATCTCCGTCACCACCGCGGGGCGGCCAGCCACCTCGGTCTCCTCCACGACCGTCCCCGTGAACTCGGTACCTACGATCCCGCGATGGCGGAGCGTCTCCCCGGTCGCGAGCTCGCCGCGCGCGTGCAGGATCGCCAGCCGCGCCGAGGTTCCGCTCCCGCACGGCGAGCGGTCGACCTCACCGTCCGCGAACACGGTGACGTTGCGCTGAGCAAGGCGGTCGCCGCCTTCGTCCCCGTGGAAGATGACGCCGTAGACGCCGCGTAGCTCGGGCTCGTCGGGGTGCGCGATCTCCAGCTTCGCTTCGAGGGCGCGCTTGAGCTCGCGCCCGAGCTCGATCAGGGCCGGCAGCTCGTCGGGCTCCAAGGCGAGGCCGGCGGCGGCGGCCGGGACGCTCGCGTAGAAGGCCCCTCCGTACGCGACGTCGACCGAAAGCTGCCCACGGCTCGTCTCGACGGCGACGCCCCCCGCGTGCACGAACGCGGGGACATTGCGGAACCGCACGGCGCCCACGCGGCCGTTGGCCACCGTCGCCGCTACCGGCAGCGTCCCCGACGGAACGTCGATCCGCAGCTCCGTCTCTCCCGGGCAGGAAGGGAGCATTCCCGTCTCGAGGGCGGCGGTCGCGAGCGCGATCGTCCCGTGACCGCAGGCGGTGCTGAAGCCTGCGTTGTGGAAGAAGAGCACGCCGAGGTCGCTTCCTTCGGCCACCGGCTCGGTGACGAAGCAGCCGTACATGTCCGCATGGCCGCGAGGCTCGTTGACGAGCAACGCTCGAATGTGGTCGAGGTGGTCCTGTGCGTAGCGCCGCTTGTCCAGGATGGTCGCGCCCGGGATCGGATCGACGCCGCCCGTGACGATGCGAAAGGGCTCGCCGGCGGTGTGGTAGTCGACAGCGGTGACGACCAGCTCGTCCACGCGGCGATCTTAGGGTTGCCGGCGCTCAGCGGTTCGCCGCCCGCGGCGTCGGTGTCGAGCTGACGGCGAAGTCGACCGCGTTGTCGTTCGAGTCGGCGGCGTCGGGCATGCGGCCGATGCTGGATCCGGGAGTGGCGGTGGTCGGAGGCGCCGCCGCCGGATGACCCTCGACGAAGCCGTTCGCCACGGTCGTCCCGTAGCCGACCGAGTCGAGCAGCTCGCCGTCGGGGTTGCGGACGCCAACGCCGCCGGCCGTCGCGGCGAGACCGGTGGCAAACGACTGATCGGCTGCGACAGGCCCCGCGTAGGCGATACCGCCGAGCAGGTAGTGGCCACCGGCGGGGATCGTCGTTCCGGCGGGCAGCGTTCCGAGCAGGGTGTCGCCGGTCGCGGCCGCGGAGCGATAGACGACGCGGTAGCCGCCGGCGTCGAAGGCGTCGCTTCCCGCGTTGACGAGCTCGACGAACTCGTTCGCCGCAGCACCGCTGCTGCCTGTCATGACTTCGTTGACCCTGATCGCCGAAGGAGCCGGCCCGCCGTCGGCGACCGTGCAGACGATCGTTGCTTCGTTCGTCGCGCCGTAGCGGATCGAGACCGCTCCGGTGCGACCGGAAACAGTGCACGGCAGGCCGCCGAGCTCGTCGAACGACGAGAGCCCTCGGCCCGGCTGTCCTTGCGGGCCTGCAGGCCCCTGCGGCCCAGCAGGCCCGGTCGCGCCTGCCGGTCCCTGCGGCCCGACGTCGCCGCGCGCGCCTTGCGGGCCCGGTGCGCCCTGGTCGCCCTTCGGCCCGGCCGACCCAGGAGCGCCAGGCTCGCCGGCCGGCCCGGCGGGCCCGGGTTCGCCGCGCTCGCCCTTCGCGCCCTGCACGTTCCACGACAGACGATGCTCGTACGAGCGGCACGACGTCGAGGCGCTCACGACCCGCAGCCGCCCGCTGCCGTTGGACGCGCAGGCAGTGATGGTCGCGGTGGTCGGGTGGCCTCTGTGACGCACCCCGGCGACGGCCCCCGCCGCCGCGACGAGCAGCGCAAGCGAGAGAAGGACGACGAGACTTGTACGGGCACGCATGGACGGCTCCTCCTGTGGGGATCGGGTTCCGTCCCGAGATATCCGGCGCCGCAGCGAACCACCAGGGCTCGGCACACTCCGGCGCGGACCTGTCACAGAGCTGTGACAGATCGCGCGCCGGAAACGTCGTTCGCCTGTCGTTCGCCTAGCTCTTCGGCGCCGTTGCCTTGCCGCCCTTGCGGCCTGCAGCCTTCTTCTGGGCGGTCGAGGAGACGCTGAAACGCCCGACCTGCTGGAGTACGCGCGTGCACGCTGACCGACTCGCCGAGCGCTTCCCCGCAGGCTTTCTGTTGGACTACGAGACGCAGCAGCGCACCGTCAAGGCCAGCGGCCGCCGCTACGCCCGCTGACGTGGAACGCACGTTCCGGGCACCGGGCCGGGTCAACCTGATCGGCGAGCACACCGACTACAGCGGCGGTCTGGTGCTGCCGGCGGCGCTCGACCTCGGCGTCACGGTGGTGGGCGAGCCCGGCGGCGACGTCGTGGAGCTCGCGTCCGACCGGTTTCCCGAGAGCGCTCGTGTCCGCGCCGACGGGGGCGGCGCAGAGGCCGCGGACGGCTGGGCGCGCTACGTGGCTGCGGTCACGGTCGAGCTGGCGGCGGCCGGCCGTGCTCCGGTCGGCTTCCGTGGCCGGGTCGAAAGCGACTTGCCGCACGGCGCCGGCCTCTCGTCCTCGGCCGCGCTCGAGGTCGCCGTGGCCTCGGCGCTGTGCGCCGCCGCCCGGTTCTCGCCCCCGCCGCTCGAGCTGGCGGGGATCTGCCGCCGCGCCGAGGAGCGCGCGGTCGGCGTTCCCTGCGGCCTCATGGACCAGGCGGCATCGGTGCTCGCACGCCCGGAGCACGCACTGCTGCTCGACTGCGGCACGCTCGAGTTTCGACACGTCCGAGTTCCGGACGACCTGGAGCTCCTGGTCGTCGACTCGGGCGTCGCCCGAATGCTTGCGGACTCCGCTTACGCCACCCGTCGCGCCGAGGTCGACGCGGGCATGCCAGAGCGCCTGCGCCACGTCCACTCCGAGAACGAGCGGGTTCGCCAGGTCGTCGATGCCCTGGAAGGGGGCGACCGCGACACGCTCCGCTCGGCCTTCGCCGCGAGCCACGCGAGCCTCCGCGACGACTTCGAGGTCTCAATGCCTGAGCTCGATGCGCTGGTCGCCACGGCGCTCGAGGTCGGTGCCCTCGCCGCACGCCTGACCGGCGCCGGCTTCGGTGGGTCGATCGTCGCGCTGGTCGAGCGCGGGACCGGCGATCGGATCGGACCCCAAGTCACGGCCCGTCACGCAGGGTCGTCGTGGTTCGTGTCGCGTCCGGCCGGCGGGGCCGTCGAGCTCACTGGCGTCCGACCGGCGCGCCGCAGCGAGGCGAGTGCCGCTGCCCAGCTCGTTCAGCGCGCGTACGCGCACTACGTGGAACGCATCGGCCGGCGGCCCTCGCCGATGGACGACGACTACGCCGAGCTCGCAGCGGCCGGCAACCTCTGGGTGCTCGAAGGACTCGCCGGGGTCGTCGTGCTTCGCGCGGAGGACGAACACCTCCTCGTCGACAACCTCGCCGTCGACCCCGACTTACAGGGAGGCGGTCTCGGCCGCAGGCTGCTCGCGTTCGCCGAGGAGGAGGCGCGGCGGCGTGGGCTCGGAGAGCTGAGGCTCTACACGAACGCGGCGATGACGGAGAACATCGACCTCTACACTCGCCTGGGCTGGGAGGAGTACGACCGGCGGCTCGAGGGCTCGTACGCGCGGGTGTACTTCCGGAAGCGACCCTGAACCCCGACCCGGGAGGGCACATGGCAGTCAAAGCGGACTTCACCGAACAGGAATGGGAGACGCTGCAGAAGGGCCTCAAGGGCGCCGGGTTGCTGGTCTCGCTCAGCGACCGCGGCTTCTTCGACACGTTCAAGGAGGCCGGGGCGCTCGCGAAGCACCTCGCCGCGGCTCGTGAGGGTCACAACAGCGAGCTCGTCCGCGAGTTGAGCGACGTCAAACGCACCGGATTCGGGTTGACGGACTCGCCCGAGGAGGTCCAGCAGGAGACCTTGGACGCGCTGCGCTCGGCGGTCGCCATCCTGAAGGCGAAGGCACCCGACGAGGTCGACGCCTACAAGAGCCTCGTCGTCGGCGTGGCCGAGTCCGTCGGGGCAGCGGCGAAGGGCGTCGGGCCGGTCGAGACGCAGGCGATCGAGGAGGTCCGCACCGCGCTCGACGCGGCCTGAGCCCCTCGCGCGCCTCTAGGCCGCTAGGGGATCGTCAACTCTTCGAGCTGCGGCTCCGGGAAGCGAGGGTCGAGTCGCCGCAGCGTCTCGACCAACAGGGTGGCGACCGCCACGTTCCGCACCCACTTGTGATCCGCCGGGATCACGTACCAGGGCGCGATGTCGGTCGAGGTGACCGTGAGCGTCTCCTCGTACGCCGCGATGAAGCGATCCCAACGGCGGCGCGCCTCGAGGTCTGCCGGGTTGAACTTCCAGCGCTTCTCGGGGTTCGCCAGCCGCGACTCCAGTCGCCCCTTCTGCTCGTGCTTGGAGATGTGGAGGTAGCACTTGAGGATCGTCGTCCCCTCGTCGACGAGCGTGCGCTCGAACTCCCGGATCTGGCCGATTCGTGGCCGCCAGACGTCCTCCGGGGCGAGCTCCATGACGCCGACGGTGACCACGTCCTCGTACTGGGAGCGGTTGAAGATGCCGATCTCGCCGCGCGCCGGACAGTTGGCGTGGATGCGCCAGAGGAAGTCGTGATCCAGCTCGCTCGCTGTCGGTGCCTTGAACGCCACGACGCGGCAGCCCTGCGGATTGACGCCGGTGAAGACCTTGCGGACCGTGCCGTCCTTACCGGAGGCGTCGAGCCCCTGGAGGATGAGCAGCACCGAACGCCTGTCCTCCGCCCAGAGGCGCGTTTGGTAGTCCGACAGCTCGGCCAGCAGCTTGGAGAGCTGTTCCTTCGCCTCCTCCTTGCCCGGCAGGCCCAACGTCGTGCGGGGGTCGCGGCCACCGAGGTTGGCCGCCTCCCCGGGCCGTACGATCAGATCCTCGATCATGGACAGAGACGGTAGCCCGCGACGGCCGGCCGCGTCCGGAAGCCAGAGCATGATCGACACGCTGCGGCGCGTGCTGGTCGTCGCTCCGCGTCGCGAGGAGGCGGAGCGCTGGCGGGAAGCGGGCTGGCGCGCGGCCCCCGACCCTGGTCGGCTGGCAGCCGAGCACGAGGCCTTCCGTGCCCGGCTCGAGGAGTTCGGCGCCGAGGTGGTCGTCGCCGAGACCTCGCCGGCGAGCGGTCTGGACGCGGTCTACCCCTACGACCCTGCACTGGTCACGGACGAGGGCGCGGTGCTGCTGCGGCCCGGGAAGGACTCCCGCCTCGGCGAGGTCGCTGTGCTGGGCAGGGCCCTCGAGCGCGCCGCAGTGCCGATCGCGGCCCGGATCGAGGCGCCGGCAACCGTCGAGGGCGGCGACACGCTCTGGCTCGACTCGGACACGCTGGTGGTCGGCCGCAGCTATCGGACGAACGACGCGGGGATCGCCGCCCTGGCCGACGCGCTGCCGGCCGTGGACGTGCTCCCGTTCGACCTGCCGCACCACCGTGGCCGTGCCGAGCTCCTGCACCTGCTCTCCTTGATCTCGCCGCTGGACGACGACCTCGTGGTCGCATACCCGCCGCTCATGCCGATCCGGCTCCTCGAGCTCCTGCGTGAGCTCGAGATCGAGGTGATCGACGTGCCCGACCACGAGTTCGCCACGCAGGGGCCCAACGTCCTCGCGCTCGGCCCGCGCGTCGCGCTCGCGCTGGAGGGAAGCCCGGAGACGCGACGGCGTATGGAGCGGGCCGGCGTGGATGTGCGCACCTACTGCGGCGAGGAGCTCTCGCTCAAGGGTGACGGCGGGCCTACGTGCTTGACGCGGCCGCTGCTGCGGCGGAGCGTCGCACCGGCATGACGGCCTGAAGGGTCAGGACCGTGCGGCCGACTGCAACGACGCTCTCCTGGTCGCGGCGATGAAGTCGCGGTACCAGTAGAAGCTGGACTTCGGGACGCGGGTGAACGTCGGATAGTCGACGTAGATGATTCCGAGCCCGGCCATTTCGTGGCGACCTGACCCTCGTTCAGGTGGGCCGGGCTCCGATCCGGGCCGGAGCGATCACGACGGCCGAGGCCGGGACGAGTTGAACCACCACTGCGACTGACGCAGGATGAAGACGTGTCCGTTGCGACCCGGCAACTTGTGGGCAGGGAAGAGGAGCTCGGAGCGATCTTCCGGCTCCTCGACGCGACCGAGCAGCTTCCAAGCGCCGCCGTGCTCTCGGGCGAGGCCGGGATCGGCAAGACCACCGTGTGGCTGGCCGGTATCGGCGCCGCCGTCGCCCGCGGCTACCGGATCCTGTCCTCCCGACCCTCGGAGGTGGAGACCAAGTTCTCGTTCGCGGGCCTGACCGACCTCCTCGGCGACGCCGCCGGTGACGTCTTGGCCGAGCTGCCGCCGATCCAACGGCGGGCGCTCGAGGCCGCATTGCTGCTCGGGGAGTCCGAGATCGACGTCGATGACCGCGCTGTCGCGGCCGCCTTCCTCGGAGCTTTGCGGCTGCTCGCCGGCGACGGTCCCGTGTGCCTCGCGGTCGACGATGTCCAGTGGCTCGACACGGCGTCGCTCGCGGCGCTTCGCTACGCGCTCGCCCGCCTCGACGATGAGCCGCTCGCCACCCTGCTGGCTGTTCGCGGCGACCTTCCTGAGTGGCTTCGCCGCGCTGTGCCCGAGCAGCGACTGCAAAGAGTCGACGTGGGCGGCTTGAGCCTTGGCGCGATCCACGAGCTGCTCCGCGCGCGCCTCGACACCCCGTTCCCGCGCCCGACGCTGATCCGACTTTGGGAGACCTCGCGCGGTAACCCCTTCTTCGCGCTCGAGCTCGCAACCGCGATCCAGCACCGAGGCGGCAGGCTCGGGCCCGGCGAGGAGCTCCCGATTCCCACCGACCTCGACGAGCTTCTGCAGTCACGCCTTGACGACCTCAGCCCGCCTGCACTCGCGCTCGCGCACGTCGTCGCGGCACTCGCCGACCCGACCGTGTCTCTGGTGGAGTCGGCGGTCGGTCGTCGTTTCGATGCCGGTCTGGCCGCGACGCTCGCTGCGCGGATCCTCGAGCTGGACGGGCAGCGCCTGCGCTTCACCCATCCGCTGCTCGGATCTGCGGTTGCCGTACGCCAGACGCCTGCGCGTCGCAGGTCCCTCCACGCGCGGCTCGTCGAGGTCGCCCCGTCCGCCGAGGAACGAGCGCGTCACCTCGCGCTCGCCACGACCGACCCCGACTGCGATGTCGCTGCGGTCCTCGAAGACGCCGCCCGAACGGCGCACGTCCGCGGCGCGCCGGCGGCAGCCGCCGAGCTTGCCGAAGAGGCGCTTCGGCTCACGCCTGCCTCGAGTGCGGACGATGCCCGGCGACGCCTGTTCATCGCAGCCGACATCCACCACCGCGCCGGGGACACCGACCGAGCAACCGCTTTGCTCGAGCAGGCCCTCGCAGCTGCTGCGCCGGGTAACGAGCGCGCAACCGTCCTGGCCCGCCTTGCCGGCGTCCAGGCTGGCCCGCAACCGGCGGTGGCGCTCTACCGCGAAGCACTCTTGGAGGCTGGGGACGACGATGCGCTGCGGGCGACTATCCATCTCGGCCTCGCCGGTTGGAGGGACGGACTCGACCGCGGCATCGAGCACAGCGAACTCGCCGTCCGCGCCGCCTCGCGCCTGGCCGACGCCAAACTGCGCTGCCACGCGCTCGCCGCGTACGGGCAGATGCACTTCGACTCGGGACTCGGTATCGCGACGGCGGCGATGGAGGAGGCACTCTCGCTCGAACGATCGCTCGCCGAGTGGCCGCTCGACCCGGGTCCCACGTGGGCGTTCGGTTTCCAGCTCTACTGGTCAGCGGAGGTTGCGCGCGCGCGGACGCTCTTCCAGGAGGTCCTGAGTGTCGTAAAGGCGCGGAACGACCCTGCGGCAGAGGCAGACGCGCTCTTCATCCTGGCCCACCTCGAATGGCGAGCAGGGAACTGGGAAGAGGCCAACCGGTACGAGTTCGACTCGAGCGACTTGCTGACGCAGCTCGGCCGCTGGATGCCACCGCACGAGGTTTTCGCTGCCGTAATCGCTGCGCACCAGGGCCGGATCGGCGAGGCGCGCTCGAGATCACAACGCGCGATCGCCCGCGCTGAGAAGGAGGGAATCGGCATCACCTACTCGGGTCAGAGCTGGGTACTAGGCTTCGTCGAGCTCTCGCTCGGACATGCCGCCGCGGCGCTCCCGTACCTGAGACGCGCCCACGACGCACGCAACGCCTTCATGCTCGAGCCGGGACAGCGCCTGGAGCTAGGCGACCTGCTCGAAGCGCTGATCGCAGTCGGCGAACTCAACGAAACCGAGGAGGTCCTTGCGACGTGGCAGAAGCGCGCCGACGCGCTCGACCGGGCCTGGGCGCTCGCGATCCTGGCGCGGAGCCGCGGACTCCTGCTGGCGGCGCGCGGCGATTTCCAGGGCGCGTTCGCGAGCTTCGAGCGCGCGCTCGCCGAGCACGCTCGCAGCACGGATCCGTTTCACCACGCGCGCACGCTGCTCGCCCTCGGCAGGGCGCAGCGGCGCGCGAAGAAACGCGGCGCCGCCCGCACCACGCTCGAGGAGGCGCTCACGCGCTTCGAGCGCCTGGGCGCGCCGCTCTGGGCCGAGCAGACCCGCGCCGAGCTGGCACGCATCGGCGGGCGGGCTCCTTCGCGCGGCGAGCTGACGGAGGCCGAACACCGGATCGCGCGACTCGTCGCCGCGGGCAGCACGAACCAGGAGGTTGCGGCCGCCCTCTTCCTCACCGTGCACTCCGTCGAGACGACGCTCACACGCGTCTACCGCAAGCTCGGCGTGCGCTCCCGCGCGGAGCTCGCGCACCTGCTCGCCGCAAACACCTGAGGTTTCCAGCTTTCGCCGCCGGGAGCGCACTGCGACCGTGGTCGCTGTGCCGAGCTACCTCGTCGAGACATACCTCGCACGCGGCCAGGCCGGAGAGCGGACTGTGCGCGAGGCGAGAGCTCGCTCGGCTGCCGAGGCCCTGACCCGAGCGGGCACCGGCGTCCAGTTCGAACGCGCCTACCACCTGCCCGAGGACGAGCTCTGCTTCTTCGTCTTCGCCGCGCCGTCGAGCCGGGACGCCGCGCTCGCGGCCGAGCGGGCGGAGCTCGACCCGATTCGGGTCGTCGAGGCAATACCTACCGGAGAGGAGAACTAAGCAATGCGAAGGAGAAAGAGACTCAGCACCGGCCTCGCGGCGATGCTTGCGGTTGTCGCCGTCCTGGCGCTGGGACCGGCCGGAACGTCGGCCGCGCCACCAGGTGACAACGCCGTCCTCCATTGGAATAGCGTCGCCTCGAGTGCGATCGGCGTCGGGCGGGCACCCGCCAGCAGCAGCGTGCTCGGCGGCATGGTGAACGGTGCGATGTACGACGCCGTCGCCGCCACCGAGGGCGGGCTGGAGCCGTTCGCGACGAGTGTGACAGCGCCGCCGGGCGCATCGGCGGATGCTGCGGTCGCGCAAGCGGCCAGGGACGTTCTCGTCGCCCGTGTGCCGTTGCAGGCGGCGACCGTCCAAAGCGCCTACGTCGCTTACATGGGGTCGATCCCGGACGGCCCAGCGAAGGACGCGGGCAAGGCAGTGGGTGCAGCTGCGGCCGCTGGGATGCTCGCAATGCGGACCGGCGACCACTACGACGACGTCGTTCCCTACGTCCAGCCTCCGACCGGGCCGGGCGTGTTCGAGCCGATCGCGCCGACACCGCCCGTCACCCCTGGGCTCGGACTCGTGCGGCCGTTCACGTACGACTCGCCGTCGGACTACCGTCCTCGCGGCCCGTACAAGCTGAAGAGCGGGCGCTACGCCAAGGACGTGGCGGAGGTGCAGGCGTACGGTCGCGCCACCGGCAGCCTTCGGACACCGCTGCAGACCGAAACGGTCCTCTTCCACACAGACCAGACGTTCGTCCAGTCCAACCGGACGGTGCGCGATCTGGCGATCGCCCGCGGCCTCGACCTGCGCGAGTCCGCCCGGCTGCTGGGATACGTGAACGTCGCCACAGCGGACACGATGATCGCTTGCTGGGAGGCGAAGTACCACTACTACTTCTGGCGTCCCAACCATGCGATCCAACGGGCGGATACCGACGGCAACAAGGGCACGTCGCCCGATCCGACCTGGTTGCCGTTCATCGTCGGCAACCACCCGGAGTACCCGTCAGGACACTCCTGCTTCACCGGGGCGGTGACCGAGTCGCTCCGCAACTACTTCGGAACGAAGAAGGTGCGGATCGTGGCCTCCAGCACCGTTGTCGGAGCCGGCCCGCCACGGACGTACGAGAACATCGACGAGCTCGTCGCCGACGTCGAGAACGCCCGTGTCTGGGGCGGTCTCCACTACCGCACGACGATGACACGGACCGCCAACTACTTCCCGCGCATTGCCAGCGACGTTGGCCGGCACTACTTCCTCGCCGACGCCAAGAACAAGCACGACCACTGACACGGCGAAGCCGGGCGGGCCGACCTCCAAGGGCCGGCCCGCCCGTAGCCGGCCGCGGTCAGTGACCGCAGCGGCGCGCGTTCGGAACGTCACGCCCGAGGGCCTGCGCCGCAGTTGTCTGCAACAGCCGCGACCTGCGGGCCGGCACGCCGACGAGCTCCAGCTTCGTCGTCCGCAGCGGGGCTCTGAACAGGCGGCCGTAGACGACGAGCGCGGCGGCGTAGGTCCCCAGCGGGCTGGGATGGAAGCCGTCGCCGCCGTAGAGCCCGAGCCGCCGGTCGCAGCGCCAGGCCGTCTGCCAGGAAAGCCCGGCCGGCAGCAGCTCGGCGCCGGCCGCGCCGGCTGCACGCCGGTAGCTCGTGATCACGTCGGCGAGCGCCGACTGCCGGTACGACTCCGGCCAGACCGTGAGGAGCGCGGGACGCGTTCCCTTCGCACGGGCCTCGTCGGCGAACCGCATAGCCCACGCGCGGAGGTTCACCTGGCTCTCGGGCAGCGCGGAGGGACCCTGCTGCACGACGACGACGTCCCAGCTCCGCGTCGCCAGCGCTTTCCGCGCCTCGCCGAGGTTCCAGTGGTCCTCGAGGCTGTAGCCGCCTACGGCGATCGTCCGGTACTCGAGCTTGCGACCGGCTGCGTCGGCCAGGCCGGCCACGTAGGCGGGCAGGTCGTTCGTGGCCGTGAGGCTGTTGCCGACGAACAGGACGCGAAGCGACTGCGGCGGGGCTGCAGACGCTGTCGACCCGAGCAGGAGCGTGAGCACGAGCGCAGCGCCGAGCCAACGGGACATGGCCTGACGATAGGGCGTTCGTCAGGGCACCGGCAAACGATTCGGGAAAGCCGAAATCAGCTGCCCTCCATCGGCGTGAAGAGCGTCAGCTGCATGCCGTCCGGGGCACGCACGCGCACGTTGCGGTGCAGCCACGGCGTGACGACCGGACCGGCCACCGACTGCGCGCCGCCGGCGACGAGCGTCTTCGCCGTCTCCTCCGAGTCCGCCACCTCCAGGGCCAGCCGGATCGGCCCCGAGACGATCTCGCCGACCTCGACGCGGTCGACGAGATCGGCCTGGTCGACCGAGAGCAGCTCGAGGGTCGCTCGCCCCGCGTCGAGGATCGCGCCGCTGCCGGTCGGGTCGTCCCACTCCTGGATCACGGGCAGGCCGAACACGTCTCGATAGAACCGCACGACCTCGTCGAAGTTCTCCACCGTCAGCGCGAGCCGCAGCTCGCGAACCGGGCTGTCTGCCATCGCCGTCTCCTTCCGTCGCGTGAATGCAGTCTCGCGCGTCAGCCTCGAAGGAAGGCGAGGACCGCCAGGACACGACGGTGGTACTCGGAGGTCTCGCCGATGCCGAGCTTGAGCAGGATGTGGCGGACGTGGGTCTCGACGGTCTTCGGGCTGAGGAAGAGCTGCTTGCAGATGCTGTCGTTCGAACGGCCTTCAGCGATCAGTGCGAGCACCTCGAGCTCCCGGGGCGTGAGCTCGCCGAGCGGGCTCTCGTCTCGCGGTTTGCGGACGAGCCGCGACACGATCGTGGGATCGAGGACGCACTCTCCGTCAGCGATGCGTTCGAGCGCGTCGACTAGCACGGCCAGGTCCGAGACGCGCTCCTTCAGTAGGTAGCCGGAGCCCGCGGGATGGTCCTCCAGCAGGCGCATCGCGTAGCGCGACTCGACGTAGTGCGACAGGACGAGGACGCCGACGGCCGGGTGCCTCGTACGGATCTCGTGGGCCGCGACGAGCCCCTCGTCCGTGTGCGTCGGCGGCATCCGGATGTCGACGATCGCGACGTCCGGCCGCGTCAGCTCGACCCGGCGCATCAGCTCGTCAGCAGTTCCGGCCCTCCCGACGACGTCGAACCCTGCGTCCACGAGCAGGCGGGCGAGACCTTCCCGAAGGAGCGTCTCGTCGTCGGCGATTACGACGCGCACGGGAGCTCCGCCCGGATCGTGACCCCGCCGTCCGTGCCGGGAGTGACGACGAGCCGACCGTCGAGGGCGCCGATCCGGTCCTCGAGCGCGGTGACGTCGAGACCGTCGCCCCGCGTTCCGACCTCGACGACAAGAGTGCGGTCGGAGGCCGACGCGCCGACGGTGAGCGGCTCCGTCGACGCACGTGCTGCTTCGGCCACGACCGTGTAAGCGGCGGTCTCGACCGACGCGTCGTAGCGCGTCGCGGGGATGCCGTCGAGCCGGATGGGCACGCTGCCCTCCTCGGCCAGCGCCTCGAGCGCGGCGGCCAGGCCCTCGTCGGCGAGCACGGCGGGGAAGATCCCGTGCGCGAGCTCGCGCAGCTCTGCAGCGGCCTGCCGTAGCTCGTTCTCCGCTGCCTCGAGCTTCCCGCCTGCGTCGTCCATGCGACCGCGGAGGAGCCGAAGCGACAGCGACAGTGCGACGAGGCGCTGTTGCGCGCCATCGTGGAGGTCGCGTTCGAGCCTCTTGCGCTCGGCGTCCCCCGCCTCGACGATCCGCGCGCGCGACGCGCGCAGCTCCTCGAGCCGCGCCCGGACCTCGGCCTGGAGCCGCTCGTTCTCGAGGGCGAGGCGGGCCGCTTCGGCGACCTCTTCGACCAGCTGCTCGTCGTCGAGCAGCCCCGGCCGGTGCCCCAGCACCGCCACGGCCCGTCCGTCCTGGACGAGGCTCGTGGTCTCGAGGTCGGTCGCCAGCTCGACGGGTCGGCCTCGGCCGTCGACCAGGCGCTCCGGTTCGCCGAGTGGGTAGGCGAGCACGAGCGCCGGGTCGCCGGCGATCCCCGCAAGGACATCCCGTAGGCCTCCCGGCGGAGGCGATCGCGTGAGCTCGACCACGAGGCCCGCGACCTTCGACCGCGCGCGGCGCGCCCGCGCCAGGTTCCATGCGGCAAACGAAGCCACACCGAGCAGCGCGGCTGCCTGGCCGAGCCACAGCCGCCGCTCCACGGTGCCGTTCCCGACGAAGCCGCGGTCGAGCGACACGGCGAAGGTGGCGGCGACGAGCGACAGGTATACGGCCGCCGAGGCGGCGACCGGGCGGGCCGCGTGCGAGCCGCGGGTCATCCTGAGGGCGGTCAGCAGGGCCAGCGCCACGGCCCATCCAATACCGAGATACAGGCCCGCGCTCGTGAGGTCCTCGGCTGCCCTGCCGCTGCTCCTGAGCAGGAGCAGGTTGCTCGGGCACTGCCCGCAGCCCTCAGCCTGCGGGTCGAAGAAGAAGGCCGGAAAAACGCCCAGCACGAGCACCCCGCCGGCGTACGCCGCCCCGAGCGCCGCGACCTCTGCGCGCGAGGCGAGCCGGCCGCCGGGGTACGCGAGCGCCGCGTGCGCGACGAACGGCGGGCAGGCCGCCGAGAGGGCGAGCCCGATCGTGAACGCCAGGGCAGAGCCGACCTCGGGGTTGTTCCACTCCGGCACGAACCACGCGAAGCCTGCCGCCGTGAGCAGGAGCCCGAACCGGCTCGCCGGCCGCCGAAGCCAGCTCGCCAGTCCGGAGCCGATCAACGCCCAGCCCGGGACAAGCAGGGCGACGCCCGCGGCAACGGACGAGCCGGCGAAGCCGAAGCCCGGGTGGTCGCGGGCGACGCGGAGCGTGGAGATCCCGGCGGCGATTCCTACGCCGAAGACCCCGACGGCGATCGTCCACCGTCGCATGCGCCAATCGTGTCACGGCTCAGCCGTTCGCTCCAATCGGTGCCAGCCCTGATCTGGGGCGCGAATCTCAGGGACCGCCCCGACGCGGCCGCACTACCCGAGCCCTAGCGTCAGCGGCAGACCGAACGGAGGTGCGAGATGAACGCCACTGCACTGCGAGCCCTGCTTGTTCTGACGGTCGTCGCGCTGGGAGGAATCGGAGCCACGGCCGCATTCGCGAACCCGCCGACGAAGGACGTGTTCTTCGACAGCTTCACGTTCGAGGACACGTGGACGTGTCCCGGGCTGACCATCGTCCAGCACAACGAAGAGCGCGACACGATCAGCGAGTTCTCGGCGACGAGATTGCGGGTGCAGCGCCACGGAATCGCCACGCTGAGCGCGAACGGCAAGACGCTCACCAGCAACTTCAGCGCCCAGATCTTCCAGGACCCGACGACGACCGAGGTCAAGGTCGCCGGAACCGTCTACAACATCCAGGTTCCAGGTCGAGGGACCATCCTGCTCGACGCGGGCAACGTCATCTTCGACTTCTCGACCGACCCGGTGACGGTCCTGCACATCGGCGGGCCGCACCAGCAGTTCTCGGGCGACGTCGCGGAGCTCTGCGGCTATCTCGCCGCGGAATAACGCACCGAGCCGAAGGGGTCGGCGCGGGCCGGCCCCTCAGGCCCAGCTTGCGGGCTGAGCAAGGTGCGAGACAATCACGACGGAGGAGGTTTTTCGTGCGCACACGAGTCTGGGCCGCGACAGCGATCGTGCTCCTGATTGCGGCGATCAGCGGCTGCGGCGGCTCGGGCGACGACGGCTCCACCGCGAAGGACGACGCGAGTACACCGGCCCGCTACCGCGACGCGACGGGGGACGGTGGCACGCTGCCGGACATCCGCCTGATCGACGTCGCCAGCACGCCGGCCGGGCGTCTCTCGTTCCGCGTCGAGCTCGACCAATTCACCCGGCGGACGAAAACGGTCGTGGATCTGTGGCTCGACACCGACGCCGATCCGGAAACCGGTAACACCAGTTTCGAGGGTGCCGACGGCGCCGACTACCTGGTCAGTGCGTTTCTCGGCGTCGGGCAGCCCACCGGCCCGTACTGCAGCGAGATCAAGGGGAGCGGGTGCGTCGGCAAGTGGGGCACTGCCGGCTGGATCGGAGCGGTCGCCTCGACCGCCCGCATCTCGCGCACGGCCGGCGGGTTCACGTTCTCGATCGACCGCCGTGACCTCGACGACACGAACGAGCTCAACTTCTTCGCCGTTCGTGGCGCCGAAGCACCCGGCTTTCCGGATCGTGCGCCCGGACGCGGCACGTTCAACTACTCGCTCGCGCTCGGCGGGCCACGGGCGGTCGCCTCGCGAGATGACCGGGACGGCGACGACAAGGCCGGGGGCGGCGAGGAGGGGAAGTCCGTCGTGCTGACGCTGGCAAACCACGACTATCTGAAGACCGATCCGACGGTCGCGAGCTTTGTCGCGGCCGTGAAGCACCTGTCGGATGGCTCGCTGACGCTCGACCTCAGGGACGGATGGCGCTACTACGACCGCGAGTACGAGCGCGGGACGATCACCGACGTCGTTCACCGCGACGTTGACCTCGCGCTCGTGGGGGCGCGCGCCTGGGACACAGCCGGAGTGACGAGTTTTCGCGCGCTGGTCGCCCCGTTCCTGATCGATAGCTTCGCGTACGAGCAACGGGTCCTCGAGAGCCCGCTCGTCGACCGGATGCTCGCAGGCGTGGAATCCCGCGGGCTCGTGGGCCTGGCGCTCCTGCCTGGCGGCCTGCGAAGACCGCTCGGAATCTCGCGGCCGCTCGTCGCGCCGGGCGACTACGAGAAGGCGGCGATGGCGATCCGTCCCGGCGGAGTGGCGAAAGCGACATTTCAGGCACTCGGCGGCAGCTCGAGCGCATTTCAGGCTCCGGAGCTCCCGGCGTTCGACGGGTCGGAACTCGACGTGACCACGGTCCTGAACAACCGCTACGACCTTCACGCCCGGGCGCTTACCGCGAACGTCGTGCTATGGCCGAGGCCGACCACGCTCGTGATGAATCGCAAGGCGTACGACGCGCTCACGCCCAGTCAGCAGCAGCTCCTGCGGGATGCCGCACACGCCACGTTTGCGCCGCTGCTCGAGACGCTAGAGAGCGACGAGCGGGCTTCGCTCGCTGCGCTCTGCCAGGACGGCCACTTCGCTCTCGCGACTGCCTCACCTGCGGAGCGAGCCGCGCTCCGCCGCGCGGTGCAGCCGGTCTACTCCCGGCTGGAGCAGGATTCCCTGACCCGGGGCCTGATCGCGGAGATCGAGGATCTCCGTACAGGCCTCCCGGCGAGTGAGCCGCTTCGCTGTCCCACGCCCGGTGCCAGGGTCTCTGGAACCGCACTCGATGGTCGCTGGCGCGCAGACCTGAGCGCCGACTCGCTGGCCGCGGCCGGCGCCTCGAAGCAGGAGATCGATCTCGTGGAGGGTCCGATCACGCTCGACTTTGACGCCGGACATTGGGTTGCGCGCATGGCCCGAAGTCAGAGCGTGTTCCGCGGGACCTACCGCCTCGCCGGAGACGTGCTGCGTCTTACGGTCGACTCGTGCTCACCCGCGGACGCCTGTATGAACGGGCAGGTCACGGAATATCGCTGGAGCGCGTACCGCGACAAGCTGTCGCTCTCGCGGAGCCGCCGCTACGTCTTCCCGGCGCTGGTCGCGGAGCCCTGGACGCGGGGCTGATCAGGGTCTGCCCTGACTCGAGAATCGCCAAGGCCGTGCTCTCCCTGACGTAACCGGGCTTCCATCGACGTACGTTCCTCGAGTGTTTCGGAGCGTCGTCGTCACAGGCCTCGTTGCCGGCCTCCTCGCCGTCTCCTCGGCAGCTTCGCCACGAGAGACCGCGCCGTGGGATCCAGCCCGTGGAATCCTCATCGAGGGCGCCACCGTCGTCACCATGGACGACGACCACACCGTCATCCCGCATGGCCGAGTGCTCGTTCGCGACGGCGGGATCGTGGCGGTCTGGGGCGGGCCGACGCCGCCCGAGGGTGTCGTCGTCGGCGCCGCGAGCGTGGTCGAGGCCGGGCCGCAAGACCTCGTCTACCCGGGCCTGATCAATCTGCACGACCACCCGCGGGAGGACCACCTCCACCTGTGGCCTGCGCCCGTCTCGCACGCGATTCCCGCTCAGGCGAAGGCAGGTACCGATCCGTACGCGAACCGGTACCAATGGGGTGCCACAGGAGCCGCTGCGGCTCCGCCCGAGCTCTCGCGTCTGGTCTCGAACCCGTCCGACGTGCTGGCCGAGGACCTGGGTCTCGGGCTCGCCGGCGAGATCGTGAAGTACGCCGAGGTCGGTGCTCTCCTCGGCGGTGAGACGTCGATCCAAGGTGCAGGTGCCAATCCGGAGAGCGACGGCGTCCTGATCCGGAACGTCGACAACGACGTCTTCGACATGCGGATCGCGCCTCCGCTCGTCCGCCCGATCAGCGCGTTCGGCGGAACCGCGCTGGCGAACCTCGTCGGCGGGATGAAGAACGGCGCCTACGACGCATGGATGGTTCACCTGGCCGAGGGCGTCCGCGACGGCGATCGTCGCGCCGGAGATCCCGTGTCGTCGCGGGCCGAGCTGGCGACCTTGAAGGCGAAGGGTGTACTCACCGACATGACGGTGATCATCCACGGCACAGCGCTCGAGTCGTCCGACTTCGCCGAGCTGCGCGCGGCGCCTACGATCAGGACTGACGGTGTCGGCGACGGGCGCGGCGCGAAGCTCGTCTGGTCGCCGCTGTCGAACCTGCTCCTCTACGGAGAGACGGCGAACGTCTACGACGCGCTCGCGAACGACGTGCTGGTCTCGCTCGGTACCGACTGGAGGCCGAGCGGCTCACGCACGCTGCTGGATGAGCTGAAGGTCGCCGACGTCGCTCTCCGCGACGTCCGGGTTCTGGGCGACGGTCGTGAGCAGATCGCCGAGTTCGCGCTCGACGGCAAGGACGGACACGCCCGGCAGCTCGCCGAGGAGGCGCTCGACCGGTCGCTCGTGGGCATGGTGACGCGGAACCCCGCGCTGACCCTGCGCTGGTACGACAAGGTCGGCTCGGTCGAGGCAGGCAAGCTCGCCGACCTCCTGCTCGTCCGCCGACCGCCTCAGTTGCCCGCGCTGGGGCTACCCCCGACCGTCTACCGCGGCTTGATCGACGCGACGGAGTCCGACGTCGAGCTCGTGCTGGTCGGCGGCGATCCGCTCGCGGGCGACGTAGGACTGATGTCAGCTCTCAAGCCGGGCGACCACGAGGTCGTTGCGAGTCTTGCGGGCGGGTTCGAGAAGGCCGTCGACGTGACTACGACAGCGGCCGTCCCCGAGGGGGGCGAGACCCTCGCGCAGCTCAGCAGCGAGCTTCGGCTCGGCCTCACCGCTCTCGGCGGCGACAATCCACCGGCCGACGGTGGCCCCGGGCCGCCGTCGAACACGTACAGCTATCTTAAGGCGCACGTCGCGGGCGGTCAGGCCGCCGGGCTTTCGGATCCGTTCTTCCGCGCGTTGCTCGCCGCGAACGTCGGTGTGCTCGATGACGGCTCGCTCAACCTCGAGCGAATTCAGCTTGCCCCGCTGTTCGCCGCGGACGACGACTTCCTCGGCGTTCTGCTGCGCGGCGAGGTCGACCCTGCGACCGGGCTGCTCGCTGATCCGACCCCGCCGTTCGCGCTCTACCCAGCGAACCTCAACCACGTCGGGCTGTTCGGTAATCCCTTTCTCGGGCTTCCCTTTTCGTAGTTACAGAGACGATTGCCCCTCAGGGCGCCCACTGACGGTGTGAGGCCGAGGGCCAGTGGCCGCCCCGATGTCTGGCCTGTCCCGGCGCCGTAGCGTCGTTCGCGAGCGCAAGTTCACACACAAGCGAGGAGGACTGGCATGCGCGTTCTACTTGTACTGGCGACGATGATCGCGGCGCTCGCGGCGCTCGCCGGAACGGCAGCGGCGGCCCCGCCCATTCACGACTCCCTCACGATTCATCTGACGGACGTCGACACGCAGACGTGCGCCTTCCCTGTCGTCCGCGACTGGGTCTTCGCCACGCACGATACGGCGTTCTTCGACGCCGACGGGACGATCGAGAAGCTCCAACTCCATCAGTCCAGCGTCGGCACGCTGACCGGTAACGGCGTGACGCTGCGGCTGAACATCCGCGAGACCATCATGGTCGAGTTCGCCGGCGGGATTCCGGTGACCGCGAAGCACGTCGGCCAGCTGGACTACATCGGCGGGTCGCACGGGCAACCCGTCTTCCACAGGGCCGGCCAGGCCGTCTTCCAGGTCGTGAATGGACTCGACGGCCCGCTGATCGCACGCCACGGACTGCGCGACGACCTCGATCCCGTCGCCTTCTGCGCGGCATTCGCATGAAAGGAACGAGTGCCGTGAACCAGCATGTCAAGCGCGTTGTCCGGACCGCAGCGGTGTTGGGGGTGCTCGCGCTGGCTGCAGGCGCGGCAGCGAGCGAGCCGACGCTGAACGGCAAGTCGCGGATCGCATTCGGCAGCGACCCGCGGGGTAACGCGGACGTGTACGTGATCAACGCCGACGGGAGCAGGCAGCGCCGGCTCACCCGCACGCGCGGGTGGGATGGGTTTCCGACGTGGTCGCCCGACGCGCGGAGGCTCGCGTTCTTCACCAATCACGGCTGCTACCAGGTGAACGCGAACGGCACCGGCCGCAAGCGCCTTCCGGCCTGCATCTACGACTGGGCCCATGACGGCCGCATCGCCTACTCCGGCGACAGCAGCGATGACGAGGTCTTCGTGGCGAACGCGGACTGGAGCGGCGGCCGCAACCTGACCCGCAATCCGGCACGCGACATCGAAGCTGCCTGGTCACCGGACGGAGGTGCACTCGCGTTCACGACCGACAGGGACGGGAACTACGAGATCTACCTCGTCGATGCCGATGGGGGCAATCCGCGCAACCTCAGTCGCTGGCGCGGCGAGGACCGGCGCGCGACCTGGTCACCCGACGGACGCAGGCTCGCGTTCATGAGCGAGCGCAAGGGCAACAACGACATCTACGTCGTCGACGTGGACGGCACCGGCCTGCGACGGCTGACGACCAACCGCGGTTTCGACGGCTCACCGGCGTGGTCTCCGGACGGATCGACGATCGCCTTCGAGAGCCAGCGCGGGCGGATCGACATCTACCTGATGAAGCCGGACGGCACCCGCCAGCGGAAGCTCACCAACGATCGCTTCGGCAACAGCACGCCGGCGTGGGCGCCGCGCTGACGCGCCAGAAAGGAGAACTCGAGATGAGGACGCGCTCACTGCTCTTCGGACTGCTCGTCGCAGCAGCGCTGTCCACCGCTCCTGCCGCTATCGCCAACGAGGGCACCGGCTACTACGTCTCGCTCGGCGACTCGCTCGCCGTCGGTGTGCAGCCGACGGGGCCGCCGCCGCTCAACGAGACCGACCAGGGCTATACCGACCAGCTCTACTCCGCGCTCAAGGCCGACGATCCAAAGCTGAAGCACGTCAGGCTGGGTTGCGGCGGGGAGAGCACCACCTCGATGGTGGAGGGCAGCCAGCTTCCGTGGCTTGCGGCAAGTTGCGGCCCGCCCTCCTTCTACCTGCATCGCTACCCGCACAAGACGCAGCTGGCAGAGGCGGTCGCGTTCCTGCGCGCCCACCGGGAGTTCGTCCGCCTGGTGACGATCGACATCGGCGCGAACGACGGACTCGGACCGGGCGGGGCAGGCGAGATCGTCGAAAACCTGCCAACGATCCTGGCCGAACTGCGCACGGCGGCCGGCCCTGCCGTTCCGATCGTCGGCATGAACTATTACGGCGCGTTCCTGCCGGTCGCGTGGGCCGAAGGCGGGTTGCCGGCCGTTCAAGCCAATCTGGCCGAGCTTCTTGCTTTCAACGACTTGCTCGAAGGCATCTACGCAGCTGCGGGCGATCCCGTCGCCGACGTCGAGAGCGAGTTCTCGTCGACGGACCTGACACTCGTCGGGGGTGTCCCGCGCAACGTTGTCCTCGTCTGTCAATGGACGTGGATGTGCACTGCCGGCGACGTCCACGCAAACACGGCCGGCTACGGCGTAATCGCCCAGGCGTTCCTGGACGTGCTCTGACGACGAGAACAGGAGACGACATGCGCACACGAACGAACAGAATCCGCAACGCCGTCAGGGTCGCGGTCATCGCGGGCGCGGCCGCCGCGTTGTGGCTGACACCGCTCGGCAGCGCGTTCGACGAGGTCAACGACAAGCCGGCGCCGCTCGGCATCGTCGGCATGAACGATGGCCAGACGCTCAGGGTCTCGATCGCCTACGTGAAGGGCTTCGACCCGCAGCCCGACCCGCCCGGCTGCCAGCTGGCGGTCGGCTTTGCGGACGAAGACGGCGTGACGGTCGGGAACCCGAACATCGTCGAGCTGAGGCCGGGCGCGTCGCAGTCGTTCGATCACGTCGCGATCGGCGATCCGGGTATCCGCCAGTACGTGCGCCCGATCGTCAGCGACGTGACCGCGCGCAGCGAGTGCCCGGCGGTTCGTGACCGGCGAGCTGCTCGACCGAGAGGGCGTCAGCGGGATCATCGTCTACGACAGCCAGCCTGTCGTCCCCAGCGTCTTCCAGGGGAAGTAGGCGGGTGGAAGATCATCGCGATCCGCGCATCCGGCCTTTCGAACGAGTTCCTCGGCTAGAGAGGAGTGAGCCATGAAACGCCGTCTGTCAACGCTTTTCATCGTTCTCGTTGCTTCGGTGTCGGCAGCTGCTGTTGCCGCAATCGTCTCGGCCGAGTCGGCGGAGAGCGCCCAAGGCGCGCAGCCTGTCAGCGAACAGAACGTCGATGCGACCGGTCTCATCCGCGTGCACGAGCAGGGAACCGCCCGGGTCAGGGCGCTGCAGGATGGGGTCTGGAACGTCAACGTGACCGGGACGCCGACCGTGAAGGTCGACTCGTCGGAGCCCGTCGCCGTCCGGCCCGCCGAGGCGATCCAGCCGTTCGGGCGAGTGTTCGACCTGTCCGCCGCTGTAGGGGAACAGCTCGCGTTCGCCGCCCCGTTTCAGGTGCCGGCGGGGAAACGGCTTGTCATCCAGCACCTCACGTACTTCGCGAACGTCGCCGACGATGACGCCGTCAGCTCATTCGAGCTCTTCCTGGAAGTCGCGCCGGGTGAGCCTGCCGTCCCGTTCATCTTCAAGTCGGGCGACCGGGTTGGTGGAGGTACGAACGCTCTCTACGTTGGCGGCGAGAACGTTCAGAACCTCTATGTGCGCAGTGAGGGCTTCATCACTGCGCGGTTCGCGCGGCGGCAGGTTTCGACACCCGCCAGTGGGAGCCTGACGATCTCCGGCTACCTGGTGCAGGGCTCCTGAGCCTGGACGCCAGATCTGAAAGGAGAGCCATGACGACGAACCTTCCTTCGCCAACGACACGATCGCCCTGGCGGCTGCTCGCGGTCGTGCTCGTCGCGCTCGCCGGGGTGGCCGGCCTCGGTGCTGCTCAGGCGCCGAGTGTCGCTCAGGCGGGAGCGGTGACAGTCAGTTGCGGCCAGACGCTGGTCGAGGACGCGAAGCTGGCCAACGACCTGACCGACTGCCCGGGTGACGGGCTTACGGCCGGAGCTGCCGGAATCACCGTCGACCTGAACGGCCACACGATCGACGGCTCGGGAGTTGGCATCGGCATCTTCAGCGGCAGTTTCGCGAACGTGACAATCCAAGGCGGCTCGGTCACTGAGTTCGGGACCGGGATCAGGATCGGGCTCGCCGCCCAGGGAAACAGCATCCGGAGCGTGCGCGTGTCGAAGAGCACAGCGAGGGGAATCGACGCCGAAGGGCCTCAGGCCTTGGTCACGGCATCGGTCGCGTTCGACAACGACGAAGCCGGGATCGGCATTTTCGGCGCCGGCAGCAGCGTCACCAATAGCACCGCGAACGGCAACGAAACTCTCGGGATCCGGGTGGCCGGAGCCGGGCCGACGAGGGTGAGCGGGAACACGGTGCTCAGCAACGGGACCGGGGGTGTCGACGCCGTCGGCGGTGCGCCCACGCAACTCACCAACAATGTGGCCAACGGGAACGGAGCCGCTGGGAACGGAGCCGCTGGCCTTTCTGTTCATGCGACCGTCGTCGAGGCGACGCTGACAAAGAACACCGCGTCCTTCAACACCGGCCTCGGGATTCGCGCCGGCTCGGGCGGGGTGACCGACGGTGGTGGCAACAAGGCCGGCGGCAACGAGGACCTTCGTCAATGCCAGAACGTCGTCTGCGCTGCCCCCTGACCAAGCGCAAGAGCAAGAGACGCGACGGCTCGTAGCCGCTCAGGGCTGACCCTGATCGGAGACGTCGAAGTGCAGGTCCAGCCCTGACGCGCCGGCACGCGCGACCCGCCTACCGTCGTCGAAAGGGAAACGGAGGCAGAGATGAGACCGATGACTCGCATGGCCACCCTGGCGCTGTACGCGGCGCTCGGTTGGGCGGGAGTGAGCCTGGCCGCACAGCCGGCGCTCGCCGACACGCTGTGCGTGGGCGGCGCGAAGCACGGCTGTTTCTCGACGATTCAGGCCGCGGTCGACGCGGCACAGGACGGTGACACGATCCACGTAGGCCCGGGCACGTACGCGGGCGGAATCACGATCGAGAAGGATCTCGCCCTCGTCGGCGCATCGGCCGGCGCCACGACCATCGCGGGCGGCGGACCGGTGATCACGATCGGGTTCGGTGCCGGCAAGCCGACCGTATCGATCAGCCGCGTCACGATCACCGGCGGTCTAAGCGACTCTCCCGGGTTCGCAGCCGGAGGCGGCGTCAAGATCGACTCCGCACCCGACAACTCCACCGGAGCGGCCGTGACGATCAGTGACAGCGTCATTGCGGGGAACGTGGTGGAGGCGAAGTCGACCTTCTCCTCGCCGGCGCCGTGCGGCTCCGTCCCCTTCGACGAGTGCGCATTCGCGGCGGGCGGTGGGATCGACAACTCCGGAAGCCTGACCGTCACGCGCACGCGGATCAGCGGCAACAGGGCCGGCGGCGGCGTCACGATGTACGGCTTCGGCGGTGGCATCGCGAATCATCCGCAGGGCACGCTCACGTTGAGACGGAGCATCGTGACTGGCAACCGGGCGGTTGTGACTGTCCCGAACGGACGCTTCACGGACGGGGGCGGGATCGCCGACAACGGTGTGCTCCAAATAGAGAACAGCGTCGTCAGCGGCAACACCTCCGAGGTCACGAGCTCGGTGGCAAGCACGTTCCCCTTCGACGTCCAGCAGATCGCGAACGCCGGCGGTATCTACATCACCGGGTCGGCAACGATCACGGGCAGCTCGATCAGCGGTAACAAGGTCAATTCGAGCAACGCCGTGGGCGATGCTCAAGCGGCGGCCGGGGGCATCGACCAAGACGGCTCGCTCCTGCTTCGCCAAAGCAGACTCAACGACAACCAGGTGCGCGCCGGCGTCACGCCTGGGTC
The DNA here is from genome assembly GCA_963738205.1 of uncultured Actinomycetes bacterium. GTDB lineage: Bacteria > Actinomycetota > Thermoleophilia > Gaiellales > Gaiellaceae > DATFQE01. The sequence continues at coordinate 1,074,303 of CAVTVQ010000007.1, forward strand.
GAGCAGCAGCGCGGTTGCGACGAACGGCGGAATCGAGGGCCAGGGTGACACGACCGTCCACGACAGCCTGATCAGAGGCAACAGCATCACCGCCCTCAGCCGTGCAGGAACGGTCATCGCCGCAGGCGGAGGCCTGGGGAACATCGGCCTGACGACGATGCAGCGCACGCTGGTGATCGGCAATCGCGTAACAGCGGACGGCAGCGGTGGAAACGTGCTCGGCGGAGGAATCTTCAACATCAGCCTCGGCGGCCCAGCGCAACTCACACTGCTCGACAGCGTCGTGACGGCCAACACGCTGAACGCCAACCCGGCGATCACACCACTGGGCGGCGGGATCTTCAATGACGCCGCGTTCACGCTGACCCGCACCGTCGTGGCCGGGAACGACCCCGATCAGTGCTTCGGCTGCTGATCGGCGCGTGGAATCAGGATACGAGACAATCGGCACATGCCCTATCGCCACGTCCGCTCCGCCTTCCTCGCGGCGGCCGCACTCCTTGCGGCCGCCGCGGGGTGCGGCGGCTCGGGAGGGACCAAGGCGGGCGACGCCTTGGAGGGCAAACCCGTTGTCCTGAAACTCGAGAGCGAGGACGACCTGTCGGTCTCGGGAGCGCCTGAGTTCGCCAAGGCTGTCGAGCGACTCTCCGGCGGATCGCTGAGGATCGAGTTCGTCCAAGCCGGGCGGGGCGCGGAGGTCGACTTCGAGCGAGGCGTCATCGAGGATGTTCGCAAGGGGAGAGCGCAGCTCGGGATCGTCGGCGTCCGAGTCTGGGACATGCTGGGCGTGCCGAGCTTCCAAGCGCTCGTCGCACCGTTCCTCGTCGACAGCCAGGAGCTCCAGCGGCGGGTGCTCGAGAGCCCGCTCGCCGCCCGCATGCTCGACGGCGTCGAGGCTGCGGGCGTCGTCGGGGTGGCAGTGCTCCCCGGGCCCCTGCGCCGGCCGTTCGGCGTCTCGCGCACGCTCGCCGGGCCTGAGGACTACCGGGGTGCGATGATCGGGATCCGGCCCGGCGGCGTCGCGCAGGCAGCCTTTCGCGCGTTGGGGGCGGTGCCGAAGGGTTACGTGCCCGAGGGCGCTGGCCGGCTTCGACGGTGCCGAGCTCGACCCCACGACCATCGCCTACAACGACTTCGACCGGCGAGCGCTGACATCGAACGTCGTCCTCTGGCCGAAGCCCTACTCGATCGTGATGAATCGGAAGGCTTCCGCCGCCCTCACGGCCACGCAGCTCGAGCTTCTGCGCCGCGCCGGTCGAGAGGCGGCGGTGCCGGAGCTGCGCCAGATCGAGCGAGACGAGGCGACGTCGCTCTCCGAGATTTGCCGGCGCGGACGGCCCTCCGTCGTGACCGCGTCTGCCTCCGAGCTCGCGGCTCTGCGCTCGGCCGTGCGTCCGGTCTACGAGCGGCTCGAGCGGGACGCACTGACGAAGGAGCTGATCGCGGCGATCGCCGAGTTGCGAGCCGAGGAACCGGCCGGGCCCAAGCTGGCGGGGTGCGTCGGAGCCCCCAAGCTCAGTGCGAAGCCAGGCGCGGACGCGCTCGCAGGGCGCTGGGAGACGACATGGACGCGCGAAGGGCTGAGAGCTGTAGGCCTTGCGCCCAAGGACGCCGAAGCGATCAGCGGGCACCACACCGTCCAGTTCGCGGGCGGCCGCTTCCGCTTCCAAGGTGACCCGGGCAGCGGCAAGTCCTCGACGGGCACGTATGAGGTCGAAGGCGACCTCATCAGGCTCCTCTTCGAGACAGGTATCGCCCTTCAGCTCGGGAGAACCTACGAGCTCAAATGGAGTGTCTACCGCGGCTCGCTCACGTTCTCGGCGGTCGCAGGCAGGGAGCCACTGCTGGCGTTTCTCAGTGCTCCGTACACGCGGCTTCGCTAGCCGTGACGGATCTCGGCCGTCACGCGCGTGCCGCCGCCGGACTGCTGTCGACCTCGAGGCCACAGAAGGCTCGACGGCCAGATGCAGGTTAACGGCCGTGCGACAATCGCATCAGGGAGGTTTCGTGTACCCACGAGCCGTACCTGCGGCCTTGATCGCGGTGCTGACCGCGGTGCTGACGGGCTGCGGCGGCTCCGGTGGCGGCGCCCCCGTGAGAGACGAGGCCCCAGGCGCGACCCCCGCTCGTTACCGAGACGCGGCCGGAGACGGCGGCGCGCTGCCCGACATCCGCCGGATCGACGTCACCAGCACGCCTCGCGGCCGGATCTCGTTCCGCGTCGAGCTCGGTCAGGTCCGCTTCGAACGGCGCTTCGTCATGCCGCTTGCCGAGCTGTGGCTCGACACGGACGCGGATCCGGAGACCGGCGACACCACACTCGAGGGTGCCGGCGGGGCCGACTACGTGCTCGCGTTCTACAACTTCAAGCCTCCAAGCGGTCCAGTCTGCGGCAGCGGACTGGCAGGTAACGGCTGTCTTAGACGGTGGAGCGGGAGCGCCTGGACGACGGCGGCCGCGCCGTCGGCGCGGCTCGCACGCACGGCGTCCGGCTTCAGGTTCTCGATCAACCGAAGCGACCTCGGGGTCGCCGACGAGTTCAATTTCTTCGCTGTACGCAGGGCAACCCCGTACGGCTTCGCGGATCGGGCTCCGGGCACGGGCACCTTCAACTACTCGCTCGCCCTCGGCGGCCCCCGAGCGACGGTCGCCTCTGCCGCGAACGAGCGCACCGACAAGGCCGGGGGAAGGTCTGAAGGAAAGCGGGTCGTTCTGACGCTCGCGACGCACGACTACCTCGACACCAACCCGGAAGCCGCGAGCTTCATGGCTGCGCTCGAGAAGCGTTCCGGCGGTTCGATCGCGATCGACCTCAGGGACGGCTGGAGGTTCGACGAAATCGAATCGGAACGAGGCACGATCGCCGATGCCGCGCATGGCGACGTGGATCTCGCCCTGGTGGGCGCCCGGGCTTGGGACACCGCGGGCGTGACCAGCTTTCGGGCTCTTGTGGCCCCGTTCCTCGTGGACAGCTTCGCGCTGCAGGGGGCCATGCTCGACAGCCCGCTGTTGGAGCGCGTGCTGGAAGGTGTCGAGGCGCGTGGTCTCGTCGGCCTCGCAGTGCTCCCGGGTCCGTTGCGGAGACCGCTCGGCGTCGAGCGGTCCCTGGTCGGTCCAAAGGACTACCGCGGCGCCGACATCGGTATTCGTCCGGGAGGAGTCGCGAGCGCGACTTTCGCCGCCCTCGGCGCCCGAGCCTTTGGCACACACGCCGAGGACTCCCGTCCCGGCGAGCTCCCCGGCTTCGATGGTTCAGAGCTCGACGTGACGACGATCCTCAACAACAGGTACGACACCCATGCCCGGGCGCTCACCGCGAATGTCGTGCTCTGGCCGAGGGTGTCGACCCTCGTAATGAACCGCAAGGCGTTCGACGCCTTGACGTCCGAGCAACAGGAACTCCTTCGAGCGGCGGGTCGCGAAGTCGTCGACCCGCTGCTCGAGGTGCTCCGACGCGACGAGCAGGCTGCGCTCGCCTCACTCTGCCGGGAGAACCGTGTCGGACTCGTGACAGCTTCTGCAGCCGAGCGCGCTGCGCTCCGCCGGGCGGTCCAGCCCGTCTACGACGAGCTCGAGCGCGACGCGCTGACGCGGGACCTCATTACAGGGATCGAGACAAGGGGGTCCGAGCTTGCAAGCGCCCCGGAGCCTCTGCGCTGCAGCACGCGGCTTTCGAACCCGACCCGAACCGCCCTGGACGGCCTGTGGAGGGCAGACCTGACCCCCAGGGCACTACTCGCGGCCGGCGCGTCCCGGCAAGAGGTCGCGCTCATCCGAGGACCGATGACGCTTGATCTCGACGGCGGAGCCTGGGTGGGCCAGATGCTGAAGGGCGTTCTCCGCGGAACCTACAGCGTCGACGGCGAGGTCTTGCGGCTAACGGTCCACTCTTGCCGCCCGAAGCGTATCTGTGCGCCTGGCCAGGCAAGCGAATACCGCTGGAGCCTGTACCGCGACAAGCTGACCCTTTCTCGGAGTCGCCGCTTCGTCTTGCCGGCGTTGGTGGCGTCGCTCTGGACCCGGGACAACTAGTCCCATCTCGGCGCCTCCCCCACGTCCTGCGCGGGCTCGCTCCGTCAGGTCGCCTAGCCCTAGAGCGTGATCTCGGCACGAACGCGCGTGCCGGCACCCGGCGGGCTCTCCAGACGGAGCTCGCCGCCGAGGGCCCGCACGCGGTCGGCGAGGCCGCGCAGGCCCGAGCCGCGCGCGGCGCTGGCACCGCCGACGCCGTCGTCCGCGATCGTGACGACGACGCGCTCGCGCTCGTGCCTCACGTCAATCGAGATGCGGGACGCGCGTGCGTGCTTGGCGGCGTTGGCGAGCGCCTCGGAGCAGACGAAGAAGAGCCCTGTCTCGACGGGGCCGGGGAGGCGCGCAACCTCGCCGGTCAGGTCGACGGGAACGGGCGACCGCTCGGCGAGCACCCCGAGCGCCGGCATGAGCCCACCGGCGGTCAGAGCCCCGGGATGCACGCCCTGCGCGAACTCGCGGAGTTCGCGGCGAGTCGAGTCGAGGTCGCCTTCGACGGTCGCGATTGCATCCGTGTCGTCGACCGTGGCTTCGGCGCGGGCCGCTTCGAGCAGGGCATGGACGTTCTCGAGCCGACGCTCGGCTCCGAGCCGCAGCTCGCGCTCGAGCCGGCGCCGCTGCTCGTCGGCTGCCCGAAGAATCCGGCGGCGCGACGCCTCGAGCTCCTCGGCGCGGCCGCGTGCTTCCGCCTGCAGCCGCGCGTTGGCAACGGCGACGCGCGCCGCGGCGGCTACCGATTCCACGAGGTGCTTGTCGGCCAGCAGGGCTTCGTCGTGCACCAACACGGCGACCTGCTCGCCGCCGTCGACGATCGCGGTGACGCCTCGCCCGGAGCCGGAGCGCGGCAGCTCGACCGAGCGACCGGCGTCGTCGATGAAGCCGTCGGCTTCGGCGACGCGGTAGCCGAGGACGAGCGACGGGTCGCCGAGTGCACGGGCGAGCTTGGCTCGCAGGGTGCCCGTCTCCTGATCCCCGAGGTCGACGACCAGCCCGGTCACGACCGCGTCGGTCCAGCGCCCGCGGAGCAGGTCGCGCAGGAGGACGACCGCGATCGACGCGATCACGGCGTCGTATGTCCAGAGGACCGCGCGGTCGGCGTCCCAGCTCAAGAGCCGGTTGAGCGCGCCCAGCGCGAGCACTCCCGCGAAGGCGAGCGCCGCCCCGAGGGCGGGGCCGCCGGCTTTGCGGGCCGGTCCCGACGTGCGTAGGAAAACCTGGAGCGCCGAGAGCGCGATCAGCCCGCTGAGCGTCAGCGTTAGCACGTCGTTCGCCGCCAGCGGCTCCACGACCGAGGCGACGTACGCGATCGCGACGACGGCGGTCGCCAGCCGGGTCGGAAGCCGACCGGTCGGATAGGACAGGTGGAGGTGGACCAGCGGGCCGCGGTGCAGGTAGAGGAGCGGCTGCCCGATGTTCCCGAGGAACCAGGTGAGCCCGGCGAGCCCCATCAGCGGCCCGACGCGGCTCTCCGGCCGCCGCTGCCACGCGATCGTCCCGCAGACGAGCAGCAGGGAGCCGACCGTGAAGTCCGCGACGGTGAGGGCCGGCCCCAGGGCGGGGCTGTAGAAGGCCCACTCGACCACGAGCCCGAAGGCGATCCCCGCGGCCAGGAGCGCCGATTGGATCCGCATGCGGCCTAGCGGGCCACGGCGGCGGCCAGCGTCTCGCCGGAGAGCTCGCTCTTCGCGACAAAAGGCCAGTCGGCCGCGGCGAGCCGGCGACGAAAGGACGCAATGCCTCGGCTCGAGGTGAGCACCACGGCGGGACCGTCGGCCGGGAGCTGCTCCGCGACGGCGAACCCGTCGAAGTCGGGCAGCTGGATGTCGAGTAGCACGACGTCTGGCCGCAGCTCGGCAATCGCCGTGAGCGCCGACGCGCCGTCGGCCGCCTCACCGACGACGTCGAAGCCCTCCGCTTCGAGGAGCGCCCGTGCGGCCACGCGAAACGCGTCGTGGTCGTCGACGATCAGAACCCTCTGCCGCATGCCCCAACTGTCGCAGAGGCCTGCCTCGCCTGCCTCAGGGCGCTCCCCTACTCGGGGCGCAGCCTGCCGTACGGCGCTCGAGGTTCAGGGAAGTCCCTGACGACGCGCCCTCGTCTCCTTCGTAACGTCGATTACAAGCCATCGAGTGAGAAAGGAGAGAACCTCATGCCACGATCGAACAAGACGACTGCGCCCTGGCGGTCCGTACGGCGCCTGGGCTTCGTGGTCGCGAGCACCGTGCTCGTGGCGCTTGCGGGCAGTGTGTACGCATTGGCAGGTCACAGTCCCGCGGCGGTCCCGTCCTACACGGGATGCGTGAAGAACGGCAAGATCGACAAGCTGATCGCGGGTGACGCGCCGGCGTCGCCGTGCGTGGCGGGGGAGACGGAAGCGCACCTCAGCGGCGGGGACATCACGCGAATCAACGCGGGCGCCGGCCTGTCCGGGGGCTCCGAGGAGGGCGAGGCCGAGTTGCACGTCGACCCGGGCCAGGTGCAGTCCCGTGTGACCGGAGTCTGCTCCGATGTCCGCGGGAACGACGCATCGATCAGGGCCATCCACGAGGACGGCTCCGTGACGTGCAACCCGGACGATGTCGGATCGGGCGACATCACGGGCGTCGACGCAGGGTTCGGGCTCAACGGTGGCGGCACCTCCGGAGACGTGTCGCTCTCGGCGAACACGAATCAGCTCCAGAGTCGGGTGAACACCTTCAGCTGCGACCTTCCTGGTCGCTCCGTGAAAGCGATCGCCCAGGACGGATCGACCGAGTGCAACCGAGGACCGCGGGTTGTCGGAGGCAAGAAGAGCGGGCCCAACGACATCGCCGAGAGCTTCCAGACGATCGGGTCGCTTCCGCTCCCGACCGGCAAGTGGCTCGTGATCGCCAAGGTACTCGCGAACTCGACGAAGCTCGATCCGGCGAACGAGGTGCTCAAGACAACCTGTCAGCTGCTGGTCCCAGGCGACCTCGACAGGGCGATCGTTTGGGGTGACAACGACTTCGCCGCTGGCGGCACGATGACGATGATCGCGTGGGGCGAGTCCGCCGGTTTCGGCCCCGAGGCCGTCGTCCAGTGTCAGGACGAGGCCGCTTCCGACAACATCATCGCGCAGATGGAATGGCGCCGGCTCACGATTGCAGCCGTGCAGCTCGACGACATCTTCGAGAGCGGCCTCAACTAGGCGTTTGCGTCGCTCCGGCCCTCGCCGAGGGCCGGAGCGAGCACCTGAGGCCGGTACGACCGCCGAACCGCGAAGATGGGCGAAGCAACCCAGCGAGGAAAGGCGGGCCGATGGCGACCGTGCTCTGTGTGCTCTACGACGACCCCGTGGACGGGTACCCATCCTCGTACGCGCGCGACGGCATCCCGCCGATCGAGCGCTACTACGACGGGCAGACCACCCCCACGCCGGAAGCGATCGACTTCACGCCGGGCGAGCTGCTCGGCAGCGTCTCCGGCGAGCTGGGCTTGCGTCGGTTCCTGGAAGAGCGAGGCCACACGCTGATCGTCACCTCCGACAAGGACGGGCCGGACTCGGTCTTCGAGCGTGAGCTGCCGGACGCCGACGTCGTCATCTCGCAGCCGTTCTGGCCGGCCTATCTGACCGCCGACCGCATCGCGAAGGCGCCGAAGCTGAAGCTGGCGCTCACCGCCGGCATCGGCTCCGACCACGTCGACCTCCAGGCCGCGATGGACAGCGGCGTGACCGTGACCGAGGTCACCTACTGCAACAGCATCAGCGTCGCCGAGCACGTGATGATGGTGATCCTCGGCCTCGTCCGGAACTACATTCCGTCGCACCAGGTCGTGCTCGACGGCGGCTGGAACATCGCCGACTGCGTCTCCCGCTCGTACGACCTCGAGGGCATGCAGGTGGGCACGGTCGCCGCCGGCCGGATCGGCTCGGCAGTGCTCCGCCGGCTGAAGCCGTTCGAGGTCGGCCTCCACTACACCGATCGCCACCGCCTCCCCACGGAGGTCGAAGAGGAGCTCGGCGTCACGTTCCACCCCGACGTCGAGTCGCTCGTGTCGGTCTGCGACGTCGTCACGATCAACGCGCCGCTGCATCCGGAAACGGAGCACATGTTCGACGACGAGCTGATCGGCAAGATGAAGCGCGGCGCGTACCTGATCAATACCGCGCGCGGGAAGATCTGCGACCGGGACGCGGTGGCGCGCGCGTGCGAGAGCGGGCAGCTGGCCGGGTACGCGGGCGACGTCTGGTTCCCGCAGCCGGCGCCGCAGGACCATCCGTGGCGGACGATGCCGCACCAGGGGATGACGCCGCACATCTCGGGGTCGAGCCTGTCGGCGCAGGCGCGCTACGCGGCGGGGGTGCGCGAGATCCTCGAGTGCTGGTTCGACGGCCGCCCGATCCGCGAGGAGTACCTGATCGTCGCCGGCGGCGAGCTCGCCGGAGCCGGCGCCCACTCGTACAGTGCGGGCGACGCGACCGGGGGCTCGGACGAGGCCGCGCGGTTCAGTCGAACGTGATCACGGTGCGGATGCCTTCCTGACGCTCCATCGCGGCGAAGGCGTCGTTCACCCCGTCGAGCGGGATGCGGCCGGTGACGAGTGCGTCGGCGTCGATCTCGCCGGCGAGCCAGCGGTCGACGAGCTGCGGCACCTGTGACCTGCCCTTGACGCCGCCGAAGGACGAGCCCGTCACGCGGCGGCCGGTGATCAGGAGCCTCGGGACGACGTCGAGCGTCTCGCCCTTGCCCGCGACGCCGATCATCGTCGCCAGGCCCCAGGCCTCCCGTGCCGCCTCGACGGCCTGCTGCATCACGCCGACGTTGCCGGTCGCCTCGAAGGTGAAGTCGGCGCCGAAGCCGCCCGTCTCCGAGCGGATCCAGTCGACGGTGTCGTCGGCGGCGACGCGCGTGTCGGTTGCACCGTGTCGACTGGCCTCCGCGAGCCGGTCCTCCGAGAGGTCGATCGCGACGATGCGGTCCGCTCCCGCGAGCCGGCATCCGATTACGGCGCCGAGCCCGACGAGCCCGCAGCCGAAGACCACGCACATGGAGCCGGGCGCGACCTGCGCGGTGTAGAGCGCAGCGCCGATGCCGGTCGACAGGCCACAGGCGAACGGTGCGCAGCCGGCGAGCGGGGCTTCGGGATTCACCTTCGCCAGCGCGATCTCGGGGACGACCGTGTGGTCGGCGAAGGTCGACGTCCCCATGAAGTGGCGCAGCGGCTCGCCGTTCAGGGCGAAGCGCGTCGTCCCGTCCGGCAGCAGCCCGCGACCCTGCTCGTCGCGGATCGCCGTGCAGCGGTTCGTGCGCGGGTCGAGGCAGTGGACGCACTCGCCGCACTCGGGGGCGAACAGCGTCACGACGTGGTCGCCGGGCGCCACGAGCGTGACGCCGGGGCCGACGGCTACGACGACGCCCGCGCCTTCATGGCCGAGGACGCAGGCGGTGTAGCCGGTCGGGTCGGCGCCCGAGGCGGCGTAGAGGTCGGTGTGGCAGACCCCGCAAGCCTCGATGCGGACGAGCGCCTCGCCGGCCCGCGGCTCCGCCAGCTCCACTTGACGGACCGCCAGCGGCGCGCCGAACTCCTCGAGGACCGCGGCCCGCACCTGCATCGGGCGATCCTACGGCGACTCAGCCGGCGACCGCGCGGCGGTAGCGCCAGATCGAGAGCGCGCTGAAGACGGCGATGATCGCGAACGACCACGCGAGGGCGCCCCAGACGTCGTTGCCGGCCGGCGTGCCGACGAAGAGTGCGCGCGCCGCGTCGACCATGGTGGTGAAGGGGTTGTTCTCGGCGATCGGCTGCAGCCAGCTGGGCATCGTCTCGGGCGGCACGAAGGCCGAGGACACGAACGTGACCGGGAAGAGGATCGTGAAGCCGTAGGCGTTCGCGGCCTCCGGCGACGAGGCGGTCAGGCCGATGAACGCGAACACCCACGAGAACGCGTAGCCGATCAGCAGCATCAGCAAGATGCCGGCGACCACCTCGGGGACGCTGGTCGAGAAGCGGAAGCCGACCACGATCCCGACCGTCAGCATGACCACGAGCTGGATCACGTTCGTGCCAACGTCGGCGAGGATGCGGCCCGAGAGGACGGCCGGGCTCCACATCGGCAGCGACCGGAAGCGGTCGATCAGGCCCTTCTTCAGGTCCTCGGCCAGCCCGAGCGCTGTCACGAAGCCGCCGAAGACCATCGACTGCACGATGATCCCGGGGATCAGGAAGTCGACGTAGTCGAGTCCCGGCGTGGCGATCGCGCCGCCGAAGACGTAGACGAAGAGCAGCACGAACATCACCGGCTGGACCGTGAAGCCGACCAGCAGGTCCGGTTGACGGCGGATGCGCTTGATGCTCCGCTCGGCCAGGACGAAGGTGTCGGAGACGGCGTAGCGCACGGCGGTGGTCACCGGGCCTCGCCCTCCCCGTCCTCGTCGCCCGGCTCGGTCGCCCGCCCGGTCAGCTTCAGGAAGACGTCGTCGAGGGTCGGGCGGCGGACTGAGATGTCGTCGATGACGACCCCGGCCTCGTCGAGCCGCCGGACCGCCTCGGCGATCATCCCGCGCCGCTTCTGCAGCGGAACGCGGACGGTGCCGTCCTCGGCGAACGGCGCCTCCTCGGCGATCGCGGACAGGGCAGCAATAGCCGCCTCGCGCTGCTCGCCGTCGTCGAGGTGGACCTCGAGCCGCTCGCCGCCGACCTGCGCCTTCAGCTCATTGGAGGTGCCCTCGGCGATCACGAGCCCGCGGTCGATGACCGCGATGCGGTCGGCCAGCCGGTCCGCCTCGTCGAGGTACTGGGTGGTGAGGAGCACGGTCGTTCCCTGGGCGACCAGCGCCTCGATCGCATCCCAGAGGTCGATGCGGCTGCGGATGTCGAGGCCGGTCGTCGGCTCGTCGAGGAAGAGCACCGGTGGCCGCGCGACGAGCGCAGCGGCGAGGTCGAGACGGCGGCGCATGCCTCCCGAGTAGGTGCGGACGAGCCGGTCGGCTGCATCGGCGAGGTCGAAGGCCGTGAGCAGCTCCTCGGCCCGCTCGCGGGCGACACGGCGGCCGAGGTGGTAGAGGCGGCCGACCAGCTCGAGGTTCTCGAGGCCGTTCAGGTTCTCGTCCACGGCCGCGTACTGGCCGGCGAGTCCGATGCGCTCGCGCACGCGCTTCCCCTCGCGGACGACGTCGAAGCCCACGACCTCGGCCGTGCCGTCGTCGGGGCGCAGGAGCGTGGTCAGGATCCTGACCACCGTCGTCTTCCCTGCGCCGTTGGGGCCGAGCAGGCCGAACACGCTGCCGGCCTCCACCCGGAGGTCGACGCCGCGCAGCGCGTGGACGTCGCCGTAGCTCTTGCGTAGGCCACGAGCCTCTACTGCAGCCTTTGCTGACATTGGTTTCACGCTACCTACTGGGCTCGGCACGATGACTTTCGACCCGGCTCCCGGTCGTAGTGGGGATGACCTCGACTGGCATGCTGGCCGCATGAGCGAGCTCGCCATCCGTCTGCGTGGCGTCGTGAAGCGCTACGGCCCGATCACGGCCGTGAACGGGTTGGACCTCGACGTCCCGATGGGGACCTGCGTCGGGCTGCTCGGCCCGAACGGCGCCGGCAAGTCGACGACGATGCGGCTGCTGACGGCCCAGTCGATCGCCGACGAGGGCGAGCTCGAGGTGCTCGGCTTCAAGCTCCCGGAGGAGTCGAAGATGGCGCGCGCCCAGTGCGGCGTGGCGCCGCAGCTCGACAACCTCGACACGACGCTCACGGTCGAGCAGAACCTGCTCGTCTTCTCGCACCTGTACCGGATCCCGCGCGCCGAGCGGCGCGATGCAATCGAGAGGGCCCTCGTGATGGCCAAGCTGGTCGACCGCCGCGACTCACGCGTCGACAAGCTTTCCGGCGGCATGCGGCGGCGCTTGCTGATCGCGCGCGCGCTCGTTCACCGGCCGCGACTCGTGCTACTCGACGAGCCGACCGTCGGCCTTGATCCGCAGGTGCGCCAGGAGCTCTGGGCATTGATCGACGCGCTCCGCTCCCAGGGCACCACGATTCTGATGTCGACGCACTACATCGAGGAGGCGCAGCGTCTCGCGGACACCGTGATGATCCTGTCCCACGGCAGCGCGGTCGCCGCCGGCCCGCCGTCGGAGCTCGTGATCGAGCACGCCGGCCGCGAGGTGCTCGAGGTCTACGGCGCGCCGAAGCGACTCGCCGAGGTCGAGGCTGAGGCGGGTGCTGCCGGGCTGCGGACGAGGCGCACGGGTACGAGCATCTCGATCCTCGACGTCGGCCGGACCAACGGCTTCGAGATCGACGGCGAGCGGCGGCCCGCCAACCTCGAGGACGTCTTCGTCCTGCTCACAGGCGAGGAGATCGCATGAGCGCGACCGCCGCGACCCGGGGTGCCCCCCTGCACCGGCTCGAGCGCTCCGCCCTCACCGGCGTCCTCGTCCGCGAGGTCGTCAACTTCTCCTCGTACTGGCGCTCGGCCACGTTCTCCTCGACGGTCGAGCCGACGATCTATCTGCTCGCGTTCGGCTTCGGCTTCGGATCGCTGGTCAGCCGCGTAGGTGGCTACGACTATGTCGACTTCGTCGGCACCGGGATTGTCGCCACCGCGGTGCTCTTCTCGAGCGCCTTCCCGGCCATGTTCGGGACGTTCGTCAAGTACCAGTTCCAGCACACGTATGACGCGATCCTCGCGGCCCCCGTGGACACGGAGGAGCTCGTCACCGCCGAGGCTCTGTGGGTCGCCAGCCGAGCGGGCGTCTACGGCTGCGTGCCGATGCTCGTCGCGATCCCCTTCGGGCTCGATCCGTCCTGGGGGATGCTCGCCGTCCCGTTCATCGCCTGGGTCTCGGGCTACGGCTGGGCCTGCTTCGGCATCGCGGTGGCCGGCTACGCCAAGTCGATCGAGAACTTCAGCTACATCGTCAGTGCCGTCCTGACGCCGCTCTTCCTGGTGGCGGGGACGTTCTTCCCGATCAGCTCTCTGCCCGAGTGGGCCCAAGTGCTCGCGAACTTCAACCCGCTGTACCAGTGCGTGGAGCTCGTGCGCAGCGCCGTCTTCGGCCTCTGGGGCTGGGAGGACCTCGCCCGGCTTGGCGTGCTGGTCGCGTTCGGCCTGATCATGTGGCGAATCGCGATCCACGCGATGACGCAGAAGCTCATCGACTAGGGACGCGCCTAGGGCAGGCGGCGTGGACGGTCCAGGAGTCGCCCCGGCGCGACGTGTGATGCGGCGCCGAGACGATGGCTGCTCCGAGCAAACCAGGAAAGGGCAGCAGTGTTTCGCACCACGTTGATCGTTTTCTCCTCTGCTTTGGTGGTGACCGCGCTGATCGCGATCGGGACCGCATCGGCCGCGACGAAGACGGTGAAAGGCACCGTCGGGCCCGGTTTCACCATCTCGCTGACCTCAGGTGGGAAGAAGGTCTCGAGCCTGAAACCGGGGTCGTACAAGTTCGAGATCTCGGACAAGTCGTCTTCGCACGACTTCCACCTGAACGGTCCGGGGATCAACAAGGTCGTCACCGGCGTCTCTTTCGTCGGCAAGAAGTCGCTGGTCGTGACCCTGAAGAAGGGCACCTACCGCTTCGTGTGCGATCCGCACTCGAGCTCGATGAAGGGCAGCTTCAAGGTCGCGTAATCCCCCTGGGCGCGGGCGCGCCACTGCGCGCCCGCGCCCAGGTTGCCTCAGTAGGCTGAGCCCCCGTGCGGGTCGTGTCGCTTCTCCCGAGCGCGACCGAGATCGTCGCCGAGCTCGGCTGCGCCGAGGTCCTCGCCGGTCGTTCGGAGGAGTGCGACTGGCCGCCCGAGGTCGGCGAGCTCCCCGTCGTCAGCCGTGCCCGCGTCGACACGGCGTCGCTCTCGTCGCAGGAGGTCGACGACGTTGTCCGCAAGGCGGTCGCGGACGGCCGCTCCCTGTACGTGATCGATGAGGACCTGCTGCGCTCGCTCGCTCCCGACCTCGTGCTCACGCAGGACCTCTGTGCCGTGTGCGCGGTTCCGAGCGGCGAGCTGTGCGCGCTCGACGTGCCGACGCTCTCGCTCGACCCGCGGACGCTCGAGGAGATCGCTGAGTCGATCGAGCTCGTCGGCCAGGCGCTCGGCGTGGGCGAGCGCGCACGCAGGCGGGCCGACCGGATGCGCCGTGACCTCGAGGCCGTCCGTGCCTCCGTCGCGGGTCTGCCGAGGCCGCGTGTCTTCGTCGCCGAGTGGGTCGACCCGCCGTTCGCGCCGGGCCACTGGATCCCCGAGCTCGTGGAGCTGGCGGGCGGCCAGTGCGTGCTCGGCAGGACCGGCGAGCATTCGTTCCGCCTCGACTGGGACGACGTCCGCGCCGCGACCCCCGAACTGGTGGTGCTCGCACCGTGCGGCTACACCGCGCCGCGCGCAGCGGAAGAGGCGTTCCCGCCGGACGTCGCTCCACGCGTCGTCGCCGTGGACGCCAGCGAGTACTACGCCCGCCCGGCGCCGAGGGTGGTCGAAGGGGCGCGCCAGCTTGCGCACCTGCTTCACCCTGAAGTGGCACCCGATCCCGGTGTTCCCGCAATCGAGCTGTCCGTGGTTCGCGGCTAGGCGGGCTCGTCCCCGAGGACGCCGGCTAGGGGAACCTCGAGGTGTCCGGGTTGAGATCGAGGCGGCCGCCGTTCCGGCAGTCCCGCGGGACGAGGTACTGCGAGCTCGACCCGGCGTGCAGCACGTTCTCGGTCAGCTGCTGCCTCATCATCTGCGCTGCGGTCCCGGTGGAGAGCCCGAGCCGGCGTCCCAGGTCGACGCCGCTCTGCAGCGCGTAGCACTCCGTCGTCCCCTCGTCCTCGACACCGCGGAGGTGCCAGGACTCGTGCGCGAGAACCGCGAGAGCCCGGGCGGTCCGACTCGACGTGACCTCGTCCTTGTACGCGAGCCGGTAGAGGTCGAAGCAGCGCTCGGGCGTGAGGTAGGCGATGTCGCCTCCGACCTCCGCCACCCCGTCCGAGTGCTGGACCGCGCCGACGAAGCCGCCCGACTCGTCGCAGCGGATCCGCACCGGCTTCTCCGTGATGCGGGAGGCTTCGGCTGAGAAGCGGGCGATCGCCGTCGCCTGCGTCTCGCCGTCGAGGCCGCCCCAACCCCGGTTGCTGTCGATCGTCCAGAAGACGATTGCGAGCGCGGCGATCACGCCGAGGCCGAAGAGGAAGCTGCGAAGCCGTCGCGGGCTCGGCGGCTCAGGTTCGTACTCCTCGTCTTCGTACTCCTCGTCTTCGTACTCCTCGTCTTCGCCCTCATCGTCTTCGTCCTCATCGTCTTCGTCGTCGTTCTCGTACGCCGGGTACCCGTACCGCTCGCGGTCGACGGCCTGGGGCCCGCGGTCGGGCCGGCGGGACGGAGCGGGGCGGAAGGCGCCGGCGAAGAACTGCAGCTCGAGGCCGAGCGCGATCAGGAACGGCACCCAGATCGGCACAGCCGACCTGAGCTCGTAGGGCCCGAACAGCCAAGCGAGCACGAACACCACGAGCGCGATGCGCAGAAGTGAGAGCGAACTGATGAGACGAAGGTAGCCGCGCGGCTCAGGCGTGGATCAGGCGTCGAGCGGCCACCAGGCTGTGCCCGTAGTGCGAGCCGGCCAGGTCGACCACCTCGACGTTCCTCCCCGACTCCGGCGCGTGGATCATGCGGCCGTGGCCGAGATACAGGCCGACGTGCCCCAGGCCGTAGAAGAAGAGGACGTCGCCGGGCTTCAGACGCGAGCGCGCTACCTGGCGACCGCGGTCGTAGAGCGCGTAGGAGCTGTGGGGCAGCTCCATGCCGAGCCGGCCGTAGGCCCAGTGGACGAGCCCCGAGCAGTCGAACCCGCTCGCGGGCGACGAGCCGCCCCAGCGGTACGGCACGCCGACCGCCTGCAAGGCGATCCTCGCCGCGCGGGCGCCGACGCTCGGCTTGCGCGTCGCGCGGCGTTCGGGTTTCGCCTTGTCGACCAGCGGCGTGGGACGCGCCGGGCCCTTCCTCGGGGCTCCTTGAGCGACCAATGAGCCGGAGGCAGCGCAGCAACAGACGAACGCGGCAAGTGCGAACGCCGGCAGGAGGCTGCGGAGGCGGGTCGGCATAAGGGGGTGAACGACGGGCCGCGAAGACGTGTGAGGGCGCGGCCCTGGCCTGTTCTCAGGCGTCGCATCCTACTTAGAAGTCGGGTTTTGTCCACCCCCGACCGGAGAATCGACAATCGGCGCATCGCGGCGCTTATGACAGGTCCGGCCCCGCGAGGGCGGGGCCGGACCGATCCGAACGATGTCTTCGCGGTTAGGGCGTCGCCGACTCGCAGTTGAAGAGGGCGTCGGTTCCCGGTCCGCCCGTGCACGCGTCGTCGTTGCCGCCCGGCGGGAACGGCGGGCCGCCCGGCGGTGGCGGGGTCGGATTGTCGCCATCGATGAAGTCATCGCCCGGTCCGCCCTCGATGACGTCGCTGCCGAAGTTGCCGAACAAGGTGTCGTTTCCGGGGTTCCCCGCGATGTGGTCGACACCCGGGCCGCCGAATGCGTTGTCGTCACCGGGGCCCGCGCCGATGTCGTCGTCGCCGCCGAACCCGATCACGTCGTCCTGGCCCGGCCCGCCCTCGAGTGTGTCGTCGCCGCCGACGCCGGCAACCGTGTCGTTGCCCGGTCCTCCGTTCATGTGGTCGTCGTTATTCCCGTTGGACGGCAGGAACGGCGGCAGGTCGAGCTCGTCGCCGATCAGCTCGTCGTCCCCGGGGCCCCCGTTGACGTCGTCGTTGCCGCCCTCGGCGCAGATGACGTCGTCGCCGGGCCCGCCGTTGATGTGGTCAACGCCCGGGCTGCCGACGATCACGTCGTTGCCCGGTGTGCCGTTGATGTGCCCGGCTCCGACGATCGTGGCCGGAACCTCTTCGCCAGGAGGCCCGCACAGGGGCGCCTCCTGCGCGGATGCGCTCGTCAGGAACAAGACGGGCAGTAACAGCGCGAACGCGCCAAGGACGAACAGAAACCGCTTCATAGGCCTTCCTCTCCCGTAGCCCGGCCGCAGGCCGGGGATGACCTTCGATTCTCCCAGGGTCGGGAGCCTCGTGCAAGACGCCGGGTTACGAGCCTGAAACCGCGCTGTAACGCCGCCCCCTTACAACGACGTGCGAGTCGTCATATCGTTGCCCCAGCCCCGTAAAGCGAGGATGCACGTGCAGGTCAGCGACGACCCTCGGGTCGGCACCGAGCTCGCCGGCTACCGGATCGAGTCGCTCCTAGGCCTGGGCGGGATGAGCGTCGTCTACCTGGCCGAGGACCTCCGGCTCAAGCGGAGGGTGGCGCTCAAGCTGCTGGCGGCCGGCCTCGCCGAGGATGAGTCCTTCCGCGACCGCTTCCTGCGCGAGTCGGAGCTGGCGGCGTCGATCGACCATCCGAACATCGTCCCGATCTACGAGGCCGGGACGAACGAGGATGTTCTCTTCATCGGCATGCGCTTCGTCGAAGGGCGCGATCTCAAAGAGCGCCTACGCCGCGGCCCCCTCGATCCGGCCGACGCGGTCGGCGTCGTCGCACAGGTGGCGAGCGCCCTGGACGCCGCCCACGCTCGCGGGCTCGTCCATCGCGACGTCAAGCCCTCCAACGTGCTGCTCGATGTGGGCGCTCGCCCCGATGGCTCCGACCACGTGTACCTGGCCGACTTCGGGATCACCAAGCGGACATCCGACGACCCGGGATTCGGCGAGGAAGCACATCTACTGGGGACGATCGACTACGTCGCGCCCGAGCAGATCGCGGGCGGCGAGGTCGACGGGCGCGCGGACGTCTACTCGCTCGGCTGCGTGCTCTACGAGTGCCTCGTGGGTCGGCCGCCGTTTCAAGCCGACTCGGAGCTGGCTGTCGTGTTCGCGCACCTGGAGTCGGAGCCGCCGGCGCCGAGCGCCGAGCGGCCAGACCTTCCGGCCGGGCTCGACGGGGTCATCGCCAGAGCGCTCGCGAAGGAGCCCGCGGACCGCTACGCGAGCTGCCGGGCGCTGGCGAGCG
Organism: uncultured Actinomycetes bacterium; assembly: GCA_963738205.1. Taxonomy (GTDB): domain Bacteria; phylum Actinomycetota; class Thermoleophilia; order Gaiellales; family Gaiellaceae; genus DATFQE01. The sequence continues at coordinate 1,092,281 of CAVTVQ010000007.1, forward strand.
CTGCATTGGCCGTCGCGGTCGACGAGGCGAGCCGCCTGGTCGTCGACGTCGCCTCTCGCGCCGCAGCCGGCAGGAGCGAGCTGAGCGAGGTCGAGGCCGAGCTCGCCGGCAAGGTTTCGGAGCTCCAGCTCGCACACGAGCGGGAGCGCGCCCTGTCGCTCCCGGTGGCCCGCCCGGACGCCCAGCAAACGTGCCCGTTCAAGGGCCTCGCAAGCTTCGACACCGGCGACGCCGACTTCTTCTTCGGCCGCGAGCGGCTGGTCGCAGAGCTCGCCGCCCGTCTGGTCGGCACGGGGTTCCTCGGCATCGTGGGACCGTCGGGCACGGGCAAGTCGTCCGTGCTCAGAGCCGGCCTCCTCCCTGCACTCGCCGGGGGCGTCCTCCCGGGGAGCCAGGGCTGGCGGCGGTGGCTCCTGCGTCCCGGCGAACACCCGATGGACGAGCTGGCCACGGTGCTCGCGTCCGGCGCCGAGGATCCGCTTGCGGCAACCCTCGACGCGCTGTCCCCCGGCGAACGCTTGCTGCTCACCGTCGACCAGCTCGAAGAGCTCTTCACCGCCTGCCGATCGGACACCGAGCGCGCCGCGTTCACCGCCATGCTGACCCGCGCCGCCACGGATCCGGAAGGCCGAGCGCTCGTGGTTGTCGCACTCCGCGCCGACTTCTACGGGCGTTTCGCCGCGTATCCACAGCTCGCCGAGCTGCTCGGTGCGAACCACGTGCTGGTCGGGCCCATGCAGGCGTCCGAGCTGCGGCGCGCGGTGGAGCTCCCCGCCGCGCGCGTGGGCGTGCGCGTGGAGCCGGGGCTGACCGATTCGCTCGTCGGCGACGTGGAGGGCGAGCCGGGTGCGCTGCCGCTGCTTTCCACGGCCCTGCTCGAGCTCTGGCACAAGCGTGGCGACAACGCGCTGACGCTGGCTGCCTACCGCGAGTCCGGGGGCGTCGACGGTGCCGTCGCGCGCTTGGCCGAGGCGACGTATGCGCGCGTCCCCGACAGCCGCAAGCCGCTCGTTCGCACGATCATGCTTCGCCTCGTGGGTTCGGATGAGGGCGACGTCCCCGTCCGCCGCCGCGCCGCCCTCGGCGAGTTCGACGCTGGGCGAGACGAGGTTCGCGACGTGCTCACGACGTTGGCCGACAGCCGGCTCGTCATCATCGACGAGGGCTCGATCGAGGTAGCGCACGAGGCGCTCCTGCGCGAATGGCCGCGCCTGCGCGAGTGGATCGAAGAGGACACAGAGGGGCGCCGCCTGCACCGCCAGATAACCCACGCCGCCAGCGAATGGAACGGGGGTGGGCGCGACCCGGACGAGCTCTACCGAGGCGCCCGCCTCGCCGCCGCACTCGACTGGAGCGCCGACCACGCCCCCGAGCTCAACGAACTCGAGCGTGAGTTCGTCAGCAAGAGCCGCGACGCCTCCGAGCACGAGGCGACGCGTGCCCGGCGCGCCAACAGGCGGCTTCGCGCGCTACTCGCCGGGGTCGCGGTCCTGCTGCTCGCCGCCCTCGCGGGTGGGATCCTGGCGCTCGTCCAGCGCGGCGAGGCTCGCGACGCCGAGACCGCGCAAGTCGCCCAGCGGCTCGGGGCGCAGGCGCTCGCCGACGAGGATCTCGACCGCTCGCTGCTGCTCGCGCGCCAGGCGGTCGCCATCGCCGACACGCCCCAGACTCGCGGCTCCCTGCTCTCCGCGCTCCTGCGCTCGCCGAAGGCGATCGGCATCATGCACGGCCCCGACGACGCGTCTCCTGTGGGAATCGCTCTCAGCCCCGACGGGACGACGATCGTGGTGAGCGACTTCTTCAAGAAGCTCCTGTTCTTCGACGCGCGCACGTATCGGCGGGTCGGGGAACCGCTGCGGCTGACGGAGTGGGTCGAGGGCCTCGCCTATAGCCCCGACGGCGAGACGATCGCTTTCGGGGGAGACTTTTACCTAAGCCTGATCGATGCGCGTACACGCAAAACATTGGAGGAAGCCCCGCTCAACGGACACGCTTCGCGCATGGCGTTCACCCGGGATGGGTCGAAGCTCGTCGTCCTCACCGTCGAGCCCTTCACGATCAGCATTCGGGACGCGACGACACTGGATCCTGTAGGTCCGGCGATCGAGCCGAGCGGGTTCAGCCCGTCGTCGATCACGTCCTTCGACCAGCCTCCCCACTTCGCGCTCACGCCCGACGGCCGGTCCGTCGTCACGGCGTCGGATCAAGGCGAGCTTACGTGGTGGGATCTACGCAGCGGCCGAAAGACACGCACGCTCGAGATCGCGTCGGGGTATCACGCCCTCGCGCTCGGCCCTGACGGTCTCAAGGTCGCCGTCGGAATCGAGGGCGGCATCCAGCTCGTGGACACGCGGACGGGAGAGACGGAGACGCGCACCGCCGACCTCGCCGGGCACCCGGAATCGCTCCTGTTCAGCCATGACGGCAGGACGCTGGTGTCGACGAACGACGACGGAACGGTGACCGTGTGGGACGCCGGCTCCGCTACGCCCCGCGAAACGCTGCGCGGGCACTCGGCGTCACGGGCGGTCTTCAGCCGCGACGGTGAAACGCTGTACACGGTGAGCGGCGACGGGACGGCGATCGCCTGGGATCTGACGGGCGCCCGCCGGCTCGGGCGGCCGTTCATGCTTACGCGCGATCGTCCGCTCGACGAGATGTCCGACGCATACCCAGGAAGGTTCAGCCCCGACGGCCGGCTGATCGCGGTCGGCCTCAAGAATGGGGGAATCGCCTTCCGGGACGCGCAGACCTTCATGCCCTCAGGCGCACCGCTGCGGGAAACGGGAGGCGAAGTCCAGGCGCTCGCCTTCTCACCCGACGGAGCAACGCTCGCAGGTGTCAGCAGCAGCGGTATGACGACTCTGTGGGATGTCTCGTCGCGGTCGTTGCGGCACGAGCCGTTCTACGCAGGTCTGGACGCGAGCATCGCCTTCAGCCCGGACGGCAAGACGCTTGCGACGAGCGGCTCCGGCGGCGGGGTGGCGTTCTGGGACGTCGAAACCGGGGAGAGTTCCGGCAGGATCGGAGGGTTCGGCCGCTCTAGAGATGTCGCATTCAGCGCGGACGGAGAGCGGGTGGCATTCGCCGAAGACGGTTCAGGGTTCCCGCGCGCCCAGGTGTGGGACGTCGCCAAGCGTTCCCGAATCGCCGAGGTGTCGGGCGGCGACGAAGGAGATGCCCAGGCCGTTGCGCTCAGTCCGGATGGCCGCATCGTGGCCGTCGGCGGGTATGGCCGTGCCGTGCGCCTCTGGGACGTCCGCACCGGGAAGCTTCTCCACGCTCTCGACGGCGGCGGCGCCCAGGCGCTCGAGTTCAGCCGAGACGGCCGAATCCTCGCCGTCTCCAACGCGCGAGCCTCGCTCTGGGACGTGCAGACGGGCGTCCAGATCGGCCCTACGCTCACTGCCGGAAACCAGACGGCGGCGATGGATCTCTCCTCCGACGGGCGCCGACTGCTGATCACGAGTTCGGACGGGACCGGCGCAGTCTGGGACACCGATCCGGAGTCGTGGGCGCGGCGGGCGTGCGCGCTCGCGAACCGAACGCTGACCCGCGATGAGTGGGAGAGGTTCCTCCCGGGGCGGCGGTACGAGCCGGCCTGTGCCAACTGAAGCGCGAGTCAGGGGCGAATCGACCAGGTAAAGCGTGTGAGTGCCGCCGGCGGAGCAAGCCCGCCGGGGCGTAGGCCGCGGCGGACGAGCAGCACGGGCGGGGTGGCTTCTCGCGCAAGCTTGAGGCGGGCAGCGCCGAGACCCTCGCGATGCCACCTCGTCGACAGGCCGACGACGAGCAGGCTCGCGTCACGGCTCGCTTCCAGCATGCCCACCTCACCGGGCTGGGTCAGGAGCGGCTCGGCCGAGATCCCGAGAACGCGCTGAACTGCGAGCGCGCCGTGCGAGAGCAGGCGGCTTGCGTCCCGTTTGCCGTGCTCCGGGATCGCGGCGGCACCCGCCAGCCGCAGCGACCGCCCTGTCGCGCGGGCGAACCAGGCGCCGAGCTCGACCGCCGCCCAGTCGTGCTCTGCGCCTCCGAACGGCACGAGTACGGGGCCGTCCGTCGTCGCCTCCCGCGGAACGAGTAGGGCGACATCGCAGGGCGTCTCCGCGAGGAGAGCGGCGAGTCGCTCGTCGGGGGCTCCTTCGGCGAGAAGCCCATCCGGTGCGCCGGCGAGCAGGAGCTCGACGTCGAGATCGGTAGCCAGCCGGGCCAGCTCCTCCCCCGGCGCCGTCGCTGTGAAGGAGGCGGCACGGGCGACAACACCGCGAGCTTCGAGGGCATATCGGCGCTCCTCGAGCCACGTCGACGCCGTGCCGAGCTGCGCACCGTCGGAGACCAATCTGGCCAGCACGACGACGCGAGGCCGGTCCCGTACCAGCGGCTCCGCGGTTGTCAGCAACGCCTCGACGTGCGTCTCATCGTCGAGTGCGACGAGGATCGACCGTTCTGCGGGTGCCGATGCTTCGAGCTCCAGCTCGGGGTCCTGGCGAAGAATCGCCCGTTCGAGCTCCTGAAGCGCAGGGCTCGGCTCGATTCCGAGCTCGTCGACGAGCGACCGGCGCGTGTCCTGATAGACGGCGAGGGCCTCGGCCTGCCGGCCCGACCGGTACAGCGCGGTCATCAGACACATCCGCAGGTACTCGCGGAGCGGGTGCTCGGCGACGAGTGCCTCGAGCTCTGCGATCAGCTCGTCGTGGCGCCCGAGTGCGAGGTCGGCATCGACTCGGAGCTCGACTGCCGCCAGCCTGACCTCCTCGAGCCGGGCGATCGCGGCCTGCGCGAAGTTCTCGTAGGCAAAGTCCGCGAGCGCCGGGCCCCGCCAGAGCGAGAGCGCATCGCGCAGCCGTGCCGACGCCTCCGCCGTCCGACCGCCACCGAGCAAGCCCCTGCCCTCGTCCACCAGCCGCTCGAAGCGATGGAGATCCAGGTCGTCGGGCTGGACCCTGAGGACGTAGCCGGGCGCCCTGGTCTCCAGCACGTCCTGCGGAAGCGCCTTCCGGAGCCGAGAGACGTTGACCCGCAGCGCACCGTCGGCCCGCTCGGGAGAGTCCTCCCCCCAGAGCTCGTCGATCAGGCGGTCACTAGGAACGACCTCGTTGTGTCGGAGCAGGAGCACAGCCAGTAGGGCGCGCGGCTTCTGTCCGCCCAGTGAGACTTCGCCGCTCTCGTCCCACACCTCGAGCGGCCCCAGGATCCGAAACTCCATCTGCCTGGTCTGGAGACGCTAACAGCTGTTGCCGGCCTGAAACGGGCCTGAAACGGACCGGGCCGATCATCGACTTCGACAGACGAGTTCTTTCGACAGCGAAGGAGGCAAGTCATGAACTCCATCAAGACCACGATCCGCCGACTCGCCGGCACCGTCGGTATCGCCTTGATCGCACTCGTGTTCGCAGCGGGGGCGGCCGGAGGCTCTCAGGTGAGCGGCGTTCGCGGGGCGGAGGAATTCACCCCCGGCGTCACGGACTTCCCGAGCAGGCTCTGGGAACCTGCCGAGCGAGCGGCCGGGGAGTTCGTCCCCGGCGTGACCGACTTCCCGGGCAGGTTCGGTGAGGCAGGCGAGCGGGCGGCCGAGGCGCGGCTCGCCCAGCTCTCGGAGCAGGGCCCGCCGGTCTACGTTCGGGCCGAGGCGAGTGGGTTCGACTGGAGTGCCGGGGCGACCGGCGCCATCGCGGCCACGCTCTTGCTCCTCGGCGCGGCGCTTGTGGTTCGAACGGCGAGGCGCACTCGCGTCGCGCTCGGCTGAGCGCCACCTGGGGTCAGGTCTTGCATTGCCACGTCGGCTGGCACGCCGGCTGGATTGCAAGACCTGACCCCACGAGCACCGCGCCGGCGCTTGCGCACCGGACCGAGTCGCGAGCCTGACGCTGCATGTGTCACGGCGGTCAACGACGGCGCCGCCTTCGCCTCCTACCGTCAACTCATCGAGTGAAAAGGAGGCCATCATGAAAATCGACACCAGCAAGCGTCGCCGGGCGGTCATCGTCGCGATTGCCGCGCTCGGCCTCGTCGGCGCTGGAGGAGTTGCCGTCACGGGCGACGCCGCCGCAGTGAGGTCCGACGAAGTGCGCGTCGACGACGCACGCGGCGTCCACGCGCCATACAAGACGGGTGCCATGGGCGGCACGTCCGAAACGTTCGTGGACATGCGGGACGACGGTTCCTATTACGACCCGTCCCTCGAGCGACGAGTCTCGCCGCCGGCCAGATAGCGCTCACTCCAATGGCCCAGGATCCGGGACTCCACCCTGCCGTTGCGGGGATGTCCGATACCCAGCCGATACCGGCAATGACCACACCGGCACCGGATCGTGGGCGCCGCCGCCGAGCCTCCTTGGCGAAGAGCCGCAACGGGCGGCTCGGACAAGGAGGCGACCATGAAGTCGACCACGACCACGACCCGTCGGCTCGGCTGCACGGCCGCTCTGGCGATCGCGACGCTCGTCGCGGTCGGAGCCTCGGGTGCGGCGGCCGGCAAGGCGATGGTCTGCAACGCATCGGCACAGGCCTGCATGACGACGCCGAGTACTGCGCGCTGCTGATCCGCAGCCTCGAGCTCAACCGCGACTACGGCCTGGGCGAGTAGGCCGGCTGTATCTGGCCTGAAACGGACCTGAAATCGACCAGCTCGACGATGCGACAAACCAGCAAGGGGTCTGGGAAGGAGGCGTCATGAAGCAACCGAGCTGTGCCCGACTTTCGACACGCCTATTCAGGAGGTCCCCATGACTCGCAGTACCCGGCTCGCGCTCCTTGCGTGCGCCACAGCAACCGCGATCCTTGGCGCGCCGGCCGTTGCGCAGGCTGACGTCGTCAAGGATTGGAACGCCATCGCGCAGGCCGAGACGCTCCTGCTCCGGCCGACCGCCCACGGCCAGACCCGTGGGATCGCGATGGTCCAGGGCGCGGTCTACGACGCGGTCAACGCGATCGACCGCGGCCATCAGCCGTACCTCGTCGACCTCGACGACGTCGGGGCCCAGCCGTGGGTGTCGCAGGATGCGGCCGCCGCGACGGCGGCCCACCGCGTGCTCAAGGCGATCACGCCGACTGCCCGCCATGCCGGGCTCGACACCGCCTACACCACCACGTTGGCCGGGATCCCGGACGGGCCGATCGAGCAGGGAGGCGTCGCTGCAGGCGAGGCCGCTGCCGCCGCGATGATCGACACGCGGATGGGCGACGGGTTCATGACGGCGTTCACGCCGACCATCGGGACCGACGCAGGCGACTGGCGGCCGATCGGCTGGCCGGCCACTCCGGCGTTCGACCCCGACGGCTACGTCGGGAACATGAAGCCGTTCCTGATCAAGAGCCCTTCGCAGTTCCGCTCGAAGGGGCCGGACGCGCTCACGAGCAAGAAGTACGCGAGGGACTTCAACGAGGTCAAGGAGCTCGGGGCGCTGAACAGTTCGACTCGTACGGCAGACGAGACGGCTGCCGCGGTCTTCTGGCAGTTCGCCCCGATCGCGCTCTGGAATCCGCTCATGCGGGATCTCGCCGATCGGTACGACCTCGACACGGCCGACCAGGCCCGCCTCTACGGGATGGTCAACCTCGCGGGAGCAGACGCTGCGATCTCGTGCTGGAACGACAAGTACTACTGGAGCTTCTGGCGGCCGCGGGCCGCGGTGCGCGAGGCGGACACCGACGGCAACCCGCGGACCATCGCCGACCCGAGCTGGGAACCGCTGTTCTCGGCCTCGGTAGCGACGACCCCGGCGCTCGGTACGCCGCCGTTCCCGGACCACCCCTCGGGCCACGGCTGCCTGAGCGGGGCGGTCCTCAACACGATGGCCAACTTCTTCGGCACCGACAAGGTCGAGATCACGGTCGTCTCGGGCCGTTCCCTCGACGGCGTGCCAATCCCTCCGCGGACGTTCAAGCGCTTCTCGGACGCGAAGGACGAGATCATCGAGGCGCGCATCTGGGGCGGGATCCACTTCCGCAACGCGGATGTCCAGGGCACGGTGATCGGCAAGAAGGTCGCGAAGTACTTGCGCAAACACTACTTCCGGCCTCTGCACTGTCATTGAGGCCGAGCGCACGAGGGAAGGCCCGTCCGCGGGCCTTCCCTCGGCGCGGCGCTCAAGGCGAGCGAACGACCGCGGGCGCCGTCAGGACGAGGATCTTGAGGTCGACCGACAGCGACCAGTGGGCTGCGACGGCGAAGTCGAAGCCGTGCTTGACCGCCTGCTGCCTGCTACCCAGGCTTTCGGCCGCGACCCGTAAAATCCCCGAGAACCTCCAGCTGAACGAACCTGGGAGGACGAGATGACACGCTCGATTGCCTGGGACAAGGTGACCCCTGCTGACGTGTTGCGTGCGATCGAGGAGTACGACCGACTAGGGCCGGAGCGGTTCTTTTCCACCCATGGATTCGCTCCTACCACGACGTATGATCTGGTGAACGACAAACGCCGTTACCCGCCGAAAGCAATCCTGGGTACGGCGTATGAGCTCGCTACGGGCGAGCGCCTTGCCTCCGGTGATTTCGAGGGCGGCAAGACCGGCGCTGTCAAGGTGCTCGGAAAGCTCGGATTCACCGTCCAGCCGCGGCGCCGAGCCTCTTAAAGCTCCGAGGGGCGCCGACCCGGCCTGAGCTCGGCGAGTCGACGCTGGCGGATACAGTGAGCTACGACGGCTCGTTGAACGAGGAGGTGGCAGCACGTGGCCAGTGTCGAGAAGGCGATCCTTGCCGGCGGCTGCTTCTGGGGCATGCAGGATCTGTTCCGCAAACGACCGGGTGTTCTGTCGACGAGGGTTGGCTATACCGGCGGCGACATCGCGAACGCGACGTACCGCAACCACGGCACGCACGCCGAGGCGATCGAGATCGTCTTCGACCCCGAGCAGATCTCGTATCGAGACCTGCTGGAGCTCTTCTTCCAGATCCACGATCCGACGACGCTGAATCGCCAGGGCAACGACGTCGGGACCAGCTATCGCTCGGCGATCTTCTTTCTCGACGAGGAACAGCGCCGAGTGGCCGAGGACACGATCGCCGACGTCGAAGCGTCCGGCCTCTGGCCCGGGAAGGTCGTCACCGAGGTGATGCAGGCCGGGCCGTTCTGGGAGGCTGAGCCCGAGCATCAGGACTATCTCGAGCGGTATCCGAACGGGTACACCTGCCACTTTCCACGCTCGGATTGGGTTCTCCCGCGCCGAACCGAATCGGTCCCGGGTTAGGCACGCTTCCGCTGGGCCGCCTCGGCTTCGACTGCCCTACGTGGGTCCTCAGGTCGGTTCCGGAGGAAGTCGGGGCGGTGCGATGACGAGACCGGCCCGAATCGCCGTCGTCTACTACAGCGCGACCGGGAACGTGCACCGCCTCGCCCGCGCGCTCGCCGAGGGAGCCGGAGGCGAGGGGGCCGAGGTGCGCGTCCGCCACGTCGAGGAGCTCGCCTCGGAGCTGATCATCTCCCAGAACCAGTACTGGGGGAGGCATCGCTCCGAGGTCGAGGACGAGCCGGTCGCGAGCCTCGAGGACCTGGAGTGGGCGGACGGCGTGGCTTTCGGCACTCCGACGCGGTTCGGCAACGTGGCGGCACAGCTGAAGCAGTTCATGGACCAGGCGGGACGCCTCTGGCAGGATGGCAAGCTCGCCGACAAGGTGGCGACCGCCTTCACCTCCTCGATGACGACGCACGGTGGGCAGGAGTCGACGATCCTCGCCCTCAGCAACACCCTCTACCACTGGGGCATGCTCATCCTTCCGCTCGGCTACACGGCGAGCGAGGTGTTCAACGCCGGAGGCAACCCGTACGGCACCTCGTACACGAGCGGGAAGCGGGCCGACGGTCCCGACGAGAACGCGCTCGCGGTCGCCCGCTACCAGGGCCAGCGTCTCGCCCGCTTCGCCGCCGTCGTCGCCGCCGCCCGCGAGGCGGACGCCTTCCGCGTCAAGCGGCCGAGGTCCGAGAGCTTCCGGGCGGCCGCGCTCGACTAGGTTCGCGACCCGTTCCATGTGCCCCGGCGCGTCCTGACAGCCGGCGGCATGCGGCGAGCCCTGGAGGCGGCGTGGCGCCCTGGTTCTAGGCGGCGAGCGATGAGAGGATGGCGCGATGGCCGACTGGACTGTTGTCGCGGCCGCAGCGGTGACCGGCTTGACCGGGGTGGCTAGCGGAACGCTCGGCTACCTGGTCGCCCAGCAGCAAGCACGCGCGCAGGAGCGCCAAGCTGCCGCACAGACGCGGGCAGCAATGCGAACCAAGCGCGGGGAGACCTATCACAGCTTTCTGGACATTGACCGTCAGCTTCCGTCGCGCCTGGGCGCAGGTCTGGAGATCGAGCGGGGAGAAATGGAGGAATGGCTCGACCCCTTCAACCACTGCTACAACGCCGTGATTCTCCTTGGCAGCGACGCCGTCTCGCGCGAGGCCCGCGAGCTCTTCCGCGGCTACGTCCAGCTCTTCAACGAGCTGACGGAGGGCGGGACGTCGTGGCCCGATGCGGCCGAGAGGCGTGCTGCGTGGGAAGCGCACCGAGGCAAGCTGGATGAGGTGCGCTACCGCTTGATCGAGGCCATGCGGCGAGATGTGCTTGACGATGGGAGAGGAAGGCCCACCGCTCCCGCGGCGCGGGGTGCGACGGAGCTTTGAGGCGACCCGCGTGCCCTGACCTCGATCACGCTTGCGGAGGGGGCAACGACGAGCTCCTCGACCTCGTCCGGCGCGGCTGCCGGCACGTCGACCATCGACACTCGGCCTAGTACCACTTCCCTCTTGCGAAGCCGCCGAAGGCGATCAAGCCGATCAAGGCGATGACGATTCCGAGCCACAGGCTCCACACGATCGCGACGATGATCCCGATGACGACCAGGATCCCGCCGACGCTGACTCCACCGATGCCCCCGCGCCGACCTCGATCAACACTCATGTCCACTCCTTTCGTTGCCTAACGGTTCGTCGTCCCGGTCGAACTCCCCGTGGGCGCTCCGACCGGGATCGTCACGCTAACGCCAGAAGTCCCGTTGCGTGAGGGCAGCGACCCGGGACCCCCGTCAATGTGACTCTCGCCGGGCACTGGGGGCTTGAGTTTGCCGGGCGTCGGTTCCCCATGCCGAGGTCAGACACGCGCCGAGTAGCAGGATCACCGACACGACGTAAATCAGGACCAAGAGCGCGAACACGGCGCCGAGCGGACCGTAGACCTGGTCGAAGTCGGCAAAGCGCTCGAGGTAGATGGAGAACGCCGCTGTCGCGATCTGGATGGCCAGGGTCGCAATCACCGCCGCTCGGAACGCATCACGTAGCCGTATGTCGACCGGCGGAAAGACCAGATAGAGCAGGAGAGACGCGAGGAACGTGAGCGCTATCGACCCCGCCAGCTGCCCGAGCGAGCTCAGGGTCCCCGTGGTCGAGCTGCTGCCTCCGAGGTCGTCCACGACGCGCGTGCTCGTGTCGGTCACCAGCTGAACGACGAGAGAGAAGCCGAACGCGGCGACGATGAGTAGGCCGGTCACGAGCACGAGCACGAGGTCGAGCGTCTTGCGGCGCAGGAACGGCTGATCGATCTCCTTCGCCCAGACGGCGCGGAACGCAATGCGCAGCGAACCGATCATCCCGCTTGCGGCCCACAAGAGCCCCGCGGCGGCTACGAGGCCCGTGACGGAAGCGGGAGGTGCGCTGCGCTCGACGGCGTCGACGACCCCTCCACTCAACTGGCCGGGGAGGGGAAGGACGCCGACGAGCCACGTGACAACCCGCTCTGCGGTCGCCTCCGGTAACACGACCTCGAGCACTGAGAGGAGCAAGGCGACAAAAGGAACGAGCGAGAAGAAGACGCGGTACGAAAGGGCGGCTGCGTGCTGGCCGCCGCCTATGCGCCCGTAATTGTCCACAGCGATCCGCGCGGTACGGACGAGTCCTCGACCACGGCGCACGATTGCGTGATTGGAACACGCGCGCTCGCACAGAGCTCGACGCAACAGCTCAGTGCCGGGGTCAGTATCCACGGGGTGGATGTTCCGATCGAGCTGCGGCAGTTGCGTTACTTCGTGGCGGTGGCGGAGGAGTTGCACTTCGGACGCGCCGCCGAGCGGCTTCACATCTCGCAGTCGCCGCTCTCGCGCGCGATCCGTGACTTGGAGCATGAGCTGGGAGTGGTGCTGTTCGTGAGAACGACGCGCCACGTCGAGCTGACACGGGCCGGCTCCGTCTTGCTCGAGCGCGCGCAGCGGGCGCTCGAGGAGGTCGATGGTGCAGTCGCCGACGCGCGTCGTGCGGGACGACAGCACGACGGAGCCCTCGGCGTCGGCCACATGCCGTTCAGCCGGTTGCAAGCGGCGCGGATCGCCGAGGAAGTGCACGGCCAGCGTCCCGAGCTGCAGCTTCAGCTCGACGAGGACATGACGCCGGAGCTCCTACGGCGAGTAGCCTCCCATGAGCTCGCGGCGGCAGCCGTGCTGGAGACGCCGGCGGCCGCCCGACGCCACGACGTTCGCATCGACGCGCTCAGAGACGAGCCGCTGCTCGCCGCCTTGCCTGCGTCGCACCAATACGCGGACGGGGACGCGATTCCCGTGGGTGCGTTCGCCGCCGAGTGCGTGCTGCTGCCGCGTGAGCCGGCGGGTCGAGCGTTCAACGACTGGCTCCGTGCTCTGGTCAGGGCTGCAGGGTTCGAGCTCGACCGTACGCTCGAGACTGTCAGCGCGCCTTGGGATCGACGCATGCTGCCCGTCGCAGCGGGCGAGGCAGTGTCGGTCCTCGTGGTCGATTGGGCTCAGGGCCCCATCGCCGGAGTCGTGACTGTGCCGTTCGCCCCCCCTCAGAGCATGCCGATCGACCTCGCGTCGGCCGCAACGGAGGACGGAGAGTTTTTGGCGAGCATGGCTCGCCGTTTGCGCGATGTCGAGGGGTGGCTGACGGATCGCCCGGCGCGGGCAGAAGTGCCCGGCGATTAAGTCGTTTCCGGTCTCGGTTGGTGCGCCGATCGGACTTTCTCTCGCATGCGGGCCGGGGTAGCGTCGCCGCGTCCGATCGACGCGACAGAGCAAAGGAGGCCTCAACAATGCCGGTGTCAGACGACTTTACGAAGCTCAAAGAGCAGGTCGACAAGGCCGACAGCCACATCAGGGAGGCGGCCACGCACGACAAGGCCGAGCTGAAGACCATGGTCGACGAAGCGCGTCAAAACGCCGACAACCGCGCCGCCCAGGTCCGCGCCAAGACCCAGGACGCCGCCGACCAAGCCGATCGGAATTGGAACGAGGTCCAGAGCGACTGGGATCAACACATCAAGCGCCTTCGCGAGCGCATTGACGCCAAGAAGTCCGCACACGACGTCAACGTCGCCGAACGCCAGGCCGAGTGGGCCGAGGCCGACGCTGAAGATGCGGTCGCCTTCGCTGCTTCCGCAATCGAAGAAGCCGAGTACGCGGTGCTCGACGCAGTGCTGGCGAGGAAGGACGCGGACGTGATGGCGGCTGCCAACTAACGAGTCAGCCGGACCGCCGACGTGATCGACCTCATCGAGGAAGCAGCCCTATAGGACAGCCAAACCAACAGGAGGCCGACATGGCAACCAACCGCACCGAGAGCGACCGCATTCCGTTGCTGTTGATCCATGGCGCGTGGCTCTCCGCTCGGAGCTGGGAGAACTTCGCCGACTACTTCGACAAGCGCGGGTTCGCCGTCTCCACCCCGGAGTGGCCGCGCAAGGACGGTGACGTCGAGGAGCTAAGGGCTGAAGCCGACGAGCTCAAGGGCCTCGGCCTCACCGAAATCGTCGACCACCACGAAGAGCTGATCCGCGCGCTCGACGAGCCGCCTGTGCTGATCGGGCACTCCTACGGCGGCTTGATCGTCGAATTGCTCCTCGATCGAGGACTCGGGCGCGCCGGCGTCGCGATCAGCCCGGCTCCGCCGAAGGGGATCCTCGTCCTGCCCTTCTCGACTCTGAAAGCCGCAGCTCCTGCGCTCGCGCATCCATCCAAGTGGCACGGTGTCGTGACGCTGACGCTCGAGGAGTTCACGTACGGATTCGTGAACACGTTCTCTCCCGACGAGGCCGCGGCTGCCTACGAGCGCTACGCCGTTCCGGAAACCGGCCAGATCTTCTACGAGGCGGGGTTCGCGAACTTCCACTTCAACCCACCCACTGAGCTTCAGTTCAAGAACGCGGAGCGCGCGCCGCTCCTGATCGTCGGGGCGGAGGAGGACCACACGGTCCCGGCCTCGCTCGCCCGAAAGCAGTACGAGAAGTACGAGCGCTCGCCCGCGACAACGGAATTCCTCGAGTTCGAGGGCAGACCCCACCTGCTCATGGCGGCCGAGGGCTGGGAGGAAGTGGCAGCAGCCATCGACAGCTGGCTCGATGGTGTGCTCGAGGCACCGGTGTCATCCACACCGGGCGTTTCGGCGTAGGCGGGCGGTGCGAGGGTCACGGCTCGGTAGTGGACGAGAAGGAGGAATCGATAGTCAAGATCACGGATAAGACCGACTACAGCCGCTTTGCCCGGCCGACGGCCGAGGATGAAGGCATCTGGCTTGACAACGTCGAGGTCCACCTGGTGACCCATCCGGTCGGGCAGGTCAAGGAGACGCACACCCATGACCCGCCGCAGGACCACGTCATCGTGGTGCGCTCCGGGCGCATGCGGTGGACCGTCGACGGCGAGAGCCTCGATGCGGGACCGGGTGACGTCATCGTCACCCCCGCGGGAACACCGCACAGCTACGAGGTGCTAGGGGACGAGCCGGCGCGCGTCGTGTGCATCGACTCGCCGGTGCGTCCAAAGCCGGAGCCCTAGAGCCGAGCGCGCGAGAGGATGCGCGCTGGTGATCCCGGCAGGGCGGATTACGCGCCCGAAAGGGATCGTTCGTGCTCGCACTCTCGTGGACGACGCGGCACCTGTCGATCGCATTCACAATTGCCACGGTGAAGTACCCGGGCCTGAATTCTCGACGGCAGTGATCCTCTGCGTGGCCGAGCCGGTGTCCGCCTGACTGCGACGGGCCGGAGCCGGGACGCCCAGGCGGTGACAGCCAACCGTTCGTGGACTGTCGCCCTGTTGACGGCGACCGAGGCGGGTCGCCGGAACAGGCGAACGATCGACTCGGTCTTCCTGGTCTGGGCAGCGATCGTGATCGGGCTGACTGCCGCAGTCGCATCGTCGGCCCCTGATCACGACGAGGATGTCGCACAGGCACTGACGGTCGTATTCGGGTGGGCGGAGGCGCTGTGGCGGACGGCGTTCGTGGGGCTGCTCGTGCTTGCGCTCGTGATCGTCGTCGACGTGCTGCTGCGCCGGCGCTGGGACCTGGCACGTGATCTGCTCGTGGCGGCGCTAGTCCTCCTCGCATTGGGGATGCTGCTGGGGCGCGTCGTCGAGTCCGACTGGCTCCCGGCCGAGGGTCACCTGTTGTCGCGCTGGGGTTACCCGGAGCTCCGTCTCGCTTCAGCAACGGCAGTCGTCGTGGTGGTCGGCCCGGAGCTCGTCCGCTGGGTTCGGCTGCTCGCGGGCTGGCTCGTCCCGTTCGCGACGCTGGGCGCCGTCGTGCTCGGCGCCGCGCTCCCGGCTTCGGCCCTCGGTGCGCTGGCGCTCGGTTTGGGCGCCGGCGCGCTCGTCCGGCTGGCGTTCGGCTCGGCGGCTGGCGTACCGCCGACCAAGCAGGTTCAGGAAGCACTAGCCGCGCTGGGAGTCGAGGTGGCTAACCTCGCGCCCTCGGCGCGGCAGCACGTCGGTGCTGCGGAATACATCGGCCACGACGCGGACGGGCGCCCGCTGAAGGCCCGCATGCTCGACAAGGACGCCCAGGACACGCAACGGTGGGCCAGGCGGTGGCGCCTACTGGCCTACCGCGACCCACCGCGCAGCGCACCGATCGGCCGGCTGGAGCAGGTCGAGCACGAGGCGCTGGCAACGCTCATGGCAGCGCAGGCCGGCGCCCGAGTTCCCGACGTCGTCACCGCCGCGCTCGGTCCCGACGGCGACGCCCTGATCGTCACCTCCCAGCCTGACGTCGAGCCACTCGAACGCTCGAGCCCCGACCAGGCGACCGACGAGACGCTGGAGGACCTCTGGCAGCAGGTGGGTCGCCTCCACGACGCCGGCATCTCGCACGGCCGCCTCAACCTGAGCAACGTGCTCGTCCTCGACGACGGGCCTACGCTGGTCGACTTCTCGGCCGCGACGCTCGGCGCTCCGCAGTCGGCCCTCGACATCGACGTGGCTGAGCTCCTCGTCGCCTGCACCGTCCTCATCGGCCCAGACCGTGCGCTGAGCAACACCGTTGAGACCGGCTGGGGCGAAGCCGTCGCTCGAGCGCTGCCCTACCTGCAGCGCGCGGCGCTGACGCCGCATCTCCGAGACCTCGCACGCACGCACGAGGTCGACCTCGAGGATTTGCGGGCGGCCGCTGCCAAAGCAAGCGGTCAGGAAGTGCCGGAGCTCGTGCCGTTGCGACGAATCCGCCCGCGAGACGTCCTGGTCACGGTGATGGTGGGGGTTGCCGCCTACCTGCTGATCACCCAGCTGGCCGAGATCGGGTTCGGGACGATCGCCGATGCTCTCCGTGAAGCGAGCGTGCCCTGGGTGATCCTGGGGCTGATTCTGTCCCAGCTCGCGCTCGTCACATCGGGGCTGTCGTTGCGCGGTGCAGTGGCGACGCCGCTGCCGCTCCTCCCGTGCGTGGTCCTGCAGTCCGCCAAGAAGTTCATCAACCTGACGGTGCCCAGCTCGGCCGGAGCCATCGCTCTCAGCGTGCGCTTCCTGCAGAGGATGGGTGCCCCCACCGGGGAGGCGGTGGCCGCCGGCGCGATCGACGACCTCTCCGAAACGATCATCCAGCTGCTGCTCGTGGCGCTCCTGCTGCCCTTCGTCGACTTGGACATCGACACGAGCCAAGCAGGCGGCGGTGTTCCCTCAGGGCAAGTGGTGGGCACGATCCTGCTCGTGCTCGTCGCGGTGATCGCGGCAGTCTTCGCCGTGCCGTCCTTGCGCGCGAAGGTGGTTCCCTCGGTGCGTGGAGGGCTTTCGAGCCTCTGGGCCGTCGCCCGGAACCGCGGCAAGCGCATCGAGCTCTTCGGCGGCAACCTCGGCACCGAGGTGCTCTTCGCGCTCACCCTGGGGGCGGTGTGCCACGCCTACGGCGTCGATCTCATGCTGCTTCAGCTGCTCGTGATCAACGTGGCCGCCAGTGCACTCGCCGGCCTTATTCCGGTGCCGGGGGGAGTCGGAGCCGCGGAAGCAAGCCTCACCGCCGGTCTAGTCGCGGTGGGCGTCGACGAGTCGACCGCGTTCGCGATTGCGCTGACGCACCGCCTGTGCACGAGCTACTTGCCCCCGATCTGGGGCTACTTCGCGCTGCGGTGGCTCGGTCGGAAGGGGTACGTCTGATCTTGTGTCAGGAACGCACGCCACCCGCGCGGGTCTTCGCTCGGTTGGATGTCTCTGCCGCATTCCTCACACCGCAACAGGATGTAGCGGGAGCGCGCCCGTCCCCTTGGCAGAGGTGCCGCAGACGCGCCCCCGCCGAGCAGAATGCCCCGGGCGCGGTCGCGTAAACAATGGCACTCGCCTCGAGGAAAGAGCGGCGCCCAGAGCCGGCGGCACGTGCGATTCCAGCTGTGTCGTCGACGACGGCGGCCAGCCGCCAAGAGACGATCCGGTTGGGGCGCGTGCGCCCGGGTGCGGCCCCCCAGGCGCGCCACAGCCCCGGAGTCCGCAAGGGAGAGGAGCAGCGGACTCTGCCACCAATGGTTGCAAAAGGACGTCGGGCCGGGCGCGGCAGGCAAGACACTGCCCAGTCCCGTCGCGGCCCGGCCCTTCGCTGCTCCTCTCCCTGCTCTATGGAAGATCCGTCGACGCGGATTTCTTGTGCTTCTCCGCTAGTTCTCAACGGCCTCGACGGTGAACACGCCGTGCGTTTCCTCCGGGGGTTCGTGGAGGGCCGATCAGCCGATCGGCTGCGGACAGCCCGCAGCTAGATGCCCGACACTGCGGAGATGCGGCCGTCGGCGACGGCTTTCGCGAGAGCAGCGTGATCGCGCTCGTTGCGATCGGCGTACCCCGCCGCGAACTCGGCGACGGCCTCGTCGAACCGGCTGCTCTTGCCGAGGTACGCCCCGATTGCGATCGGGTCGCCCGACCGCGCATGTGCCCGCGCAAGCGTCCAGCCGCATGCCTGCGCATAGGCGAGCAGGCCGTCGGGCAGGATCGCGTCAACATCGACCGACGCCTTCCAGTCCCAGAGTTGGCGCATGTAGAAGTCGCGCGGCGCGCCGTCGAGCTCGTCCGCATGAACCCAGCCGAGCAAGATGTCGCTGGCAGCCTGCATGAGCCGCTGGCCCTCGACGACCCGCCGGCCGGCGTTCTTGAACCGGCTCTTGCCGAGGAGCGGCTCGAGCACCGAAGGCTCCGCCTCCTTGACCTGCAAGAACAGAGGATCGTTTTCGTCGCGGCCCAGTAGCAGCAGAACCCAGCAGCGGGTTCCGACGCTCCCGACGCCGACGACCTTGCGGGCGAGGTCGACACCCCGGAAGCGGTCGAGCAGCAAGCCGTGGTCGTGGGGCAAGGTGCGCCGATAGGCGTCATAGAGGCGGCGGATGTCCACGTTCTCGAACGGCACCAGCAAAGGCGGGTCGGAGACGAATCGAGGTTGTCCGTCGACGTCGTGCGTCAGGTTCGCGAGCGCGCGGAGGTCGTCCTTGCGCCGGGCCTTCGCGGCGGTGCGGTCGAGGCCTCGTGCGAGCTTCCGGTCGTGACCTTCGCGCAGCCTTTCCTGGATTTCGGCTCGCATCCAGGCGCGCGTACCAGATCTCGAGGTCGCCGGCCTGGGCGAAGCGCAGCATCGCGTCGCGATAGGCGCGGAGGAGCGTCTGCACGGTTGTCGCACGATCGGATTTGCCGAAATTGCGGTCCCGCCCGACGATCTCGAAGCTCGTGGCAAGCCGCTTGACGTCCCAGTCGAACGGCCCCGGGAGAGTCTCGTCGAAGTCGTTCAGGTCGAAGACGAGATCGCGCTCCGGCGACGCGAAGCCACCGAAGTTCATCAGGTGGGCATCGCCCGAAAGCTGCACGGTAAGGCCGGTCGTCGGGGTCGACGCTAGGTCGTGGGCCATCACGGTCGCGGCACCGCGGAAGAAGCTGGACGGCGAGGCGACCATGCGGCCGTAGCGGATCGGCACCAGCTCGGACACGCGCGTCCCAGCCTGCGCCTCGAGGAGCCCGATCGGGTCGCGCTGGGCCGGAAGGTCGAGCGCGGCATGGCTCGACCTGGGTGTCGTCGTCCGCACGGCGCGGCCGCGCTCGGCGCGCTCGGCGGGACTCAACTTCGACTGGGGCATGGCGATCGCGCCGTCGGATCCTAGGAAGCGGTCACAGAGCTCAGGGACGCGGGCACTACGAGGGCGGCGGCGGCTGGGCTCCGACGCCGGCGTTCTTCCCGGCGACGCCGGGGTTGCGCCCGTCCCGCAAGTCATCGGGAACGCCGCGGATGCGCGATGGGGTGCATGCCCGCGATACTCGACGCGATGACGCGGAACCGAGGTAAGGCCCAAGAAGCGCCGATCGTGATCGGCCCGCGCGAGGTCGCAAGTTGACCCTGGAGCCACGCGGCTTCGGATGACGCGCGCGCTGGCCGTACCGCTGGCTCCGTTTGTCGATGCCCTTCCGCTGCCGTCACGGCTGATCGCGGCGGAGCATGACGGGCGGCTGACCGTGCGCATGCGCGCCGGCGCGCACCGGTTCCACCGTGACCTGCCCGCGTCGACCATCTGGGGCTACGAAGGGACGGTTCCCGGCCCGACGATCGAGGCCGAGCGCGGGCAGCCCGTCACTGTCGAGTGGCTGAACGAGCTGGACGTCGCCTTCCCGGTCTCCGCGACGGTTACCCGGGAGGCGACCGACGACGACGGCGTGCCCGTGCAGTGTCTTCCGGGCCTGAGCGGGGGCGAGCCAGATCGCCACGCGGCCGCGCTGACCGGGCAGACGGTCGTCCACCTGCACGGCGGCCTCACACCCGCCTCATACGACGGCTGGGCGGAGAACCTCTTCGCCCCGGGTCAGCCCGCCGTCTACCACTACCCGATGAACCAGCGCGGGGCGATGCTCTGGTACCACGACCACGTCATGGGCATCACGAAGCTCGACGTGTACGCGGGGTTGGCCGGGGTCTGGATCGTGCGCGACGAGCGCGAGCGCGAGCTGGGCTTGCCCGAGGGGCCGCCGTTCGAGGTGCCGCTCCTGATCCAGGACCGCAACTTCGACCTCGACGACGGGGGAAACCTGACGGGGCGGCTGGTTCACAAGACCGATCCGGACGTCATGGAGGCCTTTCCGCCGTTCACCGTCGTGAACGGCAAGGTCTGGCCGGTGCTCGACGTGCAGCCGACGACCTACCGCTTCCGCGTGCTCAACGGCTCCAATGCCCGCACATACCGGCTCGTTCTGCTGCACGAGGGCAAACCGGCGCTGGAGCGGATCGCGCAGATCGGCACCGACCACGGGCTGCTCCTTGCTCCTACGCCCGTGCCGTCGGACGGACTCGTGCTCGCGCCGGCCGAACGTGCAGACCTGCTGGTCGACTTCTCCGACCTCGGCCCCGGCAGCGAACTGACGCTGCTCAACACGGCCGCCGCGCCCTTCGACGGCACGCCGTTCCCCGCCGCCGACGCCGAGAACGCTGCCAATCTCGACGGCCTCCTCCCGTATCCGCAGGTGATGCGCCTCCGCGTGGTCCCGGGCACGGCCACCCGCCGATCGATCCCGCGCGGTCTCGCGACCGACTACGACTCGCCGCCGGCCGCCGCGCTGTCCGCCGCGCCGCGCCGCGTGATCGCGCTCGTCGAACGCGAGCTCGAAGGCATGCCCAACATGCTCACCATGCGCGAGCTCGCGATCGTAGGCGACAGCGAGACGGGGCCGCTCGTCACCGTCCGCAACGGTGAGCAGACGACCCGCTACCGGTCCGTCGCCGCCCATTTCGAGGACACGACGACGTTCTTCCCGATGCTCGGCCGGTACGAGGTCTGGCAGCTCGTCAACCTCACCGGTGACACGCACCCGATCCACCTCCACCTGGACCCGTTCCAGATCCTCTCGCGACGCCCGATCCGCTACGAGATCCCTGAAGGCGGCATCGAAGACCGCGACCTCACCGCCGTCATCACGCTCGAGCGCGACCCCGACGACGAGCTCGACCACGCAATCGACGACAACGAGCGCGGCCTCAAGGACACCATCCGTGTCAACCCGAACGAGCTCGTCGAGATCGCCGTCCGCTTCACTACCTACAGCGGCCGCTACATGTACCACTGCCACATCCTCGAGCACGAGGATCGCGACATGATGCGGCCCTTCGTGACGATGCCCGCCGAACTCATGCCCTTCATGGCCTGAGTGGCGCCACTCGCGCCGGCGGGGGTGCTCGCTATGGCGGCCTCGTAAGGCACCCGGTCGTTTTCACGTGCCGCGCGCGTGCGTGACGGCGGCCCGAGCCTGCTGAACTGCGGCGGTCTCGGCGCCACCGTCGCGCGCGATCTGGTGGGCGAGATCGGTTTCGGCTTCGAGCACGTTCCGGGCGGTGCCGGGGTTGGGCTGCGTGCGGATGTGGCGTCGAAGGGTCGAGCGGGTACCCGCTAGCGCGTCGAGCTCGGCCGGTGTGATGACGCCGAGCTCGACCTCGTGGGCCATGAGCTCGCGCATCCACTCACGCTCGATCGGTTGAGTGTTGTTGTAGATCCAGACGAACACGGAGATGAGGACGCTCGCGACAGTCAGTGGCACGATCCAGCCGAAGACGCTGTTGCCTGCGATCGCGGCGCTCCCGTCCCAGAGGCCGTGCATGAGTATCGCGGTGAGCATCAGTCCCGCGCCGAGCCCCCTGCGCGCCGGGACGTCGGGCCGGCCGACGAACCAGATCAGCCCGGCGCCGAAGATGGCCGTGTACATCCAGTGCGACGGGATCGAGGCGAGCGTTCGCACGACGATCGTCGACCATGCGACCCCGACGTCGCCGAACGCATTCGCCGCGCCGATCCACGCGTAGCTGATGTCCTCGCTGATCTGGAACCCAAGGCCGACGAACGCGCCGAGGATGAGCCCGTCGAACGGGCTGCGGATCAACTTCGACGCGAGCGTGAGGAGCAGGAGGACGCCCGCGCCTTTTGCGAGCTCCTCGTCGATCGGAGCTGCGAGCGCGGCGCCCCAGTCGAATGCGAAGCTCGCTCCCAACGACTTCGCGTACAGGCTCGTTACGGCGTCATTTGCGTTGATGGCAAAGGCGCCGGTCGCCGCGACGAAGCCCCAGACGAAGCCGGTGGCCGCGAGGTCGCGCGGGACGGTCGTGTAGCGGTCCTCGTAGTGGATGAACCAGAGGTACGCGACCGCGAGCAGGCCAAATGCGATGACCCCGCTGATGAGCGCGCCGCTATACGCGGCCGCCGCAATCGAGATCTGACCCGCGAGGACGTACGCACCGGCGACGACCAGCGCGCAGTAGACCCAGAAGGCCAGGTTGTGCGGCTGGAAGAGGCGGAAGTCCTCGCCCCACCCGGACTGCTCGATTGCGCGGCGGCGGTCCTCCGCGAACGCGCTCACGATGCCGTCCGAATGCTGCGGATCATCGCGATGATGTCGTCGCGCCGCCGCGAGATCGCTCCGGTCGGGCCGGCCGCGACGATCTCGACACCCTCGCTTTGCGACCTGATGGACTGCCCGCGCGCCCGAAACACGAACGCGACAACGGATCCCTGCCTGGCGACGCCGACGAAATCCTCCGCCACGCCGACGACGCCCTGGCGGGTCCTGACGGCGTAGCGGTCGGTCGTCCCGGCGGCGCGCCCGCGCGCGTGGTCGAGGTCCGCGTTGATCTTGTTGATCCGCGCGAGCAATGCCGACGGCGTCCCGTCGAACGGAGCAGCTTGCACGGAGAACTTCACGCTGCCATCGACGAGCTCGGTCGTTCCCGTGCTGCCGATGGGCGACCGCGTCTCGCCGACGAGCGCTCCGCTCGCCAGGTCCCAGCCTGAGGCCGGTACGAGCGTGATGCCGTCGGCGATCTCGGCGATGTCGCCCTTGTGAACCTGGTCACGGTACGCGGTCTCGCTATCGATCGACGGGAGGACGACGCTCATCACCACCGCAAGCCCGAGGACGAGGAGTGCCGGCCCGATCGTTTGCCGGTCGATCCCCGAAGCGCGGCGCTTATCGGGACGCACCGTCCTTGCCGCCATGCACCAATGGTCTCACCGGCGCCTAGGTCCGAACAAACGCGGCGCGGCGTCTCTCAAGCGACATCGCGACGCCGGAGCAGCCAGGCCGAGGCGGCGAGCAGCACTGCCGTGGCCACCGAGAGCACGAGCAGCGCCTGGCTCCCGCTCACGAACGGCCCCGAGAACGACCCGGGCCCTCGGTCGGCCGCGTCCTCGGTGGACGCGCCGAGCGCGGCCGCAAGCGAGTAGCCGTTCGCGCGCAGGAAGAACTGGACGAGGCGGTCGAGCACGCTGAGCTCGCTCGCGAGTGCGCTCAGGAGGCCCTCGATCACCAGCGCGTAGAGGATCCCGACCCCGACGGCGAGGGACGTCCCACGCGAGAGCACCGCGAGCAGGACTCCGAACGCCGCCCACGTCGCGAGGATCAGCCAGCCGGCTCCAAGCCCGCGCAGGAGCAGCGAGACGGACGGCAAGGTCACCGCCGCCCCCTCACTCAGGGCGATCGCAACGCTCGCGAGCGCGCCGATCGCGAAGACGACGAGCACGAACGGAACGAGCGCCGCGGCCAGCGCGAGCAGCTTCGCGGCGAAGACGTGCAACCGGCCGGGGCCCTGCGTGAAGAGCACCTTCAGCGTCCCCCAGCCGTACTCGCTGCCGAACGCGAGCACGCCGAGCTGGAGCGCGAGCACGCCGCCGAAGAAGGGAAAGCCGCCCATCAGCGTGGCCACGAGGTGCTCGGGGAGCAGGTCCTCGAGCGGCTGGTTCGTCGAGCCGTTCCGGTACTGGACGTACGGGACGACGTACGCAAAGAGCAGCGCCAGCAGCGACCAGATGCCGAGCAGGATCCACGTGCTGAGCCGCTTGCGCAGGACAAGGAGCTCGGCGGCGACGCGACCGGTCATGCCGCCCGCTCCGTCAGTTCCAGGAAGACCTTCTCCAGGGACGCACGCTCGTGGCGGAGCTCGCCGACCGCGATCCCGGCTTCGACGAGCGCCCTGTTGATCGTCGCTGCGGCGCTGACCTCCGTCGCGACGCGCAGGCCGCCGTCAATCCGGGCGACCTCCTCGATGCCGCGCAGGCCCCGAACGAGGCGCTCGGCTTCGTCGAGCGGCTCGACGCTCAGCCAGAG
Organism: uncultured Actinomycetes bacterium; assembly: GCA_963738205.1. Lineage (GTDB taxonomy): Bacteria > Actinomycetota > Thermoleophilia > Gaiellales > Gaiellaceae > DATFQE01. Next base: position 1,116,567 of record CAVTVQ010000007.1, read on the forward strand.
GCTCTCGCGACCGCGCAGCTCGTCCACCGTGCCCTCGCCGACGAGCGTGCCTCGGCTGATCACGCCGACCCGGTCGCAGATCTGCTCGACCTCGGTCATCAGGTGGCTCGAGAGCAAGACCGTGCGCCGTCCGCGCCCGAGGGCACGGATGAAGCCGCGCATCTCGGCCATGCCGGCGGGGTCCATGCCGTTCGTCGGCTCGTCGAGGATCAGCAGCCGGGGGTCCTTGAGCAGCGCGGCGGCGATGCCGAGCCGCTGCTTCATTCCGAGCGAGTAGGTCTGGAAGCGGTCGCCGGCGCGCTCAGTGAGCTCGACCTCGTCGAGGGCGGGCGCGATGCGCGCTTCGGGGACGGCCGCGTACCGTGCGAGCACGCGCAGGTTGTCGCGGCCGGACAGGAACGGGTAGAAGGCGGGCGTTTCGATCAGGGCGCCGATGCCGGCGAGTCCCTCCGGCGATCCCGGAGGGGCTCCCAGCACGAGCGCGCTGCCGGAGGTCGGGCGGACGAGCCCGAGCAGCATTCGCAGCGTGGTCGTCTTGCCGGCGCCGTTGGGCCCGAGGAAGCCGTACACCTCGCCGCGCCGGACGCGGAGCTGCAGGCGATCGACGGCGACGACCCGCTCGCTGTAGCGCTTGCCGAGGCCGTCCGTCTCGATCACGTACTCGGCGGCGCTCATCGGCTCCTCAGCTCGCTCAGGCGTTCGCGGTACTCCTCTGTGTCGAGCTCGCCGCGCGCGTAGAGCTCGGCCAGGATGTGGGCCCGGTCCGCCTCGGCGATGAACGGGGTGATGTCGTAGAGAGCGGTCATGCAGGCCACGGTACGGGCGCGGCCTCTGCACCCACAACGCTCCTAGGGAGGAGTTTCGGCGTCCTCCCCAGGGAGGACGTGGATCCTCCCCGGGTGCGACTCTGCAGTGCTTCGCCGCGCTAGTCGGCTGCCGTCGGATCAGGCAACAGCGGCGTCCAGGCCGCGTGCGGCCCACGGCGTAGCGTGTGCGCCATGTCCGTCATCATGAATCGCGCGTGAGCAAGCCACGGATCTTCCTCGGGTCGTCGGGCAAGCAGGCCAAGCTGCTCCAGGCGATCACGCGCGGGCTCGAGGACGTCGCCGACGTCGAGCCCTGGACGACCACGTTCAACCCGGGGCGGTCCACCCTCGACCGGCTCGTCGAGCTCTCCCAGGAGGTCGATTTCGCCGCGTTCGTGTTCGCCCAGGACGACTGGACCATGACGGATGCGTCCGAGTCCGGCGAGGCGTCTCCGCGCGACAACGTGGTGTTCGAGGCCGGGCTGTTCGGCGGTGCGCTCGGTATCCGACGCACGTTCATCCTCCACGCGCACGGTTCGAAGCTGCCGAGCGACCTGCTCGGGCTGACCTCCGTCCGCTACGACCCGGCCACCAGCCCGGCGGAGGTTCGCGCGATCAACCAGCAGCTCCGCAAGGCGATCGAGACCGAGGGTCGCCGCGGCCCGGTCGAGGGGCTGTGGTGGCAGCTCTCGCTCACCGTGCGGAGCGAGGACGAACCGTCGGCGGTGAGCCTCCTGCAGATCTCGCGGGACCGCGACGGTGGCCTGAACGTGAACGGCCGGTCCTGGCAGGACGAGGGCACGCTCTCGGCCCGCTACTGGAGCGAGGCTGCGAAGGAGCGCAGGGATCCGGCCGGCCTCTTCTACTTCTGGAAGGGCGAGCGCCCTCGGGACCCGAACGCCCCGCAGCTCGAGGGCACCGGCGAGATCAGGCTGGAGACCGCCGACCGCGCCACCGGGTACTGGACGACACGGTCCGATCGCGACCCCGGGCTGAATGCCCGAACCGCCGGCGTCTACCTTCGAGCCGACCCATCGGACCTCCAGGTGCTCGACGGCGGGAGCGGGGAGGAGCGGGCTGAGCTCATCGCGCAGCGCCTGCGCGAGTGGAGGTCGGCCGCGAACGCATTCTGAGACCGACCGCGTAGCGCCAACGACCGGGTCAGCCTCGATCGCCCGCCACCCGGGCGACGCTACTTGCGCTCTCCCTCCGAGGGCTCGGAGATCGCCTCGACGAGCTCACCGGTCTTCTGCTCGTTCTCCCTGAGGGTGAGAGCGATGTCGGCCTGGGCGACGATGCCGACCAGCCTGCCGTCCTCGACCACGGGCAGCCTCCGGACTTGGTGGCGGGCCATGAGCCGGAGCGCGTCTTCGAGGTCGTTGTCGGGCTCGACGCTGATGAGGTCCCGTGAGGAGACGACCCCGACCGACATCATCTTCGGGTCTGCGGCCTCAGCGACCACTCTCGTCGTGATGTCCCGGTCGGTGATCATCCCGACAAGCTTCTCGTCGTCGGTAATCGGGAGCGAGCCGATGTCCTTCTCTCGCATGAGTTGCGCGGCCTCGACTATCGACGCCGATGCGCCGATCGAGCGGGGATCCTCGGTCATCGCGTCGCGAACGCTCGTCATCGTGTCTCCCCTCGCTTTCTTGTGCGATCTTAGCCTTGCTGCTCTCGGATCGTGAGAGAGGGGGGACGCACGATCGGCGGATGTCACGTGCCGGTAGCGTCCAAGCGAGTAGGGCACCTAAAGAAGGAAGATTCATGACGACCAGCGGAGACGTGGGCACCGAGTTCGCTCCCGAGGTGGCCGACGACCCTCAGCTCGCCGCTCGCCTGGATGATCTGCTGCACCGCGCCTGCAGCCTCGCGCGAGCCCTGACCGGCGCTGAGCAAGCTGCCCTCAGTGTCGACCTCGACGGTGACGGGAATGCAGCGCGCAAGTTCTTCAATCTGAGCGCGCACTACGCGCACTGGCGCGACTTTCGCGTCGACCCGCGCGGTCTCGGCTTGCACGGCATCCGGCTCGAGCCAGGTGAAGTAGTGCGTCTGACGCAGGACGAGGTCGAGGCCCATCCCGACTGGGCCGGCTTCGGTGACGTGGCCGACAGCCACCCACCGATGCGGGGCTGGCTGGCCACGGCGGTCTGCGGCGAGGACGGGCGCAGCTACGGGCTTCTCCAGCTCTCCGACAAGTCGGGAGGCGCCGACTTCACCGCCGAGGACGAAGACAGCATCCGCGAGCTCGCTGCGTTCACGGGTGCCACCCTCGACGCTCTCCGAGCTGCCCGACGGCCGAGTTAGGTCGTCTGGGTGCTCCGCACCCGGCAACGAGCCGGACCCGAGCCGCTTCGACGCGTTCGAGTCCGCCGCCGTCGAGGCATCGACCCCCGTCTACGTGTTCGCGGTCTTCGTTGCGACGGCGCGTCCCTTCACGTACCAGGTGAAGGTCGTCCGCTTAGTCATCCCGCGCATCCTGACCGTGAGCGAGTGGCTGGCGGGGCTGTTCCAGGAGAAGCCGGTCACGACCGCAGCTACGCACCGGCGAACCTTCGATCGCAGCCGCCAGCACACGCGATAGGGCAACCGCTCGCCCAGGGGACGGACGGTCAGTTCCAGATTGACTACGTGGAGGAAGCGGTAAACCGGTCCAACCTTGCCTAGGTAGGACGAACGCGGCTTCGGGACTATGAGGGTCAGCACGCTGGAAAATCCCTCGATGCAGGCCGGGTCTGGCGGATAGCAGAACTGCGTGGCCTCCATCATCACGTAGTAGGTGCCGGGATCGACCTGATCGGAGTCGAGCCAGACGCCGCGCTGAGTCTCGTCGTCGGTCAGGAAGTCGACCTCCTTGACGTTCTCTTGGAGGAAGCGGCCGTCGGTTCCGCGCTCCGGCCTGCTTGCGAGGTAGATCGTGGCGAAGTCCGCGCCCGCCGCTGAGAACGTCGCGGTCGGATGCCTGCTCTGCTGGCCGACACTCAAGAGCGCCGGCGGTGCCGCCAGTGCTACACCCGGAAGTCCCAGCGCCGCTAGTACCGCCGCGATCGTCACCGCGAGCTTCGACAAGACCCACCCCCGATCGGTCTGGTCAATGATCCCGCGGCGCGCCCACGACTGCAAGGTCAGCGAGCGCTTTCATAGAGGGTGGCCCACCTGGGGCCAATCCGAGTCGCTAGCGGACGGCGCCCCGAGGACGCGATCCGCGCCCGCCTCGATGCGAGGAGCGGGCGTTCTGGCGTCATCTGGCGTCGGCCGAGAACGGCGAGAAGGGCGAGAGTCCGAAGAAGCGGCCCATATTCCAGGCGATTAGGGAGACGGGAGCGACGGGACTCGAACTCGCGACCTCCGGCGTGACAGATCGGTCTTTGTGTCTTCGGGGCTGGGCGGGAGTAGGCGGAGACTTCCGGCGAGAGAGCAGGGCTTTTCGCCGGTGTTCTTGCAGGGACTGCCGGGCGTGCGCGGGAGCTTCCGGTGACCTCCTGCGGATGCGGGTGGGATGCGGTTCGTTGTCTAAACTGTCAACCCGCAGATGCGCGCTCGCCTTCAGTGCCCAATCACGCCGGCGATGAACTCGGGGTCGATCTTGAAACAACGGGATGCTTCGCCCCAACGAGGCCGAGTGACACCGCTTATCGCCCGGTCGACCTTCAAAGGCCTAGGTGGCCTGCAGCCGCGCTTCCGGTTGGCCAGTAGCCGTTTTGGGTGCTGGCCGGGCAGACGCGGGCCGCTCCGAACGCGATCGTGGTCACGGTGAACGTCACTCACGGACGGCTTCACGCTGGCCTTCTGGGTAGCCGCGGGCCTCGCGGCGCTTGCCTTCGTCGCCACGTTCGTGCTGCTCAGGCCCAGCAAGTCAACCGTCTTGGCGGAACCTGCCGAGGCGTGGCGGGCGGCGGACGACAAGCAAGTCGCCGCGTAAGGGGGCGGCGGTGGCTACGGTCCCGTCACGGTCCGGGTGGGACAGCCCTCGGCGGTTTACGCCTCGCCGTTTCGGGGAGCACAAGGCTCGGAGCTCTGGCCTCGGCGTCAGTCCGGACCTCCCCGTTTTGCGTAGGTCTTTCGATGGACACTGTGCTTCGACAGGTCCGTTCACTCCGAGGACTGGCAAGGTGATGCCCGTGCGGGACGATGAGCGCGCGTTCTGGCTGCGCGCGCCCGGCTGCGGGGAGATCCGGCCGGTCACGCTGCCCGAGCCGGGGCGGGGCGACGTGGTGGTACGCACTTTGCGGTCCGGCGTGAGCCGCGGCACCGAGACGTTGGTGTTTCGTGGCGGTGTGCCGCCGGGCCAGTACGCCGCGATGCGGGCACCCTTCCAGGAGGGGGACTTCCCGGGGCCGGTCAAGTACGGCTACCTCAACGTCGGCGTGGTCGAGCACGGGCCGCCCGAGCTGCAGGGCCGAACGGTCTTCTGCCTGTATCCGCACCAGACTGCCTACGTGGTTCCGGCCGGCGCCGTGACCGTCGTGCCGGACGGCGTGCCGCCCGCACGTGCTGTGCTCGCCGGCGCCGTCGAGACCGCCGTCAACGCGCTGTGGGACGCCGCACCTCTCGTCGGCGACCGGGTCGCCGTGGTCGGCGCGGGGATGGTCGGCTGCAGCGTCGCCCGACTGCTAAGGCGGTTCCCGGCCGTGCAGGTCACGCTCGTGGACGTCGATGCCGGCCGTGCCATTGTCGCGGCCGCGCTCGGCGTCGACTTCGCGTTGCCGGCCGACGCCGCCGACGGTCGCGACCTGGTCGTGCACACCAGCGCGACGTCCGCCGGGCTCCAGCAGTCGCTCGATCTGCTCGCCCCCGAAGGCACGGTCATCGACCTCAGCTGGTACGGCGACACCGAGGTTCGGCTGTCGCTCGGGGGCGCGTTCCACTCTGGACGCCTCGGCATCCGCGCCAGCCAGGTCGGGACTGTCTCCCCGGCCCGCAGCGGCCGCCGCACGACAGCCGACCGGCTGGCACTCGCGCTCGACCTGCTGCGCGATCCGGCCTTCGACGTGCTCGTCACCGGGCAGTCCCAGTTCGGCGAGCTTCCCGACGTGATGGCCCAGTTGGCCGCAGGGAGCCTGCCGGCGCTCTGCCACACGATCACCTACGGGGATGGGTAGATCGTGTTCAGCGTGACCGTCCGCGCTCACATGATGGTCGCCCATAGCTTCCGCGGCGACGTGTTCGGGCCTGCGCAGCGGCTGCACGGAGCGACGTACGTCGTCGACGCCACGTTCCGGCGCACCGCGCTCGACGCGGACAACATCGTGGTCGACATCGGTCGCGCGACCAAGGAGCTGAACGCCGTCCTCGCCGAGCTCAGCTATCGCAACCTCGACGACGAGGCCGCCTTCGCCGGCATGAACACCTCCACCGAGGCGCTCGCTCAGGTGGTCGCCGACCGGCTCGCCGACCGGGTGCACGCCGGCGCCCTCGGCGACACCGCCCGGGGTCTCAACGGGCTGGTCGTCACGCTGCACGAGTCGCACGTCGCCTGGGCGAGCTACGAGCGGCCGCTGGGATGAAGGTGCACGTGGTCATACCGGAAGGCGTCGACGACCCGGCACGGCCGAGCGGAGGCAACGCGTTCGACCGCCAGGTCTGCCGTGGGCTCGCCGTGAGCGGCTGGTCGGTTCACGAGAACGCCGTGGCCGGCTCCTGGCCGCAACCCGACGCGGTGGCGTGCGCCGCCCTGGCCAGGGTCGTCGAGCGGATCCCCGACGACTCCGTCGTGCTCATCGACGGACTTGTCGCCTCGACGGCCACGGAGGCCCTGATGCGGCAGGCGAGCCGGCTGCGCCTGGTGGTCCTCGTGCACATGCCGCTGGGACACCGCCCGGCGGACGACGCGGTCGATGACGCCCGGACGCGGGAACGTGCCGTTCTCTCGGTCGCCGCCTCGGTCGTCACGACCAGCGCGTGGACGCGGCGCCGGCTGCTGGAGCTCTACCGATTGCCGGCCGACCTGGTGCACGTCGCCCGGCCCGGCGCGGATACCGCCGACCTCGCGTCCGGGACCGCGGCCGGCCGGGAGCTGCTCTGCGTTGCAGCGGTGACCCCCGACAAGGGGCACGACGTGCTGCTCGATGCGCTCGCGGCGACCGCGGACCTGTCCTGGCACTGCGTGTGCGTGGGCAGCCTGGACCGCGACCCGGCGTTCGTCGACGGTCTTCGTCGCCGCGCAGTGGACGGCGGGATCGACGACCGGGTGTGGTTCCCGGGACCACGGACCGGAGCCGACCTCGAACGCAGCTACGCCGCCGCGGACGTGCTGGTGCTGGCGTCGCGCGCCGAGACCTACGGCATGGTCGTCACCGAGGCGCTGGCGCGCGGCCTACCGGTCGTCGCAGCCGATGTCGGCGGGTTGACCGAGGCCCTCGGTCACGGCGCGGACGGTGTCCGGCCCGGGGTGCTGGTTCCGCCCGACGATGCCGCGGCACTCGGCGCCGCGCTCCGGGCGTGGCTCACCGACGCCGAGCTGCGGGAACGGTCGCGCCGCGCCGCCCGCGAGCGCCGCGCGTCGCTCTCCGGGTGGTCGACCACTACGGCATCCGTCGCGGATGTCCTGGCCGGAGCCTCGCGATGACTGTCGAGACCATCCGGGTCAGCAGGGAATGGCTCGCCCTCCGCGAGCGTGCTGACGCTGCGGCCCGCGCGCCCGACCTCGTCGAACAACTGCGGGGACGTCTTCCGACGACCGGTCGCCAGGTGATCCACGACCTCGGCTGCGGTACCGGAGCGATGGGCCGCTGGCTCGCCCCACGGCTGCCCGGACCGCAGCACTGGATCGTGCACGACCGTGACGCCGACCTGCTGGCCGTCGCCGCCGAGGACCTCCCGGGCGAGGCCGCCGCCGGGGCCGCGGTTACCGTCGAGACCAGGCAGTCCGACATCAGCCGGCTGGACCCGGGCGACCTCGCCGACGCCACCCTCATTACCGCCTCGGCGATGCTGGACATGCTGACCGGCGAGGAGCTGGCCGGGCTAGTCGCCGTCTGTGTCGGCGCGGGGTGTCCCGTGCTGCTGACCTTGTCCGTCGTCGGTCGCGTCGACCTGAACCCGGCGGATCCGCTGGACGCCGGCGTGGCCGCCGCATTCGACGCCCACCAACGCCGCACGACGGAGAGGGGCCGCCTGCTCGGCCCGGACGCCGTCGCGGTCGCCCTCGCGGAGTTCGACCGACTTGGGGCCGAGGTCCTCGTCCGGCCCAGCCCCTGGCGACTCGGCGCCTCCGATGCCGACCTGGCGGCGCAGTGGTTCACCGGGTGGCTGGGTGCCGCGTGCGAGCAGCAGGCCGAGTTGGCCGCCGAGACCGGCGCCTACGCGCGCCGACGTCTGGCGGAGGCAACCGCAGGACAACTTGCAGTCACGGTGGACCACGCCGATCTGCTGGTCCTGCCCGAGCAGATCGGACGCAAGGATGAGCCGGACCGCATGGGCGTGGGTTCGCCTCGTGGGCACTGCCGTCACGTTCACGGTTCTGGTCTGGCGCCTGGGCGCAGGCCCGTTCCTCGACGGCATCCGCACGGTCGACGGCCGGGCGCTGGCGGCAGCGGCAGCCCTCGCAGTCCTGACCACCGTGTGCTGTGCCTGGCGGTGGAAGATCGTGGCCCGTGGTCTTGGCGTCGACCTGTCGCTGCCCGCTGCGGTGGCGGCGTACTACCGGTCGCTGTTCCTCAACGTCACGCTGCCCGGCGGGGTCGTGGGCGACATCCACCGCGGCGTCAGCCACGGTCGCGACGTGAGCGATGTCGGCCGCGGGTTGCGGGCCGTCGCATGGGAGCGTTCCGCCGGGCAGATCGTGCAGGCCGTCCTGACCGTCGTCGTTCTCCTCGCGCTGCCGTCGCCCGTGCACTCGTCCATGCCGCTGATCGCGATCGCGGTCGTGGCGGCGGTGTTCGGCGCCGTGCTCGTGGGTCGGGCGCGACCCGGCGGCGGTCGATCCCGATGGGCGCGGATCCGGAGCGCAGCGGCCGGCGACATCCGCGATGGGCTGCTCGCCCGGCGGGCCTGGCTGGGCATCGCGCTCGCGTCTGCGCTGGTCGTCGGCGGCCACGTGGTCACCTTCCTGATCGCCGCGCGGACCGCGGGCACCACCGCCCCAGCATCCCGGATGCTGCCGCTGGCGTTGCTCGTGCTGCTGGCCATGGTGCTGCCCAGCGTCGGTGGCTGGGGGCCGCGCGAGGGCATGACGGCATGGGTGTTCGCCTCGGCCGGCCTGGGTGCGGAGCAAGGTGTCGCCACCGCCGTGGTCTACGGCGTCATGGTGTTCGTCGCCAGCCTGCCGGGTGCCGCCTTCCTCGCGGTGCCATGGTTCCGTAGTACTCGGCATCCAGGGCGGTCCGAACCGCTGCTCCACTGGCCGGTCCCGATCGCCGTGCGGCAGGAAGGAGACGCACATGCCTGACCGCCCGTACACCTTGTTGAGCTGCGGCATGTCGATCGACGGTTACCTCGGCAGCGCGTCGCCGCGGCGCCTCGCGTTGTCCAACGACGCCGACTTCGACCGCGTCGACGCGGTGCGCGCCACCTGCGATGCGATCCTGGTGGGCGCGGCCACCGTGCGCAACGACAACCCGCGGCTGCTGGTGCGCTCGAAGACCCGTCGTGAGGAGCGGGCAGCACGTGGGCTCGCGCCGTCGCCGATCAAGGTCACCGTGACCGATCGGGCGGAGCTGGACGCCTGCGCCGACTTCTTCACCACCGGGGACACGGAGAAGCTCGTCTACTGCGCGAGCCCGCGGGTCGCCGACGCCCGGTCGCGACTCGGACCGGTCGCGACCGTTGTCGACGGTGGCCAGCCGGTGGAGATGCGCAGGATCAGCGAGGACCTCGGTGCCCGCGGAGTGGAGCGGCTGATGGTCGAGGGCGGCGGCAAGGTGCACACCCAGTTCCTGACCGACAACCTCGCCGATGAGCTGCAGCTGGTCGTCGCTCCCTTCTTCGTCGGCGACTCCCGAGCCCCGCGGTTCGTGAGCGACGGTCTCTTCCCCTGGAACCCCGACCGGCGTGCGACGCTCGCCGAGGTCTGCCAGATCGGCGATGTGGTGCTGCTGCGCTACGCGCTCTCACAGCGATTCAGGACCGACTGACCGAGGAGACCGATGCCGCTGCCGCTGCCCACTGCGACGATCCGCACCCAGCTGTCCATGCCGCTGCGGTTCGCCGACGGGTACGCCACGCCCGCCCGAGTGTTCAGCTTCGACGGGCTCGTCGACGGCCAGGAGAACCTCGCCTTCGGTCTGGGCGATCGGGCCGCTGCTCTCACGTCCGCTGGACGCGAGCCGGTTCCGCTCGTCCGGCCGCACAGTGAGTGCCTCACCGGCGACGTGTTCGGCAGTCAACGCTGCGACTGCGGGCCGCAGCTACGCGAAGCCGTCGAGCGCATCGCCGACTCCAGCGGCTTCCTGTTGTACCTGCGGCAGGAGGGGCGCGGCATCGGTCTCTACGCCAAGCTCGACGCCTACGCGCTGCAGGACACGGGGCTGGACACCTATGAGGCGAACCTGGCGCTGGGCCACGGCGAGGACGAACGCAGCTACCTGGTCGCCGCGCAAATGCTGCAGGCGCTGGGGGTGTCGCGGATTGCTCTCCTCAGCAACAACCCGGACAAAGCCCGGCAGCTCCGACGGTATGGAGTGAGCCGTCGCGGCGCTGGTGCCGACGGGCGTGCACCTGTCCGCCGCGAACGCCCGCTATCTGGAGACGAAGGCGCAAAGGGGAGCGCACACGTTCGACGTCCGACTGTCAGCGGGGTGAGCTACCAAGGAACCCAGGAGCGTGCGAGCCCGCGTGCCCTCGAATACGGAGGCACGGTCCGAGCGGTCCAAGCCGGTCCGGCGACAGGGTTGATCGCCCAGGTGCTGCTGCTCGCGGCCCTCGCGGGGACCGTCGGCCTCGGCGGCGCCGGCTGGGTGGTCGGAGTCACCTGCGGCGTGATCATGAATGCGGCACTGGGGCGCGGCCTCGCCCGCCAGCGCTCCGACCGGCTGGGCCCGGCCGACTGGGTGACCCTCGCTCGGGCAACGCTCGCCGTCGGAGTCGCCGCACTGACCGCAGACTCGTTCGACCAGCCCGCGCCGGTCACGATGCTCGTGACACTCACGGTCGTCGCGCTCGCACTGGATGCGGTCGACGGCTGGCTCGCGCGACGCAAAGGGACGACAACGTTGGGCGCACACTTCGACGGCGAAGTCGACGCGTTCCTGATCCTCGTCCTCAGCGTGTATGTCGCTCGCTCGGCCGGCGTGTGGGTACTGGCGATCGGCGCGGCACGCTATGCGTTCCTCGCAGCCGGGTGGGTGCTGCCGTGGATGCGGGAGCCGCTGCCGCCGCGCTACTGGCGCAAGGTCGTCGCTGCGACTCAAGGGATCGTTCTGACGATCGCAGCTGCAGACGTCCTGCCGCCGGCTCTGACCCAAGCCGCCCTCGGTCGCCGCGTTTGCCCTGCTTGCGGAATCGTTCGGCCGCGACGTGTGGTGGCTGTGGAGCCACCGGCAAGCCACGCACAGTCGAGCCGTCGCTCACGGCGGCTTCCGGCGCGGACACGTGCGAGCACGTATCGCCGCAGTGCTCACGGTCCTGGCCATTCTGGTTGTGTGGGTCGCCCTCGTCGCTCCGAACGAGCCGAGCCGGCTCACGGCCAGCGCGTTCCTGAGGATCCCGCTCGAGGGCCTCGTCGTCATCGCCCTGGCCCTCGCCCTGCCCGCCGCCGCGCGACGGCTCCTGGCCTGGGTCGTCGGGCCGGCTCTCGGTCTGCTGGTTCTCGTGAAGATCCTCGACTTCGGTTTCTTCACGACCTTCGACCGGCCGTTCGACCCCGTTGGTGACTGGAGCTACGCGGGGATCGGCATCGAGACGCTGCGTGAGTCGATCGGTCGGACGGACGCGAACCTGGCCATCGCCGGTGCGGCGCTGCTTGGCGTGGCCGTCTTCGTCCTCACGACCCTGGCGGTGCTTCGCCTGACCCGCGTCACGGCCGTCCACCGCCGCTGGTCGCTCCAGGCCGTCACGGCGCTTGGCGTCATCTGGGTGCTCTGTTGGGTGTTCGGCGCCCAGCTCGTCTCGGACGCGCCAATCGCCTCCGCGAGCGCCGCCGGCCTCGCTATCGACGAGGTACGTGCGGTGCAGGCTGGACTCCACGACAACGAGATCTTCGCCAACGAGATTGCCCACGACCGCTTCCGCGACACCCCCGGCGACCAGCTGCTGACCGGCCTGCGCGGCAAGGACGTCATCCTCGCGTTCGTCGAGAGCTACGGAAGGGGCGCGGTCCAGGGTTCCTCGTTCTCGCCACGGATCAATGCTGCTCTCGACAACGGGACGAAACGACTGCAGGCCGCCGGCTTCTCCTCCCGAAGCGCCTTCCTGACCTCGTCGACGTTCGGCGGCGCCAGCTGGCTGGCGCACTCCACCCTGCATTCGGGACTCTCGGTCAACAGTCAACGGCGCTATTACCAGCTCGTCAAGACTGACCGCTTCACACTCAGCCGGGCGTTCAAGCGGGCCGGGTGGCGGACCGTCGATGACGTGCCGTCGAACAACCGGGAGTGGCCGCAGGGGGAGTCGTTCTACCGCTACGACAAGGTCTACGACCGGCGCAACGTCGGCTATCGAGGCCCGCGGTTCGCGTACGCTTCCATGCCCGACCAGTACGTCCTCGCCGCCCTGCAACGCCTCGAGCTCGCGAAACCCGACCGCCGCCCGGTCTTCGCGGAGGTCGACCTGGTGTCGAGCCACGCGCCGTGGACTCGCATCCCTCAGCTGATCGACTGGAGCGACATCGGCGACGGCTCGGTGTTCAACCGCATTCCGGTGGATCAGGTGAGCAAGTCCGAGCTCTGGGGCGACCCCGACCGGGTACGTGCGGCGTACGGCCAGTCGATCGAGTACACCCTGAACGCCCTGTTCTCGTTCGTGCAGCACTACGGCGGTGACGATCTCGTGCTCGTCGTCCTGGGCGACCATTCGCCCTGGACGATCATCAGCGGGGAGGACCCGAGTCACGACGTGCCGATCTCGGTCATCGCCCACGACCCGGCCGTACTGGACCAGATAGCCAGGTGGGACTGGGAGGACGGCATGCGGCCCGGCCCGCAAGCGCCGGTCTGGCCGATGGACGCCTTCCGCGACCGCGTCCTCAGCGCATTCGGCTCGCACGCGGCGACCCGGTAGTACGGGAAGCACGGTGATCCGGTTGAACTGTGGGCGCGCGGAGCGGCCATGAAGCAGGACGAGCGAGCTCCGTTCGTCCAGGCCCTGGAACGAGCCCGCGTATCGGCGTACCGCGCCGGCGAGTTCGTCGGGCAGGAGAGCTTCATGCACGCCACAGAGATTCGAGCTCTGGCCGATCAGGCCGGCATCGCATCCGGGGTCTCCGTGCTGGATCTCTGCTGCGGCGTTGCCGGGCCTGGACGGTTCATCACTCGGGAGTTGGGCTGCACGTATCTGGGGGTGGACTCCAGCTCCAGCGCCATCGACATCGCACGTGCGAGCGCCGGCGACCTTCATTGTCGCTTCGAGGTCTCGCGGATCCCTCCGGTCGCGCCCGGCCCGTTCGACGTGGTGCTCTTGCTCGAGACCATGCTCGCCTTTCCTGAAAAGGAGCCGCTGCTTCAGGAGATATCACGGGCGCTCACGACCGGCGGGCGGTTCGCCTTCACGCTCGAAGAGGGCCTGCCTCTCACGGAGGCAGAGCGAGAGAGCATGCCTGACGCCGATACGGTCTGGCTTACCCCGCTGGAGGAGATGCTCGCTTACTTGGAGCCGGTCGGGCTGCGTGTCCGCTGGCAGGACGACTGCAGTGAGTCCCACCGGGCCGTGGCAGACTCATTGATCAACGCATTCGCCGCCGATGCTACGGAGATTGGCGCGCAGATCGGGCGCAGGGCGCTGGAGGAGCTACTGGCCGCCCACCGGCTCTGGAGCGACTGGCTTCGGGAAGGGCGGGTCCGCAAGTTCGCTTTCGTTGCGGAGAAAACGGAGACGCCACGCACGACAGTCGCGGGCGTCGCAGCGTCGCGCCCAGCTGATTGGGACGGTGGCTGGACTCGCTGACGCCACAGCAGTAGCGTTCATCACAAAGGGGTCTTGCGCGAGCCAAGGAGGCTTCGATGCCAGCACAGACCAGGCGAGCACCGACGACGAACCTCTTTCTGCTCGAGGATCTCGAGGACGTCAGCAGAGCGAGCGAACTCCCGCAAAGCGATCTCGATGCGCTTCAAACCGTCGCAGACTGGATCAAGAGCTTCATCGTCCGACCTCACGAGGATCTCGGCCGCGCTGGGCCTGTCTGTCCCTTCGTGCCTGAGTCCTTGGAACGCAAGACGCTATGGCTCGCTCCTGAGCACATCGGCGGCCGCAGCGTCCCGGAGGTTGTCGATCTGGTAAGCGGTTACCAGAGCCTCTTCCTTGGCGCTCAACCGACGGACGGCGACGACGCGATCTACAAGGCAATCGTCGTTGTCTTCACCGACCTGTCGCCGGATCGGGCAAAGGAGTTCTTTGACGATGTTCTGCAGGATCTCGCGGTTCCGTCCTACGTGGACGATGGATTCGTGATGGGAGGGTCATTCGAAGGCAACGAAGCGGGTGCGATCTACAACTCGAGCTTTCGACCGTTCACATCGCCGGTGCCGTTTCTGTTGATCAGGCAGGCAGTGATCACCGACTGGAAGTTCTTCCTGGACGATGACGCGTGGCTCAACCTCTGGGCGCAGCGTTATGGAGGGTCCGGTGCCAAGGCACTTGCTCAGGAGCTACGCCGCTTGCCTTGGCGGGCGCAGCCCGAGTAGAAGCCTCGTCCACCCTGGCTGATCCGCGGATCACTCCAGCGCCGGACTACCGTCACAGCTCGTAGACCGCTCATTCAACTGCGCGCCGCGACTGATGCCGCGGCGCTGGATCGAATGCTAGGCGGGGGAGCGCCAGAACGGCGCTCCCCTCAACTGCTTTTCTAACTTTGGGCTGTGACCGGCGCGTCAGCAGCGTCGTACTGGCGCTCGGGTGTCGCGGCGGTTGCCGTCTCCTCCTGCCGCCTGAGCAGCACGACGGAAGCGCCGACCACCCACGCGAGCAGCGGAACGATGTTCATGTAGATCACGTCAAAGACCAAAGCGGTCGCGACGAGGATCCCGAACCAGGCGAGCCAGCGCGGGAGGACACCCGTTCGAAAGGTGAGAATGGAAGTCGCTAGAAGCACGAGAATTCCAGCGAAACCACCTCCCAGCAGTAGAAGCAGCCCCGCCATCTGCGGCAGAACCCTCACGACGTCAGGGTTGCTCACGGGCGCGTCCGAGAACTCGACGGCATATGCGACGGTCGCGAGCGCCACGGCCGAGACACTCCAGACCGCGGTGAAGACCACGCCGGCCCCGAAGGCCACGTTCGAGAGGGTGCCGGAGCCGCCTTCAGCTCGGCGAAGGACGCTTCGCAGGTTCGAAACGAACACGAGAAACGCGAGTCCTCCCAACACCCACATGTATGCGCCGATGATGTTGCGCGTGTGGTTTTCGCTGTCGGCGAGGTAACCGGCGATCTCCTGAGCGGACGCGTCGGCCTTCGGAACATCGGTCACGAAGAACGCGCCTGTGAGCATGAGCACGACAAAGACGATGCCGCTAAGCGGAGCCCAGCGTTCATTGCTTGACCATGATTGACTGGCCTCCTTGCGTCGTTGATGACCGCGTCAGGATCGCGGTCGAGGAGCAGCAATCGCGTCTGTGAAATGCCCTAGTCGTTGCTCTTGGCGGGCGCTGGGGTCTATCGTCGGCGGCGGGAATGAGCGGGAAGCGAGCCGCGACGGTCTTGCGCGGCCGGAGGCAGGAGCTCCGCGCCCTTGATCGCCTGCTCGACGCGGCACGTGCCGGGGAGAGCTCTGCGCTGCTGATTCGCGGCGAGGCCGGTGTCGGCAAGACTGCCCTGCTCGACTACGTTGCCGAACGGTCGGCAGGCTGCCGTCTCATCCGCGTCGGCGGGGTCGAGTCGGAGCGGGAGTTCGCGTTCGCCGGGCTGCTACTGCTGTGCGGCGGGTCGACGCTGGAGCGCGCCGAGCGGCTGCCGGCTCCGCAGCAAGACGCGCTCATGCGAGCCTTCGGCCTGATGCACGGGCCGGCGCCGGAGGGATTCCTGGTCGGCCTGGCCGCGCTCAGCCTGGTGTCGGAGCTCGCCGAGGAGCGGCCGCTCGTCTGCCTGTTCGACGACGTCCAGTGGCTGGATCCGGAGTCGGTCTCGGTCCTGTCCTTCGTTGCGCGGCGGCTCGACGCAGATCCGATCGCCATGGTGTTCGCGCTCCGGGAGCCGAGCGCCGACCAGGAGCTCCACGGGCTGCCGGAGCTGGTGCTCTCGGGTCTGAGCGACGCCGATGCCCGCCTGCTCCTCGAGGCCGTGGTGCCGGGAGGGCTCGACGAGCAGGTGCGCGACCGGATCGTGGCCGAGACCCGGGGCAATCCGCTCGCGCTGCTGGAGCTGCCGCGAGGGCTCACACCGGCCGAGCTTGCCGGCGGCTTCGGGCTCCCCGAGGGACGGGAGCTGTCCAGCCGGGTCGAGCAGAGCTTCCTGCGCCGGGTGCAGACTTTGCCGCCGGAGACGCAGCGGCTTCTGCTCGTCGCCGCGGCCGAGGCCGCCGGCGACGCGGCCGTCGTCGCCCAGGCGGCGGGCAACCTTGGAATAGATGCGAGCGCGATGGTGCCGGCGGAGGACGCGGGCTTGATCGATTTCGCCCCGCGCGTTCGGTTCCGCCACCCGCTGGTGCGCTCGGCCGCATACCGAGCTGCGACACCGCACGAGCGGCGGCAGGCGCACGAGGCGCTCGCCTCCGCGACGAATCCCCAACGGGATCCGGACCGTCTCGCCTGGCACCGCGCCCACGCGGCTTCCGGCCCCGACGAGAGCGTCGCCGCCGAGCTCGAGCGCTCGGCCTCGCGGGCTGCGGCGCGCGGCGGCGTCGCCGCGGCCGCCGCGTTCCTTGACCGCGCTGCCGAGCTCAGCCCGGACCCGGCGAACCGCGGCACGCGCGCGCTCGCGGCGGCGCGGCTGAAGCTCGACGCCGGAGCGGCCGAGGCAGCCGAGCGCCTGGTCACGGTCGCAACGACCTCGCCGCTCGAGGAGCTCGACCGCGCAAGCGCCGACCGGCTGCGCGCTCAGATCGTGTATGCCCGGACGCGCGGCAGCGAGACCCCGTCTCTGCTCAGCGCCGCGGCGAAGCGGTTGGAACGTCTCGACCCGGAGCTGGCCCGCGAGACGCACCTGGAAGCGCTCTGGGCAGCCGTTCGCGGAGGTTTCTCCGTTCTGGACAGGGGAGTCGTCGAGGCTGCCGAGGCGGCGACGCTTCCCGCCGGACAGGAGCCGGCGCGCGCGATCGACCTGCTGCTGGAAGCCGTCGTCGTGCGACTGACGCGAGGGTATGAGCCGGTGCCGGTGGCGCGCGCCATCGCGGCCGTTCGCGCAGAGGGATTCCGCCGCGAGAACCTCGCCTGGTGTTGGCTCGCGTGCCAGCTCGCGCTGGAGCTCTGGGAAGACGACGTCTGCGAAGTGATCGCGAGCGCTGTCGGTCGCGTCGCGCGCGAGAGTGGCGCCCTCAGCCTCCTTCCCGTCGCACTCAACTACTCCGCCTCGGGTCGGCTCTACCTCGGCGAGTTCGGCGTCGCAGAGCAACTTGTGGACGAGGCGGAGACGATCCGCGCCGCAACCCGCAATCCGTACATCGGCTCCCCCTCTGTACTGCTCGCCGCCTGGCGCGGCGACCGGGAAACGACGTACGAGCTGCGCGCGGCCGTCGTCGAAGCTGGGACGGTGCGCGGCGAGGCATTCGCGATCGAGGTCGCGGAGTGGGCCACGGCGGTGCTGCACAACGGCCTAGGCGAATACGCGGAAGCGGCGACCGCGGCGGAACGTGCGTACGACCTCGACGTGCTCGGGTTCGGCGGCTTTGTACTGCCCGAGCTAATCGAGGCGGCCGTGCGGAGCGGCAACCTGCCGGCAGCCGAAGTCGCCTTCGCCCGTCTGGTCGAGCGGTCGAGCACGAGCACGACCGAATGGGCCCGCGGCATCGAGGCCGCCGCGCGCGCGCTGCTGAGCGAGGGGCCCGACGCCGAAGCGCACTACCTCGAGGCGGTCGAACAGCTGGGGCGATCGCGCGTCATCGTCCTCCACGCTCGAGCGCAGCTGACCTACGGCGAGTGGCTGCGCCGCGAGGGTCGCCGCGTCGATGCACGCGCCCAGCTGAAGGCGGCTCACACCGCGTTCGAGGAGATCGGTGCGCGGGGGTTTGCCGAGCGGGCGCGCCACGAGCTGGCGGCGACGGGTGAGACCGTCCGGAAGCGGAGCGACGAGACGCGCGACGAGCTGACGCCCCAGGAGGCGCAGATCGCGCGCCTGGCGTCCGACCGGCTCACCAACCCCGAGATCGCGGCCCAGCTCTACCTCAGCCCGCGCACCGTCGAGTACCACCTGCACAAGGTCTTCCAGAAGCTCGGCATCGGCGCACGAAGAGAGCTTCGCAGTGCGCTCCCGCGCGCCGACCGAGTGCCCACGCCCGTCTAGTCCCGTGCGGGCCGGGCGATCTGCTCTCTCTGCGGCGCGAGCTGGCCGCGCGTCTCATCGGCGCCCTTGCGCACCTTTACGGATGGGCGGCGATCGCCTGGATCTCGACCTTACATCCGAATGGCAGCGCACCTGCCTGATACGTGAGGCGGGCCGGGAGATTCGCCACATCTGAGAACGCCTCCCGGTAGACGGTGTTGACGGCCTGGTAATCAGCGATCTCCGCGAGTGCGACGTGTACCGAGACGAAGTCGTCCATCGTCCAGAAGCTGAGCCTTCCCGAAGGCGCGCTCGCGAACAAACGCGTGCAGGCCGTCCTCACCTACCTGCGCGCATAACCAGCGCCGCCGGGCTCCGGGATATCCCTGAACTTGTCGCGATGTCAGGGCCAGCCCTGACGACGCGCCGATCGCTCCCTTCTAGCTTCTCCACCGACCCAAGCAAAGCCAAGTGGGAGAGGAGGCCAGTAACAACCATGATCAACGGCAAGCGGAGAGTCGCGATCATGGCGCCCGCCGCGCAGGCCGACACCGACTCCGCGACCCACTACTACCTCTCGCTCGGCGACTCGCTCGCCACCGGTACCAACGCGACCGAAGTCGGAGTCGCGTTCACCGAGCTCGGGTACGCGGACCAACTCCACTCCGCGCTGGCGCTCCCCGATCCGAAGCTCGAAGGACGGAGATGATGACTCGCAACGACAGAGGCGAGCCACGATGATGAAGGGACACCGTCTCAAGGTCTTGGCGGTCAGCTTGGCGACCATGCTGCTTGCGGCCGGGACAGCACTGGGTCTCGAGGGGTCCCGGTTCCAGGAGGCCGTTCGCAGCCAAAATGGCGTCGTCGCGACGCCCTCAGTGTTCGCCTCGCAGTCAGCGGCCGACATCCTCAAGAGCGGAGGGAACGCGGTAGACGCAGCAGTGACGGCGGTGTTCGCAGTCGGAGTCACGCAGCCGCACCAGTGCGGCATCGGTGGCGGCGGGTTTCTGCTTTATCGGAGCGGCTCGGGTGAGAGTGCGGTGCTCGATTTCCAGCGCCGGGCTCCAGCCGCCATGACTCCGACGAGCCTGTACACAACGCCGAATGGGATCGACCAGTTTCAGGCAGGTCACCTCGTCGCCGGCGTGCCAGGTGTCGTCGCGGGCATGGCGTCGGCGCTTGAGCGATACGGAACGATTGGCCTCGCCGATGCAATTGGTCCCGCGGAGCAGCTGGCCCGCGATGGCTTTCCCGTCGGTGTCTCGTTCGCAGAAGAGACATTTTTCCAGGGCGAATTCTTCCGTGAACTTTTCCCTGAGACGGCAGCGACGTATCTGAAGGACGGCACCGACCCATACGACCCCGGCGATGTGCTCATCCAAAAGGATTACGCGAAGACGCTCCACCAGATCGCCGCTCAGGGGCCAGCGGCCTTCTACAACGGAACGATCGCCCGCCGCATTGTCGAGGACATGGAACGGTCTGGTGCGGTTCCAGGAGATGGCGGGATCATGACCCTCGCCGATCTGGCGGATTACCAACCCATCTGGCGCGATTCAATCGCGACCACGTATCGCGGTTACACCGTCATCTCTGCGCCGCCTCCCGCCGACGGCCTCGGGGTACTCGAAACCCTCAACCTCCTCGAAGGGTTCGACCTCGCAGGGATGGGCCCATCCTCGGCTGATGAGTTGCACGTGATGGCCGAGGCACAGAAGCTGAGCCAGGCGGATAGCGATCTTCTCGGCGACCCAGCTTATGTCGATGTTCCGACGGCGACACTGATCGACAAGTCGTATGCGGCGCTACGGCGCGGCGAGATCGATCTGTCTCAGGCGAAGGTCTATGCGCCGGGCAGCTTTGCGACATCGACTCAGGCGGCTGCCTCGCTTTCGGAACCGGGCACCGCACGGACAACGGCGCAGACAGCGCACATCTCGGTGGTCGACGGAGACGGCAACGCTGTCTCGGTTACCTGCTCGCTCGGTTTCTTGTTCGGCAGCGCCGTCACCGTCCCCAAAGCCGGCTTCCTCCTCAGCGAACTGCCATTCGGCCCCGTGGGTGACCCTGTCAACGGGGCAGACAGTGGCAAGCGCCCCGCCAGCACCATGAGCCCCTCAATCGTGCTCGACGGCGATGGCGACGCCATTCTGGTGACGGGTGCTGCAGGGTCCGCAGAAATCCCTCGCGCCGTCGTCTCAACGGTCGTGAACGTGATCGACTTCGACCTCGACCTCGCACGGGCGGTCGACGCAGAACGGATCAGTTGTTTGAATCGGAGGTCGAGATCGTGCCAGGTCGAGGGCGCGCGCCTCCCCGCTGGTGTCCTCGCCGATCTCGCGTCGCGCGGCCACACGATCACCGACGTCGGCGAATACAGCTCCCTCGGGATCGCGCAGGCAACCGGAGTCGACCCACTGACGGGCGACGCTCTCGGCACCGCCGACCCGCGCCAAGAAGGAACCGCTGCGGGCGGCTAGGGCGAGCGGCTCAATGGCTCTCGAAGACGGCGACTCGTCCCAAAACCTCACCCCGAATATCAGGTGGTAGCTGCTCAGACGCGCGACCCGTGCGGGATGTGCGCGGGATTGAAAGAGCCGGCGGTCGTTTGCGCCTGAGCCGACAACAAAAGATGCTAATTAGCAGGTCTTTTACGGAGCGACGGGACTCGAACCTGCGACCTCCGGCGTGACAGGCCGGTCTGGGCGCTGGCGGGAGCTTCCGGCGACGTCGTGCCGGATCAGCGCGGGATGCGGCGTTGTCCGGGTGGCAAACGCGACGAGGAACATGCGCGGGATGCCGACGGCTTGTGCTGCAGTTGTTCGCGGCAGATCATGCGTCTGTGGCGCTGCAGCCGTCGGGAACGGTGACGCTCGTATTCACGGACACTCGGCCTCGGTCGCCGAGAAGCCGGTTGCGAGTAGGCGGACGTACTGCTCGTTGAGGACGCGGACGTAGATGGCCGCCATGTCGACGCCGGCGAAGTACGCCTCATTAGGGTCGGCGTCGCGGCGCGTTCCTCGACCCAGACCGGGCGGCCCCCTCGGCCTCGACCGCGACCCCCTGCCGTTCGGCGGCGGTTTCGCCCATCGCGCTCGAGATGAAGACGCGCTGTTCGGCCAGCCACTCGCGCGCCCGCTCGGGGTCGGACGACGGGCGGCGGCGGTCGGGTCGATGGTCACGGCTCAACGGTCGCACCGGCGCTGCCGGTCGAGCCCGAGTTCCGAGGCGTGCCGGGCTACTCGCGGTCGAGGTCGATCTCTTCGGCCAGCTTGACCACCGCGTCCTGCAAGACTTCCCGGCATGTCCGGACGCCGGGCGGCGGAGCTGGTGGGGGTCCTCGTCGCGAGCCTCGTATCGTCCTTCGTGACTGAGCAGGCGCTCTCCCGTCCCCGCGACTCGTTGCTGTACGTGCTGGGCGCTGCCGTGCCGCTGGCCCTGCTGATGATCTACTGGTTCTGGATCGAGCCCCGCTCCGATGAGGAGCGGGTGCGGGCACGCCGACTGCATAAGGCGGTCGAGGACGCGATCGAGCTCTCCTACCGATCCGATCCCGATCACAGAGCGAGCGCCGAGGCAGCCGGTTCGGAGGGTATGCCGAACTCGGCGCGTCGGTCGTTCTACGAGACGTTGGACATCGCCGACATGTTCGAGCCGGACCACCTTGAGGCGGCCGCCACGCTCCGGGCGAGGCTGGATGCGGGACGGGAGCTCCAGCATCGGCTGGTCGACGGTGACCCGGCCCTGCCGGACGAGATCGACCGATGGGAGGAGTTCACCGCACAGGACCTCCGCGCGAACAGCAGCGGCACGTGGGACTCCTATGCGTTCAGCGACCCTCCGATTCGCTCCGAATCTGACCCTGCGGACCAACGCGAGCGGCTCGGCTACAAGCTGACGCTGCTCGAGAGCACGCTGCACGACCAGGAGAAGCGGGCTGCGAAACAGGCTAAGGAGGGGGCTTGACATCATCGGCGATCATCGAGGGATGACGCACAGTTCGCGTACTCCATGTCCGCAGCGTTAACCCTCGTCGCGGCGGAGTGGTTGGATGACGAAGTTGCGGAGGTGTTCGTAGACGACCGAGGTGTTGACGTCTGCGACTTCGGGTCTCTCTGTGAGTCGGTCGACGACGAACGCGTAGAGGGCGTCCGTGTTGGGCACGGCGACGTGGAGGAGGAAGTCGTCGCCGCCGGAGACGACGAAGACGCCGACGGTTTCGGGGAGTTGGTGCGCCCAGTCGCGGAAGGCCTCGATGCTTTCGCGTGAGGGCGGGCGGATGCGGATGGCGATGAGTGCTTGGACTTCGCGGCCAAGCGCGGCGAGGTCGGCCTCGGCGTGGTAGCCGTTGATGACCCCACGCTCGCGCAAGGAGCGGATTCGCTCGAGTGAGGTCGAGGGTGCGACGTGGACGGTGTCGGCGATCGCCCGGTTCGTGGCGCGGGCGTTGCGTTGGAGCTCGCCGAGGATCGCCGCATCAAGTTTGCTCAACTCGACCAATTCGCTTCTCCTATCGAATGAAGTTCGGACTTCAGGTGATCATCTAGCGCATCTCAACAGTCGTTGTGAAGATATTCGCACGATGGCAGGTCGATCGGCCAGATTGTCCGTCCTTTCGGTGCTCTGCGCCACGACTCTGTGGGGGACGCTCAGCCTGGCCGAGCCGTCTTTCGCCGTCGCCCTCGCCGTCCTTCTGCTTGGCGAGCGACTAACGCTTTCAGCGATCGCCGGCGGCTCGTTGCTGCTCGCCGGCATGGCGGTCGCCTCTCTGCCGTCGCTACGAAACGCTCGACGCGCGTCGAGCCTATCGCCGAGGCGGTGAGCTGAAGATCCACTTCGCGACAAGGATCGCGCTGGTACTCGACAAAGAGCTCGCCGTCTGGCAGAAGGCGAACGTGACCGCCTTCCTGATCAGCGGCATCGTCGGAACCGAACCCTCACTCGTCGGGCAGCCGTACATCGACGGCTCGGGCAACCGGTACCTGCCCATGTGCCGACAACCGATCATGGTTTACGCCGCCGATCGCCAGGGACTCCGGCGCGCCTACGAACGAGCGATGGCCCGAAGCGTCGACCGGCTCTCGATCTTCACGCGTGATCTCTTTGCGACGCCACACGACGACGCAAACCGTGCCGCAGTCGCGACGCTTCCCGGAGATGAACTTGACCTCGTCGGCATCGCTCTTCATGCAGAGCGGAAAGTCGTCGACAAGGTGCTGAACGGGCTCCGGCCGCACCCTTGAGACCAGTCCCGAGGCCGACCGGTAAACCGGCGCGTCCCCACCGTTATCCATTGCGCTTGTGGAATCGGTGGAAACTCGGGAAGACAGTTTCCGGCAGAGTCAGACCCGCTCGAAGAGGGATTCCGTGCTGTGCCGGTTGCCGTGCAGCTACGGGGCGATGGTGAGTCGCGTGATGCGTTGGCCGGCGATGGTGAAGTCCCACTTGAGATCGGCGGTGCCGCCAGGAAAGTTGCCGGTCAGGCGGCCGGCGACGAGGTAGCGGTCGGGGCCGAGTGCTTCGGTGCCGGTGATCTCGGTCGTGTAGGTGTATTTCGAGGCTGCCCCGGTCTGCCAGGCCCGGACCTCGGCTGTGCCGTGGCGTTCTTCGCCTTCGTCGATGACGGTGGCGTCGTCGGCGAAGAGGCTGACGATCGAGTCAATGTCGCGATCGGCATCGCGTTCGAAGTAACGCGAGATCACGTCGGGGAGGTTGGTGGACATGTGTCCCCCTTAGCTGGTTGGAGTTAGCGGCGAGGTCAGCGATTGCTGCGGTCGCCGTAGTCCCTGGAGGTAATTCTGACCGGCTCTCGCCGGGGATTCCCGTGCGGGATATGAGCAGGATGAACTGGGGGCCGGCGGTCGACTGCGCCTCAACAGACAACAGAACATGCTGATTAGCAGGAATCTTGTATGAGAATTACGGGAGCGACGGGACTCGAACCCGCGACCTCCGGCGTGACAGGCATGTTCCACAGATGCGACGATTGACGCGCTGTCGCTCTATTCATGCGGGTCTGCGGGCTTTCCGTGCTGATTTGCGCACGATTGAGCAGAGTCGATTTCGCGTGTTTGCTGCCCTTCTGCTGCCCAGACCTCTGGTCGAAATCGACCACGACCCGATGATCGAGTATCAGACTCCAGCGACTGGAGTACCTCAGCGAGTAGCGGACGTTAGGTGCTCTCGGTTGCGTTTTGAGGAAGCTCTTCGGGCGCCCGGATGAGGAGCGGGCGGTGCGCCCAGGCGGGCATCCACCAGTTCCAGTCTCCGAGCAGGCGCATGAGCGCGGGCACGAGCAGGGCGCGGACCACCGTCGCGTCGAAGATGATTCCGGCGGCGAGCCCGATCGCGAGCTCCTTGATCAGGAAGCCCGGGCCGGTGGAGAGCACCAGGAAGGCGCACATGAGCACGAGGGCACCGCTCGTCACGAGCTTGCCGGTGCGGGCGAGGCCGAGCTCGATCGCCTTCGAGGTGGAGCCGGTCTCGTCGTAGGCCTCGCGCATGCGGGTGAGCATGAAGACCTCGTAGTCCATCGAGAGGCCGAAGAGGAAGGCGAACATCATGATCGGGATCCAGGGGTTGATCGCCTGCATCGCGTCGATCCCCCAGGCCCCCGAGCCGTGCCCGAGCTGGAAGACGAGGACCACGATCCCGAACGCCGCCCCGAGCGACACGAGGTTGAGGAGCACGGCCTTCAGCGGCAGCACGAGCGACCGGAACGCCCGCGCGAGCAGGATGTAGGTCAGCGCCAGCACGAAGGCGAGCAGGTACGGGAAGTTGCCGTAGATGGCGTGGACGAGGTCGCGATCGACGGCCGCAGTCCCGCTGACGGTCGCGTCCGTCCCTGCCAGCGCCGCTTCGGAGCGATCGATGATCGCCTGGATTCCCGGGGCGGCGCCGTCGACGTCGGGGAACGCCTCGACGAGCGCCGCGTCGCCTTCGCGCCAGTCCTTCGGCGCGACGGCCCCCGCGATGCCGTCCACGCGGCGCAGCCGCTCGGCGACGGCCTCCGGGTCGGCGCCGTTCTCGACCAGCACGTCGAGCGGCTTCAGCACGCCCGGCGTGATCCCGGCCGCGGTGAGGGCGTCGCGGCCGACGATCGCGTCGCCCGTGCCGGGGACGTTCTTCAGCTGGGCCTCGTTCGCATTCAGCTGGAAGCCGTAGAAGACGAGCACGCCGGTGATCGCGAGCCCGACCGCCGCAACCGGTACCGGCCGGACGTTGACGAACCGCGCCCAGCGACCCCAGGGCCCGTGTTCGGGGTGACCGCGATCGACGAGCCGCTTCGGCAGCAACCGCACGCTGTTGATGCGCTCGCCGAGCACCGCCAGCAGCGCCGGGAGCAGCGTGATCGCCGCGAGCACCGACACCGCCGGGATCAGCATTCCGGCGATGCCGATCGAGCGGATGAACGGCACGGGCAACACGATCAGGGAGAGCAACCCGATCGCCACCGTCGAGCCCGAGACGATCACCGCCTTGCCCGCATGCGTCATCGTCTCGACGAGAGCGGTCTCCACGTCCTGGCCCTCGCGCAGCTCGTCACGGAAGCGGAAGACGAGGAGCAGCGCGTAGTCGATCGCGACGCCGAGGCCGACGAGCGCGATCAGGAACTGCACGACGATCGACACGTCGGTGACGTAGGTGAGGATCCAGACGAGCGTGAACGTGTTCAGGATCGACGACACGGCGATTACGAGCGGCAGCAGGACCGCCGGCAGCGTCCCGAAGACGAAGAAGAGGATGATCAGCGCGCCGAGGCCGCCGATCAGCGCCTCGACGAGGACGCTCGGACCTGCCGTCTCGCCGCTCTCGTTCGCCTCCATGATCGGACCCTGGCCCGTCACGTGCACGGTCGTTCCCGGCGGCAGTCCGGCGGACGCGGCCTTCAGCATCGCTTCGGCGCCGCTCTTCACGTCGAACTCCGGCGAGCCGGCCGGATAGATCTCCATGAAGGTCGTATGCCTGTCCTTGGAGACGTACGCGTCGCTGCCCGTCGAGAAGAAGGAGCTGGCGCGGGCACCCGGGCTCGTCTCGAGCGCTCGCTCCATCGCGGCGGCAATCGCGTCGCTCCTGGTCGCGTCGCCCTTCGTCTGGAACACGACGACGTTCGGGGGGCGCTCGCCGGTGCCGAACCGCTCGAACGTCCGCTGGCTCGCCTCGTAGGCGGAGTAGCCGGGGATCGAGAAGGACTGGAGCCAGCGCTCCGAGACCTGACCTGCGGCGAAGCCGCCGAAGACGGTGAGGGCGATCCACGCGAAGATGATCGCCTTGCGGTGACGGGCGGTGACATGAGCGAGCCGAGCGAGCATGGGACTCCTCTGGTGTTCGATGGCGTTCACAGAGGACAGGATCGGCTGCGAGCCGGGGCTCGGCAATCGGTCATGGGGCGATTTCCGGGCCGACGAAAGTCGGTCTCCGAATCGACTTCGGACGGTGTCCAAGAGCGGCCGCGCCGCCTACTCTTGACGGTGTGACCGCTCGCCGCCTCCTGTCCGGCCTGCTCGCCGTCTCGGACGAGGACGAGGAGCCGCCCGCGCGCCGCTCGCGGCGCGACTGGGTCGTCGACACCTCGCTGTTCCTGCTCGCGGCCGCGGCGGGCGGCTTGGCGCTGGCTGACCAGGTCGGCCGGGGTCTGGATGTGCCCCTGCTCGTCTTCGACGTGATCGGCGGCGCGGCGCTCTGCCTCGCCCTCTGGTGGCGGCGGCGCTGGCCGTTCGGCCTCGGGCTGGCCTCGGTGCCGATCGTGGCCTTCTCGTCCTCCGCGGGCTTTGCCGGCCTGATCGTCCTGTTCACCGTCGCCGCCTACCGCCGCTGGCAGCTGGCGTTCCTGGTCGCCGCACTGCAGCTCGCGATGTTTCCGGTCTACCGCGCCGTGCAGCCCGACGACGACGCGCTCCCGCCGCTGGCGTTCTTCGTCATCCAGACGCTGGCCTACGCCGCCATCGTCGCGTGGGGCATGTTCAGCCGCGGGCGCCGCCAGTCGCGGCGCGAGCGCGTGCGCCATGCCGAGGCGGAGCAGGAGCTGCGCGTCGAGCAGATCCGCTACGCCGAGCGCTCGCGCATCGCGCGCGAGATGCACGACGTCCTGGCCCACCGGATCTCGCTGCTGAGCCTGCACGCCGGCGCGCTCGAGTTCCGCCCGGACGCCCCGCCCGAGGAGGTCGCGCGCGCCGCGGCGGTGATCCGCGCCAGCGCGCACCAGGCGCTCGAGGACCTGCGCGCGGTGATCGGCGTGCTTCGCGACGGCTCGGACGGCGAGCCGCCGCAACCGCCCCAGCCGACGCTGGCGGCGCTGCCCGGGCTGCTCGAGGAGTCACGCGCCGCGGGGATGCTCCTGCACGCCGACGTGCGCCTCGACGATCTGGCCGCCGTCCCGGACGCGATCGGGCGCCATGCGCTGCGGATCGTCCAGGAGGCGCTGACGAACGCGCGCAAGCACGCGACGTCGGCCGCGGTCGACCTTCGCATCGAAGGCGCGCCGGGAGATGGGCTGACGATCGAGGTGCGAAACCGGGCGCCGGTTCTGACCGCCGGCGCGCCGGAGATCCCCGGGGCCGGGACCGGCCTCGTCGGCCTCGTCGAGCGGGCGACGCTCTCCGGCGGCCAGCTCGTGCACGGACTCGACGAGGCGGGCGACTTCCGGCTGCGCGCCTGGTTGCCGTGGCCTCGATGAGTGAGCACACGAGCGAGCAGATCCGCGTGCTGGTCGTCGACGACGACGCACTCGTCCGCGCCGGGCTGTCGATGCTGCTCGCGGGCGTCAAGGAGATCGCGGTCGTCGGCGAGGCGGCGGACGGCAGCGAGGTCGCGCACGCGGTGGCCGAGCACCAGCCCGACGTCGTGCTGATGGACATCCGGATGCCCGGGCTGGACGGCCTCGCCGCCACCGAGCTGCTGCGCGCACGCGACGACGCGCCCGAGGTGATCGTCCTCACGACCTTCGATGCCGACGACGACGTCCTGCGCGCCCTGCGCGCCGGCGCCGGCGGATTCCTGCTCAAGGACACGCCGCCGGCCGAGATCGTCCGCGCCGTGCTGGCCGTCGCCGCCGGCGAGCCGATGCTCTCCCCGGCGATCACCCGCCGGCTGATCGGCCACGTGACCGACGGCGTCACCCACGATCGTCAGCGCCGCGCCCGCGAGCAGCTCGACCGCCTCACCGAGCGCGAGCGCGAGGTCGCCGTCGCGGTCGGGCTGGGCAAGTCCAATGCCGAGATCGGCCGCGAGCTCTACATGAGCGTGGCGACCGTCAAGTCGCACGTCTCGCGGGTGCTCGAGAAGCTCGAGTTCAACAACCGCGTGCAGATCGCCCTGCTAGCCCACGACGCCGGGGAGGCGTGACGTGCGATCGCGAAATCGACCAGGCGCAGAAGAGTCGACGAGAACTCGACTGGTTGACCGGTTTTCCGCCGCTGCTTTCGATCGGCCGTGATCGGTGAGGAGCAATGACGGCCCATTTGCAGGTAGTTCTCGGGCGACCTTCCGTGCGCAAAGCGGGGCCGGGCAGCAAACGATGCATTTCAGAACCGCAGTTCGTGCCTGGGCAGGCAACGTAATACAGTGTTTTGCAGAGGTTTTAGGAGACGGGAGCGACGGGACTCGAACCCGCGACCTCCGGCGTGACAGGCCGGCGTTCTAACCAACTGAACTACGCCCCCCCGCGAGCCGGACGATTGTAGCCGAGTGCGCGAGGCGACTACTTCCAGCGGCCGGCGCCGAAGAACTCCTCCTCGCCGCCGCCGGGCTGGAAGGTGATGGTCGCGTCGCCGTCGGCCTTGCCGGTCAAGAGCTCGTAGCTCAACATCTTCGTCTGGATCTCGCCCTTGGCGGCGCCGTTCTCCATCGTGCCCTGGACGACGTCGAGGACGTACTTCATCGGCTTCTCGAACTCGGAGATCCCCGACAGGCTCTTGATCGTCTGCACGTGCCCCGAGAAGTTCCCCTTGATGCCTGCGCGCTTCCTCCAGACGAGCAGGTCGCCGCTCTTCAGGCCTGCGGCGACCAGCTGCTTGAGGTTCCTGATCGGCTGCTTCTTCGAGTCCAGGTACCAGTCGACGATCGCCGTCTTCCGCCCGCGCTCCTGGAAGTGGATCGTGCCGAGGTTGACGACGGCGTTGCGGAGTTGCTTGCGCGTGACGCCCTTGCCGATCGGGTAGCTCACCGACTTCTTCGCGGACGAATCCCAGCCCGGGACGCTGGCGGTCTCGCCGTGCTGCTCGAGGTAGTAGTGACGAAGGAGGATCGTCACGTCGGCGCAGTCGGCACGGAGGTCGTCGACGAGGTCGGCGAGGTCGGGCAGCGACTTGCGCACCTCGCTCGTGACGTTCACCGCAGTGTCGTTCCAGGAGCCGGTCGGAAACCAGGTCACCCAGTCGCCGAAGGTCGTGTACTGCTTGGGGTCGAGCTTGTCCTTGGGCGCGCCGTCGCGCTGCAGGATGCGGGCGAGGGCGCTGTTGCTCACGCTGAGCTGAGGCGCGCCGCTCGGCCTCGGCGGAGCGGCGGGCGCTCGTCGCAGGCGGGCCGGCTCGTGCTCGCTCGCCCGTCTCAACCGCGCTCGACGACCTCGCGTCCGGGGTCGCGCGCCGGGTCGGCCGTGGGCAGCACGTCACGCGACCAGTCGCGTTGCTTCCAACCCGGCACCGGCGTCTCGCACTCGGCCTTGGGCACGAAGCGCGAGCGTTCGACGAGGCGGTACTCGTGGATGTAGCGCGGGCAGTTCGGGAACACCTGCTCGGCGTGGACGCGGACGACGAACTGCGCTTCGGGGTACTCCGCCATGAGCGCGTCGTCCTCGGCGATCGAGGCGACGCCGTTCAGGCGCAGGCGCCGGCGCTGCTCGAAGTGGATGAAGAGCAGCCCCACGTGCGGGTTGACCAGCAGGTTCCCCATCGAGAGGTACATGCCGTTCCCGTCGTAGTTCGGCAGCGCGATCGTGCGCTCGTCGACGACGCGTACGAAGCCGGGCTCGCCGCCCTTGTACGAACAGTTCGGGCGACCATCGGCGTCGGCGGTCGCGATGAAGACCATGTCGCAGCTCTCGATGAAGCGCCGGTCGTCGTCGTCGATCTCCGGTCGCGCCACGAATCGCTCCTGTAAGCGATCGGCCAGCCGCTCCGTGTCGAAGCGCTGCTGCAGCTGCCGCGAGCCTTCGTGGTACATGCCCACGACTCGATGATCGCACCGGCCGCGGAGGGCGTCCACTAGCCTCGTGGAGCTGACGACCGTCGACTGGATCGTGCTCGGATTCGCCCTGCTCACCGGCCTCCTCGGCGCGCGGCGGGGGTTTCTGGCCACTGCGCTGTCCACGGCCGGCGTGGTCGCCGGTGCCCTGCTCGGCGCGCGGCTCGCGTCACACCTGCTGAACGAGGGGTCGAGCTCGCCGTACACGCCGCTCGTCGGGCTTCTGGGTGCGGCCGCGCTCGCGATCCTCTTCGAGACGGTCGGCGCCACGATCGGCTACCGGCTGCGGAGCGCGTTTCCGCTCTCGCAGCTCCGAGCGGTCGACTCCGTCGGCGGCTTCGTCCTCGGTGCGGTCCTGGGGCTCGTGCTCGTCTGGGTCGCCGGCGCGGTCGCCCTGCAGCTGCCGGGCCAGACGAGGCTGCGGCAGGAGGCGCAGCGCTCCGAGGTGCTCCAGCGGCTGAACGACATCGCACCGCCTTCACGCGCGCTCCGCGCTCTGGCGCGTGTCGATCCGTTCCCGGCGATCGCAGGCCCGCTCGCTCCTGTCGAGCCGCCGGACCCCGCCGTCCTGCGCTCCCCCGGGGTCCGGATCGCGGCGCCCAGCGTCGTGCGGGTGCTCGGGACGGCCTGCGGGCTCTCGATCGAGGGCTCCGGCTGGGTCGGCCGCCCCGGCCTCGTGGTCACGAACGCGCACGTCGTCGCCGGGCAGGACGACACGACCGTGCAGGCGCCGGGCTCGGAGCGGCTGTCTGCCGAAGCCGTGGTGTTCGATCCACGGAACGACGTAGCCGTGCTTCGCGTCGACGGACTGGGCGCCAGGCCGCTGAAGCTCGTCGAGCCCAAGGTGGGTGATCCGGTCGCGATACTCGGCTATCCGGAGAACGGCCCGTTCACCGCCGTGGCCGGGCGGATGGGGCCGACGGGCACCCTGCTGACCGAGGACGCCTACGGCCGCGGACCTGTGGCGCGGCGCGTGACGAGCTTCCGGGGCCGCGTCCGGCACGGGAACTCGGGCGGTCCGGTCGTGAACCGCATGGGCGCGGTCGAGGCGACCGTCTTCGCCGAGCGCACCGGCTCGGACGGCGGCTACGGCATCCCGTCCGACGTCGTGCGGAGTGCCCTGGCGAGCGCGCGAGGGACGGTCTCGACCGGTGCGTGTGCCGTCGGCGGCTAGGAGGGTCTGGCGGAATACCGCTCGTCGCAGGGGTGCGATGGTCGTTCCGAGGCAAGGACGCAGGGAGTGTTCGTATGCGGAGCTATACGGGCGCGACCGAGGACGCGGCCTCGGGGCGAGCAGCGCGGCCCGGCGGCACAGTCGCTATTGCGCCAGACCCTCCTAAATCAGATCGAGCACGGCCAGCGGCCGCCTGAACGGCGCCACGATGTAGACGCCGTCCGCGCGCCCGCGTGCTGCCTCGATCAGCTCGCGTGCGTGCTCCATGCCGAGCTGGGCGGCGTCGGGGCCGGCGTCGCGGAGTGCCTCCTGCAGCGGCTCGGGCACCGAGATTCCCGGGACCTCGTTGTGCAGACGCTGCGCGAGGCGGTAGCTCGTCAGCGGGAACACGCCGACCAGGACGGGGATCGGCCACGTGCCGCCGAGCCGGTCGCGGAACTCGTCCAGGCGGTCGAGGTCGTAGACGATCTGCGTCATCGCGTAGCGCGCGCCGGCCTCGACCTTCTGACGGAAGCGATCGACCTCGAGCTCCATGTCGTCCGGGGTCGGGTTCACCGCCACGCCGATGAAGAACGACGTGGGCGCGTCGATCGGGCGGCCGTTGAAGTCCTCGCCGCGGTTCAACCGCGCCAGCAGCTGCGTGAGGCCGATCGCGTCCACCTCGTAGACGCCGCGCGAGCCCGGATAGTCGCCCACTTCGGGCGGGTCGCCCGTGATCGCGAGCACGTTGCGCACGCCCTCGGCGTGGGCGCCCAGCAACATCGACTCCAGGCCCATCACGGTCCAGTCGCGGGTCGTGAGGTGCGGAACGGTCTCGAGCCCGCACTCGCGCTCGATCGTCGCGGACACCATCAGCGCGCTCATGCCCGCCCGCGCGGTCGCGTTGTCGTTGATGTCGACGAAGCCGACCTTGCCCGAGTCCTTGAGCGCCTGGGCGACCTCGACCAGGCCGCGGCTGGAGCCGCCGAGCGGGGGGTCGAGCTGCACGGACACGACCCACTCGCCCTCGCGCAGGGCGCGCGCGAGGCCGGTCTCGCGCTGCTCCTCGCCGAGCGCCACGATCAGCTCGCGCTCGTCGAGCTCGAGCGGCGCGCGGGCCTGGCGCTCCTCCTCGACGGCGGTCTTGATCGCCGCGATCTCGGCCGGCGTGGTGCCGCAACAACCGCCGATGATCCGGGCGCCGAGGTCGCGGGCATGCGCAGCGAACTCGGCGAAGTACTCGGGCGAGGCGTGCGGGTAGATGACGCGCCCGCCCGCGAGGCTGGCGAGGCCGATATTGGGCAGCGCGGCCAGCGGCTTGCCGTTGCTGCCCATCTGGTCGAGCGCGTGGAGCGCCGCGAGCAGCCCGGCGCCGTGGTTGGCGCCGATCGCGGCGACGTCGAGCTCGCCGAGCCGCTTGGCGGCCTCGGCGGCGGTGATCCCGGCGAGGGTCTCGGCGCCCTCGTCGAAGGTCATCAGCGCGACGATCGGCAGGCTCGAGACGCTCCGCACCGCCTCGACGGCGTCCGCCACCTCGTCGAGGTCGTAGAACGTCTCGATCATGAACAGGTCGGCGCCGCGTCCCTCGAGCACACCGGCCTGCTCGGCGAACAGCTCCCGGCGCATCCGTGACGTCGCCGCCTGGCCGAGCGGGCCGATCGAGCCGGCGACAAAGACGTCCTTGCCGGTCGTCTCGCGGGCCTGACGTGCGAGCTTCACGGCCGTCGAGTTGATCGCCTCGAGCTGGTCCTCGAGGAAGTGGGCGGCGAGCTTCCGCCGGTTGGCGCCGAAGGAGTTGGCCTCGATCAGTTCGGCGCCCGCGTTGATGAAGGACACGTGCAGCGAGACGACTGCCTCGGGCGCGCGCAGGTTCGCCTCCTCCGGGCAGCGCAGCCGAGGAACCGCGGCAGAGATAAGCGCGCCCATCCCGCCGTCGGCAACGACGAGAGGCCCGTCCTGGAGCCGTTCGAGAAACCGGGAAGCCACCCCGGGACTCTAGTGAGTCGACAGCCGCTCGCCGCTACACATCCGGGATGGGCGCCTGGACACGTCCCCGCAGGTCGTGTCCGGGGGTCAGACCCCCGGACATCGCTCAAAGCGACGCGTCTGCGAAGAACAATGACCCGGGGTAGGAGCTTGCTCCTGCGTCGGTGCAGCTGCGGCTCTGGCGCCGCTCCGAATCGACCGTCACAGCCACGCCCGTGCCACGGCGACCCCAGTCCCGGAAAGTGCGCAGCACTTTTCGCGAAACGCAGAACGCCCAAGCGGGGCCGCCGCCTGGCCCCGCTTGAACGCCTCCGAAGAGAACCGCAGTGAAGTTGTGCTGAGACCACACCGCATCGCGGTCTCGCTTCGGGATCAGCCCGCGCCGCATCGGGGCCTTTCCCTCTTCGAGTCGGCCCCCGCCGCACCGGGGCCGTGCTCTGTAGTTCCAATATGGCCGCTGCCACACCGCTTGATCCATCACCCTTTCCGGGTTGACGGAGTTGCTTCACTAATCACTTCACGCGCCGGGCTAATAAGCCGTTTTGCAGGCAGTTCGTGCTCTCAGTCGGGGTGAATGACCCGACCTTCCATCCCGCCGGCAACCGTGATGACCTGTCCGGTGACATGGCCTGAGAGCTCGTCCGAGGCCAGGACGACGACCTGGTTGGCGACGTCCTCGGGCCGAGCCACCTTGCGCAGAGGCATCGTGCGCGTCACGCGGCGCACCAGCTCGGGATCGTCGAGCTCGGCGCGGGTCATCGGCGAGGCGGTCCAGCCCGGGCAGACGGCGTTCACGCGTCCGCGCGGGGCGATCCGCACGACCTCGTTCTTGAGGCTGAGCAGCAGGCCGCCGACGATCGCGGACTTGGCAGCGGCGTAGTCCGCGTGGCCTGCCTCCCCGACGAGCCCCGCGGTGGAGCCGACGAGGACGAGGCTGCCGTGGCCGCTCTCCGCGACCTGGCGCAGGAAGCCGCGCGCGGTGAGGAACGTGATCGTCAGGTTCGCGCGGAGCGTGCCCTCCCAGCGCTCGAGCGGCAGCTCCCAGACCGGGACGTCCTCGCTCGGCCACACGCCGGCGACCGCGGCACACACGTCGAGCGCGCCGGCCTCGGCGAACATGCGCTCGACCTCGTCCTCACGCGTCAGGTCGGCCTGGAGGAGCTGAGCGCCGCCGACCGCCTCCGCACGCTCGCGTCCGCGGTTGTAGTGCACGAGCACCTCGGCGCCCTCGGCCGCGAACGCTCGCGCACAGGCTGCGCCGATGCCCCCGGAGGCGCCGGTCACGAGCACACGCTTGCCGGCGAGCCCCGTCTCCACGCGTGGAGGCTAACCCCTCTACGATGGCCCGATGGCGGCCGCGCCGGCGATCGAGGCGACCGGCCTCTCGAAGACGTACGGAAGCGGCGTCCGCGCGCTCGCGGGGCTGGACCTTCGGGTCGAGCGCGGTGAGGTGTTCGGCTTTCTCGGCCCCAACGGCGCCGGCAAGAGCACGACGATCCGGCTGCTGCTCGGCCTGATCCGCCCGACCGAGGGGCGGGCCGCGATCCTCGGCCTGGACACGCGCGCCAACAGCGTAGAGGTCCGGCGCCGCGTCGGGTATGTCCCGGGCGATCTCCGCCTCTACGACCGCCTGACTGCGCGCGAGCAGCTCGACTCGCTCGCTCGCCTGCGCGGATCCGTCGAAGCAGAGCTGCGTGCGGCCCTCGTCGAGCGCTTCGGCCTGCCGCTCGACCGCCCCATCCACGAGCTGTCGCGGGGCAACAGGCAGAAGGTCGGGATCGTCCAGGCGTTCATGCACCGGCCCGACGTCCTCGTGCTCGACGAGCCGACCTCCGGGCTCGATCCGCTCCTCCAGGGCGAGTTCCGGGCGCTCGTGCGCGAGACCACCGCGGAGGGCCGCACCGTGTTCCTGTCATCCCACACCCTCGACGAGGTGCAGGAGCTTGCCGACCGCGTCGCGATCATCCGCGCCGGACGGCTGATCGACGTGGACTCGGTCGCGTCACTCCGCGGGCGCTCGATCCGCCACGTGACGATCACCTTCGCCGAGCCTGTCGACCCGGCCCCGTTCGGCGGGCTCAGCGACGTGCGCGTCCAGTCCGCCGAGGGTGCGGTGCTGCGCCTCACCGTCCTCCCCGGCGCCATGGACGCGCTCGTCAAGGAGGTCGCGCGCCACCGGCTCGTGGACCTCCTCTCCGAGCCCGCCGACCTCGAGGAGATCTTCCTGGAGCTCTACCGTGAGTCCGGGAACGGCTGAGCTCTTCCGTCGCGGGGTTCGCGACAACGGCAGGAGCCTGCTTGCCTGGTGCGTCGGCGGCGCGGCGTACGTCGCGTTGATCTCCGCGATCTTCCCGTCGATCAAGGATTCGCCGGACCTCGACAAGCTGATCGAGAGCTATCCGGACGCGCTCAAGTCGCTGTTCGGTCTGTCGGGCAACGCGGATATCTCCTCGGGCGCCGGCTACATCGACGCCGAGCTGTTCAGCTTCATCCTGCCGTTGTTCGTACTCGTGCTGGCGATCGGCGCCGGTGCCCGCACGCTGGCCGGCGAGGAGGAGAGCGGCCGGCTGGAGCTCGTCCTGGCCTATCCGATCCGCCGCCGGGACGCCGTGCTCGCGAAGGGCGCTGCCGTCGGCCTCGAGCTGGCCGGCTTCTGCGCGGTGACCTTCGCTGCGCTGGCTGTCGCGAGCCTCCTCTTCGGGATGGACTTGCCGTACGGGCGACTGGCGGGCGGCGTCGCCGGGCTCGGACTGCTCGGTCTCCTGCACGGCTGGATCGCGATCGCAGTCGGTGGCGCGGTGCCGAGCCGAGCGGTCGCGATCGGCGTCTCGGCGGCGCTCGCGGCCGGCTCGTACCTCGTCGCGGGCCTGCACGACCTGGCCGGGTGGCTCGACCCGTTCCGTTTCGTCTCGAGCTTCTGGTGGGTCGGGCAAGCGCCGCTCCAGCAAGGAGTGCACCCCTGGCGGCTGCTGCTGGTCGCCGCTGCCGCCCTGATCGTGCTGGGCGTCGGCGCGCTGCTGATCGAGCGGCGCGATCTGACCACTCCCTGAACTCTGGGTCGAGGACGCGCCTCTGCGCGGGATCGGGTAGAAAACCGCGACGTGCGCGTCCACATCATCAGCGACATGGAAGGCGTCTCCGGGATCGTCAAGTGGGAGCAGGTCACGGGCGGCGACCCGATGTACGAGGAGGCGCGCAAGCTCTATACCGAGGAGATCAACGCTGCCGTCCGGGGCGCCAAGGCGGCCGGCGCCGACGAGATCCTCGTCATGGACCACCACGGGGCCGGCAAGGGCTGGAGCTTCAACTCCCTGATCCCGGAGTTGCTCGACCCGGCCTGCGAGTGGGTCGTGCAGTCCGAGTGGACGGAGTACACCGAGTTCCTCGAGCAGGGCTGCGATGCGTGCCTACTGATCGCGATGCACGCACGCGCGGGCACGACGGACGGCGTGATGAACCACACCGTCTCCGGACAGGCCTGGCGCAACCTCTGGTTCAACGGGACACTCGTCGGCGAGACCGGGATCAACGCCGCGCTCTGCGGCCAGTGGGACTGCCCGGTCGTGCTCGTCACCGGCGACGAGGCCACCTGCCGCGAGGCGACCGACCTGCTCGGCGCCGGGTCTCACGACCGTCGCTGTCAAGAAGGGGATCGGCCGCTACAGCGCGCGCCAGATCCCACCGCCTCGCGCACGCGAGCTGATCGAAGCGGGTGCGCGCAAGGCGCTCTCGGATCTGACCGCGGTGCAGCCGTACGACCCCGGGCGCCCGTGCGAGATCCGCGTCGAGATCACCACCACCGACCGCGTCGACGAGTTCCGGCACAAGGAAGGGCTCGAGATCGCGGAGCCGCTGACCGTCGTCTCGCGCGCGGACGACTGGTGGACGGCCTGGTCGCGCCTGTACTTCTAGTCCATTTCGCACATGGGATTGCGAGAGCTGTTCAGGAGGATCCCGGGCATCGGCTCCCTTCAGCGCGGCGACCAGACGAGCGCATCCGAGCGTCGTCGAGAACGCGGATGCTTGGGCGGCCGCCCAGGGCAGCGACTTCGACCGCATGTCCGGCGGCGAAGGGCACGGCAGCATCCCGCCCAACTACGTAAGTCGTCGACGAGGGTCGACCCCGCAAATAGCACGCATAAGGGCTTTTCTCAGCTACTGTGAGTGCACGGACGGCACTGGGTCGTCCCGTGAGATTGAGCTTCTCGTTCTCCTCCGTGGGCCCGAGCAGTTGATCTCGAGCCCAAAAACCAAGGAGTAGAGAACTTGACCGTAGAGTCCTTCCACGCGCTCGGCGTGAGCGCAGAGGTGTCGCAGGCGCTCGCCGCCGCAGACATCGTCACGCCGTTTCCGATCCAGTCGCTCGTCGTCCCGGCCGCGCTCGGCGGCGGCGACGTGCTCGCCAAGTCGCCGACCGGCTCGGGCAAGACGCTCGCCTTCGGCGTTCCGATCGTCGACCTGATCTCGGCCGACGCCGGCGCGCCGGCCGCGCTGATCCTCGTGCCCACGCGCGAGCTGGCCGGACAGGTCACCGAGGCGCTGACCCCGATCGCGAAGTCCAAGGGGCTGCGCGTCGAGGCCGCCTACGGCGGAACCCCGGTCCACAAGGGCGCCAAGCGGATCAAGGGCGCGCACATCCTCGTCGCCACCCCCGGCCGCCTGTTCGACCTGATCGAGAGGCGCCTGATCAAGCTGCACCAGGTGAGCATCCTCATCCTCGACGAGGCCGACCGCATGCTCGACATGGGCTTCAAGCCGCAGGTCGACCGGATCGTGAAGCACCTGAACCGCGAGCGCCAGACGATGCTCTTCTCGGCCACGCTCGACGGCGAGGTGGGCGAGCTCGCGCGTTCCTACACTCGCAACCCGGGCCGCTTCGAGGCGGACCCGCCGGACAGCGCCGCGGCGGGCACGACCGACCACCGGTTCGTGTCGGTCTCGCAGGACGGCAAGGTGGACGCGCTCATCCGGGAGCTCGAGGGCGAGCGCGGTCTCGCGCTCGTGTTCGTGCGGACGAAGCGCGGAGCCGACCGCCTCGCGGCGAAGCTCGTCCGCAGGGACGTGCCCGCGATCGCGCTGCACGGCGACATGACGCAGTCCGCGCGCGAGCGGGCGCTCGCCCGGTTCCACTCGGGCAAGGTCACGACCCTGGTGGCGACCGACGTCGCCGCCCGCGGGCTCGATCTTGCAGACATCACCCACGTCATCAACTTCGACCCGCCCGAGGACGACAAGGGTTACGTCCACCGCATCGGCCGCACCGGTCGCGCGGGCCGCGACGGCAGCGGCGTCACCCTCGTCACGCCCGACCAGCAGGCCGACGTCAGCCGCGTGGCGGTGCGGCTCGGCCATCGCGAGCAGTTCGAGCGCGAGGGCATGGCGGTCGCCAGGCCGAAGCTGCTCTACACGAGCCGCCGCGGCCGCAACTCGCGCTGGTAGTCGAGCCCGGTGGCCGTAAATCGGCGCCGGGAGTGCGATTATTGAGGCGTGGACCAAGAGCTCACTGATTCCGAGCTCGTCGCCGGATGCCGCGAGGGCGACGACGAGTGCTGGCGCGCGCTGGTCGAGCGTTACTCGCGTTACGTCTACGCGATCTCGGTCCAGGCGTTCCGGCTCGGAGAGCAGGACGCCGACGACGTCTTCCAGGAGGTGTTCGCGCGGGCCTACGAGCATCTCGGCCGGCTGCGTGACGACTCGGCCCTGAGGCCCTGGCTCGCCCAGCTGACGCGGAGGCTCTGCATCGACACGCTGCGGAGCGCCTCGCGGGAGCGGCCCGCCGGCGAGGCGTTGGAGCCGGAGGGCGCTGACGACACGATCGAGCAGCTCGACGAGGCGCTCGCCGTGCACGAGGCGATGCGCACGCTGCCCGAGCATTGCGCCGAGATCCTCGACCGCTTCTTCAGCCGCGACGAGAGCTATCGCACGATCGGCGAGGCGCTGGAGCTTCCGTCGGGAACCGTGGCGAGCCGTATCTCCCGCTGCCTGATCCGTTTGCGCGGCGAATTGGAGGGCGCGGGAAGAAACCCGGCGGCCGCGCAGTCTGGTGGTTGGCGATGAAGACGCACGATGAAGAGCGAATCGCGGATCTCCTCCGGTTGCTGCGGCCGGCGCCGGAGGCCTGGGTGCGGGCCGCCCAGGAGCTTCCCTTTGCCCTACGCGGCCTCGACGACATCGTCGAGCGGGCACGGGCCGACGACCAGTTTCGTCGTGCGCTCATCGCTGATCTGGAGGCGGCGTTGGCGTCCAAGGGGTACGAGCCCGATCCACAGCTCGTGGACGCCGTGCGTCGTCGCCTCGACTCGAAGTAGCGCCGCGCGCCACAATCCCTGTGTGGTGCCCGCTGACGACATCCTCGGCTCGTCGCTTGAAGACGTGCTCGCGCACATCGCCTCCGAGGTGCCCTCGCCTGCGGGCGGGTCGGCCGCGGCAATCGCCGTCGCGCTCGGCGCGGGGCTGACAGCCATGTGCGCTCGCAACTCACGCGACGCCTGGCCCGAGGCGCGTGGTGCGACCGCCCAGGCCGAAGCACTGCGGTCTCGGATCGAGCCGCTCGCCCAAGCCGACGCTGACGCGTACGAGACGGCGCTTGCTGCCTTCCGGCTGCCCGAGCTGCTCGAGCCCGAGGTTCGGAATGCCACGCTCGGCGTCGCGCTGGAGCGCGCGGCGGCGATTCCGCTCGCGATCGCGGAGGTCGGGGCCGACGTCGCCGACCTCGCCGCCGACCTCGCGCAGAACGGCAACCCGGAGGTGCGCGGCGACGCGGTCGCAGGTGCCTTGCTGGCCGAGGCCGGGACGCGCGCCGCAGCGCACCTCGTGCGCATCAACC
Source organism: uncultured Actinomycetes bacterium (assembly GCA_963738205.1). Taxonomy (GTDB): domain Bacteria; phylum Actinomycetota; class Thermoleophilia; order Gaiellales; family Gaiellaceae; genus DATFQE01. Next base: position 1,157,020 of record CAVTVQ010000007.1, read on the forward strand.
TCGGCGCAGCACCGGACGACCTGCGCATCACGCGCGCCACGATGGACGCCGACGCCGCGGCGCGAGCCGCGCGCCGCGCGCTGGAGGGGACCGATTGAGCAGCAGGCCGCTTCCGGCCTGGAGCCTGCCGGCGGGCCGCGCCGACGACCTGCAGCTGCCCGATCAATGGCCGGCGCAGCTGACCCGCGAGTGGGCGTGGGGCGAGTCCGCCGGCGAGGACGTCCGCGTCTGCATCCTCGACAGCGGCGTCGAGGGCGGGCACCCGCTCGTCGGCGACGTGGACGAGGCGGTCGCGGTCTCGGTGGGCGAGGACGACCAGGTGGAGGTGCGCGAGGACGAGGAAGGCGACCTGTGCGGCCATGGGACCGCGTGCGCCGGGATCGTCCGCTCGCTCGCGCCGGGGTGCAGGATCTCGAGCGTCCGTGTGCTGGGCGCCGGCTTCACCGGCAGCGGGCCCGCGCTCCTAGGCGGCCTGCGCTGGGCGGTCGAGCAGGGGTTCGACGTGATCAACATGAGCCTGTCGACGACGAAGCGCCAGTTCGCAGGCATCCTCCACGAGCTCGCCGACGCGGCCTACTTCCGTCGCACCGTGCTCGTCGCCTCGGCGCACAACATGCCCGTCGAGAGCTATCCGTGGCGCTTCTCCTCCGTGATCTCGGTCGGCAGCCACGAGGAGAGCGATCCGCTGGCCTACTACTACAACCCCAACCCGCCGGTCGAGTTCTTCGCGCGCGGCGTCGACGTGGAGGTGGCGTGGCTGGACGGTGGGACGATCCGCTGTACGGGCAACAGCTTCGCGACGCCGCACATGACCGGGATCTGCGCTCTCGTCCTGGGCAAGCACCGCGAGCTGACGCCGTTCCAGCTGAAGAGCGTGCTCTACCTGACGTCGGGCAACGTGGGCGGAGGACGATGAGCGACGACCTGCGGGCCGCGGTCGCCGCGGGAGTGCTCGGCGCGGAGGAGGAGCACCGCGCGCTGCTGCAGTCGGTCGTCGAGGTGGCGCGTGCCATCTTCGCCGCCAAGGCGTCCTCGGTGTTCCTGCTGGACGAGGCGGCCGACGAGCTCGTGTTCGAGGCGGTCTCGGGCGAAGGCGCGGAATCGCTGATCGGGCAGCGCATCCCCGCGAGCACCGGAGTCGCCGGCTGGGTGCTGGTCACCCGGCAGCCGCTCGTCGTCGAGGACGTCGGCAACGATCCGCGCTTCGCCCGCGAGGTCGCCGAGAGCACGGGCTACGTCCCGCAAGGACTGATGTGCGTGCCGCTGCTGCACGACGAGAAGTCGCTCGGCGTCCTCAACGTGCTCGATCGCGCCACCCAGTTCACGCTCGAGGAGATGGAGCTGCTCGGGCTGTTCGCGAACCAGGCCGCGATCGCGCTCGACCTGCTCCAGCGCGCCCGGCGCGCGCAGGCGGTGCTCGCCGAGGCGGGCGACGACGCCGAGGCGCTCGCGCGCGTGGCCGCGCTGCTCGAGGGAGACCGCGGCGACGCCGGCCGCCGCCTGCTCGGAGCGCTCGAGCAACTGCTGGCCGCGGACCGCTAGAACGACGAAGGAGGCGGCCGCGGCCGCCTCCTTCGGAGCTCAGTAGTTCGGTCCGACTAGTCCGCGCTCGGGCTGTCGGCGCTGGGGGTGTCGTTGAACATGTGGCCCTCGACGTCGGGGCCCTCGCCGGTGTCGTGATCGGCGCTCGGGCTGTCGTTGCTCGGGCTGTCGTTGAACATATGCCCCTCGACGTCGTCGCTGTGCGCCTCGCGCTCGTCGCTGTGCGCCTCGCGCTCGTCGTTGAATGCCTCGCGCTCTTCGGCCACGGTCTTCCTCCTGTCGGATGTTTTGGGGCCGCGTTTCGCGGTCTCTGCTCACAAGACGTGCCTACCGGCACGAATCTTCCCTCACGGCTTCAAAAAAGCAAAGGGCGCTGACATGCTTGGTGCGATGCTCGGCACCCTTCGCGCGCGGCTCCGCGAGTCAGGCGCCGCGTTCGCGGCGGTCTTCGCCAATCGCGACCTCCGGCGAGTCCAGCTGTCCTGGGCCGGCTCAGTCACCGCCTACTGGGTGTTCATCATCGCGCTGTCGCTGTTCGCGTACGAGGAAGGAGGTGCCGCTGCGGTCGGCCTCGTCGGCCTGCTGCGCGTCCTGCCTGCGGTCGTCGCTGCACCGTTCGCGGCATCCCTCGGCGACCGCTACCCCCGCGAGCGCGTGCTCGTCGCCGTCAACGTGGCCCGAACGCTTGCGATCGCCGTCGCGGCGGCACTCGCATTCCTCGAGGCGCCGCCCGTGACCGTCTACCTCCTGGCGGGCGTGGTCGGCATGCTGCAGTCGATCTTCCGGCCGACGCAGTCGGCGCTGCTGCCGCTACTCGCGCGCACGCCCGAGGAGCTGACCGCTTCCAATCTCGTGCTGACCACGATCGAGGCGCTCGGAATCTTCCTGGGGCCGGCGGTGGGCGGACTGCTGCTCGCGACGACCAGCACGGACACGGTCCTGGCGGTGTCGTCGATCGCGTTCCTCGTCTCGGCAGCGCTCGTGAGCCGCATCCGGGTCGAGCGCCAGACGCCGCAGACGTTCGCCCGGGAGCCGTGGGTGCAGCGGATGTTCGCCGGGTTCACCACGATCTGGCGGGACGCGAACCTCCGCGTGATCGTCCTGCTCTACGGGGCGCAGACGCTCGTGGCAGGCGCGCTCAACGTCCTGATCGTCGTGACGGCGCTCGAACTGCTCGACATCGGCGAGGCCGGGATCGGCTTCCTCAACTCGGCCGTCGGGATCGGCGGGCTCATCGGCGGATTCGCCGCGGCGGCACTGGTGGGACGGCACCGCCTGGCGTCCGACTTCGGCATCGGGCTCGTTCTCTGGGGCATCCCGATCGCGCTCATCGGCGTCTATCCGAAGGCGCCCGTCGCGCTGATCCTGCTGGGGATCGTCGGCGTCGGAACGATCCTCGTCGACGTCTCCGGGATCACGTTGCTCCAGCGGTCCGTCCCCGACGAGGTGCTGTCGCGTGTGATGGGCGTCGTCCAGAGCGTCTTCGTCGGGACACTCGGCCTGGGCGCCATCCTTGCCCCCCTCTTGATCGAGGCTCTCACTGTCCGCGGCGCATTGATCGCGACGGGCGCGCTGCTTCCGGTGCTCGCCGCGCTGCTCTGGCGGCGGCTCGCCGCGATCGACGAGACGGGCCCGGAGCGCGAGCTCGCGCTGCTCGAGGAGGTGCCGCTCTTCCGCCCACTGCCGAGGCCCACGCAGGAGCAGCTCGCGTCGAGCTTGACGCGGATCCGCGTCCCGGCCGGCGAGCCCGTTTTCAGCCAGGGCGATTCAGGCGACCGCTTCTACGTGGTGGAGGACGGCGAAGTGGTCGTCTCGATCGACGGTCAACCGGTCAACCGGCTCGGTCGCGGCGGGTACTTCGGGGAGATCGCGTTGTTGCGCGACGTCCCGCGCACAGCGACCGTCACCGCCGAGACCGACACCGTTCTCCTGGCGCTCGAGCGTGACGAGTTCCTTGCGGCCGTCACGGGACATGCGCCCAGTGCGGAAGTGGCGAACGCCGTGATCGGGAGCCGGCTAGGCGGGTTGCGCCCGGACGTCGCCTCGGTCTAGATCGACCAGCCCCTCGAGCGTCGGCTTCACGCCCCACGCGTCCGCGAGCTCGTGGTACTCGCGGAGCGCGCGCTCGGCGCGCCGCCGGTCGGGGCGCCTGACCGCCCGGATCATCAGATTCTTCGTCGTGTGCTCGGCGGCGACGAACTCGATCGCCTCGGCGCGATAGCCGAGGGCCTCGAGCGCGCTCGACCGCAGCGAGTCGGTGATGAGGTCGGCGAGCCGGGCACGGAGGATGCCGTGCTCGACGACCGGCGCCCAAACGCTAGGCGTCCCATGTTCACGGCCGAGCGCGTGGTTGATCTGGACGAGGAACTCGTGCTGGCAGCAGGGCGCGAGCACGATCGCCTCGGCGCCGAGCCGGACGCCGGCCGCGATCGCTTCGTCGGTCGCGGTGTCGCAGGCGTGCAGGCTGACGAGCAGGTCGACCGGCTCTTCCCGGGCGCGCGCGTAGTCGAGGATCGTGGAGGTCTCGAAGCCGGCGCCTTCGTAGCCGAGCTCCGCGGCGATCGCTCCGACGCGCTCGACGACCTCCGGGTTCGAGTCGACCCCGACCAGCTCGACCTCGCGCCCGCGGCGGCGGGCGTAGAGGTAGAGCGCGAGGCTCATGTAGGCCTTGCCGCAGCCCGCGTCGACGACACGGAGCGGGCCGGTGCCCGACCAGATCGGCAGCGGCCGGAGCAGCTCGACGTAGTGCTCGACCTGGCGCTTCTTGTCCGGGGTCGCTCCGGTCGCCGCGAACAGCCGCGCCACCTCCGGGTCGTCCGGGTCGAGCGGGTAGTGCGGCAGGCGGTCGTGCGCCGGCAGCCCTCCGCGTCTCGCCGAAAGCGAGGGCTTGCCACGGGTGACCAGCCAGCGGCCCTTCTTCGTCCGGCGCGCGTGCCAGTCGCCGTTGGTGCCGACGACGTCGATGCCGACGAGCGGCTCGTCCAGGAGCGCACGCAGCTCCCCCGGCCAGTCGGCGAGCGCGACGTTGCGCGTCTCCTCGCGCTTGCCGACGGTCTCGACGAGCTTGACCGCCGGGCCACGCTTGAGGCCGACTGGAGAGGCAACGAGCTTCCCGAGCTGGGGACGGCGGATGGTGCATTTGGTCCAGGACTCGATCAGCTCGGGATCGGCGAGCTCTTCGTACAGCGCGACCAGCTCGGTTGCGAGGAGTGCCACCGTCCATGATTCTTCCTGAAGGTGATCTCCTCGCTGCACGTCGCGACGGGAGCCGCCGTGGGCGCGCTGATGGATTCGCGCCTCGGCGCGCTCGCCGTGGGGCCGCTCCTCCATGTGGCCGGCGACCGCATGCCGCACTGGGACATAGACGATCGCGGGTTCGAGCTGGTCACCAGCGTCGGAGGCGTCATAGCGCTCGCGCTCGCGCGGGGGCCGCTGGATCCCGCCACGCTCGGCGGTTTCTCGAGCGCGTTCCCCGACGTCGAGCACGTCCTTCGGTTCCCGCGGCCCGGTGGGCGCAAGCTCTTCCCGAGCCACCGTTTCGCCGGCTGGCACCGGCCGGGCGGGGTCCCGGCGGGTCTCCAGGTGCTCGTCGCGGGCGCGCTGCTGTCCGGCCTGGTGGCGGCCGGCCTCGGTCGCCGCCTGCGCTAGGCCTTGCCGAACTCGATCCGGCGCTGCAGCTCGGCGGGGTCGTCGATGTGGCCGTCGCGGCCGACGTAGCCGTCCTTGGCGCCCACGATCAGGAGCACGAGATCCTCGTCGCCGATGTTCGAGAGCTTGCGCGGCGTGGTCGAGCGGCAATGGAACAGGCCGCCCGGGCCGAGCTCCTTCGTCTCGCCGTCGACGTCCACCCGTGCTCGGCCGCTGTGGACGAAGTAGAGCTCGTCTTGGGTGTCGTGGTAGTGGGGGAAGCCTTCGTAGTGCGGCGGGTAGACAACGGCGTTCACGCCGAACGCCTCGATGCCGAGCGCCGAACGAACCTTGCGAAAGCCGGGGCCCTCGCCGAGCTCGTCGATCGAGCTGAACGCGTAGTTGCTCACGGGCGCGAGTCTACGCCGCCGGCGCCTTCTCGGCGGCCGCCTTCACCCCCTCGCCGAGGGTCGGGTAGGTGTGGATCACGCCGGCGAGGTCGTCGACCGTCGCGCCGAGCTTCAGCGGCAGCGCGAGGCCCTGGACGATCTCGCTCGCGGCCCGGTTGACGACGTGGACGCCCAGCACGCGCCGGGAGCCCTGCTCGAAGACGACCTTGTAGTGGCCGTGCTTCGAGTCGGTGTACTGCGCCCGGGTGACCGCGGAGAGCGGGTGCGTGACGACGTCGACGTCGTAGCCCTGCTCTCGCGCCGCGTCCTCGGTGAGGCCGACGGCTCCTACCTCGGGGTCGGTGAAGATCGCCGTCGGCAGCGCCGTGTAGTCCGCTTCGGGCGCGTCCTCGGTGAACATGTCCGTCACGGCGATGCGCGCCTGGTACTGGGCGATCGGCGTGAGCTGGTAGAGGCCGGTGACGTCGCCCGCGGCCCAGACGCCCTCCGCCGTGGTGCGCAGGTGCGAGTCGACGGCAATGCCGGCCTTCGTGCGCTCGATGCCCGCCCGCTCCAGCTGGAGCTCCTCGACGTCCGGGACGCGTCCGGCCGCGAGCAGGATCTGCTTCACGCGGAGCTCACGCGGCTCGCCGCCGTCCTTCGGCGTCAGCGTGGCGACGACGTCGCCGCCTTCGCGGCGAACCGTCTTGACGAGCGTGCTCGGTACGATCTCGATGCCCTCCTCGGCAAGTGCCGCCGCGAGCTCGGCCGCGGAGTCCTTGTCGTCGCGGAACGCGATCCGCTCGACGGCGTCGACGATCGTGACCCGGGAGCCGTAGCGGGCAAACGCCTGCCCGAACTCGAGCCCGACGGCGCCGCCGCCGACGACGAGCAGCGATTCGGGCAGCTCAGTGAGCTCGAGCGCCGAGACGTGGTCGAGCCAACCGACGTCGTCGAGCCCTTCGATCGGCGGGATCGCCGTGCGCGAGCCCGTGGCGACGAGGATCCGCTCCGCAGACAGCAGGCGGTCGCCGACGCGAACCGTCTGGGCGTCCTCGAACGACGCGACCCCGTCGAGCAGCTCGAAGCCCGCCTGCGAGAGCCGCTCGCGCCATTTCTCCTGAGTCGTGAGCAGCGAGTCCTTGCGCGCCTTGACGCGGGCGAGGTCGGCGCGGGCGGCGCCGACGTCGATGCCGAGCCTCGCGGCGAGCGTGTTGATGTCGTGCGCGAGCTCCGCGGCGACGAGATAGGCCTTCGTCGGCCTGCAGGCGACGTTGGGGCAGCTGCCCCCCCAGCGCTCGCGCTCGATCATGGCCACACGGGCGCCGTAGTCGCGTTGCGCCTTGCCGGCTCCGTGTCGGGCCGCCGAGCCGGCGCCGATCACGACGAGGTCGAACGTCTCTGTGCTCATGGATTCCTCCGTCTCTCGAGGCTCGTCTGCGTTCCACGCCGAGGTTCCAGGGTTTGACCGACCTCAGTCGCGAGGCACAACCCCTTGATGCGCTTCCGACGCGATGCCAGGCTCGATCCGTCCCAGGTCTCCGACCAACGTGGCCGCGGCGGCGGGCGCGGGCTGGCCCTCGGCGGCGGCGGGCTGGGGTTGGTGGTCCTCATCGTCGCCCTGCTGCTCGGCGTCGATCCGACGGGCGGCTCGGGGGCGGCGGCGCTTCCGATCCGTTCTCCGGGCTCGAGGATCGGGCGATCAGGGGCCAGCCACCGGGCGAGGTGCTCGACGAATGCCGGACCGGCGCGGACGCGAACGAGCGCGAGGACTGCCGGATCGTCGGGTACGTCAACAGCATCCAACGCTACTGGTCGTCCGAGTTCCAGCGGGCGGGCAGGCGTTATCGGCCCGCCACGACGGTGTTCTTTACCGGCTCGGTCGAGACGCGCTGCGGTTTCGCGAGCTCCCAGGTGGGGCCCTTCTACTGCCCGGCCGACGAGCGCATCTACATCGACCTCGAGTTCTTCGACGACCTGCAAAGCCGGTTCGGCGCGAGCGGCGGCCCCTTCGCCGAGGCCTACGTGCTCGCGCACGAGTACGGGCACCACGTTCAGGACCTGCTCGGCACGCTCGACCGCGTCCGGCAGGGTGCCACCGGCCCGGAGAGTGCGGCCGTGCGGTCGGAGCTGCAGGCGGACTGTTACGCGGGCGTGTGGGCCGCCAACGCCGTGAAGACCGGCCTCCTGGAAGACGTGACGCAGACGGACATCAACGAAGCGCTCGATGCGGCGGCAGCCGTCGGCGACGACCGGATCCAGGAGGCCACCCAGGGTCAGGTCAACCCGGAGAAGTGGACGCACGGCTCCTCGGAGCAGCGGCGCCGGTGGTTCAGCGGGGGGTTCCAGACGGGCGACCCGTCCAGCTGCAATACCTTCGCCGGCTCGATCTAGTAGAGCCAGCAGCCGCCGGCCTGACCGCAAGTCCAGGTGGTCGCGCGCATCTATCAGCCGTACCGGGAGAGGCGCGCGGGTGTGCGGCTCCCGCGTGGCCCTCCCGGGTTGTTTGACTTTCGGCTCCGCCGGTGACGGAGAGGTATGGGGGCGCTCGGCCGTGGCCGCAACGGCTGGGGCGCCCCCGCTTCTTGCCGATACGCTCACGGCTCGTCCGAGCCGAGGATGTGATGGAGCCGACCGAGCCGGAACTGCCGCCGCCCGACGATCCGGACCTGGGTCTGGACGACCCGGCCGGCGAGCCGGAAGCCGACGAGTCGCAGGCCGCGGAGGCGGTCTTGGAGGGGCTCGAGCCGGTGCCGGGGGCGGAGCGAGCCGCGGGCGACGTCCCGTTCTGCCGGCCGATCCGGCCGGGAGCGCGCGGCCTCGATGTCGCGGCGGTCAAGCGGACGCTGAGCCGCGCCGGCTTCCTGCAGTGGGGCGCCTTCACGCAGGCGTGGGGCCCGGGCGCGACGGAGGCCTGCCGGCGCTTCCAGGCGTCGGTCGGGCTGCCACAGACGGGGCACTACGAACGGCGGACGCACGACGTGCTCCTACGCGCGCCGCGGAAGGGCCACCCGGGCGAGACGGCGTGGGACGCCTACGGCCGCGCGCTGATGGTCCAGTTCTGCTCGGCTGTCGGCGCAGCAACCCGCGTGCGCAGGGCGATCGTCGACGCCGCCCGCTTCTGGAGCACGCACAAGGCAGAGATCGACTACTCGCAAGTGCGCCCATTCGAGCTCGCGAAGCCGCCGCAGGTGCCGCGCCGGATCGACTGCTCGGGCTTCGTCACGATCTGCCACCTCGCCGGCGGCGCCAAGAACCCGAACGTCGAGCGCGGCAAGCCGCTGCCGTGGAACGGGTACGGCTACACGGGCACGCTCCTGAACGGCGGACGGCAGTGCCGGGTCGAGCAGCTCCTGCCGGGCGACTTCGTCTTCTACGGTTCGACGACGACGCCGACGCCGGCGTTCCCGGTCGGCAGCCCCACGCACGTCGCGCTGTGGCTGGGTGACGGGAACGTCATGTCACACGGGCGCAAGGAAGGCCCCGAGCAGCTCGGCTACGCCTATCGCGAGGTCAACTCCTTCGTCACGTACGACGTGACCTAGGCCGCTGACCGCGTAGGCGCCGAATTGGGACAGCACGAGGCGGCCGCCGGTTTCCTCCGGCGGCCGCCTCGCTGGGTGGACTCGCGTGGTCAGTCGCGGCAGGTTCCGCAGACCGATTCGCTCAGTCCGAGGTGATCGTGGCGGTGGACTGCCTGGCCGCAGATCCGGCACAGGACGGCGCTGTCCAGCATCGCCATCTCCTTGAGGAGTCGGTTCAACATGGGTTTCCTTTCTGAGGCGTCTACGCGGCCTTGCGCAGGGGCTCCTCGTCGTCGGCCGACTCCTCGGCCGGCTCGTGGGCGGGCTCGATCGTGAGGTTCGGGAGGATCCGGTCGAGCCAGCGCGGGATGTACCAGGCGTGATCGCCGAGCAGCCGCATGATCGCCGGGACGAGGATCATCCGAACGATCAGCGCGTCGACGAGGATCGCCACGCCCAGGCCGAGACCGAAGCTCTTCACGATCCGGTCGTCGGTGAGGATGAAGGCCCAGAAGACCGAGCCCATGATCAGCGCCGCGGCGATGATCACGCGACCCACGGCGGCGACGCCGTCGTCGATCGCCCGATGGGAGTTCCCGCCCTTGACGTACTCCTCCCGGATCCGGCTCGCGAGGAAGACCTCGTAGTCCATCGAGAGGCCGAAGAGGATCGAGAGGACGATTACCGGCAGGAACGAGGACGTGGGGCCGCTCTGGTCGAGCCCGACCGCGCCTTGCATCCAGCCCCACTCGAATACCGCGACGAGCACGCCGAACGCGGCGGCCGCCGACAGCAGCGTGGTCAGCGCCGCCTTGGCGGCGACCACGATCGAGCGGAACGCCATCGTCAGCAGCAGGAACGTGATGCCGACGACGTAGAGCAGGAACAGCGGGAAGCGCTTGGCGATCTTCGACGCGACGTCGTCGTTCGTCGCGACCGTGCCGCCGACGTGAGCCTCTGCGCCCGAGTCGCCGAGCGTCGCGGGGATCACGTCGTCACGGAAGGTCTTGACGAGGTCGGACGTGTCGGTCGACTGTGGCGAGGTGGTCGGGTAGACCGGGATCTGCGCCGTGTCGCCTGACTCGTTGGTGATGGGCGGGATGACCGTGGCCACGCCGTCGGTCTTGCTGAAGGCGGCGGCCAGCTTGTCGGCTGCTCCGGGGTCGTCCTTCTGGTCGACCGCGACGAGCAGCGGGCCGTTGAAGCCGGGCCCGAAGCCCTCGGCCAGCAGGTCGTACGCCTTCCGGGTGGTGGTGTCGGCCGGGTCGGTGCCTGCATCGGCGGTGCCGATCTGCATCGACATGACCGGGATCGCCAGCGTCGCGATCACGGCGAGCGTGGCGACGACGGCGGTCTTCGGATGGCTCGTGACGAGTCGGCCGAAGCGGGCGACGGAGGTGTTGTGCTGCGCCGCCGCGCCGTCGTGCGACTTCGTGAACGGCACCTTGGCCTTGTCGATGCGGTGCCCGAGCTTGCCGAGCACGGCGGGGAGGATCGTGATCGCCGAGAGCACCGAGACGATCACCGCGAGCGCGGTGCCGAAGCCCATGATCGCGACGAACGGGATGCCGATCACGGCGAGGCCGGAGATCGAGATCGCCACGGTCGTCCCGGCGAAGATCACGGCGCGACCGGCGGTCGCAACCGACGTGGTCGCGGCATCCACCGGCTGTGCTCCTTCGGAGAGCTCCTGGCGGAACCGCATCACGATGAAGAGCGCGTAGTCGATCGCGACGCCAAGGCCGATCATCACGGCCAGGATCGGAGTCACGTTGTTCACGCTCACGATGGCCGCCAGCAGCGTCAGCAGCGACATGCCGAGGCCGACAGAGACGATGGCGAGCGTCATCGGGATCGCCATCGCTACGGCTGTGCCGAGCACGGCGAGCAGCACGATGACGGCGGCCAGCAGGCCGATCATCTCACTGGTGTGCGCCTCGACCTGCACCGAGTCCATCACGGTGCCGCCGAGCTCGACCTGCACCGAGTCGCCGACGGCTTCGCGGACGTCGTCTTCGAGCTGCTCGACGTCGGTCGGCTCGACCTCGTAGCCGGGCTTATCGAACTGCACCTCGACGAAGCCGATGCGGCCGTCCTTGCTCAGGCCGCCGCCCTTCTGAGCATACGGATCGCCGACGGAGATGACGCCCTCGACTTCCGAGGCCGCCGCGCTGGCGTCCCTGATGGCTTTCTTCGCCTCGGCGTTGTTCAGGCCGGCGTCGGAGTAGAACACGAGCTGGGTCGAGTCACCGGACCGCTCGGGGAAGCGCTCCTCGAGCAGGTCGATTGCCTGCTGGGCGTCCGAGCCGGGGATGGTGATGTCGTTCGCGAGCTTGCCGCCGAACGTCGACGCCGAGAAGGCGACGGCGACGATCAGGGCGAGCCACACAGCGAGCGTGCGCCACGGGTGGAGGGCGCACGCCCGAGCCATCCGGGCTAGGGCCCCCGAGGGCCCGGCCCGATGGCCGGAAGGCGTTGCATGCATTGGTGGGTCTCCTTGCGTCGGGTTGATGTGACGCAATGTCCGCCGCGGCCACCCAGGTCGCATCGGCGATCTCGCCGTAACGACCACCTAGGCGTACGATCGGCAGATGCTGTACGGGCGCGATGTGGAGCGCGCCCAGATCTGGGCGCTCCTGGACGCTGCGCGGACGTCGCAGAGTGGGGCGTTGGTGTTGCGCGGCGAGGCGGGGATCGGCAAGAGCGCCTTGCTGGAGGATGCACGCGACCGTGCGACGGATATGCACGTCCTCGGCGCGCGTGGGGTCGAGTCCGAGTCCGAGTTGCCGTTCGCGGCCCTGCACCAGCTCCTCCGTCCCGCGCTGACCCGCCTCGACCGGCTCCCGGACCCGCAGGCGACGGCCCTCGCCTCGGCGCTCGGTCTGGGTGATGAGACCGCCCCAGAGCGGTTCTTCGTCTTTGCGGCTTGCCTCTCCCTGCTCTCCGAGCTGGCCGAACGGCGCCCGGTCCTGTGTCTGATCGACGACGCGCACTGGCTTGACGCGGCATCCTCGGACGCGCTCCAGTTCGTCGCCCGCCGGCTCGACGCGGAGGGAATCGTGATGCTGTTCGCCGCCCGCGAGGGCGACGCCCGCAGCTTCGAGGCGCCGGATCTCCCCCTGCTGCCGATCGGCGGGCTGGACCCCCAGGCTGCTGACGAGCTCTTAGCTCGGAGCGCGGGAGCATCAGCGGCCGTGCGCGCCCGGCTCGTCTCGCAGACCGAAGGCAATGCGCTCGCGCTCGTGGAGCTTCCGGCCGCGCTGAGCGCCGAGCAGCTGGCCGGACAAGAGCCGCTTCCCGAGTCCCTCCCGATGACACGCCAGCTCGAGACCGTCTTCAACGAGCGCGTGCGGGATCTTCCCGATGACACACGTCGCCTCCTTCTTCTTGCGGCCGCAGACGACTCCGAGGACGTGTGGGTGGTCAGTCGGGCCGGGGAACGGCTCGGCATCGCCGCGCGAGCCCTCGATGCGGCCGAGGAGGCCCGGCTCGTGACCATTCATGGGTCACGGCTCGAGTTCCGGCACCCACTCGTCAGGTCGGCCCTCTATGGCGCCGCGGCCTCGAGCGAGCGACGCGCGGCGCACGGCGCGCTCGCCGAGGTCCTCGCAGGTGACGACGAGCAGCTCGACCGTCGTGCCTGGCACCTCGCGTCCGCGACGATCGAGCCCGACGAGGAGGTCGTTCGCGCGCTCGAGGACGCCGCGCTGCGCGCGGAGGAGCGGGCCGGACACGGCGCGGCGGCGAAGACCCTGCTGCGCGCGGCCGAGCTGTCCGCTGACCCGGCCGCGCGCGGCGAACTCCTCGTGCGAGCCGCTCGGGACCTGGGCGTCGCAGGGCGGGACGAGGAGGCGCTCGCCGTCGCAGACCGAGCGGAGAAGATCATCGTCGAGCCCACACTTCACGCTGAGCTCGCGCACGTGCGCGGTGTCGCGGCAGTTCGGAAGGGGCGGCCGCACGAGCTCGTCGCCCAGCTGATAGACGCGGCCCGTGAGGTCGGCCCCGTCGAGCCGGCGAAGGCTGTGGAGTTGCTCATGGACGCCATGTCGGCCGCCTGGCAGGGCGCGGACCTCGCCGCCTACGTGGAGGCAGCCAGGCTCGCCGCTACGATCGAGCCTCCGGCAGACGACGAGGTCTGCGCCGCCCTTCTGGGATCGATCATCGGATTCGAGCGGATGCTCGCAGGCGACGCTGCGGAGAGTGTCCCGCTTCTGGAGAAGCTCTTGGCGCTTGGCGCGACCCTTGAGGAACCGCGGCACGTCATCTGGGCGAGCTTCGCGGCGGCGTGGATCGGCGAGGAGGCTCGTTACGAGGAGCTTCTGGACCGTGCAGCGGGATTGGCGCGCCGGCGAGGCGAGCTCGGGACGCTTGCCGAGGCGCTCGCGCTGCGGGCGACGCACCTCGTGTTGGCGCAGCGCTACGAGGAGGCGTCCGTCGCGGCCCGTGAGGCCTATGAGCTCGCGCGTGAGCTCGATGCCGAGAACATGGAGCTTCTGCCCCTGTCGGCGCTTGCGGTGATCGCTGCTGTGCGGGGACAGGACGAAGACGCTCGCCGCCAGGCCGACGACGTGATCGCGCGTGCGACCGAAAAGGGCTTTCGGTTGAGGGCCTCCGCGGCGGTGTATGCGCTGGCGCTCCTCGACCTCGGCCGGGGTCGGTGGGCTGCGGCGCTCGAACGGCTCAACTCCGTGGTCGAGGGCGACTCCGCATCGCTCGACCCGATCGTCCCGGTTCTTATCCCGGACAAGATCGAAGCGGCGGTACGGGCTTCGAAGCCGGAGGAGGCGCGAAGCGCTCTTCCGCAGCTGGAGGCGTGGGTCGGTTCGTCGCGCGCCGTGACCGCGCAGGCGCGGCTCGCCACCTGCAGGGCCATGCTGGCCGACGGCGACGAGGCCATGCGGCACTACGAAGCGGCGCTCGGGCTTGCCGAGCAAGCAGGGCCGTTCGACCTCGCGCGGATCCGCCTGCTCTGCGGCGAGTACCTGCGCCGAGAGCGTCGCCGCACGGACGCGCGTGAGCAGCTGCGGGCTGCGTTGGAGGGCTTCGAGCGGCTTCGTGCAGAGCCGTGGGCGGAGCGCGCACGCGCGGAGCTCCGCGCGAGCGGCGAGACCGCGCGCAAACGCGACCCGAGCACGGTCGACCACCTGACACCGCAGGAGCTGCAGATCTCGCGCTTCGTGGCGCAGGGGCTCACCAACAAGGAGATCGCCGCGCAGCTGTTTCTGTCGCCTCGCACGATCGACTCGCACCTGCGCAACGTGTTCGCCAAGGTCGGCGTCACGTCACGCACGCAGCTGGCACGGCTGCCGCTCGGCGCCGACGAAGCGGTCGCCGAGCGGGCAGCCGTGAGCTCGAGCTAGGCGGCCTTGCGCGCGTCGAGCTCGACGACGGTCTCGTCTTTGCTCGTGCGCTCGGGCCGGAGCCAGGTCCTGACGGCGACTGCGCCGAGGATCGCGACGATCGCCGCGGCGCCGAACCCGAGGCCGAGGGCGTCCGTGAACGCCTTGCCGGCGGCGTCCACGAGACTCTGGCTCTGGTCGGCCGGGAGGCTTGCGCGACCGCGTTCGCCTGGCCGATCGAGTCCTCGGCGGCGGCGCGCTGCTGCTCGGGCAGCGTGCTGACCGAGTCCGCGATCCTTGAGCCGTAGAGCGACGCGATCAGAGAGCCGATCACGGCCGTGCCGAGCGAGCCGCCGACCTGGCGGGTGACGTCGTTCATCGCCGAGGCGACGCCGGACTTCTCCTCGGGCACCGAGCCCATGACCGACGCGGTGGCCGGGCCCAAGATCGAGCCCATGGAGAGCGCGACGCCGAAGAACCACAGGCCGATCGGCCAGTAGGTCATGTCGGCGCTCCAGAACAGCGGCAGCGAGAGCATCGTGCCGAGCCCGATGAGCCCTGCGGCCATCACCTTGGCCGTGCCCAGCTTGGCGGTCAGCTTGTGGCTCGAGCCGGCGCCCATGACGAGCCCGAACGCGAGCGGAACCATCGCGGCACCCGCCTGGAGCGGGGTGTAGCCGTGCGCGTCCTGGAGGTACTGCGTCATCGCGAAGATCGCGCCGAAGAGGGCGAACGACGCGAAGCCGAGCCCGGCGGAAGCGACGCTGAAGCGCGGGTTGCGGAAGAACGAGAGGTTCAGCATCGGGCTCGGCGTCCGCAGCTCCCAGCGCACGAACGCGACCGCCAAACCTGCGGCGAGGGCGAAGCTGCCGAGGATCAGCGGATTCGTCCAGCCGCGCTCGGGCGCCTCGATCAGCCCGTAGACGAGCGTCACGAGCGTGACGATCGAGAGCAGTGCTCCGACGAAGTCGAAGGCGCCGGGCTTCGAGTCACGGCTGTTGGGGACGAGCGCGATGCCGGCGAGCAGCGCCGTCGCCGCGACGGGGACGTTGACGAGGAAGACGGACTTCCAGTCGAAGTACTCGAGCAGGAGCCCACCGCACAGGGGGCCGAGGCCCACTCCGACGGCGGCCATCGCCGACCAGATGCCGATCGCCTTCGCCCGTTCTTCCTTGGGGAAGACGTTCGTGATGATCGAGAGCGTGGCGGGCATGATCAGCGCGCCGCCGACGCCCATCGCCGCACGAACAGCGATCAGCTGGTTCGCCGAGTCGACGACGAGCACGGCCAGGCTGGCGCCGCCGAACAGGGCCAGCCCCGCCTGGAGGGCGCGCTTGCGCCCGAAGCGGTCGCCGAGCGTGCCCATGGTGAGGAGCAGGCCGGCGAAGACGAGCAGGTACGAGTCGACGATCCACTGAAGCGTCGAGCTCGACGTGCTGAACTCCTCCTGCAGGCTCGGGAGGGCGACGTTCAGAATCGTGTTGTCGAGCCCGATGATCAGGAGGCTCACGGCCAGCACGGCGAGCGTCTTCCAGCGCCGAGCAAAGGCTTTCGGCGAAATCGGCAGGACGTCGCCGCTCGAGAGGTGGGTGTCCACGGTTTCTCCTCGCATTGGGGAGGGAGCCCCCAATGTGGGAAGCAGCACGCGCCGTCGCATGAGCGAAACCACGCAGATCGGCGATCTCGCCGATGCGACCAAGAGCCGCGACGCCAAGATGGGCTCAGTGATCTCCGACTACGACCTCATCGCCATCGGGTCCGGCCCTGCCGGCCAGCGAGCCGCCGTCCAGGCGGCGAAGCTGGGCAGGCGGACCGCGATCGTCGAGCGCGCCGACGTGCTCGGCGGCGTCTCGACCAACACCGGCACCGTGCCGTCGAAGACGCTGCGCGCCGCCATCGTCGAGCTCACGGGCCGGCGCCATTGCGCCACGGAAAACGCGTTCGCCGCGCTGGGCACGGATCGACGACTCGACGACCTGCTCTGGCGCACGCGCGAGGTGATCGAGCACGAGCGCGAGGTGATCCACGACCAGCTGCGCCGCAACCGCGTCGCCGTGATCACGGGGAACGCCTCGTTCGTCGATCCCACGAGCATCTCGCGGTCGCGCCGGCGAGGGGGTCACGGCGCTGTCGCGCCGAGCGCTTCGTCATCGCCGTCGGCACCACGCCCGCACGCCCGCAGGGCGTCGACTTCGACGACCGAACCGTGCGTCGACTCCGACGGGATCCTCGGCCTGCGCCGAGCTGCCGCGGACGCTGACCGTGGTCGGCGGCGGCGTGATCGGCCTCGAGTACGCGTCGATGGCGCGGCGCTCGGCGTCCACGTGACGGTCGTCGAGAAGCGCCCGCGCCTCCTCGACTTCGTCGACGACGAGCTCGTCGAGGCACTGCAGTACCACCTGCGCGGGATCGGCCTCGTCCTCCGCCTCGGCGAAGAGGTGCACGCGGTCGAGCGGCTCGCGAACGGCGGCGTCGTCACCCAGCTCGAGAGCGGCAAGCAGCTTCCGTCCGACGTCGTGCTCTACGCCGCCGGCCGCCAGGGCGCGACCGACGGGCTGGACCTCGCCGCGGCCGGGCTGCGATGCGGACGCGCGCGGCCGGATCGCCGTCGACGCCGAGTACCGAACCGCGCAGCCGCACATCTTCGCGGCGGGCGACGTCATCGGCTTCCCGAACCTCGCAGCCACGTCGATGGAGCAGGGCCGCCTCGCCGCCCTCTCCGCGTTCGGCCAGCCCGCGCGGGCGCTGCCGGCCCTCCTGCCCTACGGGATCTACACGATTCCCGAGATCTCGTTCGTCGGCGCGGGCGAGCGCGAGCTGACCGCGGCCGCGGTGCCGTACGTCGTCGGCCTCTCCCGCTACCGCGAGCTGGCGCGCGGCGAGATCGCCGGCGACCGCTCCGGCCTGCTGAAGCTGCTCGTCCACGCCGAGACGCGCGAGCTGCTCGGCGTGCACATCTTCGGCACCTCGGCCGCCGAGCTCGTCCATGTCGGACAGACCGCGATGGCCGGCGACCTGACCGTCGACTACCTCGTCGACGCGGTCTTCAACGTGCCGACGTTCGCGGACGCCTACAAGGTCGCGGCCCTCGATGCCGCCAACCGGCTGAACGAGCTCGACGCCGGCCGCGAGCGCGCCGCCTAGACCCTCCCTTCCATCACCTAGGTGACGCCGGCGGACACCGTCGGCGAAAAGAGCGGTGATCTGGCCGATTCGACCGCGGCTCCGCTGCTTCAGGTTGGAGGCATGCAGCAAGCGAAAGGAGCCGAGATGTCCCCCCAGCAGACCTGTGCATTCGACCAGGACGTCCACGAGCTGGACTACCGGGTCGCCGACGGCGTCGAAGTCGCCCTCCTCTGGGTGATCGGCGCCGATCAGGCCCTCGTCGTCGTCAACGACGAACGCACCGGCGAGGTGCTCCAGCTCGCCGTGAACGAGGGTGAGAGCGCCCTCGACGTCTTCAACCACCCGTACGCGTATGCGGCGGCCCGCGGCGTCGAGTACGAGGCCGATTTGCGGGAGCCGGTCTATGCGTAAAGGCGGCCACCTCCTCTGCATGGCCTGCGGCATCGCGCTGCCGGCCGTCCTCCGGCGCGCAGCCTCCCTCCGCTGCCATGACTGCCTCGAGGACGACGCGCCGCTCCGCGCCGATCTCGTCGACCCGAAGGCCAGGGCCTGAAGATGCGGGCGCGCGCCCTCCAGCTCGCGGGGCTTCCGGGCTCCCCCCGCGTGACGGTAGGCCCGCGCCTGCTCCACTTCGCGGCGTTCGAGCTCGCGCTCTGGGCCGCGCTGTACGGCGCCTACCTCGCCGTCCGCGGCTTCGCGATCTCGGACCCGCACGTCGCCTTCGAGCACGGCTCGGCGCTCGTGGGCTTCGAGCGCACGATCGGCCTCTTCCACGAAGCGAGCGCACAGGACGCGCTGGCGTGGGGCCACAGCTTCTTCTCTGCCTACTACATGGCCTGCTTCGCTCCGCTGATCCTCGGCGTGCTGGTGTGGCTCGGCCTCCGGCACCCCGACCGCTACCGCGAGCTGCGCACGCTACTGCTGCTGTCGCTCGCGATCGCCGTCGTCTTCTACGTCTTCTACCCGACGGCGCCTCCGCGCCTGCTGCCCGGGATCGGAATCGCGGACACGGTCGGCCTCTCGGGACACGACAACGGCTCCTTCGCGGGCGTCCGCTTCAACCCGTACGCCGCGATGCCGAGCATGCACGTCGGCTGGAGCCTGCTCGTCGGGCTCGTCGGCTTCCGCACCGCCCGGCTTCTGCCGCTCCGCGCCTTCTTCGCGATCCATCCCCTGCTGATGGCCGTGACGGTCACGGCGACGGGCAACCACTACTTCCTCGACTCGATCGTCGGCGCCGCCGTCGCGCTCACCGCCGTCGCGCTCGTCTGGGCGTGCCGGCGCGCACGGCCTCACCGCGAGGCTGAGGTGATCTACCTGTACGGGCCGCGCGACCTGACGGAGGAGCGCCTTGACCGAGCTGCTTGATCTGGCGTCCTCCTCGCCCTGGGCCTACCTGGCGATCATGCTCTTGGCCGCGCTCGACGCAGTCTTCCCGCTCGTCCCGAGCGAGGCGACCGTGATCTCAGCCGGGGTGCTCGCCGGCGCGGGCGAGCTCAGCATCGCGCTGGTGATCGCCACCGGCGCAGCCGGCGCCCTGGCGGGCGACAACCTCGGCTACTCGATCGGACGCGGGCTCCGCCCCAGGCTCGAGCCGCGGATCCGCCGCAGCCCCAAGGCGACCGCTCGTCACGCGTGGGCGCGCGAGAAGCTGACGACGAAGGGCTCGACCGTCGTGCTCGTCTCCCGGTTCATCCCCGGCGGGCGGACGGCGACGACGCTCACGGCCGGGCTCGTCCGAATGCCGTGGCGCCGCTTCGTCCTGTCCATCGTCGCGGGCACGATCTGGGCGTCCTTCGCCGGGCTGCTCGGCTACACCGGCGGCCGCACCTTCGAGGAGCGCCCGTACCTGGCCCTGGCCTTCGCGCTGGCGCTCGCGGTCACCGCCTACGTCGGCCTCGAAACCCGCTCGCGGCTGAGGGTTCGGACGTGATCGACGAGTCGCCTAGAAGCAAGACCGGCGATTCCACCGATTCGACCGCAGCCGCGTCGCCTCAGGTTGCCGGCATGACGAGCAACGGCTACCTCCCGATCGAGAACCACGGCGTCATCGGCGACATGCGCACGGCCGCCATGGTCGGCACCGACGGCACCATCGACTGGCTTTGCTGGCCGCGCTTCGACGCGCCCAGCGTCTTCGCGGCGATCCTCGACTCGGCGAAGGGCGGCTCCTTCCGCCTGGCCCCGGTCGAGGACGCCTCCACCAAGCAGATGTACTTCCCGGACACCAACGTCCTGATCACCCGCTTCCTTTCACCGGACGGCGTCTGCGAGGTCCACGACTTCATGCCGGTCGCTGAGGCCGGCTCGCACGCCCCGCAGCGTGTGATCCGCCGGGTCCTCGGCGTACGGGGCGACATGCTCATGCGGTTCGAGTGCGAGCCCAGCTTCGACTACGGCCGTGACCGCCACGAGGTGGTCCTGACAGCGGGCGGGGCGCTCTTCCGCTCACCCTCCCTCTCCCTGGCGTTGGGCGCCCCTACCCCGCTCTCGCCGTCCGCTGCAGGCGTCGTCTCCGAGTTCAGGGTCGCCGCCGGCGACAGCTTCAGCTTCGTGCTCGAGGAGAGCGCCGTCGCGCGTCCGCTGAACGAGGTTGAGACCGAGGCCTCCTTCGACGAGACGACCGGCTTCTGGCGCGACTGGGTCAACCAGTCGACGTACACGGGCCGCTGGCGCGAGATGGTCCACCGCTCGGCGCTGACGCTGAAGCTCCTGACCTACCGGCCGACCGGCGCGATCGTCGCCGCCGCGACCACGAGCCTCCCGGAGCAGCTCGGCGGCGAGCGCAACTGGGACTACCGCTTCACGTGGATCCGCGATGCGTCGTTCACGCTCTACGCGCTGCTCCGGCTCGGCTTCATGGAGGAGGCGGAGGAGTTCGGCTCCTTCCTCGGCACGTGCTTCGAGGCCGGCTCTCAGAACGGCTCGGGCCCGCTCCAGCTGATGTACTCGATCGACGGCAAGAAGGAGCTCCCCGAGGAGACGCTCGACCACTTCGAGGGCTACATGGGCTCGGCGCCCGTCCGGATCGGCAACGGCGCCGCCCACCAGCTTCAGCTCGACATCTACGGCGAGATCATGGACGCCGCCTACATCGCCTCCCGCTACGGCAGGCGCCACATCTCCTACGAGGCCTGGACCGCCGTCACGCACGTCGTCGAGTGGGTGTGCCAGAACTGGGACCGGCCCGACGAGGGCATCTGGGAGACCCGCGGCGGCCGGCAGCGCTTCACGCACTCGCGCCTGATGTGCTGGGTCGCGCTCGACCGCGCCGTCCGGATCGCCCGCGACCGCTCCCTGCCCGGCGACATCGTCCGCTGGATGGCCGTGCGCGACGAGATCTACCACCGCGTCATGGAGCGCGCCTGGAACGAGGAGAAGCAGGCCTTCGTCCAGCACGAGGACACCGACGTGGTGGACGCGGCCGTTCTGCTGATGCCGCTCGTGCAGTTCATCGCCCCCGACGACCCGCGCTGGCTGTCGACGCTCGACGCGATCGGCAGGGAGCTCGTCTCGGACAGCCTCGTCTACCGGTACGACCCGGAGGACTCCCCCGACGGGCTCGACGGCGACGAGGGCACGTTCTCGATCTGCACCTTCTGGTACGTCGAGGCGCTCGCCCGCGCCGGCCGCATCGAGGAGGCGCGCCTCGCCTTCGAGAAGATGCTCTCGTTCGCGAACCACCTGGGCCTCTACTCCGAGGAGATCGGAGCCAGCGGCGAGGCCCTCGGCAACTTCCCTCAGGCGTTCACCCACCTGTCGCTGATCAGCGCGGCGGTGAACCTCGACCGGAGGCTCGGCTGACGTGACGCGGCCGAACACCTCCGCCAGCCCTCGGGCCGAACTCCCCCTCGGCCCGACCGAGCCCGCCGCGGTGCGTGTGCCTTTCGCCGCCGCCGCGGCCGGGCTCGACTCGATTCGGAGCGCGTCCGGGCGAGTGCGAGGGCGACCGACCGAACGGCTCGTCCAGCAGCGCGAGCTCGAGCGCGTCGACATCCTCACAGCCATCGGCCGCGTCGCGGCCGCGCCGCAGGGCGTCCCGCGCCCGTTGCCGGGGCCGACGCCCAGACTCGCGCGGGAGGGGCTGCCGCTGGCGGCCACCGGAGAGGCCGACTGATGATCCTCGCGGCCGACATCGGCGCCACGACCGCGCACCTGGCCTTGTTCGACTCGAGCGGGAAGCGACTGCTGAGGGTCGAGACCTACCGCACGGGCGAGCACAACAGCGTCGGCGAGCTCGTCAGCCGCTTTCTCGACTCGATGCCCGCAGGCCCGATCGACTCGGCCTGCTTCGGCGTGAGCCTGCCGTGGGCCGTCTACGCCCATGAGCTGGCCGAGGTCTTCGAGATTCCGATCGTGGTAGTGGTCGACGGCGTCGAGGCGAGCGTGCAGCGACTCCGAGACCTCGCCCGGATCGCGGCAGAGCGCCTAGCCCTGACCCCCCAACCGAAAGCGGTGTCCAGCGCATGACTCACAAGCTCGTCCCCGACGACCACGTCATTGTCCTCTTCGGCGCCACCGGCGACCTCGCGCGGCGCAAGCTCCTGCCGGGCCTGTTCCGGCTCGCCGCTGCGGGCGTCTTGCCGGAGCGCTACCGGATCGTTGCCACCTCCCGCACGCAGCTCGACGATGCCGGCTTCGTGGAGTTCGCCCGCGAGGCGAACCTCGAGTTCGGCCGCCACCCCGAGCTGAACGGCACCTGGAGCTCGTTTGCGCAGAACCTCTCCTACGTCGAGACCGAGCCGTCTGCGCTCGCGTCGGCGGTCGAGCGGGCGGAGCGCGAACTCGGAGGCTCGCCGCGCCGGCTGCACTACCTGTCCGTGCCGCCGTTCGCCTTCGGAAGCGTCGTCGAGACGCTCCGCCCGACCGGCTTGGCCGAGGGGGCGCGCGTCGTGCTCGAGAAGCCCTTCGGGACGGATCTCGAGTCGGCCCGCGAGCTGAACAGCACCGTCCACTCCGTCTTCGACGAGTCGGATGTGTTCCGGATCGACCACTTTCTCGGCAAGGAAACCGTCCAGAACATCCTGGCGCGCGGAATCGCCGGGAACGCGATTCCGAAGCAGACGAGCGGGATGTGCGCCGCGAACGACAGCGCCTGCATCTGACGCGCCTCGAACAGGTATTCCTGATCGACTGGCGCGAATGCGGTAGCGATCGTTGAGAACGCGGCCGACATCAGCGCGGTTCGTGCAACCTACGGCCGCCGCGTGCCGAGATCAGCCGCGTCCTGCCCTTCGAGCACTCGCAACTCGGCGATGTCCCGCCGGAACAGCATCGACAGCCAGCCGTCCGCGACGACACGGATGCGGCGTGAGAACAGCGGGAGCTGATGCACGTGGTACGCCCGGGTGATCGTCGCGCCGAGCAGGCCCTTCAGCTGCAGGCCGAACGCGCTTGCGATGCCCTTGTCCTTGCCGAGCGTGGCGCCTTGGCCGAGGCTGCGGTAGCGGTACGGCTTCGACTTGCCGCGGAGCGACTTCGCGAGGCGCCTCGACTGGCGGAGCGCATGCTGGCAGGTCGGGGGATCCGGTCGCTCGGGCGTGGCGAGGTTGGGCACGCGCGCGCAACCGCCGAGAGCCCACACGTCCGCTCTACCCTCCACCCGCAGGTGGGAGTCGACCAGCACCCGGCCGCGCTCGTCGAGCGGTAGACCGAAGTCGGCCAGGACGGGGTTCGGCCTCACGCCCGCTGTCCAGACGAGCGTGTCCGTCTCCATGCGGGTGCCGTCGGAGAGCGTGATCGCGCCGGGCTCGACCGACTGCAGGGTCGTCTCGAGCCGTATGTCCGTGCCACGCTTCCGCAGCTGCGCTGCGGTGTACTCGCCGAGCCGGGTCGGGACCTCGGCGAGGACCTTCGACCCGGCGTCGACCAGGACCCAGCGATGCTGGCTGTCACGGAGGCTGGGGTAGTGGCGGAGCGCGTCGTTCACGAGGTCGGTGAGCTCGGCGAGCGCCTCGACGCCGGCGAAGCCCGCACCGACGAACACGAAGGTGAGGTAGCGCTCCGCGTTGTCGGGATCGGCCTCGGCAAGATCGAGGTTCCTGAGCACGTGGTTGCGCAGGTGGATCGCGTCGGCAAGGCTCTTGAAGCCGAGACGGTGCTCGACGAGGCCAGGGATCGGCAGCATGCGCGGGACGGCGCCGAGCGCGACGACGAGGCGCTCGTAGGCCAGTTCGATCGGGCCGAGCTCGGTCTCGACGGCGACCGTCCGGGCCACCTCGTCGAGGCCGACCGCGCGGCCGCGGACGAGTTCCGCGTGGGAGCACATCATCCGCAGCGGGACGACCGCGTGCCGCGGCTCAATCGCGCCGGCGGCCACTTCGGGGAGCAGCGGCGTGTAGAGCATCGAGCTGTCCGGGCTGACGATCGTCGCGCCGCCCTTCCCGAGCTGCTTCGCGACGTAGGCGCCGCCGAAGCCGCCGCCGAGGATGAGCGTTCCCGCCGCGGGCCTGTCGGTGTCCGTTCGAGCTCATGCGGCCACTGCGTCGGCGCCGAACTGGTTGTTCGCGCCGAGCTTCCGCAGCGCGTGCAGCTCGATCTGGCGGGCGCGCTCGCGGGTGACGCCGAGCTCGGCCGCGACGGCGTCCGCCGTGCGGGCGATCCCGTCGCGGAGGCCGAAGCGCAGCTCGATCACCTGGCGGCCGCGCTCGGGGAGCGACTTGAGCGTCTGCTCCAGATCGCGTTCCCGATCCTCGTCGGCGAACGACTCGAGCGGGTCGGCGGTGTGCGGGTCGGCGACCACGTCGGCGAGCGAAGCCTCCGTGTCGCCGGCCAGCGGCTCCTCGAAGGAGGCCATGGGCTGGAAGGCCGCGCGCGCGTCGGAGACCTCGGCGGTCGTGAGGTCGAGCGCGGCGGCGACTTCGGCAGTGGACGGCTCGCGGGAGAGCTTGCCGCGGAGCTCGCCCTCGGTGCGGCGGATCAGAGCGGCGCGCTCGGCGAGCGACGCCGGCACGCGGATCGAGCGCGCACGTGAGAGCGCTTCGACGATCCCGTGGCGGATCCACCAGGCGGCGTAGGTCGAAAACTTGGTCTCGCGGCGGCCGTCGTACTTGTCGACCGCGCGGCATAGCCCGAGCGTGCCTTCCTGGATCAGGTCGAGCAGGTCGATCCCGCGGCTGCGATACGGCTTCGCGATCGCGACGACGAGCCGGAGGTTCGACTCGATCAGCCGGCGGCGCGCGTACTCGTCGCCGGCGGCGACGCGCTTCGCGAGCTGAACTTCATCCGCCCGCGTGAGCAGCGGGTAGCGGCCGATCTCCGAGAGGTAGGTAACGAGCGAGTTGCTTGCGGGCGCTGTCGACATGGTTCCTCCTTCGTCTTCGATCGTCGGCCAAGCTACGCCTGTGTCAGCTGGGTCGCATGGGTGAAATCGCCGGTGTGGATCACCTAGGCGGCGAGCAGCTCGTCGTGCGTCTCTTCGTCCTCGATCTGTGCGAGGTACGCGTACGGGTGGTGGAAGGCGTCCAGTGCGAGCTCCGGGGCCACGTCGAGGGAGAAGAACTCCTCGGTGCGCTTGTCCAGGACCTCGACCGTGATCGTGCTGCGGTCTGCGCCCCAGAAGAGCGAGACTGCGATGCCTGAGCTGTCCCTGTGAGCCAGCTCTTTCCGATGTGTTGCCGTTGCTGCCATGGTGGCTCTCCTTGGTTCGACTCCGACCTGTCCGGTCGATGTCAACTTTGGAGCGCCGGGCCTAGGCTCGCATCGGCGAGATCACCGTTCTGTACTAGGTGGGTGTCGGCCCGCTTTCGGAGTCGTCGGCGAGCGTAGGCCCGCGCGGTGGGCGGACGAACGGGTCCGCGTGGCGTGCCGAGAGCTCCTCCGGCCAGTCGCGCGGATAGTTGCCGAGACTCGTGCGGCCACCGCCGGGGACGCAAAGCTCGATCGAGATGCGGCCGCCATCGACGCGGATCAGGTTGTACGCCGGGTGGTCGAAGCCTCGCGTCCGCCACGTCGACACGGTCCCGGAATGGACGAGCAGCATGCCGGCGACCGGCCACACGTACGGCACGTGGCGGTGCCCGGACAGGACGAGGTCGACGCCGCAGTGGCGGAGCAGCGACAGGACGTCGCCGGCATCTCGCACCTGGTTTCGCTCGCGTCCCGTGCCGGGGATCGGCATCAGGTGGTGGTGGCAGACGAACACGCGCAGGTCCGACTCGCCGGTGAAGCCCGCCTCGATCCAGCCGTAGTGCTCGCGGCCGATCTCGCCCTCGTCGACGTCCGGCTTCGACGAGTCGACTGCGACGAGCGCGAGGTCGAGCCCGCCGCACTGCTCACGTAGGCGCGAGTCGCGCGCGCCGAAGGTGTCCTCGAAGCGCAGGTAGCCGACGTTGCGGGCGTCATGGTTGCCGGGCACGCGCACGACGGCAGCCGCAGCCAGGGGCGCGAGTGCTTCGCGAGCGGCCGGGTACTGGTCGGGATAGCCCTCGTCCGTGAGGTCGCCGGCGACCACCACCAGATCGGGCTGCGCCTCGTTGATCTCGGCGATCGCGGTCCGAAGCAGCCCCTCGTCGTGCCGGGCGCCACCGACGTGCACGTCCGAGATCTGCGCGATCAGCATTCGTGGAGTCTCGCGCACGATCGCAGCGGAAGCCCCGGGGAACCGCGGCGCAACCGCCTGGCAAGCACCCGCCGCCGAGCGCCGGCCTCGTTCGCCTCTTCCTTGACAACCCCGCCGCGCGCCGCGTTGAATCGCGTCGATGCTTCTCGCAGAGGTCGAGTACGCGCGGCCCGCGAGCGTCGACGAGGCCCTGCGGCTGTTGTCGGGTCACGACGGGGCTCGTGCGCTCGCCGGCGGGCAGACGCTCACCAACGTGATGAAGGCGCGCGCGGCCGCCCCGGACGTCCTGGTCGACCTCGCCGACCTCGACGAGCTGCGGCGGATCCGGACTGCCGCCGACGGCGGCCTGGAGATCGGCGCGATGGCGACGTATGCGGACGTGATCGCTTCCTCGGAGGTGGCCGCCGCCCGGCCGATCCTCGCCGACGTCTGCGCGCAGATCGCAGACGTGCAGGTGCGCAACCGCGGCACGGTGGGCGGCAACCTCTGCACGAGCGACCCGACCAACCATCTGCCGCCGCTGACGGCGGCGCTGGGGGCGACGATGACGATCGCCGGATCCGGCGGCGAGCGCACGATCGGTTCGGACGAGTTCTTCCTCGGCGTCTACATGACGGCGGTCGCGCCCGAGGAGCTGCTCACGAAGATCACGATCCCGGCGGCGGCGGGCGCAGGCGACGGCTTCGCCGCGGTCACGATCGGCAAGGACGGGACCTGCATCGTCAGCGCCGCGGCGAGCGTTCGCGGCGGCCAGGCGAGCATCGCCCTGGGCTGCGTCGCGGCGGTCCCGGTCGTTCTGAGCGCACCAGCAGAGGAGGGAGCCGTCGGCGAGGCCGTCCGCGCGGCGGCGATCGATCCACCCGACGACGTCCACGCCCCCGCCGACTACCGCCGCCACCTCGCCGAGGTGCTGGCCGTCCGGGCCGTCCGGCAGGCACTGGAAGGGACGAGTTGATGGAGCCGATCGCGTCCAAGCGGATCACCGTCACCGTCAACGGCGAGAGCTTCGAGCGCGAGGTCGAAGCGCGCAGGCTGCTCGTCCACTTCCTCCGCGACGACCTCGACCTCACGGGCACCCACATCGGCTGCGACACGGGGAACTGCGGTGCGTGCACCGTCATCTACGACGGCATGGCGATCAAGAGCTGCATGATGCTCGCCGTCCAGGCCGACGGCGCCGTGATCGAGACGGTCGAGGGCCTCGCCGGCGACGACGAACTGCATCCGCTCCAGAAGGCGTTCGGGGCGACGCACGCGCTTCAGTGCGGTTACTGCACGCCCGGGATGCTGATGAGCGCGAAGCATCTGCTCGAGAACAACCCGGAGCCCACCGAGGTGGAGATCCGGCGCGCGCTGCAGGGGAACATCTGCCGCTGCACCGGTTACGTCAACATCGTCGAGGCCGTCCAGGCGGCCGCGAAGGGGGCAACGTGAGCGAGACCACCGTCGCGCCCGGGCAGCCGCTCATCGTCGACGAGCAGGAGACCAAGCCCGGCTTCATCGGCCAGAACGTGCCGCGGAAGGAAGACCAGCGGCTCGTCCAGGGCGAGGGCGTGTTCGTCGACGACGTCAAACGCCACGGCATGGCGTACGTGCATTTTGTGCGGTCGCCGTACGCCCACGCGGCGATCACGCGCATCGACGTCTCGAAGGCTGCCGAGCTCGAGGGCGTGTACGGCACGCTGATCGGGGAGGAGGTCGCCGCCACCACCGACCCGTTCTTCCAGATCGCCCCGCCGCCCGGCGGGCACGTGAAGGACTTCGCCCTCGCCGTCGGCCGGGTCAGGCACGTTGGCGAGCCGATCGTCGCGGTCGCCGCCGTCACACGCGAGCTGGCCCGCGACGCCGCCGACCTGGTCGAGGTCGACTACGAGCCGCTCGAGCCCGTGCTCGACCCGGAAACGGCGGCCGACCCGGCGACGCCGATCCTCCACGACGACGTCGGCTCGAACGTGATCTGGTCGGGCGAGTTCGACTACGGCGACTACGACGCGGCCCTCGCCGAGGCCGACAAGGTCGTTCGGATCAAGCGCCTGCACTTCGACCGCTTCTCGTCGACGCCGCTCGAGACCAGCGGCGCAGTCGTGGAGTACAACCGCGGCACGGCGCAGTGGACGATCCACTCGAACAACCAGTTCCCGGGCTTCGCGCAGATCATGATGGCGCCGGCGCTGCGGGTGGGAATCGACAAGCTCCGCTTCGTCTCGCAGGACATCGGCGGCGGCTTCGGCAACAAGATCTGCACCCACGTCCAGCTCGTCGCGCTCTGCCTGTTCTCCCGCAAGCTCAAGCGCCCGGTCAACTGGACCGAGTGGCGCACCGACCAGCACACGGCGAACTCGCACGGCAACGAGCGGGTCTTCCTCGACGTCGAGGTGCCGGTCACGGCGGACGGCACGCTGCTCGGCTTCCGGGCCCGCATGATCGACGACTGCGGCGCCTACACCCGCTACGAGCCGCTCGGCTGCATCATCTGGGCGCAGGTGACGCCGGGCGTCTACCGCTGGCGCAACATCCGTGTCGACTTCACCCAGGTCTGCACGAACAAGTCGCCCTGTGGTCCCAACCGCGGCTACTCGCGCATGCAGCACCTCTGGTTCACCGAGCGCGTGATCGACATCGTCGCGCAGGAGCTCGGCATCGACCCGGTCGAGATCCGCAAGCGCAACTACATCCGCTCCGAGGAGATGCCCTACGAGACGCCGAACGGCTGCATCTACGACTCCGGCGACTACGCGGCCTGCCTCGACCAGGCGCTCGAGCTGATCGGCTACAACGGCATCGAGGAGCGCCGGCGCGACGCGGAGGCGCGCGGCAAGCTGCTGGGCGTCGGGATCGGCTCGACGCTCGACTCCGGCACGAACAACTTCGGCCAGTCGACGATTCTCAACCCGGAGCTGCAGTTCTCTGGGAACAACGAGGTCGCGACCGTGAAGCTCGACATCTTCGGCGAGATCGTCGTCACGATCGGGACGACCCCGCAGGGCCAGAGCCACGAGACGACGGCCGCGCAGGTCGTCGCCGAGATCCTCGGCGTCACGCCCGACGACGTGAACGTGCGGGCGGGCCACGACAGCTACTGGAACTCGCACGCCGGCTTCTCCGGGACGTACGCAAGCCAGTTCGCGGTCACCGGGCTGGGCGCCGTCAAGGGCGCGACCGACATGCTCGCCGAGGAGATCAAGCAGATCGGGGCCGCCGTCCTCGGCGCCGAGTCGACCGACGACGTCCACCTCGAGGGCGGCTTCGTCAAGCGGAACGACAACCCCGAGGCGGCCCTGCCCTTCATGGCGTGCGGCGCGATCGTCAACGCGAACAACGCCGTGCTTCCGCTGGAGGCCCGGAGCATCACGCTCAACTGCCGCTATGTCTACGTCCCGCCGCACCAGCTGCCGGACAAGGAGCGCAAGTACGGGAACCTGACCCTGACGTACGCGAACCAGGTGCACGCGTGCGTCCTCGAGATCGATCCCGAGACGGGTGTCTACGAGATCGTCGACTACAGCGCAGTCGACGACTGCGGCATCCGGATCAACCCGCAGATCGTCGAGGGCCAGGTGCACGGTGCGACCGCGCAGTCGATCGGGGCCGCCACGCACGAGACGTTCCCCTACGACGCGGACGGGAACCTGCTGACGCCGAACTTCTACGACTACCACGTCCCGCACGCGCTCGACATGCCGCCGATGAAGACGGGCTACGTCGAGTCGCCCTCGCCGTTCACGCCGCTCGGCGCGAAGGGGATGGGCGAAGGCGGCGGCGCCGGCATCAGCGCCGTGTGCGCAGCGCTCCAGAACGCGCTCGCCGCCGCCGGGAAGCCGATCGTGTACGACAGCTCGAACCCGTACAGGCGGGTCTGGGAGCTGCTGCGCAACCCCGACGAGAGCCGCGCGCTCGTCTCGGTCGACGACGCGTGAAGCTCGAAGGTGAGCGGACGTTCGAGGCACCCCGCACGCTCGTGTGGGAGGTGCTGAACGACCCCGAGCAGATGGCCGAGGTGATGCCCGGCGTCGAGAGCTTCGACGTCGAGGACGATCGCCACTGGAGCGCGCACGTGAAGATCCCGCTCGGGCTCGGCGGGCTCCGTCTGAGCATCAACTTCGAGAAGATCGAGGAGCGGAACCCCGACTTCGCCCGCCTGCACGCCAAGGGCACCGGCGTCGGCGCGCTGATGGACATGGACACCCAGTTCAATCTCAGCGAGGCCGAAGGCGCGACCGTGATGCGCTGGGAGGCGGACGTCCGCGTCGCCGGCCCGGTCGGGAGCATGGGCCAGCGTGTGCTGCAGCCGATCGTGAACCAGCAGGTCAAGAACGTGCTGGGGGCGCTCGACCAGCAGATCGCAAAAGCCGGTTTGCAGAGCTCCTAACGCAGTGAGGCGCTGTGCCCCACCGCGTTAGAAGCTCTCCTACCTGAATAGGATCGCTTCGGTGAGCAGCCCGTTTCGAATCGGGGTGATGCAGCTGACGATGGAGCCGCTCGACGAGATGCTCGCGTCGGCGCGCGTCATGGACGAGGTCGGGATGGACACCATCTGGCTCGCCGAGGCTTATCCGTGGTGGCGGAAGCACGGGATGGAGGCGCGCTCCTCGACGGTCGTCTCCGCGCTGATGGCGGCCGAGACAAAGCGGCTGACGATCGGCTGGGGGATCATCTCGCCCTTCACCCGGCACCCCGTCCAGGTGGCGATGGACGCGCGGGTCGTCCAGGAGGCGGCGGGCCCGGGGCGGTTCCTGCTCGGCTTCGGAACCTCGAAGATCTTCCTCAACAACACGAAGCAGCAGACGAACAGGACGCTCGGGCCGATGCGGGATGCGGTGGAGATCGTGCGCGGTGTGCTCTCGGGCGACGCGTTCCAGTACGACGGCGACACGTGGAGCGCCGACGTACCGGGGCTCCAGAACGGCGCCCACACGCCGCGAGAAGTCCCGCCGGTCTACGTGGCGGCGACGGCGCCGAAGATGCAGGCGCTGGCGGGCGAGATCGGGGACGGGTGTCTCACGCCGTCGATCACGACGCCCGCGTTCGTGCGCTACACACGCGAGAACGTCGCAGCCGACATCGACATCGGCTGCACGATCGTTGCGTCGATCGCCGCAGACCGGTCAACGGGCCGAGACGGCGCGCGGGAGATCGCCGGGATGTACCTCGCGAACAAGGTCCAGAACATCCAGGGCGCGGCCGACACGCTGCTCGAGCTCGCCGGGATCGACCAGGAGGAGATCCGCCCTGTCGCCGAGGCGATGGAGCAGGGCGGCCGCCTGGCAGCGAAGGAGCAGGTGACCGACGATCTGCTGGACAAGTGCAAGCCGATCGCGGGCACACCGGAGGACTGCATCGCCGCGATCGAGGAGTACCGGGACGCCGGCTGCACCCACGTGATGCTCGAGCTCTGGGGAGACGACCGCCACGGCCAGATCCGGCGCTTCGGCGACAAGGTGCTGCCGCACTTCCGATGATCGACCGCGACCGCCTCGTCGACCTTGCGCTGCGGCTCGTCTCGACGCCGTCGTTCACCGGCTCCGAGGAGGCGGCGGCCGACCTCATGCGCTCCGAGCTCGCCGCGCTCGGGTTGCAGGTGCAATGGCAGCAGGTCGAGGACGGACGCGCGAACGTGCTCGGCACCTGGCCGGGGCAAGGCGGCGGGCCGACGCTGATGCTGAACGGGCACCTCGACACCTCGTACTCGGGCCAGGAGCCATGGCTGGCGGGGGTCCCCGGCTTTCAGCCGCAGGGCTTCGAGCGGGACGGTCGCATCTACGGGCTAGGCATCTCGAACATGAAGGGCGCGCTCGCCGCCTACGTGGAAGCGGTGCGCTCCCTGATGGACGACGGCGTCAGGCTCGAGGGCGACGTTCTGATCGCGGCGGTCGCCGGCGAGATCGAGAAGACGCAGCAGGGCGACGCCCAGGGCGCCGAGTACCGCGGTTACGCAACCGGCTCGCGCCACCTCGTCGGTCACGGCGGCGCCGCGGACATGTGCATCCTCGGCGAGCCCACGGAGAACAAGCTCGTGCTCGCCCACTTCGGGACGATCTGGCTGCGTCTCTCGACCCGGGGGCCGTTCGTCCACACAGCCTTCAGCTCGGGCCGTCTAGCGGAGAACTCGATCGTGCGCATGCGCGACGTCCTGGACGCCGTGCTCGAGTGGCTGCCGCGCTGGGAGGTGGAGATGAGCTACGACGGCGTGCGCGGGGTCGCGAACGTCGGCGCGATCCAAGGCGGCTTCGGCTGGCGTGTCTCGCGGACGCCGCACGCGACCGATCTGTTCGTCGACCTGCGCGTGCCCCCGTCGGTGCCGATGGCCGAGGCGCGACGGAAGGCGCTCGAGTTCGGGCGCTCGCTCGACGGCGTCGAAGCCGAGGTGTACGTGACGGCGCCCGGCGCCGAGATCGACGAGGGCCATCCCCTCGTCGGCGCGCTCGCCGAGGCGCACGCGGACGTGTTCGGAGCTCCCGCCGAGCGCGACGTCACACGCTGGTTCTCCGATGCCTCCGTGCTCACGCGCTACGGGATCGCGACCGTGAACTACGGCACCTCGAGCGGGCTGCCCGACGCCGAGCTGGGCGAGAATCTCGAGATCGACGGGCTCGTGAAGACAGCTGACGTCTACGCGCGCGCCATTCAAGCCGCTTGCGGGGTGGTCGCGTGAAGCTGGTCACCTACGACGGCGGGAAGGTCGGCCGCGTGGACGGCGACGAGATCGCGCGGCTCGACGTGCCCGACCTGCGCACGTACTTCGAGCGCGGTGGCGCGGACGACCTCGACGAGCCGACAGCGCTCGCCGACGCCGACCTGCAGGCGCCGATCGTCCCGAAGAAGTTCTTCCACACCGCCGGCAACTTTCGCGAGCACGAGGAGGAGTCGAAGCGCGTGGGCTGGTCGCACGAGATCGCGCCGTGGATCGTGTTCTTCCAGAACGTCGACGCGATCGTCGGGCCAGACGAGCCGGTTGTGTATCCGGAGCACCTGACCGAGGAGCTCGACTACGAGCTCGAGCTCGCCGTGGTGATCTCGAAGTCGGGGAAGTGGTTCTCGCCCGAGCAGGCGCTGGACTACGTCGGCGGCTACGTGATCTTCAACGACATCACGGCCCGGGACATCCAGCGCCGAGAGATGCGCTCGGGCGTCTTCTCGTTCTGCAAGGCGATCGACACGTTTTGTCCGCTCGGGCCGTGGATCGTCACTCCGGACGAGATCCCCGACCCGCACGACCTGGCGATGGAGCTGCGCGTCAACGGCGAGGTGCGCCAGACCTCGCACTCCGGCCGCATGTCGACCACGATCCCGGAGATCCTGTCGCACTACTCGCCGCTCGGCTACAGCGCCGGCGACGTCGTCTCCACAGGCACGGTCTCGGGCGTCGCGGGCTTCAGCGAGGACGCCGCCTCGCTCTACCTCAAGCCCGGCGACGTGATGGAGGCCGAGATCGAGGGGATCGGCGTGCTCCGCAACCCCGTCGTCTCCTGGCAGCAGGCGCACGGTGCGCCCCCTCCGCCTCGCATCCGCTGGTAGATGGGCTGGCCGCGCGACGATGCGAAGCTGGAGCGCGTTCGCGCGATCATGGCCGAGGACGGTCTCGACGCGCTCGTCGTGAGGGCGCCCGACAACGTCCTCTACCTCAGCAACTTCTGGGGCATGAAGGGCTACGACGCGGTCGTCTTCCCGCTCGACGGAGAGCCGACGCTGATCTGCCTGGAGGCCTCGGCGGACGACGCCGAGCGAACCGCGTGGACGACCGACGTGCGTTTCCTCAAGGGCTACGACGAGGGCGACCCACGGCCGCCCACGGCACGCACGCTCGACCTGACCCTCGACGCCGCTCGTCCGTACGAGCGGGTCGGGCTCGAGCTCTCGCTCGGCACACAAGCTTCGGACCGGATGGTGGGCGAGCCGACGACGTACACGAAGGCGTGGTTCGACGCGTGGCCGAACGCCGTCGACGCGACGCCGCTCCTCGCGCGCGCGCGCGAGATCAAGACCGAGCAGGAGATCGAGCGGATGCGGCTCGCCAACGAGATCGCGGCCGCGGCGATGGAGCACGTCCGCTCGAATCTGACGCCCGGGATGAAGGAGAGCGAGGCTGCGGCGATCTGGAACGGCTTCGTGCACGGGCACGGGACCGGGTGGGACGGCAAGGTCGAGCTGGCGCACGGGTTCTCGCTCGTCTGGTCGGGGCCGGGCATCCGCACGTTCACGGCGACCGGCACCCGCCCGGTGCAGGAGCAGGAGCCGACCCTGTTCGAGATCTGGGTCTGCGCCGACGGCTACTGGTGCGACCATACGAAGAACCTCTGCCCGGGCGAGCTCACGCCCGAGTACGAGCGCCTGCTCGAGAGCCTCACCGCCGTCTACGACCGGGCTGTCGACCACTGCCGTCCAGGCGCGAGTCTGGCCGAGCTCGACCGGCTGATCCGCGAAGGAATCGCCGAGGCGGGATACGAGGGCCAGCCCTCGCACCCGGTCGCACACGGCGTCGGCGCCCGCGCGCATGAGCCGCCCTACGCGCACCAGGCCGGATCGGGCACGATCGAGGAAGGGATGGTGCTCGCGATCGAGCCGGGGATCTACTGGGAGGGCGGCGGCGGCCTCAGGCTGGAGGACAACTTCCTGATCACCGCCGCGGGCGCCGAGAAGCTGTCGCCCTTCCCCGACGGAGTCGTGCGGTGATCTGGGCCGGAAGCCTGAACCGGCCGCACGAGCTCGAGGCCGAGGTCGGCTTCTACGACACGACGCTGCGCGACGGCGAGCAGACGGTCGGCGTAGTCCTCAGTCCCGACGACAAGCTCGAGATCGCCCGCGCGCTTGCCGACGCCGGCGTCGAGCGCATCGAGGCGGGGTTCCCACGCGTCTCCGAGGACGACTACCGCGCGGTCGAGCTGATCGCGGGCGACGGGCTGGCCGCGGAGATCTGGGGCTTCTCGCGTGCCGTGCGCGCTGACGTCGAGGCGCTCGTCGAGCTCGGCGTCCAGGCGAGCGTGATCGAGTCGCCGATCTCCGACCTCAAGCTGACCGCCCTCGGAGTCTCGCGCGAGACGATGCTCGGGCGGATCCGCGACGCGGTGGCGTACGCCGTCGAGAGCGGGATCCGCGTCGGATACTTCGGCGTCGACTCCACCCGCGCCGAGCCCGACTTCTACGACGCGGCATACACGACCGCCGCCGAGGCCGGGGCCACGGAGGTCGTCGTCGTCGACACGATCGGGGTGGCGGGGCCGGAGGCGGTCGGCGAGCTCGTCCACCGGACGCGCGAGCTCGTCGGGCCGGAGGTGCCCGTGCACTTCCACGGCCACAACGACTTCGGGCTGGCGACCGCGAACGCCGTCGCGGCCGTCCGTGCGGGCGCGCGCTGGATCCACGGCACCGTCAACGGCATGGGCGAGCGGGCGGGCAACGCGAACATCGCAGAGGTCGCGCTCGCACTGAAGGCGCTCTACGGCGTCGAGACCAAGCTCGACCTCGCACGGATGCGGGCGCTCGCCGATCGCGTCCGGTCGCTCGCCGGTTACGAGCTGGAGCCGTGGAAGCCGCTCGTGGGCGAGAACCTCTTCCGCCGTGAGAGCGGTGCGGTCGCGAGCCAGTTCCACGATCCGCCGTCGATCGAGCCGTACTCGTCGGAGCTCGTCGGCGCCGAGCGCTCGATCGTGCTCGGCAAGAAGAGCGGCATCGACTCGATCCGGATCAAGTGCGAGGAGCTCAGGCTGGACGTGGCCGAAGGCGCGTATCCAGATCTGCTGGCACGCGTGAAGCAGCTCGGGACCAGCAAGCGGGGCCTGGTCACCGACGAAGAGTTCCGTCAACTCGTTCGGGAAGGAGCGACGTGAGCCATCACCGAGAGCTCGTCAACCCGCCGGATCTCCATCCGGCACCGGGGTTCAGTCACATCGCGGTCGCGGACGGCACGAGGAGCGTCCACTTCGCCGGGCAGCTGGGAATCGGACTGGACTTCTCCCTGCTCGCCGAGGACCTCCACGGTCAGACCGTGGGAGCGATGCGCAACCTCGAGACGGCCATGCGCGCAGTCGGCGTGGGCTGGGACGACATCGTGCGACGGACGATCTACACGACCCAGCCGACCGAGTACGAGACGATCACCGGTGCGATCGACGAGGTGACCGGTGGGGCGGAGCATCCCGCCCAGACGATCGTCGGCATCACCGGGCTCGCCGTCCCGGGCTGCCTGATCGAGATCGAGTGCACGGCCGTCCTGGCGTGACGCACGCAGCGGTCGGGTCTTAGACTCGCCGCGACCCCGTCGAGAAGGAGCGAGCGATGCGCTTCGGCCTCTACTCCGAGCTGCAGTGTCACCCCTGGCAGACCTACGAGCAGGTCTACGGGGAAACCCTCGAGCAGGTCGTCAACGCCGACCGGCTCGGGTTCGACTGCTACTCGATCATCGAGCACTGGTTCTTCGAGCGCTTCGGCATCTCGGCGAACCCCTTCGCGTTCTTCGCGAGCGCCGCCGCCCGGACGAGGAACGTCCGCTTCCGCACGCTGCTCCACGTGCTGCCGTACCACAACCCGGCCGTGCTCGCGGGCCAGATCGCCGAGATGGACTACCTGACCGACGGCCGCTACGAGTTCGGGGTCGGCCGCGGCCATGCCTGGCTGCCGAACAAGGCGGGCGTGCCCCTCGACGAGACGCGCGGCCGCTACGAGGAGGCGCTCGAGATCCTGGTTGGCCTGCTCGACAACCAGGACGGCTTCTCCTACGACGGCGACTTCTGGAAGATCGACAACGCCAGGGTGGTGCCGCGGTCGAAGAGCGAGCGGTTCCGCATCTTCACCGGCGGCACGAGCGACCGGACGTACGAGCTGGCGGCCGAGCGCGGCTGGGGCGTGGTCGTTCCGCCGCTCCTGCCCTACGAGGCGCTGCACCCGCAGCTAGAGATCTACCGCGAGCACTGCCTGAAGCACGGCAACGAGCCCGACATCGTCTTCATCCACGCCGTCTACATGGACGAGGACGAGGCTACGGTGCGACGCGAGGCCGAGCACTGGATCCACCACTTCCTGGCGGGCAACGCGTCGCCGGGGCCGGAGCTGCCGCCTGCCGACGAGCTGAACGCCGTCGGCTACGGCTTCTACGCCTCGGGTGCGCTCGAGGGCCTGGCCGGGATGACCTGGGAGCAGCTGACCGAGTCGGACGCCGTGTGGGCCGGTACGCCCGAGCAGGTGATCGAGAAGATCGAGGCCGTGCAGGAGAAGTGCGACGGGCTGACCGAGATCACGATCACCGTCAACGCGGGCGGTGCCGAGCACTGGAAGGCGATCAAGACGCAGGAGCTGTTCGCGCGTCACGTGATCCCGCACTTCCGCGGCGCGGTTCGAGAGCCGGCGGAAGCCGCCGCTCGATGAGTCGGACGTTCGACGCCGTCGTCGTCGGCAGCGGCATCAACTCACTGGCGTGCGCGGCCCTGCTGGCGCGGGGCGGCTGGGGCGTCTGCGTCCTCGAGCGCGAGGACGAGCTCGGCGGCGCCATCAGGACGGCCGAGATCACCGAGCCGGGGTATCTGCACGACGTCTTCAGCGCGTGGCATCCGCTCTGGGTCGGAGGGGCGGCGCACGCCGAGCTCGGCGACGACCTCGCCGCCCGCGGCCTCGAGTACCTGAACACCGAGCTGCCGACCGCGACGCTGTTCCCCGACGGGGAGAGCGCGTTCCTGCTGCGGACCGGCGACGCGAACGCCGTCGAGCTCGACCGTCACGGGTCCGGAGACGGCGAGGCCTGGGGGCGGATGCTGGAGGCGTTCTTCCCCAACGCCGACCTGGCGTTCGGCGTGCTCGGCACGGAGCTCTGGTCGAAGGCGGGCCTCGGCCTGGGCCTGAGCGCGTACCGCCGGCTGGGGCGGCGCGGCCTGGCGGAGTTCGTGGGCGAGCTGACGATCTCCAGCCGGGACTGGCTGACGAGGACGTTCGATTCGGAGCGGGCGCACGGGCTGCTCGCGCCGTGGGTGCTCCACACCGGGCTCGGACCGGATGCGGCAGCGTCCGGCTACATGACGCAGGTGATCGCGGTGGCCGTGCAGGAGGGCGGGATGCCCATCCCCCGCGGCGGCGGCGCGAAGCTGGTCGAGGCGCTCGCCCGGCTGATCAACGACCACGGCGGCGTGTGCGAGACCGGCCGAGACGTCGAGCGCGTCGTGGTCGCCGAGGGCAAGGCGACGGGCGTCCGGCTAGCCGATGGCGAGACTGTCACGGCGAGCCGCGCGGTGATCGCGAACGTGACGCCGACCCAGCTCTACGAGCGGCTGCTGGGCGACGGAGACGTGCCGGCGGAGCTCGCGGCCAAGGCCCGCCGCTACCGGTACGGACGCGGCGAGATGCAGATCCACCTGGCGCTCTCGGAGCCGCCGCGGTGGGACGGCGAGGAGCGGCTCGGCCAAACGGCGGTCGTGCACGTGACTCCCGGCCTGGACGGCGTCTCGCGCGCCGTGAACGAGGCCGAGCGCGGCCTGTTGCCCGCCGAGGCGACGATCGTCGTCGGCCAGCCCCTGACGATGGATCCCTCACGCGCGCCCGAAGGCGCCGGACTGCTCTGGATCCAGCTCCAGGAGCTGCCGTCGCGCGTCCGCGGAGACGCAGCGGGCGAGCTCGATCCCGGCGACGGAACCTGGACCGAGGAGCTCCGCGACCGCTATGCGGACCGGATCGTCGCGCGACTCACACGGCAGATCCCCAACCTGGAAGGCGCGATCAAGGCGCGGGCGGTGCTCTCGCCCGCCGACCTCGAGCGGGCGAACGTCAACCTGGCCCACGGCGACCCGTACGGCGGCTCACTCGCGCTCGACCAGAACTTCCTCTGGCGGCCCTTCCCGGGAAGCCCCGGCCACGCGACCGTGGTCGACCGTCTGTGGCACATCGGCGCGAGCACGCACCCCGGCCCGGGGCTCGGTGCCGGCTCGGGCACGCTCGTCGCCCAGCAGCTGCTCAAGGCGTCGCTGCCGAAGCGGGCGCTGGGTCGGGTTCGCGGGCTCGCGCGCCGGTGAAGCCGCCCTTCTCGATCTCGCAGATCAGCACGCTGCCCGCGAGCTTCGAGGACGACCTGCTCGCCTACCGCGACGCGGGCGCCGAGGGCATCGGCCTCTGGGAGATCAAGCTGCGAGCAGGCGAGGAGCACGAATTGCTCGCGGCGCTAAGGGGCAGCGGCCTGACCTCGACCAACGCCGTCCCGGCCGTGCCGTCGATCACGTCGCTGCCGATGCCGGGCCCGCAGGATCCGGCCGAGCGCGTGGACGCCTACTGCGCCGGCCTGCGTCGCCTGGCGCCGTTCGAGCCGACCGCGGTGGTGCTTCTCACCGGGCCGGGACCGCGCGACGTCGTCGTCGACGGGCTCAGGAGTATCGCCGCGGAAGCCAGCTCGCTCGGGCTCACGGTCGGGCTCGAGCCGTACAGCCGTCACGACGGCGAGGACTGGACGATCGTCCACACGATCGGCGAGGCCGTGGAGCTGATCGACGAGGCCGGCGTCGGGGACTCGGTCGGCATCCTCTTCGACTCCTGGCACCTCTGGGACTCGGACCTCGAGGCCGACCTCGACGCGCACCGCGAGCGGATCGTCGGCGTCCATGTCTGCGACGTGCGCCGCCCGACGCGGAGCTTCGCCGACCGGCTGCTGCCCGGCGACGGTGTGGCCGACGTTCCGCGCATCCTCGGCCTGCTCGACCGCGGGGGCTGGGACGGCTTCTACGACCTCGAGATCTTCTCGGACAACGGCGCCTTCGGGACCGCGCTCCCCGACTCGCTCTGGGACGTCCCCGCCGACGAGCTGGCTCGGCGCGGACGGCAGGCCTTCATCGACTGTTGGGAGCGGCGCTGATCGAGCACGTGTGCGTGGTCGGAGGCGGGGTGATCGGCAGCCTCTACGCCGCCCATCTCGCGCGTGTCGCCGACGTCTCCGTTCTCTGCCGGCGCGAGGAGCATGCGCGTGCGCTCTCGGAGCACGGACTGCGCGTCTCGGGCCGGCACGACTTCACCGCCGAGCTGCGCGCGGCCACCGATCCGGCCGATCTGCCGGAGGCCGACCTGGTGATCGTCACGACGAAGACGACGGAGCTCGGCGCGGCCGCCGCGAGGCTCCATGGGCACTGGCCCGACGCCGCGGTGATGACCGTGCAGAACGGCCTCGGCGCCGAGGAGGCGGTACGCGACCAGGGCGACTGGCGGCTGATCTCGGCGGTGACGTTCATGAGCGGCACGCGCCACGCCGACACGCATGTCGAGTACATCCTCGACACCGAGACCTGGCTCGGGCCCTATGGGGACACGCCGTACGGGCTCGTCGAGACCGTCGCGGGCCTGATCGTCGAGTCTGGGCTGAAGGCCCGCGCGTTCGAGGATCTGCGCCCGGCCCAGTGGTCGAAGCTGATCTTCAACTCCACCGTCAACGCGGTCGCGGCGCTCACGGCGCTCCCGCACGACTCGCACTTCGCCGAGCAGGCGCGGCGGGAGGACCTCGGGCACCTCGTCCGGGCGCTGATGCAGGAAGGCACGCGCGTTGCGGCCGCCGCCGGCGTCGAGCTCCATGAGGACCCGTGGGAGATGAACGTGCTCGCCACCCAGCGCGGCAGCCGGCACTACCCCTCGATGCTGGCGGACGTGGAGGCCAGGCGTCCGACCGAGATCGACTCGATCACGGGCGCGCTCGTCCGCGAGGCCGAGCGGCTCGGCGTCGACGTGCCGCTGCAGACCGCGATGTACAGGCTGGTGAAGGCGCGCGAGGCCTCGTGGGAGTCCAATTGACCCGGCGGAGCCGTATGTAATTCAATAGTCCGACGGGGGAACCCGCGACGGGAAAGGGAGTGCGTACATGAGAGGTGCCAGAAGGTGGGGCGCTCTAGCTGCGGGCCTGGCGATCGGAATCGCCATGGTCGGAGCGACGGGAGGAAGTGCCACGGTCAAGCAGGGCGGCCCGATCGTGATCGGGTGGGCGTTCGACAGCAAGGGCCAGATGGCCCCGTTCGACGGCCCGGCGCTCGCGGCCGCGAAGATCCGCGTCAAGCAGATCAACGGCAAGGGTGGCGTCGACGGCC
Organism: uncultured Actinomycetes bacterium; assembly: GCA_963738205.1. GTDB lineage: Bacteria > Actinomycetota > Thermoleophilia > Gaiellales > Gaiellaceae > DATFQE01. The sequence continues at coordinate 1,198,159 of CAVTVQ010000007.1, forward strand.
GCCAGTTGCGCATCGACACCTGCGACACGAACAACAACAATCCCGCCCGCGCGAAGTCCTGCGCGCGCACCCTCCTCGGCAAGGGCGCCGACGTGATGTTCACCACGTGCGATGTCGACTTCGCCACCCCGGTCGTTCAGGAGGCGATCAACCGGGGCGTGCTCGCGATCGCACCCTGCATCGGCACCGACCAGATGGGCCCCAAGCGCTTTGGCAAGGCGAAGGGCAAGCTCGCGTTCAGCTTCGGAAACGTGGCGCAGGACGAGGGGTCGGCAATGGCCGAGTACGCGTACCGCAAAGGCTGGCGTTCCGCCGGTCTCGCGAGCAACACGCTGCTCGTCTACTTCAAGAACGTCGTCCAGGCGTTCGACAAGCGCTTCACGCAGCTCGGCGGCAAGATCGTCGCCAAGGAGAGCTATGCCACGGGCGCCAACAACGTCCAGACGGCCGTGAGCCGGCTGAACAGCCGCAAGGCGGACGTCTACGTGACCTCGACCGCGTTCGGCGAGCTGCCGGCGTTCGTGTCGGGCCTGCGCTCGCTCGGGAACAAGACGCCCATCCTCAACTCCTGGGCCGGTGACGGCACCTACTGGGCGACGAAGAACCCGAAGGTGACCGAGTACTACGCAGTCACCTACGCCTCGGTGTTCGGCGACGACCCGAGCAACGCCGTGCGGTCGCTGGCCAAGTCGGTCAAGGCCGCGACCGGCGGCTTCGTGACCGGCGCCGCCGCCGTCGACGGGATCTCAACCGCGATCAGGCGCGCGAACGGCTCGACGACGGGCACCGTGCTCTCCGCCCAGCTCGAGAAGTTCAAGAAGGTGCCCACTATCTCCGGCAAGGTCAGCTTCTCGAAGCAGCTCCACAGCGTCTTCGGGCGCGAGTACCGCGTGATCAAGATCCAGGACAACAAGGCCAAGCTCGTAGGCCGAGTGACCGCCAAGGTCGTTCCGAAGATCTAGTTGTCGGAGTCGGCGGTCGCGCAGGACGCGCAGAGGAGGCCCGGAGAAGCTCTTCGGGCCTCCTCCGTCTCTCGGTCGTTCCAGGGCGTCCGCGCCCTCGTCGACATCTCGCTCGAGCTGCACCGGCACGAGGTCGTCGGGTTGATCGGTCCGAACGGGGCCGGCAAGTCCACGCTCGTCAACGTGCTCTCGGGCTTCGACTTTCCCACCGCCGGGACCGTGGAGCTCGGCGGGCGGCGAATCACCGGCTGGAGCGCGCACCGGCGCGCGCGGGCCGGTCTGGCGCGCACGTTTCAGCACAGCCGCTCCTTCCGCGAGCTCACCGTGCGCGAGAACGTCGAGGTAGCTGCGCTCGGAGTCGGTGCCGGCGGGCGGAAAGCGCGAAGGCGCGCGGACGGGCTGCTCGAGCTGCTGGCCCTTGGCGGCCTGGAGGACGCTCCGGCGGGCACGCTCGCGCACGGCGACGAGCGGCGGCTCGGCGTCGCCCGTGCCCTCGCCACGGAGCCCGCGTTCGTGCTCATGGACGAGCCGGCGGCCGGGCTCCCCGAGGCGGAGGTGCCCGACTTCGCCGCCGTCGTTCGCTCCGTCCGTGACGACCACGAGGCCGGCGTGCTGCTGATCGACCACAACATGGCGCTCGTCATGGACGTGTGCGACCGGATCCAGGTGCTCGACCAGGGCCAGACCCTCGCCGAGGGAACGCCCGCCGAGATCCGGCGCAACCTCGACGTGGCGGCCGCCTACCTCGGCGAGCCGCCGGTGACCGATGGCTGATCCCGCGCTGGAGGTCGTCGGCCTGGAGGTGCGCTACGGGGCGGTCGCGGCCGTCCGTGACGTGAGCCTCGGCGTCGAGCAGGGCGAGATCGTCGGGTTGATCGGGCCGAACGGCGCCGGGAAGTCGACGACGCTGCACGCGATCACCGGGCTCGTCCCGGCTCACGCAGGCGACGTGCGCCTGGACGGCCGCTCGATCCTCGGCCGGCCGCCGGAGGCGATCGCTCACGAGGGCGTCGCACTCGTCCCCGAGGGCCGCCGGATCTTCGCCGACTTCAGCGTCGAGGAGAACCTGCGGCTCGGGCTCGCCGCCAGGCGGGGCCGCAACGGCCGGGGCGCGCTGGCCCAGGCCTACGAGCTCTTCCCCGTCCTGCGCGAGTTCCGCCGCCGCTCGGCGGGCGCGCTCTCGGGCGGGCAGCAGCAGCAGCTCGCAATCGGGCGCGCCCTCGTGGCTGGGCCGCAGGTGCTGCTCCTGGACGAGCCGTCGCTCGGGCTCGCACCGACGCTCGTCGACGACGTCTTCGGCGCGCTCGCGCGGATCAGGGAGAACGGCGTGACGATCCTCCTCGTCGAGCAGCGCGCCCAGCGAACCGTTGCGCTCGCGGACCGGACGCACGTGCTCGCGAACGGCGAGCTGCGGATGACCCTCGGCCCCGCGGACGCGGACGACACCGACAAGATCATCGCCGCCTACCTCGCCTCATGAGTGTCCTCGCCGCCTTCGACGCGCAGACGGTCGTCGACGCGCTCGGCCTCGGAGCGATCTACGCGCTGATGGCGGTCGGGATCGGGCTCGTCTTCGGCGTGCTGCGCCTGGTCAACTTCGCCTACGGCCAGCTGATCATGGCCGGGGCGTACACCCTCGCCTTCACGGCCTCGTGGCCGGTTGCGGCGAGCATCGCGGCCTGCTTCGCGGTCGTCGTCGCGCTCTCGATGCTGATGGACCGCGTGGTCTTCCGGCCGCTACGGGGCGCGTCGCCGGCGGTAATGCTCGTGACCACGTTCGCGATCGCGTTCATGCTGCAGGCGATCGCGCTGGCGATCGACATCCGCGACGACACGATCGGCGAGATCGCCACCTCGATCGCGTCGTTCAACCAGGCGATCACCGTCGGAGGCGTGGAGGTCCGGAAGATCACGATCGCCGCCGTGATCGTCGCGGCGGTGGCGCTGTTGCTGCTCGCGCTGCTGCTCGCACGGACGACGATCGGCCTGCACATGCGGGCGGCGGCCGCCGACTTCGGCACCGCCCGCCTGCTCGGCGTGCGCGCGAACCGGGTGATCGGCTTCGCCGTCTTCCTCTCGGGCCTGCTCGCCGCGACGGTGGCCGTCCTGCTCACCGTCCAGTTCCCGTTCGTCGGTCCGGACTTCGCCCTGCGCGACACGATCGTCGTCCTGGTCGGCGTCGTCGTCGGCGGGATCGACCGGCTCTGGACCGCCACCCTCGGCGGCTTCACGATCGGCTTCGCGACCGGGATCATCAACGGCGTCCTGCCCACCGACAAGAGCGTGTTCCTCCCCTCGGCGGTGTTCGCGCTGGTGATCCTCGTTCTGCTCCTCCGGCCGGCGGGCCTGTTCGCGTTCGGCCGCAGTGCCGCCGCGGAGCGCGTATGAGGTCGCTCGCGACCCTCGTCCAGGTGGCGGTGCCCGCCGCGCTCGTCGTCGCGGTCGGCATCGGCTCGCGGTTCGTGAGCGGCGCCAACGAGATCTACTTCCTGGACGCACTTGTCTCGGTCGCGATCGTCGTCGCGATCTACGTCTTCGTCGGCAACTCGGGCGTGCTCTCGTTCGGGCAGATCAGCTTCGTCGCCGTCGGCGCCTTCACCGCCGGACTGATGACGATCCCGCTCGAGTCGAAGACGGGCGTCCTGCCGCAGCTGTTCCCGGTCCTGCGTGACCACACCGTCGGCAACGCGGCCTCGCTCGCGCTGGCGGCGGCGGCCGGAGGCATCTTCGCCTTCCTCGTCGGGCTGCCGCTGATGCGGCTGTCGGGGCTCGCGGCCGGCATCGCGACGTTCGCCGTGCTCGAGATCACGCACAACCTGCTGCGCGAGTGGACGAAGATCGGCCCGGGCGCGACCACGTTGTCGCTCGTCCCCGAGACCACGGGCGCGCTGCAGGCCACGGTCGGAGCCCTGATCGTGGTCGCCGTCGCCTTCGCCTACCAGCGCAGTCCGCTGGGGCGGCAGCTGCGAGCGACGCGCGAGGATGCCGCCGCCGCGCGGGGAGTTGGCGTCAACGTCCACAGCCAGCGGCTCTGGGCGTTCACGGCCTCCGGAGCGCTCGCCGGCTTCGCGGGCGGGCTGCTCGTCCACGAGCTGGGCTCGATCACGACCGAGCAGGTCTACCTCGAGCTCACGTTCATCACGCTGGCGATGCTGGTGGTGGGTGGCGTCTCGAGCCTGTGGGGAGCCGTGCTCGGCGCGCTCGCGGTGAGCGGCCTGAATTCGTTCCTGATCGAGGCCGAGGACGGCGTCGGCGCGCTCGACCTCCCGTCGGGCTCACGCCTGATCCTGCTTGGCGCGATCATGGCGACCGTGCTGATCCTGCGTCCGTCCGGCCTCACCGGGGGCCGGGAGTTCTCGCTGCCGAGCCTGCGATGAGGGTGTGCGTCGTCGGTTGCGGGGCGGTCGGCTCCCTGTTCGCTGCGAACCTTGCCCGCCTGGACGACGTCGAGGTTTGGGCCTACGACGTCTGGGCGGAGCACGTCGCCGCCATCAACGCCGAGGGCCTGCGGCTCTCCGGTGCCGAGGACGTCGTCGGCCGGCCGCGCGCGACGACCGACGCCGCCGAGCTCCCGGCCTGCGACTTCGGGCTCGTGGCGACGAAGAGCATGCACACGGGCTCCGCGGTCGCCGCGGCCGCTCATGCCTTCGCCGACGGGAGCGTCTGCTCGGTGCAGAACGGCGTCGGCAACGAGGAGGCGATCGCCGAGCATGTCGAACGCGTCGTCCGCGGCACCACCTTTCCTGCGGGCAAGATCCTCGAGCCCGGCCACGTCCAGTGGGACGTCAAGGGTGACACCACGATCGGCCCGTTCGAGCCGCGGCCGGCGCCAACGGAGGCGGTCGAGCGCCTCGCCGACGCGTGCACCCGCGCGGGCATGCCTACGCAGGCGGTCGCCGACGCGCGGGGGCCGCAGTGGCGCAAGCTGATCTTCAACGCGGCCACGAACCCGATCGGCGCGCTCACCGGCCTGACCCACGGCCGTGTCTGTGAGGACCCGGAGCTGCGCCGACTCGTGAGCGCGCTCGTCGACGAGGGCAAGGCGGTCGCTGCGGCGCAGGGGATCGAGCTGGACGCCGACCCCGAGGAGCTGATCGACTACGCGGCTCGCCGCGACGTGGCCTACGACCACAAGGCGAGCATGCTCCAGGACGTGGAGGCGGGCCGTCAGTCGGAGATCGACTTCCTGAACGGCGGCGTCGTGCGTTTCGGACGGGAAACCGGCGTGCCGACGCCGCTCAACCTGGCGGTCGTGGCACTGATCAAGGGGATGGAGGCTTCATGGCGGCAGTGAGCGGGGCGGAGGTCGAGCGGCGCTACCGGAACGTGCGGGAGGCGCTCGCGCGCGACGGCCTCGAGGCAGCCCTCGTCGCGGGCAACGAGTACACCGGGTTCGAGGGTGCGGTGACGTACCTGTCCGGCTTCGGCATCGTCCACCGCTACGCCTACGTGCTCCTGCCCGTCGACGGCGATCCTTCGATCGTCTTCCCCACGGAGGCGCGCTACGTGGGGGAGCACGACACGACGTGGATCGACGACCAGGTGTTCGTCGACCGCCCCGGCGAGTGGCTCGCCGACCGGCTGGCCGGCAAGCGGGTGGGCGTGTACGGGCTCGACTACGTCATGGCCGTGCGCGACTACCGCATGCTCGAGGGCCGGGCCGAGCTGGTGCCGTGGGACGTCGAGTTCGACCTCGCCCGCGCGGTCAAGAGCGACGAGGAGCTCGAGTCGGTCCGTGAGAGCGTGCGCATCAACACCGACGGCTTCTGGGCCTTCCTGGACGCGTACGCGCCGGGCCGCACCGCTGCCGAGGTGCTGGCGCCCGCCGAGGAGCTCTTCGTGGAGTCCGGGTGCGGGCGCCTGACGATGAACATGGTGCTTGTTGGCACCGAGTTCGCGATCGCGCGCAGCGACACCGTGCTCGGCGACTTCTGCATCCCGTCGCTCGAGGTGGCCGGGCCCGGCGGGCATTGGGTCGAGGTCTCGCGCGCGATCGGCACGACGACCCCGGAGGTGGAGCGGATGCGCGACGCCTACGAGGAGTACTACGCGGCCGCGAGGAAGGCCTTGCGGCCGGGAGCGACCGCCCACGACGTCCATCGCACCGTCTCGCAGGGGTTCTCCGACCGCGGCTACGCCCTCGGCCACGTCACCGGCCACTCGATCGGGATGACGATGATCGAGTTCCCGAAGATCGGCGAGGGCGTCGAGACCGAGCTGGCCGAGAACATGGTCTTCTCGATGCACCCGCACGCAATCTCCGGCGACGGCCGCGAGTGCCTCTACATGCAGGACACCTGGCTGGTGACACCCGGCGGAGGGGTCCCGCTCGCCGACCTGCCGATGCGGATCTTCGACGGCAACGAGCGGCGGTCGCCGTAAACACGCGTCAGCGGGTTCACTTCTCGTTCACACAGTGCGAGAATCGCCCTGTGCCTGCGGCATCACTGATTTCTGGGGCGGCGGACTGATGCGCGGGTTCGTCGTGGACGAGCACGCGGTCGAGAGTCGCACCGAGGCCGACGACACGGCTGCGGTGCGGGTGACGATCGACCGCAGCTCGGGCTCCGAGCGGCTCGAGCAGCGGGTCCTTCGCTGCGCTCCCGGGCGCTCGAGGCCGCGTCGTCTCGACGGAGTCCAGAACGTGCTCTTCGTCGTCTCCGGCCGAGGAACGCTCGTCGTGGACGGCCGCACCTATGAGCTCGAGCCGGACACGGGCGCGTACGTCGCGGCCGGCGAGAGCTTCGAGCTCGACAATCCCGGGCCGGATGAGCTCGTCGTCCTCGCGGTCAGCGCTCCGCAGGACAACGGCTCGGCGCCCGAGACGGAACGGCGGACGGTGCGCTGGGCGGACCGGCCGATGCTGCCGGCGGGGAGCGATCGGAAGTTCCGCTACCTCGTCGATCAGGAGGTCGGCTCCCTGGACGTCACGCAGTTCCTCGGCCTGATCGATCCCGGGCGCGCGCCCGACCACAGCCACGTGTACGACGAGGTGATCTACGTCATCGAGGGCGAGGGCAAGCTGCATCTCGACGGAGCGGAGACGGTGATCGCCGGCGGCTCATGCATCCATCTGCCGCCTTTGGTCGAACACTGTCTCGAGAACACGGGCGAGGGTCAGATGCGAGTGCTCGGCGTGTTCCACCCATCGGGCGACCCGGCCTCACGTGCCTACGAAGCCAACTCGTGACCTCGAGAGGAGTCTAGGAAAGTGCCAATCGAAGGAAGAGAGGGACGATGAAGAGAACACTCGTGCTCGCGGCGTTGACCGTCGCGGTCGCGGCCGCGGTGGCCGCATCCGCTCTGGGCGGCAACGCCGGCTCCGACCGCCTGGGGTCGTCCGCTGCTGCGACGGCGGGCGACAGGGCCCTGCTGACGTGCGGGAAGACGCGCACGATCGGTGTGGCGGCCCCGATCACCGGCCCGGCAGCGTCGATCGGCTCGCAGCAGCTGAGGTGGGCCAAGTACTACGTCTCGCGCTATAACGCCTCCCACAAGAAGACGAAGTTCAAGGTCGTCTCGGGTGACACGCAGCTTCCGGACACCGCGCAGGCGATCCAGGTCGCGGAGCGGCTCGCGTCGAACTCGAAGATCCTCGGCGTCGTCGGCCCGGCCGGCAGCCAGGAGGTCCAGGTGTCGTCGGCACCGTTCCGCAACGGCGGTCTCGGCTATATCTCGGGGTCGGCCACGCGGACGAGCCTGACGAACGACGGAACGCGGCGGGGCTACTTCTTCCGCACCGTCCCGAACGACGACCAGCAGGGGCCGAAGGTGGCCACCCACATCCGTTCCGTCCTGCGGGCGACGCGTGTGGCCATCGTGGATGCGCAGAACAGCTACAGCACCGGCCTCGCGGACACGGTCGAGGGCATCCTGAAGAACCAGGGCGCCACCGTCCGGCGTGAGTCCGTCAACGAGGAGTCGACGACCGACTTCTCGTCGCTCGTGGCCCGCATCCCGTCCGACACGCAGGTCGTCTACGTCCCGTGGCAGCTCGCCCCGAAGGCTCAGCTCTTCGGCCAGCAGCTCCGTGCCGCGGGCAAGACGGCGCGCCTGTTCGGCTCCGACGGCCTGTTCGACCCGGACAGCTTCAAGATCCCGGGCTCGCTCGTCTCGTTCTTCCCGATCGACCTGAAGAGCAAGATCATCGCGTCGTACAAGAAGGGCCCCGGCAAGGGCTCGACCGAGCTGTTCGGCCTCCCGAGCTACGTCGCGACCGACGTGGTCGTGCGGGCGGTCGACAAGGCGTGCAAGAACGGCACGGCGACCCGCGGCGAGGTTCGGCGCAACATGACCAGCACCGTGATCCCGAAGGCGCAGTCGCTGCTCGGCTTCACGGTCAAGTTCGTCCAGAAGAAGAAGGCGCCGCTGGCTCCCGGTGACATGGAGCGCCCGGCCGACTTCGGCATCTACCAGATCAGCAACACCGGCGCGTACGTCCGCGTCGCGTAACGCTCCACGACGTTGACTGACGGCGTGCGGCCCATCCTTCCGGTGGGCCGCACGCCGTTCTGAGAGGGTTTTCGACTTCCGTGGAGCTTCCGCTCGCCTTCGACGCGCAACTGTTCATCCAGCTGACGGTCAACGGCATCACGCTGGGCAGCCTCTACGCGCTGATCGCGCTCGGCTACTCGCTCGTCTACGGGATCCTCAAGCTGCTGAACTTCGCCCACGGCGACGTCTACATGGTGGGCGCGTTCATCGGCTACGGCGTGCTCACGGCCTTCGGGGGCCCGCTGTCGCTCGACATCGCGCTCCTGCCGCTGATCGTCCTGATGTTCATCGCGGCGATGCTGGGGTCGGGCGCGCTCGGGGTGGTGATCGAACGCTTCGCCTACCGGCCGTTACGTGACGCACCCAGGCTCGCGCCCCTGATCAGCGCGCTCGGCGTCTCGTTCTTCCTGCAGAACAGCGCGCTGCTGCTCCTCGGAGCCGGCTTCCGCAGCTACGACTCGTTCGTGCTCGGCTCGGCGCAGCCGGAGCTGTTCATCCCCGGGCCGCTCGTCGACCCGGTGTTCGTCATCGACGGCGTCAACGTGCAGACGATCCAGGTCGTCGTGGTCGTGCTCACCGCGGCGTTGATGGTGGCGCTCACGCTCTTCGTCGCCCGCACGCAGCTCGGCAAGGCGATGCGCGCGACCTCGTACGACCGCGAGGCGGCCGCGATGATGGGCATCGACGTCGACCGCGTGATCGCGTCGACCTTCTTCATCGGCTCGGTGCTCGCGGGCGCGGCCGGGGTGATGTTCGGCCTCCTGTTCAGCCAGGTGTTCCACCTGATGGGCTTCCTCGCCGGCCTGAAGGGGTTCACGGCGGCGGTGGTCGGCGGCATCGGGAGCATTCCCGGCGCCATGCTCGGCGGTCTGGTCGTCGGGCTCGCCGAGGCGTACGCCGCCGGCTACGTCGGCGGGCGCTGGTCCGACCTGTTCGTGTTCGGCATCCTGATCCTCGTCCTGCTCGTGCGACCGAGCGGCCTGCTCGGCGCGCGCGCGATCAACAAGGTCTGATGAGCGACGGCAGAAAGACTCCGGATCTGCCGACGGTGCCCGACGAGCGCTCCCATCCTCGTGTCGGCGTGGACGACTGGGTGGCACAGGTCGAGGACCGGCGCGAAGGCCCCACGGGGATCGTGGGGAGGATTCGCCGCTGGATCGAGCACGTGCCCCCATGGGCTCGGCTGGCGGTGTTCGTTGCCCTCTGCGCCACCTTGCCGCTCTGGATGGGGCGCGGCGATCTGTTCGCCTACGGCATCTTCACCCTGCTCTACATCCTGCTCGGGCTCGGCCTGAACGTCGTCGTCGGGTATGCAGGTCTCCTCGACCTGGGCTACGTCGCCTTCTTCGGCTTCGGGGCCTACCTGTACGCCCTGCTCTCCTCCGAGCAGTACGGGATCCACTGGCCCGCCACCATCACGATCCCGCTCGTCATGGCGGCCACCGCGCTGCTCGGCCTGCTGCTCGGCATCCCCTCGCGCCGGCTGCTCGGCGACTACCTGGCGATCGTGACGCTGTTCTTCGGCCAGGCCTTCGTCTTCTTCGTCAACGCCGCCAACCCGACCGTGGCGGGGAAAGGCCTGACCGGCGGCCCGAACGGGATCGCCGACATCGACCCGCTCCGCTTCTTCGGCTACGAGCTGACGACGCGCAAGCAGCAGTACTACTTCCTGCTCCTCGCCGTCGCGCTCGTCCTCGCCGGTCTCCACTTCCTCAGCGAGTCGCGCACCGGCCGCGCCTGGCGCGCGCTGCGCGAGGACCCGCTCGCGGCCGAGGCGATGAGCATCCCGGTCAACTACCTGAAGCTGCTGGCCTTTGCCTTCGGCTCGGCGATCGCCGGCCTCTCCGGCTGCATCTTCGCGTCGGTCCTCACGGCGGTCACCGCCGGCAACTTCGGCATCCCGTTGCTGATCACGATTTACGCGATCGTGATCCTCGGCGGCGTCGGCAGCCTCACCGGCGTCGTGATCGGCGCGATCGTGATCAACATGTCCTTCCAGTTCCTCGCGCCCGAGAACCCGCAGGACAACGCACGCCTGCTCTTCTACGCGGTGATCATCCTTTTGCTTGCCCTGACGATTCGGCCGCTGTGGAAGCTGGGTGCCGTGCTCGGCGGCGTCGTGCTTCTCGGCTTCGTGACCGAGCAGCTGGTCCACCTGCTCGCGCCGTCCTGGACCGGCGGCGTGGTCGTCGAGGGCGGGCGGCTCGCAGGCGCCATCGGCCACTGGGTCGTGATCCCGACCGGGCACGACCGGTTCGCGAACGTCGCCTACGTGACGCTCGTCGCCATGGTCCTGACACTCACGCGCCTGCACGGGACGGTGCGAACGATCGCGCTCGTCCCGACGATCTACCTGGCGGCGATCGTGTGGGAGACGAGCTTCGTCGAGCAGCCGGCGGTCGCGCGGTGGATCCTGTTCGGCGCCCTCCTCGTCGGCCTGATGACGGTGCGCCCGCAGGGGCTCCTCGGGACGCCTCGAGTGGAGATCGTCTGATGGCGGTGCTGCTCGAGCTGAAGGGCGTCAGCAAGTCGTTCGGCGGGCTGCGTGTGATCGACGACCTCAGCGTGCGCGTGGACGAGGGCGAGATCGTCAGCCTGATCGGGCCGAACGGCGCCGGCAAGACGACGCTGTTCAACCTCGTCACCGGCATCTACGCGCCCGACGAGGGGGAGATCGCATTCGGCGGCCAGGGGATCGCGGGCCTCGCTCCACACAAGATCACGCGATTGGGGATCGCCCGCACCTTCCAGACGCTGCGGCTGTTCCTGAACATGACCGTGAAGGAGAACGTGATGGCCGCCGCCTACGGCCACACGAAGGCGACCGTGGTCGAGTCGATGCTGCGGCTCCCGCGCGCCCGCCGCGAGGAGCGCGAGATCGCGCAGATGGCGGAGGAGAAGCTCTCATTCTTCGGCCAGCGGCTGGTGGGCTACCGCTGGGATGAGCCCGCCTACAGCCTCTCGTACGCCAACCGCAGGCGGCTCGAGATCGCGCGCGCGATGGGGGCGAACCCGCGCCTGCTCCTGCTCGACGAGCCGGCCGCGGGCATGAATCCCGCCGAGACGCAGGAGATCACCGAGCTGATCGGCCGCCTGCGCACCGACGCGGGCTACACGATCCTCGTGATCGAGCACGACATGCACGTGGTCGAGGGCATCTCCGACCGTGTCGTCGCGCTCGACCACGGCGTCAAGATCGCCGAGGGCTCGTTCGAGCAGGTGGCGACGAACGAGCTGGTGGTCGAGGCGTACCTCGGGCTCAAGGCGGCGGGGGGCGGCTGATGTTGCTCCGCCTCTCCGATGTGGACACCTTCTACGGCGAGATCCACATCCTCCAGGGGGTCTCGCTCGAGGTCGGCGAGGGCGAGCTCGTGTGCCTGCTCGGCGGCAACGCGTCGGGCAAGTCGACGACGCTGAAGACCATCCTCGGCCTCGTGCACCCGCGGCGCGGCACGGTCGAGCTCGAGGGGGAGGACGTGACCGGTCGGCCCACGAGCTATCGGATCGCCCGCGGCCTCGCGATCGTCCCGGAGAACAGGCGGCTCTTCGCGCCGATGACGGTGCTGGAGAACCTGCAGATGGGCGCGTACCTGCGCAAGGACGGCTTCCAGGAGGCGCTCGAACGCGTCTTCGCACTGTTTCCGTTGCTGCGCGAGCGGCGCAAACAGCTCGCTGGGACGCTGTCCGGCGGCGAGCAGCAGATGGTCGCGATGGGCCGTGCGCTGATGTCGCAGCCCAAGCTGCTGCTGATGGACGAGCCGTCGATGGGGCTGGCACCGATCCTCGTCGAGCGGAACTTCGAGATCATCCAGCAGGTGCACGAGTCTGGCGTCGCCGTCCTCGTCGTGGAGCAGAACGCGAATGTGTCGCTGTCGATCGCCGACCGGGGCTACGTGCTCCAGACCGGGCGCGTGGTGCTCGCCGGTGTGGCAAAGGACCTGCTCGCCGACGAGGGCCTGCGGAAGGCATACCTTGGCCGCTAGTCCCGCCGCCGTCCGCCCGCTGCCCGACCGGGTCCGCCACCGCTTCCCGATCCTCGAACGCCTCGTCTACGTCAACAGCTGCTCGCAGGGCGCGCTCTCCGACGCCGTGCGCGAGGCCTACGAGGCGTACCTGGCCGACTGGGACGAGCACGGCGCGCCGTGGGAGTACTGGGTCGAGCGCACGGAGGCGGCCCGGGGCTCGTTCGCCCGGCTGGTGAACGCGGAGCCCGACGAGATCGCGGTGACGACGTCCCTGTCCGCCGGCGTGAGCGCGCTGGCCACCGGGCTGCGCTACGCGCGCCGGTCGAAGATCGTCATCTCCGACCTCGAGTTCCCCACCGTCGGGCAGATCTGGCACGCCCAGGCGGCTCGGGGGGCGCGCGTCGAGCACGTGGCGCCCGCCGACGACGGCACCGTGCCGCTCGAGCACTTCGACCGCGCGATCGACGAGGACACCGCGCTAGTGTCGATCACGCACGTGTCCTATCGCAGCGGCGCGATGATCGACGTCGAGGGCGTGGTCGAGCTGGCCCACGAGCGCGGGGCGCTGGTGCTGCTCGACGCGTACCAGACCGTCGGCTCGCTGCCCGTGGACGTCAAGGCGCTCGACGTCGACTTCCTCGCCGCAGGCGTGCTGAAGTACCTGCTCGGCTCGGCAGGGCTCGCCTTCTTCTACTGCCGCCGTGAGCTCTTCGAGCGCGCGTGGCCCACGGCCACCGGCTGGTTCGCCGACCGCGACATCTTCGAGATGGACGTCCACGACTACTCGCCTTCGCCGACGGCGCGGCGCTTCCAGTCCGGCACGCCGCCGATCCCGGCCATCTACGCGGGCATTGCCGGCATCGAGCTGATGCAGGAGATCGGCATCGCGGAGACGCGCGCCCACGTGCTCGCGTTGAACGAGCAGCTGATCGGCGGCGTCGATGAGCTCGGCGGCACCGTCGTGACGCCGAAGCAGCCCGAGCGCCACGGAGCGCTGATCTGCATTCGCTCCACCGACGTCGACGCGCTGGTCGCGGCGCTCGAGGGGGACGGCATCGTCACCTCGTCGCGGGACGGCAACCTGCGCGTTTCGGCGCACAGCTACAACTCGTCGACCGACATCGACGCCGTCCTCGAGGCGCTCGCCCGCCACCGCCACCTGCTGGCGTGACGATGGAGCAGCGGCCGCTCGGACGCACAGGCCTAACGCTCTCGCGGATCGGCCTCGGCTGCGGGAACTTCGGCGGCATCGGCTCCGCGCCGGCGCTCTTCGGGGGCGGCGAGAACGAGGCGGAGGCGGCGGAGATCATGGACGCCGCCGTCGACCTCGGCATCGGCTTCTTCGACACGGCCGACGCTTACGGGGGTGGGCGCAGCGAGACCTGGATCGGGCGCTGGCGAGCGGCGCGCCGTGCGCCCGTGCTGCTGAGCACGAAGGTCTTCCACTCGGTCGAAGGCGACCCGGACGACCATGGCCTCGCAGGCGACCGCATTCGCCGGCAGATCGACGGCAGCCTCGCCCGCCTCGGGGTCGATCGCGTGGACATGTATCTGATCCACGCGCCTGACCCGGAGACGCCGCTCGAGGAGAGCCTCCGCGCGCTCGACGAGCTGGTGCGGGTGGGCAAGGTGGGCGCGATCGGGGCGAGCAACGTGGACGGCGCCTGGCTCGTCGAGGCGCTCGACATCGCCGAGCGTGAAAGACTTGTCCCGATCGGCTGGCTGCAGAACTCCTACTCGCTGCTCGATCGCGCCGCGGAGAGCGACGTGCTCCCGCTCTGCGCCGAGCGAGGGCTCGGCTTCACCCCCTTCGGCCCGCTGACGGGCGGCTGGCTGACGGGCAAGTACCGACGTGGGGAGGCGCCCTCCGCCGGCTCGCGGATGGCGCTGCGCCCCGGGCCCTACACGCATCTCGACAACGAGGAGGTGTACCGCGGCCTCGAGCTGTTCGCCGACGCGGCAGCGGACCGGGGCGTCGACACCGCCACCCTCGCGATCGCGTGGGTGCTCGGCCATCCGGACGTGACGTCGGTGATCGTCGGCCCGCGCAGCCCGGCTCACCTGGAGCCGGCGCGGGCGGCTCTCGGAATCGAGCTCTCGCACAGCGAGCGGCAGGAGCTCGCGTCCCTGTTCCCCGCATGATCCTGGTTCTGTCCGAGGCCGAGGTCGAGCGGCTCCTGCCGATGGCCGAGTGCATCGAGGTGATGAGCGGCGCGCTCGCCGCGCTCGCGCGCGGCGAGATGTACCAGCCGCTCCGCAGCGTCGTCCGCCCGCCCAACGCCCCCGGGCTCATCGGCCTGATGCCGGCTCATCGAGCAGCTTCGCCGTCCGCCTTCGCGCTGAAGGCGATCAACATCATCCCGCGCAACCCCGAGCGAGGCCTCGACGCCCATCAAGGAGCCGTCCTGCTGTCGGACGGCGAGACCGGTGAGCTGATCGCGATCATGAACGCCTCGCCGATCACGGCGATCCGGACGGCCGCCGTCTCGGCCGTTGCGACGCGCGCGCTGGCGCGGGAGGACGCGACCGAGCTCGCGATCATCGGCGCCGGCGTACAGGCGCGTTCGCACCTCGAGGCGATGGCCGCCCTGGACCGCTTCGAGCGCGCGCGGATCTGGAGCCGCACGCCCGCGCACGCGGGGCAGGTGGTGGCCGAGGCTGACGCGCCCTTCCCGGTCGAGGTGGCCGACAGCGCCGAGGCGGCCGTGCTTGGCGCCGGCGTGGTCGTGACGGTCACCAGCTCGGCCGAGCCGGTGCTCGAGCGCGACTGGCTGGCCGAGGGCGCCCACGTGAACGCGGTCGGCTCGTCGATCCCGACGACGCGCGAGCTCGACACGGCGACGATCGCGGCCGCATCGCTCTTCGTCGACCGGCGGGAGTCGACCGAGAACGAATCGGGCGACTACCTCGTGCCCTTGCGCGAAGGAGCGATCGGGCCGGACCACATCAAGGCCGAGCTCGGCGACGTGCTCATCGGCGCTGCGCCGGGCCGGACGTCGGCCGACGAGCTGACCGTGTTCAAGTCGCTCGGAATCGCGATCGAGGACCTGGCCGCCGCCGAGCACGTGGTGGCGCGGGCGCGGGAAACGGGCACCGGCACGGAGGTCGAGTTCTGATCCCGCTCGAGCAGATCCGGGCGGCGCGCGAGACGATCGCGGGAACGGCGATCCGCACCCCGCTCGTCCGGCTGAACGCGCCGGAGGCGCCGGCCGAGATCTACCTGAAGCTCGAGAACCTACAGCCGATCGGCTCCTTCAAGCTGCGCGGCGCCTACAACGCCGTGCGGAACGCCTCCTCGGAGGAGCTCGCGAACGGCGTCCTCACCGCGAGCGCCGGCAACATGGCCCAGGGACTCGCCTGGGCTGCGCGCGAGGTGGGCGTCCCCTGCACGATCATCGTCCCGGACTACGCGCCCGAGACGAAGCTGGCCGCGATCGCGCGGCTCGGCGGCGAGGTCGTCAAGGTGCCGTTCGAGCGCTGGTGGGACACGATCGAGCAGCACCGCTTCGAGGGCGTCGACGGCCTCTTCGTCCACCCGGTCGAGGACGACGGTGTCATGGCCGGGAACGGCACGATCGGGCTCGAGCTGCTCGAGGACCTGCCCGACGCCGACGCCGTCGTGATCCCATGGGGCGGCGGCGGCCTGACGACCGGGATCGCCAGCGCGATCAAGGCCCTCGCCCCTGGCGTCCGGGTCTACGTGGCCGAGCCCGAAACCGGCGCGCCCGTCACGGCCACGCTCGCCGCCGGCTCGCCGCAGGAGGTGGACTACCAGCCCTCATTCGTCGACGGCTCCGGCGCCCGGGCGCTCCTTCCGCGCATGTGGGCGCTCGCGGAGCCGCTGATCGACGATGCCTTCGCCGTCACGCTGGACGACACCGCCGCCGCCGTCCGGCTGATCGCCGAGCGCGCGCGGGTGATCGCCGAAGGAGCCGGCGCCCTGGCGACGGCCGTCGCCTTCTCCGGCCGAGTCGGTAGCGGCAAGGTCGTCTGCATCGTCTCGGGCGGGAACATCGACTTTGACGCGCTTGCGACGATCCTCGGCGGGCGGACGCCGGGTCAGGCAGGTTGAGCCGTGAGCGGGTGCCGCGCGTAGAACGAGGCGAGCCCTTCCGCCAATCCCTGCGGGTCCTGCAGGTGCAGCAGGTGAGTCGCGCCGGCGAGCTCGAACCGGTCGGCGTTCGGGAGCCACGACAGCAGCAGCTCCAGTCGATCGGGGAAGGTGGGCTCGGTGTTCTCCCCGAGGACGCCGAGCACCGGCTGCGTGATCCGGCTGGCCTCCTCCTGCGTGAACGACCAGTTCTGCAAGGCGGGTAGCTCCTGGCCGAAGAACGCGTCCGCGTCGGCGACGCCTTGCTCGAAGACGCCCGGCAGTCCGCGCTCCAGTCGGGTGCGGTACCCCGCTCCGAAGACTCCCCGAGCGAAGGTGTCGACGGCACCGACCTCGTCGCCGGCGCGATAACGCTGTATTGCCGGGGCAACGAACTCCTGGACGAACTGCGCTTGCTCCGCGGTCGTCGGCACGGGCCGCGCCGGCTCCAGCAGCGCGAGGGTGAGAACCGCATCCGGAAAGTCCAGGGCCAGCTGCAGGGCGATCACGGCGCTCGAGGAGTGGCCCGCTATATGCGCCCGCTCGATCCCCAGTTGACGCATGAGCAGCGCGCAGTGCGCAGCGTGCTCGGCCATGCTGATCGGCCCCTGCACTCGCCCGCTGCCGCCGAAGCCGGCACGGTGGTATCTCAGGAGGAGGTGTTGATCGGCAAGCGCCGGCTCCTCCATGAACGGCTCGGCCCAAGCGGCGCACAGGCCCCAATGGATCAGGACGACCGGATCGCCCGAGCCCCGCAACTCGAACTCCAACTCCAGACCGTCGACCGTTGCTCGCTTCATCTCTTCCATCGATAATGGGTACATAGAGACTGGAGTTAATTGATTGCTACTGTAATTGAAGTGCCCAGTGAGGTCAAGCGCAAGTACCACTCGCCGCTTCGTGCGGACCAGGCTCGAGAGACACGCCGGAGGGTGCTCGACGCTGCCTTTCGGCTCTTCGGCGAGCACGGGTATGCGGGAACCACGGTCGCAGCAGTCGCCGAGGCGGCCGGAGTCTCACCCGAGACGATCTATCTCTCGTTTAACGGCAAGCGCGGTCTGCTCGAAGGCGTCATCGAGCTGGCGATCGCCGGGGAGGACGAGCGGGCAATGCAGGAAGCAGATGCGTGGACCGAGGTTGCCCGGTTGCCTGACTCCCGCAAGAAGCTGGAGAGGATGGTCGAGTACAGCTGCGGGGTCCTGGCCCGCACCCGTTCGATCCACAGCGTCATCCGCGGAGCGGCGGACAAGGAGACGTTCGCCGCAGGCCTCGGCCAACGCCTGCTGCACGACCGGCTGACCGTTCAGACCGAACGAGTCCGCCTGTGCCTCGGCGACCAACTCAGAGGCGGCCTGTCCGTCGCCGAGGCCGGGCAGCGCTATTGCGCCCTCGCGAGCCCCGAGCTCTACTACACGCTGACCGTCGAGTTCGGCTGGTCGGCCGGCCGGCACCGAGCCTGGCTCACCGACTTGCTGCATACCGAGTTGCTCGGCCGACCTGCCGCGTTCATGTGACCCGCGCAGGGCGGGCCTCGACTTCGCGGTACTCGCCGGTCTCCACGAGCCGCGCCAGCCGGTCGACGGCGTCCCAGACATCGACGAAGCGGCTGTAGAGAGGGGCGAAGCCGAGGCGCACCGTGTCCGGCGGGCGGAAGTCCGGGATCACGTCGGCGCGCTCGATCAGCGCGCGGCAGAGGCGCCAGCCTTCGTCGTGTGCGAGGGAAACGTGCGCGCCGCGTCGCGACGGATCCCGCGGCGTGTTCAACCGCAACCCGAGCGGTGCGAGGCGCTCGTCGTGAAGTGCGACCAGGAGCTCCGTCAGCGCGAGGGCCTTTTCTCGTACGCGCTCGACGCCCGCCTCGAGGATCAACTCGACGCCTGCGTCGACGGCCGCGAGCCCGAGGACTGGCGGCGTTCCGGCCAGAAAGCGCTCGATCCCGGACGCCGGCTCGTAGCGCGGTCCCATGGCGAACTGGTCCCGCTGCCCGAACCAGCCCCAGACCGGTGAGCGCATCTGCTCCTGAAGATCGGTTCGGACGAAGAGGAACGCGGGCGCCCCGGGCCCGGCGTTGAGGTACTTGTAGGTGCAGCCCACGGCCAGGTCTGCGCCCGACTCCGCGAGAGCTACCGGCACCGCGCCGGCGGAGTGGCTGAGGTCCCACAGAATCAGCGCCCCGGCGTCGTGGGCCGCCTGTGTGATCGCCATGAGATCTGCCAGCGCGCCGGAGCGGTACGAGACGTGCGAGAGGACGACCAGCGCGACGTCGCCGGCGCCCGCCGCGCGAGCCACGTCGTTGGCCGACGGCCCTTCGACGGGGTCGGACGCCATGCGGCGCAGCTCGAGCCCCCGGCTGGCGGCGATCCCCTCGAGCACGTAGCGATCTGTCGGGAAGTCATGCTCTTCGACGAGCACGACGCCGCGATCCGGTGAGAGATCGAGACTGGCCCACGCCAGCTTGTAGAGGTTGACCGTCGTCGAGTCGCACGCGAGCGTCTCGCCGGGCTTCGCCCCAATCAGCTGACCGATCCGGTCGCCGACGCGGACCGGGAGCTCGATCCAATCCTGCCATCCGCGGACGAGGCGCTCGCCCCAGTCGCGCACGACCAACTGCATCCCCTCGACCGTCTGGAGCGGTAGGCGTCCGAGTGAGTTTCCGTCCGCGTAGATTCGCTGCGGGGCGGTGAAAACGAAACGGTCCCTGAAACCTGCGAGCGAGTCGCGTCTGTCGAGCCCCTCCGCATGGCGGCGATCGAGCGTCACCCGACCAGAGACTCCAAGTGGGCCTTTCGAGTTCGACCGGGCGCACCGTTTGACACGAGGCCGACCCTAGTTTCCAGCTAGGACGCCTCGGCTTGATGGACGCTCGCGCCGATCTGTTGAGCCCCCAGCCGGAGACCCATCGAAGTTGCGGGCCTCTTAGGGCGCCTCCGTCATCGCGCTGCCGCCACCGCGGCGAACCGGTTCCGCGGCGGCGAGCACACCTCCGCCCGTGAGGAATTCGATTCCGGTTGCGGCGCCGATCTCGCCCGCGTTCGCGAAGTGATGACCCCGAGCCTCGAGCGCCGCCCGCTCTGGTGTCGTCAGGAACGCGGGCTCCGCACCCGTGTTCACGGCATTGCGCTGGCTCGCGCGCGGATCGGCGATGGCCTGCGGCAGCGTCAGACCGAGGTCGACGCGGTCCAGCAGAATCTGTAGCACCGTCGTGATGATCGTGGCGCCGCCGGGCGAGCCGAGCGCGAGGAACGGTTTGCCGGCCTTGGTCACGATGGTCGGTGCCATCGAGCTGCGTGGCCGCTTGCCACCCTCGACCCGGTTCGGATGGGTCGTCGAATCGAAGTTGAAGTCCGTCAGCTCGTTGTTGAGGAGGAATCCGTAGCCGGGGACGACCAGGCCCGCACCGCCTGTCGACTCGATCGTGAACGTGTACGAGACGACATTTCCCGACTTGTCCGACGTCGTCAGGTGTGTCGTTGTCTCGGCGCCCTCGTAGGGGAAGGGATCGCCCGGTGAAACCGCGCCGGGCGCCGCCGTCTCCTTGATCAGCGCGCGACGGGTCGCCGCGTACTCCTCGGAGAGGAGCCCGGCCAGCGGGACGTCGTAATACGCCGGATCAGCCAGGTACGCGTTGCGGTCGGCGAACGAGTAGCGCGACGCCTCGAGGTAGTAGTGCAGCGCGGCCTCGCGGGTCATCGACGAGAGGTCGTACCCCTCGAGGATGTTCAGCGCTTCGCCCACCGTCGAGCCGCCGCTCGATGGCGGCCCCATCGAGTACACGTCGAGCCCGCGGTAGTTCACGTGTGTCGGCGCCCGCTCCGGCGCGGCATAGGTGTGCAGGTCGCGCATCGTCATCACGCCGGACCGCCAGACGTGGTTCGCAGTCGGGTTGACGACGGGTTGCCGGACGGTGTCCACGAGCGCGTCGGCGACCGCGCCCCGGTAAAAACCCTTGGCGCCGAGATGCGCGATCCGCTCGTACGTCTTGGCGAGCGGTGCGTTCGTGAACACGGTGCCCACGTCGCGTGGCGTCCCGTCGGCATCGAGGAACAGCGCAGCGCTGGCGGGAATGTCGTCGAACCAGTCCCGGTTCGCGTTCACCTGATCGAACCACACCTGGTCGATGACGTAGCCGTGCCGAGCGATGTGAATTGCCGGAGCGAAGACCTCGGCGAGCGACATCGTCCCGAACTGCGCGAGGGCGTCGACCCACGTCTCGACCGTGCCGGGCACCCCGACCGAAAGGCCGCTGTAGCGGGCGTCGTTGAACGGAAGCGGCACCCCGTTTTGCATGAAGGACGCCGGATGCATGGCCGCCGGTGCGGTCTCGCGGCCGTCGATCGTCGTCACGTCGCCGTCGGCGGTGCGGAGGACCATGAACCCGCCGCCGCCGATTCCACACGAGAACGGCTCGGTGACTCCGAGCACCGCCGCTGCCGCGACGGCGGCGTCGACGGCGTTTCCGCCGCGGCGCAGGGTGTCGACTCCGGCCTGCGTGGCGAGTCTCTCGACCGACGCGGCCGCCCCGCCGGTGCCGATCGAGGTGGGCGGCCCCGTGCCGCTCCCGACGTCTGCAGCGGCCGGGATCCCGAGTGCGAGTCCGACTGCCGTCGCCAGCGCGACGACTAGATACAACCCCTTGAGGCGCATGGCTCCCCCTCCGACGGGTATGACCTTGACGGGACGTTCGCCTGGCCGCGAAGGCTACAAGACCGTCTTACAAGCTGGGCCGCACATGACTGGAACCGACTCCTGACGAGTTGGAACGGCGGTTGACCCGGCTGTCGAGTGCCCAGGTCGGTCCAGTACGACTCGGTGTCGACGAGCGCTCGCAGCGGGTCGATCGGAACGGGTGGGGCCTCGTCCGAGAGCTGCCACGTGAGGACGAACGGGACGAGCTCGCCGGCGGTCACGAAGAAGTCCGCGCGCACCGCGAAGGCTTCGTCACGCGTCTCGACGGGGGTGCGGAGCCAGACGCTGTCCCCGCCCGCGATCGCCGCGTGCGCACCGTCGCTGTGACGAAGCCATGGACGGATCCGGCCGTCGTCGACCCGAACCGTGAGATCCATGTGCATTCGCACGCGACCACGAACGCCCTCGACGAGGCGCACGACGGCGGGCGCCTCGTCCCCGAGTGGCATGAAGTCGACGAGGCGGATCGAACCCTCGGCGGTGTCGAAGTCCGTCTCGAGAACGAGCGTGTCGCCGCGGTACCGTCGACGGGTCGCCAGCACTTGCACGGCCGGGGTGATCTGCCAGCGGCCGTTCTCCGCGTCGCCGAGCAGGGCTGCAAAGGAGGCTGCCGAGCCGAAGCGTGGCAGGCACAGCCAGTCGATCGAGCCCGCGTTGCTCACGAGCGCGGCCGTGTGCGTGTCGCCGAGCAGTGCGTAGTCCTCGATCCGCGGCGTCATCTGGCTCACCTCCTCGTCGTCCCCGGGGCCTAAGCAGCCCGTGCAGGGCCGGCGACCGGGCGTCGCTCGGCGGCTGCCGCTTCCGTGGCGACCGGCTCGCGGGCCGGCAGGAAGCGGGCCACGAGCACCGCCGTGACGGCGGTCAGCGCTGCGGCGACGAGGAAGCCGATGCCCATCGCGTGGGTGAAGGCTTCGCCGGTCGTGGCGAGCAGGCCGGACGCGGCTTCCGGAGGGAGCTGGGCGGCGATCGCGCTGGAGGCGCCGACCGAGTCCTCGGCTCGTACTTGCGCCTGGGCGGGAAGGCCGCCGAGCGAGCCTTCGACGTCGTTCGTGTAGAGGGAGCTGATGAGCGAGCCGACCACGGCGACGCCCAGGGCTCCGGACACCATGCGGGCGACGGTGTTGGTCGCGGAAGCGACTCCCGACTTGGCCGCCGGGACGGCACCGACCACCGCGTCGGTCGCAGGGGCCATGACCCAGCCCATTGCGAGAGCGATTCCGAAGAACCACGCGACCAGCGCGAGGGCGCCGGTGTTCGGCCCCCAGAGCGTTGTCAGTGCGAAGAGGATCGCGAGGCCGGTCAGGCCCGCTGCGACCACCCTGGAGGTACCGATGTGCTTGACGGCCTTGCTCGACGAGCCGGCGCCCAGCATCAACCCGAGCGCCATCGGGCTCATGACGGCGCCCGCCTCGATCGCGCTGAAGCCGTGCGCGAACTGCAGATACTGCGTCAGCCCGAAGATCCCGCCGAGCAGGGCGAAGAAGGCGACGCTGACCGCTGCGGTGCTGACGCTGAAGCGGGCATTGCGGAAGAAGTCGAGGTCGAGCATCGGCTCGGCGACGCGTCGCTCCCACCAGAGGAACGCGGCGAGGAGCGCGACGCTGGCGCCGAGCGATCCGAGCGCCATGCCGCTCATCCAGCCCTGTTCCGGCGCCTCGATGATCGCGTAGACGAGGAGACTGAAGCCGGCGGTGGAGAGCGCCGCTCCCAGCGAGGTCGAACGCGCCCGGCCGGGGGTCACGACTCTCGGGTACATAGCGGAAGCTGAGCAGCAGCGCGGCGGCCGCGAACGGCACGTTGACCAGGAAGACCGACGACCATGCGAACCACTCGAGCAGCAGCCCGCCCGCCAGCGGACCGAGCCCGATCCCGACCGCAGCGAGGCCGGCCCAGATGCCGATCGCCTTGCCGCGCTCCTCGCCGCTGAAGACGTTGGCGATGATCGAGAGCGTGGCGGGCATGATCAGCGCTGCGCCCACCCCCATCACCGCGCGCACGGCGATCACCTGGTCGGCCGAGTCCGCGACGAGGGCGGCGAGGCTGGCGAGCCCGAAGATCGACACGCCGGCCTGGAAGGCGAGCTTGCGCCCGAAGCGATCGCCGAGCGTGCCGAACACGAGCAGCAGACCGGCGAAGACGAGCAGGTAGGAATCGACCATCCACTGCAGCTTCGAGCCGGAGGCGCCGAACTCGTCCTGCATCGTCGGCAGGGCGACGTTGAGAATCGTGGTGTCGAGCCCGATGATCAGCAGGCTCAGCGAAAGCACGCCGAGCGTCTTCCAACGGCGTGCGAACTGGACGGGGTCGAGAGTCATGAGGCTGCACTCCTTCTGGGTTCGAGAGCCGATCGGGTTGTCGTTGCCATCGGTCTCCAGACTCGCCGGGCGAGCCCGTCGTCGCACCGGCGATGTCGCCGGGTTTGCGAGGAGATCTCGCCGGGTGCACTGGAAAAGCGGCGGTACGATCAGCGCCGATGCTCTACGGGAGAGACCTGGAGCGCTCCCGTATCGGCGAGCTGCTCGCTGGTGCTCGTGCGTCGGAGAGCGCCGTCTTGGTCATCTCGGGCGAGCCGGGAGTCGGCAAGTCAGCACTCCTGGCGGACGCGCGCGAGCAGGCCGGCGGCATGCGTCGTGCTCAGCGGCGCGGGGGTGGAATCGGAGACGCAGCTTCCGTTCGCCGCCCTGCACCAGCTCGTCCGCCCGGTCCTTCGCACATCTGGAGGCGCTTCCGGACCCGCAGGCCACCGCCCTCCGCGGAGCGCTCGGCCTTGGCGACAGGAGGCAGCGGCGATCGCTTCCTGGTCTCGCTCGCAACCTTGAGCCTGCTCGCGGAGGCCGCAGAACGTCAGCCGATCCTCTGCCTCGATAGACGATGCGCAGTGGCTCGACGACGCGACCGCGGATGCGCTTCTCTTCGTCGCCAGGCGGCTCGAGGCCGAGGGCATCGTCATGCTCTTCGCCGCGCGGGAGGGCGAGCTTCGACGCTTCGAGGCACCCGGGCTCCCAGAACTGCGTCTTGGCGGGCTCGACCCGGCGACGGCCGGCGCGCTGATCGATCGCCACGCGCGCGTCGCGCTCTCGTCGGAGGTCCGCGACCGGCTGGTCGCGGACACCGGCGGAAACCCACTCGCCCTGCTCGAGCTGTCGTCGTCCCTGAGCGAGGCGCAGCTTTCGGGCGCCGAGGCAATGCTCACACCAATTCCGGTCGGAGCCCAGGTGGAGCGGGCCTTTCTCGCGCGCGTGCAGCGGTTGCCGGAGGAGACGCAGACGCTCCTGCTCGTCGCTGCCGCCGACGACAGCGGTGAGCTCGGGACGATGTTGCGCGCCGCCGCCCGACTCGGAGCCGCCGCGGAGGCCCTCGATAGCGCTCGAAGAGGCGGGGCTGGCGCAGGTACGCGGCACGCGGCTGGAGCTTCGCCACCCGCTCGTCCGCTCAGCGGTCTACCAGGCGGCGCCGCTTTCCAAGCGGCAGGCCGCCCACCGCGCACTGGCGAGCGTGCTCGAGGGCGACGAGGATGCCGATCGCCGCGCCTGGCACCGCGCCGCGGCGAGCGTCGAGCCCGATCCTGCCGTCGGCGAGGAGCTCGAGCAGGCGGCCCAGCGGGCACAGCGGCGGAGCGGCTTCGCCACCGCTTCGCTCGCATTCGAACGGGCCGCCGCGCTGACGAGGGACGAGGAGCTGAGCGGGCACGGCGACTGACCGCGGCGGCGGAGAACGCCTGGCTCGGCGGGCCGTGTGGAGAAGGCCCTGACGCTGCTCGAAGCTGCACGCCCCCTGGTCTCGGAGCCGATCCAGCGCGCGGACATCGACCGCTTCCTCGGCCTGATCGAGATGACGCGCGGCGTGCCGGCCGACGCGTGCCAATTGCTCCTCCGCGCGGCAACGGAGGTGGCGCCGATTGACGGCGCGCGGGCCCTCCACATGCTCAACATCGCCGGGCTCGCTGCGGCGTACGCCGGCGACCGCGAGGCGGCTGTCACGATCGGCGAAGCGGCTCGCGGTCTGGGACTCGAGGAGACCCCGTTCCTGCGCATGCTCTCGCAACTCCTCATCGGGCTCGGCCTCCACGCAGCGGGCGACTTCGCCGCCGCCGCTCCGAGGCTCCGCGAGGCGATCGAACTCGCGGAGGGACTCGATGACGATGCGGCCAGCGAGCAGCCCGTGGCGCTGCTGTTCGCCGGGCGCGCCGCGCTCTACCTCGGCGACGATCGAGAGACGTACCGGACACACCACGAGGCGGCCGTGCAGGCGCGACGCAGCGGCGCGCTCAGCATCGTGACGCAGATCCTTCCCCGCCTCGCCACGGCGGAGCTTTGGGCCGGCCGCTGGCCCTCCGCCGTGGCCAACGCGAGAGAGGGCCTCCAGCTTGCGCGTGAGATCGGCCAGCACGATGTGGTCGCTCAGCAGCTCGTCATGCTCGCGCTCCTCGCAGGCCGCGCGAGGGTCTGAGGACGAGTGCCGGTCGCTGGCGGCCGAGAGTCGGGAGCTCGCCTCTGCTCGCGGGCTTGGGATCGTTGCCGAGTTTGCGCAGTGGGCGCTGACACTGTTGGAGCTGGGACTCGGTCGGCCGGAGGAGGCCTTGAGGCGCTGTCGAGAGATCTCCACGACCATGGTCGTCTTCTGGGGTGCGCTCGATCGGATCGAAGCTGCCATCCGCGTGGACGACCGGGACAGCGCGCAGGCCTTTCTCGACGTCTTCGAGCGCGTGGGCGGAGAGCAGCGGGGTTGCCTGGCCGGCGTGCGGTGGTCCTGCACTGCCGCGCGCTCCTCTCGGAGGACGAGAGCGAAGCCGAACGCCTCTTCGTGGCGGCGCTCGACGCGCACGCCGAGGCCGGCCGTCCGTTCGAGCGTGCCCGCAGCGAGCTCGCCTACGGCGAGTTCCTCCGCCGCGTCCGCCGCCGGGTCGAGGCGCGTGCAGCACCTGCGTGCGGCTCTCGACGCCTTCGAGACGCTCGGAGCGACGCTGTGGGCGGAGAGCGCGCGGGTCGAGCTGCGGGCGAGCGGCCAGACGGCGCGAAAGCGGGACCCGAGCACGAGGGCCGACCTCACCGAGCAGGAGCTCCAGATCGCCCGTTTCGTCGCGGAGGGCCTCACGAATCGGGAGGTGGCCGCTCAGCTCTTCCTCAGCCCACGCACGATCGACTTCCACCTCCGCAATGTCTTCAGGAAGCTCGGCATCAGCTCCCGCACGGCGCTCGCGCGCCTCGACCTCGACTCCGAGCATGTGGGCGCCAGCACGCGGCAGCGGGGCGAGCCTGAGCGAGACTGGGAGGATCGCCGGACGCAACCCGCGTGTAGGTGGACGCCGCTCGGTTCCCTCGTTTCAGGGATAGGGGAATCGGGCGGAATCGTGGAGGATGACCGGAACGTCTCCTGCGGCGGGGGACGGGCGGCAAGGGGGGAATGCGGCGATATGAGGCACGATCCGGGTGATCCTGGCGGAGGACCACGCGCTGATGCGCGATGCGGTGAAGCTGGTCTTCGACGAGGCGGAGGACGTCGAGCTGGTCGGCGAGGTTGCGAACGGGCACGAGCTGCTGCCCCTCCTCGCTCGAGTTCCGGCCGACTTCGTCCTTCTCGACGTGCAGCTCCCGGGCCTCGACGGCCTTGGTTGCCTCGAGGCGTTGGCGAAGCACCATCCGCACCTGAAAGTGGCGATGCTCTCGGCCGTCGAGGATCCGCAGGTGATCGACTCGGCCTTCCGGCGCGGAGCGCGAGGCTACATCCTCAAGTCGGTCAACCCGTTCGACTTGCCGGCGGCGATCCGGCAGATCGTCGAGCAGACCGTGATCCACCTTTCGCCGGCAGCTCAGGCGGGCGCACCGTGGTCGGTGACCCCGCCGGGGGGCCTGTCGGAGAAGGAGGTCGCCGTGCTCGTCGAGCTGTGTCACGGCCACACGAACAAACAGATCGCTGCGACGCTCTGGCTGAGCGAGCAGACCGTGAAGTTCCATTTGCGCAACATCTACCGCAAGCTCAGGATCAAGAGCCGGACCGAGGCGCTCCGCTACGCGTTGGAGCACGACCTCGCGGCGACAGCGGTTCCCGCCTAGGCGGGAACCGCCCGAAGGACGTCGCCCTCCCGGAGCTGGAGGCGCTCGCACTCCCCGGCGGCGAGCTCGAGCACCGACGTAGCCCGTTTCGCCGCCGTCAGCCGCCACGGTCGCACCCGCTCGACCACCGAGACGATCCGGTAGGCCGAGTCCAGGAACACGACGTCGATCGGGAAGCGCATGAAGTGTGTGTGGACGGAGCTCGTCCCGGGCAGCAGTAGGCCGCTCCCCGGCGGCAGCTGCGCGACCCCCATCAGGCCACGGAAGCGGGTCGCGAACGAGGTTGCCACACGGCACCGGCACGCAAGCCGCCCATCGGCAAGCGTGAGCTCCAGACCGCCGGTCATGCGGCGATTGTGGCGCTCCCCGCGGCACCGAAGTTGATCCGAACGGGTGGTTCGACCCACCCGTTCGCGGTGTGGAGCGGCGTGCCGGGCGCGGCTGAATTGGGTCTGTCATGCAGTGCCGAATCTGTTCGGCCTGCGAGTTCAAGGAGGTAGGGGAATGTTCGAGCGGATCTCGCTCAAGCTCTACACCGGGCTGCAGCGCGAGGAGGGCCAGGGCGCGACGGAGTACGCCATGGTCATCGGTTTCCTCGTGGTCGGTCTGACGATCGGCCTCGGCGTGCTGGGTGTCGGGATCGACAACTTCCTCGGCCGCGTGGCCGGGGCCCTCGACGGCCTGGTTCCGTAGGTCCCAGGTGGCTCGACGGTTGAGAGAACTCTCCGTGGATCGGCTTGCGTTGCACGCAAGACGAGCGTGCGGCGCTGGCTCTCCGGCCGTCGACCGCTCCGTGTCGCGGAAGCTCCGGGAGCCTGCTCAGACAGGCGCTTGGAGCTTCCGCCGGCCGGGCGGGCTGTGCAGCGAGAGAGGCCAGGCGGCGGTGGAGTTCGCGCTGGTCGTGCCGCTCCTCTGCCTGATCATCATCGCGATCCTGCACTTCGGAAAGGTCATGAACTACTGGCTCGACCTGAACCATGTCGCCAGCGAGGGTGCACGCAAGGCGGCGGTCAACACCTACACCAGCGACGCCGCTTACGAGACTTTCATCCGCAGCCGCCTCGAGACGGGCGAGCTGCGCACCGGCGGCACGACGTCAATCCCTTCGGCGGCGACCGTCGCGGTCTGCCTGCCCGAGGGCGCCGACGTCGGCGACCCGGTCACAGTGCAGGTTGCCGTCGGCTACAGCCTGCCTTTCATCGGCAAGACCGTCAGCCTCCGTGGCACGGCCACGATGCGGCTCGAGCAGCCTGCCGAATACGCCGGCGGCGGTGCGTGCGCGTGAGCGTCACCCGCCCAATCGCCGACCTCACCCCGCGCGAAGACGGCGGCATCCTCGTCTTCGTCGCGCTGCTGATGCCGGTCGTCCTGCTCTTCCTGGCGCTTGCCGTCGATGTCGGCAACTGGTGGGTCCACAAACGCCACCTGCAGCTGCAGGTCGACGCGGCCGCCCTCGCGGGCGGCGCGTTGCTCGGCGACTGCTTCACCGACCCCGCGAGCGCGAACATCGCGATTCAGAACGAGGCGACTCGGTTCGGGGGCGCAGGCGGTTCGAGCTACAACGGCCAGGTCGGCGGCGCGAACCAGGGGACGATCAGCCTGCTCTTCCAGAGCACGACGTACGCCGCCGGTTCGGTCGGCGGGGACGACACGGAGACGCAGCCACCCTGCGACACGCCCAGCCTGATGCTCGACGTGAAGGCGAGCGAGGCAGGCTTGCCTCTCATCTTCAAGATTCCGGGTCTCACCGAAGTCAGCGCGATCAACGCGCATGCACGTGTCGAGCTGAAGCGGGTCGAGGTGCAGGAGGGCATGCTGCCCGTCGCCGTCCCCGACCTGCGCTTCACCTACGTCTTCGCGACCTTCGTCAACGAGACGACCGGAGCGACGCTCGGGACGGTGCAGCTCGAGCGAGCCGGTACGAGCGGCAACGAGCAGCTGTGGGTGACACCCGCAGGTATTCCCGTCCCCATCGCCTCGCAGCACGTCGGAGTACGGCTCCGCCTCGTCGGCGGCAGCGATCCGAACGCTGCGTGCGGGCAGCTCTACACGGAGTGCTACGACCTCGGCTCGCCGAACGGCGTAGCGCACATCCGCGGCTGGAGCCCGGGCGCCGCACCGACGGTTCGCAACGCGTGGCTGCTTGCCTGGATCGTGCACCCCCGACGCCTACTTCGCAATCGGAGACTGCAGCGGCGGCATCCAGGCGGAGGTCGACCTGGGTGCGAACCACCCGCTGACCGGCGCCGACGTGACCGCGGAGGTATGGGCGAGCGTGGCCGGCAACGGCATCTACCAGCTCAGCCCTGGTGGTACGGCCGGACTGGTCACCTGGACCGCCAACAGTGGCTTGCCGTTTGCCGGCGAAGGACCTCAGGCCGTCGAGCTTCACTGGAACTGGAAGCAGACGTCGGGAACCTGGAACGGCTTCACCTGTAACACCAGGAACAACAACCCGTGCAAGGCGGAGGGAACGTTCGGCGGGGTCCAGCGGGCGTTCATCGGCGGCCCAGGCCGCTCCGGACCGCTGCGGCGCGTCCAGGTGTTCGAGAGCGGCGTCACGTCGTCGGGAAGCAACTCCTTCCAGACCGGCACCACGCCGACGCTCGGGCTCAGCATCGCCGTCACGGGCAGCCTCAAGGTGCAGTCGGAGGCCACCGACCCGGTGGTCGAGCTGCGAGTCACCGGCAGCCAGAACCAGTCGATCGACTGCGATCCGGCGATCCCGAACCTCGCGGACGAGATCGAGCAGGGGTGTGGTCCGGCTTACAAGATCAATCCGAGCTTCGCCTGCCCTGCCTACAATCAGCTCTGGTCGCTCCCCGAGCCCTGGCCGTGTGTGAAGACACAGACGGGCGGCGCGGTCGGCCAGGTGGAGCGCGGGCTGAAGCAACGGATTCTCGGCGGTGCCAACACGTGTACCGCGCCGATCAACTGGCCGAGCTACAGCAGCGGCGACCCGCGCATCGTGCCGTTGATCATCACACCGTTCGGCAGCTTCGCCGGCACCGGCAACGACATCGTGCCGGTGATCGACTTCGCCGCCTTCTACGTCGTCGGCTGGAACAGCGACCCCTGCCCGGGCGCGCATTCCGTGCCCAAGGGCTATATCGCCGGCCATTTCATCAAGTACGCGGAGCCGAATCCGCGCGGTGCAGGCAAGACCGTCTGCGACCGCGACGTGCTCACACCCTGCGTCCCAGTAATGACCCGCTAGGAGGAGAGGAACCATGGAACTTGCAACCAGACTCGTCTCGACGCGAAGGGGGACGTTGCTCGCAGCGCTGGTGATCGCGGTGCTCGCCGGCGCGTCGATCCTGGTGTACCTGCAGAGCTATCGCGAAAGCCTGAAGACGCAGGGCGCCCTGGTCACCGTGCTCGTCGCGAAGGAGACAATTCACAAAGGCACGTCCGGGAGCGTCGTGGCCGAGAAGGATCTGTACACCGCGACGACGATCCGGGAGAGCCAGCTGCTCGAGGGCGCCATGAGCGACCCGGCGACGCTGCGCGATCGGGTTGCGACCCGCGAGATCTTCGAAGGCGCCCAGCTCACGGCGGCCGACTTTGGGACGGCCGGCGACTCGCTGGCTGCGAAGCTGACCGACCGTCAGCGTGTTGTCTCGATCCCGCTGGACGCGGCACACGGGCTGATCGACGGGCTCGAGGCAGGCAACCGTGTCGACGTCTACGCCGGGTTCAACGTGATTCCGCTCGGGCCCGACGGAAGGCCGTCCGACGGCGGGCAGGCGCGGCCCATGCTGCGGCTGATCCTCGGCAACGTGGCCGTGCTGGACGTCGGCGAGAAGGCCAGGGGCACGGGCACGACGAACGTCAGCCTTCGCGTCGACGACGTCGACGCGGCCCAGCTCGCCTTCGCCGCAGACAACGGCAAGGTCTGGCTGGCACTGCGGCCCAGCGCGGGCGCGAAGGCCTCCAGGCCCAGGCTCGTCACGATCGAGACCACGCTGCTCGGCATTCCGCCGGTGCGGATTCTGAAGTCGGTCGGTGGTCGGCAGTGAGCGGCCGCAATCTCCACGTCTACGCGGCGCTCGAAGGAAACCTCGGCCTGCAGGAGATTCGCGAGGCGCTCCCGAGCGGCACGCCGCTGCGCGCAGTCTCGCTGACCGACGCGGGGCTCTCCGCCGGTGAGATTCCGCCCGGAGCAGACCTCGTGGTCGTTGCCTGCTCGCAGTCGCACGACGAGGCGCTCGAGGTGATCGCGGCGGCGAGCTCGCAGCGGGCGGACAGGCCGGTCATCGTCCTCTACGAGGGGTCGCCGAACGGCTTCCTCGAGCGAGCCTTCGAGGCCGGCGCGGACGACCTCGTCGCGCTGCCGCACTCGGCGGGGCAGCTCGGGTTCGCGCTCGAGAAGGCGCTTGCACGACGGCGCCGCTCGGGGTCGTCTGCGGCCGATGGAGCGATGATCACGGTGCTCGGGCCCAAGGGCGGGACCGGCAAGACGGTGACATCCTCCAACCTCGCGGTTGCACTGGCGCTCGCGGGCCAGTCCACTGTTCTCGTCGACCTCGACCTGCAGTTCGGCGACGTGGGCCTGGCGCTCGGCCTGCAGCCGACCCGGACGATCTACGACCTCGCGGTCTCCGGCGGCTCGCTGGACGGCGAAAAGATCGACGGGTTCCTCGCCGAGCATCCGTCCGGGGCGAGGGCGCTGCTCGCGCCGCTTCGGCCCGACCAGGCGGCGGCCATCGAGACGTCCTTCCTGCGCGAGGTCTTCCAGATCCTGCGCTCGCGCTGTGACTTTCTCCTTGTCGACACGCCCCCGGCGTTCACCGCGGAGGTGATCGCGGCTGTGGACGCTTCGACGCATCTCTGTGTCGTGGGGATGCTGGACGCGCTCTCGCTGAAGGACACGAAGATCGGGCTCGAGACGCTGGAGCAGATGGGCTACGACCCGTCTGCGGTCACGCTCGTCCTCAACCGCGCCGACTCGGACGTGGGCATCACGCAGCCGGACGTCGAGGAGCTGCTGGGACGGGCACCCGACGTTCTCGTCGGCAGCGATCGCGCGATTCCGCGTGCACTCACGAGCGGGCAGCCGATCGTGGTGGCGGAACCGCGTTCGAAGGCGGCCGGGTCGTACGGTCAGCTTGCGCAGCGGTATCTGGCCGCGACGGCTCGCCGGGCTGAGGTGACTGAGGCCTCCGCGGCGCCGGAAGCGAACGGCGCTGGCCTCCGGCGGCTCCTGCTGCGGAAGGCGGCGAGCTAGCGATGGAGCTGCACGAGCGCATAGCGGCTTCTCCGAACGGCGGCGCGATCGGCGCCGGCTCGAACGGCAACGGAAGCGACCCCTTCGCCGAGCTCAAGAATCGGATCCATCTCGCGCTCGTCAGCGAGCTCGGGCCGCGCCTCTTCGAAGTCGAGGACGGCGGAGCGGTTCGCAGTCGCGTCGAGCTCGAGATCGGCGAACAGCTCGCTCAGGAAACAGGCGTGTCCCGCGAGGACCGGCAGCGTCTCGCGGCCGAGATCGCCGACGACATCTTCGGCTACGGACCGCTCGAGCGCCTGCTCGGCGATCCGTCGGTCTCGGAGATCATGGTCAACGGCCCGAAGGACATCTGGATCGAGCGTGCCGGTCGGCTGTCCCAGTCGTCCCTCACGTTCACGGATACGTCGCATCTGCGCCGGATCATCACGAAGATGGTCGGGCAGATCGGACGGCGCATCGACGAGTCGTCGCCGCTGGTGGACGCGCGGCTCCCGGACGGGTCGCGCGTCAACGCGATCATCCCGCCGCTCTCGCTCTCGGGCCCGCTGCTGACGATCCGCAAGTTCGCGCAGAACCGCTTCGCCATGCCCGAGCTGATCGAGATCGGCACGATCTCGCGGGAGGCCGGCGAGTTCCTGGAGTGCTGCATCGGCGCCCAGCTGAACATGCTGATCTCGGGCGGCACCGGCTCGGGCAAGACGACGTTCCTGAACGCGTTGTCGGCGACGATCTCCGACAGCGACCGGATCATCACGATCGAGGACGCCGCCGAGCTCCAGCTCGACCAGCGGCACGTGCTCCGGTTGGAGTCGCGCCCCGAGAACATCGAGGGCGAGGGCGAGATCACGATTCGCGACCTCGTTCGAAACGCTCTGCGCATGCGCCCTGACCGGATCATCGTCGGAGAGGTCCGCGGGGCCGAGGCCCTCGACATGCTCCAGGCGATGAACACGGGTCACGAGGGCTCGCTCTCGACCGTGCATGCGAACTCGCCCCGTGACGCGCTCAACCGCCTCGAGACGATGGTGCTGATGGCGGGCTACGAGCTGCCTCTCCGCGCGATCCGAAGCCACGTCTCGTCGGCGCTCGAGCTCGTCGTCCAGCTCGACCGCCTCGACGACGGCTCGCGCCGTGTGGTGGAGATCTCGGAGGTGCAGCGGATGGAGGGCGAGGTGATCACCCTCCAGAAGCTCTTCGAGTTCAAGGTCGACCACTTCGACGCCGACCGGCGGATCGTCGGCCGGCTGCATCCGACGGGGCTGCGACCGGGGTTCCTGGCCAAGTTCGAGCGTCACGGGATCAAGCTGCCCCTCAACCTCTTCGGTGGAGCCGCCAACGCGATCTTCGGAGCCAACACGCAGGCGCTGCAGGACCGTGTCAACGGGGGCGAGGGCCGATGAGAACCGTGCGGGCACTGCTCGTCGCCCTTGCCGGGACGCTCGTCCTGGCCGGCGCGTCCGCCGCGGCGACCGCCGACGTCAAGATCGCTCCGGTCACGCGCCTTCCCTTCCCGGAGCGCGGCTACGTCCTGAGCGTGCCCAAGGGGGCCGAGGTCGCTGCCGGTGCGGTCGAGGTGCAGGAGAACGGCCTCCGCGTCGCTGGCGTCAAGGTCGACCCGCTCGCCAAGAGCGGGCTCCGCTTCGGCGTCGTCCTCGCGCTGGACTCCAGCGAGAGCATGACCGGCGCTCCGGCCACCGCGGCGCTCCAGGCGGCGCGCGCCTTCGTGTCGCATCGAGCGCAGGCCGAGGAGGTCGGTGTGGTCGCCTTCAACACCGACATTTCGGTGCTGAGCACACCGACCCGCGACGGCGCCGCGCTCCGGAAGGCGTTGGCGGAGCCGCCTGAAATTGCCTACGGGACCCATATCAACGACGCGCTCATGCGGTCGCTCACGCTGCTGCGCAAGGCGCGGCTCTCCGCGGGCTCGATCGTCCTGCTCTCGGACGGTCAGGAAGTCGGCAGCGTCCTGCCGCTCGACGAGGTCATTGCGCTCGCGAAGGCGCAGCAAGTGCGGGTCTTCACGGTCGCGCTTCGCTCCCGAGCATTCGACGCTTCGACACTTCGGACCATCGCCGACCGGACCGGAGGGTCGTACGCCGAGGCTCGTTCGGCAGCCGAGCTCGCACCGATCTACGAGGCCCTCGGCGAGCAGCTGGCGGGCGAGTACCTGGTTCGCTATCGCTCGGTCGCGCGCCCGAACTCCCAGGTCGACGTCACGGTCAAGGTTGCCGGGGCCGGGGGCGCTGCCACGGAATACGTCGCGCCGACGCCCTCGCTGCTGCCTCCGTACCACCGCTCGCCCGTCTCCAGGTTCCTGCTCTCGGGCGGGTCGGTCGTGGTGATCAGCCTGCTCTTCGCCCTGCTCGTCTGCGCGCTGCTGCTCCTGCTCGCCCGACGGCCGAAGAGCACCGTCGTCGCGCGGGTCAAGACGTTCGCCAGCGAGCCGGTGACGCGCCCCGAAGGTGCGGCCAGCGCGGTCGTGCGCGCGGCGACGCGGAACCGCTATGCAAGCGGCTGGTGGGCGAAGCTCGAGCGCGATCTCGAGCTCGCCAGGATGACCGTGACGCCGCGGCAGCTCGTCGGACGGGCGCTCGCGGTGACCTTCCTGATCGTGTTCGTCGCCTTCGTGCTCT
The DNA here is from genome assembly GCA_963738205.1 of uncultured Actinomycetes bacterium. GTDB lineage: Bacteria > Actinomycetota > Thermoleophilia > Gaiellales > Gaiellaceae > DATFQE01. The sequence goes on from CAVTVQ010000007.1 coordinate 1,233,269, forward strand.
CGGCGCCGCTCTTCGCGCTGTTCGGGCTCGTCCCCCCGCTCGTCGCCCGCATGATCGTGCAGCGCAAGGTCAAGCGGATTCGTACCGACTTCGCCGAGCAGTTCCCGGGGAGCCTGCAGGTGCTCGCATCGGCGCTGCGTGCCGGTCACAGCTTCAACGGCGCCCTCGGGGTCGTCGTCGACAACGCGCACGAGCCGGCACGCTCGGAGCTCGCGCGCGTGTTGCAGGACGACCGTCTCGGCGTGCTGCCGGAGGACGCGATCAGGCGGCTCGCCCGCCGGATGGAAAATCGCGACATCGAGCAGGTGGCACTGCTCGCGGAGCTCCAGCGGACGTCGGGCGGCAACTCGGCCGAGATCCTCGACACGGTCGTCGGCACGATCCGCGAGCGAGCGGAGATCCGCCGGCTCGTTCGGACGCTCACCGCGCAGGGCCGGATGGCCCGCTGGATCCTCACGGCGCTGCCGGTCTTCCTGACCGCCTTTCTCTGGCTCGTCCACCCCGACGTCATGGGGCACTTCTTCACCAGCGGCGGCGGGCAGTTCGCCCTGCTGATCGCGGTGCTGATGGTCGCGGCCGGTTCTCTCCTCATCCAACGCATCGTCGACATCGACGTCTAGGAGCCGCCACATGGCCCTCATGCTCATTCTCGGTCTCACGCTCATCGCCGCCTCGACCCTGCTCGTGCTGCGGTCGTTCGCCCTCCCGCGTGCCGGGCGGCGCCGGACGCTCGACCAGATCGCGGTCTACGGCTTCCGCTCCGCGACCGTCACCGAGGAGACGCCTGACCTGCGCGCCACCTTCGGGGAGCTCGCGACCGCGACCGGCGAAAAGGCGCTCGCGCGGTTCGACCGCCTGCAGGCGGGCGAGCGGCGCCTGCGCGAGCTGCTCAATTCGGCGGGCATGTACACGACCTCGGTGGCCTCGTTCACCGGCGGGCGCATCCTCGCGGCCATGCTCGGCCCAGCCTTGCTGTTCCTGCTCTCGCTCACCGGCAGCCTCGACGTCCGGCTGCTGCTCGGCGGCGCCCTGCTCACGGTGATGGGGTGGTACCTGCCGTACGTCCGGGTACAGCGGCGCGCCCGCCTCCGGCTCGAGGAGGTCGACCGGGAAGTGCCGGAGCTCGTCGACCTGCTGGTGACGACCGTGGAGGCAGGCGTGGGGTTCGCGGCCGGCCTGCAGCTCGCGTCGCGCAGCATCGAAGGCCCGCTCGGCCAGGAGTTGCGGCTCGCCCTACGCGAGCAGAGCCTCGGCCTGACGCCGGAGGAGGCGCTGCGGAACCTGTCGCTGCGGGTGGACAGCCCAGCGACCCGCGCGTTCACCCAGGCGCTCGTGCAAGGGGAGTCGCTGGGCGTCTCGATCGGGACGATCCTGCGCGACCTGGCGACCGACATGCGCAAGCGGCGGCGGCAGGCGGCGGAGGAACGTGCGCAGAAGACGCCGACGAAGATCCTCTTCCCGCTGATCGCCCTGATCCTGCCGGCGATGTTCATCGTCACCCTCGGCCCCGTGCTCATGGAGGCCATGAGCTTCCTCACGTCCTCGTGAACGCACGGCGCGCCAATCGGGTGGGTGGGACCACTCCTCCGTGGGAGGGAGCGGGCACGCGTCACGGGCAGGATCGCCTCGTGTCCCGGCGTTCGATCCCGTTCCTGGTGACGGCCACGGCGTTCCTCGCGGCGTTGCTCTCGCTGGTTGTGCCCGCTTCCGCCCAGGCGGCGCTTGCGACGCCGACGCCTGTTGCGCCCGCGAACGGCCTGAGCGTCGACGCGCTGCCTGCGTTCTCGTGGGCTGCCGTCGCCGGCGCCGACCGGTACGAGTTCCAGCTTGCCGCCGACAGCGGCATGAACTCACCGGTGCTCGGGCGCGGTGAGGATCAGTTCGCAACCCGCAACACGCGCGCGACGCTCAAGAAGACGATTCCGAACGGCACCTACTTCTGGCGGGTCCGCGCGCTCGAGAAGAACGGCACGCCGTCGGCCTGGACTGCGCCGCGCGCACTCGTGAAGTCGTGGACGTCGGCCCCGGCGCTGCAGTCCCCCGCCCCGGGCGCGATCATGGTGCACCCGACGCATCCGCTGGTACTGCGCTGGTCGTCCGTGCCCCGCGCCGCGAAGTACATCGTCTCGATCGGCACCGACCCGTCACTCGGCACGATGGTCAATCCCAGTGTCGAAACGTCGGGGACGGTCTACGCCCCGCGCTCGACGCTGCTGCCGCCCGGCACGTACTACTGGAACGTGACGCCGATCGACGCGCAGGGTCATCGCGGCGCGCCGTCGCCGGTGCAGTCGTTCATCTGGACGTGGCCGACCTCGACGCTGACGCGCGTGGATGACATCTTCGCCGCGCCGGAGGTGTTCGACCCGCTGTTCTCGTGGGATCCGGTCGCCGGTGCTGCTCGGTACGAGCTCGACATCAACCCGTCGGTGGACTTCGCCCCCGGCTCGAAGGTCTGCTGCGCCAACCCGGTGATCGGCACCTCGTACGCGCCCACCGTGGTGTTCAAGGACAACACCTACTACTGGCGCGTGCGCGCGCTCGACACGAGCGGGAATCCCGGCCTGTGGAACGCCGGCCCGAACTTCTCGAAGACGTTCGACAAGGTGCCGCCGACGCCCGGCTCGAGCATCAAGAACCTGCGCATGCGTGACCATCTGGCCGACCCCGGGACCGATGCCGAGCCGGGCACCGCCGGGTACCAGACCAGAGTGCCGGCGCTGCGCTGGGACCCGGTGCCGGGCGCCGCGTCCTACGAAGCCGAAGTCGCTCCCTACGAGTCCGGCCTCTGCAACTGGACCGCGAGCGGCCTACGTCACTGGCGCGTGAAGACGAGCGTGCCGTTCTGGACGCCGCTCGGCTCGGGGTGGGTCGGCGTCAAGCCCTACTCCGATCCGCTCGCAGTCGCGACCGATGCACCCAGGCTCGAAGCGGGCCAGGGCTACTGCGCCCGCGTTCGCGCGCGCAGCGACCGCGACAGCGCCAACGGCGAGGTCTACGGCGACTACACGTACCTCGAGGACGGCACCGGCAAGTCGTTCACGTTCCTCGACTATCCGGACACAGACCGCGAGGGCCCCGCCGGCTCGTACCTTGCCGCCGGCGAGTACGTCCTGCCTGTGACCGGGTCGATGAACGGCCGGACGCCGTTCTTCAGCTGGAAGCCGCTGCCGCGACTGCCACACAAGACGCTGCGCAACACCGCCAACGCGGAAGCGCTGACGATCTCCGAGCCGTCGACGCCCGGGAGCTTCTCCGCGACTGTCCGCGAGCACGTTGCCGACACTTCCAAGGACGAGCTCGTGCTGACGAAGTCGCCGAGCGGTGGGCCCTGGACGTACACGTATCCCGACACCGACCTCGGCGCGCTTGAAACGGCGGTCGAGGGCGATCCTGCACACACCCTGGACGTCGTCGTCCATGTCGACGGGACCCCGCTGGCGCGCGTCGCCAACTCGCCGTTCACGTCGGCCCAGTCGTACTACGTTCTCGTCTCGAAGGATCCGAGCTTCAGCAACATCGTCGACTACGCCTTCACGCAGCTGCCCCTCTACGCGCCGCGCAGCTCGGCCAAGCCGACGACCTACCCGGACGAGACGACGTCCTACTACTGGGCCGTGTTGCCGGCCGTCCTCGGGAACGGGTCACTGTCGACCGGCAACCCGTTGCTGGCCTCGCCCTCGAGCTTCCAGAAGCAGTCCGTCCCGCCGGCGCAGACGTCGCCCGCAAACGGCGCCGCGGTCGAGCTCCAGCCGACTTTCCGCTGGACGCCTGTCGAAGGCGCCCGCCGCTACCGGATCCAGGTCGCGGAGGATCCCACCTTCGGCTCGCTCGTCGACGACCTGGTCACGGACTCGACGGCGTACACCAGCAACACCTCGTACCCGGCCGACACCGTTCTCTACTGGCGCGTCCGCGCCGATGACGAGAACCTGATCGGCCTCACCTGGTCGGCGGCGGGCACGTTCCAGCGCAGGCTCCCGTCGCCGGTCCCGAGCGCAGCCAGCCCGGGCTCCGGCGAGGGCATCCCGCTCTGGACGTGGGCGCCGCTCACGGGGGCGGTCTCCTACGACGTCGCCGTGGACGAGCCCGACGGCGACCACTCCGAATTCACCGACTTCCGGTCGGCCGCGTTCACGGCCACGAAGATGACCGGCACCGGCGTCTGGGGCTGGCGTGTCCGTGCGGAGTTCCCGAAGCCGGTCGGCACGCAGGTTCAGCCCGGCGCGTGGTCCGCGACGAAGCCCTTCACGCGCACGATCTCCGAGCCCGGCGGGGCCAGGACGGAGGTGAGCGGCGTCTCCGTGCTGCTGTCCTGGAATGCCAAGCCGGCCGCCAAGAACTACCGCCTTCAGATTTCACAGCGGGCGGACTTCCAGGTCAACGTGGAGCAGATCGACACGGACAACACGAGCTTCGCGCCGCTCCTGACGCTCCCGGGCTACCTGACCGGAGGCAGCTTCTGGTGGCGCGTCGCCGCCCAGGACGAGGACAGGAACATCGGCGACTACACCCCGGCGCACCAGTTCACCCTGGCCAAGGCGCCGAGCCGCGGCCCGGTCGCGCTGACGCGGCTGAAGGTCGCCACGAAGATCCTGAAGGCGAAGAAGGGCCGCCGCGTGACCGTGACGGTGAAGGCGAACGGCCGTCCCGCGGCCGGCGTGCTCGTGCGGGTGCTGTTCGCCAACGGCGTCACGCCGCGCAAGGCCAAGACCAACCGATACGGCAAGGTCACGTTCAAGCTGAGGAAGCTCGGCCGCGGCAAGAAGCTGGCGCGGCGCACACTCCTCTTCCACGCCGCGAAGACGGGCTTCCTGCCCGCCAGCCGCGTCCTCAAGATCCGCTACTAGCGCTCCCGCGATCTTGGTCCAGCTCGAGCGTTGCGCCGGCGTTCGCGCGAGAACCTGAGCGTCGGCGCTCAGGTTCTGCCCCGGATGAACCGATGGAGGGTAGGGTTCGGGCCAGGCGGGCACGGGAAGGGGATCGCGATGACGGCGAATGGGCTTCTGATCACACTGACCGTTGGAACGGCGGTGCTCGCGCTGTGGTCGTACGTCCGCTGGCCGGGCGCGGCCCCGGGGACGATGAAGGGAGCGGTGGTGCGAGTGGTGATCTCGCTCGTGCTGCTCCAGATCGGCGCCGGCGCGCTCGATCTCGGCGTGGCGGCCGCGCCGTCGCTGGCGCTCCTGTTCGTGGTCGGCGTGGTGCTCCCCGCGTTGACGTTCGCCTTCCTCTCGTCGATCTGGTTCCTGAAGGTGTTCGCCGACCAGATCAACGGCGGCGCGTAGGGCCCCGGCTAGCGCGGGTCGTGCAGCGCCGCCCGGAACTCCGGGTGCTCCGCTGCCCACGCCCTGACGAAGAACAGCAGTTCCACCGCGGCGTACTCGTCTCCGGCGGCGCGGAGCCACGGCACGTACACCTCCACCGTGTCCCGCCCGGTCCGTGCGGCGAGGCAGTCGCTCTCGTTCAGGGCAGAGACGAGCGCCGGCGCCAGCTCAGGATGGCTGATCACGAGCTTCATGAGGTGCCTGCGGCACTCATCGTCGGCGAGCCGGAGGGCCGGCTACGGCTTCGCAAGGGGCGGCCGGTCGTCGCGCGACCGCACCGGAAAGAGCCACTTCAGCAGCCGTCGGGTTCGCTCGACCGCCGTCGCTGCGCACGGTCCCTGCGGTACGGCCGGCTCGTCCGGGGTCACGTTCGACTCGTTCCAACTCGCCATGAACCTGAGCATGGCTTTCGCTGTCCACCGCCGCCTTCGTCATCCGGGCGGTTCGCACTACCCAAGCGTGTGGTCTCGCCACGAAATATGGCGCGAGGCTGCTACTCGAGTAGGTTTCGGATCAGGTTGAGTGGAGCCAGCGCGGCAGCGTCGCCCTGACGATGGTCGGCCCACCCTGTGCGCTCTCAATCTCGAGGGTGCCCCCGAGGAGTCGCAGGCGCTCGCGCATACCGACGAGCCCGATACCGCTCTGGCCGTCCTCGGCAGGCACCGCGCCGGCCGGATCGAAGCCGTGGCCGTCGTCGCGGATCTCCATGCAGACACCGTAGGTCGGCTCGTCGTGCAGCGTCACCACGACCTTGCCGGCGCCGCTGTGCTGCCGCACGTTGCTCAGCGCTTCCTGCAGGACGCGGAGGAGCGCGATCCGCTGGGAGGCGCTGAGCGCGTCGAATGACCCGTCGAGCACGAGCGAGGTCGAGATCCCGGTGCGTCGGTTCAAGGCCGCGAGCTCCCGCTCGACCGCCTCCGGCAACGGCTGTTGCAGCAGCGAGCGCGGCTCGAGCGAATGGGCCAGGTCGCGCAGGTCCTGATGGAGCTCGGCGAGCTGTGCGGTGATGTCGGCGAAGCGTCCCACGACCAGGTCGCGGTGCTCGCTCGACAGCAGCCCGACCACCTGCTCGCGGAGCAAGCGAACGTCCTGCGCGAGCACGTGGACCTGCTGGAGCGGGCCGTCGTGCAGGTCGAATCCCAGGCGCACGAGCAGCCGCTCGTTTGCCGCGGCCAGCCCCGCAGCGTGCTGTTCGACCACGGTTCCTTCGTCAGATCGGGCTTCGATGGCCACGTGCTGTTCTCGCGCGACCGGCGCCTAGGCCGATTCGACCTTGAGCGTTGCGACGAGGCCTTCCCCGTAGGCATGCCGAGCCGCCTCGGTCCTGGTCGAGACACCGAGCTTGCGGTAGAGGTTGCGCAGGTGGAACTTGACCGTCTGCTCGCTGATCCAGAGCTCGCGACCGATCTCCCGATTCGAGAGCCCCCGCGCCACCGCCTCGAGAACGGCGCTTTCCCGCTCGCTCAGGGCCGTGGGGTCGGGCATCCGAGCCGTGCCTTGCAGCACCTCCGCTCCCCAGACCGTGAACGATTCCCCCGAAAGCGCACTCCGGAGAGCCGCGGCGAGATCGACCGGCTCGACGGTCTTGACGATGTAGCCCAGCGCACCTGCCTGCCGGGCGGCTTCGATCTGCGCCTCGTCGCTGTAGCTCGAGAGCATCACGACCGCAATGCTGGGATCGTGATTGCGGAGCCGGGACAGACAAGCGAGCCCGTCGAGCTCGGGCATCCGCATGTCGAGCAGAACGACGTTTGCCTTCGTCTCACGCACGGCGGGGACGACTTGGCTGCCGATCGAAACCTCGCCGACGATCTCCAAGTCCTCCGCGTCGGCAAGCGCCCGCCGCACCGCGGCCAGCATGAGCCGATGGTCGTCCGCCACCAGTACCCGAAAAGACTCCAACTGCCGCAGTCCCCTTTCTGGCGCGTCCTGTCGGAAGCGCTCCACGGTCAGCATCGTTCATGCGAAGTGCACCAGCGTCCCCCATTTGAGCGATCGGGACGAATTCGACGCGCGTGCCGCGTCGGCCATCCTGTGAAGAGCCGCCGGCCGAACCGTTCAGCGGTCGCGGACCGGCGACCGCTGTGTGCCCGACATTTGTCGTGAGCGGCGCGAAGCTTCGAGCTCCCGGCTGGACGCGAGGTAGCGCTCGACATTCGCCCGCGCCGGATCCTCGGACAGCGCGAGCACCGCCGCGACGAAGCGCAGGTATGCGGCGCGCCGGGTCATGCGACACGCTCGTGCCGTAGCCGATCCAGAGGCTGGCTCGGTTGCACGCCGTTCACGATCGCCTCTACGCGGGGTCCCGTCTTCACGGCCAGCGCCCAACTCGACTACAGGTCAGCAGGCATTCGAGGACTGCCGTCAGCAAGCGAGCACCGGCTCCCGCCCTCGTCCGCCTTGCCTCATACCGGCCAGCAGGTATGCGCGAATGGTCGCCTGCTGGGGGCGGCAGATGGTCGCTGGCCATGTAGACGCACACGCTCCCGCACGGGATCCTCACCAGCGGTAAGGCCCCGTCGGAAGGACTTCCCCATGGACGTCGATCTTCATCAGTTCGTGCCGTTTCGGCGTGCGCCGCGACGGACGGAACCGGACTTGGTCACCTGCTCGCTCTGCCTGCGCGTGCGCCGCGGCTCGGAGTGGATCGAGGCCGAGCGCGTGATCAGACAGCTTCGGTCCTACGAGCTCGAGGCGCTACCCCGCCTGCAGTCGGGCGTCTGCGACGCCTGTGCAGAACGGATCTTCAGCCGCAGGGCGGAAGCGGAGCCCGTCGCCGCCTGAGCAGTTCGAGCCCCAGACCGAATCAGGCGACCCCCCGAACACGAAAGGACGTGCACGATGGCAAATGACAGCCGCGAGACCGTGATGACCGTGAGCCAGAATCACCTGCCGCCGCTGGGCGCGCACGTGCGCGACGAGGTCGGCCGTGAGCTGGAGGCGACGCTCGTCGAGCTGATCGATCTCGGACTCCTCGGTAAGCACCTCCACTGGAATGTGGTCGGGCCGTTCTTCCGGCCGTTGCACCAGCAGCTCGACGAGCTGGTCGATTCGTGGCACGAGCTCGCAGACGCAGTCGCCGAGCGGGCGGTGGCGATCGGGTTCCAGCCCGACGGCCAGGCGCGGGCGGTCGTCGCCCGCAGCGAGATCGACGTGCTGGAGTCAGGCGCAGTCGCCGGTCGGACCGTGGTTCGTGAGCTAGCCCACCGGCTGCAGGAGGTCGCCGAGCGTGCACGGGCACGCATGGACCGGCTGGGCGAGCTGGACATTGCTTCCCAGGACGTGCTGATCGACGTGGTGCGTGCGTTCGAGGAACAGCTTTGGATGATCCGCGCCCAACTGGAAGGCGGGGCTTGACGGCTGGATCGAGCGACCTGTCGCAGCGGCCTGGCGTGGTCGCGCGCTAGCGGGCGTTCTCCTCCTCGATCGTCCGCTCCGCCGTAGGCACGGCTTCGAGACGCTCGTCCGGGATGGGCTCACCGCTCTCGATCGAGCGACCGTAGGTACCCGCGGTCACGCGCGCCTCAGCCCGCTCGACAGCTGCGAGCTCCTCGCGCAGCTGGTCCGCGAGCCCCTCATCGAGCTCGTCCTGGTACAGATCCGATCCCTCGTTCGCCGGATCGTCCTCGTCGGGCTCCTCGCCCGAGTCGGTGTGACGGCGGTTTGCCAACGCCTGCTCGATCCGCGTGCGCTCTGCGGCCAGGAGTTCGCGGGCGCGGGCGGGATCCATCACGCCACGTTATCGAACGACAGGCCCACCGTCGTCGCGACGATCTCCGGCGGCGGTTCGTCCCTCGGGCTTGCTTCAGGCCGCAGCCCGTCGCAGCGCGGCGAGCATCGTTTCGAGGTCGAAGGAGTCGTCGTGCCGCACGCCGTTCATGAAGAAGGTCGGCGTTCCGTTGACGCCGCTGCGGACGCCGCTCATGAAATCCTCGTGCACGCGTTCGGCGTGGGCGTGCTCTCCAAGCTCGCGTTCGAACCGCTCGACGTCGAGCCCGAGGCGGCCGGCGTACGCGAGCAGGTCCTCCGCGTCCAGCCGCTGCTGGTTCTCGTACACGAGATCGTGCATCGGCCAGAACTGTCCCTGGGCAGCGGCCGCCTCCGCCGCCTCGGCGGCTTGCTGGGCGTGCGGATGTGCAGTGGTGATCGGGAAGTTGCGAAAGACGAACCGGAGCGAGTCTCCGAGCTCCGCCTGCAGCTCCTTGACGATCGGATACGCGGCGCCGCAGTACGGGCACTCGTAGTCGCCGTACTCCACGAGCGTCACGGCTGCGTCCGGCGCGCCCTGGATATGGTCGCGAGCTTCCGCTACGGGCAGCGTGAGTGCGGCTTCCCAGTGCGTTCTCACGAAGGGAGCTCTTCGAGCGCTCGCAGGATTCCGTCCGCACCGGGATTGATGCCGACCGGCGAGACGTAGCTCCAGCGGATCACGCCGTCGCGATCGATCACGTACAGCGCCCGCTCGCTGGTGCCGTCGCCGTTCCGGTACACGCCGTACAGCCGCGAGACCTCGCCCTTCGGCTCGAAGTCCGCCAGCAACGGAAAGCGGAGATGCCGATCCCGTGCGAACGCGAGGTGGCACCAGATCCCGTCCACCGAGATTCCCAGGAGCTGCGCGTCGAACCGCTCGAACTCCGGCAGCAGCTCCTGGTACAACGCGAGCTGATCCGAGCAGACAGGGCTCCAGTCCTCTGGGTAGAACACGAGGACGACGGGCCGGCCGCGCAGGCTGGACAGCGCCAGCTTCTGGTCCGGTGTCGACTGAAGCTCGAACTCGGGAGCTTCGGTTCCGGGCGGCAGCGGCGCCGTCCGCTCCTGGGCATTCGCTGGAGCGACCACGATCTCGTCGCAGGCCAGCATGCCCTCCCTCAACCGCGACCGCAACCCGGTTAGCTTCAATCCGGCGGGACGAGTCTGTCAGCATCCGGTCGTGCTGACATGGGCGGAGCTCGAGGTCGCCACGCCTGAGATAGCGGCGCTTGGGCGCGACCTACTCGAACGATTCCAGTTCGTGCTGGTCGGGACGCTGACGAAGGACGGATCGCCGCGCGTGAACCCGTGCGAGGCGTACGTCATCGACGGCCACCTGCTCCTCAACATGATGCCGCGGTCGCTCAAAGCACTCGACCTGCTGCGTGATCCGCGAATCTATGTCCACACACCGGTGACCTCGAAGGAAGCCGCCGAAGGCGAGTTCAAGCTCGCCGGTCACGCGCCTCAACTCTTGGACGTGTCCCTCCGGAAGAAGCTCGATGACCTGTTTTGGGAAATGATTCAGTGGCGTCCAGCGTCCGACTCGCATTACTTCGAGGTCCTCGCGGAGCGCGCCGCCTACCACCGCTATGGCGATAACAAAGTCGCGTTGCGGTGGCGTGGCCGCGACCGATGAGCTCCGCGCCTCGGTGCGGTCATAACGAGAAAGACCACCACGAGAGGACGAACCCATGAAACTGATGACCATGACGCAAGTCACCGTCGATGGAGTGATGCAGGGAAATGGTGGTGCGTCGGATGAGGACCGCAGGAACGGATTCGAGCGCGGCGGATGGGCCATGGGGGTGGCCGACAACGAGACGTTGACGTTCATCAACCAGACCTACCAGGGCGCCGACGCGTTCCTGTTCGGCCGGCGGACCTACGAGCTCTTTGCCGGCTACTGGGGCGCGGAGGAGCGGGCTCGCGCCGCGGCGGAAGATCCGGGCAACCACCCGATCGCAGCTGCCTTGAACACGAAGCCCAAGTACCTCGTATCGACCACGCTCACCGAACCGCGCTGGGCGAACACGACCCTCCTCTCCGGTGACCTCGCGGCCGCCGTCGGCGAAGCTGAAGGCCAAGCCGGGAGGCGAGCTGCAGGTGCACGGCAGCGGTGCCCTGATCCGGTGGCTGCTCGACAACGACCTCGTCGACGAGCTCAACCTGCTCATCGTCCCCGTGGTCCTCGGCCAGGGCACGCGGCTGTTCCCCGACGCCGGCCCGGACATTGCGCTAGACCTGGTCGACTCGCGAACTGACTCGAAGGGCGTAACGATTCAGGTCTACCGGCCCAACGGGCGCCCGCAGTACGCAACGGCCACGGCCGACCACGACGACGAATGACCCCCGGCGGCTACTGAGTTGCCTTGATCCCTGACGAGTGCTCAGGCGACAGTACGGCTGCATTGACCGGGACGAGGCAGTCGACTTCGCCTTCGCGTCGATAGAACTCGATGAGCGGACGTGTGGGATCGTGGTCAGCGTGCTCGAAGAGCTCGTCGAACGCCGCCGCGATCTGGCCGTAGACACCGGGAGCGTTACCGATGAGCCTGAGCCGGAGGTAGCGCCCGCCTGGGATCGTCGTCTCGTCTAGACCGAGCGCGTTCTCTCTATCGCGGGGCAGGCGCTCGGTGCAAAGCCGATACGTGCCAGCTCGATTGTCGATCAGGCCCATCATCCGACGCCCGTGCAGTGAGTCGAACCCCGACTCGAAGGCGGGCCACGCTTCTTGGATCGCGGCGAGGTTCAGTGACACTTCCCTGCTAAGGGCAGCAGTGTCCTGGCGCGTGACGTTCTCGATCCTTCCCAGTCTCCCCGTCATGCCAGCCACCGCCTGAGCGTAGAGAAATCGACGAGCCGGGGTCAGGTCTTGCAATGCGCCAAATCGCCCCGATGCACTTCGCCTGGTCGAGGCCGGAGAGGGCCGCCGCCAACAGCCGGTACCGGATGTCGTTCGGCGCGCCTCCTCCTCGCGGCGCCGTCAGAAGATCGCGATCGGGTTGAGGGGTGATCCCGTCCCGCCGACGATACGCAGCGGGGCGCCGACGAACAGGAACTCCCAGCGGCCTGCCCGCTCACAAGCGGGGAGGAGGTCCTCGAACTGGAGGTAGTCGATCAGGTGGAGGCCCATCGCGTTGAGCGCCAGCGCGTGAATCGGGAAGGCGATCCCCTCGGTCGTGCTCGGCGCGGTATCGCTGTTGCCGTCTGATCCCAGCGCTGCGACGCGCCGCTCGGCGAGAAAGCGGACCGTGTTCGGGTGGAGGCCCGCCTTGAGATTCGGCGTATCCCACGGTTCGAGCTCACGGAGCCGCATTGCGTGGCCGGTCCGCACCAGGAGGATGTCGCCGTCAGCGACCGTCACTCCCTGCCGGCGCTCAGCAGCTTCGAGGTCTTCGGGGAAGACGTGCTCACCGGGCTCGAGCCATCGGACTCCGCGCAGCCCGGGCAGGTCCAGCAGGACGCCGCGGCCGACGAGGCCGCTCTTGACGGCCTCGATGGTGTTCACTTCTGCGCCCTCCTCCGTGACATCGACGCTCGGCTTGCCGTTGTAGAGGGCGCCGTCGAGGGCGACATGACAAAGAGCGTCGATATGGCTTTGGGAATCGTTGTGGTAATCGGCGCCGATGTAATCCTTGGCGAAGCGGAGCGTTCCCGATCCGCCGTCGGCGTTCGGGAGCAAGGTCATCCGGTGAACCGCCGGCTTTGGATTGTCGATCCCAGGCTCGGTGTTCCACGGCAGGCTGAGCGTGACCGTTTCTCCGCTCTGGACGAGCCGAGCGGCGGCCACGATCCGATCGGCGCTGAGCTCGTTGAGCGTCCCCCGCTCGTCGTCCTCACCCCAGCGGCCCCAGTTGCACACGGCCTCGAAGAGCGTCCTGAACTCGAGGGCGGTCACGTCGACTCGGCGCTCCTCGTCCGGCGTGTGCCCTCGCTCGGTCATTCTCCCTCCGGGAAGACGCGCTCGGATGAGCATGGCACTCCTGAAGGCGTGCCACTTCCGCATCGGGCGGGCGCGCTCATCCGAGCACTATCCTGACTGACATGGAGAGCGAAGAGTCTCGGCCGATGCCGCGAGACGAGCCTGCCGCGGTGGAGGATGTCGCCGAGCTCACGGTCGCCGGGGAGCGGCCTCCCAGTCGCTTCCTCAATCGCGAATTATCGTGGCTGGACTTCGATGAACGGATCCTCGCGCTCGCCGATCGCGACACGTTGCCGGTTCTCGAGCGGGCCAAGTTCTTCGCCATCTTCAGTGACAATCTGGACGAGTTCTTCCAGGTACGTGTCGGGAGTCTCAGGATGCAGCTCGCGGCCGGAGTGCCCTCGAGTGGTTCGGCAGACGAGCCCACCCGTGACAGGCTGACCAAGATCAACGCGCGGGTTCGCGAGCTCGTCGCGAAACGCGACGCGAGCTTTGCGGACCACCTCGTGCCCGATCTGGCCGCGGCGGGGATTCGCCTCTCGGACTGGGACAGCCTCGACGCAGACGACCGGATCTTCCTCGACAACCTGTTCGACGAGCAGCTCTTTCCGATCCTGACTCCGCTGGCGGTCGATCCGGCTCATCCGTTCCCGTACATCTCCAACCTGTCGCTCAACCTGGCAGTCGTCGTCCGCGCACCAGGAGAGCTGACGCGGCGAATCGCGCGAGTGAAAGTGCCGCAGTCGCTGCCGCGCTTCGTCGTGTTGCCCGACGGCGAGCGGTTCGTGCCCCTCGAGCAGCTCATTGCACGGCGCCTGCCGGCGCTCTTCCCGGGGATGGAGATCATCGAGCACTCTCCGTTTCGCGTAACCCGTAACACGGATTTCGACATCGATCCCGACGGCGAGGACGACCTGGTCGCTGCGGTCGAGTCGGTGCTCTGGCGACGGCGTCGCTCCACGATCGTCGTCCGGCTCGAGGTTGACTCGTCGATGTCCGAGGAGACGCTGAGCCTGCTGGCGCGCGAGCTTCGCTTCGAACCGAGCGATGTCGGCCGCGCGAAGGGCTTGCTCGACCTCCGAGGACTGTGGTCGATCGCCGGTCTCGACCGGCCCGACCTCAAGGAGGAGCCCTGGAAGCCGGTCACCCAGACGCGGCTCATCTCTGTGGACGAAGCAGGATCTCCGGACCTGTTCAGCGTGATCCAGAAGGGCGACCTCCTCGTGCAGCATCCTTACGACTCCTTCCACACCTCGGTAGAAGCGTTCATCGAGGGGGCGGCGCGCGACCCTGACGTGATGGCGATCAAACAGACGCTCTACCGCACCTCTGCGGACGAGAGCGGGATCATGAAGGCCCTGATCCGGGCCGCCGGAGAGGAAAAACAGGTCGTGTGCATCGTCGAGCTGAAGGCGCGCTTTGACGAGGAGGCGAACATCGGCTGGGCGCAGCAGCTCGAAGACGCCGGAATCCATGTGGCCTACGGCGTCGTCGGACTGAAGACGCACGCGAAGCTCTGCCTCGCCGTCCGCCGAGAAGGGGGCGCGATCCGCCGCTACGCCCACATCGGCACAGGCAACTACAACCGAGAGACGGCCGCGATCTACGAAGACCTGGGGCTGTTCACCTCGGATCCCGAGATTACTGCCGATGTCTCCGACGTCTTCAACCTCCTTACCGGGTACAGCCGCCAGCACGAGTTCCGTACGTTGCTCGTAGCACCCGCAGGGATGCGAGCCGGGCTGCTCGAGCTGATTCGCGCGCAGGCGTCTCCCCAAGGACGGATCGCGATGAAGCTGAACAGCCTTGTCGACCCGGAGTTGATCGACGCGCTGTACGACGCCTCCCAGGCAGGCGCCCGGATCGAGCTGATCGTCCGGAGCATGTGTTGCCTGAGACCCGAGGTGCCGGAGCTCTCGGAAAATATCCGCGTTCGGTCGATCGTCGGGCGCTTCCTCGAGCACTCGCGGATCCTTCGCTTCGGAAGCGGGCCGGAGGCTACGTACCTGTTCGGCTCCGCCGACCTGATGCAGCGAAATCTCGACAGACGGGTCGAGGTGCTCGCGCCGGTACGAGACCTGACGCTGCGAGCGCGCCTCGACGAGATCCTTGCCGCCCTCGCCGCGGACGACACGCTCGCCTGGGAGCTGAACGGCGACGGGACGTGGCGAGCCCCGGTGCGGACGGGCACCGTCAATGCCCAGACTCGGCTCGAGCAAGCGGCGCTCGAGCGTGCTCGTCGAGTAGTCCCGGTGTAGGCCCAGGGCGTGAAGGTCACCGCCGAGGCTGCTCGGCGCTTCCTCGTCGCGCGTCAATCGCTCGCGCCCGCACGGTCGCTTGCGGGCGGCAGCGACGCTGTCCGCCAGTTCTTCGCGAGGTTCGGCTCGCTCCAGTTCGACCCCATTGCCGTCGCGGGGCGCAGCCACGACCTCGTCCTGCACGCGCGCGTCGCCGACTACGAGCCGGCGTGGTGCGCCACCCTCTACGAGCGGCGAGAGATCTTCGAGGCGGTCAACAAGGGCCTCTCGTTCGTGGCGACGAGCGAGTACCCGTGGTTCCGAGCGCCGTGGAGCGGGAAGGCGCCGCGCGTACTGGACGAGAATCCCGAAGTCGCGGAGCACGTGCTCGAACGGATCCGCGCGGAGGGGCCACTGTCGTCGCGCGATTTCGAGCGTCGCCGCGGTGCGCTGACCGACTGGTTCGGCGCGCCGACGAACGTGGTCCGCGCAGTGCTGGAGGCGTACGCGTACGTCGGCGTCCTCGGGCTCGCACGACGCGACGGCAGCCGCCGGTACTACGACCTGCTGGAACGGCTCGTCCCCGCGGCGGTGCTCGGGCGCGACATCCCACTCGCAGAGCAACTCCGGCACAAGCTGCACTCGCGTTACCGCTCGCACGGCCTGCTCGCAGCCAGCTCCGGCGGGGACGTCTTCGGCAGTCTCGGCCCGGCGAAGCCGACCGCTGACTGGCCGGGTCACCCCGGTCGTACGGCGTTACGCGATGAGCTGATCGAGAGCGGTGCGCTCGTCGCAGTGGACGTCGAGGGCGTTCGCGGGAAGCGGTACGTGCTCGAGGACGAGGTTCGGCTGCTCGCGGCCCCGCCGGAGCCGCCGCCGTCGGTTGCGTTCCTTTCGCCGTTCGATCCCCTCGTCTGGGACCGAGCGCTGCTCGCGTCCTTGTTCGGGTTCGACTACGTCTGGGACCTCTTCCACCCGCCCGCGAAACGGCGTTTCGGCTGGTACGTGCTCCCGATCCTCTTCCGCGACCGCTTCGTCGGCCGGTTCGAGCCGCGCATCGACCGGGATCGCGGCCGCGTCGAGGTGCTCGGTCTCTGGTGGGAGGACGGCTTCTCGGCGCGCCGCGCCGACGGCTTCGTCGAGGCGCTGCGGGACGCGCTCGACGCGTACCTGCGCTTCGCCGGCATGAACCGTCTCGACTGGCCAGTGCAGCTGGCCGGCGAGAAGCGCCTCTTCCGGGGCTAGACACGACCGCGGGGCCTGGTCACAGCTGACGAGCCGGGGTCAGGTCTTGCATTGCCCCACATCGCCCGCGATGCCGGCTTTGCCGGGCGTCGGCTCAGTCAGTGTCTTCCGCACACAACAACCGGCGCTTGGACATCAGGTCCGCGGGTGGAGGCCGCCTATCACCGTCGTCCCGCGTCCGACTGCTTCTGGGCCGGGAGGATGCTCTGTCCGTCACCGCTTTCGAGGTCGGTTGTACCGAGGAAGCGCGCGACCGCCGCCGTCCGGGTCTTCACGCCGAGTTTGGTGTAGAGGTTCGCGAGGTGCTTGCTGACCGTGCTCGGGGCGAGCCAGAGTATGCGCGCGATCTCCGGGTTGGTCTTGCCGCGTGCGACCCAGGTGAGCACCTCGCGTTCTCGTGCCGTCAGGCTGACGGGAGCACGCGTTTCCTCTACCAGCAGTGCATCGCCGACCCGCTCGACGATCAGCCGGCGGTCGCCGAGGCGGTGGACGAGTGGTCGTGGGCACTCGGCCTCGAGCCACTCGGCAAGCGCCCTGTCCGCGACGAACTCTGACAGGAGCCGGCGCGCCGGCTCTGAGACGTACTCGAGCTCGCCGCGAGCGCTCACAAGAAGCACCCCGCGGGACTCGCCGGACTTCGCCTGATCGAGGCCGGCGAGCGCCGCCGCCAAGAGCCGCCGCGTCCGCGCCGCTCGCCACAGCTGGTCGAGGTGCGGCTGAAGGAGGTCGAGAACAAGCCGGTCGCGCTCGCTGAACTCGCCTCGCTCGCGGTCGAAGCCGAACGTCTTCGTGTGGCAAGGCGGCGAGGGGATCCCGACGTGGAGCTCGTGCTCGGTGCCGCACGGCCGAAACCAGAGGTCGTAGAGGCGCGTGCGGTGCAGCTGGCGCTGAGTAAGGAAGTCGGACACCTTCAGCGCGCCGAAGAACCCTTGCGTGTGTCGCAGGCAAATTGGATGCTCCTGAACCACGACGTCCCAGAACAGCCGATCGTCACCCGCGTTGTCGTCCCACCCATCACGGCTTACCTCGAAGAGCTGGCGCTTCTGCACGCGGTCGAGCTCGCAGTAGCTCACCGTGTCGGCAGGGACGAGGCGACCGAGCTCAACGAGAAACTCCTCTGTGAACGGCTCGTCGCCGTCGATGCTTCCCGCCTCGGCAACGAGGCGAAGAAGCCGCTCCGCATCGCCTCTGGCGAGTGCGGCCATGTATCAAAAGATACGCCGAATGAAGTATGGACGCCAGCGGCGCGCGGGCGAAGCATGGGGTCGGACGAATCGGCCAGGCCGCCTTCAGCGAGCCGGCCATGCGAGGAGGAGGCAACGATGAACGTGATCCATCCGATCCACAGGATTCGACTGCTCGGCCTGGCCGTGTGCCTGACGGCCGGGGTGTTCCTGGCCGGCGCAACGGCGTCCCAACCGGCGCCGGGAGCGAACGCGGTCATTTCCTGGAATGCAAACGCGGGCGATGCATCGATCGCCGCGTGCTTTCTCGGAACCTACGGGCCTCAGGAAGCCCGCATGTACGCGATGATGCATGTGGCGATCCACGACGCGTTGAACGGCATCGAACGGCGCTCACGCCCCTATGCGGCGAGCCTAAGCGCTGCACCCGGGGCGTCGCCCGACGCCGCGGTGGCTGCAGCCGCTCGCGACGTTCTGGTCCCGGTGCTCGGCTCGCTCTCCTTCTTCCTTCCTGCGGCTTGCGTCAGCGCGGGCGTCGCGAGCGTGGAAGCCGACTACGCGGCCGCGCTCGGGGCGATCCCGAACGGGACGGCGAAGACACGCGGTGTCGCCCTGGGACGGGCGGCTGCTGCAGCGATCTTGGCCCTGCGTGCCGCGGACGGCTTCGACACGCCGACGGTCGATCCCAACTACCAGGAGGGCAGCGCTCCCGGCGAGTACCGCTACACACCGGGCACCCCCTTCGCGTTCGCCCCGCATCTGGGCGAAGACCTCACCCCCTTCGTGCTGAAGGACGCTTCGCAGTTCCGCCCGGGCCCGCCGGATCAGCTGACGAGCCGCAACTACGCCGCAGACGTCAACGAGATTCAGCGCCTCGGCGGGGATGACGTCACCACTCCCAGCGCCCGCACAGGCGAGCAGACCGAGATCGCCCTCTTCTGGGTCGAGAGCTCGCCGCTCGCGTGGAACCGCCTCACCCGAGCGGTCGCGACAGCGGAGGAGCTCGACCTGTGGGAGAGCGCGCGGCTGTTCGGCCTCCTGAACCTGGCCATGACGGACGGCTACATCGGCACCTGGGAAGCGAAATACCACTACCGCTTCTGGCGACCGGTGACCGCCATCCGGCTCGCCGGCATCGACGGCAACCCGGCGACGACGGCCGACCCGACCTGGACCCCGTTGGTGCAAACCCCACCGATCCCGGACTACGACTCCGGGCACGCCGTTGAAGGAGGAACCGCGGCGCAAGTCCTCAAACGCTTTTTCGGCACCGACCGGATGAGCTTCTCGGTCTGCAGCTTCACGCTGCCCTCGGGCCAGAAGTGCAGCGACGCCTCGCCAACGCTGCGCCACTTCACCAAGTTCTCCGAGGCAGCCGACGAGAACGCGGTTTCCCGCATCTACGTCGGCTTCCATTTCCGCGACGCGGTCGAGACGGGGACGAACCACGGCGAGAAGATCGGCAACCGGGCCGTCAACCACTTCCTGCGGCCCATGCACTAAGGGAGCTCGCCCTGATTCGGCTTGCAGCACGAATCGGCTCCAACGGCATCGGGCCGCCGCGAGGCGGCCCGATGCGCGTCGACGTCTGCCAAAAGACAAGATCTCGAGTCGCGGCAGTAGCTTCGGGGGATCCCTCGGCGTAGACTCGATCGCCCTGGTGAGACGCAGGGGCGCGATTTCGTGGGCGGTGCTCGCGGTGGGTGTGCTCTTGCTCGCCGCGTCGAGTTGCGGGGGCGGCGACGAGGCCAAGCGCACGGAGGGCGGGACGCTGCGGATCAACCTCGCCTCCGACACCGACCACGTCGATCCCGCCCTGGCCTACTACACGGTGTCCGGCCAGTTTCTGTACGCGGCCTGCGCGACGCTCCTCAACTACCCGGACAAGCCTGCGCCCGAGGGGTCGCGCCTTCAGCCTGAGGTCGCCGAGGCGATGCCGACGGTTTCGGACGGGGGGAGGACGTACGCGTTCACGGTCCGGCACGACTTCACGTTCTCGCCGCCGTCGAACGAGAAGGTGACGGCCGACCATTACAGGTTCGTGATCGAGCGGAACCTGAATCCGAGGCTGCAATCGCCGTCTGCTTCCTTCATTAGCGACATCGTGGGTGCGCAGGCGTATGCGGCGGGCAAGGCGAAGCGCGTGACCGGCGTCACGGTCGACGGAAACAAGCTGACGATCCGGCTTACGAAGCCCGCTCCAGACTTCCTCAGCCGTATCGCCATGTGGTTCTTCTGCGCGGTTCCGAAGGGAACCCCGGTCGATCCTCAGAAGGAGCGGCCCGTCGCGACCGCCGGGCCCTACTACGTCGAATCCTGGACGCCGAGACGTCAGCTCGTTCTGAGACGTAATCCGAACTACACAGGGCATCGCCCGCACTCCCTGGACGAGATCCGCTACACGGCGTCGGTCGACCCGCGGCAGTCGGTGCTCCAGATCAGGTCTGGCGAGGCGGACTATGTGGCCGACGGAATTCCGCCGTCGTCCAACGCCGCGCTCGGTCGCGACTTCGGGCCGGGGAGCGAGGCGGCGAAGAACGGCGAGCAGCAGTTCTTCGTGAACACCACCTTGGCATTCCAGTTCCTCGGCCTCAACACGCAGCGGCCTCTCTTCGCCGACGCGAACATGCGCAAGGCGGTCGCGTACGCGATCGATCGCGCGGCGCTCGTGCGGCTGTCGGGGGCGTTCGGGGGCGAGCCGGCCGATCAGTACCTGCCGCCGGGAATGCCCGGGTACGAGGACGCCGACCTGTACCCGCTCGACGAGCCGGATGTGCAGAAGGCGAACGAGCTGACCGGGGGAAAAACCGGGAAGGCGATCCTCTACACCTGCAACCAGTCTCCCTGCCCGGAACGGGCCCAGCTCATCCAGCAGAACCTGAAGGCGATCGGGATCGACGTGCGGATCAAGCAGTTCCCGCGCATCGTCAAGGGCGCGAAGCAGGGCACGAAAGGGGAGCCGTTCGACATCACCGACGAGGGTTGGTTCGCCGACTACCCGGACCCATACAACTTCATCAACAACCTGCTCGACGGGCGCAAGATCCAGGCGTCGAACAACGTCAACATGTCGTACTTCGACGACGTCAGCTACACCCGCAAGATGGACGAGGCGGCGAGCCTCACAGGCGATGCTCGCGCCAGGGCGTACGCCAAGCTCGACGCCGACATCGCCGGGAACGCCGCTCCTCTCGTCGCCTGGGGCGTCCCGAACTGGATCGACTTCTTCTCGTCACGAGTCGGCTGTCAGCTCTGGCACCCGGTCTACAGCATGGATCTCGCTGCGCTGTGCCTGCGAAAGTAGCGATGGCAGTTCATGATCCGTGCGGGGACCGAGTGATCCCGACCCGCGCATGGTTAATCCGGCGATCTGCCAGGAGATCGTGACCCGCTTCGCGACGCTCTGACGCGTCGCCGCTACAACTGCTACGGCACGGGACTCTGCGGCGCGGCTACCTGAGGGTCGGCGCTGAGGGCAAGCTGTACCGCGTCGTCGAACGCGAGCGCCCGACCCTCGGCGCGGACGGCCTCGTACTCGTCGCCGAGCGACTCGCGCGCAGGTGCGAGGTACCGCTCGAGCAGCACCTCCCAGAAGGAAATCGACATGGACAGGCCGAGCGACTCCCAGAGGGCTGCAACCGACTCGGCGAGAACGATCGCCCGCCGCGGATTGTTCGAGCCGGCCTCCGACATGGCCACGCCTTGGACCTCGAAGCTCGTCTCGACAACATCGCCGAGCCGGAGGGCGGCACGCAGGCTCTGGCGGTAGCGAGTTCCGGATTCTTCGGGATCGCCGCGGATGAGCGCGCAGTCGGCGAGGTAGTGGGAGGCGAAGTGCTCGGTTCGCGCGTCCCCGGCGGCCCGCTCGAGCAGGTCGACTGAAATCGCCTCCGCCCGCTCCGTCTCGCCCATCGCGACGAGCACCTGCGCGATGCCGGAAAGGGCACGGATGGTTCCCGCTTCGTCGTCGAGCTGCCGACGAAGCTCGAGGGCCTGTTCGAACGCGTCCAGGGCGCGCGCGTTGTCGTTCGCGTTGTAGACAAGTGGCCAGCCGAGGTTGTCGAGCGCCGATGCGAGCCCGTCGCGGTCGCCGAGCTCGCGCCACATCGCAACGGCGGCGTCGAGCTCGGCGATCCCCGCCGGCGCATCGCCCTGACGCGCGAGCAGTGAACCGGAAGCCGTCAGAGCCCGCGCCCGGACCGGACCCGTCATGCTCGAGTTGGCGAGCGCCGTAGCAAGGCGTCCGTGTCCTTCGTGCAGGAGTCCGCGCGAGAGCCAGAACCACCCGAGCGAGCCGGCGAGCTCGAGCGAACGATCGACGTCGTGCTGCGGGAGCCAGTCGAGCGCCGCGCGGAGGTCGTCGTGGTCGGTGTCGAGGCGTGCAGACCACTCCGCCTCGGCGTCGAAGCGATGTCCATACGCGTGTTCCGCCAGCGCCGAGAAGAACTCGGCATGGCGCCGACGCAACTCGTCTTCCTCGTTCTGCTCGCTGAGCCTCTCGAGGGCGTACTGCCGAATCGTCTCGAGGATGAAGAAGCGGTCGTCTCCGAACGGCTTGACGAGGCTGTAGTCGACGAGCGTGCCGAGGTTGTCGAGCTCGGCTCCGCAGACCTGCTCGGCTGCGTCCAGCGGGAAGGTGCCGGAGAAGACCGACAGGCGCGCGAAGAGCTCACGTGCTCCCGGGTCGAGCAGCTCGTGGCTCCATTCGATCGTCGCGCGCAGCGTTCGCTGGCGCTCGGGCGCGTCGCGAGCGCCGACCGTCAGAAGCGTGAGCGCCGAGTCGAGCCGCTCGAGGAGCCGCTCGGGCGCAAGCAGCTTCGTCCGCGCCGCGGCGAGCTCGACGGCGAGCGGGAGCCCGTCGAGGCGCCGGCAGATCTCCTCCACGGTCGCGTCGGGCGAGACCTCACGCCCGACCGCCCGGGCGCGCTCGACGAAGAGCGCGGCCGCCTGCTTCTGCGGAAGCGGCTCGAGCGGGTACTCGTGCTCGCCTGTGACACGGAGCGGCGCCCGGCTTGTCACGAGCACGTGCACCTGCGCGGAGGCGGCGAGCACCTCGCTCACGACCGGAGCGGCGGCGAGCAGGTGCTCGAAGTTGTCGAGCAGGAGCAGGAGCTCTCTCCCGCGGAGGAATCGGTTGAGGTCGTCAGGGGCGCCTATTGCCTGGGCGACTTCCGAGGACAGGAGTTCGGGATCCGCGAGCCCCGCGAGCGGCACCCAGAAGACGCCGTCGCGGAGCCTCCCGACGAGCTCGGCCGCGACCTGCAGCGCGAGACGGGTCTTGCCTGTACCGCCCGGGCCAGTCACCGTCAGGAGGCGCGCTCCGTTCGAGAGCGCCGCTACCAGCTCCTCGACCTCGCGCTCGCGCCCGACCAGAGGGATCGAGACGACGGGCAGGTTGGTCGCGTCGAGCGTCCGAGGCGGCGGGAACTCGCCGTCGCCGAGCTGGAAGAGGCGTTCGGCTCCGATCAGATCCTTCAGACGGTGCTCGCCGAGGTCACGCAGCGGAATGCTCGACTCGAGCAGGCGGTGGGTCGTGTCCGAGACGAGGATCTGGCCGCCGTGCGCGGAGGATGCAATTCGCGCCGCTCGATGCACGTCGATGCCGACGTAGCCCTCGGCGGTCACGAGCGGCTCTCCGGTGTGGAGGCCCATCCGCACCCGGATCGGACCGGGCTCGAGCGCCCTTTGCGCCTCCTCCGCCGCGGCGACGGCACCGGCCGCTCGCGGGAAAGCCACGAAGAACGCGTCTCCCTGCGTGTCGACCTCGACTCCGTCGTGCCGTGCGAACGCCTCGCGCACAACGCGCCGGTGCTCCGCGAGGAGGCCGGCGTACGCGTCGCCGTCCTCCTGAAGGAGACGCGTCGACCCTTCGACGTCGGTGAAGAGGAACGTAACCGTGCCGGATGGCAGACGCCGCTTGCTCACGACCCGATCATCTCGAACGGCGTGGGGAGTGCCAAGGTGCGGCGGCACCGCTGGCCACGAATGGGCCGTGCTGGACTCGAACCAGCGACCTTCGGATCAAAAGAAGGTCTGGGCTCCGACAGCCTTGACTTCTGCCCGCCCAGGGTGGTAGTGCTAGCGCGCGGCCCGAAACGGGTAGCTGCGGTTAGCGTCGACATCGGAATGGAGGGGTTCCATGGCGCATCAACCGCAACTTCGCCGACTGGGTCGGGCTCGTGTCCTAATAGCGGCGGTATTGGCGGCACTGCCGCTGCTGGTCGTGCCGGCTGCGGCACAGCCGTCGAAGATCGACGGCGACAAGTTCGAGAAGTCACTCGCTGTCGAGCTCGATACCAGAGGATCCGCTGACTTCTACGTGGAGTTCGCGGAACGGGCCGACCTGTCGCCGGCGTCCGCGATCGCGGACTGGGATCAGCGGGGCGAGGCGGTAGTCGACGCGCTCAGGCGGACGGCGAACGCCAGCCAGAGCGACGTACGCAAGCAACTGTCTCTGTCGGGCGTGTCCTACCAGCCGTTCTGGGTGGCGAACACGATCCTGGTTCGGAACGGCAGCGACTCGCTCGCCAAGACCCTGGCCTCTTTCGACAACGTGACGCGGCTCCGCTCGCCGGACACGTACTCGCTGCCGAAACCCAGTCCGGGCACGGCCGAGAGAACGATCAATGCCGTGGAGTGGGGCATCGCCCGGATCCGGGCCGACCAGGTGTGGTCGACCTTCGGCGTGCGCGGCGAGGGCATCACGGTGGCCAACATCGACACCGGCGTCGAGTACACCCACACGGCGCTCGTCGGCAAGTATCGCGGCAACACCGGCGGCGGCACGTTCAACCACAACTACAACTGGTTCGACCCGTCCAACGTGTGCGGCAATCCGTCGGTGGCGCCGTGCGACAACAATAACCACGGCTCGCACACCATGGGCACGATGGTCGGCGACGACGGCGGCGCCAACCAGATCGGGGTCGCTCCCGGAGCCAGGTGGATCGCCGCCAAGGGCTGCGAGACCAACAACTGCTCAGACGCCGCGCTGCTGGCCTCCGGCCAGTGGATCGTGGCGCCGACCGACCTCAGCGGGAGCAATCCGCGGCCCGATCTGCGGCCCAACATCGTCAACAACTCCTGGGGTGGAGGCCACGACACCTGGTACCTGCAAACGGTGAACGCCTGGCGGGCGGCCGGGATCTTCCCGGCGTTCTCCAACGGCAACTCGGGTCCGGCGTGCGGCAGCGCCGAATCGCCCGGCGAATACGCCGAGTCGTACTCCTCGGGCGCGTTCGACATCAACAACGTGATCGCGTCGTTTTCTGGTCGCGGCCCGTCATCCATAGGAGGGATGAAGCCGAATCTCGCCGCGCCCGGCGTGAACGTCCGGTCCTCGATCCCCGGCGGTGGCTACGCCGCGTTCAACGGCACGTCCATGGCCTCGCCGCACACCGCAGGCACGGTGGCGCTGATGTGGTCGGCGGCTCCGTCGTTGAACGGCGATCTGGCCCAGACGACGGCGCTGCTGAACCAGACGGCGGTGGACACCAGCGACCTGACCTGCGGTGGCACCGCGGCCAACAACAACGTCTGGGGTGAGGGCAAGCTCGACGCCTTCGCAGCGGTGGAGCAGTCTCCGCGCGGCCCGGTCGGGACGCTCAACGGCACCGTCACCAACGCCAGTGGCGGCGCCCCGCTCGCCGGCGCCCAGGTGAACGTCACCGGCCCGGTCAACCGGTCCGCAAGCACCGGGGCCAGCGGCACCTTCCAGTTCACCCTGCCCGTCGGCTCGTACTCGATCACGGTGTCGGCGTTCGGCTTCGACAACAGCTCGGCGACCGTGACGATCACCGAGGGCCAGACGACGACGCAGAACTTCCCGCTGACACCCGCCCCGAGCGGCGCGCTCAGCGGCACGGTGTCCAGCACAGCCGGCGCCGTGGCAAACGCCACGGTGACGATCACCGGCACCCCCATACCGCCGGCGACCACCAACGCGAGTGGCCAGTACTCGATCGCGAGCATCCCGAACGGCACCTACATGGTGACCGTCACGGCCGGTGGTTGCTTCGGTGCGGTGACCCAGAGCGTCACGGTCAACGGCGATACGACGCAGAACTTCACCTTGCCGCAGCGCGGTGACAACGGGTTCGGCTACACCTGCGTCATCGAGGGCGCCTCCTACGTACAGGGCGACACGCCGCTAGGACTGACCGGTGACGACGTGGCGACCAGCGTGCCGCTGCCGTTCCCGTTCTTCTTCTACGGGCAGACGTACAACACGGCGTTCGTCACGTCCAACGGCAACCTCAACTTCCTGGCCGCGAACACGACGTTCACCAACACGGCCATCCCGGCCACGGCGGCGCCGAACGCGGCGGTCTACCCGCTTTGGGACGACCTGAACGTGATATCCGGCACCGGCTCGATGTGGACCAGGACCACCGGCGACGCACCGAACCGGTCGTTCCTCATCGAGTGGCGCAACGTCAACTTCTTCAACACTTCACTACAGCTTGACGTCGAGGCTCAGCTGAACGAGGACGGCACAATCGTCACCCGGTACCGCAACATCGGTGCCGACCCGCGGGAGCAGGGCAACTCGGCGACCGTCGGCATCGAGAACGCCGCCGGCACGATCGCGCTGCAGTACTCCTTCAACACCGCGGTGCTCTCGGACGCCCAGTCGATCAGGTTCCGGCCGCCTCCGACCGGACGCATCACCGGCACGGTCACCGACGCCAACGACGGCTTGGCGCTGGCCGGCGCCACAGTGCGGATGCGGAGCGGTTCGACGGTGGTCGGCACGACAACCACCGACGCTAACGGCCGGTACGACCTGCGGCAGCTGCTCGGCACGTACTCCGTCGAGATCAGCAAGACCAACTATGTGACCGACACCGTCAGCGTCACGCTGAGCAGCGACGGGCAGGTGGTGACGCATGACGCCGCGCTGGCCACGGCACGGGCCGAGGTTTCGCCCAGCTCGCTCTCGTTCCTGGCCAACGCCGGACAACTTCGAACCGCGCACGTGGTGCTGAGCAACACTTCCACCAGCGGGGTGACGCTCAACTACACGGCCGACGACGACCAGAGCTGGATGTTTGTCGTGCCGGGCTCTGGCGCGATCAACCCCGGCGCGTCGCAGTCGCTCACCGTGCGTGCCGACCCCGCCGGCCTGGCCCCCGGTGTGTACAACGGCATGGTCAGGGTCACCTCGAACGCCGGCCGCCGGCCGGTGATCGACATCCCGGTAACGCTCGTCGTTCCGGCCTATCGGCAGGGCGTCAACGCCGGCGGCACGGCGTTCACGGATGGCGCCGGTGACCCGTGGGCGGCCGACCGGGCGTACTCGGCCGGTAGCTACGGCTACACCAGCGCCGGCTCGACCAACAGCGTCAAGAAGAACATCGCCGGCACCGACGACGATGCCCTGTACCAGGACCAGCGCGAGCGGACGAGCGGTTACCGCTTCGACAACCTCCCGGCCGGCACGTACGTGGTCGACCTCGACTTCGCCGAACTCCGCGCCGGGCTGGATCCCGGCAAGCGGGTGTTCGACGTGTCGATCAACGGCACCGTGGTCCTGCCTAACCACGACATCGCGGCCGCCGTCGGCACGTTGACGGCGGACCACCGGGTGTTCCAGGTGGCAGTCACCGCGGGTGGCTCCATCGTGGTCGGCCTCAGCGGGCACTCGCCGCTGCCACCGGCGATCAACGCCGTCAGGGTGACCCACCGCCCCGACCTGTAACCAGGCTCTGACAGGTAGCCCCGGCAGGTGGACGCCTGCCGGGGCTCGTCGTTCACGCTGCTGAGCTACACCGCCACGCCGCGTGGCTTGCGGCGGCCCCCTTCGGGGCCCGCCGTCTTGCAGCGAGATAGCGTCGAGTGCACGCGCTTCCCAGTTGGGCCGTGCTGGACTCGAACCAGCGACCTTGGGATTAAAAGTCCCCTGCTCTACCAGCTGAGCTAACGGCCCTTTCGCGGCCAGTGTAGAGCCGTCGCGCCTTCGTACCGCGTGCCCGGTGGGGCCGATCGCACTCATGCCACTTCTATGCTATGTTTATGGCATGAATCGCGTGCGAATCAGCACCACCGTCGACGGGGAACTCCTTACGCAGGCGCGCCGAGCTCGGTCCGGCGTCGCTGATTCGGCACTCATCGACGAGGCTCTAGCTGCGCTTCTGGCGCGGCAACGGGCAGCCGAGATCGATGCTGCCTATGCCGCCTACGACGCGAAGCCGCTCGACGGGGAAGACGAGTGGGGCGACCTCGCCTCGTTCCGCGCAGCAGCCGGCCGGTCGTGACAGC
The DNA here is from genome assembly GCA_963738205.1 of uncultured Actinomycetes bacterium. Taxonomy (GTDB): domain Bacteria; phylum Actinomycetota; class Thermoleophilia; order Gaiellales; family Gaiellaceae; genus DATFQE01. Next base: position 1,261,197 of record CAVTVQ010000007.1, read on the forward strand.
ACCTCCGGCACGGGGCGAAGTTTGGTGGTGCGAGCTTCCTGCAGTCGCACGACGGCCGGTAGTCGTGCTGTCGCGCGACGCGGCGATTCCGCGACTGCGGCGCACCCTCATCGGACCGTGCACGACGACGATTCGCGGACTCCCCAGTGAGGTACTCCTCGACCCCTCCGAGGACCCCGTGCCACGCGTCTCTGCCGTCAACCTCGACTCGGTCGAGAGCGTGTCGATCGGAAGACTCGTCGAACGCGCCGGCCGGCTCAGCGATGAGCGCATGCGGCAGATCTGTGCGGCACTTGCGATTGCTGTGGCCTGCGACGGCTGACTCAGAACGCGGCGCGGCCCGCCGGGAAGGCGGGCCGCGCAGGTCGAGCGATGAACCGGGGACTAGCGGGCGCGAGCCGGGATCGCGGTGGGGACGTTGTCCGTCACCTCGGTCTCGTGCTTCAGCTCGGGCAGCCAGTTCAGCCACCGCGGCAGGTACCAGTTCCACTCGCCGAGCAGCTTCATCGATGCCGGAAGCAGAACGCCGCGGATGATCGTCGCGTCGATCAGGACGGCGGCCGCGAGGCCGATGCCCATCTCCTTCATGTCGATCAGCGGCAGCGTGGAGAAGACCAGGAAGACAAGCACCATCACGAGCGACGCGCTCGTCACGACGCCGGCCGTCTTCTTGATCCCGTGGTGAATCGCGTCGTCAGTCGAGAGGCCGCGGTCGTAGCCCTCCTTGATCCGGCTGAGGATGAACACGTGGTAGTCCATCGAGAGCCCGAACAGGATCACGAACAGGAACATCGGCAGCCACGGGGTGATGCCGCCGTTCGAGTGGAAGTCGAGCAGGCCCTCGCCCCAGCCCCACTGGAAGGTGACGACGAGCACGCCGTAGGCGGCTCCCACCGACAGCAGGTTGAGGATGACCGACTTGGCCGCGATCGCGATCGAGCGGAACGACACCAGCATCAGCAGGAACGCGAACAGGAGCACGAAGCCGAAGACCAGCGGAGCCGTGGTCGTCATCTGCTCGCTCCAGTCCGTGTCGGCCGCGGTCGTGCCGCCGACCGCGTAGTCGACCCCGTCGATCTGGCCGACGGTGTTCGGGACGAAGTCGGTCCGGAGCGTCTCGAGCGCAGCCTTGGACTTCTCGTCCGTGCCTTTGCCGCCGAGCGGGATCTCGATCTTGACGACCGTGTTATCACGGCTCGCCTCGATGTCGACCGGGCCGCCCATCTCCTTGCTGGCCAGGGCCTTCGACTTCAGCGAGTTGACTGCGTCCTGAACGGCGGGAGCGCGGACGTCGTCGGCCTTGACCGCCACGACGGCGGGCTCGTTGCCGCCGGGGAACGTGTTGTCGAGCTCGCGGAGCGGCTCGATCTCGGCGATCGAGATGTCGTCGACGCCCGTCTGGGCGGTGTTCAGCTGGAAGGCGGGGATCGTCAGAGCAACGAGGATGGCCGCAGCTGCTGCGAACGCCAGCACCGGCCGCTTGAGGACGCGGTCGAGCAGCGCTCCCCAGACCCGGCCTTCGCCGTTCTTGCTCTTGAACCGGTGCAGGAACGGGATGCGTCCCTTCTCGACCTTGTCGCCGAGCCGGCCGAGCAGTGCGGGTAGAACCGTCAGCGAGCCGATCATCGCGACGAACACGACGATGATCGTGGCGACCGAGAAGGACATGAACGTCTTGTCGCCGGAGAGGAACATGCCGGCCATCGCGACCATCACCGTGATGCCCGAGATCAGCACGCCGCGACCGGATGTCGCGGCAGCGGCCTCGAGCGCGGCACTTTCGCTTCGCCCGTTCGAGCGTTCCTCACGCTCTCGCTTTACGTAGAAGAGCGAGTAGTCCACGCCGACGGCCAGGCCGATCAGCAGGATGACCTCACCGACGCTCTCGTCCATCGGGACGATGGAGCTCGGGAACGCGATCAGGCCCATCGTGGCCATGACCGCGCTGAGCGCGAGCAAGAGCGGGATCAGAGCGGCCGTTAGCGACCCGAACACGAGCAGCAGGATCACCAGCGTGAGCGGGATCGAGATCAGGCCCGCCTTCGCCAGCATGCTGTTGAACGCCGCGTCGGTGGCCTTCGTCGTGGTGACGCTCCCCATCTCGTCGACGTAGAAGTCGGGATGGCGCTTCTGCGCCTTGTCGACTGCCGCGTCGATCTTGTCGATGTAGAGCGAGGCCTCCTCGAAGGTGCCCTTGGGCTGGAAGGTGACCATGACGCCGTGCTCGTCATCGGAGATCTGATCGTTGTGCGCCGCGTCGAGCGGCGACTGGATCTTCGCGACCTCCGGGAACGAGTCGACGGTCTTCGTGACGTCCTTGATGACCGCCACGAAGGCCGGGCTCGTCGGCCTTCAGCTTCGTCGACTGGATGAGGACGATCTCGCCTTGCTCGTCCTTGACTGGCGGGGAAGCCGGCTTCGACGATCTTGTCGGCCGTCTTGGCCTGGCCGACGTTGGTGTCGCTGTCCTCGAGGTACGTGGTTCCGATCGCGGTGCCGAGAACGACGGCCACGATCACGAAAGCGAGCCACCCGAAGGTTGCGGTCTTCCAGTGGCCCGCGCTCCATCGGCCCATGCGGGCGGCGATATTCGTTGAGCGCTTGAGGGGTGACAATTTGGGGCTCCTTGTGTCTGAGTGGTTGGTCACCGTGCAACTCGCAGGCTGGCAGCGAACGGCCTCGGCGGTAATGGGGCCATCCAGCGTCTTGCGGTTCGGGTAGCCACACCCCCGGAAACGAGTCGGGGCCCGCGATTGCGGGCCCCGATCGTGGTGCGTGTGTGTGTTCGGTTTGCCGCTATTCGTACTGCAGCGCCTCGAGCACGTTCAGGCGGGATGCCCGGCGGGCGGGCAGGATCGCGGCCAGCATTCCGGCGGCGATCGCTACGACCACGAAGGCCGTGAGCGCGCCGTACGGGAGCGCGAAGACGATCCCGTAGCCGGACAGCGCCTTCGTCGCCAGCGCGGCGAGGAAGATGCCGACGCCGATTCCGAGCGCCGCGCCGATCAGCGCGGTCACGATGCTCTCGTGCCGGATCATCCGGCGCACCTGCCGGCGGGTCATGCCGATCGCCCGGAGCATCCCGAGCTCGCGCGTCCGCTCGAAGACCGAGAGGACGAGCGTGTTCACGACGCCGAGCAGGCTGACGATGACGGACAGGCCCAGCAGCGCGTAGAGCAGGTTGAGCGTCATCTCCATGTCGCCCAGCTGGGCGGCCTTGAACTCGTCACGCGTCTGCACCTCTGCGGTGGGGAACGCGGCTGACTGCCTGCTCCAGGTCGGCGGTCGCCTCGTCGTTCGGCTCGCCGGTCGACGTTCAGGAGCGTGAACGTGTTGCCGTGGTCGGCGAACGCACTGTCGAACGCGGCCGTCGAGACGGACACCTCGCCGAACGGCGATCCGCCCTTTGGCTCGTCGAAGACGCCCTCCACATGAAGCCGGAGCACCTTGCCCGTGGGCGTCTTCACGGTCACGGGCGACCCGATCGCGAGCGAGTGGTCGTCCGCGTAGGGCTTCGTGACGAAGGCGCCGTCGCTTGCCCAGCTGCGCCGGAACGCTCTCCGAGCCGGCCGACCACTTCATGTTCACGACCTTCGTGAGGTTCGCGTCGACACCGCTGACGTTGACGGTCTTGCCGCCGACCTTGGCCTCGGCGTCCCGAATCTCCGAGACGACCTCGACGCCGGGCGCCTTCGCCACGGCCGGGGCCGACTTGTTCGAGAGGGCCGTGTCGGTGCCGCCGGACACGTTGTAGTCGGCGACGAACAGCTCGTCGACGGCACTCGTGAACGAGGCTGCGGAGGCCCTGGCCGAGGACTGCGACGAACGTGATCAGCGAGATGCCGATCATGATCGCGGCCGCCGTCGAGGCGGTCCGCGTCGGGTTCCGCATCGCGTTCTGGCGGGCGAGCTTGCCCGCGCTGCCGCCGATGACGCGCACCGGGCGCGCCGAGGATCGACGCGAGCGGGCGGACGATGCGCGGAGCGACCATCGCAACGCCCACGAACAGCAGCAGGACGCCGCCTGCCAGCGAGATGAGCCGAACCTTCGTGTCGAGGCCGTTGGCGAACGAGCCGTAGGAGAACAGCGCGACTGCGAACGCCGTGACCACCAACGACACGGGAACCGCGAAGCGGGCGAACCGCGACGCGGGCAGCGACCGAACCCTCGCGAACCGCGGCGATCGGAGCTACGCGGGTGGCGCGAATGGCGGGCCGGAGGCTTGCCAGCAGCGCGATCAGTGTGCCGACCGTGATGCTCGACGAGCACCGTGCGAGGCGCGAGGACGAGGCCTTCGTCGGGCAGGTCGATGCCCGTCGCCGCCAGGAGCGCGTACAGCCCCTTGGCGATCCCGAGCCCTGCGAACAGGCCGACGATCGACGCGATGAAGCCGACGACGACCGACTCGAGCACGACCGAGCCCAGCACCTGCTTGCGCGAGGCGCCGAGCGTTCGCAGCGTCGCCAGCTCGCGCATCCGCTGCGCGACCGTGATCGCGAGCGTGTTGGCGATCACGAAGCTGCCGACGAAGAGCGCAATGCCGCCGAACGCCAGCAGGATCATGCGGAAGATGCTCATGCCGTCCTTGCTGTCCTTGCTGTCCGAGGCCGCCTGGGCGGTCGCGGTCTGGACTTCCGTCGTCTCCGAGAGCAGCGGCCTGATCTGGCTCGCGAGCTCGGCCTCGGAGACGCCGGGCTTGGCGCCCACGCGGATCAGGTCGAGCTTGCCCTGCTTGTCGAACAGGCGCGCCGCGGTGGGCATGTCGAAGATCGCGATCGTCGTGCGCGAGCGAATCGATCTCGCCGAAGCGAACCGTGCCGGTGATCTCGTACGTGCGAACGGGACCGTCGGCGAACGCGCCGATCGTGTCGCCGACCGCGAAGTGCTCCTTGTCGGCGGTCGACTTGTCGATGGCGATCTGACCTTCGCCCTTGGGCCACTCGCCGGAAGCCAGCTTGAGCGGGCTGAGGCTCGTGTCGCCCGAGGCGTCGAAGCCGGCGCCGTTGCCGGTGTCCGCCTTGCCGATCGGCTTGCCCTTCTGGTCGACGAGGGTCGTGGCGTCTTCAACCTCGCCCTTCGCGACACGAACCCCGGGCAGTTCCTGCACCTTGGCGAGCACGTCGTCCGGAGAACGGCGGCTTCTCCTTGTCGCCTTCGTCGGTCTTGACGGCGTGCTTCGAGCTGATGACGGCGTCGGTGTTCTCGTAGGACTGTTCGAAGACGCCGTCGATCGTCTTGCCGAGCGTGTCGGTCAGGACGAAGCTGCCGCTGATCATCGCGACGCCGAGAACGATCGCGAAGGCGGTCAGGGCCGCGCGGAGCTTGCGGCCGAGGAGGCCTTTGAGAGCGACGCCGATCACTGTCCTCCGACCTCCTCGAGCGTCTCCAGGATCTCGTGCGCCGTCGAGGGGCCGAGCTCCCTGACGATCACGCCGTCGGCGAGGAAGAGGATGCGGTCGGCGATCGCGGCCGCATTGGCGTCGTGCGTGACCATCACGGTCGTCTGGCCGTAACCGGTGACCGAGTCGCGCAGGAGCGCGAGGATCTCGGAGCTCGTCCGCGAGTCGAGGTTGCCGGTCGGCTCGTCGGCGAACATCACCGTCGGCCTGGACACCAGCGCTCTGGCGATCGCCACGCGCTGCTGCTGGCCGCCGGACATCTCTGACGGCCGGTGCGAGAGCCGGTCGGTGAGGCCCACCTTGTCGACCAGCTCGTCGACCCACTCGCGGTCGGGCTTCACGCCGGCGATCGACAGCGGCAGCAGGATGTTGTCCTTCGCCGTGAGCATGGGCAGCAGGTTGAAGAACTGGAAGACGAACCCGATGTGCTCACGGCGGAGCTTCGTGAGCTGTGCGTCCTTGAGCGAGCCGATCTCGGTGCCGGCGACATAGACCTGGCCGGACGTCGGCTGGTCGAGACCGGCCAGGATGTGCATCAACGTGGACTTGCCCGACCCGGACGGGCCCATCACGGCCGTGAGCTGGCCGGTGGCCACCTCGACCGAGACGCCGCGGAGCGCGTCCACGGCAGTGTCGCCGGCGCCGTAGCGACGCGTGAGGTCGCGTGCGGTGACGACGGTTGCGACGGGAGCTGATTTCGGCTCCGCCTGAAGGACGACTGTCGGCATTCTGGGCTCCTAACGTGGGGGTGGGGTCGTGCCCATCCACCGTCGCAGGGGCGGCGCGGCGGGAGAATGGGGCTCACACGTGTCTCGACGTGGGGGTATCCACACCCCGTCGCGCGGAGTAGGGTCCCGCCATGGAGCCGGCAATGACCGAGCCTGAGCTCCTCGACCGCATGCGGCTGGTGGCCGAGGCGTTCCGCCCCGCGGCTCCGATCGATCGCCGCGGGCTGTTCTCCGGCCGCTCGGACGAGATCGCCGAGCTCTTCTCCGTTGTCGCCCAGCCGGGCCAGCACGCCGTCATCTACGGCGAACGTGGCGTAGGGAAGACCTCGCTCGTAACGGTGGTCGCCGAGATGCTCGGCGGGTCAGGTGTGCTGACGGTACGGGCCACCTGCGACTCGAGCGACGACTTCTCGAGCGTGTGGCGGAAGGCGCTGTCCGAGATCTCCGTCGACCGGACCGCCCAGGCGGTCGGGTTCGGCTCGGCGGTGAAGGAGTCGAGCCTGTCCGGGTCGGCGCTGCTGGGCCCCGGCGACGTGACCCCACACGACGTCCTGCGTGCGCTCGCCGCGGTTTCGGGTGAGACGAAGCTCGCGATCGTCGTCGACGAGTTCGACCGGCTCGGCAGCTCGGGCGGACAAGCGCGCGCGCTCTTCGCCGACACGATCAAGACGCTCTCCGACCGGGTGCTGCCGGCGACGGTGGTGGTTGTCGGCGTCGCCGACGACGTCAGCGAGCTGATTCGCGAGCACCGCTCGGTCGAGCGGGCGCTCGTGCAGGTGCGGATGCCACGCATGTCGCGCGACGAGCTGGCGGAGATCGCCACCAGGGGCGTCGCCTCGGCGCGGATGACGATCGGCAAGGCCTCGGTCGCCCGCATCACCGCGCTCTCGCAGGGGCTGCCGCACTACACGCATCTGCTGACCCAGCTCGCCGCCCAGGCGGCATTGAACGACCGGCGCTCGGCGATCTCGGTCAGGGACGTCGACGCCGCCGTCGCGCGTGCGATCGACCGGGCGCAACAGAGCGTGACCGAGGCGTACTACAAGGCGACCTCCGGCGACGGCGACGCGCGCCGCCGCGTCCTGCTCGCCTGTGCGCTCGCCGACGAGGACGACTTCGGCTTCTTCTCGGCGAACGACCTCGACGAGCCGCTCGGCCGGATCGGCGGCGAGGGCGCAGACTCGCTCGAAGACGATCTGCTGGCGCTCGCCCGGTCGGAGGCGGTGCTGCAGCGGCGCAAGGCGGCTGGCGCCGACCGCTACCGGTTCGTGAATCCGCTGCTGCAGCCGTACGTCGTCATGCGCGGCCTCTCGGAAGGGCTCGTCAAGCCCCGCGACCTTCGCTAGTAAGGAGGGCTTGGCGAAACGGCGCTGTGCCGCCGGGCCGCGCTGCTCGCCCCAGGCAGCGTCCTCGGTCGCGCCCGTATAGCTCCGCATACGAACACTCCCTGCGTCCTTGCCTCGGAACGACCATCGCACCCCGACGACGAGCGACGTTCCACCAAACCCTCCTAGCGCTTCAGCGCGAGCTCCTCGTCTGCCTGCTCGATCACCAACGGATCGTGGGTTGCGCACACGATCGTGGTTCCCAGCTCGTCGACGAGGCGGCCCAGGAGCGCGCCGATCTCGAGGGCGTTCGCCGCGTCGAGCCGGGCCGTCGGCTCGTCCGCCAGGAGCAGCTTCGGCCGGGCTGCGACTCCGCGGGCGATGGCCGCACGTTGCCGCTCGCCCATCGAGAGCCTGGCCACGCGCTGGCTTGCAAGCTCCGCGAGGCCGACGGCGCGCAGGCTGTCCGCCGCGGAGGCTGTGGACTCGGGCCCCGCCAACCCGCGGAGGGACAGCGCTAGCTCGATGTTCTCCTGCGCGCTCAGGAACGGAACGAGGCCCGCGTCCTGCGCGATCACTCCCAGCCCCGTCTTGCGCAGTGCCGCCCGTTCTGATCGGCCGAGGCGCGAGACGACCTCGCCGAGCACGACCACCTCGCCGGCGGACGGCAGCTCGAGGCCGGCCAGCAGTGCCAGCAGCGTGCTCTTGCCGGAGCCGGACGGGCCGGTGACGACCGTGAACCAACCTTCGCTCAGTCGTGCGGAGAAGCCGGAGAGCACGTCCGTGGTCTGCCGCCCGGCGCCGTACGACTTGGAGACCGAGCGAAGCTCGGCGACGGCCGGCCCGTTCGGAGACGCACGCCGTCGCCGCGCAACGGGCTCGGTCCGGCGCTCCGGAACCGCCTCGTCGCCGCTGATGACGATCTCGCCGGCCTCGATCCGTGCGCGGGCACGCGTGACGATCCGGCTTCGGTGCAGGAAGTCCTCCGGCAAACGAATCCAGCCGCCGCGGCCGACGACGATCGACTCGTCCTCAAGGCCGTCCCGCCCGGTCTCCGCGCTCACGCGCCCGTCGCGTACGTGGACGATCCGGTCGGCGATCGCCGCCGACGCGGGATCGTGGCTCACGACGATCGCGCTGGCCGCTTCCCTGCGCACCACGTCCTCGATCAGGCGGTAGACGCCCGCGGCATTCTGCGAGTCGAGCTCGGCGGTGGGCTCGTCGGCGAGCAGGAGCCGCGGGCGCCGCGCCACGGACGCGGCGACGGCGATCCGCTGCTGCTCCCCGCCCGACAGCTCGAACGGCCTTGCGTCGCCGCGGTCGGCGAGGCCGACGACGCCGAGCAGGCCGTCAGCGCGTTCCAGCTGCTCGGAGCGAGGCGCGCCGGCCAGGGCAAGCGGGAGCGCGACCAGCTGTCGAGCCGTGAGCTCGGGGGCCAGCGCGGCACCGTAGTGCTGGTCGGCGTAGCCGACGAAGCGGCCGCGGAAGTCGTCCAGCTTCGTCTTGCCGAGGCGGCGGAGATCGACGCCGAGCACGTCCACCCGCCCGGCGGACGGCCGGTCGAAGCCGGCCAGGATGCGCAGCATCGTCGTCTTCCCGGACCCGCTGGGCCCGAAGACGACGACGATCTCCCCTTCGCGCACCGAGAAGGTGAGGCCCTGCAGCGCGGCGGAGGCGCCCTCGTCCGTCGGAAAGACGCGGAAGACGTGATCGAGCTCGACGACGGAGGTCATCGTGCATCCGCGAATGCACGCCGGGTCGCCACAGCGAGTGCCACCCCCAGGGCGAGGCCAAAGGCGAGCACGCCGATCGCCACCTCGGGCCACGAGACGGACAGCTGCAGCGGCGGCAGGGGAGTGCCCTGGCCCGCGGCGACCGCCACGAGGTCGGTGATCACAACGGTGATCACCGCGCCGACGACGAGGCCGCAGACGACGCCGAAGACGCCCAGACTGCCGATCCGCAGCAAGAGCTGGCGGCGCAGGGCCGCGGGCTCCATCCCCTGCGTCTCCAGGTCGAGGAAGTCCCCGGCATCGTCCCGCAGCTCGACCGAGACGACCAGCAGCAGCGCCACAACGGCGAGGACGAGCGCGAGGAGGCTCCCGGCGGCCAGTACGAGCACGGTGCCCTGGGCCAGCGGGTCGTCCCGGAGGTCTGCCTCTACCGCGCGTCTCGACGTGACTGCGACGGGGATCGGGCTCGCCGCCCGCTCCAGCTGCTGCGAGAGCCCGGGCGGTCCGGCGATCCAGGCCTCGTCCGCCACGGCGGCGCCGGGAGCCGCCGCGTTGACGGCCGTATCGAGGGCATCCACGTCTGCGACGACGAACGGGCAGCGAAGCGACGGGAACAACGAGGCCCGGGCGACCACCCGTGCAGTGACGACGGCCGGCCCGATCGAGAGCGGCACGACTCCATCCGGGCCGACGCGATCCGCCAGCGAGTTGCAGGCGATCACCGGGACCGGGGCACCGTCGGTCGCCTGGCGCGGCCGGAGCCTGAAGACCCGCTCTTGCGTCAGCAGGTACCGGGCGCGGAGCGTGGCCCGCGCACCCGACGCGGCCGGCGGCGACCCGTCGCCAGTGACCCAGCGGCCGTAGTCGACGGAGATCGGCTTCGAGCCGCCCGGTGTGGCGACACGCGGCTGCCCGAGCGCGAGCGTGCCCACGCTGAAGACGTCCGGAGCGCCGCCCTCGGCCGCAGCATGGGCGCGGCCGAAGGCCTCGGCGGGCGGAGTATCGAGCGTGAGGGCGACGATGGTGCCGCCTCGTGCCGCAGCGGGGACTCGGGCTCGTAGCGGTGCCCCTCCTTGCTCGGCCTCGCCGAGATCGAGCACGAGATAGGCGCCCTGCGCGGTGCGGACGTTGGCCGCGACGGCGAGCGAGTCGCCCCGAACGGCGACGGGGATGGTGAGCGTCTCCGCGTCGAGCGGCAGCCGCGGGCCCGACGTCCGCACCGCGCCCGGCGGGGTGATCTGGCGGCTCAGTTCCTGCGGAGCGGCCTCGGCGAAGTCCTTGCGCCAGTGCAGGCGCGGCAGCGCGTCGCTCGGGATCCCGAGCACGTCCACGGTGGTCGCCAGACTGAGCGACCGCGCCTCCGCTGTCCGCCGGATGACCGGAACCGCGTTCCGCTCGGCGTACGCGGAGCCGACGGTTCGCTCGCTCGTTCGCCGTGCCGTGGAGGCACGCCGAACGGCGTAGTCCAGCGGCACCTCGAACGCCGCCTGGTCGCGCTCGCCTTCGAGCAGGGTCGACCGGTACGTGGCCGCGAAGGCCGCGAGCCCGACGCTGACGACGAGGAAGGCAACGGTTACGAGCTGCGTTCCCGGGTTGCGGGCGGCCGAGAGCAGCGCGAGTCGAAGTGCGGGGCGGCGCCGCGGTGCCAGTCGCTCCGCCAGCCGGAACGCCGGCTCGGTCAGGCGGACAGCGAGCAGCGCTCCGGCCACGATCAGCAGGCCCGGAACCAGGAGCAGCACGACGCCGGTTCCGCGGTCGCTGGCGAGACGCTCGGCGTCGGTCTCCCCGGCAGCGAGCGCGACCGAGACGGCCAGCAGGGCGCCGCCCGCGGCGGCGTCCACGACCGTGAAGCGGCGTCCACGGATCGGGATCGGCTGAGCGCGCATGACCGCGAACAGGATCAGCACCGCAAGCGCAGCGAGCACTGCAGCGAGCCACAGTCCGGTCGTCGAGAGAACCGTCCGTTCGAGGAGGGCGCTCACAGGCGTGTCGGTCGCGGCGGCGAGCGCCGCGGCGACGAGCGCGCCTGCCGCCCAGCCGAGGAGTGTTGCGGGGAGCACGATCAGAGCAGCCTCGCTGCCGGTGAGCAGGTCGGCTTGCCAGCGCCTGGCGCCGAAGCGTCGTAGCCTCTGCGAGGCTGCGAGCGCGCCCGCGCGGAGACTCGCAGCCGCCACGATTGCGAAGACGAGGAAGAGCACGGCGCATTCGCCGCCCACGAGCAGCAGGCGGCGGTAGGCGACGTGGGCGTCTCGAGCCACGTCGTCGAGCGGCGCGTCCGGCGCGCGCAGGTCGAGCCGGAACGACGCGGCCTGCAGGCTCGTCCGCGCGCGTGTCAGCTTGGACTCGAGCTCGGGGAGCGTCCACGCGGTGGGGTGGGCCGACGCGAGCGGCGCCGACCACGTGTAGCTGTGGAACGCCGATGCGAGCTGCGGCAGGCCGGCCACAGCGGCGACGCCTTCGGCGACGAGAGAGCGGGCTCCCGCGGCCGGCGCGCCGAGCCGGGTGCGCACGGGAGCCTCCGCGCGCGGCGCGACGACCCCGACGACCGGAAACCCGGGAATCCGGGGCTGTGGGCCGCTGCCGACGACGACCGTCTCGCAGTGCCCAGGCGTGCACGCGCGCGGGAGGCGGCCGCTCCGCACGACGAACCAGCGCGCCAGCCCGTCGGCCGCTGCGATGCGTACCAGCTGGCCCGCCAGGCGCATGTCTCGGTAGACGAGCGTCGACGTTACGGGCTCCAGCCCTGCCGACGCGAACGCTGAGCGCGCCCGGCGGTCGAGGGCGTCCGCGCTCTCCGAACGCAAGCTGGTGAGCCCGACCCACGTGACCTCGACGTTCCGCTCACTCGCAGGGAGCTCGTCGATCGCGTCGGCGACCGCGCGGTTCTCGACGATTGCGCTCGCCGCGAAGGCGACCATGAGCGCGCAGGACGCGAGCGCGACGCCGAATGCCGCGACGGCGAGCGGACGTCGAGCCGCCACGGTGCGCCGGGCCGCGAAGCGCAGCGGGAACCAGATCCGTCGCGCGAGCCCGGCCATCCGGCCGTCCATTTCAGCGGAAAGCCGCGGGTCGCGGACGCCGGAGCCGCCAGGAGGGTGTGGTGGAACGTCGCTCGTCGTCGGGGTGCGATGGTCGTTCCGAGGCAAGGACGCAGGGAGCGTTCGTATGCGCAGCTATACGGGCGTGACTGAGGACGCCGCCTCGGGGCGAGCAGCGCGGCCCGGCGGCACAGCGCCGTTTCGCCAGGCCCTCCTAACCGGCCGCGGTGCGAGGCAAGCGGCGCACGAGCTCGACCGACACCGTGATCACCGTCGCCGCCGTCAGCGCGGCCAGGAGACCGAGCCACGGCCGCTCCTCGAAGACGCGGCCGCCCAGGTAGCCCAGCCCGGCGGCGAATGAGGCCCAGAGCACCGCGGCGAGGGCGGTGAAACGGAGAAACCGCGTCCAGCGCATGTGCGTCACGCCGGCGGTCAGCGTCGCGGCGGAACGGCCGCCCGGGATGAAGCGGGCGACGACGAGGAGGTAGCCGCCGCGCTCGTCCAACGTCCGTTCGGCCCACTGCCTGCGTCTGTGTCCTTTCGTCCCGCGGAAGATGGGGCGGGCGACGCGCTCGCCGGCGGTGCGGCCGACGCCGTACGAGCTGTTGTCACCGAGCCAGGCTCCCGTCGCCGCCGCGGCCACCACAAGCGCGATGCTCAGGTCGCCGGCGCCCGCGAGCACGCCGGCTGCGATGACGGCCGTCTCGCTGGGAACGAACGGGAAGAGTGGGTCGAGCGCGGCGAACCCGACTAGCACCAGGTATGTCCAGGGCGACGCGGAGACGAGCCCGGTCAGCGACTCGAGCATGCGTGCCCGAAGGATAGGTGAGGCCGGGGGATCCCCAGCTTCGGCCTCGGCAGTGCGACCAGGGCCACCGCGGCGAGCGCGACGAGGACGCCGACGATCTGGTCGAGGAAGTAATGGTTGCCGGTTGCGGTGACCGTCACCGCCATCAGGATCGGATGGAGCGAGGAAGAGCACGCGGACGATCGGGCGGCGGGCGACGCGGAACCCGATCAGACCGATCAGGAGGCTCCAGCCAACGTGCATGCTCGGCATGGCCGCGTACGGGTTGAACTTGATTCCGGCGAACGAGCCGGTGTCGTGGCCGCCGAGGCCGACGGTGTCCGTGATCCCGAGCCCCTCGACCAGGCGCGGGGGCGCGGTCGGCAGGAGCAGGTAGGACAGCGACGCGATCCCGATCGAGAGCAGCAGCCAGGTGCGGAGCTGGCGGTAGGCGCTACGGTGACGGGAGGCCACCCACACGAGCGTGGCGAGCACGACCGGGCCGAAGCCGAGCATGTAGTAGACGTCGAAGAAGCGCTCGAGGCCGAGCCAGGAGCTGAGCGTCTGCTGGACGGCGAGCTCGTGGAAGATCCCCGTTGCGCGCTCGATGTCGATCACTGTAGATGCGTTTGCGAACGCCTCGTGGGGATTCCCGATCGCGAAGTTCCGCAGCCCCAGGTAGGCGCCGTAGAGGGCGAGCCAGAGCGCCAGCTCGAAGCCGGCGAATCGAAATGTACGTCCCAAAGCCATGACGCAAGCCTGTCTCCTACAGGTCTCAACGTCAGGAGGGCAGGCCTGTATTTCGAGGTGGGGTTACCCCTACGCCCGTAGGTACGCGAGGACCGCCAGCACGCGGCGGTGGTCCTCCGCGGCCTGGGGCAGGCGGAGCTTTCCGAAGATGCTCGTGATGTGCTTCTCGACGGCGCGCGGCGTGACGAACAGCGCCTCGCCGATCGCCTGGTTCGACCGTCCCTCCGCCATCAGCTCGAGCACCTCGCGCTCGCGCGGAGTGAGCTCGTCGATGGGGTCGTGCTGGCGGCGGCGGCCGACCAGCTGTGTGACGAGGGCGGGGTCGAGCGCCGAGCCGCCCTCCGCGACGCGGCGCACGGCGGCGGTGAACTCTTCGACGTCTGAGACGCGGTCCTTGAGCAGGTAGCCGACGCCTTCTGCGCTGTCGGAGAGGAGCTCCATCGCGTAGGTCGGCTCGACGTACGCGGACAGCACCAGCACCCCGACGCCGGGATGCGACGCCCGGATCTCCTGCGCGGCGCGGAGGCCCTCGTCGGTCTGCGTGGGCGGCATGCGGATGTCGATGATCGCCACGTCCGGCGAGTAGCTCCGCACCTTGAGCAGCAGGTCCTCGGGCGTGCCCGCCTGACCGACGACCTCGAAGCCGGCCTCCGTCAGCAGGCGCGCGATGCCCTCGCGCAGGAGGACCGAGTCCTCGGCGAGGACGACCCGGATCCCCTTGCCGCCCTCTGCGCTCGGAGCGTCCGTCGCGCGTCCGTTCGCCGTGCGGAGGGGCGGGAACTCAGCGGGCAGGTCGGGCGCGAGCAGCTGGAAGATGCGTTCCGGCCGCGGCAAGCCTCGCAGCTCGTGCTCGCCGAGATCCTGGAACTCCGCCTCGGGCACCTGACCCGCCTCGAGCAGGTTTCGCGTCGTCTGCGAGAGGAGCACCTGGCCGCCGTGGCCGAGGGAGCAGATGCGGGCGGCGCGATGGACGTCCAGCCCTTCGTAGCCGCTCTCCCCGACGATGGGCTCGCCCGTGTGGACGCCCACACGGACGCGCACCGTTCCCTGGGGCGGCCACGTGTGTGCCGCGAGCGCTCGCTGGATGCGCAGGGCCGCGTCCACGGCATCGCCCGTGCGTTGGAAGACGGCGAAGAACTCGTCGCCGCGGGCGTCGATCTCTTGGCCGGCCGACTCCTGCACGGCGCTCCGTAGCAGCCGGCGGTGGTCGGCCATCACGGCGCTGTAGACGTCGCCGAGCGTGCCTACCAGCCCCGTCGACCCCTCGATGTCCGTCATCAGGAAGGTCACGGTGCCGGTCGGGAGCTGCGCCATGAGATCGAGTGTACGAGCCGCGGCGACCGGCTTCCAGCCAGAACGATTTGAGCGCCGGCGGGGGGACCGGCGCTCAGGTGGAGGGGGGAAGCGGGTGGTTTGGTTCAGGCGGCCGCGGGCGCGAGCAGCTCGGCGATCTCGTCGGCGAGCTCGGGGGCGCGTACGGCCGCGTAGGCGAACGGGTGGTCGAAGGCGTCGCGGGCGTCGACGTGGTCGACCGGGATCTCGAACCGCTCGTTCGTCCTCGTATCGAGAACCTGCACGGCGATTGCGTCCTCGGCCGGGTACCAGACCAGGGAGATCTCGAGACCGTCGCTCTCGCGACTGTCCAGCTCGCGGGCCATGTCGGTCGGAGTCAGCGTGGGGGTCATCGAAAATCCTTTCTCGGTGTTCATGCGGACAGGCTCGCACCGTCGGCCTCGCCCGGCGACGTGGCCAGCCTGCCTCTTGGCTGGGCGCTACCCGGAGAGCGCAGGTACGGGTAGCCCTACTGCCCGCACGGGATCTCGGCGCGGATCCGAGTCCCTGCTCCCGGTGGGCTCACGATAGCGAGCCGACCTTCCAAGGCCGCGACCCGGTCGCCGAGGCCGCGCAGGCCCGAGCCGCCCTGCGGGTCGGCGCCGCCGACGCCGTCGTCGGCGACCTCGACCACAGCGAGGCCGTTCTCCTGGGCGATCCGGACGTTGACGCTTGTTGCCTCGGCGTACTTGGTGACGTTGGCGAGCGCCTCGGAAACGACGTAGAAGGCGGCCGCCTCCACGGAAGGTGGCAGGCGCTGCTCCGGCAGCTCTCCGAGCTCGACAGGGATGGGCGTGCGGTCGGCGAGCGACTGGAGGGCAGGCCCGAGCCCGCGGTCGGTAAGGACGGCGGGATGGATTCCGCGGGCCAGCTCGCGTAACTCCTCGAGCGCCAGAGCCAGCTCGACGCTGGCGCCGCGCAGGATCTCGTTCGCGGCGTCGGCGTCGGTGGCGAGCTTGGCCTGCGCGAGCCGCAGCGACAGGGACAGCGAGACGAGCCGTTGCTGGGCGCCGTCGTGGAGGTTTCGCTCCAGCCGCCGTCGCTCGGCGTCGCCGGCCTCGACGATGCGTGCGCGCGACGCGTGCAGTTCCTCACGCGTCTCGGCGTTGGCCAGGGCGGTCGCCACGAGGGCGGTGAACCGGGCGATCCGCTCCTCGGTGTCGGGCTCCAGCGATCCTTCGGTGACGGAAACCGTCGCAGCACCCCAGAGGCGTCCCGAGACGAGGACGGGGGCGACGACGACCGACGTGACTCCTTCGGCGACGAGCCGCTCGCGCAGGGCTGCCGGCAGGTCGCTCTCGACCTCGAGCCGGACGGGCAAGCTCGAGTCGCGGATCGCACGGTAGGGGCCGCGATCGACGGAGATGCGCTCGCCGACGACCTGGGTGCCTTCGTCGTCCCAGACTCCGACGACGACCGCTTCCTCGCTCTCTGGTTCGAAGCGAAGCATGCGCGCTCGGTGGGCGCCGAGCACGCGCCCGATCTCCTCGGTGACCGTCTTGAAAACGTCCTCGGGCCGGTGCTCGCTCGCGACCGTGACAGCGACTCTCCGCAACGAGGACTGCTCCTCCTCGCGGCGCGCTCGCTCGGTGACGTCCGTGCCGCTGATCAGCAGCTTGGGGTCCTCGCCCGTCACCTTGGGCATCGGCCTGCACGTCCAGGCGACGGTCACCTCGCGTCCGTCCTTCGTCACCCACCGGCTCTGCTGCTCACCCGGGTCTCCGCCCGCGACGACCTCCCTGACCACGCGCTCCGCGTCGGAACGGTCGTCAGGCGCGACGAAGACGTCCCAGAAGTAGCGGCCGTCGACCTCGTACTGTTCGTACCTGCAGAGCTCCCGCATGGGGAGGTTGACGTTGTCGCGTCCGATGCGTCCGTCCAGATGCAGGTTGCACAGGAGCCCGGTGGTCGCGTCTCCCATCGCCTCGAGGAACTGATTCTGGGTCTCGATCAGGTGCTGCTGGGTGACCCGGTCGGTGACGTCGCGGACGATCATCACGAACTCGTCGTCACCGCTCGGCACGATCCGGGCCTCCGTGAACCTGCGGCCGAAATGCGCGTTGACGACGTACTCCTGGGTTTGCACCTTGCCGGTCTCGAAGGCGCGCGCCACCAGGGCCCTTCGCTCGTCCATCGCCTCGGCCGAGATGATCTCGGGAGGGACGTCGTACGTGCTGGTGCCGATCATCTCCTCGGGCGGGAAGATGAGGTTCTCGGGGTCGTGTGCCTGGACGTCGAGGAAGGTTCCGTCGCGCGACAGCCGGAAGATCGTGTCGGGGATGGCCTCGACCAGGGCCCGGCTGCGGTATTCGCTGATGCGGAGGGCACGCACGGTGCGGTCTTTCTCCAGGCGGAGCCGTAGCGCGGCCACGAGGCTTGCGAACAGCGGCGACTCGTCGAGCACCGCGGGGTCGTGCACGAGCGCCGCGAGCGGGCTCCGATCCGGCCCGACGTAGGTCACCGCCCGGTCGCCGCGCACGTCCTCGACGTCCACGGTGCGGCGGTCGACGTCGAAGTAGCCAGGCGGGTCGTCGAGCCGGTAGAGGAGCTGAAGCGTCGGGTCTCGCAGTTGCTGTCGGAGCGTGTCCTGCATATCCGCGAGCGTGGGTGGCTCCTCCGTGTCCTTGAGCAGCGGGCCGGCATCGAGGTGAGCACGCCGTCTCCGAAAAACGCGCGAGAGGAACACGGACTTCGCTAGCTGCATGGGATCTCGGCGCGGATCCGAGTCCCGGCTCCCGGTGGGCTCACGACAGCGAGTCGGCCTTCCAAGGCGGCTACCCGGTCGCCGAGGCCCCGCAGGCCCGAGCCGCCTTCCGGGTCGGCGCCGCCGATGCCGTCGTCGGCGACCTCGACGACGGCGTAGCCGTCGTGCCGGCCCACGCTCACGCTGACCGACGACGCTTCGGCATATTTGGTGACGTTCGCGAGCGCCTCGGAGACGACGTAGAAGGCGGCCGCCTCCACCGACGGCGGCAGGCGCTGGTCCGGCAGCTCTGCGAGCTCGACGGGGATCGGGGTGCGGTCGGCGAGCGACTCCAGGGCCGGCCCCAGGCCACGGTCGGTCAGGACCGCGGGGTGAATGCCGCGAGCGAGCTCGCGCAATTCTTCGAGTGCCAGTGCCAGCTCCACGCTGGCGCCGCTGAGGATCTCGTCCGCGGCGTGCGCGTCCGAGCCCAGCTTCGCCTGCGCCAGTCGCAGCGACAGCGACAGCGAGACGAGCCGCTGCTGGGCGCCGTCGTGCAGGTTGCGCTCCAGCCGCCGCCGCTCGGCGTCGCCGGCCTCGACGATGCGTGCGCGCGACGCGTGCAGCTCCTCGCGCGCCTCCGCGTTGGCCAGGGCGGTCGCGACGAGGGCGGTGAAACGGGCCAGCCGTTCTTCGGTCTCGAGCGGGAGCTTCCCCTCGTGAACCCAGACGGAGATGCCGCCCCACACCCGTCCGGACAGAGACACGGGCGCCATGACCGTCGACGAGATGTCCGCAGCGATCATCCGTTCGCGCAGCTCGCTCGACACCGGGCCGTCGGGCTCGTGACGCATCGTCTCCCCGCTCTCCCAGACCGCTCTCGTCGGCCCGCCCTGGACCGGGGTCATCCAGCGGCCGAGCTCCGTTTCGTCCGTGTGGTCACGTCCCCACACCCCGACGATGAGCGCCTCGTCGCGCTCCGTATCGAAGCGAAGCATCTCGGCCTCGTCGGCACCCAGGAGCTGCCCTGCCTCCTCGGTGACCGTCCGGAACACTTCCTCCGGGTGC
Source organism: uncultured Actinomycetes bacterium (assembly GCA_963738205.1). Classification (GTDB taxonomy): domain Bacteria; phylum Actinomycetota; class Thermoleophilia; order Gaiellales; family Gaiellaceae; genus DATFQE01. The sequence goes on from CAVTVQ010000007.1 coordinate 1,280,041, forward strand.
CGCTCGCTCGCGACGACGACCGCCACGCGGCGCAGCGCCGCCTGCTCGTCCTCGCGCCGTCTGCGTTCGGTGACGTCGGTCGCGCTGATCAGCAGGTGCGGGGAGGTCGTCGTGCCCCACATGTCCGTTTCGCGCGCCGGCAGGAGCGTGCACGTCCAGGCGACGAGCTTGCGTCGACCGTCCTTGGTGACCCAGTGAGTCTCGAGCTCCCCGGGGTCAGCGCCTGTGGCCGCGGCCGCGATCGCCTGCTCCGCAGTCGGCGCGTCCTCGGGCGCGGAGTAGACGTGCGCGAACAGCCGTCCGGCGACCTCCTGCTCGTCGTAGCCGGTGAACAGCTGCATGCTCGCGTTCTGGCCGTCGCCGGCCAGGCGTCCGTCGATGTCGATCCTGCAGAGCATGCTCGGAGTGGCGTCCGTGACCGTCCGCATGTAGTCGCGCTCGGACTGGAGCTGATCCTGGTGGCGGACCCGTTCGGTCACGTCGACGCCGCTGATGAGCAGCGATTCGTCCCCGTCGCGCACCGGCAGGCGGGTGCACGTCCACGCGACGACGACGGTCCGGCCGTCCTTGGTCAGCCAGCGGTGCTGTTGCTCTCCGGAGCTTCCCCCGGCGGCGACGTCCTTGATCACCTGCTCGACCGCGTCCGCGTCCTCCGGCGCGACGAAAACCTCCCAGAAGCGGCGGTCGTCCACCTCGTGCTGCTCATACCCGCTCAGCTCCCTGAACGGCAGATTGACGGCGTCGTAGCCGATGCGGCCGTCCGGCCGGATCACGCATAGCAGCGCCGTGGTCGCGTCGCCCATCGCGCTGAGGAAGTCGCGCTGGCCTTCGATCTGCCGTCGCTGCTCCGCTCGCTCGGTGACGTCGCGGACGATCATCACGAACTCGTCCTCGCCGCTCGGGACGATTCTCGCCTCGGCGTGCGCGGTTTCGCCCTCGTGCACGGTCTCGCCCTCGACGGTCTGTACCTCGCCGGTCTCGAATGCGCGCGTCGCTGCATCGAGGACGCGCTTCGCGACCTCCGGCGGTAATGCGTCGTGGATGCTGGTGCCGATGAACGAGTTCGCGTCGATGCCGTGACGCGCGGGGTCCGGCGGGCGGAAGTCGAGGTACACGCCATCCCGCGTGATCCTGAACACCGCATCGGGCAGCGCTTCCAGCAGCGCCCGGTTCCGCGACTCCATCTGGCGCTTCTCGGTGACGTCGCGGACGATCATCACGAACTCGTCCGCACCGCTCGGAACGATCCGGGCCTCCGAGAACATCGGCTCGCCGTCCGGCGTCCGCATCTCGTACTCCTGCGTCTGCACCTCGCCGGTCGCGAAGGCGCGCTCGGCGAGGGCCATCCGCTCGCGAACCACCTCCGGCGCCATCCGGTGGGCCGGGATGTCGTAGACGCTCGCTCCGAGGATCTCGTCTCGCGGGATGACGAGCAGCTCGGGCTGCTGCGTGTGGACGTCGAGGAAGCGACCGTCTCGTGAGATCCGGAACATCGCATCCGGAATCGCCTCGAGGAGCGCCTCGCCGCGCGACTCCGTCAGCCGCTCCACGGTGACGTCGCGGACGATCATTACGAACTCGTCCTCACCGCTCGGGACGATCCGCGTCTCCGCGAACCGGCGGCCGAACGGCGCGTTGACCTCGTATTCCTGGGTCTGCGCTTCGCCCGTCTCGAACGCGCGCTCCACAAGCACCTTGCGTTCCTCCATCGTCTCGCGCGAGATGACGTCTGCAGGGATGTCGTAGAGGTTCGTCCCGATCATCTCTTCGGGCGGGATCACGACTTCCTCGGGATCGTGCGAGTGGATGTCGAGGATCGTGCCGTCGCGCGCGACGCGGAACATCGTGTCGGGGATCGCGTCCAGCAGGGCCCGGCTGCGGTACTCGCTGACCCGCAGCGCGCGGACGGTGCGGTCCTTCTCGAGGCGGAGACGCAGGGCGGCGACGAGGTTTGCGAGCAGCGCCGGCTCGGCGAGGAGCGCCGGATCGTGGATCAGCGCTGCGAGAGGTCCGTCGTCCGACGCGACCTCCGTCACCGCACGATCGTCTCCGACCTCGGCGAGGTCGACCCGGCGCCGGGCGGTGTTGTAGTAGCCGGCCAGATCGTCGAACCAGTACGCGAGCTCGAGTGTCGGATCGCGCAGCGTGTCTCGCAAGGCAGCCTCGGTCTCGACCAGGGTCGGCGTCTCGGGAGCGTCGGCGAGCAGCCCCGCCACGTCGGACCGAGCGAGCCGGCTGCGAAGCACGCCCCAGAGGAACAAGAACGGCACGGCCATGAACGCCACCGCCGCTCCCAGTGCGAAGACCTCGGCGGCCGTGGCCGAAAGCGGATAGACGGCGAGCGAGACCGCGAACAGGAAGAGCGTTCCCCCACCCGCGAGCAGGACGGGGCCGAGCAGCCGGCGTCCGGCGGCGGTCGAAGAGCGCCAGCGCAGCACGAGCGCGACGACGACGCCGACGAGGATCCCGACGCCGAGGGTGTTGAAGATGCCGAGGGTGACGAGCTTCGCCGTGTTGCTGTCCGTGACGAGGAGCAGGTTCTCGGGGCAGTCGCTATCGCAGCCGGTGTTGCTCAGCGGGTTGGCGTCGAACAGCATCGGGACGAGGTTCGCGAGCAAGGCGACGACGTAGCCGCCGGCGACGACCGCGCGCTCCCACCGTGATGCCAGTCGCCCGCTCGGATAGGCCAGCAGCAGGTGGATGAGGACACCGATGAAGAGGGCGCCGATTGCATATCCCACGGTGAAGAGCAGCGAGTTGTCCGCCTCGGCGAACGCGCTAACGAAGAACGCGAAGGCGACCGCGATCAAGAGCCAGCCCGTCGGGTTGTCCGGGCGGCGCGTACGGGCGATCAGGCCGGCGACGATGAACGACCAGGCGATCAGCAGGCCGATGACGCTGGTGAGGAGTGGCTGCTCCTCGTGGTTGCTCGTCAGGATGATCGCGAGGGCGATGGCGCCCGCTGCGAGCCCAGCAGGCCCGACGATGAGCCAGACCCGGGCGGTGGATCTCATTCCAGCAGCGCGGAGAGCGTGGCCCCTGACAGCTCGGCCTTGGGAACGAAGCCGCGCGCGCCGCAGGTCGCGACGAGCGAGCCGAAGTCGGAGAGATCCCGGCTCGACGTCAGCACGATGGCCGGCGACCACCCGTTCATCTGGAGCTGCTCGGCGACCGAGAAGCCGTCCATGTCGGGCAGCTGGACGTCGAGGAGGATCAGATCGGGCTTCAACCGGTTCGCCTCGGCGACCGCACCGGCGCCGTCAGCGGCTTCGCCGATGACCTCGAAGCCCTCCGCCTCGAGCAGTGCGCGGGCGGTAAGCCGGAAGCTGGGATGGTCGTCGACGATGAGAACTGTCTTGGGCATGCACACATGGTCGCACGCGGCGAGGGCCGGTGCGGTACGGCTACCCACACTCTTTCAGCCCGACGAAGTCCGGCTCCGGCTGCGCCGGAAGCCATGACGACTTCGTCGGGTGACGAGTCCGGTCGGAGCGCGTTCGTCAAGCGGAGCCGGGCGCAGCCTGCCTGGCTTGGCGGCGCCGATATCCTGAGCTTGGGCCCCCATCGACTAGCGGTCCAGGTCACGGCCCTTTCAAGGCCGCAGCGCGGGTTCGAATCCCGCTGGGGGCATTCAGAGGCACGAACCATGCCGGTTTGGCGCCTGACGGCGATAGACCTGGAGCACCTCGGCATAGAGCGAAGAAGAGAGCCCCCGGACGGGCCGGAGGCTCTCCGTTGTCCGGCTTCAGAGCCCAGCTACGGGTTCAGGAACCTGTTGAGGAAATTGCGCGAATACGCGGTGTCGGTGCGTTGATAGCTGCCGGTCGCGTTGCACGAGAACGAGTTCACGTACGACGCATCCCCGAGGACATACCCGCTGCTGAATACCGGTCCGCCGGAATCGCCGAAGCATGACCCGCCCCCAGCCTTCGAGTCCTTGTCGTTGACCTGGAAGACGACGACCTCGCTCTGGACGTTCTTCAGATACGACGTGGTCATCCGCCGTTCGCGGACCACGATCTGCGCCTTCTTGTCGCCGATGTCGACGCCGTAGCCGGAGAGCGTGAACGTCTCGTTCTTCAACTGGCCCTGGTTCGCATCCAGGTAGCCGACCGGTGGAAGCGGAGCGGGCGTGATGCCGGGCCACTTCGATGACGCCAGCGCGTCGAGGACGACGACGCCCTGATCGTGCTGCTTGGAGATCGACAGCTTGCCGGTCCAACCGGGATCGGGATGGGCTGTGCCCGTGATGTAGTGCGCCGCGCGGGCGGCCTTCTCCTCCGGCGTAATGCCGGGCTGCAGCGGATCGGGCTGCAGCGCGTCGTCGAACGAGACATAGACATTGGTCGCCGGGCCTTCGGTGCAGTGGCCGGCGGTGAGCACCACCGTCTGGGAGATCAGCGTGCCGGAGCAGCGAAACCTGCCGTCTGCCGTCGTGAAGCGCACAAGCCCAACGTTCTTGTGCACGGTGTCGACCTCACCCCCGGTGATGGCCAGGCCCGCGGTTGCGACGAGGCCTGCCACACACGTCGCAAGCGCGAGTGTGACGAGCATGGCTTTTCGAGTCATGGACTTCCCCTCTCTTCGTTTCCCCGGCCGGGGACAATACGTCTCAGACCGCGCCGCCGCTGCCGACTGCCGTCCTCTGCTCGGAGGGGGCATCGGCGACGCGCACGAGTCTGGGTGCTGGTCGTCGCGGACTCGCCCCGCTGCTAGATAACGGAAGCGGCGCTAGGCTGGTTGAAGCTGCGGCTAGCCGTTCGGCAGGGGAGCGCTCGGCTCCGCTAGGGAGGAGCTTGCTGCGTGACCATCCGCCGCACGAGCTCCGTTCGTGAGGCGATCCCGAGCTTTCGATAGACGCGAGTGAGGTGGAACTCGACTGTCTTCGGGGTGACGAAAAGGATGGCGGCGACGTCCCGATTGCTCTTTCCCTCGGCCACCAGCCGCGCAATCTGAAGCTCCTGCAGCGTGAGCTGATCCCGGGCGGCAGGCTCGCGCCGCCGGGGCCTGAGACCGGACGCTCGAAGCTCGTTTCGCGCCCGTTCGGCGAACGGCGCGGCGCCGAGCGCGTCGAACGCCTCCGCTGCGGCGGTCAGACGGACGCGGGCGTCGCGCCGGTGACCCGCCCGGCGGAGGCGCTCGCCGTAGCAGAGCTCCGTTCGTGCGCGCTCGAAGGCGCTCGGCTCGTCGATGGCAAGGGCACGCTCGAACGCCCCCGACGCTGCGACGTCGTCGGCGGCCACGAGCCCGCGGCAGCGAAGCGCTGCCGCGCGAGTCCAGGTGATCTCCGTCGTCTTGGCACGGGCTTCGAGGCTGCGCAAGACACTCTCCGCCCGCGCCGTCTCGCCCAGGCGGACGTACGTCTCGACGAGATCCGGCGCAACGCGAATCTGGTTCGGATTTCGGTGCCCCCCACGGTCGAGCGCGGCAACCGCTGGTGCGAGCTGCGTGACGGCCGCCTCGAGCTCGCCACGGGCGAGCTCGAGCAGGCCGAGCGCCGACCGCGCTCGAACCTCGTTACGGCGGTCCCCCAGCCTCAGCGCCGATTCGAGCGCGTGGGCCGCGTGAAGCCGACTGTCGTCGTCGCGCCCGAGCACCGCCTCGAACGTTGCTAGGCGGGAAAGGCAGTCGTCGAGCAGCTGTGGCGTGGCCAGGGCCTCGACGATCTGAACGGCCTCGACCGCCTCCGTGTACGCGCGTTCGAGGTTGCCGCTGTACCACTCGAGCTGGGCCTTCATGTGGAGGGCATAGCCGAGATCGCTGATCGCGCCGGCGGCCCGGCTGCGGGCGACCGCGCCCTCGAACAGGGGTCGGGACGAGTTGACGTCGCCCGCATAGAGCAACGTCGATGCCGCGTCGGCGACGACGATCTCCGTTTCGTGCGCCGCCTCGACCAGTTCGGCGCAGCGCCGCGCCACGGGCATGCCCTCGGGTACCCGTCCGGTGAGGACCCGCTGGAACGAGACCACATGACACAGTTCCGCGTCGTCTTCTGCGCCTTCGCCCGCGAGCGCCCACGCCTCCTCGGCGAGCGTGTCGGCGAGGTCGACGTCGAGTCGGTGCTGTGCGACGGTGGCGGCATTCGTCAGCAGGATCGCGGCGGCGCGAGCGTCGAACTGCTCGAGCTCACGGGCGCCACCGACCATGAGCTCGAGCGCTGAGTCGAGCTTCCCCCGGTCGAAGTCGATGTAGGCACGCCGCGCTCGGGCTCGGGCGACTTCGATGTGCTCGAGGTCGCCCTCGACCGCTTCGTCGAGGAGCGCGCCGGCGCGATCGAGCCTGCCGGCGCGATAGGCGGCAACGCCGGCTTGAACGAGGCGCCTCGCCCGCGTGCGCGGCTCTCCTGTGAGGCGGGCGGCGCGCTCGAGCGCCTTCGCCTCCGACCAGACGCCGCCGCGGCGGCGCGCCGACTCGGCAGTCTCGACGAGTGCCGACGCGACCTGCTCGTCGGGGCCTCGAGTGGCGGCGGCGAGGTGCCAGGCACGGCGGTCAGGCTCGCCCGCCGCCTCGGCGGCCGCGGCTAGGGCGCGGTGCGCCTCGGTCCGCTCACGTTCGTCGGCCGCTCCGTAGATCGCGGAGCGGGCAAGTGGGTGCGAGAAGGCGACGGTCGATCCCACGGCTACGAGGCCCGCGACCTCGGCGGGTCCGAGGTCGGCGAGCCCGAGGTCCAGCCGCTCGAGCGCAACCGACAAGCCGTTTGCGTCACCGCTGTCGCTAGCCGCAACGATGCCCACGGCTCGGCGGGTCTGCGGCGGAAGGCGCTCGAGCTGCCCGAGGAAGCCTCTCTCCACGCTCGGCGCGGCGCCCAGCGGCTCCTTCAGGGGTTCGTCGCCGGCGAGCTGTGCGGGCGTCAGCCGCGACGGGAGCTCGATCAGGGCCAACGGGTTTCCGAGCGCGATCTCGGCCAGCTGGTCGGCGATGAGGGCGGACGCGCCCTCGGGCAGCCTGCTGGCGAGCAGCTCCCTGGCGGCCGGAGCGTCGAGGGCGCCGAGCCTGAGCTCCGGCAGGCCGGGCGAGCTGAACGACCGGATCTCCGGCTCCCGGACACCGAAGAGCATCGCGACGCCGTCAGCGTCCAGCCGGCGCGCCGCGAATGTGATCGCTGCCGCTGATTCATCGTCCAGCCACTGCGCATCGTCGATCACGCACAGCAGCGGTCGGTCCTCCGCCGCGGCCGCGAGCAGGCTCAACGTCCCGCCGTAGACGGCGAGCCGGTCTCCGCTCGTGTCCTCACCCAGAGCGAGTGCGGCGCGCAACGCGTTCGCCTGGGACTCCGCCAGCACGGCAAGGGAAGCGAGAGCCGGGCGAAGCAGCTCGTGCAGCCCGGAGAACGCGATGTCCACCTCCGATTCCACGCCGAGCGCTCGGAGAGTGCGCAGGTCGCCGGCGCGCTCGATCGTCGCCTCGAGCAACGCGCTCTTGCCGATGCCCGCTTCGCCCTTGACGACCAGCGCGCCGCTCCTGCGGTTCCTGGCCGCCTCGAGCACCTCGTCGATGCGCGCTGACTCCCGCTCACGGCCGATCAGCATCGGGCTCGGAGCGTATCCCGGTTCCTGGGGATTTCCCTAGTGCGAACGGCCGCTCCAGAGGACGAGGATCGAATCGCCCTGATGGAGCCGATCGAGGAGGAACCATGAGCAACATCGCCTTGGCCCGGGTACTTGGCCTGGTCGCCGCAGCGCTTGGGCTTGCCGCATTCATTGCGGGTGTCGCGGCGGCCGGCCCAGCCGCCGACCCCGCCGCACTCCAGCCGCCGCCGCCGCCGGGGACGGTGTGCCAGAACGACGGTCCGTGGACGATCTGCGGCAGAGAGACCCTCGATTCCTGGACGCTCGTCCCGATCTTCTCCCTGCCGTGCGGCCAGATCTACGAGTCGGCGGTCGATGCGCGCGACGCGCGGCGCTGGTACAGGGACGGCAAGCTCGTGAAGCGGCGCGTCGTGCAGGACGCGGAGGCGACGTGGGGGCTGTCCCCGACGGGAGCCGGGCCGACCGTCGACGTGAGCATCCACGCGAACTGGTGGGTCCAGCTCGCGACGCCGGGCGACGAATCGACGGGAAGCCTCACGGCGCACGGCAACTTTGCGACCGTCCATCTGCCGGGCGCGGGAGCCGCGCTGCACATTTCCGGCCTCGACCTGCCGGACGGCACGCATCGCGGCGTCTTCAGGTTCATCGACGACCCTGCCGCGGTCGAAGCACTGTGCGCGGCGCTGGCGTCCTGAGCCCGCTCGCATAAACGACGAGGCAGACGCGCCGGCCCAACGGGCCGGCGCGACCGCCGACTAGGCTCAGCTCTCGCCGTCCCAGTAGTCGAGCGACGGCCCCGGCCGGCTGAGGAAGATGCGCTCTCCCTTCGCGTCTCGCGCGCCCACCTTGCCGCTGTCGCGGTACTCGACGAGCTCGGGCATCAGCAGCGACGAGAGCATGAGGATGCGAACCGGAGCGTCCCCGTCGTTCCGCACCTGATGCGCCCCCTCCGGGCCGCGCCGAAAGCACGCGACGTCTCCTTCGGACAGCTCGCGCTCCCCCTCGGGCGTGCGAAGCGTCGGCCGTCCGCGCAGGACGACGAGCCACTCCTCGTTCGCGTGATGGTGGTGGTAGGGCCAGAGCTTCTTGCCGGGATCGACCTCGTAGACGGTGCCGCCGATCAGCTCGGCCCCGATCCGCCGTCGGATCGACGCTTCCCTGATCCGGAACCCGTCGTGCTCCTCGACGTCGTCCCACTCGTCCGCAAAGAGGTTGGCGATTTCCATCGGCGAGCAGACTAACCGGGCAATCCGCCTCGTCGGCACCGCGGTAGTGGCAGTTGGAAAGCGGCGACAACGCTCAAGGGGGGTTCCACCATGTTGACGACCACTTCCGCGCCGCGACGCTGGAGCGTCGTGGCGCTGGCGGCGGTAACTTTGACACTGGCGTTCGCGACATCCGCAACGGCAGTCCGATCGCTCTTCTTCGAGGAGACGGCCGCGGCCTTCTGGTACGTGCCGCACCAGTGTGCCGACGGCTCGACGGTGGAGGGGACACTGTTGGTGCAGACCACACGCGACTTCGAGTCACCCGATACCGAAGATCCGGATCCGACCGCAAGGTTGCAGTTCCTCGCGGTGTGCCCGGACGGCACGTTCGTTCAGCTGGGGGGCGCCGGCCACCCCGGCGACGATCACGAGCGCGGAGAACCTCAAGAGCGTCACGGCCGTGGGGTCGGGAATCGCCCGGGACAACCTCGGCGGGACGCACGAAGTCTCCTTCGACGTGACATGGACGGCCGTCGGGCCGCTCGAGACGACGGTCAACGGTCGGGGAAGCAAGCGGCAGGAGCGCGAGGCGACCGCGACCGGCCGGGTCACCTTCGACGGAGCGGTCATCGTCGACGGTCAGAGCAACCACCCGACTCGTCCAGCCCCGTTCATCCGCGTCGACACGGAGAAGTAGTGCGGCTGCCCTAAGCTGTCCGGGCGGGCGGTTAGCTCAGTTGGGAGAGCACCTGCCTTACAAGCAGGGGGTCGCTGGTTCGAGCCCGGCACCGCCCATCGTATGGTTGACCCAGATCGCCGCGGCTGAGCGACTTCCAAAAAGGCCGCATGGCTGCAAAATGGCTGCACTGAGGGTTTGCGCTCGCTCCCTAGCAAGCAGCGAAGCGGCCCCACTCTTAGTGCAACGGCCAAATAGCCGGCAGGCGAAGCCGGGCAAAATGCCCTATGGCACAGAACCTGCTCAACCAAGCGGGTTCTGCGCGCTTTTCTACCCGACTTTCTACCCATGGCGTTCCGAAAATCAAGCAAGCGGCAAAGCGAGTGCGGACTACCCTTCTCCCTCGTTGACCCCACCTGTGGACACTGCGACAATCAGTCGCTCACATCCAGGGGTCAAGAAGGAGCGACAAGATGAGACGACTCCTGGTGATTCTGGCGGTCATCGGCGCTCTCGCCGCACCTGTCAGTGCGCAGAGCAGTACGACCGTGGAGCGGCTGACGTTTGACGACACCTTCCCGCTCTGCAACGGCGACCCGATCCACTTGTCAGGAAGGTTGCTGGGCGTGTTCTCGGAGACCACGACTCCCTCAGGCGGCGCCGTCTTCGCGTTCCACTTCCAGCCGCAGGGTGTAACCGGAGTCGATCTGGTGACCGGCACGGTCTTCCACGCAACAGGCCTCACGCGTGACTTGATCGTGAACTCACCGCCAGGCGGAACCACGGAGACATTCGTGAACCGCTTCCACATTCAGGCCACGGGCGGCGCCGAGAGTTACATCGTCAGCCAGCTGTTTCACATCACCATCGCTCCCGACGGCACGGTAAGGGTCGAGGTCGACAACTTCACGTCCACCTGCTAACTCGCCGCGGCTCACAACGGGGCAAACGGCAGTCAAGAGCACGGGAAGGGGCGGCCATAGCCGCCCCTTCTTCCTCGACTCGGCGGTGACTTCATTCTGAAAAAAGAGTTCTAACCAGGCTGCCGCGGTGTGGTCCCGGTGTGGTCTCGACAGCTGTGTCGGGGCCGCAAAGCCGCTTCCTGACTCAACCGGCGTTTCCCGGCCCGGAAACGAAAGACCCTCGCAACCATGGCGGTTTCGCTCAACCATGGGGAACGCACCCGCGGTGGAGGTCGTCAAATGCTGTGCCCGTGTGGTCCCGGTGTGGTCTCGCGGTACTCGAGGGGGACGCGCCCCGCGGAGGTGGGGCCTCCGTGCGGGGCGCGGCCACAGTTTCCCCAGCCCGCGTCAGTCAGGGGAGCACGGCGGGCCACATAGGAAGAACCAGGAGAGACCAATTTCTTGCGCGATGGACGCGTCCACCCAGGCCACTAGGCGTGTGTCGCTGCGCGTCGTAGGCTCAACCGGGGCCGGTGGCGCTACAGCGCCGAAGGCGCCGCGGGCGTTCAGTTCACCGCCGGCCCGCCGCTCGACATCGCGATCGCGGCTGAACGAAGGGCCACTCGTTATTCGGATGCTTCCGAGGGCTCGGGCTTCAGCAGGTCGAGCAATGCACCCACGTCCTGGCCGTGCTGAGCCGGATGACGCATCGAGCGGTCGCGGTTCAGCCGGTATTGGTTTCGGCGACCCACTCGGCGGCGCTCGACGAACCCGGCGTCAACTAGGTCGGCGACGATCCGCTGGGCGGCTCTTTCCGTGATTCCTACCTGTTGGGCGACGTCACGGAGGCGAACGCCGGAGTCGCCTGCGATGCAGAGCAGGACCTGCGTGTGGTTCGTGACGAACGTCCAGCCGCCGGGTTGTGAGGACTCGATTGACATGTACGTCTTAGATTGCGTATATTCGCTGTCGTGAGTGGTGAGTCGCGATACTGGACTCATAGGTTAACACCCGTTGGCATCGCCTGATCGGTCGGACTCTGCGGACGCAAGGGCAACATGGCTCTGTACGAAATCCTCCTACGCTATGACGACCGCGACGAAGTGCGCTTGGGCGACTCTCCACTCGAGGTCGGAAGCAGTGTCGAGATAGCGGGAAGCGCGTGGCTCGTTCAGGGTGAGCGGGCCCGGCGCGGAAGAAGGGCGGCTCGCTTCGTCTGCGTGGAGTTGGACGAGGAATCGCGCGAGCTCCGCGCCCGCTCATCGGATCTCATCGGCCGCTCGCGTGAACTGCCGGAGATTGAGGCCGAACCCGAATAGGTCAGGAGGCTCGGAGTGGGCGAGCAGCGAAGCTCAATCGAACGAGCGGCCAACCAGTCGCTGTACGCGGCGGTCAACGAGCGCGTAAAGGAGATCAACGAAGCGTTCGACGGCCTCGGCTCGTTGGGCGACTGGATCTGCGAGTGCGCGGACCCCGAATGCACCAAGCCGGTGCCGCTGACGCATGAGGAGTACGAAGCCGTGCGCACTAGGCCGAGATGTTTCCTCGTCCTCCCTAACGATGCGCACGTGCTCTTTGAGGTCGAGAACGTGGTCGAGCGCCACGATCGCTACTGGGTCGTGGAGAAGATCGGCGTTGCGGCCGAACTCGCCGAAAGGCGGGCAAGATTGCAGGCCACTCATTTCGAGTGAGCAAACCGGTTCCTCGGAGCCGACCGACGGCAAACGCCCCTCCGCGGGAAACGATGCTGCATGGCTCGAGAAGCTCTCCTTCGTCCGTCGGGTGGGCGACGGCCAAGGCAGGAGCCTCCCTCGTCGCGCCCGGGTAACCATGGGCGCCTTGGGCGCGTTGCACCGACACGTGCGGCGCGCTCAGACCGGCGGCGCAGCTAGGGCGCGCGCCCACGTCTAGCGACAGCGATGGCTGCGACGCCTGCTCATGCGAACATGCGTTCGTGACCTCACAGGGCACCGCGCACGGCCGCTTCACCCGCGCGATCGAGCGGCGGCAGCTCCGCGGCGCCGAGATCGCCGCACGCGAGCTCGGACGCTTATCACCAGCCGACGCGCTCGCCCTGGTGCTCCTCATCCTCGAACAGGCGCCCCATCGCTCCGAACGAGCGGCGGCCCGATGGGTCTCGCTGTTCCTCCGACTCGCGCGCGCTTGCCCCCGCTCCGGAGTCGTCTTCCCAGGAGATCATTTCCGCAGCGAGCGCAGAAGCGGGCGCCCGCCCGATTCCGGAACCCACACTGGTCGCAAAATTCTTGCGCCATCTACTCGGACTCTCGAGCCTGACACGCTGAGATCGGCGATTCAAGGAGGCCGGACCGCCGCCTCGTCGCTCAGCCGCTCGAGCTTGGTCGGAACCCCTTTCGCCGCGCACTCGAATTCGACCCTCTGCGCGTGCTTGAGACAACAACCTGCGCGGCTGGGTGCTGGCGCCAGCGCAGCCTAAAAAGGGTTAGGAGATCAGAGTCACCTACGCCTGCAACGGCGCAAAGGGCGACAAGGGCGACCCCGGCCCCGCCAACCTGGCGGCGCTGCAAGGCTCACCCTGCACCTTCGACGGCAAGCCGTCCAAGCTCGACGTGAGCGTCGACAACGTCACCGGCGCGGTCAGCATGACCTGCACACCCGTCTACGAAGTCAGCGCTACGGTGACGGGCGGGTCACTGATTTTCTTGCTGGACGACCTGACGATCGGCCTCTCGGCGACCCATTCGTGCGGCCCGGTCACGTCCTGCTCGACCCTGATGCCGAAGGGACATCACGTCCGGGTGATTGTCACTGGCACACCAAATCCGTTCAGGTTCACCTGCCCGGGCGGGTCGCAGCAAGACGCGACATGGGAGCACGGGTTCAACGGAACGTGTGAAACCGCTTCGCTGAGCGGCGACTTCGTCGTCACCGCGAACATCCCGTAGCCACCACCACAACAACCACCAACACGGGGCCGGTCACCACGACGGCCCCCGTCTTTACCGTTGAGGCGGTCGAATCGGGGCCGGGTCGGGCTCGATGCGCGACCCGGCCCCTTTTTCGAGGCTATGGTGAACCGAACCTGGGCGCTAGCGGCCCTTTCGGCCTCGTGCGCTGGAGCGGACGCCCGACTTCAGTTGCGCGCGTGCCTGAGTCGAGGATGCCCGCGCCGCCGCTGCGCTTGTTGACGCCGTCACAGCGAAGGTGCTTGCACCGCCCGTTGCGGTACCGAAGACCGTCTCGACGAGCGCGTTGGTGCACGCCGGCCGGTTGTTGATGGTCTGGGCCACGAAGTTGAGAGTGCCAAAGCACTGCGTGGGACCCACGACCCCGCCGTTGGTGCTCGTGAAGCCCGTCATGCTGGTGACGGCCCAGCGATCCGTACCGATAACGCTCCCCAGCGTGGCGATTGATCCACTCGGGCGCACGGCGGTCACAGTGCAGCCGGGACTTCCCGGCACCGCCAGGGTTTGAGTGCCTCCAGGCCAGTGGAACAACCCGGAAACAGGCGTTGCCGTGATCGTAAACGTGAACGTGTGGGTTGCCGGACACGTCGGCGCGACGCTCACGGGCGTGCAAATGAGATCACCGGCTGCGTCGAACCCCCTCACGACTTGGCCGCTCGGGCAGGACTTCCCTTTGAGCTGGATGCCCTCTCCAGCGGGCCCCTGTGGCCCAGCGGGCCCCTGCGGCCCAGTGGCGCCCGTCGGCCCAGCGGGCCCAGCGGGCCCCGTCGGCCCAGCGGGGCCCTGCGGCCCGGCGGGGCCCTGCGGCCCGGTCGCGCCGGTGTCGCCCTTCGGCCCAGCGGGCCCCTGCGGCCCAGCGGGGCCCTGCGGCCCTTGCGGTCCCCGTGGTCCCGTCTGGCTCCAGCTGATCGCGATCTCCGGCGGTCGGCAACTGTCGCCAGCGTCGGGGTCGATCACACGCAGGTTGCCGACGTTCTTCTGGTAGCAGCCGTTGATAACTCCGCTCGAGTCGGGAATCGCCGCAAACGCGGCGCCCCCGCCAACGACCCCCACAACCACGCCGGCAACCAACCAACGCGTCCGTCCAAATGTGAATCGGCGCATTTGCGCACCCCTCTCATCAGGAGGCGGGGCCCGCACCTCAATCTATGGACCAGGTGACGATGACACCTGGCACGAAAACAGTCAATAGCCACCGCGGGCGGCCCGCTCCAATACGCGCAAAGTCGCGGGTCGTGTCGCTTCCTGCCACGCAAACGAAAGCGCTTTAGGGGGTCAGCTGGCATCCTCCGCGCGGCGGGCGGTAGCGCGCCTTCTAAGCGCCCAATCGAGCGTTGTTATCAGGGCGGCGCCTACGGGCCACCAGAAGACAATCAGCGTCGGGATCCCGGTCGACGGGTCGGGGATCTGGCCGAGGGCATAGGCCAGCACCAAGAGGATGATGAGCACGGCCCAGCAGATCTGGGCGATGATCCAGCCACGGCGGGGCGGACGCGCGAGCCATCGAACCTTCGCCCTCGGCGCGTTGTGGTTCGGCTTCTCTGTGGTGGCCGCCGCGTCACCCGCTTCGGCGTGAACGACCTCGCTGGTGGTGTCGATGCTCGCCGTAGTCGGCAGGCTCGGCGCCGTCGCCCGCTCGGGCTCCGTCCCCTCGAGGTCACGTGACGCCGTCTGCGCGTCTCGAGGCGCGCTCGCGGTTGCGACGGACGATCGGTCCGGCGAGGGAACCGGCTCTGCCCGCTCCGCCAGATCGAAGAGCCGACCGTCCTTCGCCCGCATGAACAGGACGGGCGTCGCCCATTCGATGTCGTTGCCGTCGGCGTAGATCGCCTTGCGGGCCTCGGCGAGTGCTGCGTCGATCGGCAGGCGGTTGACGAGCGCGCGGTAGAGCTCTTCCGCGAAGGTGATCGCAGCGGCGTCGGTGATCTCGAATTGCATGGCGATCACAGCTGGGAGCTCGTACTGGACGAGCGACGCGGCGACGCCGGCGAACGGATCGTCCCGCGAGGTCCTCGCGCCCTCGCATGCATTGAGGACCGCCAGACGCAGCGAGCGGTGGTCGGCGAGGATCGTGCCCAGCTGAGACCCGCTGACCGCGCGGCCCCGTTCGTGCTCGTCCTCGAACAGCAACACGCTCTCGCGTACGGCCGAGTCGTAGACCCCGTGCCCGACGAAATGGAACACGTGGTACGGCCCGCGCTGCAGCTCCTGCTGGAGCACACGAAGCGTCGCGTCCTCGAGCCATGTGACCTGCACGAGCCCCTGCTCACTCAAGTCACGCAGCGCGTGCTCGACCTTGTCGCGTTCCTGGTCGACGTCGAGCGCCTCCGCGTCGATCGGCGCGCTGATCATGGCCAGGACGCGAAGTGGTAGCTCGATGGCGAGCGGCGGCCGCGAGCGGGGCAGGTCGAGGTAGCGAACGATCGGTGTGAACTGGGAGACGGATAAGAACATCGGCGTGGAGTAGAGGTACTCCCAGGGGATGTCCGCGAGCTCCGGGGCTCGCGCGAAGGCGAGCTTCAGGCGAAGGCCTCGGTTCTCGGCCTGCGATTGCGCTTGGCAGTCGCGGTAGAGGTCGTGCAGGCTGCCGTTGAACAGCGCCGAGAACAGCCTTCCGCCGAAGTCGCGCGCTCGCTCCATCTCGGGCGACTCGAGCCGGCGCGTGCCCTTGCGCGTACGCCCGATGCGAAGGATGAAGTTCTCGACCTCGAGATCGGAGAAGGGCAACTGGAAGACTCCCGTGGCCTCACCGGTCTCGCCTGCTGCGTACACCTCGTATGTGCCGTCGCCGCGTGGCTCGACGCGAACGTTCAGTTCGTCGTACTGCAGCGGGTCCCTCCCCCGATCACTCATGACTCGGACTCCAGCGGAGCGTGACCTTGAAGTTCGCCTCACCGGCCGTGTGCGCGACGATCGCCCCCACCTCCGCGCTCAGCTTGATGCCGAACTCGATCTCGATCGCCTGCGGACCGTCGGCAACCGCGCGCAGCCGCTCGACGATTGCCGCGGCGGCAGGCTGGATACGGCCGAACGCCGACTCGACCGTCTCGCCGGCGCGCACCGCGACCTCGCCAGCGCGTCCCGCGCTGCCGCGCGTGACACCGCCCAGCGCGCGGCGTTCATCGACCTCGACTACCACGGTGCCGCCACCGTCCAGCGGGAACTCCACCAGGCTTGACACGTCGAGTCCTCCTCCGAAGGGGACTACCTTGAACATCGTACGACTGCTTCGACGTGATGCCTAGTACGACGAGTCGCCGAGCGGAGCAGGTCGGCAACGTGACGCAAGCGCGTGTTCCGTGGGCAAATCCAGCCGTCCGCTCTTCCGAATCATCGGCGGTGGGGCCCTATGACGAACGGCCAGGCAGGGAGCTCGTAACCGTCGTTGTTTCATGGGGAGGGCGTGATTCCGGCGTCCGCGCACCGCCCTCTCGTCGAACGCGCGCTCAGGCGGGAGCCGCGTGCTGGACCTCACGGACGCGGAACGCGAGCACGATGTTCATGACGCCGCGAATCACGGCGAAGGCCCCTACCCAAGCGACGAGCAGAACGGCGCTGCGCCCGTAGTAGCCGGCCGCCCAGAAACCGAGTCCAAGCTCGATGATCCCGCCGACCAGCTGCAGCCACCACACCTCGATCTCGTGCCGGACCGAGATCGACTCGATGATGTCGACCGTCCCGGCGAAGACGAGGAAGAAGCTGAAGACAGCGGCCAGCGCTCTGAAGGTGTCGCCAGGATGAATGAACGCCACGATCCCGGCGACGATGAAGGCGAGCGCGAGGAGTCCGTGCAACAGCTTCCACCAGGAGTTGGCGATGAACGCCACTCCCGCCTCCATCACGCCGGCTGCGATCGCCACGATGCCGAAGAGAATCGAGATAGCGGACACCGACGTGTAGTCGAAGCGGAGCAGGATCAGCGCGACCAGCATCCAGCCGATACCGGTAATAAGAAACACCCACCACGGAGGCAGTACACGCCCGAGGGTCCGTTCGGCAGACGCGATCGAAATCATGAGGCCTCCTGAAGCTCGACGTCCGGGCGGGTATACCCGGGCGACCGGGCGACGTCAACCCCTGGCGAGTGCTCCGTCGTCGGTACGGCGACGAGTCCGAAAAGCCGAAACGGCCTCCCGGCTGCGGCTCCCGGAGACCGTCTCTGGCGGTTGTGCTGAGTCAGTGCCCAGCGCCAACCGATACCTTCATCGACGCAGCACGTCGCTAGTTCATGACACATCTGAGGGATCGCAGGCCGCACTTGAATCCGGCGTTGCGCTGCGGCTATCTGAACGTTCGCGTGCCGGTCGGGGACGACCCCCTGGCGCAAGCAGCGGAGCGGGTCGAAGCGAGCGGATTCAGCTCCCCACGCTATTCGTCCTCCTATTCCCTGGTCGGCGGCTGACGCGACACGCACGGCGTGCGGCGCTTCCCGGTGAGATAGTTGCGCCGCTATCGAGGTCAGCGAGAGGGAGGGACGATGAGAAAGCGAGTGGCTTGGGCCGCGCTCGTGCTTGCCGCCGCACTGGCGAGCGCGCCGGCATCGTGGGCCAAGGACAAGCACGAGTTCGGGCTCGAAGTGCTGTCGAGCCCGGCCGCCATGGTGACGGGCGGGGATGCTCTGGTTCAGCTCGAGATCCCGCAGAACGTCCCACTGCACAAGGCGAAGGTCTTCAGGAACGGGACTGACGTCACCGCGACGCTCGAGCTCGACGAGTCGGCCCGCACGCTCACCGGCATGGTGACCGGGCTACGCCTCGGCTCCAACACGCTCTTCGCCGACTCGAACGGCCGCGGCAACGGCCGCCCGACGGCCGAGCTCACGCTCGTGAACCATCCTGTGACGGGCCCGATCTTCTCGGGGCCGCAGCAGCAGCCGTTCGTCTGCAAGACCCAGACTCAGGGCCTCGGGTTCCCGCAGGTGGACAACCAGGCAGGCGTGGGCATGCGGTTGTTCCAGACACCGGGCAATCAGGCCACTCCGCTGGTGGGCTGGAGCAAGGACTGCACCGTCAACACGGTCGTGGACTTCCAGTACCGCACGACGGGTGGGCAGTTCCGTTCGCTCCCCGCGGGGCCGCTACCCGCTGACGTCGCGATGACTACGACGCTCGACGGTCGCACCGTGCCGTACGTCGTGCGCCGGGAGCGCGGGACGATCGACCGCTTCATCTACGCGATCTCGATGCTCGCCCCGCCGGGCGACCCGGCCGCCGCGCCGGACACGTCGCTCTGGAACCGACGATTGATCTACACGTTCGACGGTGGGGTCGCGATCGGGCACAACCAGGGCACGCTCGGCGGCAGCCATCTCTACGACATCGGCCTGTCGAAGGGCTACGCGATCGTCCACTCGAGCGGGACGAGGACGTCGACGCACTACAACCTCGTCCTGGGCGCCGAGACGGCGATCATGACGAAGGAGCGGTTCATCGAGGGCTACGGCGTGCCGCTCTACACCGTCGGCGTCGGCGGTTCGGGCGGCGCGATCCAGCAGTACGTGTACGCCCAGCGGCACCCCGGCGTGATCATCGACGCCGCGATCCCGCAGTACTCGTACCCGGACATGGTCACGCAGACGATCCACGTCGGCGACTGCGAGCTGCTGGAGCACTACATGGACGTCACCGACGGTGCGAATCCCAAATGGGCCGTCTGGCCGAACCGCACCTGGATCGAGGGGATGAACGCGAGCGCGACGCGGCCGAATCCGTACCGCGGCGGGCTGCCCGGCAACAGCGAGTGCGTGAACGGCTGGCGCGGACTGACGCCGCTCGCGCTCAACCCACACTTCGGCACCGCGGGTGCGGGCACGGAGTTCTACGACCCGGCTGTGATCGCCGCGGTCAAGTGGACGCACTGGGACGACCTGCGCAACGTCTACGGCGTCGGCGCGAACGGCTTCGCGCGCGTGCCGTCGGACAGCGTTGGCGTCCAGTACGGCCTCCGAGCCGTCACAGACGGGAATGTCACGCCGGCCGAATTCCTGAAGTTGAACGCGACTGTCGGGAGCTGGAAAGCGACAAGCGACATGGTTCAGGAGGGCTGCCCGTTCTTCCCACCGCAGAACCCGCCATGCACAAGTCCGTGGGATCCATGGAGCAGCCGCAACATGCGCTTGAGCCCGGACGGCGGCGTGACACCCGCGCCCAGACTTGTAGGCGACATGGCGGCCGCGAACGCCGCCTACACATCCGGCATCGTCTTCCGCGGTGACATCGACATCCCGGTCATCGACTGGCGGCACTACCTCGAGGCGGAGCTCGACATGCACAACTCGCACCAGTCGTTCGCCTCGCGGAAGCGGATGCTCAACTTCGACGGCGACGCCTCGAACCAGGTGATCTGGTTCACGGACGCGCGGCCCGCCCGTGCGTCCGACCAGACACCACAGGCGTTCCAGGTCATGGACGAGTGGCTGGCGAACATCCGGGCGAACCCCGGCGACGGCGTCGCGGGCAACAAGCCGGCCGCGGCCGTCGACTCGTGCTTCGCCACCGACGGATCGCTCATATACGCCGGCCACGATGCGTGGGCGGGGATCCTCGACTCGGCACCGGCAGGGCGATGCACGCAGACGTTCCCGCTGTTCTCGACCTCGCGGATCGTCGCGGGTGGGCCGATCGAGGGCGGCGTCTTCAAGTGCGCGCTCAAGCCGGTCGCGACAGCGCTCGCCGACGGGACCTACTCGCCGTGGGTCCCGAATGCGACCGACGCGGCTCGGCTGGCGCAGATCTTCCCGGCCGGCGTCTGCGACTACTCGAAGCGCGACGTCGGACGCCCTACGGGCTTCTGACGCAGCAACGGTGGGCGCCCCGGCCGACGCGCCGGGGCGCCTTCCCGAGCCAGCCCGGTGGGCGGTTGGCTTGACGGTGCGCCCCTGGATCTCTAGACCTGGCGGGTGGGCGCAAGCCTGTCAACGGGCGGATCGACGATGGTGGGACGCGAGCGCGAGCAGGCGGCGCTCGCCAAACTGATCACGGCGGCGGCCGACGGCGAGGGCGCCGTCGCAATGATCTTCGGGGAGCCCGGAATCGGAAAGACCAGGCTTGTGGGGGAAGCGGCGGCGCTCGCTCGGGCAAAGGGCTTCAGCGTGTGCTTCGGGACGTGCTACGAGCGCGAGGGGCGGCCGCCGTACGGCCCCTGGGTCCAGGTCCTGACGCAATACGCGCGGACGGTCGAGCCCGGTTCCTTCCCGGCGCGCGACCGCCGCGCTCGTCGCCGCGGTCGTCTCCGAGCTCGAGTGGGCGGTCGACGCCAAGCCCAAGCCGCTCAGCGCGCAGGAAGAGCGCATTCGCTTCTTCGACGCAGTCGCGCGCCTCCTCAGCACGTCCGCGCGTCCGGTGGTCGTCGTCCTGGACGACCTGCAATGGGCGGATCGGCCGGCCGTCGACCTGCTGGAGTACGTTGGCCACTCGCTCGACGGCATGCGGCTGCTCGTGCTCGGCACGCACAGGGACGTCGACCTCATGCCCGAGCACCCGCTGAGCGACTGCCTCGGCGAGCTTGCGCGTCAGCGTCGGTACGAGCCGATTCAGCTGCTGCCACTCACGCTCGAGGAGACAGCTGCTCTGGCTGAGCAGCTCGCGAACACACCCGTCTCGCGCGCTGTCGCTGGATCCATCCACGAGGAAACGGCGGGCAATCCCTTCTTCATCGAGGAGGTCATGCGGGAAGTCGCAAGTCAGGGATTCGATCTCGGCTCCGACTCGCCCATGCCGCCGGCGCTCTGGCCGATCTCTCCGAGCATTCGCCGCGCCGTCTTGCGCCGTCTCGCGCGCCTCTCGGACGACGCGAACCGAGCACTGAGCGTCGCTGCGGCCTTCGCCGGACCGTTTTCGTTCGAGGTGCTGCTGGCGGCGACCGAGCTCGACGACGAGACGATGCTCGATTGCCTCGATGAAGTGCTCGTCGCGGGGATACTCAGGCCGGCGGCGCACGCGGACGCCTACGAGTTCTCGCATTCGCTGCTCCGGCAGACGCTGCACGAGGAGCTCAGCCCCAGCCGCCGCACGCGTCTGCATCGGCGCGTTGCGCAGGCGCTCGAGCGCGCTTACGTCGGCCGGGAAGGCGAGACTGCGGCAGAGCTGGCCAGCCAGTTCCACCGCTCGCGCTCGTTGCCCGGTGCCGAGCAGGGCGTGTCGTTCGCCCTGCTCGCCGCCGAACGGGCCGGTACGCGGTATGCGCACGAGGAGGCCGTGACTTACCTCCGCATGGCGCGGGACCTGGCTACCTCGGTCGGGGCGGCGCAACGCGCGGAGGTCTTATGCAGGCTGGCCCTCGCCGAGGTGGAGGCTCTGATGGTGGACGCGAGCCTCGAGACCATTGCGGAGGCTCTCGCCACGCTGGCCGACGCGGGGGCCGAGCCGGATGCGGTGGTCGACTTCCTGTGTCTGGCCGCCTGGTCGCTGAACGACGCCGGTGGCCCCCACGAGGCCGTGACGTCGCTCGTGGAGCGGGGTCTCGTGTCGACCCTCGGAACACAAGATCTTGCATGGGCCCGCCTGAAGCTGGCCGAGCGTCCGGTGGAGCCGCTGGCCGCCGGCCCGCTCCGGGCCGGCCGATGGCTGGGCTTCGATCCCAAAGCCGTGCGGATCGCGCGGGAGAGCGGGGACGAGACCGACTACGCGCGGACGATCGAGCTCCCGGACTGGCGCTCACGGGCGGACACCGAAGAGCTCTACCGGCTCGTCCAAACCTGGAGCGATCCCCCGGCAGCGATCCACGGCCTCAGCGTGGTCGTCCGTGATTTCGTCGCGAAGCACGGTGCATTCGTCGAGGCCGAGGAGGTTTGCGTCCGGCTCATCGAGGTTGGCGAGCGGGTCGGGTCGGTCGCGGCGAGGTCCTTCGGCCTGCTGTACCTGAGCCACGTCCAAGCGGCGCGCGGGCACCTCGATGCGGCGCGTGAAAGCGTCAGCCGCGCGGGAAAGGCCATCGACCGCCTCGGGTCGGGGCACCGGCTCAAGGTGCACCGCAGGTTCGTCGAATTCATGCTCGGCCAGTACCTCGACGCCGACCTCGCGCGCTTCGCACGTATCGAAAGCGAGCGTGCCTTCGATCCTCGCACCCCTCCGTGGCTCACGCTCCTCCATGCCTCCGCCGCCGCCTATGCACACGCGAGGTCCGGCGATGCGGCCGCGGCTCGCCGGTACCTCGGTTGGATCGTGCCCCCACTCGGGACCCTCGACTCGCGGACGATCAACCAGGGTGCGTCGGTCTTCTTCGCCGGCGCGGCAGCGTGGGAGCTCGGTGAGGCCGAGGACGCAGGTGAGCTCAGGCGCCTGGCCGTGGAGTTGATCGCCTCCGACGCCTACGATCACGCGCCGGTCTCCAGCGAGCTCACGGCCGCCCGTATGGCTGCGTTGCTCGGGGATGTCGAGGAGGCCCGAATCTTCTTCGAACGCGCTCGTGGGGTGCTCGACCGGCGAGGCACGCGACCGCTGCGAGCGATCGTCGACTACGACGACGCGATCGTCCTCCGTCCGCAGGACCCCGGGGCGGCGGCGTTACTCCTCGAGAGCGCACGGGCCGAGTTCGCAGAGCTGGAGATGAGGGGCTGGCTGGATCGTGCCGACGCTCTGCTCCGGCCTTCGCGGGGTGTACGCCCCGGGGGGCTCACGCCGCGTGAGGCGGAGGTGCTCAGCCTGCTCGCGGGCGGTCGGACGAACAGGGAGATCGCGGCCGAGCTGGTGATTAGCGTGCATACGGTCGAGCGGCACCTGGCGACGATCTACCGCAAGATCGGGGCGAGGAACCGGGTCGACGCGACCGCGTTCGCGCACACATCCGGCCTGGCGAATACATAGCGCGGGGTACAAGGTCTCGGGGATGCCGCGGCCTGAGCGCCGCACTAGCTTCGGGTCATGCACGCCTTCGTGGTCAGCTACTCCCTCCGAGGGGCTACGCCGGGCGAGCACGCCGAGCTGTGTGAGCAACTCGCCCCGGCCGTTGCCGCCGTGCGCGGCCTCACCTCGACGACCTGGCTGACCAATACGGCGACCGGGCGCCACGGCGCCTTCTTCGTGTTCGAGACGAAGCCCGACTTCGACCGCTTCGTCGCCAGCGAGCTCTTCGGGACGATCAGCTCGCATCGCACGATCGATGGCCTGACGGGGAGCGACTACTCGATCAGCGCCAGGCCGACCGCCGTGACACACGGGCCTGCCGTTCGCGCGGACATGGCCGAGACCGTTCCCGCACGAGCTATCAGAAGGAGAGACCCATGAACCTGCTACGACCTCGTCGCGCTGCGCTCTTGACGGTGTTTGCGGCCGCGCTCGGCCTGCTCGCGTTGACGCCGCCGGCCCTTGCCGCCTTTCCCGGCAAGAACGGGCTCATCGTCTTCGGAGCCGGTACGGAAAGCGGCGTCCAGCTGTTCACAGTGCGCTCGAACGGGCGTGACCTGAAGCAGATCACGCAGGCCCCCGGATCAGCGGTACACCCGGATTGGGCACCCGACGGGCGGAGCATCGTCTACGAGCACGACTGGGACACCGAGAGCCAGTGCGCAACCGTCGACCGGATCGACCCCGACGGCGGCAACCGGGTGAGCCTGACCAGCGGCGTCGGCGGCTGCCAGGGCCAGCCCGCATTCATGCCCCGCGGCGCCGGCTTCGTCTACGAGCATTTCGACTTCGACACGTTCGACGACGCCGTCTGGGGCATGACCGCGAACGGCGGCAACCAGCACCGCATCATCGGGCCCTGGCCGAACGAGACCGGCTTCGCCACCGATCCGAATGTTTCGCCCGACGGCAGCACGCTCAGCTTCATCGGGTTCGACGGAGCCCTCTTCGGCCCGCCGCCGAACTTCGAGCCCGCGCAGGGTCTCTTCACCTCGGACCTCGCCGGGAACCATCTCACCCAGCTGCTGCCGTTCGACCTCGACCTGGCGGTCAAGCACGACTGGGCACCGAACGGGGAGCGCATCGCCGTCACGACGAACGCCAACTTCCTCCATCCGGACCAGCCCACGAACATTGCGACGCTGCGGCCCGACGGGAGCGGCCTGCGCTTCCTGACGCACTACCCGGTCGGCGTCAACGCCTTCCTCGGCTCGTACTCACCCGACGGAAAGTACATCGTCTTCCGCCTCGAGGAGCAGGGGCGTTACGCGCTGATGAAGATGCGCAGCGACGGGAGTCACCTGCAGACGATCCTCGGACTCTCGAGCTTCCGGCCGCGTTTCATCGACTGGGGCGCTCGGCCGAAGGACCGTTCAGAGGACGATTGACCGCGAACGAGACGGGGCCGGGCGCACGGCGGGGATCTGACCGTCGTGCGACCGGCCCTTGCGCCGCGTCCCGCGTTCGTGTTGGATCGGTCCATGGGTTGGGACTTCTGGCTGAAGCTGATGGGCGGAGTGATCGTGGTCGGGCTCGCCGTCTGGCTCGTCCTGCTGCTGGTCGGCCAGGCCTTCGTCGCGTGGGGAGCGCTCGGCGGGATGCTCTTCTTCATCGGCGTGATCCTGCTGATCGCGTACATCTACGACAAGCGCCAGCAGGCCACCTGGCCCGACGAGCCCTAGGGCCCTACCGCAGGAGCCCGAGAAAGCGCAGGGCATCGGGCACCTGCGTGCGCATCTGCTGCGAGTGCAGCCAGTGGCCGGTCACGGCCTTGACCGGGCCTTTCGGCTTCAGTTTCTTGAGCTGCTCGTAGAAGTGCCCGGACTGATGGACCTGGTCGAGCACGATCTGGTCGGCGAGGCTCCACCACAGCTGCAGCGGAACGCCTGACTTCGCCACTTGCTGGAGCCAGTGTGTCGGACTGCGCAACACGTAGCCGGTCGGGTTGGTCTTCGGGGTTCCGCCGATCTCGAGGCGTGCGAGCGCCTGGAGCCCGCGCGTTTTCGGGCTGAGGGCGAAGTCGCCGTAGCGCCGGTGGAGGTTGGTGACCGAGTCCATCGCCACCGCGCCCGCCAGAACCTGTGGGTACTGCCCGAGCAGGAGCAGCGTCTCCTGGCCGCCCATGCTGCCGCCGAGCGCGTAGACGCGGTTCATGTCGAACCGGATCCAGGGGAGCCCGGCCTTCGCGATGCCGGGCATCCGGGCGAGGTCGGAGATCTGCCCCTGGTACCCCCAGGAGTGCAGCGGCAGCCGACGTCCCATGCCGCCGGGGCAGATGACGGCGAAGTTGCCGCGCCCGGGTAGGTCGCCCCAGAGCTTGGCGTTTCCCGCGGCGCGCACTCCGCGGCCGTGCGGCGAGATCACCACCGGCAGCGGCGGCGGTGGATTCCGCGGGCCGTACTGGGCGGGGAGCAGCACGATCGCCGGCCTCGGCATGCGGTTGTGAGCCCGGTAGCGGAACGTCCAGCGCTTGGTGCCGTCGCTCATGGTGAGCAAGATACGCCCAGACCGTCGTCCAGAGGAGGAAACCCGATGCAATCCGCCGCCGTTCGTCTGTCCCTCGTCGCCGCCGGGATCCTGGTCGGCGTGCTGCTCGCAGCCGCCACCGGCTCGGGCGCCGACCAGGCCCGACCGACCGCCAAGACTGGGCAGGTCGCGAAGAAGCCGTTGCGCGGCCCGCGCGGCCCGCGCGGGCTCCGTGGCTTCCGAGGCCCACGGGGCTTCACCGGACCGATGGGGCCGGCGGGAGCGGCGGGCGCTACCGGCCCGTCAGGCGCGACGAAGGTGCTCTACCGCGGGGCTGCGGACTCGACCGCCCTGCAGACGTTCTTCACCGGCACGGGCTTCGTGCTCGAGGCGGCCTGCAATCCGTTCCAGGCGCACATTCGATCGACCGCGAACGACGGCCAGCTCGTCCTCTCGGGACTCGACCACCGGGCGACGATCACGCCGTTCTTCGTCACCGATCCGGACTTCGACGCAGGCGACGTCGTCAGCCTCTACCCGGGCCTGAGCAAGAGCGAGGTGGCGGGGACGATGGTCTTGACCACGCCGTCCGCGGCGGTCGCGACGCTCGTCTACGCGGTCGAGTTCGACTCGGTCGTCGGCTCCTGCGTGGTCAGTGGCACCATCTCGCCGGCACCGTGAGACCTGCCGAGACCCTGCCTTCCGAGTGGTACGTCGAGCCCGGGCTGCACGAGCGCGAGCTGGAGCTCGTCTTCGACCGGACCTGGCAGTACGCCGGCCCGGCCGAGCTCGTCGCCGAGCCGTGCACGTTCCTGACTACCCGCGCAGGGCGCGTGCCGATCGTCGTCACCCGGGACGAGGACGGAGAGCTGAATGCGTTCGTCAACGTCTGCCGGCACCGGGGAGCAGAGGTCGCCCGCGACCGCAACGGGAGGCGCAAGTCGCTTCAGTGCCACTACCACGCCTGGACCTACGGCCTCGACGGCCGTCTGCGAGCGGCGCCGAGCACCAAGGGCCTGGACCTCGACGACGTGGCGCTGCCGCGCGTGGCGGTGGCCACCTGGGGTCCGCTCGTCTTCGTCAACCCTGATGCGGAGGCGGGCCCGCTCGACGACGCAATCGGCGAGCTCCCCACGATCGTGACGGAGAGCGGGCTTCCGTTCGACCGGATCCGCCCGCGACGGAGCACGAGCTACGAGATCGAGGCGAACTGGAAGCTCGTCGTCGACAACTACCTCGAGTGCTACCACTGCCCGGTCGCGCACCCGGGGTTCAGCAAGGCCTTCGACGTCGACGACTACACGCTGACCGAGTACCCCACGTTCTCCGTCCAGCGCACGCCCGGCCGCGAAGCGGGCGAGGGGCTGTACGCGTACCTGTGGCCGAACTTCACGCTCAATCTCTATCCCGGCCCCGGGAACGTCTCCGTGAACCTGTTCGTCCCGCTCGGCACCGGCCGCACGCTGGCGCTGTACGAGTACTTCCTGGCCGACGAGGTCTCGGACGACGAGGCCGACGAGTTCGTGGCCTTCGTCGACCAGGTGCAGCGCGAGGACACGGTGCTCTGCGAGTCCGTCCAGTGCGGCCTACGGTCGGGGCGGCTCGACCGGGGACTGCTGGTGCCCGGGCGTGAGGACGGGCTACGGCACTTTCAAAACCTGGTGCGGCGAGCCCTGCAAACAAGCTGAGCGCGGTCCGCGGCGGCGGTCCGGATGCCTTAAGGGCCGGATTTGTTGCAAGTGCGACAACTTGTGGGAAGATGAATGCCGATCGGCGCGTCTTGAGAAGTGGTAGGCGGCGCCAACTCCGGCGTTGCATGACGAGAGGAGTGCCAATGCAAGAGCTGAGTGCACGAGCAGCGCTCGTGCCCGCGCCGGACGTGAGCGATGGTCTCACCACGGCGGTGTCCCGTGAGGAGGTGGCCGCCGCGCTCGGCGCAGCGGATGGGCCGCCGGACCTGATCCTGGACGTCACGCGCTTCTCGAACGGCGACGCCGCTGAGACGCGCAACCTCGTGGTGGCCTGGGAGAGAGGGGATCTCGAGGAGCTCCTGCGCCAGAGCGAGGGCGACCAGATCGTCCTCACCTTCGATCGAGAGGCGATCCGGCAGGCGATGGAGGCCGACGTCGAGGCGCACGGGATCCGCGAGAAAGTCCTCGTGCTCGCAGTCGCCGCCATGGCGGCAACCGGCGCAGCGGCCAGCGCCTCTGCTCAGGTCAACCCCGACGACCGCGCGGTCTCGAAGGCGACCAGCGTCGGCCAGGTCGAGATCCCGTATCTCAGCCATGGCACGTTGACGCCGGAGGCTGCGGCGTCCGAGGCTGTCCCGGCCGAGATCCCGTAT
Organism: uncultured Actinomycetes bacterium; assembly: GCA_963738205.1. Lineage (GTDB taxonomy): Bacteria > Actinomycetota > Thermoleophilia > Gaiellales > Gaiellaceae > DATFQE01. The sequence continues at coordinate 1,307,953 of CAVTVQ010000007.1, forward strand.
CTCAGCCACGGCACGTTGACGCCGGAGGCTGCGGCGGCTGGTGCGTCGGGAAGCCCTGATGATCGGGCGGTGTCGATGGCGGCTCCGGACGCGGGTGCGGTGTCTGAGGCTGTCTCGGCGGAGATCCCGTATCTCAGCCATGGCACGTTGACGCCGGAGGCTGCGGCGGCTGGTGCGTCGGGAAGCCCTGATGATCGGGCGGTGTCGATGGCGGCTCCGGACGCGGGTGCGGTGTCTGAGGCTGTCTCGGCGGAGATCCCGTATCTCAGCCATGGCACGCTGACGCCGGAGGCTGCGGCGGCTGGTGCGTCGGGGAGCCCTGATGATCGGGCGGTGTCGATGGCCGCACCGGCCCCTGCCGACGTGGCAGCGGCGGCGGACAGCGGTATCTCGATCTCCGCGCCGGACGCGGCTACGACGGCGGGCCTCGGCGCCGCGCTCGCCATTGCCATCACCGGAGCAGCGTTCGTCGTCGCCGGCCGACGGCGAATGACCCCGGCCTCGTAAGTGTGGCTCGTGGAGCGCCGCCGGATTCCCGGCGGTGCTCCACGAGAGTCACGTGCGGCTCAGGACAGCTGAATCGCCGTCCAGGTGAAGGCGGCGGTCGTCCGCAGGCCCTGCAGGGCGTTGGGCGCGGCGGGGCTGAGGGACACCGAGAACTCGAACGTTCGCGCTTGTCCGGCCTTGATCCCGCCTAGCTTGACCAATCGCAGGCCGGCGAGCGTCCCCGAGTAGACCACTCGCTTCCTGCCGCGCCTGCGCTCGCGCACGGTGAGGCGGAGGTGACGCGCGAGCGGCTTGCTCCCGCGAACCAGGCCTCTCAGCCTGAAGCTGCCGGCGGGCGTGCCCCTGTTGGTGATCGTCACCACCCCCGACCGTCGGTTGCCCGGGGCGAGTCGGCGCCCAGTCAGGATCGCGCCGCGTCTCGAGGAGATCAGTCGAGGTCCGCGACGGGTCAGTTCGGCCGTGTCGCCCGCTCCGGCGAGCGGAACGTAGGCGGCGAGTGCAAGCAGGACGACGACGGCGATCCGGAGCGGCATCGCCAGGAGAGTCGGCCGCCGGCGGGCCGATCCGCTCCCTCGATCAAGGCTCAGGGTGTTACTTGACCGAGCCGGCGAGCAGGCCCTGCACGAAGAAGCGCTGCAGGCTGAAGAAAACCAGCAGCGGCAGCGCCATCAGCACGAAGGAGCCTGCGGAGAGCAGGTGCCACTCGACCCCGTAAGTCGTCTGCACCTGGCTGATGCGCACGGTCAGCGGCAGCAGGCTCGGCTCCTGGACGAACACCAGCGCCATCAGCAGGTCGTTCCAGACCCAGAGGAACTGGAAGATCGCGAACGACGCCAGGGCGGGCACGGAGAGGGGGATCACGACCTTCCAGAAGATCTTGAAGTTGGAGGCGCCGTCGACCCTCGCGGCCTCGATCAGGTCGCGAGGCAACGTGATGAAGAAGTTGCGCAACAGGAAGATGCAGAATGGCAGCGCGAAGGCCGCGTGCGCGAGCCAGATGCCGGCGAACGAGCCGGTGATCAGCGTCTCGTCGGCGAAGACGTTCGCGCCGATCCACTGGAAGAGCTTCAGCATCGGCACGAGCGACATCTGGATCGGCACGACCATCAGCGCGACGATCGCGAGGAAGATCGTGTCCCGGAACGGGAACTTGATCCACGAGAAGGCGTAGGCGGCCAGTCCGCCGAGGAAGAGCGGTATCAGCGTTGCCGGGACGGCGATGAAGAGGCTGTTGAAGAAGCTCGAGCCCATGTCGGCGCCCGAGAGCACCTGGCGGTAGTTGTCGATCGTGAAGTTGAGCGTCGAGAAGGTCTCCCACCAGCCGCTGTTCGCGATGTCGCCGCTGGGGCGGAACGAGGTGATCAGCAGGCCGACCGACGGGACCAGCCAGATGATCGCGACGGCGACCAGCGCGATGTGCACCGGCGTGCGCGAGATGAACCCGACGAGCCGCCCTGCGAGCGTCGAGGACTTGGGCGGGACGAGCTCGGCAGCAGCCTCGGTGCTCATCCCTGGATCGCCTCACTGCGGAAGCGTTTGATGTTGAAGAACATGATCGGGATGATCAGGAGCAGCATCACGACGGCGATCGCCGAGCCGTAGCCGCCCTTCCCGCCCTGGAAGGTCTGGTCGTACATCATGTAGGCGATGACCTGGCTTTTCCCGTTCGGGCCGCCCAGGGTCATGATGTAGATGATGTCGAACAGCTTGATCACGTTGATCATCAGCCAGACGGTGACGACGGAGATCGGCAGCGCCAGCAGCGGCAGCTGAATCCGGCGGAAGATCGCCCACTCGCCTGCGCCGTCGGTGCGCGCGGCCTCGATGATCTCCTGCGAGATGCCCTTCAAGGCCGCGGACAGGACGACCATCGCGAAGCCCGCTGACGCCCAGACGTAGGCGATGATGATCGCGTAGTTGACCGTGTCCTCACGACCGAGGAACGGGATCGGGTCGGCGCCGAACAGGCCCTGCCGGAGCGCGTTGAGGACGCCGAGGTCGGGATCGTTGCTGTAGACGAACTTCCAGATCAGGCCGACAGCGACGGCGGAGATCGCCATCGGCACGAAGATGATCGCCTTGATCATCGACTCGTAGCGCACTCGAGTGGCCAGCACCGCGATCAGCAGGCCGAGGGTCAGGCAGAGCGACGTGTAGAGCACCAGCCAGAGGACGTTGTTGACGAGCGCCCCTTGCGGCGGGAACTCCGTCAGGTCGAGGAAACGGCGGTCCTCCGTGAACAACCGCGTGTAGTTGTCGAACCCGACCCACTCGCGGAACTCGAGCCCGCGGCCGGTGTTGAACGACAGCGCGATCGTCCGGATGACGGGAAAGACGAGCAGCGCCAGCAGCAGCACGATCGCAGGCGCGATGAACAGCGTCGCCTGCCAGCCCGGACGCCTCGTGAAGTGGAGCAGCCGTCGGCGGGGCGCGACCCCGCCGACGACAGACTCCGGTGCTGCTGACGCGCTCAACTCGCTACTGCGACGCGAACTCCGACTTGGCCTGGCTCTCGAAGTCCTCCAGCGCGGAGTTCATGCTGTCAGGGTTCTTCATGATCCCCTGCAGGACGCTCGGCCACTCGGTGCCGAGCGCGCCCGGCAGGAGGTCGGAGCCATCGAACGCGAAGACTTCCGCGTCCTGGACCTGCTGCGCTTCCTTGCGCACGAGCTCGTTCGGGTACGCATCGAGCGGAACGGCCTTGTTCGGGGACACGATCGCCCCGGTCGAGACCCACTCCGTGCCCGCTTCCTCGCCGGCGAGGTACTCCATGAGCGCCTTCACGTTATCGTTGTCCTCGAACGCGACCGCCACATCGCCCGCCCCGAGCAACGGCGTCCCCACGTCGGCATTTATCTCGGGGAACGGGAAGAAGTCGATCGTCTCTCCCGGCTTGAGGGCAGGGTTGACCTGGCCGGTCGCGATGCCGCCGACGAAGCCTCCCTCGTAGTAGAGCTCGGCCTTGGGGCTCTTCCCGAGGACCTGTCCGATCGAGTCGACGAACGGCGTTGCGAGCGCACCCTCGACGCCGCCCGGGAGGTTCTCCTCCCTGAGGACCGTGAACATCTCCTTCAGCGCGAGCTTGACCGACGGGTCGTCGAAAGGCACGTCGCCTGAGAAGAGCTGGTTGTACTTCTCCGGGCCCGCCTGGTAGAGGTAGATGCTCTCGAACCAGTCGGTGAGCGGCCAGCCGTCGCCCGCGCCCACGGCCCACGGGGTCTTGCCCGCAGCCTTCAGCTTCGTGGTCAGCGCGAGCAACCCCTTCCAGTCGGTCGGCGGAGTGTCCTTGAGCCGCGACGGGTCGTACCACACCGTGCTCTTCGAGTTCGCCTTGGCGACGATCCCCCACGTGTCGTCGTCGATCTTCGTGAGGTCGGTCCACGCCGTGCTGTAGTTCTCGTTGATCTTGTCCGCGTCGATGCCGAGGTCGTCGAGCGACTTCAGCGAGCCGTCGGCGGCCAGGTCCTTCACGATCCCCGGGCGCGGAACGATCGCCATCGACGGCGGGTTCCCGGCCGCCAGGCGTGAGCGGATGACGGGCAGGAAATCGCGCGCCGTCTCGTACTGGGTCTTGATCCCGGTGTCGGCCGTGAACTTGGCCAGCACCTTGTCGAAGGCCTCCTTCTCGCTGCCTCCCCAGAGGGACAGCACCGAGACGGTCCCGCCGCCGTCGCCGCCACCACCTTCCTCGTCGTCGCCGCCGCACGCGGCGAGGGCGAGTACGAGCGCGGCCGCGATCGCGGCGAGCGCCACCCCCAACCGGAATCTCCTCATGTCCCAGCTCCTTTCGTGGAGTCTTGCTCCTTGTAGATGCCCATCCCCGTCTCGGGGTCGAAGAAGTGCAACGATCGAGTGTCCACCGCGACCTCCATCACGTCGCCCACCCGGACCTGGCTTCGCGGGCCGAAGCGCCCGACCAGCGTCGTGTGACTCGCATCGGCCTTGGCCTCTACTGTGCTCTCGTCGCCGACGTCGCGGGCGAGCTCGCGCACTTCGTCCGTCACGGCCGGCCGCGCCTGCACCGAGAAGTGCACGAGCAGCTCCGAGCCGAGCGCCTCGCGCAGCTCGACGCGCGCGCGCATGCGCTTGTCGCTCGAATCGACTTGCTCGAGCGCCGCGTCCTCGAGGTCCTCCGGCCGGATTCCGAGCACGACCTGACGCCCTTCGTAGGCGTGCAGCGCCGGCCGCTTCTTCAGCAGCTCGTCGCCCAGCGCGATCGTCTGGTCGCCGGTCTTGACCGCCAGCCCGCCGTTGGCGCCTTCGAGCGTCGCCTCGACGAGGTTCATCGCCGGGCTGCCGATGAAGCCGCCGACGAAGAGGTTGACCGGCTGGTCGTACAGCTCCTGCGGGGTGGCGACTTGCTGGAGCTCGCCCTTCCGCATCACGGCGACGCGGTCGCCCATCGTCATCGCCTCGACCTGGTCGTGCGTGACGTAGATCGTCGTCACCTTGAGGTCGCGCTGGATCCCCGAGATCTCGGCACGCATCTGCACGCGTAGCTTCGCGTCGAGGTTCGAGAGCGGCTCGTCCATCAGGAACGCGTGTGGCTGGCGCACGATCGCCCGGCCCATCGCGACGCGCTGCCGCTGACCTCCCGAGAGCGCGCGTGGCTTCCGATCGAGGAACTGCTCGAGGCCGAGGATGCGCGCCGCGTCCTTGACCCGCTTGTCGGTCTCGTCCTTCGGCGTCTTGCGCAGGCGCAGGCTGAAGGCGATGTTGTCGTAGACCGTCAGGTGCGGATAGAGCGCGTAGCTCTGGAACACCATCGCGATGTCCCGGTCCCGCGGCGCCAGCTGGTTGACGACGCGCTCGCCGATCTTGACTTCACCTTCGGAGATGTCTTCGAGTCCGGCGACCATGCGCAGCGCGGTTGTCTTGCCGCATCCAGACGGACCGACGAGCACCATGAACTCGCCGTCCTGAATCTCGAGATCAAACGAATCGACCGCGCGCGTGCCGTCGGGGTAGATCTTGCTGACCCCGTCGAAGGTGACTTCGGCCACGCTCCCCCTTTCCTCACAGCCCGCGTTCTACGGGTTGCGAGGAGGATTGTTGCGTTTCTGTGTCGGCCGCGCCAGCGGAACGGCTACTGCGCAGGCCGATCGGGGTTCAGCACCATCCGAGCGGTCCCGCCGGTGGCCGCCTGGAAGGTGTACCCGAACCGCCGTGTGAGCGTCAGATAGTCGACCGTCGCGAGCTCGAGCGGGCTCATCGTGGTCGCGTCCGGGGGTGCGTCCGTCGGAAGCGTCTGGGCGAGCGGCCGGTCGAGATTGGACTTCATGTCGTCGCGCCTGAAGAGCAGCGCTCCGCCGGGGTTCCCCTGCTGGTCCGGAGGAAGCAGGACGGTCACCGGGTCGACGTCGTTGTAGCGGAGTTCGTAGAGGGCAAGCTCGAGCGCCTGCCGGCGCAGGAGCCGGAGGTCGGCGTCCGTCGAGGCGGCGGCGGGCATCGCGCACTCGGTGCCGGAGCCGCAGAGGATGAACAGGATCGCCTTCTCGGCGCCGATCTTCTCCTCGGCGCTGCCGTCGCGGATCACGAATTCGACCACCGGCGTGTTGTCGCCGACTGCGGGCGGGCCGCCCAGCACGCGAGTGAGCTGTCTGCCGCGGTCGTTCTGGTAGCGGGCGGCGACGTAACTGGCGATCTGGCGCGTGCGCTGCGATTCGCTGTCTGCGCTGGGCGCGAAGACCGCCCAGTTCTCCGCGCCCGAGCCGTCCGAGGCGCGCTCGCTCCAGGCGAACGCGAAGGCGGCGATCACCGCGCCGAAGAACACCACGATCAGCAGGTAGCCGACCATGAAGCGGCCCGGGTAGACGGCTGCCTCCTTCGACCGGCCGGCGCTCTGGACGCGCTCGGCGGTGACCGCCAGCGGCTCCAGCTCGCCCTTCTGGCGCGGCTCGCCGGCGCGGCCGCCGGCGCCGTCGGGGAGCGGCTCTACAGCCTGGGCCATGACGTCTCCTCGGTGTAGTCGATCGTCGGCTCGGTCAGCTTCGCATCCTTGAGCAGGTCGAGGAGCTCGTCGCCGTAGATCTCGCGGCGGGCGACGACGACGTCGGCGATGTGCGAGACGGCCTCTTTGTTCTGCAGGATCAGGTTGTGGGCCTTCACGTAGGCCTGCCCGAGGATCTGTGCCGCGGCCTTCCGCTTGTCCGGGTCGCCGAGCGACTCCCAGACCGGGTCGTGGGAGCCGGTGCGATTCATGATCTGACGGCCGATCTCCTCGAACCGCTTCAAGATCTCGTCACGGGCTTCCTTGCGCGCTTCGTCGTCGGCGAAACCGCCGTTCAGCTCGACCCGCTCAGGCCCCATCGCGGAGACACCGACCATGAAGGCAGCCCGTGCGGTAGCGCTTTGCACGTCGCCGCCGACGCCCGTCGAGTTCTCGTCGTAGAAGACGCGCTCCGCGGCCATCGCGCCGAGGGTCCAGACAAGAGCAGCCACCTGCTCGGAGCGCCACTTCGAGAAGCGCTCTTCCTTCTCCAAGGCCTGGTGGTGCCCCAGCGACTGCCCGCGCATGCGGATCGACAGACGCGTCGACTCGGTGTCCTTCATGAAGACGTGGCTCGCGACCGCGTGGCCCGCCTCGTGGATGGCGACGGCGCGCGTCTCGTCCGGCACGTACTCGATGTTGATCGCCGTGCCCGATTCGACCGTGGTCATCGCCTCGAACAGGTCCTCGAACTCGAAGCCCGGCCGCCCGTCGTGATGCGCGATCGTCAGCGCCATCGAGCAGACCTGCTCGATCATCGCCGGCGAGTAGCCGTTCGTGACGCGGGCGATCTCGTCGCGGCGACGCGGACCGTCCAGGTCCTCGCTGTGCGTGACCTTGTCGATGTAGAGGTCGAAGATGTCGAGCCGGTCCTGCTTGGTCGGCGTCCGGAACCAGACGTGGCGGCCGAGCCGGCCGGGCCGCGTGAGCGCCGGGTCGAGCGACTCGATCGGCACGTTGCATGCGCCGATGAAGTAGATCTGCTCGCTCCGCGGCTTCGGCGGCGGCCGCCGCAGCGAGAACTTCCCGATCCGGCTCGGGATCACGTACGTCGCGTCGAGGAACGTGTTGAAGCGGTTGGTCCGGAGCTTCTTGAAGTAGGGCGGGTTGCCGATGCCGTCCATGACGACGAGCAGCTGGTTGAGGGCCAGCTGGCCCCCGCCCCCCATCCCGCCGGGCACCGGGAACTGGTTCACGATCCGGCCGAGGACCGTCTGCGCCCGCTCGGGCGCGCGGGCGGTGAAGAGCCGTTCGCGCCAGGCCCTGGTCTCGAGGATCAGGTCGCCGCTCGGCGTCAGCGAGCCGTACGGGCCGTAGAAGGCGAGCTCCTCGAAGCGCGTCGCCGGGAGCGGCGTGGTGTGGCCGGCGGCAGGGCCGAGGCTCTGCCGGCGCATGCCGACGGCGTCGATCTCGTCGATGAAGACGATGCACTGGCCGCCCCACTTGCGGGCGAGCCGCTTCGCCTTCCAGGCGAGGTAGCGGACGATCACGGCGTCCATGCCCATGAAGGCCTGCTGGAACCCGGAGCCCGGAATCGAAACGAACGGGCAGTTGCCGGTCAGCACACCGCCCGCGAGCGTGAATGTCTCCGTCTTAGGCTCGACGGCGCAGTAGACGTCCTCCTCGACGCCTAGGTCACGGATGGCGGTGACACGCCACACGCCCTCGGCGCGAAGCTTCAGAGCCGTGAGTGGCGCGGAGCGAGGGCCGAAGTTGGTCATTACCACGGACTTGACGTGGTGGCCGACCACCATCAGCCCGGCGAACGGGGCGATCTCTGCGGCGAGCTCGATTGCCGCTGCGTCCTGTGTCTCCAGCACGAGTGCGCCGCTCGAGTCGCTCCAACCGTCGGCGGCGAGGTAGCCCTCGAGCCAGGAAGCGAGCCAGGCCGGCTCCTCCTGCCCGCTCGGCAGTTCCTTCCAATTCCCCATCCGGCCCCCGGTGAAGACGACGAGCGGATCGCCCTCGTACGAAGGCGGGTAGCTCACGAAGGAGTTGCCGTACTCCTCGAAGAGAGGGAGCAGCTCGCGGTCCTTGTCTCCGCAGAGGCGGATTCGCGCTCGTCCCCGCGCGTCGAGAGTGCCGTCCCCGTAGCCGAAGCCGCGCAGGAAGGCTTCGAGATGGCCCGTCCGCTCGCGGGCCGGCTGGAATCGCAGCAGATCTCCTTCACGCAAGTCGGTTACGAGGCCGCGGTTTGCCGTCGGCCAGCGGTGATTCGCGGTGGCGCGGATCGCGCGCCGCACCGAGGAGCGCGTGTGAAGGCCGGGACGCAGCTCGATCTCCACGAGAGGCTGTTGGCCGAAGTGTCGGATCTCGGCAGGAACCCACTCGCCGTCTGCGTTCAAGATCGTCTGCGTCGTCCCCGCCGTTTCAATGAACGACCGCTCACCGCCGTCCTTCGTTATGAAGCGCTCGTCGCCGGCGAAACAGTTGAAGCCTGTGGCAATCGCCTTCGAGAGCATCGTCTTCCCGGTTCCCGGCGGGCCGAGGAAGAGGATGCCGCGCTCGCGCTTGCCGCCCGCCTTCTCGAAGGCCTCGCCGGACTGCCAGAGCGAGACGATCTTGCGGACTTCCTCCTTCGCTTCGGCCTGGCCGCGGACGTCCTCGAGCTTGACGCCCCAGTCCGCGTCGCCGGGCTCGTAGGACTGGATCTGCGAGATGCCCATGAGCATCAGCGGGCCCATGAGGATCAGGAAGTTGAAGACGAACAGGAGCGGGAAGATGATCGCGTAGATCAGGATCTGCGGATTCGACATGTACTCGATCGCGCCGGTGACCATGCCGACCGCCGTGCCCCACCAGGTGTGCTCGCCGCCGGGGATGAGCAGCTGGATGACGAAGACGATCGTGATGAAGAGCGCGATCAGGTACGCGATGTGCCACTTGCGGCTCCAGTACCAGGCGCGGCGCCGGTTCATGACGTCGTCGTCGCGCAGCTGCTGTTCGTCGGCGCCGAACAGGCTCGGCCAAGGGATCAGGCGGCGCAGCACGACGTCGAGCAGTCCGCGGTAGGCGATCACGGACAGGAACGTCACGACCAGGGCCCACCCGAGCGGCCAGTCCCGCTGCACGTACAGCCACAGGAACGGAATCGGGCTCGTGAGGATCGCGATGAGCGTGGCGGCCCGGATCAGCCGGCGCCATTGGCTCGCGAGCGCTTTCGACGCTTCCCCTGCCGGGGCGATGGTCGAGACCTGCTCGGAAACAGCCGCCATCCGTCGTCAGCTTAGACGGGTCTCCAGCCGGAATGGTTTTCTCCCAGGCAACGCTTAACCTGACCTTCATGCAGGGACAACGCGGGCATTCGCACGGGCTCGAGGCGCGGTCGCGGGGCGACCGGCCGCTCTCGGGGTGGCGCTCGCGCTGATCGGCGGCTTCTTCGTCGTGGAGGTCGTGGCCGGACTGCTCGCCGGCTCGCTGGCCGTGCTCGCGGACGCAGCCCACATGCTCTCCGACACGGGCTCGCTCGCGCTGGCGTTCCTGGCCTCCTGGCTCGCCGCCCGGCCGGCGACCCCGCAGCGGAGCTTCGGTTTCCGGCGCGCCGAGATCCTCGCCGCGCTCGCGAACGGCATCGCGCTCGTCGCCGTATCGATCTGGATCTTCGTGGCGGCGATCGCGCGGCTCAGCGATCCGCCCTCGGTGCCGGGCGGCTGGATCATCGTCGTCGGCGTCGTCGGCCTGGCGGTGAACGCAGCCGCCGCCTGGGTGCTCACGCGCGCGGGCGCGCGAAGCCTCAACGTGCGGGCCGCGCTCACCCACGTGCTGGCCGACCTGCTCGGCTCGATCGGCGTGATCGCCGCGGGCGCCGTCGTGCTGGCGACGGGCTGGGAGTACGCCGACCCGATCGCGGCGCTGGCGATCGCCCTGCTCGTCCTGCTCAGCTCGTGGCGGATCCTGCGCGAATCCGTGGGCATCCTGCTGGAGGAGACGCCTGAGGGCATCGACGCGATCGAGGTCGGGCACGCGCTGGCGGCGGGCGAGGGCGTCGTCCAGGTCCACGACCTGCACATCTGGACGATCACGTCCGGCTTCCCCGCGCTCGCCGCGCACGTGCTGGTGGAGCCGGGCAGCGACACTCGCGCCGTTCGCGTCGAGCTGGAGCGCATCCTCCACGAGCGCTTCGGCCTCGACCACACCACGCTGCAGGTCGAGCACGCCGGCTCCGAGACCGTGGTCGCGCTGGGCCCGTCCTTCCGGCGACGCTCGCCTCTGCGTCACTAAGCTCGCGTCCGTGCCGTCGCTCGAAGACAGGACCGCCATCGTCACCGGGGCCTCGAGCGGGATCGGGCTCGCCACCGCGAAGGCGCTCGTCGCCGAGGGGGCGCGCGTCGCTGCCGGCGCTCGCCGGGTGGAACGGCTGGACGCGATCGGCGAGGGGTCGATCGGTCTCCCGCTCGACGTCACGGATCCCGAGAGCTGCGCCGCCTTCGTCACCCGCGCGGTCAAGGAGCTCGACGGGCTGGACATCCTCGTCAACGCGGCCGGTCTGGCGCTCGGCCGCGATCCGTTCGACGACTCGACCGAGGACGACGAGCGGATCGTCATGGAGACGAACGTGACCGGGCTGATCCGGATGACGCGCCTGTCGCTGCCGCATCTGCGCGACGGCGGCCACATCGTCAACATGGGCTCGATCGCTGGGCGGCAGGCGTACCCGAACGCGGCGCTGTACGTCGCCTCGAAGTACGCGGTGCGCGGCTTCACGTACGCGCTGCGCGAGGACCTGCTCGGCCGCCCGATCCGGATCACCACGGTCGACCCTGGGCTCGTGGAGACCGACTTCTCGCGCGTGCGCTTCCGCGGCGACGAGACTCAGGCTCGCGCCGTGTACGAGGGCGTCGAGGCGATGCGTCCCGAGGACATCGCCGACTGCATCGTCTTCGCGCTCACGCGGCCGCTGCACGTGAACGTCGACGAGCTGGTGGTCAAGGCGCTGGCTCAGTCGAGCGGCGGAAGGATTCTGAGAAACCAGGACGCGTAGCGTTGGCACTGACCATCCTGGAGGGGTCGACGTTCTGCGTCTGCGACCACCGCGGCGACTTCGGCTGGCCGACCAGCGGCTTCTTCGCCAAGGACCTGCGCTTCCTCTCCGTCCACGAGCTGACCATCAACGGCGAGACGCCGCTCCTGCTCTCGTCGGACCAGGTCGAGTACTTCTCGGCCGCCTTCTACCTGCGCAACCCGCGGGCCGGCGGGCTGACTCTGGACGTGCTGTCCGTCGCCCGCGAGCGTTTCGTCGGCGAAGGCATGCAGGACCGCATCAGGATCGACAACCACGCCATGGAGCCGACCACGTTCGAGCTCGCGTTGCGCTTCGGGAGCGACTTCGCAGACATCTTCGCGGTCAAGGACTACGACTTCGCGCTCGGCGACCCGGACGCGGCGGAGCCGCTGCCGCCGCTGGTGGAGCCGACCTTCGACGCAGAGAACAACCAGTTCCTGTTCGTCGACCCGGACAGCGGCGCACGCACGCAGGTGATTCTCTCCGAACCCGGGGAGGTGGACGGGTCGACGATCCGCTGGCGCATCGAGCTGGGGCCGCGGTCACTCTGGGAAGTGCGGGTCGACGTCTCCGCCGGCCTCGAGGGCGACCAGGAGGCGCCGCACGCGGTCGAGCGCCGCTTCGGCGAGGAGCTTGTCCACGTGCGCGACTCGCTCGCGGCCTGGAAGCTGAGGGTGCCGCAGCTGCGGACGGGCTGGGACGACCTGCACCACTCCTTCCACCGCTCGGTCGCCGACCTCGCCTCGCTGCGGATCCGCAACGGGCTCGGCTCGCTTCCGGCCGCGGGAATGCCGTGGTTCATGACGGTCTTCGGCCGCGACACGCTGATCACGTGCCTGCAGACGCTGCTGTTCGGCCCCGAGCTCGCCCGCAACGCGCTCGACGTGCTGGCCAACCTGCAGGCGACGGAGGACAATCCGGAGCTCGACGCCGAGCCGGGGAAGATCGTGCACGAGGTGCGGCACGGCAAGGCGGCCAAGCGGTGGTTCCACACGTACTACGGCACGGTCGACGCGACGCCGCTCTACCTCGTCCTGCTGTCGGAGGTCTGGCGGTGGACGGACGACGCCGCGCTCGTCCGTGGCTTTCGCGAGCCGGCGCTGAAGGCGCTGGCCTGGATCGACGAGTACGGCGACCGGGACGGCGACGGCTTCGTCGAGTACCAGAAACGCAGCCCACGCGGGCTCGACAACCAGTCCTGGAAGGACAGTGGCGACTCGCAGCGCTTCGCCGACGGGCGGATCGCCGAGCCGCCGATCGCGCCGTGCGAGGTGCAGGGCTACGTCTACGACGCCAAGCTGCGCACGGCCGAGCTCGCCCGTGAGGTGTGGCGCGACCGCCCGCTCGCGGATCGGCTCGAGCGGGAGGCGGCCGAACTCAAGCAGCGCTTCGACGAGGCGTTCTGGTGCGAGCGCGGCTACTACGCGCTCGCGCTCGACGGCGACAAGCGACGAGTCGACTCGCTCACGTCGAACATCGGCCACCTGCTCTGGAGCGGGATCGTCCCCGAGGAGCGCGTCGAGCAGCTCGTGGACTCGCTCATGGGCGAGGCGCTCTGGTCGGGGTGGGGCGTGCGCACGATGTCGAAGGCCGACGCCGCCTACAACCCGCTCTCGTACCACAACGGCACCGTCTGGCCGCACGACAACTCCCTCTGCGCCGCCGGGCTCGCGCGCTACGGCCGCTGGAGCGAGCTCCACCGCGTCGTGCGCCGGATGCTCGCGGCGTCGCGCCACTTCGACCACCAGCTGCCCGAGGTCTTCGCCGGCATGCCGCGCGCCGACACGCCCTTCCCGATCCGCTACCCGACGGCGGCGCGGCCGCAGGCCTGGGCCGCGGGCACGCCGGTGCTCCTGCTGCAGCTGCTGCTGGGTCTCCAGCCCGACCGGGGCCGGCACCAGCTGCGGACGAACGCCCCCGAGCTGCCCATCTGGGCCGACACGATCCGGCTGTCCGGGATCCGAGCCTTCGAGCGCGCGTGGGACGTGGTCGTCGAGAATGGGCAAGTGACGGTGATACCCGCATGAAGATCGCCATCCTCAGCCCGGTCTGGTTCCCGGTGCCACCCACGGGCTACGGCGGCATCGAGCTCGTCGTCTCGCTGCTCGCCGACGGCTTGACGGACGCCGGCCACGAGGTCACGCTCTTCGCCTCGGGCGACTCGCTCACGAAGGCGAACCTCGCCTACGTCTACGAGCGCGCGCCCAGCGAGCTGATCGGCCGCTCGGTGCCGGAGCTCCGCCACGCTCTGGCCTGTTACACGCGCCAGGACGACTTCGACGTCGTCAACGACCACTCGGGCATGCCGGCCGCGGCGCTCGGCGGGGCGCTGCGCACGCCGGTGCTCCACACCGTGCACGGCCCGCTCGACGGCGAGCCGGGCACCACGTACGAGAGCATCGCCCAGGTTTCACCAGGCGTCGGCCTGATCTCGATCTCGATGAATCAGCGCCGCCCGAAACCCGACCTGCCGTGGGCCGCGAACATCCCGAACGCCGTCGACCTCTCGCTCTACCCGTGCAAGCCGCATCGCGGCGACTATCTGCTCTTCCTCGGGCGCATGAGCCCCGACAAGGGAGCCCACCGCGCGATCGCGGTGGCGATGGAGCTGGGGCTGCCGCTCAAGCTGGCCGGCAAGAAACGAGAGAAGAATGAAGAGCAGTACTTCTCGGAGTTCGTCGAGCCGCACCTCGGCCACGGGATCGAGTGGCTCGGCGAGGTGTCGCACGGGACGAAAGTCGAGCTGCTGCAGGATGCGCGTGCGACCCTCTTCCCGATCGAGTGGGAGGAGCCGTTCGGCCTGGTCATGGTCGAGTCGATGGCGTGCGGCACCCCCGTGATCGCGACCCGCCACGGCGCCGTCCCGGAGGTGATCGAGGACGGACGGAGCGGCCTGATCGTCGACAGCTACCGCCAGATGGCCGAGGCGCTCGACGAGGCCGACGACCTGGACCCGCTCGAGTGCCGTCGCTACGTCGAGGAGCGGTTCGCGCCCGAGCGGATGGTGGGCGAGTACGTGGACGCCTACCGCGAGGCGGTGGAGCGCGCGTCCGTCCCGTCCGGCGAGATGTAATTCGGGCGCAGGTAGGCCTCCGTGAACCCGAAGCGGAGGATGTTGCGGTACGAGTTGCTCGGCTTCAGCGGGATGCGCTCACCGGTCTCTGTGAAGAGCTCGGTGCAGCCGCTGTCGAGCGCGTCGCGGATCCGGCGGCCGAGCAGCGCGCTCTGGGAACCCTTGCGCCTGTGCTCGGGGCGGGTGGCGGCGAAGCAGAGGTAGCCGGCACCGTCCATGGTGTAGAGCGCGGCCGCGCCGGCGGGCTCGTCGCCGTCGTACGCCACGTAGCAGTGCCAACTCGTGCCCGGCAGCTCGGCGAGCCAGGGAACGGTGAAGGGGTCGAACTCATACCCCGACGCGACGACCTCGCCGAAGTCGTGCCCGTGCTCGGGGCCTACCTGCTCGACGCGGAGCGCGGTTTCGGTCGGCGGCGGTGCTTCGGCGCCGCGCGCGAACTTCATCCAGGCGTAGCCGCGGTCGAAGCCGCGCTGCTCGAGCTGGGCGCCGAGGTCGGCCGGTTTCGCCTGCGGGCTGAGCGAGACCGAGAAGCGCTGCCCGAAGTCGGCGAAGAAGACCTCGATCGCCTGCAGGTCGGCCTTGGTCGCGGGGGCGGCGAGCCCGAGGCCGGCCACGCGGTTGAGCATCGTCGACTCCTGCTCGCCGACGGCGGTGCAGAGCGCGCCGGCGATCCTGGTCGATGCGATCCCGTGGCGCGCCGCGAGGTCAGGGGGCGCGGCGTCCCACACCTGGGCCCACGCGGCCAGCTCGACCTGTTCTGCCATGTGCACGCAGGCCGTATCTTGGCGTGTGTCGCGTCACGAGGTCGGGCCAGGAGGTCACGAGGCGCCGACAGGGCCGGCGGCCGCGTCGAGCCGGCGCAGATGACGGACGTCGGGCGTCGCGACCATGGCGAGCACCGCCAGGGTGACGATCGCCGCGGCCAGGTAGAGCGTCTCGTCCACGCCGATGGCGTCCGAGATCGGGCCTGCTGCCAGCTGGCCGAGCGGGATGAAGATGAACGAGCCGAGCGCGTCGTACGCGCTCACGCGCGAGAGCGCGTGCTCGGGGACGTGCTGCTGGAGCGCGGTGTCCCAGTAGACGCCGAACAGCTCGATCCCGACGCCCATCACGATGGCCGCCGACAAGATCAGCGGCAGCGGCGCGCCGAGGGCGAGGAGCACGAGCACAGGCGGCATCAGGATCATCACCGCGCAGCCCACGAAGAGCGGCCGCGACGGCTTGAAGCGCAGGGCGACCAGCCCGCCGACCATCAGGCCCACGGCCTGGGCGGCGAACAGGGCGCCGTAGGCCCAGGCACCTCCAAGCTCGGCCTTGGCGACGATCGGCCCGAGCACGTTGAAGGCGCCGGCCTGGGCCGCGTTGAGGAAGCCGAAGGCGACCACGATCACCCAGAGCCAGGTCCGGGAGACGAATTCGTGCCAGCCCTCGTGCAGCTCGGCCAGGAAGTTCGGCGCTTCGACCCGCTCGCCGCGCGCGACCCGCATGAACGCAAGGCACACGGCGCTGACGAAGAACGTGCCGGCGTCGATCGCCAGCGCCCACCCGGGGCCGAACGCGGCTACCAGGATCCCGCCGAGCGCGGCGCCGCCGATCGACGCCACGTTGAGCGCCATCCGCAGGATCGCGTTCGCCTGCTGCAGCAGCGGCGGCTCGACCGTCTGCGGCACCAGGCCGGTGGACGCGGGGAAGAAGAACGCGAAGGCGGTGCCGCCGAGCGCCTGGAGCACGACGAGCTGCCAGATCTCGGCGTTGCCGGTCAGCAGGAGGACGGCCGTCGTGGCCTGCGTGGTGCCGGTCAACAGGTCGGAGGCCACCATCACGAGGTGGCGCGGCAGCCGGTCCGCCCAGACGCCGCCGACGAGCATGAAGACGATCTGCGGCACCATCCGGGCCGCGAGCACCAGCCCGAGGTCGGAGGCCGAGCCGGTCAGGTCGAGGACGGCGAACGCGATCGCAACGGGGGCGATCGCGCTGCCGAAGAACGAGATCCCGCGGGCGAGGAAGAGGAGTCGGAACTCGCGCCCGGCGAGCGGCCCGAGGCGCCTACGCGGCCTCGGCACGCTTGTCGACGTAGCGCCTCAGGCCCGCGTACGACTGCTCCAGAGGCATGGCCTGGGTGTACTCGTCCGCAGCGGCGGAGTCGAGCTCGACCAACGCCGCGTCGACGAACGCCTGCTCGAGCACGCCCGACGCGACCCGCTCGGTCCACTCGTCCAGCCGTCGTTCGAGCTCATCCAGGTGCGGCCGGAGGTCGTCGAAGACTCCGAAGTGGATGAGCGCGAGCCGTTCGGGGGCGCGGCGGCGGAGCTCGCCGATGGTCTCGTGCCAGGCCTCGACATTCACGTCGGGCGGGGGTGTGGGCGGCAGGACGACTCGATGCGGCGCGATTCGCACGCCGGCCGCGTCGCCCGCATACAGCGTCCCGTCGCCTGCGAGGTAACAGACGTGATGGCTCGCGTGGCCCGGGCTCGGAAAGCACTCGAGCCCGACGACCTCCGAGCCGACGACGTGGACGTTGGCTTCGGGGACCGGGACGATCTCGCCCCAGAGCCGCTCGAGCTCCTCACCGTAGAGCCGTCGGGCGCTCGCGATCAGCTTCGACGGGTCGACGACGTGCGGTGCACCGATCTCCGAGACGTGCACCTGCAGGCCGGGATGCTCGCGCACGAGGACGCCGGCCGCGCCGGCATGGTCGAGGTGGATGTGCGAGAGCAACAGATGGTGGATGTCGGCCAACGCCAGCCCGCGCTCCGCGAGGCGCTCCTTCAGCGTCGCCGCGCACGAGGCGGGGCCGCAGTCGAACAGCGCCGGACCGTCGTCCGTCTCGAGCAGGTAGCAGCCGATGACGCGCTCGTGGCCGAGGTGGAGCAGGTCGAGTGGGGCCGCGGACACCTCGGCGATCTTAGAGAGGAGCTCCGCTCGGGCGTGCCGTTCGGGTTACCGCTACGCCTGGGCGGTCGCGCGGGAGCCGACGAGCGCCGACTCGAGGTCGGCGACCAGGTCGTCCGGCGACTCGATCCCGACCGACAGGCGGACGAGGTTCTTCGGCACCGCGATCGGGGAGTCGGCCGTCGAGGCATGCGTCATCCGCGCCGGGTGCTCGATCAGGCTCTCGACGCCGCCGAGGCTCTCGGCGAGCCGGAAGACCTTCGTCCTGGCGACCAGCGCGACGGCCTCCTCCTCCGACTCCGCGAGGAAGGAGACCATGCCGCCGAAGTCGTCCATCTGCCGCGCTGCGATCTCGTGGCCCGGATGCGAGGGCAGACCGGGGTAGAGCACCTGCTCGACCGCGTCGTGCTGCTCGAGGAAGGCGACGACCCTCTTGGCGTTCTCCGTATGGGCGCGCATCCGCAGGGCGAGCGTCTTCACGCCGCGGAGCGCGAGCCAGCAGTCGAACGGCCCCGGGATGGCGCCGAGCGACTTCTGCAAGAACACCAGGCGCTCGGCGATCGTCGGGTCGTTCGTGCCGACGAAGCCGCCGATGAGGTCGGAATGGCCGCCGATGTACTTCGTCGTCGAATGCAGGACGACGTCCGCGCCGAGGTCGAGCGGGCGTTGGAAGTAGGGAGACGCGAACGTGTTGTCGACGACGACGATCGCGCCGACCGCGTGCGCCGCGTCGGCGGCCGCGCGAATGTCGATCACGTTCAGCAGCGGGTTCGTCGGCGTCTCGAGCCAGACGATCCGTGTCCGCTCGTCGAGGTGGGCGGCGAGATTTGTGTTGATCTCCCCGGCGCCGATGAAGTCGAAGGCGTAGCCCTTCGGCGCGTACACCTGCGTGAACATCCGGTAGACGCCGCCGTAGACGTCGTTGACAGTAACGACCCGCTCGCCGGGGTTGACGAGGTGCATGAGCGTGGTCGTGGCGCCGATGCCCGACGAATACGCGACCCCGTACTCGGCGTTCTCGAGCGAGGCCAGGCAGACCTGGAGCGCCGTCCGGGTGGGGTTGCCGACGCGCGAGTAGTCGTAGCCCTTGTTGACGCCCACCTCGTCCTGGACGTACGTGGCGGTCTGGTAGATCGGGACGACGACCGCGCCCGTAGTCGGGTCCGGCTCCTGCCCCTCGTGGATGGCCCGCGTCTCGAAGTCCATCTCGGCGATTCTACTGAGGTCATGCAGTTGCACTCCCTCGCGCGACAGGAGCTCCCGCCCCCTCCGGCGCGGGTGCTCGAGGTGGGCTGCGGCAGCGGCGAGTTGGCCCGAGCGCTGGCGGCGGCAGGCTACGACGTCGTCGCCGTCGACCCGAAGGCGCCGGACGGGGCGATCTTCCGCCGGACGACGATCGAGGAGCTCGCCGGCGAGGGCCCGTTCGACGCGGCAGTCGCCTCGCTGTCGCTGCACCATGTCGACGACCTCGGCGTGGTCATGGCCAAGGTGCACTCGCTGCTGCGGCCGCGCTCGCCGTTCGTCGTGCGGGAGTTCGCCTGGGATCACCTCGACGAGCCGACCGCCCGTTGGGACTACGCACGACGCGGCGTCGACAGCGGACTGGCGGAGTGGCGTGCCGAGCACGACGACCTGCACGGCTTCGACGCGCTGCGCTCCGCGCTGGACGCACGCTTCCGGCAGCGCTCGTTCGCATGGACGCCCTACCTGGCCGAGTACAAGGGGACCGAAGCCGACGTTGCGGAGGAGCACCGCCTGATCGAGGCGGGCCAGATCCGCGCGGTCGGATTCGTCTACGTGGGCCTGGCGTAGATGACGTCGCCTGCCCCGAGCCAGTCGGCCAGCTCGCTCACGGCCCTCTTCAGCGCCGGCCTCGCGTCTTTCGGCGCTCCGGGCTCCCAGTGGACGGCGTTGACGGTGAGCACACCCGTCTTGCGGTCGAAGAGCGGGTCGATGCGGCCGACCAGCTCGTGGCCGTGCAGGAACGGCAAGACGAAGTAGCCGTACTGGCGCTTGGCCTTCGGGACGTAGATCTCCAGGCGGAAGCGGAACCCGAACAGCTCCTCCGTGCGGTCGCGGTAGTAGACGAGCCGGTCGAACGGCGACAGCAGCGTGGAACGGGGCTCGCCCGGCCCGCGCTCGAGCAGTTCCGCATGTGCGAGCCAGTCACCGTCCAGGCCGTCGATCGCGACCCGCACGAACCGGCCCTCGCGGAGCAGCGCTTTCAAAGCGCGCTCGCGGCCGGGAACCCACCCGTCGAACACCCGGCCGAACTCGTTCGCACGCGAGACCCCACGCGAGCGCAGCTGTTTGTCGAGCACGCGGCGGGAGAGCTCGCCCTGGGTCAGCTTGGGCTGGTCGGTCGGGAGGACCCGTTCGGCGAGGTCCCAGAGACGTTGGTTGCCGTCCCGGCCCGCGATGCCGACCTTGCCGCCGGCCCACAGCAGCTCGAGCATGATCCCGAGGCTCTTGCCGTCGTTCCAGCCGCCCGTCTTCCAGGGGAGATCGGGTCGGTCCTCGAGCTCACGTGAGCGCAGCGGCCCGCGCTTGCGCAGCTCGCGCAGGACATAGCGGCGGAAGCCTGCGTTGGCGGCCAGCCACTCGTGGACGTAGGTCGAGCGCCCGTACGGGCCGCGCGGATACCGCCGCATCGTCTCGCGGTGGATCGCGTAGTCGGAGACCGGCACGATGTGCGCCCAGTAGTCGAACAGCTCGCGGCTCTCCCAGCGGAGCCGCTCGAGCTCGTCGAGGTCGTAGTTGCCGAGGCGGCTCCAGAGCACGAGCCGCTCGCTCCGCGCGACCGCGCTGGTCGGGTCCATCTGCAGGCTGCCGAGCCAGTCGATCGTCTCGAACATCGACCGCGGTTGCGGTGCGTCGAGCAGCTGGCCGGCTACGGCAAGCTTGCGCGCCTCAGTCAGCGTGAGCTTCGTCACGCGGCCAGATCCTCCGGCGTCAGCTGCTCGCCGAGCAGGCGCCGGAACCGGGCGGGGTCGCCCGCGACATAGCGGCGGGCGAGCTCTCGGCCGGCCGGGTAGCAGAGCCCGTACGGGCGCCAGCGTTCGTCCAGATAGAACGCCAGCGCCTTGTCGACGACCTCGTCCGGCTCGATCAGCCAGCGGCGCGCGTAGGGCCTTGCGTCCTCGCGTTCCAGGCGGCCGTCGGCGAGCAGTTGGACGAGGTTGGGGCCGACCGAGTCGAAGCATTCCGTCGCGGCGCGGATCACCCCGGCGGTGTCGGCGTCGTAATCGATGCCGAGCGGCCGCAGGATCTCGGCTCCGACGTGGTCGGCCTGCTCGCCGAGGAGTGCCTCGTGGGCGAACGTGGCGATCCCCTCTGCGACGACGGCGTGCGGCGAGGTGAAGAGGAAGACGGCCAGCTCCGACCGGCCGTGCTCCGCGATCAGCCGCTCCTTACAGAGGTGCTCCGTGTGATGGCCGGGGTAGACCTCGTGCGTGACGAGCTCGAACAGTTGGCCGGCTGGGATGGGCAGGTCGACGTTGATCGAGATCCTCGTGTGCAGGTTGCCGAGGTACTCGCAGAAGCCGGACCAGGGCTTGTCGGTCACCAGCTCGAAGTCGACCCGGTCGCCGTCGGGAAGTCCGACCAGTGCAGCCGTCCGGTCGCGCAGCCCGGCCGCGAGCGCATCCAGGCCGGGCCTGATCAGCTCCCGCGCGACGAGCTGCGTCTTGCGCCAGGCCGCGAATCGCTCCTGGAGCGAGCCCTCGCCGGGCAGTGCATCGTCGAGGCGCTCGTGTGCGGCCGCGAACTCCTCCTCGGGGACGAGCCGGGCCTCGACCTGGTGGGCGCGGCGAACCTGCTCGGCGTACTCGATCTCCTCGCCCGCGAACCAGCGGCACGCGGTCTCGAGCCCGGCCAGCTGCCCGGTGAGCCACCTGCGGCGGGCGTCGTCAGGCTCGCCGGCCGCGACCTCTGCCCCGAGCTCGGCCGCCTCCTCCGCGAGGCGTTCGTGGGTGGTCGGCGGCTCGGCATCGACCTTCACCTTGAGCTCTGCCGGGCCGCAATAGCTGTCGATCAGGTCCGGCTCGAGGCGGCTGAAGCGGAGCACGAGCTCCAGGTAGCGCTCGCCGGGGTCAGGAACCGCGGTGATGGGCGAGGTACTCGAGTAGGTCGGAGCGCGTGAGCATCCCGGTCGGCCTGCCGCCGTTCGCGACGACCACGGCCGGGCTCCCGTTCGTCAGCGCCGAGAACACGGTGTCCACCGTCTCGCCGGAGTCGACGGCGGCGAGCGGCGGCTGCATCGCAGCGGCCACGTCCTCGTTGAGCGCGTCGGGATTCTTGAAGACGCGGTCGAGGAGGCCTCGCTCCTGCAAGGAGCCGACGATGTCGGTGAGCGACTCCGCCGGCTCGTGGCGGACGACCGGAATCTGCGAGATCGAGTAGCGCTGCATCAGGTCGATCGCCTGGCCGACCTTCTGGTGCGACTCGATCGTGATCAGCTCAGGTACCTGGGGCTCCTCGGCGTGCTTCGAGCTGAGCACCTCGGCCACGGTCGGGACGGGCGCGCGGCGTTCGAGGAAGCCGTACTCGAGCATCCA
Source organism: uncultured Actinomycetes bacterium (assembly GCA_963738205.1). Taxonomy (GTDB): domain Bacteria; phylum Actinomycetota; class Thermoleophilia; order Gaiellales; family Gaiellaceae; genus DATFQE01. The sequence goes on from CAVTVQ010000007.1 coordinate 1,329,972, forward strand.
GTTGTCGTCGTAGAACTTCGACAGGTAGGCGCGCCCGCCGTCGGGGACGAGCGTGACGATCGTCGCGTCGGGGCCGAAGCGCTTCGCGACCTCGAGCGCCGCGTGGACGGCGGTGCCGCCCGACCCGCCCACGAGCAACCCTTCCTCGCGCGCGAGCGCGCGTGCGGTGAGGAAGGAGTCGCGGTCGGAGACGGTGACGTACTCGTCGACGAGGCTCGGGTCGTAGGTGGTCGGCCAGAAGTCCTCGCCGATGCCCTCGACGAGGTAGGGATGCACCTCGGGCGAGTTGTAGATCGAGCCTTCCGGGTCGGCGCCGACGACGAGCAGGTCGGGCTTCTGCTCCTTGAGGTAGCGAGCCGTCCCCGAGATCGTGCCGCCGGTGCCCACCGAGATCACGAAGGCGTCGATGTTGCCGCCGGTCTGCTCCCAGATCTCCGGGCCGGTCGTCTCGTAGTGCGTCTGGGGATTGGCCTGGTTCGAGTACTGGTCGGGCTTGAAACCGCCGGGGATCTCCTCGGCGAGCCGGTCGGAGACGTCGTAGTAGCTCTCGGGCGACTCGGGCGGGACGGCGGTCGGGCAGATGACCACCTCGGCCCCGTACGCGCGCAGGAGCGAGATCTTCTCCTGGCTCATCTTGTCGGGCATGACGAAGATGCACCGGTAGCCCTTGATCGCGGCCGCGATGGCGAGGCCGACGCCGGTGTTGCCCGAGGTGGGCTCGACGATCGTGCCGCCCGGCTTCAGCTTTCCCTCGCGCTCGGCCTTCTCGATCATGCGCATGCCGATCCGGTCCTTCACGGAGCCGCCGGGGTTCATGTACTCGAGCTTGGCGACCACGGTCGGCTCGACGCCGCGAGTGACCTTCTGAAGCCGGACGAGCGGGGTGTTCCCGACGAGGTCGAGGACGGTGGGGTACTCGCGCCGCGCCACGGCGAGAAGCTTAGTGGTGTCACACAATCGGCACGAAGGCGTCACCAATCGGTGCGCCGCGGGCCGCTAGCGTGCAAGCCGAGGGGGAGGAACACAGGGGGACCCCCGGGGGAACACGAGCGGCACGGTGGCCATGTCCGGGAGAGTCAGTGGCGGAAGTGGCGCCGGTGGGTGAAGACCATCGCGGCGCCGGCTTCGCGCGCCGCGTCCACGACTTCGTTGTCCCGCCTGGATCCGCCCGGCTGGATGATGGCGGCGACGCCGGCATCCAGTGCTGCCTTCGGGCCGTCCGGAAACGGGAAGAACGCGTCCGAGGCGAGTGAGGCGCCCTGGAGGGGGTGGCCGTGCTCGCGGGCCTTCTCGATCGCCAGCCGCACCGCGTCGACGCGGCTCATCTGGCCGGCGCCGATCCCCAGCGTCCGCAGGCCCTTCACCAGCACGATCGCGTTCGAGCCGACGTGCTTGCACACACGCCACGCGAACAGCAGGTCGCCCCAGACGGCCTCGTCCGGCGAGCCGCAGACGGTCTCCATGCCCTGCCGGTCCTCGACGCCCCAGTCTCGGTCCTGCACGAGCAGCCCGCCGAGGACACGCTTGTAGTCGCGCTCGCCCGGATCGAAACGGCGCCGCTCGCGGTCGACCAGGATCCGCGTCGCCGGCTTCGCCTGCAGGGCCTCCAGCGCGCTCTCCTCGAACCCCGGCGCCGCGAGCACCTCGACGAACTGCTCGGCGATCCGCGCTCCGAGTGCGTTCGGCACGGGACGGTTCAGCGCCACGATGCCGCCGTACGCCGACTGCGGATCGGACGCCAGCGCGCCCGCATACGCGTCCTCGATCGTCCCGCCGACCGCGACGCCGCACGGGTTGGCGTGCTTCACGATCACGCACGCGGGCAGCGTGAACTCGAGCAGCAGGGAGCGGGCCGCCGAGAGGTCGTTGAGGTTGTTGAACGACAGCTCCTTCCCGTGCAGCTGCTCCACCCGCGAGAGCAAATGGCGGCGCGCGCCCGCCTCGGCGTAGTACGCGCCGCGCTGATGCGGGTTCTCGCCGTACGGGAGGTCGGCGACCTTGACGAAGCTCGGGACGAGGCGCTCGGGAAACGGCTCACGGTCGGAGAACCACGCCGCGATCGCCGCCTCGTAGGCGGCCGTGGCGGAGAACGCCTCGGCGGCGAGCTCGCGGCGCGTGTCGAGCGGCACCTCCTCGTGCTCGCGCAGCAGCTCGAGCACCTCGCCGAAGCGCTCGCGCTTGCAGAGCGGGATCACGTTCGCGAAGTTCTTCGCGGCGCCGCGGAGCATCGAAGGCCCGCCGATATCGATCATTTCGACCGCCTCCTCCTCGCGCACCCCGTAGCGGCCGACGATCTGCGTGAACGGGTAGAGGTTCACGCAGACGAGGTCGAACGGTCGGATCCCCCGCCGCGACAGCGCCTCGAGGTCGTCGGGGTGATCGTGGCGCGCGAGGATGCCCGCGTGGATGTTGGGATGGAGGGTCTTGACCCGTCCGCCCAGGAGCTCGGGCACCTCGGTGAGCTCGTCGACCTTGGTCACTTGCAGTCCGAGGCTCTCGAGGAAGGCCGCGGTGCCGTCGCTCGCGACCAGCTCGACGCCGAGCTCGGCCAGACCTGGCCCGAGCTCGTCCAACCCGGCCTTGTCGTAGGCCGAGATGAGCGCGCGCTCGATCAAGCGGAGATCAACTCGCGCACGACGGTCGGGAGGAGCCGGTGCTCGACGGCCTGCACGCGCGCCCGCAGCGAGTCGGCGGTGTCGCCCGCGTGCACGGGGACGGGCTCGGCCCTGATCACCGCGCCCGTGTCGATGCCCTCGTCGACGTAATGCACGGTCGCCGCAGTCTCCGCCACGCCCGCCGCGAGCACGTCCTCGATCGGATGCGCTCCGGGAAAGGCAGGGAGCGGCGCGGAGTGCGTGTTGACGATGCGGCCGGCGAAGCGGTCGACGAAGCTCGGGCGCAGCAGGTGCATGTAGCCCGCACACACGACGAGCTCCACGCGCTGCTCGGTCAGCCAGGCCGCCATGGCGGCGTCTCTGGCGTCGCGGTCGGCATAGTCGTCCAGCCCGAAGACCTGCGTCCGCACGCCCGCGTCGGCCGCGCGGTGCAGCGCGTGGGCGTCGGCCCGATTCGAGGCCACGGCCACGACCGGCAGCCCCGCGTCCAGGAGAGCCTGGAGGTTTGTGCCCTCGCCGCTGACGAGCACGCCGATCACGCGGCGACGATGCGGCCGATCCGAAGCGCTTCGCCCGCGTCGCTCTCGGGCACGACGGCGGCATAGCCGACGCCGAGGTTGAACACGCGGCGCAGCTCGTCCTCGTCGACGTGACGCGCCAGCCACGCGAAGACCGGCGGCCGCTCCCAGGCGTCCCAGTCGATCTCCACGCCGAGACCGCTCGAGAGCGCGCGCGAGAGGTTGCCGACGATGCCGCCGCCCGTGACGTGGGCGAGCGCCCGCACGTCGGCGCGACCCCGGAGCGCTCTGACGTCGTCGAGGTAGAGACGCGTGGGGGCGAGCAGATCGTCGCCGTCGTAGTCCTCCGTCTCGAGGACGCGGCGGACGAGCGTGAAGCCGTTGGCGTGCAGGCCGGCCGACGGGAAGCCGAGCACGACGTCGCCCTCTTCGACCCGCGAGCCGTCGATGAGATCGTCGCCGTCGACCATGCCGACGCACGTGCCGGCGAAGTCGAGCTCCTGCTCACGGTAGATCCCGGGCAGCTCGGCCGTCTCGCCCCCCAGCAGCATGCAGCCGGCCGCGCGGCACACCTCGGCCGCGCCCTCGACCAGCTCGGCGACGTGCTCCAGGTCGATCGCGTCCGAGGCGACGTAGTCGAGCAGGAACAGCGGCTGCGCGCCCGTCGTGAGCACGTCGTTGATGCAGTGCGCCGCCAGGTCGGCGCCGCAGGCGCGAAGCTGCCCGCGCTCGCGCGCGAGCATCAGCTTCGTGCCGACGCCGTCGGTCGATGCTGCGAGCACGCGCCCGTCGTCCAGCCGGCACAGGCCGGCGAACGCCCCGAAGCCGGAGGTCCCCGTGGACTCGACGGCCGCCCGCAGGCGTTCGACGACCGCCTCGCCCTTCGCGATCGAGACCCCGGCCGACTCGTACGTCCGAGCCTCAGCCACTTGGCGCGAGTCTAGTGGGAGAGGACGACGGCCGCCCTACACTCGCTGCCGTGGCCCAGCTCGCCCTGCCGCTCGCCGCCGCTGTGATGTACGCGCTGCGCGCACGGACCCTCGCTCGCCGAGGGACACCGGTGTCGCGCTGGCGCATCGCGTCGTTCGCCGGCGCGCTCGTGCTCTTCGCCGTCGCGCTCTCGCCGCTGCTCGAGCAGCGGGCCGAGGAGCTGTTCGTGTTCCACATGATCCAGCACGTCCTGCTCGGAGATCTGGCGCCGCTTCTCTTCGTGCTGGGCCTGACCGGCCCGATGCTGCGCCCGCTCCTGGCGCTGCGGGCGGTCTCGGCGCTGCGCGTGCTCGCGCACCCGCTCGTCGCGCTGCCACTCTGGACTCTGAACCTCTACATCTGGCACGTGCCGTTCCTCTACGAGGCCGCCGTGCGCCACGACGGCGTCCATGCGCTGGAGCACCTGAGCTTCTTCACCGCTGGGGCGCTGATGTGGGCGGCCGTGATCGAGGTGCTCCCGGGGCCGGCCTGGTTCGGGACGGCCGCCAAGCTGGGCTACATCGTCACGGTGCGGCTGCTCGAGAGCGTCCTCGGGAACATCTTCATCTGGGCGGGCAAGCCGATCTACGGCGTCTACGACGACGGCTCCTCGCTCTACGGCCTCTCGCCGCTGCGCGACCAGGGGCTGGCGGGCACCGTGATGATGCTCGAGGGCTCGCTGGTCACGCTCGGGGCGATCGCGTGGCTGTTCCTGCGCTGGGGCGCCGAGAGCGAGCTGCGGCAGCAGCTGGTCGAGCAGGGTGTGGATCCGCGTACCGCGAGCCGCGCTGTCCGATACGGGCGCGGAGAGGAACTGCACAACCGACGCTGAACACACGCGGGTACCGCACTGTGAGCTCGACCGGTATCCACCACCTGGACATCGTGGTCTCGTCGATCGAGCGCAGCCTGCCCTTTTACCGCGAGCTCCTGGGCCCGCTCGGCTGGCATGGCCGCCGCGAGGTCGAGGGTGAGCGTGGGGAGACGATCCACTACCTGACCGGACCCGGGAGCTCGCTCGGGCTGCGCGAGGCGACGAGCCCGACCGAAGGCGCTTACGATCGCTACCGCGTGGGCCTGCACCACATCGCTTTCGAGGTCGCGTCACGCGCCGCGGTCGACGAGCGTGCCGAGTGGCTGCGCGCTCGCGGCGCCCCGATCGAGAGCGGCCCGGAGGCGTACTGGTATCAGCCCGGTTACTACGCGGTGTTCTTCTACGACCCGGACGGGCAGAAGCTCGAACTGGTGCACGTTCCGGCACACGCCGCCTGACGAAAGGAGCCTCCATGGCCACTACCCCGCCTCCCGACGAGCAGCCGACGACCGTCCAGCCGAGCGCGGCCTACACCGTGAACGTGAGCGACATCGCGCGGCTGCCCATCCCCGGCAACGCCGAGTTCGCCGTGTGGCTGCTCGCGTTGATCGTCGCGTGGCTCGTCTGCTGGATCGCAGACAGCCTGACCGCGAACGACTGGATGACCTTCTTCCTCGTGACGTCCGCGGCGTACCTGCTCAGCCGCGGGATCGCCAAGGCTAGCCGGGTGCTCGAGCAGTAGCCTCGAAGCGCGTCTTGTCCAGGCGGCGCTCGAGCGGCACCCGCGTCGGGTACTCGCGCGTGAGGCAGGCCCGGCAGAAGCCGGACGCCGGCCGCCGAGTCGCCGCCTGGAGGCCATCCAGCGACAGGTAGGCGAGCGAGGTCGCTCCGATCAGCTCACGCACACCCTCGGCGTCGCGGTCGGCCGCGACGAGCTGGTCGGGGTCGGCGAAGTCGATCCCGTAGAAGCAGGGCGACACGATCGGCGGCGACGAGACGCGGACGTGGACCTCCAGCGCGCCCGCTTCGAACAGCATCGCCACGATCTGGCGCATGGTCGAGCCGCGCACGATCGAGTCGTCGACGACGACGATCCGCCGGCCGCGCACCTCGGCGAGCGGGTTGAACTTCAGCTTGATGCCCTGGTCGCGCAGCCTCTGGTCGGGCTGGATGAACGTGCGGCCGACGTAGCGGTTCTTGATCAGCCCCTCGCTGAACGGGATCTGCAGCCCGCGCGAGAAGCCGATCGCCGCAGGCGTCCCCGAATCCGGGATCGGCATGACCAGGTCGGCCTCGACGGGCGCTTCCTCCGCGAGGCGCTCGCCCATGCGGACGCGAGCGTTGTGCACCTCCACCCCGGCCAGGCGCGAGTCCGGCCGCGCGAGGTAGAAGAGCTCGAAGATGCACAGCGCGCCGTCGCCGGCCTGACTTGCGGCCTCGGTGACCCGGCAGCCCTCCTCGTCCACGATCACGAGCTCGCCGGGCCGGACCTCGCGCTCGAGCTCGGCGCCGACCAGGTCGAGTGAGCACGTCTCCGAGGCGACCACCCAGTCGCCGTCGAGACGGCCGAGCGCGAGCGGCCTGAACCCGTGCGGGTCGCGGAACGCGATCAGCTTGCCCTCGGCGATCGCGACGATCGTGTAGGCGCCCTCGAGCCGGGGGATCGCGTTGGCGACCGCCTGCTCGACCGGTGCCTCGTCGTGAGCCAGCAGCCCGGCGATCACCTCGGTGTCCGAGCTCGACCGCAGCCGGACGCCCTCCTCGGCCAGTTCCTCGCGGAGCTGGGCGGCGTTCGTCAGGTTGCCGTTGTGGCCGAGCGCGACCGTGCGCGCGCGGCCCTGGTGCACGAGCGGCTGCGCGTTCGCCCAGTGCGTGGATCCGGTCGTCGAGTAGCGCGTGTGCCCGATCGCGATGTCGCCCTGGAGGCCCTGGAGCTTGCGCTCGTCGAAGACCTGGGAGACGAGCCCCATGTCGCGCATCGCGGTCACGTGGCCGCGGTCGGAGACGGCGATCCCGGCCGACTCCTGCCCGCGGTGCTGCAGGGCGAAGAGCCCGAAGAAGGCGACGCGCGCGACGTCGCGCTCCGCCGAGCGGATGCCGAAGACCCCGCACATCAGCGCACCGTCCCGATCGGCTCGGCCCAGTCGGGCACGGCATCCGGAGCACACGCGAGCACGAAGCGGACGTGCTCGCCCGCGTCGTCGACGTCGGCAGGCAGTCCGCTCCAGTCGGCCATCTCCTCGATCGCCGCGACGGCGCCCCGAACGCCGACGTCGTGCGCGAGCGAGAGGCGCGGCGCGGCCTGCCAGATCGTCTGGATCAGACGCGCCTCTTCGGCAAGTAACACAGTGTTACTTGCGGCTCGAAGCACGGCGACGACGTCTCCACTCCGCCATTGCTGAGGGACGGCCTGGACGTCGGAGACGAGGCCGACGCAGCCGACGACGGGCGTCGGCGGGATCGACCGGCCGTCGGTGTCGTTGTAGAGCGAGACGTTGCCGGACACGACCGGGATGCCGAGCGCTTCGGCGGCCTCCGCGATGCCTGCGATCGCCTGCTCGAGCTCCCAGCCGATCTCGGGCTTCTCCGGATTGCCGAAGTTGAGGCAGTCCGTGAGCGCCAAGGGCTCGCCGCCGACACAGGCGACGTTCCGGGCGGCGCCGAGGACCGCGAGCACCCCCGCTTTCCAGGGGTCGCGCTCGCCGAGCGGCGGTCCGTCGAGCGACACCGCGAGCCCGCGCTGCGACGGCCGCAGCCACAGCACAGCCGCGTCCAGGCCGGGCCTGCGCACGGTGCGCGAGCCGACCAGCTGGTCGTACCGCTCGTAGATCCACGACCGGTGCCTGCCGTCGGGCTCGACCGACGCGGGCTCGACCGGCCCGGGGCGCCGCTCGACCTCGTAGCGCGGGCACTCTTCGGTGAGCGCCGCGGCCGGGATCGCGCCGACGAGGTCACCGTCGTGGAACGCGCGCAGCTCGCCGGATTCGGTCACCTCGCCGATCACGGCGTGCGCCAGCTCCCACTTACGGCAGACGGCCTCGGCCTCGGCCAGGCGCTCCGGCTCGACGACCGCGACCATGCGCTCCTGGCTCTCCGAGATCATGATCTCCCACGGTTCCAGCTCCTCGCGCAAGGGCACGCGGTCGAGCTCAACGTCGACGCCGGCGCCGTCGCGGGCCATCTCGGAGAGCGACGAGGCGAGGCCGGCGGCGCCGCAGTCCTGCAGCGAGACGATCAGCCCGCTCTCGACCAGCTCGAGGCTCGCCTCGATCAGCTTCTTCCCGACGAAGGGGTCGCCGATCTGCACCGACGGCCGCTTGTCTGCGTCCTCGGCGCCCAGCTCGTGGCTCGCGAGCACGCTGGCGCCGCCGATCCCGTCGCGGCCCGTCGTCGAGCCGAAGAGCAGGATCGCGTTCCCGGCTCCGCGGGCCTGTGCACCCAGGACGCGTCGCGTCGGGAGGAGGCCGACGCACATCGCGTTGACGAGGCAGTTGCCGCGGTACGCCGGGTCGAAGACCGCTTCGCCGCCGACGGTCGGCACGCCCACGCAGTTGCCGTAGTGCCCGATCCCGGCCACGGCGCGCTCGAAGGCCCAGTCGGGAGCGGCGAAGCGCAGGCCGTCGAGCAGCGCGATCGGGCGCGCGCCCATGGCGACGATGTCGCGCAGAATCCCGCCGACGCCGGTCGCCGCGCCCTGGAACGGCTCGACCGCGGAGGGGTGGTTGTGGCTCTCGACCTTGAACGCCACCGCGAGGCCGTCACCGACGTCGATCACGCCGGCGTTCTCGCCGGGCCCCTGGAGCACGCGCTCACCGGCGGACGGCAGGCGCTTCAGCAGCGGCGCCGAGTGCTTGTAGCCGCAATGCTCCGACCAGAGCAGCGAGAAGACGGCGAGCTCGAAGTCGTTCGGCCCGCGGCCGAGCAGGTCCTGGATGCGCTCGAGCTCACCGTCGGTGAGGCCGAGCTCGCGATGCAGCGGCTGAGCGACCCTCGTCAGATACCTGAGTCTAGATGCCACTCAGGACAGGTACGTTCACTCGCGTGACGCGCCGCTACGTCCCTCTGCTCTTGCTGCTCACAGCCCTCTGGGGCTCGTCGTTCTTCTTCATCGAGATCGCGCTCGAGGACGTGAAGCCGACGGTGCTGATCACCTTGCGGCTGGTCGCGGCCGCGCTCGTGCTCGTGCCCGCCCTGGCCGTCTACTACGGGCCCCGCGAGGCGTCCAGGCGGCTCCGGGCCTCCTGGCTCCCGCTCCTGGTTCTCGGTGCGATCAACGCCGCGATCCCGTTCACCCTGATCGCCTGGGGCCAGACCCACATCGACTCCGGCATCGCCGCGATCGCCAATGCATCCGTCCCGATCTTCGTCGTGCTGCTCGCGATCCGGTTTCGGCAGAGCGAGCGCGTGACCGGCGCGCGAGCGCTCGGCATCGCGGCCGGGATCCTCGGCGTCGCAGTGCTCGCCGGCGCAAACCCGGACGGAGGCTGGTGGGCGGTGGCGGGAACGCTCGCTGTCGTGACGGCCTCGTTGTTCTACGCGGCCGGAGCCCTGTACGGCCAGTCGCACGTGGAAGACCTCGAGCCGATTCTGCTCGTCACCGGCTCGACGGTGGCCGGAGCGCTCCTGATCCTGCCGCTCGGTGTGGCCCAGGCGCCGGATCACCTGCCCGGGTGGGACACGTGGCTCGCAGTGCTCGGCCTGGGCGTCGGCGCCATGGCGTTCGGACAGTTCGTCTACTACGTGCTGCTCGAGCACCACGGCTCGACGAAGACGGCGCTCGTCACGTACCTGCTGCCGGGGATGGCGCTCGTGCTCGGAGTGGTGTTCCTCGACGAGCCGCTGACCGTGGCCGCCATCGCCGGGCTCGCGCTGGTGCTGCTGGGCGTCGCGCTCGGCTCGGGAATCCTGCGGCCGGGCCGCCGCGGTGAGCCGGCGGCCGCGCCCGCGCCGTGAGCATCGGCATCAGGCGGGCGCAGCGGGACGACCTCGACTTCGTCGTCGAGCTGCTCTCGAACGAGGAGGTGGAGCCGTTCCTCGCGGCGGTCCGTGTTCGCGACGCCGAGGGCCTGCGTGCCGAGATCGAGCGGTCGCTCGCCGAGCCGGACCAGTTCGGCCGCTTCGTGATCGAGGTCGACGGCGAACGGGCCGGCGTCATGGGGTTCGAGGTCGCGAACCGCCGCAGCCGGATCGCCAACCTCGGCGGTCTCGCAGTGCACCCGGGCTTCCGCGGCCGCCGGGTCGCCGACGAGGCGGCCAGCCAGTTCCAGCGCCACCTGCTCGTCGACCTCGGCTACCACCGGCTGCAGATGGAGATCTACGGCTTCAACGAGCGGGCGCAGGCGCACGCCGAGCGAGCCGGCTGGGTGCGCGAAGGCGTCCGGCGCAAGGCGTACGACCGCCACGGCGAGTGGATGGACAGTGTCCTCTACGGCATCGTCCGCGAGGACCTCGACTAACCGGCGAGGAGCTCGAACGCCGCCGCCAGGCTGGCCCGGCCCGCGCCGTGCGTCGCGACGAAGCCGGCCGGCCGCTCGGGCCGCCACGCCGGGACACCGGTTTCGATCACGACAGCGTGGGCTACGTCCGCGATCGGCTGCTGCCAGGCATGCCGCGCCGCGTTCTGGGCGACGACGACCAGCGGCCGGCCGGCCGCATCGGGTGGCAGCTCGTCGGGGCCGACGCGCGCCAACTCGGCGTCCGGCCAGCGCTGCGACACGAGCTCGCCGAGCCAGGCCGCGCGAGGCCCTGCGGCGATGTTCGGCGTGGCGACGAGCTCGACGACGAGCGGCGTCCCGGAGACGCCGACGTTGCCCTCTGCGTGCAACGCCCGTTTCGCCGCGTCGACGCCCACGGAGGTGCGGGGAACACCGTTCGGGGTAGGAAGCTCGCGCCCAACCCGACCGAGCCGTAGCGCGGCCTCTTCGAGCCGGTCGCTGGACAGGCGCCCATTCGCGACCGCCTTCTCGACGGCGGCGAGCACTGGTCCGAGTGGGAGGTCGTGGCCCAGGCAGATCGCGTCGACGCCCGCGGCGAGCGCCCGCACGGCTGCTTCCTCGGGCCCCACCAGGGCGGCGACCGCCCGCATCTCGACGGCGTCGCTCACGATCGCACCCTCGAAGCCGAGGCCCTCGCGGAGCAGTCGGATCGCGGTCGGGTTGATCGTCGCCGGCTCCGGCCCGAGCGCGGGGCTCACGATGTGCGCGGTCATGATCGCGCCCACGCCCGCGGCGATCGCCGCACGGAACGGGGCGAGGTGGACCTCCAGCTCACCGCCCGCCACGGGCAGCTCGAGGTGCGAGTCGGCGCTCGTGTCGCCGTGCCCGGGGAAGTGCTTCGCGCATGCGGCCACACCCGCGCCGTGCAGGCCCTCGACGAAGGCGGTGACGTGCCGAGAGACGAGCTCAGGATCGGCGCCGAACGAGCGGACACCGATCACCGGGTTGTCCGGGTTCGTGTTGACGTCGGCGACGGGTGCAAAGTCGAAGTTGATGCCGACGCCCCGCAGCGCGACGCCGAGCGCGCCGGCCACCGAGCGAGTGAGGCCGACGTCGTCGACGGTCCCGAGCGCGAGGTGGCTCGGGTAGGAGCTGCCCGTGGCAACTTCGAGGCGGGTGACGTCGCCGCCCTCCTCGTCCGTTGCGATCAGCACTCCGGGCCGTGCCTCGTCGAGTTGCGCCGTCAGGCGCTCGACCTGCTCCGCGTCGCGGATGTTCTTGCCGAAGAGAACGACGCCGCCGAGGCCGAGCTCGACCCAGCGCAGGAGATCGTCCGGCGCCTCGAGGCCGTCGAACCCGGGCAGCAGGCAGCCCGCGGCCAGGTTTCGGGTCATCCGCGTACCGCGCCGGCGGTCAGGCCGAAGGCGACGCGCCGGTGGACGAGCAGGAAGAAGCCGACCACGGGCAGTGCGGTCAGGCTGGCCGCCGCCATCAGCGGGCCCCACTCGGTGCCGCGAAGCGTGGTGAACGACGCGAGCCACACCGTGAGCGTCTGCTTCTCCTGGCTCTGCAACAGGACGTACGCGATGATGAACTCGTTCCACACCTGGATGAAGGCGAAGATCGACGTCGCCACCAGACCAGGCGCGACGAGCGGCAGCAGGATCCGGACGAAGGCGCCGAAGCGCGTGGAGCCGTCGACCATCGCCGCCTCCTCCAGCTCCTTGGGGACGCCGAGCATGAACCCGCGCAGCGTCCACACGCAGAACGGCAGCACGAACGTCAGGTAGGTGACGATCACGCCGGTCAGCTTGTCGACCTGGCCGGCACGGCTGAGCAGGATGTACAGCGGGATGATGAGCGCGTTCAGCGGCACCATCTGCACGCCGATGATGAGGACGATGAACGCCGCACGGCCGTAGAAGCGGAACTTCGCCAGCGCGAGCGCCGCGAGGAACGCGAGCACCATCGACAACGCGGTGACGGCCACGACGACGATCAGGCTGTTGCGCACGCTCGACCAGAAATGCGGCCGGTTGATGGCGTTGTCGAAGTTGGACAGCGTCGCCGGCGAGGGCACGAAGTCGGGCGAGAAGTTGAGGATGTCGATCGGCCGCTTGAACGCCGTCGTGACCATCCAGTAGACGGGGAACACCATCACGACGAACACGAGCAGGCCGAGCAGGTTGAGCCCGACGCGCCGCAGCCGCTTCCGCCTCGGCCTCATCGTGTCTCCCCGATTCGGACCATCTCGCGGATGTAGACGAACGTCACGACGAGCATCACGAGCACCATCACGACGGCGACCGCGGAGCCCAGCCCGTACTGCTGGATCCGGAACGAGTCCACGAAGGCGTAGATCGCCATCAGGAAGTACTCCTCCGCGGGCTGGCCGCCGCGCGCGATCCAGACCTGGTTGAAGACCTGGAAGTCCCAGATGATCGAGAGACTGATCAGGATCACGAAGATCGGCTTGAGGACCGGGACGATGATGTCCCGGAAGATCCGAAACGGACCGGCACCGTCGAGCGACGCAGCCTCCACGAGCTCCCTCGGCACCTGCGTGAGCCCGGCGAAGAGCGTGATCGTCACGAAGGGGATCGCCCCCCAGATCACGATGGCGCCGATGATGATGAACCCCGTCCGCGAGTTCTCGAACCAGTCGTGGTGGACGTAGTCGCCGATGTGGAGCTCGGTGAGCAGGTAGTTGACGACTCCGAACTCGAAGTCGAACATCCAGATCCAGATGTTCACGGCGACGACGACGGGCATCGACCAGACGAGCACGAGCCCGCTCGTGAGCAGGAGGCGCATGAAGCCGCCGAGGCGCACGAGCAGGAGCGCGAAGAGCGTCCCGAAGACCATCGTGAAGGTGACGCAGAGGGCGGTGAACACCACCGTGCGCAGCAGCACGTGCCAGAACTGCGAGTCGTGGAGGATCGTCGAGTAGTTGTCCGTCCCGATCCACTTGCCCTGGTGGCGAATCAGCTCGAACAGCCCGTACTGCTGGAACGACAGCGCTCCGAGCAGGTAGAGCGGATACGCGAGGACCGCCGCGATGACCGCGACGGCCGGGGCGAGGAGGAGATAGGGGACGAGGCCGCGGCTGATCCGCAGGCCGAGACGACGAGGCCGCCGGGCCGGCGCGAACGCCGACCCGACGGCCACTGTCGTGGGGGCAGAGGGAGCTTCGCTCATGGCGCGAGTCTGGCTCGTGCCTCAGGCGGGCTCAACTGCTTCGATTGAGCTCGCTCGTGATCTGCTGGCTGGCTTTCTTCGCCTCGGAAGCCACGCTGTGGCGGCCGGAGAAGATGCGAACCAGCATGGTGCGGATGATCCGCTTGTTCTCCACGTTGACCCAGTTCGGTGCGGCCGGGACGAACCAGCTCGAGCTTGCGGCCTTGGCGAAGGGCGCGAGCTGCGGGTTCGACTTGTGGACGCTCGCGAGCGTGGTGGTGTTCGGGAGCACCTTGCCCACCGTCGCCATCTGGCGCATCACCGCGGTGCTTGTGTACGCCTTGAGCCAGTCGATGGCCAGCGACCTGTTCTTCGTCGTGACCGGAATCGCAAGATCGGATCCGCCGAGGAAGGTCGGCATGTACTTGCCGGCGATGTGGCTCGGCATCGGGTAGGCGCCCATCTTGTCCGCCAGGGCCGGATTGCCCGTGTCCTTGTTGAGGGCGTAGCCCCACTCCCAGCCGTTGGCGATGATCGAGCCGACCTTGCCCTTGCCGAACACCAGCGCCTGCGCCGGGGTCGCCTCGTCGCCGGTCCTGTTGGCGCGGGAGTACGAGCGCACGATCCGCTTCAGCCTCGTCAAGGCCTTGATCGCCTCAGGCGAGTCGAGCGTGCCCTTCCACTTGCCGTTCTTGAACTCGGCGATCTTTCCGCCGTAGTCGTAGACGAAGGACATGGAGGCGAGCCAGTACTGACCGGGGAAGTACAGCGGCGAGTAGCGGCGGTCCTTGCCGTACTTCGCCTTGAGCTTGCCCATGGTCCGCTCGAACTGGTCGAGGCTCGTCGGGGCCTTCTTCACGCCGGCCGCCTTGTACTGGTCGGTCCGGTAGATCACGCCGCGGGAGCCGGCGTAGTACGGCACCCCGTAGAGCTTGCCCTTGTACGTGGCCGAGTCCGCGAGGCCCTTGAGCCACGTGGACGAGTTCGGGATGCTCCGCTTCGCGGACGTGATGTCGGCGAACGCGCCCGCGGCCATGTACTTCGTCATCTCCGTGTTGCCGAGCTCGATCACGTCGGGCGCGTTGTTGCCTGCGAGCGATGCATCGAACTTCGTCAGGTGGTCGTTCCAGGTTTGATACTCGACCTTGACGTCGACGCCGGAATGGCTTGCCTCGAACGCGCTGTTGGCCGCCTTGACTGCGGCTTCCCAGTTCTGCTCGGCGTCGACCTGCAGCCAGACACGCAGGGTCGTCGCCTGCGCCGCGTGGGGTGACGCAGAGCGCGCCGGGACGCCGCTCGCCGTCGAAACGCCGAAGGCGAGTGACGCGCAGACCACGGCGGCTGCGACTACTCGTAGTCTCATTGATGCCTCCTCCAAGCGGCGGCGCCGGAGACGCGCCTGTCGCTGATTGGTAAATACCACTTCATTTCGACCGGAGGCTCGCATACCGGACCGGTTCTTGTCAAGGTCCGGTGAACATCGCGTGACTAACCGGATTCAAGCCCAAGGAGACGGGCTTTTGGTGCGAGGAATGGTCTTGACCAAGGCGCGTCAGAGCGCCAGGGTGACCTTGCTCAGGCCCGAGGGGCGATCCGGGTCGAGACCCTTCGCCTGTGCGAGCGCCCAGGCGAGCAGCTGGCCCGGCACGACCGACAGGATCGGAGCCAGCAGCCCGATCGGCGGCGCAGGCACGGCAAGCACGTGCGCGGCGCCCTCGAGCTCGCGGGCGGCGGTTCCGCTGGCGATCAGGGTCGCCCCCTTGGAGCGCACGCGCTGGGCTGCCTCGCGCACGGCGTTCAGGCTCGCGTCGTCGGACGCGATGGCCCATACGGGGAAGAGCCCGTCAAGGGCCGCGACGGGGCCGTGGGCGAAATCGGTTGCGGTGAGCGCCTCGGCCGCCACGCGGCAGGTTTCGAGCAGCTTGAGCGCGATCTCGCGGGCGGTCGCGAACTCCGGGCCTCGCCCGATCACGAACATGCGGCCGACGAACGCCAGCGAAACCGCGACCTCGGCAACGCGCGGCTCGAGCTCGGGGAGCAGCTCGTCCATCAGGTCGGCGGTCTCGCCGATGCCGTTCGCGAGGCCGGTGCAGTCGCCGGCGGCACAGCCGGCGAGTAGTGCCAGCGCGGCCAGCTGCGTCGTATATGTCTTGGTTGCGGCGATCGCGTGCTCGGGCCCGGCACAGAGCGGCAGCACGAGCTCGCAGGCCTCAGCGAGCTCGGAATCGGCCTCGTTGGTCAGTGCGATCGTGAGCGCGCCCTGCGCTCGCGCCTTTTGCGTGTACTCGACGACGTCGGGCGTCCGCCCCGACTGGGAGAGTGCCACGATGCACGCGCGCGAGAAGTCGAGGTCGGCGCCGTAGTACACGGACAGCGAGATCGAGTCCCGCAGCGCCGTCCAGCCCGGTAGCAGTCCGAACGCGTACACGGCGTAGGACGCGGCGTTGTCGGACGAACCGTGTCCCACGAGGCGGACGGCCGCGGGGGCGCGCTCGCGCATCCGCGCGGCGACGGCCTCGTACTCGCGCCGCTGCTCGAGCAGTCGCCGTAGCGCGGAGGGCTGCTCCCGGATCTCGGCGAGCAGCTGCGACCCCGCGGCGACTTCGGTCACCGCGGGTTGTGCCCGTCCCGAGGCTGGAAGACCGGCGCGGAGCCCGACCGCTCTCGGCGGTTGAGCTCGGTGACCAGGCGGTAGCGGTCGCCTCGGTAGATCGATCGCACGAACTCGACGATGTCCCCCGTCTCGGCGCGGGTGGTCCGCTCGAAGAGGAAGGCGGGCGAGTGCAGCGGGACGCCGAGCGCGCTCGACTCCTCCTCGTTGGTGACCGTCGGCTCGACCGTCTGGATGCCGCTGACGATCGTGATCCCGTATCGCTCCTGCAGCAGCTCGTAGAACGAGCCCTGGTCGAGATCCTTGGGGCCGAGGCCGGGAACACGCGACTCGGGAACGTGCAGCGTCTCGATCGCCATCGTCTCGTCGTCCGCCATCCGCAGGCGCTTCGCGACGACGATCTTCTCCGACGGGGAGACGTGCAGGCAACGGCCCAGGTACGCGCCGGCCAGGGTCGTCGACAGCGAGAGCGTCTTGCTGCTCGGGTGCATGCCGCGCCGGCGCATCTCCTCGCTGAACGAGGTCATCGTGAGCTCCTGGGCGATCTTCGGCTCGCGGACGAAGGTGCCGCTCCCGCGGCGGCGGTCGAGGAAGCCCTCGCGCACCAGCACGTCGAGCGCAGCCCGCACGGTCAGGCGCGAGACGCCGAGATCCACGCTCAGCTGCCGCTCGGAGGGAATCGCCTGGCCGACGCCCAAGCCTTCGATCAAGTCGACGACGCGGTCGCGGGTCTGACTCTGCTTGGTGGTGCGCTGGGCCGTGCTCACGGGCCGATCGTAACCTTGCCTCGGCAACTGGTCAATACCAATCGTTGTTTTCAGCGCGGACTGGTACTACACTAGCGCGTCATGACTGTGGACGCCCGCGCGGCGCAGCCTGTTACCGAGGGTCGGCTGGCGGCCAGCGTCGACCTGGACCTTCGCTCCACGCACGAGCTCGTGGAGCTGATCAACGACGAGGACGCCACCGTCGCGAGCGCGGTTCGCGCAGCGGCCGCTGCCCTCAGTGGTGCGATCGAGGCGATCGTCGAGCGACTGGAACAGGGCGGCAGGCTCATCTACGTCGGAGGTGGAACGTCGGGCCGCCTCGCTGCGGCCGACGCCTCCGAGTGCGTGCCCACCTTCGGCGTCGAGCCCGGCCTGGTGCTCGCTCTGGTCGCCGAGGTCGAGGCGCTCGAGGACGACGCCGACGCGGGGGCCAGTGCGACCCGGTCGGTGAAGCTCGGCCCGGATGACGCGCTCGTCGCCCTGTCGGCGAGCGGGCGGACGCCGTTCGTCCTCGGTGCTGTCGCCGCGGCGCGCGACGTCGCAGCGCTGACGGTCGGCGTCGTCTGCGTGAGCGAGGCGCCGCTGGCCGACGCCGTCGACCACGCCGTCACCGTCGTCGTCGGGCCGGAGGTGATCGCGGGCTCGACGCGCATGAAGGCGGGGACGGCGCAGAAGCTCGTCCTGAACACGATCTCGACCGTCTCGATGGTGCGGCTCGGCAAGACCTACGGCAACCTCATGGTCGACGTCGTCGGCGGCAACGCGAAGCTGCGCGCCCGCGCGCGCCGGACCGTCGAGCTCGCAACGGGAGCGCCCGACGCGGACGTCGACACCGCCCTGGACGCGGCCGGCGGCGACGCGAAGGTCGCAATCGTCTCCCTGCTCGCCGGCATCGACGCGGCGGCCGCGCGCGAGCGCCTCGACCGCAACGACGGCGTCGTACGCCGGAGCCTGGCCGGATGAGGCTCGGCGTCGAGGCGGCCTTCGTCGACGGGACACTCGTCCCCGGCGACCTCGAGTTGTCCGACGGCGTCGTGGCGCGAGTCGCGCTCGGAAAGCCGGGTCGTGGGATCGCGGTCCCCGGCTTCGTCGACCTGCAGGTGAACGGCTTCGCCGGCGTGGACTTCGCTTCGGCGGACGCAGCGGGCTACGCGCGTGCCGGCGAGGCCATGCTCGAGACCGGCGTCACCGCGTACCAGCCGACGCTGATCACCGCGCCCGAGGACGATCTCTTGGCCGCCCTGGCCGAGGTTCCCCGCGGCGGCGACGTCGGCCCGCGCATCCTGGGCGCCCACCTCGAAGGGCCGTTCGTCTCGTTGGAGGCACTCGGGGCCCACCCTGCGTCGGACCGGCGGGACCCTGACATGGCGCTCCTCGAGCGATTGCTCGCTGCAGGCCCGGTGGCGCAGATGACGCTCGCGCCCGAGTTGCCGGGAGCGCTCGCTGTGATCGACATGCTCCGCGAGCGCGGGGTGGTGGTCTCGCTCGGCCACTCGAACGCGACCGCTGCCGAGGCGCACAAGGCATTCGACCGGGGCGCGCGGACGGTGACCCACCTCTTCAACGCCATGCGCGCCTTCGGCCACCGTGACCCGGGGATCGCCGGCGCCGCGCTCGCACGCGACGACGTGGTCGTGCAGCTGATCCTGGACGGCCATCACCTGTCCGACGAGGTCGCGCAGGTGGTCTGGCGCGCGGCAGCCGGGCGCCTCGCGCTCGTGACCGACGCCGTGGCGGCGACGGGCATCGGCGACGGCAGCTACCGCCTCGGCACCGTGGACGTCGAGGTTCGCGACGGTGTCGCCCGCCGCGCCGACGGCGTGCTCGCAGGCAGTGTGTTGACCATGCTCGAGGCGGTTCGCAACCTGCACGCGCTCGGCGCGCCGCTCGCCGCCGCGGTGGCCGCGGCGAGTGCAGTCCCCGCTCGCGTCGCCGGCCGCGGGCTCGGGAAGCTCGAGCCTGGCGCGCCCGCCGACGTGCTGATCCTGGACGACCGGCTCGAACTCCGAGCCGTGTTTGTCCGCGGGAAGGAACGGGTGGCCGCCTGATGGCAGGCATCGGGCTCGAACGCGTCAGCAAGCGCTTCCCGAACGGCTTCGCCGCCGTGGACGACGTGTCGCTCGAGATCGAGGACGGGGAGTTCATGGTGCTCGTCGGCCCCTCCGGCTGCGGCAAGACCACCCTGTTGCGTCTGGTCGCCGGCCTCGAGGAGATCAGCGAGGGCCGGATCCTGATCGCCGGCAAGGAGGTGACCGACCTGGCGCCCCGCAAGCGCGACGTCGCGATGGTCTTCCAGAGCTACGCGCTCTACCCGCACATGAGCGTCCGCCAGAACCTCGGTTACGGGCTCAAGGTACGACGCGTCGGCAAACGTGAGATGGCGGAACGCGTGGAGCACGTCGCTCGGAAGCTGCGCCTCGAGGAGCTGCTCGATCGGCGGCCCGCGCAGCTCTCCGGCGGACAGCGCCAGCGTGTGGCGATGGGGCGCGCGTTGATCCGCGAGCCACAGGCATTCCTCATGGACGAGCCTCTCTCGAACCTCGACGCCAAGCTACGGGTGAGCATGCGCGCCGAGCTGTCGTCCCTGCACGCGCACATCGGCACGACGACGATCTACGTCACGCACGACCAGGTCGAGGCGATGACCCTCGGCCAGCGCGTCGCCGTGATGCGCGAGGGCCGCATCCAACAGGTGGACACCCCGCAGGGCCTCTACCGCCACCCCGAGACGCTCTTCGTCGCCGCCTTCATCGGCTCACCGTCGATGAACCTGGTCGAGGCGACGATCGAGAACGGCAGGGTGGAGTTCGCCGGATTCCGCGTCCCGGTACCGACAGACGTCGAGCGGCCGAGCGGCCAGGTGATCCTCGGGATCAGGCCGGAAGCGTTCGAAGATTCTGCATTCGCCGATCCGGCGCTGCCGGTGCTCGATGTCGAGGTGGCCGTGATCGAGGAGCTCGGCTCGGACACCCATGTGATCTTCCCGGTCGACGCACCTCGGGTCGACAGCGACGAGGTGCGTGACACCATGGAGGACGAGGAGGAGCTGACGCTCGGAGGCGACCGCGCCGTCTTCAATGCGCGGGTCGATGCCCGTACCCGCGCCCGGGCCGGCGAGGGCCTTCGCGTCGCGGTCAATCCTTCGCACTTCCACTACTTCGACCCGAAGACCGGCGTGAACCTCGGTCTCGCGGCCGCGGCTGTGGAAGCCAAGGCAGAGGCAACAGCCTCCTAGCGCACCGCGGGCGCGAACGTGCGCACGGCGCTGTGCAGGCGCGACCAGGTCGCGTCGACGCCGCGCGACCCGCCGGGCGGGAACCAGGCCACGAGCAGGTTCCGGTCGTACACGGTCACCGCGATCCACCCTCCGGCCCGGTCGGGCACCCAGCTGATCCCCCTCCGGTCCGGCGTGACCCCGTGCGTGAAGGTGCGGCGCATCTGCTGCAGCTTGCGCGGGTTGAGGATGAACAGCTGGAAGCTGCCGAAGCGCGCGGTCCGCGCAGGCCTCGTCTGGAGCGACTTCGCGTCCGGCGTCGAGGCGGCCCGGAAGTCGACCAGACGCAGGCCGGTCTGGGCCTTGAACGCCGACTTCGCCTGCGCGACCGAGAACGTGCGGAGGGAGCCCGCCTCGGCCGGGCTCGCGAGCCCCGCGAGCACGACGACGAGCGCGACGAGCGTCGACCTCATCGCGCCGTCCAGCCTCCGTCGACGGTCAGGACGGCACCCGTGACGAACGGCGCCGTCGCCAGGTAGACGACCGCCTGCGCCACGTCCTCGGGCCTGCCGAAGTCGCCGGTCAGCGGCTGGAGCTCGGCCAGCCGGGCGCGAATCCGCTCGTTCTCCTGCGCGCGCCTGCTCATCGGCGTCTCGATCAGGCCCGGGCAGACGACGTTGCAGCGGATGCCCTCCTCGGCGTACGTGACCGCCATCGCGCGCGTCAGTCCGATCAGGCCCGCCTTCGACGCCGCGTAGGCATGGGTCGCGAAGTCCTCGTCGCCGCCCACGAGGCCGAGCACCGACGAGACGACGACGATCGCTCCTCCGCCGGCGGCGCGGAGGAGCGGGATCGCCTGTTTGCAGTAGAGGAATGTCGAGCGGAGGTTCGTCCCGAGCACGGCGTCCCACGCCTCCTCTGTGCACGTGTCGACGGGCCCGTCGCCGAGGCTGCGGCCGCTCATCCCGTGGGCGCAGACGAGCACGTCGAGGCGGTCGAGCGCGGCGAAGACGGTGGCTGGATCCTCCTCGGCCTCGAGACCCGTGACCGACATGCCGGCGTCCTCGAGCGCGTCGACGGCGGCCGAGCCGATCCCGCCGGCCGAGCCGGTAACGAGGGCGGACGTCATGCGTGCGCGGTGATGATGACGTTCATGGAAACGGCGGTCGATCGTATCCGCGACGAGCGGCTTGTCGCCGTCTTGCGGCGCGTTCGGGAGGCGGACGCCGTCGTCGACGAGCTCGCCGCCGCCGGCGTCGGAATCGTGGAGATCACGCTCGACACGGACGACGCGCTCCTCACGATCGAGCGGCTGCGCGCGAGAGGCGATGTGACCGTGCTCGCCGGGACGGTCCGAACCGTGGCAGACGCCGAGGCCGCGATCTCGGCCGGGGCGGAGGCCTGCGTCGCACCGGGCCTCGTGGCGGACATGGTGGAGGCGTGCGGCCGACTCGGCGTCCCGGCGATCCCCGGGACGCTGACGCCCACCGAGGTCGAGGCGGCGTCCGCGCTCGGCGTCGAGCTCGTCAAGCTGTTCCCGGCCGGCGCCGTCGGGCCCGCCTACGTGCGCGACCTGCTCGCGCCGCTCGGCGGCGTGGAGCTCCTCGTCACCGGAGGCGTCGATGCGTCCAACGCCGCCGCCTTCCTCGAGGCGGGCGCCGTCGCTGTCGGCGTCGGCTCGGCGCTCGTCGGCGCCGCAGACGTGGGTGCGGAGGCGCAGCGGCTGGTGACGGCGGTCAGGGAGAGACCGGCTCGGCCTCGGTGACGACCTCTGCGAACTCGCCCGTCGCCTCGTCCTTGACGATCAGCTTGAGCCTGCCGTCGGGCATCTGCTCCTGCTTGATCAGCGTCTTCCCGTCCCACTCGCGCCGGGCCGGGGCGATGCGGCCGACGCGGCCGCCACGCCAGTCCTCGAGCTGTACCGGCTCCCACTGCCGCGACTCGGCCGAGCGGTAGCAGGCGTCCATGATCGCGTTGACGACGTAGCCGTCGTAGAACGTCTCCATCGGCTCGCGGCCCTCGTCCATCGCGTCGAACATGTCGGCGAACATGTCCACGTAGCCGAGCTCCGCGAACTCGTCGCCGACCGGGAACATCCACCCGCTCGTGGTCTCGGTCTTTTCTGCGACGTAGCCCGCGGCCTCGCCCGAGGAGAACAGCTCGAACCCGGTGCGGAGGAAGTGGTTCGTCCAGATCGTGCCCTCGGTGCCTGTGACCTCGTCGCGGAGGTCCATGCCGCCGCGGAACGTCCACGAGACCTCGAACTGGCCGATCGCCCCGCTCTCGAACTTGATCAGCGCGATGGCGTTGTCCTCGGCCTCGATGGGGTGGACGAGCGTGTCGAGCCAGCACATCGCCTCGACGGGGCGGTTCTCCTTGCCCATGTAGTTCCGAATGATCTCCGTGCAGTGGCAGCCGAGGTCGATGATCGCTCCGCCGCCGGCCTGCTTCGCGTCCCAGAACCACGCGCTGTGGGGGCCTGGGTGCGTCTCGCGTGAGCGGGCCCACGTGACGTCGCCCACCTGTCCTGCGCGGACCGCCTTCAGGGCCTTCAGCGTCTTCGGCGTGTAGGCGAGGTCCTCGAGGTAGCCGGCGAAGATGCCTGCGCGCTCGACGGTGTCGAGGATCCGCTTCGCCTCCTCGGCGTTGCGCGCCAGCGGCTTGGTGCACAGCACGGCCTTGCCGTGGCGCGCGCAGAGCTCGACGGTCTCCTCGTGCAGGTGGTTCGGGAGCCCGATCACGACCGTGTCGGTGTCGGGGTCTGCGACCGCCTCCTCGACGTCCGTCGTCCAGCGGGGGACGTCGACCTGCCGGGCGAACTCCTCGGCCCGCTCGCGGGAGCGCGAATAGACCGTCTGCACTCGGTCCCGCGCCCGCTTTCCGTGCAGGGTCTGGGTGTAGAAGAGCCCGATCAGCCCGGTCCCGAGCATCGTCACCCTGTGACCGCTCATGCCTCGCCCCCTTCCGCTTGACGGCGTTCCGGCCGCTCAGTAGCGTCCGGACTTGTCTAAACGTCTATACAGGTTGATGAAAACGGACTCTACTCCGATAGGCGACCGCGGACAGGCGAGCGCCTTCCTCGCCGCGGCGAGCGAGTTGCTGATGCGGATCGAGAGCACCCAGGGCGGGGCTCTCGCGCAGGCCTGCCGCCTGTGCGCGGACGCGATTGCACCGGGCGGGCTCGTCCATCTCTTCGGCTCGGGCCACTCGCGGATCCCGGTGGAGGAGATGTTTCCGCGCTACGGGTCGTACCCGGGGTTCAACCCGATCGTTGAGCTCTCGATGACGTTCCACACGCAGGTCGTCGGCGCGAACGGGCAGCGGCAGGCGATGTTCATCGAGCGGGTGGAAGGGCTGGCCGAGACGATCCTCGACAACTTCCAGCTCGGTCCGCCGGACGCGATGATCGTCTTCAGCGTCAGCGGGCTGTCCGCCGTGCCGATCGAGATGGCGGAGGGTGCCCGGCGGCGCGGCCTGCCGGTGATCGCGGTCACGTCGGTCGAGCACTCGCGCAGCGGCTCCTCGGGTCACTCGTCGGGCACACGCCTGCTCGACCATGCCGACGTCGTCATCGACCTCTGCACCCCGCCGGGGGACGCGCTGGTTGCGATCGACGGCCTCGAGGCACCCGTGGCTCCCGGCTCGACGATCGCAGCCGTGGCGATCGCGAACGAGCTCAAGGCGCGAACGGCGGCCCTTCTCGTCGAGCGTGACGCGATGCCGCCGGTGTTGACGAGCGCGGCGCTGGTCGGAGCGGAGCGCTCCCGAGAGCTGTTCGACGAGGCGTACGCGGAGCACGCGAGACGGCTCGCCGCGGTGCTCGCCTCGTCCACAGCTCGAAGGCCAGCAACAGAACGAGGAACGTGACGCCGAAGAGGGCGGCGACCCTGATCAGGTCGGTCGCCCCCGAGCCCGCGCTGCTCGGCGCCTCCGAGCCCAGCATCGGCGCGGGCGGAATGTCTGCCGGCAACGGTCGGCCGCCGGCGCGGGCGATCTGACGGACCCCGGCGATCGCCGCTCGCGCGAGCGCATCGCCCTGTCGCCCCTGCGGCGGGCCGAGGCCACGTACGAGGGAGCGGGCCTCCTCCCGCGTCAGGTGCCGCCCTGACACCCCGAACCCGAACGGTGTGACGACGAGGACGGGTCCCCCAAGGGTGCTGCCGAGCTCGCCGGTCACGAACTCCGCGTACCGCTGCGGCCGGCGGAGCATCTGCGGATCGTCGGTGAGGTCGCCCTCGGTCGCGACGAGCGCGACCTTGATCGGGTAGCCGCGCCGCTCGGACGCCTGGAGGATGCCGAGCAGCCGGAGCTCGAGCGCCTGTGAGGGCCGGCCCGCGAAGGCCGGGTACAGCAGCTCGGCCTCGAGGTAGTGGCTCGCCGGGTCGCCGTGCGCGAGCGCGCCGCTGGGAGCAGCGAGCGCGACGAGCACGGCGACCGCGGCGAGCCGACGCCTAGCCAGTGACCTCTGCCTCGCTCTCGAGCGATGCGTCGTCGACCACCGTGCTGTGCGGATGTCCTTTCCCGCCGCCGCGCAGGCCGAACAGGTTCTGGAGGCTGATCTTGGCGTGACGCAGCGAGCGGCCGGGATCGCTCGCCGGGCCGGGCCCACTGTCGCTCTCGACGATGTAGAACCGCGAGCCTTTCGCTCCGATCTCGTCGAAGAGCCGCTTGAAGCCGATCACGGCTGGGTCCGGGTCGACCGGATAGCCCTGGCCGATCGAGCCCTCGAGCGAGTAGAGGGCGTCCACGAACGTCGGGGTCCTCTGGACGGTCTGGGTGAACGGGTTCGCCGGCGGCGCCGGCTGCGGGACGAGTCTGCTGCCGTCCTTGATGTGCCAGGCGAGGAGCCGACGCTGGTTACGGAAGAACCAGCCCGGGAGGTCGAAGATCGTGGCCGCTGTCGGCCCTGGAAAGCGCGCGCGGCCGGAATAGGCGTGGAAGATGTCGGGCTCGAACCACACGACGCTCGGGTCGGTGTTCTCGGTGAACCAGTCCAGGCGGTGGACGGTCGAGAGCTCCGGATGCGCCGGGTCGTTGAAGAAGTTGAAGTTGTTCTGCTCTGGATGCAGGTAGTAGCGCATTCCTTCAGAGGCCAGGGCAGCGCCGACCGAGTTGTAGTTCGCCGCCGCGATCTGCCAGTTCGCGAGCAGGTTCGCGCCCGCGCCGCCGACCGGGTCACCGGCCGTGCCGATGATCGTGTGGCCGAGGGTGTGGGCGATGTCGATCTGCACCTGGCGGGTCGTCGGGTTCACCATCGCCGCCAGGCCGCCGGTGTGCGTGCCGGTTGACGCGAGCCCGGCGTTGTCGAGCGCGGTGCGGATCTCAGGGATCGTGATCGCGCCGTTGGCGCCCTGGCTGAAGCTGAAGAACTCGATCCCGCGGTAGCCGACGGACACGAGGTACTCGAACACCGCGGCGAAGCCGCCGGGAAGCGGCTCGAGCGGGCCGAGGTCGTTCGGGTCGTCGGGGAAGGTCGGGCCGCCCAGGTGCCCCATCACGGAGCCGTTCAGCCTGGTGATCGCGTCCCGGATCGAGAACTGCTGGATGCTCGACTTGCCGGGTGGGACGAGGCGCTCTCCCACACCGTTCGAACCGCTGAACGCCTTCGGCGCCCACGATCCGAGAACGGCCACTCCCGCAGCCCCAGCCGCGGCCGTGCCGATGAGCTTCCGCCTGCTGATCGTCTGTTCATTGCTCATACGTTTCCCTCCCTTCGTGATGCCGGGGGGCGCCGCTCGCGCGGCGCCCCCGGCTCACTGGCGGTCTGTCCTATGGCGTGTTCTTCACGTAGGAGAACCTGACGAGCTGGGCGTCGGCGTTCGCATTGAAGAACCCGTCGCCGTAGGTGAGGAGATAGAAGTTCCCGTCCGGACCGAACTTCATGTCCATCGGGTTGTCGCAGTCGAAGGGCCGCTCGGGGTTCGGCGGCTGCGGCGGGATGGTGACGCCGCCGCAACTGAGCACGTTCGAGATCTTCAGGACGTCGCCCTTCTTGTCGAGGCGAACCTCGCGCAGGAAGTCCCGGGTGAACTCGCCGAAGATGAACGACCCGTCGTAGTACTCGGGGAACTTCCCGGGCGCGAAGAGCTTCTTGTCGAAGTCGTACGGCGATGCCCCGTGCGGGCCGACGCCCCCGCCCGGACCGAACTCCGGGAACAGCTGCGGGCAGGTCGTCGCGCCCGAGCCGTTGTAGTACGAGAAGCACGGCGTCCCGATCGGCGCCGGCGCGTTGTTGTCGTTGAACGAGTACCAGGCCTCGGGTGTGGTGACCGGCGGCGTCTCCGTTCGGCCGGTGTTCCACTTGGAGGTGTTGTCGGGGCCACGCTTCGAGTCGTCGCACGTGAACGGCTGCGCCGGCGTGTCGAGCGGCTTCGAGGCCACGTAGTCCCAGCGGAAGTACGGCAGGCTGGGCGAGTAGCAGAGCGGCCAGCCGTAGTTCGACGGCTTCTCGATCACCTCGATGCGCCCGACACCGGGCGGCCCGCGGAGGGCCTCCGGAACGCGGGAGTCGGGCGAGTAGTCCGTCACGTATGCGACGTCCTTGGCGTCGAGGTCGAGCCGGAACGGATTCCGGAAGCCCATCGCGTAGATCTCCGGCCTGGTCAGCGGGGTCCCCGGCTTGAACAGGTTGCCGTTCGGGATCGAGTAGCTCCCGTCGTCGTTGACCTTGATCCGCAGGACCTTCCCGCGGAGGTCGTTGCTGTTCAGCGCAGAGCGCCGTGCGTCGACGTGCGGCGACCAGAGCAGCCCACCCTGGCGGGTCGTGGCCGGGGTGATCGTGGGGTTGGTCCCCGTCAGCCCCGTGCCGTCGACGACGAGCTGCGGCACGTCGAGCTGCCGGAAGTCGATCGTCCGGTTGTTCGCGTTGTTGCCGGTGACCGTGACGTCGTCGAGGTTGTCCAGGCCCTCGAGCGCAGCCTCGACCGCCGCGTTGTTCGCCGCCGCGTTGCCGGGAGTGAACGTGATCGGCCCCGTCGTCTGGGCGCCGAATGTGAGCGTGAACGTCCCGCCGGTCACGCCCGTGGCCGACAGCGTCTGGATCTCGTTCGTGAGCCCGTCATTGAACGGCCCGAAGCCACCCGAGTTGCCGCCGCCGGCCGGCGTGTCGTCGCCGGTGACGAGCCACAGGTTGTTCTTCGAGTCGAACGCGATGTCGCCGGCCACGTGGCAGCACGCGCCGCGGTTGACCGGGACCTTGAGGATCTTCTGCTCAGAGGCCAGGTCGAGATGCGGCGTGGGCGTCTCGACGAGCTTGAAGCGGCTCAGCTGGAAGTAGCCCTTCCAGGGATCCCAGACGTCCACTGACGCGCCGAACTCGGGCGCGTTCCCGGGCGGCGTCCGCGCGGGGAAGGGCGGATCCATGTCCGCCGGCGAGTAGTAGAGATACATCCACTTGTTCTGGGCGAAGTCGTTGTCGATCGCGGGCCCGTAGAGACCGTCCTCGCTGTTGTTGTAGACGAGGAATTCGGCCAGGATCGTGTGTGTCGCGCCGTCCGCCGAGTGCAGCCAGAGCTGTGTGCGCTGGATGTTCTCCGGCGGTGAAGGCTGACCGGGCAGCACGCCCTGGCCGCGGACCGTCTGGATGACGCGGCCGTCCGGCAGGACGTCGAACCCGATCGGCTCGCCGACCTTGTTGACGTCCGTCGAACCGTTGCGGACCTGGTTCTTCGCGATCACCGTCATCCTGAAGTTGGCGAGCACGGTCGCGCCGCAGTCGCCCGCCTTCGCGCCCGCGGCCCACTGGATGCCGCCGAGCAGGTGGTGGAGGAACGACTCGGAGGAGTAGCTCTCCGACGTCCCGCCGCGGCCCGTGTACCAGACCTGGCCGCCGCGAAAGTCCTGGCACCAGGAGATCGGATGGTCGAAGCCCATCGTCCCGCCCGTGTACGTGCCTTCGTCAACGGTCGCCAGCACGTGCTGGAACCCGCGGACGTTCTCGTCGAAGCTGTACCAACGGTCCGTCTGCGTCCAGCGCTCGGGCAGCCCCTTCGAGGACGGGTGGACGCGGTCGGCGACCTTGATCGTCGCCTCCTGCGTGTCCACGAGGCCGGTCGAGCGGGCGCCGAACGCATCGGTCAGGAACTGCCACGCAGGCTCGGTCTCGATCGCCGAGTGGATCCCGACGAAGCCGCCGCCGGCCGCGATGTAGCCCTCGAACGCCGCCCGCTGGGCGTCGTCGAGCACGTCGCCCGACGTGTTGAGGAACACGATCGCGCGAAAACGCGCGAGGTTGTCCGACGTGAAGCTCGCTGCATCGTCGGTCGTGGTCACCCCGAAGCCGTTGCGGTCGCCGAGCTCCTGAATGGCCTGGACGCCCGCCGGCGTGGCCGGATGCTGGTCACCGGCCGTCTTGGTGAAGACGAGTACTAGGTAATCGGAATCAGTCGCGCCTCCTGCCGCCGACGGCAATGCCGCCGCCCGGGCGGGCAGGACGCACGCGAACGCGGCCAGGCCGGCGCAGGCCAGCCATCTTCCCCTTCGCATCCTTCTCCCCCTTGCTGAGGTTCGCCTGCGGCCCCCGGTACCGGAATCGCGCGCAGCCGAATACAGCTTCACTGCCGCATTCGGGGCCTCGACGGGGCGGCCGCCCATGCTGGGTGCCGACCCTAACGGATCTTTTGTCGCCGTGCGGACGAAGTGTGTACAAGATGAGCCTACATAGGTGTATGTTTCAGCAGAAGTGCGGCGGAAGCGAGCTCAGGGTTACACTCGCCGCGTGGCGAGAAACGTGTCGCCACCTGCGGACGATCGGCTCACCGGGCTCGTGACCGTGCTCGATTTCGTCCGGACGCACGGGTCGACGACTCGGGCGGCGCTCGTCCATTCCACCGGCCTCGGCCGCGCGGTCGTGACGCAGCGCGTTGCCGAGCTGATCGACTACGGCGTGCTGGCGGAGGGCGATCTGGGGCCGTCGACCGGCGGGCGTGCGCCGCGCCTCGTCCGCTTCCGTGCCGACGCCGGCCACCTGCTCGTGGCGGACCTCGGCGCGACGAGCATGGACGTCGCCGTCGCCGACCTGTCCGGATCGATCCTCGCCCACGTCCAGGAGCCGTGCAGCATCGCCGCCGGCCCCGAGAGCATCCTCGCCCGCGTCGACGAGCTCTTCGCCGGGAGCCTCGGCGGCGAGTTGCGGCCGGGCTCCCTGTGGGGGATCGGCATCGGCGTGCCCGGCCCGGTCGAGTTCGACACCGGCCGGCCGGTCGCACCGCCGATCATGCCCGGCTGGGACCGCTACTCCGTCCGGGAGCGTTTCGCCCAGTACCAGGTCCCGGTATGGGTCGACAACGACGTGAACGTGATGGCCCTCGGCGAGTGTCAGGCCGGCAGCGCACGGGGCCACGACAACGTGGTGTTCGTGAAGATCGGCACCGGCATCGGCGCGGGCATCGTCATGAAGGGCAAGCTGCACCGCGGCGCTCAGGGCTGCGCCGGCGACGTCGGGCACATCCAGATCACCGACGATCCGGCGGTCGTCTGCCGGTGCGGCAACATCGGCTGTCTGGAGGCGCTCGCCGGAGGGGGAGCTCTGGGCCGGGATGCCGAGTCGGCCGCGCGGGAGGGGCGCAGTCCGTTCCTTCGGAGGCTCCTGGAGGAGCAGGGCTCACTCGCGGCGGTGGACGTCGCCCGTGGCGCGAGCCACGGCGACCCGACCTGCGTCGAGCTGCTCACGAACGCGGCCCGGCAGGTCGGCCACATGCTCGCGAGCGTCGTGAACTTCTTCAACCCGTCGCTGATCGTGATCGGCGGCGGCGTTGCAGGTGCCGGCGATCAGCTGCTTGCGACGATCCGAGAGACCGTCTACCGACGTTCGCTCCCGCTGGCGACCCGAGAGCTCGTCGTCAAGCGGTCGGCGCTGGGTGACCGTGCGGGCGTCGTCGGCGCGGCTGCGATCGTGACGGACGAGCTGTTCAGGGCCACTCACCTGACGCAATGGCTCGACGTCGGCACTCCCAACGGCGGGCACGTGGTGGCGGCTCCCCACTGATGCCGCGGCACGGTCGAAGCTTGCCCGCCCGTTCGTGTGATCGCCCGCGTCTTGCGGGACGTAGAACCGATGTAAGAACATGGTCAGTGCGTGCGGAAGAGCGGAAGGAGGGGTGCTCGACACGAGCCCAGTTCCGAACAGTTCCCAAACGGACAGGAGGAAGACCTAGATGAGTAGACGTCCACATCGCCGAGGCGCTTTGCGGCTCGGCGTGTTTTTCGCCGCCTGCGGCCTCGTGATCGCGGGCTTCGCCGCGACGGGCCAGGCGACCAGCACGCAGAAGAAGTACACGCTCGGCATCTCCAACACGCTCGTCGGAAACGGCTGGCGCGAGGGGATGATCTGCTCGATCAAGGCCCAGGCTCTGAAGAGCGGTCAGGTGTCCGACCTGCGGATCGCGCACCGCCAGACGGACACGGCCGGGCAGATCGCCGACATCCGGACGATGATCTCCGCCGGTGTCAACGCGATCATCATCAACCCGTCCAACGCGGCGGCGCTGAAGCCGGTCGCACAACAGGCGCGCAGCCGGGGCATCACCGTCGTGTTCATCGACCAGTACGTGAACGCACCCGGCGTCTACAACGCCACCAACGACCAGGTCGCGTACGGTCGCGTCGGCGCAGAGTGGCTGTTCAAGAAGATCGGCGGCCGCGGCAACGTCGTCGAGATGCGTGGGATCGCCGGCGTGCCGGCCGACACCGATCGGCACAAGGGCTTCCTGCAGGCCAAGAAGAAGTACCCGAACATCAAGGTCGTGAAGTCGGTCTTCACCGGGTGGCAGTTCGCTCCCGGCGGCAAGCAGATGCTCGACATCCTGAACTCCGGCCAGCAGGTCGACGGGGTCTGGACCTCGGGTATCGACTACACGGTCGTCAACGCGTTCAAGACAGCGAAGAAGCCGTACGTCCCCGTCGTCGGCGCGGACAACTTCGGCTTCATCCGCCAGGTCAAGACGCGGGCGCCTGGCTTCCAGGGCGCGGCTGTGACGAACCCGTCGTCGATCGGCGGCGTCGGCGTCTCGGTCGCACTCAAGGCGCTCAACAAGCAGTCCGTGCCCAAGTGGGTCAAGCTGCGGCCGGACGTGTGGACGTGGCCATCGGACAAGGCGAAGATCAACAAGTTCGCCCAGCCGGGCGCCGCGGCGGATGCGAGCGCACAGCTCCAGATCGCGCCGTGGACGACGTACAGCCTGTCGCAGTACAAGGCGTGCAAGGGCCCCTAGCCGCAGGCTGGATCTCACGGAGGGGGCGGCTCGCCGCCCCCTCCTTCTCTTCGGAGACGCCATGAGCGACGCGGCGGCGCCGCTCCTCGAAGCACGCGGAGTCGCCAAGCACTACGGGCCGGTCTTGGCCCTCCGCTCGGCCGACCTCTCGGTCGCCGCCGGCGAGGTGCATGCGCTGCTCGGCGCCAACGGCGCGGGCAAGAGCACGCTCGTCAAGTGCCTCACCGGCGTGATCCGGCCCGACAGCGGCACCATCTCGGTCGCCGGCCGCCAGGCACGGCCGCGCTCGCCGATGCACGCCGCGCGCCGCCTCGGGCTCTCGCCGGTCTTCCAGGATCCAGCGCTGGTGCCGGATCTCTCCGTGGCGCAGAACCTGCGGCTGACGCGATCGTCCGTCGATGCCGTGCGCGCCCAGCTCGCCGCCATGGAGCTCAAGGTCAGCTTTCGCGAGCTCGTGGGAGACCTGCCGCTGCCGATCCTCCGCATGCTGGATCTGGCGCGGGCGCTCACGCACGACCCGCAGCTTCTGATTCTCGACGAGATCACCGCAGCGCTTCCGTCCGACCTCGCCGAGCGCGTCTTCGCGGTGATGCGCGAGCGACGCGAGCGCGGCCGGTCGGTGCTCTTCATCACGCACCGGTTGGCGGAGGTGATTGCGACCTGTGATCGCGCCACCGTTCTGCGCGACGGGCGCAACGTCGACACGATGGTGCCTCGGGAAGGCGGAGAGGCACGGATCGTCGAGATCATGCTCGGGCCCGAGGCGGCCCGTGCGGAAGCCGAGGCCTCGGCGGTCGAGGATGCCGAGCTGGCGCCCGACCGTGAGGCGGAGGCGGAGGCGACCGCGGTCCTGGAGGTCGACGAGCTTCAGGTCGGGGGTGTGCGGGGGATCTCGTTCGCGCTTCGGCGCGGCGAGGTGCTCGGCATCGCCGCCCTCGAGGGCCAGGGGCAGGACGAGCTCTTCGAGGCGCTCGCCGGTCAGCGCCGGCATGACGGCGGCGAGCTCCGAGTGGACGGGAAGGCCTTCCGGCCACGCCATCCGTACGACGCCGTGCGCCGGAAGGTCGTCCTCGTGCCGCCGGACCGGCTGCTTGCGCTGCTGCCACAGCGATCCGTGCGCGAGAACGTGGCCGCACCGCTCTACAACTCACCCTTGCGCTGGGGCCCGATCAACATGCGCGAGGAGGGCAGGCGGGTCCGGAAGGCGGTCGACGCGCTGAAGATCGACATGCGTGCAGCGCGCCAGGTGCGACGGCTCTCCGGCGGCAACCAGCAGAAGGTGACGATCGCGCGCTGGCTCGCGTCGGGCTTCGCCGTGCTGCTCTGCAACGACCCGACGCGAGGCATCGACGTGGGCACGAAACGGCAGGTCTACGCGCTGCTGCGCGAGCTGGCCGACGACGGCGCCGCGATCCTGTTCTTCAGCTCCGAGCTCGCCGAGTTCCCGCTCGTCTGCGACCGGGTGCTGACGGTCTACGGTGGCCGCGTCACCGCCGAGCTCGCCGGCGCCGCCGCCGCCGAGGCGACGCTCCTGCAGGCCATGCACGGCCTCCAGTTCGGCGAGGCGGTGGCGTGAGACGCCGCTTGCGGTGTCTCGTTCAGGACGTCCGGGCTTTGCCCGCGCGTCCGTCTGAAATGACCGGTCGACGCGTCTTCCTACGGGAGAGGTCGTCGTGAGCGCCGCTCCTGCGACGACCGCGCTCGAGTTCCGCGGCCCACCGCCGTGGCGGCGAGCGCTCCGCCTCCACGGCTGGACGATCGCCATCTGGCTCGTGCTGATCGCGATGGTGCCGTACTGGCGCTCCCTGACGCAGCAGGACTTCAAGTTCGACCTGCAGTCGCTCGCGATCGACGCGCTGCCGCTCTGCTTCGCCGCGATGGCGCAGGCAGTCATCGTCATCTCAGGCGGCATCGACCTCTCGATCGGCTCGCTGATGGGCGTCGTGAACGTCCTGAGTGCACGCGAGATGGTCGACATGAGCTTCCGCCAGGCGATCGCGTTCTCGCTCCTCCTGATCCTGCTCACCGCCCTGGCGAGCGGATTCACGGGCCTGATCATCACGCTGACACGGATCCCCGACATCGTCGTGACGCTCGGGATGCTCTTCGTCTGGCAAGGCGTGGCGCTCTGGATCATGGAGATCCCCGGCGGCGGCGTTCCCGTCGACTACTCGGACCTGGCGCTGGGAGATTTCGGCTCCACCGTGATCCCGAATGCGGCCGTGGTCGTCTTCGCCGCGCTGCTGCTCGTGTGGGTGCCGCTGCGCTGGCTGCGTCCGGGCCTGGCGCTCTATGCGATCGGGTCGAATCGCAACGCCGCCTACCTGAGCGGCATCAGCGTCGCTCGAACGCGCGTCGGTGCCTATCTGCTCGCCGGTGTCTTCACGGGCCTGGCCGGGCTTGCGCTCTCGGCGTCGTCGGGCATCGGCGACCCCAACTCCGGGACGACGTACACACTGAACAGCGTCGCCGCCGTCGTGCTCGGGGGCGTGTCGCTGCTGGGCGGCGTGGGCGGGCTGATCGGCGTCATCGCCGCCGCCTACGTCCTCACCCTCTCGAAGATCATCCTCCTGCTCCGCGGCACCGACCCGAACTACGCGAACGTCTACCAGGGCGCGCTGATCATCCTCGTCGTGGTCATCGGCGGCCTGCTCACGAGGAAGACGCGCGCGTGAGCGTCGTGCCGGACACCCTCGAGCGCGAGACCCGCTTCCGCGCGGCGCAGCGCTTCCTCGCGGACAACCCCGTCGTCGTGCTCGTGGCGGTGCTCGTGCTGCTGTTCGTGCTGACCGATCTCGTCAACCGGAACGAGACCGGCGAGCCGTTCGTCACCTGGAACCAGCTCTCGACCACGTTCCTCGTCGCCGCGCCGCTCGGGATGATCGCCGCGGGGCAGACGCTGGTGATGCTGACGGGCGGCGTCGACCTGTCGGTGGCGCTGACCGCGACCGCCGCGGCGTTCGCCACCTCGTGGCAGGGCGGGAACGGGACGACGCAGGGGATCGTCGCGGGGCTCGCGGTCGGCGTCGGGATCGGGCTCGCCAACGGCATCGGCGTCGGCATCTTCCGCGTAAACCCGCTGATCATGACCCTGGGCACGTCGTCGGTGACGTTCGGGCTGCTGTCGATCTACGCAGGCAGATCGTTCGAGAAGGTGGTGCCCGGCCTCGTCTCGACCCTGGGGTCGGACCGGTTCTTCGACTACTTGCCCGCGAACCTGATCCTCTGGACGGTGCTCGCGGTGCTGCTGATCCTCGGGCTCAGCTACACGGGGTATGGACGGATGCTCTATGCCGTCGGCGACAACGAGGTCGCGGCGCGGCTCGTCGGCGTCCGCGTCTGGCAGGTGCTCGTGGTCGTCTACGCCCTTTGCGGCCTGTTCAGCGCCATCGGAGGCCTCCTGCTCGTCGGGTTCACGAACAACCCCGACCTCGGCCTCGCGAGTCCGTACCTGCTGCAGTCGGTGGCGGCCGTGGTCATCGGCGGCACGTCGATCTTCGGCGGCTGGGGGAGCTACAGCGGCACGATCGTCGGGGTGCTCATCCTCACCGTGCTGGGCTCGCTGCTGACGCTCCTCAACTCCGACGAGTGGCAGCGCCAGGTGATCTACGGCTCGATCATCATCATCCTGACCGCGATCTACGCGCGCGTCTCCGGTTCGGAGTGACCCCGGAGGTGCTGACGGTCGGCCGCGTCTCGGTCGATCTCTATCCGGAGCAGGTCGGCGTCCCGCTCGCCGACGTGACGACCTTCCGCAAGACGCTCGGCGGCAGCCCCACGAACGTCGCCGTCGCGGCCGCACGGCTGGGGCGGCGGGCCGCCGTCGCGACCAAGGTCGGCGACGACCCGTTCGGCGACTTCGTCCGGCACGCCCTCGCCGCCTTCGGCGTGGACGCGTCGCTCGTCGGCACGCATCCAACCCTGCGCACGCCCCTCGCCTTCTGCGAGATCTTCCCGCCGGATCGGTTTCCGCTGCTCTTCTACCGCGCTCCCAAGGCGCCCGACCTCGAGCTCGAGCCGGCCGACCTCGGCAACCACGTCTCCGACGCGGCGGTGCTGTGGACCACGGGCACCGGCCTCTCGGAGGAGCCGAGCCGCTCGACGACGCTCTCCGCGCTCCGCGGGCGGGGCCGGCGACCGGTCGTCGTGCACGATCTCGACTACCGGGCGGCGTTCTGGTCGTCGCCGGAGGAAGCGGCGCGCTGGAACCGCGAGGCGCTGACCCACGCCACCGTCGTCGTCGGCAACAGCGAGGAGGTGGCAGTGACGCTCGGCGAGGAGACCGACGCGGAGCAGGCGGCGCGGGCGCTGCTCGCGCTCGGTCCTGACCTTGCCGTCGTCAAGCGCGGCGAGGACGGCGTGCTGGCTGCGACGAGCAAGGAGACCGTTGTCGTGCCGCCGGTCGAGGTCGAGGTCGTGAACGGGCTCGGCGCGGGGGACGGGTTCGGCGGGGCGCTCTGCCATGGCCTGCTCGCGGGGTGGCCGCTCGAGCGAACGCTGCGCTTCGCCAATGCGGCCGGGGCGCTCGTCGCCTCGCGGCTCGGGTGCGCCGACGACATGCCGACCGCGGCCGAGGTCGAGGAGCTCCTCTGCGCGGCCTGACCAAGCTCGCGCCCGGGCCGGGAAATGTCGCCCTCGCCGAGCGAGCCGAGCCCGCGCCACAGGCGGGCCACGTAGTGCTCGAAGTAGTCGGCGCCGGCATCTGCGGCACCGACCTGCACATCGCCGACGGCGAGTACGAGACCGTGACGCCGGTCACGATGGGTCACGAGGTGTCGGGCGTCGTCGCGCAGCTCGGCACGGGAGTGGAGGAGAGCTGGCTCGGTGCGCAGGTCGTCAGCGAGACGTACTTCTCCACGTGTGGGCACTGTGGCCATTGCCGAGCGGGACGCGTGAATCTCTGCCTGGAGCGACGGTCGATCGGCACGCACGTGGACGGCGGCTTTGCGCCCCGCCTGCACGTGCCGGTGACGAACCTGCATCGACTCCCGGACTGGCTCGACGGCCGCGCCGCGACCCTGTGCGAGCCGCTCGCCTGCGTGTGCCACTCGCTCCTCGAGCCCGAGCCCGCTGTGGGGGAGGGCGACGAGGTCCTCGTGACCGGACCGGGCCCGGTCGGACTGCTCGCCGCACAGGTCGCGCGCGCAACGGCCGGCGCCGTCCACGTGCGAGGCACGCCGCGCGACGAGCGCCGACTCGCCGTCGCTCACGCGCTCGGCTTCGGGACGAGCACGACGGAGGACGACGCGGTCGAGGCGGACGTCGTGGTCGAGTGCTCAGGGAGCGAGGCGGGAATGGCGCACGGGCTCACGGTCGCGCGCCGCGGCGGCCGTTACGTC
Source organism: uncultured Actinomycetes bacterium (assembly GCA_963738205.1). Taxonomy (GTDB): domain Bacteria; phylum Actinomycetota; class Thermoleophilia; order Gaiellales; family Gaiellaceae; genus DATFQE01. The sequence continues at coordinate 1,366,641 of CAVTVQ010000007.1, forward strand.
CAGATCGGGCTCGCGGGGAAGCCGGTGTCGCTGCCGTTCGACCTGGTGTGCTTCCACGAGTTGACCGTCACGTCCGGGTTCGCCAGCACGCCGAAGTCGTGGCTCAAGGCGCTCGAGCTCGTCACCGAAGGACACGTCCAGCTGGAGCCGCTCCTCACCGAGGTGGTGCCCCTCGGCGACTGGGAGCGCGCGTTCGCCGCCACCCGCGCGGCCGAGGGGATCAAGTTCGTGCTCGACCCTCACACGATGTAGGGCTTCAGCACGTCTCGCGCGAGCAGGAAGCCGCGCTTGACGAGCTCCTCGTCGCCCTCGAAGCGACGGTCCTCGTGCTCGATCGACAGCACGTGGTCGTACCCGACCGCGTAGAGCGCGGCCAGGAACCGGTCCCACCGCACCTCGCCGAGCCCGGGCAGCCGCGGGACCTGCCAGCCGATGCCGGCCGACAGCGTGCCGTGTCGGTAGAGCCCGTCCCTTCGCACCTCGAGGTCCTTGGCGTGCGCGTGGAAGATGCGGTCGCCGTAGTCGTAGACGGCCCGCTCGTAGTCGATCATCAGCCAGACGAGGTGCGACGGATCGAGGTTGAGGCCGAAGTTGTCGCTGAGAACGGCCGAGAACAGCTCGTCCCAGATCGCAGGGGCGTACGCGAGGTTGGTGCCGCCCGGCCACTCGTCGTAGCTGAAGATCATCGGGCAGTTCTCGATCGCGATCTTGACGCCGCGCTCCCCCGCGTAGTCGACGATCGGCGGCCAGATCCGCCGGAAGCGCTCGAGGTTCTCGGGCAGCGGCCGGTCCTTGTCGTTGCCGACGAACGTGCCGACGATCCCGACGCCGAGCCGCTCCGCGGCGTCGATCACCTTCCGGAGGTGGCCGTTGACCTCTTCGCGCTGCGCGTCGTCGGGATGGAGGTTGTTCGGGTAGTAGGCGAGCGCGGAGATGGCGAGCCCGTGCCGGTCCATGATCTCGTGCACCTCGTCCGGATCGAACGCGTCTACGTCGATGTGCGTCACGCCGGCGTACCGGCGCCGCTCGCCGCGGCCTGCCGGCCAGCACGCGATCTCGAGTGCCTGGAACCCCTCGCCGGCCGCCCATTCGGCCACCTCCTCCAGCGTCAGGTCGGGGAAAGCCGCGGTCAGAAAGCCGAGCTTCACGTGGTCACCTCCACCCATCGTCGTTCACGGTTGCTGAGGGCGACGGCGTCACCCAACACGTTCTCCCAGTGCCCGTCGGCGAACGTCGGATAGTCCGGCTGGTCGGGCGGCCCGCCGGCGGCGACCGCGGTGTACACGGCCAGGTAGAGCTGCTTGAACGTGTCCGCGAAACCTTCGGCGTGACCGGCGGGGAGCGACGTGCGCCGGCTCGCCTCCGGGGCGAAGAGGCTCGGGTCGCGCAGCAGGAGCTCGTTCGGCCGGCCGCGGTGGCCCAACCAGAGCTCCTCGTTGCGCTCGGAGTCCCAGGCCAGCGCGCCCCTGGAGCCGTCGACCTCCAGGCGCAGCGAGTTCTTGCGTCCGGCGCTGACCTGCGAGACGACGAGCGATCCGCGCGTTCCGTCCTCGAAGCGCAGGAGGATGTGCGCGAGGTCCTCCGTCGTCATCTCGCGCGTCCTCGCGCTCGACGTCGTCGGCCGACGCGAACGTCTCGATCTCGCCCGTCGGCCGCCGGCGCACGGGGATCGTCGTCGCCAGGTCGGCGAGCAGCGACTCCACTCGCCTCCCGATCACGAACTGGGCCAGGTCGAGCCAGTGCGAGCCGATGTCGGCGACCGCGCGCAGCACGCCGCCCTTCTCGCGCTCGAGGCGCCAGTTCCAGTCCGTCGGCAGCAGGAGCCAGTCCTGCAGATAGCCGCCGTGCACGTTCCACACGGTGCCGATCGAGCCGTCCGCGACGACCGCGCGCGCCTGCTGCACCTGGGGGTAGAAGCGGATGTTGAAGTTCGTGCAATGCACGAGGCCGCTCGCCGTCGGCCAGCTCCACGAGCTCGGCCGACTGGTCCGACGTCAGCGCCAGCGGCTTCTCGCAGACGACGTGCTTGCGCGCCGCGAGCGCCTGCTTGACCTGCTCGTAGTGCAGGTGGTTCGGCGTGGTCAGGTGGACGACGTCCACGCCGTCGTCGGCGAGCAGGTCCTCGTAGCGCTCGATCACGGGCGCGAGGGCCTTGCCGCGGGCGCGCTCGGGCGACGAGCCGACGACGCCGACGACCTCCACCCCGAGCCGATGCAGGGCCTCGACGTGGACCGCGCCGATGAACCCCGTGCCGACCACGCCCGCACGCAGATCTCCGATCTCCCTGCTCACGTCACCTCCTCCGCCGTGATCGCGATTTTCGTCGCTCGCTCCTGCCCGGGCTCCAGGAAGGGGAGGCGTGCCTTCGGCACGGTCGTGGGCTCGTCCCAGGACGGAGCAGTTCGCCGGCTCGATCCCGAGCGCGTAGACACCCGGAGCCGGGTCGATCCACTGCCAGAGCCTGGGGAGGTCGAACTCGATCTCGACGCGGAGTCCCAGCTGCGCGTTGGCCACCGCGGCGCGGGTCGCGCCGACGTGCTCCCAGACGCGCTCGGGCAGGGGAGCCGGCTCGGGCGGCGCGGCCGTCCAGTCGTGCGGGGCGGCATCCTCGTCGCGCGGCTGGACCGTGTCGGCGTCGGACTCGACCCGGGCGCCCGCGTCCCACAGCGGCCAGCCGAGGTTGACGTGGTAGAGGACGGGGGCCTCGAGCGGACGATCTGAGATGTTGGTCGTCCGGTCCTCGAGCTCGACCCGACCCGACTCGGCCCTCGTGCGAATCGTGCGCTCGACCCGCAGGCCGCGCGGGTCCTCGACCGTGCCGCGAACGACAGCTTCGGCCGCAGACCGGTCGGCCGAGACCTCGCGCGCCGGCAGGAACGTGAACGTCCCGTGCAGTCCGATCCCCTCGGAGGGCGCGCCGACGTTGTCGAGCCCGCACGTCGTGATCAGCCCACCGCCCCAGGCAGCGCGCCAATCGGTCGCCTCCGCTCCGCCCTCGCCGGCCGGCCCGATCCAGGCGAGCGGCACGCCACGAAACCAGGCTGCGCCGACGTCCAGCCCGCGGCGCGGATGGATGCGGAGCTCGATCCCGCGCAGGACGCGCGCGTCGATCGCCGGGCGCTCGGTCGCGAATGCGACCTGATCGAGGTGACCGAGCCGCTCCTGGCTGATCATGCGGGCGGGAGCTCCACGTCGAAGTCCACGTCGATGCCATACCGAGAGCCGACGTAGCGGCTCTCGGTCCACTCGAGCGGCTCGCCGTCCTGGTCGTGGATCAGGCGGCGTTCGACCAGCAGCGGCGCACCCTTGCGAACGCGCAGGACTCGCGCGTCCTCTTCGGTCGCCGCCTCGGCGGCGAGCGCGGCGCGGCCGCCGGTCGGAACGAGGCCGGCGTTGGCGAGGGTCTCGAAGAGCGACGAGCTCTCCAGGTCGTCCTCGAGCACGTCGCCCACGCGTCCGGCCGGGAAGACGGCCCGCTCGAGCGCGAGCGGCTTGCCGTCCGCGAGCCGGACACGGCGCAGGACGACGACGTCACGAACCCCGAGCCGCCGCTCTTCCTCGTCGGTGGCTCGCCGCTCACGGCGCTCGATCACGCGCGAGCTCGGCACGCGGCCCTGGCGCCGCATCTCGTCCGAGAACGAGAGGATGTGACCGGCGGTTCGGTTCGCCCGCGGCGCCGCCACGAACGTGCCGCGTCCGGGGACGCGATAGACGAGGCCGTCCTGCACCAGCCGCTGCACCGCGGCCCGTGCGGTCATCCGCGAGACGCCGAACTCGGTGCAGAGCTGCGACTCCGACGGCAGCGGCGCGTGGGGCTCCAGCGCGGCCACGCGGCCGCGAAGCGACTGCTCGATCTCGAAGTAACGAGGGACGAAGTCGCTCACGCGTCGACCGCCCAGTTCGTGGGGTAGTGGAGGGGAGCGCCGCGCAGCTCCGACTCGACGAGCGCGAGGTGCCAGCGCCCGAGGTTGGCGCACACGAGGCGATCCAGCTCGGGCCCGGCGAAGGCGACGTTGGTCGGGCGCGGCGAGCAGCGTTCCCTGCGGGTCCTCCGCGACGATCTCGACGTTGCCGGCCGCGTCGAGATGGACGATGCGGTCGGGGCGGTAGCACGACACGAGCACGCCGCCCTCTGCCGTGAACGCAACGCCGTCCGGCACCGTCCCCTCGAGCCGCGTGACTTCCTCCACCTCGAGGGTCTCCAGGTCGATGCGGTTCACAGTCGGCCGCCGGCTCTCCACGATCCAGAGGTAGCGCCCGTCGGCGGTGACTGCGCAGCCGTTCGGGAAGTCGGTCAGACCCGTCGGCAGCAGCTCCAGCTCGTCGTCGGGCGAGAGTCGGAAGAGGCGGCCGTCGTTCGCGCCCCAAGAGCCGGAATCCGAGAGGTACAGCGTCCCGTCGGGAGCGAAGGCCGGGTAGTTCGGGAAGTCGAAGCCGTTCCGAACCGTCCGGACCGAGCCGTCCTCGAGCAGGCACAGCGACCCCTGGTCCGAGCAGCAGAGGATGATGCGGCCGCGACCGTCGGCGGCCAGGCCGAGCACGAACCCAGGGGCTCTGGCGACCTGTTCGACTCGCCGCTCCTCGAGCTCCACTCGGTACACCTGCCCGGCTTCGCCGCCCGCCCAGACGACCCCGGCGCGCGGGTCCCAGCACACCCCCTCGGGGTGGTCGAGGCCCTCCACGAGGACCTCAATCACGGGCGTGGCCGACGGCGCCGTTGATCGTGAGGCCGCCGTCGACGATCAGCTCCTGTCCGGTCACGTAGCGGGCGGCGTCGGACGCGAGGAACAGGACGACGTCGGCGATCTCCTCTGCACAGCCGATGCGGCCCATCGGGATGCGCTCCTCGTAGGTTCGGCGCACCTCGGGCGTGTAGGCGGTCGCGTTGAGCGGCGTGTCGACGGCGCCCGGTGCGACGGCGTTGACGGTGATGCCGGCCGGCGCGAGCTCGAGCGCGAGCACCTTCGTCATGCCGACGATCGCTCCTTTGGCGGCCGTGTACGCGCCGAGGCCGGGCACGGCGAGCACGTCGGCTGCGGAGCTGACGTTCACGATCCGCCCGCTGCCCTGCTTCAGCATCTGGCGCGCTGCGGCGCGGGCGCCGTAGAAGTAGCCGTGGAGGTTCCCCGCGAGGAGCCCGTGCCAGTCCTCGTCGGTCGTCTCGACGATCGGACGCACCATCAGCCGCGCCGCGTTGTTCACCCACACGTCGATGCCGCCCCAGGCGCCCACCACGCGGTCCGCGAGCGCCTCGACCGCCTCGCGGTCGCCGGTGTCGCCGTGGACGAAGATGCCCTCGGTCGGCGGGTCGCCGTCGAGCGAGATGCCCGCGACGCGCGCGCCGGCGCGGCCGAACGCCTGCGCGATTCCCTCGCCGATGCCGCTCGAAGCGCCGGTGACCACCACGCGCCGGTCGCTCACGTCGAAAGCGGCGGACACGGCGTGACTGTATAGCTGTCTAGACGGGAGGGCAATGAGTTGGCGCGCCGCGAACTGCCGAGGAATGGACCCGCTTCGGGTCCTATCGGGCGAGGCGAGGGAAGGGCAGGCTGCCAGGGATGAGGTGATCGCAGTGATTACCTCGCAAACACCGGAGGTAAGTAATGCGCAAGCTCATCATCATCGCCGCCTCTCTCGTGGCGCTCGCAGCCCTGATCGCCATCCCGTCGCCAACGCCGCCGTCGCCTACGACGACACGGCGTCGGCTCCGTCGACAAGGGCGACATCCAGAACCTGTTCGGCTGGAACAACGGCACGTTGCAGACCAGGCCAAGGCCGGTGAGGTCAGGTTCACCAGCCTGTACCAGATGGACAACAACGCCAACGCGTGGACATGCTCGGACGGCAACGTCCACAAGTGGACCCTCCGCACCGTCCAGTCCCGCACGCTCGTCGCCACCCCGGTGTGCAACGGCAACCACAGCCAGATCCTCGGCTACGACCTCGGCGGCATCGACTTCACCAAGGGCGGTACCTACGTCCGCGGTGACGCGTCCCAACGCACCGTCGCCCTTCGTCTGCCCCACCGGCTCGTCTTGCACCGGCATGGTCAACCAGACCATGGCCGAGCAGTTCGTCAACACCGTCCTCCCCGGCGTGCAGGTCAACGGCGTCGACCTGCCGGTGACCCCGGTGGTTGTCCCGGCCGTCTGATCCAACCCCGCACCACAGCAACCAACCCCCACCACAGCGCCCCCCGGCTTACGCAGCCGGGGGCGCTAGTCGTTTCGATCCGCAACCGAGGCCCGCTCCGGCGGGCCTCGCTGTGCGAGAGCTCACCAATGACGCTGGGCGTGCGGATCAGCCACACTTCCGTGATGGCCACCCGCCCGGTAATCGGCGGGGACGTCCAGCAGGCTCTGGACCACGTCGGCGTCCCGAGCTACGTCCTCGACACGACGGGAGTCGTCCGCTGGATCAATGCGGCTGCCGAGCGTCTTGTCGGCGACGTTCGCGGGCGTCAGTTCACCTCCGTTGTCGCGCCCGAGGACAGCCGGCGTGCCCGCGAGCTGTTCTCCCGGAAGGTGCTCGGCAGCTCCCCGGCCACCGATGCGCCCGGTGTCTTGGTTTCGACCGCCGGCACGCGGGTCCCCGTGGAGATCAGTTCGGTGCCGCTGATGAGCGGTGAACGGGTGGTCGGTGTCTTCGGGCTGTTCGAGGAGCGCCCCGACGACACAGCCACAGCGCCACCCCCGCATCTCACCCCCCGTCAGGTCGAGGTGCTTCGTCTTCTGGAGCAGGGCCGCTCGACGAAGCAGATCGCCGCCGAGCTCCACCTGAGCACGGAGACGGTCAGGAACCACATCCGCCGTCTTTTTCGGGCCCTCGGCGTCAATTCCCGACTCGAAGCCGTCGCCGTCGCCCGAGCCGCGTCACCCCACTAGCTGCACCGGTGCGGCATCACGCAAGTCCTCCGCGATGGAATCGCCGTAGGCTGACCAGCCGTGCCGCACGAGCCCATCCGCACCACGGTGATCGGCAGCTATCCCTTCCCGGGCTGGCTCGAGCTCGCCGGCGAGCATCTCGCCGAGCTCGGGCCCGACGACCGCGAGGAGGCGACCCGCGACGCCGTCTGGGCGGCCGTCGGCGACCAGCTTCGGGCCGGCCTCGACGTCATCACCGACGGCGAACAGACGCGCTTCGACTTCAACCTGTCCTTCTACGCCTTCCTCGACGGGCTCGAGCTCGACGACGAGCCCCGCCGCCGGTTCGGCCCGCCCGCGCACGATCAGCGCGGCCGACACCGGATCGTCGGGGAGCTCGGCGCGGCGCGCGGGCTGGGCGTGGTCGCCGAGTGGGAGCGCCTGCGCTCGATCGCGCCCGAGGGCGCGCAGCTGAAGGCCAGCGTTCCCGGCCCGTACACCCTCGCGGGCCGCATCGAGCCGAACGCCGACCACCCCGACCGCTGGGCGGTCACCGAGGCCCTGCTCCCGGTCGTGCGCGCCGAGCTGGAGGCGCTCGTCGATGCGGGCTGCAGCGTCATCACCGTCGACGAGCCCTCGATGAGCTGTTACGCGCATCGCGAGGATCCCGAGCGGCTGGTCGACGTCTTCAACCGTACGGTCGAGACGGTCGCCGGCCGCGCCTATCTCGGCACCCACCTCTGCTTCGGCAACTACAAGGGGCGGGCGGTCGGAAAGCGTCGCTACGCGCCGATGTTCCCGGCCTTTCTCGAGCTGAACGGCGGACGAGCTCCACCTCGAGATGGCGAGCCGCGAGTTCGCCGAGCTCGAGCTGATCGAGGCGATCGGCGAGCGCCACGATGTCGGCGTCGGCGTGATCGACGTCAAGAGCTACTACGTCGAGACCCCGGCCGACGTCGAGGAGCGGATCCGCGCCTGCCTGCAATACGTCGCGCCCGAGCGGCTCAGCGTGAGCCCCGACTGCGGCCTCTCGCAGACCGCGCGCTGGGCGGCGCAGCAGAAGCTCGCGAACATGGTCGCCGGCGCGCGGCGGGTTCGGGCGTCGCTCTGAGGCCTAGTAACACAGTGTTACTAGCGACAGAAAGCGCCTGGTCAGGCGGCAGGACGCCCTTGTAACACAGTGTTACTTAGGTGAGAAGGCGAACGCGCGCGCCGGATTCGTCGACGAAGATCTGCTCCGAGAGCTCACTCCCGAGCTCGCGCTCGAGCCGCGGCTTGAAGCGCGCGAACACGTAGTCGAGCCCGGGCCCGCCGCCGTAGGCCCGCAGCATCGAGCGGCGCCCGGTGTCGCCGCCGACGAGTAGCCGGTCCGCGTGACCCCGCTCGGCGAGCTCGGCGATCAGCTCGAGAATCGTGGAGTCCGGCCAGTACTTGGCCCGGCCCGGACCGTCGAGCTGGAGCCATGCGCCCGTGGCGGCGGTCTCGGCATGCTCGCCAGGGTCGGGATTGCGGTCGACGTGGGCGAGGACGACGCTCGACGGCTCGACTCCGAGCGCGCCAAGCCGCTCCACGATGGCGAGCCCTAGGGTGCCGTGCTCGGTGTGGACGCAGACAGGCGCCCCGACCCGCTCGTGCGCGCCCGACGCCGCGGCGAGCACCTTCGCCTCGAACGGCTTGATCACGTGGTAGCTCGCCCCGACCTTGATGATCCCGCAGCGCTCGAGGTCGGCGGCGAAGCGTTCGGCGAGAGCGTCCTCGCTCTCGTCGCGAAGCGGGTCGTCCGCGGCGTAGTGGGCGTCGCGGTGCAGCCCGGTCGCGGCTACCACATGGAGGTTCGCTGCCTCCGAGACGGCGCGCAGCCCGTCGAGGTCGCGGCCGAGCCCGATCGGCGTCCAGTCCACGAGCGCGCGTGCGCCGGCCGCGGCGAGCGTCCGCGCCTCTTCGATCGCCTCGGGAACGTCTGAGTACTCGTCGCCGGGCTGGGCGGGGGTGACGAGGAAGAGGTGCTCGTGCGCGTCGCACGGTCCCAGCTCGGCCGGGGCGATGTCGCCGCGGATCGTGCGGATGACCTTGGCATTGCTCACAAGGTCTCGCATACTGCCTGCCACAATGGACCGCATGGACGTGGCGTTTCCCAAGCCGCGCCTCCGTGGTGTCTTCCACCAGTGGGCGTTCTTCGCCGCGGTCGTCGCGGGCGTCGTGCTGGTTGTGCTCGCCGAGGGGCTGCGCGAGCGGTTCGCCACCTGGGTCTACGTCGCCGCGCTCGCTGCGATGTTCGGGGCGAGCGCCGTCTACCACCGCGTCGACTGGCGCACGCCGGCGCGACGGGCGTGGGCGCGCCGGCTCGACCACTCGACGATCTTCCTCTTCATCGCGGGCACCTACACGCCGTTCGCGCTACTGGCGTTCCAGGGAACGCTGGCCGCGGTCGTGCTGGTGGCGGTGTGGATCGGGGCCGTGCTCGGGCTCGCGCTCAACCTCTGCTGGATCGACGCGCCGACGTGGGCCGGGGCGATCGCGTACCTGGCCGTCGGCTGGGTCGGCGTGATTGCCGCGCCACAGCTCTTCTCGAGCCTCGGGATCGGGGCCGCGGTGCTCGTGATCATCGGCGGTCTCCTCTACACCCTCGGGGCGGTCGTCTACAGCGTGGGACGACCCGACCCGTTCCCCGCGATCTTCGGCTACCACGAGGTCTTCCACGTGCTCGTCGTGGCTGCCGCGGTCCTGCAGTTCGTGGCGGTCTCGCTGATCGTCCTCTGATAGGCGATCGTCCTCCTACGGCTAGGGGAGCGCGGAGCGCACGAGCGGCGCATACCCGAGGCTGTGGCCGTTCCGGTTGGGGTGGTAGCTCTCGCCCGTGTTGAAGAGGTTGAGCCCGTTGAGCCAGGAGCTCGACGAGCAGACCGCGTGGCCGGTGAAGGGCGTCTTTGCGCTCTGGTAGGTCAAACCGGCCAGGCCCGCGCGCCGAGCGCTCAGCTCATCGAGTGCATCGGCCAGCTGGTTCGCCTTCGTGCGCTCGGTCGACGAGATGCCGAGGGTCCCGAAGCAGCCTGCAGTCGAGAACATCCGTGGGTAGCCGAGCACGATCGCCGTTGCTCCGAGCGCGCGGCTGCGGATTGCCGAGTACGTGGTCGTCAACCGCGGCCCTAGAGAAGTCTCCAGGCTGGCGCGCGTGCTGTCGAGCGCGGACGAGCAGTTGGCGAGCGTGCACTGGACGATCAGGTCGGAGAACCCGATGTCGTTGCCGCCGATCGTCACGGTGACGATCGTCGTGTCCGCGGTGACCGACTGGATCTGGCTGGACATGAGGGACGCCGTCGTCGCGCCCGAGCAGGCGACGAACGTGAGCGACGTGTTCGCCCGCTGCTGGGCGACGAGCCACGGGTAGGCGAAGACTCCGCGGCGACAGGAGCTCGACAGCGTGTAGCTGCCTGTGCCCACTCCCGACGAGAAGCTATCGCCGAGAGCGACGTACCGGTCGGCGCCGACCGCAGCTGGTGCCAGGGCACCGAACGCGAACAGCAGGGACAACAACGCGACGAGACGGGCGGCTCCCGACGGCATCGGCCTCCTCCTCCTGGTTGGAACGCGCCGACCCTACCACCGCGACTCGGGTGCGTAGGCGCGGACCGCGATCGTGCGACTACGGTGACGCCGACATGAGCGAGTCGACGCTGTACGGCCCGCAGCAGTCGCGGTTCGCGCGCTACCTGGAGCGGCGCGAGCAGCGGCGCCCCGATCCAATCGCGCGGGAGATCCGCGCGCGGGTGCTCTCGGAGCTGAGCGGCGAGGTGATCGAGGTCGGCTCCGGCGACGGCCGCTCGTTCGAGCACTACCCGCCGGAGGTGCGGAGGCTGCTGGCGGTCGAGCCGGATCCGACGGCCCGGGCTTCCGCCGCGCCGCGGGCCGAAGCGGCACCTTTCCCGATCGAGCTGGTCGGCGGCGACGCTGCCTCGCTGCCGGCAGAGGACGGGAGCTTCGACGCGGCTGTTGTCATGGGGCTGCTATGTAGCGTGCCCGACCCGGCGGCAGCACTTCGCGAGCTCCGGCGCGTCCTGAGACCGCGCGCTGAGCTCCGCTTCTGGGAGCACGTGCGCTCGCGAAACGCAGCGTTTCGCGGCGTTCAGCGCGCCGTCGACCGGCTGTTCTGGACGCGGGCGCTGGGCGGTTGCGAGACGACGCGTGACACCGAGGCTGCGATCCGCGCGGCCGGCTTCGAGCTCGATTGGCTCGACCCCGGCTTCCACGCCTCGTCCGTCCTGACGATCACGTGCGCGCCCTACGTGATCGGCGCTGCGCGGCTAGCGGACTAGGAAGGCGACGCGGCCCTGCTCGCCGGACGCCCAGCACTTGAAGCCGCCGGCGCAGTCCACCGTGTCGAAGCTGCCGTCGTCGAACCGCTGCCACGACTCGCCGGCGTCCGCACTCACGTCGCTGCCGCTCGGCCCGACCGCGAGCGCCACTCGACCAGACGCCCAGGTGGCGCCGGAGCGGTACTCGTTGGGCGCGTCGTCCACGAGCGACCAGCTGCGGCCGCCGTCGTCGCTCAGCGCGGCCGCGTCGGGCGCGACCGTCGGCGTCGCGAAGTCGCCGCCCACCGCGAGGCCGTGCCGCGGGTCGCGGAAGGCCAGGGCGAAGATGCCGGAGCTCGGCCCGCTGCGAATCGGCGTCGTGCTGACCGTCCAGGTCTCGCCCCGGTCATCCGACCGGAAGACCCGGGACACCACGTCGCCGCCGGTGCCGAAGAAGGCGTCGCGGCCGCCCGCCGAGGTGAGGCATTGGCCGCTCGCCGCGAACGCGAACTCACCCGGCAGCGCGGGCGGCATGTCGGCGTCGACGACGTGCCAGCTGTTGCCGCCGTCCGAGGTGGAGAGGATCCGGAATTTGCCGCCGACGGGGTCGGAGAGCGCGAGCCCGTGCTTCTTGTCGAAGAACGTCATGCAGTCGTAGAACGCGAGGGGATCGGTGTTCTCGAACGCCAGCGTCCACGTCGCCCCGCCGTCGCTGGTCACGTAGACGCGCGAGTCCGTTCCGTTTCCGATCGAGAGGATCACCGCGTTGTTCGCGTCGAACGCCTCGATGTCGCGGAACTGCAGCGCCGCCGTGCCGGGCGGTCCGACCGACTGCCAGGTGGAGCCGCCGTTCGTGGTGCGCAGGACGGTGCCCAGGCTGCCGCTCGTCCAGGCGACCGAGTCGCTCACGGCCGACAGCCCGCGCAGCCGCGCGGCAGAGCCCGTCGGGCTCAGCTGCCAGGAGAACTCGGCAGCCTTGCTAGGAGAGAAAGCCGCCGAGGTGGCGGCAATCGCCACGAGTAGCCCAATCAGTGCGAGACGCTTCGCCACGGCGGGGGAAGCTAACGCATCCGCTCGCTCGAGGTCGCGGTTCCCGGCGCTCAGGCGGCGAACGCGAGGTCCGGGGCGAGGCCAGGCGGTGCGAGCAACAGGACGCTTGCCCAGGTCTCAGTCCTAGGGCGTGAGCAGTTTCCAGTGCCCCTCGGAGACGACCTCGGCGGTACCGTCGACCACTTTGACTGCGGTCTCGTCGTCGATCGCGTACGCGGGGCCTGACAAGCCGGCTGCCCATTCTTCTGCGGTGGCCATCGTGTTCCACGGCAGGTCAGGGTTGTCGAGGTGCGGGAAGATCGAGAAGTCGACGATCCCTAGGGTGCGGTCGTCTGTCGCGGACGGCCACGTCACGAAGTCGTCACCGATCCGGGGGGTCATCACCATGCTTCCGGCGCTCACCCCAACCCAGACCGTCTCGGGCAGCGACGGCAGAAGGTCTGCCAAGCCGGACGTCCGCATCCAGTGGCACAAGAACGCGGCATCGCCGCCCTCGACGAGCAGGACGTCAGTCTCTCGGACCAGCGGGACCCAGCGCTCCGCGTCGAGGCTCGGCAGGGCGGTGAGCTCCAGCACTCCCATGGACTTCCAGCCCAGTCCGACCGTCGGAGTGCCAGCCTCCTGCCCGCTGATGCACCGCCACGCCTGGCGAGGACCCGCCATGGGATGCCCGTACAACGCCGTGGGAATGCAGAGGGCGTCGCACTCGGCAATCGGCTTGCCCAGCAGTTCGACCAGTGCGTCGTGGATGCTCGCGTTCTTGATGCCAGCGGACGTAAGAAGAAGCTTCAAGTTGCCTCCCGAATTCGTTGGTGTAGGCGAGAACGTTCTGGACGCCTACGGATCCGTGCGCGGTAGAGACGGGGTGGCCAGCGAAAACTCATCGGTTCCGGCCAGATCCAGCGTCAGTTCTTCAGGAAACATTCCGCAGCGCTGGCCCAGGTAAGCGTTATCCGCGGCCAGGCTACGGTAGCGCGGTCGCCATGACCGACGACCTGATCCGGATCCGCTCGTTCTCAGGGGACGACCTCGATGCGATCGTCGAGTTCTCTCTTCGCGCCTGGGCGCCGGTGTTCGCGTCGGTGCGAAACGTTCTCGGCGATGACGTGTTTCTCCGCCTGCACCCGGACTGGAAGGCGAACCAGGCTGCGTCCGTACGATCGAGTTGTACGAGGCGTGACCGACACGTCTTCGTCGCTGCCGTGGACGGACGCCCGGTCGGTTTCGTCGCCGTCGCGCTGAACGCCTTCCACGAAGGCATGGGCGTGATCGACATCATCGGCGTGGACCCCGAGTATCAACGGCGCGGTATCGGTTCGCGACTCACTGAGGTTGCGATCGACCACATGCGACGCGGGGGAATGGACATCGCCGTGGTCGAGACCGGTGGCGACCCCGGCCACGCGCCTGCGCGAGCAGCGTACGAAGAGGCGGGATTCACGCTTCTACCGATCAGCCGGTACTTCCGACTTCTCGGCTGACGCTCGCGGCATGTGCGAGCGCTGAGGGCGTCTTGCAGCTGACGATCGCCGGGGCCTCGTGGACGAGCTCGTCGTTCTCGAGCGCCTCCACCATGAAGAGGGCGAAATCCACGCGGCGCGTCATGTTGCTCTCGAGGATGGGATCGCCCACGTGCCGACTCCATACGGGCAGGCCCTGGCTCTCACCCTCCTCCAGATCGCTCCCGCGCACGACAGTCCACCGCGTGTCGCTCGCAAACACCCGCCGGCAGGCCTCCACCTGGTCGTCAAGGTCGGCGAACCGAGCGAGACGCGCGAGTGGGCCGAAGACATTCACGATCGCCTTGAGCTTCCACGAATACACGTCCTGGCCGTCGCGCGTGATGTGCCACCCGCACGAGAAAATGAGGCGCGCCCCCGGAGGCGCGTGATCGAGAACAGCCTGGGCCGTTCCCCTCGAATAGCCGTGGACCCCACGGGGCACCAGCACGACGAGCACCCCGTCGCAGCCCGCGACTGCGCGCTTGATGACCTCGGGGTCGTTCGTCGCACCCGGAACGACGCTGATGCGCCCCTTGAACGCGTCGAGCTTCCCCACGCTTTGCTCCCGGCACACGCCGACGACCTCGTAGCCCCGATCCAGCGCGTGCTGGACCATGTACTGCCCGAGCTTCCCGGAGGCGCCGACGATGCAAACCCTCAAACCGTCCCGGCTCACAAGGGCAGGCTAGTACTCGCCGTTCGCCGCTGTGGTCGGGGACACCGACCGACGACGCAGTTCAGCTGATGGTCGCCTTGCTTGCGCGACCGGACCGGCAACCGGGTGGCGAGCCTACCGGCGGCGGAAAGTGACGGTTGCGAGAAGCCGGAAATGGTGGCTTCGAAGCGCCACGACCATCAGCGTCGCCGTCAGCAACAGCTCACCGACGACGAAGAAGACGTCCGCGAGGTTGAACGCGATTGTGTGGCCGTAATTGGTAATCACGAGCGGGTTCGGCACCCAGTTGCCGTCCGCGCGCGCCGAGACGAGATTTCCGATCACGCCGCCGCACATCACCCCGGCCGCGAGCGCCACGGCGCGCGAGCGCACGAGGGCGAGTGAGGAGGCCCCGAGCAGAAGCACGACCGAGAGGACGACCCACGCGTCGGAGCGCTGGTGGAAGGCCCACGACTCCGTAGGGACCTTCAGCTTTACGAGGAGGTCGACCGACGCCAGTACTGCCGCCGGGACGACGATGAGGAAGAGCCGGTCCGAGACGGGCACCGAGCCAAGGATATCCGCTCGGCCTGATGGGCAGGCAAACCGCGGCGCTGCTCCTAGGGGACGCTTCCCGGCGTTTGTGCAAGCGTGGTGCTCACCTCGAGCTGCGACGTTTGGCCCTGGCGGACGAGCGCCACGGCCTCGAGGCGCGAGTGGACGCCGAGGGTCCGAAGGATGGCTCGGATGTGGTTGCGGACCGTCTCCACACTGATGTGCAGCCCAGTCGCGATCTGATCGGTGGAGCGGCCCTGTTCGAGCAGGCGCAAGACTTCGATCTGGCGCGGCGTCAGGTGCGGATGCACGGGCGGAGGTCGATTCTCGTCAACGTCTTTGACCTGGCCGAAGACGCCGATGACATGGTCGCCGTGCTTGAGCGGCACGCCGCTTACCTCCATCGTGATGCGCTCTCCGTTGGCGTCCATAAACACGGCTCGATTGTCCGAGCCTTGCTGGGGGCCCATGAGGTTGCGTAGAAAGAGCTCGTGCCCGCGGCGTCGATCCTCGGGAGCAAAGACGGACGTCACCTGGCGCCCGCGCACGTCTCCGACGATGCGCTCCGCGGCGGGATTGAGCCAACGGATGATCCCGTGGCGATCGATCACGTAGGCAGGAACACGGACGCGCTCGAGCGCGTCCTCCACGTCGATTCCGATCGCCTCCAGACCTGGCATGCGCCAAGAGTGTGCAGACAGGCAGCGTTCGGGGTCAAGGTCGAGCTCCCCTGGGTCTCGATCCTCCCCGGCGAGTTCGTCGTCGAGCAGGCGTCACCACTCGATCCAGGCTCGTCCGCCGGACTGGTTGCCACCCGTGAGCGAAACCAGTCGATTTCCCGCAACTGTGGTCCGCTCTGTGTTGCGAGCTTGACACTTCTATCGTCGCGCCCGCGAACGACTACGCGTCCTTCCGAGTCGTACGTTGGATCGAGGCTGCGGCACAGGCGACCCGGAGGTGAGACCCCCATGTCCGAAGTGGCGCGCTACTCGCTCGCATCTGATCCGTACTACCTTGGCCAGGCAGTCTTCTGGGATCCCGACAAGGTCCGGGCGCGCCGGAAGCGGCTGATCACCGTGCTGCTCGTGGAGTTGCTGCTCGTCACTGCGGGGGTCTTTTTCTTCGCACTGCTCTTCGACTGGCACTTCGATCAGGTTTGGCGGTACCAGGCTGTCGGGATGCTCGGCGCGACGGTCGGGACGGCGGAGCTGCTCTCGCGGTACCGGGACGCGCCTTCGTGGGTGCTGCTCAGCGTCCCCGGAATCGTCTACATCGCGCTCAACGTCTCCGCCTCGCTGCTCGCAATGGGAGTGATCCAGGCGTTCGACTGGGAGTTCGGCGCGACCGGCGACGCGGTCGCCGCGACGCAGGTGCTCATCGCAGGGCTCGGCGCGATGGCGCTCTTCCGCAGTTCGCTCCTCGTCGTGAAAGTCGGGAGCGATGATGTCGGGATCGGCCCGAGCAGCGTCCTGAGCGTCCTCATGGCTGCCTCCGACCGCTCGGCCGACCGCCTTCGCGCTGCGGACCGCGCCGGCCGCGTCAGGGAGATCATGGGGGACGTGTCGTACGAGAAGGCGAAGGAGGCCCTGCCGACCGTGGCGGTCGCGCTCATGCAGAACCTGAGCGCGGCAGAGGTGGCCGCGCTCAATATGGATCTTGAGGGGCTCAAGAGCAGTGACCTACCGGAGTACACGAAGTCTCTGCTGCTCGGCCTCAAGATCACGAACATGGTCAGCACCGAGGTGCTGGGCGCTGCGAAACGAAGCCTCGGCGACTCGATACTGTGCACACCGGCGGCCGAAGCGGCTGCGAGAAACGGAGAGCCTGAACACGAGCAGCGCGCCGACCTCGCCATGGCGGTGTCGCAGCAAACATCGTTCGCGCTGACCTAGAGCGTTCCACCCTGGCGGCGGACCTCGCGCGTCGTCGCTGCGCCATACGGCGCTCGCGAGTCGACATCGGATCCCTCGTGCCTCGCGGACAGGGGTGATCTTTGGGATCCGCGAGAATGGCCGCGTGGCGGTTCAACGGATGGACAATGTCGGGATTGTCGTCGATGACCTCCCGGCGGCGATCGCGTTCTTTCGTGAACTCGGCCTCGAGCTCGAAGGGCGAGCCATGATCGAAGGAGACTGGTCAGGGCGCGTCACTGGACTGCGCGACCAGCGCGTCGAGATCGCGATGATGCGTACGCCGGACGGCCACAGCCGGCTCGAGCTCTCGCGATTTCTCGCGCCGCCTGTGGTCGCCGATCACCGGAACGCCCCCGTGAACGCGCTGGGCTATCTGCGTGTCATGTTCGCGGTGGACGACCTCGACGATACGCTCGCCCGGCTCCAGAAGCACGGCGCGCAGCTCGTCGACGAAGTAGTCCGGTACGAAGACGTGTATCTGCTCTGCTACATCCGGGGGCCCGAAGGACTTCTCATCGGGCTGGCCGAGCAAATCGGCTGACGCCGGACACGCTCTGGCGCCATTCCGGAATGCCGGCCCAGGCGGCGCTCACTCCCAGCTGCTCACGCCACTTCAGGCTTTCGGGTCGCGGCGCCCGACGGCGTCGTGCCTCCAGAACGCCTCCGCGTACACGAGCGTGCCCGTCATCCAAGACTCGTAGGTCGGGAGTCGGAGCACTTGGAACGCCTGCGTCCGGGATTCGCAACGACGGCTTCCTGAATCCATGGGCTGCGCCTGGCTCGAACCCGAAGCGCGAGTAATACCCCGGTGCCCCTTCCAAGAAGACGAGCGGGACATCGCGTTCGCTCAACAGTTCGATGCCGCGGCGGATCAGCGCCGTTCCGACCCCCTGGTTCTGACGCGCCGGCACGACCCCGATCGGGCTCAGCACCTGCACCGGGAGCAAGCGCTTCGGCGCGTCGAGCAGGCTCGGGCTGAACATCACGTGCCCGACAATCTGGTCTCGTTCTGCCGCGACGAGGGAAAGCCCTTCGCCTCGCCTGACAGCGTCGCGCAGCTCGTCGACGAGGTTTGCAACAACCGGGACGTGATCTTCTCCGAACGCCGCGACGTGTAACGCCCGCACAGCCGACCGATCTCTGATCGCTTCAGGGCGCACCTCCACTCGCGCGAGCCTAGTCGCGGGAAGTGGCGGCGCGCGGGCCGTGCTCTGGTGACAGTCCCGCACGCTGGCGCAGGCGAGTGGTCTGGGTCTCGACGGGTTAGCCTGCGTCTCGATGGGGTCGGGCTACACGATCAAGGCTCTCGATGAATCGACCTGGCAAGCGTTTGCCAGCCTCGTGGAGCGCAACAACGGCATCTTCGGCGGCTGTTGGTGCATGGGTTTCCACGCTGATGACAGTCGCGAGCCGGACCTGAACCGCGAGCGGAAACTGGCTCGTGTTAGGGCACGCGCAGCACATGCGGCACTTGTGTTCGAAGGGGATGACTGCGTGGGCTGGTGTCAGTTCGGCGTGCCCGACGAGGTACCCAAGATCAAGAACCGGGCGCAGTACGAGAAAGACCTGACCAGATTGCCCGATTGGCGAATCGCGTGTTGCTTCGTTGGTAAGGGGCGTCGCCGGCAGGGTGTGGCCGCGGCTGCACTCGCAGGCGCGCTCGACCTGATCGCGGGCCTTGGCGGCGGAACCGTCGAGGGCTATCCGGAAGATGCGAGCTCGGTGCCCGCCGGTTTCCTCTTCAACGGCGCCTTATCGACTTACGAGAAGCTCGGGTTCAGCCGTGAACGCAAGATCGGCAAACACCGCTGGGTCGTGAAGAAAGTCCTCGAAGCCCAGCCGTAAGAACCCGCGCGGCACCGTCAGGCGTCATTTAGGTCACTCGGGCAGTGACGATTCGGCCCCCGGCTTCGGTTGAGCCAACGTTCTACGATCGATCGCGTGTCCGAGTTCGTCCCGCCCGACTTCGAGGTCCCGCTCAGTCGCGAGACTTCCGAGTTCGTCCTCGAACCGCTCGGGCCCGAGCACAACGAGCAGGACTACGACGCCTGGACGTCGTCGATGAAGCACATCGCGGCGACGCCCGGGTACCCCGACGGCTCCTGGCCGCGAGAGATGACGCCGGACGAGAACCGCGCCGACCTCCAGCGCCACGCCGACGACTTCCGCAACCGGAAAGGATTCACGTACACGGTGCTCGATCCGTCCAGCCGCGACGTGATCGGGTGCGTCTACATCTATCCGCTGCCCGACAGCGACCACGACGCCTGTGCGCTCTCGTGGGTCCGGGAGAGCCACGCTCACCTCGACACCCCGCTCTGGCGCGCCGTCAGTGCGTGGCTCGAATCCGACTGGCCATTCGCCAGCGTCCGGTACGCGCCGCGCGCCTAGCCCCCAAGCAGCGCGCAGCTCGACTCGCTCAGGCGTCATTCCGGAACGCTGGCGCAGGCGAGGGTTCTCTCGTCAACTACAGAGTTGCGTTTATCCCCGACTGCGGTCTAGCGACAGCACGCTCGTCCAGCCGAGGGCAGTTGGGGTCATGCATCGAGTCGGAGCTGGACCTCGTCCGTTTCCTCGCCGCGCCCATGAGCGAATCCGCGCCCCGCGCCCACGATACGGAAACCGCACTTCGTCAACACACGAATCGACGCGGCGTTGTCGCTCGCGGCGCCAGCGTAAAGCGGACGGGTTGCCTCCAGCTGCAAGAACTCCTGTAGGGCACGCGTGGCGAGGCCGCGGCCCCAATCTTCACGGCCGATCCAATAGGTGACCTCGCGGTGACCCTCCAAGTCGAAGCTCGCAATGTGACCCACAACTCGACCGTCGATCTCGATGACCCTGTTCGTGGTCGAGACGTCGCTCCTCAGCCGCGCCCACCGTCGCTCGAAGCTCGTTCGATCATCGGCCTCCGGCGAAGTGAACGCGGCCATCCGGATCGCCTCGGGATCGGTCGCGTGCTCGAACAGCACGCCGAGATCACGATCTTCGATCTCGCGAAGGACAAGCTGTCCCGAGCCCTCCCGCACAGCCGTTAACACTAACTGCCGCAAACTCGGTGGCATCGCCGAACACTGCCTAGGCGAGGGTCCTTCACCCGACTACAGAGTTGCGTTTATCCCCGAAAGCCCGCAGTGCTGCGGCAGGAAACTCGGCTACGTCTCGGCTGTGTGTTCTGCTTCGGCGGCTTTCGCCTCTTTCTCTTCGCGCCGTACCTGGACGTAGGCGAAGCCGAGTTGTCGAGCGAGTTCGACCAGGATGCCGATGCCGACCAAGATGTAGAAGACGGTGAAGATCTTGATCGGCGCGCCCGTGATCGTGAGCTCCGGGTCGGCGATGCTCGATGTCGTCAACGTCGCGACGGCGAAGTAGAAACCGTCCACGAGACTCCAGTCCTGGCTCGTGGTGTAGGTGATGGTGCCAACGGCGACGAGGAGGAATCCCGCCCCGAGGATCTGTACGAAGCCCTCGTCGCGGACAGCGACCCTCAGTGCCTTCGCGAAACGGTCGAACATGAGCCACGCAGAGAGCACGCGGCGAGTTTCTGCCCAGAGGTAGCGGATCCTCCGCCGAGACGCCCTCAACCGGGCCGGAGTTGAGCCAGCGACTACAGAGACGCGAAAATCCCTGGGAGCGTCGTCAGGGGCGAGCTGGTTTGCGCAGGACGTATCCGTAGTAGTTGCTGGCGCCGAAGAAGAGGCCCGCCTCGGATGCCTGCAGCAACCGCTCGGCCCATTCGTCGGCTCGGGGCGACGTCATGGCCCCGGCCGTGGGCATGAGCTTGCGGAACGATTCGATCGCGGGCCGCCAGAAGTCGGCCGCGCCGACCTCGGCGAGGATGTAGGGGAACGACGCAACGAGTTCCAACCCGGCGTCGCGGACGAGGACCGGCATCTGGCGCATGACGCGCGGGTTGGTGACGATGGCGGCGATGAGAGCGTCATCGTCACGTTTGCCCTGCTCGGGATCGGGGTGGCCGAAGGTTAGTGACGCATAGTCGCCGTCGAAGATCCCGATTGAACCGCCAGGCTTGGCGACGCGGGCGATTTCGGCGAGTACGGCGGCGGGGCGTTCGACGTGGCTGATCAGCGTGTGCGCGACGACGGCATCGAACTCGTCGGCGCCAAGATCGAGGCTCTGCGTATCGCCGACGCGGAAGTCGATGCGACCTGCGAGGTTCTCATCGCCCGCCAACCGCGTGGCTGCAGCGATGAGAAACGGGCTGCGGTCGACGCCGGTGACGTGGCCGGAAAACTCTGACCGGTGTGCGATGCGACGCGACGCAACGCCGGTGCCGCAACCAAGGTCGATCACGTGCCCGGCGTTGTCGATGCCCATGGCGTCGAGATACTCGTCCAGCATGCGCACAAAGACTGGGTGCTGGCCACGCACCTCGAGCCGCGTCGCGATGCTGGCGAGAACGGCGTCGTCCAGCGTGTCGGTCACGCGATACGGGTCGACGCTCGCCATATATCCCTCCCTTGAAGACAGCCAGCCGATCGACAGGCTACGCGGCGAAGGCGATGGCGTCGCCGGCTAGCTAGCCGCCGGTCAGCGGTCGACGGCAACCCGCCCACGCTCGGCGATATGCGACGTAACAGCCCAGAAGATCGTCGACTACCGGACTGCCCACGGTCGGCACTCCCCGTAGGGACTCGCTGAACCTGTCACTCGACTCGGGCGAGTTGTCACCTTCAACCGATAACCAAGCGCCGGCTCGGCCGTAGCCCCTACCGGGCCGACGCCGTGCTCATGACCTTCGCCGTCTCGCCGGCGAGCTCCAATGCCGCCATCGGGTTCGTACGTGACGCCGGGCCGATCCGCTTGCGATGCGGCGAGCCCGCGCGACGAGCACCGGCGACTTCCTCCCCTACGACTCACCCTTTTGATTGCGCGATGACGTCGAGCTCAGGCCGAGGGAATGAGAGGTAGCCCTGGCTCGCCTCGTTGATCTGGAGAACCGGCGGCCTCCGTCTTGGCTTGTGCGTGCGCGGCGCGCGCTGGACGGAGCCGCGCGCCGCGCGTAGGTGCGTTTAGCGTGGCTGCGTGTGGTTGACGGGAGTGCCGACGCCGTTGGCGAGCGGGTCGCCAGGGTACTCGTAGAACCTGCCGGGCTGTGAGGTCTCGACCCCGTAGCCGATGCCGAGTCCCTCGAGGGCTTCGCGGACCGCGCCGAGCGTGGGCCAGTCAAAGTTCTCGAAGCCGACGTCGTTGGGCGGGCCGATCTCCTTGCCCAGTTCGCCTTGTGCGAAGCGTACGAGCGCGCGGTGGACAGCCTCGGTGCCCATCGCCTCTGCGCACAGGCGGGCGCCGAAGTCGTCGCCGCGGCGGGCGAAGACGCTGACGCCGATCAGGTAGAGGCTGATCTCGATCGTCTCGATGACCTCGAGGGTCTCGAAGACGCCGATGCCGCCGTTGTCGAGGGCCGCGTCGGGGAACCAGTACGTGGTCGTCAGTGGCTTGCCGCCGGCTTCCTTGAGCGCCTCCACGTGGAGGTATTCCTGAGTGACGCCGTTGCGCAAGACGGGAAGGAACGCTTCTGAGGGGGTGCCGGGCGCGTTCTCGATCGCGGCGGACACGAGCGTCACGCCGAGCTGTTCCTCGGTGACGAGGAAGTCGAGCACCTCGCGCAGGCTCTCCTCGTCGCCGAGTGACCCTGTCCTTTCCGGCTTGCTGACGATGCTTGATGCGGACATGTGTGACCTCCAAGTAGATGGACGGGATGCAGTGGGATCAAGGGTCGCGTGTTGGGCGGCCCGTCGCGTCCGTGGGGGCCCGGGTCCCTGCCCCAGTCTGCGGTGCCGACCGCGCGGCGGGTGCTGCCGGCCTAGGTAACGACGTATGTTCCAGGCGGTGCGTGCGTGATGAGCCTGGAGGCTTCCGCTCCTGCTTTCTCAATCTGGACCGTCGGCGGCTCGGGTGGACTTTCATGCAAGGTTTCAGGTCCCCAGAAGCGCCCGAAGCGCAGGATCAACGCCTCTCCTGGAAAAAGATGTGTTGAGTGCTCGAGCTGTTCGAGCGCACGAGCCGCGTCTCCGTGGAGCGGGAATGCAACGCTTTCGACGACGAGTCGTGCCGCGTTGGCCGCCTTGGCGGCCTTGAGTAAGTTCGCTGCGCCTTCGCGCCGTACGCGCTGGTTCGCTTCGTCCGATCCCGTGGACAGGTCGGTGAGGAAGTTGACCACGATTTGCGGCCGTGCTCGCCGCGTCACGAGCGCCAAGGCCGGGTAGTCGTAGACGTCGCAGACAATTCCTTCTGCTCCGAGATCGCGGAGAAGTTGCAACTTGTCGCCGGTTCGCGTCAATCCGAGGACTTCATGCCGAGCGAGGTGAGGTAGCGTTGAGCGACCGAGAACGCCGCTCGCACCTGCGACCAGGATCCTCATTGACCGAGCGAAGCAGATCCAGCGGCCGTTCGGACCGGAGATGGGCGACTCAGAGTGCGGTCCCGGCGCCGAATCAGTCGCAACCTAGGCGCCTGTTTCCAACCGGCGATCTGCGGTTCTGCGCACAGGAGTCTGAATGCTCTCCTCAGCGCCGGATCGCCCTCGGCCTCAGTCAGCACAGCACAGAGAGCCTCACGTTCCTCGTCGCTGATGACTTTCTCAGAGCCCGCCTTGCCCTCGACCACTGCGCCTCTAATCGACATGGCGAGGTTGGCCAAGCCCTTCTGTTCAAGCCTCCGCGCGAGTTCCCCGACTTGTTCCGGGGCTCGTAGAACGAAGGAGCGATCCCGCCATCGCACGGTCAGCAAACTGTCGACCCCGGCATTCATACCTGTCCTCGTGTGGGTGTGCGAAGTCTTCCAAACGGCTCCTGGCGCGTCGTGGCACACGAGCGAGTGGTGCGGAGCTTAAGCCGCGTCTCTGAGGTCGGCGAGCCGGTAGTCGACGCCACGCCACGCGGCGTAGGCGTAAGGGTGTTCGAAGGCGTCGAGCGCGTTGCCCCCGGGTTCGACGCTCAGTTCGAACTCGTCGTCAGTGCCGTCGTCGCGGACGAGAACCGCGACGGCGTTTGTGTCCTCTGTCCAGAGGAGCGTCACCTGGATACCGGCATTCCTGCGCTTGGCAAGCACGACTCGGGCGGGACCGGCGGGGGTGTGATCGTGTGAGCTGTTCATCTCATTCCTCCCTGACGTTGTGCACCGAGCTTGCGTCAGAAGGGCAGGAGCTCGCATCGAGCGGCGCCCGAGTCGACGCCCTAGTCCCGGGACCGAAGTCCCTAGGCCCTCGAGCTGCTGGTGGGTCGGCTAGACCGGCTGGGCTTCTCGTGCTTGGTTCGGAAGCACCCGCTGGAGCTCGTTGCGCGAGCTGATCTCGAGCTTCGTGAACACCTTGTGCAGGTGGTACTCGACAGTCCGCGGGCTGATGAACAGCTGCCCGCCAATCTCGGGGTTCGAGTGGCCTTCGCGCGCAAGTTCGGCGATCTGGGTCTCCTGCGCGGTGAGCTGACCGCGTGTGTCTGCTGTGCGTTTGCGCACCGTCTCGCCGGTGGCCGCCAGCTCGCGGCGCGCACGCTCGGCAAAAGCCTCGGCTCCCATGTCGCTGAGCATCTCGTGGGCGCGCCTCAGCTGCTCGCGCGCATCCACCCGTCGGTGCTCGCGGCGCAGCCACTCGCCGTAGAGCAGGTGGGCGCGAGCGAGCTCGAAGCGGATGCGGGTGCGGCCAAGCCGCTGGATCGCCTCACGGTAGAGGTACTCGGCGGCCTCGCCGTCGCTGAGCAGCGCTCGGGAGCGCGCCTCGATGCCCAGCGCCCAGTCGGTGCCGCTGGCGCGTGTCGACTCCGCGAGCCGCTTGAGGGCGTCGTCGGCGCCCTCAGCCCTTCCGCTGCGGGAGGCCGCCTCGATGAACTCGGGCACGATAAATGAGAACAGCGGGTCGTGCGGGTACGCCAGGACTTGCTGGGCCGCGGCGCGCGCGTCCTCGTACCGGCCGAGGCCGTTGTAGAGCATCGCGCTCGCCCACTCGATGTCGGAAAGCCCCAGTCCCTCGCCGCGGGCCACCACCTCGCTCGTGCTGGCCTCGATCACCTTGGACGTTTCGGCTTCGCGGCCGCACCAGGCGGCGAGCAACATGGCGCCGTAGGGCGCGAGGGAGCTCCCCGTTGCATCGATGATCGCCGCCAGCTCCTCGACCAGTGAGGCGGCCGCGGCCAACTCGCCGGCGAGCAGGAGGAGGGCGAGGCGTGTGGCGAGGGCGATGGGGAGCTCCGTGAGCGCACCGGCATCACGGGCGAGCTGGACCTGACGGGCGGAGAGCACGTCCCAGATCTCGTCATCCCTGAGATCCGTGGCGGCGACGTAACAGGCGAGCCAGAAACAGCGGATCGCCTCCTCGCTGGAGAGGCGCTCGCTCCGAAACGCGCTCAGCGCCTCCCTCAACACGGGTGCCCCTCTCCCGTAGCCCTGGGTGGTCCGGAGCGCCAGGCCATCCAGCAAGAGATCGGCCGCGCGCAGGGGCTGCAATGACGGTGGCGCCGTGAGCGCCCCTTGCGCAACCTCCAGCACACCGCCGCCGCTGGCCAGACGGCCGGCGAAAGTCGCCGCGGCGAACGCGTCGAGATAGGTGTCGCGCGCGAGCCTTTGATCGAGCGGCTCGAGATGCTGGGCGGCCCTGAGCAGCAATGGCGGAGCGTCGCGGCCGCGACGCACCGCGAATGCGATCTGGGCGCCCAGCAGCTCACCCTGGGCGCGACCCAGCTCGTCGAGCGGGCCCGCCTTGGCGGTGGCCAGCAGTTCCAGCGCGGCGTCGGGCGCCCCGGCTTGGTGCTTGGCCTGCGCTGCGGTCAATGCGCGCTGCGCGCGATGCGCCGGCTCGGTCGTCAGCATCGCCGCGCGTTCGAGGAACGCGGCGGCGGCGGCAAGGCCCCCGCGCGCCTGCGCCCGTCCGGCCGAGCGTTCCAGCTCCGCGGCAATCTCCTCGTCAGGCCCCACCGCCGCGTGGGCACGATGCCACGCTCGGCGGTCAGGATCGAGATCTGGATCGGTCACATCGGCCAGCGCGCGATGCACCTCCTGCAGGTCGCTCACGCCGCCCGCCCGGTAGGCCGCCGAGCGCACCAGCGGATGACGGAAACGCACCCGCGCACCGAACTCGATGAGCCCCGCGGCCTCGGCCGGCGCTGCCGCGTCGGCCCCGATCCCAAGCCGCTCGACCGCTCGCCACAACAAGGTCACGTCGCCGACCGGCTCGGCCGCCGCCGTGAGGAGGAGTCGTCGGGTCTCAACTGGGAGCGGTTGTAGCTGGCGGAGGAAGCTCTGCTCTATCTGGCTCGCCAGCGGTGACGCGTCGGGACGCGCGAATCCGCCCGCCAGCTCCGCCGGCGTCAGCCCGCGAGGCAACTCGAGCAGCGCGAGCGGGTTGCCGCGCGTCTCGGCGACGATCCGATCACGCACGCGCTCGTCCAGTCGCCCGGTCGCCGAGTCCAGCAGCGCACGGGCATCACCGTCACTCAGACCCCCGACCACCTGCTCCGGGAGGCCAGCCAACTCATGTTCGTCGCTGGCTGCACGCACCGCGAACACCAGCCCGACCCGCTCCGCCAGTAGGCGGCGCGCAACGAACGCGAGCGTCTGCGCAGAGACTCGATCAAGCCACTGCGCGTCATCGACGAGGCAGACCAGCGGCGGCTCTTCCTCGGCCACCTCGGCCAGCAGGCTGAGCACCGCCAGCCCGACGAGGAAGCGGTCCGGCGGCTCCCCCGTCCTCAGGCCAAACGCCGTGCCAAGCGCATCGCGCTGCGGACCCGGCAGCTGCTCCAGCCGGTCCAACATCGGCGCGCACAGCTGCTGCAACCCGGCGAACGCGAGCTCCATCTCGGACTCAACGCCCGCCGCTCGCGCGAGGCGACATCCCGCCGCGCGCTCCGACAGGTATTCCAACAAGGCGGTCTTCCCGAACCCCGCCTCGCCGCGCAGCACCAGCACCGCGCTCTGCCCGGCGTGAATTGACTCAAGCAGCCGATCAAGCTGCACACGCTCGGCAGAGCGGCCGCGCAACATCGCTCAACGACACCCGAGCAGGTGACGAATCATCGGCCACCAGGATAGAACCCCGGCGCTAAAGCTGGGGGGCCGAAATCGGCACTCGCGTATCGATGCTTTGTGAGGGCCAGGCGACCGTCAGGTGGCCGGGGAGTCTCCCGGCGGAACGACTCGGACCAGAGGTTCAACTAGGGCCTCTCGCCCGTGACTCCTAGAGGCGAGCGCCTCCCTGCGACCGCATGCTCGCTGTGTCCCGTTTTACACATCTAACGAAAGGAGCGAGCATGACTCGCAGGTCCATCACCACTCTCGCCGGCGCGACCGCACTGGTCGTCGGCGCCCTGGCCGCCGCCAGGCTGTGGCAGCAGCGGCGGCAGCAACGCGAACTCCCCGGCTCCGCCGAAGACCGCGAACGGACAGTCGGCCACGGTCGGCGTCGCGAACGAAAACGTCGGCAAGATCCTCGTCGACTCGCAGGGCCGCACGCTCTACCTGTTCGAGCGGGACTCGGGCACGAAGAGCACGTGCACCGGCGCCTGCGCCGTCGAGTGGCCGCCCCTGCGCGCGACCGGCAAGCCGACGGTCGGTGGCGGGGCGAATGCTTCGGTCGTCGCGACCAGCGTCCGCTCGGACGGCAAGCCACAGGTCACCTACAACGGCCACCCGCTCTACCTGTTCTCGGCCGACCAGAAGGCCGGCGACACGAACGGACAGGGCGTGAACGCCTTCGGCGGTCTCTGGTACGTGCTGTCGTCATCGGGCGACGAAATCACCACGTCCGCGGGCTCCGGTGGCGGGTTTGGCTACTAGGACGACTCGCCGCGCGCGCCAGCAGATCGCGTAACCCTGGAACATAAGGGTACGAGGACTGCCTTCACGAGGCCGCTCCGGGCGACCTCGAACGCAGGTTCGGCTTCCGGTGCGGCGCGCCCGCCGGCGATGGGGCCGGCGGGCTCCTGACAGGTAAACGGATCTACAGCCCGCAGCTCGAGCCGCCGTCGATCCGGTAGAGGTGGACTGCGTTGCCGTCCGTGAAGGCATCCGAGAACGCGCCCGAGACCACCGGGACGCTCCGGGTTTCACCCAGCACCGTGGCGGTCGCGTTCCCCACGCAAGAAATCGCAAATGAGCCCGTGGAAGCGGCGTTTTCGGTGGAGCCGGCGAGCACGTAGAAGTTTTGGCCATCCCACTTGGCCCGCGCTCTCACGCTCGCACTCGCGGTGAACCCCGACGACAACGAAGGCGAGTTCAGCACCGGAGCCAACTGGTTGATCTGAGCGTCGACGGCCGTGATCACGGTAATCATCCCCTGATAACAGCCGTTGTCCCGGAGCACGTGATGCGTCTGGCACGGGCCACTGAACGAGTGTTGGAAGTAGATGACCCCTCGCGCTCCTGCGATTATTGAGTGCCACGTCGCCGCTCGGGCTTGCGCCGGGGTGATGCAGTTACCGTTGCCGAACGGACAGCCCACCTCCACGAAACTCCAGATCGGGTGCCGTGCCGAGCCGTTCAGAGCATCCAGCCGGCGCATGTCACTGACGACGTCCCCGTAGTTCCTAGCCCTCCGGCACTCGGCTTGGGTAAGTGCGCGGATTCCCTCGAGCCCGTAGAAACGTGGGCCCTCCGACGATGAAGAGCACACGTTCCCGTCGGTGAACCAGTAGATGTCGGCGGAGTTCGCATCGTCGTAGTTGGCGAAGCAGGCGGCTTGGGCGTCCGTCAACCAGAAGATCACGCCCTTGCCATAGTTGTCGTACACGAGCGCCTGATGGCTGCCAGGAATCTGCGCCTTGAGATTGTTGAGCGCCGTTGGGCAAGCCGACGCACCCTGAGTCATGTCGATCTCGTCGGAAAGAAGCCAACCCTGTGTCTCGACGCCGTTGTTGGCCTGGTTCCCGACGTCCTGGACCACATGCATCCCAGCGTTACGGATGTTCTGCATGTACCCAGGAGAGGAGTCCGCCACCCAAACGTAGGTGTTGAGCCCCACAAGCTGGTCTTTGATGATGTTCGAAGCCTCGTGCGCGTAGCTGCCCCAGACGGCGATAGGGAAGTACGAAGGCGCCGACGGGAGCGGATTTGGGAACTGGTTGTAGTAGTTCAGGCCGCCATCGACCGGTGTCAGCGTCAGAGGTGACGGCGGTGGTGGAGGAGGAGGCGGGGGTGGGGGCGGAGGGGGCGGGGCGGCGGCGGGGTCACGCTCAGAGCGTTCAGTGCCACCAGCTGGCCTACCGCCTGTCGAGCCGTCGAATCGCTCGTCGCCGTGCGCTCCCCGGAACTGCCGGCCGCGCTCAGCACGGCATCGGCGCTCTCGGAACTCGTCACTCGGTTGCCGCACTGCGCTGATGTCATGCCGCTCGGTCATTCCGGAAGGTGGTGTGATCCGGTTCGTTCCTGCCGTCCCGAAGAACGCAAGCAGGCCCGCTTCGGGTTCCGTCGAGGTGACCGAGGGCGCGACGATCGACGTCGCATCGCTCTGCACCTGTCCGGCGTGGTCTGCGATCGGTGCCGCGACGTCGACGCCTCCGTAGGCGAGAACAGCCGCGGCTGCACCTGTCTTCCTTTGGAAGTCCCACGTGTACGAGCTCGGCTCGAGAAGGCCGGCGACGCGGTAGTAGAGAGCCTGCGAAAGCGCTGTACTCCCGGCGCCCTCGATCCCTTCCCTCCTCATCAGGTACCAGCCATTCGGAGCGGTGATCGACGCGGACCCGGGGAGCCTCGCATCGACGACGGCGATGAGGACGTCGCCGGCAAGAGTGCCCGGCGGACGATCCATTGTGATCGCTGACGCCGAAGTCGACGTCCCTGCCTGAACGACGCCGTGCAGCGTCGGGGCGGCCAGACCGGCCGGTGGAACGCTCAGCCCGGCGAGGAATGCGGCGGCTACTGCTGCCGCGATGAGAGGTTTCATTCTGCGGCCTCCTGACGGCGTTGACTTTCCGCAGACCGCAGGCCGCAGTCCGGTCCCAGGGTAACGAAAGCACCCTGCGGTTGCTTCAGTGCCGCCTGCGGTTCGCAGCCACGAGTGCCCCGAAACTCAACAGCGGTTCCGCGCCGCTCCGGCCACGGCACACGGCACACGGCTGAGGTTGAAGGCGATGCCCCGCTGGGATTACCGGTTACAGCTTGCTGCTCGGTGGCGACCGAAGGTGGGTGAACTGAACTCCGCTGGGAAACGGCGCTAGAACAAGCTGCGCAAGCGCCTTAGATCTTCCCTTCCGGCTGCCGCCTTCAGCGTCGCATCGTTATCGATTCCCAGGTTCACGACTGTATGGCCCACATGAACATCCTTTTCAAACTGGCCCTTCACGGGAACCTCCTTGACCGTCCCGTTGTCCTCCACGTCGGCGTCCCATACAACCAGCCCTTCTTGTGGCACCCGATGCGCGATTAATGCCTTGCCCGCCTCCTCCGTGGGCCACCCGTGCTTGAGAGTTATCGTGTTGCCGGCAGCTGTTGCGGTGGCCGTGTCTTTGGCCGAGAGGACGTAGTCGGGATCTTTTTCCTTGCCGGCTTCGATGTACGCAAAGCTGCGGGGTCCGTCCTGATACACCTGGTCCGGGTTGCGCCCCGGTTGCTCGTTGATCGGCGCGTACCGCCTGTAGGTCTCTTTTTCGACGTCATACTCCGAGTTCGCGGCGCCCTCGTCGTTTTTTGTTTGAAACCTCGCTTTCGCGTTGGGCCACGGCACTCTTTGGATGAGCCGCTGGCCAGGCGCCGGCGCGGCCGGCGGCAACCGCGTTTCTCCCGATTCCTCGCACAACCGCTGGATCAGCCCCGCGACGGCCCGGTTACCGGCGCTCTGCTGGAGCGAAAGCAGGAGCGGCGGCGGCGGCGACACTTGCGGCGCGCTCAAGCTGCGGCCACCGAGGTGTCTCGCCGAGGCGGTTCTCTCATCGGACGCTTTGTGCTGCGCCACGAATCGTCCTCTCGCTGTTTGCGCCGCGAGTATGCCTCAGGAATCTCCGACGGAACAACGATCGCGGCATCTGTGTGCCCGATCGGGCAGCCTCCGAGAGATGGAGCCGGAGGTACCGCTCAGCGGGCGGGCGGCGAACCGAAGGCCGGGCGCAAGTTACGCGACAAAAGCCCGAGTCGAGGGCCTGAGCCCGGCCCTTGCCAGCCTGCGGGTTCGTTACGGCGCGGGAAGCTGAGGCGTCCGCCCCGACCGACGACGCAGTTCAGCTGATGGTCGCCTTTGCCTGCGCGACCGGACGGGCTACGAGTGGCGAGCTTCCCGGCGGCGGAAAGTGACGGTTGCGAGCAGCCGGAAATGGTGGCTTCGGAGCGCCACGACGATCAGCGTCGGCATCAGCAACAGGTCTCCGACGACGAAGAAGACGTCCGCGGGGTTGAAGGCGAGGATGTGGCCGTAATCGACGATCATGAGCGGGTTCGGCACCCAGTTCCCGTTTGCGCGCGCGGAGACGAGATTTCCGATCACGCCTCCGCACATCACCCCGGCCGCGAGCGCCACCGCGCGCGAGCGCACGAAGGCGAGTGAGGCGACCGCGAGCAGAAGTACGACCGAGGCGACGATCCACGCGTGGGAGCGGTGGTGGTAGGCCCACAACTCCGTCGGGAACTTCAGCTTTACGAAGAGGTCGACCGACGCCAGCGCTGCCCCCGGGACGACTATGAGGAAGAGCCGGTCCGACGCGCGCACCAAGCCAAACCGGTCGGGTCGGCCCGACGTGCCGCCGAACCGCAGTGACGCGCTCGCTCTCACGACTGCCGTATCGGCGTAGAGACCGCTGTCCTTGAGGCTGCGTATGCGCCTCATGCACCATCCACGCGGATCGTCCGGGAGAGGGTCGCCGTCGTCGGACAACGACAGCCACGAGGTAGGCGGCCAGCGCGCACGTCCAACCGAGGTAGAAGAGGCTTGCGAGGACTCGTCTCGCGGTGTCAGGAGCTGTTTGTCACGGCCAATGGCGCGAGTTGGGGCAGCATCGCCAGAGCCAGGCCCGAGCAAGACCGCCGTCGCCGGCCGTCCACGGGTAGGCAGCATGCGGGGAATGCGCTCATCGATCAACATTCCAAACTTTGGGGACTTCGCCGATGCCAGGTCGGTGGCGGCAGTGGCCTCAGCGGCGGAGCAGGCCGGCTGGGACGGGCTGTTCGTATGGGATCACGTAGTGCATCGAGGCCATCGTCGTCCCTATGGAGACCCTTGGATGCTGCTGACCGCTGCGGCGCTGGCGACGTCTCGGATCAGACTGGGCACGCTCGTCACTCCGGTCGCCCGGCGGCGCCCGCAGCAGCTCGCCCGCCAGGTGGCCACCCTTGACTCCCTCAGCGGCGGGAGGGTGATCTTCGGTGCGGGCCTAGGGGGGCCGATCGAGGACGAGTACGGGAGCTTTGGCGAGCCAACGGATCCGGTCGTGCTGGCCGAGCGCCTGGATGAAGGCCTGGACCTGCTGCAACGCTACTGGTCAGGCGAGCCGGTGAATCATCACGGGAAGCACTATCAGGCGCACGACGTGACCTTGCTGCCCGCCACGACGCAACGCCCGCGTCCACCGGTCTGGATCGGCGGATTCTGGCCGCACCGCCGACCGATGCGCCGAGCCGCCCGTTGGGACGGGGCGGTCCCGTTGTTCGCCGACGCCGCGCATGGAGAGGTTCCGGCAGTCGACCAGGTTCGCGACCTGGTCGCCTACCTCCACCAACACCGCGACGACCGCCACGACCGCCCGTTCGAGATCGTTCTTGGCGGAGTCAGTTCAGGCGACCCGGCCAAGTCTCGTGACGTAATCGGGCCGCTGGTCGAAGCCGGTGCGACCTGGTGGGACGAACGCCAGCTTCAGAGCAGTGGTCAAGTCGACCAGCTCGCGCCGGTCTTGAGCCGCATTGAGCAAGGCCCGCCTGCCCTCTAGCTGACGGCCCGCTACCAAATGACGGGCGCGGTGATCATTCGCATCCGAACCCGTCGCCGTCACCGTCGAGTCGATGCGGGTCCGACCCCACGACTCGTACGGGCGCTATGCCCATTGCGCGAATGTCCGCGCAGTCGAGGTCGGGCGGCGGCGGTGGAACGCAACCGCCGGCGTAGTTCGGATCGCACTTGCCCGTTGGGGTCGGCTTCGCTGTCGACGGCCCACTCCAGCCCGTCGTGACGGCATGACCGGGGTCTAGGACGGTCGAGGGGCACGCCTTCCAAAGTCCGCGCCTCGACGCCTTCGCGCTCCGCGCCTCTCGCATCAGCGATGTCGCGTAGCGGCCTCGTTCACCCCTGTAGAAGTAGGGGGCCGCCGCGCCGCGCCGCACGAGCGCGACGTTCGCGTTCACGCCCTTCCGCTTCACGTATCGAAGCAGTCGGCCGTAGCGGTCAGTCCGGTCAAGGCGACCATCGCTCTCCAGAACGATCTTCGCTCCGATTGGCGCGAGGCCGAGCAGCGCCGTTCTCGCCGCGCGCGAGTAGCACTCGCTGGAGCCGAGCTCCGGAGTATCGACCTGCAGCAGCCGTACCCTCCGGCCATCGCGAAGCGTGAGCGTGTCCCCGTCATACACGGACGCGACTACTCCAACCTCAACGGTCCGCGCTTCGCTGCTCGCAGCGGCTCCAGTCGAGCCGAGTGTCACAGCGAGCACGATCATCGCCGCCGCGATGGCCGGTACCCGGCAAGCCAGTGAAAACGCACCCACGCGGTAGTGCAATCGCCGCAACCTGAACGTCGCGTGCGCGTCGTCGGCGTTGCCGCGCGGGTCGCCGCCCTGGCTTTCGGGCACGCCCGGCTTCACGAGGTCGCCCCCCTTCGCTGTCGTCCGTGGCTCCCCGCGGTAGTAGGCCTTGCAGCACTCGATCGTGCAGAACGTGTCGACGTTCTTGACCGCGCCGGGCGGGCGCTCGGCGCCGCACTGGTAGCAGCTTCCGGAGCGCAGGATCTTCGGCTCCGTTCTCATGGCTCGAGCCCGTCCGCGCCGGGGCCGTCGCCGCGGCCGTCGTCCTCGGGCCACGTCCGCTGCTCGCGCCGGCGCAACTCCGTCCACGCATCCTTCTCCCGCATCGTCCACCGGAAGGTCGGCCCGGCGGCCCGCGCGTCCTCGACGATGCAGCGCAGGGCCTCGTCGGAGAGGTTGCCGACGTGTGTCTCAGCGGTGACCATCGGAGTCCTCCCGGCGCAGGAGGATGGCCTGCTGGGCCGAACGCTCGCGCTCCAGCTCGGCGATCCGCCGAGCCAGCCCGTCGCGCAGCGCGCAGAGCTCTTTCAGGGTTCCGTCGACGACGGCGATCCGCTGCTTGCGTCGCTCTCTTACCGTCATCAGTCGTCCTTCGGGGCGCGGAAGGTCAGCGTCGCGCCGGCGTGGGGCTCGACGGGGTAGGCGAGCCGCCCGTCGCGGTCGCGGACGTAGAGGGTGCCGCCCGGCTCGGCGTCGACGGCGAGCCCCTGCGCGGCAGACAGCGCCGCGCCGAGGGTGGCCTGCCCGTTGCAGCTGCGCTCCACGCCGGGGCCGATGACGGTGATACTGCCGGTGTCCTTGCCTGCGCTCACGGGGCGACCTCGTACAGGGCGGCGGACTCCGCCACGGTGCGCGCGTGGGCGGCGGGGTTCGCGCGGGCCTCGAAGCAGTTCATGTCGCTGGCGGCGAGGTCGGCCTCCCCCCGCGTCGGGTAGGGCATGTAGACCTCGGCGGAAACGCCGTGGCGGTCGCGGTGCATGATGGCGAACCGCCCGCTGGGAAGCGCCTCGACGTAGTAGCCGACGGCGGCCGCCATCAGGCCCCCCTTCCGGTCACGCTCAGCACGCGCACCTGCGGGCCGGCAGCAGTCGCCGTGAGAACCAGCGCAAGGGCGGTACCGACAACGAGCAGGGCGAGTGTAAGCGTACGAATCATCCGTTTAGGGTCGCGCACAATCCGCACCTGCCGCATGACGCAGATAGGTCGTCCGAGCGGATGTAGGCCAGGGCCGGGTGGCGAGCTGAACGCCGCGGACACTTGCTGGTCGACCTGGCCCGCCCTCGACACCAGGCGCGTCGAGCTCGCCGCGATAGACGCTCATTAGGCCAGAGACGCTCAACCTCGTCGGGCTCGGGCAGCGCCGGCGACAGAGCTCGTTCAGGCGGATCTCGAGCCTTGCCGAGCTGCCCGCTGCGCTCGCCGCTCCGTAGGCGGGACTTAGCGCGGGCGGACGATCCGGCGTGCGCCCACGTACGCGGAGGCGTACCAGCCGGTCAGGCGACTGACCTTGACCACGTCGCCGCTTCGAGGCGCGTGAATGAAACGGTTGCCGCCGGCGTAGACGCCGACGTGCTGGACGCCGTTCATGAAGACGAGATCGCCGGGCCGCAAGCCCCGACGGGAGACACGGCGGCCGAGGCGGAACTGCGAGAAGGTGTAGTGAGGCAGCCGGACGCCGAGTTTGCGGTAGACGTACTGGACGAGCCCGGAGCAGTCAAAGCCGTGCGGGGAAGCTCCGCCATAGACGTAACGGACGCCGAGGAAACGGCGTGCGATCTTGACGGCGCGAACGCCGGTCCGGCGCTTGCGCTGCAGTCGTGCACGCACACGAGCCTTCGCCCTCGCGTGTGCGCGGGCTTTCGCTCTCGCGTGTGCCTTGGCCTTCGCTCTCGGACGTGCTTTCGCCTTGATGCGGGCCCTGGCCTTGGCGCGGGCTTTCCGCTTCGCCTTCGCCCCGGCCTTCGCGGACGCCTTCGCATGCGGCGCCGTCCCGACTGGGCGCTTGGCTTCTCCCTGCTGTGCCGAGAAGCTGACCAGGGCAATCAGGCCTACGGCAACGGCAAACAGAACGTGGGTGAGACGGCGAGGCATAAGAAGTGAAGCGGGGCGGCCGGCGCGATCGATAGGAGACGCGCCGGCGGCCTGATCGTGAGACCAGGCCGCAGGCGCGTCGTGCTGCGGCAGCAGCAGCTCCTACTTGATGAGCGTGAGCATCTTGAACATCGGCAGGTACATCGAGATCACGATCACGCCCACCATGGCGCCCACGCCGATCATCAGGATCGGCTCGATGATCGAGGTGAGCGACTGGATGCTCGAGTCGACCTCGTCCTCGTAGAAGTCGGCGATCTTGCCGAGCATTCCGTCCAGCTCACCGGTCTCCTCGCCGATCTTCACCATCTGGCCGACCATCGGCGGGAAGACCGGGTCCTCCTGCAGCGGCTGGCTGATCGGCACGCCCTCGTGGACGCGCGTGCGGATGTCCGCAAGCGACTCCTCGACGACCCAGTTGCCCGAGGTGGCGCCGGTGATCTCGAGCGCCCTGATGATGTCGACTCCCGCCGCGACGAGCGTCGCCAGCGTGCGCGAGAAGCGCGCGAGGGCGATCTTGTGCACGACGTCTCCGATGCGCATCGGGATCTTGAGCTTGAAGCGATCCCAGGCCTGCCGTCCGCGCTCGGTGCGCTTGAGCTTCCGGAACCCGAAGATCATCCCGCCGATCGCGGGGAAGATGATGAACCAGTAGTGCCGCATCGCGTTCGAGGCGTGCATCACGAGCTGCGTGAGCATCGGCAGATCTCCGTCCAGCGAGTCGAAGACCTTCACGAAGACGGGGATGATGAACAGGAGCATGAACGTGAGCACGAGGAACGCGAACGAGATCACGACGATGGGATAGACCATCGCTCCCTTGACGCGCCGCTTGATCTTCGTCTCCTTCTCGATCTGCGTCGCGACGCGGTCGAGCACGGTGTCGAGCGTTCCCGACGACTCGCCGGCCTCGACCATCGCGACGAACAGGCGGTTGAACACCTTCGGATGGCGCGCGAGCGCCTTCGAGAGGACGACGCCGCCCTCGACCTCGGAGCGGACGTCGGCGATCACCTCGACGAGGTACTTGTCGTCGGTCTGCTGCTCGAGCGTCACGAGCGCCTGAACGACGCTGACCCCGGCCGCGATCATCGTCGCGAACTGGCGCGCGAAGACCTGCAGCGACTTCGGCTTGACCTTCTTGAACGCGCTAGTTGCCCCCCGTCCGCCCGCGGCGGTGCGCTCGGCCAGCGAGTGGGGCAGGAGCCCGCGCCCGTGCAACAGCTCGCGGGCGGCGCTCAGGTCCGGCGCGTGGATGACGCCGGAGCTATCGAGCCCCTGGGCGTTGATTGCGTCGTATGCGAATGCAGCCATCTGGGTTCCTTACGTGGAGTGGGTTGTCAGCCTGTGGAGGCGTCGAAGGTCGCGCTCTCGGTGAAGAGGACTTTCCCGGTCGCCGAGCCGTCGCGGACCGTGATGGTCAGGAGCTTGACCGGACGGCTTGCGGGCGTGCCGGAGCAGCTCGCAGGCGGCCCGGCGGAGTACGTGCCGATCGCACACGTCCAGTCGCCGTCGACCTGCATCCAGTAGGTGTGACCGTCCGGCGCCGGTGCGGCGTGGTCGGACTCTGCAGCGCCATCGGCAGCGAGGTGAACGCCGCCTGCCGGTAGAGCTCCATCTGCTTGTCCGCGAGCGTGCCCGCCGTCGACGTGGTGCGTGCACGCGTTGACGGCGAGGATGCCCGAGCTGAAGCCGGCGACGAGCGCCGCGATGCCGATCGCCATCACGGTCATCGCGATCAGCAGCTCGATCAGCGTCATGCCTTCTTCCCTGCGGAGGCGTGTCGTCAGCCTCCTCACCGGTACACCACCAGCTCGCGGATGTAGGCCGTGCGGTAGCCGGCCGCGTGGATGCCGCCCGCTCGCCGCGAGACCGCCGCCAGCGTCGAGTGCGGGCCCGAGTAGACGACCCAGTAGCCGCCGCGCAGCGGCCGGCGGTTCGACGAGTTGAGGATCGAGAGTGCACCCACGTTCCGACGCGCGCCGCGCGCGAAGCGCACGGCCGCGCCGCGCCCGTTCCCGGTCGGGATCGAGGCGAGGATGACGATCCAGCCGCGCTTCGCGACCCGGTGACCGCCCGGTCGGCCGATCACGATCCGTTTCGGCAGTGCGGCCGGCGCGCTCGCGACCGACGAGGACGAAGCTGTCGACGGCGCCGTGAACGGGTCGGGCCCACCGGCGGCCGCGGCACGGGCGTCACCGTTCGGCAGCGACTTGACGGCGAACGGATCGGAGCCTTTCCCCGAGACCCGCTTGCCCTCGCGCCCGGACACGGGCGCCGGAACCGATGCAGCCGGGGCGGCGGGCACCGCCGCCGAGCCGGTGCTGCTGGAGCGGTCGAGCAGGCGCGGGACCTGGTACGCGAGCAGCGCGACCAGCACGACGGAGAGCACGACGACGACGATCGTCTGGCGGCGCTGCTTCGCAGCGATCCGCGCGCTGTTCGCCGATCCCCGGCGCCTGATTGCTGCCGCCGAGGCCACCTTACGGCGCCGTCGTGGTCGTGGTGCTCGTCGAAGGGGCGGCGGTCGTCGAGCCCGGCGCCGGCGTCGGAGTGGTTCCGAACACGAACGCGTCGAGCGCGACCGTCCCCGTGATCAGGCCCTTGTCGCCCTTCGAGAACGAGACGTTGTCGATGGCGTAGAGCCGTCCCGACGCGTGCACCTTTCCGTCCTTGACCCCAGCCTGTTTCCGGAGCAGGTTCATGAACTTGGCGAGCCGGAAGTAGTGACCCTTGACCGCGACGGCGATCGGCACGGCCTGCGCCCCGCTCGACGGAACGGGCGCGGACGGCGTGATGCTGTCGATCTTGACGCCGCTCACACGGGACGCCCACGCGAGCTGCCGGAGGATCGTCGACATCTCCACGTCGTCCGGGAGCGCGACGCGCAGGCGACGGAGATCGGCGACGCTCTGGTGCGCCTCAGGGCTCCGCATGAAGGCCTCCGTGGTTTCGAGCTTGATGCTCGTGTCGTCGATCTGTGTGTCGAGTGCCGCGGCCTTCGAGACCTGGGGCGAGACGAGGACGAACCAGCCCGCCAGGAGAACGACGAGCAGCGCGGCGATCGCGAGCAGGAGGGCGAGTCGCCCGTTGATCCGGTCGATCATTTCGCACCTCCGGTCGGGTTGAGATTGGCGGTCACCGAGAACGTGTCGCCGCTGGCGAGCGTTCCGCCCGCGGCGCCGCTCGTGGTCGATACGAGCGTCACGTTCGAGAGCCACGGCAGGCTCGCGAGCCGGTCGAGGACGAGCGCGACGCGCACGTGCGACGACGCGACACCCGTTGCCGAGAAGCCTGTCGCTCGGCGGTGGTCGGAGCGGCCGTGACTGCGCCCGAGGCGAGCGGCGTCGGCGACTGCAGGGCCAGGCTCTGCAGGTAGACCTGGCGCGGCAACACCCGCGAAAGGTCTCGGAGCTGCCCCTCCCAGGCGATCCGGTTCGACGAGACGGTGCCGGCCGCGGCCATTCGCGCAGCCGCGGCGGCCTGCGTCGCGCGGAGCGGCGCCGCCTTGGCGTCGGCGACAGCGACCTCAGCCTGGACGTCGGCGAGCGCGGCGCGGTTGTCGTTGACGACCGAGCGCTCGTGGACGAACCCGAGGCCGAGCCCGAGCACCGCGACGCACCCGACGACCGAGCCGGCCTTGAGGACGCGGCGCGCGGAGAGATCCTTGCCGACGGCCGCCCAGGGATGACCGGGGCGCGCGTAGGCCGGAAGAAGATTGACGGCTTCCATCAGTTCTGCACCCCCAGGCCGATCGCGACTGCGAGCGACGCGAGGTCGTCGCGGTCGGCGGTTCCGTTCGAGACCTGAACTCCTGCGAGTGGATCGGCGACCCGCACCGGGACACGCGTGAGCCGCTCGAGCTCTTCGGCGAGACCCGGAAGCTTCGTGGTGCCGCCGGTGAGGAGCACCTCGGAGATCGCGAGCGAGCCGGGCTGGCCCTGGTAGAACTGGAGCGAGGCGATCAGCTCCCGCGCAAGCGTCTGCAGCTCGCGGACGACGGCGGCTCGGGCGCTCGCGTGGAGCGGATCGTGCTGTTCGGAGACCTCGGCGCCGAGATCGAGCTCGAGCTTGAGCTCCGCGGCTTCCGGCCCGGTCAGCGCGAGCTCCCGCGCGATCGCGGCCTCGAGCTTCGAGCCGCCCCAGTCGAGGACGCGCATGAATTCGCAGACGGTGCCGTCCGAGATCGCGAGCGTCGAGCGGTCGTGGCCGATCGAGAGTACGACCGTCGCGACCGCCGGCGCGTCGCCGTTGCCGTTGCGCGGCGCGACTGCGCGCAGCAGCGCAAACGCCTCGACGTCGATGCCCGAGAGCTCCAGACCCGCAGCCCGGCATGCCTGGATGTAGTGGTCGATCGGCTCCTGGTAGGCGGCCGCGAGCAGGACGCGCCGGGAAACGCTCCCGGACTCGTCCACCGTCTCGCGGACGACGTGGTAGTCGAGCACGGCCTGGTCGAGCGGGATCGACAGGGCCTCGTGCGCCCGGAAGCGGACGGCGTTGGCGAGCTGGCGCTCGTCGTCGATGCCCTCGATGTCGACCGCGCGCACGCCGATGCGGTTGGTGCCGATGCCGAGCCGGATGCCCCGGCGCGGCAGCTCGTTCTCGGTGAAGAAGCTGTCGAGCGCGGCCGCGAGTGCCGCCACGCTCCGCACCTCGCCGCCGACGACGATCCCCGGCTCCAGCGGAACCCGTGCGAGCTGCACGAGCTTCGCGGCCGGACCGCCGTTGTTGACGACCCGCGAGGCGGCGATCTGAGAGGCGCCGATCTTGAGGCCCACGATCTCCTGCTTGCGGCGCCGCTTGCGTTTGTCGCTGCTCGGCTTCGTGACGCCGGCCGACTTCGTCTTCTTCTTCGGCCGCCGGACGAGATCCGAGAGCTTGATCTCCTTGTTGAAGATCCACGTGTGTCTACACCTCCGAGGCGAGCCGAAGCTCGCCCTGCGTTGGGGTCCTGTTGCCGTTGGGGCTGCCGTTGCCGGCCGCCGGTGAAGTCAAGTTCGTCATGCCGGAGCGCTCGAGCAGGCCCTGAAGCTGGTCGCGGTCGCGACGAGCGCGCGAAGGCCACCTCGGACGTGATCACGCCGCGCAGCACGAGGTCGGCGAGCGACTGCTCCATCGTCTGCATGCCGCGCGAGGTGCTCGTCTGCATGACCGAGTAGATCTGCTCGACCTTCGCCTGCCGGATCAGGTTGCGGACGGCGTCGTCGGGCATCAAGACCTCGAGCGCGGCCGTGCGGCCGAGGCCGTCGGCGGTCGGCATGAGGTTCTGCGTGACGACGCCCTGTAGCGTCGAGGCGAGCTGCACGCGCACCTGGCCCTGCTGCTCGGCGGGGAAGACGTCGATGACGCGGTCGATCGTGGTCGGCGCGCTCTGCGTGTGCAGGGTGGCGAACACGAGGTGCCCGGTCTCGGCGGCGGTGAGCGCGGTCGAGACCGTCTCGAGGTCGCGCATCTCGCCGACGAGGATCACGTCGGGGTCCTGGCGCAGTGCCGCGCGAAGCCCCTCCGCGAACGTCGTCGCGTCCTGGCCGATCTCGCGCTGGTTGACGATGCAGGTCCCGTGGTGGTGCAGGAACTCGATCGGGTACTCGATCGTGAGGATGTGCTCGTGCCGGGAGTGGTTGACGTGGTCGAGCAGCGAGGCGAGCGTCGTCGACTTGCCCGAGCCGGTCGGCCCGGTGACGAGCACGAGCCCGCGGGGCTTGTCGGCGAGCTCGTAGAGCCGCGTCGGAATGCCGAGCTGCTCGAGCGACTTGATGTTGTCCGGGATGAGCCGGAAGGCGGCGCCGACGGTCGCGCGCTGAAAGTAGATGTTGACGCGGAAGCGCGCGAGCCCGGGAATCGAATGGGAGAGGTCGATCTGCCGGCGCGTCTCGAGGACCTTCTGCTGCTCGGTCGAGAGGATCCGGTACATCAGCGTCCGGATCTCGTCGGGCGTCAGGTCCTCGTGTCGGGCAGCCGTTCGAGGCGACCTTGACGCGGATGACAGGCGGAGAGCCGGCCGTCAGGTGGAGGTCGGACGCGTCGTGCTCGACCATCACGGTGAGCAGGTCGTCGATGAGTGAAGTTCAATTGTCACGGGTGCTTGACCTTTCGAGGCGCTCGAAGAGCGTGTGTCAGGGGATGGGGGGGCGCGGTTCCCGCGCCCCTCTCTTCCGATTGACGACTAGCCGCTACGTATCGGGCGGCGGGCGGGTGCAGGTGACGTCTGCTGACCGGTGCTCGGCGGCGGTGCCGCGCCAGCGGGCCTGAAGTCAGTGCGCGACCTGCTCGTCCGACGCGTCATATCGAGGCAGTACCTGCGTCGCCGTGCATGGCCGCCGGCGCGACTCGATGCCGGTGCGTCGAGCTTGAGCGCTTGGTCGTCGCCCCGAGCAGTGGCCCGGTCATGGCAAGTGTAGTCGTCGGTGTCGGCGTAGTACGCCTCGGCCGACGGGAACGGCGGAGCGGACGTTGGCCACGCGGCCTTCTCGTTGGCGCGATCCTTGAAGCCGAGGTAGGACGGGACCGCGATCGCGAGCAGGATGCCGATGATCACGATGACGACGAGAAGCTCGATGAGCGTGAAGCCTTCCTCGCGCTGGAGCCGCTGCCGGAGCTTGTGCATGTAGTTCTCCTTTGGGTTGTGAAATTGCACAACTGCTTTATGCCGCGGCAACCCCCCGCTCCGTGCGACCTATTTGGGCT
This sequence comes from uncultured Actinomycetes bacterium, assembly GCA_963738205.1. Classification (GTDB taxonomy): domain Bacteria; phylum Actinomycetota; class Thermoleophilia; order Gaiellales; family Gaiellaceae; genus DATFQE01. The sequence continues at coordinate 1,408,914 of CAVTVQ010000007.1, forward strand.
ATTTCGACCCAATTCCGGTAAGTTCGGTGTAAAGACTCGTCAGGCGG
>CAVTVQ010000008.1:0-92442 GCA_963738205.1 uncultured Actinomycetes bacterium
TGGTCGGCCTGCTGTCGACGTACAGGTGCCAGAGGTGACGTGCTTCAGCAGACGCAGGCCGCCGCCGTCGCGGCCGTAACACGTTGTACGACGCCGCTGCCGTGTAGGACGACCAGCCGACGGTGACCTGGTTGGTCAGCCCGGCATTGCAACCGTCAGGGATACGACCGTACCCGGAACCTCTACGCCGCCGGGAGCAGCGCCGTGACGACCTACGAGCAGTCCCCCAGGCCACGATCGCCGTCCGAGGGCCCGCCGGATTCACCGAGGCGGCCGTCAGGCGGACGGCGTCGAAAATCTTGCCCGCGGAGACGCTCGGCGGTCGACCTTGTCCACGAGGTCGGACGCCCACATCGCGCCCGTGCCCGAGCAGCCGAGACCGTGTAGCGCCAGAGCGTGTACGGCTTGGCCGGCGACCGAGGTGTGGTGGCGTTCTTGTCCTTGGTGCACCAGGTCACCGTCCGGCGGCTCCGCCGGCCGTCGGGCAGTAGCTCCCGAGCGTGATCGTGATCAAGGAGGCGGGGTAGCTGCTCGGCGTCGTCGAGGCGTTCCCGCAGCGGATCTCCCGGCGAAGCTCGTCGAGGCCCAGCCGTGCATCCTGCTGCGCCTCCGTGCGGTTCGTCTGGTCTGTCTGCGACTTCAGCGCCGAAGTGAGGAGCTGCGTGATCCCGAAGGACGATGCCAATGATCGTCAGGACGATGAGGACTCCGTCAGCGTAAGCCGTCCTGCGCTGCCGCGGCCCGCCGGACGTGGGCGGCGCGCTCGCGTATCAGGCGATGCGAGGTTGTCCACGCGCAGCGCGTCCGTTCTGAACGGCTGCGTCCTCGGGCTCGGCGTCCTTAGCCGCATCCTCGTTCCTGTACCGATGCTCCTTGAGCGCGGGCCGAGCGCGATCGTGAAGTCGCGCCGGTTGGGAGCGGCCGCGCCGCCGACCCGTCGTCGACGTCGCCGCTCACGACGAGGTCGATCAGCGCCTTGGTCAGCGTCTGCATCTCGAAGAATGCGCCCTCGGCGTTCGCCTCCGCGTACGACTCCGGTCGTCTCGCGGATCAATCCTGGATCCGGCTGTTCGCGACCATCACTTCGACGGCCGCGGTGCGACCGCCGCCGACGCGCGGCAGGAGCCGCTGCGAGATGACGCCGCGCAGCACGCCGGCGAGGATCGAGCGCACCTGAGGCTGCTTGATCGCCGGGAAGAACTCGACCAGGCGGCCGAGCGTCTCGGCCGCGTCGACGGTGTGCATCGTCGAGAGCACGAGGTGGCCGGACTCGGCCGCCTGCAGCGCCGTCTCCGCCGTCTCGCTGTCGCGCATCTCGCCGATCAGGATCACGTCGGGTCCTGGCGCAGCGCGCGCCTGAGGGCCTCGTTGAACGAGTCGGTGTCGATCCCGACCTCGCGCTGGTTGACGATGCAGCTCGCATCGTCGTGAAGAAATTCGATCGGGCCCTCGATCGTGACGATGTGCTGCCGGCGGGTGCGGTTGATGTGGCTGAGCATCGCGGCGAGCGTGGTCGTCTTGCCGACTCCGGTGGCGCCGGTGACGAGGATCAGCCCGCGGTGCTCCTCGGCCAGCGCCCGGACGCCGGGCGGCAGGTGGAGGCTCTCGAAGTCGGGCACCTCGCGGGGGATGGCGCGGAAGGCGAGCGAAACCTCGCCGCGCTGACGGAACGCGTTGACGCGGAAGCGCGGCAGGCCGTGCGCCTGGTAGGCAGTGTCCAGCTCGCCGGTGTGCTCGAACAGCGCGAGCCGAGACCGTGAGGAGGCGCCCACGTGATTCACGACCTGCTCCAGCGCGAGCGTGCCGAGCGGCGAAAAGCCGGGCAGCGGCTCAAGCTCGCCGTCGAAGCGGACGATCGGCGGGCGGCCGGCCTTCAAATGGACGTCGCTGGCGCCGCGGTGGACCGCAGCGCTCAGGATCTGCTCGAGATCGACGTGGTGGATCGTGGTCTCGCTCATGGTGCTATCAGCCTCCGAAATCGATTGGTGAGAGGAGCTCGGGGAGTGGAAGGGGCCCGGTCAATCCGTCCGTGCCCGAGGACGCGAACGTGATCGGGGGGAACTGCAGCGTGCCGCTCTGTCCGGCGTTGACGCTCCCGTAGACGCTGACCATCGGGCCGATGATGAGGTCCCGGAGACGCTCCCGTCGATGTTTCCGTTACCGAGGAGCAGCCCCTGGAAGTTCCCCTTCTTGATCTCGATGCTGTTGCCGGTCGAGGGGTCGATCCCGTCGGCGACAATCGCGAGAGAGGTGGTGTCGGCATCCCAGGGCGCGCTCGTACTGCAGGTGCTGCCCGAGAGGTTCACGCACAGCGCGGTGTTGTTGTCCATCGAGTAGAGCCCGCTGAGGATGATCGTCCCCTTGCCAACGTACTTCGCGTTTCCGGCATCGCTCTTCGCGCTGCCGTCGATGAAGACGGTCCCCTTGATCGTCAGAGTCGTCCCGTCCCACGCCAGCTTGGTCTGGCCGTCCGCCGAAGTGCAGCTGTAGGCGGCGCCGGTGAGATTGAACGGAGCGGCTCTCGAATAAGCGCTCTCGTTGATCGTGTTGTCGGCGGTCGGGCTCCGGTGTCGAACCTCGGCGGCGTGCCGCTGAAGCTGGCACACGGCGACTTCGGGCCGAGGCCGGCGTTGAGGTACCAGAAGCCCATGTAGCTCGGGCTCGGCGGGCTTGCCGGGTGCGACGCGCCGTCTGCCGGCGCCGCCCAGGCGACGGCGCTGCAGCAGGTGAGCGTCGGGATCGTGAGGAGCCCCGACGAGACGACGTTGTCGTGGGTGACGCCCCAGACTTTGTCGGTGTTCCCCCAGACGCAGGGGTGAGGGGTCGCGTTGTCCTTCGAGGCGCAGTAGTGGCCGACGTGGATCTCGGCCAGGTCGTTCGCCGGTGAGGCCGTGCCGTTGACGTGGCCCACCTGGTTCTGGGGGTTCACGAGCGAGAGGTCGCGCCCGGCGACGATCCTGTTCGGACGCGCGGGAAGGGTGAGTGAGGCCGGGATCGTCTCGGCGATCGTCGCCGTGTTCGCGAGGATGAGGTCGTGCCCGGCGTAGACCGGCGCGGCGACGTTGACGGACTGGCCGAAGGTGACGTCCTGGAGGCCGTAGATCCAGTCGGTGGCCGTCGTGCCCGGATCCACCGCCGTGCTCTCCGGGATGACAACCGGGACGACGGCGGTGGCTTTCCTGACGACGTCGCCCGCAGCGGGCCCGGTCGGGTTCTTGACGCGGCCGAATGCGGTGAGCTCCCATTGCCACTTCCACTTCGGGTTGGCCGGGACGTTGACGAGCGTTCCCGACCAGGCCACCGAGTTGGCGCCGGACGCTGTGGCCCTGGCGACCGTGGTGCCCGTGGCGTACGTTCCGGCCGCGCCGCCGGTGCAGCCCGTGAAGGTCGTCGCCGTCATTCCGGTGCAGGTGAGCGCCCCGGAGGAGCCGATCGAAATGGTGTTCGGGCCGGGGTTGTAGCCGAGCGTGCTCGCGACGTTGATCGTCGAGGCGGGGAGCGTCAGCGGGCCGTGAGCGTCGTGCTGAGCAGGAGGTCGGCGTTGCCCGGGTAGATCGTGGTGCCCGGGTAGTTCTGATTCAGCACGGCGAGCGCGTTGTTGATGCCCGACTCGGCCAGGGCCGAGGCCTTTTGACCCGCATTGGAGCGGTGCGCATCCCGCGCGCCGGCGGCCGTGATGAAGATGACCGTCGTCAGCGCGATCGTCAGAACGAGCATGGTGACCATCGCGAGAATGAGCGCGACGCCCTCTTCTTCGCGAATAAGGCGGCGCCACGCCGTGACGACGCGGCTTCCGTCTAGGGTCCCCGAACGGCATGCCTGCAGGATCGCGGAGGGCACCGGCTGCCCGGTTGCCCTAAACGGGTCATTCCTACCGATACGTTCGGCTTAGTGAGCCACCGACGCTGCGGGTGCGGCCGGCCGGTCGGCCCGCTCGCGGCGCATGACCTCGCAGAGCGCTTGGACGCAGCGGCGGTCGAACTGGGCGCCGGCGTGGCGCTCGAGCTCCGCGAGAGCGTCCGCGACCGGCATGTCGTCCTGGTAGGGGCGGATACCGGTCATCGCCTCGAACGCGTCGGCGACGGCGAGGATGCGGGACTCGACCGGGATCTCGCTGCCGCGGAGGCCGTCGGGATAACCGGTGCCGTCCCAGCGTTCGTGGTGGTGCAGGACCCACGCCGCTTCGAGCGGCATGTCGTTCGCCGCGAGGATCGTGTGGCCGGTCGTCACGTGCGCCTTCATCTCCTCTTGCTCCTGAACGTGCAGCGACGTCGGCTTCTTCAGGATCCGGTCCGCGATGCCGACCTTGCCGACGTCGTGGAGGAGCCCGGCGCGGCGGAGACGCTCGAGGCGCTCGCCACGTAGGCCCAGCCGGGCGCCGATCGCAACGGCCAGACCCGAGACGGTCTCGGAATGGCTGCTCCCGCCCGCGTCCTTGGCGTCGACGGCACGCGCGAGGGCGGCGACGAGCGCTTCCTGGGGCGTCGGCGTGGCGATCCCGTTCCCGGCGTTCCGCCGGCTCGAAGGGTGGAAGACGACGGTCGTGACGTCCCCGCGCTTGGCGTCGTACAGGGCGATGTCGGCCTGCTGGATCAGTCGCTGGCGCGACTCGGTGCCGCGTCGACTCGGTGATACCGATGCTGACGGCGCGCCGGCCGAAGGCGGCCCGAGTGAGCCGGTCGAGCGAGCGCGCGACCGCGAGGGCGTGCCAGCTCCTGCCGCCCGGGAGCAGCGCCATGAACTCGTCGCCGCCTGTGCGGTAGACCGTCCCCTCGTCACCGACGGACTGCCTGAGGCACCGGCTCGCGTCGCGGAGGTACTCGTCGCCGGCCTGGTGCCCCTTCGTGTCGTTGATCTGCTTGAGCCCGTCGAGGTCGACCGCCATCAGCGCGAAGCTGGCTCCACGCTCCGAACGTGCCTGGATCGCCGCGGTCAGGTCGTCGTGGAAGGAACGGTGATTCCCGAGCCCGGTGAGGCTGTCCGTTCGCGCCGCTACCCGCAGGAGGGCGATCTCGGCGTCGCGCACCAGCCGGTGGCGTCGGAACGTGAGCAGCGCGAGGAGGAAGGCGACGAGGACCAGCTCGGCGCCCGCGGCGATCGCGATCATGTGTGCACGGCGAGACATGCCGCCGAGCCGGCGAGCCCGACCACGCCGTGCTTCCTCAGTGCCGCAGACACCAGGGCACCATTGTTCCAGCGCGCACGACGGGCCGTATCCCCCTTTCGGGGATTTCCGGTCTAGCAGCCTCGCGCGGCGAAAGTCCCGTTCGGGCCCGTGATGCTGACGGTCGCAGCCGCAACCGTGCTCTCGACGCAGTAGGCGCTTTCGGTCGCCTTCTTCACCGAGACATCGGACGCGATCGCACGGTCGTAGCTCCGCAGATCGCCCGTGCTCATCCCGGCGTACGTGCCGTGATCGACCCTGTAGGAGACCGCAGCCGCCACGGCCGCCCCCAGGTTCGCCTGCGCTGTGACCTGTGCGGCCTGGGCCGGCTGCGACACGACGGTGTCGAGCTGCTTGGCAGGCTCCTCGACGGCGTGGCCGACGACGTACCCGCCGATGCCGATGCCCGCGGCGACGGCGGCGATGATCAGGAAGTTGACGAGACGCATGTCCGGCGGAGTACGTCGGCAGCTGCCCGATCGGATCAGGGCGCGCCTGAGTCAGCCGGCCAGGCGTTTGACCCACGGTCGAGCCGCAGGCACACTCGGAACCGAGCCATGTCCGGAGCCCCTTCGCTCGGCGGCGATCTCGAGGCGGCACTCGAAACAGTCGACGTTCCCGCGTACGTCATCGATCAGAGCGGCGTGATTCGCTGGCTCAACGATGCGGCACGCGAGTGGGTTGGCGACGTCCGGGGCCGTCAGTTCACCAGCGTGGTCGCTCCAGAGGCTCGGCGACGCTCGCAACAGGTGTTCGCTCAGAAGATGGTCGGCAACGCGACCACCACGACCGCCGAGCTGGTCGCGTTCGACCGGGACGGCGAGCGCATCAACGTGGAGGTGACGTCCGTACCGCTGATCCGGGGCGGGCATGTCATCGGCGTCTTCGGCCTGGTTCCGGTCGTGGAGGCCGAGGCGACGCCCCACCACGCGGCGCTCACACCGCGCCAGGCCGAGGTCCTGCAGCTGCTCCAGCACGGGCGCTCGACGAAGCAGATCGCACAGGACCTCCATCTCAGCACGGAGACGGTTCGGAATCACGTCCGTGGCGTGCTCCGCGCTCTCGGCGTGAACTCGCGCATCGAGGCGGTCGCCCTCGCCCGCAGCGGGCATCTGCTCGCGAACTGACGCGTTTTGATCAGACGGTGGCGTCGCTGTGCGACGAGACTTGGCGCGGGGTAAAGGCCGCCCGAGCCCTCACTCGGGGGCCCGAGCCCCACTTCTTTTCGATGCCGAGCCGGACCGAGATCACTCCTCGTGACACCGCGCTCGTCGCGCTCGCGCGGCCACGCACCGACCGCGGACGATCCTCTAGGCTCGCGGGCATGGAGCTGATCCACACCTGCTACCGCATCACCGACCCGGAACGGTCGGTCGCCTTCTACGAGGCGCTCGGCTTCGAGGAGCGACGGCGCATGCCGATCCGCGACGAGGCGATCAACATCTTCATGGGCCTCCCGGGCGACGGCGACCGGCTCGAGCTGACCTACAACTTCGGCGTCGACTCCTATGACCTCGGGACGGGCTACGGCCACATCGCGATCACGGTCGACGACATGGACGCAACCCTCGAGCGGCTGGCCGAGAAGGGCATCGAGCCAGAGCGCGCGCCGTACACCGTGCGCGAGGGCGGATCGCGGCTGTGCTTCGTGCAGGACCCGGACGGCTACCGGATCGAGCTGATCGAGCGGGCCTAAAGAGCTGCCCGGCGCGACTCGGTCAGAATCGGTCGATGAAGATCCTCCGTTTCGATGCGAGCCTCGCCGAACAGATCGGATCGCGACCATACGAGGTGAAGCTCGCTTCATCGATCGAGCTCGCCAAAGGCGAAGGCGAAGCACACGCGTATGTCCTGTACTTCGACCCTGGCGGTGAGATCGGCCCTCACGAAGCCGGCTTCGGCCAGCTCTTCGTCGCATTGTCGGGAGACGGCTGGGTCGCGGGTGGCGATGGCGAACACGTCCCGCTTGCTGAAGGCCACGCCGCGCTCATCCAGCGCGGCGAGATCCACTCGAAAGGTAGTGAGACCGGACTAACGGCATTGATGGTTCAAGTCCGCGACCTGGCTCCGCTGGCCTACTGAGGCTTGATGTGAAACTCCCGTGCGTTCCGGCCTCTACCTAGCTACTTCGGAGGATTGGCACGGAAGCGACGGGTCAGGCGTCAGGCGAGAACGCGCTCGAGCGCCGCTCGGTCGGTCGGGCCGCCGTGGGTCGCGAGCACGTGCTCGACCGTCCGCTCGAGCAAGGGGCGCAACCCCTCGGTGACCTGCCTGGTGGTCACTCCGTCAGGTAACCACTCGGGCGGGATCTCGAGGCCCTGGCCGAAGTCGACGAGCGTGTCGCCGGCGATGACCGCACGGCCGTTCTCGATCCAGAGGACGACGTCGTTCGGCTCCCTTCCGGGGAACGCCTCGACTCCGACGGGCAGCCGATCGCCGGCCGAGAACAGGTGCCCCTCGACCGTGTCCCCGGCTAGCAGCCAGGCCATATCGGGGCTGTCCTCTTCGGGCGGGGGCACGAACACCGGCGCGCTGAGCCGCTCCGCCAGGCTCCGGGTGTCGCGCTCGTGCCACGGGCACGTCAGCACGATCGCCGTCTCGCGGTCGGCCGCAAGCTCGACGATCTCCTTTGGCGCGTCCAGCGGGTCGAACAGCAGCAGTTGGTCGCCGTCGTCGATCGCGTAGGACGAGACGATGCCCGCCTGACTCGGCGTTTCGGCGATCGCCGTGAGGCGCTGGCGAAGCGCCTCGTTTTCAGGCCCCGACCACTCCGGGTGCGGTGCCTCCCAATGCCAAAGACCAGGCCGTAGCTCCCGCACGGCGCAATCCTAGACGCGCCTCGACGCGCCCGATCCGGCGAGGGTAGGCCGTTCTGGCCTATTAATCTGTGCTACTCAGGTGGTAGATAGTGGCTCACGTCTCGCGAGCGGTGGGATCCCGAGCTAGCCACGACTCGTTGGGTTAAGCGGTTGCCTCCGCAACGGAGGCGTCGACCAGCTCGTAAACGTGGAGCAGGCGCTGAGTCCGTCTGGTCTGCTGTTCGCCGAGATCACGCAGCAACAGCTCGCCGAGATCCTCGTCCTCGAGCAGACTCGCCGTCGCCTGGGACAAGAAGATCTGCCCACCCTCGGCGACGTCGCAGAGTTCAACGCAACGCAACACCGCCGGCCCGATCCAGCCGATCGCTGCCTCCCCGGAATGGAGCCCGACGCTCATCTTCGGCCTCAGCCCGTGCGGCCACTCGTGGGTTGCAACGGCCCGCTGGACGGCAGCTGCGGCAAGGGCGGCTTGCTTCGCGCTTCGGAAAGCCGCAGTCACCGAGTCGAAGGCCACCTCTATCTGGCGTCCGCCTACCTCTTCGAGCACAGCTCGGAGGAACCGCTGGTACTCCTTGAGGAGCGCCCCGAAGTGCTCAGGCGGGATCTCATTGAAGAGGCGCATCATGCGCCTCCCCTCCGTCATGACGACCGTCACGGTCCCCGCCAGCGCAATCTGCTGATCGATCGTCCGCAGCGGCGCGAAGTCAGCCGGAAGCCCCTCGACTACGAGCTGGAAGATCCGCTCGGGCCGATCGATGTCTTTGAGCCGGTGTTCTCCGAGGTCGCGCAGGGCCAGGCCTAGGACCTCCTCATCGTCGATGATGCCGGCCGTCGAGCGCGAGAGCAGCACTTGACCGCCATGCGCGATCGTGCAGATCCGGGCCGCTCGGTGTACGGCGACGCCTGTGTAGCCGTGCTCGGCAGGGTAGGGCTCGCCGGTGTGGAGACCCATACGGACGGAAAGCGGAACTTCGTCCGGCCATGGATAGTCGGCGAGCGCCCGTTGAGCGCCGACTGCGGCCCCGACCGCATCGCGCGCGTGGCCGAAGGCGACGAAGAAGGCATCGCCCTGCGTATCGACCTCGGTGCCGCCGTGGTCGGCGAACGCGGCACGAAGCAGATCACGATGCTTGGCGAGCACTGCGCCGTATCGCTCCTGCAGCCTCTTGACCAGCTCCGTCGAGCGGTCGACGTCGGTGAAAAGAAGCGTTACCGTTCCGCTTGGCAACTTCGCCATCGGACCCGCATCCTCCCATGCCTCACCGTTTCGGTCAGAGCTGGCAAGGCGAAGGAGGACGCACAGCTTCGCAGTTGCAGTCCGTGGGCTCCAGTTGCGAGGTGTTCTGCTCTTTTGATCCTCACTAGTCAGGCAGGCGAGTCCGGCGCTATTCCGCCTCCATGCGCGCGCCGAGCAGCCGAAGCGCCTCACGTGCCCAATCGGCGACGCACTGGTCCTCGGTGCCGTCGTAGACCGTGATTGCGCTCTCGCACATCTGTCGACACGCCTTAAGCTTCCTGACGTCCCGGCGCCCGGCGGGCGGAGCCAGTACGTTCAGGATGATGTTCTCGCGCCGCAGCTCGTGCCACCCGCTGCGCTCGAGCCGTTCCAGCAGCCCTCGGAGGCGTGGGGCCAGTTCGGTCGGGTCGAAGGGCTGGGCGATGTAGTCGACGGCGCCGAGGTCGAACCCGCGTACGCGGTCGTTGAACCGGACCATGGCGGTAAGGAAGACGATTGGGATCTTCCACGTCTTCGGGCTCTTTTGCAGCTCCCACGCCAGCTGCAAGCCCACTGGTTCCTGGGCAGGGTCACGAGGCCAACCGAAGCCGCGAGCAGCCCCCGGGAGCAAGAGCACGTTGAGCAGGATCAGGTCCGGCTGCTCGCGCTTCGCCAGCCGCAGGCCGGTCAGCCCGTCGGCGGCTTCGATCACCTCCATGCCCTCGGCCTCGAGGTTGACGCGGCAAAGCTTCCGAATCGGCGCTTGGTCGTCGATATGGAGGACCCGGATCACGAATCGCTCGGGGAACCTTTACCCGCTCGGGCTCTACCTCAGACACGCGTGATGACGTCGCGTCGCGCCGTTATGGCCTATTGATCCACTCTGCTCAGCAGGGGTGCCGCGGTGCGCGCTGCGCGTGGGCCGCTCAGGGAATCACCACCGCCTCCAGCGTGACCGGGTCGAAGAGCGTGTAGTCGAGCTCCTGCGACTGCAGAACACCGGGCGGCGTTAGCACGTCGAGTGCTTTCGGGACGGTGTTCGGGTCGCGCGTGCAGTGCGGGTCGATGCTGGGCGCGGCGCACACGCCGAACTGGAACGGCTGTGGCGTTGGAGCGAAGCCTCGCGCCTGGTCGGGCGAAAAGCCGTCTTGGCCGGTTAGCACGACGGTGAAGCCCCAGCCTGAGCCGGGCACGCCGCCGAGGGTCGAAGCGGGCACGCTGAAGGTGATGAAGCGCGAGACCGCGTTCGCGCCGATCGCGATCGTGCCGAGCGTGGCGCCGTTCGCATTGATGTAGCGCTGGCCGAAGCCCTGCACTTCGAGCAGCCGGCTCCACGCTGAGCCTGCGGCGATCACGTAGTTTCGCTGCGGGAAGGAGGCGGCCGTGCTGGTCGGTGAGCCGCCCGGAGCCCGCACGTACACGTCGACGAGCTGAGCGCCCAGCGGGCTGCCGAAGGTCGCGCTCAGATCGCGGATCTTCACCTTGAAGGTGACCGTCTGCTGGTCGGGCGAGACGATCACCTGGAACTGCTGCATGTCGAAGGCGCCCCGCTTGAAGTTGTCGGAGGTCGGATAGGCGTAGTTGCCGGGACCATTGTCGTCGTTCGAGGGGTCGGTGACATCGAGGACGACGGTGCCCGGCGTGAAGTCGAAGACGACCGTTCGCTTGACGTGCGCAGTGGCCCCGGTCGGGCTGACGGCCACGATGTTCAGCACCGTCGTCCCGCCGGTGACCGGCACCGAAACGCTGAACGAGCCGTCCGGGTTCGCAGGCGTCGACGCGCTCGTCGTCTGCGAGCTCTGATCGGTGTTCGTCGCTGCCACGTAGACCGTGTTGCCGGCCGCCGTCGTGCCGGTGACCGTGACGGGAGAGCCGCTGACCGACGACTGATCTGCGGGCGCGGTCACAGTCAGGCTCGTCTGAGCCTGCGTGCGCTGGACGTAGCGCGAGAACGTCGCCGCCGGCTGCTCGAGGACGCGCCCCGCGACGAGGTCGCCGAGCAGGCGGACGTACGAGGCGGCCGACCAGGTGAGCGGGTTCGCCGATCCTGCGGGCTCGCCGTTCACAAAGCCGATCGAAGCGATCGTCGGATCCGTTCCGAACGGCGATGGCAGCAGATCCGGAAGCTCCCAGCCTTGCTCGGGGATGAGCCCGACGCCGCTGGAGAACTGCTCCATCGAATCGAGCAGGCTTCCTGCCGTCGCCGGGTCACCGCGCTGCAGCGAGTGCTCGGCCCGCTCGGACGAGAGCGCCGGCCACAGATGACCGCTCCCCTGGCCGCTCGGAGCCCAGGGGCGTCCGTCCGTCGATCGGTCGCCGTAGCCGTCGCCGTTGTAGCGGTGCCACCCCGGCCCGCTCGCGGTCGTGCTCTTGATCGTCGCGTCGACGATCGGCAGCGACCGGAGGATGTCGGGGTCGTTCGCGGGCAACTCGCCGAGGCGCGAGAGCTCGAGGAAGCCGGCGTCGATCACCGCTCGCTGGTCGAGCGTAGGGCCGCCGTTCCCGACGTTGTAGGAGATCGCGGCGTTTGGGTCGCCGGTCTTCGAGAGGCGGATGAAGTACGGCTGCGGCGAGAGCGGGCCGTTCGTCGTCACGGTCCAGCCCTTGACCGAGCGCTGGTAGTCGTCGGCGACGCCGTGGAAAAGGGCGGCCGAGGCAGTGTCGCCGTTCGCCTGGGCGAGCTCGGCCGCGGCGACCAGACCCGCGATCTCCGCAGCGATCGTCGACGGCGAGTAGCCGTCCTGCTCCTCCCACCGCTCGACCCCGAAGGCAGGGCCGTGCGCGATCAGGAAGTACGCGGCCCGTTTGACGTGGTTCGCATACAGGTTTGGGTCGGTCATTCCGAGCTGGTACGCCATCAGGATCGGGTAGGCGGTCTCGTCGAGCTGCGTCCCGAACGAGTCGGGCGCGAGCTTGCCGTTGACGAGGCTGTTGCGTGGCATCGAGCCGTCGGGCAGCTGCTGCCGCTCGAAGAGGAAGCTGACGGTGTCGCGCGCGGTCTTCAGGTCGCCGGCGACGAGAAGAGCCGTCCACGTCTCGTAAAGGTCGCGCGCGAAGATTTCGCGATATGAGCCGAAGTAGGTGTTGTTCGGGTCCCCGGCGGAGACCGCCTGGCCCCACGGCGAGGCGAGGCTTGCGACGATCGCGCCCGGGAACGTCTTGTCCTCCGACGCCTTGACGACGTTCGCGCTCACGAAGTACTCGGCGACGAGATCCTTCCAGCGTGCGTTCGAGATCCCCGGGAAGTGGGTCGGCGGCTGCTTCAGCGACGCGTCGTAGGCTGCCCAACCGGCCTCGTAGCTCTTGCGCGCGGCCGGGAAGCCGGTGGCCAGTGAGCCCGCGGCGGTGCGCACCGCCTCCGTCTGGCTCGAGCCGAAGCCCAGTGCGACCGTGAAGGTCGTCGAGCCGCCGTTGCCGAGCGGTGCGCGCGCCGTCTGCACGAGGTTGCCGTTGACCGCGTCCGTGTAGGTCGTCGTCAGTGCGTGGGCCGCGTCGAGCTGTGTGAGCCCGTCGCTGGCTGTCCCCGCGAAGCCATTCGTGACTTCGCTGAAGGGTGTCGAGGCGTCGAGCGCGACGTAAACCGGCTGCGCGTAGTCGCGATTCACTGCGTTCGTCGCGGTCACCGGGTCGGATGCGACGAGGACCTGGTGACCGGTGGAGGTGTCGACCGTCCCCGAGTCGGCGCCGCCGTTCCCGCCGCCGCCTCCGCCGTTGCCGTTGACGGTGGGATCGAAGCGCACGTAGAGCCGGTATCGGCCGGCCGACCCGACGAGTGGCTGGAAGGTGGTGCGCATGAGAACGGCGTTGCGCGCAGGATCGGTGACGAAATCGGTCACGAGCTGGTATTTGCCGCTCCTCGCCGTTGACGTGACCCTGCACTCCATGCCGCCGCGATCGAGCGCACGCACGGCGTGGGTCATGTCGCGCGTCTGGAGATCTGTGAAGGTCGAGCCATCGGTGACGACGTACTGGAGCGTCTCGACGTTGGTGTTGTCGACGGTCGGGTAGTAGAGGTCGCTGAGGACGCCGTTCGCGACCGTGTACCAGGTTTTCGAGGTCGTGTTGCGGGCCGTCCCGAGACAGTCCTTCCGGGCGAGGTCGAAGTGCGAGACCGCGCCAGGGCCGTCAGGCGCCGACCCTGCGGTGCCTGCACCGGCGCCGCCCGCGAACAGGGAGCCCACGACGAGCACCGCCGCCAGCGCCAGCTGCGCACGTCGACTTGACGCCCGCCCCCCAAAGCCGTTCGGGAAACCACGCATGACGACCTCCTTCCCCGACGAACAGCGCGTTCCAGCGGACAGCGGCGCGGGAACCAAGCCTCGCCGCGGTCCGGCCGCTGGATTCTGCAATCACGCAGGATGACATACACGGGCCGAACGAGACTCGGGCACGCGGGGCGGTTCATTTGCCCCGCCGATCCGCTCGAAGCCATGATTGCGTCGTGGAGCAGGCGCTCGAATGGATGCTCGCCTCGCCGGAGCCCGCACTCGCGTACCTGACCCGGCGCGACCTGCTCGGCGAGGAGCTCGAGCCGCCGGCTGAGGTCCTCGAGGGGACGATCGTGCGGGCGCTGCTCGACGCCGACCTGAACGTCCACCCGTACCAGAAGTGGCGGGGCGCGCACTGGCGGCTCGTGTCGCTCGTCGAGCTCGGAATTCCGCCGGACGAAGAGCGCGCTCTGGCCGCAGCGGAGCAGGTCCTCGGTTGGCTGACGGGAGCCGGGCATCGCAGGCTCATCCAGACGATCGACGGTCTCGTTCGTCGCTGTGGCTCGCAGGAGGGAAATGCGCTCGCTGTGTGCTGCCGTCTCGGTCTCGCCCGGGACGAGCGGGTCCAGCTGCTGGCCGAGTCGCTGATCGAGTGGCAGTGGCCGGACGGCGGGTGGAACTGCGATAAGCGCGCGACCGGGCGGCGCTCGTCGTTCAACGAGTCCCTGCCTCCCATGTGGGGGTTGCACGAGTACTCCCAGGCGACCGGCGATTCGAGAGCGGGGGACGCGGCGCGGCGCACCGCCGACCTCCTGCTCGAGCACCACCTCTTCCGCTCCTTGCAAACGGGAGAGGTAATCAAGCCAGCGTGGCTCGTTCCCCACTACCCGCCGTACTGGCACTACGAGGCGCCTCAGGCGCTGCTGATCCTCTCGCGCATGGGGCTCGCCGGCGACCCGCGCGCGAGCGAGGCTGTGGACGACCTGCTCTCACGCCGTCGCGACGACGGAACGTGGCGCGCCGGCCCACGCTGGTGGCGGCCGCCGGGTCGTGCGGACAGCAATGTCGAGGTCGTCGACTGGGGCCCGACGGTGCCGCATCAAATGGTGACGCTGAACGCCCTGCGGATCCTCGCGGCGGCAGGTCGCGAGACGTTCGCCCGCGCAGGAACTCCGACGGCGATCGGATCGAGCTGACGGAGCGCGGCCGCGGTGGCTAGCCGTGACGAAGCTAGAGCGCGTCGCCAGTAGAGCGTGGCGCGGCGCCGCGGGTCAGTCGGGGGTGCACAGCACGAGCGCGTGCACGCCGTCCGGCCCGATCGGCTCGACCTCGATTACGGAGACGATCCGCCAAGGCGGGCCGTGCTCGTCGGCCGCCAGGTCGCCGGGCTCGACCGGCGCGGGCAGGTGCCAGCGGCCCAAGCTCTCGCCGGTCAAGTCGTGCATGAGCACGGGGACACCGCAGAGTTCGACGCTGCTCAAGTCGATCAGTGCCGGGCGACCGGGCAGTCTCGGCAGTACCGCGTGGGACGCGGGTTGACTTTCGTAGCGGTCATGCTGCTTCCCTCCGCGGGCAGCGGGAGCCCGGGCCGCTGACGTCCAACCGGTAGTGCCAAGCGAACCGGCCGCCGCGCGTCACGCGCACCAGACGGCCGCATTCCGGGCAGACGCGCTTCGGCACCTTCCGCAGCACCGTCGCGGTCATCTAGTCGGCAGGGATGTCTTGGGAATCACGCATGGTGTACGCCCCTAGGCTCCCTTACGGATCAAGGTCTTCGGCCGACGCGCCCCCAGGAAACGGGCGTCGGTGTCTCCGTGAGCTGCATCCGGCCCGTTTCCTTGGGTCCAGAGATGACCTGCGCGGGTCATAGCGGCAATGCGATTCCGGCACTACCTTCCAGGCTGAAGTGCGGGGGCCCTCGATGGGCCTCTTCGCATAGGTGGGCACCGGGCCTACCAACTGTGGCGGGTAGTGAAGCCCGGAGCTCGAATAGCACGTAACTCAAGGAGGCGGACTTCTTGCGGAAGTCGCTGTTTATCGGCCTGCTGGCCGTTCTCGTCCTCGTGGTCGGTACCTCGGCTTCGGCGGCAAACAAGAGCACCAGCAAGGCTCCCAAGACTCGCACGCTCACGCGGTTCTGCGTGCGCTACGAGTTCAACCACATCAAGTGGACGCACGGCGACCTGAACGCGTATCGCGGCAACCGTCGCGTCTGCATCGTCGGCAAGCCTGGTAAGGACGGCAAGGCGGCTCGCAGCGTGAAAGGCGCCCAGGGTCTCGCCGGAGCTGTCGGCGCGCAGGGCTTGCCCGGAGCTCGTGGACTTGCCGGGTTCGATGGCAAGAACGGCATCGACGGCCTGCCCGGTCTGAACGGCAGGAACGGCGTCGACGGCACGAACGGCATCGACGGCGCCCCCGGCGCTCCTGGCGCTCCTGGCGCTCCCGGCGCTCCTGGTGATGCTGGCGCTCCTGGCGCCCCCGGCGCTCCTGGCGCTCCTGGTGATGCTGGCGCTCCTGGCGCTCCCGGCGCTCCCGGCGCTCCTGGTGATGCTGGCGCTCCTGGTGCTCCTGGCGCTCCTGGCGCTCCCGGCGCTCCTGGTGATGCTGGCGCTCCTGGTGCTCCCGGCGCTCCTGGTGCTCCTGGCGCTCCTGGCGCTCCTGGCGAGCGGGGACCTGCTGGGCCACAGGGGCCACCCGTCAGCATTGTCGTCGCTGACGACGCACACGTGTCGGGCGCAAAGCAGTTCACCGTTGACTGCCCGGCCAACCACACCGCTCTCAGCGGCGGGTTCAACATCCAGGGTTCGGTGACCGCGAGCTACCGGTCAGACCATGACGGTAACCCCGCGGGTGCAACGTCCTGGACGATCTGGCAGTCCTCGGGAGCGACGCTCTCCGGGACTGTGTACGCCTACTGCATGGCGCCGACTGCGCCGACCGCGCCGTAGAGCAACAAGGCAGGGATCACGTCCCTGCCTGAGCCTCGTTTCCCCGAACCGACCCCTCACGAGGCTCAGAGAGGGACGTGAACCGCTCCCCCACCGGCGGCGATGCTGCAGTCCGATTCGGCGGGACGATCGGGTCGTCGGGCGTGACCGCAAAGCTGTGCAGGTGACGCAGGAACGATTACCGCGCCTGCTCGTGCTCGACGGTGAGACCGTGACCGTTCGCGTACGCGAGTCCCCGCGGGCCCGCGCGCTGCGGGTCCGGCTCGGCCGGCACCTACCGCTGGAGGCGATCGTGCCGCGGCGAGTGGGCGATGCCGAGCTCGACCGCTTCCTCCACGACCGGCGCGGCTGGATCGCGCGCAAGCTCGCCGAGACGAGAGCGGCCGCTGCCTGCGCGAACCTCCTCGGGCTCGACCGCCCAGACGTCGTGTGGCTCGGATTGACGCCGATCCCGGTCGCCTTCGCGGAGGCGCGGTCGGCGCGTCTCCGTCACGGCAGGCTCGTCGTCGCGTCCGGGCCGCAGGCGCCCGGCGCGGTCGAGCGTTGGTACCGGCGGGAAGCGCGCGAGCGGATCGGCCGCGTGGTCGCACGCGAGGCCGCCCGGCTCGGCGTACGGCCCGGCACGCTCGCGATCCGCGACCCGAAGACACGCTGGGGCTCGTGCTCGAGCCGCGGCACGATCGGGTTCAGCTGGCGCCTCGTGATCGCACCCCTCGAGGTGCTCGAGTACGTCGTCGTTCACGAGCTCTGTCACTTGCGCGAGCTCAACCACGGCAAGCGGTTCTGGCGCCTGCTCGACGAGGCACGGCCCGGCTGGCGGGATGAGGCCGGCTGGCTCCGCGAGCACGGCCCAGAGCTGAGCGGCTACCGGGTCGCGCTGACCGCGTCGAGGTGAGCCTCGTCCTCCGCGAAGAAGCGCTCGACCGCAGCGAGGTCCTCCACGAGCGGGCACGACGGCAGCGCCTCGATCAGCTGCTCGCCGTACGCGCGCGTGTAGATCCTCGGATCGAGGATCGCCGCCACACCGCGGTCGGCATGGCTGCGGACTAGCCGGCCGAAGCCCTGCCGTAGCTGCAGCGTCGCGATCGGAAGCGCGTAGTCGCGGAACCAGTCGCCGCCGCGCTCGACGATCAGCTCGCAGCGCGCCTCGGTGAGGGGGTCGCCCGGCGAGGCGAACGGCAGCTTGTCCATCACGAGCAGCGAGAGCGACTCGCCCGCGACGTCGATCCCCTGCCAGAACGTCGACGTCGCGATCAGGACCGAGTCCGTCTCCGCCCGGAAGCGCTCGAGGAGCCTCTCCCTCGGTGCGTCGCCCTGCACGAGCACGGTGTAGGGAAGGCGGCCGCGCAGTCTCGATGCGAGCTCGTCCAGCATGCGGTACGACGTCGTCAGCACGAGTGCACGCCCACGCGAGTGGCGGCAGAGCGTCTCGGCCTCCTCCGCCACGCTCTCCTCCCGCGGCTCGGCGACGCTCCGCGGGACGTAGAGGAGCGCCTGGGAGCGGAAGTCGAACGGTGAGCCCGCGTCGAAGCGGTCGGCGTGGTCGAGCCCCAGTCGGCGTTCGACGAAGCCGAATTCGAGCGTCGCCGACACCAGGATCGCGGTCGGTCCTTCGGACCACAGGGCGTCGCGCAGACGCTCGGCCACGTCGGCCGGGGCGCTCGCCAGCAGGCCTGGCTCCGACCAAACCACCAAGTCGGGACTCGTCGGCTCGAGGCACGTCGTGACGTCGTACGCGAGCTTTCGAGCGCGTCGCGCGATCGCGTCGAGCTCGTCGCCGCGGCCCCACAACGCGTGCGCGAGGCGCTCGAGCTCGTCGATCGCGACCAGGCTCGGCTCCTGCGGCAGCTTGCGCAGGCGGCGGCGGCCGCTCGGTGGAGCGACCTCCCGAAGCAGCGCCTCGACGGCGGCCTCCATGCGCTCGCCGGCGCGCGCGGGCAGGCGCACGTCTCCGGCGGCAGCGGCCTGGGCTGCATCGAGGGCGAGTCGGCGCACGGCACCGACGGTGATCCGCGCTCCCAGCCACGTCGCCGCCGACTCCTCGAGCTTGTGCGCCTCGTCGAAGATGACCGCGTCGTGCTCGGGCAGCACCCGCGCTCCCTCGGCGCCGTCGCGGAGTGCGAGGTCGGCGAAGTAGAGGGCGTGGTTCGCGATCACGAGATCGGCCTTGCCGGCCGCCTGCCGCGCGGTCTCGGCGAAGCACGTTTGCACCCGTGGGCAGCGGCGGCCGAGGCAGCGGTCGGCGCCCACCGCGAGCTCCGACCAGAGCGCCGCCGAGGGCTCCTCCTCCAGCTCGGCGCGGTCGCCGGTCGTCGTCGAGGCGATCCAGGGCAGCAGCCGCTCGTACGCCCCGTCGTGGCCGCCGAGGAGGCCGACGCCGTTCAGCTGTGTGGCATCCACGCGCTTGCGGCAGAGGTAATTCTGCCGCCCCTTCAGCACTGCCACCCGCACCTTGCGGCCGAGCGCCTCGGCTGCGAGCGGAACGTCCTTCGTCAGCAGCTGGTCCTGCAGCGCCTTCGTCGCCGTCGCGACCACCACCCGCCGCCCGGAGTCGAGGGCCGGCAGCAGGTAGCCGAGGCTCTTGCCGGTCCCCGTGCCCGCCTGCGCGAGCAGGTGCTCCTCGGCCGCGAGAGCGCGTTCGACCGCCTCGGCCAGCGCCAACTGCTCGGGGCGGTGCTCGTAGCCGGGGAGGATCGATTCGAGGCGCGCGAACGCGTGCACGGGCACAGGCTATGCCGCCGGTCCGCTGTTCCTCTCCGGTTAGGCTGCGCCGGCCGGTGGCTGCGACGAAGACACAGATCGCGCTGCTCCGCGGCATCAACCTCGCCCGCCGCCGGCGCGTGTCGATGGCCGAGCTGCGTGAGCTCGTGAGCGGCCTCGGCTACGACGACGTCCGCACCCACCTGCAGAGCGGCAACGTCCTCCTCACCAGCGCGGAAACGCCTGCGGCCGTCCAGCGCAAGCTCGAGGGCGAGCTCGAGCGTGCGCTCGGCATGGACGTCCAGGTCGTCGTCCGTACCCGCGACGAGCTGGCCGCGGCGATCGACCGGGACCCGCTGGCTGACGTGGTCGCCAAACCGTCGTGGTACCAGGTGACCTTCCTCTCACGGAAGCCCGCGGCGAAGGTCGTGCGGGAGCTCGAGAGCTGGGACGTGGCGCCCGAACAGCTCGTCGTCCGCGAGCGCGAGCTCTACGCGTGGCACCCGAGCGGCATGCAGAAGTCGAAGCTTGCGCGGATGCTCTCCGCCAAGGACCTGGGAGTCGTCGCGACGGCACGGAACTGGAACACGGTCACGAAGCTGCTGGCTCTGGCGGACGACGGTTGACCGAACTCCGCACGCGGGCGGAGCTGCGGGCTGGCTCGGTCCCGACGGTCCGTGATCTAGACGGTCGAAGCATGCATACGATGGAGAGCAGCACGACCTTCTCTCCGCCGAAGGTGGCCGATGAGCGTGATACGTACTCCCGATCAACGTCTGCGGGTGTTCGTGAGCTCGACGTTGGGCGAGCTGGCTGATGAGCGTCGGTCGGTGTCGCGCGCGATCTCGGCCCTGCGGCTGACGCCGGTGATGTTCGAGCTTGGGGCGCGGCCGCACCCGCCGCGGGAGCTGTACCGGGCATATCTGGCGCAGAGCGACATCTTCATTGGGCTGTACTGGCAGCGCTACGGGCAGGTCGGCCCTGGCATGGAGCTCTCCGGCCTGGAAGACGAGTTCGAGTTGTCGCGGCCGTTGCCCCGCCTGTTGTACGTGAAGGCGCCGGCGCCCGAACGCGAGCCGCAGCTCGCCGACCTGCTCTCGCGCATCCGGCAGGAGGCTTCATACCGCACCTTCCGGACGCCCGCTGAGCTGGGTCGCCTTGTCCGTGACGACCTCGCGACGCTGCTCAGCGAGCGCTTCGCGGCTGCCGGCCGACCGCCGGTGTCGGTGCCGCCGGCGCGGCGCCCTCGCCGCCTCCCCGTTGCAGGGACCTCGCTGGTCGGGCGAGATGAGGCCATCGAGGAAGTGGCTGAGTTGGTTGGGCGCGCCGACGGACGGCTGGTCACGTTGACGGGGCCGAGCGGGGTCGGGAAGACCCGGTTGGCGATGGCGGTGGGCGACCGGGTCCATGACCGCTTCGATTCAGGCGCCGCGTTCGTGGCGCTGGCGTCGGTCGGCGATCCCGACCAAGTCCTCGCGACGATCGGCCGAGCGGTTGGGGCCGAGGTAGGAGGGACGGACTCGCCGCTGCAGGCGCTCGTCGACTACCTGGATGACGGCCGCTGGCTGCTGATCCTCGACAACCTGGAGCACTTGGTCAGCGTCGCGCGCGACCTGTACGAGTTGCTGGCCCGCTGTCGAAATGTTGCGATCCTGGCGACCAGTCTCACGGCCGTCAGGCTCCGGGGTGAGCGAGAGTACCCGGTGCCGCCGCTGCCGCTCCCACCCGACCCCGGCACGGTCTCGGCTGATGCACTGGCTTCCTCTCCGGCGGTGGCGCTGTTCGTCGATCGCGCGCGCGCCGTGCGCTACGACTTTGCCCTCACGGAGGCGAACGCTCTGGCGGTAGTCGAGATCTGCCGGCGCCTGGATGGTTTGCCGCTGGCGATCGAGTTGGCGGCCGCCCGCGCCAGGACGATCGATCCCGGGGAGCTTCTGTGGCGTCTGGGGAGATCGCTTGACGCTCTGGGGACCGGCACGGTCGACATGCCCGAGCGCCAGCACACTCTGCGGGCCACGGTCGAGTGGAGCGTCGGCTTGCTCGACGACGCCGAGCGGTCGCTGCTCGAGGTGGCGGCTGTTTTCAGCGACGGCTGGACCGTGGAGGCGGCCGCTGCCGTCGCGGGCCTAGACGAGGATCGCGCCCTCGACCTGACCGAGGCGCTGGCCGGTCACAGCCTCATCTATCTCGATGTCACAGATCACGGCCCCCGTTCGCGGATGCTCGAGACGATCCGGCAGTTCGTCGCCGAGCGGCTGGCGGCGCGGCTCGACGTCGCCGAGATCGAGCGCCGCCATGCCGAGCACTACCGCGATGCTGGCCGAACAGGCGGATCGACCGCTGCGGAGCTTCGGCCAGAGCGAGTGGGTGGAGCGCTTGCAGGCCGAGGCGGGCAACCAGGGGGCCGCAGTGCGCTGGTACCTGGCCAACGATCCCACGCCGCTCCCGCACCTCTTCAGGGTCCTGTCGCCCTTCCGGGTGCTGTGGGTCTTCTGGGGCGTGCGTTACGAGATCATGGCCGAGGCCCGCTCCTGGGTCGACCAGCTCCTGCCGACCGCCGACTCGCTCGACCCCCAGGCCCGAACGGAACTGCTGTTGACTGCCGCGGTGACCGCCCTCGAGGCGAGCGACCACGCAGCCGCGCTGGCGACGCGCGACCGCCTTGCGCCGCTGCTGGACGAGCTCGACGACCCCTACCTCCAGGCCGTGTGCGAGCTGGTCAACTCGTGGACATCGTTTGTCGTACACGACTGGGATCGCGCTGTCAGGGAGTCGTCGGCAAGCCTCGAGAAGCTCCGCCTTCAGGACGAGCCGCTGTGGACGGCCATGGCCCTGCTGAGCGTCGGCAGCCTGGAGGCAGCCGTGGGCCGCTACGACGATGCCGACCGCCACCTGACCGAGACGCGCGACCTTGCAGAGCGGTTCGACAACGACTGGCTCGCCGGCGCCTCCCGGGTGCGACTTGGCTTCCTGGCGCTGGCGCGCGGCTCGCTCGACGACGCCTTGGCACTGTTCGACGAGGCGCTGGACATCAGCCTGGCGACCGACAACGCCTACAACCTGATCTTGTGCGTGGACGCGTTCGCCCAGTTGGCTCTCGTGAAAGACGACCCGGAGAGGGCGGCGCAGCTGGCGGGGGCGGCTGCGGGCCTACGCCGACGGGCCGGCCTACAGGTGTTCAGCTCGCTGACGGGGGAGGCCGAGCTCGTCGTCCAGATCCGCAAGGCGCTGGAGGCCGACCGCTTTGACCAGCTGTACGCCAGCGGCTCGCGGCTCGAGCTCCAGGAGGCGGTAGCTGCCGCCCGCGACACACACCATGCGAGCGCTCACACATCCTGAGCCGTCGCCTGATCGCTACGGCTCGACGGCGCCTACGATCGTCGCGTGACCGTTGAGGAGTGGGCGGAGCGCTACGGGCGCGCGTGGGAGGAGGCGGACGAGAACGCGCTCGCCGGCCTCTTCGCCGAAGACGCGGTCTACCGTTCGGCGCCGTTTCGTGAGCCGTTTCGCGGCGAGGCGGAGATCCGCGCGTACTGGCGGCGCGGCGCGGGCACCCAGAAGGACGTTCGGGTGCGGATGGGCAGGCCGTTCGTCGACGGCGACCGGGCGGCCGTGGAGTGGTGGACGACGATGAGCGATCCCGACGACGGCGAGATCACGCTGCCGGGCTGCCTGCTCCTCCGCTTCACACCGGACGGCCGCTGCTCCGAGCTCCGCGAGTACTGGCACGTCCAACCAGGCCGACACGAGCCGCACGAGGGCTGGGGCACCTAAGACACCGTCTCATTGAACCCTGCGCGCGGCACGCGCGAAGACCCTCCCGACACGTTCCACGACCTGGAGGGTCAGATGCACCTCTCACGTTCACTGCGGCGCGGCGTCCTACTCGTCGCGCTGCTCGCACTCGCCGCACCGCTTGCGGCGTTCGCAGACCAGGGGAAGCGCGGTAACGACCGCGACGACCGGCGCGGCGGCAGCAGCCGCGTGTTCTACGCGACGGACACGGGCAACAGCCTGCTCCGGTTCAGCTCCGACAACCCCGGCCGCCTGCGGGCCCGACAGATCACCGGCCTGCCGGCAGGGGTCTCGATCAAAGGCATCGACTTCCGGCCTGCCTCCGGCGATCTCTACGCGCTCGGTAGCGACAAGGTCGTGTACAGGCTGAACCCGCAGACCGCGATCGCGGTGCCGGAAGGGAAGACCTTCGACCTGAGCCCTTCGATCCTGACCGGTGCCAACAACGGGTTCGACTTCAACCCGACGGTCGACAAGATCCGGGTCACGAGCGACGCGCGCGAGAACATCCGGCTCAACCCGGATGACGGCACGCTGCTCTCAGTCGACACGATGCTGACGCCGGCGGACGTGCAGATCGTCGGGTCCGCCTACACGAACTCGTCGTTCACCGCGTTCGCGACTCGACCGACCGCTACGGAGCTCTACGCCTACGACATCAGCGGCGGAGCGGATCGGCTGTGGATCCAGCGGCCGGCCAATGCCGGAACGCTGATCATGCCGCTGTCCACCGGGCTCCGCCTGCGGGGCAACCTCGGCTTCGACATCGCCGGCGCGAACAACGTCGGCTGGGTCGCCGGCACCGAGCAGAGTGGCTCCCGCGCCCGCCTCTATCGCCTCGACCTGAGCACCGCGAAGACGAAGTCGATCGGTCGCATCGGCGACGGCTCCCGCACGATCACCGGTCTTGCGGCCGTGCAAGACCAGGATCGTTAGGACAGCTTGAGCACGGGGCGGGTTCCTTGCGGCCAGGGCCCGCCCCGACGCGCGACCGAACCGCGGCGGTCGCCACGTCGAATCCGGAGCGTCGCAACGATGGATTGGATCTCGACAGTCGCCGCCGAACGGGTCGCCGCCGAGGAGGCCAGGCTCCTGGCGCTCGTCGCCGCCGGAAACCGGGATGAGCCCCTCGCCGAGCTGTACCGGCGCTACGCCGCGCGTGTGTACGGGCTCGGCCTCCGCCTGCTCGGTGACTGCGGTCTCGCGGAGGACCTCGTGCAGGAGACATTCTTGAGGCTCTGGCGCTCGGCCGCCCGCTTCGACCCGGAGCGTGCGACCCTGCGAACGTTCCTCTTCATGATCGCCCGGAGGGCGGCCGTCGATCTCTGGCGGCGCCGCCGTTCCACGCACGCGGCAGGGGACGCCGAGGCCGAGGCTCTCGTCGACGATGACGCCTTCGAAGCGCTGGTGGTGTCCCTCGACGTCCGTGACGCGCTGGACGGGCTCAGCGCGAAGCACCGCGAGGTGCTCGAGCTGCACTATCTCGGGGACCTCACCCAGCGGCAGATCAGCGAGCGGCTGGACGTGCCGATCGGCACGGTCAAGACCCGCACCTACCACGCACTGCGAGCGCTGAAGAGCAGGGTCGAGGAACGGGAGCTCAGTGGCTGATCGCACGACACCGCACGACGACCTCGCCGCCTACCTGCTCGAGGCTCTGACCCCGGCTGAGCGCGAGCGCTTCGAGCATCACCTCGAGAACTGCGTCGCCTGTCGGGCGGAGCTGCTCGAGCTGCGAGAGCCGGCACTGCTACTCGGGCAGGCGGCGCCGCCGATCGTGCTGCCGCGCGGCCTGGAGGCGAGGACGTTCGCGGCGATCGAGCGCGAAGCTGCGCCGCCGCCGAGGCCGCTGCTTCTGGTCCCCCGGCGCCGGCGCCCGCCCCTGCTCGCCCCCGCCGCCGTGGCAGCCGTGGCCGCGGCCTCGGTGCTTGCGTTCGTCGCCGGCAGGCAGCTCGACCGCCCCGCCGGGCCCGTCGAGCTCCAGACCGCACTGGTGGCGGCCGGCGGTCACCGAGCGGCAACGGTCGAGGTGCGGAAGGCCGGCATCGGTCGCGTGATCCGCTTCGACAGCGATGCGCTTCCGGTCCTGCCGAAGGGCGAGTACTACGAGCTGTGGTTCGTCGCTCCGGGCGACACCCCAACGAGGCCGAACCGGATCTCCGCGGGAACCTTCCACCCGGACGCCGAAGGGCGTTCGCACGTCCGCTTGGTCGCGGCGGTCGACCCGGCCAAGTACCCGGTCGTCAGCGTGACAGCGGAGCCGGGTGACGGAGACCCGAAGCCGACCGGTCCCGAGGTCCTGCGCTCGCTTCCCGGGAGCTAGCCCGATCCGCGTACGAGCTCGACGAGCGCGACCAGCCCGGCCGAGGCGCTGACCACACACCCGACCACCGTGAGGACATCCCAGTCCGCGCTGAACGCCGCTGTCACGTAGACGATCGCGAGCAGGACGAGGAGGAGGCGGCCGGTCGTCCGCATGCGGCGATTGCTCGCCGCCGCCAGGCCGGCTGCGAGGAGCACCACGATGAGAACGCTGGGCGGCGGCGCCGCCTCGGCATCGGCGGCGATCGCCACGATCGACCACGCGAGCAGCGCCAGCGCTGCCCACACGGCCGGGGTGGGCGGCCTCAAGCGCCAGGACGGGTGGGGGCCTCCGCAGGTCGGGCAGGGCGGCCCTTCGTCGGCTCGAGCTTGCTCCAGGCCTCGGCGAGCACGTCGCCGAGGATCCCCGCGATCTCGTCGAACTCGGCCGGGCCGGCGATCAAGGGCGGCGAGATCTGGACCACGGGGTCGCCGCGATCGTCCGCGCGGCAGATCAACCCGCGCTCGAACAGACGGGGCGAGAGGAACCGGCGGAGCAAGGTCTCCGATTCCTCCTCGCTGAACGTCTCGCGGGTCTCCTTGTTCTTGACGAGCTCGACGGCGTAGAAGAAGCCCGCGCCCCTCAGGTCGCCCACGATCGGTAGGTCGAGCAGCTGGGCGAGGGTGGCGCGGAAGCCGTGCTCGTGTTCGCGCACGTGCTCGACGATCCCCTCCCGTTTCATGATCTCGAGGTTCTTGAGCGCGATCGCCGCCTGAACCGGGTGGCCGCCGAACGTGATTCCGTGCGAAAAGCTCGCCGACTCCTGCAGGAACGGCTCCATCACCGCGTCGCGCGCGACGACGGCTCCGATCGATGCGTACGCCGAGGACAGGCCCTTCGCGCAGGTCACGAGGTCGGGCTGGATGTCGTAGCGCTCGGAGCCGAACCAGTGGCCCACGCGGCCGAAGCCGGTGATCACCTCGTCCGCGCAGAGCAGGATCCCGTAGTCGTCGCACAGCGCCCGGACGCCCGGGAAGTAGCCCGCCGGCGGCGTGAATGCGCCGCCCGCGTTCTGGACCGGCTCCATGATCACCATGGCCACCGTGTCGGCGCCCGCTGCGTCGATGGTGTGCTCGAGGTCGTCGAGCAGGAACGCGGTGAACTCGGCCTCGGTCTCCCCGGGCGGGCGGTGGTAGCGGTTCGTGTTCCTGACGTGGAGCACGTCCGGGACGAGCGGCTCGTACGGCGCTCGGAGCGACGGGATGCCGTTGATCGACAGCGCGCCCATGGTCGTGCCGTGGTAGGCGACGTTGCGGGAGATCACCTTCCAGCGCCGCTCGCCGCGGGCGGCGTGGTACTGGCGCGCGAGCTTCCAGGCCGATTCGACCGCCTCCGAGCCGCCGGAGACGAAGAAGACGCGGTTCAGGTCGCCGGGGGCCAGCGAGGCGACCTCGGCCGCGAGCTCGATCGCGCGCGGGTGCGCGTAGGACCAATTGGTGTAGAAGGGCAGCTCGCGCAGCTGGGCGGCCGCCGCCTCGCCGACCTCGTCCCCGAACGAGTACCCGATCTGCACCGCGAACAGGCCGGCGAGCGCATCGAGGTAGCGACGGCCCTGGGCGTCTTCGAGGTAGCAGCCGTCCCCGCGCACGATGATCGGAGGCCCGCCCTCCGTGTACTCGCCCATCCGCGTGAAGTGGAGCCAGAGGTGGTCGCGCGCCATGCGCTGCCACTCGTGGATGGACGGGGCGGTCTCCGGCGTGGTCATGCAGCTCCCTTCGAGCGGCGGTTCTGGATGAGGATGTTCGCGAGCATGGCGCCGAGGGCGACGACGAAGATCGCCGTGGCGATCACGTTCACCTGCGGCGGGGCGCCGACGCGGGCAGCGCCCCACACGAACAGCGGGAAGGTCACCTCCGCGCCGGAGTTGAAGTAGGTGATGACGAAGTCGTCCACCGACAGGGCGAACGAGAGCAGTGCGCCCGCGAGGATCGCCGGGGCGATGAGGGGCAGCGTCACCTTGCGGAAGGTCGTCCACTCGTTCGCGCCCAGGTCGAGCGCGGCCTCCTCGAGATGGCGGTCGAACCCGATGAGCCGCGCCTTCACGGTCACGACCACGTAGCTGACGCAGAACATGATGTGGGCGATCGCGATCGTCCCGAAGCCGGTTGCGACGTTCATCGTCAGGAACAGCGCGAGCAGTGAGGCACCCAGGACGATCTCGGGTGTCGCCATCGGCAGGAAGACGAGCAGGTTCGTCGAGCCGCGGCCGCGGAAGCCGTAACGAACCAGCGCGAGAGCGATCAGCGTCCCCAGCGTCGTCGCGAACAGGGCCGCGATCGCCGCGATCTGCAGCGACAGGCTCATCGCGTCGACGAGCCCGGGCACCGCGTTCCAGTTCGCCCAGTTGTCGAGCGTGAAGCCCTGCCACGTGTAGTTGAAGCGGCCCGCAGGGTCGTTGAACGAGAACGCGATCACGATCGCGATCGGCAGCAGCAGGTACGTGAAGGCGAGCAGCGCGTAGACGGTGAGCACGTGCCTGCGCACGAAGGCGAGCACGCTCCGCCGTGGTCGGACCCGGACAGACTCGGCCGCGACCGTGGTCATCCCGTCAGCTTCTCCGTCCCGAGCGCGCGGGAATAGATGACGATGCCGACGAGGATGGCCGCCATGAGCACGAACGACAGAGCCGCAGCCGCTGGGTAGTCGATCAGCTCCAGGTACTTCGACTGGATCACGTTGCCGATCATGTGCTGCTTCGGCGTTCCGAGCAGCTGCGCGTTGATGAAGTCACCGGCAGCCGGGATGAAGGTCAGCAGCGTGCCGGCGAAGATCCCGGGCAGTGAGAGCGGCAATGTCACGCGCAGGAATGCCTTCGCCTTGCTGGCGTACAGGTCCTGCGCCGCCTCGATCAGCCGCCCGTCGATCTGCTCCAGCGAGACGTACAGGGGCAGGGCCATGAAGGGCAGGAAGTTGTAGGTGATGCCCGCGACGACGGCGGTCGAGGTGGCGAGCAGGCGTCCGTCGGGGCCCAGGAGGTGCAGGTCCTTGAGTGTGTTCACGACGAAGCCGTTGTCGGCCAGGATGCTCTGCCACGCGAGCGTCCGGATCAGGTACGTGACGAAGAATGGCGCGATGATCACGAGCAGCAGCAGGTTCTTCCAGCGCCCGCCGCGGAACGCGATCCAGTAGACCAGCGGGTAGCTGATCACGAACGCGAGCACGGTCGCGATCCCTGCGTAGACGAACGAGCGGATCAGGTGCTGGTCGTAGGTCTTGATCGCATCCCAGTAGTTCGAGAACTCCCACGAGAACGTGAACCCGAAGTCGAACGACCCGCTCTGCAGCGACTGGTAGCCGAGGAAGCCGAGCGGGGCGAGGAAGAAGACCGCGAGAAACGCCAGCCCCGGCGCCAGCAGCAGGTAGGGCGTGAGCCAGCGGTGACGGTGCAGGAAGCTCACGCGATCAGGAGCCGATCAGCGTCTGCCACTTCTCGACGTAGTCCTGATTGTTGAGCGCCTCGGCGTCGAAGATCTTCACCTTCGACAGCGTGTCGGCATCCGGGAAGATCAGCGGGTTGCTTGCGAGCTTCGGGTCGATCTTGGCGAGCTCTTCCTTGGCCCCCTTGACGGGCGACACGTAGTTGACGTACGCGGCGATCTTGGCGGCGACCTTCGGGTCGTAGACGAAGTTCATGTAGGTCGACGCCGTGTAGACGTCCCCGCCGGTCGGGATCAGCATGTTGTCCGTCCAGATCATTCCGCCGGACTCGGCGAGGTTCCATTCGAGGTTCTTGTTGTCGGCTGTGAGCTGGACGACGTCGCCCGACCACGACATGCAGGCGGCGAGATCGCCCTTCGAGAGCGGGCCGGTGTAGTCGTTGCCGGTGAACTGGCGGATCTGGTCGTTCTTGACCGCCTTCTCGATCCGCTTGTACGCGCGGTCGAACGAGGCGTCGTCGACCTTGGTCGGGTCGTCGCCGTTCGCCTCCATCACCAGCCCCATCGAGTCGGCCATCTCGGTGAGGAAGGTGACCTTCCCCTTGAGGCTCTTGTCGTCGAGCAGCTGGTCGATCGAGGTGACCGGCTTCTTCGTCAGCTGCAGGTTCGACGCGATGCCGGTCATGCCCGACTGCCAGGGCAGGCTGTACTCGCGGCTCGGGTCGAAGCTCGGGCTCTTGAGCGAGTCCTGCAGGTTGGTGATGTTGGGGATCGCGCTCTTGTCGAGCTTCTCGGCCCAGCCCCGCTTGATCAGCACGCTCGGGAAGCGCGAGTTGTCGGTGAGCACGATGATGTCTCGGTCGACCGACTGGCCCTGCGAGAGCGGCCGCTGGATCTTCCCGAAGTACGTGGCGTTGTCGTTGATGTCCTCGACGTACTTGACGCCGACGCCCGTCTTCTTCTTGAACTGCTCGAGCGTGGGACTCTTCTTGGTCTTGTCGTCGCGGTCGATGTAGAGCGTCCAGTTCGAGAACCGGAGCGTGCTCGCGAGCTCCTTCGCGGCGGTCGTGGTGCCCTCGGCTTCGCTGGCGCCGCTCCCGCCGCCGCACGCAGCCAGGAGTCCGGGCAGGGTGAGCGCGGTGCCACCGAGCGCCGCGCGGCGCAGCAGCTCGAGACGCGTGAGCTGGTCGGTCATGCAGAGTCCTCCTCGGTGTAGTCGACGACGAAGGCGGCTTCAGGGGCAAAGGTGAGCTCCACCGGCAGGCCGGTCGCGACGGCGTTCGCGCCCGGCTCGGCGTTCTGGACGTAGACCATCAGCCGACCGGAGGGCGTGTCGACGACGTACTGCGTCGCGACGCCGACGTACGCGCTCTCGACGACGGTCCCGGCCACGCGGTTCGCGCCTTCCCGAGCGCCGAAACCGAGCTTCTCGGGCCTGATGCCGACCGCGACGCGGGACGCGCCAGGTGGCATGGCCTCCCCCGGCACCTGCACCTCGCCGCCGCCGTCGAGCCGGATGATGCCGCCGCCGGCGACCGTGCCCGGCAGCAGGTTCGAGGCGCCCAGGAAGCGGGCGACGAACGCGGTGCGCGGCTTCTCGTACAGCTCGGTCGGCGAGCCCAGCTGCTCGATGCGCCCTTTGTTCATCACCGCGATCTGGTCGGCCATCGTCATCGCCTCTTCCTGGTCGTGCGTGACGTGGACGAAGGTGATCCCCATCTCGTGCTGGAGCCCCTTTAGCTCGAGCTGCATCTGCTTGCGCAGCTTGAGGTCGAGGGCGCCGAGCGGCTCGTCGAGCAGGAGCACCTGAGGCTTGTTCACGAGCGCGCGCGCGAGGGCGACGCGCTGCTGCTGGCCGCCGGACAGCTGGCGCGGCTTGCGCTTCTCGACGCCCTCGAGGTCGACGAGGCTGAGGATCTCGCGCACGCGGCCGTCGAGCTGCGGCCCCTTCAGGCCCTTGCGCCGCAGTCCGAACGCGACGTTCTCGGCGATGTTCAGGTGCGGGAAGAGCGCGTAGCTCTGGAACACCGTGTTGACGTCCCGCTTGTAGGGCGGCAGGCCGGTTACGCCCTGGTCGCCGAGGTAGATCGCACCTGCGTCCGGCTCCTCGAAGCCGCCGATCATCCGCAGCGTGGTCGTCTTGCCGCACCCGGATGGGCCGAGCAGCGCGAAGAACGAGCCGTGCGGAATCTCGACGCTGACGTCGTCCACGGCGACGACGTCGTCGAAGCGCTTCGTGATGCGGTCCAGCCTGACGTCCGCCGGAACCGCGGCCGCTGCGGCTTCGTCCTGCTGGCGTTCCTTGAGGCTCAATCCAGCTTGGCCATGACGTGCTTGATCTGGGTGTAGTCCTCGAGCGAGTACATCGAGAGGTCCTTCCCGTAGCCGGACTGCTTGTAGCCGCCGTGCGGCATCTCCGAAACCAGCGGGATGTGGTCGTTGATCCAGACGGTGCCGAACTCGAGCTTCCGAGCAGCGTTGAGCGCCCTCGAGATGTCGCGCGTGAAGACCGAGGCGGCGAGCCCGTACGGAACGTCGTTGGCCCACTCGAGCGCCTGGTCGTCGTCGGCGAAACGCTGCACGGTGACGACCGGGCCGAACACCTCGCGCTGCACGATCTCGTCGGTCTGCTCGACGCCGGTGACGACGGCCGGCTTGACGAAGAAGCCGCGGTCGCCGTTCGTCCCGCCGCCCGTGAGCACATTGGCTCCCTTGGCGCGGTCGAGGAAGCCGAGCACGCGGTCCTGTTGCGCCTTCGAGATCACCGGGCCCATCTCGATCTCGTCGCCCTCGGCGGGATCGCCGACGTGGAGCGACTCGACTGCCGGCACCAGCTCCTCGAGCAGGCGGTCGTAGATCTTCGGGCCGGCGACCACGCGCGAGGCGGCGGTGCAGTCCTGGCCGGAGTTCCAGTAGCCGCCGATCTTGATCGCCTCGGCCACCTGGGCCGGGTCGGCGTCGTCGAACACGATCACGGGCGCCTTGCCTCCGAGCTCGAGGTGGACGCGCTTGAGGGTCTCGGCCGCGGTACGCGCGATCTCCTTGCCGGTGGCGACGTCGCCGGTGAGCGAGACGAGCCGCACGTCCGGGTGGCGCACGATCCCCGCTCCGACAGGCTCTCCATCGCCCGTGATTACGTTCAGGACACCCGGGGGGATCACGTCGGCGGCCAGCTGGGCGAAGCGAAGCGTCGAGAGCGGCGTCTGCTCCGACGGCTTCAGCACCGAGACGTTGCCGGCGGCCAACGCGGGCGCGAACTTCCACACGGCCATCATCAGCGGGTAGTTCCACGGCGCGATCTGGCCGACGATCCCGATCGGCTCCCGCCTGATCATCGACGTGTAGCCCTTCATGTACTCGCCTGCCGCGCGGCCCTCGAGGATACGGGCCGCGCCGGCGAAGAAGCGGATGTTGTCCGAGCTCACAGGCATCTCGTCGCGCGCGTACGAAAGCGGCTTGCCGACGTTCTGCGACTCGATCTGCGCGAGCTCCTCGCCGTGCTCGTCCAGCAGGTCGGCCAGCTTGAGCAGCACCTCGGCCCGCTCGGCGGGCGTCGTCTCGCGCCACTGGGGCCAGGCGCGCTTGGCCGCCTCGACCGCGCGGTCGACATCGGCCTGCGAGCCCTGCGGCACCTCGGCGATCGTCTCGCCCGTCGCCGGGTTGACGATCTCAGCCGTGTCTCCCTCGACGGCATCGACCCACTCGCCGCCGACGAAGTTCTGGTAGCGCGCAACCGTGACGCTCATGGGGATACCTCCGGGTTGATCAGCGAGGCGAGCGTAACCCTGCCAAATGGTCGGGACAAGGTGGAACGAACGGCCGAGGCGCAGCGCGATTTTTGGACATCATGGCCAAATTATCGCCCGCCGCCCGGCACTCCCGTTGCGGCGCCGCGACCGAGCCGCTGAGCCAGGTAGACCGGGATGATCGAGGCGACGATCACGAACAGCGCCACCACGTTGACGATCGGCTGCTCGATCGGACGGAAGAGGTTGGCGAAGATCCAGATCGGCAGCGTCTGCTGCGCGCCCGACGTGAAGACCGTCACCACCACCTCGTCGAACGAGAGCGCGAAGGCCAGCAGCCCGCCGGCGAGCAGCGCTGTCCGCATCTGGGGGAAGGTCACGTAGCGGAACGTCTGCCAGGCGTCCGCGCCGAGATCGGAGGACGCCTCTTCGAGCGAGCCGGCCAGCCGGCGCAGGCGCGCAGCCGCGTTGTTGTAGACGACCACGATGCAGAAGGTGGCGTGGCCGATGATGATGGTCAGCAGGCCGAAGTCGAGGCCGATGGTCGTGTACGTCGTCTGCAGCGCCAGGCCGGTGACGATGCCGGGCAGGGCGATCGGCAGGATGACCAGGAGCGAGATCGTCTCGCGGCCGAAGAAGCGGTACCGGGACAGAGCGAGCGACACGAGCGTCCCGAGCACGAGCGCGACGGACGTGGCGCCGATGGCGGCGAGCAACGAGGTCAAGAGTGCTTCGCGCACGTCCTCGTTGTGGTACGCGACCGAGAACCACTTCGTCGAGAAGTTCTCGATCGGCCAGCTCTGCGTGACGCTCTGGTTGAAGGCGTAGAAGCCGATCAGGAGCAGCGGCAGGTACATGAACGCCAGCGTGACGCCGGCACCGAGCCGAAGGAGCAGGCGCGTGAGACGGGACTCGACCACTACAGCGCCTCGAAGGCCTTCAGCCGCCTCGCGACCAGGATGTAGACGACCATCACCGCGATCGGCACGAGCGTGAACGCGGCCGCCACCGGTAGGTTCGTGCCGCGCTGGTCGTAGATGACCGTGCCGATGAACTGCTGGCTCGTGATCAGGTCGGGCGCGATGTAGTCGCCCAGCGTCAGGGAGAACGTGAAGATCGAGCCGGCGACCACCGCAGGGAACGCGAGCGGCAGCGTGACGCGGAGGAACGTCCGCAGGGAGCGTCCGCCGAGGTCGGCGGACGCCTCGAGGAGCGAGGAGGGGATCCGCTCCAGACCCGCATAGATGGGCAGGATCATGAACGGGAGCCACAGGTACGTGAAGACGAGCCAGAGCCCCACGGATGAGTAGCCGTCGAAGGTGAGGCCGAACGGGTCGAGCGCCCAGTTGACGACGCCCGAGCCGGAGAGGATCGTCCGCCACGCATAGGCCTTGACCAGGTAGCTGGCCCACAGCGGCATCAGCACCGCGACGACGAGCAGGTTCCGCGTGCGCGGCGATGCGACGCGCGCCATGTAGTACGCGATCGGAAAGGCGAGGACCGCGTCGGCGACCGTGACGAGCGCGGCCATCCGGATCGTGCGCCACGCGACCTCGCGATAGACCTCTTCCTCGAAGATCCGGCGGAAGTTGTCGAGCGTGTAGTCGTGGACGATCTCGGACGTGAACGGGTTCGTGTCCCAGAGCGAGGCGAGGAGCAGCACGAACAGCGACCCGCCGTAGCCGATGAGCAGCCACCCGATCGGCACGGCAAGCAGCAGGAAGAGCCCCGCGCGCGGATGTCGGTAGAAGAACGTCGAGAGCCGCCGCCCCAGGGTTTCCCGGGGCGGCGGCTCCACGTACGGGGTCGAGGTCACGAGCCCGGCGGATTCGGCTAGCCGCGAATCTCCGTCCAGGCGTTCACCCAGTCCTCCTGGGTCTTGCAGGTTCCGCCCTCACCGCCACAGTCCTCGGTGGGCGTCGTCCAGTAGTAGACGTCGTCCCACCACGACTCGTCCGAGGCGTGGAACTCGTCGCAGTGGTTCTTGTTCTTCGTCAGATCGCACGCCTTCAGGTTGACCGGCGCCTCTCCGAAGCCCTCGGCCACGGCCGCCTGCGCCGCCGGCGAGATCATGTGATCCATCCAGAGGTACATGCAGTTCGGGTGCTGCGCCTTGGAATAGATCATCCAGGTGTCCGACCAGCCCGTCGTGCCTTCCTTGGGCTTCACGCCCTCGACGGGCTTCTTGTCGCCCTTGAGGATGTTCACCTGGATCGGCCACGTCGTGCCGATCACGACATCCTTGTTCGCGTACGACTGGATCTGCTTCGCGTAGTCGGCCCACCATTCGCCCACGTTCGGAGCGAGCCCCTTCAGCAGGTCGACGGAGGCCTGGAACTGCTCGTCGTTCAGCTGGTAGGGGTTGTCGATGCCGAGCTCGGGCTTCGTCGCCTTCAAGTAGAGCGCAGCGTCGGCGATGAAGATCGAGTCGTCGTAGATCGAGATCTTGCCCTTGCTGGGCGTGCTCGGGTCCCAGATCGCCCCCCAGCTGTCGGGTGCAGGTGTGACCGCGTCCGTCCGCCACGCGAGCAGGTTCGGCCCACGTCCGTGGGGCACGCCGTACGGTTGGTCGTCCCTCGAGTTGTAGTCCTGGTTCTTGATCCCCTCCTGGACGTCCGCGTAGTTCGGGATCAGATCCGTGTTCACCGGTGCGACGTCGCCCCGCTCCATCATGCGGACGCTCGCGTTCCCGGAGGCGGAGACGCCGTCGTACTGGCCAGACGTGACGAGCGCGACCATGTCGTCGGACGTCGCCCCGTCCTTCGTCTTCACCGCGCAGCCGGTCTGCTGCTGGAACTCCTTGGTCAGCTGCGCGTAGCCGGGCCACTGGACCAGGTTGACCTGGCCCTCCTCACGCGCCTTCTCCTTGATCTCGTCGAGGCTGCCGCCGAGACCCTCGATGGCGGTGTCGCCACCGGAGCCGCCGGCCTCATCGTCCCCGCCGCAGCTCGCGGCCGCGAAGGCCAGCGCGATCAGCAGCGCTGCAAGAGCGGCGGGGCGCGCCCAACCTCTCGGGTGTTCAGTCATTCGTCTCCTCCATTTCTCCCCCCGGTTCGATTGCATAGGTGTGCTCGGGCCGCCACTCCAGGCGGACGCGACGGCCGCGGGCCTCGAGCACTTCGGTCGAGGACGTCTCCAGGTTCTGGCGGACGACCATCAGCGCGCCGCCGTCGTCGAGGTCGACGACGTAGCGGGTGACCATCCCCACGTAGACGACATCGCGGATCCGACCGTCCTCCACATGGGCCCCGGTGGCCGGCTCGGCTCCTGCCGCGAGGAGGCGGATCTTCTCCGGCCGCACGGTGACGCGGCTCGGCTTCCCGTCCAGGACGCGGTCGAGCACGTTGGAGACGCCGACGAAGCCGGCGACGAACTCGCTCTCCGGGCGCTCGTAGACGGTCGCCGGCGGCCCGACCTGCTCGATCCTTCCCTCGTTGAAGACGGCGAGGCGGTCGCTCATCGTGAGCGCTTCCTCCTGGTCGTGGGTCACGTAGAGGAACGTGATGCCGACGTCCTCCTGGATGCCTTTGAGCTCGATCTGCATCTGCTGGCGGAGCTTCAGGTCGAGGGCGCCGAGCGGCTCGTCCAGGAGCAGCACCTGCGGCCGGTTGACGATCGCCCGGGCCAGGGCGACGCGCTGCCGCTGTCCGCCCGAGAGCTGCCCAGGCTTGCGCTCGCCGAAGCCGGTGAGCCGTACCATTTCGAGCGCCTCGTCGACCCTTCGCCGGCGCTCGGGCCGCGGGACCTTCTTCACCCGCAGGCCGTAGGCAACGTTGTCCGACACGCTCATGTGCGGAAACAGCGCGTAGTCCTGGAAGACGGTGTTCACGTTGCGCGCAAACGGCGGCACGCCCGTCACGTCCTTGCCGCCGAGCAGGATCCGGCCCGAGTCGGGCTGCTCGAAGCCGGCGATCAGTCGCAGCGTCGTCGTCTTGCCCGACCCGCTCGGGCCGAGCATCGTGAAGAACTCGCCGGCCCGCACCAGCAGGTCGACGCCGTTGACCGCTGCGACTTCCCCGTACGACTTGTAGGCGGAGACGACCTCGACGTCGGCCGGTCGCGCTTCGTCCGCGAGCGAACTAGACGCTGCCTGCACAGGCGTCGACAAGCGCTCCCTCCAACAGGTCGAGGCCCCGGTCGAGCTCCTCGTCCGAGGCGACCAGGGGGACGAGGATCCGGACGACGTTCCCGTACAGCCCGCACGAGAGCAGGATCAGACCCCGCTCTCTGGCTGCCGTCGTCGTCGCGCTCGCGAGCTCGGGTGCCGGCTCCTTCGTGGCGCGGTCGCGGACGAGCTCCAGGGCGAGCATGGGGCCGAGCCCGCGGACCTCGCCGACCTGCGGCATGCGCTCGGCGATCCCGCTCAACCGCGCCCGCAGCCGCTGGCCGATCTGCTCGGCGCGCGAGCTGGAAGCGGTCGGCCGCCACCTCGTCGAGGACGGCGATGCCGGCCGCGCACGCGACCGGGTTGCCGCCGAACGTGCCGCCCAGCCCGCCGGGCTCGACCGCGTCCATGACCTCCGCCCGGCCGGTGACGCCCGCCAGCGGGAGCCCCCCGCCGAGGCTCTTGCCCGAGACGAGCAGGTCGGGCTCGACGCCGTGCGCCTCGATCGCCCACACCGGGCCGGTGCGGCCGACGCCGCTCTGCACCTCGTCGTCGACGTAGAGGATGCCGTGCCGGTCGCAAAGCTCCCGCAGCTGGACGACGAAGTCGCGCGGCATCGGGATGAACCCGCCTTCGCCCTGGACCGGTTCCAGCACGACGCACGCGACTTCGCCCGGGTCGACCTCGCGCTTGAAGAGGAGCTCGAGGCCCGCGATTGCATCGTCGGTTTTGACGCCGCGGTACGGATACGGCGCGGGCGCGTGGTAGACCTCGGGCGCCAACGGCCCGAACCCGGCGCGGTACGTGACCTTGCTGGTCAGCGTCATCGTCAGCAGCGTGCGCCCGTGGAAGGCGTTGTCGAACGCGACCACCGCGGGCCGGCCCGTCGCGGCGCGGGCGATCTTGACCGCGTTCTCGACCGCCTCCGCGCCCGAGTTCAAGAGCAGGCTGCGCTGCTCTTCGCCGCGGCAGGGCGACAGCTCGGCCAGCCGTCTAGAGAGCTCGATGTAGGGCTCGTACATACCGACCATGAAGCACTGGTGCAGGTAACGGTCGATCTGCTCGTGCATCGCCGCGACAGCCGACGGCAGGCCGTGGCCCGCGTTCTGGCAGCCGAGCCCGCCGGCGAAGTCGACGTAAATGCTCCCGTCGACGTCGACGACGGTCGCGCCCTCGGCGCGCGCGACCACGAGCTTCGGCGTCGCCACGCCGCGCGCGACGTACCGGTCGCGCGCCGCGAGAATACGCTCGGTCTCCGTGCGCTCGGTCGTGGCCACGCGTCGCTAGCTAAACCGCTCCCCGCCGTGCACGACAAGGGCCGCCGGGTCCAGTCGATCTCCCGCCATATGGACAGACGGGCCAAGAGCTTTCGGCCCTGTTGGCCTTCCCGGGCCTTGCAACCCCCTCTTCAGCACCGTAGTTTTGGCCGAACCGTCCAGACGATGGTGCTGCTCACGCGCGGGAGAGGAGAGACATGACACGTACCCCCCTGGCACAGGAGCTTCAGCAGGCGGCGGCAGCCTCAGCGCCCGAGAGCGAGCCCACAATCACGAGACGCCGCCTCCTCCGCGACGCCGGGCTCGTCGGACTGACGCTCGCCGCGTCAGGACGCTTCGCGCCACCCGCAAACCCGGCAACGGCGCCGCGCATCGTCGTCGTCGGCGCCGGCCTGGCCGGACTGACCTGCGCGTACCGCCTCAAGCAGGCCGGCTATCTCGCGCAGGTCCACGACGCCGCCGATCGTGTCGGCGGCCGCTGTTGGACGATCCGCGGCGCGTTCGCGGACGGTCAG
This sequence comes from uncultured Actinomycetes bacterium, assembly GCA_963738205.1. Lineage (GTDB taxonomy): Bacteria > Actinomycetota > Thermoleophilia > Gaiellales > Gaiellaceae > DATFQE01. The sequence goes on from CAVTVQ010000008.1 coordinate 38,233, forward strand.
ATCGCGGAGCATGGGGGCGAGCTGATCGATCAAGGGCACACCGCGATCCGGCAGCTCGCGCAGGAGCTGGGCCTGAAGCTCGACAACCTGCTGCAGGCCGAGCAGAACGGGGCGGAGCCGACCTATTACTTCGACCGCGCGGACTACCCCTTCACGCAGGCCACCACGGACCTGAAGGCCGTCTGGCAAAAGATCCATAGCGACGCGTCGGCCGCCGGCTATCCCACGACCTACGACAGCTTCACGCAGCGCGCGTTCGAGCTCGACGACATGTCGATCGTCGACTGGATCGAGGAGTCCGTGCCGGGCGGCATGCGTTCCAGGCTCGGGCAGTTGCTGGACGTCGCCTACAACATCGAATACGGCGCCGAGTCGGCCCAGCAAAGCTCGCTCAATCTGCTCTACCTGCTCGCCTATGCGGGCCCGGGTCAGCTGCGGATCTTCGGCAAGTCGAACGAGAAGTACCACGTCCGCGGTGGGAACGACCAGATTCCGGCCCGGGTGGCCGCCGCGCTCGCCGGGCAGGTGGCGCTCGGCTCCGAGCTGACGGCCATCCGGCTGCGCTCGGACGGGGCGTACTCGCTGAGCCTCCGGAGTGGAGGCTCGACGAAGACCGTGGTCGCCGACCGTGTCGTGCTCGCCCTTCCGTTCGCAGTGCTGCGCGCCTCGGTCGACTACGCGCAGGCCGGTTTCAAGGCTCTCAAGCGCATCGCGATCGCCGAGCAGGGCATGGGAACGAACTCGAAGCTCCACGTCCAGTTCCGGACGCGGCACTGGGAGTCGCTGCGGTCGAGCGGTGAGACGTACGCCGACACCGGCTACCAGAGCACGTGGGACGTCACGCGGACGCAGGCGGGCCGTTCCGGAATCCTCGTCGACTACACCGGCGGATTGATCGGCGCCGGCTTCGGCTCGGGGACGGCTGCCTCGCGCGCCAAGGAGTTCCTCAGCCAGATCGAGCCCGTGCTGCCCGGTATCTCGGCGCAGTGGAACGGTCGAGCGACGCGCGACGTCTGGACTGCCGACCCTTGGACGCGGGGCTCGTACTCGTATTGGAAGGTGGGCCAGTACACCCGCTTTGCCGGGGTCGAGAGGGAGGTCGAGGGCGCCTGCCACTTCTGCGGTGAGCACACCTCGATCGACTTCCAGGGCTACCTCAACGGCGCGGTCGAGACGGGCGAGCGGGCGGCGGGCGAGGTGATCGCTGCGCTTCGCTAGCGCACGCGCATGCTCATCGTTCGCGACATCGCCACGCTACCCGGTCTCGATCTACGCGTCGCCGCCGGAGCAGATGGGCTGAGCCGCGAGGTCAGCTGGCTCCACGTCTCGGAGCTCGACGACCCGACGCCTTGGCTCGAGGGCGGCGAGTTCCTGCTCACGACCGGGCTCGGCGTCGGCGAGCTCGCTGCTGCCCAGCGGGCGTACATCCGGCGCCTCGCCTCGCACGGAATCTCAGGCCTGGGCTTCGGGATCGGCCTGGGCTTCGCGGATGTTCCTCCTGCCCTGGTCGAGGAGGCCGACCGGCTGCGCTTCGCGATCGTGACGGTGCCGTACGAGGTGCCGTTCGTGGCGATCACGAAGGCGGCGTTCACCCACCTCGCCAACGAGCAGCTGGAGCGGGTGACGCGAGCACTGGCTGTGCACGAGCGCCTCGCCGAGGCGGTCGTGGAGGGCCGTGGCGTCCACGCGCTGCTGTCGATCGTCTGCACGCACCTGGAATGCAGCCTCGCGCTCCTCGACGAGAACGGCCTCGTCGTCGGCGAGCGGCATCCGGGCAAGCGGGCGTCGTTCGACGGCGCGCTCGAGCTGCCGGTCGTCGCCCACGGGGAGCCGGCCACCTTGCGCGCCGCGCGGGACGGCCGTCCCTTCGGCGAGTACGACCGCCTGGTGCTGCACCACGGCCAGACGGCGCTCGCGTTCGAGCTCTCGCGCCGGCGGGCGGTCAGCGCCGCCGAGCTGCGGCTGGCCGGCGACCTGCTCGAAGACCTCGAGGACGACCGCCTCGACGAGCGCGAGGCTTCGCGCCGGATGGCGGCGTTCGGGCTAGACCCGCGCGGGAGCTACGCGGCCTTGCTCGCGCTGCCGACGAACGGGGCGACTGCCGAGGGGGTTCGGCTTCGGCTCGCGGGCGAGTTGGACACGCTGTCCGTGCCGTACGTCTCGACCGCCCGTCTCGACCGCGCGGCGTTCCTCGTCGAGGCGAGCGACGACGACGCGGTGCTGGCTCTGGGGCAGCGGCTCGCGACCGGCTCCGACTGGCGCGTCGGGATCGGGCGGCCGGGCCGCGGCCGTCAGCTCGGCCGCAGCCTGCTCGAGGCCCGTGCGGCGCTCGAGACAACCGAGGGCAGGGTCGCCTCGTACCGCGACCTCGGGTCGTTGGAGCTCTTGCTCAACCTCGACGACGCACCGCTCGAGGCCTTCGTCGACCGCGTGCTCGGCGCCGCCGCGAGCAACTCCTGGCTGCTCGACTCGCTCTCCGGCCTGCTCGACGCCGGCTGCCGCTGGAGCGAGGCGGCTGAGCGGCTCGGCGTCCATCGGCACACGCTCCGTTACCGGATGGATCGCCTCCGCGAAGTGACCGGCCGTCACCCGGACGATCCGGGTCAACGAATGGAGCTGTGGCTCGCGCTCAAGGCCCACGACGCGCTCCAGGCGCGCCGGGCGGTGCGGGCCACGTGATCGCTGTGCTCGGCGCAGCCGGGACGATCGGCCGCACCGTGACCGCGTTCCTCGAGGAGTGGGAGGCTCCGGTCCGGCGGCTCGACTTCCGCCTGGAGGGCGACGAGCACGTCGACGTCACCGACCCGGAGTCGCTCGCCCGCGGCCTCGAGGGCACCCGGGTTGTCGTCAACTCGGTCGACTACCGCTTCAACCTCGACGTGATGCGCGGCGCGCTCGCGGCCGGCGTCGACTACGTCGACCTCGGCGGGCTCTTCCACATGACACGCCGCCAACTGGAGCTCGACGGCGACTTCCGCGCGGCCGGCCGCACGGCGATCCTCGGGCTCGGGTCGGCGCCGGGGAAGACCAACCTGCTCGCCCGCGCGGCGGCGGAGCGGCTCGCCGGGAATCCGACCTCCCTGGAGATCTGGGCGGCGACGCGCGACCCGGCCGCGAGCGACCATCCGCTGCCTGCTCCGTACTCGGTGCGGACGCTCCTCGACGAGCTGACCATGTCGCCGATGGTCGTGCGCGACGGCCGGCTCGAGGAAGCCGAGCCGCTCTCCGGCCGCACGACGCGCACGTTCCCCGATCCGGTCGGCACGGCCGCGGGCATCTACACGCTTCACTCCGAGCTGGCCACGCTGCCCGTGCGCTACCCGAGCGTGCAGGAGGCGAGCTTCCGCCTCTGCCTGGCGCCGGGCCTGATCGAGAAGCTGCTCGCCCTGCCCGAGGGCGAGGAGCCCGAGCCGTACGTGCAGTCACCCGCGTCCGTCTCGGCCCACGTGGTCGAGGCGACGAACGGCGACGGCCGTTCCGTCATCGGTACCTCACTGACGCGGGGCGGGAGCGCGCGCTCGACCTCCGAGCCGACCGCCCGGGCCGCCGTCGAGCTGCTCGAAGGCCGGCTCGCCGCCCCGGGGGCGGCCGCGCCCGAGGACGCGATCGCCGACCCCGAGGCCTTCCTCGCGCTGCTCGGCACGGAGGTCTCGTGGAGCTAGACGCCTTCGATGTCGAGCTCCGGGGCGTAAGCAAGCGCTTCGACGACGGCCGGCGGGCCACGGTCATCCTCCCCCGGGCCTGAAAGGAGCCATCGTGGCAACGACCGTTCGCACCCTCCAGAACTTCATCGGCGGCGAGTGGGTGGAGTCCACCGGCGAGCACGTCCGCGAGATCGTCTCGCCGGTCACCGGCGAGAAGGTCGCCGACGCGCCCGACGCGAGCCGCGAGGACGTGGCCCGGGCCGCTCGGGCGGCCCGCGAGGCGCAGCCCGGCTGGGCCGCGCTGTCCGCCTGGGACCGGGCACGCATCTGCCACGCGATCGCGGACGCGATCGACGAGCGCACCGAGGACATGGCCCGCGAGCTCTCGCTCGAGCAGGGCAAGCCCTATGCGGCCGAGGCGATTCCGGACATCGAGGAGACTGCCGAGAACTTCCGCATCGCCGCCGAGGACGTCAAGCGCATGGAGAGCGCGATCATCCCCTCGCAGGACGTCAACAAGCGCATCCTGACCTTCCGCAAGCCGAACGGCGTCTACGCGGGAATCACGCCCTGGAACTTCCCGACGCTGATCCCTGTCGAGCTGATCGCACCGGGCATCGCCGCCGGCAACACGATCGTGATGAAGCCGTCCGAGTGGACGCCGGTCGCGATGGCCACCTTCATGCAGGTCATGGCCGACGCGGGTCTGCCGCCCGGAGTCGTCAACGTCGTCTACGGCGGCGGGGAGGTCGGCGAGGCACTCGTGACCGATGAGAACGTCGACTGCGTCGGCTTCGTCGGCTCGCACCACACAGCGGAGAAGATCGTGCGGGCCGCGGGCTTGAAGCGCACGCTGATCGAGGCGAGCGGGAACGGGCCGGTGATCGTCTGTGCGGACGCAGACCTCGAGGCTGCGGCCAAGGGCGCCGTCTTCGGCGGCTTCTTCTGCGCCGGCCAGGTCTGCTGCGCGACCGAGCGCGTGCTCGTCGACAAGCGCGTCCACGACGACTTCCTATCGGCGGTCGTGCGTGAGGCGGAGGGCTGGAAGCTCGGCGACCCGTTCGACAAGGACACGCTCGTCGGGCCGATGAACAACGAGCCGACCGCGCAGAAGATGGACGCGCACGTGGCCGACGCCGTCGACAAGGGAGCCGAGGTCGTGCTCGGCGGGTCGCGCGACGACGGGCGCCCGACCTCGCTCTACTACCAGCCCACCGTGGTGGATCGAGTGGGCGTCGACACGCTGATCAACCGCGACGAGACCTTCGGGCCGATCGTGCCGGTGATCGTCGTGGACGGCGACGACGAGGCGCTGGCGGTGGCGAACGACTCGCACCTCGGGCTGCAGGCGGCCGTGTACACCAGGAGCCTCAAGCGGGCGTTCCGGTTCCTCGACTCGCTCCGCGTCGGCAACGTCGTCGTCAACGACTCGACCGACTACTGGGAGGCGCACGAGCCGTTCGGCGGCGCTGCCGGCACGCGAACGGGCTGGGGGCGGATCGGCGGCCGCTACACCATGCTCGACATGACCGACCTGAAGACGGCCGTGATCGACGTGGGTCAGCTGGACTAGCTGCGTTCGTTCGCCGGTGGGCGCGCCTCCGGCTGGCCCGCGTTCCGCCCAGGCATGCTGAGGGCGTGGATCAAGCCGTCCAGATCGCGGGTGCCCTCGCCATCCTCGCCGCCTTCGCGCTGGCCCAGTTCGGCAAGCTCGACCAGCGCTCGACGTGGTACCTCGTACTGAACCTCATCGGATCGGCGGTGCTGGCGGCGCTCGCCTACCGGGAGCGGCAGTGGGGCTTCTTCCTGCTCGAGGGCGTCTGGGCCCTGGTGTCGGCGTACGGGTTCGTCGCGAGGCGCCGTGGTGCCCCGATCGCGCCGGTTCACTAGGTCTCAGCGCAGACCGACCCGTAGTCCCAGCATCCGGGGGAGCGCGGCGGTCGCGCGTGCGATCCTCGCCGGACGGCGGCCCTCGGCGTCCGCCTGCTCCACGGCGAGCACGGCAGCCCGGACGGCGCCGCCACCGATGCGCTTGAGCGGCTCCGGTGGAAGCCGGCGCGTCCTCCGCTCCACCAGCGGCAGTCGCGTCCACTCGTCGTCACGCCCGGTCGCGAGCGACGCGAGCGCCTGCGCGACAAGCCAGCTCGGGCCGACGCCGTTGCCGCTGAAGCCCGCCGCGTAGTGGACGCGGCTGCCCTTGAGCGTCCCTGCGAACGGAAGGCGGTCGGCGGAGACGTCGATCGGCCCGCCCCAGGCATGGGTGACGCGGGCCTGCGCCAGGGCGGGGAGGAGGTCGCGCAAACCGGCCTCGGCCCGGGCAGCAGTGTCGGAGTCGTGCGTGAAGCGCTCGTCGAGGCGGCCGCCCAGGCCGATCGGGCCGGAGCCGCTGCCCATCAGGACGCGGCCGTCCTTCGTCGTGCGGAAGTAGTGGAGGAACATGCGCGCGTCGGTCATCGCCTCGCCGCCGGTCCAGCCGAGCTCCTCCAGGAGCTCCGGCACCGGCTCCGTGAGGACGATGTAGCTGCCGAAGTTGGTCAGCCTGCCGGCCGCCGGCCGCCAGCCAGTGGCCGCGGCGTTGACCGCTACGACCACCTCGCGCGCGCGGACGGTGCCGTTTGGCGTCTCGACCACGTTGGGGTTGCCCGTCGTAGGCGGACGACGCGCGTTCGCTCGTAGAGGTCGATCGCCTCGTCGTCGAGAACCGCGCGGCGCAGCGCCCTGACGAGCCTCGCCGGGTGGAGCGTGGCGCCGTCGCGGAAGAAGACGCCCCGGCGGAAGCGCGGCGAGTTGCAGCGCTCGGCGAGCTCCTCGCGTGTCAGGGGAACGGCCTCCTCGGCGACGCCGAGCGCCTCGGCGGCGGCGACGAGGGCGTCGAGCTTCGCGTCTTGCGCGGACGTGGTGGAGACCTTGATCGCGCCGCCTCGTCGTAGCCACACGTCCTCGCCCCGCTGCTGGACGAAGGCCTCGACGGCGGGGATGATCCGGTCGCCCGCACGCGCCAGCGCGAGCAGGCGGTCGTCGTCGAGGACGTCGTTCAGCGCGCCGATGCTGCTCCAGTAGCCGTAGAGGTGACCACCGTTGCGACCGCTCGGCCCTTCGCCGCAGCCAGCGCGCTCGAGGACGACAACGCTGATGTCCGGATCGCGCTCGCGCAGTGCGAGGGCCGTCCAGAGACCCGTGTAGCCGCCGCCTACGATCGCCACGTCGGTCTCGATCTCGCCCGCCAGCGGCGGTGCCTCGGGCTCGTTCAGCAGGCCCGCCTCCTTCACCCACCATGGGGGTGCTGCGCCGGGCTGAACCGAAGGCGTTGGGAGGCGTGCCATGGGCCGACACAAAGTTGTCACACACCCGACACAGACACGTCACACCGTTGCCGCTACGGTCGCTGCCATGTCGACCAAGGCCGCAACACCGTGGGGCTCGGCCACCGTCGTGGAGGAGCTTCGCCTCCAGCAGCGCGCCGGCGACAAGCGCTTCTCCTCGATCGTCCAGCTGCTGGAAGACGCGCGTGGCGAGCGCCTCGTCCGCTTCGCCTACGCCACCGACGGCACCGCGCGCCGAGGCCCGGTCACGCTGCGGGCGCGCGACCTGGTCAAGCTACGGAGCGCGCTGGCCGAGACCCCCGAGCTGGCGTCGGCCCTCGGCCTCTCGACCACCGACGGCTAGGCGGGAGCGAGGGCCTGCCGGTGCGCGGCGTCGATCAGCGAGCCGAGGATCAGCGTGCCGTCGGTGGAGCCGATCAGCTCCTCGACGGCGTGCTCGGGATGCGGCATCAGGCCCATCACGTTGCCGTCCTCGTTGACTACGCCCGCCACGTCGTCCAACGAGCCGTTCGGATTCTCGCCGGCCGAGTAGCGCAGCACGACGTGGCCGGCGTGGGCATCCCGCGCCGGATGCCAGCAGCCGTCCCCGTGCTTCACCGGGATCGTCAGGCGTTGCCCGGGCTCGCACCGCGACGTGAAAGGCGTGTCCACCCGCTCGACGACGAGGCCCACGTCTCTGCAGACGAACGCCAGCGAGGCGTTGGGCCGCAGCGCACCCGGCAGGAGCCCCGCCTCGCACAGGATCTGGAAGCCGTTGCAGATCCCCAGCACGAGGCCACCCCTCTCCGCGAACGCCACGACGGACTGCATCGCCGGCGCGAAGCGCGCGATCGCTCCGCAGCGGAGGTAGTCGCCGTAGGAGAACCCGCCGGGCAGCACGACGCCGTCGCACGGCGGCAGCTCCGCGTCGCCGTGCCACACAAGCGTGGTCTCGGCTCCGAGGTCGGCCAGCGCCCCCGCCGCGTCGCGATCGTCGTTCGACCCCGGAAACACCAGCACGGCAATCCGCGGCCGCCGCCCGCTCACTGAGCTGTCTCCGTCATAGCCTGAAGAAGGCGCACTAGCCTGCCAGCTCGATCTCGAAGCTCTCGATCAGCGGATTCGCGAGCAGCTCCGCGCACATGCGCTCCACCTGGCTGCGTGCTTCGTCGGGACTCTGCGCCTCGAGCTCGAGGTCGACGACCCGGCCGACCCGAGCCTGCGCGACGCCGAAGCCGAGGTGGCGGAGGGAGCTCCCCACTGCGTCGCCTTGCGGGTCGAGGATCCCCGGCTTCGGCCGAACGAGCACGGTGGCCCTCATCGCTGCACCACCGTCGGGTCGGCGAGGTAGTCCGGGAACGGCACGCCGGTCAGGCGCTCGAAGGCCTCGACGTACCGCGCTCGCGTGCCCGCCACGACGTCCTCGGGCAGTTCGGGTCCCGGCGCGGTTTTGTCCCAGCCGAGCGACTCGCAGTAGTCGCGCACGAACTGCTTGTCGTAGGACGGCTGCGGGCCGCCGGGCGCGTACTCGTCCGCGGGCCAAAAGCGGGACGAGTCGGGTGTGAAGGCCTCGTCGGCGAGCACGAGCGCACCGTCCCGGTCGATCCCGAACTCGAACTTCGTGTCGGCGATGACGATGCCGCGGGCCCGCGCGTAGTCCGCCGCGAAGCGGTACAGGTCGAGTGCGGTTCGCTGCACCTCGTCCAGGCGGTCGACTCCGACGAGCACGGCGGCCGCCTCGAGGTCGATGTTCTCGTCGTGGCCTTCCTCGGCCTTCGTCGCCGGCGTGAAGATCGGCTCGGGAAGCCGGTCGGACTCCCGCAGCCCCTCGGGCAGCCGATGGCCGCAGACGACGCCGCTGTTGCGGTAGTCCTTCCAGCCCGACCCGGCCAGGTAGCCGCGCACGACGCACTCGATCGGCAGCATCTCGAGCCGGCGGCACTCCGTCGAGCGTCCGTCGTCCCGCACAGCGAGCAGGTGGTTCGCGCAGATGTCGCGCGTCCGCCCGAACCAGAAGGCGGAGAGACCCGTCAGCACCCGTCCCTTGTCCGGGATCTCGGTGGGGAGGACGACATCGAACGTGGAGATACGGTCGCTCGCGACGAGCAGCAAGCGGTGGTCGTCGAGCGCGTAGAGCTCGCGGACCTTCCCGCTGCCGACGTGGAGGGCGGCTTCAGGCATGGACGGGTTCCTCCTTCTGGACGAGGGTGCGGAGCCGGTCGAACACGGCGTCCACGTGGCGGGTATAGGCGGCGAGGTCGAACGCCTCGTCGAGCGCGTCGGCGTCGAGAACGGCCGTGATCTCGGAGTCGGCCGAGACGAGCGAGCGGAAGTCCTGCTCCTCGTCCCAGGCGCGCATGGCGTTCCGCTGAACGAGGCGGTAGGCCTCATCGCGGCCGAGGCCGGCGCCGACGAGCGCGAGCAGCACACGCTGGCTGAAGAAGAGGCCGTGGCTGGCGTCGAGATTCCGCCGCATCTGCTCGGGGCGAACGACCAGCCCTTCGATGAGCCAGGCGAAGCGGTCGAGCATGTAGTCGACCGCCAGGAACGCGTCCGGAACGACCACCCGCTCGGCAGACGAGTGCGAGATGTCGCGCTCGTGCCAGAGCGCCACGTTCTCGAGCCCGACGACGGACGCGGAGCGCACCACGCGCGCGAGCCCGCAGATCCGCTCGGCGACGACGGGGTTGCGCTTGTGGGGCATCGCCGACGACCCCTTCTGGCCCTGGCCGAACGGCTCCTCCACCTCTCGCACCTCGGTCCGCGCGAGGTGGCGGATCTCTGTTGCGAACTTCTCCAACGAGGCGGCGGCCAAGGCGAGCGCCGACAGCACGGCTGCGTGGCGGTCGCGCTGCAGCACCTGCGTCGAGGCCGGCGCCGGCTCGAGACCAAGGCGCTCGCATGCCAGCCGCTCGAGCTCCGGGTCGGTCGCCGCATAGTTGCCCACGGCACCCGAGAGCTTGCCGACGCGCATTCCCTCGAGCGCCTCGGCGAGGCGCATGCGCGCGCGGTCGAGCTCGAACGCCCAGACGGCCAGCTTCAGGCCGAACGTCGTCGGCTCGGCGTGGACGCCGTGCGTGCGGCCGATCGTCAGGGTCCCGCGATGCTCCTCCGCGCGGGCGACGACGGCGCCGAAGGCGCGGTCGAGCCCCTCCAGCACCAGGGCTCCCGCGTCACGGATCTGGAGCGCGAGCGCGGTGTCGACGACGTCGCTCGAGGTCAGTCCGTAGTGGAACCAGCGCCCGTCGTCGCCGAGCTGCTCGGCCACTGCGTCGACGAAGGCCGCGAGGTCGTGGTGCGTGCGAGCCTCGATCTCGGCGACCCGTTCCGGCGACGGTGGCTCCGCGCGTTCGCGGATCCGGGCTGCGGCGTCCGCCGGCACCATCCCGAGCTCAGCCCAGGCGTCGAGCGCGGCGAGCTCGACGTCGAGCCAGCGACCGAGCTTGCTCTGATCCGACCAGATGCCGGCCATCGCCGGGCGCGAGTAGCGGGCGATCACCGGTCCGATTCTAGAGAGGGCTCAGGAAGGCCCCGTCGGCGGACCGCCGCCCTGGGCGAGGATCCGCGCGGCGAGGATCGCCGCGTTGCGCGCCCCGTCCACGGAGACGCAGGCCACGGGCACGCCTGGCGGCATCTGGACGATCGCGAGCAGCGCGTCGAGACCGTCGAGCACGCTCTTGCTCGAGCGCAGCGGCACGCCGATCACCGGTAGCTCGGTGTAGGCCGCCACCGTGCCCGGGAGCGCGGCCGCCATGCCGGCGCCGGCGATCAGGACGCGCACGCCGCGGAGCACGGCGGTCGAGGCGTACTCCGCGACGGCACGCGGGTCGCGGTGCGCAGACATGACGTTGAACTCGTGCGAGATCCCGCGCGAGTCGAGCTCCTCCAGCGCCGGCTCCATCGCCTCACGGTCGGACTCCGACCCGACGAGGATCCCGACGAGAGGACCGGGCTCGTCGAACGCGTCCAAGAGCGCGAGCGGCTCGACGAGCGGGTCCCGCGCCGTGCGTGGGTCATCCTGCAACGCCGGCCTCCCGTTCTGCGATGTCGTGCCGGTAGCGCATGCCCGGGAAGGAGATCCGTTCGCAGGCGGCGTACGCGGCGGCGCGTGCGCTCGCATGGTCGTCGCCCCGGGCCGTGACGTTCAACACGCGCCCACCGTTGGTCACGAGCCGTCCGCTCCGCACGGCGGTCCCGGCATGGAAGACGAGCGCACCGGACTTCTCCGCGTCCGCGATGCCCTCGATCGGCCGCCCGGAGTCCCCGCGCTCGGGATAGTCGCCCGCGGCGAGCACGACCGTCACGGCGGCCTCGTCGCTGGCGCTCAGATCGGCGTCGCCGAGGTCGCCCGCGGCTGCAGCGGCGAGCGCGCCGACCAGGTCGCCCTCCAGCCGCGGCACGATCGACTGTGTCTCCGGGTCGCCGAAACGGCAGTTGAACTCCAGCACCTGCACGCCGCGGTCCGTGAGCATCAGGCCGGCGTACAGCAGTCCGATGAAAGGCGTCCCGCGCCGCGCGAGCTCCTCGAGCACGGGGTCGTGGACGGTCGCGACGATCTCGGACAGTCGGTCCGGCCCGACCTCGGACACGGGCGAGTACGACCCCATACCGCCTGTGTTGGGACCGACGTCGCCGTCGCCCAGTCGCTTGAAGTCACGGGCGGGCGCCAGCGGCAGCGCGCGCGACCCGTCGCAGAGCGCGAAGACCGACACCTCCTCGCCTTCGAGCAGCTCCTCGATCACGACCTGCCCGCCGGCCCGGGAGGCAGCCTTCAACCCGGCGTCGAGCTCGTCCGCGGTCCGACAGACGAAGACGCCCTTGCCTGCCGCGAGGCCGTCGAGCTTGACGACGCACGGCGGCCGCGCCACGGACAGCGACTCCGCCGTCGGCACGCCGGCGGTGCGCATGACCTCCTTGGCGAAGGTCTTGGAGCCCTCGATCCGCGCAGCGCCCGCGCTGGGCCCGAAGACGGCGATGCCGGCATGCCGAAGCTCGTCGGCGACGCCCATGACGAGCGGCGCCTCCGGCCCGATGACGGCCAGGCCGGCGCCGAGCTCGCGGGCCAGGTCGAGGAGCCCTTCGCCGTCGTGCGCGCGCACCGGGTGGCACTCGCCGAGCTGCGCGATCCCCGGGTTCCCAGGCGCCGCGTGCACCTCGATCCCGTCGGTCTGCGCCAGCCGCCACGCGAGGGCGTGCTCACGGCCGCCCGATCCGACGAGGAGAACCCTCACGCCGCCGGGGCCGCCGCGGCGCCGGTCCGCGCCAGCACGCGCTCCCGCTCGGCGCCCGTCCCCACGAGCGTCACGTCGACCTCGAGCTCGCGCTCCACGAACTCGACGTAGCCTCGCGCGGCCGCGGGCAGGCCGACGAAGTCGTCGACCGAGTCGATCGGCTCGTCCCAGCCCGTCAGCGTCTCGTACACGGGTCGGCAATGGTGGAAGTCGCTCTGGTGCGCCGGGAACTCGGTCGTCTCGCGCCCGTCGTCGAGCCGGTAGCGGACGCACACTGGCAGCTCCGCGAACGACGACAGCACGTCCAGCTTCGTCAGCGCGAGCGAGGTGATCCCGTTGACGCGCACCGCGTAGCGCAGCGCCACGAGGTCGAGCCACCCACAGCGCCGCTCACGCCCTGTAGTCGTGCCGAACTCGTGCCCGAGGTCGCGCACGCGTTCCTGATCGGCCCCCTGGATCTCCGTCGGGAACGGTCCTTCGCCCACACGCGTGACGTACGCCTTGGCCACCCCGAGCACAGCGTCGATGCGGTTCGGCCCGATGCCGATGCCGGTCGCGGCGGCTCCGGCCAGGGGGTTCGACGACGTGACGAATGGATACGTGCCGTGGTCGAGGTCGAGGAGCGTTCCCTGCGCGCCCTCGAACAGCACCGACTCGTCGTCGCGCAACGCGCGGTCGACCAGCAGGGACGTGTCGGCGACGTAGGGGCGCAGCCGTTGCGCATAGCGCTCGTAGCCCTCGGCGACCTCTTCCAGGACGAGCGGCTCGGCCCCGTAGACGCGTTCGAGCCAGACGTTCTTCTCGGCCAGCGCGACCTCGATCTTCTGCCGCAGGATCTTCGGGTCGAGCAGGTCCTGCACGCGGATCCCGAGTCGGGCCGCCTTGTCTGCATAGCAGGGTCCGATGCCGCGCCTCGTCGTCCCGATCTTCAGCTTGCCGAGCTGCCGCTCGCTCGCCTGGTCGAGGGCGACGTGCCACGGCATGATCAGGTGTGCGTTGCCCGACACCTTCACGGGCGCAGTCGAAACGCCGCGCTCCTCGAGCCCGTCGAGCTCGCGCACGAACGTCTCCGGGTCGATGACGACGCCGGCGCCGAGCACGCAGATCTTGCCGGACAGGATCCCGGAAGGCATGTGGTGGAACTTCCACTTCTCGCCGCCCGCGATCACCGTGTGCCCCGCGTTCGGGCCGCCCTGGTAGCGCGCGACGATGTCCGACTCGGTGGCAAGGAGGTCGACGACCTTTCCCTTCCCCTCGTCGCCCCACTGGGCGCCGACGATCACCGTGGCAGGCACGGGGGCTGAGTGTGCCAGACCGGTCGGTTCGCTACGGGAGCTTCGGAAGCTCCGGGAGCGCCGGCGCGTTCGGGAGCGGCGCTGGCGGCAGCTTGGGCAGAGCCCGGAGCTTTGGCCTGGGGCGAAAGGCCCCGAACTTGCGCATCCCGACGAAAGTCCCTCGATCGAGGGCGCCGTTCCTAGGCGGCGGCGAGGTCGGCGAACTTCGCGTAGCGCTTGAGAAACGAGAGCTTCTCGCTGCCCGTCGGGCCGTTGCGGTGCTTCGCGAGGATCACCTCGGCGAGGCCCTGGTCGGGCGAGTCGTCCGTGTAGTACTCGTCGCGGTAGATGAAGGCGACGAGGTCGGCGTCCTGCTCGATCGAGCCGGATTCGCGCAGGTCGGAGAGGATCGGGCGCTTGTCGTGCCGCTGCTCGACGGCGCGGGACAACTGGCTCATGGCGAGGATCGGAACGTCGAGGTCGCGCGCCAGCACCTTGAGGTTCCGCGAGATCTGCGACACCTCCTGCACGCGGCTCTCGACGTTCGAGCCGGAGGTCATGAGCTGCAGGTAGTCGACGATGACCAGGCCGAGCGTCGGCTCCTTGGACTTGAGCCGCCGCGCCTTCGAGCGGATCTCCATCATCGTGATCGAGCCGGTGTCGTCGATGTAGATCGGCGCCTTCGCGAGCTTGTCGCAGGCGGCGGTGAGGCGGGGCCAGTCATCCGGCGCGAGCTTGCCCGAGCGCAGGCGCTGCGACTCGACCTTGGCCTCGCTGCACATCAGCCGCTGCGTCACCTCGGCCTTCGACATCTCCAGCGTGAAGAGCGCCACCGGGATCTGGTGCCGGATCGCGATGTTCGAGGCGACGCAGAGGCCGAACGCCGACTTCCCCATGCTCGGGCGGGCGGCGACGATGACCAGGTTGCCCGGCTGGAACCCCGAAGTGAGGCGGTCGATGTCGCGAAAGCCGGACGGGACGCCGGTGATCTCCTCGCCCGCCTCGTACAGGGCGGTAATGCGCTCGAAGCTCTCCTTCAGCAGCAGCTCGATGTGCGAGAACTCGGTGGAGACCCGGCTCTGCGAGAGCTCGAACACGATCTGCTCGGCGCGGTCGACCAGATCCGGTGCCTCGCCCGGCCGCTCCCAGCCGAGCCGCGAGACCTCGCCGCCGGCGGTGATGAGCCCGCGCAAGGTGGCCATCTCGCGGACGATGCGGGCATAGTGGCCGGCGTTGGCGCTGGCGGGCACGAGCGCGGCGAGCTCGTGGACGCGGGACCGGCCGCCCACGTCCTCGAGCTCACCACGCTGCTCGAGCTCGTCGACGAGTGTGATTGCGTCGACGGGCTCGCCCCGGGCATACAGTGCGAGCGCAGCCCGGTAGATCTTGCTGTGGCTTTCCCGGTAGAAGTCGCTGGCGTCGAGGATCTCGCTGACCGCCCCGATCGCGCCGGGGGAGAGCATCATCGCCCCGAGAACCGACTCTTCGGCATCGAGGTTCTGCGGGGGGACCGGGGCGGTCTGCGAAACCTGGGCGACTTGTGCCACGTCGGGATTCAAGAGGTCTGAAACGGCCGTCGCAAGGGGTGGAAACGCCCATCGGCAGCAGCCCCGCTCGCGGGTGCAAATGTCGTCGTGTGCAGGGATTCGGAACGCATGTTCGTCCCAATTGTCCCCAGCGGGCCGGACGTCATCCCCAGGAACGCGAACAGGTGGGGATCACGAACTCTCTGCTACGAGCGGGATCTTTGGCTCGTCGTCCACAGAGCGGTGGATCCGCCTGTGGAGCGATTGTGACGGTTCAGGCGCGTTCGGCTTGTTCGGCTTCGGCGTCGTCGACGCCCACGGCCTCATCCACCGCGCGGTCGAACGCGTCGTCGGGCACCTGCTCGGCCTGGGCCTCGGGGGACGCCTCCGTCTCGTCTGCTTCCGTCTCGGCCTCCTCGGCGGCGACGAGCTCCTCGACGGCTGCCTCGAGCGGGTCGACGACCTCGCCCTGGGCGTCCTGCTCGGCCGCGGCGGCCGCCTCGGCCTCCTCGGCAGCGACCATCGCCTCGAGCTCCTCCTCCGGCGGCAGCTCGCCGCCCTCGGGCACGACCAGCGTCTTGACCTCGACCTCGACGCCCTCGAACACCGTGATCGGCACCGAGTAGCGGCCGATCCGCTTGATCGGCTCGTCGAGCCCGATCTTCCGGCGGTCGACGCGGATCTTCCGCGTCCGCCAGATCTCGTCGGCGATGTCCGTGGGCGTGACCGATCCGAAGAGCGAGCCGGTCGGCCCGGACTTGACGTCGAAGCTCAGCACCGTCTTGCCCAGCACCTCGGAGATCTCGGCCGCCTGCTCGGAGCTGCGTGCCTCCTGCCGGCCGCGCAGCTCGTCCCGCTTGCGCAGCTCGGCCACGCGACCGGGAGTCGCCTCCTGGGCCAGGCGGCGGGGTAGCAGGAAGTTGCGGGCGTAGCCGCGGGCAACGTCGACGACCTCGCCGCGCAGGCCGACCTTCTCGACGTCGCTCAGGAGGATGACTTGCATCAGTTGGTGACGTAGGGCAGCAGCGCCATCTCGCGCGCCCGCTTGACCGCGACCGAGACCTGACTCTGGTGGCGCCTGCAGGTGCCGGTGATCCGCCGTGAGCGGATCTTGCCCTTCTCCGAGACGTAGCGCCGCAGCTGGTTGTAGTTCTTGTAGTCGACCTCGTCGATCTTCTCGCGGCAGAAGTAGCAGTTCTTCCGGCGCGGGCCGCCGGGCCCGCCCATCGGCGGCTTGCGGCGCTTGCTGTCGCGTTCTCTTGGTGGTGCCATCGATCTCCTTAGAAGGGGATGTCGTCGTCGGCGCCCTGGCCGAAGTCGGCGCCCGCACCGGCGCCGGCGTTGGCCGGCACGAACTGGCGCTCGCCGCCGCCTTCGCCACCGTCACGGCTGCCGAGGAACTGCACGGTGTCGGCGATGATCTCGACCGCCTGGCGCTTGGAGCCGTCCTGGGCCTCCCACTCGCGCCAGTCCAGCCGCCCGTCGATGCCGACCGGTCGACCCTTGGAGAGGAACTGCGAGCAGCTCTCGGCCTGGTTGCCCCAGACGGTGACGTCGAAGTAGTTCGGCTTGTCGCCCCAGTTGCCCTGGGCGTCCTTCGTGCGGCTGTTCACCGCGATGCGCAGCTTGCAGACGGACGTCCCGCTCGGCGTGTTCCGCAGCTCGGGATCGCGGGTCAGGTTGCCGACGAGGACAACGCGATTGATGTTCGCCATTGGTTACTCCTCCTCCGAGGCGACGCTTACGGGTTCGCCGACATCCTGACGGCGCGGCTCGGACGGCGCTATTGGCCCGGACTGCCCTGTCTGCGGGCGGCGCACGGCCATGTGGCGCATGACGCCGTCGGTGATGCGCAGGATCCGCGAGACCTCGGCGAGCGCCTCGGGCTCCGCCGAGAAGGTCAGCAGGTGGTAGGTGCCGTCGGGCTTGTGGTCGATCTCGTACGCGAGCTTGCGCCGGCCCCACACGTCGTGGCCGTCCCAGGTGCCGCCGCCCTTCTCGATCAGCTCGCGCGTGCGCGTGACGATCTCGGACTGGCGCTCCTCTGGGAGCTCCGGGTCGAGCATGAGCAGGATTTCGTAGGCGATCACAGGTCCGAGAGGCTCCTTCCTTCGGTCTGAGTCGGCCTCACCGGTGGTGCCGCCGCTCGGGTCGGCGGTGCGGGCGAGGCAGGAAGAGCGGGCAGTGTAGCATCGGCCGCCATGCTCAAAGCACTCGCTCTTCTGGCTGGCGGAGTCGCTCTGGGAGCCGGTCTGGCCCGTGCGCTGCGCCGTCCGCCGCGGCCTGCGCAGGAGCTCGACACTGGCCCCGACCCGCGGGCGAACGAGCTGCGCGACAAGCTCGCCGAGGCCCGCGAGGTCGCCGACGAGCGCGACGAGGCCGAGGAGGCGGAGACGCCGGTCGACGAGGCCGAGGTGACCGGCGCGGACCTCGAGGAACGTCGCCGCAAGGTGCACGCGCACGGGCATGCGGTGGCCGGCGAGATGCGCCGGCGCTCGAGCACGAAGCGCGCTAAGCCGGAGGAGTGAAGGCGGCCACGCCCGCCGCCAGCCCGCGCGCGACGCGGGCCTGGTAGGGCGCACTCTGGAGCAGCCGGCGCTCGGTCGGGTTGGTCATGAACCCGGTCTCGACCAGCACGACGGGCACGTCGGCCCAGTTGAAGCCGGTCAGGTCGGAGCGGCGGGCTACGCCCAGGTCGGGCGCGCCCGTGCCGATGACGAGCGTGCGCTGGATCGCGCGCGCGGCGCGCAGGCTCGGCCCGTAGACGTCGCTCGTCCAGCCTCGGTGGAACGCGGGGTAGAGCGTCGAGATGCCACGGCTCGAGGCGCTCGCCGAGCCGTCGGCGTGGATCCGCAGCATCAGCGCCGAGCCGCGCGCGTTGCAGAAGCGCGCCCGGTCGATATTGCCGCCGCGGTACGTCGTGCCCGTCCGGGTCATGGCCACTCGGTAGCCGCGCCGCAGCAGCTCCGCACGCGTGCGCCTGGCGATCGCCAGCGCGACCGCTGCCTCACCGGACGCACCGCCGCCGTCCTTGATCTTCGTCACGCGCGAGCCGGGCCCGATCGGCTCTCGCTGGGCGCCGATGGCGGGCGGCGTCCCGTGGCCCGGATCGAGGCAGATCAGTGCGGCCGTCAGCGCCTCTGCGAGCACCGCGCGAGGGTAGCGGCGCTCAGCGCGAGAAGTAGCGCTTCGCCGAGTCCGTCAGGTATAGGAGGGCGAAGGTGGCGGCCGCCAGCGCCGCCATCAGCAGGCAGGCGATCAGGGAGGCGTTGGGCCCGGCGAAGGCGTAGACGACGCCGGCGACGGCAGTGACGGCCGAGCCGAGTCCGATGAACGCGCGGCCGATCGAGCTGCCGCGACTCGTCGCGTAGGCGGCGCCGGCGACGATCAGGCCGAGGAGGAAGGCGCCGACTCCGACGGAGTCGTCGAGCGCGTTCGAGATGAGGAAGCCGATCAGGCCGAAGAAGAGCAGCGCCAAGGCGAGCCCGTAGGCGGCGTAGACGGCCAGCTGGACCGGCGCCGGGAGGGAATCCTCCTCGAACGCCTTCATCTCTGTCCCGCCGAGCTCGCTCATCGACGCCAAGAGTACGGGCGCGGTCCGCAGAAATCCACCGGGACGGCGTTAGCATCGGTCGCATGCTCGACCGATTGAGACGACGAGGTGAGCCACGTCCGCGCGTGGCGCGGGTGCTGGTCGCGACCGACCGCTCCGACACCGCGCACCGCGCCGTCGAGTGGGCGGCGGAGATGGCCGAGCGCTACGAGGCGGAGCTCGTCGTCCTGCGGGTGACGCTCGACGGCGACACCGAGGAGCTGGAGCGCGACCTCGCCGGCTACGTCGAGGGATTCGGCGAACGCGCGCGTCCGGTCGTGCGGCGCGGCGAGGACCCGGCCCTGGCCATCGTGGACGCTGCCCGCGACGAGGAGGCCGACGTGCTCGTCGTCGGCAGCGTCGGCATGCAAGGCCGCAAGGAGTTCCTGCTCGGCAACGTTCCGAATCGCGTCTCGCACAACGCGCCCTGCACCGTCGTCATCGTCAACACGACGGTCGAGTGAGCGTCGAGCCCGAAGTCGAAGGCACGCTCCTCGGGCGCGCAGCGCACATCGCCTCAGTGCTGACGCGCAGCATGCGTGCGGGCGGCTCGACCCGTGACCGGGCGCGCGCGTTCCGCGAGGGGCTCGAGGAGCTCGGCCCGACCTTCGCCAAGCTCGGCCAGATGCTGTCGACGCGCCCCGACCTGCTCCCGCCCGAGTTCGTCGAGGAGCTGGAGTCGCTCCAGGACCAGGTGCCGCCGATGAGCGAGGCCGAGGTGGTCGCCGTGATGGAGGAGGAGCTCGGCGTCCCGTGGGAGGACGTCTTCGAGAGCGTCGACCCAGGGCCGCTCGCTGCGGGGACGATCGGCCAGGTGCACAAGGCGCGCCTGGAGACGGGCGAGGACGTGGTCGTGAAGGTGCAGCGGCCGACCGCCCGCGAGGAGATCCTGCGCGACCTCGGGCTGCTGTCGCTCTTCGCGGAGAAGACGCGGAGCCGGCCGGTCTTCCGCCAGCTCGTCGACGTGTCCACGGTGACCGAGCATCTGTCCGAGTCGCTGCGGCGTGAGCTCGACTTCACGCAGGAGGCGGCCAACATCGAGCGGCTGCGTGAGGTGCTCGAGCCGTTCTCGCGGCTGCACGTGCCGCTGGTGCACGAGGCGTACACGTCGCGCCGCTTGCTGGTGCTGGAGTGGATCGACGGCGTCCCGATCACGCAGGCGCCGGTCGGCGAGGCGCGCACCGAGGCCGCCCGCCAGCTCGTCGAGAGCTACTTCCGTCAGATCCTCACCGAGGGCTTCTTCCACGCCGACCCGCACCCGGGGAACCTGCTCTGGGCCAACGAGTCCGTCTACTTCCTCGACCTCGGGATGGTCGGCGAGGTGCCGCCCCAGACTCGGGAGCTGGTGCTCCTGCTGCTGATGGCGTTCTGGCAGGAGGACGCCGGCTTCCTCACCGAGGTCGTGCTGCAGCTCGGCGGCGACGACCAGCGCGCCGACATCGACCTCGCCGGCCTGCGAGACGATCTGAACGCGCTGCTCGGCACGTACCGGCACGCCTCGCTGCAGGAGCTGGAGCTGGGTCCGATCCTGCAGTCGATCACCGAGACGTCGACGCGGCACGGTGTCCGTCTGCCTGCCTCGCTCGCCCTCACTGGCAAGGCGCTCGCGCAGATGCAGAACGCCGCCACCGTGCTCGACCCCACGCTCGACCCGTTCGCCGCAGTCGGCAGCTTCGTCTTGCGCGACCTGTTGACGAGGCTGCGCGGCTCGGCCGACCCCAAGCGGCTGTTCTACGAGGGGCAGAAGCTGCGTGTGCGCGCGATCCGGCTCGTCGAGGCCTTCGAGCGGGTCACGGGCGCCCGTCCCGGCCAGAAGCTCCAGGTCCAGTTCCGCGGCACCGAGCTCGAGGACGTCATCCGCAGCGCGGCCCGGCGGCTCTCGCTCGGCCTGACTGGGGCAGCAGCGATTCTCGGCTCGGCCATCACCGCCGGGGTCGAGACCGTCGACGCATGGGTGCCGCTCGCATTCGGCGCCGCGGGCGCCTTCCTGACCGGGATGCTCTTGCTCGACGTGCTTCGCCGCGAGCGCTAGCGCCGGCGCCGGACCTGCTTCAGCAGGCGGCGCTCCGCGACGAAGGCGGCCATCGACATCAGCGGCCCCAGGAGGGCCCGCTCCAGCCGAGGGGGGATGCGACGCTTCTTGGCCACCGGAGACGAGCCTACAATCGCCGTGATGGCCGAGGCCGGGCGCTCGGAGAACGCGACCTTCCTGTTCACCGACATCGAAGGCTCCACGCGCTTGCTCGACCGACTCGGCGAGCGCTACGACGACGTCTTCGCGGTGCACCGCGCCATGCTCCGGGACGCGTTCGCGGGCGAGGCCGGGCGCGAGATCGGAACGTCCGGTGACAGCTTCTTCGTCGTCTTCGAGCAACCGGCCGGCGCCGTCGCGGCCGCCGCCACCGCTCAGCGTGCGCTGAGCGCGTACGAGTGGCCGGAAGGGGGCGAGGTGCGCGTCCGCATCGGCATCCACAGCGGCGAGGCCCGCCGGTCGGGCGAGGGCTACGTCGGCCTCGACGTGCACCGCGCCGCCCGCATCTGCGACGCGGCGCACGGCGGCCAGATCCTGCTCTCGCGGACGACCCGCGCGCTGGTACCGCAGACGCACGTCCGCGACCTCGGCGAGCACCGGCTCAAGGACCTGCCGGAGCCGCAGCCGCTCTACCAGCTCGTTGTCGAAGGCGTGCCGACCGAGTTCCCCCCGCCGCGCTCGCTGCAGGGCGCCGGCCTGGCACTGCCGGCGCCGCCGACGCCGATCGTCGGCCGTGAGCGCGAGGTCGCCGAGCTCTGCGAGCTGCTCGCCCAGGAGGACCTGCGCGCGCTCACGATCACGGGGCCGGGCGGCGCGGGTAAGACGCGGCTCGCGCTCGAAGTGGCGGCGCAGCCGTCGCTCGACTTCCCGGACGGCATCGTCTTCGTCGAGCTCGCTGCCGTCTCCGAGCCGCCGCTCGCGCTCACCGCGATCGCGCACGCCGTCGGCGTGGAGGAGAGCGCGGGCTCGCTCGAGGCCGCGCTCGAGCGCTTCCTCGTCCGCCGCAGGGCCCTGCTCGTGCTCGACAACCTCGAACAGGTGCTCGGCGCGTCACCGCTCGTCGCCCGGCTGCTGGCGGCGGCCCCGCGGCTCAAGGTGCTCGCGACCAGCCGGATCCCCTTGCGGATCCGGGGTGAGCGCGAGTTCCCGCTCGGCGGCCTCTCGACCGCTGATGCCGTGGCTCTCTTCGCCGAGCGCGCCACGGCGGTGCGGCCGGAGTTCTCCGCCGACGCTGTCGTGGCCGAGCTGTGCGCGGCGCTGGACGGGCTGCCGCTCGCGCTCGAGCTGGCGGCCGCGCGCGTGCGCGCGCTCGCACCCGAGCAGCT
The DNA here is from genome assembly GCA_963738205.1 of uncultured Actinomycetes bacterium. Classification (GTDB taxonomy): domain Bacteria; phylum Actinomycetota; class Thermoleophilia; order Gaiellales; family Gaiellaceae; genus DATFQE01. The sequence continues at coordinate 60,159 of CAVTVQ010000008.1, forward strand.
GCTGGGGCGGCTCTCGGATCGGCTCGGCCTGCTGGCCGGCGGTGCGCGCGACCTTCCGGAACGGCACCGCACGCTCCGGGCTGCGGTGGATTGGAGCCACGAGCTGCTCGGCCCGGCCGAGCAAGAAGCCCTCGCGCGTCTCGGCGTCTTCTCCGGCGGCTTCACGCTGACCGCGGCGGACGCCGTCTGCGGCGTGGACGTCTTCGCGCTCGAGACGCTGACCGAGCACAGCCTGCTCCGCCACGACGGCGAGCGCTTCCACATGCTCGAGACGATCCGCGCGTACGCGCTCGAGCGGCTCGAGGAGCGTGCCGAGGGCGAGGAGGTGCGCCGCCGCCATGCGGAGCACTTCGCCGAGTTCGCCGAGGGCGCGGAGATGAAGGTGCTCCGCGGCGAGGAGCAGGCGGATTGGATCGCGCGCGTGGAGGCCGAGCACGACAACTTGCGTGCGGCCTTGGCCTGGACTCACGACACCGAGGACGCCGAGCTCGAGCTCCGTCTGGCGGGCGCGCTGCGGGGCTTCTGGTACGTCCGCAGCTATCTCGGCGAAGGGCGGCGCTGGTATGCCCAGGCGCTCGCAGCCAACGGTGCGCAGCCGCCGGCGCTGCGGGCGAAAGCGCTGCGCGGTGCGATGAGCCTCGCCCACCGCCAGGGCCGCTTCGAGGACGCTCAGCGCTACGCCGACGAGTCACTAGAGCTGTACCGGTCGATCGACGACGACGAGGGCGTGCAGACGGCGCTCAACAACCTGGCGGCGATCGCCGTGGCACGTGGCGAGCCGGGTCGCGCCCGCGTCATGTTCGAGGAGAGCGTCGAGCACGCGGCGAGGCGCGGCGACCGCTGGGGCGAAGCGCTGACCGGCTCGAACCTCGGCTATCTGGCGCTGACGCTGGACGACCTCGAGGGCGGCGAGCGCTACCTGCGCGCCAGCCTCGACCTGCTGCGCGAGCTCGGGGCGAGCGAGGAGACGGCAATTCCGGTCCAGAACCTCGGCTTCGCTGCGTTGCGCCGCAACGACCTCGTCGAGGCCAGGGCGCTGTTCGAGGAGAGCCGCGGGCTGTCCGAGGCGGTCGGCTGGCAGGAGGGCGTCAACTACGCGCTCGTCGGCCTCGCCGCCGTGCTCGTCGGCGAGGGACGGGCCGCCGAAGCGGCGGAAGCGCTGGGCGCCGCCGAGCGAGTGCGCCGCGAAACCGGCGTCTCACTCGAGCCGCTCGAGCGCAGCGTGCATGACGACACGGTCGCAGCCGTTCGCGCCGCGCTCGGCGAGGAGGCGTACGCCGAGGCACGGGAGCGCGGCCTCGCCGCGGAGCTCTAGCGGCAGAGGTCGCTGCGGCCGACTGCCACAGGGTCGCGCGCGTTCTTCCCTTTTGCGACGGAGCGGCGCAGGAGTCGAACCTACCCAGCCGTGGGTTACACGACCTCACGCGTTTTGAAGACGCGCTGGGCCACCGGGCCCGGCCGCTCCGCGACAAAGCCTAAGCCGCCGCCCTGCTCGAGCGCCGTAAGATCGGCCCCTGCACGGAGTCATCTTCACCAGCTTCCGCGACTACCTGACCGAGGCGCACGGCAGCGAGTTCGCGCGTGAGGTGTTCGCGGACGAGCCGATCTACCTCCTGAGCGAGGCGTACCCGGACGAGCGGCTGCTTGCCCTGCTGGACCGGGCCGCGGCGGGCGCCGGGAAGGACGTCGACGGCGTCCTCCACGAGTTCGGGGCTTTCACGGGCTCGACGACCTTCACGCGCCTGTACCCGGCCTTCTTCGCGGTCGCTCCCTCGGCGCGCGACTTCTTCCTCACGGTCGAGACGCGCATCCACGAGCTGGTGCGGGCGACCATTCCGAACGCGCGCCCGCCCGAGCTGGCGGTGAGCGAGCTTGGAGACGACGGGGTGGCGATCGACTACAGCTCTCCTAGGCAGCTCTGCGTGCTCCTCCGTGGGCTCGCGGAGGGCACCGCCTCGCACTACGGCGAGACGGCTCGGATCGACGAGGTCAGCTGCATGAAACGCGGCGACCCGCGCTGCAGGTTCGAGGTCCGACTCAGCCGGTCCGCCGTCGCCTGAGCCGCCGCGCGTCTCCGACGCGGAGCGTGACGCCGTCGCCGTCGAGCCGCTCGAGCAGGAGCTGCGCGGTTCGGCGTGAGCCGCCAAGCAGGTCGCGGAAGCGGGCGAGTGTGATCGTCCCGTTCTGCTCGCACTCCGCCACCACGAGCGCGCGGGCCCGGTCGTACGCGGCGCGGTCGAGCGCGAAGCCGTCGCCGACGCGCACGAGGCGGCCCTCCTGCTCCAGCGCCGCGGCCGCGCGTGCGTCGGCGGTGCGGAAGAGCTCGCCACCCGCAAGATCGAGCGCTTCCTCGAGCGCCTTCAGTGCGTCGGGAGACGCCCGGGGCGGCTGTGGCTCGACGGCGGGGGCCCCTTCGGGCTCGGGCACGCCGCTGCGCCTGGGCGAGGGGTCGACGACGACGGCGCCGGCCACCGTCGTCCCCGCCCGGAGGATCACACGGTCGCCGGGCGCCGCCACGACAGGGTCGGCGAGGCGGAGCTGCACGGGCAGGCCCTCGCGCCGGACGACGCGCGCGGGTGTCTCGGTGGTGCCGTGGTGGACGTGGACGCGGGCCCCGTCGGCGAGCGGCTCGAGCTCGTCCAGCGTCACGTCGAGGCGGTAGCCGACCGCGTAGGCGCCCGGCTCCACCAGCGCTACGCCGCGGCTCAGCCGGTCGCGGTCGACGCCGGTGAGCGCGACCGCGACGCGCTGGCCCGCCCCCGCCCGCTCCACCGGACGGTCGTGGATCTCGACGCTGCGGACGCGGACGGTGCGGCCCGACGGCTCGACGGCGAGCTCGTCCCCGCCGCCGATCGAGCCCGACCACAGCGTGCCGGTGGCCACCGTGCCGATCCCGCGGAGCGTGAAGACGCGGTCGACGAACAGCCGCGTCGGGCCGTCTCGCCGCCGCCGCTCGACCACGCCCGCAGCGCGCGCCAAGGCCGCGCGAAGCTCGTCGAGCCCGGCGCCGGTCTTCGCGCTCACGGCCACGACCTCCGCGCCGGGGACGAGCTCACGCGCCTCCCCGACCGCGACCTCGACGGCGTCCGCGGCGACCGCGTCTGCCTTGGTCACGGCCACGACGCCGTCGCTCACACCGAGCAGGCGCAGGATCGCAAGGTGCTCGTGCGTCTGCGGCCGAGGGCCCTCACCGGCGTCGACGACGAGCAGGAAGAGGTCGATCCCGGTCGCCCCGGCCACCATCGTGCGGACGAACCGCTCGTGTCCGGGGACGTCGATCAGCGAGACGCTCGTCCCGTCACCCAGGTCGAGCGGTGCGTAGCCGAGCTCGATCGAGATGCCCCGCCGCTGCTCCTCGGGCAGCCGGTCTGTGTCCTTGCCGGTCAAGGCCCGCACGAGCCACGTCTTCCCGTGGTCGACGTGGCCGGCCGTGCCTACCGTGAGCGGCATCGAGCCTCGATCAGGCCGTCCTGGATCCGCACTGGCTCGAACCCCGCGCCTGCGAGCAGCGACCGCCACTGGGTCTCGTCGCGCTCTCGTCCCGCGAACAGCGTCAGCATCAGCAGGTCGAGCCACTTGGCGCCGTGCGGCTCGTTCCCGGGCGGGATGACCGCGTCGACGATCAGCATGCGCGCGTCCGGAGGCGCGTGCTCGCCGATCGTCCGCAGGATGGCGCCCGCGCGCTCGTCGTCCCAGTCGTGGAGGATCGTGCCCAGCACGTAGACGTCGCCCTGCGGGACGCGGTCGAAGAAGTCGCCGGCCACGAACTCGATTCCCGCCGCGCCGAGCATCGCCTCGTCGCGATTCGTCTCGGGTAGGTCGAACACGACGCCGCTGAGCCCCGGCCGCCGACGGATCAGCTCGACGAGCAGCGAGCCGTTCCCGCCGCCCACGTCGACGACGGTCTCGTCGCCGCGCCACTCGAGCGCGGCCAGCCGCTCGACTCGGCCCTCCCAGCCCTGCACCATCGCGCGGTCGAAGGAGGCGCGCTCCTCTGGGTGCTCGCTCAGCCAGTGCCAGAACTGGTCGCCGAACGTGCGTGCGAACGTCGGCTCACCCGACGCGTCCAGCTCGGTGACAGCCCGAAGCCAGATTCCGCCGAAGAGATGGGCGAAGTCGCCCCAGCCGCTGTCGGGCAGAAGCCCTTCCGACGCGGGCGTGTTGCGGAACACGCCGGGCGCCTCCTCGGCGAAGACGCCCTCGCTGGCGAGCGCACGCAGGATGCGGTGCAGGGTGTCGGGGTCGGCGCCGACCTCGGTCGCGACCTCCTCGACCGGGCGCGGGCCGCCGGCGAGAGCCTGCGCGACTCCGAGATCGGCGGCCACGGCGAGCGCCCGCGCGGCGAGGCCGCCCCGCATCACGTCCCACAGTCCCACCCCCGACGCGCGGATCGTCATCCGCGCGCGCGGGCGACGGCCTCGGCGACCTCGTCCGCTTCGGCGTCGGTCAGCGTGCGGCAGTCGAGCAAGGTACGGCCGTCGCGGACGATCGCGACGACGGGCGGGTCGCCTGCCCGCAGCGGAGCGGCCAGGGACTCTTCGACCGCGCAGGCGAAACTCGGCAACTCGGCCAGCGGGAGTGCGCCGCCGCCGACGCGTGCGACCGTCTCTTCGACCGCGCCGCCGACCGCCCCGGCGAGCCGGGCCGCGCGGGCGCGCACGGCGTCCGCCGGCTCGTCGAGCATGCGCAGGACCGGGATCTCGGCGTGGGCCCGCTCCGGCTGGAGGTAGAGCGCGAGCGTTCCCTCGAGTGCCGCCAGCGTCAGCTTGTCCGCGCGCAGCGCGCGCTGCAGCGGGTGTCGGCGCAGGCGCTCGACCAGGTCGGCGCGGCCGACGACGATGCCGGCTTGCGGCCCGCCGAGCAGCTTGTCGCCCGAGAAGCAGACGAGGTCGGCTCCGGCCTCGAGGCTGTCGCGGGCCGAGGGCTCGTCGGCAAGTAACACAGTGTTACTTGTCAGGAGAACGCCGGAGCCAAGGTCGTCCACGAGCGGTAGCCCGGCTCTCCGGGCCACGGCCGCAAGGGCCTCCGTGGTCGCCCGCTCGGTGAAGCCGACGACGCGGAAGTTCGACTGGTGCACGCGCAGGAGGACCGCCGTCTCCGGCCCGATCGCCGCCTCGTAGTCCGCGGCCCGGGTGCGGTTCGTGGTCCCGACCTCGACCAGGCGGGCGCCCGAACGAGCGAGGACGTCGGGGATGCGGAACCCGTCACCGATCTCGATCAGCTCGCCGCGCGAGACGAGCACCTCGCGCCCCTCTGCGAGGGCGGCGAGCGCGAGCATGACCGCAGCCGCGTTGTTGTTGACGACCAGCGCGGCTTCGGCGCCCGTCAGCCGGCGGAGGAGGCCGGCGAGGTGGTGCTGCCGCGAGCCGCGGCCGCCTTCGCCGAGGTCGTACTCGAGGTTCGAGTACGAGCCGCCGACTTCGGCCGCGCGCGCCAGCGCGCTCTCGGCCAGCGGCGCGCGCCCGAGGTTCGTGTGGACGATCACGCCGGTCGCGTTCAGGACCTTCCGCAGCTTCGGTCGAACGGCCGCATCCAGCTCGGCCAAGGCCCGCGCGCCGAGGTCGCCGGGGTCGTGGCCGGCCTGGATCTCCTCACGCGCCCGAGCGAGCGCGGACCGGGCGGCGTCGACCGCCAGGGCGTGCGGTGCGCCCCGCAGGCGCTCATGGCCCGCGAGCTCGTCCACCGACGGCAAATCCCTGAGCTGCACCGCAGAGTGAGTGTACGGCTCACCTCGATCCGGTTCGAAAGTGAGATTCGGGGTAGGTGCGCAGGCGATGCGTCAGCTCCGCTACGGCCGCGCCCCGATCGAGATCCGGGCCGAGCAGGACGACCGCCACTTCCGCCTGACCGTCGAGGACGAGGGTGAAGGCGTCCCCGAGGAGCTCGTCCCGCTGCTGTTCCGACGCTTCGCGCGCGGGAACGGAGCCGAGGGCTCCGGCCTCGGCCTTGCGATCGCGCAGTCGTATGCCCAGGCCAACGGGGTCAGATCCTCTACACCAACGACCGCGGTGCGCGCTTCCAGCTCGTGCTGCCGGCGCGCCGGTTGAAGTAGCGCTCAGGAGGCGGTGTCGAGCGCCGGGCGGCGCTGCGTCTCGCGCGCCCGCCCGGGTCGCGTCGCAAGGATCGAGCCCGCGAGTACGAGCACGAAGCCGATGCCCATGCCGAGCGTGAAGTGCTCGTCCAGGATGGCCACGCCGAGCACCGCTGCCACCGCCGGGTTCACGTACGTGATCACCGTCGCGCGCACGGGACCGGCCTCCGCGATCAGCGCGAAGAAGAGCAGGAACGCGACGGCCGTGCAGACCACGGCCAGCGTGACCACGGCACCGACGGCCGTTGCCGAAGCCGTTGCGTCGTAGCCGCTGAGGGCCGCGATCGGGACGTACACGACGGCCGTGACCGCGAGCGACGCGGCGATCACGCCGAGCGCCGGCAGGCCTGCGAGCCAGCGTTGGAGGATGACCGGCCCGACCGCATAGCAGACCGCGACGAGCCCGATCTCGGCGAGCGGCACGAAGCTCGCGCCCTCGAGGTTGACGCCGACGATCGCGGCCACCCCGACGAGGCCCAGCAGCAGGCCGGTCCCGCTCTGGAGGCTCAACCGCTCGCCGCTCGAGCTCGACAGGGCGATCACCGTCCCGACGAGCGGCACCGCCGCGATCAGCAGGGCGGTGAGCGAGCTCGTGATCTCGGTCTCCGCGGCGCCGAGCAACACCCACGGGATTGCGATCTCGATCGCCGCGAAGGCGAGCACCGGCACCCAGAAGGGCAGCAGCGGTCGCAGCTCGTGCCTGAAAGCCGCGATCGGCATCAGGAGCGCGGCGGCGATCCCGGTGCGAGCGAGCACGAGCACCGCGGGGCTCATGTCCTCGACGGCCACCTTGATCAGCAGGTAGGGGATTCCCCAGATCACGCACATCGAGGCGAACAACAGCCAACCGCGCCGCGTCATCGAGCCCGCCTGCATGGCCCCCACGCTAGGCGCAGAAGCCCCGTCCCCGCCAGCAGGATTCGTGCTCGCGGCGATCAGTGGCTCGGATGGACTTACTGCGCGTCGGCCTTGATCGGACTCGTCGGGACCTCGCCGTAGCGGTCGCGATGGCAGTTCAGCACGATCCGCACCGCTTCGTCGGTGTCGTCGGTGAGGAAGAGCAGTCGCTCGTCCTCCGGTGCGATCAGGCCGGCGCCGAGCACCTCGTCGGAGATCCAGTCGTTCACGAGGCCGCGCCAGAACCCCTCGTCGACGAGGACGACCGGGAAGTTCAGCACCTTGCTCGTCTGGATCAGCGTCAGCGCTTCGAACAGCTCGTCGAGCGTTCCGAAGCCGCCGGGGAAGATCACAAAGCCCTCGGCGGCCTTCACGAACATCGTCTTCCGCGCGTAGAAGTGCTGGAAGGTGACGACGATGTCGCAGTATTGGTTGTGGTGCTGCTCGTGGGGAAGGTCGATGTTGAAGCCGACCGAGAGCCCGCCGCCCTCCTTCGCGCCGCGGTTGGCGGCCTCCATCACGCCCGGACCGCCGCCGGTGACGACGGCGAAGCCGGACTCTGCGAACTTGCGCGCGACGCCGCGTGCCGCCTCGTACCAGGGGCTCCCGGGCCTTATACGCGCCGAGCCGAAGATCGACACCGCGGGCCGGTCGATCCTGTCGACCGCCTCGAAGCCGCGCCTGAACTCCTCGGCGATCGCCGCCACGTGCCGGTCGAGATCCGCGTCCTCGCGCCGCTCGTCGAGGATCCGCCGGTCTTCCAAGCGCTAGAGGTTGCGCTCGATGTGCGACGCGGTCATCGCCACGCCGAGCGCGGCCGCGAGCCCGACGTAAACGACGGCGACGGCGACGCGCTGCCAGGGGGCGATCGAGTAGTACCCGCGGTACTCCGGGTTGTCGCGGCCGCGCCAGCGGTTCCAGAGCTCGAAGGCGCTGATGGCGAGGATCAGGATCAGGATGGGGTTGGGCGCAATCACCGTCAGCGCGCCGAGCCCTATGAGGCCCACGAGCCAGATCGCGGGGTGGATCGCGGCGACGGCGCGGCCGCCGTCGAGCGGCACGATCGGCAGCAGGTTGAACAGGTTCAGGAAGAAGCCGGTGAACGCGAGTGCGATCAGCAGGTTGTTGTCCGTCGCCTCGCCGTACCACCAGACCGCGGCGGCCCCGAGGCTGCCGACGATCGGGCCGGCGAGCGCGATCTGCGCCTCGCGCCAGGCGTTCTGCGGGTTCTGCTTGAGCAGAATGGCCGCGCCGAGGAACGGGATGAACACCGGCGCGCTGACCGGCAGGCCCTGGCGCTTCGCCTCGAGCGCGTGGCCCAGCTCGTGCACGAGCAAGAGGACGACGAAGCCGAACGCGAACTTCCAGCCCCAGAGCAGCGAGTAGGCCAAAACCGACACCAGCATCGTCCCCGCCGTGGTGAAGACCTTGAGCTTGAAGATCGCGAAGAGGACGAACTTGAACTTCGCCAGGAACGCGCCGACGACGATCAGCGGCGCGGCAAGCTTGCGCAGGAGGCGGAACCTCGGCTCGGGCCGGACCGGCCCGAGTTCGTACGGCGGAAACTCGCGCGCCTCGTGCTCTGGCGTGATCTGGCTCACGGGCTCATCGTAGCTTTGTGCCGGCTCTGTGCCGGTTCCGTGTCAAGCCGCTGCGGCGGGGCCTCGTGGGCGGTACTCGATAGGCCATCCCTGTCCCGCCTACCCCAGGAGGATGGCCTTGAACCGAACGATTCCCCTCGCGCTCGCAGCGCTCCTCGTCGTGCTGCTCGCGGCCGGCCCCGCCGGCCGCGCCGCAGGACGGACCGTCGCCAGCTTCGCCAAGAACGCCGGGGCCGTGAACGGCATCCGGGCCTCGCGCAAGGCCACTGCGGGTCGCCTTGTGCCGCTCGGCCGGAACGGCAAGTTCCCCGCGTCCGTCGTGCCCGTCGCGCGCGGCGCCCGAGGGCAGGACGGTGCCCAGGGGCCACGAGGTGCCGACGGAGCCCGCGGACCTGCAGGCCCCGGCGGTGCGCCCGGTCCGACGGGTCCCGCCGGTTCCCCCGGACCGCCGGCGCTGCGGATCAACTTCGACGTGCCGGCGAACACGGCGACGACGCAGCTCCTCCAGCTGGGTGGGTTCGTGCTGCGCGGCGCCTGCAGCGCCGCCGGCGACCTCTCGGTCGAGGCGAGCTCGACGGCGAACAACGCCAAGGCCTCGGCTTTCCTCGTCGCCGACAACCCCGCCAACGTGGCGGCCTACAGCGAGGACGACGACCTCGACGTGACCGACTCGTTCGACTTCCTCGGCTCGAGCGACGACGACGTCGCCGGAACGCTCGTCTACCGAGCGCCCGCCGGCGCGGCGTACGTGTCCGTATCGTTCGTGGCCGAGCAGGTCTCGGTGAGCGGCGCCAACCGCTGCATCTTCGGCGGGACGGCGGTCGTGGCGCCGTAGCGCTCGAACTAGGGCGCGTAGCCCGGCAGCTCGACGCGCTTGCCGTCGGCTTCGACCTCGGGCTCGGCGAAGACGCAATCGATGTGGATCGTTGCTTCGTTGTCGCCGCCGTAGGGGCCGGTGTTGCGGCCGATCGCCACGTGCGCGGTCCGCGCGGCTTTCTCGTCGAGCATCACGTGACCGCGCGGTTTCACCGTCGGGTTGAAGCCGATCCCGAGCTCGGCGATCACGTCGCCGCCCTCGCCGGCCTCCTCCACGATCGAGCGGAGCATGTCGGCGGCGCGACCGCCTTCGATGTTCGTGACGCGGCCGCGCTCGAAGCGCAGCGTGACCGGCTCGTCCACGAGGCCCTCGACGGTGTACGGCACGGTCAGGTCGGCCACGAGGACGCCGTCGGCGCCGTCCTTGTGCGGCGCGACGAACACCTCGCCGCCCGGGTAGTTCGCCATCTGGCCCGGCTGCAGCGGCAGCGCGTCCGAGCGCCACGGCCGCCCGTCCACGCGGAGGGTCAGGTCGGTGCCGGCCCGGCCGGTGACGTGGATCGTCTTCCTCCCTTCGAGCTGCTCCAGTAGATCGCGTGCGGGCCGTTCGAGGTCGCTCGCCGGCTGCGAGAGCTCGCCGCCGAGCAGCTCGCCGTCGACGAAGCCGAGGAAGATCTGGCGTCCGTCGTGGGCGGTGATCGCCTGCAGGAGTGAGAAGCGTGCGGCGCCTTCCTCGGGTAACGGCTTCTCGGCGAGGAAGAACGAGACGTCGGCCGTTTCCGCGGCGTCGAGCACCGGCTGCGGTGCCGTCTCGAGCGGGCGCGCGCCCGTCCAGAGCTCGAGCCGGGCTTGGGCGCCGGCGTCCTGAACAGCCGCGAGCAGCTGGGCTCCCTCGGCGGCCAGCGGCTCGTCGACGACGACGAGCACGCGCTCCGCGGGTTGCAGCCGTCCGGCCTGGATCAGGTTCTGCGTCCAGCCGGGGTGCGCCATCCGGGTCTCGCGGGTTTCCATGCGGCGAGCATGGTACGTCCGGGGGATGGCGGCGTCTGCGGCGACCAGTTGCGAACAAGGCGGGCAAGCTCGACAAGAGCTGGGCGCAGTCGGTGCGCGCGGGCCTGCGGGGCCGCCTGGGCGAACGGCGCTCAGGGCCCGGCCGGCCGGCCGGCGCCACAGGTCCGCAAGTGCCTGCAGGGCCCGCAGGGCCCGGAACCCGATGGGCACATATCAAGGGTGACGGCTCTATCGCCGCGCAGTCAGGCGGCATCACGGTCATCCACGGTGGAGCCGGTTTCGTCACGTTCCCGGGCGCCGATGTCCTGAACAAGCCCGTATTCGCGAGCTCTTCGCGCCTGATTGGCACGATCCCGCCGGCCCAGATCGAGGCGACTCCGTGCGGCGGTCGCACGCAGGGTATCGCCTGCACGCTGAGCAACAACCTGAACAGCGTGCTCGTCAACGCATCGGATTCGGCCGGGGCCGGGTTGGCACGGCCTTCTACCTGACCGTCCTCCCGTAACGGTTCCTCGGTTCCCGGTTGGGCGAGCCGACCACAAGGCGCCGGCCGTAAACCCCTTGTATCTCCCGAAACATCGAGTTACCTTCGATACAGCAATCCCCAGGGGTTGGGGTCGAGGTGAGGGAGGAACTTTGAGGAACCGATTGCCACTCGTGCTGTCCGCGACCGCGCTGGTTGTTGCGGTCTTCGGCATCACGCCGCTCGGACAGGCCGCCGAGAACGTCGTCACGACGCACTTCGCGCGGAACGCCAACTTCCTGCGCGGGAAGGCGCCGTCCGTCGCGAAGAAGCCCAACACGGTCGTCGTCCGTGACGGCAAGGGCAACATCAAGGGTCTTTCCACGGCGCAGGGTCCACAGGGCGCGACCGGGCCGGCTGGGCCGGCTGGGCCGGCGGGGCCGGGCGGGCCGGGCGGGCCCGGGGGGCCGCCAGGCGCCACAGGACCGGCAGGGCCGTTGCTTGATACCTTCCGGCCGGCCGGACGCTTCGGGGTGAATGGTCGGTGATCGAGCATCCCACGGTTGCTGGGCAGCAGTTCGGGGACTCGATCACCTACCAGCTGCCTCTTTCCGCCGCACCGATACCCCATTACATCGAGGCTGGGGCGGGAGCGCCCGCGGGATGCAGCGGAACGCGCGTCAGTCCCGGGGCGAGTCCAGGTCACTTGTGTGTGTTCGAGGGTGAGACGGTGGGTGCCAATGCAGGTCGCTTATCTGCAACTGGTCGGCGAATAGCTGCAGCGGCCCCAGCGCACGAGGCTTCACGGTTCGTGCCATTCTCGAGCGGCGCTGGGCTGATGGAGACGAACGGGACCTGGGCCGTGCAGGCGGCTGCAGGCGCACCCATTGCGGCCTCGGAGGCAATGCCGAGCCCACGGGGCGGCGCACCAGCTACGGAGCGCTAAGACCTGGCCATAGGAACGGGTGAGTCCTGCGTCCCACGAGGCGTAGGACTCAACCCTGTCCCATCTCTTCGGCGTCGATTGCGCAGGCATCGATGGCCGTGGCCACGGACTTTGCGCAGGTAGCGCCGCAGCTCGACCGCTTCCCGCCGAACCAACTCGGCTCACGCGGCTCGCCGAACTAAGAACCCTCGGCCGATCCACTCCTCGCCGCCCTCGTAGACCTCCTTCTTCCAGAGCGGCACGCGCTCCTTGAGCGTGTCGATCGCGTCCGGCAGGCGGCGAGCGCGTCCTGGCGGTGCGGGGCGGAGACGGCGATCGCGACGCTCGGCTCGCCGATCTCGACGCGGCCGGTGCGGTGGTGGATCGCGATGCCGCAGAGGTCGTAGCGCTCGCGTAGCTCCGCGGCGATCGTGTGCCATGACCTGCTCGGCCATGCCTTCGTAGGCCTCGTACTCGAGGTAGAGCACGGTCCGGTCGCGCGAGCGGGCGCGGACGGTGCCGAGGAAGGTCGCGATCGCCCCGGCCTGGTCGTCGGCGACCTCGGCGACCGGAGCGGTCGGGTCGAGCGGCTCCGAGGACAGCCGGAAGGCGCCGCCGGAAACGGGCGGGATCAGCGCGACCTCGTCGCCTGCGGCGAGCGCGCTTCCGGGCTCGGCGTACTCGCGGTTGAGCGCATACAGAAGGCCTCGAGGCTCCGTCCCCGAGCGCGAGTGCCGGCCAGACGTCCGCGACCCGCGCGCCGTCGTCGAGCTCGAGCGCCCGCTCGCCGAATCCGGCCCGTTCGCGCAGCCCGGCGAACAGCCTCACGGTCACCTGCACGGGCCTGAGCGTACTCGGCGGACCGATATGTGTTTGAAAGCGTAAGACGCGGGGTATGCGAGAACAACGGCGCCCGTCGCGCAGTGACCGGCCTTTAGCCGGCAGCTTTGAGGGGGGCTGCGGCGGGCGCCTTCTTCTACCGCCTACGATGAGTCCCATGGCGACCGCCGAGGATCGGCGCGAGACCGACTCCGGGATCGAGATCAAGCCCGTCTACACGGCGGACGACGTCGCCGACCCCGAGCTGGAGCTGCCGGGCGAGGCGCCGTTCACGCGCGGGCCCTATCCGGACATGTACCGCGGGCGTCCGTGGACGATCCGCCAGTACGCGGGCTTCGCGTCCGCCGAGGAGACGAATGCGCGCTTCCGCTACCTGCTCGACCGCGGCCAGACCGGGCTCTCCGTCGCCTTCGACCTGCCGACGCAGCTCGGCTACGACTCCGACGACGAACGGGCCGCTCGGCGAGGTCGGCCGCACCGGCGTGGCGATCGACTCGCTTGCCGACATGGAGCTGCTGTTCGAGGGGATCCCGCTCGGCGAGGTCTCGACCTCGATGACGATCAACGCGCCCGCGTCGCTCCTCGTCCTGCTCTACGAGCTGGTCGCGGAGAAGCAGGGCGTACCGGGCGAGGCCCTACGGGGCACGGCCCAGAACGACATCCTCAAGGAGTACTGCGCGCGCGGGAACTACATCTTCCCGCCCCGGCCCTCGATGCGGATCACGACCGACCTGTTCGCATACTGCCACGAGCGGCTGCCGCGCTGGAACACGATCTCGATCTCCGGCTACCACATCCGCGAGGCGGGCTCGACCGCCGTCCAGGAGCTGGCGTTCACGCTCGCGAACGGGATCGCGTACTGCCAGGCCGCCGTCGACGCCGGCCTCTCGCCCGACGAGTTCGGCGCGCGCCTGTCGTTCTTCTTCAACGCGCACAACCACTTCTTCCAGGAGGTGGCGAAGTTCCGGGCGGCGCGGCGGCTTGTGGGCGCGGATCATGAGCGAGCGGTTCGGCGCGACGAATCCGAAGGCGCTGGCGCTGCGCTTCCACGCGCAGACCGGCGGCTCGACGCTGACCGCGCAGCAGCCGGAGAACAACGTCGTGCGGGTGGCGATCCAGGCGCTCTCGGCGGTCTCCGGTGGCGCGCAGTCGATCCACACGAACGGGTACGACGAGGCCCTGGCCCTGCCGACCGAGCGTTCGGCGCGGATCGCGCTGCGCACGCAGCAGATCCTCGCGAACGAGGCGGGCGGGCACGGACACGGCCGACCCGCTCGGCGGCGCGTACTTCATCGAGAGCCTGACCAGCGAGCTCGAGGAGCGCGCCTGGGAGCTGATCGGCCAGGTGGACGAGCTCGGCGGTGCGGTCGAGGCGATCGAGCGCGGGTTCGTGCAGCGGGAGATCGAGGAGGCGGCGTTCCGCTACAACGAGCAGGTCGAGTCGGGCGAGCGGGTGATCGTCGGGGTCAACGAGTACGTCGAGGAGGAGAAGGAGCCGATCGAGCTCCACCGCCTCGATCCCGCGGCCGAGCAGCGACAGCTCGAGCGGACGGCCCGGGTGCGGGCCGAGCGTGACGCCGAGGTCGCCGCCGCGGCACTCGTCGCGGTGCGCGAGGCGGCGCGCGGCGACGCGAACCTGCTCCCCCCGATGCGCGAGGCGCTGCGCGCCTACTGCACCGTAGGCGAGATCTGCAACGACGCTCCGAGACGAGTTCGGAACGTACGACGCCCAGTGAGCCAGGCCCTCCGGGGCCGGCCGCTGACCACCCACCGCTGTCGATCCTAATCCGGCGAGACGCGTGGATGTGTGACGGCTCCGTGTCGAAAGCGTCGAAGATGGCGCCGGCGTGAAGATCCTGCTCGTCTCCCAGATGTACCCGGGGCCCGACGACGCCCGACCACGGCGTCTTCGTCGAGCAGCTCGCCGACGCGCTCGAGGACCGCGGCCACAGCTCGAGCGCGCGGTGCTCCGACGCCGCGCCGGCGGCCGCAGGCGCTACGCAACCCTCTTCGCGCAAGGCACGCCGGGCGGCGAAGCGCTTCCAGCCGGACGTCGTCTACGCACACTTCCTCGTCCCGACCGGCCTGCTCGCCGGCTTCGCGACGCGCGCGCCGCTCGTCGTCACGGCGCACGGCCGCGACGTCCGCAACATCGGCTCGATCCCCGGCGTCCGTGCCGCCACTCGTGCGGTCGCGCGTCGCGCGTCGGCGCTCATCGCCGTCTCGGCGATACCTGCGCAACGAGCTCGAGGCGCGCGTCCCCGAGGCGCGCGGCAAGGTCGAGGTCGTCGACTCCGGCGTCGACCTGACCGCCTTCAAGGGCGCAGACCCGCGCGCAGCGCGCGACCGAGCTCGACTGGGACGGCGACGGGCCCGCGTTCCTCTGCGTCGGGACGCTCGACGAACGCAAGAACGTCATGCGGCTCGCCCGCGCGTTCGAGCGCCTCGGCGAGGGGCGCCTCGCGTTCGTCGGCGACGGCCCGCTCCGCGACGCTCTCGAAGGCAGGCACGGCGTCCGCGTCGTCGGCCGCGTCCCGCACGACGAGGTCGCGCGCTGGGTCGCCGCCAGTGACGTCGTCTGCCAGCCGAGCCTCGTCGAGCCGTTCGGCCAGGCGCTGCTCGAGGCGATGGCGAGCGAGCGGTCGGTCGTGGCGACGAAGGTCGGGGGGCCGCCTGAGTTCGTCACCGACGGCGCAGGCGTCCTCGTCGACCCCGAGGACGAGCGGTCGATCGAGGAAGGGCTTCGAGCCGCGGCGCAACTCCCCACCCCGAACCCGGCGGCGCGGGCGGCGGCCGAGCCGCACGACGTCAGGCGTCAGGCGGAGCGGGTGGAGGCGATTCTCGAGCGAGCCGCTCGAGGTCGGCCAGCCTGAGCTCCACCAAGCGGCCGAACGCGGTCCTCGATGCCCGCCTCCCTCGCGACGGCGAGCGCCTGCTCGTAGCTCTCTCGCGCCTTCGCCGCTGAGACGCCCTGCTTGAGCCGGTTGTCGCCGGTGACCAGGAGCTTCTGGATGCGGCTTCGGGCTTCGTCGGTCCCCATGGTGCGAAGCCTAGTCGTCCAGTTTTGCGTTAATGGGCGACAGATGACAGCCGCTCCCCAACCCCTCGAGGAGCGGATCCGCGTCCTGATTGCCGACGACGAAGAGCTCTTCGTCGAGATGCTCGAGGCAATGCTCAGCGCGGATCCCCGCATCGACGTCGTCGCCCGCGCCTACAACGGACGGGAGGCGGTCGAGCGCGCGCTCGAGCTCGACCCCGACGTAACCCTGATGGACATCGCCATGCCGCAGGTCGACGGAATCCAGGCGATCGCCGAGATCCGCGGGGCGGACCCTGAGGCGCGCATCCTCGTGCTCACCGGCGGCAACAACCCGGCGGACATCGACCAGGCGCGCAAGGCCGGTGCGGCCGGCTACCTGACGAAGGACCGGATCGCGACCGAGCTGCTCCCCGCGATCTACGACCTCGGCGCCCGTTAGCTACCCTCTCCGACGCCCATGGTTGCGGTTCTCGTCTTCTGGCACTTCATCGTGTCGCTCGCGCTGATCGGGCTCGTGCTCATGCACTCCGGGCGCGACACGGGCATGTCCGGGATGGGCTTCGTGCCGGCGTCTCAGGGCGGGACGCACATCGTCGAGAAGAACCTCACGCGCCTGACGATCGTGACGGCGACGATCTTCTTCACGAACACGATCGTGCTCTTCCGAGTGTTCTCCTAGAGCCCCGGGCCGGAGCCCGAGCCCGTCACGTTGAAGTTGCCCGTGGCGAGCGCCGGCGTCAGCACGCCCTGGGGATAGCGCTCGTCGTAGAACTGGCTCTGGTTCACGAGCAGCCTCGCACGCGTCAGTCCGGGCACCTCGGCGAGCAGGTCGGGGACGGCGACCGTGAAGCGGAGGTTGACCAGCGGCTCCGCGATCCGGCCGCCGCGGATCCGGAACGTGCCGTCGCGCGTCATGCCCGTGATCACGCCCTCGCGCGGGTTGACGATGCCGAGGTAGTGGAGGCGCGTGACGTAGATGCCCTCGTCGACGAGCGCCGCGAGCTCCTCGACCGACTCCGCCTCACCCGGCGCCACCGCCAGCGCGGTCGGCATCGGCCCGTAGACGCGGAGTCGGCGGCGGAGGCGCGTGGCCCGTCGACACGACGCCGTTCGGCGAGCGCGCCGCAGTGGCGCGATCCCAGACGACGCCTCTGGCGATGCCGTCCTCGATCAGCGGCACCTTCCGCTTGGGCACGCCTTCGAAGTCGAACGCCTTCGGCAGCCCGGCCGGGTCGAGCGGGTCGTCCCAGATCGAGACCTTCGGGTCGGCGATGCGCTCGCCGATCCGTCCGCTCAGCGCGCTGCGCTCCTCCAGCAGGCCGAGCCCGCTGAAGCTGTCCCACGCGAACCACTGCAGCAGCTCGCCGATCGCGTACGGCTCGAGCACGGCGGCGTACCGCCCGGGCTCGAGCGGGGCGGCTCCGCGCGTTCGCTCAGCCGTTTCCGAGGCTTCGCGCCCGACGCCGCGGGGCTCGACCTGGCCCGCGCGCCACGCAGTCCGCTCGGCATACCCGGAGGCGTCCTCGGCGGCGCCGATCACCAGCGTCGTCGCGTCGGTCATCGGCTGGTAGGCGGACACGCCCGTCGAGGTCGCGACCGCGAGCTCGGAGCGGGCGCTCGTGAAGAAGCCGTAGGCGGCGAAGGGTGCTGCGGCCTCGATCGCCTCCCCGGCGAGTCTCGCCTGGCCTTCCGCGCCGAGCCCTGCGGTCTCCTCGTCGTAGCCGTCGACGTCCGGGTAGCGGCGCGGGCTCGGCGAACCCGGGGAAGTCCGGGTCCGGCGGCGCCAGGTCGGCCGCGTCGGCGGCGCGCTTGGCGAGCTCGCGCAGGTCGTCGGGCTCGAGGCGGTTCGTGAGCGCCGAGCCGAGCCGCCCGTCGCGCAGCGACGCGGAGCTGCACGACGGCGTTCTCGATCAGCGTCGGCTGGTGGACTTCGGAGTTGGCGAAGCGGGCGAAGCCGGAGCTCTCGCTCTGGACGACGACCTCGGCCGCGTCGGCCTCGGCCGCGGCGAGCGCGCGTTCGGCCAATTCGAGGGCGGTCACGCCTTGACGCCGATCTGGACGTCGCGGAAGCGGGCCGGCGAGGCGCCGTGCGAGACGTGTCCGTCCTGGCCCGGCTGGCCCTTGCCGCAGTTCGTCAGGCCCTTCAGCTGCCAGTGCTCTGCGCCCGCCGACGGCGTCGAGCCGGCCCCAGAACACGGGCGTCACGCCGGTGTATGTCGCGTCGCGGAGCATCCGGCCGAGCTTCCCGTTCGTGATCTCCCAGGCGATCTGCGTGCCGAACTGGAAGTTCAGGCGCTTGTCGTCGATCGACCAGCTCTTGTTCGTCTCGAGGTAGACGCCGTCGTCGACGCCGGCGACCAGGTCCTCCAACGAGCCGCCGTCGCCGGGCTCGAGGTGCAGGTTGGTCATGCGCACGAGCGGCATCCGGCTCCAGCCGTCGGCCCGCATCGAGCCGCCCTCGCCGTGACCGAGCTTCGCCGCCGTCTCGCGCGAGGTGAGGAAGCCGCGCAGGACGCCGGACTCGACGATCGGCTCGCGCCGCGCGGGGACGCCCTCGTCGTCGAACGCGAACGTCCCGAGCCCGCCGGGCGTGGTCGAGTCGGCGGTGACGTTCATCACCTCGGAGCCGTAGCGGAGCGACCCCAGGTCCTCCGGCTTCAGGAAGCTCGTCCCGGCGTAGGCGGCCTCGGTGCCGTAGACCCGGTCGAGCTCGGTCGGGTGACCGATCGACTCGTGCACCTGGAGCATCATCTGATCGGGGTCGAGAACCACCGTCGTCGTGCCGGCCGGGCACTCGTCCGCACGCAGGAGCGCGCTGGCCTGCTCGCCCACCCGCGGCGCCTCGCGCACGAAGTCGAGGCCCTCGACGTACTCCCAGCCGGCCTGGCTGCTGGAGCCGCCGTGCGCGCTCGGGTAGCTGCGCACCTGGAAGAGCCCGTCGGCGGTGGCGATCGCCTCGATGCCGCCGCCCGTCTCGACCAGCTCCTGCTCGATCACGCTGCCGATCGACGAGACGAACAGCTTGTGCTCGCGGTGCACGCGCACGAAGGCGGAGCGCACGGACACGTCGGCGTGCTGCATCTCCTGCTCGGCCTGCAGGCACAGGGCGACCTTGTCGGCGATCGAAACGGAGAAGGGATCGCGCTCGAGGGGTGTCCGGTAGGCGGCCTCGTGGGCGTCGACCGGCGCAAGCGAGCGCTCGTGCCCGCCCGGTGCGGCCTTGGCGAACGCGCTCGCGCGGAGCGCTGCCTCGCGAGCTCCCTCGGGCGTGGAGCGGCGGTCGGCGGCGAAGCCCCAGGCGCCGTCTACGAGGACGCGCACGCCGATCCCTTCGCTGTCGAGGTCGCTGATCTCCTCGACCTGGCCGTTCTTCGTCGCCACCAGCTGGGCGCGGCGCAGGACGACGCGCGCGTCCGCATACGAGGCGCCGGCCCCGATTGCCGTGTCGACCGCCGTTTCGCAGAGCTGCCGCATCCGCGCCTAGATTAGAGAGAGCCGCCTGGAGGCGGCTCGTTCGATGCGCTGGAGAGGACTTGAACCTCCACGGCCGTTTAAGGCCACTAGGCCCTCAACCTAGCGCGTCTACCAATTCCGCCACCAGCGCTCGAGAGGGAGCGGCCATTGTACCGACGGCCGCGCCGGCTCCCGGAACGCGGTTTGACGTCGTCCGGAGGAGTCTCTACTCTGGTGGCGAACGTATGTTCGCCAACGATCGCGAGGAGGCGGGATGCTGACCGGACGACAGCGCGAGATCTTCGACTACCTGTCCGAGTACGTGCGCGAGCACGGCTACCCGCCGACCGTGCGCGAGATCGGCGAGGCGGTCGGCCTCGCGTCGCCCTCGACGGTGCACGCGCACCTTGCGAACCTCGAGCGCGCCGGTCTGCTCAAGCGCGACCCGACCAAGCCGCGTGCCCTCGAGGTGGTCGGCCGCGACCGGGGCCCGGCCCAGGAGTCGAAGCTGCTCTGCACTGCCGCTCGTCGGCGAGATCGCTGCGGGCGGGCCGCTGCTCGCCGAGGAGGACGTCGAGGACTACCTCGAGGTGCCGGAGCTTCTCGCGGCCGGCGGCGCCGACTTCCTGCTGCGGGTCAAGGGCGAGTCGATGATCCGTGCGGGCATCCTCGACGGCGACTACGTCGTCGTGCGCAAGCAACAGGACGCCCGGGACGGCGACGTCGTCGTCGCGCTTGCCGGCGAGGACGAGACGGCCGATGAGGCGACGGTCAAGCGCTTCTTCCGCGAGAACGGCCGCATTCGCCTGCAGCCCGAGAACGACGAGCTCGAGCCGATCTACGCGCCGCACGTCCAGATCATCGGCAAGGTGATCGGAGTGTTCAGACAGGTCTCGTGATGAACGTGCAGCCTCTAGCCCGCACCCTCGACCAGGAGCTCGCCGCGCTCGCCCGCGGCGCCAGCCTCGAGTGCCTCGTGTGCGGCGAGTTCGTCCTCCATCGCGGCGGCGAGATCGAGTGCCCCGAATGCGAGGCGCGCCTCGTCGGCGCGGCCCAAGCCGGGCTACAATTGCGCTTGCAGGCCGGGTGACCGCGGGCCTTCGGGCTCGAGGAAAGTCCGGACACCGAAGGGCAGGACGCTGGGGAAACCCCAGGCGGCGAAAGCCGACGGAAAGTGGCACAGAAAGGAGACCGCCACCGGCAATCTGCGCAGATGCCGGCGGTAAGGGTGAAACGGTGGGGTAAGAGCCCACCAGCGTCGCGGTGACGCGGCGGCTCGCCAAACCCCGTCCGGTGCAAGGCGAAGCAGGCCCCGACGAAGCTGCCCGCTGAGGGGCCGGGTACGCCGCTCGAGCGGCCGGGCAACCGGTCGCCCAGAGAGATGGTCGCCCAAGACAGAATCCGGCTTACAGGCCTGCTAACGGAAAGCCCCGCAGATGCGGGGTTTTCCCATCTTTGGGAGTGCCGTCGACTCTAGGGCCGCGACTCAGCTCCGAGGCGCTTCGAACCACCGGATGGATTGACGTACCCGACCTGAAGCGTGTCGGTGGTGGCCCGCAACGAATCGGGCGAACAGCGGAGGCGCCCGCACCGCGGTCGGGGAATGCTTGGGGCGGAACGAATCGAGTCCGGTTCTCGAAGGGAGCTACCAGCGATGATCAGCAGCGACACCACCCTCCAGAGCAGCGATGAGACACGGACGCTGTTCGCGCAGACGATGGGTCTTGTCGCCGCTACAGCCGGCCTGTTCGCGCTGGGCGCCTACCTCGGCCGCGATCTCTCGTACGGGTGGGGCTGGGTGTGGTTCATCGCGGCATTCATCTGCCTGATCGGGCTCAACTTCGCGGCGCGGCAGTCCGAGCAGCTTGCACTCGGGACGCTGTTCGCTTTCGGCGTGCTGATGGGATTGGCGATGGCGCCGACGATCGCCTACTACGCGGACGCCAACCCTCGGATCCTGTGGCAGGCCGGCGGCGCGACTGCGCTCTTCATCGCCGGCTTCGGCGCGGCCGGTTATGCGACGCGACGCGATCTCTCGGCCTACGCGCGATTCCTCTTCTGGGCGCTGATCGGCCTGATCGCGTACGGGATCGTCCTGATCTTCGCCCAGATCCCGAACGGTGAGGTCGTGTACGCGATCCTCGGCCTCGTGATCTTCGCCGGCTTGACCATGGTCGACTTCCAGCGCGTGCGAACGACGAACGATGTCACCTCCGCACCCCAGCTCGCAGCGTCGATCTTCCTCGACATCCTCAACGTCTTCACGCTGTTCCTCTCCCTCTTCGGCGGCAGCAGCCGCTCGCAAGGGTGAGAGGTGGATTGATGTCACACGAGCTCCGTTTCGCGGAGCAGTGACAGAAAAGCCTGAGGAGACATGGCCCGGTCGCGTTGCCGTGGCCGCCGCGCTGGTCGTGCTGTCCCTGTTGGTGTTCGCATGCAGGTCGAGCGGCCCTCGTGCGTCGGTGTCGCTCCCGGCGCCCAAGGCCGGCGAGGTCACTTTCTACCTGTCGCTTCCCAGCTCCACGGCCGAACTCGGCGAAGCTGCGGTCAAGGTGGCAACGCCGGGCTCACCCGACTACCGACACTTCAGCTCGCTCGACGAGGCCGCTCGCCGGTTCGGCGCCACCGACGCCCAGATCAACGCCGTCGCCAAATCGGTCAAAACCCTCGGCCTGCACTTCGCGGCCGACCCGACCAGGTTGTTCGGTCGTGTGACCGGCTCGACGCGACAGTGGCAAGCAGCATTGGAGGCCACGCTGTCCAAGCAGGGGGCGACGGCGTCCAGTCCGTTCATCACCTACACCCTTCCCCAGCAGGTGCCCGCCGCGCTGGAACCCTCTGGTACCAGGGTGCTGCTGCCGGAGACGCAGGTCTACGACCCCACCGCAGAGGGCAGCCGTCCGCCCAGCGGCAGCCGTCCCACGCCGAGGCCGGGCGCCACAAGCGCGACGGCCACCAAGGCGTCCAAGCCGTGGCCGTTCAACACCGGCACCCCGCTCGTCGCCAATTGCTCGCCGCCGATCCTGCGGCAGCGTCGCGTCTACACCCCACAGCAGGTGCAGACCGCATACGGCATCGACACGCTGCGATCCCACGCGTCCGGCACGCCGATCATCACGGTCCTCGACCTCGGCGGCGGCTGGCGACCAAACGACCTCGAGCTCGCCGGGCAATGCTTCGGATACTCCCCTCCCAACGTCACCCAGACACAAGGCGACGGCGTCGCCGCCGCGATCACCAACGCCGACGGCGAGACGTCGCTGGATCTGCAGACCGCGGCGGCAGTGGCGCCCGGAGCACAGCTGCGGCTCGTGCAGGCCACCCCCGCCGGCATCCTTGACGGGTTCAGTCGGGCGGTTGGCGAACCGCGCGGTCTCCCCGACGTGATCTCGCTGTCCTACGGCGGCTGCGCGTTCGCCGAAAACCGTGGCGCCCCCGCGTACACCGCCGTAATCAACGCCGTCCTGATGATGACGGCCCTCACGGGCGTATCCTCGGTGGCCGCCGCCGGCGACTCCGGATCGACCACCTGCGGGACCCTCGTGCCCGGGACCACG
The DNA here is from genome assembly GCA_963738205.1 of uncultured Actinomycetes bacterium. Classification (GTDB taxonomy): domain Bacteria; phylum Actinomycetota; class Thermoleophilia; order Gaiellales; family Gaiellaceae; genus DATFQE01. The sequence goes on from CAVTVQ010000008.1 coordinate 82,853, forward strand.
TTGTCGTATCCGGCGGTGTCTCCGTTCGTCACCGCAGTCGGTGGCACCCGACTCACCATCGGCGCGGGTAACACCCGGGTCTCCGAGACGGTGTGGAACGACTCGGCGTTCGGTGCGAACGCAGCCGGCGGCGGAGGCCTGACCCGTCTGCAACATCGACCGGCGTACCAGAACGACACGAACGCGCAGCCGCACCGCGGGGTCCCCGACGTCAGCGCGCTGGCCGACACCGTGCCCGGCTGGCCCGTTGTCATCAACGCCTCGCTGCAGACCGTCGGCGGCACCAGCGGCTCGACGCCGCTTGTCGCCGCGGCCACAGCGCTGGTCTCCGCGTCGGAACGCAACGCCGGTCGTCCACCCGTCGGGCTGGCGAACGGCTGGTTCTACAGAGCCGCGTCGCAGCCGTCAGCCTTCTTCGACGTCACGCAGGGCGACAACGACCTCGCCGGAGTCGGATGCTGCCAGGCCGGCGCCGGGTACGACCTCGCAAGCGGCCTCGGCGCGCCGAACTGGGCCACCCTGCCCGCCACACTCCCAGAGCCGGGCTGACGCCGTGTAGCCCCTGCCGGGCGCCGACCGGGCCGAAAAGTAGGATCGCGCCGCCAACGGGGTCGGGAAAGGGGTTCAGATGAGAGGCATTCGTCGCGTCAGGCTCAGTCCAGCGCTGGTCGTCGCGTGCGCCGCGCTGCTTGTCGCCCTCAGCGACACTGGCTGGGCCACCGTCTCTGCACTTGTTCCACGCGCCAGCGTGGGCACCGCTCAGCTGCGGACCAACGCCGTCACGTCCACGAAGATCAGGAACGGCCAGGTGAAGCTCGTCGACCTGGCACGCAACGCAAGGCGCCCGGGTCCGAGAGGCCCGGCAGGTCCCGCGGGCGGCGTCACGAGGCTCTGGGCCGTGGTCAACGCGAGCGGCAGCATCGCCCGCTCGGCGGGGACGACCTCCGCGGGGAGGCTCGCCGCCGGCACCTACGAGGTGATCTTCGGCCAGGCCGTCGCTCCCTGCACGTACGTCGGCTCGGTGGGCGATGCGGCAGCCGGTACCGGGACCAACGGTGCATTGACTGTGGCGCAGCGCGCCGGGAACGCGAACGCCGTGCGCGTCGAGACGCGCACGCTCGGCGGCGCGCTCGCCGACCGCCCGTTCCACCTCGTCGTCGTCTGCTGATCGGTCGGAGCGCGGAGCCTTCGGCGTCGAGGGCTCCGCTGCCACCGTGAGCGCGCTGCGCTGGGTCGCGCGGATCGTCGCCACGATCGCACTGTTGATCGTGGGCCCGGCCGTGTTCGTGCTCGTGCCCTCGGGGATCGTTCCCCTCCTGGTCGCCGCCGCTGCGGTCGCGGCCGGGGCCCTCACGTTGTGGCCGCAGCTGGAGCGAACGCAGGCGCTCGTGATCGTCGCCGGCGCGACCGTGCTCGCGGGGCTCGCCGGCCTCGTCGGCTTCACGGTGGCCTACAACCTGGTCACGAGCCATGACCTGTGCGGCGAGGACGGGAACAGCTTCGGCGACGCGCTCACGTTCCCGGCCGCCCTGAGCTACCTCGCCGCGGGCGCGGCCGCCTTCACCTCACCGCGCAGGGTGCTCTGGGCGTGGCCGCTCGCCGTCCTGCTCGGGTTCGCCGTGCTCGTCGGCTGGGCGGCCCTGTTCCTCGGCGGCGGCAGCTGCGAGACCCTGAACGAACCGACCGGCTCGTTCCTCCGAATAGCCAGGTGAACCTGGAGAAGGAGGAACGTCGAATGCGTCTACGCGTCATCCTGTTCGCACTCGCTCTCGCCGTCGCCGTAATTCCCACGCTGGCGCTCGGTGCCGCCGAGAAGGGCTCGCTCCACGCCACCATGAGCGGCAAGGTGGAGGTGCCGAAGGGCGACCCGGACGGCACCGGCACGGCCGAGATCAAGATCACCGGCAAGAAGGTCTGCTGGGAGCTGAAGACGGCCAAGATCGCCAAGCCGAACGCCGCCCACATCCACAAGGGCAAGGCAGGCAAGGCAGGGCCCGTGGTCGTGCCGTTCGGCGCGACGTACAAGGCCAAGGGCTGCACCACGACGAGCATGGCCAACGCCAACGCCATCTCGGCCACTCCCGGCAGCTTCTACGTGAACATCCACAACGCGAAGTACCCGGGCGGCGCCGTGCGCGGCCAGCTGCGGAAGTAGCTTCTCGCTCAGACGGCAAGTGAAGGCCCTGCTGCAGCGGGGCCTTTGGACCGCCACGACGGCCTACGCGTCGCGCCTCCCGATCAACCAGAAGGCTCCGAGCAGGGCCACGGCTGCGTAGGCGGCGACGACGGCGAGCCCGGCCCAGGGTCCGAGGGGGAGTGCGTCGGGAGTCTCGATCGTCTGCTGGATCGAGAGGCCCGCCGCCATCAGCGCCGTCTTCTCCACCAGCCGTGCGATGCCGTCCGGCAGGAAGCTGATCGCGATCACCGGCGCGAGCAGGAGCGCGAGCACCGATGTGATCGCTCCCGCCGTGTGTCGCAGGACGGCGCCCACTCCCAAGGAGAACACGGCCAGGAGTCCCAGGTAGACCGCGCTCCCCGCCACCGCGCGCAGCGTCGCGCCGTCGGCGAGGGATGCGGCTGGGTAGCCGTGCTCGTAGGTGAAGCCGTTGCCGCGGAGGAGCTCCTGGCCGACGAGGAAGCACGTCACGCTGGTGCCGAGGCCGACGACGGCCACCGTGGCGCCGACCACCGCGGTCTTCGCCGCCAGCACGGTTCGCCGGCGCGGGACGGCTGCAAGAGTCGCGCGGATCATCCGGGTGCCGTATTCCGAGGTGATCGCGAGCACGCCGAGCACGGCCGCGGCGACCTGTCCGAACCAGATGCCCGAGAGACTCTGCAGGACGATGTCGGTGTCTCCGGCGCTTCCAGGGCTCCCGCCGGTCGTCTCCGACTCCCAGCAGGCGAGCACGCTGAACAGGACCGAGACACCGACGAGCGCGAGTAGCGCCCAGGTGGTGCTGCGGACGGTCCGCAGCTTGACCCACTCGGCCCGGAGCGCCGCGGGCGCACGCGCGTGTGCCGGCCGGTTCGCGACGAGCACCATGCCGGCTTCGCTCACGTGCGCGACTCCGTGCCGGTGCCGGCCGAGTACTCGACCGCACCTTGCGTGAGCTCGATGAACGCCTCTTCGAGCGAGGCTCGCTGCGGAGCCAACTCGTACAGCCGCAGCCCTCGCTCGGCCGTCAGGTCGGCGATGCGTGCGGTGTCGAGGCCGGTGACCGTCAAGGTGTCGGCGCCAGTGGAGGTGACCGTTGCCCCCGCGCCCGCCAGCAGCGTCATCACGTCAGCCGCCTGCGGCGTCCGTAGGTGCACGCGGCCGTCCGACATCGCCGCGAGCAGCTCGCGCACGCTCCCCTCGGCGATCAGTCGGCCACGCCCGATGACGACGAGGTCGTCCGCGCTGTCCTCGAGCTCGCTCATCAGATGACTCGAGACGAACACCGCCCGGCCCTCCCCGGCGAGCGAGCGCAAGAAGCCGCGGATCCAGCGGATGCCCTCGGGGTCGAGGCCGTTGACCGGCTCGTCGAACATCAGCACCGGTGGGTCACCGAGCAGAGCCGCCGCGATGCCGAGCCGCTGCGCCATGCCGAGCGAGAACCCGCCCGTACGTCGATGGGCGACCTCGGACAGGCCGACGAGCTCGAGAACCTCGTCGACTCGCCGTCGCGGCAGACGATTGCTGGTGGCAAGCCAGAGGAGGTGGTCGCGTGCGCGCCGTCCCGGATGCGTTGCGCCTGCGTCCAGAAGCGCTCCGACCTCACGCAGGGGCGTTCTGAGCTCGCCGTAGCGCTTGCCGTTGACTCGCACCTCGCCCGCGTCGGGTCTGTCGAGGCCGAGGATCATGCGCATCGTCGTCGACTTGCCGGCTCCGTTCGGCCCGACGAAGGCGGTGACCCGGCCCGCGTCCGCCCGGAACGAGAGGCCGTCGACCGCGACGGTGCTCCCGTACGCCTTCGCAAGTCCCTGCGCCTCGATAGCTGCTCCCATGCCACGCACCGTACGAGCCGGACCGCGCGCCGTCATCGCGCCGGGGAGCCGTCTTTGCCCACACCCGCGACGGTGACCGCACGAGCCGGCGTCCCTCTCCAGGGGGACGCGGGATCTCCCGATCGCGGCCGACGCGCACCGGTGCGATCGAGGCGACAATTGCCGGCATGAACACGGTGTCCCGCGACCCGATCGATGACGTAGCCGATCTGCTCGGCCGTGCGGTGAAGGAGGCTCGGCGGATCTTCGCCGGCCCGGACGGGCCGCTGGCCCTGGCGCTGGTGCTCGCCCTCGTCGCGATGGCGGAGGTCACGATCCGCACCACCGAGATCGAGGCGGCGATGATCGCCAACCTGCTCGCGACGCTGCCGCTCGCGCTCGTCCGCAAGCGCCTCCCGTGGGCGGCAGGCGTGATCGTGTTCGGGGTCGTTCTGGCGGTCTCGGGCGAGGGGACGCTGACGATCGCAGCGGTGCTGGGGCTCGTCACCGTGCTCTACCTCTTCGCCTCCACCTACCGGCGCCGCTGGTCGGTACTGCTGGCCTTCCCGTTCCTCGTGAACGCGATCGCGCCCTTTTCCGGCGACTACGCGGGGTTCCCGGGCGTCCTTCTCCTGCTGCTGGTCGTCGCGGCGGAGGCGCTCGGTGACTCGCGCCGACTGCGGGGACAGGCGATCGCGGAGCGGGACGAGACCAGGCAGGCAATGGTCGACACGCTCAACGACCAGGCGGTGATGGGGGAGCGTGCCCGGATCGCCCGCGAGCTCCACGACGTCGTCGCCCATCACGTCTCGGCGATCGCCGTCCAGGCCGAAACGGCGCGCCTGACGGTCAAGGGCCTGCCTGACGAAGGGCGCGCGCAGCTGGAGTCGATCGGGCAGACGGCGCGCGATGCACTCGCCGAGATGCGCCGCCTGCTCGGCGTGCTTCGCGAGGACGCGGACGGTCGGGCGGAGCGAGCTCCACAACCCGGGCTCGCGCGTCTGCACGAGCTGGTCGACACCGCGCGCGCGGCCGGGACCCCGGTGCAGCTGACGCTTCGCGGCGAGGTGGTCGCTCTGCCGCCGGGAGTGGATCTGTGCGCCTACCGCATCCTGCAAGAAGCGCTGACGAATGCGCGCCGGCACGCACCGGGAGCGAACGTCGACGTGGAGCTCGACTATGGGTCCGACGCGCTGCGCCTCCGCGTTCGCGACCACGGTCCTGGGCCCGCCGAGCCCGATGCGGACGGACACGGTCTGCTCGGCATGCGCGAGCGAGCGATCATGGTCGGCGGGACCTCGAGCGCCGGGGCTGCGGACGGTGGCGGCTTCGCCGTGGAGGCGGAGCTCCCGATCCCGGTGCCCGCGAGATGACCCTCCGGGTCGTCGTCGTCGACGACCAGGAGATCGTCCGGGCGGGCTTCGCCGCGCTGCTCGAGACGCAGGAGGACCTTGCCGTCGCCGGCACGGCCGCCGACGGCGAGGAAGGGGTTCGTGTGTGCCGCGAGCAGCTACCGGATGTCGTGCTCATGGACATCCGCATGCCCACCCTGGACGGGATCGAGGCAACGCGGCAGCTGGCCGAGGACGGCGCCGTAGCGGCGAGGGTGATCATGCTCACGACCTTCGACCTCGACGAGTACGTATACGACGCTCTGGGCGCCGGGGCGAGCGGGTTCCTGCTCAAGGACGTCACGGCGGAGACGCTCTTCGACGCGGTGCGGGTGGTCGCCGCCGGCGACGCGCTGCTCGCTCCGGCCGTGACCCGGCGTCTGGTGAGCGAGTTCGCGCGCCTGCGCCCGATGCTGCCCCGCCGCCCCGACGAGCTCGCCGAGCTCACGCCGCGCGAGACCGAGGTTCTGCGCCTGGTCGCCGAAGGGCTGTCCAACGGCGAGATCGCCGAGCGGCTCGTGGTGAGCGAAGAGACGGTGAAGACACATGTGAGCCGGGTGCTGACCAAGCTCCGGCTCCGCGACCGGACTCAGGCGGTCGTCGTCGCCTACGAGTCCGGTCTGGTCGTGCCCCGCCACAGTTAGGCGCGGAGCGTGACTTCGACGGCCGTGCCCAGGCCCGGCCTCGAGCGGACGCGAAGGCCGCCGCCGATCGACGCGCTGCGCGCCTGCATGTTCTTCAGGCCCTGGCCCGCGCCGTCGGTTTCGGTCTCGAAGCCGGCACCGTCGTCGCGGACGCGGACGACCCGCTCGCCGTCCTGCTCGTCGATCGTGACCCAGGCACGGTGGGCCTGCGCGTGCTTACGGACGTTCGCGAGCCCCTCCTGGACGATGCGGAAGACCTCGATCTGCTCGTCGGGGGCGAGCTGGACGCTCTCGTCGATCTCGAGCTCGACGTCCAGGGCGCCGTCGGCGGTGAGGAACTCCACGTAGCGCCGGAGGGCGGCGCCGAACGGCGCGTTGCCGCTGGCCGACGAGAGGGCGAGCACCGCGAAGCGCGCTTCCTGCTGTGCGGCCGAGGCCGCCTCCTTCAGGCGTGGAAGCGCCTTCTGGAGCGGGGAGCCCTGCTCGAGCATCTGCAGGTGCGTCGAGATCGCGAACAGGTACTGGGCGAGGCCGTCGTGGATCTCGCGCGCCACGCGTGCGCGCTCCTCGGCCACGGCGCGCCCGAACTCGGCGAAGCGGATCGCACGCCAGACGCCGGCGAGCAGCACGCCGTACGAGAGCAGGCGGAGGAAGTCGCCCTGCGAGACCAGCCCGGGCGACAGCGTCGGCGTGAAGACGAAATGCAGCGCGGCGAACAGACTGAGCGTCGCGGCCAGGGCGAGCCAGCGGTCGAGGTCCTCGCCGAGCGACCGGAAGCGCAGCCCGAAGCCGACGACCGCGAGCAGGCTCAACAGGGCCTGGGCGGCGACCGCCCAGACGAACAGCATCGGCACCTCGCCGGAGGAGAGCGACGGCAACGAGTCTCCGAGCGCGGCGCACCCGAGCCACACGCCCGTGAGCAGGAAGCTGACCGAGAACAGGGCCGTCCACAGGCCCGCGCGGCTGCGAACGCGCCCGCGGGCGAAGGGCGCCGCCGCGATCAGCGCGCTTGCGACGAGCCCGGCGCCGATGGCGGCCCAACTCGCGCTGCGCCCGACGGTCTCGCCGTCGAAGGCCGGCAGCACCGAGAAGGCAAACGCGCCGGCAGCCGCGGTTGCGAAGCCGGCGAGGAGCAGCAGCTCGAGCCGGCGGGCCTCGAGCGTGAAGCGGATACCGGCGAGCACGGCGACGAGCGACGCCGCCAGCACGATGCACGTGTCGAAGACGAGGCGCAGCTGCGGCAGCTCGGCGGTCGAGCGGAGCGACGGATGGGCGAGAAACAGCGCCAGGGCGGCCCCGAGCAGCGCGAGCAGCAGCGTTTCGCCCCACAGCAACGCCTCATAGGCGTCTCTCTCGGTTCGACCCATTTTCCTCTTGTCGGCACGGGGGTCGCTGCCGATAAGAGCTGCGATGGGCGCCACCGTCCTGATCGCAGATGATCATCCCCTGACCCGGGACGCCCTCGCGTCGCTGCTCGAGGGCAACGGCTTCGACGTCGTCGGCGAGGCCGGTGACGGGCGCGAGGCGATCGTGCGCGCCGGTGAGCTGCGACCGAACCTGGTGCTGCTCGATCTGTCGATGCCCGACCTCGACGGCCTCGCCGCGCTCCCCGAGCTCAAGGCCGCTGCGCCGGAAACCGCCGTCGTCGTCCTCACGGCGTCGGGCACGGAGGACAACCTGCTGGCCGCGATCCGCGCCGGGGCTGCCGGCTACCTGCTCAAGACCGAGCCGCCCGAGCGGCTGGTCGAGTTCCTGCGTGGAGTCGCACGCGGCGAGGCGGCGCTGTCGGGCTCCGTGGCCAGCCGGCTGCTCGACCGCGTGCGCGAAGGTCGCGAGCACGAGGGCGGCGTGCCCGACGCGATCGCGGAGCTGCTCTCCGCCCGCGAGGTCGAGGTGTTGCTGCTGCTGGACGACCACCTCGCCACCGACCAGATCGCCGAGCGCCTGTTCATCTCGGAGCACACCGTGCGCTCGCACGTGAAGAGCCTGTTGCACAAGCTCGGCGTGTCCTCCCGCCGCGAGGCGCTCGACGTGCTCGCATCCGCGCGCGCCTAGCGCGGCGGCGATGAGTTTGCGGGGTCGCGGCCGTCAGTAGGACGTGACGAACGAGCGCATGGTCCGAGCGAACGGCGTCGATCTCTGCGTCGAGAGCTTCGGCGACCCCGCGAGCCCTGCGATCCTGCTCATCGCGGGGGCAGGCGGCTCGATGCTCTCGTGGGACGAGGATTTCTGCGAGCGCCTCGCCGCGGCCGGCCGGTTCGTGATCCGGTACGACCAGCGCGACACGGGCCGCTCGACCAGCTACCCGCCGGGCGCTCCGGGGTATTCCGGCCGAGACCTGGTCGAGGATGCCGTCGGTGTCTTCGGCGCGCTCGGTGTGCCCACCGCGCACCTCGTCGGCATCTCGATGGGCGGGGCGATCGCGCAGCTCGCCGCCCTGGACCATCCCGACCGTGTCGCGTCGCTCACGCTGATCTCGACGAGTGCGGGGCCGGGCGACCCCGACCTGCCGGCCGTGTCCGAGCGGCTCCGCGCCTACTTTGCGAGTCCGCCGCCGGAACCGGACTGGTCCGACCGCGCGGCCGTCGTCGAGTACGTCGTCGAGGACGCTCGAGCCTACGCAGGGACGACGCGGCCGTTCGACGAGGAGCCCTGGCGCGTGCTCGCCGGTCGCGACTTCGACCGCTCCCCCGACGTCGCGTCGAGCCTGATGAACCACACGCTCGCCGAGGGCTCACCCGGCTGGCGCGACCGCTTGGGAGAGCTCGCGATGCCGACGCTCGTGCTCCACGGCACCGAGGACCCGCTGTTTCCGTTCGAGCATGGGGTGGCGCTGGCGAACGAGATCCCCGGCGCGCGGCTGCTCTCCCTCGAGCAGACCGGTCACGAGTTGCCGCGCGCGACCTGGGACGTGGTCGTCCCCGCGATCGTGGAGATCACCCAACTTGGGTGAGTGACGATCGCCCGGGCAGGGCGATGGCCGATTCCCGCTTTCGCGCCATACTCAGACCACATAGCTCCTCCGTTCCCAAGGCAGGGATCGATGGACGCGCGATAGTGGTGGCTCTCTCCTTACGACCGCCGGCCTCAGGGCCGGCGGTTGCGTGTTCCGGAGAAACCCTCGAGCGCCGCACCGACGAGCGTTGGCAGCGTATCGAGGTTGTAGCCGCCCTCGAGCACGGCCGCGTAGCGCGGCGCTGCAGCCGCGCAGCGCTCCGAGAGCTCCCGGAAGCCGTCGACGGTCACACGGACGTCGGCGAGCGGGTCGTCGACGTGCGCGTCGAACCCCGCCGACACGAGCAGGAGCTCCGGCTCGAAGCGGGCAAGGGCGGGCTCGACCACACGCTCGAACGCCCGCCGGTACTCCTCGTCCCCGGAGCCCGCCCGCATCGGCACGTTCAGCGTCGTCTCGGCCTGGTCGTCCGGTCCACCCGTGCCAGGCCAGAACGGCCACTGGTGGAGCGAGACGAAGAGCACCGAGTCGTCCGCGCGGAAGATCGCCTCGGTGCCGTTGCCGTGGTGGACGTCGTAGTCGACGATCGCCAGCCGCTCGACGCCCAGCTCCGCTTGGGCCCAGCGCGCGGCGATC
>CAVTVQ010000009.1:0-466749 GCA_963738205.1 uncultured Actinomycetes bacterium
CGGCCCGTGCCGGCGCGGCCGCTTCGACCACTCGAGGACGTTCCGGTACAGCTTCGCGGCGGTGTCGGTGTCGCCGGCCGCGGCGAGGATGCGGCCGAGCTCGACGCGCGCATGGGCGGCGGCCCAGTCCGCACGCGCTCCCTCGGCGGTTGCGAGGGCGCGCCGCTGCAGCTCTTCGGCGTGGCGCAGGTCTTTGCGCGCAAGGGCGCATGAAGCGAGCCCGGACAGGGCGAACGCGACGTGGTCCGCGAAGCCTGCGTCGCCCGCGAGATCGAGTGCGCGAAGGTACGCGTCCGTGGCGGCGTCGCCGTCGTTCCGCCGCTCGGCGACCCACGCATCGAGCAGCATCGCCGGGACGCGGAATGCGTCGAACCCGATCGCATCGGCGTGGCGGTGCGCGTCCGCCGCCATGGCCGCGACCGTGGAGGCGTCTCCGACGGCTGCCGCGATGTGCGCACGGAGGAGGCTGGCGACTGCGGACGACCAGTGATCTCGGCCTCCTTCGAGCGTCGCGCGCGCCTGCTCCGCCAGCGTGGCGCCGCGCTCGACGTCGCCGGCATCGGCGACGGCAAGTGCGAGCGTTGCCTGCGCGAAACCGACTTGCGGCGCGTCCGTGCCGGTCGCTTCGAGCGCGAGCGCGCGCTCGCCGATCTCGATTGCGGCGTCGAGGTCGAGCTCTTCGGTCGCGAGGAAGCAGAGACCGCCAAGCGCGTCGAGCCGCCGATCGAACGGAATGTCGTCCGACGCCTCCGCGAGCGCGAGCTCGACGAATCGCCGCCCTTCGGTCACGCGCTCCGCGAGCGTGAAGTACCAGGCGAGCGACGCCAGGCGGGTGGCGATGCCCTTGTCGCGTGCATCGCGAGCGTACGTGAGCGCGGCCCACAGGTTGTCGTGGTCGAGGTCGAGCCGGCGGACCCAGGTCTGCCAGTCGCGTCCGCGAAGCTTCCCCCACGCTGCGTCGGCGAGCGTCGCGAAGTACTCGGCGTGCGCCCGCCGGGCGGCGGCGAGACGACCGCTCTCGGCAAGACGCTCGAGCGCGTAATCCCGCACCGTGTCGAGCAGGTCGTAGCGCGCTCCTTCGGCGGGGAACGACGCGGAGAGGATCGACTTGTCGACCAGCACGCCGAGCAGGTACGTCACGGTCGCCTCGTCGAGCCCTTCGCTCGCACCGACGGCGTGGAGCGACGGCAACGACGCGCCGCCGCGGTGCACCGCGACCTGGTGGAGCAGCGCCTTCTCGTCCGCGTGCAAGAGGTCGTAGCTCCACTCCACGAGCGCCCCGAGCGCGGCGCGGCCCGCGTCCGACGCCGGCCGGTCGCGAAGCAGCCCGAGGCGGCGCTCGACGACCAGCAGGAGCTCCGCGAGCCCGAGAGCGTTGAGCCGCGCAGCGGCGAGCTCGATCGCGAGCGGCAGACCGTCGACGTGACGGGTGATCTCGCCGACGATCTGCGCTGCGTCGGGGGTCAGCTCGAACCGCGGCCGCGCAGCGCGGGCGCGATCGAGGAAGAGTTGAGCCGCCGGTGAGGCAGTGCCGTCGGTCGACTCCGGATCGGGCAGCGCGAGCGGCTCGACCGTGACGCGAACCTCGCCCGGAAGGTGGAGCACCTCACGGCTTGTCGCGAGTACCCGCACGCCCGGACACTCGGCGAGCACGGCCGCTGCGACTCGCGCCGCCTCCTGGACGACCGGTTCGCACGCGTCGAGGAGGAGGATCGCGTCGTCGTCGCGGAAGCGCGCGACCGTGCGAGCAAGCGGGTCGGCGCCGCGAGCGTCGACGGCCGCGGCGACGAGGCGGACGACGTCGTCGGGGCTGCCTGCGCGCGCGAGGTCGACGAGCCACGCGCCGGCGCGGGATTCGACCTCGAGCGCGCGGGCGACCTCGAGCGCGAGCCGGCTCTTTCCGACCCCGGGCGGCCCCGTCAGCGTGACGAGCCGGTGCTCGCGCAACAGCTCGACCACCTGGGCGAGCTCCTGCTCGCGACCGACGAACGACGTCGACGGGGCGGGGAGGTTGCCGCGGCGCCTCGGCGCGACCGGGGCGGGGGCGATCGCGGGGTCGTGCGTGAGGATCGCCTCCTGCAGCCGGCGCAGCTCGGGGCCCGGCTCGAGCGCCATCTGCTCGGAGAGCACGCGCCGGGCCTCGCCGTAAGCCTCGAGCGCGTCGGGCTGGCGGCCGCAGCGATAGAGCGCGAGCATCAGCTGCCCCCACAGCCTCTCCCGGAACGGGTTCTCCTCGAGCGCCGCTCGAAGCGCGGCGACGATCTCGCGATGTTCTCCGAGCGCGAGCGCCGCCTCGAACTGCTCTTCGAGCGCGTCGACTCGAAGCGACTCGAGCCGCCGCGCCTCGGCGCTGAACCAGGCGGTGTCGGTGAGCCCGTGCAACGCCGGGCCGCGCCAGAGCTGCAGCGCGAGGGCAACGGACTCGGCCGCGGCAGCGGCATCCCCCGCCCGCAGTGCACCACGCGCCTCTGCGAGTAACTCCTCGAACCGCAGCGCGTCGACGCTCGCGTCCGTCAGCGCGTATCCGTCGGGCGAGGCGACGATCGTTTCCGCGCCGAGCGCAGCCCGAAGACGCGCGACGTGGTGCTGGACGGCGTTACGCGGCGCGGCAGGCAGGTCGTCTTCCCACAACGCGTCGATCAGCGACTCGACGCCGACGACGCGACCGCAGCGAAGCGCAAGGAGCGCGAGCAGGCCTTGGCGCTTGCCGCCGCTTACGCTCGCGTGCCGTCCACCGACGACGACCTCGAACGGGCCGAGCAGCCGGATTTCGAGCGGTTGGTCCATGCGCGCAGGGAATCAGCCTGCACGCACCAGTCTCGCACGCTCCTGCGTGCGTGGACAGGGGGCGAGACGCGAGCGTTCGTCGACCCGTCGGCGGGAGGGAGCGGGATCGCGCTCTTCGCGCACATCGGCGGGTTCGTGTTCGGATGGATCGTCGCCCGGACTCTGCTCGAGACCGAGCGGAGACGAACCGAGTCTCCGGCGCGGCACTCCGCGCTGACCCCGTTGTGAACGTCGTGCGTTCACGTCGAGCCCTAGCGACGAAGCAGCGGCGTGCCGCCGCGTGGCAGCGGCATGGCAGCCGCGGGCGGGATGCTCGACCCGATCCCGACGAGCAAGGAGACCAAATGAGGAGCGCAGTTATCGAGACAAAGACGACGGTCGAGCTGTGGACGGCCGATCCCAGCCGGACGACGGTCGAGTTCGAGGTCGAGCACCTGTGGGGCCTGGACACCGTATGCGGCCGCTTCCGCAGCTTCGACGGCGCGTACATTGTCGGTCCGGGCGGCTCGCGGATCGAGCTGACGATCGACGCCGGCAGCGTCGACACCGGCTGTCCAGCACGCGACAACCATCTTCGGTCAGCCGACTTCTTCGGCGCCGACGAGCATCCGCTCGTGCGGTTCACCTCGACGCGCGTCACCGGAATGGGGAAGCGGACGCGCGCACGTGAGCGGCGAGCTGGAAGCGGCGGGCAGGCGCGTGCCTCTCGCATTCGACGCATCGGTGCGACTGGTCGACGGCGACCTCGAGCTCGAGGCGACGATCATGGTCGACCAGAGCCGCTTCGGCATGAGCGACGGGCCGTTTCGCAACGTGGGGCGGCCGACGAAGCTGCGCGTGGAGACGCGCCTCGTCCGCAGCGACAGCCGTTTCTGACGGCTCTCGACAGGAATGCAGACAAGTCATGCACACCGCTTCGTACGAGGAGCAGATGACCGCGGGTGAGGCCTCTTCGCAGGCCGGGGAGGCGCGTCGCACCCAGCTCGAGGTCTCGGTGTCGATCCGGACGATCCTGCTGATCGCCGGCGTCGTCGCCGTCGCGTGGGCGCTGGCGTCGATCGCGAGCGTCCTTCTCGTCATATTCGTCTCCCTCTTCAGCGTCGCCGTCCTCTCCCCGGTTGTGAGCGCGATGGAACGGCGGCTCCGCTGGAGCCGGAAGCTGTGCGCAGCCGTACTCGTGCTGGCGACCGTGATCGTCCTCGGGGCGGTCGTTCTGGTGGTGACACAGGCGGCCATCGGCGCCGTGCGCGACTTCAGCGACGACCTGCCCCGGATCGTCGAGGATGCCAGGCGCAGCGATCTGGGCAGCTTCGTCAACAGCGGGGGCGACTCGCTCGGCACGTTGGCGCAGCACACGAGCGAGATCACGAGCGGAGTGGCCAAGGTGTCGGGCGGCGTCGCCGATGTCGGCGTCTCGGCGTTCGGCGCGGTGACCCTCGTTCTCTCGGTGATGTTCCTGACGCTGTTCGGACTGATCGACGAAACACGCCTACGAGGCTGGGTCGGAGGTCTGCTCTACCGGGGCGATCGCGAGCGCTTCCTGCAGGTCGCCGATCGGATCGTCCAGACCACCTCGCGCTACATGCTCGGCAACCTGGCCATCTCCCTGGTCTGCGGAACCGTGTACGGCGTCACCGCGGTGATCCTCGACGTCCCGTACCCGCTCGCTCTGGCGGTGATCGCGGGGATCCTCGACCTGATCCCAAGCATCGGGGCGACGATCGCCGGCATCATCGCCGGACTCGCCGCGCTCTCCGTCAGCCCCGCAGCGTTCGTCGTCTTCCTGATCGTGATGGTCGTCTACCAGCAGATCGAGAACTACATCCTGCAGCCGACGATCATCGGAAAGGCGGCCAGGATCTCCGGCTTCACCGTGCTCGCCAGCGTTCTCGTGTTCGGAGCGCTCTTCGGGCTCATCGGTGCGATCATCGGCGTGCCGATCGCGGCCGGCATCCAGATCGTCGTGGAGGAGCTCACTGCCGCCCGGAGAGCTCGCATCGCCGCCGCGGACGCCGCCGGGTAGGTGGCGTCTCGCCGTCAGGGCGCGGGCCGACAGCGCCGTTGACGCCGTCGACGGCTTACACGCGGCGCGCGGCGGCTAGGTCGAGCGGCCAATTGGTGCTAGCGCCGCGGGCTTCCCATGCTCGACCCGTTGCGGCCAGCGCCGAACCGAGGGCGCGACGTGGGGTGATCGGCTGGCCGCCGACGCTGCGCGTGAAGACGCGCCTCGTCCGATCACAGGCAGTACCGCCGCCGGCCGGACGGGCCGTCGCGGCAGCGGCGGCGTGCCGCGTGGCAGCGAGCTGGCAGCGACGCGTGAGACAGTCCGATCGTCAAGTCGAACGAAAGGAGAAGGGAGCAATGGCAGCGTCAGACGACTTCACGAAGCTCAAAGAGCAGGTCGAGGAGGCCGACCGCAGCATCAAGGAAGCAGTCGCAAAGGAAGATGCCGAGTTGAAAGCCATGGTCGACGAAGCACGGAAGAACGCTGACGATCGCGCGGCGCAGCTGCGCGCCAAGACTCAGGAGGCCGCCGGCGAGGCCGACCGCCAGTGGAAAGAGGTCCAGAGCAATTGGGATCAGCACGTCAAGCGTCTTCGAGAGCGCATCGACGCCAGGAAGGCCGAGGTCGACGCCGGGGTCGCCGAGCGCGACGCCCAATGGGCCGAGGCCGACGCGTACGACGCCGTCGCGTTTGCGGAGACCGCAATCGAGGAGGCCGAGTACGCGGTCCTCGACGCCGTGAAGGCGAGAAGGGACGCGGACATCATGGCGGCCGCCAAGTAGCGGGGCGCGCACGCCGAGGCCGACGACCTCCAGCGAGGTAAGGCGTATCGGCAGGGCGATTAGCGTTCTCCAGCCGCGGAGTCGACCGCCGTGATCGCGAGACGTCGGGGGAGCCGGCGGAGCCGAGGTGATCGAACGGGGAGATGAAGCTCGGAGCCGCGGGTCACGGCGACGGCCCCACCCCGGCGTCACAGCACCGCGCTGCGACCGTAGTAGCCGGCGGCCGCCGCCGCGCGCGAGCGCGAGAGCCGGCGAAAACTGCACCCACCAGATGTCGAACTCGTGCGGAAGGAGATCGACTCGATGATGTCGAACGTCCCCGCGAAGATGAGGATGGCGAGCGGCTGGCTGATCGGATGCTCCGGCGTCCTGGGCGGACCGGTCGGTGTCTCGTCGGCTGGGCGCAGGCCTTATGGGCGGGGTGTTCGACCTCGATCGCGCCGAGAAGTCCGATGAGGGCGCTCAGCGTTCTCGGCAGGGCGATTCCGCCGGAGTCGACCGCCGTGATCGCGAGCGTGGGGGAGCCGGCGGCCGAGGTGATCGACGGGGAGATGGCCAAGCTCGCGGCGCCGGTCCGGCCGGTTGAGCGACAAGGCGAGATCCGCACGCCAGCGCGGGTCACTCCGACACGAGGCTCATGACCCCCCCGGCAATCGGCCCGGGGATGAGTGACCGCGAGTGGACGCTCGTCCGAGCTCGTGTCGGTCGATGTTCCCTCGGTGCGCTCGCAACATGACTCGAGGCGCTGGGGCTTTCGCCTGATCGCCACGCTGGCCGGCCATCACCGCTGTGGAAGCGTCCTGCGGCAACCCTAGTCTGTTGGCGTGACGGAGATGTTCTCCGGGCTGGACGCCGGCGTGCGAAAGCGCGTCGCTGTGCTGCGGGAGCAGGGGCGCTTCTTCTGGCTCGACGTCTCGATCAGCGAGACCAGCCGTGATGATCTCGTCGATGCGTTGAGGGTTCCCGAGCGCGTCCTTCCGGCTCTGGCTCTTTCCGGCGATGCCTCCGCATCACGGTCGTTCCACGCCGACGGAGAGTCCGTGGTCTTCGCGCTCCGCTGCTATGCCGAGTCGGAGACGCCAACCGACGAGGCCGCGTTCCGCTTACGACCCCTCGAGGTCGGTGTCCTCGTCACCGGCGACTACCTGCTGACGCTTCACGAGGAGCGAGTCTCCCTGCCTGCAGTCCTCGCCCCCGACCTGCCTGAGGAACGGAGCAAGCGATACGTCGTCTACGCGGTACTCGAGGCGATGCTCGTGACCACCTCCGAGGCGCTGGGAGAGGTCGAGCGGAGGCTGGATGCCCTCGGCATGGCGTGGACCGAGGGGGGTGGCGCGCACGTATCGAGGGACACGCTCCGTGTGGCCGGCTCGCGGCTCGCGACAATGCGGCGCTGGGTCACTGCCGAGCAGGCCGTCTTCGCTCGCACCGGCGTGGAGATCGGAGCGCTCCGAGGCTTCGAGACGCAAGAAGAGCCGTACTTCGACCGTCTGTACGAGCAAGTCAACCGCTTGCTGGCCTCGGTCGACGCCGCCGCGAACGGGTTGGCGATGCTGCTCGATCTGCAGCTGAACGAGCGGGCGTATGTGGTGAGCGTCTTGGCGACCATCTTCCTTCCGCTCACACTCATCACGGGGTTCTTCGGCATGAACTTCGGCTGGATGGTCGATCAGATCGACAGCCAGATCGCCTTCTGGCTGCTCGGTTTCCTCGGCCTCATCGCGGTAGCGGTCCTGTGCTGGCGCCTCTTAGTGCGCCGGTTTCTCATCGGTGACTAGCGGAGGCAGAGAGGTGTCGGTGAGCGACCCTCATGCGTCCGTCGTGCGCCGAGCCGGTCGAGAGGTCGACCCCTCCCCACCTAGGAGACGAGATTTCGGGTCGGGACGATGTGGCCTTGGAAACCGCCGTCTGCATGCCGCTCAGGTACGTGACGCCGACCTCGTTCTGGCCAGCCGGCTGACGCGGTAGCCGTCGTCGCCTGTTCGACAAGACGGGCGACTCTATTTTGCTGGCACTTAGAAGAGCGGGAGCGACGGGACTCGAACCCGCGACCTCCGCCGTGACAGGCCGCGCAACGGCATCCACGATCCTCATCAGACCGACCCAGAGGAACCCGGATAGAGGGAGTTCGGCTCAGCGTCGAACGTCGGGTTCACCGAACTTGGCACGCCCTTCCCCGATGTTCCCGCCCCATCCTGGCCCCATCGCGGCGTCGTCGGGCCAGACAACCGAGTGGTACAAGCGAGACTCCGCAGGGCCACACTCGCGTCTAGGTTGGGGTCGAGGTCAGGTTAGTCGTGTTGTCCGGCGTAGCCGTTGCGAACCGAGAGAACCCGGCATGGAGCTCGTTCACGACGACGGGCGCGTTTCCCAGCGACTGTGCCTTCTGGCGCATTCTTCAGCCAGCTGCCGCTGACGGCTGATTTTTCGCGTAGCGGGTGGGCGACGTCCGCCTGGTGTCGAAATGGGCCGCGCCTGCGCCTGCGGGACCTGAGACGCCAACGGGCGGCCGCGGAGGCCGCCCGTTGCCACTGACCGGTGGGCGCGGTTCTACCGTGCCGGCGGGAGGAGAACCTTGTTGATGACGTGAATCGTGCCGTTTGACGCCGCGATATCGGTCTTCACGACCCGCGTCGAGCCGTTGAGGAAGACGTTCCCGCCACGGATCTTGATCCGCACGGATGGCCCTGCGAGAGTCTTGGCCGAGCGGAGCCCGACCACCTGGGCCGCCTTCACGTCGCCCGCGACGACGTGGTAGAGCAGTACCCGGCGAAGCTGTGCTCGGTTGCGGAGCAGCTTGTTCAGCGTTGCCTCGGGCACCATCTTGAAGGCGGCGTCCGTCGGGGCGAAGACGGTCAGCTTCGTCCGGCCGGTGAGAGCGCCGGCGAGGCCCGCGCGCTTGGCGAGCATGACGAGCGTCTTGAACTGGCCGGCAGCGACTGCGGTCTGGACGATGTTCTTCTGAGCTGTCGGCCTCTGGGCCGGAGCTGCCGCGCTCGTCCCTGCGGCCGCGAACGCGGCGATCGCGAGAACGGAGGCGGTGAGGATTGCTGTGACGAGCTTGGTCATCGTGACTCTCCCTTCCACTATGCGGTTGTGACTTGTGGGTTGCGGCTCCAGCGGCGCCGGATGGCGCCCTGCTGAACCACCTGATAGACGGCCGCGAGACCGACGAGGCCGTAGATCACACGGCTGGCCGCGTTCGTCTCGCCGAAGTCGAGGCCGACGAGCGCCGCCACGAGGTCGAAATCGGCGACGGCAACTAGACCCCAGTTGAGCCCGCCGACAACGAGAAGGACGGCTGCGAGGATGTCGAGCTTTTTCACTGTGTGCTCCCTTCTGTACAGCATTTGTCGAGAGATCGTACAGGTATCGCGGCGTCTTGTCAAGTGTTTGTTCAATGTCTGTAGAATGCTGGCATGGAACCCGCGACCGAGCAGCTCCGGATCGGCGAGCTGAGCCGACGAACGGGTGTCAGCGCCGAGCTCCTGCGCGCGTGGGAACGCCGGTACGGGCTGCTCCACCCGACTCGCACAGGTGGCGGATTTCGTCTGTACTCGCCGGCTGATGAGCGGCGGGTCTCGCTCATGCGCTCGCACTTGCAGAATGGGATGTCCGCTGCAGAGGCTGCCCGCCTCACTCTCACGGAGGCGGACGGCGGCACTCGCGATGATGATGAACCGGTCCTGCAGCGCCGTGCTCAGGAGCTTCGCCAGGCGCTGGACGACCTCGACGAGGGCGCCGCGCAAAGCGCGCTCGACAGCGCTCTCGCGGAGTTCTCGACCGAGACCGTGCTAACGGATCTCGTGCTGCCCTACCTGCATGAGCTTGGTGAGCGCTGGGCGAGCGGCGAGGCGTCGGTGGGTCAGGAGCACTTCGCCAGCCAACTCATCCGAGGCAGGCTCCTCGGGCTCGCGAGGGGCTGGGATCGCGGTGCCGGCCCGCGTGCTCTCCTTGCCTGCGCTCCGGGCGAACAGCACGATCTCGGGCTGATCGCGCTTGGCGTCGCCCTGCGCGCCCGAGGCTGGCGCATCACGTATCTCGGCCAGGACACGCCACTCGAAACGCTTGCCGAGAGTGCCCGCTCGCTCGGGCCGCTCGCGATCGTGATCTCATCCGTCTCGCCCGACCGGCTCTCGAGGTCGGGGGCCGAGTTGCGACGCCTGGCGGGCATTGCACACGTGTGGCTCGCCGGGCCAGGCGCCAGCGAAGCTCTCGCCAAGAAGACGCGGGCAACATTCCTCGAGGTCGACCCGGTGGCCGCAGCGGACCGCGTAGCCGCCACAAGACCATGAGGCCTGCCTGAAACCCGTGACGTCCGTCGAAACGGCGACCGCCATCGGACCGGTCGTCGAGCCGACGCCACAGGGGGCGGAGATGCTCGCCGCAAGCTACTGGCGTGAGGTCGAGGCGACGACGCGCCGCATTGTGCGGGCAGACGCCGTTGCCGGGGGCATCGATGTTCGCCTATTCGGTCGAGGCCCCGTCCTCATCAGGCTTGGACGTCCTGCCGTCCTCGCCGACCTCACGTCCGTCACGTGCGCGTACCCCATCGTCGGCGGGCTCCTAGTGGGCCGGCCCGGCGGGGCGCTCGCGCTGGAGCAAGTTAACGGTGACCCGGTCGTTCTGCGCTCGACGCTGACGGAATACGTCCCCCGGCTTGCGGGCACGCTCTATTTTCAGGTGCAGGCTCGCCTGCATTCACTGATCAGCCGCCGCCACTTCGCGCGACTCGGCCGGGACGCACGATGAAAGTCGCCGTCTTTGGCGCGACCGGCACCATCGGCACCGCTCTGCTTCCGGCTCTGGCGCGGTCACATGACGTCGTCGCGCTGTCGCGACGCGAACGGGAGGGCGGCGGAGTGAACTGGTTGAGGGCCGACGCCGGCGACGCCGAATCCGTCCGCAGGGCTCTCGAGGGGGTCGACGTCGCCTATTACCTCGTGCACTCGCTCGGCACGCGTGACTTCCAGGAGCGCGATCTCGCCGCGGCCAGGACCGTCGCCGAGGAGGCCGGGCGGGCCGGGCTTAGCCAACTCATCTACCTGGGCGGCCTCGGCGACGATTCTCATGAGCTGTCTACGCACCTCCGTAGCCGACTCGAGACCGAGAAGGAGCTAGCCTCTGGTGCCGTCCCGCTGACCACGCTGCGAGCCGCGATCGTCATCGGCCGAGGCAGCGCCGGCTTCGAAACGATCGTCGCGCTCGTGGACCGCCTGCCAGCAATGGTGTGCCCGCGCTGGGTCGGCGTACGTACTCAGCCGATCGCCATCGTGGACGTCATCGAGTACCTCGCCGGTGTCTGCGGTCTTCCCCAGGCGATCGGGGCGAGCTTCGACATTGGCGGGCCCGACGTGATGACCTACAGGGAGATGATCGAGCGGGTTGGGACCGTGCGCGGCAGACGGCCGCTGATCGTGGAAGTCCCCGTGCTCACGCCCCGCCTCTCCTCGTACTGGCTCCACCTCGTGACACCTGTGAAGGCCTCGGTCGCCCGTCCGCTGATCGAAGGTCTGCGAAACGAGACCGTCGCGAAGGACGAGCGCATCCGGGAACTGCTCCCCTTCGAGCTCACGCCGTTCGACGTAGCGGCGCGAGCCGCGCTCGACGGCTAATCGGAGCTTCGGTCACGGCGCTCCGGATTCACCGCAGCTGGCATGTACACCGCAGGTAAATGAGCGCGAGATCCGATCCCCGGTCGACAGGAGCTGCACCATCATCTCAACCGGACGATGATCGTCAGAAACCCAGCGCCCAGCGGGTAGCTCTTCTTCGCTTCAGGACACGTACTTCGCAACCTGAGCGGAAGCGAACAGTCCTGTTTGCAGGGATTTCGACGGACTACGGCACATCGTCTTGCTGGAGTCGTTCGCCGGTCGGGCCGAGCTGTGTGCGCTTCTCTGGATCCCCGATGACTGTTGGTGGATGGCGGGCCGGTCATGGAGACCGCTGCTGCCGAGGGTCTGGGCGGGAAATTCCGCCCAGACCCGTATGGCGAGCGGAGGGGGAGGGATTCGAACCCTCGAGGGACCAAGACGGCCCCTAGCGATTTTCGAGACTTGTTTGGTTCGGCTCAACCACGCGGTCTGAGCCGCGTGCGCGACAGAACGCGCGACACTCGTTCCCTGACCGAGGTGATCTCACCGAAGATGTCGGGCACGTCTGGGCGTGCGAACGCATGCGGATAGGCGTCGAGAGCTGGCGCGTGGGTCTCGGCTCAGCGAGCGCCGTCCAGGCAGTCGCTGATGCTGGCCTCGGCGCTCTCGGTGATATGCCGTCGTGAGCGAGACGCCTGATGCGGATTGGCGCAGCTGCCGGTGGGGCATGCTTGGAGCGATGACGTGCGGTCTGGATCACGACGATAACGGTCTGCTCGCGATTCCCGAGACCGTCGCTGGGAGCGCTGGGCGGGTCGTCACTCAGGTGTTCGAGCGGGTGCTCTGGTCGGATGTGCGCGTCACGACGCCCGCGGAGGGAAAGCGGCTTCTTGCGGAAGACGACCGCTCCGAGGAGCTCGCGGACACGATCCAGCGGTTCGTCGGCCTCGCGACGCCGATCGTGCGGGTGGTGGCACGCGGAGCGCGCTTCACGCGCGTGCCGTGGGTGCTGGTCGCCTCGTCGACGCTGTCGGTCGGCGTGACCGTGCGGGCCGGTGTGCGCGAGCTGCAGGTGCTCGCGGCGTTCCTGGCCTTTCGGTTCGAGCAGGAGACGGGAGCGTTGCCGGAGCCCGCGTTGCTCCAGAAGTTGACGCTCGAGCTCTACCTCTCCCCGCGCAAGACGCCCGACGTCTCGGATCGTCGCCTGCCGCTCGTGCGGCTTGCGAGGCGCTGGATCGTGAGTGGGGCGCTCGGTCGCGACACGCGCGGCAAGACCGGGAAGGCGCTCGACAAGGCGGCGCAGCTCGACCTCGCGACGCTCGCCGCTCCCGCTGCGGTCGGCGCACGCTAGCCGTGGCGTCGGGATGACGCGTCAGCGAGCGTGTGGGGTGCGTTAACTCGGTTCCGCTTCGGGCGGCCGGGTTCTGATCCGCGGAGTTTGCGCCGGTCACGCCGGACAATGGCCACGTTGTCGGGACGGCCACCCGCTGAGTTTTTCGGGGTCATCCGTGTAGGGCACGAGCACGCGGTTCGGTCCGATCCTGGCGCGTGAACAATCCACCTTGACGACGAGAGTTCTGACGTAAGCACACTCGTGCAAGCGAGTATCCCGATAGGTGTAACGGACGGGCAGACTACGCGGGTGTTCGCGGTTGTCGTGATCGGGCCGCCGGGCTCCGGGAAGACGAGCGTTTTGACGGCCCTCCACGACGTGCTCGGCGATGACGATGTCGCGCACGCCGTGATCGAAGTCGAGGCTCTCGCCTGGGCTCACCCCCCGATCGGGGAGGAGCAAGCCATTCAGCACCTGGAGACCTTAAGCCGCAGCTATGTGGCACGCGGGTGCCGGCTGATCCTCGTCGGCGCGACGGCCACGTCCGCCGACTACCTCGCCGCTGTCGTCGCAGCAGTCGGCGCAGACGACTATCTTGTCGTTCGACTTGACGCCGATCCTCTGACGCTCCGCGAGCGGATCATCGCGCGTGAACCGACCGAGTGGTCGGGTCTGGCGCAGTTAGTCGACGCAGTGGGCGAGCTCGCGCTTGTCAGCAGCTCGCTCGATGACGTGCACCTCGTCTGTTCGACGGAAGACGCGTCCCCACTAGCGATAGCTGCGCAGATTCGAGCGGCGCGTCCGAGCGTCTTCAGAGGGAACAACTCCTAGCGCCCTCAGGGACATTCCAGCATCACTGGCCCAGGCGGCGCAGGGCAAGCGGTCTTATCCGTTCGCGTTCCGTTCGCGGGCAGGTTTCTTTCGCGGGATCTGAGCCCGCCCGGGGGCTCCGCTCGCGCCCTCGGGTGACCTCCCCCAGCCCCTGACTCAAATCTGGAGGGCGGAGGAGGCCAACGGCGGGGATCAGCTTCCGGTTGGCTGAGCCGCTTGTTCGATCAGCTTCACGAACCGCGCCTTGTAGTGAGTCGCGCGACACCTCATAGCGGCTCCGGGCGGTTCCAAGCGGTCGGAGTGGCGGGCTCAAGGCCCGCCACTCTCTTGCTCTATCCCGCATCGTGCACAGGATTCGGGTTGTCAGCGGAGGGGGAGAGATTCGAACTCTCGCGGGACGAAACCGCCCCGAACGGTTTTCGAGACCGCACGCATTTGGCTCAACCATGCGTCCTGAGGCCGGGTGCGCGACACAACGCGCGACAGTCGTGCGCTACATGCGCTCTTGCTCGCTGGAAACCGCCGTCGAACCCCTCCTTACCATGGAGGTTCTCTGGCGTCACGCGCGTACACGCGCGATCATGCGCGACACAGTTTCTCCTGCAAATCGGGGTGAATGAGGCCTCGACGATGCGTCGCGGGGCGTCGCGCGTGTCGTTTCTGATGTGTCCGTTTTGTGTCCGCGGCTAGTTGCTCATTTCGACAACAGTCGCCCGCACAAGAGCGTCATTCGCGAAGAGCGTGTCAGTGAGATCGTTCGCGTGCGGCGGCTCGCGACGAGTCGGTGTCGCTCAGCACTGTGCGCTCGTCTGACTCAGTCGATCAGGTCGTGGAGGCCAGCGGCGGGGGATCAGGTTCCGGTCGCCTGAACTGCTTGTTCGATCAGCTTTACGAACCGCGCCTTGTAGTGGGTGAGGCCGCCCACGTGGCTCGCGGCGGGGAACTGGACGGTCGTCGATTCAGCGCGCTGGGCCATGAACCGCTGCAGGGCAGGGTCGATGGCGCGGTCGTGGCCCGAGACTGCGTACCACGACGGGAGCCCATGCCAGGCGGCGGGGCCGGATGGAGTGACGAAGAGGCCCAGGCTCGTGGGGAGCTGCTGGGCTGCGATCTCGGCGCCCAGCTTCGGATTCAAGTCCTGGGCGAAGTCCTCGGGGAAGAACTGCGGGTCGACGATGAAGAAGGGGGGCGACGGGGCGGGCAGCAGATGTGTCAGAAACGTGCCCGGCGTGTAGCCAACGCTCATGCTGGTGATCGTCTCATCGATGTCGGGGACGTACGCCGCCGTGTAGACCAGTCCGCGAACGTCGCTGCGCCCGCTGGCGGCGTTGGTGATCACGAATCCGCCGTAGGAATGTCCCACCAGGATCTTGTCTCCCGGGATCGAATCCAGCGTCGATCGGACGATCGCCACGTCGGCCGCGACAGAAGTCAGGCCGAGCGCCGGGGCCGCCGTCTGGTAGCCGTCTTTGTGCAGCGCGGCGGCCACTCCGTCCCATCCGGCAGGCGATGCGAAGGCGCCGTGTACGAGCACGATCGTCGGGTCAGGCTCGGCCGCTCGGGCGCTTGTGGAGAGAGCTGCGAGTGAGAGCATCAAGGCGGCCGCGATCAGGAGGCCGACTCGGATTAGATGGCGTTCGCCGCGTCGATCCGCAGCGAGGCTCTGTGTGCGATCGGTCATGGCGCTCCTCCTTGGACGGATTGCGGCACTGGGAACCACTTAGCCTCTTCGGTCGCGGGCACGCTGGGCGTTGGATCCTTTGCGTCGTGCTAAGTGATCGATGTCGCGGCCTCGTCGATCAGGTTCACGATCGCGGCTGGCTGTGAGGCCAGCGAGGCATGGCTGGCGTCGAGTTCGATCGTGCGTCGTGGATCCATGCGCTTGGCCATGCGGCGCTCGGTGTCGGGATGAATCATGCGGTCGTTCGTCGAGACTTGGTACCAGGTCGGCTTCTTCTTCCAAGCCGGATCAGAGACGGTGTCTCCGAACGTGGAACCAAGCGGCGCCTTCTGCGTGACGGCCATCACGAGCGCTTCATCGCCGGGCAGATCCTGGCAAAAGCTCTCCTGGAACTTGTCCTGCTTGATCCAGACGTAGCCGTCCGAGTCCGGCTCGACATTCCCCAGGGCCGCTGCCGCATTCCATTCGCCGATCTGAGCAAGGCTTTCCCCAGCGTCCGGAGCGAAGGCGGCGACGTAAACGAGACCGACGACGGTCGGCAGGTCACCGGCCGCCGTGACCACCGCTCCGCCGTAGGAGTGACCGACGAGCAGGACCGGCCCGTCGACCTGCTTGACCATCTTCTGCGTCCGTTCTGCGTCGTCCGAAAGGGAGGTCAACGGATTCTCCACGGCATGGAGCGAGTCGTAGCCACGATCCTTCAACTCGACGATCACCTTGGCCCAATGGGCGGCACCACCCCAGAAGCCATGGACGAGCACGACGCTCGGCTTGTTGCCCATTCCGTTCCTCCCTCGTTGGATCCGTTGACCAAGTCGCCGACAAGGATACGACCGGAGCGATCCACGCCTGGATCTCTGAGACTGCGAAGGCGAAGATCGCGATCAAGCTGGTCAGTGCCAGGTTGGGCTCACGACCTGCAAGGCGACTGTGTGACCTCTCTCAGCCGTTCAGAACGGTGTAGTCCGTCATCTAGACGGCCGAGGGATGCATACGATGGAGAGCGGTACAACCGCCTCTCCGCCGAAGGTGGCCGATGAGCTATTCAACCTGTTCCGGTTCAACGACAACATGTCACCGGAATCGCATTCTCACTGGGGCGATCGGTCAGCGCGGCGCGCGCGAGTGACGCGGTGATACGGACTCCCGACCAGCGTCTGCGGGTGTTCGTGAGCTCGACGTTGGGCGAGCTAGCTGACGAGCGTGGGTCTGTGTCGCGCGCGATCTCGGCCCTGCGGCTGACGCCGGTGATGTTCGAGCTTGGGGCGCGGCCGCATCCGCCGCGGGAGCTGTACCGGGCCTACTTGGCTCAGAGTGACGTCTTCATTGGGCTGTACTGGCAGCGCTACGGGCAGGTCGGCCCTGGCATGGAGCTCTCCGGCCTTGAGGACGAGTTCGAGCTGTCGCGGGCGTTGCCGCGCCTGTTGTACGTGAAGGCGCCGGCGCCCGACCGCGAGCCGCAGCTCGTCGACCTGCTCTCGCGCGTCCGGCAGGAGGCTTCGTACCGCACCTTCCGCACGGCCGCTGAGCTGGGTCGGCTTGTCCGCGACGATCTCGCGACGCTTCTCAGTGAGCGCTTCGCGGCTGCGAGCCGACCGCCGGTGGCGGTGCCGCCGGCGCGCGGCCCTCGCCGCCTCCCCGTCGCAGGGACCTCGCTGGTCGGGCGAGATGAGGCGATCGAGGAAGTGGCTGAGTTGGTCGGGCGCGCCGACGGACGGCTGGTCATGTTGACGGGGCCGGGCGGGGTCGGCAAGACCCGGTTGGCGATGGCGGTGGGCGACCGGGTACATGAGCGCTTCGATTCAGGGGCGGCGTTCGTGGCGCTGGCGTCGGTCACCGAGCCCGAGCAAGTCCTCGCGACGATCGGTCGAGCGGTTGGGGCCGAGGTGGGAGGGACGGACTCGCCGCTGCAGGCGCTTGTCGACTACCTGGATGACGGCCGCTGGCTGCTGATCCTCGACAACCTGGAGCACCTGGTCGGCGTCGCGCGCGACCTATACGAGTTGCTGGCCCGCTGTCCCGAAGTTGCGATCCTGGCGACCAGTCTCACGGCCCTCAGGCTCCGGGGTGAGCGAGAGTACCCGGTGCCGCCGCTGCCGCTCCCACCCGACCCCGGCACGGTTTCGGCCGATGCACTGGCTTCCTCTCCGGCGGTAGCGCTGTTCGTCGATCGCGCGCGCGCGGTCCGTTACGACTTTGCCCTGACGGAGGCGAACGCTCTGGCGGTAGTCGAGATCTGCCGGCGCCTGGATGGTCTGCCGCTGGCTATCGAGTTGGCGGCCGCCCGCGCCAGGACGATCGACCCCGGGGCGCTTCTGTGGCGTCTGGGGAGATCGCTTGACGCTCTGGGGACCGGCACGGTCGACATGCCCGAGCGCCAGCACACTCTGCGGGCCACGGTCGAGTGGAGCGTGGGTCTGCTCGAGGAGGCCGAGCGGTCGCTGCTCGAGGTGGCGGCGGTTTTCACGGACAACTGGACCGTGGAGGCGGCCGCTGCGGTCGCCGGCCTGGACGAAGACCGCGCCCTCGATCTGACCGAGGCGCTGGCCGGTCACAGCCTTATCTATCTCGATGTCACAGATCACGGTCCCTGTTCGCGGATGCTCGAGACGATCCGGCGGTTCGTCGCGGAGCGGCTGGCGGCGCGGTCCGACGTCGCCGAGATCGAGCGCCGCCACGCCGAGTATTACCGGGTGCTGGCCGAGCAGGCGGATCGGCCGCTGCGGAGCTTCGGCCAGAGCGAGTGGGCGGAGCGCCTGCAGGCCGAGGCGGGCAACCTGGGCGCCGCAGTGCGCTGGTACCTGGCCAACGATCCCGCGCCGCTGCCACACCTCTTCAGGGTCCTGTCGCCCTTCCGGGTGCTGTGGGTCTTCTGGGGCGTGCGGTACGAGATCATGGGCGAGGCCCGCTCCTGGGTCGAGCAGCTCCTGCCGACCGCCGACTCGCTCGACCCCCAGGCTCGAGCGGAACTGCTGTTGACGGCCGCGGTCACCGCCCTCGAGGCGAGCGACAGCACAGCCGCGCTGGCGACCCGCGAGCGCTTGGCGCCGCTGCTGGACGAGGTCGATGACCCCTACCTCCAGGCCGTATGCGAGCTGGTCAACTCGTGGACATCGTTCGTCGCACACGATTGGGATCGCGCTGTCATGGAGTCGTCGGCAAGCCTCGAGAAGTTCCGCGGCCAGGATGAGCCGCTGTGGACGGCCATGGCCCTGCTCAGTCTCGGCAGCCTGGAGGCGGCCGTGGGCCGCTACGACGACGCCGACCGCCACCTGATCGAGACGCGCGACCTGGCGGAGCGGTTCGACAACGATTGGCTGGCCGGCGCCTCCCGGGTGCGACTAGGCTTCCTGGCACTGGCGCGCGGCTTGCTCGACGACGATCGGGCGCTGCTCGACGAGGCGCTGGACATCAGCCTGGCGACAAACAACACCTACAACCTGATCCTGTGCGTGAACGCATTCGCCCAGTTGGCTCTCGTGGAAGACGACCCGGAGAGGGCGGCGCGGCTGGCGGGGGCGGCTGCGGGCCTGCGCCGACGGGCCGGCCTGCAGGTGTTCAGCTCGCTCACGGGGGAGGTCGAGCTCGTCGTCCAGATCCGCCAGACGCTGGCGGCCGACCGCTTCGACCAGCTGTATGCCATGGGCTCCCGGCTCGAGCTCCAGGAGGCGGTGGCCGCCGCCCGCGACACGCGCCACGCGAACGCTCGAACATCCTGAGCCGACGCCCGACCAGGAAAGCGGCTCGGCAGGCTGGGTGAGCCCCTGAAGAAGTCAGCGTCCGACTGAGGGCCGGAGGACGCGCGCTCCCGCCCTGTGTTCCGGGACCCATGCGCTCGGGCTGTCCTTCTCGATGTCTTCATCGTCGGTGCCTTGAAAGGCGAAGCGTGTGCCGACGCTGGTCTGCATGAACGCGCACGGGAAACGGGAACCTGCGGCGCCGACAACCTGGCGCCGACGCTCGACTACACGGGCGCCGGCAACGGCGCCGTCAACGAGAGGGACTCGTCGGTCACTCGCCGGACACGGGCAGCGCGATGCGCTGGGACGCCTCGGCGGTCCAGTACGTCTTCAACCCGGCCACGAAGGAGAAGACCGCAGGGCGCGTACACGCTCTACCTGCGCTCGTCCGCTGAGGGCTCGGAGATCGCCTCGACGAGCTCACCGGTCTTCTGCTCGTTCTCATCGCCTGGCCACCCGTGCCCTGGATCGCAGTTACCCCGCCGACGAGGGCGCGAATCTCCGAATAGCGCAGCTGCGTCTTCGCTGGTAATGCTCGCTTCAACCGGTCTTGCGGAAGACGCACGAGCAGGTCGTACAGCGGCGAATCGCGCCAGGCGTAACGGTTCACGAACTGCTTCGGCGGCTCCCATGCAGCGAACCCGTTGAACTCGGGATGCCCGTGCAGGTCGATCAGGCCGGGCAGAATCACTCCGCCCGTGTCGTGCACCGTCACACCCTGCGGCTCGGACGCCTGCACCGCTTGGATCACCCGTCCGGCCCCGACCACGACGTAGCCGTTCTCGATCGCCTCGTTCGGCGTCAGCACACAGCCACGCAACGCGATGGCCTCCGTCGGGGCTAAGCGTGGAAGCACCTCGAGCACGTCCTCCGTGCTGGGCGGTGACATCGCCTCACTGACCGCGGCGGTGTAGGCGGCCTCGAACGGACCCGGCTCACGATCTCGCGGCACGGCTTCCTCCAGCGATCGGATTCGTCCAACCCTAAGTGGTCAAGGCGACCGCCGCCGCGTTGTCAACAAGCGGCCGTCAGCGTTGACAAGACTGACAGCAGGAGCCCCTAGCGATTTTCGAGACTTGTCTCGTTCGGCTCCACCACGCGGTCTAAGGCTGGTGCGCGACAGAACGCGCGACACTCATTCCTTGAGTCTCCGCTTCGTACTCGTCGTCGCCGGTGAGCGGCAGGCAGCATGTGGCCCCCTCCTTGCCTTTGGGCAGTCGATCGTACTCCCCAGTCGCCGGCCGGGCATGGCGCAAGAGATCCACGCTACTCAGCGTGGCGGGCCCTCCGAGCGATGTCAGGCGCGAGCACGCTGGCCCAGCTGAGCGTGCAAACACGCAAGCTGCGGGGTCAGGCTCTGGCTACGGTCCCGGCGTGGCTCATGACATCCCGTCCTGGGAGCAGATCTGCCTCAGCACCGAAAGGCTCTGCCTGCGCGCGCCAACTCCCCAAGACGCGGAGGCCATGCACGAGCTGTTCGCGGATCCGGTGGTCATGCACGGCTTGAACAGAGAACCCGTCTCCGAGCTTGATGAGACCCGAGCGGTGATCGAAGGAGGGGTGGACGGTTGGGGAACCGACGGACTCGGTCCGTTCATTCTCGAGACCGCTACTGACCGTCGGGTGGTCGGCCAGGCGGGCCTGATGATCTTCGACACGCGCGGCTGGACGCCCTCGACTCGGACAAGCGCGGGAAGCCATGCTCAGCCCGAGCTCGGCTGGGCCCTGATACGGGCGCATTGGGGTTTCGGATATGCGACCGAAGCAGCCGCAGCCATCCGTGACTGGGCATACGAGTCCCGGTCCATCGACCTTCTGGTCTCTTTGATCTCGCCCAACAACGTCCGCTCTCAGCGCGTCGCGGAACGACTCGGCGCGACACCGACCGAGACCGTCGCACCTGCGCGCACGAAGCAGAAAACGGTCGTCTGGAGACATACGCCCGCTGCTTGACGCAGAAGCGAAGCCCGCCCGGCTCGGGTTGCAGGCGAAGTCTCCGCTCAGGCGTCACTTCGGACACGCTCGCCCATGCGGACGTTCTGGCCCCACCAGCTATTCAGGTGATGGCGTCTCGTCTGCGCCATTGCTCGGCAATGTGCCCCGCCGGGGCTTCCGCCGTTAGCCTCCTCAGATGCGAAAAGAGCTCCCTGACGCGCCTGGAGAATGCAGCTGATGGCAACTGTGCAGGAGTATCTCGACGCGTACGATCGGCAGCTTCGTACGGACGCCGAAACCCCGAGTGCGGTGGCCGTGACGCGGCTCGGCCCGCTGAGGCTGGTGACGTTCGCGGGCGGTCGTGGTTTCGTCACCTACCGGGATCTCGGAGGTGCTGATGGCGCGGTGATCGCCCGGTGGGTGGAGGGCGCTCTTGCGCACTATCGTGGGGATCCTGGGATCAGCCGCGTCGAGTGGAAGACGCGCGCGCACGACCGCGCGCCGGCGCTTCACGACGCGCTCGTGCGAAATGGGTTCGTGCCGGGGGAGCCGGAGTCGATCATGATCGGCGAAGCCGCTCTGCTGGCGGTTGACGTTCCGTTGCCGAAGGGGATCCAGCTCCGGCGGGTGACGAGCGAGCCGGACGTCCGCGCGCTCAGTGCGATGCAGGAAGAGGTGTTCGGGGGCGGGTTCGCCGAAGAGATGGCAGATGCGCTGCTTCGAAGACTGGGCTTCGGGGATGGGATGGAGCTCTGGGTGGCAGAGGCCGACGGAGAGATCGTCAGTTCCGGCCGCCTGGAGCCGGTGCCCGCCACGGAGTTCGCCGGGATCTGGGGCGGCGCCACACGACTGGAATGGCGTGGGCGCGGGATCTACCGGGCGCTCACGGCGGCCCGTGCACGATCAGCGCTTGTGCTTGGCAAGAGGCTGATCCACAGCGACTCGACCGAAGACTCGCGCCCGGTCCTCGAACGAGCAGGACTAGTGAAGGTCTCGACGACGACGCCCTACCTGTGGAGCGCCAGCTAGTAGGCGCTCGGGGACGCGCCTGCCGCCTCGCATTGGGCGAGCATGCTCTCCTTCGGCCGTCTGTTCTGCGCTATTGACCCACGCTACTCAGCGCGATGGGGCCCGGCTCTCGACTGCGAGTTCGCCGTCGTACCGCTCGCCTGCGCCAGAGTTCGGGGATGACCCGGAACGGGGACGCTTGGTGGCTCGATTAGCTTCCCCGCGTTTGCGGGCGAATCGGCAGCATCAGTGAGCAGTAGCCGTTGATCAGGGCGTAGCCGCTGTCGGTGTAGAGACGGAGAGCGGGGTCGTTGTCTTCCTCGGTCTGCACGACTAGGCGGAGTGCGCCCGACGCGATTGCAGCCGCTCGGACGAAGCTGAGAAGGGCGCGACCGACTCCACGACGGCGGTGCGTCGGCAGGACGAAGAGGTCTCTGATCTGCCAGAAGTGGGCGAGCCGCAAGGATGCCGGTACTTCCATCGTGATCGCGAAGCCGACGAACCTCCCACTGTCTTCGGCGACGAACGCGCGTAGGTGGGTGCTGAGGTTCTGTTCCAGCCAACCTATTGCCTGGGAGGAGTAGGAAGCCTCGCCGTAGTGGGCGCGATACTTGTTGAAGAGTTCGGCGAGTGCTTCGATTTCGCTGCGTGTCGGTGCGGTCAGAGTCCGAACTGAGACCGGCTCGCCGGTGGCCGAAGAACTGGAATGGGTGTTCTGACTCACGGCTCTCCACGAAAACGGTATCGCCAAGCGGCAGTAACCTCGCCTGGGCCAGTGTGCGGGAATGTCACCCGAAGGCTGCCGGGGTCGATCTCGTAACACCTGTTGTATGACTCCATCGGTAGGCGTAGGGTCGCCTGGGTCCCCGACCGGAGAGGAGGAGCCGGGACCGCACCTACCAACAACGGAGGCCCTCATGAGCAGCACCGTCGAGACCACCACCGAGATCCAGCCCTTCCAGATCGAGATTCCAGCGGAGCAGATCGACGATTTGCGCCGGCGCATCGAGTCGACGCGCTGGCCCACGAAGGAGCTCGTCCCTGATCCGTCGCAGGGGATTCAGCTGGCGCTGCTGCAGGCGCTTGCGCGCTACTGGGCCGAGGACTACGACTTCGGCCGGCTCGAGGAGCGGCTCAACGCGCTCCCGCAGTTCACCACCGAGATCGACGGGCTCGAGGTCCACTTCATCCACGTGCGCTCGAGGCACGACGACGCGCTGCCGCTGATCATCACGCACGGCTGGCCCGGGTCGGTGATCGAGATGCTCGGCGTGATCGAGCCGCTGACGGATCCGACGGCGCACGGCGGCGCCGCGGAGGATGCATTCCACGTCGTCATCCCGTCGATCCCCGGCTACGGCTTCTCCTCGGAGCCGACCGAGCCCGGCTGGGACTCCGGCCGCATCGGCGAGGCGTGGGCCGAGCTGATGAGCCGGCTCGGCTACACCCGCTACGTCGCGCAGGGCGGAGATCAAGGTGCCGGTGTCACCGACGCGATGGGCCGCCAGGCACCGGATGGGCTGCTCGGCGTCCACTTCAACTTCCTCGACGCGGTTCCCAAGGAGCTCTTGATGGCGGCGCTCAACATCCGGCTCGCGTTCTCTCACGACGACCGAGAGCAACTCGGCAAGGTGGTCGCGATCTTCATGCGTGGCTACATCGCCGAGATGGGCGAGCACCCGCAGACGATCGGCTACTCGCTCCTGGATTCACCGGTCGGTCTCGCGGCCTGGATGCTGGACCACGACGCCGACAGCTACGAGAAGATCTCGCGCGCGTTCCTGGACGGGGAGCCTTCAGGCGGCCTCACGCGGGACGCCGTCCTCGACAACATCACGCTCTACTGGCTGACGAGCAGCGGCGCGTCCACCTCGCGGCTCTACTGGGAGACCGGACGAGCTGGGAAAGCCTCGCTCAAGGATCCGCCCCCGCACGTCAAGCTCCCGGTCGCCTACACGGTGTTCCCGGACGAGCTCTTCCAGGCACCGCGTCACTGGGTGAAGCACGCCTACCACAACCTCGTCTACTTCAACGAGGCCGAGAAGGGCGGGCATTTTGCGGCGTGGGAGGAGCCCGAGATCTTCGCGAGCGAGATGCGCGCCGCCTTCAAGTCGCTGCGCTGATTGGCGTGTGAGCGGCGCGCACGAAAGGTGCGCGCCGCTCGCGGCTTATTCGCGGAGCGTCTTGCGCTCTCTCGCCACCCGCTGCTTGCGGACGACCTCCACCGGCAACCGTTCGCGTGTGCCAGCGTGCTGTCGCCAGAAGCTGCGTGCCCGCCCGTTCGGCTCGACCACGCGCGCGCCGCTAGGTGGCCAGGCGCACGCATTCTTCGGCTTTGCTCGGATCGCGGCGCCGCTGCGCGACAGTCGCGCGACAGTCGATGGCGGTTTCGAGCGGTTTCAGACGATGGGAGAGGCGGGCTCGAGGCCCGCCTCTCTCTTGCTTGATCCCGCATCGTTGCAGTGGATCCGGGTTGTCAGCGGAGGGGGAGGGATTCGAACCCCCGAGGGACCTAACGGCCCCCTGCGATTTTCGAGACCGCACGCATTTGGCTCAACCATGCGTGCTGAGGCCCGGTGCGCGACACAACGCGCGACAGTTCGCGCCTAGGCCTTGAGTGCACAAGCTCGCGTTGGGTCTGACTGCGCGCCTTGCGGCGTGAAACGACGCCCTGCGTACGACGTCGCGGGCCAGGTCCCCCATAAGTCGCTCGGTTTCTAGAGAAGGTCTCGACGATTGCGTCGACCTCGCGCGCGCGTCTCGCTTCCGGCCGATGTGTTCTCGCCGGCGTTCCGGCCGTTGTCCTCTCGCGGGCGCCGGCGGCGTGCGGGCCGCGGGCGTGCCGGACGATTGTTCCCGGTCGTTTAAGGGTCTTGTAAGACGGGCGCAAGGTTTACCGCTTACGCTCGCCTCGTTCATCGACGAGGAGAGGCGGGCTTCATCGTGAGTACGAAGGCCCTTGCGTTCGGTCTCTGCGCATTGCTTGCGATCGCGGCTGCTCCGCTTGCTTCGTCTGCGAGCACTGCAGCGGGCAGCTGGGCGGCGACGGCGAGCATGTCGACCGCGCGCTCGAGCATGACCGCGACTTCGCTGGCGGACGGGCGCGTCCTCGCGATCGGTGGGGTCGGTGAGTCGACTTCCGAGCTGTACGACCCGGCCAACGGCGCGTGGATACCGGGTGGGACGCTGAACGAGTCGCGCTGGCTGCACGTCGCTGTGCGTCTGCGAGACGGGCGTGTGCTCGCCGCTGGCGGCGCCTATACCGCGAGCGCCGAGCTGTACGACCCGGCGGCGAACCGCTGGACGCCGACCGGGAGCATGAGTGTCGACCGGCACAGTTCCACCGCCACGCTTCTGCGCGATGGGCGCGTGCTCGTCGTCGGCGGTCAGTCGGGGAACGGCACCGGCGTGCTGGCGAGCGCCGAGCTGTACGACCCGGCGACCGGCCGCTGGACGTTGACCGGAGGCCTGCGGACGCCCCGCCGAGGCCACACGGCGACGTTGCTGGCAGACGGCACGGTCTTGGTCGCGGGCGGTTTCAGTTCCGGCGAGCCCTGGTACTTGCCGAGCGCGGAGCTCTACGACCCCGTCCGCGGACGCTGGGGCCGTGTCGCGCTGATGACGGCGCCCCGCGAGCAGGCGAGCGCGACCCTGCTCGGCAACGGCCGCGTGCTCGTCGCCGGCGGGGGGAACCCGTTCGGAACGGCAGGCCTCTCCGCCGAGCTCTACGACCCGGGCTCGGGCAGGTGGACTCCGACCGGGAGCATGGCCGACGACTGGGGACCAGGGGCCGTGCTTCTCCGAGACGGACGCGTGCTCCGCGCCGGGGGCGGCGGCGAGACGGGCGGCGTCTACTCCCCCGCCACCGGCAGCTGGACTGCGACCGGCCCGAGAGTCCATTCCTTGGCCGGCGGCGCCGTCCTCGCCCTACTCTCCAACGGTCAGGTCCTCAGCGTCGGCGGCGCGAGGCTGGCGAACTGCAGTCCCAAGGGGTGCGGCAGCGAGCCGGTCGCGAGCGCCGAGCTGTACACCCCGTAGCAATGGGCTCGACGGCTAGTTCAGCCAAGCTTCAGCAGCGAGTAATGCTTGCCTAACGGCCCGACGATTCGCTGAACTGTGACTTTCGACGGAGGAGACCCGGATGAAGAATCTGCTCGCACTCGCCGCGGTCGCCGCGGCGATCGTTCCCGCCACTTCGATAGCGGTCGCCGAGGGTGCGCCCGCCGACGCGCGAGCCCGTGACGCGATGACGGCGTCGCCGACGCTGACGGTGCGCACGACGCGGTTCGGCAAGATCCTCTTCGCTGGCAGCGGCCGTGCGCTGTACGGCTTCACCCGTGACCGGCGCAACGGCCCGAGCCGGTGCTACGGGGACTGCGCCGCGGCGTGGCCCGTCTACTTCGCCAAGGGGACGCTGAAGGCCGGCGCGGGTGTCAAGCAGTCGCTGATCGGCACGACCCGCCGGCGGGACGGACGCCGCCAGGTGACCTACAACGGCTGGCCGCTCTACTACTACGCCCACGAGAAGGCCGGCGAGGTCAAATGCCAAAACGTCGAGACCCACGGCGGCACCTGGCTGGTCGTGCGGCCGACGGGGACGCTCATCCGGTAGCGGCCACGCCAAGGGTGAGAAGCGCACGCTCCGGTCTCTCAGCCGCGCATGCCAAGGTCGCGAGTGCGGTGCACCCGACGATCGGCATCACTTCCCCGGTGAAAGCGATTGTTGGGCCCCACTCGAGCCCGGTGCTGTCGGCCCGCGCCTTCGGCGCACGGCTCGCGTGCCTGCCTATCCGAACCGGTGACGGACAGAAAACGCGTGTCGCCTCTGCGGCCAGCGCAGCAGAAATGACAAGTGCCGCCGTCGGGTCAGCCCACCACCAGTCGAGCAGGGAGTTGGCAGCGAGCGCCAGGAGGGTGACGACTGCGAGCGCAGCCGCGGCGATGGTGAGGACGCCGTCACCGCGAAGAGCCGGACTCTGAAGCTGCCCAGCTAGGCGAAGCTTCATTACCCCGAGGGCCGGCAGTACCACTAACGAGACCATCGCGATCCCGAAGCCAAACGCGGACGGCTCGGGATGGGAGCCGCTGATGATGGCGGGAATCGCCTGAACGCCGACGTAGAGCGCCACGCCGTACATCGCGGCGATCACCCACGTCTGTGCTCGCCGCTCCAGGCGCTCAGCTGCTACCTGGTCGCTTCGCTCCCGTCGGAATCTCCACACAAGCACGACCGAAGCGGTCGAGTCGAGTAGGGCGTTGAGCGCGAACGCGGCGAGCGCGAGGCTGCCGGTAGGTGACTCCGACGAGCAATGCAGCCGCCCCGACCACCCCGTTCCACACGATCGTGAAGTAGGAGACCCGAAGAGCGGAAGCCAGGCGGGAGGGACGCTCGTCATCGAGATGGACGTAATCGGTGTGCACTGACGCGCCTCCAGCCGGTCGCTGATCGAGTTGCCGACCAGGCTTCCCGGCGCACCGGGACTGACTTTACAGGCGAGTCCGGGTAAGAGAGTGACCCGTGCGCCCGCCGTAGGCGATGCGATCACAGCGAACTCCGTTACGGCCATGGAAAACGAACTCGAGCTTGAGGCGGCCTACACTAAAAGAAAGCGCCAGCCTCGCTCGTTCGTATGAGCAATGAGTGATGGCGCGCAGGCTGCGGAGATCGAGGCGCTTGATCGGACGCGCTTCCGCGCCTTCGTCCGCATCGTGACGGCGTTGCTCGGCGACGCCGACGAGGCGCTTGATGTGGTTCAGGATGCGTTCGCGCTCGCGCTTCGTCGTCGTCGTAGCTTCCGCGGCGAGGGCAACCTCGAAGCCTGGCTTTGGCGCATGTTCCTCAATGTCGCGCGAGACCGAGCGCAAGCTGCCCGCACGAGCGACGAGCAACCTCCGCGCAAACGCGTCCTGGCCATCGCGGACGGAGAGGAACAGGTGCGCGCGTCGGCCCCAAGCGCTACTCGAACGATGGCGAGCGCTTGCTAAGTAGCGCTCGGTCCCCTGGAGGGCGACCGGCACAGGGCCGGCCGCCCTCGATTCGTCGGGAGGTGTGGGTTACGTGACGACGATGCCCGCAGGCGCGGCGCCGTCGGGAGCGGGCGTGGGCGAGGTCGGAAGCTCGGTGAGGTTGCCACCGTTGACGCTGAAACCGCTGACGGTGTCGGCTGTCGGGTCGACGACCCAGAGGGTCCTGCCGTCGGGGGACAGGCGTGCGTCCTCGGGAGTGCCCGCGGCCTTTATCGGCGTGTTCTGGAGAAGGGTGAGCGAGCCGCCGGTCGCGATTGAGTAGCTCGAGATCGAGCGCGAGGCCGTGTTCACGGCGAACAGGAATTGACCGTCTTGGCTGATCTCGACCCAGCAGGGTGCCGTCTGATTGTTCGGGAACGGTGAGGCTCCGATCGTGGTCAGCGCGCCGTTGGCGCCGACGGCGAAGGCGGAAACGCTGCCTGCGTTCGTCCCGTCGTGCGCGTTGGACACATAGAGCTGCGACGCGT
Organism: uncultured Actinomycetes bacterium; assembly: GCA_963738205.1. Lineage (GTDB taxonomy): Bacteria > Actinomycetota > Thermoleophilia > Gaiellales > Gaiellaceae > DATFQE01. The sequence goes on from CAVTVQ010000009.1 coordinate 28,194, forward strand.
TGGTGGGGCGGAACTTGCTGCCGAACGGCCCTATTCGCCCCGCCGCGAACGGCGAGCCGGGAGCGGCGGTGAGCAGCCCGTCGCTATCGACGGTGAAGCTGTCGATCAGCGAGGTCGCCACCCGCGTGCCCACGAGCTTGCGCCCGTCGGGACTGAAGAGCACATCGCCCGGCTGGGACGCGTCCGGGAGCGTGACGGTCGAGCCGGCGAGCGGCCGGAGGTGCCCACCGGGGTTGAGCTTGAAGCCGGTGTAGTTGGTTCCGCCATTACTGGTCGCGGTGCCGGCATTGGCGACGTAGACGAGGTTGCCGGACACGGCGATGCTGACCGGGTTGACACCGTTCGAGGAGACAGGGCCGCCACCGACCGGCTTCAAGCGAGCCGTCGTGCTTGATCCGCAGCACCGAGATCTCGTTGCTTCCGGCGTCGACGGCCAACAGGTAGCGGCCGTCGCTGCTCCGTTGCAACGACCCCTGCGAAGCGAGCCCCGCGCCGGTGCCGGCCCCACCGGCCACAAACGGCGAACCAGGCATCGGCGTCAACGTCCCGTCGGCGTGGCGGTCGAAGGCGCCGATGGCGTTCACTCCGGCCGTGTTGTCGTTCACGTAGACATGACCCACTACGCCCTGCCCCGCCGAGGCGGCACCGACGGCCAACATCGTGCAAGCCGCCGCGAGGACGAGTGAGAGCCCGAAGCGAAGCTTGTTCATTCTCAACCTCCTTGGAAAATGGCCAGATGCTGGGCGTTTTGCGGTGCGCGGCTCCTCGATCGGTCGCCCCGCCCCGCGGCGCCACACCGGTCAGTCGTCGTCGCCGTCGTCGTGGTCGTGTCCCTTGCCGCCGGGTCGGGCCGCGTCCGCGGCCTTCGCCAGCCCCGTGGCGGCGGCGAAGAACTCCGGGGACTGTCCGATGAACAATCCGTTGGCGGCCAGGGCGTTGACCGCACCCATCGCAGCGCCCTTGGTCTCGGTCGGCCGGATGATCGACACGATCGGGAACTTGCGAGCTAGGAAGATCGTGGGCTCGGGCATGATCAGGTTCGTCTGCAGGATCTCGCCGTCGGCGTTGAGGTCGGGGAAGACGAGACCATTCGTGGGGTCGGTCAGGGGAGGCGCGTTGCCGGCTTTGTCCTGCCAGGTCTGGAAGTGCATCGTCTCGGTCGGGCCGATGCTGAGCAGGATGCGCAGCACCTCGGGATCCGTCACCCGCTGGGCGAGCTGGGCGTAGAGGCTCGACCCGCCCTGCTCGATGAACGCGAAGTGGAAGCCGGCCGTATTCGCGATCGCCTGCAGGTGGTCGGGCGGAGCGAGGTCGGCGTCCGTGCGCGGAATCGCCGGAAACTTTCCGGCGGCGAGGCCCGGGACCGCCTGCGGAAGAGTGTCGCCGAGATCCGGGTTGAGCGAGTCGCTGCGGTAGCGCGTCCAGAAGCTCGTGTCGACGGTGAGCTGCATCAGGTTCGTGAGCCGTCCGATCTGCTGCGCGCCGGTGGCCCGGCTGCTCGGCAACGTGCGGAACGCGTCCAGGTTGATCGGCTGCACGCCGTGCGCTTGCAGGTAGGCATTGATGAAGTTGGCATGGGAGTTCTCGTCGTCGGTGTTGTCGTGGATGTACTGGTCCATGTCCTCGTCCAGCACCGCGACGGCCTCGGTGTAGGCCGGATTGCCGCTCCCGCCGGGGACTTCGCTGTCCTGGATGCCGGCGAGCTCGTTGTACTGCTGCCACAGGTCGGTCTCGATCAGCTCGGCCGCGGCCAGGAACCGGAGAATCGCCGCGTCTCCCCGGTCCAGGCGTCCGCCTTTCGCGAAGGCCGGTGACGCATCAGTCAAGAGCCGCGCCGCGCCGAGTGTTCCTGCACCGAGCGCGGCGCCCTTGACCAGGAACGAACGCCGGCTGGTCCGATCGTCCGACTGTCCGGTCGTCTCCATGATCTCCTCCTTCCGGACGTGAAAGGACACAGTCCCCTCACGCCTCGTGCGCGGCATCACGGCAGGCATGCAGGCACGACCCCCGATGACCCGAATTCGGGCCTACCTGGTAGCTGGTAGGGATTAAGCCCGAGGCGATGGCAGGCGGCTCTCCCGGCTCGAACTCCGGCGCGAAGGGGTGCTGCGATACCGTCGCCAGTTGCGCGCCAGTGCGTGCCACAAAAGTGGGCCCCGTGGACCCCGACGGACTGGAGAGTAGTCGTCCCAGCACGGCCAGAATCCTGCTCTATGAGCGGGATCTAGCCTAGTTGAGCGGAGCGGGGAGGGATTCGAACCCTCGAGGGACCAAACGGCCCCTAGCGATTTTCGAGACCTGTGTCGTTCTGCTTAACCATGCGTGCTGACACCCGGTGCGCGACACAACGCGCGACAGTTCTCGCGCTGAGGTGGCCAGCCGTCGACCGCACGACGACGATCATTCGACGGCGAGCTGGATGGTGATCACCCGGTAATCGTGAGGAGCCTCGTGTGCACGAGGACGTTGGCGCGCGGGCGTGCGTGGCTGACTTCGGCGGATCGCCCCGGCTGGACGGAGCCGCCGCTAGATCTTGTCCGCGCGGGGGCCTCGCTGGAGCCGGGCTGGCGCGGGAGCAGGACACGCCGCAGCGGACGACGGTGCTTGTCGTCGGCGCGCAGACTGTCGGCGTGTTGATCCCGAGGCACGCCCTCCGAGCCTGGTTCCTGCCTCCAGCCGGGACCGGCTGCTCCCGCACGAACTAGCGAAGCTACATCACTCCCGGGCGGTAGAGGTAGAGCACCGCGGCGTACCCCCGCTCGATCGCCCGCAGGAGGTCTCCGCGCGCGGCGACGGCGACGTCGACCTCGCGGCCGAGCTTTTCGGCGACGCGGCGGATCGCCGTCTCGTTCGTGGGCACCCGCTCCCCATCGGTAGCCAACTGCCCGCTGCGCCTACCGGCTGTGCGCCCCGCCGACGGGTCTCGGCGGGGCGCGGTTTCTTGATCCGGACATGGATGCGGTCCGGAGTCGGCGTCGCTAACCCGCTGGGCGGATGGTGCCGAGGAGGCCGTGCGTTTCTTCGTCGGGACCGGCGCTGAACCAGACCGCATCGGTCCCTCCGCTCGCGGCAGTTCCGGGCAGGAGCGCCCAGAGGCCGTCGATCGAGAGAACGTCGTTGCTGCGGTCGCGCAGGAAGCCGAGGAAGTCCCCATTGTCGGCGTACGCTCCGATCTTCCCGTCACCGAAGTTGCCGACCAGGAGTGCACCGGCGAACTTGCCGAAGCTGGGCGGTGCGATGGCCATGCCCCACGGCGCGTTGAGGTTGCCACGACTGGCGATCCGCTGCACGGCCTGGCCGAAATCGGTGAACTTGTCCACGAACCCGAGGTTGTGACCGGCGATCTCCTCCTCGCCGTCGGCGTCCTGCTTGGCGTAGCTCACGTAAACCGACGAGCCCACGACCGCCACGTTGAACGGCGCGTAGCCCGACGGCAGGTCCGGGTCAGTGAATGCCGAGCCGACGTTGACGCGGTTCCAGTTACCGTCGAAGACGTCGATACGCCCGTGGTGGAAGTCGGCCGCCAGCAGGAATGGGCCGCTGGGCGTCTGCAGCAGCGCCAGCCCGGTGTAGATGGCGTCGTCGGAGTGCGCGGCCACCACCGCGGTCGTCCCGTTGGCCGGGTTCCACCCGGTGATGTCACCGGCCTGGCTGTCGAAGATGAAGGGGGCCGGGCGGGGGCCGAGCGGCGTTGGCACCTGGAAGCTGGTGGTGCCGTTGAATACCTGGCCGGTCGGCGAGCCGTTGGTCACGGTGACCTCGAGCGCCACTTTGGCGAACGGCGTGCCGGCACCGCCGCCGCGGTAGAGCGTCGCGGTGCCCGTGACGTTGTTCGCCGCCCAGACCGGGCTGGTGGGCGACAGCGCTAACCCCCACGGGTTGACCAGCAGCGGGTCGAGGATCGGTGCAACGCCGGGCAGGTCGGAAACGGCGTTGATCTGGTCGAACCGGTTGGCGGTCGGCGCCGCCGTAGCCGGCCCGACGAGCGCGGCGAGAACTGCAACTAGGCCAACAACGACGATGGCCAGAAGTTGCCTGCGAAGCGCGAACAGGGATGGACCAAGCATGGGTCTCCCCCTTTCATGAAGTGGGTCTGTCCCAGAAATGACTACGGATCCCAAGCCTTCGCGGTTCGTGCACACCGTCGAGCGGGTCTCCGTGGAGAGCACCCGCACAACAACAGCCGGGCGGGCTAGCCTCGGGCCGCGTCGTGCAGCCGGAGCGTTGGGCGGGAGGCGCTCGTCGCGTGTTTCCCCGAAGGCGCAGAGGAGCTAGACCTCGAGCGCAACGGCTCCGCCTCCTGCAACGGCGCGAGCGAGTGCCGCGTCGGCCTCCGCGAGGGGGAAAGACGCGCCGAGCTCGAAGTCGAGCCGTCCGGTGGCCAAATCTTGACCGGCGCCGGCGAGCTGCTCCCCGTCGGGGCGTACGTACAGCGAGACGACTTCGATTCCTCGCTCGCTGTCGGGCGGGTCGGAAGTGATCGTGACCAGACGACCGCCGTCTCGAACCGCCGCGAGCGCGACCGCGGCACCGTCGGGCGCCGCGTTGGCAGCGGCATCGACACCATGGCCGGCCGTCGCCGCCACGACCTGAGCCGTCCAGTCCGGGTCGTGGTAGTCGATCACCGTCGCGGCTCCGGAACCGATTACCCGTTCGCGACTCCTTGGTCCCGCCGTCGCGATCACCTCGACACCGCGGAGAGCTGCCATCGAGACGATCAACGTTCCGGTGGCTCCGCCCGCTCCGTTCACGAGCAGCCGCTCGCCGCGGTTCACGCGCAGGCCTTCGTCCAGCACCTGAACCGCGGTCAGTGCCGGGACCGGGAACGCAGCGGCATGCGTCCAGGAAATCTCCGCCGGTTTGGGGGCGAGCAAGGCGGCCTTGGCCACGAGCCACGGCGCCCAGCATCCTTGCTGCGCGAGTGGGAGCGGATGGGTGAACACCGGATCCCCGACCGACCACCCCTCGAACCCACCACCCAAGGTCGCAACCACCCCTGCCGCCTCGACGCCGAGCGCCATCGGCGGCCCTCGTCCCAGATCCCAACGGCCAGTCCGGGCGAACTCATCCCAACTGCCGACACCGGCGGCCTTGACCTCGATTAGAAGTTCGCCGGTGCGCGGTGCGCGAGGGTCAGGCACCTCCAGCACCGTCACACCGCCACCGAATTCGTCGATCCCTGCGACGCGCACAATCGGTCACCGACAGCCTAGCGACCAGGAATCGGCGCATCCTCGCGCGGGGCCGGACGGTCGTGCTCACCGACGGAGCCACCGGCAGTAGCGGTGTGTGGTGGGGTGCGCCAGGGTGCTGTCGCCATAGGCTGCGCGCGGGCTGGGCGCCCGCCGTTCGCCTCGACCACGCGCTCGCCGCTGGTGGCCAGGCGGTACGCATTTTCGGCCTCGCTCGGACGCGACGTCGCTGCGCGACAGTCGCGCGACACTCATGGCGGTTCCGGGCGGTTTCAGGCGGTGTGAGAGGCGGGCCCGAGGCCCGCCTCTCTCTTGCTCGATCCCGCATCGTGGCTGGGGATTCGGGTTGTCAGCGGAGGGGGAGGGATTCGAACTCTCGCGGGACGAAACCGCCCCGAACGGTTTTCGAGACCGCCGCATTCGACCGCTCTGCCACCCCTCCAGAGTGGCCCTGCGGGCCGGTCGTACAGGGTAACGCCGAATCGGTGCGCTAGGCGGCCGCGCGGAAGAAGCGGTTGAGGCGGCCGCGGCCGCGCCGCGCGTCCTCGGCCATGCGCCGCGCGGTCTCGCTCAACGGGACGCAGCCGACCTCGGGATAGAGCTCGCGTCGCCGGTAGTAGACGCAGAGGAAGAAGTCGGCTTCGGTGTTGCCCGGGTGCAGCTCGAGCAGGCCCTCGGCGCGGATCGCCTCGACGGACGGGAGGTACACCTCGTCGTACCAGTCGCCGGCGATCTCCCCGCGCGTCAGCGCGCGGCCCGCGTCCATCATCAGGTGGTAGCCGTGGATCTGGACGTTCTCGATCAGCTCCAGGTACCCGGCCGGCTTGCAGAACCGGATGTGGGCGTCGGGACGCGCGTCGGCGAGGCCGCTGTCCTCGATGAAGATCCGCTCCTGCTCGGCGTGTACGAGCTCGACGAGATCGGCGTCCGCAGGTAGGTGCCAGCGGGCCGTCAGCTCGATCACCTCGGCGTCGATCGTCTCCATCCCGCGTTGCCGGGCGATGGCCACGCGATGGTGGCCGTCGATGATGAAGTACGCGTCTCCCAACTTGTAGACAAGGATCGGCGGGAAGCCGCCCTCGGGAAAGGCGCCCTCGACGTTCCGCCAGCGCAGGCCGATCTCAGGCCGCCGTGGGAGAAAGTCACGGTCGAAGTCGGCGCCGCGGCTGTCGGTGCCGACGATCTGCACGAGGGGAATCGCCTGCAGCCCAACGTGCCGCCGGGCGAACGGCCGGAGCCTTCGCGTCGCCTCGTCGAGCGGCAGCAGGTCGGACGAGCGTGAGCGTCCGAGCAGGCTGCTGAGGCGCCGGTATGCGCGGCGCCGTCTGGCTCGGTCGAAGCTCGTGGACGCCATGCGAGACCGAACGCTAATCGACCCGCCATGATTCCCTCAAATGCGTGCCGTCGTCGTGGCGCGGTTCGGGGGTCCGGAGGTGCTCGAGCTCCGCGACGAGCCCGAGCCGGTCCCGGGCCCAGGCGACCTGCTCGTCGAGCCCGAGGCGATCGGCGTCAACTACCGCGACATCTACGAGCGCGAGGGCCGCTACGGCGGCGAGGCGCCGCTGATCAACGGAGTCGAAGGCGCAGGCAAGGTCGTCGCCGGTCCGTCCGAAGGGCAACGGGTTGCCTGGCTGGGCGCGCCCGGGAGCTATGCGGAACGCGTGCGAGTCTCCGCCCACCGGGCGGTCCCCGTCCCGGACGGCGTCTCCAGCGAGACGGCGGCCGCTGTGCTCCTCCAGGGTGTGACCGCGCAGTACCTCGCGACGAGCGCCTTTCACATCGAGCCCGGCGACGACGTCCTGATCCATGCAGCCGCCGGCGGCGTCGGCCTCCTGCTGACGCAGATCGCGAAGGCGCAGGGCGCACGCGTGATCGCGACGACGTCCGGCGGCGAGAAGGCGGAGCTCGCGCGAGGAGCGGGCGCGGACCAGGTGATCGGCTACGAAGGCTTCCGCGATCGCGTCCGCGAGCTCACGGCAGGTGAGGGCGTGGCCGTTGCGTACGACGGGGTCGGTCAGGCGACGTTCGACGAAAGCCTCGCGTCGGTGCGGACCCGCGGAACCATGGTGCTCTTCGGTGCCGCGAGCGGGCCCGTGCCGCCCTTCGACCCGATGCGCCTCGAGCACGAAGGGTCGCTGTTTCTGACCAGGCCCGGGCTGCGCGACTACTCATCGGACCGAGAGGAGTTGCGCGCGCGGGCGGAGGACGTCTTCTCCCGGGTGGCCGACGGCTCGCTGAACGTGAGGATCGGCGCGCGCCATCCGCTCGAGGAGGCGCGGCAGGCGCAGGAGGACCTCGCCGCCCGCAAGACGACGGGCAAGCTGCTCCTCGTTCCCTGACTCTTTACAGAACTCCGCGATCGTCCATACGCGGACTGGGTACGTTCGACTCGTGGGCCGCCTCGCCCGACTTGCCCCGTTGCTCGCCGCGGTCGCCATTCCGGCGGCCGGAGCGGCGAACGCCCCTCAGGTCGCCTTCAAGCGGACGGACGATCCTCCGGGCATCTGGCTCGTGGACCAGACTGGCGGCGGCGCCGTCGAGCTGACGCGCGGAAAACCGAAGCCGACCTCGCTCGGCACGTTCTCTTGGTCGCCGGACGGAGCCCTCATCGCGTACGCGAGCGGCGACCCGTTGTGGGGCGGCGATCTCTACATGCTCACCGTGGATTCCCGACAGGTCGCCCGGCTGACCTCCGACGGCAGGAACGAGCACCCCGCATGGTCGCCCGACGGCGGGCGTATCGCCTACATCCACGGCTTTCAGGCGCCTCGCGAGGTGTGGCTCCTGGACGTCCGCACCGGCGACCGAAGGCCGCTGACCGGCGACGGCGGTCTCAAGGAGCGCCTGAGTTGGTCTCCCGACGGCTCACGGATTGCGTACGTCGGGAGCGGCCGCACGGTGGTCGTCGACGTCGCCTCGGGGCGTCGGGTGCTCGAACAGCGCGGCGGCGTGGCCTGGTCGCCGGACGGCGCTCGCTTCGCAGTCGCGGACGACAGGGGGATCTCCGTTCTCGAGCTGAACGGCGGGGCACGCCGTGTCGTCGCCGCCGGCGCTGACGCCGGCGACCCTCGGTGGTCTCCGGACGGCTCGCGCATCGCTTTCGTCCGCTGGCATTGCATACCCGGGCTCAAGGGCCTCTGCGAGCCCGTCAGCTCGGTCTACGAGGTCGGGGCGGACGGGCGTCGTGAGCAGCGGCTCACCGGCCCGATCGCCGGCGGTCCCGGCGCCGTGGTCAGAGGTCATCCCAACGACTGGAGCGCCGAGCCGGCCTGGTGGCCGGACGGCTCGAGGATCTTCCTCCGGCATTCCGGTCAGGCCTTCGTCATGAACGCCGACGGCACGTGCGAGCAGCCATTCGGCCCCCGCAGGCTGCTGCTTGGCGGGGCTGCCTGGCGCCCGGCCATGCAACCCTCGGCTCCGCCGCTTCGCTGTGCCGACGTCCGTGTCCGCGCTGGACCCGGCCGCCGCTTCTATGGGAGACACGATCGTCCGAGGATTCGCATCGTCGTGGAAAACGACGGCAACAAAGCGGCCACCGGGCTCGTGCTCAGCCTGCGGGTGACGCGTGGGCGGGGACGCGTGCTCCCGCCGTCGAGCTCGTGCCGAGGTCTCGGGATCGTCCGTTGCGCGTTGCCGGCCCTCGCGGCGGGACGGTCAAGGGAGCTGACGGTCAGCTTCACGCGCGCGAGGCGCTGGGGATTCGACGCGCGGGTGAGCGCTACTGCCCGCGACTCGGACTCGGTGAGCGCGGCGACCGTGAGCGTCGCGGTCCTCGACTGCGACGTCGTCGGCACCGACGGCGCCGACCGGCTGGTGGGCACGCGGCGTCGGGACACGATCTGCGGGCTTCCGGGCTCCGACCTGATCCTCGCGGGGGCCGGAGACGACACGATCACCGCCGGCGCAGGCGCCGACACTATTCGCCCAGGGCTCGGCCGCGATCTCGTCACCGGAGGTGAGGGCCGGGATCGGATCCTCGCGCGCGACGGCGAGCTGGATCAAGTCGACTGCGGCCCAGGCCTGGACATGGTCTACGCCGACCGTGTCGACAAGCTCATCGACTGCGAGCGCGTCCGGCGCTGATAGTCGAGCGGCGTTCCGCCAAACCGTTCGTCTGTTTGGAACGGGGTCGAATGTGGAGCATGATGGAGGCGAGTAGGTGATGCAGCTTTCGATCGGCAGCCGATCGACCGCCGCGCGGGCTCGCGCTCTCGGTGCGGCCACGTGCATCGCCGCGCTGGTTGTCTTCCCGGCGGGCGCAGGGGCCGAACTGCAGCCGGGCAACGTCTCGCCCGAGGGAGCGTTCGCCTCGGCACCACGGATCGCCTCGGATGGGCATGGGAACATCGTCGCCGTCTGGCGTGAGGTCGACGGAGACCTCTCGGCGATTCGCACGGCGTCGAGGGCCGCCGGCGACTGGGGCGCCGGGAGACGGCTCTCGGTGCCGGCGGCCGCGACTGAGGCGCCACAGCTGGGGATGGACCGACTCGGCAACGCCGTCGCCGTCTGGCACCGCTCGAGCGGCCGGGACAGCGTCGTGCAGGCCGCCGTCCGGCCCGACGGCGGCTCGTGGAGCACACCGCAGGACCTCTCGCCTCCGGCCGAGGCCGCCTTCAACGCGGACGTGGCCGTCGAGGCCGGCCGAATCACGGCCGTCTGGGCGGCGAAGGACGGGCTATGGTCGGTCATCTGCACCTCGTCGCGCGCGGTAGCTGGGAACTGGGAGCCGGCGCAGACGATCTCGGGGCCGTTCAGCAGCGGCTATTGGCCGGTCGTCGCGATGGACGACCGGGGAGGAGCAGTCGCAGCGTGGCAGTGGTGGGACGGCGCGTACCTCGTCGTGCAAGTCGCAGTTCGTCCTGCCGGCGGGCGCTGGTCGGCGCCGGAGACGCTCTCCCGGCCGGGACAAAACGCCTCGCGCCCGCGCCTGGCGATGGACGCGGAAGGCAACGCGGTCGTCGCCTGGATGCGGTCGAACGGGAGCTGGATTGCCGCACAGGTCGCGTCCCGGCCCGCCGGTGGTGAGTGGGGCCCGACCAAGAACCTCTCGCCGCGCGGCGGCAACGCAGCGGATCTCGTCCTGGTCATGAATCGTCGCGGCGACGCCGCCGTTTCCTGGGTGCAGGGACTGGGTTCGGTCCCGCTGTGGTCGGCGTTCCGGGCGGCGGGTGCCGCGGCCTGGGGCCCTCGCGTGCCCTTGGCCGACGCCTTCGGCGGGCGCATCGCACTGGACGAAGCCGGAAACGCGGCCGCGGTCTTCGGCGGGTATGCGCTCTCTGCCTCTTTCAAGCCGGCCGGGGAGCCCTGGCAGGACGACTACCTGCTGGCGGACTACGGCGTCTCCGTCGCGCACCACGCGGTGACGATGCAAAGCACCGGGAACGCCACCGCCGTCTGGGTGCGGCAGGCGGAAGAGAGCGAGCGCGTCCAGGCGGTCTCCTATGACATCAACACGGCCGCGAAGGAGGCCGCCGAGGGCGGAGATGGAGGGGACGAGGGCGACGACGGCGACGAAGGCGACGTCGTCAGGGGAACGGCCGGAGCGGACCGGCTCGTCGGCACTGCCGGGAACGACATCTTCTACGGGCTTGACGGCGACGACGTCATCGTCGGACGCGGCGGGCGCGATGTCGTCTACGGCGGTCCGGGCAACGACCGGATTTTCGGCGGCCGCGGCGCCGACCGGCTGGTCGGTGGATACGGCCGCGACCGCATAACCGGCGGGCGGGGCGGCGATATCCTCATCGGCGGCCCCGGCCGGGATGTTCTGAGAGCCGGGGCGGGCAACGACGTTCTGCGCGCCCGCGATCTGCGCCCCGACCGGGTGTTCGGCGGCCGCGGACTCGACCGCTACCGGCTCGACCGCTGGCTCGACCGGGCCCGGTCGATCGAATCGCGCCTCTAGTTCGTGTGCTCGTCCGCCACGGCGAGCGCCTCGTCGAGGACGGCGATGCCCTCGTCGAGCTCCTCGCGCGTGATCGTCAACGGCGGGCACACCATGACGACGTTCCAGTGCGTCATCAGGTAGAGGCCCCGGTCGAGCGCCGCCTTCGCCGTCCGGGCCACGGGCGCGAAGGCCTCGCCGGCCGCGTTGAAGGGGACGAGCGCCTCACGCGTGTCGCGGTTCTTGACCAGCTCGAGGCCCCAGAAGCAGCCGAGCCCGCGCACCTCGCCAATCGACGGGTGCCGCTCCGCGAGACCCTCGAGCGCCTCGCGAAAGACGGGCCCGAGCTCGGCCGCGTGCTCGACGATGCCCTCCTCCTGGAACGCCTCGATCGACGCGACCGCGGAGGCGCAGGCCAGCGGATGTCCGCTGTAGGTGAGCCCGCCCGCGAAGTACTTGTCCTTGACCCAGTCGGCGATCGGCTTGCGGACGATCATCGCGCCCAGCGGCACGTAGCCGGAGTTGATGCCCTTGGCGACGGTGAGGATGTCGGGGACGACGTCCCAATTGTCGACGCCGAACCACTTGCCGGTGCGGCCGAAGCCGGCCATCACCTCGTCGGCGATCAGCAGGATCCCGTGCCGGTCGCAGACCTCGCGGATCGACTGGAGGTAGCCGTCCGGCGGGACGATGATGCCGTTCGTCCCCGCGACGGTCTCCAGGATCACGGCGGCGACGTTCTGCGCGCCCTCGTACTGGAGCAGCTCCTCGAGGTGCGGTGCACCTGTGCAGACGGGGCAGGGATCGGGGTGCCCGGCGGGGCAGCGGTAGGTGTACGGGTCGAGCATCCGCACGACGCCCGGGATCCCCGGCTCGGCGGCCCAGCGGCGCGGGTCGCCGGTGAGCGTGATCGCGCCGGCAGTGGCCCCGTGGTAGGAGCGGTAGCGCGCGATGATCTTGTCGCGGCCCGTGTACCAGCGAGCGAGCTTGATCGCGTTCTCATTCGCCTCGGCGCCGCCGTTCGTGAAGAACGACATCGTCAGGTCGCCGGGCGTGACCTCCGCGAGCAGGCGGCCCAGGCGCGAGCGCGACTCGCTGGCCATCGGCGGCCCGATCGTGCAGAGGCGCTCGGCCTGCTCCTTGATCGCGGCGACGACTTTGGGGTGCTGGTGCCCGATCGAGACGTTGACGAGCTGCGACGCGAAATCGAGGTAGCGCTTGCCGTCGTAGTCCCAGAAGTAGCGCCCTTCGGCGCCGGCGACGGGGATCGGGTTGACGGCGTCCTGCACCGACCAGGAGTAGAGGACGAACTCCTTGGCGTCGGCGACGATCTGCTCTCCGAGCTGGGGATTTGCTTCAACGGTGGCCATGGGGCAACTGTATCGCCGTCGCGGTAGGCTCATCGAACAGCTTTGAGGAGGTTGCGATGACCGAGGTACTCGACAGATCAGTCGACGAGCGGCGCGAAGGCGCGACGCGCATCAGCCACTGGATCGGCGGCCGCATCGTCCCCGGCCAATCGGGGCGCAGCGGGCCCGTCTACAACCCTGCGACCGGTGAGCAGACAGGCGCTGTCGACCTCGCGTCGGTCGAGGAGGTCGATGCCGCCGTCGCCGCCGCCAAGGAGGCCTCCGAGTCCTGGCGCAAGGTGTCGCTGGCGAAGCGCGCGGAGCTGATGTTCAACATCCGCGAGCTCGTCCACGACCGGCGCGAGGAGGTCGCACGCATCCTCACGACCGAGCACGGCAAGGTGCTCTCGGACGCGATCGGCGAGGTCACGCGCGGGCTCGAGGTAATCGAGTTCGCTTGCGGGATCCCGACGCTGCTCAAGGGCGACTTCTCCGAGCAGGCCTCGACGGGGATCGACGTCTACTCGATCCGGCAGCCGCTGGGCGTCGTCGCCGGGGTCACGCCGTTCAACTTCCCCGCGATGGTGCCCATGTGGATGTGGGCGCCGGCGATCGCGTGCGGCAACACTTTCGTCCTGAAGCCATCCGAGAAGGACCCGTCCGCGTCGATCTGGACGGCCGAGCTGCTGAAGGAGGCCGGCCTGCCCGACGGCGTCTTCAACGTCGTCCACGGCGACAAGGTCGCGGTCGACCGCGTGCTCGAGCACCCCGACATCTCCGCGGTCAGCTTCGTCGGCTCGACGCCGATCGCCCGCTACGTCTACGAGACCGGCACGAAGGCGGGCAAGCGCGTGCAGGCGCTCGGCGGGGCGAAGAACCACATGATCGTCCTGCCCGACGCCGACATCGACATGGCCGCGGACGCCGCGGTGAGCGCCGCGTACGGCTCGGCCGGCGAGCGCTGCATGGCGGTCTCGCACGTGGTCGCCGTCGGCGACGCCGCCGACAGGCTCGTCGACGCGATCAAGGAGCGGCTCCCCAAGATCAAGGTTGGGAACGGCCTGGAGCCCGACGTCGAGATGGGCCCGCTCGTCACCCGCGAGCACCGGGACAAGGTCGCCTCGTACCTGGACAAGGGTCGCGACGAGGGCGCCACCGTGGTCGCCGACGGCCGCGAGACCGCGCCCGAGGGCGACGGCTTCTTCCTCGGCGTGTCGCTGATCGACGACGTCACGCCCGAGATGGACGTGTACAAGGACGAGATCTTCGGTCCGGTCCTCGGCGTCAGCCGGGTCGGCACCTACGACGAAGCCGTTGGCATGGTCAACGACAACCCATACGGCAACGGGACAGCCATCTTCACGCGAGACGGCGGCGTCGCCCGCCAGTTCCAGTTCGACGTGCAGGCCGGGATGGTGGGGATCAACGTGCCGATTCCGGTGCCGGTCGCCTACTACTCGTTCGGTGGCTGGAAGGCGTCGCTCTTCGGCGACTCGCACATCTACGGGCCCGAAGGGATCAACTTCTACACCCGCGGGAAGGTCGTCACATCCCGCTGGCCCGATCCGGCCACGTCCAAAGTCGACCTCGGCTTCCCGCAGACGCGCTAGCTCTTCTTCGGCGACCAGTCCTCGTAGGCGTCGTCCCCGGAGCCCTCGTCGGCTTCGTCGGCTCGTCGTCGGCTGCCTCGGGCTCTGCCTGCTTGATCGCAGGCACGCCGCGGAACGTCATGTACGCCTCGTCGGCGAGCGCTTCCTCCTCCTGCGACGCCGCTTCCGCCTCGGCGGCCGGCGCCTCGGGCTCCGGCTCGGGCTCCGCTTCCGCTTCGGGCTCGGGCTCGGGCTCGGGCTCGGCGACCCGCAGCGGACCCAGCAGCTGCTCGTCGGTGGGCGCGTCGTCGTGGGCTGCCTCGGCGACGGGCTCGGGCTCCTCGGCGGTTTCCTCCTCCGCAGGCGGTGCGACGGCCGACAGCAGCACGGTGGCGGGCACGTCCTCGTCCTCCTCGAGCTGGCGGCGGGCTCGGGCTCGGCTTCCGGCTCGTCCTCCACGGCTTCGGGCTCGGGGCGCTCGATCGTCTCGGCCACCTCGTCCGAGGCCACGGCCATCAGCGGCACCGTTGCGAGCCAGCCGACCGGCGCCTCCAGCTCCTCTTCCTCGTCGGCGGGTGCGGCGTCCTCCGCGTCGGCGACGCCCGCCTCCTGCGGTGTGACGGCCTTCTGCTCGGCGGTGCCCTCGACGACGGCCAGCGCCTCACGCAGGAACGCCATGTAGCGCTCGCGCACGTCGTGGTTGGCGCGCTCGAGCCGCGTGGTCTCTTCCTCCAGCCGGTCGCGCGTGTCGCGGGAGCCGGCGACGATCTCCTCCGCCTTCGCACGGGCGTCCGCGAGTAGCGCCTCGGCTTCCTGCTTGGCCTTCTCCACCAACCCGGAAACCTGCTGTTCGGCCTCCTCCTTGACCTGTTCGGCGGCGCGCTGAGCGGAGGCCAGGCCGTCGCGCAGGAGCTGCTCCAGCTCCTTGGTGTTGGCCATCTCCTTCTCGAGCTCCTCGACTCTGGCCTGCAGTCGGTCGCGCTCGAGCCAGACGTGCTGGTAGCTGCCGACGACGTTGTCGATCAGGCCGTCGACGTCCTCGCGTTCATAGGCTCCCCGCTTCTCGCGGAGCTGCTGCTGCTTGATCTCGGCGGGTGAGAGGAACACGCACCCCTCCTGGTCGGCGGGACACGAACTCCGGTCATTGTCGCTGCGGACTTCGAAGAACGCTAGGGACGGGCGCAGCATCAGTCCATGGAGCTGGTCGAGCGACGTCGGCTAGTAGATCGCGGCGGACGTCTCGGGGTCGAAGAAGTGCAGTCGCGTCGGGTCGACGACCAGCTCGATCCGGCCGCCTTCCTCCGCCTTGCTACCGCGCCCGACGCGCGCGACGAACACGCCGCCTTCGCGCTCAGCGTGTGCGCTCGTCGCCTCGATCGTGTCCTCGCCGACTGCAGCTGCGACATCCTCGCCGGCGACGGCCTTCGCGCCGACGCCGAAGTGCACGAACAGCTCGGAGCCCATGTCCTCGCGGATGTCGACGGCTGCCGCCAGCCGCCTGCCGGCGGGCGCTGAGCCGGCAACGTCGGCGTCCTCCATGTCCTCGGGGCGGATGCCGAGGATGATCCGGCGGCCGGCGAAGTCGGGGAGCGACGGTCGGCGGCGAGCGCCTCGTCGTCGATCGTGAGCTCGTGCTCGCCGAAGCGGGCGACGAGGTGGCCGTTGGCCCTGGCGAGGTCGGCGCCGACGAGGTTCATCGCCGGCGAGCCGATGAACTCGGCCACGAAGAGGTTGACGGGCCGGTTGTAGAGCGCCTGCGGCGAGTCGATCTGCTGCAGGAGGCCGTCGCGCATCACGGCGACGCGGTCGCCGAGCGTGATCGCCTCGACCTGGTCGTGCGTGACGTAGATCGTCGTCACGCTCCAGGTCGCGCTGGAGCCGTGCGATCTCGGTGCGCATCTCCACCCGCAGCTTCGCGTCGAGGTTCGACAGCGGCTCGTCCATCAGGAACGCCTGCGGCTCGCGGACGATCGCTCGGCCCATCGCGACTCGCTGCCTCTGGCCGCCTGACAGCGTGCGCGGGCGCTTCGGCAGCACGCCCTCCAGGCCCAGCACTCGAGCGGCGTCGCCGACGCGGCTCGTGATCTGAGGTCGGGCGACCTTCCGCAGCTTCAGCCCGAACGCCATGTTCTTGAACGCGGACATGTGCGGGTAGAGCGCGTAGTTCTGGAAGATCATCGCGATGTCGCGGTTCTTGGGCGGCAGGTCGTTGACGACGCGGCCGCCGATCCGCACTGCGCCGGAGGTGATCGGCTCGAGCCCGGCGACCATGCGCAGCGCCGACGTCTTGCCGCAGCCCGAGGGGCCGACCAGCACGATGAACTCGCCGTCGGCGATCTCGACGTCGAGCTCGGAGACCGCTCGCGTACCGTCCGGATAGACCTTCGTCAGCCGGTCAAGCTGGATCTCGGCCATGGGCGGTGCAGTTTCGCACCGTGTTCTAGGATCCGCCGGTGGAACTGGCGGCGCGGGGCCGGCGCCAGAGGTCGCTGGCGCGACGTTTTCGAGGGGCGCCGCTTCCTCGCGGGCATCCTCATCGGGCCTGCCGTCCTCTTCATCGCAATCCTCGTCGGCGGCCCGCTTCTGCTGGCGATCTACCTCAGCCTCACCGACGCGACGGCCGGCTCGCTCACCGGCGATTTCGTCGGTCTGCGCAACTTCACCGAGGCGTGGGACAGCCCGATCTTCCGGCGGGCGCTCCGGAACACGATCATCTTCACCGTCGTCTCGCAAGCGATCGTCCTGCTCGTCGCCGGCGTGCTCGCGCACGCGCTCGCGAAGCCGTTCCGCGGCCGGTGGTTCCTGCGCTTCCTCATATTGCTGCCGTGGGCGGCGCCGATCGCGCTCGGCACGATCGGGTTCCTCTGGATCTTCGACTCGCTCTTCAGCGTCTTCAACTGGACGCTCGTGCACGACGTCATCCCTGGACCGCTCGAGTTGAAGCCCTACAAGGTCGTGAACTGGGTGCTCGCGCGCCCGGCGCTACCGGACTGGCTCGAGATCGCGCCGATCGACCCGGTCGCGCCGCCGCAATGGCTCGGCCAGCCGACGCTGGCGATGGCGGCGGTGATCGCAGTGCACTCGTGGCGGATCATCCCGTTCGCGACGGTGATCTTCCTGGCCGGCCTCGCCTCGATCCCGGCCGAGGTGGACGACGCCGCCAAGGTCGACGGCGCGACCGGCCTGAAGAAGTTCTGGTACGTGACGCTGCCGCTGCAGCTGCCGATCGCGACCGTCGCGCTCCTCTTCGGAATCGTCTTCACGGCCACCGACATGACGGTCGTCTACATCCTCACGCACGGGGGCCCGTTCAACAGCACCCACGTGCTGACGACCTGGGCGTTCGACACCGGCATCAACTCGGCCGCCCTGGGCCAGGGAGCGGCGATCTCGCTCTACCTGCTGCCCGTGCTCGTGCTCGTCGCCGTGCTGATGCTGCGCTTCGCGCGTCGGACGGAGGTCAGCTGAGGTGAGCGGCATCCGCCGCGACCTGGTGTCCTGGCTGATCGTCGGCCCGTTCGCGATCGTCCTGGCCTTCCCGTTCTACTGGATGCTGATCACGGCCCTGAAGACGGACGCCGACCTCTACAACGTCGACAACAACCCGTTCAAGTTCGGGAACGGGTCGCCGACGACCCGCAACTTCGAGTTCCTCTTCACCGACACGGAGTACGGCCGCTGGCTGGTCAACACGGCGATCGTCGGGCTGGTCGTCGTGGCGATCACGCTCGTGCTGGCGCTGCCCGCGGGGTACGCCCTCGCGCGCCTCTCCGGGAGCTGGGGCCAGATGATGGGGATCGGGATCTTCCTGACGTACCTCGTGCCGCCGACCCTGCTGTTCCTGCCGCTCGCGCGCGTGGTGAGCGAGATCGGGCTCCAGGACCGGCTGCTCGCGCTGATCGTCGTCTACCCGTCCTTCACCGTGCCCTTCTCGACGTGGTTGCTGATGGGCTTCTTCAAGACGATCCCGCGCGAGCTCGAGGACGCGGCGCTGATCGACGGCGCCTCGCGGCTCGGGGCACTGGCGCGAGTCGTGTTCCCGATCTCGCTGCCCGGGATCCTGACCGTGGTGATCTTCTCGTTCTCGCTCGTCGTGAACGAGTTCGTCTACGCGGTCACGTTCGTCAGCACGTCGAGCCACCGCACGGTCTCGGCAGGCGTGCCGACCGAGCTGATCCGCGGCGACGTCTTCTACTGGGGAGCGCTGATGGCGGCGGCGCTGATTCCGAGCATCCCGCTCGCGCTGCTCTACAACGTGTTCCTCGACCGCTTCATCGCCGGTTTCACGGGCGGTGCGTTCCGCTGACGCTCTCGTTTGGAAAGTAGGAAGATATTGCGCCGAACGCCACAAGGAGGTGGGGAGTGAAGGACAAGGAACGCGTTCACGTCTCCGAGGGGATGGACGAGCTCACCCGAAGGGAGCTCCTCCGCAAGGCGGGCCTCGGCGCCGTCGTCCTGGTTTACGGCGGCACCGGGATCAAGAACGCGGTTGCGGGGGTGCCGAAGTTCCGGGGCAAGGAGCTGGCGGGGACGCTGCGGATCATGCAGTGGAGCCACTTCGTCCCGGCGTACGACAAATGGCTCGACGACCAGTACGTCAAGGCCTGGGGCGAGAAGAACGACACCGAGGTGAAGGTCGACCACGTCAACCTCGCGGAACTCCCCACCAGGGCGGCCGCCGAGGTGGCCGCACAGAGCGGGCATGACCTCTTCCAGTTCCTCTCGCCGCCGGCGGCAGTACGAGGATCAGGTCGTCCCGATGAACGACATCGTCCAGGAAGTCACCCGGAAGATCGGGCCGATGGGCAAGGTCGGCCGCAAGTCGACCTACAACCCGCGCACGAAGAAGTACTTCGGGTTCCCGGACAACTACGTCCCCGACCCGGTGCACTACCGCCGCGACATCTGGGGGGAGATCGGACGTGCCCCGAACTCGTGGGAGGACATCCGGATCGCCGCTCCGAGGCTCAAGGCGATGGGGCGGCCGGTCGGGATCGGGATGTCGCAGGAGCTCGACTCCAACATGGCGATGATCGCCTTGATGCAGTGCTACGGCGGGTACATCCAGAACGCCGACGCCCGTGTGGTGATCAATAGCAAGGGCACCCGCGATGCTCTGCGGGTGATGCGCGACATCTACAAGAACGGCATGACCAGCGAGGTCTTCGCCTGGACGGCCGCGTCGAACAACACGACGTACGTCGCGGGGCGGCTCTCGCTCGCGTTGAACGCGATCTCGATCGCCCGGACGCTCGAGAACTCGAACTCACCGCTCTCCGACAAAACGTGGATCGCTCCGATCCCGCGCGGCGGCAACCAGCGGCTGGGCCTCGAGCACGTGATGGGCGTCTACGTGATCTGGAAGTTCTCGCAGAACAAGAAGGCGGCGAAGAGGTACCTCGTCGACGCGCAGACGCGGTACGGGCCGCACTTCACGAACAGCGGCTTCTACAACTTCCCCGCCTGGCCGGGCGGGGTGAAGGGCGGCTTCAAGGCGATCCGGAAGGCGGCCGCCAACGACAAGCACAAGCCGCTCGGCAAGTACACGATCCTGACCACGATCGCCGAGCGCTACACGGCGAACGTCGGGCATCCCGGCTACTCGAACGCGGCGATCGACGAGGTGTTCAACAAGTTCCTCATTCCGCAGATGTTCGCCGAGGTGGCGCAGGAGAAGATGACTCCCGACGAGGCGGTCCGCGCGGCCGAGCGTGAGATCAAGGCGATCTTCGCCAAGTGGCGGCGCCGGAAGAAGCTCTAGAGGGAGCGCAGCAGCTCGAGCACGGTCTCGCCCGTGGAGTCCACGCTCCGCGGCGAGACCGCGCTCAGGTCGTCGCAGCGCAGGTGCCAGCAGGGGAAGTCGAAGTCGATCAGGTCGATCGCCGGGACGCCTGCGCGCAGGAAGGGCACGTGGTCGTCCAGGACCGCACCGGTCGTGGCAGGCGGGAAGTGACGGGCGTTGCCGGTGCGCTTCGCGGCCGCTCTGAGCTTGGTCCAGAGCGCGCGGTTTGAGAGGCGCTCGCGCGGCGTCGAGAGGTCCTTGTCGCCCACGAAGTCCAGCAGGATCATCGCCTCGGCGTTCTTGAACCTGCGCGCCGCGATCTTGCTGCCCCTGAGGCCGTAGCGCTCGAATTCGTTGTCCGGTGCGCCCTTGGGGCTCTCCTCGCCGTCGAAGAGGATGAAGACGATCGTCGGTCGCAGCTGCAGCGGCTTGATCGTCCGTGCCAGCTCGACGACGGTCGCAGTTCCGGAGGCGCCGTCGTTTGCCCCGACGAAGCCCGGGAGGTCCTTCGTGTCGTAGTGCGCGCCGACGACCACGGTTCGGGCGGGGTTGCGGCCGCGGACGACGCCGATCACGTTCTGCAGGCCGTCGGGCACGGGCTGGAAGCGCCCGTTCGGCAGCAGGCGCTTCAGCCGCAGCGCAAGCGCGCGGGAAGCGGCGGAGCCGGCTGGTCGCGGCCCGAGCTCGACCTGCTCGCGGAGGAGCGCGAACGCGCGGCGCTCGTTGAAGCGGTCAACCTTGGCCGTCGCGGCGGAGCCCGCAAGCGTCAGGGCGAAAACCGCCACGGCCAGCGCCGACAGCGCAGACATGTCTACGCGACCGCGGCGGCCGGCTTCAGCTCCTCGCCGAAGCGCGCCCGCTTGACGAACTGGCCGATGCCCGGCGACGCGACGAGCTGGTCGCCTTCGACCAGCACGTTCCCGCGCAGCAGGACGACCTCCGGCGAGCCGGTCACCTCAGTGCCCTCGTAGAGGTTGTAGTCCACGTTCGAATGGTGCCTGGACGCCGAGATCGTGACGCGCTTCTCCGGGTCGAAGACGACGATGTCGGCATCGGAGCCAACGGCGATCGTGCCCTTGCGCGGGTAGAGCCCGAACAGCTTGGCCGGGTTGGTGGCCAGCAGCTCGACCATGCGGTTGAGCGTGATCCGCTCGCCGCGCACGCCGAACTCGTGGATCATGTGCAGCCGATTCTCGAGGCCCGGCCCGCCGTTCGGGATCTTCGAGAAATCGTCCTTGCCGAGCGTCTTCTGGCCGTCCCAGCTGAACGCGCAGTGGTCGGTGGAGATCGCCGAGAGGACGTCCGTCCGCACCGCGTTCCACAACACGTCCTGGTTCGCCTTGTCCCGCGGAGGCGGCGTGTAGACGAACTTCGCGCCCTCGAAGTTCGGCCGCTCGAGGAACGTGTAGTCGACGAAGAAGTACTGCGTGCAGGTCTCACCCCAGACGTTCCAGCCCTTCTCGCGCGCGATCGCGATCGGCTCGACCGCCTCCTTGCACGAGACATGGACGACGTAGAGGGGCGAGCCGGCGACCCGTGAAAGCTGGATCGCGCGGTTCGTCGCCTCGCCCTCGGTCTCGGGAGGCCGGGTCAGCGCGTGGTACTTCGGCTCGGTGTTCCCCGCTGCCAGCGCCTCCTGCACGAGCACGTCGATGGCGTCGCCGTTCTCGGCATGCACCATCACGAGCGCGCCCGAGTCAGCGGCGACCTGCATCGACCGGAAGAGCGTCTCGTCGTCGACCATGAGCGCGCCCTTGTATGCCATGAAGAGCTTGTACGAGGTGACGCCCTGATCGGGCAGCCCCGCGAGCTCCTCGAGCGTGCCGCCCTCGCGCAGGTCGGTGATCGCCATGTGGTAGCCCATGTCGATCAGCTGCTTGCCTTCGGCCTTGCCCTTCCACTCGTCCAGGGCGTCGGCGAAGGTGGCGCCCTGCGGCTGAATCACGAAGTCGACGTGGCAGGTCGTGCCGCCGAACGCGGCCGCGCGCTGGCCCGACTCGACATCGTCGATCGTGACCGTGCCTCCGAACGGCATGTCGAGGTGGGTATGCGGGTCGACGCAGCCCGGCAGGACGTACTTGCCGGCCGCGTCGATCACCTTGTCGGCCTCGAGGTCGAGGGACTCCCCGATGAGGGAGATCCGTTCGCCCTCCACGTAGACATCGCCGACGTAATCGTCGGCCGCCGTGATCACACGGCCTCCTTTGATCAAGACAGACATTGAAAGCGTTCTCCTCTCTCGAATCCGGACCGAGCGTACGTCTCACGCACCTCGGCGTGCAAGCTGGTGAAGAAGCGGTGGCGAGGGGGAGGCCATCCGGTGAAAGGCCCTGGAAATGCCCCGTGGCTGTGCGAGGATCGCCACGCCGTGACGGCCGAGCGACTCAACGCGATCCCGCTGTTCGCCTCGCTCTCGGAGGACGACAGGGCTCTGATCGCCGAGGTCGCCGGGCCGGTCGAGGTCGGAACCGGCGCGGCGCTCGCGACGCAGCACGACTTCGGCTACAGCTTCTTCGCGATCGAGGAAGGCTCCGCGGAAGTCCTGGTGGGCGACGAGAAGGTCGCGACGCTCGGCGCGGGTGACTTCTTCGGCGAGATCGCGCTCCTGTGCACGGGTCGCAGAACAGCAGCGGTCGTTTCCACGTCGCCGATGAAGCTGCTGTCGATCTTCGAGCAGGACTTCCGCAAGATCGAGGCGCGCATTCCCGAGCTCGCACGCAGCCTGCGCGCCTCGGCCGGCGAGCGACTCGCGGCCGCCCGCGCGTAGGCGGACGGCCGCTCATCCGATAACTAGGGCCCGTTGGGCTTAGGCCTTACTCGCCGCCCGCCGTGACCTGGACGGTCTCCTTCTTCCAGTCGTTGCCGTTGACGTCGACGCCGTCGTCCTTCAGCTCCTGCACCGCCGCCTCGGCGATGTCGGTGCGGTAGGCGTCGTCCGTCGCCGGCTTCGTGATGATCTTGTAGTCCTTGGCGATGTCCGCCGTGATCTGGAAGGACTCCGGATCCATCACGCCGACGCCCTTGGGCGCCGGCCAGATCAGCGCATTCACCTCGTTGAGCTGCCAGCGCTGGTGGCCCTCACCGAGCGTCGGGCCGTTGTCGAGGACGTGCTGCAGGCAGGCGTCCTGGTTGTCGCGGCAGAACACCCAACCGCGGATGCTGGCCTTGAGGAACCGCTTCGCGATGTCCTGATTCTTCTCGTCCGCGATCCAGTCCTCGGTCACGAACACGCCGTCCTCGAGCGCACCGGTGCCGAGGTCCGACATCTTCATGACGTTCAGGTCCGCGAGCGTGTAGAGCTCGTTCGTCTTCGGGTTCTTCTGCTCGAGCACCTGGGCGAGCTCGTTGTACGTCATCGCAGCGGCTGCGTCGACTTCGCGGTTCAGCAGGAGGTTCATGTCGAACGGCTGCGCCACGATCTTGACGTCCTTCTTTGGATCGAGGCCGTTCTTGTTCAGGGCAGCGAACAGCTTGTGCTCGTTGCCGCCGAGCCACACACCGACCTTCTTGCCCTTCAGGTCGGTGATCGCGGCCAGGCCCGTGTCCTTCCAGGTCACCTCGGTCATGCCGCTGCGCGTGAAGACCTGCGCGATGTTGACGATGCTTTGGCCCTTGTCACGCGTGGCGAGCGTGTTGTCGAGCCAGTTGATCCCGAACTCGGCCTGGCCGCCCAGGACGACCTGCTCGGGGACGATGTCGGGCCCGCCGGGCCGGATCGTGACGTCCAGTCCCTCGTCGTCGAAGTAGCCCTCCTCCTTCGCTGCGTAGTAGCCGGCGAACTGGGCCTGGGTCACCCACTTCAGCTGCAGCGTCACCTTGTCGGCCGGACCGCTCGTCTCCCCGGTCGTGCCGTCCGCCTCGCCGCCGCCCTCTTCGTCGTCGCTGCCACAAGCTGCCAGCCCGAATACGAGGGCCGCGCAGACCGTGGCCAGCCAGAACCACCTCGAACCCTTCCTCATCCGTTCCTCCTCCGTTTTGCCTGACGTGTTATTCGGTCCGCGCCGACGGGTGCCACCGCATGACGACGCGTTCGACGGCCGCAACCGACGCGTAGAACAGGATCCCGAGCATGCTGGCGACCACGATCGCCGCCCAGGCGTGCTCGAACGCGAAAATCCCGGCGTCGCGACGGATCACGATCCCGAGGGAGTCCTGCGAGCCGCCGAAGTAGTCGCCCACGATGGCGCCGATCATCGCGAGTACGGTCGCGACCTTCAAGGCGGCGAAGATGTACGGCAGCGCATTGGGGATCCGCACACGCCGGAACGTCTCGATGTCGCCGGCCGCGTAGCTGCGCATCAGCTCGATCGAGGCCGGCCGGACCGAGGTCAGGCCCTTCAGCGTGTTCACCAGCACTGGGAAGAAGCAGATGATCGCGGCGATCGCGATCTTCGACCACGGCGAGAGCAGCCCGAACCAGTTGTTCGTGATCGGCGCGAAAGCGATGATCGGGATCGCGTTCGCCGCGATTGCGTACGGCATCACGGCGCTCGCCAGCGGCCGCCAGCGCGCCAGCACCAGCGCCACCGCGATCGCCGCGCCCGAGCCGACGAGGAAGCCGCCGAGCGCCTCCTTGAACGTGAACCAGGCGGCGTGCATGAGCCCGCTGCGGTCGTCCCAGAGCGTCTCGAGGATGTCCGAGAGCCGCGGGAGCAGGAAGTTCTGGACGTCGAGCGCCTGGACGCCGAACTCCCAGGCGGCCAGGCCGAGCAAGAAGACGACGAGGGCCGGAATCCAGTCACGGAGGCCGCGGCCCACCCGCCGCGCGAACACGTCCCGCGGTACCGGCTGGACCACTGACGGCCCGGCGCTCAAAGCCCTTCCTCCGCCGCGATCAGCTCCGCTTCGCTGACCAGCTCGTCCGACCCGCGGAGCTTGTGGCGCACGTCCGCCACGAGCTCGAAGAACCGTGGCTGCTCCCGTGTCTCCGCCGACCGGGGCTGCGGCAGGTCGATCTCGACGACATCCGTGATCCGGCCGGGCCGCGGCGACATGACGACGACGCGGGTCGAGAGGAAGACCGCCTCGGAGATCGAGTGCGTGACGAAGACGATCGTGCTCCCCAGCGCCTCCCAGATCTGGAGCAGCTCGAGGTTCAGCCGTTCTCTGGTCATCTCGTCGAGCGCGCCGAACGGCTCGTCCATCAGCAGCAGCGGGGGAGAGAAGGACAGCGCGCGGGCGATCGACACCCGCTGCTGCATCCCGCCCGAGAGCTGCCACGGATGGTGGCTCTCGAAGCCGTCGAGCTCGACCAGCCGGAGCATCTCCCTGACGCGCTCCTGGCGGCGGCCGCGGTCCCAACCGAGCATCTCGAGCGGCAGCGCGATGTTCTTCGCGACCGTCCGCCAGTCGAACAGCACCGCGTCCTGGAAGACGATCCCGTAGTCGCGGTCCTCGCGAGCCTGCCGCGCCGACTTGCCGTTGACGACGACCTCGCCGGCGGTGGGCTGGATGAGGTCCCCGATGATGCGCAGCAGCGTCGACTTCCCGCAGCCCGAGGGCCCGATCAGCGAGATGAACTCGCGCTCGCCGATCTCGAGGTCGATGCCCTGCACTGCGGTGATGCCGCCCTTGCCGAACTCCTTGTGGACGCCCTTCAGGGAGACGACCGTCATGCCACGTGCTCCGGCGCGCGCGTGACCACGAGCTTCTCCGCGACCACGATCGCCAGGAAGAAGGTGATTCCGAGCAGCGCGGCGATCAGGTTCGTCGCCCAGAGGCTCGGCGGCGAGCTCGCGTAGTACTGGTTGAAGTTGAGGATCGCGCCGCCGAGGCCGCTCTGGATCGAGGCCGGGAGCTCGCCGATGATCGCGCCGACGACGCTCGCCGTCGCCGACACCTTGAGCGCCGTGAAGAGGAACGGCAGGGACGCCGGCACCCGAACCTTCCAGAGGATCCGCCACCTGTTCGCCGCATAGGAGCGCATCAGCTCGAGCGCCCGGGGGTCCGCCGATTCGAGACCGCGGAGCGTGTTGATCGTGACCGGGAAGAACGTCAGGTAGGCCGCGATCACGGAGACGCTCAGCCAGTCCGAGAGCCCGCGGCCGCCGAGCCAGATCACCACCATCGGAGCGATCGCGAGGATCGGGACGGTCTGCGACGCGACGATCCATGGCAGGAAGCCGCGTTGGAGCAGGCGCGAGTGAGCCAGGATCACGGCGAGGGTGAACCCGATCGTGGCCCCGAGGAAGAAACCGACCGCCGCTTCCTTGGCGGTGAAAAGGGCAGCATCCCAGAGCACCTCGATCAGGAGCGGTCCGTTGCGGCGCGAAGGCTCGAACAGCTGGCCGACGATGTCGTGCAGATGCGGAAGCGTCCGGTCGTTCACCTGGAACGCGCCGAGCTTGAACTCCGTCGTCTCCCCGAACCACTTGAACGCCTCCCAGAAGGCCCAGAGACCGGCCGCGACCGCGATCAGGAGTGCGCCGCGCTGCAGCGCCGGCCGCCAGGCGAAGGTGAAGCGCGATGGACGTTCTGCGGCCACAGAAGCCATATCGGAGTTCCTACCACACCCTTCCGGACGACGTTAAAGTCGCGCCCCATGGCACTCGACCCCGCGCGCACGGTCGCCGAGCTCAAGGAGCTGCGCGAGCTGACGGGCGACGCCGACGGGGCTCAGCGCGTGGCCTGGACCGACACGTGGGTGCGCGCACAGGAGTGGATGGCCTCGAAGCTCGAGGGCACCGGCGCGCGGATGGAGTTCGACGAGGCGCGGAACCAGTGGTGGACGCTGCCCGGCCGCTCCGAGCAGGAGCTCGTCCTCGGCGGGCATCTCGACTCGGTGCCGAACGGCGGCTGGCTCGACGGCGCGCTCAACGTCGTCGCCGGCTCGGAGGTGCTCCGGCGCATCGCCGACGAGGGCAAGCCATCCGTGACGGTGCGGCTGGTGTCCTGGGCCGACGAGGAGGGCGCGCGCTTCGGCCGCTCGCTGTTCGGCTCGTCCGCGGCGGCGGGCTCGATGCGCGACCAGGACGAGTTGCGGTCACTCGTGGATCAGGAGGGGGTCTCGCTGCCCGACGCGATCGGCGCGCACGGCGTCGACCTCGACCGCGCGACCGACGCCCGCTCGCAGCTGGAGAACGCCGCAGCCTACCTCGAGCTGCACATCGAGCAGGGCCCGGTGCTGGAGTCGCTTGGTCTTCCGCTCGGCGCGGTGCTGGGCACCTTCGGCGTCGAGCGCCATCGGGTGACGTGGCGCGGCCAGGCCGCGCACGCCGGCTCGACTCCGATGGATCAGCGCCGCGACGCGCTGGCGGGCGCGGCGAAGCTGGCCCTGGCGCTGCGGGAGATCGCTGCGAAGGTGGGGGACGGAGCGGTCTGCACGTCGGGCGGCGTGGTCTGCAAGCCCGGGATCGTCACGTCCGTCGTCGAGACGGCGGAGCAGCTGCTCGACCAGCGGCACCTCGACGCGTCCAAGCTCGCGGCGATGCTCGAGGACGCAAAGTCGCGGTCGCAGGAGTACGCGCGCGAGGAGGACCTCGAGGTCGAGTTCGAGCGGATCTGGAACATCGAGCCGATCCTCTTCGACGAGCAGCTGATCGAGCTCGCCGACGAGGCGGTGCGCGAGGTGGCGGGGCAGACGCACCGCCTGCCGAGCGGGCCGCTGCACGACGCGGCGGAGGTCTCCCGTGCCGGGATCCCGACCGTGATGCTCTTCGTCCAGAGCCTGCGCGGGCTCTCGCACACGAAGCTCGAGGACACGAAGGAGGAGCACCTGGAGCTGTCGGTGCAGGCGCTCGACCGGCTCGCCTCGAGGACGATCGAACAGCTCGCGGTCGTCTAGGCGCGAACGCGGACCGGCTGCCGCAGGCGCTCGCGATTGCACGCGGCGAAGACTGCGGTGGTTCCGAGCACGAGCATCAGCCCGCTGAGCACGGCGAGGTCGGCCATGTTGAAGGCGACATCGCCGGCGACGAGGGGGTTCGGGACGCCGGGCACCGACGGCCAGAGCGCGAGTGAGGCGAGGTTGCCGAGCGCACCGCCGGCGAGGACCCCACCGGCGACCGCGATCGAGAGCGACCGTGTGAGCGCGATCGCGCCGGCCCACAGCAGCGAGGCCACGGCAACGCCGACGACGTAGAGGAGCGAGCGGTCGTGCGCGATCACCGAGCCGCCGCGGTCGGCGATCGCGAGACCCTTGTGCGCGAGGTCGAGGCCGGCGACGACGGTCGCCGTGAGAGCGAGGGCAACGGCTGACCGAGCCATGGCGCAACCGTACGCCTCACGTGGTCGCTGGCGTTTTCGTTGGCAGGCTGCGTAACGAAACCCGCGCGAACCGTCCACAAGCCGACCTCGCCGTCCAAGCTGCGGAAGTGGCGGCCTCGGCCGTGTCAGACGCCCAAGCTGGACGAGGCTCGGCCAGGCGCGGACCTGGCCGCAGGGGCGCAGGTCACTTGGCAGGCTGCGTAACGACAGCGTCAAGAAAAACGCACAAGGGCCACGCCGGCTGCGAGGAGGGCCACGCCGGCCAGGCGGAGGGCGTTGACTGGATGCTGTTCGAAGCCGACCCAGCCGTAGTGGTCCGCGGCCAGCGAGGCGAGCGCCTGCCCGGCCAGGATCACCGAGACGAGCGTCACCGCCCCCAGTCGCGGCGCCGCCACGATCGAGCCGAGGACGTAGAACGCGCCCAGCAACCCGCCCGTCCAGACCCACCAGGGTGCGTCGGCGATCCGGCCGGCCGCCGGCCAGTCGCGCGCGACGGCTACGGTCACGACGGCAAGGGCCACCGCGCCGACCACGAAGGAGACGAGCGCCGCCCGGATCGAGCTGCCCAGCCAGGAGGCCAGCTGCGCGTTGATCCCGAACTGGATCGGCAGCATCGCGCCGGCAGCGAGCGCGAAGACGAGGTAGCCCCAGATTGCCACCCGCCCCAATTCAAGGGAAAATCCGGGTTTCCCTGCCTATTGCCCTGGAGGTCACATGCTCACGTTCGGCGTCACCGTCCTGCCGGATCCGCCGCTCTCCCGCTTCCTCGATCTGATCCAGCTGGCCGAGAAGCACGGCTTCGAGTACGCCTGGACCTATGATTCGCACATCCTCTGGCAGGACTCGTACGCGACGCTGGCCGTGGCCGCCGAGCGCACCGAGAAGATCAAGCTCGGCCACTTCGTCACCAACCCGGGCATCCGCGACGCCACGGTGACGGCGAGCTGGTACGCGACGATGCAGGACCTCTCGAACGGCCGCATGGTCATGGGGATCGGACGAGGCGACTCCTCGCGGCGCGTCGTCGGGCTGCAGCCGGTGCGGGTGGCGGAATTCGAGGCTCGCTGCGCGATGATCAAGGACCTGATGAACGGCCGGAAGGTCGACTGGAACGAGAAGGAGCTCGAGCTCACGTGGGTGCGCAGCGAGCTCCCGGAGATCGAGATGTGGATCGCGGGCTACGGGCCTAAGGCGCTCGCCGTGGCGGGACGCGTCGGCGACGGCGTGATCATCCAGCTCGCCGACCCGCAGATCATCCAGTGGATCATGGACACGGCCAGGAAGTCCGCGGAGGAGGCCGGTCGCGACCCGTCGGCGCTCAAGTGCATCGTCGGCGCTCCGAGCAAGGTCACCGACGACCTCCCCAAGGCCCGTGACGAGGTTCGTTGGTTCCCGGCCATGGTCTCGAACCACGTCATGGACCTGATCGAGAAGTACGGCTTCGACTCCGAGATCCCGGCCGCGCTGACGGACTACGTCAAGGCGCGCAAGTTCTACGACTACAAAGATCACAGCCGCGTCGGCGCCGCCCACGGCGAGTTCGTCACCGACGAGATCTGCGACCGCTTCACCGTGATCGGAAACGTCGAGCAGTGCCTGGAGAAGCTGCGCGAGCTCGAGTCCGTCGGCGTCGACCAGTTCAACATCTACCTGATGACGCACGGCCAGGAGGAGACGCTCCAGGCCTACGGCGACGAGATCATCCCGCAGTTCTCCAAGGTTGCCGCGTAGGTACCCGCGCGCCACAAGACAGGTAGCCACCGATGCCGTAGACAGGTGCCGGTCGATCCGCGGACGTATGCACCGGAAAGCAAGCTTTTCCTGGCCGTGTCTGCGGTCGGCGTCCAGAAGTACGCCTGCCAGTCGAGCATGAGCGGCGGTGCCGGGAACATCGCCTGGCTGCTCCTGGAGACAGCCGTGACGACGTCCGGTCCGGACGGCGACCGTCTGAGCGGCATCACGTGGGTTCAGCGGCTGAACACGTCCGGCGGGATCGCACCGGCCGGCGCCTGCACGCCCGGCGACACCGCCGCTGTTTCCAACACCACCGACTACGTCTTCTGGAAGTCGACAGGCGACGAGTGACGCCTAACGGAAGCGGAGAAGGAGGGATTCGAACCCTCGAAGGAGGTTAGTACCCCCTTAACGCCTTAGCAGGGCGCCGCCTTCAGCCACTCGGCCACTTCTCCGGGAGGCCTCAGGATACCCGAGGTTTCGGCCCCGAAAAGCGCGACGGCCCGTCAGAAAAGCGATCGAAAGGCCGCAGTTCGTGACGGGCGCCGCAGGGTGCCGGGGTGTGTGAGGGGGGAGCCGGCACTCGTATCTTTCGCTTCTAGGTCCACACGGGCATGCCCCGGAAGGGTGAAATAGCGAAGACATGGCTTCGCCGTTCGTAGAGCTCGATGTCGACGGACACACAGTCAAGGTGACCAACCCGGACAAGGTCTACTTCGCCGAGCGCGGGGAGACGAAGCTCGACCACGTCCAGTACTACCTCGGCGTGGCCGACGGGATCGTGCGCGCGCTGTACGAGCGACCGACGCAGCTGAAGCGCCACCCGGGCGGGGCGGAGAGCAAGGCGATCTACCAGAAGCGCGTGCCCGAGAAGCGGCCCGACTGGATCGAGGTCGCGCGGGTGAGCTTCCCCTCCGGGCGCCACGCCGACGAGCTCTGCGTGACCGAGGTCGCCCACGTGGCCTGGGCGGCGAGCCTGGGGACGATCGACTTCCATCCCTGGCCCTCGCGGCGGGCCGACGTCGACCACCCCGACGAGCTGCGGATCGACGTCGACCCGCAGCCGGGCACCGATTTCGGCGACGCCAAGAGGGTCGCCGGCGTGGTGCGCGAGGTGCTCGACGAGCTCGGCTACATCGGCTGGCCCAAGACGTCCGGCAATCGGGGCATCCACATCGCGGTCCGGATCGAGCCGCTCTGGACGTTTCCGGAAGTGCGGCGGGCGGCACTCGCGTTCGCCCGTGAGGTCGAAAGGAGGGCACCGGACCTCGTCACGACCGCCTGGTGGAAGGAGGAGCGCGGCGAGCGTGTCTTCATCGACTACAACCAGAACGCCCGCGACCGGACCATCGCCTCGGCGTACTCGGTCCGGGCGCGGCGGGACGCAACGGTGTCGGCGCCGGTGACCTGGGACGAGCTGCCCGACGCCGAGACCGAGGACTTCACGATCCCGACCATGCGCGAGCGCTTCGCCAAGCTCGGCGACGTCCAGGCCGCCATCGACGACACCGTCTGCGATCTGCGCTCCCTGCTCGAGTGGGTCGAGCGCGAGGAGAAGGAGGGCATCGGCGAGGCGCCCTACCCGCCGAACTTCCCCAAGATGCCCGGCGAGCCCGCCCGGGTACAGCCCTCGCGGAAGAAGAAGACCGACTAGGACGTCGCGAGCAGCGACTCGAACGTCGGGTCGCTCGGGTTGCGCGGCGGCCGCAGCTCACGCCACGTGCAGTCGGCCGGATCCTTGTCGTCACGGAAGCGGAGGAAGCGCGTCCCGTGCCGGAAGCGGTTGCCCTGCACCTTGTCGTAGCGCACCTCGGCGACGAGCTCGGGGCGGACGGCCTGTTCCTCCAGCTCGCCCGTGCCCCAGCGGTTCGGCTCGGAGAAACGCCGGTCGGGGGCGTCCTCCAGGAGTGGCATCACGCGCTCGGCGATCTCTGCGTGACGCTTGGCGCCGACGGCAGCCGAGCCGACGTAGTCGAGCCCGCCGTCGTCGCGGTAGAGGCCGAGCAGCAGCGTGGCGATGTGCGACGGCCGTGTCTTCCAGCGCAGGCCCACGATCACCGCGTCGGCGGTCTTGTACGGCTTGACCTTGGTCACCGCCTCGCGTGAGCCGGGCTTGTAGGAGGCGTCTGTCCGCTTCGCGATAACGCCGTCGAGCCCGGCCGCCTCGAACGTGTCCAGCCAGGCCCCGGCCCTTTCCGGGTCGGCGGTGGCGGGTGAGAGGCGAAAGCCCTTCGCGTGCTGCTCCAGGAAGGCGCGCCGCTCGGCGAGCGGCCGCTCGTGGACGGGCTCGCCGTCCCAGACGAGCACGTCGAACACGATGAACTCGGCCGGGATCTCGCCGGCGAGCCGGTTGATCCGGCTCTCGGCCGGGTGCAGGCGCATCTGCATCAGGTCGAACTCGAGCACGCCGTCGCGCGCGATCACGATCTCGCCGTCGAGCGCCGAGTTCGGCGGCAGCAGCTCTCCGAGCGGTCGCAGCTCCGGGAAGTAGCGCAACAGCGGCCGCTCCTTGCGCGACCAGAGCTTCAGCTCGCCGCCGAAGTTCTCCAGGACGCCGCGAAAGCCGTCCCACTTGGGCTCGTACTGCCAGCCATCGCCGATCGGGAGCTCGGAGACCAGCTCGGCCTCCATCGGCGGGAACGGGATACTCGGGTCCGGCATTCGGCCAAGGCTAGTCGAGCGGCGGCTCCGCTTCTTTAGTCTTGTCCGAGGATGAGACGCGTCGCCGTCACCGGACTCGGAGCTGTGACCCCGCTGGGGAACGACGCTCCGTCGACGTGGCGCGCCGCGGTCGCGGGCCAGAGTGGAATCGACTGGATTCAGGCCTTCGACGCGAGCGACTACCCGGTGCGCGTCGCCGCCGAGGTGAAGGACTACGAGTTACCCACCGACGTCGTCTCCACGAAGGAGGCGCGCCGGCTCGACCGGAACGTCCTGCTCGCACTGTCGGCGGGCAAGGAGGCGCTCGACGACGCCGGCCTGAACGGCTTCGACCCCAACCGCGTCGGCGTGGTCTTCGGCTCCGCGATCGGCGGCTTCCTGGGAATCATGAGCCAGGCCGACGTGCTGCGGGAGCGAGGGCCGGACCGCGTCTCGCCCTACTTCCTGCCGAGCGTCCTGGTCGACTCAGCGAGCGGCCAGCTGGCGATCTCGCTCGGGATCAAGGGGCCGAACTACGCCGTCGTGTCGGCTTGCGCAACCGGCTCGCACGCGGTCGGCGAGGGTGCCGAGCTGATCAAGCGGGGCGACGTGGATGCCGTGCTCGCCGGAGGCACGGAGGCCTGCATGCATCCCCTGATCCTCGCCGGCTTCTGCGCGATGCGCGGGCTCGCCGTGGAGGACGAGCACCCGCCGCGCGCGTCGCGGCCGTTCGACGCCACGCGTGCCGGCTTCGTGATCGGCGAGGGCGCCTGCGTGCTGCTGCTCGAGGAGCTCGAGGCGGCGAAGGCCCGCGGCGCCAGGATCTACGCCGAGGTGCTCGGCTACGGCGCCTCCAACGACGCGCACCACATGGCGCAGCCGGAGCCGGAGGCCATCGGGGTCGCCGAGATGATGCGCGCCGCCCTCCGCCGCGCCGAAATCGAGCCGGAGCGCGTCGGGTATGTCAACGCGCACGGCACCTCGACGCCGCTGGGCGACCTCGCAGAGACCCGCGCGATCAAGCAGGTCTTCGGCGACCACGCCTACGACCTCGCGGTCTCCTCGACGAAGTC
Source organism: uncultured Actinomycetes bacterium (assembly GCA_963738205.1). GTDB lineage: Bacteria > Actinomycetota > Thermoleophilia > Gaiellales > Gaiellaceae > DATFQE01. The sequence continues at coordinate 61,642 of CAVTVQ010000009.1, forward strand.
GATGACCGGCCATTGCTTCGGAGCCGCCGGCGCGATCGAGGCGATGATGTGCGTCCTCGCGCTCCACCACGGCGTGCTGCCGCCGACGATCAACTACGAGCACCCCGACCCCGAGTGCGACCTCGACTACGTGCCGAACGAGGCGCGCGAGGCGCAGGTCGACGTGGCGCTTTCGAACGCGATGGGCCTGGGCGGCCACAACGGGTGCGTCTTGCTCGGGCGCGCCTAGCAGCGGAGACGCGATGAGTTCCAGTGGCGCTTGCCGTCTCAAGACGCATGAGCTCTAACGTCAAGCTGCGCGCGTTCGCGGCGACCTTCCCGGGCGAGGTCGTCCTTCCCGGCGATGACGGGTACGACGACGCCCGGCTCGTCTGGAACCGGATGGTCGACCGTCGGCCCGCCGCGGTGGTTCGGCCCGCGCGGCCGGAGGACGTCGTCGCGGCGCTTCGGTTCGCGCGCGAGCACGACCTCCCCATCGCCGTTCGCGGCGGCGGGCACAGCATTCCAGGGCTGTCGACCTGCGACGACGGGATCGTGATCGACCTCTCACGGATGCGCGGGGCCAAGGTCGACGCGGAGCAGCGAGTCGCTCGCGTGGCCGGAGGCTCGCTCCTCGGCGAACTGGACGAGGCCGCGCAAGCGGCGGGGCTGGTTTGCCCGGTTGGCGTCGTCTCCCATACCGGCGTCGCCGGATTGACGCTCGGCGGCGGGATGGGCCGGCTGCAGCGCCGTTACGGCCTGACGATCGACAATCTTCGCGCGGTCGAGCTCGTGACCGCGGACGGCCGGCTCGTGCGTGCGAGCGCCGACGAGGACCCCGAGCTGTTCTGGGGCCTTCGCGGGGCGGGAGCGAACTTCGGCATCGCGACGGCGTTCGAGTTCGGGCTGCACCCGTTCGACGGAACGGTCACGCACGGCGTCGTGACCCACCCAGTCGACCGCCTCGACGACGTGGTCGCGCTCTTCGGCGAAACCGTGGAATCCGGCCCCGACGAGGTGATGCCGACGCTCGCAGTCGGTCGCGACACGGTGTCGATCTCGGTGCTGCACTGCGGGCCGCCCGCCCAGGCGGAGCGCGACCTCGCCGACCTGCGCGCTCTGGGGCCGCCGACCGCCGACACGATCGAGGTCAAGCCCTACCTCGTCGCGCAGCACCTCGCCGACGACGAGATGGAGTGGGGCCACCGCTTCTACATGAAGAGCGCGTTCCTGCACACGCTGCCCACCGACGCGGTGCGTCGCTGCGCCGAGCTCGTGGCAGACGCGCCCGCGGGCACCGAGCCGGTGCTCTCGGTCTGGGGGTGGGGCGGCGCCATCTCGGCCGTTCCCGAGGACGGCTCCGCGTTCACCGGTCGCGAGGCCGCCTTCTGGATCTCGGCCGAGGCTCAGTGGGACGATCTGGAGCTCGACCCGCCGAACCGGGACTGGGTGCGGGAGACGACCGCGGAGTTCATGCCATACGCGCTCGTCGGACGCTACGTCAACGATGTGGCCGAGACCGGGATCGACCTTCGCTCGGTCTACGGGGACGGAAAGTACGAACGCCTCGTGGCGCTCAAGCGCGCGTGGGACCCGGACAACGTGTTCCGGCTCAACCAGAACATTCGGCCGTAGCCGGCGCGCAGGCGTAAGACTCGGGCGACCCTGACCGCACCGTACGATGGGGGCGTGAGCTTCATCGTCGAGCCCGCCGTCGAGGCCTACGCCGAGGTGCACACGTCGCCGCTGCCCGAGCTGTTCGAGCGGCTCGCGGCCGAGACGCGGGAAAAGACCACCGCGCCGCAGATGATGGTCGGGCGGATCGAGGGCCGATTCCTCGGCTTCCTCGTCTATCTGCGCCGGCCGCAGTGGATCCTCGAGGTCGGCACGTTCACCGGCTACTCGTCGATCTGCATGGCGCTCGAGCTGCCCGCGGGAGGCCGCATCACGACATGCGACGTCAACGAGGAGACGACCGAGATCGCCCGCCGCTATGCAACCGAGGCAGGCGTCGTCGATCGCATCGACTACCGGCTCGGGCCGGCCTCCGAGACGATCCCGCAGCTCGACGGCCCGTTCGACCTCGTCTTCATCGACGCGGACAAGCCCGGGTACATCGACTACTACGAGGCGGCGCTGCCGAAGCTCGCAGACGACGCTCTGCTCATCGCTGACAACGTCCTCTGGTCGGGCCGCGTCGCGAGCGAGGACGACGACGAGTCCACCCGCGCGATCAGGCGCTTCAACGAGCACGTGCGCTCCGATGACCGGGTCGAGAGCGTGATGCTGAGCGTACGGGACGGGATGACGCTCATCCGCAGGCGCTAGCCGGCGATCGCGGCGGGCGTCAGCTCGTCCAGCGAGTCGAGCACGACGTCGGCAGCGGCGAGCGCTTCGTCGCTCGGCCGGAACGAGCGGTTCGGGATCGCGACGACCCGCATCCCGGCCGCGCGGGCCGAGCCGATGCCTGCTTGCGAGTCCTCGATCGCCGCTGCTCGCTCGGGCTCGACGCCCAGTCGGCGCGCGGCTTCGAGGTAGACGTCGGGCGCCGGCTTCCCGCGAGGAACCTCCTCCGACGAGACCGTCGCCTGGAAGAGCGGCGCCAGGCCGGAGAGCTCGAGCACGAGATCGATCAGCGGCCGGTTGGACGAGGAGGCGACGGCGAGCGGCCAGCGCGCCGCCACCCGCTGGACGGCCTCCACCGCACCCGGGAGCAGCGGTAGGTGCTCGCGGTAGCGCTCGGCCATGCGCTCGACCACCAGACGGTTGAGCTCCTCCGGCGCCTCGGGCAAGCCGAGCGTCTCATGCAGGTAGCGCGACCATTCGCTCGAGCTCATGCCCATCATGTCCCGCTGGGCGCTGTCGGTCCAGCGGCCGCCGCGCTCGCGCACGAGCGCCTCGCGCACCTCGTCCCAGATCTCCTCGGTCTCGATCAGCAGGCCGTCGAGGTCGAAGACGACGGCCTCGATCACGCGGGCAGGTACCGACGGTCGAGGTAGACGAGTGCGTGCTCCGGACCGCCGGCCTCGGCGGCGACGACCTCGCCGACGAAGAGCGTGTGGTCGCCGGTCTCGTGCTCGTCGCGGACGCCGCAGCGGAGCCAGGCGAGCGCGCCCTCGAGGAGCGGCGGCCCGTCGCCGTCGCGCACGTCGATGCCCTGCCACAGCGCGATCGGCGGCACACCCCGTGCGAAGTGCTGCGCGATGTGCTCCTGGCCGGCCGCCAGCACGCTCACGCCGAACACCCCTGCACGGCGCAGGAGCTCGTGCAGGGCCGCGTGGTGGTTGACCGCGACGCCGACGAACGGCGGGTCGAGCGACAGCGATACGAGCGACGCGACGGTCAAGCCCAGCCGCTCGCCCTCGAGGTCGACCGTGACCACGGAGACCGGCGCGGGAATGAGCCGCATCACGTCCCGCAGCTCGTCGCCGCCGATCACGGCGGCAAGTATGTCCGCTCGAGCTACCGGCTCTTGCAGAGTGAGTCGTTCAAGCCGTCGATCTCGTCGTTCGCGACCTGGTCGAGAGCCTCGTCGAAGGGGCCGGGCGCTTGGGACTGCCAGAACATGTCGGGCGTCACGCCGGGGCCGATCACGGTGGCGCGGTAGCGCTCGCCCTTGCCGATCGGGTGCTTGCCGTGGGGGTAGAACCCGTAGCAGAAGACACCGCTGCCCTTGTGCGTCAGGAAGCTGTTCTCGCGCTTCCAGCCGTTGCCGTATCTGGAGTTGAACGTGTCGACGTAGATGTTCCGGCCGTACGTGTCGAGCGGCACGCCGGCCGGGGTCGAGCGGAAGCCGTGCACGGGCTTGCCCTGGTAGCGCAGGAAGCCGTAGAGGTGGTCGTAGACGCGGCTCAGGCCCCAGCGCGTCCAGTTGAGCTTGACGACGAACTCGGGCAGCTCACCGGACCAGTGCGAGAGGCGGAGCTCCCAGACGGCCTGCCGGCCGCTGGCGTTGAGGCCGAAGTTCGGCAGCTGGCGCTGCCACTTCTGCACGGCCCAGTAGGAGCCGTCCGAGGTCTTGCACGCCATCGCGAGCCACTGGATCGTCGGGCCGTCGTACGGCCTGCACCGGTTCTTGAAGGTCTTCCAGACGTTCTTGCGATAGGTGCCCCAGCCGCCGGAATAGTCGAGCTTGAACTCGACCTGCTTGCGCGCGGTGGTCGGCGCGATCGCGTTCTTCGCGCCCCACGCGAGCACGTGCTGCTGCCGGCCGCGCGCACGATAGAGCAGCAGCGCATGCTTGCCGTTGCGCGAGACCTTCAGCTGGATGTTGCTCGCGTTGCGGTCGATGAGCTCGGAACCGAACGCGACGCTGGGAAGCGCCAGCGCGGTAGCGGCGATGGAAATCACAAGTAGACGAAAACGCACGAGGAAGCCCTCCTGGACGGTTGCCACAGTCGGTGGCGTTATCGGCAGGCGTCCCGCATGCTCAAGACCCCAATTCGTGGGCGAGCAGCGCGCAGGCGAACGTCCGCCAGGCGAGGTCGTCATCGGCCAGGAGGCGTGCGAGCGAGCCCTCGACGAGCGGCAGCCCGGCCGCAGGTGGATGCAGGGTGCGCAGACGCACCTTGAGCTCGTCCCGGCGGGCACGTGTGTCGAGATCGGCGGCGAGCGCAGTGACCGCGCGGCCGTCCGGCTCGAGCTCCCGGGTCGGGTCGCCGCCGGCCGCGAGCAGCAGTACCGAGCGCCTGACGGCGCCGTTCAGCTCCTCCTCGGGCAGCTCGATCTCGCTGCCCGCGACGAGGGCGATCGAGACGAGGCCCTCGGCGTCGGCGCCGCCGGCGAGCATCGCCTCGATCTGCTGCAGGACGGGCCGCACCACCTCAAGATACGATCAGGCGCATGAAGGACGTGCTGGCAGACGTCGAGCGCTGGCGCGCCAGTGGCGAGAGCGTGGCGATCGCAACCGTCGTCGGGAGCCGCCGCTCGGCGCCCCGGCCGATCGGCTCGAAGCTGGCCGTGTCGGAACGCGGTGAGATGGCCGGCTCGATCTCGGGCGGCTGCGTCGAGGGAGACGTGGCCGAGCGGGCCAAGGAAGTCCTTGCCGGCGCCGACCCGGTGCTGCTGACCTACGGGATCGCCGACGAGGAGGCCTTCGAGGTCGGCCTCCCCTGCGGCGGCGAGATCGACGTCTGGCTCGAGCGGCTGGAATGACGCCGCGACGCCGCTTGCGGTGTCGCTTTCAGCCGTGCGGGCTTGCCCGTGCGGCGTCTGAAACGACCGGTCGACCCGTATGGAGTCTCCAGAGTTGACGATCTACGAACGGCTGCGCCTTGCCATCGAAGGCGAGGAGCGGGCCGTGTTGCTCACAGTCATCGAGGGCCCCGATCTCGGCGCCAAGCTGCTCATGGTCGAGGGCGAGGAGCCGGTCGGAGACGCGCCCGGCGAGCTCGCCGGGCTGGGCGACGACGCTCGGACGGGCCTCGTCGAGCACGAAGGGCGCAAGGTCTTCGTCGAGACCTACGGGCCGCCGCCGAAGCTCGTGGTGCTCGGCGCCGTCGACGTGGCGGAGTCCCTGTGCGCGCTCGCCGGGCGTATCGGCTGGCGCACCATCGTCGCGGACACGCGAGGGCGGCTCGCGACGCGCGAGCGGATTCCGAGCGCGGACGAGCTGATCGTCGCCTGGCCGGACGAAGCGCTGGCTCAGGTCGGGCTCGACGTCGACAGCGCGGTCGTCGTCCTCACGCACGACGAGAAGCTCGACACGCCAGCGCTCTTCGTCGCGTTGCGCTCGCCGGCGTTCTACGTCGGGGCGCTCGGATCGAGGAGAGCGCAGGCCGCCCGGCGGGACCGTCTGCTCGAGGAAGGACTGACCGAGGACGAGCTGGCACGCCTCGCGGGCCCCTGCGGGCTCGACCTCGGCGCTTCGGCGCCGCCGGAGACGGCACTCTCGATCCTCTCCGAAGCGGTCGCCGTTCGCGCCGGCCGCTCCGGCGGTCGCCTCTCGGAGTCGAGCGGCCGCATCCACGTCGACGCGTAGGCCGGGGACGGACGAGGCCCGCCCCCGGCCGGTTGGAAGCGCTAGGCGGTGACCGGGGCGGTTCCGCGGTCGCGGGCGCTCACGAAGTACGAGCCGAGCAGGCCGACGGCGAGGCCGAGGTGCAGCACGTCGTCCGCGTTGTTCATCGGGACGAAGTTGGCGCTGCTGTCGGAGCTGACCACGAGGCCGTAGACGACGAGCACGGCGTAGATGACGCCGGAGCCCAGCAGGTACGTGCGCGCGCCCTCCCAGGTGCGGGCGAGCGCGAGGCCGGCGATGCCGAACAGGATGTGCACGAGGTTGTGCAGGATGCTGACCTGGAACAGGCCGAGCAGCTCCGCGTTCGAGTCCTTGCCGGCGAAGGACAGATCGTCGTAGTTGGACGTGATCCCCGGGATGAACCCGAGGATCCCGGCGCCGAGGAACGCGATCCCGAACACCAGTGCGAGTGTCTGTGCGAGGGAGCGGTCTGTCATGTTCATTCGCCTCCAGAGAGGAATGGGTCTCTGCCCCTGGGTGAGGGGCCTACCCGCCGCGGCGGGGCCGTGTTTCGGCGATGATTCGTACGAGCGGACGATCCGGTTCCGGCGAGTTAGGCCTTTCGCTTCGAGGGGGATACCCCCAGAGATGACCGAGCAGCTGACAGCACTTCTCGACCGCGGCGAGGCGCTTGGCTGCGTGAATCTCTCCGAGCTCAACGAGCTCGTACAGGAGCTCGAGCCGGACGAGCGTGAGCTCGACGGGTTCTACGCGGCTGCGCAGGAACGCGACATCGAGGTGCGCGACGACTGCGGCCGGGAACAGCGGACGGAGAGCACCTACGTCAACGGCGACCTGAACACGTCGACGACCGACGCGATCCAACTCTTCCTCAACGAGGCTGGGCGCTTTCCGCTCCTGACCGCGGCCGAGGAGGTCGAGCTCGCCAAGCGCATCGAGCGCGGTGACAAGGCGGCGAAGGACCTCATGGTCAACTCGAACCTCCGCCTCGTGGTCTCGATCGCCAAGAAGTACCAGGGCCACGGGCTCTCACTGCTCGACCTGATCCAGGAGGGGATCATCGGGCTGATCCGGGCGGTGGAGAAGTTCGACCACCGCAGGGGGTTCAAGTTCTCCACCTACGCCACCTGGTGGATCCGGCAGGCCGTGCAGCGCGGCGTCGCGAACAAGTCGCGGACGATCCGCATCCCGGTGCACATCGTCGAGCGCGAGCAGAAGATCGCGCGCGCCGAGCGCAAGCTGCTGCCCGAGCTCGGCCGGACTCCCTCGGACGACGAGCTCGCGCAGGAGTCGAAGCTGCCCGTGAAGCAGGTCCTCGAGGTCCGGAACGCCGCTCGGGCGGTGACGAGTCTCGACAAGCCGGTCGGCGCCGAGAGCGAGGCGTCGCTCGGCGACATCGTCGCCGTCGACGAGCACGGGCCGGAGCAGGAGGTACACGTGAGCCTCGAGCAGGACGCCCTCCATCGCGCCGTCGCCGAGCTCCCCGACCGCGAGCGCGAGGTCGTGAAGCTCCGCTTCGGGTTGAACGGGGATGCCGATCCGCAGTCGCTGGAGGAGATCGGCCGCCGTCTCGGCCTCACGCGCGAGCGCGTGCGCCAGATCGAGCGGGAGGCGCTCAACCTGCTCGCGATGAACCGCGAGATCGACGCGGTCGGCAACGTCGCCTAGCGCTTCGCACGTTCGCCAGTCAGAATCAGGCCATGACCCGGCCCCGCCTCCGCGTCGCCCTTCCGGCTGCGATCTGTGAGAACGGCGACACCTTGGCGGAGTTCCGCGAGAGCTTCGACGAGCTGCTCTCCGAGTGGGCGGCCATGCTCGACCCGGTCGGAGCGCTCCGGCAGGAGTACTGGCTCGCGGCGCCCTGGGCGCTGGCGGGCTGGGCCGGGCTCAGCGACTCGGTCATCCTGCTGATCCGTCAGGCGGCCCGCGACGGGGCGCTCGTCCAGATCTTCCTCGACTCGCTCGAGCACCACTCGCTCGTCGAGAACAACCGGCTGAGCGAGAGCGCGATGCCGCTCCTGCTCGGGCTGGCGGTCACCCGGACCGTGCAGAAAGGCGTGGGCCAGCGAAGCCTCGCCCTGCGCGAGCGGCTCGAGCAGGAAGGAGCGTGGCTCCCGGCCTCGGGCGTTCCCACACAGGCCGGCGTCGCCAGTTACCGCAGCATGGAGATGCCGAGCGTCGGCGAGCTGACCGGGTCTAGCTGAGCAGGGCGACGAGGACGGCAGCGCCAAGCGCGGCCGTCCCAGCGATGGCGATCTCGAAGCGCTTGTGGGCAAGCGCCTCGGCGTGGGCCGAAGCCAGCGTGGCTGGCGGAACGGACGCGAGCGCCAGGAACAGGATCGAGAGGGCGAGCGCCGCCAAGACGAGCGGATGAACTGCCCCCGGGTCCTCGACTGCCTTGGCGAACTGCGTCCCGAGTGTCTTGGCGCGCCGGGCGACCTTTCCCGCCGCTCCCGCGATCGGTCCTTCGGCGCGGTCCCGCGTCGCCGGACCGGATTTTGAGCCGCCGCCTGTGGTGTTCCCTCCGGACGCCGCCGACGCTCCCAGCGCCGTTCCCGCTGCCTGGCCGTCCGCGGTGGTGGTGCCTCCACACACATTCGCGTTGCGAGCGACGCGGAGCTCGTCGGCGCTGAGCGGCGGACCGTCCACGACGACGATGCGAAGGGCGGCCGCGTCGGCGCCAGCGCCGCCCGCGCGCACGAGCAGCCGGTATGTGCCCTCCGGCAAGGCACGTCCGTGCAGCCGTCCGCGGAACGCAACCTTGTTCACGCCCGCGTGTGCGCGTACGCGGAACGCGCCGACCCGCTCGCACGTCGGAAACACCCGGACCACGGTGAAACGGACGATGGTCGGCCGCGAGAGGCGGAAGACGATCGTCGTGGCACTACCCTTCCGATCGGGGCGAACGGTCGGCCGGGTCGTCCGTACGGCGCGTTCGTCGCGGTTTCCGCGCCGGGACGACCTGGTCACGAACGGCCCGGCCGAGTTGGACCCCGCCCCCGGCGTTGAGCTCTGTCGACGGCTCGTAGCCGGGGACGCCGGCACTCGGTGGGGCGGAATTCGGTGCGGGTGCCGACGGCGGTGGCGTCGACGTTTTGGGCAGCCGCACGGGCGCTGCGGGCGGAAGCGTGGGCGGCGGAAGCGTGGGCGGCGGGAGCGGCGCGGGCGGAAGCGTGGGCGGCGGGAGCGGCGCAGGCGGCAGCGCCGGCGGCGGAGGCAGCGGGGCGGGCGGCAGCGGGACCGGCAGCGGAGGCAGCGGGACCGGCGGCGGCGGAAGCGGCGCGGGCGGCAGCGGAACCGGCGGCGGGGGAAGCGGTGGCGGTGGAGGTAGGAGGTCCGCGCCTGCCCCTGCCGGCACCAGGCAAGCCATCGCCACGACCGCAGAGGCGAGGAGCGCGCGCATCCGATTCTTTAACGCGGACCGGCCGCTATCGGTTACGCATCGGTTTTGGTCGTCCGTCGCGTGAGGTAGACCACGGGGGCGGCAGCGCGGTCACGGCCCGCAACCTGCACGACGTCCTGGGCGTCGCGGCCACTTCGGGCCGCGAGGAGATCCCTACCGCGTTCCGACGCCTGGCCTGCTCGTCGTGGCGCTCGCGTTCGCGGGCTTCCTCCTGCTGCCCCGGCCCGTCGGGTGCCGTCCGGCGCCACGGTGAAGGTTCGCTGTCGTGTCACCCCCTCGCGAAGGGCTGTCGCCGCCTGCTGGCGCGCTGTCGGCACTGTGGCCCCCACGCGCTCGGATGCTCGGCGTCGTGGTGCTTTGCGCAGCCGTGCTGTCGGCCGTCGCGGCGCTCGCCCTCAGGCAGCTTGTCGCCCACTCTGAGTACGACCGGGCCGACGCGCGACTCGCGGCGGAGCTCTCGGGCGCCGTGCGGACGATCGACTCGCTGCGGATCGACGCTCGCGCCCGCGCGGTCCGTCTGGCGCGAAGCACGGCGGTTCAGCGCTCGCTCGCCGAGCGTGACAGGGCCCGCCTCGCGCGGCTCGCCGAGCCCGGAGTGGTCTTCGAGGCCGCCGGACGGCAGCTTGCCGGGTCGCGCCGCACGGCGGTCGCCGACACGACGGCGGCCGTCGTCCTGCGCGGCAGGGAGGTGGGCCGAGTCGTCGTCACGGTCCCGATCGGCCAGGTCGAGCGGGGCACGGCGCTGAGTGAGGACGACCGGCTCGTCGTCGCGCGTGATCGCGGGCTTTCGGGCGACGCTGTGACCCTCGAGGGGCGTCGCTATCGGGCGCTGGCGACCCACGGCGGGCCACCGCAGCTGGCGGCGCTCACGCCGCTTGCCCCGATCGAGGCCGCGATCGACGAGCGTCAGCGTCGCGTCCTCTCTGCGGTACTCGCATCGTTCGTCGCCTTCGTGCTGGTGTCCGCGCTCGCAGCGCAGATCGCGCGGCCGTCGTCGCGTCCGCTGCGCAGGGCCGAGGACGAGCCGCCCGGCCGGCGCGGCCGCCGCCGCTCCCGTCAGGCAGCGACGCTCGTGGGCAACGCGCTCGCGGCGGGCAACGACGTCGACGGGCTCCTGCCCGTCATCCTCGACAGCGCCGTCGCCGTGACCGGCGCCTCCGGGGCACGCCTCGTGGCCGACGGCGAGGAGATCGCGCGCTCGGGCCTCGTCCGCGTCGGCCGGCCGCCGCTCGTCTTCGCGCTCTCGGCCGGTGACGGCCAGGAGACGCAGCTCGTGCTCGAGCCGCCGTCGGGCGGCGACTTCGACGCCGAGGCGGTGAAGATCGCCGAGTGGCTCGCGGGTCGCGCCTCGATCGCGCTGCAGAACGCGCACCTGCACGGCATCGCCCGCCGGCTCGCCTCGACGGACGAGCTCACGCAGCTCGCCAACCGCCGCCACTTCGACGAGGCGCTGCAGGCCGAGGTCGTCCGGGCCGAGCGCTTCGGCGACCCGGTAGCGGTCGTCGTGGCCGACCTCGACAACTTCAAGGAGGTCAACGACCGCCACGGCCATGACGTGGGCGACCTCGTCCTACAGGCGTTCGCCGACGTGATTCGCGCAAACGTGCGCGACATCGACTTGCCGGCGCGCTACGGAGGCGAGGAGTTCACGGTGCTGCTGCCGGCCACGGACGCCGAAGGTGGGCGCCAGCTCGCGGAGCGGTTGCGAGTCGCCATGGCGGAGCTGACCGTCGAGAACGGGGAGGACGGAGCGGTGCGGGTGACCTCGAGTTTCGGCGTCGCCGGCTTCCCGGAGGAGTCGTCCGCGGCTGCGCTGCTGCGCGCCGGCGACCGGGCGCTGTACCGCGCGAAGGCGATCGGCAAGAACGCCGTCGTGGTCGCCCAGGCGGCGGGGGCCGTCGCGTGACGTCCGCTGAGGCCTCTAGTCTCGCGCGCTGTCGGTTCTGCGGGAGGGAGTTCGACAATCGACGGTTCCAGGTGTTCGTGGAAGGGACGCGCGGCGCGTTTCACAGCACCGATTGCGCGCTGCGCGCGGCCTCCGGCGAAGTACCGCCCGAGCGTCGGCGTGCCGGCGACCGGCCGCCGCCCGGTGCGGCCGCCGTGCGCTGAGCGGGCGACGCGCGGATGACCGCGCGCGGCCGCTGCGCGCTGGCCGTCGCCGCAAATGTCGGAGCGGTCGGTGTCGCGCTCGCCGGGTCGGCGTGGCTATGGCTGCGCGCGGCCGACTCGTCGCTGCAGACATCGCTCGGACAGACGCTCCCACCGGCCCTGGAAGACGTGCAGGTGCCGTTCACGCCGGACCCGCGGGCGGGCGGACCCTTCGCACGCCGGGCGGTGATAAAGGCGCGCGTGACGTCGCCGCGCCTAGCCGCGCACAGGCCGCCCGTCCGGTTCGAAGCCGCGCGCAAACGGGTGAGGTCGACGCCGCGAGTCGTCAAGTCGAAGCCACCGCCCGCAACGCACAAGCGCATCGCGCGGCCGGTGACGCCCGCCGCGCCGCCTCCTACTCCACCGCCACCACCGACTCCGCCTGCGCCGTCGCCGCCCTCGCCTGCGCCGCCGCCCCTACCTTCGCCGCCGCCACCCGCACCACCCACGCCGCCACCGGCACCTCCGCCTCCGCCTCCACCACCTCCGGTGGCGCCGCCGGCGGCACCACCGCCCGCGTCACGCCGCCCAGGCTCCGATGACGACGATGTGCGTGGCCGCGACAGGAAGGCCACGAAGCACAGGAAGGAGCGCAGGGAGAAGCGCGCCAAGTGCCCGCCGCCGCGTCCGCCGGCCGCTCCGCCGCCCGCATCCGCCCCACCGGTCAATCCGCGTGAGGACGAGGACGACGACGAGCGCGGTGACCGCCACAGGCGGAAAGCCCTGAAGGACAAAGGAGACAAGCGCGGCGGCGACGAGCGGGACCACGAGAAAGACCGCGATAAGGACGACTAGAGGGACCTATTCGGCTGCCGGCAAAGGTCGATCGATACGGAAGCCGCGGGCGGCTGTCACCGCCTGAGGTGTCACGCGCCGGCTTTGTGTCAGCTGCGTGGCGAGCCCTCGCAGCTCGCTTCGGCTGTCGCGCGCAGACCGCCTGAGCAGGTCGAACGCCTCGGCGACGCTCAGGTCGAACCGCTCGGCGAGCATCCCCACGGCTTGCTCGATCACGACTCGTGTATCGAGAGCGATCTGGAGCTGGCTCGCCTTCCGCTCCTGCGAGTCCGCGTAGCGCGCGAGTTCCTCGAGCTCCGCGTTCATCCTCAGTAGCTCTGCATCCTGCTCACTGTCCGCCACGGCCTCCACCTTCGCGCCGTTGGGACACGTGCGCTGAGGGCAAGAGGGCCCTGGGCCCGAGGGGAACGGCGGTAACGAGACGGGCGCGCAGAGACAGCTTAGCTCGCTTGCTTGATGGCTTGTAACCCATGAGACGATCTGGGAGGATCGGGGGTGCGCCTAGACCTCGCGCCGAGATCCGCGCTGCGGCACGCGCCGGTCTCTCCTCCTGGAACAGACGCAGTACGAACCGGGTGGTGGCGTGGCCGGGCCGATTGACGGCAGAGGGGACCGGCCCCGCCGCTTCCCTGTGCGTCCGCTGCCGGTGGTGATTGCCACCCCGACTCGCGGTAGCATCGCTTCACCTAGAGGAGGAATGCATGGCGAAAAGGACGGTGCTGGTGTCGGACGTGTCCGGCAAAGAGATCCCCGAAGGTGAAGGCGCGACGGTAACGGTCAAGTTCGCGGACGCCCGCCGGGGGACGATCGTCATGGACGTGACCAACGAGGAAGGCCAGGAGATCGCGAAGAACGGACGTAAGCAGGCCCGGCGCGGCCGTCCGCCCAAAGGCGGTTTCTCGCCGAAGCCGCTTTCCGATCTCCCCTGAACGTCCGCGACGGTCGCTGACCTCGAGGCGAGCCCAGGCCGGACCAACGGCCGTCGTACACTCCTCGTAGACGTCAGGCGTGTCAGTCACCGTTCCGCACCTCCCCGGTAGGGAGGACGAGCTCGCCGCTCTCGTCGATGTACTCGAAGCGCCCGACGAGCTGTTCGCGGCCGCCGTGGTCGTGGGCGAAGCCGGGATCGGCAAGACGACGCTGTGGCTCGCCGCCTCCGAAGAGGCACGGAGGCGCGGATATCTCGTCCTCTCCTGCCGCCCGGCCGAAGCGGACGCTGCGTTCTCCTTCGTCGGGCTGGCCGACCTGATCGCAGGCGTCGTTTCCGACGTGTTGCCTGAGCTGCCGCGGCCGCAACGGCGGGCGCTCGAAGCCGCTCTCGCGCTTTCCGAAGCTGACGGTGAGCCGGCCGACGAGCGGGTGCTCGCATTCGCCTTTCTGAGCGCGCTGCGGAAGCTTGCCGTCGGCAACCGGCTCGTGCTCGCGATCGACGATGCTCAGTGGCTCGACGGGCCGTCGCTGGCGATGCTCCGATTCGCTGTGGTCCGCCTCGAGGCGGAGCCCGTCACGGTGATCCTGACGGCTCGCGACGAGGCGCCGCTCTGGCTGCGCAGGGGACTGCCGGAGGCGCGGCTCCGGACGATCGAGCTCGGCCCGCTCAGCGTCGGCGCGCTGCATGAGCTCCTGCGAACGCGACTTGGGATCGTCCTTCCCCGACCCACGCTCCTGCGCATCTGGGAGACGTCGGGCGGGAATCCGTTCTTCGCCCTCGAGCTCGGGAGTGCGCTCGAGCGACGAGGCGGCAGAGTCGGCCCGGGCGAGGAGCTGCCGATTCCTTCGAATCGGGAAGAGCTCGTTCACGAGCGTCTCGATCGTCTCGGGGCTCCCGGGCTGGACGTTGCGCGGGTCGCTGCAGCGCTCGCCGACCCGACGGTGCGCCTCGTCGAGGCGGCCGTCGGCCGCCGGGGAGAGCCTGGACTGGATGACGCGATCGAGGCCCGAATCCTCGAGGTCGACGGGGAGCGGCTCCGCTTCACGCACCCCCTGCTCCGTTCGGCGGTCTGGTCGCGCGCCACACCGGCGCAACGGCGGTCGCTCCACGCGCGGCTCGCCCAGGTCGCTCCGAGCGCGGAGGAACGAGCGCGGCATCTCGCGCTCGCTACCCTCCGGCCGAGCCGCGAGATCGCCGCCGTGGTCGAGGAGGCGGCAGAGAGCGTGCACGCACGAGGAGCAGCCGTTGGCGCCGCCGAGCTGGCCGAGCTAGCAGTCCGGCTCACGCCTGCCGCTGATGTCGAGGATGTCCGCCGGCGCGTCCTCCAGTGCGCCGATCGGCTTAGCCGGGCAGGCGACGGCGGTCGCGCGATCGCCCTGCTCGAGCAGGCGCGTGAAGCCGCTCCCCCGGGGCGGGCCCGAGCCGCGGTCCTAGTGCATTTGGCCTACACGGTGGCGGATTTTGACGACAGGCGCAAAGCGGTCGACCTCTATCGCGAGGCGCTCGCCGAGGCTGAAGGCGACGACGCGCTCGAGGCGGAGATTCACCTCGGCCTTGCCGATGTCGTGCATGCCACGGAGGACCGGCATCGCGCCCTGGCACACGCCAAGTTGGCCGTCCGGGCTGCGTCACGTGTCGGGGACGCCGCGCTCCGGTGCAGGACGCTGGCGACCTTTGGGTTCCTGCACTTCCGCGTCGGCAGGGGCATTCCGCGCGGGCAGATGGAGGAGGCGCTCGCGCTCGAGCGGTCGCTGCCGCAGGGGCCGCTGACCGGCGCCGCGACGTTGGTCCTCGGGTTCCAGCTCCTCTGGTCGGGTGAACTCGAGCGCGCTCGGCGACTCCTCGAAGAGTGGCGCGAATCCCTGAACGCGCGGGAAAGCGCCGACGAGGCACACGCCCTGTGGAAGCTGAGCATCCTCGAGTGGCGGGCGGGGAACTGGGAGCTGGGCGCGCGCCACGCGGCCGACTCGCTCGCGGTGCGGGCGCTGTTCGGACACGAGGGGCCCGACCCGATCGCAGAGTTGCCTGCCGCGCTGATCGCGGCGCACCAGGGTCGAATCGAGGATGCTCGCGATCGGTCGGAGCGCGCGCTCGCGCTCGCGGAGGCGGACGGCATTCTCGTCGCGGAGTCGGGGCATCGCTGGGTGCTCGGCTTCATCGAGCTTTCGCGCGGCGATGCCGCGGCAGCGCTCGAGCACCTCGAACATGCGTGGGAGCTCCGTGACAGCGTCCGCCTGCTCGAGCCGGGCTGGCGCCTGGACCTGGCCGACACGCTGGAAGCGCTGATTGCGGTCGGCGAGCTCGCGGAGGCCGAGCGGAAGCTCGTACCGTGGGAGAAGCGCGCACTGGCGCTCGACCGCTCGTGGGCGCTGGCGATCACGGCCCGTTGCCGCGCGCTCCTCCTCGCCGCGCGGGGCGATCTCCCGGGTGCCCAGGCGGGCTTCGAGCGCGCGCTAGCCGAGCACGCGCGGACTCAGGATCCGTTCCAGCATGCGCGAACGCTGCTCGCGCAGGGCGTCACGCAGCGGCGTGCGAAGCAGCGTCGCGCTGCCCGCTCGACGCTCGAGAAGGCCCTCGCCGCTTTCGAACGCCTCGGCGCGCCGCTCTGGGCCGAAAAGGCGCGGAATGAGCTCGCACGGATCGGCGGACGCGCGCCGTCGCGCGGCGAGCTGACCGAGGCCGAGCGCCGAATCGCGGTGCTCGTCGCCGAGGGCCGAACCAACCGCGAGGTGGCCGCAGCGCTCTTCGTCACCGAGCACACGGTCGAGGGCGCACTCACTCGCGCCTATCGGAAGCTCGGCGTGCGCTCCCGCACCGAGCTCGCGCATCGGCTCGAGGACAAGACCTGAGCGGCCCGGCAAAACTGTAGGGAATTCCAGCTTTCGGACCGAGCCGCGCAACGCCAGCCTTCCCTCTGTGTCACTAGCGAACAGAAGGAGCGAAATGAATCTCCAGCGGAGACTCCTCATCGCGGCGACCGGGATCACGGTTCTCGCCGCGGCGAGTGCTGCGATAGCGCTCGCGAGCCCCGGTTCCCGTGCTCACGCGCCGGAGCAGCGCCCGAATCAGGTGCTCGAGTGGAATCAGATCTTCGTCGAGACGCTGGTTGCGACGAATACCCCGAACTCGTCGAGTCAGCGTCTCGGAGCCATCATCCATACGGCGATCTTCGACGCCTACAACGGAATCGAGCGCCGCTACACGCCGCTTTTCGTTCGGAACGTCGACGAGAACGGACGGCGCCTCGTTCCTCGCGGAGCCTCACGCCGGGCAGCCGTCGTCGCTGCCGCATACACGTCGCTGGTCGGCCTGTTCCCCTCTATGCAAGTACCGCTCAGTGAGAGGTACGCGGCCTCGATCGCTGCCCTCAGCGACAGCGGGGTCGGCGGACGATCGCTGGAGCGCGGCATCGCCTGGGGTACAGACGTCGCCCATGCGGTCCTCGCCTGGCGGGCGGCAGACGGCTTCAGCGCGAGCTACCCGGCCTTCACCGGAGGAACGGCTGTCGGCCAATGGCGCCCGATTGCGCCCGCCGTCGCGATGAGCGCCCAAGGCTTGGCCTTCACCGAGCCGTTCGTGGTCCGAAGCAATGCGCAGTTCCGGCCGGCTCCGCCGCGGGCGCTCGCGAGCGCGACGTACGCGGAGGACGTCATTGCAGTCAAGGCGCTCGGCCGGCGGACGGGATCCACGCGGACGGACGGTCAGACCGAGCTCGCGCCTTTCTGGGAGGGAAACGCCAGCGTTCACTGGAATCAAGCGGCAAACCAGGCCGCGTTTGCCAACCACCTGTCGATGTCGAGGAGCAACCGGCTCCTCGCTGTCCTGAACGTCGCGATGGCCGACACGGCACTCACGATCTGGAGCGCGAAGCGGCACTTTGGCTCCGATCCGGCCATGGTGACCTGGCGTCCGCTGACGGCGATCACGCTGGCAGAAACCGGAGCGGACCCCACTTGGCTCCCGCTCGTCACTACCCCGTCACATCCGGAGTACCCCGCCGGCCATCCGGCCCTGAACGGCGCTGCCGCGACGGTCCTGCTGAGTCACTTCGACGATGCCGAGACGTTCACGCTGACGACGTCAGGACTGGCCAGCAGGACGTACACCGGAATCTCGCAGGCACGCGCCGACGGAAACAACGCCCGGGTCTGGGGCGGGATGCACTACCCGAGCACGGTTGCGGTGAGCGATGCTGTCGGCGAGGCGATCGCCGAGTACGTCGATACGAGCTCGATGCAGCGGCGCCGGCACGAGCACTAGCCAACGACGGCGTAGACGCAGTTCGCCGGGCCGGGCTTCGCCCCGGCCCGGTGCCACTTCACCGGATGGAGTTCGCATGCCGCGGTACGTCGTCGAGGCGTATGTCCCCCGATCCCAGGCGCAGGACATTCGGGCCGCAGGACGGGGTGCTCGCGCGGCCGCCGAGGAGCTCGCCCGCGAAGGCACGCCCGTCCGCTACGTGCGGATGCTCTTCCTCCCCGGGGACGAGATGTGCTTCCACATCTTCGAGGCGGCGTCCCAGGAGGCTGTCGGCGAGGCCTGCCGTCGCGCGGGGATCAGCTCGGGACGGATCGTCTCGGCGGTGGAGTAAAGGATCATGCGGTCGGCGATCGGAGCAGCTCTCGCGACCACGGAGCGGTTGGGCCGTCGAGAAGCGCGAGCTTGCGAACAACGTCCGCTTGGCGCTCGGGTGCGTCCTCACAGAGCGCGAGGTAGTAGAACGCTTCCGGATTGCCAGGCTCGACGTCCACATAGCGCTGTAGGAGCAGACGCGCGCCCGCTCGGTCGCCCCGGTGGTAGCTCAACACCCCCTCGCGCAGGATCGACGCCGGCAGCCCCGGAGCGAGCGATCGGGCCCGTTGGTACTCCTCGCGTGCGCGCGCCGCGTCGTTCAGTCCCTCGAATGCCTGTCCGGAGAGGACGAGCTTGTGGGCCTCCTCCTCCGAGCTCCGCGCCGGGACGTCATCGAGGAGCTCGAGCACCAAGCGGTGCCGGCCCTCGGCGAGCGCCACTTTGATCGCGAGCAGCCGGTATTCGTCACCCGCGGCCGTCATAGGTTGAGCGGCGTTCCCGTGACGCGCGAGAGATTGGGCTTCGTTCCGACGGTGACGTGTACGACCCCCTTTTCGTCCACCAGGAACGCGAACTGCAGAATGTTGTCGTAGTCGTCCGAATATTGATTTGCGCTCTTCTCGATGCCCGAAGGGTCGTAGCCGGCCGGGGCCCCGCCGATGGGCGTAAGGATGTTCCGTATCGGGCTGCCGGGCTTCATTTTCGGCCCGCTGTACTCGTACGTGTGATAGATGACCGCGGCGCCCGGCACCTTCAGCACTTCTTCGAGAATCGGGGTGGCAAGCTTTTCCGTCTCCTGCATTGCCTTGGTGTACGCGCCGATGTTCTGCTTGGTTACCGGGTCGAAGGACTTCCTGCCGAGCGCCTTTCCCTGTAGCTCGTCTGCTTTCGTCTCGAACTCGGAGAGTTTCTTGCCGAGCTCCGCGGTCTTCTTGCCTCTCGGAACGAGAAGGTGGCCGTGGTAGAAGTCGTCGACGTTGATACCCGCCGTCCGGGCCGGGTTCGTGGACGTGAGGGCGAAGATCAACGTCTTGCACAGGTTCTCCTGAAGCGGCCTGGGGAACCAGGCGCTATCTGCTTCGAAGCGGAGGTTCTGCTTCTGTTTGAGCAGGGCGGTGTAGTCGGCAGGAGTGAAGTCCCAGTCGTCTCTCTGAAGCAGCGGCCCGCGCGATCTGAACAGCGCACGCACGACCGCCTGATTTCCCGCCATCCGCTGGAGACGCAGTAACGAGTGAGTCGTATCGTGCCGAGCCGGCGCGCTCACGACCGAAGGGCCGCGGTGCTTCGCTGCAGTCTTGCGCTCGAAGGCGCGACTCCCCATGTCTCACCCCTCCCCCCGCGAGTCGCCTGGCCCGATGGTCTCACACGCTCAACTCGAAAGGAAGCGGCCTGACTGTGCGATTATCCCGGCCGAACGTGGGCGAGGTCACGGTAGGCACCTTTGGGACGCGGGACGAGGCGGAGATCGTCCAGGGTCTCCTCGCGACAGCAGGGATCGATTCATCGATCAAAGCCGACGATGCGGGCGGCGAGTTTCCGTTCGTGCTTTCCGGCGGGGCGCAGGTTCTGGTCGACGAGAGCGATGCCGCCGCGGCTTCGGAAATCCTCGCTCGAGCCGACCCTTAGCGGCGCGGGTCGGATTCGGCGGACGCGGCGAGCAGGATCGAAAGCGCCGTCTGGCCCTCGGCCAAAGCGCCGCGGCGTGCTCGCTCGACCGCCTCTGCCCACGGCAGAAGGACGACGCTCATCGCTTCCTCCGCGTCGGGCGACGGCGTCTCAAGGACGACGCCGGTGGCGAGGAAGGCGTCGGAGCGGAGGCCGATGTGCGCGCTCGAGGAGTAGAAGCTCGACAGGTGTCGCCACTCCCGTCCTCGACCGCCGACTTCTTCGGCGAGCTCGCGCCGCGCGGCGTCGAGTGGCGTCTCGCCCGGGGCGACCGAGCCCGCGGGAACCTCGAGCGTCCAGTCGCGGACGGGATGGCGGTACTGGCGGACGAAGGCGATCTCGCCGCTGTCCGTTACAGGGACGACGAAAACCGCGCGCGGCACGTCGAGGTAGGTGTAGCCGGCCGTCCGGCCGTCGCCGTTCGCGAGCCGGTCGGCGAGCACCGAGCGCCACGGCGAGGAAGTCAGAAGCTCGCTCGAGAGGAGCGTCGGCGCCTCGTCGGCGACGATGGTGCCCGCCGCTTCGAGGTCTCGCAGGGCTGCGCGCGTGCGCGGAGCGGGTAGCTCGTCTGCGGACGAGAGGAGCGCAGCGAGGTCGACCGCCGTGTCGACGTCCCGCCACGGCTCCACGGTGGCGAGGGTCAAGTCGGCCTCGACGCAGCGGCGGCGCGTGGTGTCGTAGGCCGCCGTCGTTGAGAAGGGAATGTCTTCGAACGGGGCGTCGTGCGGCTCACTCATGGCGACGAGCCAGTAGCCGCCGTCGCGTGCCGGACCGAGCACGACGTCGGCGCCGTTCCGGAGCGCTGCGAAAGCGTCGCCGAGCGAGCCGGGTGGGAGGCCGGGAACATCCGAGGAGACGATCGCGACGGGACCACGCTGGAGGTGCCGCCGCATCCCGAGCCGGAGGGCATCCGCCAGCCCTCGGCCCTCCTGCGCGACGAGTCGCGTTCCGGGGCCGATTGCCTCACGCAGCGCCGCGTCCTCCTCCCGCGCGCAGAGCACGGCCGGCTCGAAGCCCTCGGCGCGGCACGAGTCGAGCGTGTCGAGCAGCAGCGCGCGCTGCAGGTCGGCCGCCTGCTCGGCCGCGAGCGGCGGCACGAGGCGCGTTTTCGCTCGGCCGGGGAGCGGCGCCTTCGCGACGACGAGGACCGTGACGTTCATGCACGCTCCCCGACCGGGGAGCCCGGAGTCACGCTCACCTGATGCTTCGGACGACGTCGTCGCCGACCGGCTGCTCCCGAACGACCGAGAGGAAGCGGCGCGCCGGTGCCTCGAGGGGGGCGATTTGCCGGCTGACGAGCAGGTCGAGGTCGGTGCGGCCGTGGAGGACGGTCGGCGCGAAGGGGTGGAGGAAGGCCCCGTCGGCGCTCAGTGTCAACTCGGGGAGCACATCCGTCGGGCCTAGTTCGACGCCCAGCCCAGTTGTGACCGCGCGCCCGCGCCGAACGACCGAGCGGACGACGTGATCCTCGTCGGGGATCCCGAGCCGGCGGTGAAGCACGCAGACTCGCTCGAGCTCTGCGGCACCCTGGTCGGCGACGGTCGTCGCGATCCGTACGTGGAGCCCCCGCGCGAGCAGACGCGGGACCGCGTCGAGCACCTTGGCGAAGTTCTCGGGCCCGCGCAGCTCGTCATTCCGCGCAGGCTCGTCCGAGTCGAGCGAGACCTGGAAGGCGACGTCGAGCTCGGAAAGCGGCTCGAGCCGGGCGAGCAGCCGCTCGGTGAAGAGCGTCCCGTTCGTGAGCGCGACGACGGGCAGGATCTCTGCAACGCGGCGGAGCGTCTCGGCGAAGTCCGGAAGCACGAAGACCTCGCCGCCTGTGATACCGACGCAGGTGAAGCCAAGCTCCTTCGCCTCGCGCGTTGCGCGGACCATCGCCTCGGCATCCAGGGTGCGCCGATTCGCAATTCGCGGCGACGACTCCGTGAGGCAGTAGACGCAGGCGAGGTTGCAGTGGTACGTCGCGTAGAGCCAGAGCCGGTCACCCATCCGGCCCTCGGACACGGCCTCGCGAATCGCGTCCCTCATGAGGGAGGCGGGATCTCGAACGCGATGCAATAGCTGTTCAGCATCCCAATCGCGCCGGCAAGGATCGTCAGCTCGACGAGCTCGTCCTCCCGCATCCACTCGAGCACGCGCGCGATGAGCCCGTCGTCGACGGCCGCCGGCTCGGTCGTCACCCGGTCGACCCAGTGCACGATCGCCTGCTCGCGCTCCGGCAGCTCGTCGAGCGGCGCCTCGGCGCAGGCCGCCGCGACCTGCTCGGCCGGGACGCCGGCATCGAGCGCGACCGGTCGGTGCGCGGCGAGACAGTAGTGGCAGCCGTTCAGCTGCGAGACGCGGACGATGACGAGCTCCTTCGTCGCCAGGTCGAGCGAGCTCTCACCCATCACCTGCCCGAGGAACGGCATCAGCGTCTCGAGCAGATCGGGCGCGTTTGCGAGCGAGCGGGTGAGGGCGGAGGCGCTGCCGTCCTCGCGGTACCACGCGCGCGCCGTCAGCGGGGCCTCATCGAGGCCGAGGAGTGGAAGCCTGCTCAGTAACTCCTCCGTGATCTTCGTGTCCGTCTCGGTCGTCTCGGTGCCCCACCCTAACTTGCCGCCGCCCTCCCGCGGTCTCAGCGTGCAGGTCGGTAGGCGCGTGCCAGCACGTGGGCGGGCACGCCGAGGCGGTAGAGCACCTTGATCGCCGCCACGCGGAGCGTCGTCCTCAGCTCTCCCTCGCTGCGTTGGCGTCGGGCCGACGAGCGCACCTGCAGCGACACGATCGTGAACGGTCCGGCGCGACGCAGGCGCTTGACGAGGTCGTAGTCCTCCATGATCGGGAGCGGCCGGTAGCCGCCGACCCGGTCGAACGCCGCCCGCGAGACAAAGAGCGCCTGGTCGCCGTAGGCGCGGCGCACGACCTGCGCATAGCGGGCGGAGAGGTGCCACCACACACGAGCGCGGGCGTCGAAACCGAGCCTGAACGCGCCCGCGTCGGCCTTCGCAAGCGCGTCACGGATCGCAGCGCCTGCACCGGTCGGGAGGAGTGTGTCGGCATGGAGAAAGAGCAGCGCGTCGCACTCCGCGAGCTCCGCCCCGGCGTTCATGGCCTCCGCGCGGCTCCCGGCCGCCTCGATCACACGGGCCCCGGCCGCCCGTGCGGCCGCGAGTGTGCCGTCCGCGCTGCCGCCGTCGGCGACGATCACGTCGCAGTCCCCCAGCACTGCACGGGCCGCGCCGATGGCCGGCCCGATCGTGTCCGCCTCGTGAAGCGTCGGGATGACGACCGAGATCCTCATCGGCCTCGCCGCCGGGACAGCCACGCGTCCACGCTCAGGCGCCTCGCGGCGGGCGTCAGGATGAGCACGAGGTTGATCGCGATGAACATCGCGTACGTCCAGAACCATTCGTGTGGTGCACGCACGACGAGAAGTGTGATGATCGTGGCCTCGACGGTCCCTACGAACGCACCGACACGTGTGAAGAGACCGAGCGTGAGCAGGACGCCGGCGGTGAGCTCGACGAGGAAGACGAGCCACCCGAAGAGCGTGAAGTGCGGGATCACGACGTCCTCCACGAGCGAACGGAGGAACGGGAGAACGGCGTGCTCCTCGGCCCGTCGGAAGTTGTAGAGCAGCCCCTCGGGGTCGTTGCGGCCGAAATCCGGCGGCAGCTTCCAGGACAGGTTCGCAAGCCAGAGAACGCCCATGAAGATGCGCAGCCCGGCCAGCGCCCAGACGGCCTCGGCCTCGCCCGGCGAGCTCCGCGCGATGTGACCGACGCGCTGGATCAGGGGAGCTGCCTTCCGGTCAGCGTCCCGACAAGGTCGACGAGGACGTCCGTCGTCGGCGCCATCACTACCGTGAGATCGTAGATCCTGTGCAACGGCGTAATCGCGACGGCGTGAGATCGTGACCAATCCAGACGTGATTCGGGCCGACATCGGCGTCTTCGGCGGCTCGGGCTTCTACTCGTTCCTCGAGGATGTCGAAGAGGTCGACGTCGAAACGCCTTACGGCAAGCCGTCGGCCCCGGTCACGATCGGCGAAGTCGGCGGGAAGCGCGTCGCCTTCCTCCCGCGTCACGGCCGGCAGCATGAGTTCCCACCGCATCGGATTCCCTACCGCGCAAACGTCTGGGCCATGCGTGAGCTCGGCGTGCGGCGGATCATCGGGCCGTGTGCCTCCGGTGCGCTCAGCGCTGACCTCCGGTTGGGCGAGTTCCTCATCTGCGACCAGTTCGTGGACCGGACGTGGGGGCGGCCGGACACGTTCTACGAGGTCGCGCCGGTGACACACGTGTCGGCGGCCGACCCCTACTGCCCCGAACTCCGTGGGGTGCTCGTCGACACGGCGATGGGACTTGGCATCCCCGTGCGCGACGGCGGCACGGTGGTCGTGATCCAGGGGCCGCGGTTCTCGACCCGGGCCGAATCGGCCTCGTTTCAGCAGATGCGTTGGGATGTGATCAACATGACCGGGGTGCCCGAGTGCCACCTCGCGCGCGAGCTAGAGCTCTGCTACGCGACGATCGCGATGGTGACCGACTACGACGTCGGCGTGAAGGGAGGCGAGTCGGTCTCTGCGAAGCGGGTGATGGAGGTCTTTGCCGAGAACAACGAGCGACTACGGCAGTTGCTCTTCGCAGCGATCCCGAGAATCGGCCCACAGCCCGAGGACGTCTGCGCCACTGCCCTCCGCGGCGCGCGTGTCGGGTAGGCGTGGCCTGATTCCCGGCCGGCGCTCGCTAGCGCGGCGGCACACGCTCGCGGAGCGCGCGCAGAGCCTCGGCCGGGAGCGGGAACCACCGCACGGCCTCAAACTCCTCTGAGACGGCCACGTCCTCAGCAGCCGCGTGCGGCGGATCGGCCTCGATCGCAGCGACGATGCGCCGCGCCTCGTCGAGATACCGGGGCAGCGCGCCCTCACCTTCGCTTGTGCGCGCCGCCCGCACCTCGAGCGTGCCTGAGTCGTACGAAAGCGCGTGGAGCGTGAGCTCCGGTTGCGGCCGGCCGAGAACGTGGTGCCAGAGGCCGCTGTACGGGTCGAAGCGGTAGAGCGGCAGCAGCTTCCACGCGTGGTCGGCGACGAAGTTGATGGCGTCGACGAGATACGTGAAGACGGTCTCGCTGATGAAATAGTTGAACCCGAGCCGGAAGAACGCGAGCTTTGCCCCTTCGTGCCCGAGCGCGATCTCCGCTTGGAACGCGCTCGACGTCCGCTGGTCGATCCGGTAGAGCCGGTGGAGGTAGGGACCGGCGCAGAAGCATCCGCTGCGTGCCTGGATCCCGAACAGGTCGTTCAGGAGTGCGACCACGTAGTTCGAATGGAGGAGGCCGCGCTCGTGGCGGACGCCGAGGGAGACGATCGCAAGCCGGTCCGCGTCGGTGCTCCCCAACAGCTCGATTCGCGGGTTGGCGCGCCACGAGGCGAGTGCGCGGCGCACGAAGTCGTGTTCGGCCGCGCGGATGCGATCGGCGCCGACGGCCTCTTTCAGCTGGAAGACGAGGCCGGCACGGATCGACTCGACGATCGCGGGCGTACCTCCCTCCTCGCGATGAACCGGATCGTCGTGGTAGCGGTGCGCGGTTGGGGACACGAACGAGACCGTGCCGCCGCCGGGAACGGCGGGCACGGCGTTGCGGAACAGGGCGCGCTTCGCGACGAGGACGCCCGGCGTACCGGGCCCGCCGACGAACTTGTGCGGCGAGACGAAGATCGCGTCCTTGTACGCGAGGTGCCCGGCTTCGACGTCCGGCGCTGGGTTCATGTCGATGCGGACGTACGGCCCTGCGGCAGCGTAGTCCCAACACGCGTACGCGCCGTGCTGGTGAAGGACGATCGAGACCGCGTCGACGTCCGTCACGATCCCGGTCACGTTCGACGCGGCCGAGAAGCTGCCGATCTTGAGCGGCCGCCGGCGGTACCGCTCCAATTCCGCGGCGAGATGGCCCAGATCAACGTGGCCGTCGGCATCCTCGCCGATCACAACCAGGTCCGCGATCGACTCCCGCCACGGGAGCTCGTTCGAGTGGTGCTCGAACGGGCCGATGAAGGTGACAGGCCGCTGGTCGGGTGGAATCGCGTGCGACAGTCGCCAAGGCTCCTCGGGCCCGCTCGGCACGCGCAAACCGAGGACGTGCACGAGCTTGTCGATCGCGGCGGTAGCGCCGGAGCCGGTGAAGATGACGACGTCTTCGTCGGTTCCGCCGACGGCGCGATGGATGATCCGGCGCGCGTCCTCCCGCAGGCGGGTTGTCTGCAACCCCGTCCAGGAGGATTCGGTGTGCGTGTTCGCGTACGACGGGAGAACCTCGCGGCGGATGAACTCCTCCACGAACGAGAGCGCGCGTCCCGAGGCCGTGTAGTCGGCATAGACGATGCGGCGGGGCCCGAACGGTCCCTCGAGAACCGTGTCGTCGCCGATGATCGACGTCCGGATCGTTCGCACGAGCGCGTCGCCGCGGTCGAGGGGCACGGCGTCGGGCGCGACGGCGACAGCCGCCGCAACGTCGATGCGGCGCCGGTCGGAGCGGCTCAACGCGGCCAGAAGGTTTCTGCTCACGGCCTCGAGCAGCCGTAGCGTCGGCCGCGACGCGCCGTCGAGTAGGTGCTCGAAGTCCCGCGAGCGCAGCTCGAGGACGACCGCGTCCTCATATGCCGTGCATGTCGCCGTACGCGGGCCGCCGTCGAGCAGCGACACCTCGCCGAGGAGACGACCGGGCCCGAGTGTTGCGAGCCGGATCGTCCGCCCGTCGCGCGCGACCGCGACCTCGACGGCGCCCTCGGCCACGAGCATGCATGCGTCTGCGCGTTCGCCCTCGTGGAACAGCGCGGCGCCGCGTGGCACCCGCAGTTCGTACAGCGAGCCGAGGAGCTCGGCCAGCTCGTCGTCCGCAAACGATTCGAAGAAGGGCAACTCGCGCAAGAACGCCGCTCGCGACGCATCGGCTGGAACTGCCTCCCGGCGCCGGCTCCCACGGTCGCCCCGCGCCGGCGCCGCGCCGGACGCGGCCGTCGCCGCGCGTACCCGTGCCGCCAACGCACGGGCGAGCTCCCGCAGCAGCGCGAACGCAATGGGCGCGAACTGGTTGCGGAGCAGGCCGAACTCGGCGCCTTCGAGCGCGAAGCCGGCCACCGGTGCGAGCGCGCGCACCGTCGCGCCATGCGTCGTCCCCGGAAGGAGCGCAGCCTCGCCAACGACGTCGCCCGGGCCGACATGGCCGAGGAGGGTGTTCCGCCGCCGAACCTCTGCCTCCCCGCTCGCCACCACCACCAGCCGCTCCGCCGGTGCGCCCTCGCGAACGAGAAGCGCTCCGCGCGTGAACGCGATCGGCCGCAGCAGCGGTGCGATTCGATCGTGGTGCTCAGGTGTGAGCTTCGCGAACAGGTCCGCGCGGGGCAGGACGTCGAGCACTCCCTCGGTTGCGGCTCGGTCTGCCAACGCGATTGCGACGATCGTAGGACGAATGCCGGCGGCTACCAAACCTTGACTTCCGAACCTGCCGGCACGACCCTCTGCGGCGTGTGCCGCGTCGTCGCCTACCTCGGCTTGCCGACGCCTCTGGAGAACCTGCTGTACGCGACCGACGCGTCGCTCGCCCGGCAGGCGTACAGCCCGCGGATGATGGCGAGCTTCGTCAACCTCGCCGGCTTCGGCTTCGCCGCCTGGGAAGACGCGACGGCGTATCCGGACGAGCCATTTGTCTATCGCGTCACGACGCTGCCGACGCACGACGAGAATTTGCGCGCGCTCGCGCACAAGCTCGCCCCGAATTGCGTCCTCGCACACGTCCGTGGCCTCACGGAGCGGACGCACGCGGTCGTGTCACAGCAGAACACGCACCCGTTCCGGTTCGCCGGCACGCACGTCGCCCTCGCGCACAACGGCCATCTGCGCGAGTTCGACCGGATGCGTTTCGACCTGCTGGCGCGAGTGCGTCCCGAGCTCGCTCGCCGCGTCGACGGGACCACCGACTCCGAGTGGCTGTACGTGCTGCTCCTGTCGCAGCTGCGCGACCCGCTCGGCAAGCCCGACGTGGAGGAGCTTGCGACGGCGACGATCCGGACCCTCGAGATCGTGCGCGACCTCCGCGACCGTCATCGGATCACGACCGCGTCGCCCGCAAACCTGTTCGTGACGACCGGCAATTCGCTCGTGGTGACGAGGTTCAGCTTCGACCACGGCTGGTACCCGCCTGACGACGACCCAATGCTCGAGCTCGACCTCGCCTATGTGACGCTCTGGTACACGTTCGGCGGCGAGTTCACGGAGCACGACAGAGAGTGGGCGATGCGCGGCGCCGACGTCGCGAGCTCGCTGCTCGTCGCCTCGGAGCCGATCACAGCCGACACGTCGACGTGGCTGGAAGTGCCGGAGTACTCGCTCCTGGCCGCCTCGCGGGACGACGGCACGGTCGCGAGCGAGCTTCGTGACCTCGAAGTCTGAGCCAGCGGCCGCGGTTGCCGCGGTGCCGCTGTTCTCCGAGCTCCCACCGGATACGGTCTTCTCGATCTCGCGGGAGCTGCGGCGGATCGAGCTCGCGCCCGGAGAGCTCCTGTGGCGGCAGGGAGACGCGGCCGACGGTTTCCACCTCGTCGAGTGGGGGAGACTTGCGGTTGCGGCGCGCGCGCCCGGCGAGCGCGAGATCGAGCTGGCCGAGCTGGGACCCGGCGACATTCTCGGCGAGTTGCCCTTGCTCGCCGGGGGCGAGCGCAGCGCCAGCGTTCGTGCAGTCGAGTCGGCGTCGGTGCTCGTCCTCGACGGTGCCCGCTTTCGCACGCTGCTCACGGCCCTGGATCCGGCCGCGGAGGCCCTTCGCCGACGGCTCCTGAAGGTCGTCTGCGAGAGGCTCCGCGCGCGGCACGCACGCCTCGCGACGATGCTCGGGGACGGTGACGGTGACCCGCCCGCAGCTGCCGGCGACTTCGGGCATGCACCGACACCGGTTCCGCCACGCTACTACCTCGCCCGGCTCGCGCTGTTCCGCGACTTCAACGCGGAGGCACTGGACGAGCTGCTCGCCGTCACGGACGTGATCGACGTCGGGCGGGGCGTGGAGATATGCGCCGAAGGCGCGATACCCGATTTCTGCGCGGTGACGCTGTACGGAGCGCTCGAGGAGCTCGTCCGGCGCGGCGACCGCGGGGTCCGCGTCCGCCTCGTCGGCCCGGGCCTCGCGACCTGTTACGTCGGCTTGCTCGACGGCCTGCCTTCGAGCGTCGGCATCCGCGCGCGCGAACGTGCGCGCCTGGCCCTGGTCCCGCGCCGCGCGTTCGACGGCCTGGCAGCCGGACGGACGCCTGCGGGTCGCTCACTCCTCGAGGCGCTCGAACGTGACCTCGTCGGGACCCTGCGCCTCGCGCAGCGTCCCCAGGCGCGGCTCGGTTTCAGCTGATACGGGACGTTGCTCGCGCGAGGCCGACCGGAGCGTGCTCCGTGCGAGAGCGCAAGCGTGGGGTTCGACGATCGGCGCAGAAATCGCGCAGATGAGTAAGGCTCCCGTGCAAGTCAGAGCTCTTCGGCAAGGGGGGAATCATGCGCACACACTCTCGCGTGTTAGCGCGGGCCGCCGCGCTGGTGTTCGGAGCCGTACTCGCCCTCGCGGCCGGAACCGGCAGCGTTATGGCGACACCAGGCGCGCAAGACGGGTCTCAACGAGCGACTCAGAGAGACCCGGGAGGAATCCAGGGCGACCACGCGGCCAACAAGATGAGAGATAACCGCGTGGGTCGGATCGGGCCGACGGCCCGACAGAGGGAGAGGGTGGCCGAGCTCGGCGCCAGCGTTCGCTGGAACGCATTCGGCACGCCCGAAGTGCTCGCGTCGACGGGCAAGCCGCTGGCGCAGGGCCTGCCGGCGAAACCCGTCGCAGCGGCGCAGGCGTACGTCGCGGCGAACCGCGACCTCTTGGGACTGACGCAGGGCGGGAAGGCTGCGCTCGAGACTCTCGCCGTGGCCCCGATGGGTCGGGGCGCCGCGGTGCTGTTCCGGCAGCGCTTCGGCAGCCTCCATGCCGGCGTTGACGGCCTGCTCGCGGTCGGCGTCCGCGACGGGGCCGCCTACTACGTGAGCTCGTCGCTGGCCCGCAGCTCCGCTGCGCCGGCTGACGCAACGCTCAGTGCCGCAGCCGCCCGCCAGATCGCGATCAAGGATTCTGGCCGGGCCGACGCCGACGTGATGAAGACCGAGTTGGTCGCGGTGCCCACGGCAACCGGTGCGAGGGCGGCCTACCTGGTCACTCTTGGCGCCGACGTCAACGGCGCGAACGGCTCGCCGGTGGCGTACGCCACCTACGTCGACGCTCGCGACGGATCGATCCTGCTCCGCGAGGATCTGGTCGACCACGACTCTGACAACCCGGAGTGGCGGGTCTTCCCGAACACCCCACCGGTGGACTACTCCTCGACCGACACCCGGGTGCGCTGGTGCGCCACTGCCACGGCGGGATGCGACGAGGTCGTCGGTTCGCCGGCGTCACCGCTGAGCTGGGACAAGGACTCCGTGACCGGGCTGCCCACGTTCACGACGACGGGCAACAACTCATTCGCCGTCCACAATTGGTTCAGCAACAACCCGTTCAGCGTGGGCACCGAGCTGGCTACTCCGCGCCCCGACCGGGACTACAGCTACGCCTGGACCAACCAATGGCTCGAGCAGCGCTGTAACCCGGACACGACCTTCACCTCGCCACAGCGCAACGACATCGACGCCGCCCGGGCGAACCTGTTCGCGATGCACAACCGCGAGCACGACTGGGCCTATCACCTGGGCTTCACCGAGGCGCTGTGGAACATGCAGAAGGACAACTTCGGCAAGGGCGGTCTGGGCAACGACGTCGAGCAGGGCAACGCGCAGGCCGGCGGGGTCAGCGGTGGCCCGGCATCCGGGTTCGCTGCACGGGACAACGCCAACCAGATCACCCCTGGTGACGGCATCCCGCCGACAACCAACATGTACCTGTGGCAGCCGATTGCCGGTGCGTTCTACAGCCGTTGCGTCGACGGCGACTTCGACATGAGCGTGATCGGGCACGAGTACGGCCACGCCATCACCAACCGGATGATCAATGGCCCGTCCGCAGGCTTCAATTCGCCGCAAGGCATGAGCGAGAGCTGGTCGGACCTGATCGCGATGGAGTACCTGAACGAGCACGGCTACGCAGCGCCGGGGATCCGGGCCTACACGATCGGCGAGTACGTCACGACCGATCCGATCGCCGGTATCCGCAACTACAACATGAGCCAGAGCCCGCTCAACTACTCCAGCATCGACTACGACTTCGTCGGACTGCAGGTACACGCATCCGGTGAGACCTGGAGCGCGACCAACTTCGACATCAGGTCGGCGATGATCGCCAGGTACGGCGCCGGCACGCCGGCGCTGCAGAAGTCCTGCGCGAACGGCCAGACGCCTGTGACGTCCTGCCCGGGTAACCGGCGCTGGGCGCAACTGATGTTCGACTCGTTCCCGCTGATCACGTTCAGCCCGGTCAGCATGGTCGACTCGCGCAACGCCATGCTCGCCGCCGGACATGATCCGCTTCGGCGGCGCGAACCAGGACATCCTGTGGAACGCGTTCGCCAAACGCGGTCTCGGTGCGGGTGCGGCCAGCAACGGTGCGGGCGACGTCGACCCGACGCCGAGCTTCACCTCTCCGTTCGCGAACGAGGCGACAGTGACGTTCCGGCCGGTCGACGAGAACGACGCGATCGTGCCGGGCGCCAAGCTGTTCGTCGGGCGACTACCAGGCCCGAGCGGTTCCGATCGCCGACACCGACCCGGCTACCGCGCTCACCAACCAGGTACAGCTGGTACCGGGGACGTACGACCTGATCGCGCAGGCACCCGGCCACGGCCACGCCCGGGTCACCTCGTTCTCGGTGAATCCCGGTCAGGTCCGCGACCTTCCGGTGAAGATGCGGACAAACCTCACGTCGGCCGGCGCCGGGGCTTCGGCGTCCGGCGACGGCATCAACCTGGCCAGGCTGATCGACGACGACGAGGCGACCAACTGGGCCTCGCTCGGCAGCCCGGTGGCCGGCAAGCAGGTGACGGTCGACCTGGCCGGCGGCACCCAGCAGGTCCGCCGGATCCAGGTGAGCGCGCAGCTTCGCCCGGCGATCGCCGGCGATCCCGACGGCGGCGGGCAAGCTCGGGTCTCGGCGCTGCGCCAGTTCCGGGTCAGCGCCTGCGAGGCGAAGGGAGCGGTCACGTGCGCCAGCGCGGCCGACTTCCACGTCGTCTTCACGAGCGCGCCCGACGCGTTCCCGTCGATCGCGCCGAGGCCACGTGCGCCGGAGCTCACCATCCGCTCCTTCGACATCCCGAACACGAAGGCCAGCCATCTGCGAGTCGAGGTGCTGACCAACCAGTGCACGGGCGCTCCGGACTACGCCGGTGACCAGGACGACGATCCGCTGAACGTCACCGACTGCGCGGCCGGGAGCACGCAGGACGACAACGTGAGGATCGCCGAGTTCCAGGCGTTTGCCAATTAGCGCATGCGCCACGCGCAGAATGGGTGGGCGGGCCACATCCCCGCCCACCCATTCAGAATGAGCTGCGATCAAGAGCCCAGTTCGACCCGTTCCAGACGAAGAACGGGAGGTGCGCCTCGGCTCTCGCCCCAGAGAGGCCGTCTGGAGAGGGCGTCTGGGGTCAGGTCTTGCATCGCCACATCGCGACACGCCACGCCGCGACCGTCACCACAAGACCTGACCCCACGCGCGGCCAGGACGTCACGGAGGTAGGATTCGAACTCACGGCCCGGGTTTGACCCGGGCAGCGGTTTTCACGTGCGGCGAGTGCCGGTGTGACCCGCGTGGAGGACTAGCGGAGGCTCGGGTGGCCGACGCGGAACGGCCGGCTGACGAACGTGGCCGTGCGCGACGGGTTCATTTGGCCGGCGAGGCGGAGGCCGTAGACGTAGCGGCCGCGCGGGAGGGTGCGGGCCGGGAGCTTGATCCGCGGCGTCCAGTAGGCGTTGACCATGCCCTTCTGGCGGAGGAGGCCCCGGCCGCGGGCGAGCTGCTTCGCGATCGCCGTCCGGCTCGTCCCGGCGCGGAAGATGCCGGCCTGGAAGCGCGCGTTCTCATCAGCGGTGGCGCTGAAGGCCCAGGAGCGGTTCTTCGCGGGCTTGAAGCGGCCCATCGACGGGAACTTGGCCTTCGCGCCGAGCACGGTCGCCGTGTGGCGCCACGAGTGGATCTTGCCGGTGCAGCGGCCATGGGTCTGGGCGAACGTGCCCTTGACGGCGCCGTATGCCGGTCGCAGCGTGCCGTCGGCCCGGATCAGGCCCGCCTGCCAGCGGCCGAGATCGGGCTCGTCGACGAGGCCGAAAAAGAGCAGCGAGCTGACGCTGCGGTCGCAGGCGAGGTAGCGGATCAGCTGGGCGTAGATCCGCGCCTGCGAGCTCTCGTCGGTCGGCTGGATGTTCTCGACGCCTGCGTACGCGTTCCGGGAGCTCGGGTGGACGCCCACCTGCCAGCCCACCTCGTCGAGGCGGAACTTGACGCCGCCGGCGGCGCCGCCCTCGGCGAACAGCGGCTGGCGGGTGCCGCGGAACGCATCCCAGAAGGCCTGCTTGATCCGGCCCAGGTTGGGGACGCCGGCGTTCGGCCAGCGGTAGCCCTTCATCAGCGGGTCGCGATCGCTCTTCGGGTAGGGGTGGAAGCTGAGCTCGTCCATCAGCGGCCGCGCCCGCGCGAGCCCGCGGTAGGCGGCGCCCATGTCGCGCAGACAGCTGACGGGCGAGTGTGAGACGTTGTCCTTCGCCCTCGGGTCGTCGTTGCCGCGCGGGGAGAGGCCGACGCCGATCACGCGGTTCGCCGGGTCGACGCCCTTGAGCGCGTCATATGAGGCGGCGAGCACACGGGTGAAGGCGACGCACGCACCGCCGTTGGCGCCGAACTGCGGCTGCCAGAATCGCGTCTGGTTCGGCTCGTTGCCCACGATGAACTCCTTGACCGTCGGGAACGTGCGGGCAAGGTGCGCGGTGAACGCGGCGAAGGCGTTCACCTGGGCGGCCGTCTTCGGGGCCTGGAGCGGCCTCGCCGGGTAGACGGCGAATACGACCCTCATGCCGCGCGCCTGCGCGAAGGGAAGCATCTGCTCGATCTGCGCCTGGTCGGGGATGGTCATCGGAGCGGCGGGATCCCAGAGCACGGTGACGCGATCCTGCGTCATGCCGACGTCGTTCATCTGCGAGAGCAAGGTCGTGCTGTTCGCGCCTCTGACGCCGTCCTCAACGACACCGATCTGGAGGCCGGCCGAGGCAGTGCCCGCTAGGGCAAGGGCCGCGCAGGCCGAAGCGAGGACTATCAAGATCAAGCGCGTCCCTGGCGCCGTTGCTCTCCGGATCTTTCTCATTTGTTGTGCGTCCTTCTCTGATGACGGTGTAGGCCGGCCGCCGTATGCGGCTCGGTCGTTCCGATGAAGAGCTCGGCGGGCTAGTCGGCGATCCTGCGCACGGTCTCGTGTGCGACGCCCGCGGCCTCGGCGATCGCCCGTAGCGACGCGCCCTGGCCTCGAGCCCTGCGGATCTCGGTCTCGAGCTGCCTACGTCCGCTCTCCGCGTGGCTGGCTGCCTGGCGGACGGCGGCTAGGTCTGGCATTCCGGCCATGTCTAAAGATTAGACACGCCCGCGCATCCGCAACTAGACCCGTCTGGGCTAATTCGAGAGGCACGAACGGCGGGGGTGGGATTCGAACCCACGGCTCGGAATGACCCGAGCAGCGGTTTTCAAGACCGCCCCGTTCGACCGCTCCGGCACCCCGCCGTTTAAGGAGCCCGCTCAGGCGAGGCTAGCGTGAGACCCGGGCGGGCGCTCTGTACTCGCGCAGCACCTCGGGCACTTCACCGCCGAAGTTCTCGAGGATCGCCAACAGCCCACGGTCGGTGACCATCGTCCCGTTCAGCGTGTGCGGCGGCTTCAGGCCGCCGTTCGCGCGGTAGCGGATCCCGAGGCGGCGGGCCTGGTAATCCGTGGTGTTCGAGCAGGACGTGACCTCGCGGTAGCGGCCCTGCGACGGGAACCACGCTTCGATGTCGTACTTGCGCGCGGCCGAAGCACCCAGGTCGCCGGCTGCCGTGTCGACCACGCGGTACGGGAGCCCGAGCCGCTGGATGAACTGCTCCTCGAGCTCCAGCAGCCGCTCGTGCTCGTCCCACGACTCCTCGGGCGCCACGAACACGAACATCTCCACCTTGTTGAACTGGTGCACGCGGAACATCCCGCGCGTGTCCTTGCCCGCGGCTCCCGCTTCGCGGCGGAAGTTCGTCGAGAAGCCCGCGTAACGCATCGGCAGCTGCTCGAGCACCTCGCCCATGTGCAGGGACGCGAGCGCGACCTCCGACGTGCCGGTGAGGTAGAGGCCGTCGCTCGCGATCTCGTAGTAGTCGCTCTTCTCCGAGGGGAAAAAACCGGTGCCGTACATGGCCTCCTCGCGCACGAGCACGGGAGGGATGACGGGCGTGAAGCCGGCCTGCACGAGATGGTCGATTGCGAAGCCGTAGAGCGCGAACGCGACGCGGGCCGTGTCACCGATGATGTACCCGAAGCGCGAGCCGGAGACGCGTGCCGCGCGTTCCATGTCGAAGCGGCCGATCTCGGTGTGTTCCGGTGCGTCGTCGACCACCGCAGCGTCACCCCAGCGCCGCAGCTCGACCGCGTCCTCCTCGGTCGTTCCCTCGGGCGCGTCCGGGTGCGGCGGGTTGGGCACACGTGCCAGCAGCTCGTCGCGTGCGGCCTCGGCCGCCGCGAGCTGCTCCTCGGCAGTCCGCAGCTCGTCCTTCACGCGGCGGAGCTCGGCAAGCTGCTCCTCGGTCGGCTTCCCGCTGAGCTTGGTGCGCGCGCGCAGCTCGTCCACCTGCGGGACGAGCGCGAGCCAGCGGCGGTCGGCCTCGATCAGCTCGTCGAACGCGTCGGCCGCGCCCTTGCGCGCGACGGCTGCACGGAATCGCTCCGGCTCGCTGCGCGCAGCCTTGAGGTCGATCATCGCGCCTGCGCGCTAGGAGCCGGCGACGCTGGAGACGTACGCGGCGACGTCCTGGATCTGTTTCTCGGAAAGCTGATCCTTGAAGGACGGCATCACGCCGGAGCCGTTCGTGACCCGCTCGACGACCAAGTCGTGGCTCGGCTTCGCGTCGTCGAGGTTCGGGCCGACGCTGCCGCTCGAGCCTGCGTCGGCGAGCGTATGACAGCTGCCACAGCCGGCGCTGGCGAAGACGGCCTTGCCCGCCGTCGCGTCGCCCTTGCCTTCCCCACCACCGGTGGTCCCCTCCTCGGTGGTGGTGCCCTCCTCGGTGGTGGTCCCTTCCTCGGTCGTGCCCGTGGTGCTGCCTTCGCCGCCTCCCCCGGTCGTCCCGTTCTCGACCGTCTCGGGCGCGGTGTTCTGGTCTTTTTCGCCGCCACACGCGGCGAGAGGAACGGCGAGCGCGAGCGCGGCGAGAATGAGTGCGAGGCGGCGCATTCGGGCGCGGAGTCTACCGCCTGCGCGTCCGCTGCCAAGCCAGTAACGCGAGGCCCCCGAGGGCGCCGAACGAGGCCACGCCTTGCGGCGTGTCGTTGACCAGGAGCGACACGGCGAGCGCCGCCAGCATCGCATCCAGGACCGCGGAGCGGGGACGGCGCGTCCCGATCCAGATCAGCACGACGAGGCCGGCGCTCGTGATCAGAAAGGGCATCGGCGATGACGTCGGACCGCGGACCGACACCTCGGCGCGGTGAGCGATGTCCTCCGCGAGCGTTCCGGGACCACCGCCGAGTGAGCGCGTGACGTGGCTCGACCCGCCCGCGGCGGCGTCGATCCCGACGAGCAGGACGCCGGCCAGGATCACCGCGGCACCAAGAGCGACGACGCGTCGCAGTGTGAGCCTGACCCCGGCCAGCCGCAGCGCCAGCACTCCGAACCCGCTGAGTGCGACGAGGACTCCGCCGCCGTCGGCGCCCGTGGCGCTCAGCCCGACCACGGCGAGGGTGAGCAGCGCGACGGCCGCGAGCCAGGGCAGGCCGGCAAGCGCGCCCGCCGCCAGCGCCGGGGCAAGGAGCAGCGTGGCCGTCTGGTTCGTCAGCCCGTAGAAGCGCCCGCCGCCGTAGGGGTGCGGGCCGATGACCGCCAGCGAGTTGACCTCCGGCCAGAAGGCCAGCACGACTCCGTACGCGGCGATGAACACGACGAGCAGCGCGAGCAGGCGCCCGCGACTGGAGGCGAGGGCCGCCGCGGCGAGCGAGAGCAACGGCACGGCGACAGCCAGGATCGGCAGGACGACGCTCGGCCGTGACACGTCGAGCGCGCTGAGCCCCACCGCCGTCGCCAGCGCCGCCGGCGCGGCGAGCAAGGCCGTCCGCCCGAGCAGCTGGGACCGCAGCAACAGCGCGGCGATGCTCCCGACGAGCAGCGCCAGCATGAGCACGAGGTCGGCGCCGAAGCGCGCGTCGTGCGAGTCGTCGAGCCGCTCGTCCAGCTCACGCAGCTCGTCGACCGGATCGTCCGAGGGCCTGGAGGTGATCGGCGGCTCGTCGCCGTCTTCCAGCGCGACGGCGCTCGGCGCCACGTCCGCGATCGAGACCAGGCCGGGGATGCGCGTGGAGCTCGACTCCAGCAGGCCCTGATAGTCGTCGCCGACCACCGCGATCGGGTAGCGGCGGTCGTTCGGATGCGTTCCCGGCGGCGGCAGGGCGACGTAGAACGTCACCTCCGCCGGCTGGTCGGAAAGCTCGATCTTCGGCTTGCCCTCGGGGACGCCACCCGTCAGCGCGGGCTCCACCTCGCCCCGGACGAGCGCTGCCAGCGCGCCCCGCCGCGAGACCTCGGAGCCCGATCCGGGCACGAGCAGCCCGACCGCTCCACGCTCCGAAAACGCCTGCAGATCGAGGTTCGGAACGACGACGACCGCGGTGTCGGCGGCGCGCGCGGCGGGCGCGGTCACCGACAGGGCCACGGCTACACTTGCGACCAGCCCCATTCCTCTCAAGGAGCGCGATTTTCGATGAAACGCAAGGCCTATGGTCGTGACCGCGGACTGACGTTCCGCATCCTGCTGACAGGCGGCCTGCTCGGGCTGCTGTACGTCATCTTCGGCGCCGTCCTGATCAGCTTCCTGAACGTCGGTCTCATCCCGTTGATCCTGATCATCGCCGGGATCGCGATCTTCCAGTACTACAGCTCGGCGAAGCTGGCGCTGCTCGCCGCGGGCGCCAAGGTGGTCGAGCGCGACCAGGCACCCGAGCTGCACGACATGGTCGAGCGGCTGTGCGCGCTGGCCGACCTGCCGAAGCCCAAGGTCGCGCTGATCGACACCGAGATGCCGAACGCATTCGCGACCGGCCGCAACCCGAAGAACTCGGCCGTCGCCGTGACCACGGGGCTCTGGAACCGGCTCGAGCCGCAGGAGATCGAGGGCGTGCTCGCGCACGAGCTCTCCCACATCGCCAACCGCGACGTCCTGATCATGACCCTCGCCGGCTTCTTCGCGATGCTCGCCGGGCTGCTGGCGCGCTGGGGCGCGTTCTTCGGCGGCGGTGGCGACCGCGACCGCGGCGTGCCGGTCTGGTTGATCGTCGTGGTCGTCTCGATCGTGACGTACCTGATCAGCTACATCCTCATTCGCACGATCTCCCGCTACCGCGAGTACGCGGCCGACCGCGGCGCTGCCCTGATCACCGGCGCGCCGGAGCACCTGATGAGCGCGCTGCAGAAGATCAGCTCGCAGATGCTGCGTATCCCTCAGAAGGACTTGCGCGAGGTCCAGTCGATGAACGCGTTCTTCATCATCCCGACGAACGTGAAGTCCGCCTTCGGCGAGCTCTTCCTGACGCACCCGCCGCTCGAGAAGCGGCTTGCGGCCCTCGAGCGCGTCTCGCGCGAGATGGGCAAGCTCTAGCAGCGTCGTGGGCTTCCTGGACGTTGTCCTCGGGCGCAAGCGCCTGAAGGAGGCTTCGCGCGAGCAGCTGTTCGCCCTGTCGACCGCCCAGGTGACGATGGAGGTCGAGCACGGGCTGAAGCCGGCCGGGAAGGCCGCGGTCGTGTTCAAGCCGCTGTCGGCCGGCGAGTTCGTCCGGGCCGAGAACGAGCTCCAGGAGCTGCTCGACGTCGTCGCCCAGAGCACAGGCGCACGGCTCAAGCGCTCGACCGACACGTACGGCTACGAGTGGCTCGTCTTCGAGGACCCCGACTTCGAGGACCTCGTCAACGCCGTGCACGCGGTCGGCGAGGAGCTGCAGTCACGCGGCTTCGGGCCGCAGCTGCTCGCGGCGATGTTCCGCTTCGACGGCCACGAGCATCCGGTCTACTGGATCTACGGCTACAAGCGAGGCGCGTTCTGGCCGTTCGTGCCGACGGGCACCGATCAAGAGCGCGACAACGCCGAGGAGCTCGAGCTCAAGGCGAAGCTGGAGCCGGAGCTCCCGATCGAGCAGGACATCTCGCGCTGGTTCGGGATGTTCGGCGCGCCGCTCTAGCGGGCCGAGCGTTCGGCTCGACGCCTAGAACTGCCACTCGCCGTTCTGCTGGACGAGCTCGCCGTCCAGCCAGATCTCGCCGCCGTTCCTCAGCTCCTTGACGATGTCCCAGTGGATCGCGCTCTCGTTGGTGCCGCCCAGCAGCGGGAAGCCCGCGCCGATCGCGAGGTGGATCGTCCCGTAGATCTTCTCGTCGAACAGCGGGTTGCCGTACGCGCGGTCGATCCCCTCGTTGCAGCCGATCCCGAACTCGCCGAGCCGGCGGGCGCCCTCGTCGGTCTCGAGCGTCGCCAGCAGGAACTCCTCGTCGCTCGCGGCCGAGGCGTCCACGATCACGCCGTGCTCGAAGCGGAAGCGGATCCCGTCCACCTGGTGGCCGCCGTACCAGCCGGGGTACTCGCCGAACGTGACGACGCCGTTGGCCGAGTCTTCGACCGGGCTGTAGAAGACCTCGCCGGCGGGCATGTTCGCGTCGCCGGCGTCGACCTTGCCGTGCCGGCCGGCCAGCGAGAACGAGACGTCCGTCTCGACACCCACGATGCGGACTTCCTCGGCGGCGTCGAAGCGGTCGGCGATGCGGCGCATCCGCTCGCCCTCGGCATCCCAGTCGCGCAGACACGCGCCGAAGAGGAAGTCGGCGAACGCGGTGGTCGACATCCCAGCGTCCTGCGCGATCGCAGGGGTGGGGTACATGCACGCGACCCACTTGATCTCGTAGCTGAGGATCCGCGGCAGGATCGGGCGCATCGACTCGCGCAGAAGCGCCTGCCGCTCGGGTGAGACCTCCGACCCGGAGCGCGTGTTCTCGGGCGCGTAGATGACGACATCCGCGTCGATCTGGTCCCAGAACGCCTGCTCGAGCGGCGGCAGCTCGCGGAGCAGCTCCTCCGGCGCCTCACTGGCCCACGTGGGGTCGCGCGGGATCAGCGACTCGGTGACGCTCATCCGTGGCAGCGCGTAGGCCCCGCGCCTGGCGATCAGGCGGATCACCTCGATGACGAGCGGCCGCGCCAGCGGTCCGGATGAGACTGCGACCTGCCAACCCGGCTGGACGTCGATGCAGCGCTCGACGAGGAGGCGAGCGTAGGCCTCGATCCGTGGATCGGTCAGCTGGCTGCGGGCAGGTCGGGAATCAGGCCGTCGTCCGAGAGCAGGCGCCGCGTCTCCTCGAGCGTCAGGTCGCTCGGCGGGATCACGATGTCCGAGGCGGAGATGTCGTCGTCTGGCAGCGGCTCGCCGTTCGAGCGCACGAGGTCGGCCATCTCGTCGAGCTTCGCGTCCAGCGCCGGCTCGTCATCGCGATCCAGCGCCGCGACCGCCTGGTCGTCGAGCTCGTTGAGCTGCGCGAGGAGGCTCTCGTCGACGCGGTACTGGCCGCCTCCGTCCATGATCCGGACGATCACGACTCCAGCTCCTTCTTCTCGCCGGAGCCGAGCTCGGCCTTCATCTTCTCGAGCTCCGAGTCGACCTGGCTCTGCGACGAGATCTGCGCAAGCTCGCGGTCGAGCTGGGTCTGGTCGCTCGTAAAGTCCTCGAGGGCGCCCGACTCGACCAGCTCGTCGATCGCCCCGGCACGGGCGGTCATCGCTTCGGTCTTGTCCTTCGCACGCTGGATCGCCAGGCCGGTGTCGGCCATCTGCTCGCCGATCCCCGTTGCGGCCTCGCCGATCCGCACCTGCGCCTCGGCGGCCGAGTACTGGGCCTTGATCGTCTCCTTCTGCGTGCGGAAGGCCTCGACTTTGGCGGAGAGCTGGCGCTCGCTCGCGACGAGCTTCTGCTGCTGCGCCTCGAGCGCCTGCAGCTGCTGGTCCAGATCCTGCAGCTGAGTCTGGGCCGCGGACTTGCGCTCGAGCGCCGCCCGAGCGAGGTCTTCGCGGCCGGCGGCCAGCGCCTGCCGTGCCTGCGTGTCGAGCTTCACCAGACTCTGCTCGAGCTTGTCCGCTTGCAACTGGAGCCGCTTCTTGGCCGTCACGACGTCCGCCACGCCGCGCTTGACGTTCTGGAGCAGCTGCAGCTGCTGCTCGTACGAGTAGTCGAGCGTCTCGCCGGGATCCTCGGCCCGATCCAGCAGCTTCGAGAACTTCGCCTTGATCACCGTCGCGGCTCTGGACATCAGGCCGGCCATTCGTCCTCCCCCGGTTGCGGTTTCGTGGTTGGGTGCTCCCTCAGGCAATGCAAGCCTACTTCTGGCCCGCGAGCACGCGGCGCCAGGAACCACCCTCGCCCTTACAAAGGCTGCAGAGAGCCTTTGACGCGGGCGAGTGCGGCCCCTGGCTTGGTGCTCGCAACCCAGAAGCTGGGCTCTCATCACCTGAGGAAGCACTAGCCTAACGAGCGGTGATCGTCGAGCGGAGCATGCATCCGGGTTGGCTGTCGAACGCGTACCTCGCGTGGGACGAAGGCCGTCGCGAGGCGTTTTTCGTCGACAGCGGCGCACCGCTCGACCCGCTGACGCAGATCGTCGAGCGCGAAGGGCTCGACGTGACCGCCCTGCTCACGACGCACACGCACGCCGACCACGTCGCGGGCGACGATGAGCTCGCCAGCCGTTATGGCGTCCGCGGCACGCAGAGCGTTCCGTGGGCGCAGGCGATCCCCACGCCGGGCCACGCCGACGACCACGTCGCCTTCGTCGTCGACGGGCTGTGCTTCTCGGGCGACCTGCTCTTCAAGGACGCCGTCGGCGGCGGCCCCGACGCAGCCGTCATCCGCGATTCGGTGCTGAAGCTGATGGAGCTGCCCGACGAGACGCGCGTGCTGCCCGGCCACACGGACGAGACGACGATCGGCCGGGAACGTGCCGAGAATCCGTTCCTGCGCTACTGGCTCGGCGCCACGCCCTCGCTCGACGAGCCCGTCCGTGTCGGGGGCGAGCAGGCCACCCTCGTCGTCTGGTCGCCTGACTACGACGGCAACGGCAAGGCGCTCGTACGCCTCGCCGACGCTCGCGAGGCGATCGTCGGCGGCTCCCGCGTCGAGCGGCGCTAACCGACCGGCTCGGCGGCGAGCTCGCCCGCGACGGCCGAGGCGCCGACGTTGACGAGCCAGCCGAGCGGCGCGTCCGGCAGAAAGCGGTGCATGAGGTCCGCCACCTGGGCCGACTCCTGCTCGGTCAGCTCGGGACGGCCCTCCGCGATTCGCGCGATCGCCTCGCGAACCATCAACAGGTAGCGGCGTTGCTCGGCGAAGACCCCCGGGGCCGTCGGAAGGCCGTGGCCGACGTAGATCTGGCGCACGCCGCCGAGCTCCGCCTCCGCGCGCTCGAGCGCCTCGAGCCATGCGGTCGTGTGCCCGTCGGCCAGGTAGGCGTGCGTGCCGTTGAACGCGAGGTCGCCGACGAACGCCTGGCTGCCGTCGTCCAGGAGCCAGACGGTCTCACTGGCGCTCTCGGCCGGCCCGGCGTCCCACGCGGTGAAACGGAGGTCGCCGAGTTCGACGACGCTGTCCGACGCGACGACTCGGTTGGGGAAGGTTGCGCTCTCGGGCCACTCGTCGCCGAAGAGCGGTCCCCATTGGGCCCGCTTCGCGTCGTCGTGCTCGCGGATCTCCCGGTCGACGTCGGCCAGCGCGATCACAGGGATCTCTGCGTCCACGAGGAGCTGAGTGACGGTGTTGTAGTGGTCGGGGTGCGGATGCGTGATCAGCACTCCGAGCAACGGCTTGCGCAGGGCTTCGAGGCGCGCGCGAAACGCTCGCCCGTCGGACAGAAGAAGCGGTGCGTCGATTGCGACGATCCCGTCTTCCCCCTCGACGAGATACGAGTTCACAAATAGGCCGCTCTCGCCCGAGCGGTAGGTGTGGACGGTCGGTGGCAAGGCTCTCTCCTCTTCGTTTTCGGGTCGATGCACTGCCAACCTAGGCTGCGGGATCGATGCTGAACAAGACTTCTTAGCCATCGATCGATAGCATCGAAACATGAATATCGACCTCCGGCTGCTCCGTGCCTTCGCGGCCGTGGCCGAGGATTTGCACTTCGGGCGGGCGGCTCGGCGTCTCCACGTGTCGCAGCCGTCCTTGTCCAGGGCGGTTCGCGATCTCGAGCGGGAGCTCGGGGGCGCCCTCTTCACACGGACGAGCCGCGAGGTGCGCCTCACGGCAGCCGGGAAGGCGCTGAAGGAGGCGCTCCCGCCTTTCTTCGCCGAGTACGAGCGCATCCTGGGCCGCGTGCGGGAGGCGGGCCGCGGCCAAGTGGGCGAGCTCCGCGTCGTCTTCCTCGCCTC
This sequence comes from uncultured Actinomycetes bacterium, assembly GCA_963738205.1. Classification (GTDB taxonomy): domain Bacteria; phylum Actinomycetota; class Thermoleophilia; order Gaiellales; family Gaiellaceae; genus DATFQE01. Next base: position 104,782 of record CAVTVQ010000009.1, read on the forward strand.
CGCCACCAACGCCGTCGTGCCGTCGGTCGTTCGCGCGTTCCGCGAGTCCTATCCTGGCGTAGCCCTCACGCTCGAGGAGGCGCTCGACGACGCCGCGCTCGAGGGTGTGCTCGGGCGGCGTTTCGACGTCGCCCTCGTTCGCACCCGGCGGCGCGACCCCGAGTTGGCCTTCGCGCGCCTTGCACGCGAGCCGCTTTGCGTCGTCGTCGCCGCGGATCACCGGCTCGCGCGACGTCGGCTCATCCGCTTCGAGGACCTCCGGGGCGAGGGTTTCGTCCTCTGGCCCCGAGGCGACGCCCCCGAGAGCTTCGACAGCATCGCCGAGGGCTGCCGACGTGCCGGATTCGTCGCCGACGTCGCGCAGGAGGCGAGCGGTGTCTACACCATCCTCGCTCTCGTCGCGGCCGGCATCGGCGTCTCGGTGCTCGCCGGCTCGTACCGCGCGCTGCGCGGCAGCGATGTCGTCTTCGTCCCGCTCGCGGGTCGGCATACCGCGCTCTACGCCGCGTGGCGCTCGGACGATGCGTCGCCCGCTCGGCGGAACTTCGTCGCGGTGGCGCGCAAGGTGACGAGCGAGCCGCTCGGCGTATCGTGAGTCCGCAGTGAGCGAGCAGCACAGCAGGGCGTTCGAGGCGTTGAGCGACGCCCTGCTCTCCGTCGCGGCCGAGCGCTCGGTCGCGTCGATCCTCCAGCAACTCGTCCACGCCGCTCGGGAGCTGGCGGGCGCGCGCTACGCCGCCCTCGGCGTACCCGACGGAGAGGGGGCGTTCGCCGAGTTCATCACCTCGGGCATGAGCGACAAGCTGATAGCCGCCATAGGGCCGCTGCCGCGGACGCACGGTCTCCTGGGAGCGATGCTCGAGGGGGAGACCCCTTACCGGACGACCGACATCCACACCGATCCCCGCTTCAAGGGCTGGTGGCCGCGAGCGCATCCCGACATGCGTTCCTTCCTGGGCGTCCCCATCGTCGCCAGGAGCGGCGTGATCGGCGCCTTCTACCTCACCGAGAAGCTCGGCGCGCCCGCGTTCGACGACGACGACGAGAAGGTGATCGTGATGCTCGCCGCGCACGCGGCGACGACGATCGAGAACGCGCGCCTGTACGAGCGCAGCCGCGAGCTCAGCATCGTCGAGGAGCGGAACCGGCTCGCCCGGGAGCTTCACGACTCGGTCAGCCAGAAGCTGTTCGGACTGGTCCTGTCTGCCGAGTCGGCCATGACCCTGCTCGACCGTGACGGAGGCGAGGCGCGGGCGGAGCTCGAGCGGCTTCGCACCCTGGCCCAGGAGGCGATGGAGGAGCTGCGCTCACTCGTCTTCGAGCTCCGACCGCCCGAGCTCGAGAGCGAGGGTCTGGCGACCGCGCTTCGCAAGCACGTCGACGTGCTTCGGCGCGTCTACGTGCGCGAGATCACGCTAGGCGTCACCGGCACACCGCGCCGCTCCCCGGAGCGCGAGCGGGAGGTGTTCCGGATCGCCCAGGAGGCGCTGCAGAACGCGCTCCGGCACGCGGATGCCGGCCGGCTCGCGGTCGAGCTGGCGGCGGACGACGGCCGGCTCGTCTTGATCGTCCGGGACGACGGTGTGGGCTTCGATCCGGAAGCCGTCTCGATCCGATCGCGCACGCTCGGTCTGACCTCGATGGAGGAGCGCGCGGAGGGGCTCGGAGGGACGCTCGCGATCGAGTCGCGCGCCGGCAAGGGGACGACCGTCCGCCTCGAGGTGGCGCAGTGATCCGGGTGCTGATCGCCGACGACCACGCGGTCGTCCGGCGCGGACTACGGACGTTCCTCGAGCTCCAGGACGAGATCGAGGTCGTGGGCGAGGCGGAGGACGGCGAGGAGGCGGTCGCCGAGGCCGAGCGCCTGCATCCCGACGTGATCCTGCTCGACCTCGTGATGCCGCGCCTCGACGGTGTCGCCGCCATTCCCGGCATCCGCGAGCGCAGCCCGGCCACCCGAGTGATCGTGCTGACGAGCTTCCTCGACGACGACAAGCTGCTCCCGGCCGTGCGGGCCGGTGCGGCGGCGTACCTGCTCAAAGACGTCCAGCCGCAGGACCTCGTTGCCGCCATCCGAACCGTGCACGCCGGCGAGGCGCAGCTCCATCCGGCCGCCGCCGCGAGGGTGATGGCCGAGCTCGCCGACGGTAGTCCACGCGCCGAGCCGCGGGCCGTGCTGACTCCACGCGAGCTCGAGGTGATCGCGCTCATCGCGCGCGGGCTGTCGAACAAGGTGATCGCGCGCGAGCTCGGCGTCTCGGAGAAGACGGTCAAGTCCCACGTCAGCAACCTGCTCGGGAAGCTCGGGCTCAACGACCGCACGCAGGCCGCGCTGTACGCCGTCCGGGAGGGCCTGGTCACGGAGACCTAGGACCAATCGCCGATGGCATCTCCGACCGCGGCGCGCATAGCGTCGTGGCCATGAGAAACGCGCTCGTAACCGGAGCGTCACGGGGCCTCGGCTTGGCGCTCGCATACGCACTCGCCGAACGGGGCTGGTCGCTCGTCATCGACGCCCGCGGCTCGGCTGCCCTCGAAGCGGCGCGAGCCGAGCTCGCGGAGCTCACCCAGGTCGCCGCCGTTGCAGGAGACGTCGTCGACGTGCACCACCGCCACCGGCTGCTCGACGCGCTCGACGGCCCGCTCGACCTGCTCGTGAACAACGCGAGCTCGCTGGGCCCGAGCCCGTTGCCGGCCGTGGCCGACTTCCCGGTCTCCGAGCTCGAGTACCTCTTCCGCGTCAACGTGGCGGCGCCGCTCGCGCTCTTCCAGCAGGCGCTGCCACGCCTCGCCCCCGGCGGGCGGATCGTCAACGTCTCCTCGGACGCAGCGGTCGAGGCCTACGAAGGCTGGGGCGGCTACGGCGCCTCGAAGGCCGCGCTCGACCAGCTCACGAACGTGCTCGCCGCCGAGCGCACCGACCTTCGCATCTACTCCGTCGACCCCGGCGACATGAACACCCAGATGCAGCAGGACGCCTATCCGGGCGAGGACGTGTCCGACCGGCCGCCGCCCGGGGAGAGCGTCCCGGGCTTGCTCGCCGTGATCGAGGGCGAACTGCCGAGCGGGCGTTACGCAGCGCGCGAGCTCGCGCTGCCGGCGTACAGATGAGCGCGCTCGCCTTCGAGCTGCCCGAGCGTCTGGAGGCGCACGGCCCGCCCGCTGCTCGTGATGGGGTGCGGATGCTCGTCGCGTCCCGCTCCTCTGACGAGCTCGTCGACGCGCGGTTTCGCGACATCGTCGACGTCCTCGAGCCCGGCGACGTCCTCGTCGTGAACACGTCGGCCACGCTGCCGGCCGCGCTCACGGCCGAGCGGCCCGACGGGCGCAGCGTGGACATCCACCTATCCACCCCCGTGCCGGGACACGCGGGTCACTGGGTGGTCGAGCTCCGCTGCGGCGACGCGCCCTGCCGGTCGGGTCGGCCCGAGACGCTGGAGCTGCCCGACGGCGGCCGTGCGGAGCTGCTCGCGCCCTACCTCGCCGGCCCGCGCCTCTGGGTCGCTCGCCTTGATCTCCCGCGACCGCTGACCGACTACCTGGACGAACACGGGCGGCCGATCCGCTACCGGTACGTGCAGCAGCGACTCCCGTTGGCCGAATACCAGACGGTGTTCGCGAACGAGCCGGGCAGCGCCGAGATGCCGAGCGCCGGCCGGCCGTTCACGAACGAGCTCGTCACGGCGCTCGTCACACGCGGCGTCGCGATCGCTCCGATCGTCCTCCATACGGGCGTCTCCTCGCTCGAGGAGGGCGAAGCGCCCTACCCGGAGCGCTATCGGGTTCCGGAGTCGACGGCTCGCCTGGTCACCTCGACCCGGCGCTGGGGCGGCCGGGTGATCGCGGTCGGCACGACGGTCGTCCGTGCCCTGGAGACGGCGGCGCGCCCCGACGGGTGGGTCTCGGCTGCGGACGGCTGGACCGACCTGCTCGTCACGTCCGACCGGGCGCTCCGCGTCGTCGACGGCCTCCTTACGGGCTGGCACGAGCCCGGCGCGTCGCACCTGCACCTCCTCGACGCGGTCGCCGGCCGCGACCTCGTCGCACGCTCGTATCGGGCCGCCCTCGCGCGCGGCTACCTCTGGCACGAGTTCGGCGACGTCCACCTGATCCTGCCCTAGTCAGGAACGGCTCGCGCTCAGACGGCCGCGTGCCTGCTCGGGTAGAACTCGCTGCGGGAGATGAAGCGCTGGACGCTGCTAGTCGCGCTGGCCGGGGGCCTCGCTGTCGCGAGCGGCTTTGGTGCGCAGCAGCTACCTGCCGAAAGCGCGCTGGCGCAAGCGCTACCGGTGCGCGAATACGCTGTGCCCGCAGGCGCGCGGCCGCACGACGTCGCCCCGGCCCGGGATGGCGGCGTCTGGTACACGGCGCAGCGCTCCGGACACCTCGGCTGGCTCGACCCGAGCTCGGGGAGGACCCGGCAGGTTGCTCTCGGGACCGGTTCCGCGCCGCACGGGGTGATCGTCGGCCCAGACGGCGCCCCGTGGATCACGGACGGCGGACTCAACGCAATCGTTCGTGTCGATCCCCGCACACGACGTGTCCGCCGCTTCCCGCTGCCGGCGAGCGCCGGTTACGCCAATCTCAACACGGCCACGTTCGACAGGCGCGGGGTGCTCTGGTTCACGGGTCAGAGCGGTCTCTACGGACGGCTCGACCCCAAGACCGGTCGTATGCGGGTCTTCCGCGCGCCGCGCGGCGCCGGGCCGTACGGGATCACGACGACTCCGTCCGGCGCCGTGTACTACGCCTCGCTTGCCGGGAGCTACCTCGGCCGCATCGACGTCCGCAGCGGAAAGGCCACCGTGTTGCGGCCGCCGACGCGCGATCAGGGCGCGCGGCGAGCCTGGACCGACTCTCGCGGGCGCATCTGGGTCAGCGAGTGGAACGCTGGCAAGCTCGGGCGATACGACCCCGCGAGCCGCCGGTGGCGTGAGTGGCGGCTGCCGGGTGCGACTCCCATGCCGTACGCGGTGTTCGTCGACGACAGGGACGTCGTCTGGCTGAGCGACTTCGGCGCCAACGCCCTCGTTCGCTTCGATCCGAAGACGGCGCGCTTCACCCGGCTGAGTCTGCCCACGGCGAATGCAAATGTCCGCCAGATCCACGGCCGTCGCGGAGAGGTCTGGGGCGCCGAGTCAGGAGCGGACAAGCTCGTCGTCGTCAGGACCGGAGGCTAGTGAGGCAACAGCTGACGCGCGAGCAACGCGCGGTTCAACTCACGTTGCGTGAGCACGCGTTCGCACCGCGCGACGGTAACCGAGGTCGAGATCCGTGCGCCGAGCGGCTTACAATGGTCGTCTGATGATCGAGTTTCACCTCGACGCCAGGTCCGGGGTGGCCACCTACCTCCAGATCGTCCAGCAGGTCAAGGAGGCGCTGCGGCTCGGTCTCATCGACGTGGGCGACCAGCTGCCGACGGTCCGGGAGGTCGTCGCCGACCTCGCCATCAACCCGAATACCGTGGCGAAGGCGTACCGCGACCTCGAGCGCGACGGCCTCGTCGTCGCGCGACCGGGCCGAGGGACGTTCGTCGCCAGCACGCTCGCCGCGCCGTCGCTCCAGCACCACGAGGCGCTCCGCGTCGAGTTGGAGCAATGGCTGGCGCGGGCGCACCAGGCGGGGCTCGACGACGAGAGCGTCCGCGCACTGATTTCGAAGACGCTTCGGGAGGCGCTGGTTCGGCAGGTGGCATGACCGCCGCGCTGGAGACTCGTGCTCTGGGGAAGCGGTTTCGGCGTGGCTGGGCGTTGCGTGACTGCACGCTGACGATCCCCGACCGGGCGATCGTCGGGTTGGCCGGGCCGAACGGCGCCGGCAAGTCGACCCTGCTGGCGCTCGCCGTTGCCCTGCTGTCGCCCGACGAGGGCGAGATCCGCGTGCTCGGGCGCGACCCTCGGCGCGAGCCGGGCACGCTCGGCGACGTCGGCTACGTCGGCCAGGACGCGCCGCTCTACCGCTCGTTCACTGTCGGCGACACGCTCGAGTTCGCACGCCGGACGAACGCTCGCTGGGACGGCGAGCTGTCGAGCGACTTCCTCGAGCGGCTCGATTCCGAGCAGAAGGTCTCGGCCCTGCCCGCGGGCGACCGCGCCCGGCTCGCGCTCGCGGTCGCACTCGGGAAACGCCCGTCGCTCGTCCTCCTCGACGAGCCGTTCGCGCGCCTCGACCCGCTTGCCGGCCGTGAGTTCCTGCAGCTGCTGATGCACGGCGTCGCCGAGACCGATGCCACCGTCGTGATCGCCTCCCACGTCGTCGCCGACATCGAGCGCGTGTCGGACCACATCGTGCTGCTGAGCGAGGGCGGCGTCAGGCTCGAAGGTCCCGTCGAGGAGCTCCTGGCGTCACACCGCCTGCTGACGGGCGCGCGCCGGCCGCTCGGCCGGATCGGCGGCGTGCGCGAGATCGTGCGCGAGCGTCACAGCGGCCGGCAGATGACGCTGCTCGCACGGCTCGACCGGCCGGTGGTCGACCCGTCGTGGTCGGTGGACGAGATCGGGCTCGAAGAGCTGCTGCTCGCCTACATGGCGCCCGAACGGCTGCCGCGGCCCACTCCCCACGAGCGAAGGCGGCTGCGATGGCATGGGTGACCTGGCGCCAGCACCGGATGCAGTTCGCGCTCGGTGCCGGCCTGCTGGCCGCGATCGGGCTCGTCGCCGCGGTCAGCGGGTTCGGCATCCGCGCCGCGTACGACCGCCAGGAGCTCGCGTCGTGCCTGCCGCCCGCGACGCGGTCGGGCTGCGACATCGTGGTGCGGCACTTCCAGAGCGAGTACACCGGTGAGGTCCTCGTCGCCCGCTACCTCGTCTTCCTGCCCGTCCTGATCGCGCTCTTCGTCGGCGCGCCGCTGCTCGCGCGGGAGCTCGAGCACGGCACCTACCGGCTGGCCTGGACGCAGGGCGTCACCCGCCGCCGCTGGCTCCTCTCGCAGACGCTGCTGCTCGCCCTCGGGGCCGCCGTCGGAGCGCTCGTGCTGAGCGCGGTCGTCATGTGGTGGCGCCATCCCTTCGACACGCTCGACGGCCGGATGACACCGAGCCGCTTCGAGATCGAAGGGCTCGTCGTCCCCGCGTACGCGGTGTTCGCGCTCGCCGTCGGCGTGCTCGCCGGCGCCCTGCTGAAGCGCACTGTGCCGGCGATGTCAGCGGCGCTCCTGGCCTTCGTCGCGGCGCGGCTCGCCGTGGGCCACTTCCTGCGCCCCCACTACGTGGCCGCCGAGCACGACACGGCCACCGGCCTCACTCCGAGCACGCACGCGCACGACTGGGTGCTGAGCAACTCGCTCGTCGACGGTGTCGGCCGGCAGATCTCCGCCGCGCGGGAGAACCTCGCGATCGTCCACGCGCAACAGGCCCGCGTCGACGCGCAGGAGTACCTGCTTTCGCTCGGCTGGCGCCGCGCGGTGTCGTTCCAGCCCTCCGACCGCTTCTGGACGTTTCAGGCGATCGAGGCCGGGATCTTCCTCGCGCTCGCCGCCGTCATGGTGGTGGTCACGCTTCGGCTCGTGCAGAGAACGCCCGCGTGAGCCCGGACAACCTGCCGCTCGACCGCTCCGAGCTCCTGCGGTGGCTGGGCGTCGCCGCCGCCGGCGTCGCCATCCCAGGCAGCTCCGAGGCCGAGCGCTTCCTGCAGCCGCATCCGCGCTGGCGGTTCGTATTCGTCAACCACGCGACGACGAACCCGTTCTTCGTGCCGACGCGTTACGGGATCCAGGACGCCTGTCGGGTGTTCGGGGTCTCGTACACGTGGACTGGTTCGCAGCGCAGCAACGTGGGGGAGATGCTCGCGGCGATGCGCCGGGCGATCCGGGCGAGAGTCGACGGGATCGCCGTGTCGGTGATCGACCCGCGGGCCTTCAACAAGCCGACGGCCGAGGCGCTGAAGCTCGAGATCCCGGTGATCTCGTACAACGCCGACGGCGCCCGCGCCAACCGGAGGCTCTCGTACGTCGGCCAGGATCTCTACCAGTCCGGGCTGAAGTTCGGCTCGCGCGTGGCCGAGCTCGTCGGCGAGGGCGACGTCTTCCTCTTCATCGCCACGCCCGGCCAGCTGAACATCCAGCCGCGCATCGACGGAGCGCTCGACGCGATCCGCGACTCGGGCAAGCCGATCAGCACGAGGGTGGTGGCGACGGGCCCCGACGTCCGCCGCGAGCAGGCTCGGATCGAGGCGACCTACCGCGAGCACCGCAAGCTGCGCGGGATGTTTGCCGTCGACGGCGGCTCCACCCAGGGCGTCGCCGAGGTGATGCGGAAGCACGGCCTGCACAAGCGCGGCGTGCGCGCCGGCGGCTACGACCTGCTGCCGAAGACGCTCCGTGCGATCGCCGACCGCCACGTCGATTTCACGATCGACCAGCAGCCGTACCTCCAGGGCTTCCTGCCGATCCTCCAGCTGTTCCTGGCCAAGTACAGCGGCGGCCTCGTTGCGCCGGCCGACACCAACACGGGGCTGCACTTCGTCACGCGGCAGAACGTCGGGCCGTATCTGACGACCCGCACGCGCTACGAGGGCAGCTCGAGTCGGCGTGAGTTCCCGGTCTCCTAGTGGGTTCCTCCGCTGCGGGTGATCCGCGCCTGCTGCCTCGGACGTATCCGTTTCGGTGCGCCACGCGCCGGACTTGAACTAAAGAACTAGAGGAGTAGTATTACTCCGCCTCGACCCGAGGTCGGAGTCCACCTTCGTCGTGAGGAGAGTGAGAGTGTGAGAAAGCCCAAGCATTGGGCGGTCGCTGCGGCGGCTGTCGCCCTCGTCGGCCTGATGGCCGCGGGCGCGGCGGCTCGCTCGACCGGCCCGGCCCAGGGATCGGTCCAGGTGTGCGCGCTGCTTCCGGACACGAAGTCCTCGACGCGCTACACGCTGTTCGATGCCCCGTACCTCAAGGCGGCGTTCACGAAGGCCGGGGTCGGAGCCTCGATCCTGAACGCGCTCGGCGACCCGCAGAAGCAGCGCTCGCAGGCCGAGCAGTGCCTCGCCCAGGGGGCGAAGGTCATCCTGCTCGACCAGCTGTCGCCGGCTTCCGGCATCGCCATCACCAACCTCGCCGTCAGTCGCGGCGCCAAGGTCATCGACTACGACCGCCTCGTCGTGGGCAGCAAAGCGTCGTACTACGTCTCCTTCGACAACGTGCGCGTCGGCAAGCTCCAGGGAGCAGGCCTCGTCTCGGCGCTGAAGGCGAACGGCAAGTACTCGCAGGATCCGGTCGTCTCGGAGTTGAACGGCGACATCAAGGACAACAACGCCAAGCTGTTCAAGCAGGGCTACGACTCGGTCCTGAACCCGCTCTACAAGAACGGAACATTCAAGAAGGCCAAGGGCGGCGACCAGTACACCGACTGGGATCCGATCAAGGGACGGCGCATCTTCGATCAGATCCTGACCAGGAACGGCAACAAGGTCGATGCCTCGATCGCGGCGAACGACGGCCTCGCCGGCGCTGTCATTTCGTCGCTGAAGGCGCACGGTCTCAAGCCGATCCCGCTCACCGGGCAGGACGCGACGCCAACGGGCGTCCAGTTCATCCTGGCCGGCTGGCAGAGCGGCACGGTCTACAAGTCGGTCCGGGCAGAGGCGAACGCTGCCGCGGCGGCCGCGATCGCGCTCGTGAAGGGTCGGAAGGTGCCGGGCGTGAACGGCAAGGTCAGCGGCACGCCCTCGATCCTCCTGACGCCCGTCTGGGTCACGAAGAGGAACTACACCTTGCTCTTCAAGGAAGGCTTCCTGAAGAAGAGCCAGGTGTGTGTCGGGCAGTACAAGAAGTACTGCAAGTAGGAACGTTCGCGGTGAGGGCGCGCGACGTGCGCGCCCTCACCCATGGTAGAAACCCCGGGTGAGCGCCCAACAGGCCCCGACGCTCGAGCCCCCGGCGCTCGAGCTCCACGGCGTGTCGAAGAGCTTCGGCGCGGTGCAGGCGCTCAGCGAGGTCGACTTCGAGGTCCGCGACGGCGAGGTCATGGCGCTCGTCGGGGACAACGGCGCCGGGAAGTCCACGCTGATCAAGTGCGTCGCGGGCATCTATCCAATCGACAGCGGCGACATCTCCTTCGAGGGCAAGCAGGTGACGATCCACGGACCGAAGGACGCGGCCAAGCTCGGGATCGAGGTCGTCTACCAGGATCTTGCGCTTTGCGACAACCTCGACGTCGTCCAGAACATGTACCTCGGCCGCGAGGAGCACGATCTGCTGTTCCGCCTCAAGGAAGCCGCGATGGAGCAGCGGACAGCCGAGACGCTCGCCTCGTTGTCCGTCACCACGATCAGATCCGTTCGCCAGCCTGTCGCGACGCTCTCGGGTGGGCAGCGTCAGTCGGTCGCGGTCGCTCGTGCGGTGATGTGGAACAACCGGGTGGTGTTCCTCGACGAGCCGACTGCGGCGCTCGGGGTCGCGCAGACCCGGCAGGTGCTCGCGCTCGTGAGGCGACTCGCCGAGCAGGGGATCGGGGTCGTCCTCGTCTCGCACAACCTCGTCGACGTCTTCGAGGTGGCGGACCGCATCACCGTCCTGCGCCTCGGCCGCAACGTCGAGGTCTACGAGAAGGCGAAGACCAACGAGCAGGAGATCGTGCAGGCGATCACGTTCGGGCGCCCCGAGCATGAGGCCGAGGTCGCCTCGTGAGCACCTCCGCGCCGGCCGAAGTCCAGGCGGCAGCCTCCGGGGACAGCCTGGGCGCGATCCTCCGTGCGCGGTGGGACGGGCTCAAGGGCGGGGATGTCGGAAGCCTGCCGGTCATCCTCGGCCTGATCGGCATCACGCTGTACTTCACGTCGAAGAGCGACGTCTTCTTCAGCGCGGTCAACTTCACGAACCTGATCGGCCAGATGGCCGGAGTGACGGTGATCGCGATCGGAGTCGTGTTCGTCCTGCTCATCGGCGAGATCGACCTCTCGATCGGCTACGTCAGCGGTCTGGCAGGCGTCGTGGTCGCTGAGTTGCAGGTGCCTGACTCGGGACACGAGTATCCGGGACTCGTTGCGATCGCGGCGGCGATCGCGGTGGGCGCTGCGATCGGAGCGCTGCAAGGAGGCTTCGTCGCGTTCATCGGCGTGCCGTCCTTCGTCGTCACGCTTGCGGGACTGCTGATCTGGCAGGGCGTGATCTTGCGCCAGCTCGGGACGGAGGGCGTGATCGGGATCCAGGACGCCTACATCAACAACGTCGCCAACTACGTGCTTTCGAAGAACCAGGGCTGGGCCATCGCCATCGTCTTCGCCGTCGGGTACGCCGCATCAACCTTCGGCATCTATCTGGGCCGGCGTCGCGCCGGCCTGAGTACGGGGAACGTGGTTCTGACCACCGTTCGTGTGCTCTTCCTGAGCGCCCTCGTCTTCGCCGCGGTCGCAGTGTGCAACCACTCGCGAGGGGTTCCTCTGGTGGGGCTGATCATGCTCGGTCTCGTCGTCGTCGCGGCCTACGTGGCCGGGCGCACGACCTACGGCCGTCACGTCTATGCGGTCGGCGGCAACGCCGAGGCGGCCCGGCGGGCCGGCATCAACGTCAAGTTCATCAAGGTCACCGTCTTCATGATCTCGGGCGCGATGGCGGCGATGGGTGGCGTGATCTTCGCCTCGCGGCTCAACTCCGTCGACCTCACGGCCGGCGGCGGCACGATCCTCCTGGACGCGATCGCGGCAGCCGTGATCGGCGGGGTCAGCCTGTTCGGCGGCCGCGGCCGCGTGAGCGGCGCGCTCTTCGGCGGCCTGATCATCGCGATCGTCGCGAACGGCATCGACCTCGTCGGCTATCCCGACTCGATCAAGCTGATCACGACCGGCTTGATCCTGCTCGCCGCCGTGACGCTGGACACCGTCCTGCGCCGGCGCCAGGCCGCCTACGGGCGCTGATGGCGATCAAGCTGCACAGGTGCCCGAACATCTGGGTCAAGCTCGGCGGCCACCCGTGCTGGCGCGTCCAGCGCGAGCTCGACGCGAAGGGGATCGACTACGAGATCGTCAAGGAGCCGTTCCGCCCCGGAAAGCGCGACAAAGTCGAGGCGATGACCGGCCAGCGCAAGCTCCCGTTCATCGAGTTCGAGGACGGCACGGTGCTCCGCGAGGAGTCGAAGGACCTCGCCGACCGCATCCGCCGCGGCGAGCTCCGGCCGCAAGCCTCGTCCAACGGCCGCGGCGCCCGCGAGCGCGTGGACGCGACCTAGCGCCCTCTGCCCCTTCGGGTAGACCGGGAGCCAGGGTCTTGAACCGCTGAGCCAAGTGTTCTAAACCTGAGCCAATCCGGGCTGAGGAGGAGTCGATGGCGAAAGCGTCGTCCTCGAGGCGCCCGTTGGTGGCGAGCGTTTCGGGCTGCATCCTCGCCTTGGTGATCGTGCTTCCCGGATCGACGGCGGCTGTGAGCCAGCGAGCCGTGCCGGGGCTGGCCTCGATCCGTGAGCGTGCGTTCGTGCCGGGGGAGGCGCTCGTGCGCTTCCGGCCGGGCGTCAGCGCGGCTTCGCGGGCCCAGGTGCTGCGCGAAGCAGGCGCGTCGGTGAAAGAGGTTCTGCCCATCTCCGGCCTGCGCCTCGTTCGCCTGCCGGCGGGCTCCACGGTGACGCGAGCAGTCGCTGGCCTGGAGCGCAGGCCCGAAGTGCTGTACGCCGAGCCGAACCACGTGTACCGGCCGAGCCCCGACCCGTACAACAACGACACCGACAGCGCGCTGACGATGGTCACCCCGATGAGCCTCGCCGGACGCGTTGGCTGCGCGGTGGACTATCGGATGCTCCTCGAGACGGAGTTCGGGTTCGACGGCTTCGAGCTCGATCGGGCGGCAACGGTCGCCGGCCCGTGGGTGCCCGTCAACGGCTGGACCGGTTCCACCGGCGGCGAGTTCGTGCCCATCACCGACGACCTCTCGGCCGCAGACGGTCAGGCGAACGTCTTCCTGCGTCTGCGTCTGACCAGCGACGAGATCATCACCGACGACGGCGTCTACATCGACGATCTGGCGGTCAAGTGCCAGAGCGACACGTTCGGGCCGACGAGCTTTCAGACGCTGAGTGGCACGTCGATGGCGGCGCCGCACGTCGCCGGCGTCGCCGCGCTCAAATGGGCCCAGACCCCTGCCGCCACGGTGTCGGCGGTCAAGGCGGCGATCCTGGCCGGGGTCGACCCGAAGTCGTCTCTCGCCGGCTTGGTCGGCACGGGAGGGAGGCTCAATGCGTGCAAGGCGCTGGTCCCGGGCTGCCCCACGCCCAAGTCCGCTCACGCCCGAACGACACCCGCTTCGGCGAGCTCTGGGGACTGCACCAGGCCTCCGACGCCGACATCGACGCGCCGGAGGCGTGGCGGACCGAGACGGGTGATGCGCGGCGTCGTGGTGGCCGTCGTCGACACGGGCGTCGCCTACAACCACCCGGAGCTCAACGACAACATCTGGGTGAACGCCGCCGATCCGCCCGGCAACGGCGACGAGGACGGCAACGGCTTCGTCGACGACGTTCGCGGCTGGGACTTCGTCGGCGACGACAACGATCCGCGCGACACGGACGGCCACGGGACGCACGTCGCGGGCACGATCGGTGCCGAAGGCAACAACGCGTCCGGGGTCACCGGGGTGAACTGGGACGTCAGCCTGATGGTCCTGCGGGCGGGCGACTCGTTCGGCCTCTCCGAAGCGGACATCGTCGGGTCGTTCATCTACGCGTGCCGCCAGGGAGCGAAGGTGGTGAACGGCAGCTTCGGCGGCTTCGGACGGAGCGGGTCGATTCTCGCGGCCCTGCAGGATCCCGCCTGTCAGAACACGCTGTTCGTCTTCGCGGCCGGGAACGACGGGAGCAGCAAGACGACGATTTCCCCGTGTACCCCTGCAGCTTCGGATCGCCGCGCCGACGCCAACCTTCCGAACATCATCTGCGTCGCCGCCACCGACCCAACCGACCAGCTCGCCGATTTCTCGAACTACGGTTTCGGCTCTGTCGACCTGGCGGCGCCGGGCGTCGACGTCCTCAGCACGGCCCCGGCCTACGCGACCGTCCGGGTCGACGATTTCGAGTCCGACCTTCCAGGCCGGTGGACACCCAGCCAGCTGCCCGGGAACAAGGTCTGGGGCCGCACCGCGGAGGCGAAGGTGTCCGGCGCGTTCAGCGTCACCGACTCGCCGACGCTTCCGGCGCCGCCGCCGATCATTCTGCCGCCCGACGTCACGCCCCCTCGCGACCCCACGCTTTCGAGCCCGTCGCATCCCACCGGGGTCCCGACCAGCAACAACTGGATCGAGGTCAGGTGGAGCGGGGCAACCGACACGCAGAGCGGCGTGGACGGGTTCTCCTACTTGCTCGACAACGCGGCCACGACGCTCCCCGACACCGTCAAGGATGCCGAGGAGACGGCGAGCGGAGTCACGTTCCCCGAGCTCGCCAACAGGACGTATTACTTCCATCTCCGCACCCGTGACAACGAGGGCAACTGGACGAGCACGGTGCACCTAGGGCCACTGGTCGTCGCCGTCGAGCGCGACGTCGTCGTCGCCGCTCGCTGTGTTGTGCCCAACGTGAAGGGCAAAACACTGGTTGCCGCACGCAAGGCCCTCAAGGCTCGAAGGTGCGCGCTCGGTGCGGTGAAGAAGGCCTACTCGCCAAAGGTGAGGAAAGGCCGTGTGGTCTCGCAAAGCCGGCGCCCCGGCTTGCGGCTGAAGCGTGGCACGAAGGTGGCGGTCGTGGTCAGTCGGGGCGCTCGGCGAAAGCGATAGCGCGTGCCACGAGGCGGCTACACTTGGTCGCCGCGGGGCTATAGCTCAGCTGGGAGAGCGCCTGGATCGCACCCAGGAGGTCGTCGGTTCGAGTCCGACTAGCTCCATACCGCCGCGAATCCGGCCGGCCGCGCAAGTGCCATCGAGAGGAAACCGCCCCGCGCGCGGGACGGCTTCCTCTCCCGCCTCCGAGCCCTCAGCAGCCGAAGCACTGATCGGGCTTGTTACCGGCGATCAGGGTCCTCGTCAGGTTGACAGGGAAGTCCGTATAGACACCGCCGCCCTGCACGAGGAAGCCCGGGCTCGCACTCAGGCTGTTGTGCAGGACCGCGCTCCGGATCAGGGTCAGCTGCGGAGGCCCATGGTCGAAGTCGCCGTTCCAGATCCCGCCGCCCTGGACGAGCGAGGGGACCCCGAACGGCAGGTCGCCGCCCGCTCCAGTAGCACGGAGGCTATTACCGACCACGAGCGTTCGCTCGAGCGTCAGCCGTCCGCCGTTCGCGATGCCTCCGCCCACGGCGTACGCCGCCCGGACCGCCTCGGCGACGGCACGGTTGTGGGTGATCAGGCTGTCGCGGATCATGATCTCCCCCGTCACATCGAGTCCGCCGCCGTCGACAGCCGCGTCGCCCGCCGAAACGGAGCGGACGATGTTGTCGCTGACGATGCTGCGTTCGACCAGGAGCGGGCCCTCCGCCGCGATCGCGCCGGCGAAGGCAACGGCGAATCCCTCGGTGTTGACGTTCCGCGTCGTCGCTTGATTGCCGCGCACGACCGTGTTCTTGATCGTGGTCGGGTGGGGCGGCCCGCAGAACTCGACCGGGCAGAACGCTACGTTGATCCCACCCGCGAGCGCCACCTGGTCGACGGTCACCGGAGCCGACGACTCGAGCTCTGCCGTGTTGTCGCTGATGCCGCTGTTCCTGATCGTGAGCTCGCCCAGGGAGAAGATCCCACCCGAGTCCGCCGCACCGTCGTGCGGCGAGGTCACGCGTGCGTGGTTGCCGCGCACGACCGAGCGCTCCAACGCGAGCTTGGCCTGGATGTGGTTGTAGATGCCGCCCGCGTTTGCCTCGGTCGCGAGTGACGTCATCGCCGGTGTCGATCCCACCGTGTTGTTCGTGACCTGCGTGTTGACGAGCGTGAGATCGCCGAAGTTGTCGATCCCACCGCCCTGGGCGAGCGCGAAGTCGCCGCCGGGAAACGTCTCTGCCGGCGCCGCGCGGTTGCCCGTGATGACGCTGTCGGCGATCGTGACGGTCGCCCCTCGGCCGAAGGCAGCCGCGATCTCGATGAAGACCCCGCCGCCGAGCGCGGCGAACTTGTCCTCGCCGCGAGTCGAGACGTCGCCTCCGGTGATAGTGACGCCCCGGATCGAGACCGTGGGCGGATCCGGAGCCAGCTGGCGCCCGATCGTGAGCACCGGGCCTCCGCCTTTGATGATCGTGGCGTGTGCCCCGGCCCCCACGAGCTGGACGCTGACGTCGATTGTCAACCCGCCGGCGAACGTGCCCGGGCCAACCTTGATCCTGTCGCCGTCATGCGCCGCGTCGACAGCAGCCTGGATCGTCGCGAAGCAGCCGGGCTTGTCGCCGACGCAGAGGTCGGACGCGGCCGCGGCCGGCCCTGTTGTGAGAGCTGCCGCAGCGGCGATTGCAGTGAGTGTGAGCGCAAACTTGAGCATCGGTTTCTCCTTTCTCGAGTTGTCGTTGTAGGGATTCGTCACGTCGAGTGCAGGACGCGCTCGGTCAGCGCGCCGGCCCCCAGTCGGGTGCGTTGTGCCAACCGCCTCGCGTGATCTGGCGGACGCCCGTTCCGTCTGTGCGCATCACGAAGATGCCCGGGCCCGCGAACCTGGAGAAGGTGATCCACTTCCCGTCGGGGGAGAAGGACCCGGAGAAGACGGCTTTCGGAGCCGGGTAGCGGGTGATTTGCTTCAGGCCGCTGCCGTCGACATGGATCGTGTAGAGGTTGCCGTGTTGCCCCTTCGCGGGCGCCTTGAAGAGAATCAGCTCGCCGTCGGGAGACCAGTCGGGCCGCTCTCCGGCAGCGAGGCTCCACGGCGTGAGCTGGCGGAGTTCGGAGCCGTCGGCGTTGACGACGAAGAGCGCGCGGCTGTTCGCCGGCTCGCCGCGCGGCGAGGTCCCGGCCTCGAAGACGAGCTGCTTTCCGTCCGGCGACCACGACGAGCCGCCGACGAAGGTCGAGAAAGGCTTCGAGGCGTTGAAGCGCGTGAGCTGACGCGAACCCGTTCCGCTCGCGTTCATCACGAACAGCTCGTTGAACTTGATCCAGCCGCCTTGCACGGGCCCCCAGCCGCGCGAGTAGGCGATCGCCTTGCCGTTCGGCGCCCAGGCAGGTAGGGCGCGATCGTCGCCGCGGGGGCCGAGCCGCTTGAGCCCAGTCCCTGCGGGGCGGATCGAAAAGATCGCGCAGCCTCCAGCCCCTTTTACGCCACAGCGTTCGAAGGCGATCTTCGAGCCGTCCGGCGACCAGTCCGGGTTGCCGTCGTTGACGTTCTTGGTATGAGTGAGCCTTCGCTCGCCCGTGCCGTCGGCGTTGACGATCGCCAGGCGGGCCGGGTGCCCGAGCGCCACGCGGAAGACGATCTTGCCGTTCTTCCCCGGGACCGTCGCGTGCGCCAGCACGGCCCCGACTCCGGCGACGACGGCCACCAAGACGATCGTCGCGCCTGCTGCTCTCGGCCAGTTCATTTGTGGCTCCCTTCCTCGAGGGCTCTCAAGCCCTCAGGCGTCGGCTCGTGGGCGAGCTTCAGCTTCCCGGTGAGCGTCGCCGTGCCGGTCGCGACGTGCACCGTGCCGTTGCCACGCCCGCGGGCGCCGGCGAAGACGCCGGTGCTCGACGACCCGTCGACTCTCCACGTGCCCGTGGCGACCGGGCCCAACGCGGTAGGGCACACGTACGCCAGCTCGCGCACGACGAGCACGCCCGCCTCGAGGACGATTCGCCGCACCGCCGCGTTCGTCGAGCTACCCGGGCCGCAGGGCTGGACCGAGCGGTCCTGCGTCACCCCGATCACCATCGTCGCGGGGCCGTACCCCTCGACCGTTCCGCTGCCGGTGTTGATCAGCTGGAAGACGCCGAGGTCTGCGACGCGGTTGGTGATCGACGCGTTGGTCTCGTGGAAGGTGGCCTCGAACCGGTTCCCGTGAGTCGGGGCCGCGACCGCTGCGTGGAGGGTCAGCCCGCTCGCAGCGACGATCACCGCCAGGACAAGAAGCCGCAGGCGAATCGCCCTCGCGCGGCTCTGCAGAATTGCCATGATTCCTCCTTCGTCGATGACCCGTCGACCGTACGAAGGGCGAGGCGCCGGGTCATCGTGGCCACCCCGAGACCGGCACTGTGGCTGGCACGGGACCTCCGGCAGGCCGATTGGGCGCCTCTTCGGACCCGTGCCAGCCGCGATGCGAGCGGCGACGATCGGTGGGACGATTCGCCGATGCGCCCGACGGTGCTGATCGTCGACGACCACGAGGACTTCCGCGTGTCCGCATGTGCGCTCCTCGAACTGCAGGGCTTCGTGGTCGTCGCGGCGGTCGAAGACGGGGAGGAGGCCCTCGACGCCGTCGAGCGACTCCGTCCGGATCTCGTCCTGCTCGACGTGCAGCTGCCAGGGATGGACGGCTTCGAGGTGGCCGAGCGACTCGCAGCGAGCGCGCAGCCGCCGCGAGTCGTGCTCATCTCGAGTCGGCGGCGCAGCGCCTACGAGATGCGCCTTCCGGGCGCCCCGGTTGCCGGCTTCCTCGGCAAGGACGAGCTCTCCGGGGAAGCGCTCGCCGCGCTCCTCTAGTGCGCCGGCTCGCGCTCGTCGGGCTTGCCTGCGCCGGGGTCGCGTTGGGCTTGGTGGCGGAGCAGCAGGCGTATGTCTGGAGGGACGTGAGCGGCTGGCTGCCCGACCTGCTCGCCGGCTGGACATTGATCGGCCTCGGGATCGCGCTGCTGGTGCGGCGACGGCCGCCCGCGGCAGGAGTACTCCTGCTGCTTGCGGGCTTCTCCTGGTTCGCCTTCAACTTCGAGCACACCGGGCCGGCAGCCGTACGGTGGCTTGCCGTGCACGCCGCCTACTTCCACCGAGCCCCGCTCCTCCACCTCGCGCTCGGACTGCCGGCGGGCAGGCCGCGAACGACACTCGCCGCGAGCGGGATCGCGCTTGCGTGGACGGCCGCCGTGGTGTGGCCGTTGTGGAACGACGACGGCTCCGCGCTCGTTCTTTCCGTCGTGTTCGTCGGGATGGCCGCGGCAGCCCGAAGGAATGCTCCAGGGCGCCGCAGTCGGATGATCGCCGGGCACGGTCTCGCCGCAACCTCGATCCTCTGCGCTGCAATTGCCGCCGACGCCGTTCGTAGCCTCGCCGGCGCAATGCAGGACGTGACCGACGTGACCGTGCTCGGATACGCCGCCGCGGTGGCCCTCACCGGTGCCCTGCTGTTCAAGGCGGTGATGCTCGACGCGCCCGCGTCTCTCGCAGAGCGGGTGGTGGCTTTCGAGCGCGGCGGCGCGACGCTGCGTGAGGCGCTGCGCGACCTCCTCGGCGACCCGGAGCTCGAGATCGGGTACGCACTCGGGCCCGATGAGCTGGTCGACGGCGACGGCGAACCGCTGCCGCCGCGCCCGGCGGATCGAGTGTCGACGCCGGTGACGGTGGCTGGCCGGCGCCTGGGAGTGGTCATTCACGACCGGCTCGCGCTAGACGACGCCGCCACGCGGTCGGCGGTGATCGCCGTGGTCGGCCTCGCCGCGGAGCGTGCCCGCCTACGGACAGAGGTGGGCCGCCAGGCGGACGCCGTGGCGGCCTCGCGCCGCAGATTGCTGCTGGCCGAAGAGGAGGAGCGGAGGCGGCTCGCCGAGCGGCTCGAGCGCGGCGCTGGCGCAGCGCTCGCAGACGTTGAGCGGCTCGTGCGCGAAGCGCGACCCGGATCCGGCGGCGAGCGGCTCGCGGCCGCGCTCGCCCGAACGTTGCAGCAGCTTGCCCTCGTGCGCCCCGAGCTCGACGCGCTCGCACGCGGACTCGGCGGAGTCGATCGAGCCGGGCTCGCCGCCGCCCTCAAGCGGCTTACGGCTGACCTCCCCGTCGAGATCGACCTCGACCTGGCGGACGTGACCGTCTCGGCGGAGGTGGCGTCGGCGCTGTGGTTCGTGTGCTCGGAGAGCCTCGCGAACGCCGTCAAGCATGCGGACGCAGGCTCGATCCGGGTCGCTCTGGCCGAGGAAGACGGAATCGTCCGCCTCGACATCGAGGACGACGGGCGGGGTGGCGCCGATGTGGGCGGATCGGGGCTTGTGGGCCTCACCGACCGGGTCGCCACACTGGGCGGGCGGCTCGAAATCGCGTCGCCGCGGGGCGGTGGGACTCGCGTCGTGGCCGAGCTGCCGACGCACCGCTAAGCGTCGAGACCCGCTAGTCGTTACTCGTACGCGTGATCTCGCGATCATCGACATCCACGCCGAACCGGGCGCTAACGCGCGCTTCAGCCCTGCGATAGCTGCACTCGTAGTCCCACGGGAAGGAGGCGACCTTGTGGCAGGCGACGTACAGCTCGCCGGGTAGTCCACGTCGCAGCAGGAGTGCCGTTTCTCCAGCCGAGAGCTTGTCGCGAGCGCCACAGCTGGGCGTGCAATCGACGCGCTTCCACGTACCGAGATAGGCGTTCTGGATCCACCTCGGCTCCGTGTGCGGATCGACCTTGACGATTGTGAAATCGCCGCGAGGGGCGTGTTTCCACGAGAATGCGACGTGGCCGCTGCACGGCGTCGCAGGGTTCCACCGGAGCCCGACAAAGCGGTTCCGGAACTCCACGCTGCCGCGGCAGGCAGGCCGGGTCGGCCCCTGCCACTCGACGACGAAGCGCTGGCTCGAGACGTGGCCGTAGAACGTGAGAGTCGTCACTCCTTCGTTCCTGTGGGCCTGCGTCGCGTCGGCGCCCGCAGCGCGGAGTTCGGCGATCGTTAAGGCGCGTCGGTAGCTTCCTGCCGGCGGAACCAGCGACGTGGCCACCGACGCTTGCTCGTCGGCGCTCGGCTCGACGACGGGCTCGACCTGATTGGAAGCACAGGGCGGGACGCCGGTTCGCCCGCCGGGCCTGAGCCGTTCCATGCGTGCGATCAGCGCTCGGGTCTCGGGATCGCGCCGCATCGCGTCGAGCAGCGGTGCGGTTTCCGTGCGGAGAGCCTGCAACTCGGATCGACTGGCGCGCACGATCGTTCCCCCTCCGCGACAGAACGCAGCAGCGGCTGCTCGCTCGCCGGCTGCCCCGGTCGAATCGGCCCGCGTTTCGGCGACCGCACCGCGGAGAACTGCCTGCTGCGCCGGCCTGAGGCGGCCGAACGCTCCGGTCGAGGCGACGATGACGTCGATCTTCGGAAAGAGCGCGATGTTGCCGGCGGTGTAGGCACCGTTCGGGAAGTCCTCGTCGGCGCTGGGCAGCGACGTGGCGTCGTTGACGAAGCCGCTGTAGACAGAAGTGTCGACTCCTGCGAGGTCCAGGCGGACTGGGTGGGCGCCCAGTGTTCGCAGCACCCTGCGGGTGGCCGGAGAGGAGTCGGCGCGTATCGTCACCGTGGCGAAGTCCGCCGGCGAGACGAGCGGCTTCAGGAAGCCGAAGGGCCGCTGCAGACCCTCGGGAACGAGTCCCAGTCCGGTCAGCGCCAGCGGGGACAGGCCTGCCTGGAGCCGGTCGGCGAGCGGGCCCGTGGTGGCGCGAGCGGCCTGCGTCCAGGAGGTGATCAGTAACGGCGCCTGGAGCACCCGGAGCGTACTCACGCCCTGCGCCTCGAACGCGTGCGACGGGATGAGCGCGAGCTCCGGCTCGCCGTCGCGCACTGCGCGGATCGCGCTCGCCTCGACCCGGCTGCTCGGCGTTGTTCGCTCGAAGCCGGTGGGCCAGTACGTGATTGCGACGCCAATCGCGCCGTTCGACAGGTCGTCCACGCGCTGCGCGTAGCGCTCGGCGATCTGGGCGGCGGGCTTGCCCGGGTACTCGAGGACAGCGAGTCTCAACACGAGGCCCGCCGCGCCGCCCGACTTCCCGGGCGGCTCCGCGCGATCGTCGGAGCCGTACGCGAGCGAGGCGACGGCGACCAGCGCGAGACCGGCCAGGGCGAACGCCGTCAGGTGTCGTCGCGTCACGCGCCTCCTTACGTTCCGGGCATGTCAAGTATCAGCGGCGCGGCCGCCTCCGTCATCGTGGCAGGCACGGATCCGTGCTGGCCCCAATCTCGCCGCACGTTGCCGATGACACAATCAGCCGGTGACCGGGGACGCGTGTCGGTAGCCGCGAAGGCGGTGACCGGGGTGCTTGCCTCGGTCGCCTGCATCCTGTCTGCCGCCCTCGCCGGCGGTGAGGTCACGGGCAGCGCGACCTTCGCCACGACGTACGGCGGCGCCGCCACCCCGTTCGCCGTGCTCGAGGTGGTCGTCGGAATCGGGCTGCTGGCCGCGAGTTTGCTGCTGCTGGTGGAACGCTCGACGGCCCTGCTCGGCGCGGTCACCGCCGTCGCCTCGGTCGCATGGTTCGCACCCGTTTGGGTCGGTTGGGAGGAAGGCCCCGAGCTCGTCCGCGCCGTCGGGCTCGTCGCGGCGCCGCTGCTGCCGGCGGTGGTTCTCGCGGTCGCAGCGCTCCTGCCGCCGAGAGCGGTCGGCCTCGGTCGCGTCGTGTTGCTCGCGGTCGTGGTGATGGCGACGGCCGCCGCTGCAGGGGCCTCCCTAGCCCTGGCGCTCGTGCGCGACCCGCTTCGCGATCCCTACTGCTGGCGCGACTGCGCCGTCAATGCCCTCGTCGTCCACGACGACGTCGTGCTCGCGGGAAGCTTGACGAAGGTCGTGCTGGGCCTCGGCGCGGCGATCGCTGTGGCGGCGGCGCTCGTCGGGATCATTCGACTTGCGCGCGCCTCGGGACTCACTCGGCGCGGGGCAGGACCCGCGCTGTCGGCGGTGGTGCTCGCCGGGATCGCTCTGGCCGCGTACACGCTCGCGCTCCGAGTCGAACCGCGCGAAGCACCGGACCGAGTGCTCTACCAATGGCTCTTCCTCGGTCGATCGTTCGGGTTCCTCGCCCTCGCGGTCGGCCTTGCTTGGCTCGCGCTGCGGCCGCAGCTCGTCCGGAGCCGCGTCACCCGTCTGGTGGTCGACCTCGAGCGAGCGGCGGCCGCGGGCGGGCTGGAGGACGCACTCGCTCGTGCGCTCGGCGATCCCGGCCTCCGGCTGGCGTACCCGCTCGGCCGGAGCGAGCGGCTGGTGGGCGCCGACGGCCGGCCGCTCCGCCTCGAACCCAGCCGGCGCGTCGTACCGCTCGTCGGTGAAGAGGGCCTCGTCGCCCTCGTAGAGTCGGACGTCACGGTCGATGCGCTCGAGCGCGAGCTCGGCCCGGCCGCGCAGCTTGCGCTCGGGAACGAGCGGCTCCGTGCGGAGGCGCTCGCACGGTTGGCCGAGGTGAGCAGCTCGCGTGCGCGCATCGTCGAGACCGCGGATGCTGCGCGACGCCGGATCGAACGCGACCTGCACGACGGCGCCCAGCAGCGGCTGCTGGCATTGACTTATGACCTGCGCGTCGCGCTCACGATTGCGGAGTCCTCGGGGAACGATTCCGCTTCCACGCCGCTTCGCACCGCCCTCGATCAGGCGGTCGCCGCCTCGCAGGAGCTACGGGACGTGGCGCACGGGATCTTCCCGGCCGAGCTGGCGACGTCGGGGCTGGGTGCGGCGCTCGAGTCGCTCGCCGACCTGCGGCCGCTCCGGCTCGCGGTCGAGCTCCCGGCGGGCTCCCGCTACCCGTCTGACGTCGAGACCGCTGCCTATTCGGTGGTCGCGGAGGCGGCGGAGGAGGGCGGAGAGCTGCACGTCGTCCTCGTCGAGAGCGGCGGAACGCTGGTCGTGACCGTGGAAGGGGACGTGGATTGGGGAGGGCGGCTCGGACGGCTCGAGGACCGTGTCGGAGCGGCGGGCGGCTCCGTGCGCACGTCAGGGCAACGACTCGAGGCGTCGCTTCCCGTCCCGCCCCATTGATCGGCGGGCCGAGTCGAGCTCAGCGCTTGACGGCGACGTGCGCATAGGCGGGTGTCCCGCTCGACTGGTCGAAGGCCCAGCTCGCGACCTGCCGGCCGAGGATGGTGATCCGGTTTCGCCACAGGAACGGGATCCAGGCCACGACCTCGGTGCTCAGCTTCCGGTCCAGTCTCGCGTAGCAGCCGACGCGCGCCGCGCCGACGCTTGCGCTGCACTGCGCGATCTCGGCGTCGACGCTCGGCACAGCCGTGACGTGGCCCTTCACGCCGAGCCTGCCGGCCTGCGCCGGTGTGATCCCGACGAGCGAGTAGTTGAGGTTGCCGCTCGGACGGATGGTTGCGCCGGTGAGCGGCTGGTCGAAGTAGCTGGACGGGTCCGGCACATGCTTCAACAACTCGACGCTCTGAAGGAACGGATTGTTGCTCGACGGCCGGTCCTTCTTCGAGGCGCGCAGGATAAAGGTGATACCGAGCTTGGCGGCAGTCTCCATGACGATCCGCTTCATGCGCTCGCCGGGCGCATAGCCGCTGGGACCGACGGGCCCCGAGCCGAGGTGGACGGCTTTGCACGCTCTCGCGGTGCAGACGCCCTTCCTGGTCGTGTATCTCGACTTCGCCATTTCGATCCGCGCCCGCGCCAGGTCGCCGTGGTCGCCCCGGGTTTTGAACGGGGCGTAGCCCTGCAGTTGGTCGGCGAGCACACCGTCCGGAACGACGTGCTGTGCGATCCGACCTGCCGTAGCTCCGCCCCACGCTTCCCGGACGGTGGCCTTGTCCATGACCCAGGCCATCGCTCTGCGGACGTGGACGTCGTCGAACGGGGGCTGGGTGAGGTTCATCGCCATGTAGTAGAGGGAGTCGTCAGGGTTGACGCGAAGCAGACCCTGCTTGCGCGCGCTCTCGGCGTACCTGCCAAGGGTGCTCGGCCCGGAGAAGAACAGGGCGTCCTCGAGCTCTCCGGACCTCAGTTTATTGACGGTCTCGACGGCGTTGCCGGTGACGACGAAGACGAATCGGTCCGGGTTGTTCTCGCGCGCCGCTCTGCTGTCGGTCTTGGAGTCGTAGCTCGGGTTGCGGACCAGGGTGAGCTGCGAGTCCGACCTCCCCCGCATCGGCCTGATCGTGCTGCAGGAGCCGATCTTGACCGCGTCCGCGCCCTCGATCATGTAGGGGCCCGAGGAGATGAGGTCGCGGCCGTACGTGCCCACACTGTTCTCGAAGCACGTGCCCACCTCCGGTGGGATCGGGCCGGTCGCCGGTAGCGTCACACGGCTGGGGAAGTCGCCTGTCGGCCGGTTCAGGGTGAACGAGATCGTCTTCGCGTTCGGCGTCGCGATGCCGGAGATCGACGTTGCCTTGCCCCTTCGGTAGGCGTCGAATCCCCGGATGACGTCGAAGACGGCCGCGTGTACCGAGCGGCTGGTCGGGCGGGCGAGCCGCTCGATCGCGTAACGGATGTCGCGCGCGGTGATCTCACGCTTGACGGGCGGGCCGAATTTGATTCCGCGCTTGAGCCTGAAGGTGTAGGTCCTGCCGCTGTTGGTCGCGGCCGGCACGCTCACCGCGAGGTCGGGGACCAGCTTGCTCCCGGCCGTCCCGGCCACGTGGTTCGTGCCCAGGAGGGTGCGGACGAGCAGGTTCGAGTGGATCCCGCGCGCCCATGGGTCGTACTCGCCCGTCGGGTCGAAGTGGGCCCATGGAGACGGGCTGATGGCGAAAAACTCGACCCCGACGCGATACGTACCACCTGCGGCCGACCTGGACTGCGAGCCGGGAGCCGCCGGCACCGCCGCCGCCAGCATGGCGGCCACCGCGAGGCTCGCGGCGGCGACTGCGGGCCGAGTCCGAGTGCTGACCTTCACAACGCCACCCTCCAGGATGTCTCGTCAACCGTACGGGGTGGGGCCCGGAGATTCCATCGATGCCGCACCTGGGACGTGACAGACTCGGCGGGTGCGCGTCGTCATCGCCGATGACGTGATGCTCACCCGGGAGGGAATTGCGCGCGTGCTCACCGCGGCGGGGGCCGAGGTGGTGGGGGAGGCCGGAGACGTGGACGGCCTCATGCGTGCGGTCTCGGCGGAGAAGCCCGACTGCGCGATCGTCGACATCCGCATGCCGCCGACGAACACGGACGAGGGCATTGTCGCGGCGCAGCAGATCCGGGAGCTCCATCCCGAGGTCGGCGTGCTCGTGCTCTCGCAATACATCGAGCCGGGCTTCGCGATGCGGCTGCTCGAAGGGACTCCCGACCGTTCCGGGTACCTGCTCAAGGATCGCGTCAGCGACCCCGCAATCCTCGTGGACGCCCTCCGGCGCCTGGCCCAGGGCGAGACGGTTGTCGATCCGACCATCGTCGCGCGGCTGCTCGCCCGTCGCCGCGTCGCCGACCCCCTCGACGATCTCTCCGAGCGCGAGCGCGAAGTGCTCGCCCTCGTCGCCGAGGGGCTCTCGAACGCGGAGATCGGCCGGCGCCTGTTCATCACCGAGCGCACGGTCGAGGCGCACGTCAAACAGATCTTCCTGAAGCTGCGGATCGGCCAGGCCCCCGAGACGAACCGGCGCGTGCTCGCCGTGCTCGCCTTCCTGCGCGCGAGCACGACACCTGATCAGTCGTACGACTAGGCCCCTACAGCCACAGTCGCCTGATTTCAGAGATTTCCCGGCACCTTCGTCTCCCTAGGGTCGAGGCCAAGGCAGAGATAGGGGCGGAATCGTCCGCTTCCGTGTTCCTGAGATGCCAATTAGCAGGAAGTTCTTCAAGCCCTCTGGCGGACTCAACCGCCGACCCCCTCGTAACATGGAGGTGCTCTGGCCGCGGAGCACTATCCGCCCGCGCAGGTCGGCCGTCAGCCGCGAAGCCTTCAAGTCGCGGTGCAGACTGTTGCGGGAGATGTTGCGGCACACCAGGTGCTCACCAAGAAAGCCCTGCAGACCGGTCGTTTTCAGTATGACAGTGGGGCTGGATCGCACCCAGGAGGTCGTCGGTTCGAGTCCGACTAGCTCCAACGAGAAAAGCCCTGGTGACAGGGCTTTTAGGTTTCGTGGGTGGCGACGCTCTCGGGCGTGGTCAGCGTTTCGGTCAGCATTCGACGGCTCAGGTGGAGTTCGAGCGATCGAAACGGGCGGGGTCGGACCTCCCCGGCGCGGCGCGTGCAGAATCCCAGCGTGGCGGGAGGGCAGGAGCGAGCGCAGACAGACGGGCCGCGCCTGTCCGGCTAGTCCTCGCCGCGCTCGATTGCCTGCTTCGTGGTCACGTTGACCCTCCTCGTAATTCGTTGACGCGAGGATCGTTCCGACGCCCAGCGAGGGCGACCAACCCATGCCGCCGGAGTTCAGTCACCACCTGCGCGGCTCGCTCTCGCGCTGTTTGGCAATTTCACGGAACTCGCGGCGGTGCGGAAGTTCGTCGCCGATGAGCCAGGCCAGAAACGCGATCACGCCCAGGCCGGCCAGCCAGGCGAGGAAGAGAAACATGTAGAAGACGCCCAAGGCGGCGTTTTCCGCGCCCTCACCAATCCCGCAGTAGGCGCCGGCGTTTGGCGGACAGGAATCCGTAGCGAGCAGCGTCGAGTGGAGGACGAAGACACCGGCGACCGCGGCCACCGTCCAGATCACCATCGCCCACGCTCGCTTGCGCCACCGGGGCAACACGTTTTTCTGCGGGAGCCGATCAGGCACGATTGGGCCTCCCGAAAGCAATTCTACTCCTTAGTGCCGAGAATCACGAGTTTGTCGCGGCGGCAAGCGGCGAGGGCGGGATTGCGCCGATGAGCCAGCGTGCGCGTTCCGATCGCCTGGCCAGAGGCGTAGGCTTAGTGAGCGGTGTTCGAGCCGCGAGCCACGCAAGGGCGGCGGATGCAGGCAGAGCCGGAACGCGACACGCGAGAGCAGGCGAGTTGGCGTCGCTCTCTTGCACGGGTTCGGCCAAGATCCTGGGCGATTCTGGGTTGGTCGACCGTCATCGTCGTCGGCGGCATCGTCCTGCTCCACTTGATCAGGCTCGAGCTGCGCACAGACCCAGGGGCATGTTCCGACGTGGACGACAGCCTCTCCTGCGCCGGCGGCCAGGCCGGCGTAGAGATCATCCGCTGGTCCGCGACGATCTTGCTGCTGATCTTCTGGCCGTTCGTCTGGTGGGCTGGATACGGAGTGATCCGCCTTGTCGCCGGTATGCATCACGCCCGCGAGTTGAAGAAGCTCGCCGCTTCGTCTCGGGGTGACCTTCAGTCGTAGGCCCGTCTACGCTCCGACATGCGCTTCCACGATCAGCGCGGCGCTCGATCGGCTCGTTTCGGCGGTCAGGTTGGACACGAGCGGGTGGAGGCGTTCGCGAAGTACGCCGCTCCTACCGACTCGCTCGGCCGCAGACTTGGCACGGGCTGAAGCACGGATTCGCGTTGGGAGGGATCCGACGCACAAGCGGCCCACTTGTGATCTGCTGCGATCGCACACGTCGACCGCGCCGGGTCAGATTGAGAATCCGCTGACCTCGCCTGTCACGAGTCGCGCGGTTGCCCATGTTCGCGACTGGTGAGATACTCGGTTTCGCGCTCGATAGACCTAGGGCGGAGCCGCCGAAGTGCGGCCCTTCTCCGACTTCATACCGGGCCTGAGTGCAGGCATGGGACGCACTTGTGGCGCCCCAGATCGATCGGAGGAAGGAGCTCCGCTCATGCTCAGGAAGCTGTCACGAGCCGTCCTAGTCACGGCCGTCGTCGCTGTCATCGCGGCCTCAACCGGCGGGGTCGCAAGAGCCGCGATCACCCTGTCGGTTGGTGAACCCGATCTACAGGCAGGAGTCCTCGTCACCGTTCCGGTGACCGCGACCTGCTCGCCGTTCGACCCGGCACTGACGTTCTTCAACTCGAGCGTCTTCGTGTCGATCGAGCAGGCGAACAAGCAGCGCATCGCCTTCGGTTCGGGCTCCGTCGGCGGATTCATGGGGCCGATCCCACTCGCGTTTCCATGCGACGACACCGCCACAACCGTCTCGGTCAACGTGCTCGCGAATACCAACGGAGCACCGTTCAAGAAGGGCAAGGCAGCGTTCACGGTGACAGCCGGCGCGCAGGCCGGGATCTCGTGTGGGCCAGGTTGCTTCTTCAACGTGGTCACCCAAACCGCGAGCACCGGAACGATCATCCTCAGCATGCGCTAGGAAGGAGGCCCCCGGGATTCGTGCCAAATGAGGGTAGGTGGGCGGCCAACGCTGCGGCGAACGGCCCATCCCCGGCTCCATGATCACGTCGCCGTCCGGCGCTGCGTCGGGTGGGTAGCTCTCTGCTCCGGCTGCAAGGCGATCAGCCGCTCGACGGCCTCCTCCTGAGTGGTCACCTGCGTAGGCTTGTCCGGCATCGGAACCTCGCTTTCCGGTGTCGCGGCCCAAGGCGCTGGGAACGTCGTCGGGCCTCTTTTCGGGATGCCGGACCGTACCCCGATCCCGCTCAACCATGCGCCGTTCAGACAGGTGAACGGTTATCGCCGCATACCTGTTCGCCCCGACAGACAGGAGCGCGGTGAGCTGGTATGCGGGCGGTGCCTCGGCGTCCGGTGATCCGTAACTGTTCAGCCGGGCAAACAGGAACGGCGCGGCGCGTCGTAGGGTCCTGAGGTGTCAAACGTGTTGCGCACGTTCGCGTTGGGGCCGGGGTCCTGGAGGCGCGTGTCTGCTGCCGAGGCCAAGCCCCTACTTGACCAGAGCGCCTGGGAGCGGGGGTTCGCGACGATGGCTCGGCAGTACGGGAGTCAACGAACTCCGGTCTGGTCCGTTCAGGCGCTTCTCGCCGGTGCCATCGGCGTTCCGGTCGGGAACGCCGTCGCTGTCAACTCGTGGCTCGTTCAGGCGTTCGTGGGCGGAGTCACGGCACTCGCGGTGTTCTGGACTTTTCCTGTTCTGGGTGCGGCCATCTTGGCCGCCAGGCCCGCGCCGATCCGGCAGCGCAACGAGGCCCGCAAATACGCTTCCGCGGCAACCGGTCGCAACCCACGGCAACGGTTTTCGCGCGTTTGAGCTGCTTTCGCGCTCGACCCATATGCGACCGGTTGCGACCGGTTGCGACCGCTCGGCTCCATAGAGCTCCATCCCGGGCCTCGGGCAGCTTTTCGTCTCGGAACGCACCCTCAGTTCTTCCGTTGTCGCGTCGGTGTGCCTCTGATCTCCTACAGCTAGCCAGCCTCCCCCAGCAGCCGGCGGCGCAGCCGGCCGAGCGTTGCCCGTCCGGCGATCGCGACCGCAGTGATGACGGTCGCGCCGACCGGCACGAGTTGGAGGACGCCCTCCTCGACCGGGATTCCCATGACGTGCCCGACGATCACTGGAAGATCTCCGTCGTGCAGTCGCCGCCCTGCAGGTGCACTTCGTGCGCTCGTGCGGGGCCGTCGGGGCGGTCGTGGAAGTCGACGAAGAAGTCCGGGTCGATCTCCATGCCGCCGTCGGGGTCGCAGTCGATCCGCAGCAGCCACGACCGCATGTCGGGGTAGAACTGATTGTCCCACGTCGAGTAGAGGCTGTTGGAGACATAAAGGCGCCGGCCGTCGAAGGAGAGCTGGAGCATGTTCGGCCCGCCGTTCAGCTCGCGCAGGCCGTCGTTCGGCTTGCCGATCGCCCCGCCGAGCCGGACCCGGCCCGTCAGATTCGGGTTCGCGGGGTCGGAGACGTCGTACTGGCGCACGTCCCCGTGGAGCCAGTTGGCGAAGTACAGGAAGCGGTCGTCCATCGAGAGGACGAGGTCGGTGATCAACCCCGGCACGGGGAACGGCCAGCCTTGCTGCTCGACGCCCTCGACGGCGATCACCTGATCGGCGGCCCAGCCGCCGTTGTCGCGGCGGACGCGCCACATCGTGCTCGAGAGCGCTGCACCGGCGAAGCCCTGCTCGGCGTCGGGATCGTGGAGCCAGCGGACCTCGAGCGGGACGAGGCCGGTCTCGCCCAGGTCGACCGTCTGCTCGAGCGTCCGCTTCTCCAGGTTCCAGAAGTGGAGCCGGCTCCCGTAGCGACCCGCGGTCACGTCGTCGAGGTCGAAGCCGTTCTCGTAGGCGTTCGGCTCGCCGAACTCCGAGGAGACGAGGAGGTTCTTGCGGGGCTGGTACCAGAAGTCGTAGTTGAACCGCGGCGTCTCGACGCCGTTCTCCCAGCGGCCCTTGACCTCGAGAGTCTGCGCGTCGAGGACGGCGAACCCGCCGGCGCCGTTGCCGTCGGCGTCACCCAGCATGGAGATGACGATGTTGTCGCCGGGCATGCAGTGGACGGTGTGCGGCCGCGTGTAGCCGGTCTTGGCGACGACCTCCTCGGGCTCGATCACCTTCTCGATGTACGGCGTTCGCGGGTCGTCGGCCACGTTCACGATGTAGATGCGCGACGATCGGAAGCCGGGCACGATCAGGTGCGAGCGGTCGGGGCCGTGGCACGCCGACGAGCAGCGGTTCCAGCCGAAGTGGTGGAGCTCGTCGCCGACGTTGGGCATCGGCAGCTCGTGGACGATCTCGCCCCGCTCGGCGTCGACGACGGCGAGGAAGTCGGGCTTCTCCACGCCTGTCCCCTCGTGCAGGCAGGCGAGGTAGAGGAACTCCTCCGGCGGCGCCAGCATCGCCTCGCGCGGCGAGGCGTGAAACGACTCGGGCTTGTGGTGCTCATGCTCCATGAGAGCTCCTTTCAGGTCGATCCTCGAGTTGCGAGGAGCGTGTAGCGGGACAACCGGCGCTCCGAGGCGAGCGCGTGGACGATCGCGAGGAACGCCTGCAAGTCCTCGAACGTCTCCTCGCCCTCGTCCGCGATTAGCTCGGCGCGCAGTCGAGCGCGAGCCTCCTGCCAGCGTGACGCCACGCGAACGACGTTCGTGGTCGTGTCGTCGCAGCGGACGAGATCGAAGCCCGCCTCCGCGACGAGTCGCTCGTCCTCGTCGCGGAGCGCGAAGACGAAGTACCCGATCGAGGCGCGACGCGCGACCTCCTCGCTGGAGAGCAGGCCGGTCACCACGATCGGGTCGGTGAACATGATCCTGCCGCCCGGCCTGAGGACGCGGTGCCAGTCGCGGAGCACGCCGAGCCGGTCGGGCAGGTGGTTGATCGCGTCGATGCAGACCACGGCGTCGAACGACGCGTCCGCGAACGGGAGCGGGAGCCCCGCGTCGGCTTGCACGAAGCGGGCGAGCGAGGCGAGGCCCTCGCGGCGGGCCGCCTTGCTCGCCGTCTCGATCGCGTGCGCGTTGACGTCCACGCCGACGACGCGCG
The DNA here is from genome assembly GCA_963738205.1 of uncultured Actinomycetes bacterium. Lineage (GTDB taxonomy): Bacteria > Actinomycetota > Thermoleophilia > Gaiellales > Gaiellaceae > DATFQE01. The sequence goes on from CAVTVQ010000009.1 coordinate 136,715, forward strand.
CCCCACGCGTGCGGGCGAGGTGGAGGTCGGGCCCGCCCGAGCCACAGGCGACGTCGAGCACGTGCGCCTGAGGGGTGGGCACGAGCCAGTCGAGCGCGGAATCCCACTCGTCCTTCGTCAGCCAGCTGTTCTGGCCGATGTCCTCGCCGTACGTCTCCTCCCTGACCCGGCGTCGCGCGCTCAGCGCGAAGCGTCGATAGGCGGTGTCGTAGAGCTCAACGTGCGCGGTCATGGCTCGCCGAGAGAGTCGAGGAGAGGGCTTATGCGCCTGTAACGGCGGACTAACTCGGGGCTAACGCGTGCGAGACTCGCGGCAAACGCGTGCGAGAATCGGCCGGACGTGGAGTTCCAGATCCTCGGTCCCCTCAGGGTCGTCGATGGTGATCGCGACCTCACGCCCGCGCGGCCGAAGCAGCGCGCGCTGCTCGCAATGCTGCTCCTCCATCGCAGGGAGGTCGTGCCGGGCGCGCAGCTGATCGAGGCGCTTTGGGGGGAAGAGCCTCCGGAGACGGCGCAGACGGCCCTGCACGGGCACATCTCTGCCCTGCGCAAGCTACTCGGCCCAGATGCGATCCGGACCCGCCCGCCCGGCTATCTGCTGCAGGTCCCGGCGAGTGCGGTCGATTTGGCCCGGTTCGAGACGCTGATCGCGGAGGCGCGGCAGCAACCCGATCCCGAGGAGCGCTCGAGTCGCCTGCGCGAGGCGCTCGCGCTCTGGCGCGGGGAGACATTGTCCGACCTCCGCTACGAGCCCTTCGCTCAAATCGAGATCTCGCGGATCGAAGAGGTGCGCCTAGGCGCGCTCGACGATCGGTTCGACGCCGATCTCGCGCTCGGCCGCCACCACGAGCTCGTCGCCGAGCTGGAGCCCCTCGTCGCCGGTGCGCCGTTCCGTGAGCGCGCCCGGGCCCAGCTGATGCTCGCTCTCTATCGCTGCGGACGGCAGACGGACGCGCTCCAGGTTTTCCAGAGCGGGCGGAGGGCGCTCGTCGACGAGGTCGGGATCGAGCCGGGCCCGGCGCTCCAGCAGCTCGAGCGGCAAATACTGAATCAGGACCCGTCGCTGCAGCTTGCAGCCGAAGCGCCGGCGCCGGCGCCCAAGGAAGCGCCGACGACCACGCTCCCCGGAGTTGGCCGCGCGTTGGGGAGGCCCGAGCTCGGGGAGGAGCGCAAGGTCGCAACGATCCTCTTCGCCGACGTGATCGGCTCGACTGAGCTCGGTGAGCAGCTCGATCCCGAGCGGCTGCGTGCGCTGCTGCGCACGTACTTCGAGGCAATGTCCGAGGTGATTGCTTCGTGCGGCGGCACGCTCGAGAAGTACATCGGGGACGCGATCGTTGCCGTCTTCGGCGTGCCGACCGTGCACGAGGATGATCCCGTCCGCGCGATCCGCGCCGCGGTCGAGATGCTCGAGCGTCTCGACCAGCTCAACCGGAGCTTCCAGCAGCGCCACGGCATCACGCTCGCGATCAGGATCGGCATCAACACCGGAGAGGTACTTGCCTCGGTCGGAGGAGCTGGCGATCAGCTCGTCGCCGGGGATGCAGTGAACGTTGCCGCGCGGCTCGAGCAGTCAGCCGAGCCAGGAGCGGTGCTGGTTGGAGAGCGGACGCAACTGATGGCGCGACGACTCGTTCGCTTCGGGCAGCCGACGGCGCTCGAGGTGAAAGGCAAGACGGGTCCGCTGATCGCCTACCGTGTCGAGGGCCTCTCTGCGGGCGGTGAGCCGCGCATGGCGGCGCTGCGGTCGCCGCTGGTCGGGCGCGCTCGCGAGCTGAACCAGCTCAACGGGCTGCTGGACGAGACGCTGGAAACAGCGACGCCCCACTTCGTGCTCGTCTACGGACCCGCGGGAATCGGCAAGAGCCGCCTGATCGTCGAGTTCCTCGCAGCCGCTCGCGCGCGGAGTGAGCTCAACGTGCTCACCGGCCGTTGCCGAGCGACCGGTCGCGGGATCACGTACTGGGCCCTGGCGGAGATTCTTCGGCAGGCATTCGAGATCGCGCTCGACGACCCGGCGGACGTGGCAGCCGAAAAGGTGCTTCGCGGCGCCCGCGCAGTGCTCGCGGGGCTCGAGCTGCCCGAGCACGAGCTCTTGCGAACCGTATCCTCGCTCGCAACGACGGCCGGCATTCCGCTTCCGGACGACGCCCTCAGCGAACTCGAGCCGCGTCTTGTCATGGATGAGCTCGCGCGCGCCTGGCCGCGCTTCACCACTGCGCTCGCGAGAAACCGGCCGACGATCGTCGTCGTCGAGGATCTCCACTGGGCAGGTGACCCGCTCCTCGAGATGCTCGCGCGACTGATCGGCCGCTCGGACGGGTCGCTCCTCATCGTCGCGACGGCTCGACCGGAGTTCGCCGCAACGCGGCCGAGCTTCGTGGCGGGTCGTGAGGGCGCGACGGCGATTTCGCTCCAGTCTCTGACCGAGGCCGAGGGGACGGCGCTCTTCGAGGGCCTGCTCCAATCGGTCGAGCTTCCCGGCGCGTTACGGCGTGAGATCGTGCGCACTGCCGACGGCAATCCGTTCTTTCTCGAGGAGATCGTCCTCCAGATGATCGACACGGGTGTGATCGTCCGGGAGCGAGATCGATGGCGAGCATCCGTCGACAACGCCGTGATCGCGCTTCCCGACACCGTCCACGGCGTCATCGCTGCTCGCATCGACACCCTCGCCGGCGACGACAAGCGCGTGCTCCAGGAGGCGGCCGTCGTCGGGCGTCGCTTCTGGCTGGAGCCGCTCTCCCGCGTCCTCGCTGAAGCGGTGGTGACGAGCGCGCTGCTCCGGCTCGAGGAGCGAGGGCTCGTCGTGGCGCGGCCGACCTCGTCGCTCAGCGGCCAGGCCGAGTACCAGTTCAAGCATGCGCTGGTGCGCGACGTCGCCTATGCCGGGCTGCCGAAGGCGCGTCGCGCGCGGGCGCACGCCGAGCATGCGGTCTGGCTCGAGGAGCTGGCGAGCGACCGGCGCGAGGAGCTGGCCGAGCTGATCGCGGCGCACTACACGTCGGCGCTCGCGGGCGAGGACGCCGACCTCGCCTGGGTCGACGACTCCGCCGGCTGGCAGACGGCGCGCACGCGTGGGTTCGAGGCCCTGCTGGCAGCCGGCGACGCCGCCCGCCGGCGCTTCGCCGTCGCCCGGGCGCTCGAGCTCCACGAGCAGGCGCTAAGCCTCGCCGCCGGAAACGCGCTCGAACGCGGCCGCGCGCTCGCTGCGCTGGGCGACGACCAAGAGGCTGCCTATCACGGAGATGAAGCCTTCGAGGCGTATCTCCCGGCGCTCGAGCTGCTACGGGGAGAGCCGGGCGCGGATTCCCTGCGCGCGCACATCTGCCTCATGGCCAGCCGCATGGCTGCGGTGAAGTGGGGCGGCTTCCGCTCGAAGCCGACGCCGGAGCTGTGGGACAGCCTGGTCGACGAAGGACTTGCAGCCGCCAGGGACGACGAGACCCACGCCTGGCTGACTGTGCTGAAAGGCAACATCGGCGTTCGCCGGATGAGGCTGAGGGTTGACGACCCACTGTCGCTCGACGAACGTCTCCGGTTCGCCGAAGCGGGCGTCGATGCCGCCGAGCGGCTCGACCGGCCCGCGGTCCTCAGCCAGTCCTACCGCACCTCCGGCCTGCTCCGGTCCCTCGCCGGCGACTGGGACGGAACACTCGAGCTGGCGCGACGCGACATCCGGCTCGCTGATCGGCTCGACCCCGCCGAGCAAGCGTTCGCGCTGTTCTTTGACGCGCTCTTCTTCATGGAGATCGCGGGCGAGTTTGGGGAGAGCGCGGAATACGCGGAGCGCTCGCTCGAGCTCGCACGCACGCTGACACCCCACGAGCGCATGCACGGCACGTACACGGTCATGAATGCGCGTTACCACCTCGGCACCTGGTCGGAGCTCGACGCCCTCGCCACCGAGCACGTCGCCGCGCTCGCGAGCGAGCCCGGGATCGGATGTCCCTATGCGCGTGCCGGGCAGCTGTTCGCGGCGCTCGGACTGGCGCATCAGGGCCGACTCGATCGCGCGGCCGAGCTGGCGGCGACGTTCGCGCCCGACCTCGAGAAACCCGCCCTCCCGGAGGCGTTGCTCGCACGGTACCTCGTCGCCGGGGGCGACGCCGTGGCCGGGCGTGACCTCGCGGAGCAGACCGTCGGACGCACGGTCTACGCCGAGGAGAACGCGTACGAGATTCTCGCCATGCTCGAGGCGCTCCTCGCGCTCGAGGACTGGGATTCGCTCGCCGCGTTCCTGCCCCGTGCCCGCACGTTCTCAGACGCGTTTGCGCTCGTCGAGCCGGCAAGCGACCGCGCAGCGGGAATCGTGAGCGCCGCGGCGGGCGACCCGGCAACGGCCGACGAGTACCTCACCGGTGCGCTGAAGCGCTTCGAGGAGCTGGGCGCCGTCTTCGAGGCCGCCCTGACGAAGGAGCAGCTCGCAGCGGTGGTGCCGAACGGTCGAGCGACTCGACTCCGCCGGGAGGCGCTCGCCACCTACAAGCAGCTCGATGCGGCCCCACACGCGGAACGCCTGCAGGCAGCTTCGCGGGCCCTTGCGCATCCGCGCTAGCGCCAGACCCGATCTGCCTCTGCGCGGTCAGCGTTTTGGTCAGCATTTCGACGGCTCAGGTGTAGTTCGAACCATCGAAGCGTGCGCGCTGATCGTCCTCGGCGAGCCTGCCGTTGATCACCAAGGCGTCTCGCTCGTACAGCGGCGTACGCTTCTCGTGCATCGGAAGCCGTTGGCCCGAGACGCCGCGAACGTCGTCGGGCCTCTCTTCCGCCAGGAAAGTACCCCGGGTATTCATCGGTAGCCGTTCGGAGGGGTGAACGCACCCGAACTGAATAGGTACCTCTCGCTTCCGCCTGCCGCGCTTGTAACGCCTGACGCGATCTGAGACCATCGGGTCGGGGTCACAGTCCAGCACCGAGGGAGACCAGTGATGAGACTCGTTGTGGCCCTGCTAAGTGTCGTTGCTCTCGCGTTCGCCGTTCCGGCGGCCGCGGATCCGCCGACCGCGTCCCCGATATTCGTGGAGTTCCAAGAGGTGAATCCGTGCACCGGGCAGACCGTGACGTTCACGTACGTCGGAACAGGGTTCTTCCACTTCCACGATTCCCGCATCGTCGCTCGCTCCGAAAGGACGATTACGACGAGTGATGGGTTCGCTGGCCACGGGACGGATTCTTTCGTCCAGAACGGCCAGGTCTTCACGTCCAGGCATAACGACGTCCTGACGAACGCCTCCGGCGACCGCTTCCTGGTGCGGAGCGTGTTCGTCATTGACCTCTCGACCGAGACGGTGAGGGTTGACAGGTTCGGGCTGACCTGCGTACGGCCGTAACGATGGAGGAACGGGAGGTCTGGCTTCAGGCCCGGAGTTTGGGCATCTAGGTACGTCGCGCGTCATTGGCCGTGGCAGCGGGCGCAGACGTTTCTTCAGGCCGGCGTCGCAGAACCTCCAACGAAGTGCCTGTAATCGGGCATGCCGGCTCTTCCGCTCGCTCCCCAAAGCGAAGCCTCGCACGACCGAGCTGTCTGACAGTCGCTTCCGGGTGTAACAGTCGTCTCGCCATGTATGAGGCGCCGTCGTCGAGCAAGCGGTGAGCAAGCACCGAGATGCGCTCGCCTACGCCGAGGCGCAGGTCGCTGCCGCGCGTGACGATCCCGGGGCGCGCCTTGCGCTGGTCGAGCGGACTTACCATGGCCCGACGGGACGAGCACCACGACATCTGCCGTTCCGACGGGCGGCACTGTCGTTCATGCACTGGCAGGCTCGGCGCGGTCTGCTCAACCCGCTTGACTCATCGCCCCCCGGCAGCCACTGGTGGAGGACGGTCAACGACCGACTTCTTCGGGACGGATGCGAAGCGGTTGCGCTGTTCGGCGGACGGTCAGGCGAGCCGTCGTCGCCGGCAGTTCGTCGATGGCTGGAGTTCATCGACCGACCGACGGGAGGGAATTGGTACCGCGGCCACAACGCGAGCATCGTCGGCGCATACCTGGAGTACCGGACGCTCGCCGAAGCAGAGAGCGCCCCTGAGCGGTTCTTCATGAACGTCGCGCTCGCACGCGTCCTCTATGCCCACGCTCTCGTTGCGGCGCCGCCGCGCCTGGCGCTTGGGCGGCTCGCTCCGCTCGCCCGCCTGCTCGGAGACCCCCGGCTCGGCATGGCGGGCGTGTTCCTCTCGCTCCGTCGTGTGCTCCCGGACCGCTATCCACTCGAGCAGGACGTCGAGAGCTACATCGCGAACGAACAGCGTCTCGGCCGGATGCTCGACTATGCGGTGATCGTGCCGCGACTGCAGCAGCTGTACGAGTGGTCCGCGGAGGAGCTCGACGAACCGCGCCTGCTCGGGCTGGTTCGCGACAGCAGTCCGATCTACGCGTGGCCCTACGAGGAAAGGAGTGTCTGGCGTGCTCGGCACATGCCGTTCACGGCCCGGGTGCTCGGACGCTTGACGAAGGCTCGCTGACGACGCGGCGCCGGGGCCCGAACCCGGGCAGTTGCTCTCCGAGCTGGACGATCGCAAACGCCTCTGCCAGCCTGCAGTACGCGCGTTCCGGGCGCGAGAGGCGTGCCAGCAGCGCGCGCGCCTCGTTCCCGTCGACGATCTCGGGCGGCGCAACAGCGAACGTGCGCCCGGCCCGGATGACGTGGCCGCCTCCGTGGCGCAGGTTCCGTAGCCATTCCGACTGTCGGCCGTAGAGAAGAGCGACGACCAGCGTCCGATCCCGTCTGAATGCGAAAAGCGGCGTCCGGTATCGGCGCCCCGAGCGTCGACCACGGTGAAGGATGACCGCCCAGGGCGGCACGAGCCAGGCGTACAGGCCTTGGATGCGGTTGGTGACCAGCTTGTTGAAGCGCGCTACTCGTCGGGAGAGCGTCATCGCCTGCCAGCTTTACCTGCGGCTACCCGGTCGTGACCGAGAGCACCTGCCCCTCGCGGTCGAGCATCACCTCGGTGACAGGCAGGCCGAAGCGCTCGCGCGCCTTCTTGCTGAAGCGTCGTTCGCGCCAGTTCGCATCGTCGGAGGTATGTACGCCAAGGATCAGCGCATCCGCCGGGAACGACACAAGGGCGTCGGCCACCGCCTGGAGCGGGTCTTCGTCGCCGACCTGTCCGCTTATCGCCGGCCCGGATGAGCCGATGCCGCGGACGAGGTTCATCTGCCGCTCGTCCGCTTCTTGGAACTCGGCATCGATGTCCGAAACCCAAGAGTGCAGCCGGCGGGTCAGCGCCGGGGCAACGACCAACACCTCGTCGGCTTCGCCGACCTGTTTCTGAACCACGTCCGGGACGCCGGCGGGATCGGCAACTACTTCGTTCGTAATGACCAAGACTCGTTTCGCAGCCATTTCTCCTCCATTTCGTCGCTTGGCCCCGCTCGCGCTCTTCTACCGCCCTTCCACCAAGGCGCTCAGGCAGGCGTTCCTGCCTCCATCCAGTCCCGGAAGACGGCGATCTGCTTCTCCGGCCAGGCAGCATCGCACGGCATGGTGCCGTCGCGAAGGCGGCCTAGGATGGCGTCGGCGTTCCGGGCGACATCAGCGTGTGACCAGAGGTCGAACGCCCATTCCATCGACTTGCGGTCGCCCTCCCGAAAGAGCGGCTTGATCTGCCGCTCGAAGCTGATCGGCTCATCGGTTCCAGACACGGAGGATCCTTTCTCGCATGGGCCGGCCGAACTGGGAGGCGTGAACCTGACGCTCCAAGTGCGGCGAGCTCGGTTCGGCTGAGGAAGGATCCTAGGACGGCCGCACGCCGTCGCGCTCCCAGAAGTACACCTCTTCTGTGGAGTGCAAAGGGCCGTCGAACAGAGGGAGCCAGGGGCTGAGCGAGGTCGAGCTCACCGGGTCGTTGAGTATCGCCCTGAGCGACTCGTCAGCGTCTTCGCCCTCGAGCACGAAGATGACCTCGCTCTGCGACATGAAGATCGCCTCGCGGTCGAAGGCTGATTCGACGGCGGGCGAGGCCTTTCTGTGGGCGAGCAGTTCGCGGGCGCGTTCCCGGCCGTCGGGCCTTAAGCTAGCCACCAGGACGAGCCGATCCACGGCGTGAAGCCTAGCGGGGCGTTGCGCGGCTTGACCTCGCAGGCCGGGCTGGCCGCCTGGCCTCGAGCGCCCGGGCCAGGTCCGTGATGGAGAGAAACCCGGCGAGGCGGCCGTTGTCGACGACGAGGCCGCGGTTCACACTGCTGGCGGAGAGCTCGGCGAGCGCATCGATTGCCGACGCGTCCTCGGCGAGCAGCGGGACGGCGTCACGTGGAGTCATCGCGTCGCGCACGCGGTGCGCGTTCCACTCGTCGCGCGGGACCGCGGCGACGGAGGCGAAGGCAAGCAGCCCGATCGGGTGCCCATGGTCGAGCACCGGGTAGGTCGTGTAGCGCCGCGACCAGGCGACGTCATCCATGAATTGGCCGAGACTGAGGTCCGCCTCGACCGTCACGGGCTCACGGATCATCAAGTCGCGAACCTTGAGACCGTCGAGGGCTTGCGTGGTCGCGATGTAGCGTGCTTCGGCGGTCGCAGCCTGGAGCAGGAACCAGCCGACGAACGCCAGCCACGCGCCGCTGAACGCTCCCTCGACGATGAACATGAAGATCCCGAGCGCGATGAGCAGGAAGCCGAACCCGCGTCCGATCGCAGACGCAACCGACGTCGCCCACGGCAGATCGCCCTTGAAGTACCAGAGTGCCGAGCGGAGCACCCGACCTCCGTCCAGGGGCAGCGCCGGCAGCAGGTTGAACGCGAGCAGGATGAGGTTCGTATAGCCGAGCCAGGCAACGACACCGTCGAGCGCGTTCGGGAGCCCTGCGAAGGCGGCGACGCAGACGAACAGAACCCCGAGCACGAGGGAGACGAGCGGTCCGGCGATCGCGATTCGGAACTCGGCGCCGGCGCTCGGAAAGCTGCCCTTGAACTGCGCCACGCCGCCGAAAAGCCAGAGGTTGATGCCCTCGACCTCGACTCCCTCCCGGCGCGCTTGCACTGCGTGTCCGAGCTCGTGCAGCAGGAGCGAAACGAAGAAGAGGAGCGCGGCCGCCACTGCCAACGCGACGTACTGGCCGTCGGAGTAGCCGGGGTTCTGCGACGGGAATACGGCAACCGCCAGCGACCAGGTAATGAGAGCGAACACGATCAGCCAGCTCCAGTTGGCACTGATCCGGATCCCGGCGATCCGGCCCAGCTGGAAGCTCGGATTCACACGTACGAGTATGGACTCCGACAGCGGCGCGAGCGATGAGTTCGGCCCGCTGCGCCGGTCTTACCCAAGGACGAGGCGGCCTACCGCCTACGCTGAGGTGACGAACGGCAAAGGAGGCACATGATGTCCGAGCACAAGGTCGGAACCCGCGAGGAGTGGCAGGCGGCTCGCGATGAGCTTGCGAAGCTCGAGGCCGAACAGGGCGAGCTCGACCGGAAGGCGACCGAGCAGCGACGTCAGCTGCCGTGGGTGCCGGTGGAGAAGGAGTACGAGTTCGACACGGAGGAGGGGAAGAAAACGCTCGCCGAGCTGTTCGACGGGCGCTCGCAGCTCCTCGCCTACAACATCATGTACGGGCCCGACTACGAGCGAGGTGCCTGTCCCGGATGCACGAACATGGGAGATGAGCTGGACGGCACGCTCGTGCATCTGAATCACCACGACGTGACGCTGATCTGCTTCTCGCGCGCGCCGATCGACCGACTCAGCGCGTACAAGCGGCGGATGGACTGGCACTTCCCCTACGTCTCGACGTACGGGACGGAGTTCCCCTTCGACTTCGGGCTCGCCCTCACCCCCGAGCAGGCCCAGCAAGTTCCCGAGATCAAGGAGATAACCGAGAACCCGCCCGAGTGGATGGTGGACTGGGGACGGCAGATCGGAGCCAAGCTCGAGGACGGCATGCGCGAAAACCCCAGCTTCATCGTCTTCGCGCGCGAGAACGGACGCGTGTACCACACCTACACGGTGTCCGCTCCCGATCCGTTCGTCACCACCTACCACGGGCAGCTGCTCAAGCGAACGCCGAAGGCTGAGCCCGAGGATCCCCGCGCCTGGCGCAAGGACGAGTACCTGGACTAATCCCCGTCAGGGCGGTCAGGCCGGGCGGGCCCGAGGACGCTCGGCGACGGATCCGCCGGCTGCCATCGGCGAGGTGGTCGACCTCGCCGCCTGGCGCGCTGGCCGCGGCGCGCTCGTTCTGCTCTAGTAGCGGCACGGTGCCCGACCCCGCACCCGCATCGTCGCCGGCACGGTCGCAGCCCGACTCGAAGCCGCAGCAGGCCAAGCCGCCCATGATCCCGCGCAGCCGCTGGTTCCTCGCGGTCCTCGGCGGCCTCCTCGCGTTCAACCTGCTGATCTCGTTCCTGACCGGCGGCCCCGGGGAGCGGAAGCAGGTGCCGTACCAGCCGTTCTTCCTCCAGCAGGTCTCGGCGGCGAACGTGCAGGAGGTCACCTCGCGCGAAGACTCGATCGAGGGCGAGCTCAAGCAGGAAGCGACGTACGACCCGCCCGGCGACGCCAAGCCGGTCAAGGTCGACCGCTTCAAGACCCAGGTGCCAACGTTCATCGACACGGCCGCGCTGACGAAGCTGCTCTCGGAGAAGCAAGTCGTCATCAACGCCAAGCCGCCGGACTCGGGCCGGCCGTTCCTGCTCAACCTCGTCCTCGGCCTCGCGCCCGCGTTGCTGCTCATCGGCGCGCTGATCTGGCTGACGCGCCGGCAGCTGAGCGGCGGCGGGGGCGGCGTGTTGGGAGGCTTCGGCCGGTCCACCGCCCGCCGGGTCGAGCAAGGCGGGCAGATGCGGGTGACCTTCGACGACGTCGCCGGGATCGACGAGGCGGAGCAAGAGCTCGTCGAGATCGTCGACTTCCTCAAGAACCCGCAGCGCTACACGAAGCTCGGCGCCCGCATCCCGCGGGGCGTGTTGCTGTACGGCCCGCCCGGCACCGGCAAGACGCTCCTGGCTCGCGCGGTCGCCGGCGAGGCCGGAGCGGCGTTCTTCTCCATCTCGGCCTCCGAGTTCGTCGAGGCGATCGTCGGCGTCGGCGCCTCGCGCGTGCGCGACCTCTTCAAGCAGGCCAAGGAGAGCGCACCGGCGATCGTGTTCATCGACGAGCTCGACGCGATCGGACGGTCCCGTTCGGGGGGCGTCGGCGGGATCAGCGGCGGCCACGACGAACGCGAGCAGACGCTCAACCAGATCCTCACCGAGATGGACGGGTTCGACGCCGAGACGAACGTGATCGTGCTCGGGGCGACCAATCGCGCGGAGATCCTCGATCCAGCACTGCTGCGGCCGGGGCGGTTCGACCGCCGCATCGCTGTCCAGCCGCCGGACCGAAACGGGCGCCGCGAGATCCTGAAGATCCACACGCGCTCGGTGCCGCTCGACCCCGGCGTCGACCTCGACCAGATCGCAGGCTCGACTCCGGGAGCGACCGGCGCCGACCTTGCTTTGATCGTCAACGAGGCCGCACTCTTCGCCGCCCGGCGCGACCACCGCGCGGTCGAGCAGCGCGACTTCACCGACGCGATCGAGAAGATCGTCCTCGGAGCCGAGCGGCAGGTGGTGATGACGGACGCCGACAGACGCCGCACGGCGTACCACGAATCCGGCCACGCGCTCGTCGGCATGCTCGTGCCCGGCGCCGATCCGGTCCGCAAGATCTCGATCATCCCGCGCGGCCAGACGCTCGGCGTCACCCTCTCGACGCCCGAGACCGACCGCTACAGCTACGGACGCCGGGAGCTGATCGCGAGGATCCAGGTCTCCCTGGGCGGCCGCGTCGCCGAGCAGATCGTCTACGGAGACGTCACGACCGGGGCGGAGTCGGACATCCAGAACCTGACCCAGATCGCGCGCGGGATGGTCGGCCGCTGGGGGATGAGCGAGGCGATCGGCCCCGTCGCGGTCGCGGACGGACAGCAGGACGGCTTTCTGCTGCCGGGCGCGCCGCACCCTTCGCCGGCGACCGAAGAGCGGGTCGACGTCGAGGTCAGGCGAATCGTCGACGAGGCCGAAGACGACGTGACCGAGCTGCTCGGACGGGAGCGCCACCGCCTCGACGCACTCGCCGAGGCTCTCCTCGAGCACGAGACGCTCGACCAGGCGGATGCCTACCGGATCGCGGGCGTCGACACGCCGGACCTCGATCCCGAGCAAGAGGCCAAGGCCGGCGCCCAGCCGTAGCCGCTACTCGGCAAGGGGCTCCGGACCGGCTTCCGGTCGCGGAATCACACGGGCGTCGGCCGGCAGCGCCGGCTCGAAGGCCCGTAGGAGCACGATCGTCGACGCCGCCAACGCCGCGGCGCCGACCAGCGCCAGCGACGGTGACACCGCGAGCAGCTGACCGCCGAGCGTCGGGGCGACGGCCAGCCCGAGCCACCACGACAGCCCGGCCGTCGCCATGTAGCGGCCGCGGAGCGCGATCGGGGCGAGGTCGGCGATGAGCGGCATGAAGGCCGTCGCGTGCAGGCACTCCCCGACGGCGAAGGCGACCGCGGCGGCCACCAGGCCGGCGAACGCGACTTCGGGCCCGGCTGCCTGCGCGAGGGCGACGAGCAGACATGCTGCGACCCAGACGCCGGCTCCGAGCGACAGCGCGCCGACGCGGCTCCGGCCCTCCGCGGCCCTCACGATCGGGATCTGCGCGAGGACGACCGTGGCGGCATTGGCGAGCATCAGCAGGCCGATCAGGCCCGGCCCGATTCCGATCGTGCGGGCGTACGGCGGCACGATCCAGGCCAGCACGCCCCAGCCGACCGCGATCATCACGACGTTGATCAGCGCGAAGCCGAGGAGCGCGCGATCGCGCAGGACCTGCCGGTAGCCGCCCGCGATCGGCTCGGGTCGGACCTCGGCCGGCACGGCCGCGACGAGGATCGCCAGGTAGACGAGCGTCGTCAGGGCGTTGGCCAGGAAGAGGACGACGAAGCCGGTGATGCCGAAGCCGGCGACGACACCTCCGATCGCCGCACCGAGGCCGATGCCGACGTTGACCGCGATGCGGGAGACGGCGCTGGCGCGCTGGCGCAGCTCGCGCGGCGCCAGTGCCGCCATCAGCGCCGATTGGCTCGGCTGCAACCCGCCGTTGCCCGCGCCCGCGAGGGCGGAGGCGACGAACGCCAGCTCGGGCGTCGTCGTAAAGGCGAGGCTGCCGTAGCCGACGGCGAGCGCAAGGCCCGACGCCACCGCCGTGATGCGGGCACCGACTCGATCGATGACGGCGCCGGCGATCGGGGCGACGACGATGGCGACTCCGCTCAGCAGTCCGACGACGAGGCCGGCGACGCCGAGCCCGAACCCCCGCTCCTCGTGCAGGTAGATGATCTCGAACGGGAAGACGGCGCCGTAGCCGAGCATGTTGAGGAAGACGCCGGCCTCGACGACCCAGAGCTGGCGCGACAGGCCGAAGCTCAGTCGACGCACGGATCTCAGTCCCTCCGCGCGAGGTAGACCCCGGCGAGACAGAGTGCGCCGCCGACGACCGCAAGCGAGGGTGGCGTCTCGCCGAGGAGCGCCCAGCCGAGCACGATCGCGACGACAGGAATCAGGTACGCGAGCGAGGCGAGGCGCCCGGCGTTCATTCGGCGCAGGGCGTATGCCCAGGTCGCAAAGCCAAGCGCAGTCGGCGCGACGCCGAGATAGACGACCCAGCCGATCCCCGTAGCACCTGCCTCGTCGAGCTCTTCGGCGAGGGTTGGCGCGAAAGGAAGGCAGACGACTGCCGCGGCGGCGCAGCCGAGCCAGGTGACCTGGAGCGGCGACGCGCGCGCGAGCACGGGCTTCTGGATCACGACGGCCGTCGCATAGGCGAACGCGGCCACGATCAGGAGCAGGCTGCCGAGGCCGGCGCGCGCGCTCCAATGCGAGCTCGCAAGACCGATCAGGACGCAGCCTGCGAACGCCACGGCGCAGCCGGCGAAGAGCCGGCGCGGGAAGCCCTCCGCAAGGAAGATCCCGGCAAGAATCGCGATCAGGATCGGACCGACGTTGATCAGCATCGCGGCCGTGCCGGCGTCGACACGACGTTCGGCGGCATTCAGCGTGACGCTGTAGACGCCGAGGAAGAGGACCCCGAATGCCGCAATCGCCAGGAGGTCTCGCCGTCCCGGTAGCGGCTCGCGCCAGATCGACGCCGCGACGCCGAGAACGACCAGGCTGACGAGCAGCCGGCCGAGAGCGAGCGAGCCCGGGGAGAGCGTCGTGCCGGCGTCGCGGATAGCGACGAAGGCGGAGCCCCAGAGCGTGACGGTGACCAGGGCGGCCGGAAGCGCCGACGACCATTTTGTATTAGTACGAAACATGCTAACGTGCACCTACAATATGTCAGCGCTGGGAGTCGCACAAGCGATCGCGCTCGAGTTCGAGCGGCAAATCCGGGCCGGCACGCTGGCCACGGGCGAGCGGCTACCGCCGGTGCGCGCCCTGGCCGCCGAGCGCGGGGTCGACCCGGGCACCGCGGCCGCCGCCTACCGCTCGCTGCGCGAGCGTGGCTTCGTGATCAGCGACGGGCGCCGCGGAACGCGGGTCGCGGCGCAGCTCGAGCCGCGTCCGGGCCGAGCGCGGGAGCTGCCACCGGGAGTTCGCGATCTCGCATCCGGACTCGTCGATCCTGCGCTCGTTCCCGACATCAGCCCGGCAATGGCGCGCGTCGCGGCACGCCGGCCCAGCGCGACCGCTTACGAGGAGAACGCCAAGCTCGACGCGCTGGTGGCGCACGCCGAGGCCGAGTTCGGTCGCGCCGGAGTGGACGCGACGGCGCTCAGCCTCGTCGGCGGCACCCTCGAGGGGCTCGAACGCGTGCTGCAGGCGCACCTCCGCCCCGGCGATCGCGTCGGCGTCGAGGATCCGGCCTTCCCGCGCCTGCTCGACCTGCTGCAGGCGCTGAACCTGCACGCGGTCCCGATCGCGATCGACGACGACGGCCCCGATCCCGATCAGCTCGACCGCGCTCTGGCCCGCGGCCTCGACGCCCTGATCGTGACGCCGCACGGGCAGAACCCGTCCGGCGCGTCGCTCAGCGAGGACCGCGCGTCGAGCCTGCGCCCGCTCCTCGAGGCGCACGAGCTGCTCCTCGTCGAGGACGCGCACGGCTGGGAGCTCGGCCGGCGCCCGTCGACGCTGACCGGCGGACGAGAGCGCTGGGCGGTGATCCGGTCACTGTCGCGGACGCTCGGCGCGGACGTTCGCCTCGCCTTCGTGGCAGGGGATCAGCAGACGATCGCAAGCGTCGAGGCGCGCCAGTCCGTGACGACGAGCTGGGTCAGCCGCCTCTTGCAGGAGGTCGTCGCCGAGCTGCTCGCAGCTGCGGAAACCCGCCGCCTGCTTCGTCGTGCGTCGGTCGTGACGAACGAGCGGCGCGTCTCGCTCCTGACGGCGCTCGACCAGCGCGGTGTCCGAGCTCACGGCCGCTCCGGCCTACACGCGTGGATCCCGGTGGGCGAAGAGGGGTTCGCCGTCGGCCACCTCCTGGAGGCGGGCTACGCCGTGCTCGCGGGCGAGCGTTTCCGCCTGCGGACACCGCCGGCGGTGCGCGTGACCACCGCCCAGCTGCTAGCGGAGGAGGTCGAACCGCTCGCCGACACGCTGGTCGAGGCAGCGGCCGGCCGGTCGCTGATCAGTCACTAGATGCGAGCTCGAAGAGCGCGACTTCGAACGGCTCGACGGCAGTGCGCTTCCCGCCGATCGACTGCGCGCCGAGACGGGCAATCATCCGCGCCGACGCCTCGCTTCCCTGCATCAGCTCCTCGTTGTCCCAGAGCGACAGCGAGACCAACCGGCCTGCGTTCCGGTCGGCGAGCAGGACCAGCCCGCGAAACCCCGGCATCCGGCGCTCGAGGGGGAGGATCTCCTCACGCGCGAGCGCGACCGCAGCTTCGATCTCGTCTGCGGAGCCTTCGAACTCGAACATGCGGGCATGCATCGCGGGCAAGAGCCTCTCAGGTGGCGCGAAGTCGCGTCCAGTGGACACGCGTCTTTCGTAGCATCGACCCGTGAGCTGGGACGAGGCCTTCGCCGACCATTACGACGAGTGGTCGGCCGAGATGAAAGCCGACATCGGTTTCTACGTCGAGCTTGCCCGCGAGGCGGACGGGCCGCTGGTCGAGCTCGCCGTCGGGAACGGTCGCGTAGCGATCCCGGTGGCGCAGGCGACCGGTCGGCGGGTCATCGGCATCGACTCATCGCCGGCGATGCTCGAGTGGGGCCGCGCCGCTGCGGTCGAGGCGAACGTGGAGCTCGACCTGCGCGATGGCGACATGCGCGACTTCACGCTCGAGGAGCCGGCCGCGCTGATCTACTGCCCGTTCCGCGCGCTGCTGCACCTGCCGACCTGGACCGACCGCCGCCGCACCTTCGAGCGTGTCGCCGCCTCGCTGCGGCCGGGCGGACGGTTCGCCTGGAACGCCTTTCCGTTCGACCACAACGTTGCGGCGCGTCTCGACGGCGAGCCCCAGGACGAGCCCGTGCCGCACACCGTCCGGTACTCGGTGCCCGACAACCGGATCGAGATCACCCTCGAGGATGGTGCAACGAGCTCTCTGTGGTGGGCGACGAAGAACGAGTGGCTCGGGCTCGTCGATGTCGCCGGTCTGGAGCTGGAGGCGCTCTACGGCGGCTTTGCACGTGAGCCGTTCGGCGACGACAGCGAGGAATACGTCTTCGTCGCCCGACGAAGGACCTGACCTTGGGGGGCATCGACAATCGGATTGCGCTCACCACCTCGCTGCTCGGTGCCGCACTCGTCGCGTGGGTCGTCCTCGCTCACGAGATGTCGGGAATGGACGCCGGCCCCGGCACGAGCCTCGGGACGCTCGGCTGGTTCATCGGGATCTGGGTGACGATGACGGCCGCGATGATGCTGCCGTCCGCGCTGCCGACCGTCCGGATGTTCGCGGGCATCCAACGTGGCTCCGGGCCCTGGGTCTTCGTGCTCGGTTACGTGCTCGTCTGGACGACGTACGGGCTGGCGGCGTACGGGGCTTATCGCGCCGTACGGGCCGTCGCTCCGTCGTTCCTGGCCTGGGACGAGGAAGGCCCATGGGTGGCCGGAGGCGCGCTCGCCGCGGCCGGCCTCTACCAGCTGACGCCGCTCAAGCGGGCCTGTCTGCGCCACTGCCGCTCGCCGCTGCACTTCCTGCTGCGAGCTCGCCCCGGCCGGCTGGGCTCCGTCCGCCTGGGGGCCGAGCACGGCGCCTACTGCGTCGGCTGCTGCACCGGCCTCATGCTCGTGCTCTTCGCGCTCGGCGTGATGAGCCTCGTCTGGATGGCGGTCGTCGCCGGAGCGATCCTCGTCGAAAAGGCACTCCCCGGCGGGGAGGAGTTCGCGCGCGTGCTTGCGCTCGTGTTCATCGTTTTGGGAGTCTGGGTTGCCGTGTCGCCCGCGAACGTGCCTGCATTGACCCAGCCGACCGAGATGAAGATGCAGCCGTGAGCTGGCGCATCCGTGGCAGCTACTTCGAGTCGTGCAACTGCGACGCGATCTGTCCGTGCCGGCGGATCGACGGGCAGTCCGGCGGGCGCTCCACGCACGGCGAGTGCCTTGGCGTGCTCTCGTGGGTGATCGCCGAGGGCGCGGCGGACGGGACCGACCTCTCCGGGCTACCGGTTGCGCTCGCCTCGCGCTACAGCGACGACGAGGCGGGATCGCCCTGGACGTGGGTGCTGTATCTCGACGCGCGCGCGAACGAGGAGCAGCGGGCAGCGCTCTCGGCCATCTTCACCGGCCGCCTCGGCGGCGACGCGACGGCGCACTTCCCGTGGGCCTGGAAGCCGAGCGAGCTCGTGGCCGTGCGGGCCGTCGACATCGACGTCGACCACACGGAACGGCGCCAGTGGTTGCGCATCCGCGATCACATCAGCGTCCGGATCCGCGACCGCTATGCCGGGCCCGAGACCGTCACCTGCGTGATTCCGGGGCACGAGCGAACGGGCGAGGAGCTCGTCGCCGACGAGCTCGTGGTCGACGACGGCGCGCTCGCGTTCAGCTATCGCGGCGTGTGTGGGTACGGCTCGACCTTCGACTACGCGGGATAATCCCGCCGTGTCCGATCCGGCGATGTTTCTCGGCGAGCCGCCAGGAAGCGACGTGAAGGACGCGGCCTACGACGAGGACCGCGACGAGGACGGCTTCGTCAACAACCACACGCGCCTGTGGGCGTGGCGGCCCGACCTCATCTACGCGTTCAGGGAGCTGCGGGCGAACCTGATGGGCTCGTCGGTGCTGACCGATCGAGACTGGGCCGTCCTGGTGACGGCGACCGCGGCCGAGCGCCGCGACTCGTACTGCTCGCTCGCCTGGGGCACCCGGCTCGCGACCCTCGTCGACGCCGAGAGCGCCGCGCAGGTGATCGCGAGTGAGCCCGCTCCCGAGCTGTCGGAACGGGAGGCCGCGCTCGCGGCGTGGGCGCGGGACGTCGTTCGCGATCCGAACGCGACGACCGACAGCGACATCGCGCGGCTGCGCGACCTGGGCCTCGGCGACCGCGAGATCTTCGAGGCGACGGCCTTCATCGCCTTCCGGCTGGCGTTCTCGGTGATCAACGACGCGCTCGGCGCCGCTCCCGACAAGCAGCTCTCGGACGCGGCGCCGGAGCCCGTGCGCGCGGCGGTCGCTTACGGCCGCTCGCCCTCGCGGACGCCGTCGACGCGCTGAGGTTTCCATCGCAGCCTTCGGGGTAGGCGTTCCCCGTACCAGTCCGCTTTTAAGGGGGGATACCCATGAGGAGCTTCAGGCTCAGGGCTGCGGCTGCTGTGTTCATCCTCGCGTTCGGCGCGGCGGCCGCAGGTGGCGTCGTCGCCGCGACGCAGGCGAAGGACGAACAGGCGCTCCAGCCGACACGGCAGCCGGCCGATCACAGGATCGAGTCGCGCGTGAACCACCTGCTGTCGAGGATGACGCTCGAGGAAAAGCTGCAGCAGATCCAGTTGCTGCCCGACTTCCTGGTGACGGACGCGGGGGTGCGCAACGGGCTCGGCTCGGTCCTCAGCGTCACGGATCCGCAGAGGATCAGGGAGCTGCAACGGATGGCCGTCGAGGAGTCGCGGCTCAAGATCCCGCTGCTCTTTGCGTTCGACACCATCCACGGGTTCCGCACCGTCTTCCCGATCCCACTGGCCGCGGGGGCGAGCTTCGACCCGCAGGTGGCCTTCGACGACCACACATACGGTGCCCGCGAGTCGGCGGCAGTCGGGCTCAAGCAGACCTACGCGCCGATGGTCGACGTTTCGCACGAGCCGCGCTGGGGCCGGATCTCGGAGGCGGCAGGCGAGGATCCGTACCTCAATGCCGTGCTCGCCGCGGCACGCGTGAAGGCGATCCAGGGCGGCGACTACAGCGCGAACGACAAGCTCGTCGCCAGCCCGAAGCACTTTGCCGCCTACGGTCAGCCGGAGAGCGGCCGTGACTACAACACGACCGACATGTCCGAGCAGCGGCTGCGGAACCTGTACTTGCCGCCGTTCAAGGCCGCGATCGACGCCGGCGCGGACACGGCGATGTGCTCCTTCAACGCCATCAACGGCGTACCGGGGTGCGGCAACGCGTACACGATGAACGAGATCCTCAAGGGTGAGTGGGATTTCGACGGGTTCGTCGAGGGCGACTGGACCGCCGTGGCCGAGATGCGGGCCTGTCCGCCGAAGAACCCCGACTCCGGGGAGTGCGGGCACGGCGTCGCCGCCGACGGCCCGGCCGCGGCTGCGCTCGCTCTCAACTCGGGCCTCGACTCCGAGATGACCAGCACGCTCATCCGCGACTTCGGGGCGCAGCTCGTTCGCGACCACCTGGTCTCGAAGAAGCGCATCGACGACGCGGTGCGGCGGATCCTGCGCATCAAGTTCCGTGCCGGCCTGTTCGAGCATCCGTATGCGCCGTTCACGCCGGACCAGGCCGAGGCGCAGATGCTGCGGCCCGATGCGGTGGCGGCTGCGCGGAAGGCGGCCGGTCGCTCGCTCGTCCTGCTGAAGAACGACGGCGCGACGCTGCCGTTCGACCCGGCCAAGAAGACGGCCGTCATCGGACCGCTCGCCCGGAACGGGCACGACATGCTCGGCCCGTGGTGGGGCGTCGGCCGTGACGCGGACGCCGTGACGGTCTTTGCCGGCATCGACCAGCAGAGCCCCGGCGCGACCTACGCAGAGGGCTGCAAGCTCGCCAATACCGAGCCGCCGCACGCGGATCCAGAAGGCTGCGCCTCCGACGCCGGCTTCGCCGAAGCGGTCGCTGTCGCGCGTGCGGCCGACCAGGTCGTGCTCGCGCTCGGCGAGACCCGTGAGATGAGCGGCGAGGCGGCCTCGCGCAGCACGCTCGATCTGCCGGGCAGGCAGGAGGAGCTGATCCGGGCGATCAAGGCGACCGGGAAGCCGTTCGCTGTCGTGCTGTTCAACGGCCGCCCGCTCGCACTCGAGGACGTGGTCGGCGACGTGCCGGCGCTCCTCGAGGCGTGGTTCCCCGGCGTGCAGGCCGGCAACGCCGTCGCCGACGTCGTGTTCGGCAAGGTGAACCCGGGCGGCAAGCTCCCGGTCTCCTTCCCGCGCCGGCTCGGCCAGGTGCCGATCTACTACAACCACGAGCAGACCGGACGACCGTGCAACGCGGATTCGAAGTACAACTCGCGTCACCGCGACATTCCGAGCTGCGCGCCGCTGTACGAGTTCGGCTACGGCCTCAGCTACACGACCTTCTCGGTCTCGAACCTGCAGCTGAGCGAGTCGAGCGTGTCGAGGAACGGCAGCCTGAGGGCTTCCGTCACGGTGACCAACACGGGCAGCCGTAGCGGCGACGAGGTCGTGCAGCTCTACATCCACGACCCGGTCGCGAGCATCTCGCAGCCGGTTCGCCGACTGCGAGGCTTCGAGCGGGTCACGCTGAACCCCGGGCAGTCGAGAACGGTGTCGTTCACGCTCGACAAGAGCGACTTCGGCTTCTACGACGCCCGCGGCAAGTTCGTCGTAGAGCCCGGGCAGATCGACGTCTACGCCGGGAATAGCTCCAATGCGAGCCTGACCCGGTCGTTCACCGTCCGCGGTTACAGCTGCTGCTGGCGCCCCGGCCGTCCCGGCCGGGGCGCCAGGCGTTCTGGCTCAATGGGCGAGCGCTCATACGTCGCTGTTGGTCAGACTGGTAGCAAGCGTCACTAGAGTTCCGTCCATGCCCCCCGCCGTGGGCATGGGAGACGCGCCAGAGGCGGCCGAGCAGCTCGAGCGCGGCCGCCGGTCGTACGCAGCGTGGGCGTGGTTGGACGCCTACGAGGCGCTGTCCCAAGCCGATCAGGCGACGCCGCTCGGAGCCGGGGACCTCGAGCTCCTTGCGACGTCGGCCTACATGCTCGGCCGAGACGACGAATGGATTCGCGGCCTCGAGCGAGCCCATCACCTCTACGCCGACGCGGACGAAAAGCTCCGGGCTGCGCGCTGTGCGGGCTGGGTCGGAATGGCTCTGGCGCTTCGGGGGGAAGTGGGCGGCGCCACCGGCTGGTTCGGTCGCGCCCAAAGGCTGCTCGAGCGTGACGGGCGCGATTGCGCGGAGCGCGGCTACATGTTGCTGCCAGCCATGTTCCAGCACGAGGCCGCGGGTGACTTCGCGGCGGCGGCGGCCGCGGCCGCCGCCGCCGCGGAGATCGGCCAGCGCTTCGACGATGCGGATCTGTTCGCGCTGGCCGTCCACGGCCAGGGCTACATGCTGATGAAGCTCGGGCAGGTCAAGGAGGGCCTCGGCCTGCTGGACGAGGCCATGGTTGCGGTCACGACCGGGGAGTTGTCGCCGATCCCAACCGGGCTCGTGTATTGCGGCGTGATCCTGGCGTGTCAGGAGGTGTACGAACTGAGTCGCGCCCGGGAATGGACGGCAGCGCTGACGCGCTGGTGCGCGGACCAGCCTGACCTGGTGGCCTTCACCGGCCGTTGCCTGGTGCACCGCGCCGAGATCATGCAACTGGACGGGGCGTGGTCGGACGCGCTGGACGAGGCGCGCCGCGCCGGCCTTCGTTTCGTGGAGACGGCGAACCCGACCGCGGGCCTGGCTTTCTACCGCCAGGGAGAGTTACTTCGACTGCAGGGCGAATTCGCGGCAGCCGAGGAGGCCTATCGGGAGGCGAGCCGGTCGGGCTGGGAGCCTCAACCGGGGTTGGCCCAGTTGCGGTTGGCGCAGGGGCGAGCCGACGTCGCCGCCGCCGCGATCCGCAGGGCGGCCGGCGAGGTCTCCGAGCGGCTGAAGCGTGCAGGTCTGCTGGCCGCGTACGTCGAGATCATGCTGGCCGTCGGCGACTCCGAGCAAGCGCAAACCGCGTGTTCGGAGCTCGGTGAGATCGCCGAAAGCTACGAGAGCGTCATGCTGACTGCGATGGTCGACCAGGCTCGGGGAGCGGTCGACCTGGCCGCTGGCGACGCTCGCTCTGCCCTGGTCCCGCTGCGCCACGCCTGGCAGCTGTGGCACGACCTCGAAGCGCCCTACGAGGCTGCGCGGGTGCGAGTGCTCGTCGGGTTGGCGTGCCGCGCCTTGGACGACGACGACACCGCCGCGATGGAGCTGGAAGCGGCCCGCGCCGTCTTCGCACACCTGGGGGCGGTTCCCGACCTTGCGCAGCTCGACTCGCTCGCCCCGGGCGGCGCGTCGTTCGACGCCCATGGGCTGACGCCGCGTGAGCTCCAGGTATTGCGCCTGGTTGCGGCCGGCGAGACCAACAAGGCCGTCGCCGCCGAGCTGGTCCTCAGCGAGAGGACGGTGGACAGGCACGTGAGCAACATCTTCACGAAGCTCCGTGTTTCCTCGCGTGCCGCAGCCACGGCCTACGCGTACGAGCACAAACTCGTCTGAGCTCGCCTCTGGGTGGAACTACCCATCCGCCTTCAGGTGGAAGTTGGGTGGTTGCCCCGATGCGCCGTCTCGTCGTTCCGTGCAGGTTGCCTCCATGACCGGAAAGGACGCCGCAGCATGAGTGCGAGCACCGTCTACATCACCGGCCTCGAGGGTGCGCGGGTCGACCTTACGTCGGAGCGCCTGGACGACCTGGAGTCGCGGGTGGAAGGCCCCTTGCTGCGTGTGGGCGACGAAGGCTGGGAGGATGCAGTGCTCGTCTGGAACGGCATGGTGGCCAGGCTCCCTGCGCTCGTCATCCAGCCGACCTCGGCCGACGACGTCGCGACCGCTGTCGGGTTTGCGAGTGAACACGGGCTGCTGCTCAGCATCAAGGGCGGCGGTCACAACATCGCCGGGACCGCGATAGCAGAAGGCGGCCTGACGCTCGACATGTCCCGCATGCGCGAAGTCACGGTCGACCCCGAGGCCAAGCTCGCACACGTCGGGCCCGGGTGCCTGCTCAAGGACGTCGACGGCGCGACGCAGGAGCATGGGCTGGCGACGGTGCTCGGCTTCGTGTCCGAGGTCGGCGTCGCCGGGCTCACCCTCGGGGGCGGCCTCGGCTATCTGGCGCGCCGCTTCGGGTGGACGGTCGACAACCTCGAGGAGGTCGAGATCGTGACCGCGGATGGTGAGATCCGAACTGCCAGCCGGGAGCAGAACGCAGACCTGTTCTGGGCGCTCAGGGGCGGCGGCGGGAACTTCGGCGTCGTCACGCGGTTCACGTTCCGCCTACACGACGTCGGCCCGATGGTGTACGGCGGATTGATCGCGTGGCCGTTCGAGCGGGCCGACGAGATCCTGCGGGCGTACCGGACGATCACCGCCGAGGCGCCGCGAGAGCTGGCCGTCTGGATGCTCCTCCTCAATGCCCCGCCGATGCCCTTCGTCCCCGCGGAGTGGCACGGCCGCAAGACCTGTGCCATGGTCGTCTGTTACAGCGGCGACCTCGATGAGACCGAGGAGGCGTTGGCACCGATCCGCGCGCTCGGCAACCCCGTTGTCGACGTGCTGCAGGAGTGGCCCTACACCCAGCAGCAATCGTTCCTCGACGACGGCGAGCCCAAGGGCGCCCACTACGACTGGAGGACCGAGTACGTCGGCGAGCTGAGTGACGGCCTGCTCGACGCCGTGCGCGACATCTTCGGCGACTGCCCGATCCCGGACGCCATGGTCGGCTTTCTCCACCTCGGTGGTGCCCTCAACGAGCGCGCTGAGCACGACGGCGCCGTCGGGAACCGGGACGCCCACTTCGCTCTGGGCGTGAACGGCATGTGGGAGCCCGGCGAGCCGAACGCAGACGCCGCCCGAGAGTGGATCCGTCAAGGATGGTCGCGTATCCGACCGTTCTCGACCGGTCGCACGTACATCAACTTCCAGACCGCCGACGAGGACGAGGAGCGCGTCCGGGCGACGTACGGCACCAACTTCGACCGCCTCGTTCGTCTCAAGCAGGCGTACGACGCAGACAACCTGTTCCGGGCAAACCGGAACATCCATCCTGGGGCCCGAGCCGGAAGGGCGTGAACGCCCTGCGCGTGCTGATCGTCGGAGCCGGCGTTGCGGGCCTCGCTCTGGCTCAGGCCTTACACGCGCGCGGCATCACGGCCGACGTCGTCGAGCGGACGACGGCGTGGCAGCACGGTGGTGCGGGCCTCTACCTACCGGGCAACGCTCTCAGGGCGCTGCGTGAGCTCGGCGTCGAGTCTGCCGTGGTCGCCCGCGCGAACCCAATCGGGAGGCAGCGCATCCTCGACCACCGCGGGCGTCTTCTGGCCGACATCGACGTGGAGCGGTTCTGGGACGGCGTCGGGCCCTGCGTTGCGATCCATCGGGCGGCACTGCACGAAGCGCTGCTCGACGCCACGGCTGACGTGCCGATCCGGCTCGGCACGTCGGTGACAGCTGTGGAGGAAGGCCACGGCGACGCGCCCCGCGTGACCTTCTCCGACGGCTCGACCGGCAGCTACGACGTCGTGGT
Source organism: uncultured Actinomycetes bacterium (assembly GCA_963738205.1). GTDB lineage: Bacteria > Actinomycetota > Thermoleophilia > Gaiellales > Gaiellaceae > DATFQE01. The sequence continues at coordinate 161,535 of CAVTVQ010000009.1, forward strand.
CGGAGCGGACGGGGTCCATTCGACCATCCGCAGCCTCGTCCTCGGCGGTCCACCTTCGCGTCAGGTCGGACAGGCGAGCTGGCGGTTCCTCGCCGACGGCTTCCCCGAGATCAGCGAATGGACGGCGATGCTGGGCCGAGGCCGCACGTTTCTCACCGTCGCGCTCGGCCAGGGGGTCGTCTACTGCTACGCCGACATCAGCACGAGTGATCCTGTGGCCGCCGACGGTGAGGACTGGCGCGCGTCGTTCAGCGACTTCGGCGAACCGGTGTCCCGTCTACTCGCGCAGGCCGACGAGGCGTACTTCGCGCCGATCGAGGAGGTGGTACCTCCGACGTGGACCGCGGGCAGCTTCGTGCTCGTCGGGGACGCAGCTCACGCCAGCTCGCCGAACATGGCGCAAGGCGCTGCGATGGCCGTCGAGGACGCGCTCGTGCTCGCAGACACCCTGACGGCCGGCCAACCCATCGACCATGCATTGGCCGCCTACGAACAGCGCCGCCGCGTTCGCGTGACATGGATGCAGGAGCAGACCCATCGGCGTGACCGGACAAGAAGCCTGCCTGCGGTGGTCCGCAACATCACCCTGCGTCTGGCCGGCGAGCGCATCTTCAGATCCAACTACCGGCCGCTGCTCGACCTCCCCTAGAGCTGGGTGGAACTACCCACGCCCGACCGACCTGCTCGGCGAGACCATCCCGGTGGTTATGCAGAACCTCCGCGCCGCCGGAATCGCCGTGGAATCCCCATGAAGGGCTCCACGACACAGAACGTTTCGAGACGGTCATCCGCGGCCTTGCTCCAAGCAAGCGCTAGAACTCCCCGGCCGCCCACGCCCGCTGGTGGAAGCGCTTGGCAAGCGGGTCGAATGTTTCGAGGAAGGCCTGCTTGGCGCGCGTCGCCTTCACGTCGGCCGCCCGCGCCGCCTGCAGGTCGGGGCTGCGGTCCGGCCCGCCGCAGCGCTTTCGCCCCGTCAGCCAGTCGCGGTAATGCCAGTCGGCGGCGATCGATGCCTGCGCAGCCTTCTGAAACCGGTCCGAGGCTTGCAAGGCCTGAGCATCGTCCGGAACGGACAGCGCGGCGACTTGCTGCAGCAGGCTCTGGCGGTTGCGCTGCACGCGGTTGAGGCGTGCGACCGCGTCACCCGCGGAGAGCTTGCACGCGTGCGCCGCACCGATCGCGGCCGCCACCGCTCGCCGGCCCTCCTGTGACTGGACGAGGAAGTTCTCGACCTTGGTGACGAACGCGCTGAGCTCCGCGTCGTCGTTCCGGGAGGAGGACGCATCGTCCGTGAGCGCGAGCGCCGCGGCTCCAGCCGCGACAGCGGCGACGATGATCGCCGCGCCGAGGACGAGCAGCAGGCGCCGCCGCGCGGGCGCCGGCGGGGGCTCGTCCTGTTTGGCCGGTTTCCGACCGGGTCGAAGGCTCGGATCGTGCTGGAGGATCGCCCGCTCGAGCTCCTGCAGCTCGGGGCTGGGCTCGATCCCCAGCTCGTCGACGAGCGTCTCGCGCGTGCGGCGGAAGAGCTCGAGCGCCTCGGCCTGGCGGCCGGACCGGTAGAGGGCCAGCATCAGCTGGGCACGCAGGCGCTCGCGCAGCGGGTGACGCGCTACGAGCTCCTCCAGCTCCGACACGAGCCTGGCGTCACGGCCGAGCGCCAGGTCGGCTTCGATTCGCTCCTCGAGCGCCGCCAGTCGGGCCTCGTCCAGCCGGGCGCCCTGCCTCCTCGGCGAAGGGCTCCGAGCGGAACTCGGTGAACGCGGGGCCGCGCCACAGCGCGAGGGCCTGCTCGAAGGTGCGCGCAGACTGCTCAGGCTCGCCGGCGCCCAGCTGCTCACGGCCCTCCCGAACGAGCTGCTCGAAGCGGTCGAGGTCGAGCTCGCCGTCCTCCACACGCAGGGAGTAGCCCGGGGCCTTCGTGAGCACCCGGTCGGCGCCGATCGCCTTGCGGAGCTGCGAGACGTAGACCTGCAGGGCCTTGGCCGCCGTCTCCGGTGCCTCGTCGCCCCAGAGGTCGGCGATCAGCCGGTCGTTGGCGACGACCCGATTTCGGCTCAGCAGCAGCACGGCGAGCAATGCGCGCGGCTTCGCGGCGGCGAGCGCAACGGGTGTTCCGTCGGCGGTCGCCTCGACCGGCCCGAGCACGCGGAATTCCAGCATCCAGCGATCATCGCACCTCGGGCGGAGACCGCTTAGGCGCGGCTTTACGGCCGCTTAGGCGGGGGCGCGCATGCTCGACTCGACCCCGAGCAAGGAGCTCCGAGATGAACGCGCGTAGAGCACTCGCACTCACGGCCGGCCTGCTGCTGCTGGCGATCAGCCAGTCGGCAGCGGCGACGCCGGCGAAGCAGGCGGTCGTCGCCCTTGGGGGCCACCGCTTCGGCGACCTTCGCGCCCCCGATGCGACCGTCGCCCGAGCCGGGCCCAACGAGGTGCGCTTCTCGAAGCCGATGAAGGGCGGCTGCGGCTGCGGGGACGGCCCCACCGGGCCCAAGGTGTTCCACGTCGGCCGGGACGGCTCCGTCTGGCTGCTCGACGAGCTCGCGCACCGGCTGCTCGTCTGGCGTGCCGGGCATGCCGGCCGGCCGGCGCGCACGGTGCCGCTGCCCCGGAACCTCTGGCCGCGAGATTTCGCGCTCGCGCCCGACGGGACGATCTACCTGGACGCCGGGAAGCTGTACGCGCTCACGCCGGCGGGACGGGTGCGCTGGTCGGCTCGAACGACCATCGCGGTCGGAAACTCGCGCCTGCTCATGGGCGACGACGGCGTCGTCTACACGAACTCGGCCGGGAATCCGCCGCCCGTGGTGTGGACGCCCTTGACGACGCCGGCCGGACGGCCCCTCTCGCTGTCCGCCCAGAAACGGCAGAGCAGCCCGCTGCAGCCGCTGTCGGGCGGGCTTCGGCTCCGCACCCAGTGGCGGTCGAACCACGACGTCCGGTTCGCCACGGTCGATCGCCACAACCGGGTCGTCGCCTCCTGGCGCGTGACCAGTCGTACCCTCGTCAACGCCATGCGCGCCTGGCCCGCGCTCGTCGGCGGCGACCTGGTCGTGCCGCTCGACGTTTCCCGGCAGCGCGGCAAGGCGTTCCTCTGGGAGCACCTCGTCCTTCGCCTGGCTCCCGGCGGCGCTGTGCGGCAACGGTTCTCCCTCGATGCGCGCGCCGTGTGGCGGGACATGGACGCGGGCATCCCGCTCGAGGTCAGCTCGGACGGCAACCTCTACCAGCTCCGCACCAATCCCAAGACGGGCGTGCGCGTCGCCGCCTACTCGCTGGGGCCGGCGTGAGCCGCGACGCCGCTACCCTCCTGCGATGGCTCTGCGTGAGGACATTCGCAACGTGGCGATCGTCGCTCACGTCGACCACGGGAAGACCACGCTCGTCGACGCCATGCTCTGGCAGGCGGGGTCGTTCCGCGAGAACCAGGAGGTCGCCGATCGCGTCCTCGACTCGACCGATCTCGAGCGCGAGAAGGGCATCACCATCCTGGCCAAGAACACCGCCGTCCGCTACGCCGCAGAGAGGGGCGAGGTCAAGGTCAACATCGTCGACACGCCCGGTCACGCCGACTTCGGCGGTGAGGTCGAGCGCGGGCTGACGATGGTGGACGGCGTGCTCCTGCTCGTCGATGCGAGCGAGGGCCCGCTGCCGCAGACGCGCTTCGTGCTGCGCAAGGCGCTCGAGGCGTGGCTGCCTGTGATCCTCGTCGTCAACAAGGTCGACCGGCCCGACGCCCGCGTCCCCGAGGTCGTCAACGAGGTGTACGAGCTGTTCCTCGACCTGGACGCCGACGAGTCGCAGATCGAGTTCCCGATCGTCTACACGAACGCACGAGCGGGCCACGCGGGCCTGGAGCCCGACGACCTCGCCGACGACCTACGGCCGCTGTTCGACGTGCTGATCGAGCGGATCCCCGCCCCGTCGTACGAGGAGGGCCATCCGCTGCAGGCGCTCGTCACGAACCTGGATGCCTCGCCCTACGTGGGCCGGCTCGCGCTCTGCCGCGTGCGTGAGGGGACGATCCGGAAGGGACAGCAGATCGCCTGGTGCCGTGCGGACGGGGAGATCAGGCGGACGAAGGTGACCGAGCTATACGTCACCGAGGCGCTCGACCGGGTCGAGGCCGACGAGGCCGGCCCGGGCGAGCTGATCGCGGTCGCGGGCATCCCGGAGGTGACGATCGGCGAGACGCTTGCCGACCCGGACGACCCCAGGCCGCTGCCGGTCATCGGCGTGGACGAGCCCAGCCTGTCGATGACGATCGGGATCAACACCTCGCCGCTGGCGGGCACCGACGGCGACCGCCTGACCGCGAGCATGGTCAAGGCGCGGCTCGACCAGGAGCTCGTCGGCAACGTCTCGCTCCGCGTGCTGCCGACCGAGCGGCCGGACACCTGGGAGGTGCAGGGCCGCGGCGAGCTCCAGCTGGCCGTGCTCGTCGAGCTGATGCGGCGCGAGGGCTTCGAGCTCACGGTCGGCAAGCCGCAGGTCGTCACCCGGGACGTCGACGGCAAGGTGCACGAGCCGGTGGAGCGGCTGGCGATCGACGCCCCGGAGGAGTACGTCGGCGTGATCACGCAGCTGCTGGCGCTCCGCAAGGGGCGCCTCGAGCAGATGGTCAACCACGGCACGGGTTGGGTGCGGATGGAGTACCTGGCACCCGCACGCGGGCTGATCGGCTTCCGGACGGAGTTCCTCACCGAGACCCGCGGCACCGGGATCCTCCACCACGTCTTCGACGGCTACGAGCCCTGGCACGGCGAGCTACGCACGCGGCCGACCGGCAGCCTCGTCGCGGACCGCCGCGGCCCGACGACGTCGTTCGCGCTCCTCAATCTGCAGGAGCGCGGCCAGCTCTTCATCGCCCCGGGCACCGAGGTGTACGAGGGGATGATCGTGGGCGAGAACGCCCGCGCCGAGGATCTCGACGTCAACGCCACCAAGGAGAAGAAGCTCACGAACATGCGCTCCGCGTCGGCGGAGGAGCTCGTGCGCCTGATCCCGCCGCGGCCGCTCTCGCTCGAGCAGGCCCTGGAGTTCATCGGCGACGACGAGTGCGTCGAGGTCACGCCCGGGCACGTTCGTCTGCGCAAGGTCGAGCTCTCAGCTCAGAAGCGGCAGACGGCGGCGTCGCGGCGCGCCCGCGGGCTCGCTGCCGTCTAGCTCAGCGGTTTTCCGGCGGTTGAGCCGCCTTGACAGGACTTGAGAAGCGCGAAAGCATGGATCCAGGTCCATGGCAACGGGGTTTCATCCTGGGCCTGCGGCAGAGCCGTCTCCACCGATCTCTGAGGCGTACTTTCGGGTGGCCGTGTCTTGAGCGACGCCTTCGACGAGCGCTACGACGAGGGCATCCTCGAGGAGCTTCCGGTCACCGAGACGCCCGGTACTCGCGCGCCGCCGAGGAAGCCGTTCGCGCTCCGTGGGACGATCATCACGCCCGACACGAAGCTCGACGACGGCTACGTCGTCGTCGACGCCGGGAAGATCGTGTCCGTCGGCAAGACCCGCCCGCAGGGTGTGGACGTGCTCGAGACGGACGGCGTGATCATGCCCGGCCTGATCGACCTGCACGGGCACCCGGAGTACAACGTGTTCGCGGCCTGGGAGCCCCCGAGGGAGTACGTCAACCGGTACGCCTGGCGTGGGAGCAAGGAGTACAAGCTGATCGTCAAGGAGCCGTGGGCCAAGCTCACGGGCGCGCCCGAGTCGCTGCTCCGTGAGCTGACGCGCTACGCGGAGGTGCGGGCGCTCGTCGGCGGCGTCACCGCGATCCAGGGCGCCAGCGCGAAGTACCCGGGCAAGGACGAGGCGCTCGTCCGCAACGTCGACCTGCCGATCTTCGGCCGCCACAAGGCCCGGTCGGCGATCGACCTCGATCGCATCGATGCCGCCCGGCGGAAGAGCCTGCGCACCCAGATCGACGAAGGGAAGATCGACGCCTTCTACATCCACCTGGCCGAGGGCAAGCCGGACAACGAGCGCTCACGCGGCGAGTTCAAGGACCTCGTGGACGCGAACCTCCTGACGACGTCGACCGTGATCATCCACGGCACCGCGCTCAGCGACGAGAGCCTCGGCGACCTGAAGGACGCCGGCGGCAAGCTCGTCTGGTCGCCGCAGAGCAACCTCCGCCTCTACCGCCAGACCACGCCGGCAGCGAAGGCGTTCCAGCTCGGCATCCCGATGGGCCTGGGCGCTGACTGGCTGCCGAGCGGCAGCCAGAGCCTGCTCGCGGAGCTCGACGTCGCGCGCCGCACGCTGGCGCTCCAGGGCGCGGCCGGCCAGGAGGTCGACCGCAAGCTCGTCCGCATGGTGACCTCGGAGGGCGCCGAGGTCGCCGGGCTGGGAAACGAGCTCGGCCGGCTCGCCGAGGGCCGCGTCGCCGACGTCCTCGTGCTCGAGCGCCGCCACGACGACCCCTGGGAGAACGTGCTGGCCGCCAACCCGTCCTGGGTCGAGCTCGTCACGATCGGCGGCGACCTCGCCTACGGTCGCGCCGACTGGGTGGGCAAGCTCGCGGACGACACGGCCTATGAGCCGCAGGTCGCTTGGGGCAAGCAGATGGTGCTCGACACGAGCTTCACGGCCGCACAGGCCTTGCCCGACGGTCGGCCGAACCTGAACCAGATCAGGGAGAAGCTGCTCGCCCGCTTCCCGCAAACCGGACCGATCTTCGCCTAAGGAGGCCCGATGGCGCCGCCGCGTATCAAGCCCGCCCCGGATCCGACGATCGACAACCTCAAGCGGGTCGACCATATCGTCGTGCTGCTGCTCGAGAACCGGTCGTTCGACCACCTGCTCGGCTACCTGAAGCTCGAAGCCGGCCTGCCGATAGACGGCCTCGACGCGTCGATGTCGAACACCCACGCGGGCAAGACGTACAAGGTGCACCACCTCGGGAACACCAAGCTGACGAAGGACCAGGACCCCGGCCACAGCGGTTCGGACGTCAAGGAGCAGGTCGCGAACGCGATGGGCGGCTTCGTCTCGAACTACGCGAAGCACAACCCGAAGGATCCGAACCCGGGCACGGTGATGGGCTACTACAACGGCACCGACCTCCCCGTGTACGACCACCTCGCTCGCGAGTACGCCGTCTGCGACCGCTGGTTCTGCTCCGTGCCGGGCGCTACCTGGCCGAACCGCCTCTACGCCGTCTGCGGCAAGGCGGCCGGAAGCAAGGACAACAAGAGCCAGCCCCTCTACTCGGTGCCGTCGTTCGTGCGTGAGCTCGAGCGCTCGAAGGTGTCGTGGAAGTGGTATGCGCACGAGTACGTCGCCACGCTGCGGCTGACCGACGACAAGTACCGGCTCAGCCTGTCCACGAGCAACTTCCGCTACTTCGACCGCCGGACGGCGATCCTCGGGAGGAGCTTCCTCGAGCACGCCGCTTCGGGGAACCTCGGCTCGGTCACCTGGATCGATCCGAACTTCGTCGACTTCGACCTGCTCGGCCCGGCGGGCTCCAATGACGACCACCCGCCCTCGGACCTCAAAGCCGGCCAGGATCTCGTCCTCAAGCTCTACACGGCGCTGACGAGCAGCAAGAAGTGGTCGAAGACGATGCTCGTGATCACCTACGACGAGCACGGTGGCTTCTTCGACCACGTGCCGCCGCCGGCGGCCGCCGACGACAGCGCCGCGTTCCGCTCCTACGGGCCGCGCGTGCCGGCCCTGGTCGTGTCGCCCTTGATCCCGCGTGGAGTGATCTCGAGCGAGATCTACGACCACACGTCGCTGATCAAGACGATCCTGCTGCGGTTCTGCCGCAAGGCGGACGGCTCGATCCCGAACCTCGGCGCCCGCGTCGCAAACGCCAACCACCTCGGCGGCCTGCTGACGCTGAAGACGGCGAGGCCGGCGCCGAAGGCGACGTCGCTGAGGCCGTTGATCACGCTCAACGCCCAGTGGTACGGCGACGAGCTGGCCGACAAGCTGCTGACCCAGGCCGAGGGAGGAGCCCCACGCGAGATCGAGCTCAACGAGCTGCAAGAGGGCTTCCTCAAGGCCAAGGACAAGCTGCGCCGCGAGGGCCTGCCGGGCGGGATGCCCTGAGATGGCCACGCCCGTCCTGCACCCCCGCCGGGAGGCGGAGTACGTCGAGCCGCGTGCCGAGGCAAGGCGCCATGTCGGCCCCGTTTCGTTCCCCGAGCTGGTCTGGGCGCACTTCCTCTGGCAGCGGGAAGTGCACGAGCAGGGGATCCTGCACGGCGAGGCGGAACGGGACTACCAGCAGTTGCTGAGGGGGTTCGAGCGCGCGAACGGTCAGATCCAGCGCGCGTACTGGTGCACGCGCGAAGCCTCCGCGGTCGCGATCACCGCGCAGCGCCCGTACGGGAAGCTCGGCGAGACGCTGCGGCTGCACCCGGTCGTCCGCTTCCACACGGTCACGAACTGGGTCACGCGCGAACAGCCGGAGATCTCGGACCTGCTCCACCGCTGCGAGGCGATGTCCGTGAAGTTCACCGAGCTGCTGCGACATGGGACGCAGCAGATCGCGATGGAGTGGCTCCTCGCCATCGCGGCCCATCTGCTCGGATTCGTGGACGCTGCGGACGCCCGCTCCAGGGCGGAGACGAAGGCGATGGTGGAGTCGACCGAGGAGGAGCTCGCCGAGCTCCAGTCGTACTACGAGCGCGCCGGCGAGGAGACCGGCCGGATCGTCTACTTCTGGGGGATGATGATCGGGCTGGCGGCGCTGGGCGTGCTGGGCGCCGTCGGGGCCGGGCTGCTCTACAAGATCGACGCGCTCAACTGGCATGCGGCCGCGACCCAGAACCTCTACGTGTCGTACACGATGGGCGCCGTCGGCGCGATCGTCAGCGTGCTCTCGCGTATGGCCTCCGGCAGGGCCGAGAAGTTCAAGGTCGACTTCGAGGTCGGCCGGGCGCCGATCAGACGCATCGCGAGCTTTCGCCCGTTCCTCGGCGCCGTGTTCGCGCTCGTCCTCTACTTCGCGCTGCTCGGCGATCTCGTCCAGCTCGGGACGGAGAGGGACGGCCAGGAGCCGCTCGAGTACTACGCGGTGCTGTCGTTCTTCGCGGGCTTCAGCGAGCGCTGGGTGCGAGGCGTGCTCGCCCCGGTGGGGTCGCTCGCCGGCGGCGACCCCGAGCCTGCGCCGATGCCTGCAGCGCAGCAAACGCAGGAGGCGCCACCCGGCTAGCCGCCACCGGCCTGGGCGAACGCTACATTCCGCACCGCTCGTGACCCGCGCGTTGACAGCGATGCTCGTCCTCTCCGTGCTCGTCGCCGCGCAGGCCGCGGAGGCGGCGACGTCGCGGGTCGACGCGCAGGGCACGGTCAGGCTCGACGGGCGCAAGGTCTTCCCGATCGTCCTCTCGAAAGGGCCCGAGCGTGGCGGGACGACGCCTGCGGGCGGGGACGCGCTCGCCGAGGTCGCGTCCGCGGGCGTCAACGTCCTCCGCGTCGGGCCCGGCGTCGGGACGTGGACCTCGAAGGACATCGCCGAGACGATCGCCTGGAACCGCGACGCAGCTGAGCGCGGCCTCTACACCTGGGTGAACCTGTCGTCGCTCAGCCGCGCCCGTCCCGGAACCTGGCGGGCCGCGCTGCTGCGCACCGTGATCGCAGCGCTCGAGCGCGACCCGTCCGCGAGCGCCCTGGCGCTGTGGAAGGGCGCCGACGAGCCGTGGCGGTACCGGACGACGATTCCGTCATTGCGCTTCGCCTACTGCGTCGCCACCTCACGCGGCGACCGGCGCTGGTGCGAGGGCAAGCGGCCCGCCGACTCCGACCACCTGTGGGTGACCGTCCAGCCGGCGCGCGGCAGCGGGCCCGAGCTCGCCCGCTACAGCCGCGTGACCGACGTGCACGGCGTCAACCACTATCCGGTCTCGCTCGGCAACCCCGACCCGAACCTGCACGAGGTCGGGCGCTGGACCGACATCCTCGCCTGGGCGACGCCGAACCGCGCGGTCTGGACGACGCTCGGCGTCTGCTGGCGCTGGAGCTACGACGGCTTCGGCAACTACGCGCTGCCGTCGAGGCGCGAGCAGCGGTACATGATCTACGACGCGATCCTCAACGGCGCGCGCAGCCTGGCGTTCTACGGCGCGAACCTCCCACAGTGCTGGGACGCCGTCGATGCGGCCTACAAGTGGAACTGGACGTATTGGGAGGACGTGCTCGGCCCGCTCGTCCGCGAGATCGGCGCCATCAGCCCGATCGCGCCGGCGCTCGTCAACCCGGCCACCACACAGGTGCTGGCGACGAGCGACCCGAGCGTCCAGGCGATCAGCAGACGCGGCGCCGGAGGCGACCTGTGGGTGATCGCGGCGCGGAGCGGCGAGGGCACGCAGCCGGTCACGATCGGCGGCCTTCCGGCGTCGGCGGCGACAGGCGAGGTCTACACCGAGAACCGCGTCGCGGTTCGGTCCGGCGGGACGCTCACGGACACGTTCGGCCGCTGGGATGTGCACGTCTACCGCTTCGGCGGCTAACTCGCCTCCTGCGGAGCGGTCCTACTCCACATGGACGCAGGCTTCGCCGCGGTGACCGAGGACGAGGGCGTCCACGTCACCACGGCGGACGTCGACGGCTTGACCGTCTCCGAGCTCGGGTTCCCGCCGAATTACGTGCAGGCCCCGTTCGAGCCGGAGCTGCCGTACCTCGCACTAGTCCTCGACGGCAGCTTGGAGAAGACCTTCCCGCTGCGCACCCTCCACTTCGCCAGCGCGTCCGCGCTGACGATGCCGGCGGGGGCGCGGCACGGCGCCCGCTTCGGGTCGAGCGGAGCACGCATCCTGATCGTCAAGCCTCGAGATGCTTCGAGCCCGGTCGCCGACTGTCTGCGGCGGTTCGTGCCGCTGCACGGTCGTGGCTTCAGCTGGCTGGCCTGTCGACTCGCCGGCGAGCTGCGAGCGTCGGACGCCGCCGCGCCGCTCGCGGCCGCGGGGCTCGCGCTGCAGCTCCTCGCCGCCGCCGGCCGCGAGATCGCGAGTCGGGGCCGGCCTGGGCGGCCGCCCGCCTGGCTGCGCTCGGCGGAGGAACTGCTCCGCGCCCGGCCCGGACGGTGCCTGGGCCTAGGTGAGCTCGCCACGACCGTCGACGTCCATCCGGCTCACCTCGCCCGGGCGTTCCGCGCACGGCACGGCGTGTCGGTTGGCGAGTACGGACGGCGAGTGAGGCTCGCCTGGGCGGCGTCGGAAGTCGCCGGCGGCGACCGGCCGCTGGCCGAGATCGCCGCGGAGGCCGGTTTCGCTGACCAGAGCCACTTCACCCGCCTCTTCCGGCGCTACGTGGGAACGACGCCCGCGCGCTACCGCGCGGAGACGCGGCACGTTCCAAGCTAGAGCGGCGCGTTCAAGACACCAGCCGGGCCGGCGCCGGATGGTGGAGCTCCCACTCCAAGGAGGAGCCTCCATGCGCGTCCGAAGCATCGTGCTCGCAGCCGCGGTCCTGGGACTGCTGGCCGTCCCGGTGGCGGCCGCCCACGACTCCGATACGGCCGTCGTCGGGAAGACCAAAGGGGACGTCGAGTGGACGATCCCGCCGGACCTGTTCGGGGCCGAGGTCGGCAACGACCTGGCGTTCAAGGCCCATAAGCACGCCGACGGCAGCGCCAGCGGGTGGATCCATTACGTCCAGACTTTCCAAGGTGAGACGTTCGCGTTCGAGATCGACGTCACGTGCCTCGAGTTCTACGACGGCAACCGCGCCAAGCTCGGCGGCGTGATCACCCGGAGCAACGACCCGACGCTGCCGGCGGGCCAGTACGGCTGGTTCCAGGCGTTCGACCTCGGCAAGGGCAGCAAGGACGCAGCGGACCGCTCGAGTCTGCTCGGCTTCGGCATCGAGGCGGCCAACGAAGCGTTCTGCAACAGCCCCAACCTGCCGCGGTTCGGGCCCTGGGACGTTCAGGGAGACATCAAGGTCAGGCCGTAGTCACCGGACCGTAGGGCGGCCGCCGACCCAGGTTGCCGCCCTGCGGCTATCGTCGGCAGGGAGATGGCCGCATCGCCTCGCTCCGAGGCTCGCGAATACGCCACCGACGAGGTCGTCGTCGAGTGGAGACCGCACCTGTGCTTCCACTCCCGTAACTGCATGCGTGCGCTCCCGGCCGTTTTCGACGCCGAGCGGCGACCCTGGGTCGACCCGTCCGCCGCCGGCGCCGACGAGGTGGAGGCGGCCGTCGACCGCTGCCCGTCGGGTGCGCTGAGGCTGCGGCGGCTGGACGGCCGTGCGAAGCCCGCGCCGACCGAGGTCGAGGTCACCGCGATGCCCAACGGCCCACTGCTCCTGCGCGGCCCGATCCGGATCGCGCAGCCCGACGGCTCGGTCGACGAAGTGCCGCGAGCCGCGTTCTGCCGTTGCGGCAACTCCAAGAACAAGCCGTTCTGCGACGGCAGCCACGTGGCGGCGGGTTTCCGCTCGTGAGCGACGTCGAAGTCGACGTCGAGGTCGTCGACAACCCGGAGCGCAGCCGCTTCGAGGCCCGAATCGACGACACGGTCGCCGGCGTGATCGTCTACCGCGAGCGGCCGGAGAACCGTCTCGTCCTGCTCCACACGGAGGTAGACGAGGCGTTCGAGGGCAAGGGCGTCGGCAGCCGGCTCGCGCAGGGCGCACTCGAGCACGCCCGGAGTCGCGGCCTCACGATCGTGCCGCTCTGCCCGTTCGTCTCGGCCTATCTCGAGCGCCACCCCGAGTACGCCGATCTCGTCGCGCCCGCGCGCTGACGCCGCACTCACCAGTTTTTCACCGCTTCGCTAGCGCGTTTGCAGAGGCGGTGGGCCGTCTGCCCGGCGGCTCACCGCCCCACAGCGGCCGCGAGTGCGGCGACGGCGGCTTCCAGCTGGTCGTCGGTGAGGTACGGCGCCGGGCCGAGCCTGAGATAGCGGCCGCGGCTGTCGGTCAGGACGCCCTGGTCGGCGAGCCGGCGACTGATCTCCTCGGCGCCGTCCAGCTGGAGCACGACGAAGCCGCCGTAGGGCTCACGATCGCCGGGAACGGGAAGCCCGGCCCGGTCGAGCGCCCCCGCGAGCAGCGTCGTCTGGCGGAGGTACGACTCACGCAGCCGCTCGGGGGTCAGGTCGTGCGCCTCGAAGAAGTCGAAGACGCGCGCGGCCCGGTAGTGGCTCGTCGGGTCGTAGGTCGAGCCGGCGAAGCGGGCCGCGCCCTGCGGATAGGCCACCGTGCCGGGAGCCTTCTCGGCTGCGAGCTCCTCGAACTCCGCGTACCAGCCGGTGATCGCGGGCCGCAGCTCGTCGGCCTGCGGCGGCAGGCGAAGGAAGCAGTTGCCCTCGCCGAGCTGCAGGTACTTGTAGCCGCCGCCGACGACCCACGTTGCCTCGGACGGGAGCTCGAACGGCAAGGCCCCGAGGGCGTGGTAGGCATCGACGAGCAGCTCGGCTCCGGCGGCCTGAGTCGCCTGAGCAAGCTCGGAGAGGCCGGGCACGATCCGCGCGGTCTCGAAGAGGACGGCCGAGACGAGCACCGCGCTCGTGCGGTCGTCGAGCTCCGCGGCCAGCCGCTCGGCCAGCGTGTCGGCGGGCTCGGCCGGGAGGCGGACGATGTCGAGGCCCGCCTCGTCGAGCCGCGCGAGCTGGCGTCGCAGCGTGTGGAACTCGCCGTCGCTCGTGAGCAGGCGCGGACGGCGTCGCAGATCGAGCGCCGACAGGAAGCGCAGGACGAGGTCGTGCGTGTTCTGGCCCAGCGCGATCGGGCCGCCCGGCTCGCCGACCAGCCGCCCGAAGCCCACGCGCACGCGGTCGGCCTTCGCAAACGCGCGATCCCACTTCTCGTCCACCGCGAGCGCGGCGTCGTCGAATGCCTCGACGACGCCTTCGCGTGCCACATCGGGCCAGGCTTGATGCGAGTGGCCGGTGAGCAGCAGGCGCTCCGATACGCGGAACGCCGAGTAGTGCGGCGCCAGCTCTTCGGCGCGGATCAAAGCTCCGCGCGGACGGTCCAGAGATCCGGGAAGAACGGCTTGTGCAGCGTTTCGCGCAGGTAGGCCGCGCCCGGAGAGCCGCCCGTGCCCGGCCGCGATCCGATCGTCCGCTCGACCATCTTGACGTGGTGGTAGCGCCACTCCATCAGGCCTTCGTCGAAGTCGACCATGCGCTCGGCGAGCCCAGCGGGGGCGCCGTCGTCGCGGTACACCTGAAGCAGCGCGCGCTGCACGCCCTCGGACGCGGCCACCGGCTGGGTCACGTCGCGCTCCAGGACCCCGGCCGGGATCTCGTACCCCTTCGCGGCCAGATAACGGAGGAAAGAGTCGTAGACGGACGGCCGCGTCATCGCTGCCCGCACGCGATCGTGGTCGACAGTCCCCTCGTGATAGGCGCCGAGAACGCCGGGGTCGCGGCGGCCCAGGATCGCCTCCAGCTCGCGGAACTGCCCGGACTGGAAGCCCGACGCGGACTCCAGCCGCTCCCGGAACGCGAGGAACTGCACCGGCGTCATCGTCTCGATCACGTCCAGCTGTGCCACGACGAGCTTGAGGATCGTGAGGATCCGCTTGAACGTCGCCGAGACGCGCGCTTCGTTGCCCTCCTCGAGCTTCCGCTGTAGGTAGCCGAGCTCGTGGATGAGCTGCTTGAACCAGAGCTCGTACACCTGGTGGACGACGATGAACAGGATCTCGTCGTGCTCCTCGGAGCGCGGCCGCTGAGCGCCGAGGATCTCCTCGAGCGCGAGGTAGGACGTGTACGTCAGCGACTTGTCCTGGCTCATCCGGCCTCTCTGAACAGCTCGCGCGCGATGATCTCGCGCTGCACCTCGGAGGCGCCCTCGTAGATGCGCGGCGCGCGCACCTCACGGTAGAGGTGCTCGAGCAGGTGGCCGTGCTCGAGCGCCCGGGCGCCGTGCACCTGGATTGCGACGTCGACGGCCTTCTGCGCCGTCTCGGTCGCGAAGAGCTTCGCCATCGCGGACGCCTTCCGCACCGGGCGCACGCCGTCGTCGTACTGCCGCGCCGCGTCGCGGACGAGCAGGCGCGCTGCCTGAATCGCCGTGGCCACCTCAGCCAGCTGGTGCGAGACGCCCTGGAGGTGGCCGAGCGGCTTGCCGAACGCGTGCCGCGTGGCCGTGTGCGCGACGGCGGCGTCGAGCGCGGCCTGCGCCATCCCGACCGCGAAGGCACCGACGCTCGGGCGGAAGAGGTCGAGCGTCTCCATCGCGACCGAGAAGCCGCCGCCGACCTCGCCGATCACCTGCTCGCGGCCGGCGCGGACGCCGTCGAAGTCGAGCCGGCCGACGGCATGCGGGGCGATGAGCTCGATCGGCTCGCCCGAGAGGCCCTCGCTGCGGCGGGGGACGACGAAGGCGGTCACTCCGCGTGGGCCCTCCTCGCCCGTGCGCGCGAAGACCGCGTAGACGTCCGCCTCCGGCGCGTTCGAGATCCACATCTTCGTGCCGGTGAGGCGGTGGGCGTCGCCGTCGGCCTCGGCCCGGAGCGCCAGCGCGCCCGCGTCCGAGCCGGCATCGGGCTCGCTGAGTGCGAACGCGGCGACCGCGTCGCCTGAGGCGAGGCGCGGCATCCATTCGTCTCGCAACGGCGAGCGCAGGATCGGGTGACCCCCCAGGCCCTGCAGCGCGAGCGCCGTTTCCGCCTCTGTGCAGCCGTAGGCCAGGCCCTCGCGCAGCGCGCAGAGCTCGCCCGCCGACCCGAGCAGGGCGAGCTCGAGCAGCCCTTCGTCCCCGAGCGCCTTTACGAGCCGCCGGTTGACGCGGGCGGGCTCGCCCTTCGCGGCCAGCGGCACGAAGCGCTCGTGCCCGAGCCGCCGGGCCCGCTCGAGCAGCTCCTCAGCCATCCGGGAGCACCGCCACGCCCATCAGCTCGACCTTCGCGTCCGGCTCGAACAGCGCAGTCACGCCGATCAGCGCCATGGCGGGATAGCGGCGGCCGAAGTGGCGCCGCCAGACCTCGCCGAGCGCGGCGAGCGACTGTCGGTACTCGTCGACGTCCGTGACGTAGACCACCAGCGACACGAGGTGCTCCGGCTCGCCGCCGGCAGCGCGCAGCGCGATGACGACCTTGCCCGCCGCCGAGTCGAACTGCTCGGCGATCGTCCCGCCCTCGCCGATCTGGCCGCCGAGGTAGACGGCGCCGCGCGCCACGACGGCGTGGGCGAAGCCGACGGGCTCGGGCAGCTCGGGCGGGTTGACGATCACCGGCCGGTCCACGATGGCTTCCTTCCTTCCGACCAGGCGGCGTAGAACTCGCCGAAATCGTCGCTCTTCATCAGCAGCGCCTGGGCGAGCGCCTCCATCTCGATGGCGCCGCCGAGGTCGAGGTCCTGCTCGCGCGTCAGGAGGACCTTCGTGGTCGAGAACGCCAGGGCGGGGCCGTCAGCGAGCCGGCGCGCCAGGGCGCTCGACGCCTCGGCGAGCTCTTCGTCGTCGACCACCTGCGTCGCCAGCCCAATCTCGACGGAGCGCTCCGCGGTCACCGTCTCGCCGAGCACGAGCAGCTCGGTGGCCCGGCCGAGGCCGACGAGCCGGGGGAGGAGATAGGCGGCGCCCATGTCCGCGCCGGCGAGCCCGACGCGGGTGAAGAGGAACGAGAGCTTCGCGGAGCGCGCGACGAGCCGGAAGTCGCTCGCCAGCGCCAGCACCGAGCCTGCACCCGCGGCCACGCCGTTGACCGCCGCGACGATCGGCACCGGGGATTCGCGCATCGCCTTCACGACGGCGCCGCTCATCCGCGTGAACTCGAGCAGCTCGCCGGCGGACAGCCTCTGCAGCTCGCCGATGATCTCGTCGACGTCGCCGCCGGAGCAGAAACCGCGGCCCTCGCCGGTGAGCACGAGCACGCGCGCGTCGCCGCGGTGCGGCAGCTCGCCAAGCAGGTCGCGCAAGTCGGCGTACACGTCGAACGTGAGGGCGTTCAGCTTGTCCGGCCGCGAGAACGTGACCGTCGCGACCCCGTCGGCGAGTTCGAAGTCGAAGTGCTTCCAGTCCTCGGTGAACGCAGCCGAGGCGCGGAACGGGCTCACGACTGGATGCCTCCGCCGTCGAGGACCAGCGTCTGGCCGTTGATCGCCGCGGCTTCCGGGGACGCGAGGAACGCGACCGCAAAGGCGACCTCCTTCGGCTCGAGCGCGCGGCCGAGCGGCATCTGCGCGACGAGCGCCGCCTCCGCCTGCTCCTCGTCACGGTCGGTCGTCGCTTGGATTTGTTGGACCGCGCGCCGCATCATGTCCGTCCGAACCCAGCCCGGGCAGACGGCGTTGGCCGTGACCCTCGTGCCTGCGACCTCGGCCGCAACCGCACGCATCAGCCCCACGGCTGCGTGCTTCGCGGCCGTATAGGCGGCGGTGTACTTCGCGCCCCTCACGCCGGCGGTCGACGCGACCGTGACGATGCGACCGTCACCGCGCTCGAGCATGCCGCCGAGCACGGCCCGGGTGCAGAGGAAGGCGCCGGTGGCGTTGACGTCGAGGTGCGCGCGCCAGTCCTCCAGGCTCGTCCGAACGAGCGGCGCACCCTTCGCGAGGCCGGCGTTGTTCACGAGCACGTCGACCGGGCCGACCTGCTCGAAGAGCGCGGCGACCTGCTCCTCCTTCGTGACGTCGCACGTGTCCCGCCCGACGCCGACCACGCGATCGCCTGCCGCCTCGAAGTGAGCCATGACGGCTTTGCCGATCCCCTTCGTCCCGCCCGTGACGACGACCGTCCTCACGCAGCCACCTGGGTCTCGCGCAGCGAGCGGCGGTCGATCTTCCCCGAGGGCGTCTTCGGAAGCTCGTCCACGAAGCTGATCTGCTTCGGCACCTTGTGCCCGGCGAGACGCTCCCGGGCGAAGTCCCGCAGCCCGGCTTCGTCGAGCTCGGTCCGCGTGACCACGTAGGCGCGCGCCAGGGTGAGCCCGTCTCGGTCGACGCCGATGACGGCGCACTCCACTACCTCCGGGTGCGCGAGCAGGCAGTCCTCGACCTCGGCCGGCGCGACCCAGATGCCGCCGACCTTGATCAGGTCGTCGACGCGGCCGCGGTACCAGAAGTAGCCGTCCTCGTCCCGCTCGAACAGGTCGCCGGTGCGTACCGTGTCGCCGCTGAAGGTCTGCTTCGACTTCTCGTGCTCGCCCCAGTACATGAGCGCGGCGGTGTCGCCCTCGATCCAGAGCTCCCCGTTTTCGGCGAGGTGCGCGTCGTAGCCGGGCACGAGCTCGCCGGTGCTGCCGGGCCGCACGCGGCCGGGGCGGTTCGAGACGTAGATGTGGTACGCCTCGGAGGAGCCGATCCCGTCCAGCACCTCGACGCCGAACGTCGTGAGCCAGCGCTCGTACAGCTCCCGGGGGAGCGCCTCGCCGGCGGAGGTGCAGAGGCGCAGGCACGAGAGGTCCTGCTGCTCGGCATCGGGGTGCGCGACCATCGCCGCCATCATCGTCGGAACCTGCACGAGGATGGTGGGCCGATGCTCGGCGACGAGCTCGAAGATCCGCTCCGGCGTCGTCCGCTCCGGGAAGGCGATCCCGGCTCCGCCGACGCCGAACGGGTACAGCGCGACCAGGTCACGGGCGTACCCGAAGAAGAGCTTCGGCACCGCGAGGACCACGTCGTCCTCGGAGATGTCGAGCACTCCGCGGGCGTACCAGTCGAAGCTCAGCAATGCGCTGTGCGGCGGATGGACAGCCGCCTTCGGCTGCCCGGTGCTGCCGGTCGTGAACTTCCAGATCGCGACGTCGTCCTTCGTGGTCGGTGCGGGCTCGAGGTCGCCGGAGGCCTTCGCGGCGACGAGCTCGAACGACACCTCGCCGTCACGCAGGTCGCTGCCCGCCGACCCGACCACCAGCACGTGCCGCAGCCAGGGGCTCGACCGGCCCGCCTCACGAACCTTGTCCAGCGTCGTCGCGTCGACGACCACCACGCCCGCCCGGGTGTACTGGAGGTAGTAGGCGTAGTCCTTGGCCTGCAGGAACGTGTACGCCTCGGCTGTCACGGCACCGATCTTCTGCGCGCCGTACCAGAGCGCGACGAACTCGACCGAGTCGGCGAGGACGAGCAGGACGCGCTCCTCGGGGCGCACGCCGAGCTCGTGCAGGACGTTGCCGCTGCGGTTCACGAGGGCGGCGAGCTGCTCGTAGGTGGTCGCGCCGTGAGGGCCGATTACGGCGGTGCGGCCCCCGCGCCCCTCCTCGAGGTTGCGGTCGACGAAGTAGCTCGCGAGGTTGAGCTCGCGCGGGATGTCGGCGTGGGTCAGGATCGCGCGACCTCCGCTTGTAACACAGTGTTACTTGCCTCGAAAGGCGTCGGTGGCAGGTCGAGGATGCACAGGTCGGCGCGCCCGGCGCCGACGATCGTGTTGGCGTCGTCGAGCGTCGTCAGATGGCCGCGGACGAGGGTCGGCACACGGGCCTCGTTGCGGAGGCGGTCGCTGAGCGCCGTCAGGAACCCGCGCCGGTAGTCGGGCCGGTCCTCGGCAACGGTCTGGCCGGCCTCGATGTGGATCAGGTCGACGCCGTGCTCGGCGACAGCGCGGGCGATCGCGATGCCGTCCTCCACGGTGTTTCCGCGCGGGTGCCAGTCCGTGACGGACAGACGGGCGGCCAGCGCGCGCGGCCAGACCTCACGAACGGCGTCGACGACCTCGAGCGTGAAGCGGAGGCGGTCGCCGCCGTAGTCGTCGTCGCGCCGGTTCGTCAACGGCGAGAGGAAGCTCGCGAGCAGATACCCGTGCGCGAGGTCGAGCTCCAGGACCTGCACGCCGGCCGCCGCAGCTCGCTCCGCGGCGCGAACGAAGGCGTCGCGCACCGTGGCCATGCCCGCCTCGTCGAGTTGCGCGGGCGTGACGCTGAACGGGCCGTAGGGGAGGGGGGAGGCCGACACGAGCGGCCAGCCTTCGCGGAGCGGGACGTCGATCCCGACCGAGGGCGGCCGGCACGCGCCGCGCCGGCCCGCATGGCCGAGCTGCAGGAGCGTGAGTCCCTCGGCCGGTCTCCACTCGTCGATCGTCGGGGTGTCGGGCGTGATCCGGCCTTCGGGCGACACCGCGACGAAGCCGCTGGGGACGAGGCTGTACCGATCCGGGAACGTCACCCCACCGAGCTCGAGCGGCGCGAAGGCGGGCGGGGGCGACACGGGAGCGCCGCCGAACCAGGCGTCGACCGCGCGCGTGAACTGCGGGTCGCGGATGCCGAGGCTCGCGTGCGTGATCCGGCCGCTGCGCGTGAGCAGGTTGAAGCCGAACTGCACCGGCTCGAGGTGCGTGTACGCACCGACCCGCTGGAAGTAGGCGGCGCTGTCGCTCGCGGCGGCCTGCGTACGCTCCACAGGCACCTGCCGTTCCAGCTCGTAGTCGACGAACGCCGCGTCGACGTCCCAGCCGCGACGTACCAAGGCCTGGGTGAGCGCGATCGAGTCCTCCATGGCGAGCTTCGTCCCCGACCCGATCGAGAAGTGCGCCGTGTGCGCCGCGTCGCCGAGCAGCACCGCGCGGCCGTCGTGCCACACGCGGTTCGTCACCTTCGGGAAGTCGAGCCAGATCGAGCGGTTGGAGAAGAGCTCGTGGCCGCGCAGGTCGTTCGCGAACAGCCGCTCGCAGAAGGCCAGGCTGTCGCCTTCGTCCATGGTGTCGAGCCCGGCCCGGCGCCAGGTGGGCTCGGGACACTCCACGATGAACGTGCTCAGCCGCTCGTCGAACGGATACGCGTGCACGTTGAAGAGCCCGAACTCGGACTCTCGGAAGACGAACGTGAAGGCGTCGAAGACGAGGTCGGTTCCGAACCAGACGTACTTGCAGCCCTCGGGCTCGATGCGCGTGCCGAAAGCGCCCGTCCCGCGCACGGTGCTGTTGGCGCCGTCGGCGCCGACGAGCAGGTCGGCCTCGCCGAGCTCGGCGTCCGCCTCGGTGTGGAAACGGAGGTCGACGCCGAGGCCGAGGCAACGCTCCTGCAGGAGCTCGAGCAGGCGCTTGCGCGCGATCGCCGAGAACGAGTGCCCGCGAGAGCGCAGGACCTCGCCCCGGTAGCGGATGTCGACCCGGTTCCAGCGGACGAACGTGTCGGTGATCGCGAGGTGCGTCTCGGGGTCGGCATCGCGCAGCGAGCCGAGCGTCTCCTCGCTGAAGACGACTCCCCAGCCGAAGGTCGCATCTGGCGCGTTCCGCTCCAGCACGGTCACGTCCACGCCGGGTCGGCCTTCTTCAGCAGGATCGCCAGGTACAGCCCAGACGGCCCGCCGCCGACGATCGAGACCTTCATCCGCCCATCTCGCTACGCAGAACGTGTCGGGCGTTCATTTCAGACGGGCGCGCGGGCAAAGCCCGGACGCCCTGAAGGAGACACCGCAAGCGGCGTCTCATGCGAGCGCCTCCTGCAGCCGCTCGAGCTGCTCGATCTCCGAGGTCGTGGAGAAGAGGACGAGCTCGTCGCAGCCCGCCTCCTCGTAGCCGCGGACGAAGTCCTTGACCGCTCTCGGGCTCGTCAGGTTCGCCGCGACGATGCGCTCGGCGAACGGGCCGGTGAACGCGTAGTAGTCGCGGAGGTAGTCGTTGCCGCGCTCGACGTCGCCGCCGAGCGTGAAGTAGCCCTGGCCCCACAGGCGCGGCTTGCCCGGCCGGCCGAGGTCGTTCCAGGCCGCCTCGGCCCGGGCGGCAGCACTCGCGAACGCGCGGGGCGGCCCACCGCCGTGCGCGTAGCCGTCCGCGTAGCGCGCCATCCGCGCGAACGCCTGGCCGCTGCCGCCGCCGACCAGCACCTCGATCCCGTCGCGTGCGGGGCCGACGCGGTCACCGTCGACGTCGCCGCGGATGTACGCAAGCTGCTCGGCGAGCTTGGCTCCGCGGCCGCGATGCTCGACGCCCGCCGCCTCGTAGTCCTCGGTCCGGGCGCCGACGGCAAGCCCGAGCGTGAGGCGGCCGCCCGAGAGGTTGTGCACCGACGCGGCCTGCTTCGCGAGCAGCGCGGTCGAGCGGAGCGGCCCGATCGCGATCATCGTCGCGAGCCGTACGCGCTCGGTCGCTCCTGCCGCGGCAGCCAGCGCCGCGAACGGCTCGTAGCTGTCGTACACGATCCGGTCGAGGACTGCCACGGACGAGAATGGGCCCGCGTCCGCGCGCCGCGCCCACTCGAGCACGAGGTCGCCGCCGGTGTCCGGTGTCGTCGTCGGCAGGCCGATACCGACGTTCACGCCTGCGCCCTCCCCACGTGTGCCCGGGTGACGTCCGTAGGAGAGGCGCAGCCGCAGAGCGCGAGGGCGAGCTCGACCTCGGCCTGCAGGAGCTCGAGCACGCGCTGCACGCCGGCCGGCCCGTCGACCGCGAGCCCCCACAGCGGCGCGCGGCCGGCCAGCACGGCGCGTGCACCGAGCGCAAGCGCCTTGATGACGTCGGTCCCGCGCCGGATGCCACCGTCCATCAACACCTCCGCGCGCCCTGCGACCGCCTCGACGACCTCCGGGAGCGCGTCGAGCGACGCGCCTACGCCGTCGAGCTGCCGGCCGCCGTGGTTGGACACCACGATGCCGTCGGCACCCGCTTCGCATGCCAGCTCGGCGTCCTCGGCAGTGAGGATCCCCTTCACGGCGAGCGGCAGCGACGAGAGCGACCGCAGCCACTCGAGGTCGCGCCAGGTCACGGAGCTGTCGACGACCTCGCCGATCTGGGTGGGCGAGACGTTCGCGGCCGCCTCCGCGTGCGCGACGAACGCCGGCACCGGCACCTCGGCGGGCACCTCGAAGCCCGTGCGCAGGTCACGCTCCCGACGGCCGCCGACGGGGAGGTCGACGGTGAGGACGATCGCGCCGAACCCGGCCGCCACGGCCCGTTCGACCAGGTTCTGGACCACGCCGCGGTCCGGCGACCAGTAGAGCTGGAACCAGCGCGCGCCGCTCGGCGCTGCGGCGGCCACCTCCTCGATCGTGGCAGTCGCGATCGTGGACAGGGTCATCACCGTCCCGGCCGCCGCCGCACCGCGGGCACTGGCCGCCTCGCCGCCGGGGTGCGCCATGCGCTGGAACGCCGTCGGCCCGACGAGCACGGGCATCGACACCTCGGTGCCGAGCACGGTCGTCGCCGTCGTGACCGCCGAGACGTCGACGAGGACGCGCGGGCGCAAGACCCAGCGGCCGAAGGCAGCGACGTTCTCGCGCAGCGTCCACTCGTCGTTGGCGCCGCCGGCGAAGTAGCCGAACGCGCCCGGGTCGAGCCGCTCCTCCGCGGCCCGCTCGTAGTCCCAGACATTGAGGAGGGGGGTCCCGTCCACGCCGCGAGCGTAATCGGTGCCGGGACTACAGTTGCGTCGATGTCGCAGCAGACCGCCCACCTCTTCGAAGCATCGCCGTTCGACCGGCACTACGGCCTCGAGATCGTGGAGGCCGGCGACGAGGTCGTCCGGGGCCGCGTGCGGGTGCGCGAGGAGGTCACGCAGCCGGTCGGGCTCGTGCACGGCGGCGTGTACGCGTCGATCGCGGAGGCGCTCGCCTCGCTGGGCACGAACGTCGGCGTCAACGCCGAAGGCAGCATCGGGCTCGGGATGTCGAATCACTCCTCGTTCCTGCGACCCGTCCGCGAGGGCTACGTCCATGCTGAGGCGCGCCGGCGCCACCGCGGCCGGACGACCTGGGTCTGGGACGTCGACCTCACCGACGACGACGGCCGGCTGTGCGCCACCAGCCGCGTGACGATCGCCGTTCGTCCGCTCGGAGGGCTAGTGCGGGTCGTCGCCGTCCTCGGCTACTCCGTTCGCCGGGGCGGTGCGCTGCATCCGGTTTGCGCGCAGCGGCTCGCGCATGCCGAGCGCGTCGCGGAGGGTGCCGACGCGCTCGTCTTCTCCGGCTGGGCCAGACGCGGCGCCGACTACGGCGAGGCCGAGCTGATGCAGTCCGCGTGGCAGGGACCGGACGCGCCGATCGTGATCGACACGACCGCTCGTAACACCGCGCAGAACGCGGCGGCGATCGCCCGGATCGCACGTGAGCTCGAGGCCGACGAGGTCGTGCTCGTGACGTCGCGCTGGCACGCGCCGCGGGCCGCCCTGCTGCTGCGGGCTGCGTTGCGCGGCAGCGGAATCCCCGTCAGCACGTCGTCGCCGGCGGGCCGGCCGAACGCGCGCCTCCTGTTTCGCGAGGCGGTCTGCCTGGTAGGTGCCCCCTACCAGGCGAGGCGCCTGCGAACCTGACCGGCTCCGATCGGGGCTACCCTGACCGGGCCGAAAAGGGGGTTGCTTGATCAACGGTTCGGCGACAAGAGGTGTGCTGGTGCTCGCGCTGGTCGCAGCGTCGGCAGTCGCGGGCACGCAAGGCGCCGCCGGCGCGACGACGCGCATCGACCCGTACGGAACGACGCTGCTCGACGGCCGCAAGGTCTTCCCGATCGTGCTGGCGAAGGGCCCGGAGCGCGGAGCTAGGACTCCTGCTGGAGCCGACGCGCTCGACGAGGTCGTCGGCGCCGGCGTCAACTTCTTCAAGGTCGGGCCGGCGGCCATTCCCTGGACACCAGACGACGTCGTCGACGCGCACGAGTGGAACCGGGAGGCCGGAGAACGAGGCGCCTACACCTGGATCAACCTGGCGACCCTGAGTGAGGCGCCGGACAGCAGCGGACTCAGCGCGGTCGTCACAGAGCTGAAGGGCGGCGATTGGGCGCAGGCGATCGGGATGTGGAAGGGCGCGGACGAGCCCTTGTGGGTCGGAACCACGCCCGACGAGCTGCAGTACGCGTATTGCATCGGGACCTCGCGCGGCGAGACGTCATGGTGCGACGGCGATCTCCCCGCTGACTCCGACCACCTCTGGGTGACGATCCAGGCGCCCCGGGGCACGGCCGCGCAGCTCGCCCCGTACAGCGCCGTGACGGACATCCACGGCGTCGATGACTATCCCGTCACCTGGACGAACCGCTTCGACCCGAAGCTCCACGACGTCGGCCGGTGGACGGAGACGCTCGCCTCGATCACGCCGAACCACGCCGTGTGGACGACGCTCCAGGTCTGTGCGAGCGGAAGCGACAACGACCCCACCGGCGAGTTCGTGCTGCCGACGCGCGAGCAGGAGCGCTACATGCTCTACGACGCCATCATCAACGGCGCGCGCAGCCTCGCCTTCTACGGCGGCAACATCAACCGCTGCTGGGCGGCGCAGGACACGGCGTTTCAGTGGAACTGGACGTTCTGGGACTCCGTTCTCGGCGACCTGATCCGCGAGATCAGCGCTGTGAGCCCGATCGCGCCGGCGCTCGTCAGCCCCGAGACGACGCAGGTGCCGACGAGCAGCGACCCGACGACGCAGCTGATCAGCCGTCGCGGCGCGACGAGCGACGACCTCTGGGTGATCGCGGCGCGCAGCGGCGACGGCTCTCAACCGGTGACGATCGGCGGCCTGCCGTCGACCGTGCGGACCGGCACGGTGTACACCGAAGGCCGCTCCGTTTCGGTGAACGACGGGTCGTTCACCGACACGTTCGATCGCTGGGACGTGCACGTCTACCACTTCCGCAACGAGCCGCCGCCGCCGCCGCCCGCACCGCCTCCGGCACCGCCGCCGCCCGTGCCACCGTCCGAGCCCGCGGCGACGCCGACGCGGACGGCCTCACGGCTGGTGAGCGCCGGCCTGTCGACCGTGCCCAGGTCTCCTCGCGCGGGCCGGCTCTACACCGCCCGCCTGCGGGTCGTCACCGAGACCGGCTCGCCGGTTCGCAGCGGTGCTGTCCGGTGCACCGCCCGCGTCGGCAAGACGATCCTGAGGTCGCTCACCAGGCGCTGGAAGAACGGCTACGCCACATGCGCCTGGAAGCTGCCGAGGTCGGCGCGCGGGAAGCGGCTGCAGATCTCGATCGGCGTGACGAAGAACGGTCGGACGCTGACCCGCCGGCTCTCCCGCCGCGTCAGCTGACGGCCGCGTACTCGACGACGTCGTCGCCGAGCCGCACCGCCTGGTCGCGCTGGACGAGGTACTCGACGTGGGCGCGCGTCTCGGCGAGCGCGAAGCGGCGCAGCGCCGGAGACAGCTGGTCGGGCCAGAGCGCGAACGACACGTCGTAGGCCGTCTGTGGTGCCGATCCAAGCGCAGCGGCCGCTTGCTCGAGGCGCTCGTGGTGATGGGCGATGAGCTCCCGCGCGCGGCCGGCCGGGTCCTCGATCGCATCGCCGTGGCCGCCGAAGGCGATCCGTGGCGTGAGCCCGGCCATCAGCTCCAGCGACGTGAGGTAGTCGCCGAGGGGATCCGGCCGCGAGTCGGGGTAGAGCCCGACGTTCGGCGTGATGCTCGCGAGCAACGCGTCGCCGGCGATCAACACGCCGTCGCGAGCAAGGGCGATGTGCCCGTCTGCGTGACCCGGAACCGGCAGGACCTGCCAGCCGTCGACGGAGTCGCCCGGCGTGAGGGGCTCGGGATCGGGCGAATAGCGCACCATCTTTCGCAGCGCCCCGGCTTCGCGACGGAAGACGGCGATCTCGTCGTCGGGCACGCCGTGCGTGCGCAGGTACTCCGGGACCCGCTCGGAGATCCGGTCCTCGCCCCAGGTGCGGACGCACTGGCCGTAGTCCTCGGCTCCCTGGAACACGGTCGCGCCCGTCAGTTCGGCCAGGTCCGCCGCCGCGCCCACGTGATCGGGGTGGAAGTGCGTGACGACGATCCGCTCCACCGGCCCCTCGAGCTCGGCCAGGAGCAACGCCCAGCGGTCACGTGCACCGGGCAGCCCGAGGCCAGTATCCACGACCGTCCACGACCCGTCGGCGGCGGGGAGTAGGTAGCAGTGCACGTGGTCGATTCCGAGTGGCAGCGCGAAGGTCACGCGCCGTACGCCGCCGTCCATCTCACGCATGGCGCTATTCAAGCGGCTTATGATCCTCGCCCCGTGCCACTGCTCTCGGTCGAAGACGTGACACGCCGCTTCGGAGGCATCGTGGCGCTCGACGAGGTCTCGCTCGCGGCCGAGGAGGGCACGATCACCGGCTTGATCGGCCCCAACGGCGCCGGCAAGACCACGCTCTTCAACGTGATTACCCGGCTCTACAAGCCGGACGAGGGGCGCGTCGTCCTCGCGGAGCGCGACCTGCTCCGCACCCCGCCGTACCGGATCGTCAGGCAGGGCGTGGCCCGCACCTTCCAGAACGTCGTGCTCTTCCCGTCGATGACGGTGACGGAGAACGTGCTCGTCGGCGCGCACTCGCGCATGCGCCCCTTCGGCGAGCGTAAGGCGCGAAGGCAGGCGCTCGAGACGCTCGAGTACCTGGGCCTGACGCCGCTCGCCGCGCAGGCCGGCCGCGGGGCTGCCGTTCGGGACGCTGAAGCGGATCGAGCTGGCGCGCGCGCTCGTCTCCCGGCCGCGGCTGCTGCTCCTCGACGAGCCGGCGGGCGGGCTGAACCACGAAGAGGTCGAGGAGCTCCGCGGCCTGATCCGGAAGGTGCAGAAGGACTTCGACCTGACCCTGCTGCTCGTCGAGCACCACATGGCGCTCGTGATGAGCGTGTGCGACCGCGTGCACGTCCTCAACTTCGGACGCAAGATCGCGGAGGGAACGCCGGCAGAGGTGCAGCAGGACCCGGACGTGATCGAGGCCTACCTCGGGGGCGAGAGTGCCGCTGCTTGAGCTGCGCGACGTGCGCGCGCGCTACGGCCCCATCACCGCCCTGCACGGCGTCTCGCTCGGGGTCGACGAGGGCGAGGTGGTGGCGATCCTCGGCGCCAACGGCGCCGGCAAGACGACGACGCTGCGCGCGGTCTGCGGGATGGTGCGCACGGCGGGTCAGATCACCTTCCAGGGCCGCTCGATCACCGGGCGGAGCCCGGAGGGCGTCGCCCGACTCGGCGTTGCCCACGTCCCCGAGGGCCGCGGCCTGTTCACCGACCTGACGGTCTGGGAGAACATCCGCATGGGCGCCGTCGTCCGCGGCGGCCAGAAGGCGTTGCGCGAGGACACCAAGCGGATCCTCGGCTACTTCCCGTGGATGGGGGAGCGGCGCGACCAGCAGGCCGGGACGCTCAGCGGCGGCGAGCAGCAGATGCTGGCGCTCGTGCGAGCGCTCGTCTCGCGGCCGAAGCTGCTGCTGCTGGACGAGCCGTCGCTCGGGCTTGCGCCGACGATCACCCGGGAGCTCTTCTCGATCGTGCGCCGACTCAACGAGGAGGAGGGGCTGACGGTGCTCGTCGTCGAGCAGAACGCGACCATCGCGCTCGACTCGGCGCAGCGGGCGTACGTGCTGGAGGTCGGCAAGGTCGCGGTGGCGGGCGAGAGCGACGAGCTCAAGCGCCACGAAGGCGTCCGGAAGAGCTACCTGGGCTACTGAGTGGCTGCCCCCGCGACATCCTCCGGCCCCCGACGCGCGATGAGACTGCGCCATGCCGCGTCCTCAGTCGCACGCTACGCGTCCGAGTCAGACGACGCTCCCTGCGTCCTTGCCTGGCTTGCTCCTCGCACGCCGGGAATCCGGAAATGTCACGAGGACAACCACTGATGGCCGACTTCATCCAGCAGGTCGTCAGCGGGCTCGCGTCGGGCTCAATCTTCGCCAGCCTGGCGCTGGCGCTCGTCCTGATCTACCGGGCGACGGACGTCGTCAACTTCGCCCAGGGCGAGATGGCCACCTTCTCGACCTACATCGCGTGGTCGCTGATGAACCACGGCATCTCGTACTGGCCGGCGTTCGTGCTGACGTTGGGGCTCTCCTTCCTCGGCGGCGCAGCGATCGAGCGGACGCTGATCCGGCCGGTCGAGCGCCGTCCCGAGATCGCGATCGTGATCGTGACGATCGGCCTGCTGATCGCGCTCAACGGTCTCGTCGGCTGGATCTGGGGTGCGGAGGTGAAGGCGTTCGACAGCCCGTTCCCGAACGAGTCGTGGCAGATCGGCGACGTGGCCATCTCGCAGCAGGACGTCGGCACCTTGTTCGTGACCCTGCTGACCGTTGCTGCGCTCTGGGCGTTCTTCCGCTTCACGACGCTCGGGCTCGTCATGCGGGCGGTCGCCAACGACAAGGCCGCCAGTCGGCTGATGGGCGTCCGCGTGGGGTTGATGCTCGCCCTCGGCTGGGGGCTCGCGGCCATGCTCGGGGCAGTCGCCGGAATGATGGCCGCGCCCGTCCTCTTCCTCGACCCGACGATGATGCTCATCGTCCTGATCTACGCGTTCGCCGCCGCCGTCCTCGGCGGCATCGACAGCCCGATCGGCGCCATCGTCGGCGGTCTGACCCTCGGCGTCATCATCAATCTCCTCGGCGCGTACGTGGACTTCGTCGGGAGCGAGCTGAGGCTCCCGAGCGCCCTGTTCGTGCTCCTCGTGGTCCTGCTGATCAGGCCCCAGGGGCTGTTCGGCCACGCGGTGGTGCGCCGGGTCTGATGGCACGCTGGTTCCCGATCGCGCTCAGGGCCGTCATCCTGGCCGGCTCGGTCGTCGTGATCGCCGTCCTGCCGAGGTTCATGGGCGAGTTCCGGCTCTCGCAGTTCACGTTCGTCGCGCTCTACTTCATCGCGATCCTCGGACTGAACATCCTCACCGGCTACAACGGTCAGATCTCGCTCGCGCAGGGGGCCTTCATGGGCATCGGCGCCTACGTCAGCGCGCTGCTGATCCTAGGCCGCCCGGGCCTCGAGCTCTACCAGCTCGACCCGCCCGGCTGGCTCCCCCTCGGCGACGGCATGACGCCGGTGTTCACGATCCCGATCGCCGGCGTCGTGACCGGCGTGATCGGGGTCCTGTTCGGGATTCCGGCTCTGCGCCTCGCGGGCGTCTCGCTCGCGCTAGCGACCTTCGCGATGGCCGTGTCGCTGCCGACCGTCGCCAAGCGGTTCGAGAACGTCACGGGCGGCGGCGGCGGCATCGGCTTGACCCTTCCCGAGACGCCCTTCGGGTGGGACATCTCTACGCGGCACTGGCTCTACTACGAAGCCTGGGTGACGGCGGGGATCATGTTCGTCTTTGCGTGGCTGATGGTGCGCGGCCGGCTGGGACGAGCCTGGCGTTCGATCCGCGACGGCGAGGTGGCGGCGATCTCCTCCGGCATCAGCCCCAGGCTCTACAAGACGCTGGCCTTCGGCGTCTCCTCCTTCTACGCCGGCGTCGCCGGCGCGCTCCTGGTGATCGAGGTGTCCTTCGTCAACCCGGACACGTTCCCGGTCGGCCTGTCGATCCTGCTGCTCGCCAGCGCCGTGATCGGCGGGCTCGGCTCGCTCGGAGGAGTGATCTTCGGAGCGCTTCTGCTCGAATTCCTTCCTGTGTACTCGCAAAATCCGCCTCTGATCTCGACAGAGTTCTCGACCCAGGCGCCGTCCGTCGTGTTCGGCGCGCTGCTGATCTTGATCGTCTTCCTGCTGCCCGGAGGGTTCGCAGGTCTGTTCCGGCGCCTCGCTGCGGTGTTAAATGGAGTCGTGCGGCGTCTTACTGAGGGGGGTCGGCCCGTGCCGGCTTCCTCGACAAGGAGGGAAGGATGAGGAAAGCCCTACTTCTGGCGGGCGCGTTGCTTGCCACGGTCGCCGGTCTGTCATCGGCAACGGCGGCCCCGGAGCGGACGCTTGCTCCGAGCGCGACCCCGGGGGTGACTGGCCGGAGCATCACGATCGGCGGCACGTTCCCGCTGAGCGGCCCCGCGTCGCTCTACGCGCCGATCCCACGTGGCATGGCCGCGTACTTCAGCTACATCAACTCGCGGAAGAGCAAGGTCGACGGCAAGCGTGGCGTCTACGGCCGGCAGATCGTGTGGAAGTACTACGACGACCAGTACAACCCGGCGCAGACGGTTCAGCTGACGAACAAGCTGATCCTGCAGGACAAGATCTTCGCCGACGTGGGATCTCTGGGCACCGAGCACAACCAGGCAATCCGCCCGTTGCTCAACAGCCGCAAGGTCCCGCACATCATGGTGTCGACGGGCGCGAGCTTCTGGGGAACACAGCGCGCGGAGTTCCCGTACACGATGGGCTGGCAGCCCGACTACATCTCCGAGGGTCGCGTCTACGGCAGGTGGATCACGCAGAACGCGCCGAACGCGAAGATCGCGATCTTCTACCAGAACGACGACTACGGGAAGGACTACCTGAACGGCGTCAAGCAGGGCCTCGGCTCGAAGCAGAACCTGATCGTCTCCGAGCAGAGCTACGAGGTCACGGATGCCACCTACGGGTCGCAGATCGCCAGGCAGCGCCTGTCGGGAGCCGACACGTGGGTACTGCTCACGACTCCGACGCCGACGGTGCGGGCGATCGCGACCGCGAAGGCGCTCAACTGGAAGCCGAACCAGATCGTGATCAACTCGGTCGCCGCGACCGACACCGTCATGAGCACGGCCGTCCAGCGTGCCGGTCAGGACTTCGTCAACGGGGCGATCAGCACCGGCTACCTGAAGAACCCGACCAATCCGAAGTACCGCAAGGACTCTGCGGTCCGGCAGTACAACCAGCTGATGGGCAAGTACGGCCCGTCGGGTGCGAACCGGGCGGACACGTTCTACTACTACGGCTTCGCGAAGGGCTACGACGTCGTCAAGCTGCTCTACGCGGCCGGGAAGAACCCGACGCGTTCGTCGCTGATGAAGGCCACGCAGGCCATGAACTGGGTGAACCCGTACATGATCAAGGGGGTCGTCACGAAGACGACCAAGAAGGACAACTTCCCCCTCGACCAGATCAAGATCGTCCAGTACAACAACGGTTCCTGGAGCGAGCACAGCGCGCTCTTCAAGGGCAGGTAAGACGAACGTGGGGGAGGGCCCGGCCTAGCGCCGGGCCCTCCTCGTTCACGTGGACTTCACGCTCGACTCCGACCAGGAGCTCATCCGCGCCACGGCGCGCGAGTTCCTCGACCGCGAGGTCACGCCGTACGCGCGCGACTGGGATCGCAGCGAGACGATGGATCGCGGGATCGTCGCCAAGCTCGCCGAGATCGGCTTCCTCGGCGCCTCGCTGCCGGCCGAGCACGGCGGGATGGGGCTGGACACGATCTCCTACTGCCTCGTCATGGAGGAGCTCGGCCGTGCCGACTCGTCGGTGCGGGGCATCGTCTCGGTGCAGAACGGGCTCGTCGGCAAGACCGTGGCCAAATGGGCGACGGACGAGCAGCGCGAGGAGTGGCTGCCGAAGCTCGCCTCGGGGGAGGCGCTCGGCTGCTACGCACTGACCGAGCCGGGATCGGGCTCGGACCCGTCGAGCCTGGTCACGCGGGCCGAGCGCGACGGCGGCGACTGGCTGATCACGGGCTCCAAGATCTTCATCACGCTTGGAACATGGGCTGCGTTGGCGCTCGTGTTTGCCCGCACGGGCGGCGAGGGCGCGCGCGGGATCACGTGCTTCCTCGTTCCGACGGATTCCGAGGGCTTCGAGGCGCGGCCGATCAAGGGCAAGCTCGGGCTCCGAGCCCAGGACACGGGCGAGCTCTTCCTCGAGCGCGTCCGCGTGCCGGACTCGGCTCGGCTCGGCGCTGAGGGCGAAGGCTTCAAGGTCGCGATGTCGGCCCTCGACAACGGGCGTATCTCGCTCGCGGCGGGCTGCGTCGGGATCGCGCAGGGCTGCCTCGACGCTTCGGTCGACTACGCCAGGGAGCGCACGCAGTTCGGCAAGCCGATCGCCGGCTTCCAGCTCGTCCAGGACCTGCTCGCCGACATCTCGGTCGAGGCGGACGCGGCGCGGTTGCTGACGTGGCGCGCCGCATCGCTCGCGGACCGGGGCGAGCGGCACACGCTGGAGTCGTCGGTGGCGAAGTACTACGCGAGCGAGGTGTCGGTCCGCGCCGCCAACGCCGCCGTCCAGGTGCACGGCGGCTACGGCTACGTGGACGAGTACCCGGTCGGGAAATACCTGAGAGACGCCCGGGTCACTACGCTCTACGAGGGCACCAGCCAGGTGCAGAAGCTCATCATCGGCCGCGCACTCACAGGAGAGAACGCCTTTGTCTGAAGCAGTGATCGTCTCCGCCGCCCGGACGCCGATCGGTCGCGCGCGCAAGGGCTCGCTCGTCGACGCGCGTCCCGACGACCTGGCGGGCTTCGCGATCGACGCAGCCCTGAAGCCGGTGCCCGAGCTCGACCGGGCCGAGATCGTCGACGTCATGGTCGGCTGCGGCTTCCCCGAGCAGCGCCAGGGCATGAACCTCGGCCGCCGCGCCGCGCTGCTCGCCGGTCTCCCCGACAGCGTGCCGGGCACGACCGTGAACCGCTTCTGCGCGTCATCGCTGCAGACCATCCGGATGGCGTTCCACGCGATCAAGGCCGGCGAGGGCGACGCCTACGTCGCCGCCGGTGTCGAGTCGATCACCCAGGTCGACGGCTATCCGAAGGATTCGGAGGAGCTCCATCCCAAGCTGTTCGGCGACGACGCGCCGATCGCCAACGTCTACATCCCGATGGGCCTGACGGCCGAGAACGTCGCCGAGCGCTGGAACGTCTCGCGCGAGGACATGGACCGCTTCGCCCAGCGCTCGCAGGAGCGGGCGGTGGCGGCGCAGGACTCGGGCTTCTTCGCGCGCGAGATCAGGCCCTGGGACGGCGTGGCGGCCGACGACGGGCCGCGCCGCGGCTCCACGCTCGAGGCGCTCGGTGAGCTGGAGCCGGCGTTCAAGCCGGGCGGCAAGGTAACGGCCGGCAACGCGTGCCCGCTGAACGACGGCGCCGCCGCCGTGATCGTCATGTCCGAGGAGCGCGCCCGCGAGCTGGGGATCGCGCCGCGGGCGCGGATCATCGCCTCGTCGGTCTCGGGCGTCGAGCCGGAGATCATGGGCGTCGGGCCGATCGAGGCGGTGCGCAAGGTGCTCGCCCAGGCCGGAATGACGATCGACGACGTGGACGTGATGGAGCTGAACGAGGCCTTCGCGGCTCAAGTGATCCCCGTCTGCCGTGACCTCGGGGTCGATCCCTTCGGCGAGAAGCTCAACCCGCACGGCGGGGCGATCGCGCTGGGGCATCCGTACGGCATGACCGGCGCACGCATTATGTGCACGCTGCTCAACGACCTCGACACACTCGACGGGACGATCGGCCTCGAGACGATGTGCGTCGGCGGCGGCCAGGGCATGGCGATGCTCGTCGAGCGCCTGCACTGACGAGCCCTCTGCTGCTGATCGCCGGGCTCGGCCAGGGCGCCTGGGTCTGGCGCGACGTCGTGCCGCTCCTGTCGGGCGACCGGCGCGTGCTCGTCTTCGACCACCGCGGTACGGGCCTGCGGAACGAGGAGCCGGCCCGGCGGTCGGTCGCCGAGCTCGCGGAGGATGCGCTCGTCCAGGTCGACGGGCCTGCAGACATCGTCGGGCTGTCGATGGGCGGCTACATCGCCCTCACGATCGCATCGACTCAGCCGGAGGTGGTGCGGTCGCTCGTCCTCGCAGGGACGGGCGCCGGCGGGCCCGACCGCGTTCGCCGGCCCGCCCACGTGGCGGCTGCTTTCACTGCGGGTCTGCGTCAGCCCTACGACGAGTTCGCGCGGCGCACCATGCCGTACACGTTCGCGGACGGCTGGACGGAGGCGCACCCCGAGCGCTTCGAGGAGATCCTGGCCGCACGGCTGGAGCGGCCGACGCCGTACTCGACGATCGTCGAGCACGCCGAGGCGTGCTACGCGTTCTACCGGGCCGGCTGCGAGGTCGAGTGCATCGCCGCGCCGGCGCTGGTGGTCCACGGCTCCGAGGACTGGATCGTCCCGGTCGAGAACGGCCGGCGCCTCGCGGAGCGGCTGCCCAACGCCGAGTACGTCGAGCTGCCCCGCCACGGCCACAATCTCCCGCTCGAGGCCCCGGAGACGTTCGCCGACCTGGTTCGCGGCTTCCTCGAGCGGGTGCGATAGTCCGGGCGTGCCCCCGCGCGCAGTCCCGGGACAGCTCGAAGACACCCAGGCCTACAACGACTCCTGGCGGGGCTGGCCCGTGCTGCCGCTCCACGGGCAGCACCCGATCCGCGGCTCCTTCCTCGACCCACGTCCCGATCCCAGAAAGGGCGCGATCTACCACGACGGCGTCGACATCGGCGTCCGCGACGACAAGCCCGCCCGCGATGCTCCGCAGGGCCGAACGCACAAGGTCCACGCGATCGAGAGCGGCCGTGTGAGCGCTGCCACGCCGCGCGGGACGCGGGGCCTGGTCGACGCGGGGCACTTCCGCTACGAGCACGTCGACGCGCGCGTGAAGGTCGGCGACGTCGTGGCGCCCGGCGACGTGATCGGCTGGACGACCGAGGGCAGCTGGCACGTCCACCTCGGCGAGTTCATCTTCCGGCCCGACGGCTCGCGGCTGATCGTCAACCCGCTGCGGCCGGGCGGCAAGCTGCGTCCCTACAAGGACACGGACGCGCCGCAGATCCAGGAGGTTCGCTTCCACGAGCCGGCCACGCCGACCTGGAAGCGCCGGCCGAACACGAGCGTCGCGTTGCTCCCGCAGGCGGGCCGCCGGCTCGACCCGGCGAAGCTGTCCGGGAAGGTGGACGTCCGCGTGCGCACCAGCGACCCGCAGTCGTTCATCGGCTGGTTCAGCGCGCTCCCGTGGCTCGCGGCGCCGCACCATCCGCTCCGGATCGCGGTGACGGTGTTCAGCCACGCCACCGCCAAGGCGGTCGTCGACCGCGAGGTCTTCCGCGCCGAACGGATGCTGCAGATGCCTGCCGGGCAGCACTTCGCGCCGGGGACCGAGCAGAACCTGCCCGCGAACGGCTGCATGCGCCTGCACCGCACCGTGCGCTGCGACGGGATCTACTGGTTCCGTGCGTTCCCGCGGCCGTACTGGGACACGACGCGCCTGCCGAACGGCGGCTACCGCGTGCGCGTCCGCGTCTGGGACGTCGCCGGCAACGAGGCGCACGACGACACCGACGTGCGGATTCGCAACTGAGCGTCTACCGGACTCCCGACGAAGCGTTCGTGGGCCTGCCCGGCTATTCGTTCGCGCCCAACTACCTCGAGCAGGACGGCCTGCGGATGCACTACCTCGACGAGGGCACCGGCAATCCTGTGTTGCTCCTGCACGGCGAGCCGACCTGGTCGTACCTCTACCGCAAGGTGATCCCGGCGGTCAGCGGCGTCGCGCGGGCGGTCGCGCCCGACTACTTCGGCTTCGGCCGTTCCGACAAGCCGGTCGACCGCGAGTGGTACTCCTACGACGGCCACTACGCCTCGATCGAGCGCTTCGTCGACGAGCTCGATCTGCGCGATCTCACGGTCGTCGTGCACGACTGGGGCGGTCCGATCGGCCTGCGGCTCGCGACCGACCGCCCCGACCGCGTGGCGCGGATCGTGATCACGAACACCGGCCTCTACGCCGGCCGACCGCCCTCCGACGAGTGGCTGCGCTTCCGCGCCTTCGTCCGGCGGGTCGGCACCGAGCTCCGGCCGGGCCAGCTCGTGCAGATCACGTGCGTGAGCGAGCTTCCCGACGGCGTCGTGGCCGCCTACGACACGCCGTATCCCGTGCCAGAGGCGAAGACGGGGCTCGTGATGTTCCCCGAGCTCGTCCCGACCGAGCCCGAGCACCCTGCTGCGGCGGTGATGCTTCGCGTCCGCGAGGCGCTGAAGGAGTGGACGAGGCCCGTGCTCGTGATCTTCAGCGACTCGGACCCGATCTTCTCACCGCGCGTGGGCGAGCGCTTCGCCGAGCTGATCCCGGGCGCCGAGCTCGGCGAGCCGCTCGCGGGCGCGGGACACTTTCTCCAAGAGGACGAAGGGGAGGTGCTGGGCGAGCGAATCGCTCGCTGGCTGCGCTAGGCCGCGAGCTGGTCGGCGTCTGCGGTGTGGCGGTGGACAACCTCGACTGCGTTGCCGTCGGGGTCGAGCACCCGGGCGGCGTAGTAGTCGCGGTTGTACTCGCCGCGCGGGCCCGGCTCCTGGACGGATTCGCCGTGGGCGCCGAGCGCCGCGGAGTAGAACCACCCGACCCTGTCCTCGCTGTCCGCGCCCAGGGTCACGTCGAGGCTGCCGGCCGAGCCGGACTCGACGACCCAGAGGGAGCTCGGCTCGCCCTTCACGCCGAAGTACGCCCGCCGGCGGTCGGGCCAGTCGAGCAGAACGACGAGACCGAGAGGGGCCAACGCACGCTCGTAGAACGCCTTGCTCGCCTCGTAATCAGAGACGGGAATGGTGAGGCGGTCGATCTCCATTGGGGCGATAATAGAACGATCGTTCTTTTCTGTCAAGCCTGTTTGTATGGAACTTCGGATCCGAAGCTGCTAGAATCGGACGATCGTGCTGAAGACGAAGGGCGAGCGAACCCGTCACGCGATTCTCGACGTCGCGGCCGCGCTGGCGACCGAGGAGGGGCTCGAGCCGCTGTCGATCGGCCGGCTTGCCGAGGCGACGGGGATGAGCAAGAGCGGCCTCTTCTCCCACTTCGGCTCCAAGGAGGAGCTGCAGCTGGCAACCGTCGACCATGCGGCCGCGTTGTTCGCCGGCGAGGTGATCGCGCCCGCGCGCGAGGCGCCGCGAGGGCTCGCGCGCGTCTGGGCGCTGTGCGAGAACATGGTCGACTACGCCGAGCGGCAGGTGTTCCCGGGCGGATGCTTCTTCGCGGCTGCGTCGTTCGAGTTCAACCGCCGCCCCGGGCCGGTTCGCGACCGGATCCAGCAGATGCTCGGCACGTGGGTGTCATACCTCGAGCATGCCGTCGAGCAGGCACAGCAGTCGGGCGAGATTCTTCAGGACCTCAATGCGAGGGAGGTCGCGTTCGAGCTAGATGCCTTCGCGCAGGCCGCCAACGCGCGCTATCAGCTCTTCCGAGACGACACGGTCTTCGCCGACGCACGACGCGCGATCCGCGAACGCCTCGAGTCGCTCAGGCCCTGAACTCCATCCAGAGCTCCTCCATCGTGCGCAAGCGTCCGCGCAGGTGCGTCGGGTCGTAGGGCGTGTGGTTGACGGCGCGGACGACCCAGTCGTCGCCCACGTCGAGGACGTTGACACACGCGGGCGACTGCTCCAGGTTGCCGAGCAGCCCGCGCTCGCCCGTCAATGCGTACGAGAGGATTGCGCGGTTGACCCCTCCGTGGAGCACGGCGAGCACGACGTCCCAGCCCGGGTCGGCCACGAGCCGCTCGACGGCGGGGAGGACGCGGTCGAGCAGCGAGCGGATCGTCTCGCCGCCGAGGAACGGCGTGTCCTCCGGCACGACATCCCGCCACGCGCCCACGAAGGCGGCCTCGAGCTCTTCCTCCGGAATCGAGCCGAGCCGCCCCGACTCGATCTCGCGTAGCTCCGGCCATGACTCGGGCTCGCGGCCCGGTGCGACGATGCGGGCCGTCTCCACCGTGCGCGGAAGGCCGCTCGTGATCACCCGGTCGAACTCGATGCCGGCGAGCAGCTCACCGGCGGCCCGCGCCTGCTCGCGGCCCGCGGCGGTGAGGGGCACGAGGTCCGGCCGAAGCGGCCGTCCGTTCTCGAAGTACGAGACCTGGGCGTGGCGCATCAGGTAGATCCGGCGTCGGCTCACGAGTAGCGCTCGAGGTAGGCCGGGTTGGAGACGCGGAGCTTCGCGGCGACGTGCTCTTTCAGTACCGCGTGGGCGTCGGCGGGCACGTCGCCGCGGCGGATCCGATCGGCCAGCTCCCGCAGCTCCTCGGGCGCGAGCCCCGGCTCGTCGGACTCGAGCTCACGCCGCGCGATCCCGAGCGCGTTCATCGCGACGAGCGTGCGGAACTTGAGCCGGTGGTCGTCGAGCGTGGGGAGGACCTCGGTGGAGAGGAACTCCCACACCGCCTCGAGCAGCTCCCCGGCATCCGGTCGCTCGCTCACGCCGCCCCGATCAGGTGCAGCAGCTCGTACTCCATCTCGGCGGCCATCCTGCCGAGCACCGCGTACTCCACGCTGCGGTCGACGCCCGTCAGGTGGCGGCGACACTGGGTGAGGCACCCGGTCGCCCACTTGACGTTGCCGAGCACCTCCCACCAGTCCAGGTCGGACGCAGGCACGACCCGTCCGGTCAGCTCGGCGTAGCGGTCGAGGTAGGGCTGCAGCTCTCCGACCCCGCCGAGCCGCCGGTCGTCGGCGCCGAACCGCCACGCGCGGACGATCGGCCAGGCGAGGTCCTCGCGCGGGTCGGACAGGTGCGCGAACTCCCAGTCGAGCAGGTATTCGAGGCCTCGGTCGGAGACGACGACGTTGCCGATCCGGAAGTCGCCATGCGCGACGACGTCCGGCAGCGGCTCGGGCCGGTGCTCGCGCAGCCACCAGAGGCCGTACTCGATCGCCGGATGCGGATCGCCGACAGAGTCGAGCTCGTGCTCGAACCGTCCGAGCACGTCGCCGGCGCGCAGGAACGGCAGCCGCTCGGCCGGGATCGCGTGGATCTTGGCCAATTCGTCGGCGAGCTGTGTCTCGAGCCCGGGCGGGGGATTCCGCACGATGCGGCGGCCGATCGTCTCCCCTGCGACGAACTCCATCGCGAACGCCTCGCGCCCGTCGAGCACGCCGAGGTAGGCGACCGGACGCGGCACCTTGACGCCTGCGTCGAAGGCTGCCTGCAGCACCGCGAACTCCTCCTCGAGCGAGAGCGTGGCCTCGTGGATGACGCCGCCGCCCGCCCGGCGAACGAGCAGCCGCTGGCCGTCGGCGTCCAGCGCCCACGCCTCCTTGGAGGCGCCGCCGGGCAGCAGCTTCATCGCGTCGATGCGAACGCCGAGCCGATTCTCGAGCTCCCCGGCCCACGCGAGGTCGGCTACCAGGCCGATTCCCCTCCGTCCACCACGAGCGTGTGACCGGTGACGTACCCCGACGCCTCGGACGCGAGGAACACGATCACGCCCTTCGAGGTCGTGCGGGCCGCCGAACCGGCCGAGCGGGATGTGCTGCTTGAGCCGTTCGCCGTGCCGCTCCAGCACGTAGCCGGACATGTCCGATGGGAACCAGCCCGGGGCGATCGCGTTGACCCGGATGCCGTGCTGCGCCCACTTGCACGCGAGGTCGCGGGTGAACGCGATCACGCCGCCCTTGGTGGCGCTGTACGCGACCGTGTTCATGATCTCGGGCGGCCCGCCCTGCAGGCCTGCGACCGAGGCGATGTTCACGATCACGCCGCCGCCGCGCTCGATCATCACCCGCCCGACCGCCTGCGAGAAGAGGAAGACGCCGGTCAGGTTGACGTCGACCACCTTCTGCCAGCCCTCCAGCGGCATCTCCTCCGGGCTCGCGCCCCAGACCGTACCGGCGTTGTTGACGAGCAGGTCGACGCTGCCGAGCTCGTCGACCGTGGTCTGCACGACCGCCCGCACCTGTTCGGGATCGCGCACGTCACAGCCGAGGCCGAGCGCGCGAACGCCCAGCTGCTCGAGCTCCGAGGCGGCCGCCGTGCAGCGCTCGGCGTTGCGCGCGCACAGCACGAGGTTGGCTCCGGCCTCGGCCAGGCCCTGCGCCATCTGGCGTCCGATCCCCGTGCCGCCGCCGGTGACGATCGCCGTCTTGCCGGTGAGGTCGAAGAGCTTGTTCACAGCGCCTCCGCCACCGCGCGCAGCGTCGGTGCGTCGCGCGCGGAGACGAGCATCGTGGTGGCGCCCGACTCCTTCCACGCGTCCAGCCGCTCCGCGATCCGTTCCCGCGGGCCGACCAGTGCGAGCTCGTCGACCAGCTCGTCCGGAACGGCCGCGGCCGCGTCGCGTTGGCGGCCGTCGAGGAAGAGGTCCTGGATCGTCTCGGCCGCCTCCTCGAAGCCGTACTCGCGCACGAGCTCGTTGTAGAAGTTCTTGCCACGGGCGCCCATGCCCCCGACGTACAGCGCGTAGTACGGCTTGAGCGCGTCGCGCGCCGATTCGACGTCGTCGGAGAGCACCGCGGGCACGGCGGGCGCGATGTCGAGCCCGTTCTTCTCGAACGGCACCGGGAACGTCGTGCGTGCCCGCTCGGGCGAGAAGAAGATCGGCAGCCAGCCGTCGGCGATCTCGCTCGTCAGCTCCACGGAACGGCGGCGGAGCGAGGCGAGGTAGATCGGGATCTCGGCCCGGTGCGGGCGGGCCATCAGCTTCAGTGGCTTGCCGAGCCCGGTGGCGTCCTCACCGCGGTAGGGGACGCTGTAGTGCTCGCCCTCGTACTCCAGCCGCTCGCGGCGCAGGGCGGCGCGCACGAGCTCGACGTACTCGCGCGTCTTGCCGAGCGGCTTCCCCCAGGGCTCGCCGTGCCAGCCCTCGACCACCTGCGGGCCGGAGGTGCCGAGCCCGAGCAGGAAGCGGCCGCCGGACATCATGTCGAGCGTTGCCGCCGTCATCGCCGTGTTGGCCGGCGTCCGCGCCGGAATCTGGAGGATCGCCGAGCCGAGCTTGATCGTCGACGTCGTCGCCGCGAGCCAGGCGAGCACGGTCACGGCGTCGGTTCCCCAGGCCTCCGCCGCCCATGCGGAGTCGTAACCGAGCCGCTCGGCCTCCTGGGCGAGCTCGACCAGCTCGAGCGGGTTCGTGCCGGGTGGGGCGTAGCCCATGTAGAAGCCGAGGCGCACGGCGTGCGATGCTAACGCGGTGGCGGTCACCGAACTAGCTCCACCGCCGGGCCTGGACGAGCTGCGCGAGCGCTACCGGGCCTTCATGGAGGAACACGTGTACCCGGCCGAGCAGGCGCTCGACCGAGAGGACGACGCCGCCGAGTTGCTCGTCGGGGAGCTGCGTGAGGCTGCGCGGGGCGCCGGCCTCTGGGCGCCGCACCTCCCGCCCGAGGCGGGCGGGACCGGCCAGGGCTTCCTCGCCTACGCCTATCTCAACGAGGAGATCGGGCGCAGCGTCTGGGCCCAGCTCGTCTTCGGCTGCCAGGCACCGGACGCGGGCAACGGGGAGATCCTCCACCTGTTCGGCACGGACGAGCAGAAGGAGCGCTGGCTGCGCCCGCTCGTCGCCGGCGAGATCCGCTCGTTCTTCTCGATGACCGAGCCCGACGTGTCCGGTTCGGACCCGACCGGCCTGAAGACGCGCGCCGTGCGCGACGGGGACGAGTGGGTGATCGACGGACGCAAGTGGTTCTCGTCGGGCGCGGAAGGCTCGGCCTTCGCGATTCTGATGGCGGTCACCGACCCGGACGCGGAGCCGCATCGCCGCGCGACGCAGATCATCGTCCCGTCCGACGCGGCGGGCGTCGAGATCCGGCCCGTTCCCATCTTCGGCCACCGCGGCCGCGGCTGGACGACCCACTGCGAGGTCGACTACGCCGGCGTGCGGGTGCCGAGCGACAACACGCTCGGCGAGGTCGGCGCCGGCTTCCGGATCGCGCAGAAGCGGCTCGGCCCCGGCCGCATCCACCACGTGATGCGCTGGCTCGGCCAGATGCAGCGCGCCTTCGATCTCCTGTGCCGGCGCGCGCTCGAGCGCGAGACGTTCGGCTCGCGGCTGGCCGACAAGCAGACGGTCCAGAA
The DNA here is from genome assembly GCA_963738205.1 of uncultured Actinomycetes bacterium. GTDB lineage: Bacteria > Actinomycetota > Thermoleophilia > Gaiellales > Gaiellaceae > DATFQE01. The sequence goes on from CAVTVQ010000009.1 coordinate 203,719, forward strand.
CTGGATCGCGGACTCGGCGGCGGAGATCCAGGCCTGCCGGCTGATGACCCTGGACGCAGCGCACAAGATCGACGGCAACGACGAGGCGCGCGTCGAGATCTCGCTGATCAAGTTCTTTGCCGCGCGGGTGCTGAACGACGTGATCGACCGCGCGATCCAGGTCCACGGCGCGCTCGGGCTCACCGACCGGACGCCACTGGCGACGATGGCCACGCACGCGCGCGGCGGGCGCATCTACGACGGCCCCGACGAGGTCCACCGGATGGTCGTGAGCCGGCGCATCCTGAAGGCGTTCGAAGGAGGGGACGGATGGCACTTCAGGTAGGCACGCAGAACCGGCGCGTCACGATGGTGTCGCGCCCGACGGGGTTCCCGACCGGGGAGGACTTCGCGGTCGACGAGACGGAGGTCGGCGAGCCCGGGCCCGGCGAGCTGCTCGTGCGCAACTTGTGGGTCTCGGTCGATCCGTACCAGCGCGGCCGCATGAGCACCGCGCGCTCGTACGCGAAGGGGCTCGAGCTCGGCGACGTGATGACCGCACAGGCGGTCGGCGAGGTCGTCGAGGGCAACGACCCGCGCTATTCGCCCGGCGATCTCGTGGTCGGTCAGCTCGGTTGGCAGGACTACGCGGTGACGCGCGCCGGCTCGGTGCGACGCGTCCCCGAGTTCCTCGACCCTCCGACGCTCGCGCTCCATGCGGTGGGGGCGACCGGCTTCACCGCCTACTTCGGCCTGCTCGACGTCGGGCGGCCCAAGCCGGGCGACACAGTCGTCGTGTCGGGGGCCGCGGGCGCGGTTGGCCAGATCGTCGGCCAGCTGGCCAAGATCGCGGGCTGCCGCACTGTTGGGATCGCCGGCGGGCCGGAGAAGTGCAAGGACTGCCAACTGCACGGCTACGACGTGGGCATCGACTACAAGGGCGAAGACTTCCGCGCCGCGCTCAAGGATGCGTGCCCCGACGGCGTCGACGTCTTCTTCGACAACGTGGGCGGTGAGATCCTCCAGGCGGTCGTGTCACGGCTGAACGTGGGCGCGCGGATCGTGATCTGCGGCCAGATCTCGCAGTACAACCGCGAGCGGCACGAGCCGACGTTCGCTCCAGGGGCGCTGATCGTCTACCGGGCGCGGATGGAGGGCTTCCTCGTCAACGACTACGCCCACCGCTTCGAGGAGGCGGCCGTGCGGCTGGCGAAGTGGGTCGCCGAGGGCAAGATCAAGTGGACGGAGCACGTCACCGAGGGCCTCGAGAACGCCCCGAACGCCTTCATCGGCATGCTCAACGGCGAGAACCGCGGCAAGGCCCTGGTCAAGGTCGCCGACCGCAGCTGAGGGGCGCTTCCCGGTCCTAGTAACACTGTGTTACTTGGGGTGGTAACGGCGGCTGATGTCGGGCAGCGGGATGCCGGCCGCGTGGTCGATGAGCGCCTCCGGCGGACGGGCGCGCGCCATCACGTCGAGTAGCACGCTAGCGGTGCTCGGGCCACGACGAGCGCGTCGGGATTCGTGGACGAGCACACGGATGCGCTGGTAGCTCGGGCGTGTGTAGCCGTGCCGCTCCGCCTCGGACGCTACGCGGCGGTACGTCTCGGCGATCGGGACGGTCCGGTCATCGAAGCGCACGAGCGCCTCGAGCACACGGCGAGGGATGCGCGGAGCTGCGGCGGACACAAACCGAGTGTCGCCTCAACGCACACCGAAAACGTCACGACTGTGTGCCTCTCAATCCAAGTAACACTGTGTTACTTGCCCCGGAGCACCTGGGTGCAGCGGGCGCTCGCGAGATGCGTGCCCTCGGCGTCGTACAGCTCTCCCGCGCAGAAGACCACCCGGCGCGTCTTGCGCACGACGCGGCCGTCGGCGCGCAGCGGGCCTGGGCGGGCCGAGCGCATGAACTCCACGCGCAGGTCGGCGGTGAGGAACGATTCGCCCGCTTCCAGCACGGTGGCACAGGCGCCGCCCATCGCCGTGTCGAGCACCGTGCCGACGAGACCGCCGTGGACGATCGAGCCGTCGCCGTCCGGGAACGTGTAGTCCTCGGTGGCGTTCCATTCGATCTCCATCCGGCCCGGCTCGGTCAGCGTCCGCCGGTAGCCGAGCGTCCGCCACACGTGCGGGCCGCCGGGCCGTAGCTCCTCCCACGGGCCGTCGCTCATGCCGTCTCGAAGAAGCGGTGGAACGCGTGCTTCTCGGGAGCGCGTCCCGGCAGACACGTCCACGCCTGGCCGGTCGAGCCGTCATGCACAGCAGTGAGGACCGCGTCCGCGATCTCCTCTGCCGTCAGCAGGTCGATGCCCGCCTCGCGAACGCGCTCACGCATCGCGCCCAGCATCGGCGTGTCGACGATCGCAGGGCAGACGGCGTTGATCCGGATCCCCCGTTCTGCCAGTTGCGGGGCGACCGACCGCATGAAGCCGACGACGAAGTGCTTCGTCCCGGCGTAGATCGGATCGGTCGCCATCGTCGTGAGACCGGCGAGCGACGCCGTCACGACGATCGCGCCTCCCTCACGCATCACCTGCGCCATCCGGCGCACGCCGAGGACCACCCCGTCGACATTGGTCGCGAGCATGCGCCTGTACTCGTCGTCGGACAGCTCACGAACATCCTCGAGTCCGGTCACGATGCCGGCGTTCAGGCAGGCCAGGTCGACAGCGCCGACCGACTCCCACGCCGCCGCCTCGGATACGTCGAAGCCCTCCGTCAGGTCGAGGACGGTCACGCGCGCGCCGTCGTCCTCGAGCCGCTCCACGATCGCCGCGCCGATCCCCGAGGCCCCGCCCGTCACGAGCGCCGTCTCAGGGAACAAGGACGACCTTGCCGACGCTCTTGCGCTCCTCGATCAGCCGATGGGCCGCGGGCGCCTCGTCGAGCGGGAACGTCGCGCCGACCAGCGGCTTCACCGCGCCTTGCTCCCACAATGCGAGCAGCTCGCGCGTTGCCTCCTTGACCACGTCGGGCCGCAGCTTCATCAGGCGCCCCAGGTAGAAGCCCTGCAGGCACAGGTTGCGACCCACCATCAGCGCGGTGTCCAGCGGCTCCCACCAGCCGTCGGCGAAGCCGATCCCGACCACGACGCCGAGCGGATTCAACACCCCGATGCTCCGCTTGAACACGTCGCCTCCGACGGCGTCCATCACCACGTCGGCCTGCACGCGGTCGGTGAACTCGTCGTAGCCGTACGCCTCGTCCGCACCGAGCTCGAGCGCGACCTTCCGCTTGTCCTCCGAGCTCGCGGTCGCGACGACGTTCGCCCCCAGCTGCTTGGCGAGCTGCACGGACGCGGAGCCGACGCCGCCCGCGGCGGCGTGGACGAGCACCGTCGTGCCGGGGCCGACCCGGGTCAGCCGGGTCAGCGGGATGTAGGCCGTCAGGAACGTGGTCAGAAACGACGCGCCCTCCTCGAACGACGCCGACTCCGGCAACGGCACCAGCCACTCCTCGTCAGCGGTCGTCAGCTCGGAGTAGCCGCCGGCCGCGCCTGACGCCGTCATCACGCGCCGCCCGTCCACCTCGCCGGCGACCTCGTGGCCCAGGACGGTGGGCAGCGTCGGTGCCTGCGGATACCGCCCCTGCCGCACGAGCACGTCGGCGAAGTTGACGCCGGCCGCGCGCACGCGCAGTAGGACCTGCCCCTCCGCCGGCTCGGGATCGGGCAGGTCCGCGAGCTCGAGCTGCTCGGGCCCGCCCGGCTCGCGCAGGAGGATTGCGCGCAACGCGCTAGGCCTCGACGCGGTCCTGTGCGAACTGCTCGCGCAGCGCCGTCTTCTTGAACTTCCCGACGGAGGTCTTCGGGATCTCGTCCACGAACTCGAAGCGGTCGGGCAGCCACCACTTGGCGAACTTCGGCGCCAGGTGCTCGCGGAGCTGCTGTTCGGTCGCGCTCTGGCCCTCCTTGAGCACGATCGCCGCGAGCGGCCGCTCGGCCCACTTCTCGTCCGGAATCGCGATCACGGCTGCCTCGGCCACCGCCGGATGGGACATGAGCGCGTTCTCCACCTCGACCGACGAGATCCACTCGCCGCCCGACTTGATCACGTCCTTCGAGCGGTCCTTGATCTGGATGAAGCCGCGGGGGTGCATCGAGACGATGTCGCCCGTCTTGAACCAGCCGTCGTCGGTCCAGCGGTCGGCCTGGGTCTCGTCCTCGTAGTAGCCGGCCGCGACCCAGGGGCCCCGCACCTCGAGCTCGCCCATCGACTCGCCGTCCCACGGCACCTCCTCGTCGCCGGCGCGCACCCGCAGCTCCACGAACGGCAGGGCCACGCCGGCCATGGCCACGAAGTCGAACTGCGTGTCCTGGTCGGCCTCCGCCAGATCGCCGATGAAGTCCGTCACGGACGCGACCGGCGAGGTCTCGGTCATCCCCCAGCCCTGAACGACACTGAGACCGTGGCGCTCCTTGTAGGCGGCGATCATCGCGCGCGGCACGGCGGAGCCGCCCACGAGCATGCCCTTCATGTGCGAGAGATCCCACTTGCCCGGGTTCGCGTCCAGCAGCTGCAGCATCCCGAGCCAGATGGTCGGGACGCCGGCCGTCCAGGTCACCTTTTCGGCGACGAAGTCCTCGAGCAGGCTCTCGGGGTCGAGGAACGGGCCGGGGAAGACCAGCTTCGTGCCGAGCATCGCGGCGAGGTACGGATAGCCCCAGGCGTTGGCGTGGAACATCGGCACGACCGGGAGGAGCGTGTCGTTGTGCGCGACGCGGAGCCCGAGCGGCGAGGTGGTCGCGACACCGAGCGCGTGCAGGACGGTCGAGCGGTGCGAGTAGACCACGCCCTTGCAGCGGCCGGTCGTGCCGCTGGTGAAGCACATGGCAGCCGCGGCGCGCTCGTCCAGCTCCGGGTCGGCCCAGTCGTCGGCGCTCGCACTGTCGAGGAACTCCTCGTAGCCGTCTTCGACGACGATCACGTGCTCGATCGTCGTCTGATCGGCGAACTGGTCGAGGAGCGGCAGCAGGCTCTTGTCGACGATGACGGCCTTGTCGTCGGCGTGGTTGGCGATGTAGGCGAGATCGCTCGGGTGCAGCCGCAGGTTGAGCGTATGCAGGACGAAACCGCCGCACGGGATGCCGAAGTAGGCCTCGAGGTGCTGGTAGTGGTTCCAGCACAGGGTGGCGACGCGGTCTCCGGGCTTCAGGCCCAGCTTCTGCAGCGCTACCGCCAGCTGCTTGGCCCGGCGGGCCATGTCGCGGTAGGTGTAGCGGTGGAAGCTCCGGTCCGGCATGCGCGTGACGATCTCCTTGTCGCCGAAGAACGTCTCCGCGCGCCGCAGGATCGGCGGCAGCGTGAGCTGGTAGTCGTCCATCATCAGGCCCTGCATTCGTCCCTCCTCGCTTGCTCGCTCGCTCGAATCGTCCCTGATCGCAGTCGGCGCTGCTAGTCCCGTAGCAGCAGACGGTCGAACAGGCGGTCGCGCGCGCGGGCCGGCAGCCGCTCGATGCCGGCGCGGATACGCGCGTCGCGCCCGACCAGCGAGCGCGTCCGCGGCCGGCCGGCGGTCAGCGCCGCCTCGATCACGCGGGCGACGGCTTCGGGTGGCGCGCCTGCCGCGCCGCGCTTGGCTGCGATCCGCCTGAACGCGGCGATTCGCCCGCCGTAGAGGTCGCCCGCACGGTCGTCGGCTGCGAGCAGCTCGTCAGCCTTTTCGCCGCCGCGCGTCCAGATCGGCGTGCGGATGGTGCCCGGCTCCACGATCGAGATCTCGACGCCCCACGGGCGCAGCTCGAGCCGCAGCGAGTCGGCGACCGCCTCCAGCGCGTGCTTGGACGCGGCGTAGGGGCCGAGGAACGGCAGGGCGCTCTTCCCGGCGATCGAGCCGACGAAGACGATGCGCCCGCGCGCGGCGCGGATCGCCGGCAGGAACGCCTGCGTGACGGCGATCTGGCCGACCACGTTCACTTCGAGCTGGTGCCGCAGCTCGTCGAGCGGGACGAACTCGAGCGGCATGGCGATCGCGATCCCGGCGTTGTTGACGAGCCCGTCGAGCCGCTCGACACCGGCGGCGGCCGCTGCGATCTGCTCGGCGTCCGTGACGTCGAGCAGCACCTCCTCGGTACCTGCGGGCGCGTCGCCGGCGCGCCGTACGCCTGCCAGCACGCGCCAGCCAGACCGGGCGAGCTGAGTGGCCGTCGCCGCGCCGATCCCGGACGACGCGCCCGTGACGAGCGCCGTCCTCACTGCACGAGCTCCTCGTGCGCCGCACCGCGCCGGACGCGGTCGAGCCGCTTCTCGAACTGACTCTTCGCGAACGCGGACAGCTCCTCCAGCCGGACGCCGAACGGCGAGACGGGCCCGTAGCCGGCGAACGTCTCCTCGATGAACGCGAGCGCGGCCGGCAACAGCTCGGCCATTCGCGCCTCGGCGATCGCCCACAGCCGCGGATCGTCGACGACCAGGCGCGAGAGCAGGTGCACGCCGTAGGCGATGTGCCGCGACTCGTCCCGCTTCACGTAGCCGATGCCCTCGCGCAGCCCGGGCAGGAGGTCGCGGCGCTGCAGCGCCAGGAAGTAGCTCTGGTAGCCGGTCTCGGCCAGCACGCCCTCGACGATCATGTTGTAGGTCGCGACGGCACGGATCTGCGCCTCGGGCGAGCGGTCGTCCCGGAGCGCTCCCATCGCGGCGGGCAGCTCGTCGTAGAAGATCGTGCGGTAGCTGGGCGTGTGGAAGCCGTGGAGGTCGCCGTCGGCGCCGCACACCTGGTCGAGGAAGCGGCGGAAGAACTCGACGTGCTTGCCCTCCTCGAACAGGAAAGTCGTGAGGAACAGCTCCTCCTCGACGCGGCCCTCCTCGGCCACGACCATGATCAGCGGCAGCAGATCGAGTGTGACGCTCTCCTCGCCGGCCTGGAAGAGCGACGTCATCTGCAGGATCGCGCCCTGCTCGTCGGGACCCATCAGCTCCCACTCGGCGCGGTCGCGGGTGAAGTCGAGCTCGGCCGGATCCCAGGTACCGAGCCGCTTCGCCTTCTGGTACAGGCGCATCGGCAGCGAGTCGAAGTCGAGCCCTCCGGGGCTGGTCGTCCGGAACGCGGTGCGGCTCAATCGAGCAGCCAAGCGGCGACGTCGGCCCGCTGCGCGCGCGGGTAGCCGCCGTACGCCTCGATCCAGAGCGCCCGCTTGTAGTACTCGTGGAGCACGTGCTCCCAGGTGAACCCGATGCCGCCGTGCACCTGGATCGAGCGCTCGCAGGCCGTGACGGCCGCCTCGCTCGCGAAGGCCTTCGCCGCGGCGACGGCGATCGGCGTCTGCTCGTCGTCCTCGGCCACGCACCAGGCGGCCCAGTACGCCAGCGAACGCGCGAGCTCGGTCTCCACGTACGTGTCCGCGAGCGCGTGCGAGACCGCCTGGTAGACACCGATCTTGCGGCCGAACTGCTCGCGGTCCTTGGCGTACTCGACGCCGAGGTCGAGCGCCTTCTGCGCGATCCCGACCGCCTCGAGGGCCAGCGCTGCCAGCCGCTCGTGCTCCGGGCGCGACTCGTCGAAGAGCGACTCGCCGAGACCCGCGCGACCGGCCTCCTCGAACAGGACCGCCTGGTCGACGAAGCCGAGCTCCGCGGCGGCGATGTCGTCCCGGCTCCAGCCGCCGTTGCCGAGCGCGTCGCGCGCCTCGCGGCGGAGCAGCTCCTGTTCCTCGGTGAAGGCGAACTGCATCAGCGGCTCCTCGGGAGTCCGAGCACCCGCTCGGCGATGATGTTGCGGAGGATCTCGGACGTGCCGGCCTCGATCGTGTTGCCGCGGCTGCGCAGCTGCTGGTGGCGCCAGTAGCCGTCGTCTTCGCCCTCGAGGATCTCCATCGCGAGCTTCGTCAGCCGCTGATTCGCCTCGGACCAGGCGAGCTTGACCGCCGAGCCCTCCGGCCCCGGGATGCCGGTCTGCATCAGCGACGTCAGCGAGCGGTAGTTCGTCATCTTCAGCGCCTGCTGGACGATCCACTCACGTGCGATCCGGTCGCGGACGATCGCGTCGTGGCCGTTCCTGGCCTTGGCAAGCTCGGTCAGCTTGTTGACCTGCGACTCGAGCACGCCGCTGAGCGCGAAGCCGAGCGTGCCGCGCTCGTGCAGGAGCGTGGTCATCGCGACCTGCCAGCCGCCGCCGATCTCGCCGAGCAGGTTCTCACGCGGCACTTCGACGTCGCTCAGGAAGATCTCGTTGAACTCGGCCTCGCCGGTGATCTGCTTGAGCGGCCGCACCTCCACGCCGGGGCTCTTCATGTCGACGATCAGGTAGGTGAGGCCGGCGTGGCGCTCGGAGTCGGGATCGCTGCGGCCGACGAGGATGCAGTGGTCGGCGATGTGGGCGAACGACGACCAGACCTTCTGGCCGGTGACGACGAACGCGTCGTCGCCGACGTCGATCTTCGTCCGCACCGCAGAGAGGTCGGAGCCCGCGCCCGGCTCCGAGAACCCCTGGCACCAGATCTCGTCGGCCGAGACGATCTTCGGCAGGTAGCGCTTCTTCTGCTCCTCGGTGCCGTACGCCATGATCGTCGGGCCGGCCATGCCCAGGCCGATCACGCCCATGTGCTGCGGCGCGCCGGCGCGCGCGAACTCCTCGAGCACGATCGCCTGATGGCTGTAGGGCGCGCTCTTGCCGCCGTACTCCTCGGGCCAGGTCAGGCCCGCGTAGCCCGCGTCGTAGAGCTTGCGGCTCCACTCGCGCTGGTCGCCGGCAGGGAGATTCTGCTCGAGCCAGGCGCGAACCTCGGCGCGGAAGGCGGCCTCGTCGGGGCTGTCTCGCAAGTCCATGGCGCTTAGCCTATAACCGTGATCGAGGGCGTAGCCAGCGACTTCGACGAACTGGTGGCGGAGTCCGAGCGCCAGCCCCCGCGCCTGGTCGACGGCGAGGTCGAGTTCCACCCCTCGTACCACCGGGCCGGTCGCGCGGTCTGGGCGACGGGAATCGTCGGCGCTCCCACCCGCAAGCAGGCGGCGCTCTTCTACGAGCTGGCGCAGTCGGGCGAGGGTGGGCACGCCTGTCCCGTGGTCTGCACGGCGGGTCTCGTGCGCGCCCTCCGCAGGGTCGCCTCCGACGAGCTGCGCAAGCGCTTCCTGCCGCTGCTCCTCGAGACCGATTACGCCAAGGCGCACCGCGGCGCGCAGTTCCTGACCGAGCGGCACGGCGGCTCGGACGTGGGCGCCAACCTCGTCGAGGCGGTGCCCGATGGCGACGCCTGGCGGCTGCACGGGGAGAAGTGGTTCTGCTCGGTCGCCGACGCCGACCAGTTCGTCGTCACCGCGCGGCCGCGCGACGCTCCCGAGGGGACGCGGGGGATCGGCGCGTTCCTGGTCGCGAGCGCGGACGGCGGCTTCACGATCCGGCGGCTCAAGGACAAGCTCGGCACGCGCGCGCTCGCCACCGGCGAGATCGAGTTCGAGGGCGCACGCGCGTACCCGCTCGGGCCGCTCGAACACGGCTTCCGCACCGCTGTGAGCCTCCTGAACACCTCGCGCTGGCTCAATGCGGTCGGCTCGAGCGCGCTGATGCGGCGGGCGTTCGTGGAAGCCGCCTCGTTCGCCCGCGAGCGCGAGGCGTTCGGCGGGCCGGTCGACCGGTTCCCGCTCGTGCGCGAGAACCTCGCCGTCATGAAGAGCGAGGCGGCGGCGGCGTTCGCCTCGACGACGCACCTCACCGAACTGGTGGCGCGCATCGACGAGGGGTCGGCGAGCGAGGACGACGTGGCCTGGCACCGCATCCTCGTGAACGCGAACAAGTTCGTGACGTCGCTGGCCGCGACGAAGGTCTGCAGGCGCGGAATCGAGGCGCTCGGCGGCAACGGCACGATCGAGGACTTCTCGCCGCTGCCGCGGCTCTACCGCGACTCGATTGTCTTCGAGAGCTGGGAAGGCACGCACAACGTCCTCTGCGCGCAGGCGCTCCGCGATCTGGCGAAGCTGGACGCCGTCGACCTCGCTCTTGCCCGAGCGGGCGCGCCCGCGGAGCTAGGCCCAAGGCTCCGCCGCTCGGTGGCGGACGCGGAGTTCGGTGCCCTGCACTTCCGCAGGCAACTGGACACCCTCGTGCGAGCACTCCAGGTCGAGTGCCTACGCAGTGAGGGGAACGAGGCGGCAGCCGAGCTGCACGGCCGCCGCCACCTCACGCCGGGCTACGACCCTGAGGCCGACGCGGGTTACGAGGAGCTGGTCGACCGAGTGCTGACCTCCGAGCCCAAGTAACACTGTGTTACTTGACAGTTCAGGCGCGCCCGGAGTGCGATTCCGGTGCTCGTAACACTGTGTTACTAGCGTCCCTGAGCTGCCTCGCCGCGAAGCGCCATCACGGTGCTCGTGGCCTTCGCGATCAGGCGGTCGTCCTCGTCGACCACGTCGCATTCGGCCATCCCCACCGTCTTCCCGCGTTGCACGACCGAGCCGTGCGCGAGCAGCGTGCCGGTCCAGAACGGGCGCAGGAAGTTGATCTTGAGCTCCAGCGTCGTGAACGACTCGCCCTCGGCGCAGGTGGTGAAGAACGCCATGCCCATCGCGCCGTCGGCGATGTCGCAGAGGATGCCGCCGTGCAGCGTTCCCATCGGGTTCGCGTGCTCCGGACCGGCCTCGAGCCTCATCGTGCACCTGCCGTCGCCGAACGACAGCCGTTCGAAGCCGATCAGCTCGGCGACTGGAGGAGGGATCTTCACAGCACGACCACGGATCGGATCACGTCGCCGGCCTGCATGTCGGTGAAGGCCTGCTCGATGTCGTCCAACGCGATCCGCTTCGTGACCATTCCGGCCAGGTCGAGCCGGCCTTCGGCGGCCAGCTGAGCCAGCCGCGGGAAGTCCACGTCGGGAACGTGGTCGCCGCCGTGCGAGACGAGGATGCGCAGCCGCCGGTCGAACAGGTGCTCCAGCGGCACGATCGCCTCGGAGCCCGGCTGGGGGAGCCCGATGTAGACGAGCGTGCCGGCGTGTCCCAGCAGGCGGAGCGCCCGGCCGACCGTCTCCCGGCGGCCGACGACGTCGAAGACGAAGTCGAGCCGCTTCGCCTGCTCGTCGCCTCGGTGCGTGGCGCCGAAGCGCTGCGCTGCGTCGAGCTTGCGCTCGTCGAGGTCGATCGCGTGGATCTCGGCCGCGCCGGCGATCCGCGCTCCCTGGACCACCGAGAGGCCCACGGCGCCGCAGCCGATCACGCCGACGCGGGCGCCCTCCCAGACCTGCGCAGTGTTGAGGACGGAGCAGACGCCGGTCGCGATCGCGCAGCCGATCAAGCACGCCTGCTCGGGCGGGAGCGGCACCGGCAGCGGCACGAGCGCCGCGCTGTGCACGACGACGCGCGTCGACAGCGTGCCGGTCTGCAGGGCTCCCGCGACCTCGCGGCCGTCGGGAAGCCGCATCCTTGGGCCTGGGCCAGGGGGCGTCCGGCACAGGTTCCGCGCGCCGCGCCGGCACCACGGGCACGCACCGCACGGGGAGCGCCAGCCGACGATCACGCGGTCGCCGACGGCCACGCGCTCGACGCCCTCGCCGACCGCCTCGACGACGCCCGCGCCCTCGTGTCCGAGTAGGACCGGCAGCGGATGACCCCAGCCGTCGGTCTCGACGAGGTGCAGGTCGGTGTGGCAGACGCCGCTCGCCTCGACACGCAGGAGCGCCTCGCCGGGCCCGGGTGGATCGAGGTCGAACTCAGCCACGGCCAGATGGCCGGGCTTGATCAGGACGGCGCCGCGATCCACGAGTCGTCGAGGTCGGTGGCGGCCGTGCCGCCGAGCAGGGCCAGGGTGAGGTCGATGTCGGCGCTCAGGTGCTGGATGACGGCCTCGACGCCCTCCTGGCCGCCTACGGCGAGGCCGTACGCGTACGGCCGGCCGAGCAGCACGGCGTCGGCACCGAGCGCCAGCGCCTTCAGGACGTCGGCGCCGCGGCGGATGCCGCCGTCCATCAGCACGCACACGTCCGCGCCGACTTCGCGGCGCACCTCCACCAGCGCGTCGAGCGCGGCGACCGCGCCGTCGACCTGCCGCCCGCCGTGGTTGGAGACCGAGATCGCGTCGGCGCCGTGCTCCAGCGCCAGCCGCGCGTCGTCCGCGGTGAGCACGCCCTTCACGACGATCGGCAGGTCGGTGAGACCGCGCAGCCAATCGAGGTCGTCCCACGTCAGGTCGAGGTTGGGGAAGGTGGCGAGCATCGTCGCGGCCGCCGTGAGCGGGTCCTCCTCCGGCGGTTGCTCCAGGCGGCTGCGGAAGACCGGGTCGGAGAAGAACTGCGCGCACCCCTCACCCTGGATGAACGGCAGGTACGCGTTACGGAGGTCACGCTCGCGCCAGCCCAGCACGGGCGTGTCGAGCGTGACGACGATCGCGCCGTAATCGGCCGCCTCCGCCCGCCGGACGAAGCTGGCCGCGATCTCGCGGTCGTTCACCCAGTAGAGCTGGAACCAGCGCAGCGCGTCACCCATCGCGTCCGCCACCTGCTCGATCGAGTGCGAGGCCGCGCTCGAGAGGATCAGCGGGACGCCGGTCGCCGCCGAGGCGCGTGCGACGGCGAGCTCACCGTCTGCGTGGGCGATCGAGAGCACGCCGACCGGGGCCAGCAGGAACGGCACCGGCGAACGCGTGCCGAGCACCTCGACCGAGAGCTCGCGCTCGCGGTTGCCACGGAGCATTCGCGGGCGCAGCCGCCGGCGCTCGAACGCCTCGAGGTTCGCGCGCACCGTGGACTCGGCGCCCGCGCCGCCTGCGATGTAGTCGAACGGGCCCGATTCGAGCACCTCGGCCGCGCGCGACTCCCACTCGTCGGGCGAGATCGGCCACGCCGATTCGCCCGCCAGGTAGATGGAGGTCTGGATCTGCCCGCCTTCGATCCCCATTACGTCATACGATCATTCCGCAATGTCGTCGCTCGAGGGGAAGGTTGCGATCGTGACCGGTGCCGGACGCGGCATCGGGCGCGAGCACGCACTGGCCCTCGCGCGCGCCGGCGCAAGCGTCGTCGTCAACGACCTGGGCGGCTCACTGGCGGGCGAGGGGCAGGATTCGAGCCCGGCCCAGGACGTCGTGAACGAGATCGTCGGCGAAGGCGGCCAGGCGGTCGCGAGCTACGCGGACGTGTCCGACTTCGCGGCGGCGGAGGAGCTGGTGCAGCGCGCGGTCGACCGTTTCGGAGCGCTCGACATCCTCGTCTTGAACGCGGGGATCCTGCGCGACCGCATGCTCGTGAACATGACCGAGGACGAGTGGGACGCGGTCGTCGCCGTGCACCTGAAGGGCCACTTCGCACCCCTTCGCCACGCCGGCGCCTACTGGCGCGAGCGCTCGAAGGCCGGCGAGGAGGTGCGCGGGCGCGTGATCAGCACCTCGAGCCCGTCGGGCGTCTTCGGCAACGTGGGCCAGGCGAACTACGGCGCCGCGAAGGCGGGCATCGCCGGGTTGACGCTGATCGCGGCCCAGGAGCTCGGCCGCTACGGCGTGACCGTCAACTGCCTGGCGCCGAACGCGCGGACGCGCATGACCGAGGTCACCTTCGGCGAGCTGGCCAAGCCCGAGGACGGCTTCGACCCGCTCGATCCCGCGAACATGTCGCCTCTCGTCGTGGCGCTCAGCGCCGACGAGGCGCAGGACATCACCGGCCAGTGCTTCTTCGTCTGGGGCGGCGTCGTCAACGTGCTCCGCCCCTGGGAGGCGGGGGAGGCCTTCGTCTCCGAGGAGGCGTGGAACGCGGACGACCTCCTCGCCGCGCTGCGCGAGCGCTTCCCCGAGGGCGCGTCGCCGCTCGGCATGCTCGCCGCGATGGAGCAGGCCGGCGGCCGCTCGATGCGTGTTGGCTGAGGGCTCGCTTCAGGGTGGTGCCTCGTTGATGGGGTGCGATGGGCAGTGCGAGGCAAGGACGCAGGGAGCGTTCGTATGCGGAGCTATACGGGCGCGACTGAGGACGCCGCCTCGCGCTGTCCAGCGCGGCCCAGCGACACAGGAACGACCCTGAAGTGAGCCCTCTACGGAATCTCGCCCGCGCCGCCGAGCAGGCGCTGGAGCGGCACGGCGACTACGAGTCGCTCTGGTTCGAGGGTGACTGGCACCGCTCGGCGCAGCTGTTCGAGCGCGGCACACGTCTCGCCGGCGGTTTGAGGGAGCTCGGGGTGGAGCCGGGCGACCGCGTCGTCGTCCTCATGGCCAACTGCCCCGAGGTCGGCATCTCGTACAACGCGGTCTGGCGCGCGGGCGCTGTGGTGACGCCTGCGATCTTCCTGCTGCCGCCCGTGGAGCTGGCCCACGTGATCGCCGACTCGGGCGCGCGGCTCGTGCTCGCGAGCCCCGAGCTCGCCGACAACGCGCGCGAGGCGGCGGGCAGCGCGGAGGTCATCACGACCGACGGCTTCGGCGAGCTCGAGCAAGCGGAGCCGTCGCCGATCGTGCCGCCGGCCGGCGCCGATCTGGCCGCGCTGATGTACACCGGCGGCACCACCGGCCGCGCCAAGGGCGTGATGCTCTCGCACGAGAACCTCTGGGCAGCGGGGAAGGCGGGGCACGACGCGGGCTACGTGCCCGGGATCGTGCGGGCACTCAGCGCGCTGCCGCTCTCGCATGCGTTCGGGCTGCTCGTGACGGTGGTCGGCTTCCACACGCGCGAGCCCCAGGTGAGCGCGCTGATGCGCTGGTTCACGCCGGACGCGTGGCTCGAGCTGGCCCAGTCTCACCGGGCGCAGATCGTCGCCGTCGTCCCGTCGATGCTGAAGCTCCTGCTCGCGCAGCCGCTGGAGGACTACGACCTGTCCGAGCTGCGGCACATCGTGTCGGGGGCAGCGCCCTTGCCGCCCGAGACCGCACGAGAGCTACTCGAGCGGCTCCCGGGCGTCCAGCTGCGCGAGGGCTACGGCCTGACCGAGTCGTCGGCGCTCGTCTCCTCGACGCCGCCGGGACGGACACGGCTCGGGGCGGTCGGCACACCGGTGCCGGGCATCGACGTGCGCATCCACGAGCCTGACGAGCAGGGCGTGGGGGAGATCGTCGTCCGCTCGAGCACGGTGATGCTCGGGTACTGGCAGGCGCCGGAGCTCACGGCTGAGGTCCTGCGCGACGGCTGGCTGCACACCGGCGACCTCGGCTACCTGGACGACGACGGCTACCTCTACGTCGTCGACCGCAAGAAGGACCTGATCATTCGCGGGGGCTTCAACGTCTTCCCGCGCGACGTCGAGGAGGCGCTCATGGAGCATCCCGCAGTCGCGGCCGCAGGCGTCGTCGGGCGGCCCGACGAGCTGCACGGCGAGGAGGTCGTGGCGTTCGTCGAGCTGAGCTCGAACGAGGTCACCCCGGACGAGCTCGTCGCGTTCTGCAAGGAGCGGATCGGCGGCTACAAGTACCCGCGCGAGGTGCACGTCATCTCGTCGCTGCCGCTGACGCCGGTCGGCAAGATCGACCGCAAGGCGCTGCGCGCTCAGGTGACGGTGGGCGCATGACCACGGAGCTGACCCTGGCCGAGCTGGAGGCGGCCGCCGACGTCGAGCTCGAGCCGAGCGAGTGGGTGACCCTCGATCAGCGCACGATCGGGCTCTTCGCCGAGGCGACCCGCGACCACCAGTGGATCCACGTCGATCCCGAGGCTGCGGCGAAGGGGCCGTTCGGCACGACCGTGGCGCACGGATATCTCTCGCTGTCGCTCCTGCCGGGGCTGCTCGGAACGGTGCTGCGGGTGACGGACGCGCGCATGGGCGTCAACTACGGGATCGAGAAGGTGCGCTTCACCGCGCCCGTCCCGTCGGGATCGCGCGTCCGCGTGCGCGGGACGATCCGCTCGGCGGAGCGTCGCGGCGAGGGCGTCCTCTATCGCCTCGGCGCCGAGGTCGAGATCGAGGGCGCCGAGAAGCCAGCGCTCGTCGGCGAGGTCGTCTACCTGGTCTTCTGAGGCGCTAGCGCGGCCGCAGTTGACGCAGGATCCGGCGGCCGAGCCAGCCGACCGTCCGCACGTCCGTGACGAGCTCGCGACCGGCGGAGCGCCACCAGGGCGTCTGGCGGCGAAGGGGGATCGAGAGGTGAGCCATCGCTCCAGACTACTCGTGACCGCAAGGTCCGCCTCGGCCGGTCGGGCCCTAGAGGCGGCGGAGCTCCGACCCGCCGAGCCCGGCGCGCAAGCGCGGGTATGTGGCTGCGGCGGCGACCGCGACGGCCGGGAGAGCCGGCTGCGCGGGGGTGGGGTCGCCTGCCGTGGCGCCGGGCTCGGTGGTGGAGAAGAAGGACATGCCCCGATGGTGCCTTCGCGGCCGGGTCCCCGGAATGGGGCTGCCCTGAGTCTTGGGGGTGCGGTTTTCCGCACCCCCGTCGAGGTCAGGCTGCGGTCGGCCGGGGCGAGCGCTCGACCTGGTCGAGGATCACCTCGAGCAGGTGCCCCGAATGCAGGACGTGGTCGCGCGCTACCGAGCGCGCGCCGTCGACGCTGCCGGCCGCGATCGCCCCGCGGATCGCCGAGTGCTCACGCTGGTTCTTGAGGTAGAGCTCGTCGAGCTCCTCGCCGACGGCCCAGGTGGTCTGGCCGAAGAACGTCCGCCGGGCGCTCTTCGCCAGCCGGACGACGTACGGCGCGTCGGCCCGCGCGTAGATGACGTCGTGGAAGGCGTGGTTCGCATGCACCCATTCGCCGACGATGCCGCTCTGCGTGCGGCCGCCCTCGCGCGCGGTCGCCCGTAGCTCGGCGGTCAGCTCGGCGAAGCGCCGCTCGGCCGCCTCCAGCTCGGCGAGCCCTTCCGCGTCGAAGCGCGGAACGGCAAGCGCGGTCGCCAGCGACTCGAGCTCCGCGCGCACGAGGAAGGCCTCGCGCAGCTCGTCCCGCGACAGGGTGCGGACGCGGACGCCCCGGTTCGGCACGAACTGGACGAGCCCGAGCGCAGCCAGGCGCCGCAGCGCCTCGCGGATCGGCGTCCGCGAGACGTCGTAGCGCTCCGACAGCGACTCCTGGCGCAGGATCGAGCCGGGCTCGATCTCGCCGGAGACGATCGCCTCCTCGAGCGCGTACGCGATCTCGTCGGCCTTGGTGGACTCCATTTCGAGCCCGAGTCTACGACCGCTAGTCGCGGTTTCCGAAGAAGATCAGCGCGTAATAGAGGAGCTGCGTCAATGCAGCCAGCGCGCCTGCCACGTACGTCAGCGCCGCTGCGGTCAGCACCTTCTGGACGCCGGCCTGCTCGCCGCCGGCTCCGACGATGCCGAGCTCCCGGAGTTGGCCTGACGCGCGCCGCGAGGCGTTGAACTCCACCGGGAGCGTCACGATGTGGAAGGCCACGGCGACCGCGTAGATGAGCAGCGCCAGTGCGATCAGGTTGAGCGCCCCGAGCAGGGCGCCGATGATGAGCAGCCAGATCCAGGTCGACGAGGCGAAGGCGACGGCCGGATACATCGCCGACCGGATCTTCAGCGGCACGTAGCCGGCCTGGTCCTGGAGCGCGTGGCCCGTCTCGTGGGCCGCGACCGCGGCCGCGGAGACGGTGGCGGGCGTGTAGACGGGCTCGGACAGGAAGAGCGCCTTCTTGCGCGGGTCGTAGTGGTCGGAGAGCGCGCCCCCTGGCGACACCTCGACGGGCACGTCGTGCAGGCCGTTGCTGTCGAGGATCCTCCGTGCGACCTCGGCGCCGGTCATCCCGGCCGAGATGGGCACCTCGGAGTAGCGAGTGAACGTCTTCCGCAGCCACCACTGGACGACGAGCCCGAAGACGAGCGGCGGAATCAGGAAGACGAGGTAGAGCGCGATCCCGTCCATCGTGAGCAATCGTAGTGGTTCGCCCGCGTAGGCTCCCGCGCATGCGACTGCCGCCGGTACCCGTCGGGCTCGACCGGGCCGCCGGCTGGGCCTGGAGGCTGCTCGTCTGCGGGGTCGTCGTTGCGGCGGTGCTCGTGCTGCTCTCGTACGTCCGGGTGATCGTGCTGCCGACGATCATTGCGCTGACGATCACGCCGGCGTTCATGCCCTTGGCCGAACGGCTACGCCGTGCGGGGATCGGCCGCGCCGCTCCGGCCACGGCTCTCGTGATCGGCCTGCTGGTCCTCGCCGGTCTCGTCGCGATCGTGACGGCGTCGCTCGTGCAGGAGTACGACGAGCTCCGGCTAGCCGTTTCGCAGGGGGTGGACGACCTGACGCGCCGGCTCGAAGGCGATCCCTTCAACGTGTCGCTCGACCGGGACCTCGACGCGTCGTTGCAGGGCGCGTGGGACGAGGCGTCGACCTATCTCGTGTCGGGCGTTCGCTCCGGGATCTCCGTGCTGACGGGGCTCGTGTTGGCGATCGCGTTGCTCTACTTCCTGCTCCGCGACGGGCCCCAGCTGTGGGGGCGCGCGCTCCGTCGGGTGCCGGACGAGACGCGCGAGCGCGTCGAGCGCGCGGGCGAGCGGGCCTGGCGGGTGCTCGGCGGCTACATTCGAGGCACCGCGCTGATCGCGGCGATCGACGCCACGCTGATCGGTCTCGGCCTCTGGATCCTCGGCGTGCCGCTGGCGTTCGCGCTTGCCGTCATCATCTTCCTCGGCTCGTTCGTCCCGTTCGTCGGCGCCACCATCTCGGGGATGATCGCGGTGCTCGTCGCGCTCGCCGACGGCGGCCCCGGCAAGGCGCTGATCGCGCTCGGGATCGTGCTCGGCGTGCAGTTCCTCGAGGGCAACTTCCTGCAGCCGATCATCCAGAGCCGAACCGTGGACCTGCACCCCGCCGTGATCCTGCTCGCGGTCGCGGCCGGTGCCTCGCTCTACGGCATTCTCGGCGCCTACCTCGCGGTGCCCGTGACCGCGGTCGCGTTCGCCGTGCTTTCGGAGCTGCGCGACGAGGCCGTGCCGGAAGCGGTCACGCCACTCCCGGACGGCCCCGCGAGTCCCGATTAGTCGTCGGAGCCGTGGCCCGAGTCGTCCGAGCCGGAGTCGTCCGAGCCGGAGTTCGAGCCCGACCGGTCCTCGTCGCCACCGCGATCGTCGTCGCCGCCACGATGGCCGCGGTTGTCGTCGCCGCGACCGCCGTGATCGTCTGCATCGTCTCCGCGATCGTCCGTGACTGGGCCGGCGCCGGTGCCGGCGCAGCGCGGGTCGTCGGCGTGCTCGGCCTCGTCGCAGGGCCCGCTGATGTCCACGCCCGTGCCGGTCGTGGTCGTCGTTCCGACGTCCGTGGTGGTGCCGGTCGCGTCGTCCGAGGTCGAGATCGTGTTGCCGGAACGCACAGGGGCGTTGCTCGAGTTCAGCGAGCTGGCGGCAGCAACGCCGACCCCGACGATCAGGGCTGCGATCACGCCTGCAAGCAGCTTGCTCATGTCTCCTCCTCGTGGTGATTGCGGGTCATCGCGCACACCGTGCCGCGGCGCGCCTTACGGGCGGGCAACGCAGGGTTAGGAGCGAGTCAAGCCTTGCCCAATCTTGCAAGGATGGGGCGTGCCCAGCGGTCTGGAGACGGCTCTCTTCGCGCGCCTGATCGACCATGCGCCTCTGTTCCCGCCTGCGAGCCTGCCGCTGGCGGAGGCGCTCGAGGATCATCGCCGCGCTCGTGACAGCGAGGACGGCTGGATCGTGCGGCGGTTCGTGTGCCCGGCTTCGACACTTGCCCAGCTCGACGGCGAGCCGCCGGCGTTGTCAGTCGTGCTCGACGCCGCTGCGGATCTCGGCGATCCGCGGATCGAAGCTCTGGAGATCCCGCCCGGAGGCGCCGCTCCGCGCTCGGATGCCGAGGTCTACCTCGAGGGAGCGGTGCCGCCGCTCTCCTCACCGCAGGCGATGGTCAAGGTTCGATGTGGGCCAACCGTGCCGGCGGTTGACGTGCTCGCCGCGCTCGTGCGCTCGTGCCGCGAGCACCTTGTTCCGTTCAAGGCGACGGCCGGGCTCCACCACGCAGTCCGCCAGGACGGGCAGCACGGCTTCGTCAACCTGCTCGCCGCGGCGATCTTCGGCGACGAGGAGGCAGCCCTCGCCGAGGAGGACGAAGCCGCCTTCCGGCTCGAAGGCGACGACTTCCGCTGGCGCGACCGAGCAGCGTCGACCGCCGAGGTGAAGCGCGGCCGCGAGCTGTTCGTCGCCTTCGGCAGCTGCAGCTTCTCGGAGCCCGTCGCCGATCTCCGCGCGCTCGGACTGCTGACGACGTGACGGGCTACGGCATCTTCGCGCCCCGCGGCGAGGAGCCCCGGGTGGGCTTCCGTGCCGGCGACTCCGTGCTCGACCTCTCGACGCTCGGCGAGGAGTTCCGGGCGGGCAGCCTCAACGCCTTCATGGCGAGGGGCCCCGTCG
Organism: uncultured Actinomycetes bacterium; assembly: GCA_963738205.1. Taxonomy (GTDB): domain Bacteria; phylum Actinomycetota; class Thermoleophilia; order Gaiellales; family Gaiellaceae; genus DATFQE01. The sequence goes on from CAVTVQ010000009.1 coordinate 223,891, forward strand.
CCTGGCAGCGGACGTACGAACAGATTCAGGCCGGCGCCGTCGACTCGCAGGCCGTAGCGCCGGCCGACGTCGAGGTGCGCCCGCCGTTCGAGGTCGGCGACTACGTGGACTTCTACTCGTCGCTCGAGCACGCGACCAACCTCGGTCGCATGTTCCGGCCCGACGCCGAGCCGCTGCTGCCCAACTGGCGCCACCTGCCGGTGGGCTACCACGGGCGCGGCGGGACGGTCGTCCCGAGCGGCACGCCGGTACGGCGGCCGCGCGGCCAGTCGAAGCCACCCGATGCCGAGACCCCCGTCTTCGGCCCGTCGTCCCGGCTCGACATCGAGCTGGAGCTCGGCTTCGTCGTTGGGGTCGGCAGCCGGCTCGGCGAGCCCGTCCACGCTGAGCGCTTCGCCGAGCATGTGTTCGGCGTCGTGCTCGTCAACGACTGGAGCGCACGGGACCTCCAGGCCTGGGAGTACCAGCCCCTCGGCCCGTTCCTCGGCAAGTCGTTCGCGACGTCGATCTCGGCGTGGGTGACACCCCTGGCCGCGCTCGAGGGCGCTCGGGTCGCTCGGCCGCCGCAAGAACCCGAGCCGCTGCCGTACCTACGCGTCGCCGGCGACTGGACGCTCGACCTCGAGCTCGAGGTCGAGCTGAACGGCTCGGTCGTGTCGCGGACGAACGCGCGGTCCCTCTACTGGAGCATGCCGCAGCAGCTGGCGCATGCGACCGTCAACGGCGCGAGCATCCGCACCGGCGATCTGCTGGCGACCGGAACTATCTCCGGGCCCGAGCGGGGCTCCGAGGGCAGCCTGATCGAGCTCACCCGTAACGGCGCCGAGCCCGTCCGGCTGGAGGACGGGAGCGAGCGCACGTTCCTCGAAGACGGCGACGAGGTCGTCCTGCGCGGCCGCTTCGGAGAGGTCGAGCTCGGTGAGGTACGCGGGAGAATCGAGCCTGCCACGTGATCTCGTCCGAGCGCCTCGACCTGATTCTGCTCTCGCCCCAGGCGATGGAGGCGCTCGTCGAGGGGCGACGAGCCGACGTCGAGCGCGAGCTCGACGCGTCGGTTCCGGCGGACTGGCCCGACGAGCACGACACGCGCTTCCTGCGCTACCGGATCCGGCAGCTGGAGCGGGCGCCGGGCACCGAGCCGTGGCTCGTCCGCGCGGTGATCCTGCGCGAGCCGGGCCGCACGATGATCGGCCACGCGGGCTTCCACGGGCAGCCGGGAGTCAACGGGAGGAAAGATCCGGAGGCCGTCGAGCTCGGCTACACGATCTTCGAGCCGCACCGCGGGCACGGCTACGCGACGGAGGCGACGCAGGCGCTGATGGACTGGGCCCACGACGAGAAGGAGATCTCGCGCTTCATCGCATCCGTCTCGCCGACGAACGCGCCGTCGCTGGCGATCGTCAAGAAGCTCGGCTTCGTCCAGACGGGCGAGCAGTGGGACGACGAGGACGGCCTCGAGCTCGTCTTCGAGCTCCAGCGCGAGCCGTAAGAGGGTTTGGCGTGATAGCGCTCGTCGTCGGGGCGAGCAGCGCGGCCCGACGGCTCAGCGGTATTGCGCCAAGCCCTCCCTACTACGGCAGCTGCTCGTACGCGGGGAGCGTCAGGAACTCGACGAACTCGTCGTTGAGCGCCACCCGCTCGAACAAATCGGCCGCCGGCTCCATTCCTTCGCGGACGGCGTCGACCTCTGCGCGCACGTGCTCACGTGTGAAGCGGCCGTTCCGCACCCACTGCCAGACCTGCGAACGCGAAATCTCGGCCGTGGCCGCGTCCTCCATCAGGTTGTCGATCGCCGCCGCGCCGACGCCGTTCAGCCAGGAGTGCAGGTAGCGGACACCTACCGAAACGTTCGTCCGTAGGCCTTCGTCGGTCACGTCGCCGCCGGGGATACCGAAGTCGAGCAGCTCCTCGGGCGCGACGGATACGTCCTCGCGCAGGCGATCGACCTGATTCGGGCGCTCACCGAGCACGCCGTCGAAGATCTCGGTCGCCACCGGTACGAGGTCCGGGTGCGCGACCCAGGTCCCGTCGAAGCCGTTCTGCGACTCGCGCACCTTGTCCTCCCGCACCTTGGTGAGCGCGACCTCGTTGACCTCCGGGTCCTTCCGAGACGGGATGAACGCGGCCATGCCTCCGATGGCGTGTGCGCCCCGCCGATGGGTCGTGCGCACGAGCAGGTCGGTGTAGGCGCGCATGAACGGCACGGCCATCGTCACCTGCGCTCGGTCGGGGAGCACGAAGTCGGCCTCGCGGAACTTCTTGATCACGCTGAAGATGTAGTCCCAGCGGCCGGCGTTCAGCCCGGCCGAGTGCTCGCGGAGCTCGTAGAGGATCTCCTCCATCTCGAACGCGGCGAGGATCGTCTCGATCAGGACCGTGGCCTTGATCGAGCCCTGCGGGATGCCGAGCTCGTCCTGGGCGAGGCGGAAGGTATCGTTCCAGAGCCGCGCCTCCAGGTGACTCTCGAGCTTCGGGAGGTAGAAGTACGGCCCCGTTCCGCGCTCGAGCTGCTCGCGCGCGTTGTGGAAGAAGGCGAGGCCGAAGTCGAAGAGCGACGCCGACACCGGCTCGCCGTCGACCAGGACGTGTCGCTCGGGCAGGTGCCAGCCGCGCGGGCGCACGACCAGCGTCGCGATCTCGTCGTTCAACCGGTAGCTCTTGCCGCCGGCGTCGAGCTCGATCGTCCGGCGAACCGCGTCGCGCAGGTTGCGCTGGCCGTCGACGACGTTCTCCCAGGTCGGGGACGTCGCATCCTCGAAGTCCGCCATGAAGACCCGCGCGCCCGAGTTGAGCGCGTTGATCATCATCTTGCGGTCGACCGGGCCGGTGATCTCGACCCGGCGGTCGCTCAGGTCGGGTGGGGGAGGGGCGACCTGCCAGTGGCCCTCGCGGACGTCCTTGGTCTCCGGCAGGAAGTCGGGCCGCTCGCCGGCGTCGAGCTCGAGCTGCCGCTCCGTTCGACGCTCGAGCAGCTCGCGGCGGCGCGGCCCCAGCTCGCGCTGCAGCAGCTCGACGAAGGCGAGCGCCTCCGGTGTGAGGATCTCTGCGTCGGCGGGTGCGACGACCTCGGCTGCGGTCGTCACCCCGTCGCGGCGCGCTCGAACTGATCCTCTTCGGTCGACCCCTTCAGGGCCAACGTCGAGCTCTCGCCGTTCGAGACCGCCTGCATCACCGCGTCGAAGTATCCCGCCCCGGACTCGCGCTGGTGGCGCGTGGCGGTGTAGCCGCTGTCCTCGAGCTCGAACTCGCGCTCCTGCAGCTTCACGTAGGCGGGCATGCCGTCGGCCGCGTAGCCCTTCGCGAGCTCGAACATCGCCGCGTTGACCGAGTGGAAGCCGGCCAGCGTGATGAACTGGTAGCGGTAGCCCAGCTCGGCCAGCTCGCGCTGGAAGCGCTCGATCTGCGCGTCGCTCAGGTGCTTGCGCCAGTTGAAGCTCGGCGAGCAGTTGTAGGCGAGCAGCTTGCCCGGGTACTGGTCGTGGATCGCCTCGGCGAACCGGCGCGCCTCGTCCATGTCGGGCGTGGCCGTCTCGAACCAGAGCACGTCGGCGTACGGGGCGTACGCGAGCGAGCGGGCGATCGGCGCCTCGATACCCGGCGTAACCCGGTAGAAGCCTTCGTGCGTGCGCTCGCCGGTCACGAACTCGCGGTCGCGCTCGTCGACGTCGCTGGTGAGCAACGTGGCGCTGAGAGCGTCCGTGCGGGCGACGAGAACGGTCGGGACGCCGCAGACGTCGGCGGCCAGGCGCGCCGCGACGAGTGTGCGGACGAATTGACTCGTCGGGACGAGCACCTTGCCGCCGAGATGGCCACACTTCTTCTCCGCTGCAAGCTGGTCCTCGAAGTGGACGCCGGCGGCGCCGGCTTCGATGTAGCCCTTCATCAGCTCGAAGGCGTTGAGGGCGCCGCCGAAGCCGGCCTCGGCGTCGGCGACGATCGGCGCGAGCCAGTAGGTGCCGTTCTTGCCCTCGGTGTAGTCGATCTGATCGGCCCGGAGCAGCGCGTTGTTGAGGCGCTTGACGAGCGCGGGCCCGCTGTTGGCCGGGTAGAGGCTCTGGTCGGGGTAGGTCTGGCCGGAGAGGTTCCCGTCGGCCGCGACCTGCCAGCCCGAGAGGTAGATCGCCTTGAGCCCCGCGCGCACCATCTGCACGGCCTGGCCGCCGGTCAGCGCGCCGAGGGCGGCGACGTAGTCCTCGTCGTTCAGCAGGCGCCAGAGGCGCTCCGCGCCGAGGCGGGCGAGGGTGTGCTCGACCTGAAAGCGGCCGCGGAGGCGCTCGACGTCGTCTTCGGAGTAGGGCCGTTCTACGCCGCTCCAGCGGTCGCCGTTCAGGGTCATGTCAGGCTCCCTCAGTCGGTGTCGTGGTCGCGCTCGCAGAAATCCGGGCAGGTGCACTCGGCCAACTCGGCGGTCGTAGGGCCGGTCGGCCTCACCGTGCGCTGCTCGGTGTCCGGGAGCGAGTCGCGAGACTTGGATACATCCATGAGCATTTTTGGATCCTAGACTGGCCGCTGGACGGCCGTCAAGGGGATTGAGGCCGATATGGGATCCAAGAACTCACTTTCTTGGATCCCGTGAGCTCTCGGTCAGCGCTCGAGCCGCCCCGGAATGACGAAGCCGAGCTCGATCAGCCTGCGAACGGCGCGGGTCGCGGCGGCCTCCAGGTCGCCTCGATCCTTGCCCGGCACCTCGAGCCCGACGAGGACCTCGCGCAGGGGGCGGCGCTCGTCCAGTGTCGAGACGAGCTCGAGCGTCAGCTCGTCCAGCTTGACGCGGAGGCCGAAGCCTCCACGGAGGACGGCTGTCGCCGAGCGGACGAGCCGGCGGCCCTCCGCCACCGTGAACTCGACCTCGAGGACCGCGTCCTCGGCCAGCGCGACCGGCGACTCCAGCAGCGATTCGTCGTCACGCTCGCCCAGGAAGTCCTCGGCGTCGAACGCCCGCTCGACATGGTGGGGTGCGGCGACGATGTGCTCGGGCAGTGTGTCCTCGCGCGTCCTGAACCAGTTGGTTCCCTCGCGCCGGCGGAACGCGAGCAAGCCCCACCCGATTCGACCGATGCCGAGCCGCTCCAGGTGCTCCAGCCAGCGGTCGACCGACGTGGCGTGCGCCTGCGGATCCTGGCGCTGCGTCCGGTTCCAGAGGAGCGCGTACTCGAGCGCGTCCTGCTCCCCGAAGTTGAACGCGAGCGTGTCGCAGCCGCTGTCGGCGACCCACCGGCGCAACGGCTCCTGCCATTCCTCGCCCTCCGGGATCGACCACTCCACGAGCAAGTGGGCGAAGCCCTCGGGCCGGAGGTAGGCGGGCAGCATCTCCACGAGCGTGTGGGCGAAGGAATCGCCCGGCAGGCCGCTGTCGCGGAACGCGTACACACTGTCGGGGGAGATCACGTAGGGCGGATTCGAGACCACGAGGTCGAAGGACTCGCCGCGGACGGGCTCGAAGAGGTTGCCCTCCCGCACCTCGATGTTCGAACGGTCGTTCAGCAGCGCGTTGAACTCGACGTATCGGAGCGCGCGGGGGTTGATGTCCACCGCGACGACGTGACGCGCGTGTCGCGCCGCGTGGAGGGCCTGGAACCCCGAGCCCGCGCCCAGGTCGAGCGCCGTGTCGATCCGCCGTCGCACGGTGTAGCCGGCGAGGATCAGCGTCCCGGAGGCAACGGGCGCGACGTAGTCGTGGTGCCTCGGAATGAGCTCGAACGAGTCGCTCGCGATGAAGATGCCGGAGATCGGCGAGATCCCCATGAGCGGCTCCACTCCTGCAGGGGTCCTGGCGAGGACGCCCATCGCTACGAGGCGGTCGAGCTCGAGCGGCGCCAGGGCAGCCTCCGCCTCGGCGGCCCCGGCACCCACCCCGAAGTGGAAGAGCTTGATCAGCGTCGCCGTCGGGTCGTCGGCGGACAGCCGCCTGAGCTCGGCCGCGAGCGCGGTCGGATCCTCGCGGACGTTGCGTTCCTCGGCGAGCACGCGCTTGAATCCCTCGCCCGTGTACTCGCCGCGCTCGAGCGCCGCACGGAGGAGCGTGATCCCCTCCGGATCGTCGATCTTGAGCGTAGGAGGGCGCCAGCCTGACCAGGGAGTCGGGCCGGCGGACCCGGGCGCGGAGGGTGACGGTGCGTCGGCGCTCAGGGCGAGCGAGCTTAGCATCGGCCTGGGGTTCCACTCGTCTCGGCGAGGGCGTATGCTGCTCGCAGGAGACTCCCTTGAGATCATTCGAGCGCGACCACGAGCACCAGCAGGACGCCTTCGAGCACGAGCAGCCCGCTCGTGCGGACGCGCCCGAGTCGGCCATGGAGCGGCTGGCCTCGAGCATGGGGAACCAGGCCTTCGGCGTGATCGCACGCGAGGGCGCGGGGATCCTTCCCGACGGCACCGCGCACCCGGACGTGACCGCGGCGATCGCACGGCGCCGCGGGGGCGGCGCGCCGCTCGACTCAGGGTTGTCCGCGAGCTTCGAGCAGTCGCTCGGCCAGTCGGTCGACGATGTCCGCGTCCACACCGACGGCGAGGCCGACTCGCTCGCTCGGTCCGTCTCGGCGCGCGCGTTCACGACCGGCGCCGACATCTACTTCGCGCGCGGGGAATTCCAACCGTCGAGTGGGCCCGGCCGCCAGCTGATCGCGCACGAGCTGGCCCACGTCGCCCAGCAACGTGGCGCGCCGACCAGCGGGCCGATGCGCGTGTCACAGCCCGGCGAGCCGCTCGAGCAGGAGGCCGAAGCGGCAAGCCGTGAGCTCGGCTGAGCGCGAGCCGCTGCGCCTCGACCGGCTGGACGCCCGCGTCCGCGCCGCGGTCGAGAGCGTCGCCCAAGCCGATCCCAATCCGAACGACCCGTTCCGCGGGCTGTACATCTCCGATGCGCTCGCCGTCGAGCTCGCCCGGACGGGCGCCGACGGGCTCGACGCGCGCTTCGACGCCGCCGCACAGGCGCTCGGGCTGAGCGAGCTCGAGACGGCGGTGCTCGCCCTGAGCGCGGCGCCCGAGCTGAGCCCGCGCTACGGGAGGCTCTACGCGTACCTCCACGACGACGTCACGCGGAAGCTCCCGAGCCCGCGCCTGCTCGCCCGGCTGCTCGCGGACGACGGCGTCGCCGAGGCCGAGGTGCTGGCCTGCTTCGAGACGGCGGCGCCGCTGCGGCGCCACGGGGCGATCCGGCTGATCGACGCCAACGTCCCGACTCCGCTCGTCGACCGGCAGGTGAAGGTCGGTGACCGCCTCGTGTCGTTCCTGCTCGAGCTGGGGCTGCACGATGGCTCCGGCGACGCGCGCCTGCGCTCCATGCCGCTTCCCGCCTACGACAGCGGCCGCGCGGCGACCGTGGACGAGCTCCGCGGCCTGCTCGTGCGCGATACCGATCTGCCGCTGGTCGTCGCCGGCCCCGACGCGGCCACGCTCCTGGCCGTCGCCCTCGGGCAGCCGCTCGTGCTCGTCGACGTCGCGGACGCCCCGGACGCCGAGGTGATGGCCGAGGCAGCGCTGACCGCGGCCCTCGCGGGCGCGCGCGTGTGCTTCGACGGGCTGGAATCGCTCGACCCTGGGGAGCGGCGGCGCGTCCAGCGCGCCCTCGCTGTCCGCAGCGAGCGCGTGCTCGTGAAGGCCGTCGACCGTGATGCGGCCGTCGCGCTCGGCGACCAGACCACGATGATCGTCCAGGCGTCGATGCCGAGCCTCTCCGAGCGCCGCGAGGCGTGGAAGGCCCTCGCCGGCGTCGTCGAGGTCGAGGACGCCGCGGGCAAGTTCAGGCTTTCGATCGGCCAGATCGCGGACGCCGCCGAGGTGGCGAAGTCGGCGGCCGCGTCGAGGCGGAAGGGGGAGAAGCCGGCGCCCGACGACCTGGACCTCGGCGCCCGCCAGGCATCGAGCACCCGCATCGGCGAGCTCGCGACGAGGCTGGACCCGGCGTTCGGCTGGGACGACCTCGTGCTGCCCGCGCGCCAGCGCGAGGTGCTCTCCTCGATCTCCGGGTACCTGCGGCACCGCGACCTCGTGCTCTCCGAGTGGGGCTACGAACGGGCGGTCGCCCGTGACCAGGGCATGAAGGTGCTGTTCGCCGGCGAGTCCGGGACCGGCAAGACGATGGCGGGGCAGGTGCTGGCCCGCGACCTCGGCCTCGAGCTCTTCCGCATCGACCTGGCCACGATCGTCTCCAAGTACATCGGGGAGACGGAGAAGAACCTCGACCGGATCTTCGACGCCGCCGACGGCTCCAACGCGATCCTCTTCTTCGACGAGGCGGATGCCCTCTTCGGCAAGCGCTCCGAGGTGCGCGACTCGCACGACCGCTACGCGAACCTCGAAGTCGCGTACCTGCTCCAGAAGATGGAGTCGTACGCGGGCGCCGTGATCCTGGCGACGAACTTCCGTCAGAACATGGACGAGGCGTTCCTGCGTCGGCTCGACTTCGTGATCGACTTCCCGTTCCCGGAGGCCGACGACCGCGAGCGCATCTGGCGCCTGCTGCTCCCCGACGCGGCGCCGATCGCCGACGACGTCGACGTCGAGTTCCTCGCCGGCCAGTTCAAGCTCTCGGGCGGCGGGATCCGCAACGCCTCGCTCGCGGCGGCGTTCCTCGCGGCGGACGACGGCGGCAGCATCGGCATGCGCCACCTCGTCCGGGCGGTCGCGCTCGAGTACGGCAAGCTCGGCCGGCTCACGCTCGAGGCGGACTTCGAGCGCTTCCACGAGCTTGTGCGCCCCGGCACAGCGTGGCCGGCTGCGGAGGACGCGACCTGAAGCCTCCGCCGCACGAAGGGGCAACGCCGGCTGCCCCATGGGCTGCCCTGAGGTGCGAGGGCCCACTCGGGCCCGGTGAGACGATGACGGCGAGGGCCTGAGGGTCCCGGGAGACGCCATGCAGCCGACCATCAGCGTGCCGGTCAACACGATGCTCGCCGACCTGGACGAGTCGATGCGTGCGCTGCTCAAACGCGAGCTCGCGCGGCACGGCTTCGACGGCGTCGAGGTCGTCTTCGACGCACCCAGCAAGGAGTGGGCCGCCGGGCTGTCGTCGCCCACCGTGAGCCTCTTCCTCTACGACCTGCGCGAGAACACGGAGAAGCGCGAGGCGGGATGGGACGAGGAGCGGTCGAACGGCCGCGCCACCGAGACGCGCCCGCCGCTCCGCGTCGACGCCTCGTATGCCGTCACCGCGTGGACGCGAGAGGTCGAGGACGAGCACCGGCTGCTGTCACAGGTCCTCGGCGTGCTGTACGCCTACCCGACCCTGCCCGACGACGTCCTCAGCGGCCGGCTCGCGAACGGCACCCAGCCCTATCCGCTCGACACGCAGGTCGCGCAGGGCAAGAGCGAGGACAAGGCGGACTTCTGGACGTCGATCGGCGGTCAGTACAAGGCCTCGATCGACTACATCGTCACGGTCTCGTGCCCGTCGGGCACGACGATGGAACGCGGTCCCGAGGTGCGGACGCAGACCTTGCGGATCCGCGACTCGGCCGGCGGGGCCGCCACGATCGAGGAGCTGCACCGGATCGGCGGCGTCGTGCAGGACGCCGACGGCGAGCCGGTCGACGGCGCCTGGGTGGTGCTGACGGACGTCGGCGCCTGGGCCGCGAGCTCGGGCGGCGGCCGCTTCCGCTTCGACCGGCTCGGGGCGGGCACCTATCACTGCGTCGCCCGCACCGCCGACGGCCGTGAGGCCGAAGGCGACGTCGAGGTCCCGGGCGGCCGGCTCGACCTCACGGTCGGCAAAGCCGCCGCCACGCGCAAGCGGAAGAGCTGACCTTCGGGCAGCGGCGGCTGCCCCAATCGCTGCCCTTCGGCTCCCTAGAGCCTCAGACGCGAAAGACGGAGAGTAGAGGGGTGCCATCCGCCCCCGCGAGGCCGCCGCGTGTGCTGCTCGGAAACCTCGAGCCGATGACCCGGCTCGGGATGCAGAGCATGCTCGCAAGCGGCGGCGTCGAGGTCGTGGGCGACGGCACGGAGGAAGCGCTTCTGGCCGAGGTACGGCGGGTCCTGCCCGACGCCGTCGTCCTCGGATTGGACCAGGACGCCGGCCGTGAGCTTGGTGAGCAGGTTCGGGCGGCGGCGCCGACGACGAAGGTGATCCTCTGGGCGCGCGACGAGACCGCGATGGAAGTGTTCGAGCCGGGGAGTGCGATGCCACGCCGCGTCGGGAGCGGTATCCGCGAGGCCCTGCTCAGCGAGCTCACCGGCCCGAAAGCAATCGAAGAAAAGGAGTGACATGCCTACGTACCTGACCCCAGGGGTCTACGTCGAGGAGATTCCGGCACAGTCGAAGCCGATCGAGGGCGTGAGCACGTCCGTCGCGGCGTTCGTCGGCCTGGCCCCGGGCGGTCCGGTGAACCAGGCGATGCGAATCTCGAACTGGACGCAGTTCGCCCGGCTCTACAGCGACCCCACCAATCCCGAGAACGGACCGTTCATGGAGGGCGCTTACCTTGCTCACTCCGTCTACGGCTTCTTTGCCAACGGCGGCTCGATGGCCTGGATCGTCCGGGTCGGCAAGGAGGACGGCGCGCCCACCGCGCAGGCCGCGCTGCCTGCCGCCGGCGACTCGAACGTCGAGACCTTCCGCGCGGTCGCACAGAAGGGCGTCGACGCCAAGGACATCTCGATCGAGATCGCCGAGGAGAACCCCGGCGGCGGCGAGAAGGGCGACGCGACCTACAAGGTGACGGTCAAGGCGGGCTCCGACGTCGAGGAGTACGACGGCCTCACCACCAAGAAGGGGCGTAACAACATCGCCACCAAGGTCAACGCTGCCTCGAAGCTGGTCAAGCTCGAGGAGACCGGCTCGTCGGTTCCGGAGGAGCTGCGGGTGCCGGCGACGGGCAAGTACTCGCTCGCGGTCCCGAGCATGCCGGCCGACGAGATCGAGGCCACAGACTTCGAGGGCGACGTCGCCAAGCGCCGGGGCATGGGCAGCCTCGCCGCGGTCGACGAGGTGACCATGGTCGTGATGCCGGACATCATGGCCCTCGGCAGCAACGGCGACGGGGACGTCCAGATCCGCGACCTGCAGGGCAAGATGATCGCCCACTGCGAGAACATGGGCGACCGGATCGCCATCCTGGACACGCCTTCGCCGGACCTGTTGCCGCAGGAAATCCTCGACTGGCGGATGAACACGGCGGGCTACGACTCGAAGTTCGCCACGCTGTACTACCCGTGGATCGAGGTCATGGACCCGCTCTCGAAGCGGGCGATGATGGTGCCACCGTCGGGCCACGTAGCCGGGATCTGGGCGCGCACCGACGCCACGCGTGGCGTGCACAAGGCGCCGGCGAACGAGGTCGTGATGGGCTCCAACGGGCTCTCGTTCCAGATCACCGGCGAGGAGCAGGGCGGCCTCAACAAGGTCGGAATCAACTGCATCCGCTCGTTCCCCGGACGCGGCATCCGTGTCTGGGGCGCTCGGACGCTGTCCAGCGATCCCGAATGGCGCTACCTCAACGTGCGTCGGCTCTTCAACTACATCTCCGAGTCGATCATGGAGGGCACGCAGTGGGCCGTCTTCGAGCCGAACGACGACCGGCTCTGGACGTCACTCAACGTGTCCGCGTCGAACTTCCTGACGCGGGTGTGGCGTGACGGAGCCCTGTTCGGCACCAATCCCAGCGAGGCGTTCTACGTCAAGTGCGACGCCGAGACGAACCCGCCCGACATGGTGGAGGCGGGGCAGGTGACCGTCGAGATCGGGATCGCCCCGGTCAAGCCCGCCGAGTTCGTCGTCTTCCGCCTCAGCCAGTTCGCAGGCGGTGCCGCGGGCGGCGGCGAGGAAGGAGGCGGTGGTGAGTAGCGACCGCCCGGTTCCGCGATGTCACAAGGAGACCTAGATGGCCATTAAGTACGCAACTCCACTCACCAACTTCACCCTCACGCTGGACGGCCTCGAGTCGGTCAGCATGTTCCGCGAGTTCTCCGGCTTCTCGAGCTCGTTCTCGCCGGTCACCGACACCTGGGAGAGCGACGCCTCGAGGCCGGAGCACGCGAAGTTCCCTCAGGGCGTTCCCGAGTGGGAGCCCATCTCGGTCGTGCGTTCGCTCGACAGCAAGATGGACCTGTGGAAGTGGTTCGAGGAGTGCCATATCAACGGCAACTGGCAGGACCAGAAGAAGGAGGGGACGCTCACGCTCCTCGACCACAAGCTCAAGCCGATCATGAAGTTCAAGATCGTCGACGCCTGGCCGTCCTCGTACGGCATCAGCGACCTCGACTACGAGAACCCCAACACTCCGGCGACGGAGGAGCTCCAGATCATCCACGCCGGGCTGCAGCGAATCCAATGAGAACCCGGCGCGAAAGGAGGACGTAAATGGCCAAGTTCGAGCCAGTTGGCGTAGCGCACTGGAAGCTCTCCATTCCGGCGATCGAGGGTTCCGGGTTCTTCCGGAAGTGCTCGGGCGTGAAGGTGAGCGTCGAGCACTCCAAGTACCACTACGGAAACGAACAGGGAGGCCCCGTCGCCGAGTACCACCCCTCGGGGACGATCGAGGTCGGCCACCTGACGCTCGAGCGGGGCGTCGACACCGACAAGAAGCTCTGGGACTGGCACCTCGCGGCAATCGAGGGCGAGCCCGAGCCCGTGGAGGGGACACTCGAGCTGCTCAACCACGCGAACAAGCCGGTCGCGAAGTTCAGCTTCAAGGGTGCCTGGCCGGCCGCGTACAGAGGCCCGAGGATGAGTGCGAGCGCTAGGGGGAGCTCGCCACGGAGTCGATCGAGATCGCGATCGACGAGCTCCGGAGAGAGGCGTAGCGGGAGCCGCGCAGAGGAGCCAATGACTGATGCGAACCGACGTTTCCTTCACGCTGCCTCGGGGCTACGTGGACTCGGCCGGCGCCGTCCATCGGGACGGCACGATGCGGCTGGCCACGGCTCGGGACGAGATCGAAGCTGTGCGGGAGCCAGAGGTCCGGCAGAACGAGGCCTACCTCACGGTGCTGCTCCTGTCGCGGGTCGTGACGAAGGTCGGCGAGGTCACGGACGTCACTCCGGAGCTGATCGAGGAGCTGTATGCGGCCGACTTCGACCACCTCCAGCGTCTGTACGAGCGGCTGAACACGGACGGGGAGGCGGTGGGCTCGGTGACGTGCCCCTCCTGCTCGACCGCCTTCGAGGTCGACCTGACCGAAATCGAGGACGGGCGCCTGGGGGAATGACGCGGCCGTCTTCGCGTGAACTGCTGGCGGAGACGGCCGAGCTCGCATACCACTTCCACTGGCCCCTCGACACGATCCTGGACCTCGAGCACCGGGACCGACGCGCATTCCTGCGCGAGGCCTCCGCGCTGGCGAGCGAGGAGTGAGCCGGAGCCGTGACGACTCCATCCTCGAGCCTCCCCCGGCTGATCGCGCCGCTCGGCCGACGCCTGCTCGCGCGGCGTAGGGCTCCGGTCCGGGCGGGCGGCCTCCTTCTGGCTCGCGGCGTGCTTGCGCGCCGGCGTACCGATCGCGTCCTCCAGTCGGCGATTCGACTCGCACGCGGTCGGACGCGGTCGTGGGGCGGCGGCGTGCACCGCTCGCCCGCGGAGGCCGCCTTCGATCCAGGCGTGTCCAGGTCGGATGGGCTTTCGGAGTTCGCCGCCTGGTGGCTCTCGGGCGCCGAGGGCGAGCCGCCCGACGGCACAGACATCGGCGTGCCGTACGAGTCGTTCGCGGAGGAGCCGCCGCCGCCACCGCCCCTCGAGCAGCAGGAACCGACGGCTTCACGGGCGGAGGCTCCTGCCAAGCCGCCGGCGCGGCGGATGGTGCGCCGACCGGTGATCGAGGAGATCAGCACACCGCGAGGAGGTGGCGGTGATGCCAGGCGCTACAGGGTCTCGCGGACGCCCGGCAGTCCACGTCCCCGTCCCGCGGCGCCCGCGACGCCTCCAGCCGAAGCCGGGGCCACCGAGGCGGCGCCTCCAGCCGAGGCCGGGCCGCGGGCCGTGCCGGCCACGAAGCCTGCCACCGCCGCCGCAGCTCCGCTCGCCGGCGCCGACGGGTCACCTGCGCCGCACGAGGAATCGTCGTCAGCTCCGCCGCAACCGTCGGCGGCGCCGTCGCCCGAGCCCAGTGCTCCGACGGTGCGAAGCTCGGCCCCGCCCGCGCGACCGCGCGTCGCCGTCAAGCGGGCAGCTCGTGCAGCCGCCCCGACGCGACCGCTCGTGCATCGTGCCGCCCCGCAGGCTGCGGCGCCCGCGGCAGTGCCGGCCGCTCAGCCTGCGCCGACTGCGCCAGGCCTCTTTCGCCGCGCGCTCGAGGCAGTCCGGCCGCGGCGCGCGTCGCGGCCCGAGGCCGGCCCGGCCTCCACACCGGAGCCACCGTCGGCGACGGCACCACCTCCGCGCCGCGGCTTGCTCCGTCGTGCCTCCAGTCCCGAGCAGCCCGCGGTTCCGGGCGAGCCCGCGCCCAGCGCCTCCGAGGCTGCAAGCCCGGGGCTTCCGGCGGCGGTCGAGCTGACGCACACCGTCCCGCCGTCGTCGAATGGGCCGGCGGCTGAGCCCGCGGCGCCTGCCGAGCACGCCCCGTCTGCCGAGCCCGCTGCGCCTGCCGAGCCCGCTGCGTCCGAGCCTGCGCGAGCGGAGACGCCCGCGTCCCAGCCGCCGGCAGCGAGGCCGGCCGCGCAAGCGCCGACTTCGCCCCAGCGGCCCGGTTTGTTTCGACGGGCGCGGGCACCCGAAGCACCGCCGCCCGCGAGTTCCCGGCAGCCGGAGCCCGGCTCGCCGCCTGCGGAGCCAGCCGCTCCGGGTCCTGCGCCCAATGCTTCCTCCGCGGCCCCGACCCCAACCGTCGGAGCGAGCCCCGTGGACGCTCCGAGACGAAGTCGCCGGCACCTCGGGCCGCGCCCGAGCCCGATTCGCCCTCGGCACCCCCCGCTGATACCGCGCCTTCGGCCCGGATCCCCGACTCCGCTGCGTCTCCCACGCCCGCCACGCGGCGACCGATCGTCGCCCGCGCAGACGACCGGCCGGCCCCCGCCACTCGCCCTCGCGTGCGCGACGTTCGGCCGTCGAGCCCTGCACCGGCGCGACGCCTGCCGTCCCTGCGGCGGCGAGCTTCGGGACCTGCGTCGGTTCAGGTCACGAGCGAAGCGGCACCGGCCGCGAGCGCACCGGCAGAGCGAGGGCTACGTCCGTTCCTTCGGTCTGCCGCGCGCCTGGCCACGCCGCAGCGGGCGGGAACGCCGCCGGTCGGGCCCAGCGCGGCGACGTCGCGCCCGACGGCGTCGGCCTCGGTGACGCCACAGGCGCCGCCCGCGGTCGCGGCCTCCTCAGGATCCGCCGGCCAGAGCGTGATCGCGCGAACGACGCGGAGCGGGTCCGCTCCGCCGCCGCGACCGCGCGTGCGGCTGAGTCACGCCCCCGTACCTGCTCTGGCCCGATCGGCCCGTCCAGCCGGCGCGCCCGAGCAGCTCGATTTCGAGTTCGCGAACGCGCTCCCCGAACCGCTCCCTGCCGCGGAACCGGTGTCCCGCCCACGGTCGGAGCCCGCTCGCCCGCAGGCGGTCAGACTGCCGCCTCCTGCACCGCCGCCGCCGCCGCCGGCGCCGGCGCGGACTCCCGTGCTGCAACGAGCGCCGGCGGGAACCTCGTTCTCGGCTGCTCCTTCCGCGGCGCCGACCCTCGCGCGGGCGACGGGCGGCACCGGGGGCGGCAGCGACGACTCGTACGAGCGCTTCGTCGAGCGGCTCCGCCGCGACCTCCTGCGTGAGCGCGAGCAGGTGGGCGACCTCCTGGGAGACCGACTGTGGTGAGGAGGCGGGCCGATGCCGCGTAACCAGAAGATCACCGCCGCCGCGTTCTTCAAGGTCGAGATCCAGGACGCGGTGATCGGTCATTTCGCGAGCTGCAACGGTCTCGGCTTCTCGTACGAGCTGTTCGAGTACAAGGAGGGCGGCCTGAACATGTTCACGCACCAGTTCCGTGACCGCGTCGCGTATCCGAAGCTCGTGCTCGCGCGCGGGATCACAGACGACCTGGCGATGAGGCGCTGGTTCTTCGCCACGAAGTCGCCGGACGCGCGCGGCCACGTGATCGTCTCGCTGCTGTCGCGGAAGTCGCAGGAGGTACAGCGGTGGGCGTACTCACGCGCCTTCCCGGTCAAGTGGGACGGTCCGACCCTCGACTCGAGCGGCAGCCAGGTCGCCATGGAGACCCTGGAAATCGCCCACGAAGGCCTACTGCCCTAGCCATGCCGCCTCCTCCTCCCAGCGGATTCGAGCGGGCCAAGATCGAGGTCGACGGAGAGCCGACGCCGATCGAGTGCTGGTTCAACCCGACCGAGTATTCGATCTCGAAGACCAACCTGTGGGAGTTCAAGGCCGCTCCCGGCACGGCCCTGCCGCCTGCGCAGTTCGCCGGCGGCATGCCGCGCCAGCTCACGGTCGACCTGCTCTTCGACGCCTCCGACACGGACAAGGACGTCCGTGACGTGACGAACAAGCTCCTGAAGACGATGGAGCTGGGCTCCGGCGGCCGCCCGCCGATGATCACGTTCATCTGGGGCCAGACGAACAGCTTCAAGGCCGTCGCCCAGACCATGTCGCTGCGCTACACGCTCTTCCGCCCCGACGGCAGCCCGATCCGCGCGCATGCTTCGCTGCAGCTCGCCCAGGCGGACAAGACGCAGGACGCCTCCTCGCCGCCGGGCGGGACCCCTGGGGGCGGCAACCCGACGACGCGCGGAATCGACGCGATCCGCACGCACATCGTGCGCGACGGCGACAGCCTGCAGTCGCTCGCGTTCGACGCCTACGGCGACGCGACCCAGTGGCGGGCGATCGCCGAGGCCAACGGCATCGACGATCCGCTGGGCCTCACCCGCGGACGCAGCCTGACGATCCCGAGGGAGCCCGAATGACCGTCATGGAAACCAGGGTCGCGTCGGTCGAGATCAAGGTGAACGGCACCCTGCTCATGCGCGAGCTCGAGCACCTGATGGAGGTGAAGCTGGAGCAGAACCTGATGCTCCCGGACGCGTTCACGCTCCGCTTCGCCGACCCGGAGTTCGAGCTCGTCGACAACGCGATGTTCGACATCGGCAATACCGTGGACCTCTCGTTCTGCAGCCCGGACGGACGGCAGTTCAAGAAGCTCTTCTCCGGCGAGACGACCGCGCTCGAGCCGGAATTCAGCGAGGACGGCTTCTTCCTGACGATCCGCGGCTACGACCGCTCGCACCGGCTGAACCGCGTTCGCAAGACCGAGACGTACCAGAAGATGACCGCGTCGCAGATCGCGCAGAAGATCGCCGGGGCCAACGGGCTCTCGCCCATGGTGAAGGCGACGGGTCCGAGGCCGGAGTTCACGCAGCAGAGCAACGAGACCGACTGGGAGTTTCTCTGGCGGCTCGCGAGCATGTTCGACTACGAGGTCGTCGTCGACGGCAAGCAGCTGTTCTTCCGCCCCGGCGGCGGTGACGGCGCCGCGCCCGTGGAGTTCCGCTGGGCGGAGTCGCGCCCACTGCTCCTGTCGCTGCGACCGCGCGTCACGGCCATCCAGCAGATAAAGGAGGTCCAGGTTCGGAGCTGGAGCCCGAAGGACAAGAAGGAGATCGTCGGCAAGGCGGCGGTCGACAGCATCGGCTCGAAGATCGGCATCGAGCGACAGAAGGTCGTGGGCGCGTTCGGCGGCGGGACGCTCGTGGTCGCCGACGCCCCGGTGGGAACGCAGGCCGAAGCCGACGCGCTCGCCCACTCGTTCTCCTCGCAGCTGGCTCATGCCTTCTTCGAGGCGGAGGGGGCTTCCGAGGGCGACATGCGGATCGTCCCCGGGGCGAAGCTCACGATCAAAGGAATCGGGCGCAGGTTCGCCGGCGACTACATCGTGTCGAAGGCGACGCACGCCTACAGCGGCGGCAGCGGGTACGTCTCGAAGTTCGTCGTCTCCGGCCGCTCGCCGCGCAGCCTGCTCGACGTGCTCACCGGCGGCAAGCGCACCCGGTGGAGCGACTCGCTCGTGATCGGCATCGTCACGAACAACAAGGACCCCGACGGGATGGGGCGCGTCCGGGTCAAGTACCCGACGCTCGCCGACAGCGTCGAGGGCTGGTGGGCGCGGATCGCGGCGGTCGGCTCGGGCAAGGACCGCGGACAGCTCATGACCCCCGTCGTGGGCGACGAGGTACTGATCGGCTTCGAGGGCGGCGACGCGAACAAGCCGTACGTCCTCGGCACCCTCTGGAACGGCAAGGACAAGCCCGGCGAGCTCGTGCACGAGGACGGCTCCTACCACCTGAAGAGCGACAAGCAGATCCTGATGGCGGCCAAGGAGAACGTGACCATCAAGACCGACAAGGATCTGGTCGTCGAGGTCAAGGGCGAGGCGAGCGAGAAGGTCGACAAGAACCTCAAGATCAAGGTCGGCCAGAGCGAGGACGTCTCGGTCACCCAGGGCTTCACACTCGAGGCCGGCACCGAGCTGACCCTCAAGTGCGGACAGTGCTCGATCAAGCTGACGAAGACGGGCCAGGTCGAGATCAAGGGCGTGATGGTCACGGTGCAGGGCAGCGGGCCGCTCACGCTCAAAGGCGCCACGGTGGCGATCAATTGAGCGAGCTCATCGGGACCGGCCTCGGCTTCCCCCTGCGCGTCGACCGCCAGGGCGCGATCGCGCTGGTCAGCGGCTCCGACGACATCAACGAGGCGATCACGCTGATCCTGTCCACGGCCCCCGGCGAGCGCCCGATGCGGCCGCTGTTCGGCTGCGGCATCCACGACTACGTCTTCGAGACGATCGACGCGTACACCGTCGGCAAGCTCGAGCGAGAGGTCCGGATCGCGATCGACCGGTGGGAGCCGCGCATCGAGATCGCAGGTCTCGGGATCGACACGACGGAGGCCGACTCGGGTCGGCTGGTGATCGAGCTCGACTACATCGTCCGCGCCACCAACGACCGGCGCAATCTCGTCTATCCCTTCTACGTCATCCCGGCCGAGGAGTGAGCGCCATGTCCAGGCTGCCAGAGATCGTGCTCGACGACCGCCGCTTCCAGGAGCTCGTCAACGAGGCCCGGATGCGCGTGGCGCAGCGGTGCCCCGAGTGGACCGACCACAACGTGTCCGACCCGGGCATCACGCTGATCGAGCTGTTCGCGTGGCTGACGGAGACGCTCGTCTACCGCGTCAACCGCATTCCCGACAAGCTGCACGTGGCGCTGCTCGAGCTGCTCGGGATGCGCCTGCAGCCGCCGACGGTGGCCCGTACGGACATCCGCTTCCGCCTGGCCGCGCCACCCGAGGAGGACGTCCTGATCGCTGCCGGCGAGACCGAGGTGGCGGCGCAGCGCATGGGCCAGGACGAGCCGGTCGTCTTCCAGGTCGAGGAGGATTTCACGATTCCGGTCGCCCGCCCGACCGCCTACGCGGTCGAGCGCGAGGGGAAGGCGAAGGACGTCGGCGTCGCGCGCGGGGTCGCGAGCCCGAAGGGGCCGGACCAGCTGCCGTTCGGAACGCCGCCGAAGGTAGGGGACGCGCTCTATCTCGCCTTCGACAAGCCGCTCGGGCGGCTGCTCCTGCAGGTCGACGTCGACTGCTCGCAGGCCAAGGGCGCGGGCGTCGACCCGGAGGATCCGCCGCTCGTGTGGGAGGTGTCCGCCGGCGACGGCGAGTGGATCGAAGCCGAGGTGCTCGAAGACCGGACGGGCGGCTTCAACTACGGGAGCGGCACGGTCGAGCTGCAGCTGCCCGACCACAGCGCGCACGAGGGTGTCGCAGGCACGCGTGCGCACTGGGTGCGGTGCCGGCTCGCCGACCAGCCCCGCTCGGGCGCCGAGGCGATCAAGGGCAGCCAGTTCACGCACCCGCCCGAGATCTACTCCATCACCGCGTCGCCGATCGGCGGCCTCGTCCCGGCGTCCGAGTCGGCGCACGAGGCGAACGAGATGCTCGGCGAGAGCGACGGCACCCCGGGGCAGTCGTTCCCGCTGCGCTACGCGCCGGTGCTGGTGCCGATCACCGGCGAGAACGTCGAGGTGCTCAACCTGCTGACGGGCGACTGGGAGCCGTGGGAGCTCGTCGAGGGCTTTGCCGAGAGCGGGCAGGAGGATCCGCACTACACGCTGGACCTGGCGAACGGCAGCGTCGAGCTCGGCCCGGCCATCCGAACCGCGGACGGCGGCTGGCAGCAGTACGGCGCCGTGCCGCCGAAGGGAGCGCGCCTGCGCATCACTCGCTATCGCCACGGCGGCGGGCGCAGCGGCAACGTGATCCCGGGCTCGCTCACGATCCTGCGCAGCGCCATCCCGGGCGTCGACACGGTGACGAACCCGCGGGCGGCGCTCGGCGGCGTCGACGCGGAGTCGCTCGACGCGGCCCGCGCCCGCGCCGCGCTCGAGTTCCGCACCCGCTTCCGGGCCGTGACCGCCGACGACTTCGCATTCCTCGCGCGCGAGGCGACGCAGCGGGTCGCGCGGGCGACGTGTGTCCCGCCCGAGAACGGCGGGCCGGTGCGGCTGCACCTGCTGCCCCAGGTCGACCCGCCCGACCGCAAGCTCTCGCACGAGGAGCTCGAGCCGAACGAGGAGCTGCTGGCCGAGGTGGCCGAGTACCTGGACGAGCGGCGCCTGATCGGGACGACGGTCGAGCTGCTGCCGATGAAGCTCCGCGGCATGAGCGTGGTCGTCAACCTCCAGGCCGAGCCGCGCACCGACCTGGGCCGCATCGAGGAGGAGGTCTCGTACGAGCTCTACCGCTACCTCAACCCGCTCGTCGGCGGGCGCCTGGACGGGCCCGGCGAGGGCTGGGAGCTGGGCCGGGCGCTCAACCAGGGCGAGCTGTACGGGATCGTCCACGCCGTGGCGGGCGTCGACTACGTGAAGATCCTGCGCGTCTACGAGACCGACATGAAGACCGGCAAGCAGGAGGCGAAGCCGGCGGGAACGCACATCCAGCTGGAGCCGGACGAGACGCTCGCCTCGGGCACGCACATAGTCAAGGCCGAGCACCGCGAGTACTGACGTGGCGGCGCCGAAGAACGGGAACGGCTATCGGACGTACGGGGGCGGCGCGCGCCGGCTGACGGCCGCGATCGACCTCCGTCGCCGTCATACGCCGAACGGCGACTACCCGGCGGTCGTGTCGGAGCGGGGCTACCTGCGGCGCGGGCTTCCGTCGATCTACCAGGAGAACGACTTCGGCGTCCGCTTCGTCGGCGCGCTCGAGCCGCTCCTCGACCCGATCGTCGCGCTCCTCGACTCGCTCCCCGCACACGTCGATCCCGATCTGGCGCCCGAGGACATGCTCGCGCTGCTCGCGCGCTGGCTCGGGCTCGAAGTGGACGAGGCGTGGCCGATCGACCGCAAGCGCGAGCTCGTGCGGCGCGGCGACGAGCTCGCGCGGCGCCACGGCACGCGCGCGGGGCTCGAGTTGACGCTCGCGATCGCGTTCCCCCAGCATCCGCTCAGGGTCGAGGACACCGGGCAGGTCACGTGGCCGGGGCGCGCCGACGCGAAGAAGGCGGACAAGTCGGGTGCCGGCTTCGTGGTCTACTGCGACGCTCCGCTCGACGAGCAGGAGCTCGGGGCGGTCTCGCGCTTGATCGAGCAGGTGAAACCCGTCAACGTGACGTACAAGTTGCGTGTGAAGGCGGCGAAGAGCAGTGGTGGCGGCCAACAGGGGTCCTGAATGGCTCGCGCCTGCCTGAAGTGCGGCCACGAGAACCCCGACGACGTCGACTTCTGCCAGAAATGCGGCGAGTACGTGCGTTGGGAGCTGTCGGGCGTCCGGCAGGCCGTCCCTGCGCCGCCGCCGGCGCAGGCAGTCCCGCCCGCCGCCCCTGAGACGCCCGCGGCCGCGGCTCCGCCACCGCCTGCCGCCGCGCCGCCGCCTGTAGCTCCGGCTCAGCCCGCGCCGCCGCCGGTCGAGCCCGCCGCTGCACCGCCTCCGGAGCTGGCTCCGCCCCCGCCGGTGGACGGAGACGGAGAACCGCCGCCGAGCGGCCCCACGAGCGAGTACGAGTCGCCGCAGCAGGCGCCCGAGCCGGACTCCGTCGTGCTCACGCTGCGCCATCCGGAAGACGAGAGCGCAACCGGCGCCGACGTCACCGGGCGCGTTGAGGCCGGCGGCACCACGAGCCTGATCGCCCTCATCCGCAACCAGAGCGGCATCGTCGACAACTACGACCTGCTCGTCGAAGGCCTCCCCGACGGCTGGTGGACGATCGCGCCGAGCACCGTCTACCTCGTCCCGTACGGCGCCCCCGGCGGGGAGTACGAGCAGGAGGTCGCCGTCTCGCTGCACCCACCGCGCGCAGCGGAGGCCGAGGCGCGGACCTGGCCGATGCGGATCGTCGCGGTCTCGAAGGCGAACGGCACCGCCGCGGGCCAGGCGACCGCGGCGCTCGACGTCAGCCCGTACCACGAGCTCGAGGCCGAGATGCGCCCGGAGCGGGCCTCGGGCCGCCGCAAGGCGACGTTCGCGATCGCAGTCCGCAACCGCGCCAATGCGCCGGTGGACGTGCAGCTCGCCGGCGTCGACCCCGACAACCTGATGCGCTTCGCCTTCCAGAAGCAGCGGTTCACGGTCGAGCCGGGCCGGCGGAACGGCTCGGGCTTCATCGTCAAGCCGCCCAAGCCGGCGCTGGTCGGTCGGCCCGTCACGCGACGCTTCGAGATCAACTCGACGGTGATCGGCTCCGAGACGGGTGCGCTGCCCAAGGGCGCGACGCTCGTGCAGAAGCCGTGGATCCCGTTCTGGGCCCTGCTGATCCTGCCGCTGCTGCTGATCGCGGCGCTCGCGGCCTTCCTGCTCTGGCCGCGAACGTCGACCGTCCCCGACCTCGCCGGCAAAGAGGTGATCGCTGCCGAGCAGGCGCTCGCGGACGCCGGGCTCACGCTCGGCAACCAGACCCAGAAGGCGAACGACAAGGCAAAGGCAGGCACGATCCTGTTGCAGAGCCCGGCCGCCGGCGACGAAGTCGACGACGGGTCGGCCGTTTCCATCGTCATCGCGACCTCGAGCGGCAAGGCCACGGTGCCCGACGTCCTCGGCAAGACGCTCGAGCAGGCGAACGAGCTGGTGTCGAAGGCGGGGTTCTCGCTCGCACCTCCGACCCCGCCGCCGGGCGAGACCGACATCGTCGCAAGCCAGATTCCGCTTGCCGGCAACCTGGAGCCGCAGACGACGCCGATCACGCTCGCGTTCAAGCCGGCGCCCAAGAAAGGCGACGGCACCGGCGGCCAGGGCGGCGGCGGGAACAACGGCGGCAAGAACGGCGGCGGAGGCGGTGGCGGAGGCGTGGTCGTCCTCCCGGGCAAGATCGAGGTGCCCGACCTCGACGGCGTGCCGCAGAAGGAGGCCTTCTCGCAGGTCTCCAAGCTCGGCCTCGTGCCGAAGGTGGGCGAGGAGTTCAGCTCCGAGGTCAAGGCCGGCGGCCTGATCCACCAGAAGCCCGAGCACGGAGCGAAGGTCGGCAAGGGCAGCACGATCGTGCTCGTGTACTCGAAGGGCGATGCCCAGGTGATCTACGAGCAGGACGGCAACCTCTTCGTGGTCAGCGCTCTCGCCGGCGGCAAGCCGGAGCCACTGACGAGCAGCGGCTCCGACGGTGAGCCGGCGATCAGCGCGGACGGCGCGCTCGTGGCCTTCCGGCGCGGCAATGCGAACGAGGCGCAGATCTGGACGATGAACCCGAAGAATCCGTTGTCGGCGAAACCTCTCACCGAGACGGGCTTCAACGACAACCGCCCCGTCTTCTCGCCCGACGGCAAGACGATCGCCTTCGTGCGCAGCAAGCCCGGGCCGCAGGAGCGCGACCTGTGCTTCGTGCCGGCAACCGGAGGGAAGGGCGCGTGCATTCCCGACGCGAACCGGTCGGTCACGCGTCCCACGTGGTCGCCCGACGGCAAGGTGATCCTGGTGGTGGCCAGCGCGGCCACCGAGAAGCAGACCGAGCTCCTGCGCTATGCGAGCAACGCACCTTCGTCGGGGAAGCCCGGAGACTGGACCGATCAGGGCTACGTGACCGACGCGCTGCACGGTCAGCGCGCCGACGACCGCGTCTTCTTCGCCGTGTTCTCCCCGGACGGTAAGCAGCTCGCGCTCTCGGCGAACTGGGGCGCCGCGGCCGCTCAGGTCATGCTCGCCGCGGTCAAGGGCGGCACGATCGCGAAGCCCAGGCCGGTTCCGAACCTCCGCGGCTGCGCCCTGGCCTGGCGGCACGACGGTCTCGAGCTCGCGGTCGCACAGGCGGGGGCGTTCTGCGACGACCCCGGGACGCCGCAGATCATCCGCGTCGATCCGAAGAAACCCGCGGAGCAGAACGCTCTGCACGCGGGCGACAACCCCACCTGGACGCCCGCTCCGCTCGGGACACCGTAGTGCTCTGCAAGACCTGCCGCCGCCAGGTGGCCAAGGGCGCAGCGTTCTGCCCGAGCTGCGGGAGCTCCGTCGGAGGAAGGGACGAGCTCGCGCTCGAGGTCGTGCTGCCGGGCGGCGCCCGGGTCCCGCTCACGGGCTCGCTCGCGATCGGGCGGGCGGCCGACAACGCGATCCAGCTCGACGACCGCTCCGTCTCGCGGCATCACGCGCGCGTCAGCGCCGGCGGCGACGGCGCGTGGGTCGAGGACGCGGGCTCGACGCACGGGACGTTCCTCGACGGGAAGCCGGTCGGCGCCCGTGCGCCGCTGCGCGACGGGGCCAGCGTCCACGTCGGCAACGTCGAGTTCCGGGTCGAGCGGCGCCGTCAAGAGAGCGAGGCGGGCCGGACGATCGTCGTGCGGCCGGGTGCCAGCCTGCTCGTCTCCGCTGTCGGGGCCAGCGAGGTCGACCCGGCCGCGACGTCCTATGGCTTCCGGCCGCGCGTGCGCTCCGGTTGGGCGCTGAAGCGGCTCGAGGAGGGCGAGGGCACGCGGCGCTGGGTGCTGAAGGACCTGCGCGGCGACGGCGCTTTCGTGCGCATGGGCGACGACGACGCGGCCGTCTTTCGCATGCTCGACGGCCGGCACGCCCTGCCCGAGCTGATCACCGGACGCGGAGGAGCGCTTCGGTCCGGGCGGCGCCACGCGGCTCGCGCGCCTACTGGCAGACCTGGGCGAGCGCGGGCTGCTCGAGGGCGTCCAGAGCTCGACGATGGACGGCGCCTCGAGCGGCATCGCCGCCGCGCTGAAGCCGCACGAGTTCGAGATCAAGGGGCTCGGCCGGCTGTTCGAGCGCGTGTACCTCGCGGGCGGCTGGGTCCTCTTCACGCGGGCGGCGCTGATCGCGATGTCCGTCATCGGCGTGGCGGGCCTGGTGACGTTCTTCTACTTGATCGCCCGGCGCTATGGGACGCCGTTCGTGGTCGCCGACCGCATCGGGATCGGCGCCTTCGTCTTCCTGCTCGGCCGCTTCCTGGTGGTGGCCCTGCACGAGCTGGCCCACGGGCTCGTCGTCAGCTCGTTCGGGCGGCGGGTGTCGCGCGCGGGCCTGAAGCTGATGCTCGTCTTCCCGTACGCGTTCGTCGACACCTCCGACGGCTGGTTCGAGCCGCGTCGCCGCCGCCTGGCGATCAGCGCAGCCGGGCCGGCCAGCGACCTGCTCGTCGGTGGCGTCTTCTCCCTCGGAGCCGCGTTCGTCCACGGCACGGTCCGCGACGTGCTCTTCCAGCTCGCGTTTGCCGCCTACGTCGGCGCGTTCTCGAACCTGAACCCGCTGCTCGACCGCGACGGGTACCACATGCTCGTCGACTGGCTCGGGGAGCCCGGGCTGCGCAAGCGGGCGCGGGCGCACCTCGCGGCGGTCATCTCCGGCCGCGGCCGCGCCGCCGACGAGCCACGTGCGCTGCTCATCTATGCCCTGGCGGGGCTTGCGTGGACGGTGGCAGCTGTGGCATTCGTCATAGTGATGTCGACGCGCTATTACGGAGTCTTGACGTCGCTGGCTCCGCCGGAGGTGGTGTGGGGCGTGTTCGGCGCCTTCTACCTGCTGATGTTCGTCCCGGTGATCGTGATGGTCGGCCGGCCTCTGCTCGACCGACTGCGGCGTCGGAAGGACGACGACGTTGTCATCGCCTGAGGAGACCAAGCAGGCCGCCGACCTGATCGAGCGTCTGCTCACGGACGCCACGTTCAGAGGCGAGTTTCGCCGCGACCCGGCGGCCGCCTGCGAGAAGTTCGGGCTGAACGAGCTCGCCGAGGAGCTCCGAGGGGGCACCGGCGCCAAGGCGCTCTACACGCTCGAGCTGCGGCAGTCGATGTCCAGCCTAGCCGGAGTGATCATGGCCGCTGCGGCGGAGGGAATCGGCGCGCTCGAGCTGGCCGGCTTCGCCCGCGCTGACGACAAGCGCGTCGCGGGCGTCGTCAACGAGGCGCTCAGCCGTCACAGCATCAAGGCAATCAGCCAGGCCCAGATGCGCGCCGTCGACCACCACGCTCCCGGCCACGTGGAGCCCGAGCACGGTGAGGGGCATGCGAAGCACGAGCACGGCGAGGGCCATGCGAAGCACGAGCACGGCGCCGAGCACCACGAGCAGCACGACCACGCACACCACGACCACGGGCACCAAGGGCACGAGCACGGCAACGGTCACCATGCGGCGGCGGCGCCGCACGAGGATCACTCCGCCGCGCCGCGTCGGCACGAAGGCCACGCCTCGCTGGGCAAGACACCCGCGGTCGCGCCCCCGCACGAAGCGCATCAGGACGCGCCCGCGCCGGTCCACCACGAGGAAGCGCCCGCACCCGTCCACCACGAGGACGCGCCCGCTCCCGTGCAGCACGAGGAGCCGCACCCGAAGCCCGCGCCGGTCCACGAGCACGCCGAGGACGGCCACGACCACGGGCCCTCGCTCCACGAAGCCGGCGGCCCCGCGGTCGCCCCCTCCGACGAACTGGCAGCCCTCTTGAGCAACCCGAACCTCGAGCTGCCGCCCGACGCGCGCGCGGACCTCGAGTCCGGCCGCGTCGACCCGCGGCTCGTCTCGATGCTCACCGCGCTGACGAAGGAGCACAAGATCGGACTCTCCGTCGTCATCACCGGTCACGACCAGTTCACGTCGGGCGGCTCGGTGTCCAACCACTTCGTCGGGCGTGGCCTCGACATCGCGAGGGTCGACGGGGAGATCGTGCGCTCGAACAGCTTCAAGTCGCGCGAGCTGGCGGAGGCTTTGGTGGATTTGCCCGAGTCGATCCGGCCGACCGAGGTGGGGACGCCGTGGTCGATCAACGCGCCGGGCTTCTTCACCGACGGCGGGCACCAGGACCACCTGCACATCGCCTTCGACGGCGCGGCGCCCGAGGGCTTCAAGTCGCCGGTGACCCCGGCGGCGGCCGCCGCGGCACCGCCGGCGGCAGCGGCCGCCTCGGCTCCCGCTGCGGCGGGTGGCGCGCCGGCCGAGGCCGGCAGCGGCGTCTTCAAGGCCGCGTCGCCAAACGGCGGCGAGGCGCGCGCGCAGACCGTCGGCTCGATCCCGGCCGCCCAGCCGGAGCCCGCGGCCCCGCAGGCGCCGGCCCAGCCTGTCGCTGCCGTCGCCCAGGAACCACCGGCCGCGGCGGCCGCGGCGGTCGACGCACCGGTCGCGCTACCCGACGTCTCTGACGTCTACCCGGGCGACGACGCCCCGAAGGAGCAGATCGCCGCGTGGATGGCCCGCCAGGCGCACAAGGCGGGGCTGCCGGGCGAGCTGCCGATCATGGCCTCGCTCGTCGAGTCGCGCCTGTCCAACATCAACTACGGCGACGCCGACTCGGTCGGCTACTTCCAGATGCGGGTCGGGATCTGGGACCAGGGTGAGTACAAGGGCTACGGCGAGAAGCCGGAGCTGCAGCTCAAGTGGTTCATCGACCACGCCCTCCACGAGAAGCAGAAGCGCGTCGCGCGCGGCGACACGGCGTTCCTCAAGGACTCGAGCAGGTGGGGCGAGTGGATCGCCGACGTGGAGCGGCCGGCGGAGCAGTACCGCGGCCGCTACCAGCTCCGCCTCGGCGAGGCGCGGGAGCTGCTCGGCGGCGCGCAGGCGTCGGCCCCGCCCGTCGCGCCCGACGCCGACCTCGACGCGGCGGTCGCCGGCGCCGAGCTCGACGCGGCCCCGCAGGCCAAGAAGGCACTGGCGATCGCCAAGGAGTACATGGGCACGCCCTACCAGTGGGGCGGCGCCACGCCGGATACGAACTTCGACTGCTCGGGGCTGATGCAGTGGTCGTACAAGCAGGTCGGCATCGACATCCCGCGCGTGACGTACGACCAGGTCAACGTGGGCGAGCACATCGAGAAGGTCGACGACCTCGAGGCCGGCGACCTCGTCTTCTTCCAGGACTCCAGCGGCGACATGCACCACGTCGGCATGTACATCGGGGCGCACAAGTTCATACACGCGCCGCACACCGGCGACGTGGTCAAGGTCTCGAGCCTCGACGAGTCGTACTACCAGCAGCAGTTCGCCGGTGGACGGCGGATGGTCGCGGCGGTCCCGGAGGCGGGTGCGCCGGCCGCCGCGGTTGCAGCGGTGCCCGGGCCG
Source organism: uncultured Actinomycetes bacterium (assembly GCA_963738205.1). Lineage (GTDB taxonomy): Bacteria > Actinomycetota > Thermoleophilia > Gaiellales > Gaiellaceae > DATFQE01. The sequence goes on from CAVTVQ010000009.1 coordinate 252,284, forward strand.
GAGCCGGGCGTCCCCGGCCCCGCGGCCGAGCCGCCGACGCGCCAGAGCGGCGTCTTCGCCGGGGTCGCGCCCGAAGCGGACACTGCGAAGACTCCGACGATCGCCGGCATGGCGGCCGCCGAACCGGCGCCGCCGCCCGCTGCGGCCGTCGCCGACGCCGTGGCCGCCGCACCCGCGGCGCCAGCGCCGGGCGTGCCCCTGCCGCCGATTGCCCCCGAGGACATGGCGAACACGAACGCGGGTGGGAAGCTCCATGGCTCCGAGTTCGCGGTGCACGACGCCGAGGGTGCGCCGGGGCCTGAGGGCAACCTCCATGCGGGCTACGACATGTTCGCCCGTGGTGGGGCTCCCGTTCGTTCGCCGATCGCGGGCACGATCGTCGAGGTGAAGGCCTCACGGGGCAACACCGGCCAGATCTTCGGCGGTGTCGTCAAGGTCCAGGGGGCCGACGGTCGCGTCTGGGTCTTCCGTCACGTCGACCCGACTGGAGTCGTCGAGGGCGGAACCGTGGAAGCCGGTCAGCAGATCGCGAGCGTGACGGAGTGGCAGGGCGGCTCGTCCCACGCCCACGTCGAGCTCTGGAAGACGCTCGAAGGGGGCTACAACGTCTCGAACATGGAGGACCCGTACGTCGAGTTCCAGAAGGCGTACAGCGGCACCGGCACGGAGCTTCCACCGGACGTTCATGAGCACGGCGGGGCGGAGCACGACCACGAGGGCCACTCGCACGAGGGCGGCGAGCTCGCGGCCGCAGGCCCCGCGGCCGCACCCTCCGCCGAGCTCGAGGCGCTGCTGGCGAGCCCCAACCTCGAGCTACCCGGGCCTGCGCGCGCCGATCTGGCGTCGGGCCGCGTCGACCCGCGCTTGGTCTCGGTGCTCTCCGAGCTTACGAAGGAGCACAAGATCGCGCTCTCGGTGATCATCACCGGGCACGACAAGCTGAGCTCCTCGGGGTCGGTCTCGAACCACTTCGTGGGGCGCGGGTTGGACATCGCGCGTGTGGACGGGGAGATCGTGCGCTCGAACAGCTTCAAGTCGCGCGAGCTGGCCGAGGCTTTGGTGGATTTGCCGGAGTCGATCCGGCCGACGGAGGTGGGGACGCCGTGGTCGATCAACGCGCCCGGCTTCTTCACAGACGGCGGCCACCAGGACCACCTGCACATCGCCTTCGACGACCCGCCGCCAGAGGGCTTCGTCTCGCCCGCGGCGCCGGCCGCTCCCGTCGCAGCGGCCGCCGTCCCGGCCGCGGCCGAGCCGGCCGTCGCCGAGCCGGCCGTCGCCGCCGCAGAGACACCGGCCGTAGCGCCACCCGAGCCCGCAGCCGCCCCGGAGCGGCAGAGCGGCGTCTTCGACGCGCCGAAGGAGGCTGACGCAGCGCACTCGGGCAACACCGTCCAGTTCATGCGGGCCGTCCACGAGGACGTCAAGGCGAAGATCCAGCAGCAGCCCGAGCCCGACCTGGAGGTCGCGAAGGTCGCGAGCGATGCGAGCGTCGGGCCGACGATCGACGGCTATCCCGGCGACGAGGCACCCAAGGAGCAGATCGCCGCATGGATGGCCGCGCGCGCGCAGGCGGCCGGCTTACCGCCGGAGCTGCCGGTGATGGCTGCGCTGGTCGAGTCCCGCATGTCGAACATCAACTTCGGTGACGCCGACTCGATCGGCTACTTCCAGATGCGGACGTCGATCTGGGACCAGGGCGAGTACGCCGGCTACGGCAGCGATCCCGAGAAGCAGATCAAGTGGTTCATCGACCATGCCGTGCACGAGAAGGAAAAGCGGGTCGCGGACGGATACACGAACTTCCTCTCCGACGAGTCGAAGTGGGGCGACTGGGTCGCCGACGTCGAGCGCCCGGCCGAGCAGTACCGCGGGCGCTACCAGGAGCGGCTCGCGGAGGCGCGTGCCCTGCTGGGGAAGTCCGCCTAGATCAGGCCCTCGCGGACGGCCTGGGCGACCGCCTGCGAGCGAGTGCGCGCGTTCAGCTTCGTGACCACGTCGTGGATCACGTTCTTGATCGTCCGCTCGCTGTAGCAGAGCTTCTGGGCCACCTCGCGGGTGGGATGGCCGGCGGCCACGAGGCGCAGCACCTCCTGCTCGCGGGCCGTCAGCCAGGAGAGCGAGAGCCCGCGCGGCTCGAGCACCTCGCGTGACACGCGGGAGATCCCGCGCAGGAGGTTGCCGAGGATCTCGGGCGTCATCACGCCGGCGCCGTTCGACGCTCCGCGCACGCCGGTCTCGAGCGTCTCCGGGGTAAGCGTGTCCTTGCAGAGGTAGCCGACCGCTCCCGCCTGCACCGCGGCGAGCACGTCCTGCTCGTCGGTGCGCGACGAGCAGACGACGACTGCAGCACCCGTCTTCTCGCGCACCTCGCGAATGAACTCGCCGCCGCTCTGGACGTCGGGATCGACGAGGACGACCTCGGCTTCGGGGAGCGCCGTGCTGCTCCAGGCCTCGCGGACGCTCGCCGCCTCGCCGACGGAGTCGACCTCCGCCATCCCGGCAAGGCACGATGCCAGCCCGTGGCGGTAGATCGAGTGGGCGTCCAGGATGAAGACCTTCACGCCGTTCCTCCGGTTGAGATGTCGCTCGCTGCGCTCGCCGGGCCAGAGCGGGCAAACGCAGCATACGACGTTCCGCCGTTCGGGAAAAGTTGGGCCTTCCGCGCCTTTGAATCGTCAGCCGATTGTCCTAGACTCGGACGAGCGAGTCCGCGCGTCGCCAAGGGGGCTAGATGTTGGAAGTGCAGCGCACTGTCGGTCGATACGAGATCTCAAAGGAGCTCGGACGCGGCGGGATGGCCGTCGTCTATCTCGCTCGGCAGACCGATCTCGACCGCAACGTTGCGCTCAAGGAGCTGGGCGCGTTCCATGCGTCCGACCCGGCATTCGCCGAGCGATTCCTGCGCGAGTCGCGCATAGCCGGCTCGCTGAGCCACCCGAACATCGTCACCGTGCACGAGTTCTTCGAGCACGAGGGGACGCCCTACATCTCGATGGAGTACATCGAGCGCGGCTCCCTGCGCCCGTACGTGGGCACGCTTACGCTTGCGCAGATCACCGGCGTCCTCGAGGGCATGCTCGCCGGCCTCGCGCACGCCCACCACGAGTCGCAGGGCATCGTCCACCGCGACCTCAAGCCCGAGAACATCATGATGACCCGCGAGGGCTCGGTGAAGATCGCCGACTTCGGCATCGCCAAGGCGCTCAACCAGGCCTCAGCGGGCCGCTTCCTCACCGCCACCGGAACGACGGTCGGCACACCGACCTACATGGCGCCCGAGCAGGCGATGGCCAAGGACATCGGGCCGTGGACCGACCTGTACTCGGTCGGCGTGATGGCCTACGAGCTGCTCGCCGGCCGCGTGCCCTTCCACGACACCGAGACGCCGATGGCGATCCTGCTCCGGCACGTCAACGAGCCGATCCCGTCGCCGCGCTCGGTCAACCCCGACCTCGACCCGCAGCTCGCCGACTGGATCGAGCGGCTGTTGACGAAGGCGCCCGAGGACCGCGTCCGCGACGCAGGTGAGGCCTGGGAAGACCTCGAGGAGATCATCATCAACCTGCTCGGCCCGCGCTGGCGCCGCGACGCCCGGATTCTCGAGCAGGTCGGCGCGCCCGAGGCGGAGAAGCCGCTCACGCCTGCGCCGTTCCACGAGGAGTCCGCGCAGAGCCCGGCCGCCGGCGACACCGGCGACGACTTCAAGACCTTCTACCGCGGCGCTCAGGAGAGCGCGCCGGCAACGGACGCCGCCGCCGCGGCCGCGACAGCCGCCGCCGCGACAGCCGCGGCCGCTGCAGCAGCGGCCGGCGCAACGCCGGCTGCAGCTGAGCCCGTCGTCGAGACCGGCGACGGCTTCCAGACCTACATGCCCGGCAAGGCTCCGGAGCCGGTGGCCGAGGCGCCTCCACCCGCGCCGCCGGTCGAGACGCCGCCTCCGGCGCCGATCCCCGAGCCTGAGTACGAGACGGCCGTGCCGCCGGCGGCCGCGGCTGCAGCGGCCGTGACCACGCCGCCGCCGGTCGAGACACCCCCCGTGCAGACGCCTCCGCCGGTGGAGACTCCGCCGCCCGGTCCGCCGCCCGAGCCGCCCGCCGCCGTCACGCCGCCGCCCGCGCCCGCGGTCGAGCCCGAGCCGATTCCCGAGCCGGTCGCCGCCGAGCCGGTGCCGGAGCCGGCGTACGCCGAGCCGATGGCGACGATCGCGCCCACGTCGGCGCCGCCCGCTACGAGTTTCGAATGGCCGGTGCCCGGGACCGAGAAGAAGTCGAAGAAGCCGATCCTGATCGCCGCGGCCGTCATCGCCGTGCTGGCCCTGGTCGGCGGGGCCGTCGTCCTGCTCGGCGGGGGCGGCGACAAGCCGGTCGCCGACGCCGAAGCGAAGCCACCGCCGCCGCCCGTGGCCGAGCCCCCGGTCGCACCGCCGCCGCCCGTCCCGGCCAAACTCAAGGCATCGGTTCCCCTCGCGCGCCACGTCTCGATGAAGGCGCCCGGATCGTCCGTCCTGGCGTCGGTGAGGTTCACGGGCGCGCCGGTCGGCTCGAAGAGCATCGCCGTCCCCGACGGCAACCTGTCCGACGGCAGCGCGACCGTCGAGGTCCGCCAGAAGGGGATCAAGAGCGAGGTCGGCGTCAACAAGCTCGAGGGCCTCACCGTCCGCGCCCTGCGCGGAACCAACCGCATCGTGTTCACGCTGACGGCCAAGCCGGGCGCGTTCACGAAGGTCACCGGGCGGCGCGACGGCACCGGCAAGATCGTCGTGCTGAGCGCGACGAAGACGCCGGTCGCGAAAGCGCCCCCGCCGCCGCCTGCCCCAACGCCGCAGCCGCCACCGTCTCCCTCCCCGTCTCCCTCCCCGTCGCCGTCCCCGACGCCGCCTCCGCCGCCACCGCCGCCGCCTCCGCCGCCGCCCCCGCCGCACGGCGACGAGCCGCCGGCGCCGCCGCCCCCGCCGCACGAGAAGTAAGCCTCGGCACGCCTGAGCGCGTGCGTCCCCCAAGTGCGGGATAGCCCGTTCGCGCCCGCGCGCCGATCAGTCGTGCGGGATGAGAACTGCGGCTCTTCCCCGAGCCTTCCGGCCCTCCAGCGTCCGCACGACGAGGCGCGAGTCGTCCGTGGGCTTCTACGGCGGACAGGCGCTCGCACGCAGGCGGCTGCTCGCGCGCGCTGCTCCGTTCCTCGGCGCCGGCCTGCTGCCCTTCGCGACCCTGCCGCTCCCACCGGCGATCACCGCCCCCTGGTCGGTCGCGGCCGCGGTGGCGCTGTGCGCCCTGATCGTGACCACGGCGATCTACGCGCCGTGGCACCGCCTGCCGCACTTCGCCCAGGTCGTGCCGCCGATGGCGTACTTCGTCGTGATCGCGCTACTCCGGGACGCCGAGAACGGCGCGAGCGGCTACACGCCGCTGGCGATGCTGCCGCTCTTCTGGCTGGCGCTCTACGGGACTCGCACGGAGCTCGCGATCGGAATCGCCGGCGTCGTCGCCGTCTTCTTCGCGCCGCTGCTGCTGATCGGCGCGCCCGACTACCCGCTCAGCGAGTGGCGCCGGGCGATTCTCTGGGTCGCGATGGCCTCGCTCGTCGGCTTCACGGTCCAGCGCCTCGTCAACCAGCTGCGGGCCCGCGCTGAGGAGTCCGCTCGGCGCGCCGAGGCGCTGCGGCGGAGCGAGCAGGAGAGCCACGCGATGCTGATGACCATGGCCTCGGTCGCGGAGGCGATGCAGGACGTCTCCCGCGAGGCCGCCGACGGCGCCGCCGCGCGCGCCGCCGTCTGCGCGGCCGCCGGCGCGATCGGCGGCAGTGACGTGGTCGCGTTCTTCGAGCCCGACGGCGCCGGCCAGCTGCTCCTCACCGCGTCGGTCGGCCCCGGGCTGCCGCTGGGCACCCGTGTTTCGGTCGGCAAGGAACCGTCCGGAGCGGCCGTGGCCTTCACCTCGAAACGGCCCTTCTTCGTCGCGGAGGCCGCCGACCACGCTGCCGTCTCGCAGCGCCTCGTCGAGGCGGGGAACGTCGAGTCGATGCACTTCGAGCCCGTCGTTCGTGAGGACGAGGCGATCGGCGTGCTCGTGCTGGCCTGGCGGGAGCGGCTCTTCCAGCTGCCGCACGTGACGGCGTCCGGCCTGCGCATGCTCGCCGCCGAGGCCGCCATCGCCATCGACCGCGCCGACCTGCTGGCCAGGCTCGAGGTGAGCGCCCGCACCGACGACCTGACCGGGCTGCCGAACCGCCGCGCCTGGGAGGAGCAGCTGCCGCTTGAACTCGCGCGGGCGGAGCGCGACGAGGCGCCCGTCTGTGTCGCGATGCTCGATCTCGACCGCTTCAAGGGCTTCAACGACGACCGTGGCCACCAGGCCGGCGACCGGCTGCTGAAGCAGAGTGCCGCCTCCTGGGCGATGCAGCTCCGCTCGACCGACATGCTCGCCCGCTACGGCGGCGAGGAGTTCGCGCTCGTGCTGCCCGGCTGCACGCTGTCGGACGGTCAGCTCTTGGTCGAGCGGCTGCGCGCAGCGATGCCCGAGGACCAGACCGTCTCGGCGGGCATCGCGGCCTGGGACGGCAAGGAGACGCCGGAGCTGCTGGTGGGCCGCGCCGACAGCGCGCTCTATGCGGCCAAGAAGGCCGGCCGCGACCAGCTCGTCGTCGCCGCGCGGTTTTAGCTCGGCGGTCTCAGCACGGCGAAGGGGTCGGTCACCTCGAGCCGGCGCGACCGGAAGCGGTAGACCGACGCAGGGCGTCCGCCCGCGCGGCCGGGCGTCCGCCGCTCGCCCGTCTCCTCCAGGAGCCCCCGTCGCAGCATGATCCGCTGGAGGTTCGTCGTCGAGACGTCGTGGCCGAGCGCCGACGCGTAGAGCGCCCGGAGCTCCGACAAGGTGAACTCCGCCGGCGCGAGCGCGAAGCCGACGTTCGTGTACGAGAGCTTCGCGCGCAGTCGCTCACGGCCGGCGTGGACGATCTCGCCGTGGTCGAACGCGAGCTCGGGAAGCGCGTCGACCGGCTGCCAGGCCGTGTCGCCCGGAAGCGCCGGGTCGACGCCGACGGGCACGAGCCCGAGGTACGCGGTCGCGAGCGCCCGCCTGCCCGGATGGCGGGCCGGGTCGCTGAGCGTCGCGAGCTGCTCGAGATGCGCCACGTCACGTAGGTCGACCTTCTCGGCGAGGTGGCGCGCGATCGACTGCTCGAGCGTCTCGTCGTCGCCGAGCGCTCCGCCGGGGAGGGCCCAGCGCCCGCTGAAGGGCTCACGCGCACGCTGCCACAGGAGCGCGTGGAGATCGTCACCGCGGACCTGCAAGACCACGGCGAGTGCTTCGTGGGCGGCCGGCGTCGTGGTAGGATTCACGCGGTTTTAGCCTAACAGTCAAAAACCTCCGATGAGGCGCTTTACTCTCATGTCCGTCCTGCTCGCGAGCGTGCTCGCGCTCGCCGCCTGCGGCGGCGGTGACGACAACGCCTCCAAGGGCGAGTCGACGACGACCACCGCGGCCAAGGCGATCAAGGTCGGCCTGGTGACCGACCTCGGCCAGCTGAACGACCGCGGCTTCAACCAGCTCGCCTACGAGGGCGTCAAGCGCGCGGAGCAGCAGCTCGGGGTCAAGGGCCGTGTGGTCCAGTCCGCGTCCGCCGCCGACTACATCCCCAACATGACCCGCCTCGCGCGCGAACAGTACGACCTGATCATCGGCGTCGGCTTCGCCCAGGGCGACGCGGTCGACACGGTCGCCGCCAAGTTCCCCGACCGCAAGTTCGCGATCATCGACGTCGACCAGACGTCGCTGAAGCACAAGCCGAAGAACGTCGTCGGGCTCCTGTTCAAGGAGCAGGAGGTCGGCTATCTCGCCGGCTACCTCGCCGCGCTGGAGGAGAAGCGCCGCGCCGGGCCGGACGTGATCGGCTCAGTCGGCGGCTTCAAGGAGCCGCCTGTCGACCGTTTCATCGCCGGCTTCCAGGCCGGGGCGAAGCAGGCCGACCCGGGCATCAAGGTCCTGAACGGCTACTCGTCGGATTGGGACGACCAGGCCAAGTGCAAGGAGCTCGCGCTGAACCAGATCGGCCGCGGCGCGGGCGTCGTCTTCCAGGTCGCGGGCGGCTGTGGCCTCGGTGCGCTCGACGCGACGCGCGAGGAGAAGGTGTGGGGGATCGGGGTCGACGCCGACCAGTCGTTCCTCGGCCCGCACGTGCTCACCAGCGCGCAGAAGAAGGTCGACGCGGCCGTGTTCGCGACGATCAAGTCGGTGCAGGACGGCTCGTGGCAGGGCGGCCGCAACGCGACTTTCGGCCTCGAGCAGGAGGGCGTCGGCCTGGGGACGATCAGCAAGAAGGTTCCCGCGGCCGACCGTGAGGCGCTGCAAACGATCACGAAGGAGATCGTCGACGGCGAGATCGGGCCGATCCCGACCAAGGTCGGCTAGCGCGGAGGCGTCGGCGTGGACTCCGGGATCTCGGACTCCGGGATCTCGGCGACGAGCTCGCGGGCGAGCTCATCGAGCATCGACTTGACCTCGTCGTGCTTCTCCGGCTCCCAGCCGTCGAGCAGCTCGGCCAACCCCTGCCGGCGCGCGGCCACGACGCGCGTGTAGACGACCCGGCCCTTCCCGTCCAGGTGTCCGTTCTCGACGAGCCCGCGTGCGCGTAGCGAGGCGTGGGCGACGGCGAGGCGCGGCTCGTCCAGGTCGACCGCCGTGCCTTCACCGAGCCTCGTGAGCAACCAGAGCTCGGCCGGTTCGAGGTCGAGCTCCGCGCGCTCGGCCAGCCGCTCGTAGACGCGCCAGTGGTTCTCGCGGCGGGCGAGCGTCGCGACGATCCGTGCCAGCTCCGGCAGTGACTCCGCCTCACGTGGCATCGCAAAGCTTTCCGCGACGCCCTCGGCGGCAGCACTCTTGCGGAGCGGAACCTCGCGCAGCAGCCAGCTGAGCAGGAAGCCGAGGAACGATATTCCCGCGGCGGCGGCGAACACCGGCCGCAAAGAGGCGGCGAACGCTCCGATGTAGTCCTCGTGGATGGCGGGCGGCAGCTGCTCTACCAGCTCCGGGCTGGCGGCGGCCGGCGGGTGGACCCCGGGTGGGAGCGCGCTGGCGAGGTGCACGGCGAGCCGGCTGGCGAAGATCGCGCCGAAGATCGACACGCCGATCGAGCCGCCCACCTGCCGGAACAGCGTCGAGCCGGAGGTGGCGACGCCGAGCAACTCGTAAGGCACCGCGTTCTGGGCCGCGAGCACCAGCACCTGCATCGTCATCCCGAGCCCGAGCCCGAGCACCAGCATGAACACGGCGGTCTGCCAGGTCGGCATCGCCACGCTGATCCTGGAGAGCAGCAGCAGGGCGAGCGTCATCAGCGCCGTTCCGGCGATCGGGAAGGGCTTGTAGCGCCCGAACCGGCTGATCAGCTGGCCGCTCCCGATCGACGTGACCAGCACGCCGGCCATCAACGGCGTCAGCAAGAGTCCCGAGGTGGTCGGGCTGTGCCCCTTGACGATCTGCAGATAGAGCGGCAGGTACGTGACCGCGCCGAACAGGGCCAGACCGACGATGAAGCCGATCGCGCTCGTGACCGTGAAGATCCGGTTGCGGAAGAGCGTGAGCGGCACGATCGGCTCGGCCGCGCTGCGCTCCACGAACACGAACGCGATCAGGAGCACGACGCCGAGCACCATCAACGCGAGGATCTGGCTCGACCCCCACGCCCAGGTCGTGCCGCCGAGGCTGGTGAAGAGCACGATCGCCGACAGGCCGCCGGCGAGCAGCGCCGCGCCGACGTAGTCGATCTGGTGACGGACGTGCACCGCGCGCGAGTGGAAAGCGACGGCGATCACGGCCAGCGCGAGACCGCCGACCGGGAGGTTGACGTAGAAGATCCAGCGCCAGGAGAGGTTGTCGACGAAGAAGCCGCCCAGCAACGGCCCGATCACGGTCGAGACGCCGAAGACGGCGCCGAAGAAGCCCTGGTACTTGCCGCGGTCGCGCGGTGGGATGAGGTCGCCGATCACGGCCATCGTCGTGACGATCAGGCCCCCGCCGCCGATCCCCTGCAGCGCACGGAACGCAATCAGCTCGAACATGCCCTGGGCGATCCCGCAGAGCGCCGAGCCGACTAGGAAGATCACGATCGCGGTCTGCAGGACGATCTTGCGCCCGTAGAGGTCGCCGAGCTTTCCGTAGATCGGACCGACGACCGTGGAGGCGAGCAGGTACGCCGTGACGACCCAGGAGAGATGCTCGATGCCGCCGAGGTCGCCGACGATCGTCGGCAGCGCCGTCGCCACGATCGTCTGGTCGAGCGATGCCAGCAGCAGCACCAGCAGCAGTGCGCCGAAGATCAGACGAAGGCGCGGAGCCGGCTCCTGGAGGGCGGCCGGGGTCGTGGTCACGTGACCGCTAGCCGCCCGCGATGGCGGCGATCACCCGGACCGTCTCAGAAGCACGCAGCTCGACCTCCGGGCCGCCGCGCGTGCGGACGTCCTCGCTCTCGAGTACCACGACGCCCATCGGGAAGAACGTACCGTCTCCGGGGACTCCGACGAAAGGAACACCGTGGCGAGACTGAGCGACGCCGAGGCCCGCATGTTCATCGAGCCCTACTACGGGGTGGCCGCGACCGTCCGTCCGGACGGATCGCCGCACCAATCGGTCGTCTGGGTCGACTACGACGGCGAGAACGTCGTCTTCAACACCGCCGAGGGCCGTGCGAAGCCGGAGCACATCCGCTCCAACCCGAACGTCGGCGTGACCGTGGTGGATCCCGAGGACCCGTACCGCTGGATCGCCGTCTCCGGGCCGTCGGAGATGACCGAGGAGGGCGCCCGGGAGCACATCGACGAGCTCTCGCGCAAGTACCGCGGCCGCGACTACGACCTCCCCGCCGGGCAGCAGCGACTCATCGTCCGCGTGAAGCCGAAGCGCGTCACAGCGTACGGCCTGGACTAATCTCTCCCCGTGCGGGCGGTGCTCGCGATCGTGGTGCTCGTCGTCCTGTGCCGGGTGTGGTGGCGACGACGCCTTGTCGCGCGCCGAGTGGGCCTCGCAGGCGAACGCGATCTGCCTCGAGACGCTGAAGAAGGTGGAGGCGCTCGGACGGCCGTCGAACTCGACCGCGTACCTGCGCGTGACACCCAGGGCGAACGAGCTGGGCCGCGAGGCGACCGAGCGACTGCGTGACCTGAAGGCGCCCGCTGCCATCGAAGGCGACGTCAAGCGCGATGATCGAGGGCTACGAGAACGTCGTGAAGCTCCAGGACCAGGTCTACCTCGGCATGCGGGCGCAGCGCGACGGCACGGAGCCCCCGAGCGGCGACTACTGGCGGCAGGCGAACCGCGCGCTCGAGATCGCCTCCACGACCGACGTGATCGCGAAGCGCCTGCGGGCGAACGACTGCGCCCGCGATCCCTGGCAGGCTCCGTCGCAGGCGTAGTGAGCCTCGTCGTCTGCGATGTGGGGCCGCGGGACGGCCTCCAGAACGAGCCGGACGTGCTGGAGCCGTCGGTGCGAGCTGAGCTGGCCGGCAGGCTGGCCGCGGCCGGCGTGCCGCGCGTGGAAGCCGTCAGCTTCGTGCGGGACGACCGCGTGCCGCAGATGGCCGGAGCGGAGGAAGTGGCGTCGCTGCTGCCGCGGGACGGCGTCGAGTACTCCGGCCTCGTCCTGAACGAGCGCGGGTACGAGCGCTTTCGCGCTGCCGGCCTCGACCGGGCGAATCTCACGCTGGCCGCGACGGAGTCGTTCAACCGGCGCAACGCGAACATGTCGCTGGACGAGGCGGTCGCGGGGGTGGGGCGGATCCTCGAGCGGACGGGTGCCGACGGCGTTCCCACCACCGTCACGGTCAGCGTCGCCTTCGGCTGCCCGTTCGAGGGCGAGGTGGCCGAGGCCGACGTGCTCGCGCTGCTCGGCCGGATCGACGGCGCCGGCGAGATCGTCCTGGCGGACACGATTGGTATGGCCACGCCCGGCCGCGTCCGCTCGCTCGTCCGGCAGGCTCGCGAACGCGGGGGCCGGGTCGGCTTCCACGGGCACAACACCCGCAATACCGGCTACGCGAACGCCCTGGCGGCGGTGGAGTCCGGCGCCGAGGTCCTGGACGCATCGGTCGGCGGCATCGGCGGCTGCCCGTTCGCGCCGAGAGCGACGGGCAACGTCGCCACCGAGGACCTCGTCTACCTGCTCGAGGGCGAGGGCGTCGAGACGGGCATCGACCTGGACGCGCTGATCGGCGTTTCGGAGTGGCTCGCCGACGTCCTGGGCCGGACCCTGCCGGGCTACGTCTACCGGGCCGGGCCTGCGACGACCCCGGACGCGAACAACCGCTCGATCTCGTCCGGCGAGTAGCCGGCTTCCGCGAGCACCTCGGCGCTGTGCTGGCCGAGCCGCGGCGGCGGGGAGCGGTGGCGCAGGCGCTCGCCGTCCACCGACAGCGGTGGTCCCACCTCCACGAGGTCGGGCGCGTCGGGGTGCGGCAGCGGCTGCAGCAGGCCCAGGGCCTGCGTTTGCTCGTGCTCGGCCACCCGGCCGATGTCGTTGACGGGCGCGGCGGGAACACCGGCCGCCGCGAGCCGGTCGAGCCAGGTGTCGACGTCCTCCTCGGCGAAGCGCTGCGCGAGCAGCCCGACGAGCTCGTCGCGGTGGGCGACGCGTTCGGGGTTGGTGGCGAACCGCTTGTCCTCCGGCAGGTCGAGCGCGCGGAGGAGCGCGGCGAAGAGGCGGTCGTTGGGCGTGGCGAGCATGAGTTGACCGTCACGGGCCGCGAACGACTGGTAGGGGACGATCAGCGGAAAGGCGGTGCCGTGCCGGTCGGGGGTGCGGCCCGTCGCGAGGTACGCCATCACGTGGTACGGGACGAGGCTGACGCCGGTCTCGAACAGCGAGAGGTCGAGCTCCCGGCCCTCGCCCTCATGGAGCGCGGCGACGACCGCGAGCGCGGCCCAGACGCCCGTGCCCTGGTCGATCAGCGACACGCCTACCCGCACCGGCGCCCGGTCCGGCTCGCCGGTCACGCTCATGATCCCGGTCTCGCCCTGGAGGAGCGGGTCGTAGCCCGCCCGGTCGGCGAGCGGGCCGGCGCGGCCGTAGCCGCTGATCGAGCAGTAGACGAGCCGAGAGTTGCGCTCGCGCAAGGCCGTGTAGCCGAGGCCGCGCCGTTCCGCGGTGCCCGGTCGCAGGCTCTGGATGACGACGTCGGAGCGGCCGGCGAGCTCGAGCAGCGCCGCCAGGCCGTCCGGGTGCGTGAGGTCGAGCGCGAGCGAGCGCTTGCCGGCGTTCGCCGACAGGAAGAGCATGCCGTCCTCGCCCCAGAACGGCGGCCCCCATTGCGGGTCTCGTCGCCGCCGTCGGGCCGCTCGACCTTGACGACGTCGGCGCCGAAGGCGCTCAGGATCTCGGTGCAGTAGGGGCCGGCGAGCGAGCTCGTGAGGTCGAGCACGCGGATCCCGGCAAGCGGCTGGAAGGCCATGGTGCGGCCGCTAGAGCACGGCTCGGACGATCAGGAAGACCGCGACGGCGACGGCGACGAGCAGCACCAGGATGGCGAGGCCGACGAAGCTCAGCCCCAGGAGCTTCCGTGAAGGAGACGGCTTCCCGAAGTCCAGGTTTGCCAGGATCTGCTCGTTCACGCGGCGCTCGATCTGGGCGCCCAGGTCGTCCTGCGACGGCGCGGCGGTCTTGAGCGGGGGATGCTCGCCCGGCTGCTCGTCGAGCGTCAGCTCGTAGAGCTGCTCATGCTGGATGTCCTTCAGCGGCGCCTCGCCAAGGTCGCGGATCGTGACGCCTTCGGGCAGGTCGTTCCCGACCAGGGCGCGCGTGGTCGCGGAGAGCAGGATCTGGCCGCCGTGGCCCGCCGCGCAGATGCGTGAGGCCCGCACGACGTCCATGCCGACGTAGCCCTCCTCGCCGACGATCGGCTCGCCCGTGTGCAGGCCCATGCGCACCCGCACGTCCGTCCCGTCGGGCCAGGAGTGCTCGGCGAGCGCCCGCTGCGCGGCCACGGCGCCCCGAACGGCCTCCTTCGCACGCGGGAAGGAGAAGAAGAACCCGTCGCCCTGGGAATCGACCTCCTGGCCGCCGGCGCTCTGGAGCTCGCTCCGCACGAGCCTGCGGTGGTCGCGATGGAGCTCGTCGTAGCGGTCGCCCAGCCGCTCGAGGAGTCGGGTCGAGCCCTCGATGTCGGAGAAGAGGAAGGTGACGGTGCCGCCGGGGAGGGTGCTCACGGTCGGGCGCTAGGGTAGACAGGGCTGCCGTGAACCGTCTGGCCCACGAGACCAGCCCGTACCTGCTCCAGCACGCCGACAACCCCGTCGACTGGTACCCGTGGGGCGACGAGGCGTTCGAGCGGGCGCGCGCCGAGGACAAGCCGATGCTCCTCTCGGTCGGCTACGCCGCCTGCCACTGGTGTCACGTGATGGAGCACGAGTCCTTCGAGGACGACGCGATCGCCGCGCTGCATGAACGACGCGCTTCGTGAACGTCAAGGTCGACCGCGAGGAGCGTCCGGACGTGGACGGGCTGTACATGGACGCCGTGGTCGCGCTGACCGGGCAGGGCGGGTGGCCGATGACGGTCTTCCTCACGCCCGACGGGGAGCCGTTCTTCGGCGGCACGTACTTCCCGCCGGAGCCGCGCCACGGCATGCCGAGCTTCCCGCAGCTGCTCGAAGCGGTCGTCGAAGGCCTACCGCGAGAACCGGCGACGACGTCGCGCGGCAGGCCGAGCGAGCTCGTGCGGGCGCGTGCGCGCGGACGTCGCGCCGCTCGAGCGAGCCGCTCGACCGAGAGCCTGCTCGCGCGAGGCCGCCGCGCGCGCTGCGGCCGCACTTCGACCCGGTCAACGGCGGCTTCGGCGGCGCGCCCAAGTTCCCGCCTCCGTCGGTGCTCGAGTTCCTGCTCCGGCATGCATCGCCGCGGCGACGAGGAGGCGCTCGCCGATGGTCGTCGGCACGCTCGACGGCATGGCCGCCGGCGGCATGTACGACCAGGTCGGCGGCGGATTCCACCGCTACTCCGTCGACGCGCCTGGCTCGTGCCGCACTTCGAGAAGATGCTCTACGACAACGCGCTGCTGGCCGCGACCTACCTCGCACGCGTGGGCGGTGACCGGCAAGGACCGCTATCGGGAGATCGTCGAGGAGACGCTCGAATACGTTCTTCGCGAGCTCGCGCTGCCGGACGGCGCGTTCGCCTCGTCGCAGGATGCCGACACCGACGGCGTCGAGGGCCTGACGTTCACCTGGACGGCCGACGAGGGCGTGCCCGAGGAGCTGCTGCGGCCCTTCGAGCACGGCCGTTCGGTCATCCGCGGCCGGCTCGATCCGGAGCTGCGCGCACGGTTGTTCGCCGAGCGCGAGCGGCGCCCGAAGCCCGCGCGCGACGACAAGGCGATCGCCTCGTGGAACGGGCTGCTGCTCGCCGCGCTCGCCGAGGCGGGCCGCCGCTTCGAGCGCCCCGAGTGGCTCCACGCGGCGCGGCGCCTGGCTGAGTTCATGCTCGGCCCGCTCTCGACCGACGACGGTCGCCTCTACCGGACCTGGCGGGACGGGCGGCCGGGCGCGCCCGGCTTCCTGCCCGACTACGCGGACGTCGCCAACGGCCTGCTCGAGCTGCATGCCGCGACCGGCGAGCTCCGCTGGCTCGAGGAGGCGAACCGGCTCGGGCGGCTGGCGGTCGAGCTCTTCGGCGACGCCGAGCGCGGCGGCTTCTTCCTGTCGGCGGGCGAGGAGCTGGTCGCGCGCAGGAAGGACCTCGAGGACCAGCCGACGCCGTCGGGCAACGCCTCGCTCGCGTGGGTGATGCTCCGCCTCGCGCGGATCTACGGCGACGCCGAGCTCGAGCGGCGGGCCGTGTCGGTCTTCCGCCTGATCCGCGGGGCGTCGACGCGCGTACCCCTCGCCTTCGGCTGGGCGCTGTCGGCACTCGACCTGCATTTCTCACCGCCGCGGGAGCTCGCGATCATGGGGCCGGCCGACAGCGCCGTCGCCCGCGCGGCACTGGCGGAGTTCGATCCCAGGTCGGTCGTCGCGTTCGGCCCGGCCGAGGGGGTGCCGCTCCTGGAGGGGAAGGATCTCGTCGACGGAAACCCCGCCGTCTACGTCTGCGAAAACTTCGCGTGCCGAGCGCCGGTCACGGATCCGAGGGAGATCGCGCTCAAGGTATCGAGCGGCTGATCTGATTTCCGAACACCGGCCTAACAGCGGCCTAACAGCGCTTTCGTAGGGTCGGCCCTCGTGAGAGGGGCAGCGCTGCTACTCGCACTCGTGATCGGCGCCGGAATCGCAGGCTCGGCGGGCGCCGGCTCGACGCAGGCGCCGGGCAAGCTGAACGTCCTCGTCGTGATGACCGACGACCAGACGGTCGAGTCGCTGCGCGTGATGACGAACGTCGGCGCGCAGCTCGCCGCCCAGGGCACCAGCTTCGCGAACAGCTTCGCGTCCTTCCCGCTCTGCTGCCCGTCGCGGTCGACGTTTCTGACCGGGCAGTACGCGCACAACCACACGGTGATGGGGAACGCCCTCCCGGCCGGGGGCTTCGAGAAGCTCGACCACACGAACACGCTGCCCGTGTGGCTGCAGCGGGCCGGCTACCACACGGTGCACATCGGCAAGTACCTGAACGGCTACGGGCGCCGCTCGGCGACGGAGATCCCGCCGGGCTGGACCGAGTGGTACGGCTCCGTCGACCCGTCGACGTACCAGTTCTACAACTACACCCTCAACGAGAACGGCAAGACCGTGAAGTACGGCGCGGACGCGGCCTCGTACCAGGCCGACGTGTACACGCGGAAGGCGGTCGACGCGGTGCGGCGGCTGGCGCCGGGCGGCCCGTTCTTCCTCAACGTCGCGTATCTCGGCCCGCACAACGGTGGCCCGCGCGAGTCGGACGACCCGGCGAACTTCGGGACGCCCGTTCCCGCGCCGCGCCACCGGAATCGCTTCGCCGCCGAGCCCCTGCCCGTCACGCCGGCGTTCAACGAGGCCGACGTCTCCGACAAGCCCGGAGCGATGCGGAACCGCCCGCTGATCGGACCCGCGCGCGTGGCGGCGATCACGGAGAACTACCGGCAGCGGCTGGAGTCGCTACTGGCGATCGACGAGGGCGTGAACGAGATCGTCTCCGCGCTGCGGACGGCCGGCGAGCTCGAGCGGACGCTGATCGTCTTCACCTCCGACAACGGCTTCTTCCACGGCGAGCATCGCGTCCAGACCGGGAAGGTGCTCCACTACGAGCCCTCGACGCGGGTGCCGCTCATCCTGCGCGGCCCGGGGATCCCGCGTGGCGCCGTCCGCCGGCAGCTCGTAGCCAACGTCGACGTGGCCCCGACGATCGTGGCCGCCGCGGGCGCCACTCCCGGACGCGCCATGGACGGCCGCCAGCTGCAGCCCCTCGCGCGTGACGCCCGGCTCTACTCGGGCCGGGACCTGCTGCTCGAGACGCCCGGCTATCGCGCAATTCGCACGCCCCGCTACGTCTACGTCGAGCACAGCACGAACGAGCAGGAGCTGTACGACCTGGTGACCGACCCGAACGAGCTGACGAGCCTGCACGCGAGCGCCGCGCACGCCCCGCTCAAGGCCGAGCTCGCGGCCCGGCTCGCCCGCCTGCGCGGGTGCGCAGCCGTCGCGTGCCGCCAGGGTGCGTCCCTGTCGCTCGGCGTGCGCTACAAGCGCGGCCGGTCGAACGGCGCCGTGTGCGCGCGCGGTCCGGTAGCTGCCCGCGTCAGCGGCGCCGACCGCGACCACGTCTTCGCCGTCCACTTCTACGCGGGAGAGCGGCGCATCCTCCGCGACCGCCGCCCGCCGTTCGCCGCGCTGATCCCGCGCAGGTTCCTCCGCTCGACGAGCACCGTGCGCGCGATCTCGTTCCTGAAGGATTCGCGCATGGCGACGCTCGACCGGCGCGTCCGCGCCTGCCCCGCGCCGAGGTAGCGCGCAGTGTCGAGATAGGCTCCCGCCATGCTCGCGCGGGACGCCTTCGCCCTCGTGGACACGCCGGTGGACGAGGTCTGCGCCGCGGCGCGCGCGGTGCGCCGCACCCGCGTGATCACGTACTCGCCGAAGGTCTTCATCCCGCTGACGAAGCTCTGCCGGGATGTGTGTCACTACTGCACGTTCGCGCGGCCGCCCAGGCGGGGCGAGCAGGCGTACCTCCGCGACGACGAGGTGCTCGAGATCGCCCGCGCAGGCGCCGCGGCCGGCTGCCACGAGGCGCTGTTCACGCTCGGCGACAAGCCCGAGCTCCGCTACCGCGCCGCCCGGGACGAGCTGGCAGAGCTGGGGTGCGAGACGACGCTCGAGTACCTGGCCCGCTGCGCGAAGCTGGTGCTCGACGAGACCGGGCTGCTCCCACACCTGAACCCCGGCGTCATGACCCAGGCCGACCTGGCCGAGCTGCGGAAGGTGAGCGTCTCGCAGGGGATCATGCTCGAGACGGCGTCCGAGCGGCTCTCGCGCCGGGGCGGCCCGCACTTCGGCTCACCCGACAAGCGGCCGGCGGCCCGGCTCGCGACGCTCGCTGCCGCCGGCGCGGAGCGCGTTCCCTTCACGACCGGGATCCTGATCGGGATCGGCGAGACGCGGACGGAGCGGATCGAGGCGCTGCTCGCGATTCGTCAGCTGCACCAGCGGCACGGCCATGTCCAGGAGGTGATCGTCCAGAACTTCCGCGCCAAGGAGGGCACGCGCATGGCCGACGCGCCGGAGCCCACGCTGGACGAGCTGCTCTGGTCGGCTGCGGCCGCGCGGCTGGTGCTGCCGCCGGAGGTGCACGTCCAGGCGCCGCCGAACCTCAGCTACGACGACTTCCCGCGCCTGCTCGACGCCGGGATCGACGACTGGGGCGGGATCTCGCCGGTCACGATCGACCACGTCAACCCCGAGGCGCCCTGGCCCGAGGTCGAGCGCCTCGAGCGGACCACCCGCGCGGCCGGGTTCGAGCTCGCGCCCAGGCTCGCGGTCTATCCCGAGTACCTCGACAGCGCCTGGCTGGAGCCGGCGATCGTCACCGCCGCACTCCAGCGGGCCGACGCGGACGGGCTTGCCCGCACCGACGGCTGGGCTGCGGGCGCGACCGTGCCGATCCCCTTCGTCCCACGGGACGCGCTCCCCCTCGACAGCCGCGAGGAGTTGGGTGAGGACGAGATCGTCCGGCTGTTCCAGACGCGCGGAGACGAAGCCCAGCGCGTGTTCTCCGCCGCCGATGCGCTACGCCGCGAGGTCTGCGGCGACGAGGTCAGCTACGTCGTCACGCGCAACGTCAACTACACGAACGTCTGCTACTTCCGCTGCGGCTTCTGCGCGTTCTCGAAGGGCAAGCTGGCCGAGAACCTGCGCGGCAAGCCCTACCTCGTCCCGGTCGAGGAGATCGCCCGGCGCGCGGAGGAGGCGTGGGAGCGCGGGGCGGTGGAGATCTGCCTGCAGGGCGGGATCCACCCCGCCTTCACGGGCGACACCTACCTCGAGATCTGCGAGGCGGTGAAGGCCGCGGTTCCGGGCATCCACGTGCACGCGTTCTCGGCGCTCGAGATCTGGCAGGGCGCGGCGACACTCGGCCTCGAGCTGACGCCGTACCTCGAACGCTTGCGCGCCGCCGGGCTCGCCTCGCTGCCCGGCACGGCGGCGGAGATCCTCGACGACGAGGTGCGGGCGGTGATCTGCCCGGACAAGGTGACGACCGAGCAGTGGCTCTCCGTCCACGACGCGGCCCACCGGGTCGGCCTGCGGTCCACGACGACCGTCATGTTCGGCCACGTCGACGGGCCTCGCTCCTGGGCGCGCCACCTAATCGAGCTTCGCGACCAGCAGCGCCGGTCGGGCGGGTTCACCGAGTTCGTGCCGCTGCCCTTCGTGCACATGGAGGCGCCGATCTACCTGCATGGGCGGGCTCGCCCGGGACCGACCTTCCGCGAGGCGCTGCTGATGCACGCGGTCGGCCGGCTGGCGCTGCACCCGTGGATCACCAACGTCCAGGCGTCGTGGGTGAAGCTCGGCCTCGACGGGGCACAGGCCGTCCTTCGTGCCGGCGCGAACGACCTCGGCGGGACGTTGATGAACGAGTCGATCTCGCGCGCAGCGGGGGCCGCCCACGGGCAAGAAGCGCCGCCCGAGGTGCTGGAGGCGGCCATCCGTGCGTTGGGACGCACGCCGCGGCAGCGCTCGACGCTCTACGGCGAGCCGCCTGCGGACCAGGTCGCGCGCTCGTTCGGCGCTCCGCCGCTCGCGGAGCCCTCGAACCCCAGCGTCAACGACGCGAAGCTGAAGGCCCCGCCGCGGCTGATCCGGCCCGGCTTGATCGCGGCGAGGCCGACCCCGGAGCCGTCGTAACGCTCGGCGCGAGCACGTCGTCGCCTGTCGACGGCGGCCTGAGAATGACGCGATTGCGTCAGACGGGCGACTCAGGGCTCGGGCAGGCTGTCGCTCGTGGAACTGGATGCCGCCCCGACGAAGACGGCGGCCTGCGAGATCGTCGAGGAGCCGAGGCGCGCTGCGGACGCCTCACGCTCCGATCCGACGACCTGGCACGGCCATGCGGCCAAGTGTGACTCGGTGCGGCGCGGCTGGACTCCGAGGCCCAGCCGGCGCGGCATCCAGTTCCATTACGCCGGGCCTTTCGTGCCGGCCGGCTAGGGCTCGAAGCCGAGCACGTCCGCCAGCGTCTCGCGCCTGCGAATCACCTGGGCCTGCCCGTCTCGGACGAGCAGGGCCGCGGGGCGCGGCACCGCGTTGTAGTTCGAGCTCATGGCGAGCGTGTACGCACCGCTTGCGGGCACCGCGAGCAGGTCGCCGCGGCGAGGCTCCGGCAGCTCGACGCGGCCGACGAGCACCTCCTCTTCGCAATGCCGTCCGGTCACGGTGAAGGCGCGCGCCGGCGGCTCGTCTGCGCGGTTCGCGAGCAGCGCCGTGTACCGGGCGCCGTAGAGCATCGGCCGCGGGTTGTCCGACATGCCGCCGTCGACGGCGACGATGTGCGCCGTCTCGCTCGCGTCCTTGACCACGCCCACGCGGTAGAGCGCCACTCCCGCGCGGCCGACGAGCGACCGGCCGGGCTCGAGGATGACCTGCGGACGAGGCAGGTCTTGGAGGGCGAACCCGCGCTCGAGCCGGCCGAGCAGGTCGCCGACGAACTCCTCCACGCTGGGCGCGTCCTCGTCGGGCACGTGGCGCACGCCGAGCCCCCCGCCGAGGTCGACGACGGCCGGGCTCCAGTCCAGCTCGGCGCGGCACGCCGCAGCGAAGCCGGCGAGCCATTCGACCGTCATTCCGGCGGCGGTGGCGTCGAGCAGCTGCGAGCCGACGTGGACGTGCAGGCCGGCGACGTCCAGCCCGGCGGCCCGGGCGTCGGCGATCGCCGTCAGCGCCGCCGCGGGCGGCAGCCCGAACTTGGAGCCGTGGTGGCCGGTGCGGATCGCCTCGTGCGTGTCGGCCTCGATTCCCGAGGTCACCCGGACGAGGACGCGCCGAACCCCGGCTTCGTCGGCGCGGGCCACCTCGTCGAGCGCGTCCAGCACGACGAGCGCCGCGTCGGCCTCGGCGGCGGCGCGCAACTCCTCGTCGCTCTTGTTGTTGCCGTGGACGATCAGCTTCTCGCCGGACAAGCCGGCCGTCAGCGCGAGTGTCAGCTCCCCCAGCGTGGACACGTCCGCTCCGAGGCCCTCCTCTGCGAACAGGCGCAGCAACGCGACGTTCGGGAAGGCCTTGGTGCCGTACGCGATCGTGGCAGCGGGCGCAGCGCGACGGTAGGCCCGCGCCTGGGAGCGCAGGGTCTGCTCGCAGTAGACGACGAGCGGCGTGCCGTGCTCCTCGGCCAGCGCCGTCGCGCTGACGCCGCCGAGTGAGAGCTCACCACCCTCGACGGCCGCGCTCTCGGGCAGCAGGTCGCGCACGCGGAAGAGGTTAAGCGTCTGCCAGGCTGCGCGTGACGTGGCCGGGCGCCCGACGTTTCTTCTCTCGCTGCCGGAGCGGCTGACCCGGTCGCTGGCCGCCGTGCTCGGCGGCGCGATCCACGAGTCGGCGCAGGTACTGCTGCCACGCTTCGTGCGGCGGTCGCGCCTCTACGAGGCGAGCGCCAAGAACCTCCTGCGCCTGTCGATCGAGCTGGTCGGCGGCGTCGAGGGCCAGGCGCCGCCGGCGGGTGAGCCTGCGCCGAAGGAACTGGCCCTCCGCAAGGGCGCGGGCAACGTCGTCGAGCTCGGCTCGATCGCCGCGTTCGGCTTCTCGCCGCTCTGGCTGCTCGCCGCGGCGAGCGACGTGGCCCACGGCTCGCGGGTCTACCTCGACGCGCTCACGGACGAGCTGAAGGCGGCCGACGTGCTCACGCCCCAGGCGGAGTTCGGGTCGGTGGACGACCTGCTCGCCGCCTTCGAGGGCGGCTCGGGGACAGCCGCTCGCTTGATCGACATCCCGCCGCTCGAGCTCGCCGGCCTGCGGGCGTCGGTGGACGAGCTGCGGCAGCACGCGAGCGAGCTGCCGGGCCCCGAAGAGCTGGCGTCGCTGTACCGCGGCCTGCGCGAGGAGGCGCGGGTCGAGAACAGGTCTCTGCTCGAGGTCTCTCAAGGCATCGGGCTCGCGTTCCTGCTCTCGGCGCGGTCCGTTTCGCGCGACCACGTCGTCGTCCCCTACCGGGAGGACTGGATGCCGCTCCGCGACGAGGGGTTCGGGGCGTACGCCAGGCGAATCTCGCGCCCTTACCGCCGTGCGCTCGAGGGCCACTTCGACTCGGCGCGCGAGACCTGGACCGAGCGGGGCGTCCGGCGGCTTCGCCGGCTCCGCCGCTGACGCACTTTCGGCACGGCTCCGTCACCCACCGGCGCGTCCGCGGGCGATAGGCCTCGGGGTGTCCCCAGCACCCCGACCGAAAGGACGGTCCCCATGTCTCCACGACGCATCATCTGGGCGTGTGCGGCCGGCGTCGCCGCGCTCGCCTGGGCCTCGGCTGCGGCCGCCGCGCCCTCGGGCGCGAAGCCCGCTCGAGCTCTGCCCGCGCCCGCGGCGGCCGAGCAGCTCTTCTCCGCCGAGCACGGCGTACGGGAGTCGGCGGACGCCGACCCCCCGATCATCAACCAGAACCCCGACGGCTCACCGCTCGGCGTCTGTTGGAGCAAGGAGCTCCTGCGCTCGGACGGCTGGTTCCCCTACACCCGCAGGCTCTACCTCTACACCGTGTGGTGCGGGCACGCCGGTGTGATCACGTACCGCGCCAGCAGCGCCCGCACCAGCCACGACTGGGCCTGCTGGAACCAGAACCTGCCCAACATCGTCCGCACGTACGGCGGCGTCGGGTACGGCGTGGTCGAGGTACAGTCCTGGGTCGAGGTCGCGTGCCACTCACCCACGTACTGGCCGACGTTCAACGACACACTGATGTTGCGCGTGCAGTACTACCCCTGGGGTGGGTATGCGACGGTTGCGTGGGATTAGGAGGCACGTGACGCTCACCCGCATCGTGCTCGTCGTGCTCGGCATCTGGCTCGCCCTGCTCGTGCTCGGGCTCGTCCTGTTCAACCTGGGTGGAAGCGCGCCGGGCAAGGGGCGGGGCGACCCTGTCGGCCTCTTCGCGCGCTAGCTGCCGCCGTCAGCTTCCCCGGCTCGGGCGACCCGAGCTCGTCAGTCCTGCCACCAGTTCGGCTCGGTGTTCGCATCCCCCGGCCCGGTGTTCGGGGCGCCGACGAGCAAGAACTCCGCTCCCTGCGGTCCTCCCTCGAGGCTCCGCATCGCATCCTTCGACAGCCGGACCACGGTCCACGGCTCCAGATCGTGGATGACGTCGCCGACCTTGATCCGCGCGCTGCCTGACACCAGGACGTAGACCTCTTCCTGCACCTTGTGGGTGTGACCGAACGGCTCCCGGAATCCAGGCGCCAGCCTGAGGTACGTCACGCCGCAGTTCTCGCATTCGAGGTCGACGCGCATGAACCGCGCCTCCATCTTCCCCTCGAGCCCGAAGTTGGGCCCCTGGTCGGGCACGTCGGAGACCTTCACGACAGTGTGGTCAGCCATTGACTCTCCTCTCGAAGCTCGGGTGACGGCGGAGGTACAGCTTGCTACAGTCAGTTTCGCGATGCAGGGACAGCTTCTCGAGTAGCGCAGGGAGCGAACGCGGCGGACGCCGCGCCAGCTCTCCACGGCCTCTCACTCGAGAGGCTTTTTCATATCCGGAGGCGGGATGAGCGAGCGGTACGACCCACAGGCGATCGAGGCGAAGTGGCAGCGGATCTGGGCCGACGCGCGCGCGTTCAACGTCGAAAACCCGGATCCCGAGGAGCTGAAGACCCGCGCTCGCAGGAAGACCTACGTGCTCGAGATGCTGCCGTATCCCTCCGGTGAGCTGCACATGGGCCACGTCCGCAACTACATGCTGGGCGAGGTCGTCGCGCACTTCCGCCGCCGGCACGGCTACGCGGTCATGCGGCCGATGGGCTTCGACGCGTTCGGCCTGCCGGCCGAGAACGCCGCCATCAAGGAGGGCCGGCATCCGCGCGAGGTGACCGAGCGCAACATCGCGTCGATCCGCCGCCAGATGGAGCGCATGGGCTGGGCGATCGACTGGGACCGGGTCCTGGCCACGCACGAGCCCGAGTACTACCGCTGGACGCAGTGGCTGTTCCTGCGCTTCTTCGAGCAGGGCCTGGCGTACCGCAAGGAGGCGCCGGTCAAGTGGTGTCCGTTCGACCAGACCGTGCTGGCCAACGAGCAGGTGATCGACGGCCGCTGCGAGCGCTGTGGCACCGAGGTGGAGGCTCGCAACCTGGAGCAGTGGTTCTTCCGGATTACCGCGTACGCCGACGCGCTGCTGCGCGAGATGGAGCTGCTGGAGGACTGGCCCGAGCGCGTGCTGACGATGCAGCGGAACTGGATCGGCCGCTCGGAGGGCGCCGACGTCCTGTTCCGCGTCGAGGAGCTGGAGCGCGACATCGAGGTCTACACCACGCGGCCCGACACGCTGTTCGGCGCGACCTTCTTCGTGCTGGCGCCCGAGCATCCGCTGGTGCCGGAGCTGGTGCGCGGGACTCCGCACGAGGAGGAGGTGCTGGACTACGTCAGGCACGCTGCTGCGCGCACCTCGGTCGAGCGCGAGGAGAAGGAGCGGGACGGCGTCTTCACCGGGCGCTTCGCCACCAACCCCGTCGACGAGGCGCGGATTCCGATCTGGGTCGCCGACTACGTCCTGATGGAGTACGGCACGGGCGCGATCATGGGCGTGCCGGCCCACGACCACCGTGACTTCGAGTTCGCGGAACGCTACGACCTGCCGGTCAAGGTGGTCGTCGTTCCCGCGGAGGGCGAGATCGAGGAAGGAGCCGCGTTCGTCGGGCACAGCGAGAACGAGGTGCTGGTCAACTCCGCGCAGTTCAGCGGCAGGCCGAGCCCCAAGGCCAAGCAGGCGATCGTCGAGTGGCTGGAACAGCGCGAGCGCGCGCGGCCGGCCGTGCATTTCCGACTGCGCGACTGGCTGCTGTCACGCCAGCGCTACTGGGGTGCGCCGATCCCGATCGTCCACTGCGACCGGTGCGGGATCGTGCCGGTGCCCGACGAGGAGCTGCCGGTCCTGC
This sequence comes from uncultured Actinomycetes bacterium, assembly GCA_963738205.1. GTDB lineage: Bacteria > Actinomycetota > Thermoleophilia > Gaiellales > Gaiellaceae > DATFQE01. The sequence continues at coordinate 277,799 of CAVTVQ010000009.1, forward strand.
TGCCGGACGTCCAGGAGTACCTGCCCAAGGGTCGCTCGCCCCTGGCCGCGGCGGAGGACTGGGTCAACGTCACGTGCCCGACGTGCGGCGGCCCGGGCAAGCGCGAGACCGACACGATGGACACGTTCGTCGATTCCTCGTGGTACTTCATTCGCTACACCGACCCGCACAACGACACGGCTCCTTGGGAGCGGCCGATCGCGGACTACTGGCTGCCGGTCAACCAGTACATCGGCGGCATCGAGCACGCGATCCTGCACCTGCTCTACGCGCGCTTCTTCACCAAGGTCCTGAACGACATCGAGCTCGTCGGCTTCCGCGAGCCGTTCGCCCGGCTGTTCACGCAGGGAATGCTGCACCGGAACGGCGCGAAGATGTCCAAGTCGCGCGGCAACGTGATCGTCCCCGATGAATACATCGAGCGCTACGGCGCCGACGCCTGCCGCATGTACCTGCTGTTCATCGGGCCGGTCGAGCAGGATGCGGAGTGGCAGGACGAGGGCTTCGAGGGCATGGTCCGCTTCCTCAACCGACTGTGGCGCGTCGCGATGGAGCAGATGGACAAGCCCGCCGGCGCGCCGCCCGACACGGCGCTGGCCCGCAAGGCGCACAAGACGATCGCGAAGGTCACCGACGACATCGGGCGCCGTTTCGCCCTGAATACGCCGATCGCGGCCGTCATGGAGCTGGTCAACGACGTCTCGCGCGAGCCCGACGACCCCGCTGCGCGCTTTGCGGCCGAGACCGCCGTCTCGCTGATCCAGCCCTACACCGCGCATATCGCGGAGGAGCTGTGGGAGCGCTTCGGGCACGAGCGACTGTGGGAGCACCCGTGGCCGGAGGCCGATCCTGCGCTGCTGGCGACGGAGACGTTCGTCCTGGTCGTCCAGGTCAACGGCCGCGTGCGCGACCGGATCGAGATGCCGGTGGAGGCATCCGACGACGAGCTGGTCGCGCGGGCGCGGGAGCTGCCGAAGGTGCAAGCCCACCTGAACGGCAAGGAGATCCGGCAGACGATCGTCGTGCCGAAGCGGCTCGTCAACCTCGTCGTCGGCTAGGCGCGTTCCAACACGCGACCGTCGGCGCCGCGCCTGAAAGCGCGTGCGCCGAAGAAGGCAAGGAGCGCGAGTGCGATGAACGGCGCGCCTGCGATCAGCACGTAGAGCACGACTGCCAGCTCCATCGCCAGCACGCCGACTGCGTCGTCGAGCAGCTGCCGCAGGTCGCTCGGTGGCGGCGCCGCCTCGCTGCGCTTCTCCGTCGTGAAGGCGAGGTCGAGCTTGGCGTAGCGGCTCTGCCTGATCACGCCGGCGCGGCCGCCGGTGGCCTTCGCCAGGCCGCGCTTCGCCTGCACGAGCCGGGCCTCGAGCCGGTTGCGTCCCGCGTCGCTCAGCGTCGGATCCTTCAGCTGGGCCTCGAGCCTGGCGATCCGGTCGCGCCGCCGCTGGATGTCGCGGGTGATCCCGTCGATCCGAGCCTGGAGGTCGCGGATCTCGGTCTGCTGCTCGAGGATCGTGCCCAGCTCGGAGAAACGGGCGATCGCCGTCTGCACGCGGCCGACCGGCACGCGGACGGACAGCTCCGCGCCGCCGTCCTTCCTGCCGCTCGTGCCGTAATCCACGTACGTGACATAGCCGCCAAGCTCGCGCGTCGAGCGGATCGCGCTCTGCACGGCCTGCGAGAGCTCGTCGTGGTCGGTCACGTGGAGCTTGATCCGGGCGGAGTAATCCTGCGCGCGCTTGGTCGAGGGGATCGGCGCGGCTTTCGACGGGGATGGGGCGAGTTCGGTGCCGCCGCTGTCGAGCGCGGGCGGACGAGGCGCCAGGAAGCTCTCACCGCCGGACGCTCGCGCTGCGGGCGGTGGAGGGTGTGCCGGCTGGCCTGCGGGCGTCAACGCTTCGCCGCCGCCCCCCGCGTCGGCCGACTTGGATCTGACCTTGCCGTCGCCGGTGAATGAGGCAAGCGCCGGGATCGCAACTGCCAGGACGAGTACGGCGGCAGCCACGGCACCCAAGCGCGAGAATCGGTTGGTGAAGGGGCGTCGCGGTGGTGCATCGTGCTCGGAGAGCTTCTCGGCCGTCAGCGTCCGGATGCGCTCGCGCACCTCCGGGGGTGCTTCCGGTGCGTGCTCGCGCATCTCTGCGAGGGCGGTGCCGAGCCGGCCGCCGTCCTCGCCGCGAAGCAGTTCGTGCAGGTTCTCGTCGTCGTTGCGGTTAGACCAGCGCATCGATCTCCACCTTCTCCTCGAGCTTCTTGAGCGCCCGGCTCAAACGCATCGCGCAGGCCGTGCGCCCGATTCCCATCACCCGTGCCGCCGCCTCGCCGTCGAGCTCGAGGATCACCCGCAGAGCGATCACCTCACGATCGGCCGCCGAGAGCTCGTCGAGCGCCTTGCGCACTTGAGGCGACAGCGTCTGAAATGGGTCGCGGTCGTCGCTCACCTGCTCGCCGGCCGCATAGGTCTGCTCGCGCTTGCGGCGCCGCTCCTCGGCGCGGAAATGGTCGAGAGCGGTGCTGCGCGCGAGCTGGCAGAGCCAGGTGCGGGCGCTCCCGCGGCGTTCGTCGAAGCGCTTCCAGGCGCTCATCGCTCTGGCGAATGTCTCTCCGGTGAGCTCGTCGGCTGTGTTCACGTCTTTAGTCAGGTAGACGAGGAAGCGGTAGACGTCGTCGAGGTGCTCCTCGGCCACCGCTTCGAAGCTCCGCCTTTCGGCACGGAGTCCTCGGCGAGTCACTGACCACGAGGGCGTCACCGCGTTCACGCACCTCCTCTACGTCACAACGCTACTGCGGTGTCACACGCGGTTACACATTCGGCACGAAGTCGTCTCACACTTGTGCGCCCGCTGTTGTCACGGTAGGAGACATGAGTGCACTCACCCTCTCGCGCCGGCGTGCGCTGGCAGGCGCACTGCTGCTCGCTGCGGTGCTCCTGGTCGCGGGCCGGTACCTCGCCGGCGCCGGCGCGTCCTCGACGCGGCCGGTCGCCAATCACCCACTCGAGGCCGTGGAGGCGGAGGCGCCTGCGGCGCTGGTCGTCCACGTGGTCGGGTCGGTGCGCCGTCCGGGCCTGTACCGGCTGCGCGAAGGGTCCCGGATCGCCGATGCGGTGCGGCGCGCCGGCGGTGCCACCCGTCGTGCTGATCTGTCGCTCGTGAACCTGGCCGCGCCCGTTGCCGACGGCGTGCAGGTCGTCGTTCCGCGTCGTGTTCCCGCGGGCGGGGCCGCCGCGGGAGAGGCCGGCAGCGCGCAGGCGCCGTCAGGGCCGGTTCACCTGAACACCGCCACGCTCGAGCAGCTCGACGAGCTCCCGGGCATCGGTCCTTCCACCGCGCAGAAGATCCTCGACTTCCGACAGGAGCACGGCGCCTTCACGTCCGTGGACGAGCTCGACGCGGTCCCCGGCATCGGCCCGGCGCGGCTCGAGCAGCTGCGGGAGCTGGCGGCGCCATGAGCGAACGGCTGTCGCGCGCCTCGCCGCACCTCCTGGCGGCGGCGCTCTGCGCGGGTCTCGCCGCAGCGAACCTGATCCGCGTTGGCCGACCCTCGCTCGCCGTCGTGGCTGTGCTCGCCGCGGCTGTCGCGATCGGCCTCGACGCGCAGGGACGCTTCGCGTGCCTTGCCCTCGCGCTGACGCTCGCCGGGCTGTGGTGGGGAAGCGTGCGGCTCGACGCCCTCGACCGCAGCGTCCTCGCGGGGCGGATCGGCCAGGTCGGACGGGTTCGCGCCGTCGTCACCGGCCCGGCACGACGCTCGCCCTTCCAGGTCCGGGTCCCGGCACAGGTTCGCCGTCTCGACCGGCTGAGGCTGCGCGAAGCCGTCCTGCTCGAGCTGCCGCGCGGCCGCTCGCCACCGCAGGGAGCCGTGCTCGAGACCATTGCGAAGATCGAGCGACCTCGCCCGCCGGAGGACGGATTCGACGAAGCCGGCTACCTGCGCCGGCGAGGCGTCCACGTCGTGCTGAAGGGCGGTGCGTGGCGCATCGTCGGTCGACGGGGCGGGCTCGCGGGCGTCGCCGACCGGCTCCGTGCCCGGATCGGCAGAACCCTCGCACCTGGCCTCGACGGGGAGCGAAAGGCGGTGCTGGCGGGCGTCGTGCTCGGCGAGGACGAGGGCCTCTCGGACGAGCTCCGGGACAGCTTCCGCGCCTCGGGGCTCTACCACCTGTTGGCCGTCTCCGGCCAGAACGTCGTCCTCGTGGCGGGCGGCATGCTGGGCCTCGCCTGGCTGGTCGGACTGCCGCGCTGGCTCGGCGAGCTCGGGGCGCTCACTGCCATCGCCGGCTACGTGGCAGCGGTCGGCTGGCAGCCGTCGGTCGTCCGCGCAGGCGTCGCGGGAGCGCTCGCTTCGCTGGCCTGGCTGGCCGCACGTCCGCGCGACCGCTGGTACTTCCTGCTCGCGGGCGCGTGCGTGCTGCTTGCGTGGAATCCCTACAGCCTGCTCGAGCCCGGCTTCCAGCTCTCCTTCACGGCGGTCGCAGCCATCTTCATCGCGGTGCCCGCACTCGGCCGGCGGCTCGAGGGCTATCCGGTCCCGGTGCGTCTCGGCGACGTGCTCGCCGTCTCGGTGGCGTGTGGGCTTGCGACGGCCCCGGTCCTCTGGCTGCACTTCGGAGCAGTGCCGCTGTACTCCGTGCCGGCGAACGCTCTCGCCTGGCCGGCAATGGCCCCGCTGCTCGGGCTCGGGCTCTCGTGCACGGCGCTCGATCCCGTCTCGCCGGAGCTGGCGGAGGCGCTCGCGTGGGCGAACGGCTGGCTCGCGGCCTACATCGCTGCGGTTGCCCGACTCGTCGCCGGCCTGCCCGGAGCCCAGGTGACGTCGCTCACCGTCGTCGGCGGCCTGGCCGTCGCGGTGCTGCTCGTGCTCGCGTGGTCGCGGCTCCCGCGTCCCCGCGTCGGTCGTGCCGCCGCTCTGGGCCTGCTGTCCGTCACGACCGGCGCTGCGCTCTGGCTGCTGTGGCCTCGTGCGGCGCCTCCACCGCCGCCGACCGGCCTGCGGATCACGGCGTTGGACGTGGGGCAGGGCGACTCGATCCTCGTGCAGGTCCCCGAGGGCAGCGTGCTGGTCGACCAGGGCCCGCCCGAGGCCAACGTCGCAGGCCAGCTCCGAAGCCTTGGTGTCCGCCGACTCGCCGCCCTCGTACTCACGCATCCGCAGCGCGATCACGTCGGCGGCGCCGCTCGCGTGCTCGCGCGTGTTCGGGTCGACGAGGTGCTCGATCCCCGGATTCCGTTCGCGAGCCCCTTCGAACGGGCGGCTCTCGACGTCGCCCGGCGTGAGCACGTCGCCGTCGAGCTGGTCGAGGCGGGCCGCGTGTTCCGGCTCGGCCGCCTGACGTTGCGCGTCCTGTGGCCACGCCAGCCCGTCCCGCAGGGTGACGACCCGAACAACTGGGCGACGGTGATCCACGCGCGCTACGGCGAGGTCGATGCGCTCCTGACGGCCGACGCCGAGTCGAACGTGACGCTGCCGATTCACCCTCCGCAGGCGGAGATCCTCAAGGTGGCGCACCACGGCTCGGCCGATGTCGGACTCGATGAGCTGCTGCGTGCGGTCCGCCCCAGGGTGGCGCTCATCTCGGTCGGCGCCGGCAACGACTACGGCCATCCCACGGCATCGACGATCGCGACCCTCGAGAGCCGCTCGGGACTCGAGGTCTACCGCACCGATCAGGACGGCGCGATCGCGGTCGAATCCGACGGCAGGCGGATCGAGGTGCGAACCGCTCGCTGACTATCCTCCGCCGGATGGCCGACGACGCCCTCCAACCGATCTACCTGCTCACCGGGAGCGATCGGCCGAAGATCGTGCGGGCGCTGCGGCGGCTCCGGAGCCGCTTCCCCGACGAGTCGGTGGAAGCGCTCACAGCCCCGCCGACGACCGGGGCCGAGGCAGTGGCCGCATGCAACGCGCTTGGGCTCTTCAGCAACGGCGGTCGTTTAGTCGTCGTCGAAGGAGTCGAGAGCTGGAAGGCCGCCGACGTCGAGGCCCTCGACGCGTACTTGCAGGATGCGTCCCCCGGCGCCGTGCTTGCCCTGGTCACCCACGAGACGCCGAAGAGCGGCACGCTCGCGGACCTGGCCGGCAAGCGCGGTCAGGTGCTCGCGTACGACGTTCCGAGGCCGAAGAGCCCGTCGGCGTGGGTCGCCGCCGAGTTCAAGCGGCTCGGCGTGGAGGTCGACTCCGACGCCGCGCGGTCGCTGGTCGAGATCGTCGGCGACGACATCCTCATGCTGGCGAGCGAGATCGAGAAGATCGCCGACTGGTCGTCGGGGCGCCCTGTCGGAGTGCGCGAGATCGAAGCGCTCGCCGTGCCCGCGCGTGAAGCCGAGGCGTGGGCGCTCACCGACGCCTGGGGTGCACGAAACCTCGCTGCGGCGATGGCCGTTTGCGAGTCAGCGCTCGCGCAGCGCGAGCCGTTCTCCCTCGCAGTGGCGCTCGCCTCGCACGTCGGCCGCGTGCGCGGCGCGCAGACGCTCGCGGAGGAAGGGCTCGGGGCCAGGGAGATCGCGAAGCGGCTCGGGATGAAGGAGTACCCGGCGCGCAAGGCGCTGGCGCACTCGGAGAACTACTCGCGCGAGGAGCTTGACGCGGCGATCGTGCGGCTGGCCGAGCTCGACGCCGCGATCAAAGGCGCGAGTCGGCTCTCCTCCGAGCTGGAGCTCGAGCGCGCGCTCGCCGACGTGACGCGTCCGCGCCAGGCCGCGACGGCGGGTTAGCGCCGTTACGAAGGGGTCTCGGCGAGCCGGGCGGCCTGCGACTTCTTGCGGGCGCCCGCGTTCCGGTGAAGCGCGCCGTGCGAGACGGCCTTGTCGATCCAGCGCTGCAGCTGCAGGTGCTCCTGGGCGACGACATCCTTGTCGCCCGCCTCGACGGCCGCCTCGAGCCGCTTCGTGATCGTCTTGACGGTCGAGCGGTAGCGCAGGTTCTCGAGCCGCTCCTCGGCGGCGATGCGGACGCGCTTCTTCTGCTGCTTGATGTTCGGCATACGTGAAAAGGCCCGCAGTGCGGGCGGCACGATGGTACCAGAGGCAACACGCGTTCCCGTCTAGGAAAACCGGCACTGACTCGGCACGAAGCCGCGACCCATCCGAGCGAATTTCGCGACTAGGATCGATCGTGGTGGGTGGCGGAGGCCGGCCCCACCGGGATGTCCCGTTCGGGCGGGGCCGTTCGATCGGGTTCCTATACTCGCCCGGTGGAGGAGCGAGACCGGCGCCGGCGGCTCGCCTGGTCGACGGCGATCTTCTCGCTCGCAACCGGTCTCTCGCGGATCCTCGGGCTGGTGCGCGAGATCGTGGTCGCGAACTACTTCGGCGCGCGGGGCCCGATCAACGCGTTCACGGTCGCGTTCCAGATCCCGAACCTGATCCGCGCGCTCGTCGCCGACGCCGCCTTCTCGGGCGCGTTCGTTCCGGTCTTCAGCGAGCTGCTGGAGAAGGGCGAGAAGGCCCGCGCTTGGCGCGTCGCCTCGACGCTGTTCTGGCTCCTGCTCCTCGGCCTGAGCGCGATCACGGCGGTCTTCATCCTGATCGCCCCGCTCATCGTGCCGTGGATGACCAACGCCTACGACGACCTCGCGGTCACGCTCTCCCAGATCCTCTTCCCGATCGTCGTACTGCTTGGGCTCTTCGGGGTCATCGTCGGGATCCTCAACAGCTACGAGCAGTTCAGCATCCCCGCGCTCACGCCAGTTGTCTGGAACCTCGCGATCATCGCCGGCCTGGTCGTCGGGGTGCCCCGCGCGGATACGGCGGACGGGCGGCTCTACGTCTACGCAGGCTCGATCGTCGTCGCCACCTTCATCCAGCTGCTGCTGCCGCTGCCGTGGCTGTACGGGCTCGACGGCCGCCTGCGCCTCGCGCTCGACGTGCGCGACCCGGCCGTCCGCCGCGTGTTCGCGCACATGGGGCCGGTGACGCTCGGGCTCGGGTTGATCAACGTGAGCGCGGTGATCGGGACGATCTTTGCCGCCACGCTGGTCGACCCGACGCTTGCCCCGAACGCAATCGACAAGGCCTTCCGCGTCTACATGCTCCCACAGGGCATGTTCTCGGTGGCCGTTGCGACGGTGCTCTTCCCGACGCTCTCGCGCCTGGCTGCGCGCGGTGACATCGACAGCTTTCGCAACACGGTCTCGCTCGGCCTGCGTCAGATCGCGTTCCTGCTGGTCCCGGCCGGCGTCGCCTCGGCGGTGCTCGCCGAGCCGATCGTGCGCCTGCTCTACCAGCGCGGCGAGTTCGGCCCCGACCAGACACCGGTCGTCGCCGGCGCTCTCGCCGCCTTCTCGCTCGGCCTCGTCTTCAACGGGATGACGCTGATGCTGAACCGGGGCTTCTTCAGCCTGCAGCAACCCTGGACCCCGACGTGGGCGGCCCTCGCAAGCCTCGTGCTCAACGTGGCGCTGTACGCGGTCTTCTACCGCGTCGGCGTCTGGGGGATCCCGTTTGCGATCTCGCTGTCGAACGTCGCTGCAGCAGCGCTCCTGATCGCGCTGCTGCGACGCCGCATCGGCGGGCTCTCCTTACGCGGGACGATCCGCACCCTGGTGCTCGTGACACTCGCGTCGGCCGTTCTGGCCGCGGTCTCGTACGGGGTCTGGTGGGCGCTCGACGAAGCCCTCGGCCGGTCGGTCCTCGCCCAGATCGCGTCGCTCACCGCGGCCCTTGCAGCCGGCGGCCTCGCGTACCTGATTTCCTGCCGTTTGCTGGGAGTTCACGAGCTGGAGGCATTGCTATCGTTGCGGACCCGCTTCAGCCGGGCCTAGCAGCCGCATGCCCCAAGACCGCATCCGCAACTTCTCGATCATCGCGCACATCGACCACGGCAAGTCGACGCTCGCCGATCGCATTCTCGAGCTAACCGACGCCGTCTCGGGACGCGACATGCGTGCGCAGGTCCTCGACTCGATGGAGCTCGAGCGCGAGCGCGGCATCACGATCAAGGCGCAGGCGGTCCGCGTTCAGTGGAAGGGCCACCAGCTCAACCTGATCGACACCCCGGGCCACGTCGATTTCACCTACGAGGTTTCCCGGTCGCTCCAGGCGTGCGAAGGCGCCGTGCTCGTCGTCGACGCGGCCCAGGGCGTGGAGGCGCAGACGGTCGCGAACGCGTATCTCGCGATCGAGAACGACCTCGAGCTCCTCCCGGTGCTGAACAAGATCGACCTGCCGCAGGCGAACCCCGATGCCACGGCGCTCGAGGTCGCCGAGCTGATCGGCGACGACCCCGAGAACGTCTTGCGCATCTCGGCCAAGACGGGCGAGGGCGTCGAGGACGTGCTGGACGCGATCATCGAGCGCTTCTCGGCGCCGGCGGGCGATCGGGAGGCGCCGGCGCGCGCCCTGGTGTTCGACTCCTCATACGACCAGTACCGGGGCGTCGTCGCCTTCGTGCGCGTCGTCGACGGCTCGTTCCGGCCGCGTGAGCGCCTCCGGGCTATGGCGCAGGGCACCCGCTTCGAGGCGGAGGAGCTCGGCTTCTTCGCTCCGACCATGACGCCGGTCGAGTCGCTCGAGGCCGGCGAGGTGGGCTACATCATCACGGGGCTCAAGGACGTCAGCCGCCTGCGCGTCGGCGACACGCTGACGGTCGAGGCGCGTCCTGCGGAGCGGCCGTTGCCCGGCTACAAGGACGTGAAGCCGATGGTCTTCGCGGGGCTCTTCCCGACCGATTCCGACGCGTATCCGGAGCTCCGCGACGCCCTCGAGAAGCTGAAGCTCAACGACGCCGCACTCGTCTACGAGCCAGAGACGTCGAACGCGCTCGGGTTCGGCTTCCGCTGCGGCTTCCTGGGCCTGCTGCACATGGAGATCGTGCGCGAGCGGCTCGAGCGGGAGTTCGACCTCGACCTGCTCGTGACGGCTCCGAACGTTGCGTACCGCGTGCTGACGAAGGCGGGCGAGGAGATCGAGGTGCACAGCCCGTCGGACATGCCGGACGAGGTCGAGACGGTGGAGGAGCCGTACATCAAGTCGTCGGTCATCGTTCCCAAGGAGTACGTCGGCGCCGTGATGGAGCTTTGCAACGAGCGGCGCGGCAGCTTCGACCACATGGAGTACCTCTCGGAGGAGCGCGTCGTCCTGCTCTACGAGCTGCCGCTGGCCGAGATCGTGCTCGACTTCTACGACCAGCTGAAGTCGCGGACGCGCGGCTATGCGAGCTTCGACTACGACCTGGCCGGCTACCGCGAGGGTCAGCTTGTCCGCGTTGACATTCTCATCGCCGGCGAGCCCGTCGACGCGCTCTCGCTCGTGATCCACCGCGACTCCGCGTACGCACGCGGTCGGGCGCTGGTCGACCGGCTGCGCGAGGAGATCCCGCGACAGTTCTTCGATGTCCCGATCCAGGCCGCGATCGGCTCGCGCGTGATCGCCCGGGAAACCGTGAAGGCGAAGCGCAAGGACGTGCTGGCCAAGTGCTACGGCGGCGACATCACGCGCAAGCGGAAGCTGCTCGAGAAGCAGAAGGCGGGCAAGAAGCGGATGAAGCAGGTCGGCGCCGTCGAGGTGCCGCAAGAAGCGTTCCTCGCGGTGCTGAACCTGGACGAGGCCAAGCGGTGAGCGGCGTCCGCCACCTCTACCTCCACCTGCCGTTTTGCGCCTACCGGTGCGGCTACTGCGACTTCGTCACCCTCGTCGACCGCCGGGGCGACCACGAGGCCTACGCCGATGCGCTCCTCGCCGAGCTCGAGCTCGAGCGCCGCCGTTTGGCTCCGGAGCTGGAGACGATCTTCCTGGGCGGCGGCACTCCGACGTTCCTGGCGCCGGACGCGCTCGGACGGCTGCTCGCCGCCCTGCCGCCCGCCGAGGACCTGACGATCGAGGCGAATCCCGAGACGATCACGCCCGCCCTCGCACAGCTGCTCCGCAACGCCGGGGTGACGCGCATCTCGCTGGGGGCTCAGAGCTTCCAGCCACACTTGCTCGCGGTGCTCGAGCGGCGCGCGACGCCGGACGTCGTCCGCCGCGCCTTCTACCATCTGCGCGATGCCAATTTTGACAACATCTCCTTGGATCTCATCTACGGGATCCCGGGCCAGAGCTCCGCCGACCTCGATCGCGATCTCGAGGCTGCACTCGCGCTCGCGCCCGAGCACCTGTCCCTGTACGAGTTGGAGGCGAAGCCCGGTACTCGCTTCACGCACGCGCACGGGGAGGAGCTGGAGCGCCAGGCGGAGGCGATGGAGGGCTACCTCGAGCGGCTCGTCACGGTGCTCATCGCGGCCGGCTACCGCTGGTACGAGACGGCCAACTTCTGCCTCAAGACCGAGCTGGGGGAAGGGCGCGACCTTCGCTCAAGGCACAACCTCGCGTACTGGCAGGGTCGCGATTACCTCGGCGTGGGAATCGGTGCAGTCTCGACCGTCGGGGACGTGCGCTGGCGGAACGCACCGCGGCTGCGTGGCTACCTCGAGGCGCTCGGCGCCGGCCGTCCGCCCGCACGCGAGCTCGAGCCGCTCGCCGCCGACGTTCGCGCGCGTGAACGGGCGATGCTCGCGCTCAGGCTCGACCGGCCGCTGCCCTTGAGTCGCTTCGCCGAGACGCTCGATCCCGCCGCGCTCGCGCGGATGGAGGCGCTGGCGCTCGTCGAGCGTATCGGCGAGGGTGAGGGAAGTGCGGTCGCCCTGACGTCACGCGGACGCTTCGTCGGCGATGCCGTCGCGGCCGAGTTGATCACATAAAAAACCTGCAAAGGGCTACAATCCGCGTCGTGGAGACGGAGCTTTCCCAGCGCCAGGGCGCGATTCTGCGCAGCGTCGTCGAGGAGTACCTCGAGACCGGCCAGCCGGTCGGGTCGAAGACGCTGGTCGAGCGCGGCGGGATGAGCGTGTCGCCGTCGACCGTGCGCGGCGAGCTCGCCGAGCTCGAGCAGCGCGGGTTGCTCACGCATCCGCATACGTCCGCGGGGCGAATCCCGACCGATCGCGGCTATCGGCTCTACGTCGACGGTCTGCTCGATCACCTCGAGCCGCGTCCCTCGGAGTTCCCGCTCGAGCTCGCCGCCGGCCGCGGCGAGGTCGAGGCGGCGCTCCAGGCGACGACCGAGATGCTGTCGCAGCTGACGAGCCTGCTGGCGCTCGTCTCGGCGCCTCCGCTCGCCGCTGCCACCGTGCGTCACGTCGAGGTGCTGATGCTGCAGCCGCAGGTCGTGATGGCAGTGGTGATCACGTCGACGGGCGGCGTGACGAAGCGCGTTGCCGTCTTCGACGAGCCGGTCGACGCAGGCCTCGCCAACTGGGCCGCGCAGTACCTGAACGACCAGGTGACCGGTCTCGCAATCGGCAGCCACCGACTGCGCCGCCACTTCGAGCAGCCTGAGCTGACCCAGCGTGAGCGTGGCTTCCTGATGGCGCTGCAGCCGGCATTCGACGACGCCCTTCAACAGGACCAGCGGCTGTACGTCGGCGGGGCCTCGGCGCTGCTCGTCGACGCCCGCCGCGAGGAGCTTGCCGGATACCGCGACGTGTTGGAAGTGCTCGAGCAGCGGGCAGCCCTCCTGGAGCTGCTGCGCCAGGCCCTCGACCCGCGCCGGCCCTTCGTGCGCGTGGGTGAGGAGCTCGCCCATCCGGCGCTCCGTGAGCTCTCGCTGGTGGGGGCCACGTACGGGGTCGCCAACCGCCCGCTCGGCGCGGTCAGTCTGCTCGGACCGTTGCGCATGGACTACGGCTACGCGATCCACTCGGTGCGAGCGGCCGCGTCGGAGCTCTCGCGCTTCGTCGCGGAGCTGTACGACGAGCACTGAGGCGCGCCGAACCCCCTCGCTACCCTTGGCTCGTGGCGACGACGGAGCGCGATTACTACGAGGTGCTCGGGGTCGCGCGCGACGCGGACGACGCTGCGATCAAGAAGGCGTTCCGCGGCCTGGCTCGCACGCTCCACCCGGACGTCTCTGACGCGCCCGACGCGGAGGAGCGCTTCCGCGAGGTCGTCGAGGCCTACGAGGTGCTCTCCAAGCCGGAGGCGCGGGAGCTCTACGACCGCTACGGCCACGCGGGCCTGCGCGGCGGCGGCTACCAGCCGACGAACTTCGACCTCGGCGACCTGACGGACATCTTCTCCGCGTTCTTCGGCGACGACCTGTTCGGGTCGCCCTCGCGGCGGCGCCGCCGTCGTGGCGCCGACGTCGCGGCGCAGGTCGAGGTCGAGCTCGTGGAGGCCGCGAACGGGACGACCCGCTCGGTCCCGTTCCCGGTGGAGCTGCCGTGCGACGTGTGCGCTGGGAGCGGCGTCGAGCCCGGTAAGCAGGCCGAGACCTGCGAGACGTGTGGCGGCAACGGCCAGGTGGCGCAGGTGTCACGGAGCGCCTTCGGCGAGTTCAGACGCGTGCACGCGTGCCCGACCTGCTCGGGAGCGGGCGTCGTGATCACGCACCCGTGCCGTGTGTGCTCCGGGAGCGGACGCAGCGTCGAGCAGCGCTCGCTCGAGGTGCAGATTCCGCCCGGAATCCACGACGGCCAGCGCATCCGTCTGACCGGGGAAGGCCACGCCGGTCCGCTCGGTGCGCGGGCCGGCGACCTCTACGTCCAGGTCCACGTCCGTTCCGATCCGCGCTTCGTCCGCGAAGGCGACGATCTGTTCTCGACCGTCGACCTGACGATGACCCAGGCCGCGCTCGGCGCGAAGGTGCAGGTGCCCACGCTGGGCGGCGACGAGGAGCTCGAGTTCGCCGCGGGCACGCAGCCGGGTGAGATCCGAGTTCTGCGCGGGCGCGGGATGCCGGTGCTCCAGGGCTTCGGCTCGGGTGACCATCGCATCCTCGTGAACGTGGCGGTCCCACGGAAGCTCACCGACGACCAGCGGCGACTGCTGGAGGAGTTCGAGGGCGTCGCGGACGACGACACCTACCGCGCTGACGAGGGCTTCTTCGAGAAGCTCAAGAGCGCCTTCCGCTGAGCGAGGAGCTCCGCCGCGTCGCCGTGACCGTGTCGTCCGAGGCGGCGGAGGCGGCGCGGGCGCGGCTGCTGGAGCTGTTCCCGGAGGGGTTCGAGGAGGCGATCGGCGCCGACGGGGTCGAGCTGGCCGCCTACACGGACGCTCGCGGCGAGGAGCGCCTGCGGGCGGCGTTCGGCCACGTGGAGGGGTCGCCGGTGGCGGCGGGGTGGGAGGACGGCTGGCGGGCCTTCCATCGCCCCGTACGGATCGGACCGCTCTGGGTCGGCCCCCCGTGGGAGCGGCCGCCCGGGGACGCGCTCGCCGTCGTGGTCGACCCCGGCCGGGCGTTCGGCACCGGCGCCCATCCGACCACGCGGCTGACGCTCGAACTGCTGCTCGAAGTCGCACCGGGATCGTTGCTCGACGTCGGCTGCGGGTCCGGAGTGCTCGCGATCGCCGCCGCCAAGCTCGGCTTCACGCCCGTGCACGCGGTCGACGTCGATCCCACTGCCGTCGAGGTGACGGAGGCCAACGCGGTGCAGAACGAGGTCGCTCTGCGGGCCGCGCTCGCCGACGCCCTCACCGCCGACCTGCCGGCGGCCGACGTCGCCGTCGCGAACATCGCCCTCGCGGTCGTCGAGGCGGTCGTGCCCAGGCTGGAGGCGGCTGCGTTCGTCACCTCCGGTTACCTCGACTCCCAACGGCCGCGCGTTCGCGGTCTCGAGCACGTTGACCGCCGGACCGGCGACGGATGGGCTGCCGACCTGTTCCGCGCGAAGTAGCATCCCCTGCTCGCGTGGCGACGTTTTCGGTTCGATTCCTCGGCTGCAAGGTGTCTCAGACGGACGCGCATCAGGTCCGGGAGCGGCTGCTTGCCGATGGCCACGCCGAGACGGGCGAGGACGCCGACGTCGCGGTCGTCAACGCCTGCTGCGTCACGCACGAGGCCGTGAGCAAGTCGCGCAAGGCGGTCTCGCGCGCCGCGCGCACGCACGGGCGCGTGTACGTCACGGGCTGCGGCGCGAATCTGGCGGGTGCCTTCGCAGGCGCCGCGCCGAACGTCCACGTCGTCGCGCGGCGAAGCGAGGACACGCCCGGTTTCGTCGCCGGACACGTTGGCGCGATCGGCTGCGTGCAGGCCGATGCGCGCCTCGACCGCGTACGCGCCTTCGTCAAGGTGCAGGACGGCTGCAGCTTCTCGTGCAAGTTCTGCGTCGTCCCGTTGGTGCGGGGCGGGTCGCGCAGCCGCTCGGCCGGCGCAGTCCTCGCGGAGGTTCGCCGGCGCGTCGACCAGGGTCACCGCGAGGTCGTCTTGACCGGAATCAACCTCGGCTGCTACCGCGATCGGGAGGCCGGCTACCGCTTGAGCGATCTGGTCCGCGCGGCGGGCGCCGTACCGGGCCTCGACCGCCTGCGCCTGTCTTCGATCGAGGTCAACCACGTCGACGAAGCGCTCGTCGCCGCGCTGCGCGAGACGCTCCCGGTCTCCGCGCACCTCCACGTCCCGATGCAGTCCGGTGACGACGGCGTCCTGAAGGCGATGGGCCGCCGCTACAGCTCCGCGACGTTCCTGAGACGCATCGCACCCCTGGCGGACTTCAACGTGACGACGGACGTGATCGTCGGGTTCCCCGGTGAGGACGACGCCGCCTTCGAGCGCACGCTCGCGGCCGTGTCCGAAGCGGGGATCACCAAAGTGCACGTGTTCCCGTACTCGCCGCGACCCGGCACGGCGACCGCCGCGGCGGACACCGTCCCACGCGCGGTCAAGAAGGAGCGCGGCGCCCGGCTGCGGGCAGCGTCTCACGAGGCGTGCCTGCGCCGGTGGCGCGCGAAGGTCGGGCAGCAGGACGCGGTCCTGGTCGATCGCCCCGGCCGCGGGTACGGTGACGACTACTCGCCGTGGCTGGTGCCGAGCGAGACCCCTGTCGGCGGGCTCGTGCGCGCCCGCGCGCAGGGTGTCACCGAGGAAGGGATCGTCGGTGTCGTCTGACTGCCTCTTCTGCAAGCTCGTCGCCGAGGGCGACCATGTGCGCAGCGGCGAGGGTGTGGTGGCGATCCGCGATATCAATCCGAAGGCGGAGACGCACTTGCTGATCCTGCCCGAGCGCCACGTCGACACGTTCCGCGACGTCGGCGAGTTCGAGCCCGAGGAGGCGAAGCGCATGCTCGACTTCATCGCCGACACGGCCCGGGAAGAGGGCCTGGAGGACTACCGCGTGCTCGTCAATGTGGGCCCAGGAGGCGGGCAGACGATCTTCCACCTGCACTGGCACTTGCTCGGCGGCAGGATTCAGGGGATGCCGGAATGAGCCTGATCGGACGGCTCGAGGGCGAGCTCGAGACGGCGATGAAGGAGCGGGACGCCGAACGGCGCGATGCGCTACGCCTGATCCTGTCGAGCCTGCGCTCGGCCGAGAAGGAGCTGCAGCGGCCGCTGCACGACGAGGAGGAGCTGCAGGTGCTCCAGCGCGAGCGGAAGAAGCGGATCGAGGCCGCGGAGGCGTTCCGGTCGGCGGGCCGCGAGGAGCAGGCCGACGGGGAGGAGGCCGAGCTCGAGGTGCTCGAGGAGTTCATGCCCGAGCCGCTCTCGGAGGAGGAGGTCGAGGAGATCGTCGATGACGCGATCGCCGAGACCGGTGCGACCAGCCTGCGCGATCTCGGCCGCGTGATGGCGGACGTGATGCCGCAAATCGCCGGCCGCGCCGACGGCTCAGCGGTCAGCCAGCTCGTACGCGAGAAGCTGGCTTAGGGCTTCCCCAGGAGCCGCGGCCCCTCCAGACGCGGCCGGAACCGCCGCGACCGTTTCCGGGGGCCAAGGTTCACCAACCTCCTCCCCGATGCGATCGTAGCCGTGTGCGGCGCACGAAACGCGCACCGCTCTGAGCCGACACCGTGTCGGCGTCCATGTGTGGCTAGCGCCGCGCCGAAGCTAGCTCGCGCTCGCCCAGCTCGAGAACCACGTCGGCGATGAGGTCGGTGTCCGCGGCCGTCGTGCGCCAGTTGACGATGGCGGGGCGGAAGGCGACCCGGCCTTCGAAGCGGGTGGTGCCGACGTAGACCCGGCCTTCGGCGAGCAGCGCCTTGCCGATGCGAGTGTTGAGGTCGTCCAGCTCGGGCTCGTCCAGCCCGGCCGGATGGAAGCGGAAGCAGACGATGTTGAGCGGCACCTCCGCGAGCCGCTCGAGCTCGGGGCTCGTGTCCACCCGCTCGGCAAGGCGCTCGGCCAGGTCGAGATGGCGCTCGACCATCGCGCGGTAGCCCGACCGCCCGTAGGCGCGCAGGGTCGCCCAGACCGCCAACGAGCGCGCGCGCCGCGAGGCCTCCGGGCCCGGGAGCTCGTCGCCGGGGAGGTACGCGGCCGTGAGCCCGAAGGTGGCGTGGAGCGGGCCGGGGTCACGCAGGAAGGCGAAGCCGGTGTCGTAGGGCACGTTGAGCCACTTGTGGCCGTCCGAGATGACGGAGTTCGCCCGCTCGGCGCCGGCCGCGAGCTGGGAGGCACGCGGGGTCAAACGCGCGAAGAGGCCGAAGGCGCCGTCGATGTGCAGCCACGCGTCATGGCGTTCGGCGAGCTCGGCCATTCGCTCGATCGGGTCGAAGTCGCCGGTGTTCACGTCGCCCGCGTTGCCGATCAGGATCGCCGGTGCGCCGCCGAGCGCCGCGAGCTCCGGCTCGAGCGCCTCCACGTCGAGGCGGCCGGCGGCATCGCGTGCGACAACGCGGACGGAGTCGCGGCCGATCCCGAGCATGGCCAGAGCCTTCGTCGCGCTGGGATGCACGTAGCCGCTCGAGAACACCGGCACGGCCGGTAGTCCCGCGTAGCCGCGCTCGTCCACGTCGACGCCGTGGCGCCCGGCCCACCAGCGACGGGCCGCGGCCAGCGCCGTGAAGTTCGCGGTCGTGGCGCCCGTCGTGAGGACGCCGCCCCAGCTCGAGGGCAGCTCGAAGAGGTCGAGCAGCCACGCGATCGCGACGGCCTCCAGCCGGACGGCGAGCGGCGAGCTGACAGCCGAGAATGCGTTCTGATCGAGCGTCGAGGCGAGCCAGTCGGCGCCCTGCGCGGCGGGCGTGACACCGCCGGTGACGAAGTGGAAGAAGCGAGGCCCGGAAGAGCGCGTCGCGGAGCCGATTCCGCGCTCCACGAGCTCGGTCAGGGCTGTGAGCGCGCCGTCGCCGGTTTCGGGGAGCGCACCGGCCAGCGCCTCGACTGCCTCGGCAGCGCCAGGCAGCAGCACCGGAGACTCGTCCAGGTCGGCGAGGTAGCGCTTGGCCTCCCGAACCGCATAGGCAAGCGCGTCGTCCAGCTCGTCGCGTCGGAGCAGCGGATCGGTCACGCCCTCCATCGTCCTACACTGGGGCGGGTGCAGGAAGTCCTGTCGGTTTCGAACGACGTCGCCGCCGAGCTGGCCGGCGTCGACGACGGCATCCTCGACACGCTCCGCGACCGGCTGCACTGCTCGATCCGCCTGCGCGGGAACCAGCTGACGATCGAGGGTGAGGACGATCGCGTCGCCGAAGCCCGGAACGTGGTCGCCGAGCTCGTCGATCTGCTCGAGGGCGGCAACGAGATCGGGCCCGGGACCGTGGACGCCGTCCTCGGCGTGCTCGACGAGGGTGAGGATGTCCGCGAGGTCTTCGAGGACGTCGTCTGGCGCCACCGCGGCAAGAACATCACGCCGAAGACGGTCACCCAGAAGCACTACGTCGACGCCATGCGGAAGTGCACCGTCACGTTCGGCATCGGCCCGGCCGGAACGGGCAAGACGTACCTCGCGATCGCCCTGGCCGTCGCGGCGTTGTCCGAGCGTCAGGTGGGTCGGATCATCCTGACGCGGCCGGCCGTCGAGGCCGGCGAGCGCCTCGGCTTCCTGCCCGGAGACGTGCTGGCGAAGGTCGACCCGTACATGCGGCCGCTCTTCGACGCGCTCTTCGACATGCTCGACCCCGACCGTCTGAACGCCTACATGGAGCGCGGCACGATCGAGGTGGCGCCGCTCGCGTTCATGCGCGGCCGCACGCTGAACGACTCGTTCATCATCCTCGACGAGGCGCAGAACACGAGCCCCGAGCAGATGCAGATGTTCCTGACGCGCCTCGGCTTCGGCTCCAAGGTCGTCGTCACCGGCGACGTGACCCAGGTCGACCTCCCGCGCGACCAGGCCTCGGGCCTCATCCAGGTGCAGGACGTGCTGCGCACGATCGACGGAATCGCCTTCATCGCCTTCACCCACAAGGACGTGGTGCGGCACAAGCTGGTGCAGCGGATCGTCGAGGCATACAAGCAGCATGCGGAGGAGACGGGCACCCAGCGCCGCAAGTGACGCTCATGGTCGCGGTCGAGGTCGAGAACCGGAGCGGCGTCGAGGTCGAGACGGAAGCCGCCGTCAAGCTCGCTCGCGAGGTGCTCGCCGCGGAGGGCGTCGGGGAGGGGGAGCTCGGGCTCGCCTTCGTCGGACCGGACGAGATGCGCGAGCTGAAGCGCGAACACCTGGGCATCGACGAGGCCACCGACGTGCTGTCGTTCCCGATCGACGCCCGCGACGAGCTGCCCGAGGGCGTGCCGCGCCAGCTCGGGGACGCGATCCTCTGCCCGCAGGTCGTGGGAGACGCGTGGCGCGCGCCGCTCGTGCACGGGCTGCTGCACCTCCTGGGCTACGAGCACGGGGCCGAGATGGAGGCACGCGAGGAGGCGCTGCGCGGATGAGGCAGCCGCCGTCGATCTTCGACAGCTTCAACTACGCCTTCGAGGGGATCATCCACGTGCTCCGCACCCAGCGGAACATGCGGATCCACTTCGCCGTCGCAGCCGCCGTCTTGCTCGCGGCCATCGGCACCGGCGTCGACCGGATCGAGCTCATTGTGCTGCTGCTGGCGATCTCGTTCGTACTGATCACCGAGATGGTGAACACCGCGATCGAGGCCACCATCGACGTGGCGACGACGTCGTTCGACCCGCTCGCGAAGCTGGCGAAGGACATCGCCGCCGGCGCGGTGCTGATCTCGACGGTGAACGCGGTCGCGATCGGCTACCTCGTCTTCTCCAATCAGGTCGCGAACCGCAGCTCGCGGCTGATCGACCGCATCCGCGATGCTCCCGCCGAGCTGACGCTGATCGCCCTCGTGCTGACGATCCTCGTAGTGATCTCGTTCAAGGCGTACACCGGGCGGGGCACGCCGCTTCGCGGCGGGCTGCCTTCGGGCCACGCGGCGATCGCGTTCGGGGGGTGGATGGCGATCACCGCGATCCTCGGCGACTTCCAGCACTGGTTCCTGATCAGCTCGCTGGCGTTCATCATGGCGTTGTTGGTCGCGCAGACGAGAATCGAGGCAGGCGTCCACTCGTTCACCGAGGTGGCGTTCGGCGGGCTGCTCGGAGCGCTCGTGGCGCTGGTCGTGTTCCAGGTGCTGGCATGAGCCACGAGCTCCTGGCCGCGGCCGACGAGGCAGCCCAGAATGCCTACGCGCCGTACTCGAACTTCTTCGTCGGCGCCGTGGCCCGCGCTCGCGACGGGCGGCTCTTCACGGGTGTGAACGTGGAGAACGCCGCGTATCCACTCGGGATCTGCGCCGAGCGGTGCTGCCTGGGCGCCGCCGCGACGGCCGGGCTCAAGCCCGGCGACCTGGAGGAGATCGCGATCACGGCGTCGCCGTGCGGCGGCTGTCGCCAGTGGCTGGCGGAGTGGCGCCTGGAGCGCGTGACGTACCGGCGCGGAAACGGCGAGGTCGTGACGGTGACGCCGGCCGACCTGCTGCCCGACTCGTTCGTCCTGTGAAGTCGGGCATCGTCGCGGTCGCCGGCCGGCCGAACGTCGGCAAGTCGACGCTCGTGAACGCGCTCTGCGGCGGCAAGGTGGCGATCGTCTCGAACAAGCCGCAAACGACCCGCCGGCGCATCTTCGGCGTGGCGAACGGGGAGGACTGGCAGCTCGTCGCTCGCCGACCTGCCCGGCTTCCAGCGGCCGCGCGATCCACTGACCGAGCACATGCAGCGCACCGTCGACTCGTCGTTCGAGGACGTCGACGCTGTCCTGCTCGTCCTGGATGCCCGCGAGCGGATCGGCGCCGGCGACCGCTTCATCGCCAAGCGCGTGTTCGGCCTCGGCGTGCCGGTCGTGATCGCCCTGAACAAGGTCGACCGGCTCAAGCCCGGCCACATCGCGCAGCAGCTGGAGAACGCCTCCCGGCTCGGCGACTTCCATGCGATCCACCCGGTGAGCGCGCGCACCGGCGACGGGATCGACGAGCTCCGGGAGGAGCTCGTCGAGCTCCTGCCCGAGGGCCCTGCGTACTTCCCGCCGGAGCAGCGCACCGATCTCACCGACGAGATGCAGGTTGCGGAGCTCGTGCGCGAGAAGGCGCTCCAGCTGACCCGCGACGAGGTCCCCCACGCGATCACGGTCGAGGTCGAGGAGCTGGGGGAGAAGGTCGTGCGGGCGAATCTCTACGTCGAGACCGACTCGCAGAAGCAGATCCTCGTCGGCCGCAACGGGAAGATGGTCAGGGAGATCGGGACACGAGCCCGGCCGGAGATCGAGGCCCTCCTCGGGCACAAGGTCTTTCTGGAGCTGCAGGTGAAGGTGAAGCCGCGCTGGCGCCGCGACGAGCAACTGCTGGAGCGCCTGGGACTGTGACCCGCCTGCTGCGGCCCGCGCTGGCGGCCGGCGCCGCACTGGTGTTCGTCGTTCCGCTCGTCCTGATGGTCACGGGCTCATTGCGCAACCCCGGGCTGCCGCCGTCGCGCGGGCCTGAGCTCCTGCCGGACCCCGTGACGCTCGCCGGCTACGAGCGCGCATTCGAGCTCGTCGACCTCGGTCGGTACGCCGCCAACTCGCTCCTCGTCGCCGGGATCGCCGTCCCGCTCGCGGTGCTCGTCGCCTCGTGGGCCGGCTTCGCCATCTCGCAGCTGCCGACGCGCCTGGCACGGGTCGTCCTCGCGCTCTCCTTCGTCGCACTGATGGTTCCGACCACCGCGTTACTCGTGCCGCGCTTCGCCATCTTTCGGACGCTCGGGCTCGTGGACACCTACGTGCCCCTGGTCGCGCCCGCCCTGCTCGGGATGTCTCCGTTCTACGTCGTCCTCTACTGGTGGTCGTTCCGCCGCCTGCCGCAGGAGCTGTTCGACGCGGCCCGCGTCGACGGTGCGGGGCCGCTCCGCCTCTGGCTGCGCGTGGCGATGCCGCTGGTGCGTCCGGCGACGGCCACGGTCGCGGCGCTCGCGTTCGTCGTCTCCTGGGCGAACTTCCTTGATCCGCTCCTCTACCTCTTCGACGAGGACAAGTACACCTTGCCGCTCGGTCTCCGCTCGCTCGCCGCGCTCGACCGGCAGGATCTGCCCGTGCTCCTCGCCGGCGCCACGTTCGCGACCGTGCCCGTCGTCATCGCGCTCGTTCCCCTACACCGAATCCTCAGGAGGATTGCCACGTGACCCGCCTGCTGGCCTTGTTGCTCGTGCTCGTCCCCCTTTCCGTTGCAGCTTGCGGCGGCGACGGCGGCGACGACGGCGGAGGCGGCGCGGCCGGCGGAGAGGTGCAGTTCCTCGTCTTCGGCGACCCGGAGGAGCTCCAGGCGTACCGTGAGGTGATCGCGGCGTTCAAGACCGAGGAGCCCGACGTCCGCGTCCAGCTCGTCGAGGCGAGCGACCGCGACGACCTCCTGGCGCGGCTCGCGACGTCGATCGCGGGCGGTCGGCCGCCCGACCTGTTCCTCCTGAACTACCGCTTCTACGGCCAGTTCGCGGCCAAGGGCCAGCTCGAGCCGCTGGCGGAGCGAGTGTCCGAGTCCGAGGCGTTCGAGGAGAAGGACTTCTATCCGCAAGCGCTCGACGCGTTCCGCTTCGACGGGGAGCTCACATGCCTTCCCCAGAACATCTCCAGCCTCGTCGTCTACTACAACAAGGCGCTGTTCCGCCAGGCCGGCCTCGCGTTCCCGCGCGCCGGCTGGACCTGGAAGCAGTTCGTCGACACGGCCGTGAAGCTGACCGACCGCAAGCGCGAGCAGTACGGGCTCGGGATCGAGCCGTCGCTGATCAGGGTTGCCCCGTTCGTGTGGTCGAACGGCGGCGAGCTCGTGCGCGAGGACCTCTCCGGTTTCGCGCTCGACGAGCCGGCGGCTCAGGAGCCGCTGCGCGAGTTCATGCTGCTCCACACCGCGTACCGGGCGATCCCGAACGAGGAGGAGGTCGAGTCCCAGGACGACGAGTCGCGGTTCATGAACGGGGGCCTGGGGATGATCCTGTCGTCGCGCCGCTCGACGCCCGCGTTCCGCACCATCACCGGCTTCGACTGGGACGTCGCCCCGCTCCCGAGGTTCGCGGGGCAGGCCGGGATCCTCCACTCGGACGCCTACTGCCTGACCAAGGGGTCGGACAACAAGGACGCGGCGTGGCGCTTCGTCGAGTTCGCCCTGGGGCGGGAGGGCCAGCGGATCACGGCGCGTGCGGGGCGGACCGTTCCGTCCCTGCGCGAGGTGGCAGAGTCGGACGCCTTCCTCGACCCGAGCGCGAAACCGGCCGGATCGCGCGTCTTCCTCGACACCATCCCGGTGATCCGGCGCGTGCCGACGATCCCAGAGTGGCCTGAGCTCGAGGACGCGGCCGAGCCAGTCCTCGAGGAGGCGCTGTACGAAGGAGCGACGCCGAGCGAGGTCGCTCGGGAGCTCGACGCGGCGACCAGTTCGATCTGGGCCCGCGTGCAGCGCTAGGCGTGCGGCGCGACCGGCTCGAGCTCGCCGCGATGCTCGCCCCGTACCTCGTCGGGCTGGTGGGCCTCGTCTTCGTGCCGGCAGCGGTGACCCTGTGGCTCGCGTTCACCGAGTACGACCTCCTGCGCGCGCCGAGCTGGGTCGGCATCGACAACTTCCGCGAGCTCTGGCACGACGACGTGTTCTGGACGGCGCTCGGGAACTCGCTCTCGTTCCTCGCCTGGGCCGTTCCGATTCGGCTCCTCGCTGCGCTCGCGCTGGGGCTCCTGCTCGTTCGCGGCTTCCGCGGTGTGGCCACCGCACGGACGGCGGTCTACCTGCCGACCGCGGTGCCCGACGTCGCCTGGGCGCTCGTCTGGCTGTGGCTCTTCAACCCGCTGTACGGGCCGCTGAACCTGACGCTCGGGCGGCTGGGGGCTCCGACGCCGTCGTGGCTGTCGGACCCTGGCGCGGCGCGCTGGGCGGTGATCGTCATGACGGCGTTCACGCTCGGTGAGGCGTTCGTGGTCGTCCTTGCCGTTCGCGCGTCCCTGCCGCGCGAGCTGTACGAGCTGGCTGCCGTCGAGGGTGCCGGCGCCTGGTGGGCCCTGACGCGGGTCACACTGCCGCTGATCGCGCCCGCGCTCGCGCTCCTGCTCTTGCGCGACACCATCTTCACGTTCCAGCTCAACTTCGTGCCCGCGCTGATCCTCACGGGCGGCGGGCCGCCCCCGTACGCAACCACCTACCTCCCGCTCTTCGTCTACCGCGAGGGCTTCGAGTACCTGCGCTACGGCTACGCGGCCGCGGCGACGCTCGTCATGTTCGGGATCACGGCCGGGATCGTGTGGCTGCAGTGGCTCCTCATACGCCGCTGGCGCGCCTCGTTCGCGATCTAGCATCTCGGCGTGGCCGAGCGCCCGTCGGACCTGCAGGTCATCGTCGACTTCGAATTCGATCGTGGCCTGCTCTCGATCGTGGTCCGCAATCTCGGCGACCGCCCGGCCCTCGACGTCGAGGTCGAGTTCGACAAGCCCTTCACGGGTCTCGGCGGCAGCCGCGAGATGAACGGGCTGGCGCTGTTCTCGAGGCTCAGGTTCCTCGCGCCGGGAAAGGAGGTCCGCACGCTGCTCGATGCGGGCTCGGCGTACTTCGCGCGCAAGGAGCCGACGCTCCTGACCGCAACGGTCTCATACCGTACGCCGGCCGGGGAGCGCCACCGTCACGCGCTCACCCACGACCTCTCGATCTACCGCGACCTCGCCTACCTCGCCGAAGGAGACACCGATGTCTGACGTGCAGCCCTACCGCAACTTCAACTTCCGCGTCGAGATCGACGGCATCGCGGAGGCGCAGTTCGCCGAGGTCGTCGTCCCGACCGCCTCGATTGCGGTCGTCGAGTACCGCGAGGGCGCTGACCTGACGTCGAGGACGCGCAAGCTCCCGGGGCGGACGAGCGTCTCCAACGCCGTCCTGAAGCGGGGAGTCACGACCGACCTCTCGCTGTACCAGTGGTTCCGCGCCGTCTCGCAGGGTGAGTTCCAACCGCGCAATGCGCTGATCGTCCTGCTGGACGCGTCCCGGCAAGACGTGCGGCGGTGGTTGTTGCGCGACGCCTGGCCGGTGAAGTACGAGGGTCCGACGCTGCAGGCACAGGGCAACGAGGTGACGATCGAGTCGATCGAGCTCGCCTGCGAGGACGTGGAGCTCGAGGGCTGAGCGCGCGGCTGTCGCCGGGTGCTGCGGGGCTACACTCAGCCCATGGCCAAGGCGCCGGCTCTCCCTGCGGGTTTCGAGCTTCCTCTCGAGCCGCGGATCCCTCGCGTCGGATCGGTTGACGCGGTCGCGCTCGAGGAGCGCGCGGCGTCGCTCGCCAAGCGCTCGATCAAGAAGGACGCGAAGCTGTGGGCACTCGATCTCGCCGTCCGGATGATCGACCTGACGACGCTCGAAGGGGCCGACACGCCGGGCAAGATCGCGGCGCTTTGCTCGAAGGCGATGCGGCCCGACGCCGACCGGACGATTCCCGCCGTCGCGGCGGTGTGCGTGTACCCGAATCTCGTGCGGCACGCCAAGGAGCGGCTGGCGGGCAGCGACGTCAAGGTGGCCTCGGTGGCGACGGGGTTCCCGTCAGGTCAGTTCCCGACGGAGCTGAAGCTCGCCGACGTGCGGGCGGCGGTGGAGCTCGGCGCCGACGAGATCGACATGGTGATCGACCGTGGCGCGTTCCTCTCCGGGCGCTACGCGAAGGTGTACGACGAGATCGTGCGCGTGAAGGACGCCGCCGGCGACGCGCACCTCAAGGTGATCCTCGAGACGGGCGAGCTGGGGACGTACGACAACGTGCGCCGCGCGAGCCTGCTCGCGATGGCGGCCGGCGCGGACTTCATCAAGACGTCCACGGGCAAGGTCGCACCGGCCGCGACGCTCCCCGTGTCGCTCTGCATGCTGGAGGCGATCCGCGACGTGCACGAGGAGACCGGCCGCAAGGTTGGCTTCAAGCCGGCCGGCGGGATCCGGACGGCGAAGCAGTCCGTGCAGCACCTGGTCGTCGTGCACGAAACAGTCGGCCCGGACTGGCTGACGCCCGACCTCCACCGCTTCGGCGCCTCGTCGCTGCTGAACGACGTGCTCATGCAGATCCGCAAGGAGAAGACCGGCCTCTACCAGAGCCCTGACTACTTCACGCTCGACTGATTTGGCACAGATCCGACACATTCACGCGACCGTTTCCAGGCTAGATTCACCCCCACCCATCAAGGGCGGGGGGTGGGTGGTGGGTGCCCCGCGCCACGCCCCCGACCGAGGGCGGTCTGGACAATGAGCGAGCTCGAGCGCAAGCAGGATCGCGCGCCTGTCCCCGCCGATTGGACCTATGCGCCGGCGCCCGAGTCGACCGACATCGTCTCGCTGCAGGATCGCTACGGGCTCTTCGTCGGCGGCGAGTGGCTCGAGCCGCGCTCGGGCGAGTACTTCCCGACGATCTCGCCCCGCGACGAGGAGCCGCTCGCGGAGGTGGCGCAGGCGGGCCCGGAGGACGTCGACCTCGCCGTGCGCGCGGGCCGCGAGGCGTTCGACAACGGCTGGGGCTCGCGCCCGGCGGCCGAGCGCGCGAAGTACCTCTTCCGGATCGCGCGCATCCTCCAGGAGCGCTCGCGCGAGTTCGCGGTGCTCGAGTCGCTCAACGGCGGCAAGCCGATCAAGGAGTCGCGTGACGTCGACCTCCCGCTCGCCGCGGCCCACTTCTTCTACTACGCCGGCTGGGCCGACAAGCTCGAGTACGCGTTCCCCAACCGCAAGCCGAAGCCGATCGGTGTCGCCGGCCAGATCATCCCGTGGAACTTCCCGCTGCTGATGCTGGCCTGGAAGGTCGCGCCGGCCATCGCAGCGGGCAACACGGTCGTGCTGAAGCCGGCCGAGACGACGCCCCTGACCGCGCTCCTCTTCTGCGACGTCCTCCGCCAGGCCGAGCTGCCGCCCGGGGTCGTCAACATCGTCACCGGCGACGGGCGCACCGGCGCCGAGCTCGTCAAGCACCCCGGCGTGGACAAGATCGCCTTCACCGGGTCCACCGAGGTGGGCAAGGCGATCCAGCGCGAGCTCGCCGGCACCGGCAAGAAGCTGACGCTCGAGCTGGGCGGCAAGGCCGCGAACATCATCTTCGACGACGCGCCGCTCGATCAGGCGGTCGAGGGGATCGTCAACGGGATCTACTTCAACCAGGGCCACGTCTGCTGCGCTGGGTCGCGCCTGTTCGTCCAGGAGTCGATCTACGAGCAGGCGATCGACAAGCTCAAGCGTCGGCTCACGACCCTGCGGGTCGGCGATCCGCTCGACAAGAACACCGACGTGGGCGCCATCAACTCGAAGATGCAGCTGGAGAAGATCACCGAGCTCGTCGAGAGCGGCAAGGAGGAGGGAGCCGAGATCTACCAGCCCCCGTGCCGCCTGCCGGAGAAGGGCTACTGGTTCGTGCCGACCGTCTTCACGAACGTGGCGCAGAGCTACCGGATCGCGCAGGAGGAGATCTTCGGCCCGGTGCTGTCCGTGCTCACGTTCCGCACTCCCGACGAGGCGGTCGAGAAGGCGAACAACACGCCGTACGGCCTGTCTGCCGGCGTCTGGACGGAGAAGGGGTCGCGGATCCTCTCGATGGCGCAGCGGCTGCGGGCCGGCGTGGTGTGGGCGAACACCTACAACCGCTTCGACCCGACCTCGCCCTTCGGCGGCTACAAGGAGTCCGGCTTCGGCCGTGAGGGCGGCTTGCACGGGCTCGAGCCCTACCTGAAGTTCGAGCAGGAGCCCGACCCGGCGTGAGCAACCGGCTGCCTGTCAAGAAGACGTACAAGCTCTTCGTCGGCGGGGTGTTCCCGCGCTCGGAGTCGGGACGGACGTATGAGGTCCAAGGAGCGAATGTCGCGCGTGGGTCGCGGAAGGACGTGCGGGACGCGGTGAAGGCAGCGCGCGCGGGGTTCGGCAAATGGTCGGGCATGACCGCCTACAACCGC
This sequence comes from uncultured Actinomycetes bacterium, assembly GCA_963738205.1. Taxonomy (GTDB): domain Bacteria; phylum Actinomycetota; class Thermoleophilia; order Gaiellales; family Gaiellaceae; genus DATFQE01. Next base: position 305,856 of record CAVTVQ010000009.1, read on the forward strand.
GGCCAGATTCTGTACCGCGTCGCCGAGATGCTCGAGGCGCGCACGCACGACTTCGCCGAGCTGGCGGGCGGCGAGGACGAGGTCAACCGCGCCGTCGATCGCGTCGTCTGGTACGCGGGCTGGGCTGACAAGATCGCGCAGCTGCTGGGGACGTCGAATCCGGTCGCCGGCCCGTACTTCAACTTCACGATCCCCGAGCCCACGGGCGTCGTCGGCATCGTCGCGCCCGAGGAGCCGCCGCTGCTGGGACTGGTCTCGCGGCTGATGCCGGCGATCGTCGGCGGCAACTCGGTGGTCCTGCTGGCCTCGGAGTCGCAGCCCCTCGCCGCCGTGGAGCTGGCCGAGGTGCTCGCGACCTCGGACGTGCCCGGCGGCGCCGTCAACATCATCACGGGCTTCCGCAACGAGCTGGCGCCGATCCTCGCGGGCCACATGGACGTGAACGCGCTCGATCTCGCCGGCACCGACGGGGACGTCGCCGAGCTGGAGCGGCTCGCGGCCGAGAACGTGAAGCGGGTCGTGCGCGGCACCGCCAACGGCCAGAGCCCGTGGGACGTCGCCTCGTTCCTCGAGCTGAAGACTGTCTGGCATCCAATCGGGGTCTGAACGTAAGCTCCCCGCGCGCGTGACCAGCCGCCGCTTCAGTCAGGCCATCTCCGAGGGGGACGGCATCTCCGTGATCGTCCCGGTCGGCGATCTCGACTCGGCCCGCATCGCCGAAGAGCAGCGCGCAGAGGGCCTGATCGTCTGGAACCCGCTCGAGGGGCTGCGCGACGCCGTGTCGCTGCCCGTCCTCTGGCGGGCCGAGGGGTCGCTGGAGGAAGCCCGCCGCTGCGGCGCGGACGCGTGCCTCGTGAGCGCGGAGCGGCACGAGGACGAAGGCGCGCTGGAGCGGCTCGCCGCCGAGATCGACGACCTTGGGCTGGAGATCGTCGTCGACGTCAAGGATTCCGACGAGCTCGAGCGCGCGCTGGAGCGGATCGATCCCGAGATCTTCCTGCTCTCGCCCCGAAACGCCGAGGACGGGCAGGCCGCCCACGAACGGGCGCTCGAGCTGCTGACCGACGTGCCTGCCGGCAAGCTCGCGATCGCCGACCTCGGCGGTGGCGTGCGCGCCGAGGTGGACGAGCTCGAGCGGGCCGGAATGGACGCCGTCGTGGTCGCGGCGGGCAACGTGACCGAGCTCGTCGGCGCGGCTCCACCAGAGGTCTGAGCTCGGCGGTTCGGGCCCGCACGGCGGGCCGCTGGGGCGGTCCCGGCGTCGCGCTGGCGGCGCTCCTTGCAGGCGCTGCGGTCCTTCGTCTGATCGGCGTCGGCTACGGCCTGCCGTACCCACTCTTGAATCCGGACGAGCAGAGCATCGTTCCGCGCGCGTGGGAGATGGCGCACGGGGGCGGGCTGGACCCGGGGTGGTACGACTACCCCTCGCTCGTGCTCGAGGCGCTGGCGCCGTTCCAGCTCGGCGTCGACGATCCCTCGTACCTGGCCGGCCGTCTGGTCGTCGTTGCGATCGGCGTGGCCGGCGTCGCAGCGGCGTGGTGGCTCGGGTCACGCGCGTACGGGACGCTCGCGGGCTTCGTCGCCGGGGCGTTCACAGCCGTGGCCACGGCACACGTCGCCTATTCGCGCACGGCCGTGACGGACGTGCCGTTCACGAGTCTTTCCACCGTCTCGCTCGGGCTGCTCGTGACACGGAGGCTCGAGCTCGCCGGGCTGGCGGCCGGGCTCGCGGCCGCGGCGAAGTACCCTGGGATCGTCCTGCTGGTGCCGCTGGTCGTCGCCGGCTACCGGGAACGGCGGCGGTTAGGAGTGTCGATCGGGCTCGCTGTCGTGGCGTTTGCCGCTGCCAGCCCGTTCGTGCTGCTGCACGCAGGCGCCGCCTTCGACGACGCACGGCGGGTGAGCCAGCGCGCGAACGAGGGCTGGCTCGGCTTCGAGCACGACGGCTCGGCCCCGGTCGCGTTCGCCGACCGGCTGTGGGAGAGCCTCGGCCCGGCGCTGATCGTGGCGGCTGCCGGTCTGGTGTTCGCGCTCGTCCGCCGCCGGAGCGCCGACCTCGTACTCGTCTCCTTTGCGCTGGCGTACTTCGCCACCCTGCTGCCGGTTGACGCGCATTTCGACCGCTACGTGCTGCCGCTCGTGCCGGTGCTCGGCGCGCTCGCCGGCAGCCTGCGCCCGCTCGCGCCCGTGACGCTCGTCCTGCTCGTCGTGCCGCTGACCTGGTCGGTGCGCGACGCGCGCGATCTCACGAGAACGGACACCCGTGAGGCGGCGCAGGCCTGGATCGAGCGGCGCGTGCCGGCCGGAGCGGGTCTCGCGGCGGATCCGTCCGCGCCGCCGTTCGACCGGCGCGTGACCCGCTTCGAGCTCCCCGCACCCTGGCAACCGCCCGACGCGCGCCGTGACCTGCCCTGGCTCCGCGGCCACGGCGTGCGCTACGTCGTCGTCTCGGGCGCCGTCGCCGACCGCGTTCGCGCGGCCGCCGCGGAGTACCCGCGCGAGGCGGCGTTCTACGATCGACTCGACCGGTCGGCGCGGCGCGTCTTCGAGCTGAGCCCCGGCGGTGACTACTCCGGCCCGTGGGTCGCCGTGTATCGCCTCTGAGAATCGGGCTACCCTTCCCGCGTGCGTTCGCGGGTCGGCGTCGTCGTGCTCGCAGGCCTCCTGCTCGGCCTGGCGTCCGCCTGCTCGGGCAGCGAGAGCGAGGAGTCGCAGGCCGCGACGCAGAGGGCGCCGGCCACCTGCCCGGCGCAGTGGCGTAGCGGCTGGCAGAAGCTCGCGAACCAGGTCGGCGTGGCCGTCTACTGCCCCACCTGGATGCCGAGCCCGCTGGACGCCAAGATCGGCGGGCAGTGGAACTCCGACGGCCCCGCGGTGGACAAGGATCGCAGCTACCTCGTCGGCTTCCTGTGGCACGAGGCCGGATCGGGGGACGTCCACGTGAACTTCCGTGCATATCCGGGCAGCACGCGGATCCCGAGGTGCATCGACACGCAGACCACGGCTGGAAAGACGCGGCGCCGCAGCATCCCCTGCTTCAGTGACCCTCGGGACACGCGGCTCGTGCACGGGCGGCGCGTGACGGTCTACACCGTCAACCGCGACGCCGACCAGTGGCACGTCCTGTACGCGTGGCGCCGCCGGGGGACGCTCTACACCGTGAGCGAGCACGTGGCGCCGCCGCTCACGTTCGGCAAGGTCGTGCGCAATCTCGACCGACTCGTCGAGACCGCCGCCGTCGTCGAGCCCGCGGCGTAGAGCCGCTCTCGTGAAGCTGACGAGGGGGCAGTTGCTGGGTGCCGCGGCCGTGGGCGCGCTCGGAGCCGCGGGGGTGTACGAGCTCGTCGACCGCCTCGTCGAGCCGCCGGTCCGTCGCTTCGGCGGTGGTCGGCCACCCGAGCAGCACCTGCTCGACGGCATGCGGATCATCGAGGACAACGGCGTCGAGGTCGTCGTCCCGACGCTGCACCACGAGATCGTGACGGCGACCGTCCAGGTGGAGCCGGGCAGCCCGGAGCTGGTCGACGCGCGGCGCCGGCTCGAGTCCGTGCTGCGGGAGCTCGACGACGAGTTCGTCGGCACGCCCGAGGGGCTCGCCGTCACCGTCGCCTGGGGTCTTCCGTACTTCGCCCGCTTGGTTCCGACGCAGACGCGCGCCCATCTTCCGTACGACATCCGCGCCTCCGACGGGCGGCGCGGCCGGCCGCTCAGCGCGCTGCTTCCTGCGCTGCGGTTTCCGAGCGACGGCCCGGACGTGATCCTGGAGGACAACGACGTCGCGTTCCTGCTGCGGAGCGACCGCCAGGAGCACATCCAGGACGGCGCGAAGCGCATCTTCTCCGAGCTCGGGGGGGCGCTCGCGATGACGAGCGTGCGCAAGGGGTTCGCGGGTGGCGGGTTCGAGGGCGCGCAGAGCCTGCCGAAACGCATGGCCGTCGCTGCGGGCGTCCAGGGTGCCGACCTGATTCCGGACACGGCCGAGCTGTTCCTCGGCTTCACCTCGACGCAGCGGCACGCGCTCGGGCCGCCGCGGATCGTCAACTTCGAGACGCTGGGGTACGTCGATCTCCGCGACAGCGACTACTTCCGCGGCGGCACTCACATGCACCTCTCGCACCTGTTCGAGAACGTCGAGGCTTGGTATCTCGACTTCGACTTCTCAGAGCGTGTGAACACCACGTTCCGGCCACAGCTTGCCGTCGAGGACGGCACCCAGACCGTGCCGATGGGGCCTGAGGAGGTGGTCGGCGCGCGCGAGCTGCGACAGGACTTCCGGCGCCACGGGGCGATCGGGCACTCGGCGTCCATGCAGCCTGCGACGCGCCTGCAGGTCGATGTTCACGGTACCGACGGCACGCTCTATCCGAAAGGAACCGCCGTTCCGCAGCGGGCGGACTTCAACACGCTCGACAATCCGTTCTTCTGGAGCTCGCGTCCGAAGCGCGACGGGATGGTCGACGAGCCGTCGCCCGGCATCCACTTCGTCGTCTTCAACCCATCGAGCGACGACTTCCGCCGCGGGCGGCTCGCGATGGACGGCGTGCTTCCCGACGGGACGCGGCTGCCGTTCGCCCCCCGCGATCGCGGCCAGGGCTTCAACTCGGTCCTGCGGACGACGCACCGGCAGAACTTCCTCGTCCCGCCGCGGCGCCACCGCTCGTTCCCGCTCAGCGAACTGTCCGTTTGAGCCATGTCGAGGGGTCTGGCCCCTCGACATGGCCGTTTGAGCCTTGGCGTGTGTGCCGAAAGCGTGACGATTCGTCCACGGGGCGCGGACATGTGGACGGTGTCGGTGACGATCGCGGGGTACGCGGGCTGCCGAGGAGCCGCATTCGTGCTCTGAGGCGCTTCGGCTGCCCCTGTGCGCGATCTACCCGATCTACCCGAAGAAGGCGCGCGCCACGCCGTACCACTCGGGCGGCACGCGCTTGAGCTCGCGGGTCGCCTCCTCGAGCGAGACGTCGACGATCGCGTCCCCGTGGAGCGCCGCCATCCGGCCGAACCTGCCCTCGACCACGAGGTCGGCGGCCTTCAGCCCGTAACGCGTCGCGAGCACGCGGTCGCGCGGGGTCGGGGTGCCGCCGCGCTGGACGTGGCCGAGCACGGTGACGCGGGTCTCGTACCCGGTCCGCTCCTGGATCTCGTGGCCGAGCGCCTCACCCACCCCGCCCAGGCGGACGTGCCCGAACTGGTCGCTGGCACGCGCCTCGCCGGCCACGAGACGCGTCTCGCCCGAGTCGTAGGTGAGCTCGTACCCCTCGCTCACGACCACGATCGAGAAGACCTTGCCCCGCTCGTGCCGCCGCTGGATCTCGACGCACGCCTCCTCGACGGTGATCGGGAGCTCGGGGATGAGGATGGCGTCGGCGCCGCCGGCGATCCCGCTCATCACGGCGATCCAGCCCGTGTGCCGGCCCATCACCTCGACCACCATCACGCGGTTGTGCGACTCGGCCGTCGTGTGCAGGCGGTCGATCGCCTCCGTGGCGATCGTGACCGCGGTGTCGAAGCCGAACGTGTAGTCGGTCGCGGCGAGATCGTTGTCGATCGTCTTCGGGACGCCGACGACGGGGAACCCGTGCTCGGCGTGCAGCCGCGTCGCCACGCCGAGCGTGTCCTCGCCGCCGACGGCCACGAGCGCGTCGAGGCGTTCGCGCGCGAACGTCTGCAGCACGCGCTCCACGCCGCCCTCGACCTTGTAGGGGTTCGTCCTCGTCGTGCCCAGGATCGTCCCGCCGCGCGGCAGGATCCCCGAGATCTCGCGCGGCCCGAGCGGCTGCAGGATCCCCTCGACGAGCCCGCGCCAGCCCTCGCGCACGCCGATCACCTCGTGTCCGCCGGCGAAACAGCGTCGGGCGACCGCGCGGATGACCGCGTTCAGCCCGGGGCAGTCGCCTCCGCCGGTGAGAACCGCGACGCGCATCGCGCCCTATCATCGCGATAGCCGGGCCGAAGTGGCGGAACTGGTAGACGCGCCGGACTCAAAATCCGGTGGCCTTCGGGCCGTGTGGGTTCGATTCCCACCTTCGGCATCACGCGGGGGAGCCGCCCGGTTCCCCCAGCTCCTCGGGCGTGCTGCGGTTCCGGGTTGCGGTGGCGCCCGTGCCCACCCATACTTGCGTCCCGGTTGGAGGGAGAGCCCAACCGGAGGGCGAATGCGGCGGGCACGAAAGACGGCGACACGGAGGAGGAGCACTTGCTGAAGGAACGACGATTTATCGGATTGCTGATCCCCGTTGTCGCCGCGCTCGCGCTGGCTGCTGCGGGCTGCGGCGGTGACGACGAGGCGGCGGCGATGGCGGCGGAGGCGGCGGCGCAGCGACCGCGCTTCCTTCGGCCGCATGTGGGCCGATCCGCTACGAAGGCGACGGCGACCCGGAGATGCTCATCGCCTCCGACTTCCCGCTCCAGGGCGCGAACCGCGCGCTCACGACGGAGATGGCGGACGCGGTCGAGTTCGAGCTGCAGTCGCGCAACTGGGAGGCCGGCGGCGTGAAGATCGGCTTCCAGTCCTGCGACGACTCGACTGCGCAGGCGGGTAGCTGGGACTCGGCGAAGTGCTCCTCGAACGCTCGCGCGTACGCAGGGAACACGAGCATGCTGGGCCTGATCGGAACGTTCAACTCGGGGTGCGCGAAGCTCGTCATCCCCGTGCTGAACCGTGAAGCCTTGGCGATGGTGAGCCCGTCGAATACCTACCCGGGCCTCACCGAGGGCGGTCCCGGCACCGAGGCCGGCGAGCCGGACAACTACTACCCGACCGGCAAGCGGAACTACGCACGCGTGGTCTGGAACGACCAGTTCCAGGGCGCTGCCAACGCGCAGTTCGCGAAGTCGTTGGGGCTGAAGAAGGTCTTCATCCTCAACGACGGCGAGACCTACGGGCTCGGGATCGCGACGCTGTTCGACCAGTACGCGAAGAAGCTCGGGATCACGATCCTGGGGAACCAGAAGTGGGACAAGAAGGCCTCGAGCTACGAGTCGCTCGCGAGCCGCGTCAAGGCCTCCGGCGCCGATTCCGTCTTCCTCGGCGGGATCGTCTGCAACAACGGCGGCAAGCTGATCAAGGACATCAAGGCCGCCAACCCGAACGTCACGCTGCTCGGGCCCGACGGCTGGACGCCGATCAGCGCGACGATCGAGGGTGCAGGGGGTGCGGCGAACGACATGTACATCAGCCAGCCGGGAATCCCGACCGATCAGCTGACGGGTGCCGGCAAGACGTTCGTCGACGACTTCAAGGCCGAGACCGGCAAGAAGACGGTGGATCCCTACACCGCCTACGCGGGCCAGGCTGCGGTCGTGCTGCTCGATGCGATCGATCGTGCGAAAGGCGACCGGTCGAAGGTGGCCGAAGAGCTGTTCAACACGAAGATCACGGACGGCATCCTCGGCGACTTCGAGATCGACGCGAACGGCGACACGACGCTCGGAACGGTCACGTTCTTCCAGGTGAAGGGCGCGAAGCCCGAGTTCGTCAAGACGCTGACGCCGGACGTCAGCTTCGTCGGCGGAAACTAGAAGGCAACGAGAACTGGTCAGCGGGGGAGGGCTTCGGCCCTCCCCCAGGCAATAGGAGGACGAGATAGCGATCCAGGCCCGGAGCGAACGCTCCCCCTCCTTCGTCAGCCGGCTCCCCGAGCTGCTCGTGCCGGCGATCGGCGGCTTCCTGGTCGTCGTCGTGGCCGTGTGGCTCGTCGTCAACCTGATCAAGACGCCGGACGAGTTCTACCGCCTGTTCCTGATCGGCCTCACGAACGGCGCCATCTACGGGCTCGTGGCGCTCGGCTACTCGCTGGTCTACGGCATCCTCGAGCTGATCAACTTCGCGAACGGCGACGTGTTCATGCTCGGCGGGATGCTCGTGGCGACGATGGTCGGGTGGTTCGGGCTCACCTCGGGCGACTCGGGCATCGTCCTCTGGGGCCTGATCCTGGTCATGCTCGCGATCGTGATGGCCTTCTGCGCGACCCTCAACGCGACGATCGAGCTGATCGCGTACAGGCCCTTACGCAACGCGCCTCGCCTGGCGCCGCTGATCACGGCGATCGGCGTGTCGTTCATCCTCCAGAACGTCGGGCTCGTCTGGAAAGGGGCCAGGCCGACGTCGGTCGAGTCGATCCTCCCGCGCGGCGACGTGTTCACGATCGGCGGCGTCGCCTATACGTGGGACAAGCTGATCGTGGTCGTCTTCACGATCCCGGTGCTGTTCCTGCTCATGTGGCTCGTGCAGTCGACCAAGCAGGGCAAGGCGATGCGGGCCACCGCCCAGGATCGCGACGCCGCGGCGATGATGGGCATCAACGTCAACCGGACGATCTCATTCACGTTCGTGCTGGCAGGCGCGCTGGCGGGCGCTGCGGCGCTGCTCTACGCGCTCTACATCACGAACATCCGCTACGACGAGGGTTTCCGCCTCGGCCTGATCGCCTTCACCGCTGCCGTCGTCGGCGGGATCGGCAACCTCCCGGGCGCCGTCCTCGGCGGCGTGCTGATCGCCATGATCGAATCGTTCAACAACGGGCTCTCGTGGGCCACGCCTGGGAGCGACTGGACGCAGTCGATCATCTTCGCGATCCTCATCATCATCCTCGTGTTCCGACCCGAGGGCCTGCTCGGGGAGCGCACGCCCGAAGGGGGCTAGTGGACCTCTCGTCGCTTCTGAGGGTCGATCGACCCACCTTCGATGCGGAACTGCGACGGCGGGCGATCAGAGGCGCGATCGGCGCGGTGATCGCATTCCTGTGGATCGGGATCTTCGAGGAGATCTCGGTCACGCTCTTTGCCGCGATTCTCGTCGGGCTGGCGTTCTACGTGCCGCCCTGGGGCATGGTGCGATTCGGGAAGTACATCACGGCGGGCGCGGCGATCCTGCTCGTCTTCCTCTATCCGTACTACCGCGCAGACCTGTTCGAGCTGCCCCTGCTGGGATCGTTCCCCAGCGTCGACACCGCCGTGACGATGACGATCTTCATCATGATGGCGCTCGGCCTGAACATCGTGGTCGGGTATGCGGGGCTGCTGGACCTCGGCTACGTGGCCTTCTACGCCATCGGCGCCTACACCGCGGCCTGGTTCGCCTCCCCGCACTTCGGCGAGAGCGTCACCCAGCACATCGGTTCCGTCGGCGTCAGCCCGCAGGCGGCCGGCTTCCACTTCTCGATTTGGCTCGTCGTGGCGATGGCCGGGATCCTGGCCGCGTTCGCGGGCGTGTTAATCGGCCTGCCGACACTGCGGCTCCGCGGCGACTACCTCGCGATCGTCACGCTCGGCTTCGGCGAGATCATGCCGCAGATCGCCAGGAACGGCGACAACCTCTTCGGCACGGGCTTCAACCTGACGAACGGCGCCCAGGGGATCAACCCGATCGACCCGCCGGGGTTCGGCCAGCGGCTGTCCGACTGGCTCGGGCTTCCCTCGGACTTTCTGGCTGTCGACAACGGCATCAACTGGTTCTTCTGGACGGCGCTCGTCCTGCTGCTCTTCACGGTCTTCTGCTCCGTCCGGCTCCGCGACTCGCGGCTCGGGCGCGCCTGGATCGCGATTCGCGAGGACGAGACCGCGGCGGCGGCGATGGGGGTGCCGCTCATGCGCACGAAGACGTGGGCATACGCGGCCGGTGCGTTCTTCGGCGGGATCGCGGGCGCCTACTACGCGAGCTTCAAGAGCGGGACGTTCCCGGACGACTTCTTCTTCAACATCTCCGTGTTCATCCTCTGCATGGTCATCCTCGGCGGGATGGGCAATATCTGGGGCGTCATCCTCGGCGGCGGCTTCCTCGCCTATCTCAACCAGGAGGGCCTCGGCAACATCGGCGCCAAGTTCAACAGCACCTTCGGGACCGACATCGACGTCCCGCTGTACCAATTCGGGATCTTTGGGCTCATCCTCGTCGTGGTGATGCTCTTCCGGCCCGAGGGCCTGATCCCGAGCTCGCGACGGAAGCTCGAGTTCCAGGAGGGCGTGCACGACGAGCCGTTGTACGACGTGCGGGGAGGGCCGGAGGAATGACCGACCTGCTCGTAGCGACAGGGCTCCGGAAGGAGTTCGGCGGGCTCGTCGCCGTCAACGACGTCGACTTCACCATCCCGGAGCGCTCGATCGTGAGCCTGATTGGGCCGAACGGTGCCGGCAAGACGACGCTCTTCAACATGCTCACCGGCGTCTACAAGCCGACGGCGGGCGTGATCGAGTTCGACGGGACGGACATCACGGGCAAGCCCCCGCATGCCGTCACAGAGCGCGGCGTGGGACGGACCTTCCAGAACATCCGCCTCTTCAACTTGATGACGGCGCGCGAAAACGTGCTCGTAGGCATGCACTCGCGCCTGCGCAGCGGAATCGTCAAGAGCGTCCTGCGCACCCCGCGCCAGCGCCGCGAGGAGCGAGAGGCCCTAAAGGAGGCCCGCGAGCTTCTCATCTTTTCCGGGCTGCGGAGCGGCCACGAGGAGTATGCCCGGAACCTGTCGTACGGGGACCAGCGGCGGCTCGAGGTCGCGCGTGCGCTCGCGACCGACCCGAAGCTGCTCCTCCTCGACGAGCCGACAGCCGGCATGAACCCGCAGGAGACCGCGGACTTCACCGCGTTCGTCGCGCGGCTGCGCGAGGAGCGCAACCTCACGGTGCTGATGATCGAGCACGACATGAAGGTCGTCATGGGCATCTCCGACCGCGTGAGCGTGCTGGACTACGGAGAGAAGATCTCCGAGGGCGCCCCGCAGGATGTGCAGCGCGATCCGAAGGTGATCGAGGCGTACCTCGGGACCGCGGCGGTGACGCAGTGAGCACCTCACCCCCGCGGGCCGGCGCCGGCACGATCCTCGAGGTCGAGGACGTCCACACCTACTACGGCTCGATCCAGGCGCTCAAGGGCATCTCGCTCCAGGTCCGCGAAGGCGAGATCGTCACGCTGATCGGCGCCAACGGCGCGGGCAAGTCGACCACGCTTCGCTCGATCAACGGCCTCAACCATCCGCGCGAGGGGAAGATCCGCTTTCAGGGCAAGGACATCACCGACACGGCGCCGCACGAGGTCGTGAAGCTGGGCATCAGCCAGTCGCCGGAGGGCCGGCGGCTGTTCTCGCGCATGAGCGTGCTCGAGAACCTCGAGATGGGCGCGTTCCAGCGCGCCGACCGCTCGGGGCTGAACGAGGACCTCGACCGCGTCTACTCGCTCTTCCCGCGCCTCGCCGAGCGCAAGAACCAGAAGGCGGGGACGCTGTCGGGCGGCGAGCAGCAGATGGTCGCGATCGGCCGGGCGCTGATGGCGCACCCGAAGCTGCTCATGCTCGACGAGCCGTCGATGGGCCTGGCGCCGATCTTCGTCGAGAAGATCTTCGAGATCGTCAGAGAGATCAACGCCCAGGGCACGCCGATCCTGCTCGTGGAGCAAAACGCCCTGATGGCGCTCGAGACCGCGCACCGCGGCTACGTGCTCGAGACCGGGAAGATCACCCTCTCCGACGATGCGAAGGCCCTGCAGACGAACGAAAAGGTCCGCAAGGCCTACCTCGGCATCGACTGAAACGCGACGCGCCTAAACGCTACGCGTCCTAAACGCTACGCGTCCTAAACGCTACGCGTCCTAGTTAGACGGCGTCCTACCGATGGTCAAGGGGAAGTACGGTGGGGCGATCAGGAAGCCCGTGTGCTGCTCCGCGGGGCCGCGCTCGCGCGCCATCGACAGCGCGGCGCCGATGCCGTGGGTGGGGACGAAGCCGAGCAGGCGCGCAGCGGTCGCGTCGCGGCAGCCGGCGATCAGGACGGCGCCGAGGCGGGACACCGCGGGGGCGCAGCCGGCCCAGTCGACGAACGGGAGCAGCGGATGGCAGGAGCGGCCGTCGCGGTAGGCCGCGATCGCGCGGGCGTCGGACGCGACTCGCGGCTCCGCTTCGGCCAGCTCGTCCGGCTCGCGCACGCCGGTGCGCAGGGCGCCGAAGAATGCGCGGTAGGGCGCCTGCGTCGGGTGCGCGAAGCGGCGCCGGAACGAATGGGCGAGCACGACGGTGCCGCCGTCCACGACCGGGAACGAGTCGCGCCACAGCCGCAACGCCAGTCCGAGCCCCAGCCCTGCAGCGAGCAGCGGGTTCGGCGCCTCCCGCGGCAGGTGGTAGGTGAGGCGCGGGATGCCGAGCACGAGCGTGTCCAGGGGCCGCTCGAGCACGGCCGATCGCGCTTCGACGGCCCGCAGCAGCGCTTCGGCGTGCGCAACCGAAGGTGGACCGGCGAAGGCCGCTGTTGCGGTCAGCTCCCGGGGCACGCTCTGCAGGACGCGGTGCCGGATCCCGCTCGGCAGGGCTCCGAAGAGCCGTCGACCGGGCAGTCGCGTCAGCCGGTCGATCGCCTCGCGCTCGTACGGGTACCCATGCAGCGCTCCCGAGAGCGACGGGTTGTTGAGCGCGAGCGACGCGCCGAGCATCGGGACGCGGCCCGCGAGCGCGCGCTCGAGCGCCAGGCCGAGACGCCAGCCCTGTGAGGACGCGGTCTCCAGGAGCGAGTCGCTGCCGGCCGCCCGCAGGGCCTCCGGGCCGGCCGCACCGAGCAGGGCGGCCGGGCCGCCGTGCAGCACGGTCTCTGCGGCTGTGACCGTCACGACGAGGTCCGTGTCGACGAGCGCGCGGTTGACGCGGAGCGGCACGCGGCCCTCGTCGCCCAGGTGGAGCAAATCCGGGCTCTCGGCGTCGTGCACGACCACCTGGCCGTGGAAGCGGCGACCGAACTCGGGCGACACGAGCAGCTCGCGCTCCGCTCGGCCGGCGCGACGCGTCAACCCGCCCGCGACCAGGAGCGTCTGGCGCTCGAGCGGGATTCCGAGCCGCTCGAGCTCTGACACAGTCGCTGCGATCGCGGTCTGGCGCGGATCGCGGAGGGTGCCGGGCAAGGGGAGCGCGGGTGGCTCCACGACGATCGTCGCCCGGCCGCCGCGCGGCGCGAGCTGTTGCAGGGAAGCGCCCGTGAGCGGAAACCGGAGCGCGTCGGCGACCGCGGCCGCGACGTCGGCGATCGGTTCGACCGGAGGCGGCGGCGTGACGAGCTCGGCGTCGTCGGGCGCGTTGACCACGACGACGCGAGAGCCGGCGAGGAGCGGGACGCGCGGCACGACGGGGGCACACCGTACAGTTGCGGTGTGTCCCCGAAGACCCTCACCGGCGCCGAGCTCCAGCTCGACGACGGGCCCGCGCGCGACTCCGAGCTGTTCCTCGTCGACGGCAACAACCTGGCTTACAGAGCCTTTTTCGCGCTGCCCGAGGAGCTCGCCACGAGCGAGGGCTTCTCCACGAATGCACTGCTCGGGTTCACGAACATGCTGTTCAAGCTGCTGTCCGATTACCGGCCCAAGGGCGTCGCCGTCGCGTGGGACACGCGGCCGGTCCACCGGCACGAAATCGCGGAGACGTACAAGGAGGATCGCCGGCCGATGCCGGACCTCCTCCGCGAGCAGTTCCCGTACTTCCGGCCGATCGTCGAGGCCTTCGGCTACCGCAACCTCGAGTTCGAGGGCTGGGAGGCGGACGACGTGATTGCAACGCTGTCGGCGCGCGCCGACGCGGCCGGGGTGAAGACCACTGTTGTCTCGACCGACCGCGACGCCTTCCAGCTCGTCTCCGAGAACGTCTGCCTGATGATGACGCCGCGCGGTGTCGCGGACGTCAACGTCTATACGCCGGAGCGTGTCGAGGCCCGCTACGGGATCCGGCCCGACCAGATCCCCGACTTCATCGGCCTCAAAGGCGACAGCTCGGACAACATCCCGGGCGTCCCGGGCATCGGCGACAAGACGGCCGGTCAGCTGATCGCGCAGTACGGCTCGGTCGAGGAGGTGATCGAGCACGTCGACGAGCTCACACCCGCGCGCGCGAAGGCGATTCGGGAGCACGCCGACCAGGCGCTCCAGTCGAAGCTGCTGGCGACGATGCGACGCGACCTCGAGCTCGACTTCGACCCGAACGAGATCGTCCTCAACCCGCCCGACCGCTCGCAGTTGCGGGAGATGTTCCGCCGCTTCGAGTTCCGAGCCCTGCTCGGCCGCGTCGACGACCTCGACGCCGCGGTGCCCGCCGCCGAGGTGGTCGTCGAGGGGGTTCCCGTCTCGTGGCGGGAGGGTCTGCTGGCCGAGCCGGCCGGCGTTGCCGGCTACGCGGTCGACCCTGACGGTCGAGCCGCCCTGGCGACCGAGGACGAGGTCGTCGTGGGAGAGGCGCCGGCGCGCATGGGCGGCGAGCTCGTCGTCCACGACGCCAAGGCACAGCGAGTCGCCGCCGCCGACGACACGCTGCTCGCCGCCTACCTGATCGAGCCCGGCCGCGCGACGTACGAGCTCGACGACCTGGCCGCCGAATACGGCGTCGACATCCTGCTCGACCCACCTGCCGAGGAGGAGACGACCGCGCTGGTGCGGCGCGCCGACCTGCCGCGGCGGCTGATCGGGCGCATGCGTGAGCGACTCACCGAGCGCGGCGCCGAGCGGCTCTACCGCGAGATCGAGCTACCGCTCACCGAGGTGCTCGCGGCGATGGAGGACGCAGGCGTCAAGATCGACACGTACCGCATGGGCGAGATCACCGCGCGCCTGGCCGATCGCGTCGAGGAGTTGGAGTCTCTTGCGTACGAGCTCGCCGGCGAGGAGTTCGTGCTCGGCTCGACGCCGCAGGTCGGGCGGATCCTGTTCGAGAAGCTGCAGCTGACACCGGGGCGCAAGGGGAAGACCGGCTATTCGACGGACACGCGCGTCCTCCGGACGATTCGGGACGAGCACGAGATCGTCGGCGTGATCGAGGAATGGCGCGAGTACTCGAAGCTCCTCAACACCTATCTCGGGCCGCTGCCGAGCCTGATCTCCGAGGAGGACGGGCGCCTGCACACGACGTTCAACCAGGCGGTCGCCTCGACCGGCCGCCTGTCGACGTCGAACCCGAACCTCCAGGCGATCCCGATCCGCACCGACCTGGGCCGCGAGATCCGCTCGGCGTTCGTCGCCGAGCCGGGCCACAAGCTGCTCTCGGCCGACTACTCGCAAATCGAACTGCGCATCCTCGCGCACGTCTCCGGCGAGCCGAAGCTGCGCGAAGCCTTCGAGCGCGGCGAGGACATCCACACCGCCACCGCGGCGGAGATCCTCGGCAAGGATCCGGCCACCCTGACCCACGGCGACCGCTCGATCGCGAAGATGATCAACTTCGGGATCGTCTACGGGATCTCGTCCTTCGGGCTCTCCGAGAACCTCGAGATCCCGCGCGAGCAGGCGCAGGAGTACATCGACTCGTACCTCGCGCGGTTCCCGCACGTGCAGGATTTCATCCAGCGCACGATCGAGCAGGCCGAGCGCGACGGCTACGTGACGAGCTTGCTGGGCCGCCGGCGGCCGGTGCCGGAGATCCGAACGCGGAACCGGCAGACGCGCGCGCTCGGCGAGCGGCTCGCGGTCAACTTCGTCATGCAGGGCTCGAACGCGGACATCATCAAGGTGGCGATGATCGCCATCCACCGGCGGCTGCGCGAGGAAGGTCGCGGCGCCCGCCTCGTCCTGCAGGTGCACGACGAGCTGCTGCTCGAGGTGCCAGAGCGCGAGATCGCCGCTGCGAAGGAACTCGTCCGCACCGAGATGTGCACCGCGTACGACCTGGATCCGCCCCTCGCCGTCGACGTGGGCGTCGGCGAGGACTGGGCAGACGCAAAGTCGTAACCACCTGCTCACCGGATAGCCGTCACTCGATCGAGTTCGCTCTATGCAGTGGGCGGAGTGCGGGATAGACTCGCCCCCGCGGCCATGGCCACCGTGTCCATGGCTTCGCCACGTCAGGGAGTCTCAGGGGAGGTTCTTCGTGTCGTTCGTTCGCCGTATTTGGGCTGCGCTCGCGCTCGCCCTCGCCGTCTTCGTCGTCGTTCCGGCCACCGCTTCAGCCGCCGCCGGCGACCTGTTCATCTCCGAGTACATCGAGGGCACGAGCAACAACAAGGCGGTCGAGATCTACAACCCGGGCGACGCGGCGGTGAACCTGACCGCTCAGCTCTACGGCATCCAGATGTACTTCAACGGCAACGCGACCCCGACCCTCACCATCAACCTCCAGGGCACGATCCCCGCGCACGGCACATTCGTCGTCGCGCAGGCCAGCGCGAACGCGACAATCCTTGCGAAGGCCCAGCAGACGAGCAGCGCGGGGTGGTTCAACGGCAACGACGTCGTCGCCCTTCGCAAGGGCAACGACAACGTCGACGTCATCGGCCGTATCGCCGAGAGCATCACCACCGAGTGGGGCACCGGTCTCACGAGCACGGCGGACAACACTCTGCGCCGAAAGTCGACGATCACCACGGGCGACACGAACGGCAGCGACGCCTTCGACCCGGCCGCGGAATGGGACGGCTTCGCCACCGACACCTTCGACGGGCTCGGCACGCACACGGTCGGCGACGTCGACCAGCCGATCGTCATGGGGTGCGGCGGCACGTTGACCGTCCTGGAAGGCGTTGGCGCGTCCCGCACCGTGACCGCGACCGACCCGGACGGCACGGTCGTCGATCTCGCGCTCACGTCGGTCTCGCCACCGCCGGCAGCCGGCTCGTTCACGCGCACCTCGTTCACGCCGAGCAGCGGGGACGGGGGAACGGCCTCCGCGACCATCACGGTCGACCCGGCCACGCCGTCGGGCTCCTACACGGTCACCGTCCAGGCGTCGAACACCGACGGCCAGACGGGCAGCTGCTCGTTCACCGTCAACATCACCGATGTCAAGACGATCGGCGAGGTGCAGGGCTCGGTCGACGACGTCGTCAACCCTCTGACGCACGTCACGCCGTTCAACAACCAGATCGTCTTCGTGCGCGGCGTCGTCACGCAGAAGAGCCTCGCGCGCTCGAGCGCGGGCGCGAACCAGCGGGGGATCTTCCTCCAGAACACCGCCGCGCAGGGCGACGCAGACCCCAACTCGTCCGACGGCATCTTCGTCTTCATGGGCGGCTTCAGCGACCTGCTGCGGAACGACGGCGTCCCCGGCAACTACGTGCCGCAGGTCGGCGACGAGATCGTCATCAGCGGCCGGGCGAACGAGTTCTTCAACCTCACGCAGCTGTCGAGCGCACGCCTCGAGCGGTTCGTCAGCTCGATGAACGTGATCGAGCCGTTCGTGGCCGCGCCCCCGGACGACCTCGCGGCCGCGAACCGGTACTGGGAGCGCCACGAGGACATGTATGCCCAGGTGCAGCAGAACAGCCTCGTCCTCGACGGCCTCGACGTGTTCGACGGGACGATCGACGTCGAGCTCTGGACGGCGCCACCGACGAGTGCGATCGCCCAGCGGGCGAACCCGTACGCGCGGCGTGCCTTCCGCGACCCGCATCCGCTCGACAACCTGCCGAACACCCTCTTCGACGACGGCAACGGGTATCGCGTCCTGCTGGGCGGCAACGGCATCAAGGCCGCCGCGAACAACAACCTCGCCAGGCTCGCGCCGTCGCACACGTTCCAGACGATCGCGAACGCTCCGGCCGGGGCCGTGAACTTCAACTTCAACAAGTACCGGCTCGAGGTCACGACGCAGCCCGAGCTCGTCGACGGCGTCGACCCGGCCGCGAACGAGCCGCCGGTCGCGGCAGTGCCGGGCGAGGAGTACGCGATCTCGAACTACAACGTCGAGAACCTCTACGACTTCCGGGACGACCCGTTCGACGGTTGCGACTTCGTGGGCAACAGCGGCTGCCCGGGCGTCTCGCCGCCGTTCAACTACGTGCCCGAGTCGGAGGCGGACTACCAGGAGCACCTCCAGAACCTCGCCGCGCAGATCGCCGGGCCGATGCACGCTCCTGACCTCCTGCTCGTGCAGGAGGCCGAGGACCAGGACATCTGCACCGCGGCGGGCGGCGCCCTCGTATGCGGTACGGCCGACAACCGCGACGGCGAGCCCGACACGCTGCAGGAGCTCGGCCTCGCGATCAAGGCGGCCGGCGGCCCGTCGTATCGGGCGGCGTACGACCGCAACGGCGCTGACGACCGCGGCATCGTCGCGGCGTTCCTCTACCGCCCCGACCGCGTGCAGCTCCTGCCGGCGTCGGCGGACGACCCGGTGCTCGGGTCCTCGCCCGAGGTCGAGTACCGGTCGGACGCGCTGGCCTACAACACCGATGTTCAGAACCCGAAGGCGCTCAACTCGGTGCTTCCGGCCGACGTCGACCGGAGCACGGGCGTCGACGGCAGCAACGTCTTCACCCGGGCACCGCAGGTCGGGCATTTCCGCATCTGGCGGACGGCCGTGGGCGCAAGCGTCTTCCAGGACGTCTGGGCGATCTCGAACCACTTCTCGAGCACTCCTGACGCACGCGTCGGCCAGCGCACCGAGCAGGCCGCCTACAACGCGGCGATCTACGCGGCGCTCGCGGACGCCGAGCCGGACCTCCGCGCCGACATCGGCGGCGACCTCAACACGTTCCCGCGGCCGGACGACCCGCTCGCGCCCGCGGGCTCGAGCGACCAGCTCGGCGGGCTGTACGAGGCCGGGCTCTCGTCGGCCTTCGACACGCTCGTGAGCGAGGTCCCCGCCAGCGCCTACGGCTACGTGTTCCTCGGCCAGGCGCAGACGCTCGATCAGCAGTTCTACTCGGCGGCGCTCGAGGACGAGCTGGTGCAGGTGCGCTCGTCGCACATCAACGCCGACTGGCCCGCCGAGTTCCCGGGCGACGGCGCCCGCGGCGCGAGCGACCACGATCCGCTCATCTCGCGGGTCGCGCTGGCGACCACGCTCGAGCGGCTGACGGCGCTGCTCGACTACTACGCCACGACCGGCGACGTCGACCCCGGAGCGACGTACCGCCAGCTCAGGCACCACCTCGAGCAGGCCGCCGAGGAGCCCGACTCGTTCGAGGACCAGCTCGAGGCCTTCGCGAACCAGGTTCGCGGCAAGTCGCCCAAGTCAGTCACGCCTGCGGCGGCCGCTGCGCTGACCGCGGAGGCGGCTCGCCTGCTCGAGGACTAGGAGTGCTTTGATTCAGGCGACGGAAGGCTGCAAGTACCAGGCAATTCGTCAGGGGAAGGGAGAGGAATGAAGAGAATCACCACTGCGGCGATGATCGTTCTCGCTGCGCTGTTCGTCGTCCCGAGCGCGATGGCAGGTCGCGGCGGAGACGGCGCCAAGGACAACGACACCAGGGTTCAGATCCTGGCCATCAACGACTTCCACGGCCACCTCGAGCCGAACACGCCCGGGACGATTCAGGTCGGGCAGACGCGCAGCGGGAGCACGATCGTGAACCAGGTGGTTCCCGCAGGGGGCGCGGAGTACCTCTCGACGCACGTGAAGGCGCTCCGGACCACGAACTCGAACACGATCACTGTGGGCTCGGGCGACCTGATCGGCGCGAGCCCCCTGCTGTCGGGCCTCTTCCACGACGAGCCCTCGATCGAGGCGCTGAACGAGGTCGGAATCGACGTCAGCGGCATCGGCAACCACGAGTTCGACGAGGGCCTCGGCGAGGTCTACCGGATGATGAACGGCGGCTGCCATCCCGTCGACGGCTGCCAGGACGGCACGCCGTTCCTGGGCTCCGTGTTCGGCTACCTCGCCGCTAACGTCTTCTTCGAGGGGACCGACGACACGGTGCTGCCCGCGTACGAGGTCCGCAAGGTCGGCAACGCGAAGATCGCGTTCATCGGCCTCACGCTCGAGGGGACACCGCTGATCGTGACCCCGTCGGCGATCGAGGGGCTCGAGTTCCGGGACGAGATCGAGACCGTCAACAACCTGATCGGCAAGCTGAAGCGGAACGACATTCGCACGTTCGTCGTGCTGCTCCACGAGGGCGGGTTCCAGAACGCGCCGTTCTCGAACGCGAACGCGGCGCAGAATCTGCCCGGCTGGGCCGGCATCGACAACTGCGACAACCTGGGCGGAGCAATCGTCGACATCGCCAAGGGTCTCAGCGACGAGGTCGACGTGATCGTCAGCGGCCACACCCACGCGCAGTACATCTGCGGTGGCGCCAACGAGATCGACGGCAAGCTCGTCACGAGCGCGGCGTCGTTCGGCCGCCTCGTCACCGACATCGACCTCGTGATCGACCACGAGTCGAAGCAGGTCAAGGCGAAGACCGCCCGCAACGTGATCGTCACGCAGGACGTGGCGAAGGATCCGGCTGTGACCTCGATCCTCGACCATTACCGTGTGATCGCGGACCCGATCTCGAACCGGGTCGTGGGCTCGGTGACCGCTCAGCTGCTGTCGACCCGCGATGCGGGCGGCGACCCGGACGGCGACGGCGAGGCTCCGCTTGGAAACGTGGTCGCGGACGCCCAGCTCGAGGCGACGACGCCCACCGACTTCGGCGGCGCCGTGATCGCGTTCATGAACCCGGGCGGGATCCGCGGCCCGGTCAAGTACGAGGTGACTTCCGGGCTCGACCCCGTGACCTACGGGGAGCTCTTCACCGTGCAGCCGTTCTCGAACACGCTGACGGTCAAGACCTGCACCGGCGCGCAGATCCAGGCGCTCCTCGAGCAGCAGTTCGACAACCCTGCCGCCGGCCAGGTACGCATCCTGACCGTCTCTCGCGGCTTCAACTACTCGTATGACCGCACGCGGACATCGGATCGCGTCTTGAACAACACGGTGAAGCTGAACGGCACAGCGATCGTCGACGCGCAGCCCTACCGTGTGGAGATGAACAGCTTTCTCGCCACCGGCGGGGACGGGTTCAGCGTCTTCAACCAGTGCACGAACCAGCTCGGCGGCGAGATCGATCTCGACGCTCTGGTTCGCTACTTCCAAAATCACAGTCCGATCTCGCCGCCGGCCGAGGACCGGATCGTCCGGCTCGGGTAAGCGAACGAGCAACCAGATGCGAAGGGCCCGCCCGCGTGGCGGGCCCTTCGTTTTCCCGTGGCTATACTGGCCGCCTGCCGATGGCACCCGACACCGTGGACCGAACCGAAGCTCAGCTCGAGGAGGGCGTCTGGACGACGACCCCCGAGGGCGAGCTCGTCCCTGACTACGACGCCACCTTCCCGACCATCAACGAGGGGGAGGTCGTGCACGGCACCGTCGTGCGCGTCGACAAGGACGAGGTGCTCGTCGACATCGGCTACAAATCCGAAGGAGTCATCCCCGTCTCCGAGCTGTCGATCCGCCGCTCGGTCAACCCGGCCGACGAGGTCGGGCTCGGCGACGAGATCGATGCGCTCGTCCTCACGAAGGAGGACGCCGAGGGTCGCCTGATCCTCTCCAAGAAGCGCGCCCGCTTCGAGCTCGCCTGGAAGACGATCGAGACCAAGGCCGAGACCGGCGAGCCGATCGTCGGCAAGGTGATCGAGGTCGTCAAGGGCGGCCTCATCCTCGACCTGGGCGTGCGCGGCTTCCTGCCCGCCTCGCTGGTCGACATCCGCCGCGTCCACGACCTGGACGACTTCCTGGGCAAGGAGCTCCGCGCCAAGGTGATCGAGCTCAACCGCTCACGCAACAACGTCGTCCTTTCGCGCCGCGCCGTCCTCGAGGACGAGCGCAAGGAGATGCGCCAGGCGATCCTCGACCGGCTCAACCCGGGCGACGTGGTCGACGGGCAGATCTCCAACATCGTCGATTTCGGCGCGTTCGTCGACCTGGACGGGATGGACGGGCTCATCCACATCTCCGAGCTTTCGTGGCGCCACGTCAACCATCCCTCCGAGGTGCTCGAGATCGGGCAGGACGTCAAGGTCAAGGTGCTCGACATCGACCGCGACCGTCAGCGGATCTCGCTCGGGCTCAAGCAGACCCAGTCCGACCCCTGGCAGCAGGTGGTCGAGGCGTACGGGGAGGGCGACGTCGTCGAGGGCCGCGTGACGAAGGTCGTCACCTTCGGCGCCTTCGTCGAGATCCTCCCGGGCGTCGAGGGGCTCGTGCACATCTCCGAGCTTGCCCAACACCACGTCGAGAACCCGCGCGAGGTCGTCTCGCAGGGCGACGTCGTCAACGTCAAGGTGATCGAGATCGACGCCGACCGCCGCCGCCTCTCGCTCTCGCTCAAGCGGGTCGAGGAAGGCGAGTCCGTGCAGCCGCGCGCCGACGGCGCGCCGCTCGCGGCGAACCTGGATCTGTCGGAGGACGTCTTCGGGGACGCGGCGGCCGCTCCGGCCGAGGACGTCGAGGTGCTCGACGAGACCGAGCTCGCCGAGGGCTCGATCGAGGCGGTCGCGGAGGTCGAGGAGCCGGAGGCGGAGGCTGAGCCAAGCGAGCAGCCCGTCGCCGACGCGGCGCCCGTGGTCGTTGAGGAGCCCGTGGTCGTTGAGGAGCCCGTGGTCGTTGAGGAGCCCGCCGCGGAGGAGCCGGTCGCGGAGGAGCCTGCACCGACAGCGGAGCTCGCCGCGGAGGAGCCGGTAGCCGAGGCCGAGCCTGCAGCGACAGCGGAGGCCGACTCGCCTGCCGCCGAAGAGCCCGAGCGCGCCGAGTAAGTTGCGGCGACCCGTCGCGGTCGCGATCACCGGCGGGATCGGCGCCGGGAAGAGCGAGGCGCTGGCCGCGTTCGCACGTCTCGGCGCGGCAACGGTCTCGAGCGACGAGATCGTCCATCACCTGCTGAGCAGCGACGAGGCCGTCAAGCGCGCGATCGCGGGGCGGCTGGGCGACGACGTCCTCGACGACGACGGTGCGGTCGACCGCTCGAAGGTGGCGGAGAAGGTCTTCGTCGACCGTGAGCAGCTCACCTGGCTGGAGTCGCTGCTGCATCCGCTCGTCTCGCAGGAGTACCTGACCTGGCGCGACCAGCTCGCGCAGCTGCCGAACCCACCCGAGGTCTCCGTCACGGAGGTCCCGCTCCTGTACGAGGCGGGCTCGGCGGAGAACTTCGACGTGGTCGTCGTCATCACCGCTCCGGAGAATGTGCGGCGTGCGCGAACCCACGTCCCGCTCGAGCAGCGCAGCGGGCGGCTGATCCCCGACGACGAGAAGGTGAGACGGGCGGACTACTCCTACGTGAACGACGGGTCGAAGCAGGAGCTCGAGGCGTTCGTCTCCTCGGTGCTGGATGATCTGCGGGCCGCGAAATGAGAAGGCTCCTGCCGTTGACGGTGCTACTCGGCGTGATCGCCGGCCTGGTCCTCTACGTCCAAGCCGCCGAGCCGAGCTGGTACTACCGGCTGCGCTACCCGCTGTCGTACGAGCAGATCATCCGGGGGCACGCCGAGAACTACGGCCTCGAGCCGGCGCTCCTGGCCGCCGTCGTCTACCAGGAGTCGAAGTTCGACACGGAGGCTCGCTCCGACGCCGGCGCCGTCGGCCTGATGCAGCTGCGGCCTGACACGGCGAAGGGGATCGCAGAGCGCACGGGCGGCTCGAAGTTCCGGGTCGACGACCTGACGAACCCCGAGATCAACGTCCGCTACGGCTCCTGGTACCTGCGGCACCTGCTCGACAAGTACAACGATGAGGAGCTCGCGCTCGCGGCGTTCAACGCGGGCCAGGGTAACGTCGACAGCTGGCGCGAGCAGGGCAAGGGGATCGCGTTCGCCGAGACGCGCCACTACGTCGCCCACGTCCGGGAGCTGAAGGGGATCTACCGCGACGCGTACGCGTCAGAGCTCGGCTATTAGCCGCTGCACGTAGGCCACGGCGCCGACAGCGCCCTTCTCGGAGAGCAGCTCGGCCGCCCGCTCGAACGACCCGCGGGCCTCGACGCGGTGGCCGAGGATCGCGAACGCCGAGCCGAGTCCTACGTGCGCCGTCGTGCGATCGGTCGTCATGTCGGTCGAATCGATCAGGGCGACGCCCTCCCGCCCGACGGCGATTGCGGCATCCGCCTCGCCTCGCGCGGCGAGGATTTGCGCGCGGGCGGCGCGCCACGACGCCTGGGTCGTCAGGTCGTCGGGCGCACCGATCTCCTCGCTCTCGCGCGAGAAGGGCTCGGCCTCCTCGTACCGGCCCTGCGCGCAGAGTGCGAGCGCCAGGAGCGCGCTGATCGTCGAGAGGAAGCCTCTCTCGTCGACCTTCCGCAGGCCCTTGTTCGCGATTCGCAGCTGCTCTTCGGCACGGCCGGGCTCGCCGGTGTAGAGGAGGGGATAGGCGACGGTCATGCGCGCCGACTGGCGGGACACCACCTGGCCGAGCTCTTCGAGGACGGCGCCCGCTTCGGCCACGCGGTCGAGCGTTGCCCTCGAGACGTTCTCCCGCAGGATGAGGAACGCACCCTCAATGTGCGTCACGGCGGCGGCCGTCGCACGGCTTTCGGTCTCTTCTCGGGTCAGACGGCAGAGCTGGAGCCCGTCGTCGACCGTCGTCGGTCCCCAGAGCGCGTTCCCCAGCCGCCACCAGTGGGTCTGTGCGAGCACGCGTGCATTTCCCGAGCGCTTCGCCAGCTCCACCGCGCGGTCGTAAGCCTGTCGCCCCGCGCGCGCGGTTCCGCGCCAGGTGCGGAGGATCCCGAGCAGCATGTACGCCTCCCCGAGCTCACGCTCCGCGCCACGGTCCTGCAGGAACCCAGTGAGGCGCTCCGCGTTCTGGAGCGCACCCGCCTGCGAGCCTCCCCTCATCGTCCGCAGGTGCGTGCGAAGCAGCTCCGCCCGCGCCCGCACCGCCGGGTCGGCCGCGTTGCGGTCGACGACGCCCGTGAGAGCGGCGTCGGCCTCGTCGAAGCGCCCTTGCTCTCGCATCGCGATCGAGAGGTCGCAGACCAGCTCTGCTTGACGTGGGTTCTCGCGGTCGAGGAGCGCGACCGCACGCTCGATCAGCTTCGTCGCCGCGTGGAGGTCGCCCCGACTCAGGGCGCGCTGGCCCGCCGCCGCCAGGCGCTCGGCGGCGCGCCGACCCAGGGTCGTGCCGGTCTCGTGGAGCGCTCCAAGCTCCGTTCGGTACCGGTACGCCTGTTCGAGGTGGTAGCCGACGATCTCGTCGAGCTCGCCCGTCTCGGCGCTCCAGCGCTCGTCGAGCTGGTCGGCGTAGCGCTCGTGGAGTTCGATGCGTGTCTCCTTCGGCATCGACTCGTAGGCCGCGTCGCGGATCAACAGGTGCCGGAAGCGGAAGATGTCGGCGCCCTCCGCGGTGTGAGACGGTCGCACGAGCTCCTTGCGCACCAGCGCCAGCACGCGCTCGGAGGCCGCCGATCGCTCGTCCGGCGGGGACAGCTCGCGCACCTCGGCGAGCGTGAACTCCTTGCCCACGACCGACGCGCGCTCGACCGCCGCTCGCTCCGACTGCGGAAGGCGCTCGAGCCGCGCCGCCAGGAGCGCCTGAATCGTCGGGGGCACGACCGTTTCGCCGTTCGCGCCGTCCTCGCCGGCCATCGCGAGCATCTGCTCCACGAAGAGCGGGTTCCCCTCGGCGGCTTCGACGATGCGCCGCCTGACCGCGGACGTGAACTGACGATGGGCGAGAAGCGCGTCGATCAGCTGCTCGGATTCCTGTGCCGACAGCGACTCGAGCAGGATCGACGTCGAGTTGAGCTTCCCGCCGGCCCAGGTCGGTCGGGCGTCGAGCAACTCCGGGCGGGCGACGGCCAGCAGAAGCAAGGGGGCTTCCCGGGACCAGTCGGCCACGTGCTCGATGAGATCGAGGAACGTCGGCTCGGCCCAATGCAGGTCGTCGAGGACGACGACGAGCGGGCGCGCGCGGGCCAGACGCTCGAAGAGCTGCCGCGCCGCGTAGGCGATCTCCTCCGAGGCGCCGCCGGCCTCGCCCGTGAGGCGATCGTGGAGCTCGGCGGCCACCGGGGTCTCGAGGTGGCGCAGCGTCTCCAGGAGCGGCCAGTAGGTGATGCCTTCGCCGTAAGGCAGGCAGCGGCCCACGAGGATGGTGGCACCGCCTTCCGCGCGGTCGAGGAACTCGGCCACGAGCCGCGACTTGCCGATTCCGGCGGAGCCGAGGATCGTGAAGAGGTAAGGCGTCCGCTCGCGAGTCGACCGCTCGTACGCCTGCCAGAGCTGCGTGAGCTCGTTCTCGCGGCCGATCATCGGCGCGTCGAGGCGCCGTGCGAACGCCTCGGCGCCGGCCACCACCTCGAGCAGGCGGTGCGCGTCAACGGGCTCGCTCTTGCCTTTCGCCGCCACGGGCGCGATCGCCTCGGCACGCACCGCGTCGCGGACCAGCCGGTGCGTCGGATCACCGAGCAGGATCTCGCCGGGTGCCGCCGCCTGCTCGAGCCGAGCAGCGGTGTTGACCGCATCTCCGAGCGCCAATGTCTGGCCCTCACCGGCAACGACCTCGCCGGTGTTGACGCCGGTTCGTGCTTCGATGCGGACGCCGAAGTCCCGTTCCAGCTCGTCGTTGAGGCCGGCCAGCGCGCTCCGCATGTCCGCGGCGGCGCGGACGGCCCGTAACGCGTCGTCCTCGTGCAAGGTTGGAATCCCGAAGACGGCCATGACCGCGTCGCCGATGAACTTCTCGACGGTGCCACCGTGGCGCTCGATCGCTGCGCTCATCGCGTCGAAGTAGCGGCTCATCACGCGGCGCGTGGTCTCCGGGTCGAGCCGCTCGCCGAGCGCGGTCGACCCCGTCACGTCGGAGAACACGATCGTGACGGTCTTGCGCACCTCGCGGGCCGGCTCGGGCTGGTCGAGCGCCGCCCCACAGTTTCCGCAGAAGCGAAACCCTTCGGGATTCTCCTGGCCGCAGCTCGAGCAGGTCGGCACGAGCTGAGTCTAGGCCGACTCTTCCAGCTCATTCGTCTTGGCGCGGAGCGCATTGAAGCCCGCCTGCAGGAAGTCGTGGGTACGTGACCAGCTCGCCGAGCGCGCGCTGCAAACCTTCGCCGGTCGGCTGCTCGTCCTCGCCGGTCTCCGCCTCGCCCTCCACGAACGGCTGCCGCACGAAGCTCGCGACCCGCTCGCGCGACAGGGTTCGGGAGGCCTTGAAGGTGGCCGCGGACAAGGCGAAGAAGTCGAGTGCGGTCGCCGTCGGAGCCCGTCGGGCGACGGCGGCGACGGTCGCGATTCCGCCGAGAAAGGCGCGTGCAATTGCCCCGTAACTCTCGTAGGGCGGGGTGCGGGTCGGGGCTGACATCCTGGCTAGGCTTACTCGGTGGTAAAGGAATTCAAGACAGCCGCCTCCTACATGCCGACCGGCGACCAGCCGAAGGCGATTGCCCAACTCTCGGAGGGGCTCTCAGCGGGCGAGCGCTATCAAACCCTGCTCGGCGCCACGGGCACCGGCAAGACGGCGACGATGGCCTGGATCATCGAGCAGACGCAGAAGCCGGCGCTCGTGATCGCGCACAACAAGACGCTGGCCGCGCAGCTCTGCAACGAGTTCCGCGAGTTCTTCCCCGAGAACGCGGTGGAGTACTTCGTCTCGTACTACGACTACTACCAGCCCGAGGCGTACGTGCCCCAGGCCGACCTGTACATCGAGAAGGACAGCTCGCAGAACGACGACATCGCGCGCCTGCGGCTCAATGCGACTTCGGCGCTGTTCACGCGTAGGGACGTCGTCGTGGTCGCGTCGGTCTCGTGCATCTACGGCCTCGGCTCGCCGGAGGAGTGGCGTGGCCGTGTGCTGATCCTCGAGGTGGGCTCCGAGTTCGACCGTGACGAGGCACTGCGCAAGCTGATCGAGAGCCAGTACGTGCGCAACGACAGCGTGCTGGGTCGCGGCCGCTTCCGGGTCAAGGGCGACGTCGTCGAGATCCAGCCGGCGAACATGGAGACGGCGTACCGGATCTCGTTCTTCGGCGACGAGGTCGAGCAGATCACGCATTTCGATCCGCTCACCGGCGAGCTCTACGACCGGCTCGACAACCTCGCGATCTGGCCGGCGACGGAGTACGTCACCTCGCGGCCGACGATCGAGCGCGCGGTGGGGGAGATCCGCCACGAGCTCGAGGAGCGGGCGCGCCAGCTGGAGTCGGAGAACAAGCTGCTCGAGGCGCACAGGTTGCGCCAGCGGACCGAGTACGACCTCGAGATGATGAGGGAGCTCGGGTTCTGTAACGGGATCGAGAACTACTCGCGGATCCTCGAGGGGCGGCCGCCGGGCTCGCATCCGTTCACGCTCTTGGACTACTTCCCGGACGACTTCGTCGTGTTCGTCGACGAGTCGCACCAGACGATTCCGCAGATCGGCGGGATGCACGAGGGTGACCGCTCGCGCAAGCAGACCCTCGTCGACTACGGCTTCCGGCTACCGTCGGCGCTCGACAACCGTCCGCTTCGGTTCGACGAGTTCCTGAGCAAGGTGCCTCAGCTGGTGTTCGTCTCGGCGACGCCGGGGCCGTTCGAGCTCGGGCGCTCGGCCCGCGTCGCGGAGCAGCTCGTGCGGCCGACCGGGATCATCGACCCCGAGGTCGAGCTGCGCGCGACCAAGAACCAGATCGACGACCTGCTCAACGAAATCCGCCGGCGCGAGGAAGCCGGCGAGCGCACGCTCGTGACGACGCTGACCAAGAAGATGGCGGAGGACCTGACCGACTACCTGCTCGAGTCGGGCGTCAAGGCGCGCTATCTCCACTCCGAGATCGACACGCTCGAGCGGATCCAGATCATCCGCGAGCTCCGGCTGGGCGAGTACGACGTGCTCGTGGGCGTCAACCTGCTGCGCGAGGGCCTCGACCTGCCCGAGGTCTCGCTCGTCGCGGTGCTCGACGCGGACAAGGAGGGCTTCCTCCGCGGGCGGACGTCGCTGATCCAGACGATCGGTCGGGCCGCGCGGAACGTGAACGGCAAGGTGCTGCTCTACGCGGACAAGGTGACGCAGGCGATCTCCGACGCCATGGGCGAGACCGACCGGCGCCGCGCGATCCAGCTCGCGTACAACGAGGAGCACGGGATCACGCCCGAGTCGATCGTCAAGGGCGTCTCCGACATCGCCGAGTTCCTGTCGCTCGAGTCGCCGACCGTCCCGACCCGGCGACGGCGGGGCAAGTCGGAGGTCGAGGGAATGAGCGCCGAGGAGCTCGAGAAGCTCGTGATCACCCTCGAGGAGGAGATGTTCGCGGCAGCCGAGGAGCTCCGGTTCGAGTACGCGGCGAAGCTACGCGACGAGATCAAGGACCTGCGGCGGGAGCTGCTCGCCGCCGCGACAGCGCCGGCCTAGGCGGGGTCGCTAGCATCGCGGCCATGTGCCGCAACATCAGAACACTCCACAACTTCGAGCCGCCCGCCACCGAGGACGAGGTCCGGGCCTCCGCGCTGCAGTACGTCCGCAAGATCAGCGGGTACACCAAGCCGTCGAAGGCCAACGAGGCCGCCTTCGCGCGCGCGGTGGACGCGGTCGCGTCAGCGTCGTCACGGTTGCTCGACGAGCTCACCACGGCAGCTGCGCCGCGTGACCGTGAGGTCGAGGCTGCGCGTGCCCGGGCGCGTGCCGCAGAGCGGTACGGCACCGCTTCGGCCGCCTAGCGCGCTAGCGTCTCCGCGTGGAGGTCTTCGCGTTCCTGATCGCGATCGCGGTCACGGGCCTGGTCGTCGGGGCGCTCGCACGGTTGGCGCTCCCAGGGCCTGACCCGATGTCGATCTGGGCGACGATCGCGCTCGGCGTGGCCGGCTCGCTGGTCGGTGCGGCAATCGGTTACGCGCTGTTCGGCTCGGACACCTGGGCGTTCCCGTTTCTCGTCGGCGGGGCGACGCTCCTACTCGCCGCCTACCGCAAGTTCGTCCAGCACCGGCCGATCGTCAGGCCGTGAGCTTTCCCCAGCGGTAGGCGTGTTTGGCCGACCCGCGGCCGGAAACAACTTGGCCCATGGGAGAAATCATCGGACTCATCATCGTCGGCCTGATCGTCGGCGCTCTGGGCCGTCTCATCAACCCGGGGCCCGATCCAATGGGCTGGATCGTCACGATCCTGATCGGCATCGCATCCGTGCTGATCGTGGGCGTGCTCATCTCGGGCTGGCTCGGCTGGATCCTCGCCGTCATCGTGGCGGCGATCCTGGTGACGCTCGTCCAGCGCGTCCTGCCCGGCAGGGAGCCTCGGACCGTCTGACTCACGTCTCGACTGCGAGTGGCTCACGGCCGCGCCCGAAACGGCGTATGGCCGTGAGCCCCCAGTCGTCGTCGCGCCAGACGTAGGTCTGAACGCGCAGCGACGCCTCGTCGAAGTCGTAGACGTGGAGGCCGCGGGCCTCTCCGCGGCGGTGGGGCCGTGGCTGGCCGAGGCCGGGAGCGATCGAGACGGTGACCGACCGCTCGTCGCCCGCAGAAACCTCGAACTCGCGCCGCTCGCTGATCGCCGCCTGGTGGATGTGGCCGGCGAGGATCAGCTCGGCGCCCGACTCGACCAGCGAGGCGAGGACGTGGTTGCGACGCGCGACGGGCTTCTTACGGGAACGCCACGGTGCGCCCACCAGGTGGTGGTGCAGCGTGGCCACACGCAAAGCGCCCGCTGGAGCGGTCTCGAGCTGTTGGGCCATCCATTCCAGCTGCGCCGTTCGGATCCCGCCCGACTGCTGGCGCCAGGGGCGCACCGAGTTGAGGCCGACGACGAACAGGGTCTCGGAGCGGTAGACGGGCTGCGTCGTCTCCCAGTGCCGCTCGAACTCCGCGAACGTCCGCGTGAACCGGGCCGGGAAGGTGTACGGGATGTCGTGGTTTCCCGGGATCACGTGGAGTGGCAGCCCGAACCCGCGCAGGAAGTCCGCTGCGCGCTCGTGCTGCTCCGCGCGCCCCCGGTGGGTGAGGTCGCCGCTGGCCACGATCAACTCGGGAGCAAGCCGTTCGACGAGCTCGGCGAGGCTCGGCTCGATCCGAAAGGCCTCGCGGCTCCCCACGTGCAGGTCGGAGACGTGGAGGAGACGGCCAGACACAGCCGCTGGAGGCTATACACTGACTTTCGGTGAGCGATCAGTCGGCCGAGATCTTCGATGATCTCTATCTGGGCCTTCGCGCGGGGGGCGCGCTCCGGAAGAAACGGCGGGGCGAGCCGCTCACGATGGAGGAAGAGGAGGCGCTCGGGCGTTGGCAGCGCCTCTCGGGCGTGCGCAAGGCGATCACGCTCGGCGCGTTCGCGGTGGGCACGTTCGGCCTCGGCTTCACCCTCGGCGGCCTGGTGTTCGGCCGCTGGCGCAAGGCCTGAGCGCGCGGCCTCCGGGCCACGCAGCGCGGGAGGAGCGCGGTTCGGCACGGCGAAGGGCGCGGCCCGATGCTGTCCGACCCGGATGAACGCGTCTTTCTCGACGCCCGTCGGCACGGGATCGTGCTCGTTCGCCCGTTGACGAGGGCGCTGATCGCGGCGGTGGGCGGCGGCGCCCTGCTCGCGTTCGCTTGGCCGCTTGCGGTGGTCGGGGCGACGTTGATGGCGCTCGGCGCGCTCGTGTCGGTGCGGGCCGTGTGGCGCTGGGAGCGGACCCGCGTGGTGGTGACGAGCGAGAAGGTTTTTCTGATCCAGGGCACCTGGCGCCGCCGAGCAAAGGCCGTACGCCTGCGTGCCGTCGAGGCGGTCGAGCTCGACCAGTCGCTGCCGGGCCAGCTGCTGGGTTACGGGACGGTCGTCGTCGGGCCCCTATCGCTCGACAACGTGGCGCAGCCGAAGCGCGTGTGCAGCCTCGTCGAGCGGCTCGCCTCCTAGCCCTTCCAGCCACGCCCCCATGAGCCGAGGCCAGGGGTCTGGCCCCTCGACATGGCCACTTGGGACGCGGCGAGTGTGCCGAGAGTGTGTCGGTCTTTCCACAACGTCCGGATGCAGGCGTGGCGGCGTCTACGGTCGCGTTCGTGCCGCGAATCCGCCGCAGCGAGTTGCCTGACGGGATCTTCCATGTCACGACTCGCGGCGTCTTTCGGCGGTTGGTCTTCGCGGACGACGCCGACCGCCTGCTCTTCCTCGCGCTCCTTGCCGTGGTCGTCGAGCGCTACGAGTGGGAGTGCCACGCGTTCTGCCTGCTGGGTACGCACTACCACCTCGTCGTCGAGACGACGGCCGAGCGCCTCTCCGCGGGGATGCAGTACCTGAACGGCGAGTATGCACAGCTCTTCAACCGCAGGCACGACCGCGACGGGCACGTCTTCGGAGCACGATTCGCCTCCTGGGTGATCCGGGACGACGAGCATTTTGAGCGCACGATCGAGTACGTGCTGGCGAACCCGGTGCGCGCCGGCCTCGTCGACGACTGGACGGAATGGCCGTGGAGCGGAGCGCGGGGCGTCCGCTTACAAGCCGTTTCGCCAACCGTTGCCGAACACACGTTCGGTAGCTAAACTGCCTCGATGGCCGCCGACGCCCTCGTCGTTCACGGCGCCCGCGAGCACAACCTCAAGGACGTCACCGTCTCGTTGCCGCGGAACTCGCTGGTCACCATCACCGGACTCTCGGGGTCCGGCAAGTCCAGCCTGGCCTTCGACACGATCTACGCCGAGGGCCAGCGGCGCTACGTCGAGTCGCTCTCGGCGTACGCGCGCCAGTTCCTGCAGATGATGGAGAAGCCGGACGTCGACTCGATCGACGGTCTCAGCCCGGCGATCTCGATCGACCAGAAGACGACGAGCCGGAACCCGCGCTCGACCGTCGGCACCGTCACGGAGATCTACGACTACCTGCGTCTGCTCTATGCACGGGTGGGACGGCCGCACTGTCCGGTCTGCGGGCGGCCGATCGCCGGCCAGTCGATCGAGGCGATCGTCGACCAGGTGCTCCGGCTCCCCGAGGGGACGAAGTTCACCGTCAACGCCCCGGTCGTGCGCGACCGCAAGGGCGAGTACCGGGACGTCTTCGAGGAGCTCCGCCGCGACGGCTTCACACGCGTGAAGGTCGACGGCGAGCAGCGGCTGCTCGAGGACGAGATCGTGCTCGACAAGAAGTTCAAGCACACGATCGAGGTCGTCGTCGACCGGCTCGTGATGAAGCCGGATCTGCGCACACGCCTGTGGCAGTCGATCGAGACGGCGGTCGCTCTTGCCGACGGCCTCGTCGTGATCGACCGCCTCGACGAGGGCGAGCCGCTGACCTTCAGCGAGAAGTTCGCCTGTCCCGAGCACGGCGTGTCGCTGCCCGAGCTGCAGCCGCGGATCTTCTCCTTCAACTCGCCGCACGGCGCCTGCCCGCGCTGCACCGGGCTCGGGGCGCAGCAGGAGATCGACCCGGACCTGCTCGTGCCGGATCCAAGCCTCTCGATCGGCGAGGGAGCCCTCGTGCCGTGGTCTGTGGGCAGCTCGAGCTTCTACGAGTCCGTCATCCAGGCGATCGCCGACCGCTACGAGATCGACCTCGACGCGCCGTGGCAGGAGCTGACTCCGGATCAGCAGGATCGCTTCCTCTACGGCACCGGCGGCGACCGCGTCTACGTCACCTACCGCAACCGGATGGGCCGCAAGCGCTCCTACATGCTGGCCTTCGAGGGGATCGTCGAGAGCCTCGCGCGGCGCTACCGCGAGACCGACTCGTCCCAGGTGCGGGAGCGGATCGAGGAGTACATGAGCTTCCGTCCGTGCCCCGAGTGCGGTGGCGCCCGCCTCAAGCCCGAGGTGCTCGCAGTCACCGTCGGTGACAAGAACATCCACGAGTTCACGCAGATGTCGGTCTTCCGGGCACTGGCGTTCCTCGACGAGCTCGACCTCACCACGACCGAGCACCTGATCGGCGACCGCATCGTCAAGGAGATCCGTGAGCGCCTGACCTTCCTCGACAACGTCGGCGTCGGCTACCTGCAGCTCGACAGGGGGGCGGCGACGCTCTCCGGGGGCGAGGCACAGAGGCTGCGCCTGGCGACCCAGATCGGCTCGCAGCTGGTCGGCGTGCTCTACATCCTCGACGAGCCGTCGATCGGGCTCCACCAGCGCGACAACGACAAGCTGATCGGCACGCTCGAGCGCCTGCGCGACCTCGGCAACACCGTGCTCGTGGTCGAGCACGACGAGCAGATGATGCGTGCCGCGGACTGGCTCGTCGACATGGGTCCCGGCGCCGGCGAGCACGGCGGCCGGGTCGTCGCCGAGGGACGCGCCGAGCAAGTTGAGCGTGTGAAGGGCTCGGTCACGGGCCAGTACCTGTCTGGCCAGAGGCAGATCCCGATCCCGGAGCGGCGCGCCGAGGACAACGGCGTCTTCTCGGTGCGCGGCGCGCGCATGCACAACCTCAAGGACGTCGACGTCGACTTCCCGGTCGGCAAGTTCGTGGCAGTGACAGGCGTGTCGGGCTCGGGCAAGTCCACGCTGGTCAACGAGATCGTCTACAAGGCGCTCGCGAACCGCCTCCATCGCATGCGGGTGAAGCCGGGTGAGCACGACTCGGTCGAGGGAATCGAGGCGTTCGACAAGGTGATCGAGATCGACCAGACGCCGATCGGCAGGACGCCGCGGTCGAACCCGGCCACCTACACGAAGCTCTTCGACCACATCCGCGACCTCTACTCGCTGACGCCCGAGGCCAAGGTGCGCGGGTACAAGCCGGGACGCTTCTCGTTCAACGTGCGTGGCGGCCGGTGCGAGACGTGCAAGGGCGACGGTCAGATCAAGATCGAGATGCACTTCCTGCCGGACGTCTACGTGCCGTGCGAGACCTGTCACGGACGGCGCTACAACCGCGAGACCCTGGAGGTGCGCTTCAAGGGCAAGTCGATCGCGGACGTGCTCGAGATGTCGGTCGAGGAGGCGTTGAAGTTTTTCGCGAAGATCCCGAAGCTGCGCCGGCGGCTGCAGGCGCTGCACGACGTCGGGCTCGACTACATCAAGCTCGGGCAGCCGGCGACGACGCTGTCTGGCGGCGAGGCGCAGCGTGTGAAGCTTGCGGCCGAGCTGAGCAAGATCGCCACCGGCCGCACGCTCTACATCCTCGACGAGCCGACGACGGGGCTGCACTTCGCGGACATCGAGAAGCTCCTCGAGATGCTGCAGCGGCTCGTGGACGCGGGCAACACGGTGGTCGTGATCGAGCACAACCTCGACGTGATCAAGCAGGCCGACTGGCTCGTCGACCTCGGGCCGGAGGGCGGCGAGGCCGGCGGTGAGGTGATCGCGACCGGGACGCCGGAGCAGGTGGCCGAGGCGGAGGAGAGCTTCACCGGGCAGTTCCTGCGCGGTGTGCTCCCGGCGAAGGCGGCAGCCGCCGCCTAAGGCGAAGGGCCGGCCCGGAGGGCCGGGCACGGACATGTCTCACGGCCACGGCCACAACGGCCGCGTCCGCGGCTGCGAACCCGCATGGTTGCGTGGGCGGCCACGTCCGTAACGGCGATGTCAGGGGGTCAGACCCCTGGACACGACTCGAAGGGACGTGGCGGCGCGGGTCAGGCGGCGGCGACTTCGAGGATGATCGCGTCCCAGTACGGGTTCGGGCTCGTGTCGGTCGAGTAGCCCACCCTGGCGAGGAGCGCGTTGGCGGAGGTCTGCGACCAGGGCGCGCTCGCCGGCGTGGCGATCACGTTCGCGTACCGGATCGTGTTCGAGCCCATGTCGCCGCTGAACATGATCGACTCGGTGGAACCGTCGAAGATGCTGCCCTTGCCGTTGTCCGCGGCGTTCGACGCGCCGTGGTAGGCCAGCACCGCCGAGATCTCGCGGATGCAGGTCTCGGTCGTGTCCGCCAGCGTGAACTCGAGGTAGCTCGTGCCGCTGTTCGCCTGCTGGCGGACGTAGTCGGCGACCGAGTTCATCGGTACTTCGTCGAGGCGCTGCCACGACGTCGCGTTGATCACACTGCCGTCGTCGTTGCGGAAGTTGGTCGCACCGCTGTGTGTCCCGACGCCGTTGGGGAGCAGCCCGACGATCTTGCCGTCGCCGACGGGATACGCAGTCGCCTGGTCTGCGACGAAGATGTCGTCGTAGTTGGCCGTGTAAATGCTCGCGTTCGTGGTCGAGCCGAGCCCGAAGCCGTTCGCCGTCGTCGCCGCTGTCGCAAGCGAAACCTGCGCCTGTGCCACGGCGTTGATCCGCCAGTCGCCGAGGTTGGGGTTGTTGCGCATGTCGTAGCGAAGGTCGATCACGTACCACGTTGCCGCGGTGACCGTGGTCGCCGATAGCTGGGTGGACGCGCCGATGGTCAACCGGAACTTCTGCGTCGCCTGGTCGAAGCCGAAGACGAGGTCGGTCGCGGAGTCGACGTAGACGAGGTTCGAGTTCACCCCGGGCAGCGTGTTCAGCCGCACGGCGAAGCGCGCCACGACGACACTGGACCCGGTGAACGTCCGCAGCGCGTTGATCGTCGACCCGGCGGCCGTGTCGGCGATGCGCAGCGAGTAGGCACCGTTGCGAAACGTGGTGTTGTCGGCGGTCGGCGCGCCGGTGACCGTCGTGAAGATGCCTCCCCCCACGGTCGCGACCACGCCGTGCTCCATCCCCGTGAGCCAGACCGCCGACGACCTGGAGCAGAACTTCGCGTTGGCGCTGAAGCTGCTCGTCGGGTTCCCCGTCGTCGAGCTGAGCGCCGAGTACGTGAAGCCGACGACGGCGCCCACGATGCCGACAGCGGCGACGATCACGAGCACGAGCACGATCGGAATCCGGCGTCCCATGGGGGCAACCTCGCTTGGCCTGGCGTCCCGAAACGTTCGGCGCATCGCCTGCCCCTCCTACCGCAATGCGAAGCCAGCCGCGACCGCGACGAGGCCCAACAGGGCGAACGCCATGGCGATCACGATCGGCTTGAGGCTAGGCGGGGGCATCGCCGAGGTTTCGTCGGCGCTGCGGCCGCCAGATGCGCCACAGCTCGAATCCGGCCAGCAGGAGTGCGGGCACGACGATCAGGCCGAGACGCCCGAGCGGGCCGTGCAGCCAGAAGACGAGGAAGCCGAGCAGCGGCACGCGGTACTCGACGCGGCCGACCGACCCGCCGGCGGGGATGTCCCAGCGCTCGACGGCATTGGTGTTGTCGCCCTTCGTCACGACGTGGGCCGTCCCTTCGGAGACGCGCAAGCGGCGCACGCGATGGGTGATCAGCTTGCCGGTGCCCTCGGGGTCGGAGAAGGTGACGATGTCGCCGACCCGCACGTCCGTCGGCGAGACGCGGCTGTCGATCACGATGTCGCCGACCTGCAAGGCCGGCTCCATCGAGCCGGAGAGGACGGTCAGCGAGCGCCCGCCGAACAGCGACGGCGCCACGATGAGGCCGAAGATCCCGAGCCCGACGCCGAGCAGCACGGACGTGGTCGCGACGCGCGTCAGCCGGAGCGACAGCGGCACGCGCCGACCGGCCCGCCCACGCAGATGGATCCAAGTCAGCAGGCCGAGCTGGCCCGCGCCCAGGAGCAGGACGAGCTCGAGCGACCCGCTCATGAGTTCCGTGCCTCCCACGTGAAGGCGGCGGTCGCGCTCTGCCCCTGCGCGTTGTTGTCGTTCTGGAGCGTGACGACGAAGCGGTAGGAGTGGGTCTCACCGGTCGTCCACGCCTCGGGCGATCCGGTCGTGGGATCGACGAGCCCGGTCGCGTAGGTTGACGGGAAGGCGGACAGCGCGCCCTGGTAGACGATGCCGTTGCCGGCGCCGATGTAGTTGGTGCCGTCGGCCGAGAAGCCGGTGCAGGAGTCGAAGCCGGGCGAGGAGTCGGTGCCGCGCGTCACCGTGAGCGTCAGGTACGGGGCGAGGGCGCCGGCAATCGTGCCGTAGAGCCGCACGGTCGAATCGAGGGTGCCCGAGTAGGTGAGCAGGATGCAGCCCGTGTCGCCGGCACCCGGCTGTGCGTTCGAGAGCGCGAGCATGGCCGTGCTCGTGTCGTTGTCCGTGATCAGGACGGTGCCGGCGGCGAAGGAGTTGCCGGGGCTGGATGTTGCGCTGGAGAAGGCCGAGTAGGTGGCCGCGCCGCTGACAGCGGCCAGGCAGCCGAGAACGAGGAGCGTCAGCAGGATCTTCCTAGCCACGCTGCGCCTCCACGACGCTGGAGAGCTCCAGCTTGACGGTCTCGATGCGGCCGGCGTAACCGGTCTTCAGGCTCGTCGGCAGCGCCGCGCGCAGGCGCAGGAAGCGCTTCTCGTCTGCGGCGAGCGAGAAGGCGTGCGTCCGCCCGCGCAGGCCGGCGAGGCGCCCGTGGTAGATGCGGGCATTGCCCGCGCGGACGTCGACCACGAGCAGCCGGTCGAGATCCTTGCTGTCGGGCAGTGCGCGCAGCCGGACGGCGAGACGCTTCCCGGTCTGGTTGTGCACGTCGACTTTGCCCTTCAGGACGTCGCCCGGACGGAGTCCGGTCGCGCTCATGAAGGGTCCCGGACGCGACACGCCGAGCTCGCCCGTGGGCGAGATCGAGAGGATCACGTCGGCGCCCAGCGTCCGGCTGCCGTCGGGCACGCGGAACGACACTACGAGCGCGACGACGAGCGCCAGGCCCGCCAGGACGCCGGCCCGACGGACGTACGACTCGATGCGGTTTTCGCTCTCCATGGACGCCTGTCCGGCTCTTCTGAAGAAACGCCTGAGGGCGGCCCCTGACGGAGCCGCCCTCAGCGCGCTACCAAAGGAGTCGGGCTTGCACTACTGGTTCCTTGCCTCCCACGTGAAGGCGTGGGAACCAGTGGAGAGCGGCGTTGCGCCGCCGTTTGCGTTGTTGTCGTCCTGCAGAGTCAGCGTGAACCGGTACACGAGCGCGTCGCTCTGGTTCCACTGCGTCTGGACGCCGGGGAACACGGAGATGCCGTTCGCGTAGGAGTTCTTCGACGTCGTGAAGTCGTCGAGCTCGCCGGTGTAGATCGTCGCCTCCGAGCTGAACCCGGTGCAGTTCGGGAAGGACGGGTTTCCGGTGCCCTTCTCGACGGTCAGGTCGATGTAGTCGGCGACCGCGCCGACCGAGGACGTCGTGTAGAGCTTGACGTCGGCGGCCATCGTGCCGCCGTACGTCACCTTGATGCAGCGCTGCGTCGCAACGCCGGGCTTCTGGTTCGAGACGGTGTACATGGCCGCACCGGCGTCGTTGTCGTCGACGAACACGGTGCCGGCGGCGAACGAGTTGCCGGAGTTCGTGGTCGTGCTCGAGAACGCCGAGAACGTGCCGAAGCCGGCGAGGGCGCTCGCCGCTCCCAGCACCAGCAGGGAAAGCAGGATCTTCCGAGGTCTTCCGGTCATGGCAGTGGACTCCTTTGGCCGCAGTCGAATCAATGGCGTAGCCGCGCCACAAACAGAACTTCGGCCCGAAGCCGCGCTGAGACGTCCCCCATTCGGACGTACGGGGCTCCCCCATTCGGGGGACATCTGCCAGTAATCTCGCGCGCGTGGGGGAGAGGGAGTGGTGGCTGCGGACAGCGCTCGTCCTGTGGGCCCCGCGGAACGTCTTCTCGGCCATGCGGCTGGACGGGGCCGACGAGCGGCAGGAGCCGGCAGCTGCGCTCGTCGTGCTGGCGGGGTTGTTCGCGGTGCTTTCGACGCCTCGGTTCGCGACGTTCCTGGACGACCCCGAGGTCAGCGGTGCCTCGGTCGCGGCCTTCGCGTTCATCGCGGCCGTTGCCTACGCCTTCGTCGGCTACTTCCTCCTCGGCGCGGCTCTGAAGCTGGGCTCCGGCGCTCCCTATCGGCTCGCGCGGCACGTGGTCGCCTACGCGTGCGCGCCGCTTGCCCTCGGGACGCTCATCCTCTGGCCGGTGCGGATTGCGGCCTACGGCGGCGACCTGTTCAGGGCGGGCGGCGGCGACGGCGGCGTCGACGGGACCGCGTTCGCGCTCGCCGAGCTCGCCTGCGCGCTCTGGGCGCTCGGCCTGCTCGTGTGTGGAGCGCGCTACGCCCTCGGGCTGCCGTGGCCTCGCGCCGCGGCGGCCAGCGTGCTGCCGGCGACCCTAGCCGGGCTGGCGGTCTGGATCGACCGCTTCCAGTAGCTCGGCCCTGAACGCCTCCAGTTCCTCCTCGGGCATTGCGTAGCCGTGCTGCTCGGCGGGGAAGCGCCCGCTCCGGACGTCATCTGCGTACGCCTCGAGCGCTGCGCGGATCTCGTCCGCGAGCGCGGCGTAGCGCTTGACGAAGCGGGGCGCCCGGGCCTCGTAGAGCCCGAGCAGGTCGTGGTAGACGAGCACCTGGCCGTCGCAGCCGGCGCCGGCGCCGATCCCGATCGTCGGAATCGCGAGCGTCTCGGTGATCCGCGTCGCCACCGGGGAGGGCACCGCCTCGAGCACCAGCGAGAAGCAGCCGGCCTCCTCGAGCGCCACAGCGTCCTCCACCAGCCGGCGCGCCTTCTCCGCCGTCCGTCCCTGGGCCTTGAAGCCGCCCAGCATCGTCGCCGACTGCGGCGTCAGGCCGATGTGGCCCATCACGGGGATTCCGGCGCCGACGAGGGCGCGGACACGGGAGAGGGAGGGGCCCGCGCCCTCGAGCTTGACGGCATCGGCGCCGGCCTCCTTGACGAAGCGAA
This sequence comes from uncultured Actinomycetes bacterium, assembly GCA_963738205.1. Lineage (GTDB taxonomy): Bacteria > Actinomycetota > Thermoleophilia > Gaiellales > Gaiellaceae > DATFQE01. Next base: position 345,983 of record CAVTVQ010000009.1, read on the forward strand.
TGGCGTTGGCGAGCGCCTCTTCGTCGGAGACCTGGAACGACCCGAACGGCATGTCGGCCACGACCAGCGGCCGCCGTGCGCCGCGCGTCACGGCGCGGGTCAGCATGAGCATCTCGTCCATCGTCGCCGGGACTGTCGAGTCGTGTCCGAGCACGACCATTGCCGCGGAGTCGCCCACCAGCACCAGGTCGATTCCCGCCGCGTCGGCGAAGCGCGCGCCGGGGGCGTCGTAGGCCGTGACCATCACGATCCGGTCGCCGCGCCGCTTCATCTCGGCGACCTCGGTCAGGGGCAGCTTGCCGGTCGTGTCGGGGCGCGTGGTCATGCGGTTTCTCCTTCCAGGACGACGTTGTCGATGAGACGGGTCTTTCCGACGCGGACGGCGGCGGCGAGAATGCGCGGCTCGAACTCGACGACCTCGAGGTAGTCGACCTCGAGGCCGTTCAGCAGCTCGCGAGCCCGCTCGGGGTCGCGGCTGGCCAGGGCCTTGGGCAGGGTCAAGGCGGCCTCGCGCTCCTCGGGCGAGAGGTAGGCGTTGCGCGACGACAGTGCCAGCCCGTCGGCATCGCGCACGGTGGCGACGACGCGGACGTCGACGTCGAGGTTCAGGTCGTCGACCATCCGCTTGACGACGGCGACCTGCTGGGCGTCCTTCTGGCCGAAGTAGGCACGTTGCGGCTGGACGAGGTTGAAGAGCTTGAGGCAGACGGTCGCGACCCCGCGGAAGTGGCCGGGCCGGTGCTCGCCCTCCAGCACGGCGCCCAGCTTCTCGACGTCGACCCAGGTCTGGAAGCCGCCCGGGTACAGCTCCTCGACGGTAGGTGCGAAGAGGAAGTCGGCGCCGGCCGCCTCGGCGAGCTCCGCGTCGCGAGCTTCGTCGCGCGGATACCGCTCGAAGTCCTCGCCTTCGGCGAACTGGGCGGGGTTGACGAAGACGCTGACCACCACCGTGTCGTTCTCGCCGCGCGCGGCGCGCAGCAGGGCGAGGTGGCCCTCGTGGAACGCGCCCATCGTCGGGACGAGCCCGGTGTTGATGCGGCCCAGCGACTCCAGCGCGGCCCGCAGCTCGGCGATCGTGCGCAACGTCCTCACGGCCTGGTCGCCTCCGCCAGCACCTGGTAGACCGGCTCCAGCTCGGGACGCGCCGTCCGGATCGCCTGCAGATGTGCGTCGACGGTTGCCCAGTCGCCGCGGGCGATCGGGCCCGTGAGCTCGAAGCCGTTCTCGATCGTCCGCCGCATCAGCGGGACGAGGGCCTCCGGCGGCGCGCCGGCCTCCTCCAGGAGCCCGGCGGCGATCCGGTACAGCGTCACGAGGTAGTTCGAGGCCACGGCCGCCCCGGCGTGGTAGAGCGCGCGCCGGTCGTCCGCGAGCTCGAACGGCTCCAGGCCCAGCGTGCGAGCCAGGTCCGTGGCTAGCGCGAGCGCTTCGGGCGTCTCCCCGGCCACGGCGGCGAAGGCGCCGTCCAGCTGCTCCGGCCTCCCGGTTCTCGTGAACGTCTGCAGCGGGTGCAGCGAGAAGCGGCGCGTGTGCGGAGCCAGGGCCGAGAGCGGCGTGGCTCCGCTGACGTGGCCGATCCAGGCATCGCCGGGGGTCAGACCCCTCGCCACGTCCGGAATAGCCTCGTCCGGAACGCACAGGAGGACGACCTCGGCGCCGTCGTCCCGCAGCTCTACGCCGCGCTCGGCGAGGCGCGCTGCGACGGCCGAACCGACGCGGCCGCGTCCGATGACGGTGACTGTCTCGATCAACGTTGGCTCCAGTTCCCGAGGGGATACCGGGCTCCCGAAGAGTGTACCCCGAGGGAGTGATCGTCCTCACCCGATCCGGGGGTGCGCCGATACAGGGGTGGCAACAGGGGGAGACGGGCGCAGCGGCAACCGAGCGCCGGGAGAGGGAGAGAACGACATGCGGAGAGCTTTCCTGCTGGGTGCCGTGGGCCTAACGGCGTGGTCAGCCCACGCGCGGAGGCATCAATCTCGGTTCGATCCGAGGACGGCACGGTGCTCGCCTGTGACGTTCCTCCAGGTCTCGACCTCTCGGCGTTCCCGGTCGGCATGCAGGTGAAGCTGCATTGCCACCGCCAGGACGGCCGCTTCCGGCTCGGGTTCATCAAGTCGGACAAGGCTGTCGTGGAGGTTCCGCACTAACCTCCCCTCGCCAACGAGGTCGAGCTGAGGAGCCGGCGGACGCGCCGGCTCCTCGCCTATATTTGACGTCGATGCCGATTTACGAGTACGTCTGCATGCAGTGCGAGTCCCACTTCGAGGAGCTCGTCCGCAACGGACACGACCCTGACTGCCCTGACTGCGGCGCCGAGAACGTTCGCAAGCAGCTCTCCGTCTTCGCCACGCACGGCGGCGGCGAGCAGCCGAGCTTCGGGCCCGCCGGCGGTGGCGGCGGCTGCTGCGGCGGCTCCTGCGGCTGCGGCCACTAGCCCCGCTCGGCCTCATCCGCAGGACATGTCTGGAGTCTTGGCCGAGACAGGTGTGGACAGCTGGGCGTTCGTCCGCAGGCGCGCCTACACTCACCCGATGCCTGACGCAGCGGCCCTCTCCGCCTTCGAGGAGCTCGTCTCGGGATGCACGCGCTGTCGACTGGCAGAGGGGCGAACGCAGGTCGTTTTCGGCGTCGGGAACCCGCACGCCGACCTGATGTTCGTCGGCGAGGCGCCCGGCTTCCACGAGGACAAGCAGGGCTACCCGTTCGTCGGCCAGGCGGGAAAGCTGCTCGACAAGCTACTCGCCGGGATCGGCCTCGAACGCTCGCAGGTCTACATCGCGAACGTGCTCAAGTGCCGCCCGCCGGGCAACCGCGACCCCCAGCCGGACGAGATCGAGGCGTGCGAGTCGCACCTCTTCAAGCAGATCGAGCTGATCGAGCCGACCGTCGTCGCGACGCTGGGCAACTTCGCCACGAAGCTCCTGTCGGGCAAGCCGACGGGGATCACGCGCGTCCATGGGGTCGAGCAGGAGACGACGCTCGGCGGCAACAGCGTCATCCTCTACCCGCTCTACCACCCGGCTGCGGCGCTCTACACGCCCAAGATGCTCCAGGTGCTCGAAGAGGACTTCGCGCGGATCCCCGCGATCATCGGCCGGCCCTCCGAACCGATCGTCGCGCAGCAAGCCGAGCCAGAGCCGCTGGCGTCAGAGCCCGCAGTCCAGCTCGGCCTCTTCTAGCCTCCGCGGCCATGGAGCTCGAGTCCGGGTCTCCGCAGGAGACCGAGGCGATCGGCGCCGCGCTCGCGGCCGAGCTGAAGCCCGGCGACGTGGTCACGGTCTCCGGCGAGCTCGGCGCGGGCAAGACGACGTTCGTGCGCGGCGCGTGCCGCGCGCTCGGGGTCGAGCAGCCGGTCACGAGCCCGACCTACACGGTCGGCAACCGCTATCGCGGCGATACCGCTGTCTCACACCTCGATCTGTTCCGTTTCCAGGGCTTTTCGTCGGCCGAGTGGGGAGATCTCGAGCCGTACTTCGACGACGCCGTCGTTTTCGTCGAGTGGCCCGAAGCGGCGCACGACGCGCTTCCGCCCGCGCGCGTCGCGGTCACGCTGCAGCACGCGACGCCGGAAAGGCGGGTGATCTCCCTCGCCGGGGCGGAAGGCTCCTTGCTAGAACGGGTGCGACGGCGTGTTGATCCTGGCTCTGGACACCGCGACGACGACCGCGACGGCGGCGCTCGTCCGTGACGGCGAGCCGCTGGCGGAGGCGGCCGTGCAGCCGCGCGAGATCTTCCGGGCGATGGACGAGTTGCTCGACGACCCGAGGGAGCTCGACGCGATCGTTGTCGGTATCGGGCCGGGGAGCTTCACCGGCCTGCGCATGGGGCTCGCAGCCGCCCGTGCGATCGCCCTCGCGCTCGAGCTGCCCGTCGCCGGCGTCTCGACGCTCGATGCGCTCGCAGCCGGCGCTCCCGGCGCGGTCCCGGTGATCGACGCCCGGCGCCGCGAGGTGTTCGCGCTGGTCGACGGCGAGCCCCGCGTGCTTCCCCCCACGGCGCTGCGGCCCGCCACGCTGGTCGGAGACGGCGCGCTCCGCTACCGCACACAGCTGGAAGCCGCCGGCGCCGAGATCCCACCGGATGACGACCCGCGCCACCTCCCGCGCGCCCGCTTCCACGCAGTCCTCGCACGCGACTTCGGCCCGGCCGACGCCGTCGAGCCGTTCTACCTCCGCGTCCCGGACGCGGAGAAGGCCGTCGCCCGGTGATCGTGCTTCGCAACCTCAAGCTGCGCGACCTCGGAGCGATCGAGCGGATCGAGCGGCGCTCGTACCCGACTCCGTGGTCGCGCTCCATGTTCGCCGGCGAGCTGACGAAGTCGTCCTCGGTCTGTCTCGGCGCCTACGACTCGGAGACGGCGGAGCTCGTGGGGTACCTGATCATCTCCCGCTACGTCGACGCCTGGCACGTGATGAACGTCGCCGTCGCGCCCGAGTACCGCGGCCGTGGGATCGCGACCAGCCTCCTGGAGCAGCTGTTCGAGCTCACCGCCGGCGACGGACGCCGCGGCTACACGCTCGAGGTCCGCGTCTCCAACCGCAGTGCGATTCGCCTCTACGAGCGCCTCGGCTTCAAGGCGCGGGGCATCCGCCGCGGCTACTACACGGACAATCGCGAGGACGCGCTGATCATGTGGAAGGACCCCGTGCGCGAGGCCGCGAGCGCCTGATCACCCCACGCCCCGGCTGCCCGAGGTCGGTGAGGCAGGCATCATCGGGCGATGATCCTCGCGCTCGAGACCTCGTGCGACGAGACGGCAGCAGCGCTCGTCACCGATGACGGTGAGATCCGCGCCAACGTCGTCGCGTCCCAGGCCGACCTCCACGCCCGCTACGGCGGCGTCGTGCCCGAAGTGGCCTCGCGCCGTCACCTGGAGCTCCTCCTGCCGGTCCTCCGCGAGGCCCAGGCGGAGGCGGGCGCGACCCTCGACGACGTCGACCGGGTCGCCGTCACGACCGGGCCGGGCCTCATCGGCGCGCTCCTCGTCGGCCTGTCCGCTGCCAAGTCGCTGGCGTGGGCACGCCGCTTGCCACTCGTGCCCGTCGACCATCTGCACGGCCACGTGGCGTCGCTCTACCTCGAGCCGGGAGCGGTCGAACCGCCGTTCCTCTGCCTGCTGGCGAGCGGCGGGCACACCTTGCTGCTCGACGTGAAGGATCGCACCGGCTACCGCCGCATCGGGACGACCCTGGACGACGCGGCCGGTGAGGCGTTCGACAAGGGTGCACGCCTGCTCGGCCTCGGCTACCCGGGCGGCGCCGAGCTCGACCGCCTCGCGCGCGCGGGTGACCCGGAGGCCTACGCCTTCCCCGTGGCGCGCGTGCCCGGCTTCGACTTCTCGTTCTCCGGGCTCAAGACCGCACTGCTCTACGCCGTGCGCGACCTGCCGGCCGACGAGCTCGAGCGGCGCCGCGCCGATCTCGCCGCCTCGTACCAGCGGGCGATCGTGCGCGCGCTCGTCGAGCGGACGCGCGCGGCGGCGGAGCACCTTGGCGCCGAGCGGATCGCGGTCGTCGGCGGCGTCGCGGCCAATTCGGAGTTGCGGGCCGCGCTTCCGGACGCCGCTCTGGCGCCGCTGGCGCTCTGCACCGACAACGCGGCGATGATCGCGTCCGCGGCGCGGTACCGCGAGGCCATCCCGTATCCCGGGTACCTTGAGCTGGATGCCTACGCCTCCTCGGGCTAGGTCGCTGCGGATCGGGCTCCTTGCCGTGGTCGCGCTGGCGGCCACCGCAGTCTCCGTTGCCGTCGCCGCGGGCGGGAGCGACACTGATGCGGGCGCCGGACGCATTCCGGCCTCGGCGTGGAACGGTCTTGTCGGCGGACCGCGGCCGGAGGCCACCGTTGGGCAGCGCACGATCGTGGTGCTCCGCGTCCCCTCGCTCGCCGAGCGACTCGCGCTCACTGGCGGCCGCGCGACGGAGGCGAGGCTCAAGCGGTGGCAGACGATCGCCCTGGCCGCGCAGGAGCAGCTGATCGCCGGCCTTGCCGCCAAGGGCGTGCGGGTCCGGCCCGAGTACCGCTACACGCGCGTGCTGTCGGGCTTCTCCGCCGCGCTCGATCCGCGTGGCGTCGCGCTGCTCGAGCGGTCGAAGGAGGTGCGGGGCGTCTACCCGGTGCGGGTGGCCTATCCGTCGACGGTCGCAGCCGACCTGCTCGAGCAGGATGCTGCCGCGCCCGGCTCGGCCTTCCGCGCCGAGGCACGGCTGCCGGGCTTCGACGGCAAGGGCGTCACCGTCGCGCTGCTGGACACCGGTGTCGATCTCCGGCACCGCTATCTCGGCGGGCGGGCCCAGGACGGCGTCGACGTCGTCGACGGCGACGACTCCGCGCAGGCCGAAGCCAACCCCGACACGGGCGAGCTGGAGCGGCACGGCACGCAGCTCGCCGGCCTCGTCGGCGGCTCGAACGGTCCGGCCGGGCTACGCGGAGTCGCTCCGGGTGCGGCCCTCCTGCCGATCCGCGTCGCCGGTTGGCAGCGCGACTCGCGAGGCGCCTACTCGGTGTACTCGCGAACCGACCAGCTCGTCGCCGGCCTCGAGCGCGCGGTCGACCCGAACGACGACGGCGACACGCACGACGCCGCCCGCATCGCGCTCCTGGGCGTCGCCGAGCCCTTCGGGGCGTTCGACGACAGTCCCAGCGCACAGGCCGTCGCCGGGGCACTGCGCCACGACACGCTCGTCGTCGCGCCCGCCGGGAACGACGGCCCCGCGGGCGTCCGCTTCGGCAGCATCTCGGGGCCCGGCGGCTCGAAGGCCGCGCTCACGGTCGGCGCTGCCGACCTCCGCCCACGACTCCAGGACGTCCACGTCGTGCTCAGGACGGGGTTGCGCGTCGCGCTCGACCGGCGCCTCGCGCTCGCCGGGGCGGTGACGCCTGGCACCGACACAGAGCTGCGACTTGCGCAGCCGGAGCTTCCCGACACCCCGCCGGGGCTGGAGCCGCCGCCGCTCACCCTCGACTCGTTCTTCGACGAACGGGGCTTCAGCCATGTGGCCGGCAAGGCAGCGCTGGTTCCCGCCGGGACGTCCCCGCGGGAGGCGGCGGCCGCCGCAGCGAGAGCGGGCGCGGAGGCGGTCATCCTCTACGGCGGCGAGCTGCCTTCCGGCGCGGTGGGGGTGAGCGAGGACGTCGACGTCCCGGTCATCGCCGTGCCGGGCACGGTCGGGCACCGCGCCGCTCTGGCCCTGCGCGCGGGCACGCCGTCGACGGTGTCGATCGGCGCGCCGCGCGAGGACGACAACCCCGCCGCCGGCGGCGTGGCGGTCTTCTCCTCCCGGGGGCTCGCGTTCGACGGCCGCCTCAAGCCCGACCTGACCGCACCCGGAGTCGCTCTGCTCTCGGCCGAGCCGGGCCGCAACGCCGACGCCTCGGCCAGGTTCGGCACCGCCAGCGGCTCGAGCGCCGCTGCGGCCGTCGTTGCGGGCACAGCGACGCTGCTCGTCCAGGCGCGACCGTCGCTCGACGCGGTGGCGCTCAAGAGCCTGCTCGTCGGCGCCGGCCGGCCGCTTCGCGGCGACGCGCTCACCGCACAGGGAGCCGGTCTCGTCGACATCGGCGCGGCGGCCGCAGCCGAGGCGGCGGCAGTGCCGTCGACGCTCACCTTCCCGCCGGTCGTCGGGGCTGCCTGGCGCGCAACCAGGGTGCTCACGCTGCGGAACCTCTCGACGCGGACGCTGCGGCTGGCGCTCGGGACTCCGCGTTCCGGCCAGGTCGTCGTCGCCGCGTCGCCTCGGCGGCTCACCCTCGGCCCCGGTGGCCGCGCGCACGTGTTCGTGACTGCCCGCCTCGCCCTCGATGGCGCGCGTGAGCCCGTCCAGGGAGCGCTCCGCGTCTCGACGGTCGGAGGCGGGGTGTTCAGAGTTCCCTGGCTCGTGACGTTCGCGGAGCCGAGCCGACCGCTGATCTCCGATGTCGAGATCTCCGCGAGGAGCTTCAAGCCGTCCGACTCGGCGCCGGCCGTCGTCTCGCTGATCGCCGGCCGCGTGTCCGCGAACCAGCTCCGTCCTCTGCGGCTGCTCGACCTGGAGCTTTGGCGCGGTGGCGACAAGATCGGCCTGCTCGTCCGACTTCGCGACCTGCTCCCGGGCCGCTACGCCTTCGGCCTGACCGGCCGTGACGCCGACGGCGACGAGCTCGAGCCGGGGGCCTACAGGCTGCTCCTGCGTGCCGTTCCCACGGATCAGGCCGCTCCCAGCACCCGCTCGCTTGCGTTCACCGTGCGGTAGGCCATCCCAAAATAGAGTCATATACTCGAAGACGTCCATGCGAGCGACAAGGAGCGAACCGTGACGACTGTCGAAGCTCCGGCCACACATCTCCGCGAGAACCCGTACGAGCTGGCGCAGCAGCAGCTTCAGCGCGTGGCCGACATCTTCCACATCGACCAGAACCTGATCAGCGTCCTCAGGGAATGCAAGAAGGCGGTGTCGGTCTCGGTTCCCACCTCCATGGACGACGGCTCGATCGCCGTCTACCAGGGCTTCCGCATCACGCACAACATCGCGCGCGGCCCGTCGAAGGGCGGGATTCGCTACCACCCGGACGTCACCATGGACGAGGTCAAGGCGCTCGCCATGTGGATGACGTGGAAGTGCGCGCTGATGAACATCCCGTTCGGCGGCGCGAAAGGCGGTGTGGTGGTCGACCCGAAGAAGCTCTCGCTCGGCGAGCTGGAGCGCCTGACACGCCGCTACACGAGCGAGATCATCAACGAGATCGGGCCCGAGAAGGACATCCCCGCGCCCGACGTGGGCACGAACCCGCGCGTGATGGCATGGATCTTCGACACCTACTCGATGAACAAGGGCCATTCCGTCCTCGGTGTCGTCACGGGCAAGCCGCTCAACGTCGGCGGGTCGCTCGGCCGGCTCGAAGCCACGGCTCACGGCGCGCTCTACGTGCTTCGTGAAGCGATGCGCAAACGTGGGCTCGGCTTCAAGGACACGCGCGTCGCGGTGCAGGGCTTCGGCAACGTGGGCAGCTACCTCGCGCTCTTCCTCGAGGAGGAGGGAGCGAAGGTCGTTGCCCTCTCGGACTCGGGCGGGGGCATCTACACCCCGGCCGGGATCGAGGTCAAGGCCGCGCAGGCGCACAAGCAGGAGACGGGCGCGCTCGCCGGCCTCCGAGGCACGGAGCCGATCTCGAACGACGACCTGCTGCTGCTCGACGTCGACGTGCTCGCGCCGTGCGCGCTCGAGCAGGTGATCACGGTCGACAACGCCGACAAGGTCAAGGCGCAGATCATCGTCGAGGGCGCGAACGGCCCCGTGACGCCGACGGCCGATGAGATCCTCGAGGAGCGCGGCGTGCTCGTCCTCCCCGACGTCCTCGCCAACGCGGGCGGCGTGGTCGTCTCCTACTTCGAGTGGGTGCAGGGCCTCCAGGAGTACTTCTGGAAGGAGACCGAGGTGAACGCCCGCCTCAATGACATCACGACGCGCGCGTTCAACGAGACGTGGAGGGTCTACGAACAGGGCGATGCGTCGATGCGGATGGCGGCGTACGGCCTGGCCGTCCAGCGCGTCGCCGAGGCCACGACCACGCGGGGCCTTTACCCGTAGCCCCGCGCGTCGTCCTCTTCAGCGCCGAGGGCTGCCACCTCTGCGAGCGGGCGCGGACGGTGCTCGACGAGGTGCGGGCGGAGCACCCGTTCGAGCTCGAGCAGGTGGACATCGACGGCGACCCCGAGCTCGAGGCGCGCTACCGCGAGTGGCTGCCGGTGATCGAGGTGAACGGCGAGCGCGCCTTCACGTACCACGTCCACCGCGAGGCGCTCGTGCGCCGTCTGGCGGCGGCACAAGCTGGGGCTGAAAGGTCCGGTTCGTAACACCATTCACCGTGGAGTGAACGCGGCTGGCACAATGGCCTTGTGTCGTTACAAGCTCCGCCTCAGGCCACCTCGAACGACCGGCTGACCGTCGGCGTCGCCGCGCGCCTGTCGCGCTACCTGCAGGTGCTGACGCAGGCGCGCAAGATGGGCAAGGAGCGCATCTCCTCGCAGGAGATCTCCGACTACACCAACATCAACGCCACCCAGATCCGTCGCGACCTCTCGGCATTCGGCAAGTTCGGCAAGCGGGGCGTCGGCTACAACATCGACGGCCTGCTCGCCGAGATCCGCAAGATCCTGCGCACCCAGGGCCAGCACAACATCGCCCTGATCGGCGCCGGCCGGCTCGGCCAGGCGATTGCCAGCTCGCCGATCTTCGCCGAGCACGGGATCAACATCGCCGCGGTGCTCGACAAGGATCCGGACAAGGTCGGTCGCTCCGTCGGCAACGTCGCCGTCAGCGAGTACGGCCAGATGGGCGACGTCGTCCGCGACAAGAACATCATCGTCGGCGTGCTCGCGGTTCCCGCCGACGGTGCGCAGGACGCCGCGAACGACCTCGTCGGCGCCGGCGTCAAGATCATCTTCAACTACTCGGAAGCGTTGCTCGACGTCCCGCCGGACGTCCAGGTCCACACGTCCAACCCGGCGGTCGAGCTGCTCTACGCCCTCTATTTCCACCTGACCTAGCCGCTCAACTACGAAGGCCCCGCCATTCACTCCTCGCGAGCAATGGCCGCGGAACGGATGAAGATCGTTGTCTGGCATGGCTACCTGCTCGCGGGCACCGGCTCGAACATCTACACGCGCGCGCTCGTGCGCGAATGGGCCCGCGCCGGCCACGAGGTCGTCGTCGTCTGTCAGGAGCCGCACCCCGAAGCACACGACCTCGGCGGGGCGCGCGTCGTGCGCCCTGAGCTCCCCGACGGCCTGCTCCCGACCTTCGTTCTCGACCGCTACGCCGGGCTGCACCCGAAGCTGCTCCAGGACACGACACCGGATGAGCGGCGGGCCTACGTCGCGGCCAACGCCGCGGCCGTGCGTGACCAACTCCCTGCCGATCTCGTCTTCGCGAACCACGTGCTGCTCGGCGCCCCCGTGGCCGCGGCCGCCGGAGCCCGTTTCGCCGTCAAAGCCCACGGCTCCGAGCTGGAGTATTCGATGCGCGGCAACCCCGAGCTGGAAGCGTGGGGGCGAGAGGCGCTCGCCGGTGCAGAAGCCGTCTTTGTCGGCTCCGAGCACATCCGGTCGGTGCTCGAGGAAGTGGTCGGCCACGTCGACCGCGTCTACGAGGTGCCGCCGGGCGTCGACGTCGAGGAGTTCACGCCCCAGCCGCGTGACGAGGCGTTGCGCGACCTGATCGCCGAGGCGGAGGCCGACCCGCCGAATCCTGGCAACGCGAGGGAGCGGCTCCCCGACGAGGGCAACGCCGCGCGCCTCGCCGCCTTCTTCGCCGACGACCGGCCGACGATCCTCTACTTCGGAAAGCTCCTACTGAACAAGGGCGTCCACGTGCTGCTCGAGGCGGTGCGGGACCTCGACGCCCGCGTGCTGATCGTGGGCTTCGGCGACTACCGGGAGGAGCTCGAGCGTCTGTCCGCAGGACGTGCGACGTTTACCGGGCCTCTGGAGCACAGGCACCTCGTGCACCTGATCCCTCTGGCGGACGTCACGGTGGTGCCGTCGATCTTCCCGGAGGCGTTCGGCATGGTCGCGGCCGAGGCGGCGGCAGGGGGCTCGCTGCCGCTCGTGGCGCGGCACTCCGGCCTGGCGGAAGTTGCGGCCGGTCTCGAGGAGGCGTACCCGCCCGAGCACCGCGCGCTCGTCGGCTTCGCGACCGCCGACGCCGCCGACCTCGAGCGCAAGCTGCGTTCTCTGCTGGCCCTGTCCAATGAGGAACGCGAGACGCTACGGCGCGCCGCCCGCGACGCGGCGGTCGAGCGCTGGAGCTGGGCCGGGGTCGCCGAACGCCTGCTGGCTCCATTCGCGTAGCCTTCCGGCGCCATGGGCGACGAGCAGCGCATCTCCTCGGACGAACTCATCCGCACGGCGCGGGAAGCCTTCGACGGCGCCACCGATCTCACGCTCGCGGTCGAGGAGGAGTTCGCCATCCTCGACCCGGAGACGCTCTCGCTCACGAATCGCTTCGAGGAGCTCCAGGCGGCCTCGAAGGGCACCGAGCTCGAGGAGCACCTCGTCGGCGAGCTGATCGCCTCCGAGGTCGAGGTGCGCACGGGCCGCTGCGACACGTTCGCGGAGGCCGCGGCTCGGGTCCCGGAGCGCCGCGCGCAGCTGTTCGCGCTCGCCGACGCGCTGGGGCTGACGCTCGCCGCCACCGGCACCCACCCGTGGAGCCCGTGGCAGGAGCAGCGCATCATCGACACGCCGCACTACCGCCGGAACGACGAGCTGCTGCGCTACGTCGTGTGGCGCAACAACAGTTTCGGGCAGCACGTTCACGTCGCTATCCACGGCGCCGACCGTGCGGTCAAGGTCAGCGACGGCCTGCGGCCCTTTCTGCCCGACCTGCTCGCACTCTCGGCCAGCTCGCCCTTCGTCGAGGGCGTGGACAGCGGCCTGCACTCGGCCCGCACCGAGATCTTCACGCGCATGTTCCCGCGCTGCGGCATCCCTGATGCCTACGGCGACTGGGCCACGTTCGAGGACTACGTGCTCACGCTCTACCGCACCGGCTCGATCACCGAGCACACGCAGCTCTGGTGGAGCGTCAGGCCGCACCTGGCCTTCCCGACCGTCGAGATCCGGATCGCGGACGCCCAGCCCGACACCGGCGAAGCGATCGGCCTGGCGGCGTTGATGTACGCGCTCACCGCACGCATCGCGCGCGCCGTCGACGAGGGTGAGCCGCTGCTCGAGCCACCGCCGCGGATGATGGAGGAGAATCTCTGGCGCGCGACTCGTTACGGCCTCTCCGGCGAGCTGATCGACCTCGCTAGCAACGAGGTCCGCCCGGCCCGCGCGGCGATCGAGCAGCTGATCGAGTGGGTGCAGCCGGTCGCGGATGAGCTCGGCGTGACGTCCTACCTTGCGGTTCCGGCCGCGAACGCCGCCGAGCGCCAGATCGAGCGCCGTGCCGAAGGCGCCTCGTTCACCGAGGTCTACGCCGAGCAGGTCGTCCGCACGCAGGAGCCCGTCGGTGGCTGACGAGCAGCAGCCCCAGAGCGATCCGGAGGTCGACGAGGAGCTCCTGCGCAAGGTCGAGGAGCAGCTTCGTGAGCTGAAGGTCTCGGACATGCTCGTGCAGACGGTCTACACGGTTTCCTCACTCGGCTGGCACAAGCTCTCGTCCACCGACCGCGACCTCGAGCAGGCGAAGCTGGCGATCGAAGCGCTCCGCGCGCTCCTGCCCGTGCTCGACGACGCGATGCCCACCGAGGCGCGGCGGGACATGGACCAGATGGTCGCGAACATGCAGCTCGCGTACGCGAGCGCGGTCGGCGAGGCTCCCTCGGCGCCTGCGGGCGACGAACCTGACGACTCGTAACAATCTCGCTCGAAAGGGCTAAAGCCGAGAAGCGAGCAGCCGACAAGGCAGAGGAGTGCCCCGGCTCCTCGCTCCCGTCCTCTGCGCGCTCTTCGCGCTCGCCCTGGCTGCCCCGGCTGTCGCCCAGGACGCCGTCCCCGGCGAGCTGATCGTCCGCTACAAGGCAGCGGCCGACGCGGCCGACCGCGCCCAGGCGCTCGCATCCCGGCGCGCCGCGCTGCGTTCCAACTTGCTGCTGCCGGGCGCGGCGCTCGTCCGCCTGCAGCAGGGCGATTCGATTCGGGCCGCGATCGCCGCCCTGGAGCGGAACCCGAATGTGCTCTACGCCGAGCCGAACTTCGTCTACCACACGACGCTGGTGCCGAACGACCCGGGCTTCCCGGATGCGTGGGGATTGAGCGCCATCTCGGCGCCGGCTGCCTGGGACACGACCACGGGCAGTACCGCCGTGACGGTCGCCGTGGTCGACACGGGCATCGACGCCGGGCATCCGGATCTGGCGCCGAATCTCTGGGCCAACCCGGGTGAGGTCGCAAACGGCGGCGACGACGACGGCAACGGAAAGATCGACGATCTGCACGGCTGGGACTTCGTACCGCCTGGCGACGCCGACCCGGACGACGACAACGGCCACGGCACTCACGTGGCCGGAACCGTCGGCGCCCGTGGCAACGACGCCCACGGCGTGCCTGGGGTGGCCTGGAACGTGAAGCTGATGCCGCTCAAGGCTGCGAATGCCCTCGGGTCCCTCGACGCCGCCTGGTACACGAACGCCTTCCAGTACGCCTGCAGCGAGGGCGCTCGCGTCGTCAACGGCAGCTTCGGCGGGCCCGGCGCCTCCGCAACCGTCGAAGCGGCGATCAACGGCTGTCCCAACATGCTGTTCGTGTTCGCAGCAGGGAACGACGGCACCAACAACGACCTCCAGAAGAAGTACCCCTGCGCCTACACGTCCGCGAACATCCTCTGCGTCGCCGCCACGGACGAGAACGACGTGCTTGCCTCGTTCTCGAACTACGGACCGGTGTCCGTCGACCTCGCGGCTCCCGGAGTCGACATCGTCAGCACGTTCCCGGGCAACGACTGGGCCTTCGCCAGCGGGACGTCGATGGCCGCCCCCCACGTGGCCGGCGCCGCGGCGCTCGTCGCATCGCACCGGCCCCTGCTCACCGCAATCGAGCTGAAGAACGCGCTCCTCAACGGCCTCGATCCGGTGCCCGGACTGCTGGGCGCCGTCGGCTCCGCCGGCAGGCTGAACGTCAACGCAGCGTTGACGGCGGCGACCACCGCACCGGTTGCGCCTCCGCCACCGCCCCCGCCGCCCCCGCCGCCGCCCGGTCCGGCGGACACGACGGCGCCCACCGACCCCGCCGTGGCGAGCACGAGCCACCTGGTTGCGCGGCCGTCGCTCGACGCCACGATGGACATGACCTGGAGCGGCGCTTTCGACTACGGCAGCGGCATCGACGGCTTCTCGTATGCCTGGGATCACGCCTCCACGACGCTTCCGGATACGGCGAAGGACGCCGAGGAGTCGGCGGGGCAGGCCACGAGCGTGCCGCTTGCGCCCGGCACCTACTGGTTCCACCTGCGGACCCGTGACAACGCCGGCAACTGGAGCCCCGGTACGCACGTCGGGCCCTTCGTCATCTCGGCCGCCGCCGTCCCGCAGCCCAAGCGCTGCGTCGTCCCTCGGTTGCGCGGGAAGACTCGTGCCGCTGCGGCCAAGGTGCTCAAGCGCGCCGGCTGCAAGCTCGGCCCGGTGAAGTCGCGGCGTTCGCGCCTGAGGAAGGGCCGCATCATCTCGCAGCGGCCGCCCGCGGGCCGCAAGGTGGGGAAGGGCACCCCCGTTGTGGTGACCGTCTCACGCGGTTCGGGCTAAGGCAGAAGCGCCGTTCTGACGACACAGGGGTCACCCGTCCCTTCGACCCCCAGGAGCCAAGTGACGGCCGGCCACCGCTCGACCCATCGCGATCGGGGTTACCTCGCGCTCGCCGCGGCCGCCGTTGCTGCGCTCGCCTTCGCGCAGGCCGCACCGGCGCAGACGGCCGAGCCTGAGCGCCCGGCCTCCGACCCCGTCTTCACGGCCGCCGCTCCGGGAGCACAGCGTGCGCCGGCGCTCGCCTGGAACGGCTCCAGCCACCTCGTAGTGTGGGAGGACGATCGCGGCTCGACCTGGGACGTCTACGCGGCGCGCGTGAGCGCGACCGGGGTCGTGCAGGAGAGCTACGTCGCGGTCTCGACCGCCCCGGGCGACCAGCGCGCGCCGGCTGTCGCCACCGACGGCTCCGGTTGGCTCGTGACGTGGCAGGACACGCGGTCCGGCACCAACGCGGACATCTACGGCGCGCGTGTGAGCGCCTCCGGGACCGTCCTCGACTCGGGCGGGATCCCGATCTCGACCGCCGCCGCCGATCAGACCGCATCCGCGCTGGCCTGGAACGGCAGCGCGTACGTGGTCGCATGGCAGGACTCGCGCGGGGCCGATCTCGGCATCTACGGCACGCGCGTCACCGCGGCCGGTGTCGTCAGCGACGCGACCGGCGTGGTCATC
This sequence comes from uncultured Actinomycetes bacterium, assembly GCA_963738205.1. Taxonomy (GTDB): domain Bacteria; phylum Actinomycetota; class Thermoleophilia; order Gaiellales; family Gaiellaceae; genus DATFQE01. The sequence goes on from CAVTVQ010000009.1 coordinate 361,880, forward strand.
TCGAACCCCACCGGTGTCCAGCGCAACCCCTCGGTGACGTCGGGCGGCCTCACGACGCTCGTGACCTGGGAGGACTTCCGCTTCGGCTCGGACTGCGACGTTCGCGCCAACCGCATCGCCGCCGGCGGCGCCGTCCTCGACGGCGACGGCTTTGTCGTCGTGGGCGTGCCCAACTCGCAGTTCGCGCCGGTGGCGGCGTGGGACGGCACCAACTTCCTCGTCGCCTGGAGCGACTGGGTCTCGGCGGCGACCTGGGATCTCCGCGTCGCTCGCGTCAGCCCGGCCGGCGCCGTGCTCGACGCGCCGATCATGGTCTCCGCGGCCGCCAACGACCAGGTCGAGCCCGGCGTGGCCTGGGACGGGACCACCTTCGTCGTCGCCTGGGGCGACCAGCGCTCAGGGCCCAGCGACGTCTACGCGAGCCGCGTGACCTCTGCCGGGGTCGTCCAGGACGCAGCGGGCCTCGGTGTCTCGACCGCCTCGGCGGGCCAGGTCTCTCCAGCCCTGGCCGCGGCGGGCTCCAGCGTCCTCGCTGCCTGGGGTGACGCACGCGGGCCGAACGAGGACGTGTACGGCGCCCGGATCAGCGCTGGCACCGTGCTGGATCCCGCCGGCCGTGTCCTGTCCGCACTCGCGAACCCGCAGGAGGCGCCTGCCGTCGCCTGGGACGGCACCGGTTACCTCGCGGTCTGGCAGGACGGGCGCGGTTCCGGGGGCGACGACGTCTACGCAGCCCGCGCCGCCGCCGACGGCACGCCGCTGGACGGAACCGGCATCGCCCTCTCGGCCGGCGCCGCGCCCGAGGGTGAGCCCGACGTCGCGTGGAACGGCACGAACTACCTCGTCGTCTGGCAGGACTACCGCTCCGGCACGGGCTACGACGTCTACGCAGCCCGCATCAGCGCGGCCGGCAGCGTCCTCGACGCAGGCGGCATCGCCGTCTCGACGGCGGCCGGCGATCAGACCTCACCCGCGGTCGCCGCGGACGGTTCCGGCTGGCTCGTGAGCTGGACGGACGCGCGCAACCTCGGAACGACCGGCGAGGACGTCTTCGCCGCCCGCGTTGCGGGCAACGGCACCGTGCAGGACGCGACCGGGATCGCCGTCTCCACCGCCGCCGGCGCGCAGCGCTCGCCGGCGGTCGCGCACGACGGCACGGGCTGGCTGCTCGCCTGGGAGGACCGCCGCTCCGGCGCTTTCGCCGACCTCTACGCGGCGCGCGTGAACACCGCCGGGTCGGTACTCGACGGCGCCGGGATCCCGGTCTCGACCGCCGCCGGCGACCAGCGCGCTCCCTCGCTCGCCTGGAACGGCGGCAACTTCGTGCTTGCCTGGGAGGACCGACGCTCCGGCACCTCGTACGACGTCTACGCAGCGCGCGTCAGCCCGGCAGGCGCGATCGTCGACACCGCCGGGATTGCGCTCTCCACGCCCGTCAACGACCAGCGCTTCCCGCGCGTCGTCCGCGACGGCACGACAGCGATGGTGGTCTGGCAGGACAGCCGCTCCGGCGCGAGCACCGACGTCTACTCGGCCCGGATCAGCGCGGGCGGCGCGTCGCTCGACGGCATGGGCGAGCCGATCGCAGCCTCGTCCGCCGACGAGCGCACGCCGGTGGCCGTCCCCGGTCCAGCGGGCAGCTCGATCGTCGTCTACCAGCGCTTCGCGGCCGAGCCGCTGTACGGCGGCGTTCATCGCGTCGTGCACCGCCTGTTCGATACGAGGCCGTGGGTCTCGGTCGGCGCGGCGACCGGAATCGGCGTCACCACGGCCACGCTCACCGGCACCGTCAACCCCAGCGCCGCCGCGACCGACTGGCACTTCGAATGGGGGCTCACGACCTCGTACGGGTCGCAGACGACGCTGACGGTCGCGGGCTCCGGCTCGGCCGACGTCCCGGTTTCGGTGCCGCTCTCGGGACTCGGCGTAGGCACCACGTACCACTACCGCCTGGTCGCGACGAACTCGTTCGGCACGGCGATGAGCACCGACCGCTCGTTCACGACGCTGCTGACCCCACCGCCACCGCCGCCTCCCCCTCCTCCGCCTGCGCCACCGCCGGGACCGCCTCCGCCGCCGGCAGCGCCTCCTCCTGCGTCACCGCCGAGCCCGCCCGCGCCACCGCCTCCGCCGCCGCCGGGCGACACGACACGACGCCGAAGCCCAAGCCGAAGTGCGTCGTGCCCAAGCTCGCGAGGAAGACGCTGCCGGCCGCCAGGAAGGCGCTCGTGAAGGGCAAGTGCCGGCTCGGCAAGGTCACGAAGCAGTTCTCGCCCAAGGTGAAGAGGGGTCTCGTGCTCAAGCAGAAGCCGAAACCGGGTCTGAAGCTCGCCAACGGCGCCAAGATCTCCCTCACCCTGAGCAACGGCCCGAAACGCTAGAAATCTCCTAGATCCTGAAAAATCCCCTAGACGGGGGAGGACACGTCCGCTATCTCTTGACCTAGGGGTTTTCGGGGTTTCTGCGGGGAAAGGGGATCGGTGCTCGGGAGGGTGGGGCGTGCGGCAACGCTGCTCGCGACGGTGACCGTACTCGCGGTCGCCGCGGCTCCGACCGGCGCGGTTTCGAAGCCGACGCAGCTCGAGAAGGCGCCGCGCATCGCGCTCGCCTCGCCGAAGCGCCCGCGTCTCTCGTCCGGTCTGGCCAGGTTCACGTCGGGGACCGTCGCCGTCGAGATCGAGGCGCGTGACGTCGAGCGGGCGCGTGCGGCGATCCGCGCCGCCGGTGGGCGTGTCGGGGCGTCGTACGGGCGGCTGATCGAGGCACGCGTGCCGGCCGGCGGGCTGGGGGAGCTCGGCGCCAGCACGGCGATCCGCTTCGCGCGCGAGCCGCTGCGGCCCGAGCTCGACTCGATCGGCGGGCAAGGCGTTGCGGCGACGGCGGCCACGGCGTGGCAGGCCGCCGGCTACACCGGTCGCGGGGTCAAGGTTGCGGTGATCGACGGCGGCTTCGGCGGCCTGGCGCGACGTCAGGCGGAGGGCGATCTGCCGAAGTCGGTCAGGCGCCTCGACCTCTGCTCCTCGGGCGGATACGACGGGCCGATGGCGGTCGAGCACGGAACGGCCGTCGCCGAGATCGTCCACGAGATGGCGCCCGGCGCGCAGCTCCACCTGATCTGCGCCGACACCCTCGTCGGCCTCGCCAAGGCGGCTGCCTACGCGCGCGCCAACGGCATCTCGGTCATCAACCACTCCGTGAGCTGGTTCAACACGAGCCGCGGTGACGGCAGCGGCGCCGCGGCCACGCCCGACGCGATCGTGGCCGAAGCGCGAGCCGCGGGGATCCTGTGGGTCAACTCGGCCGGGAACCGCGGGCAGCAGCACTGGAGCGGGAGGTTCACCGACGTGGACGGCGATGGCTGGCACGAGTTCGCGCCGGGCGACGAGGGCAACACGGTCACGTTCGACCGCTATCAGAGCGCCTGCATCCGGCTGAAGTGGGACGACTGGCCCGTCTCCGCCCAGGACTACGACCTCCATCTCGTCCGCGTCGAGACGAGCGCCGTCGACGCGCCCGGCCGGATCGTCGCATCCTCGCGCAACGCGCAGACCGGCTCGCAGCCGCCGTTCGAGCAGCTCTGCTTCTCGAACCCCGGCGTGCGCTACTCGTACGCGGTCGAGATCGCCCGCGTGAGTGGCACCGGCTCCCCCCGGCTCGACCTCTTCATCTCGCCCGGCCCCGACTTCGAGCACCAGGTGGCCGAGGGGAGCGTCACGGAGCCGGCGTCGTCACCCGCGGCGCTGGCCGTGGGAGCCGTGTGCTGGCTCGGCGACACGTTCGAGGCGTACAGCTCGCGGGGCCCGACGATCGACGGCCGGGGCAAGCCCGACCTCGTCGCGCCCTCGAGCGTGTCCTCCGCGACCTACGGCGGCTTCAAGACTTGCAGCGCCTCGGGCTTTGCCGGGACGTCGGCGTCGTCACCCCACGTGGCCGGCGCAGCCGCCCTCGTGAAGCAGGCCAACCCGACGTTCGGTCCCGCCGAGCTGCAGACGTTCCTCGAGTCGCGGGCGCTCGACCTGGGTGCACCTGGCCCCGACGAGCTGTTCGGCGTGGGCAAGCTGATGCTCGGCGTGGCGCCGCCGGTCGTTACGCGCAAGCCGGCGACGGCCGTTCGCTGCGTCGTCCCCAAGCTGCGCGGGAAGACGGTCGCGCAGGCGCGGCGGACGCTCTCGCGTGCCCACTGCGCGCTCGGCCACGTGAAGCGGGCCGGGAAGGGGCGCATCACCACGCAGAGCCCGAGCGCGGGCAAGCGCATGGCCGCCTGGTCGCGGATTCGCGTCACCGTCGGCCGCGCTCGTCGCTAGACCTGTGCCGGCGAGCGCGATATAAGACGCTCTATCGTCGACCGGAGGAGGAGCCATGCGGCTGTCACGTCGTGTAACCGGGGTCGCTGCTGGTTCTCGTTTTCGCCGGGGTGCTCGCGCCCGGCGCGCTCGCCGGGAAACGCAAGCCGGCGCCGGCCGCTCCGCAGACCGCCGTCGTGGTCGCAGCGGAGTCGGCGTTCGTGTCGATGGTCGACATCGAAGCGCTCAAGGGATGACCTGATTCTCGGCTTGGCCTTTTCTGACCAGCGCGATATAACCGGGCCGTGAGGCGGGGTCTTCTCGGGATTCTCGTGCTCGGCGTGCTGGGGCTGCTCGTCGCCGGCTCGGCGGGGGCCAAGCAGATCGGACCGCTCGGCTTTTCGGTCGGGGCCCTCAAGGCGCCGAACGCCGACCTGAACGGCGACAAGGTCTTCGACGACCTCGCCGCCAAACTCGAGACCATGGATGCCGGCGACCGCATGAACGTGATCGTCCGGATGAACGGGGATCTGACACAAGCGCGGGCCGACTCGGTCGAGCGTTCGGTGGGAGGCTTCCACCTGACTCGCTGGCTCCCGATCGTGGACGGGTTTGCCGCTACGGTTTCCAAGAGCCAGGTCGAGGCGCTTGCTGACCTGGCGGACGTTCGGCAAATCGAGGAAGACGCGGTCGTCCATGCCTACAACGACTCAGCGCAGGCTGCGTTCGGTGTCACGAAGGCGCGCCTGGACGTCCCGAGCCTCGACGGCGATCGCGACGGCAACCCCAGCGCGTACTCGCCGGCCGACATCGTCGTGGCTGTCGTCGATACAGGAATCGACGAGAACCATCTGCAGCTGGACGATGGCAAGGTACTCGAGTTCGCCAACTGCCTCAATGCGCCGAACCCGCCGAACCCCGCGAACTGTACGACGCCGCCGGCTGCCTTCGATGACAACGACCACGGAACGCACGTCAGCGGCACGATTGCCGGCGACGGTGAGGGCGACCCACGCTACAAGGGAGTTGCGCCCGGCGCTGCACTCGTCGGCGTAAAGGTCCTCGGCGCAAATGGCTCTGGTTTGACCTCAGGAGTCGTCACTGGGATTCAGTGGGTGATTCAGAACAAAGCGACGTTCGGCATCGAGGTGATGAATCTGTCGCTCGGTGCCGACGGATGTAACGCTGGCACTGACGCTTCCTCTGCCGCGGTCAATGCCGCGGTAGCAAGTGGCCTGGTCGTGCTTGTTGCAGCGGGCAACGCCGGGCCCGGACCGTGCACGGTGGGATCGCCCGGCGCAGCCGCGAACGTGATCACCGTCGGCGCGATGGCAGATACTGGTGTCCCGAACGAACGGAACCCCTTCAACGGGGACCTGCGTGCGCGTGTCCCCGGCTTCAACCAGGCGAGCTTCTCCAGCCGCGGCCCGACTGCGGACCTCCGAATCAAGCCGGATGTCTCGGCGCCAGGCGTCCACATCACATCTGCGAACGCGACCAACGGAAACAACGGCGCTGACCCTTACGTCACATTCCAGGGTACGAGCATGGCGACGCCGTTCACAGCAGGAGTGGCTGCGCTGATGCTCGACCAGAACTCGCTGCTGACTCCCGCACAGATCAAGTCGACGCTGATGTCGACGGCCATCGACTGGGGTCGCGGCGGGAACCACGGCACGTTGAGTGACAGCGGGCCCGATGTCGACTACGGGGCCGGCCGGCTGGATGCGTTTGCCGCGCTCAAGGCGATCGGCGCGCCGCTCGGAACAGCTCCGCCCGTGCCGCAGCACACGCTGCTAACGGGGAGCCTGCCGGACAGCCCGGGCGCCGTTGCCACACACCCCGTCAATGTCGGAAGCACCGCTTTCCCGCTTTCCGCGACGTTGATCATGACCGAGTGGACCGGCGCGAGTACTCCGGACTTCGACCTGCGGCTCTTCGACCCCAACGGCAAGGAGGTCGCCGCACCGGGTCTGTACAGCACTCGCCAGGAAGAGGTCGGTGTCATGCCGGCGCAGACAGGCGTGTTCACGATCAGGGTCGAGCGTTTCAGCGGTGGCGGCCCGTACATCCTCGATGTGTCGGCGCCTCCACCTCCGCTCCCATCACCGCCGCCTCCGACTCCGCCGCCTCCAACCCCGCCGCCGCCACCAGCGCCGCCGCCACCAGTACCGCCGAGGAAGCCGGCAGTGGTGAAGTGCAAGGTCCCGAACGTAAAGGGCAAGACCGTCGGGCAGGCGCGTGCCGTCCTGAAGGCGAAGAAGTGCCGGCTCGGCGCGGTTACGAAGGCCTTCAACGGCAAGGTCAAGAAGGGCCGCGTCGTCTCGCAGACGAAGCGTGCCGGAAGGATCCTGCCGCGCAACACTGCGGTCGGCGTCAAGGTGAGCAAGGGAGCGCGCAAGAAGTAGAGACCGCGCTGCCTGAGGGCCGTGTGGTAGAAAGTCGCGCGCGCGCCGGGGTCCCTCGGCGCTTGACCATGTAAAGGGGAGGATCGAACTGGACTTTCTCCAGGATCACGCCGTTCTGTTCGCGTTGGTGTGCTCCATCGTGGGCATCGGCTATGGCGTCGTGCTGACTTGGTGGCTGCTGCAGCAGTCGCCCGGGTCGGAGCGCATGCAGGAGATCTCTCGAGCCGTCCAGGAAGGCGCCTCCGCGTACCTGCGCCGTCAGTACCGGACGATCGCCGTGGTCGCGATCGTCCTGTTCCTCGTCATCGGCTTCTGGAACGACCTGGGGTGGGGGACTGCGTTCGGCTTCCTGATCGGCGCCGTGCTTTCGGCGGCCGCGGGCTTCATCGGCATGAACGTCGCAGTGCGCGCGAACACGCGCGTCGCCGAGGGCGCCAAGACGGGCATCGCGCGCGCCTTCAACATCGCCTTCAGAGCCGGGGCGGTCACCGGGCTGCTCGTAGTGGGCCTCGGCCTGCTGGGCGTGGCCGGCTACTACGGGCTGCTGACGGAGGTCTTCGACCAGAGCTCGAAGACGGCGACCGAGCATCTGATCGGGCTCGCGTTCGGCGGCTCGCTGATCTCGGTGTTCGCGCGACTCGGCGGCGGCATCTACACGAAGGCCGCCGACGTCGGCGCAGACCTGGTCGGCAAGGTCGAGGCCGGCATCCCCGAGGACGATCCGCGCAACCCGGCCGTGATCGCCGACAACGTGGGCGACAACGTCGGCGACTGCGCCGGCATGGCCGCGGACCTGTTCGAGACCTACGCGGTGACGGCCGTCGCGGTCATGTTCCTGGCGGCGCTGCGCTTCCCGGCCGCGGATCTCGTCGGGTTCCCGCTCGTGATCGGCGGTATCGCGATCATCGCGTCGGTCATCGGCACGCTGTTCGCGCGCGTCGGCAAGGGCGGCGGGATCATGGCCGCGCTCTACAAGGCCGTCTTCGTCGCGGCGATCCTGTCGGCGATCGGCTTCATCCCCGTCTGCAAGGCGTACGAGAGCGCGCAGTTCAGCTTCTGGGATCTCTACGGCTGCTCGCTGATCGGGCTGGGCCTGACCGTGCTGCTGGTCGGGATCACCGAGTTCTACACGGGCACGCGCTGGCAGCCGGTGAAGGGCATCGCGAAGGCGTCGCTCACCGGACACGCGACCAACATCATCGAGGGGCTCGCGATCGGCATGCAGGCGACCGCGGCCCCCGTGATCGTGATCGCCGCGGCGATCGTGGGCGCGTACGAGATCGCCGGCCTCTACGGCATCGGCGTGGCCGTGATGGCGCAGCTCGCGCTGACGGGCCTGATCGTGGCCCTGGACGCGTACGGGCCGGTCACAGACAACGCGGGCGGCATCGCCGAAATGGCCGACCTCGACGAGTCCGTTCGGGCGATCACCGATCCGCTGGACGCGGTCGGCAACACGACCAAGGCGGTCACGAAGGGCTACGCGATCGGGTCGGCCGGGCTCGCGGCGCTGATCCTCTTCGACAGCTTCCGGACGGAGCTCGATGCCGACGGCGTGGCGACGAACTTCGGACTCGAGAACGCCTACGTGATCGCCGGGCTCTTCATCGGCGGTCTGATGCCGTTCCTGTTCTCCTCGCTCGCGATGCAGGCGGTGGGCCGCGTCGGCGGCCAGGTCGTGCAGGAGGTGCGGCGCCAGTTCCGCGAGATCCCCGGGATCATGGAGGGGACGGCCAGGCCCGAGTACGGGAAGACCGTCGACATCGTCACCAGCGCCGCGATCAAGCGGATGCTGGTGCCGGCGCTGATCCCCGTCGCGATCCCGATCATCGTCGGGATCATCAGTCCGGAGATGCTCGGTGGGCTGCTGATCGGGACGATCATCACGGGAATCTTCCTCGCGATTGCGATGACGTCCGGCGGCGGCGCGTGGGACAACGCGAAGAAGTTGATCGAGGACGGCGCCTACGGCGGCAAGGGCTCGGAGGCCCACGCGGCCGCGGTGACCGGAGACACCGTCGGCGATCCGTACAAGGACACGGCGGGCCCGGCGATCAACCCGATGATCAAGATCGCCAACATCGTCGCGATCCTGATCATTCCCCTGATCGCCTCCATCCACGGCTGACGCCCACCCGCCCACTGGTCTTGGCGGCGTCGTGGTCAGGTTGCGACGGCGAAGAGGCCTCCGAGCAGGGCGAACCCGATCGTGGCCCAGGCCACGTAGTCGCCGATCTGGCCTGAGTGCTGGCGCCGAAGGCGCTCGAAGCTGGTCTCGGCGACGCGCTGCAAGGCGCCCGGGAGCCTGAACGGTAGGCGCAGCCGTTCGAGCAGCACGGCGGTGAGTCCGAAGGCGCCGAGCACGGCGAGCACGGCGAGGACGGCGGCGAAAGCGCCGGGCTCGACGTAGTGGATCGGCTCCGAGGGCGGGATGGGGCGTCCGAGCACGGCGGCGGCATAGGCGGCGCGGTCTGCGAATGCATGGGCTCCTCGCTGGGCCCCGTCGATGACTCCGGGCAGGGTGGTGACGAGCAGCCCCGCGACGATCAACGCCGCAGCGCTGGCGAGCATCACGCCGGGGACGCGACCGCGTGCGCTGGTCAGCTCGAGGTCCTCGATCGGTTGCTCGCGCGGTTGCGCGGCGCCTGCAGCCACCGGTCCCCAGCCGAAGAACACCCGCGCGGCCGCACGAAGCAGGGCTGCCGTGGTGAGCACCGTTGCGACCAGGAACACGGCGGAGGTCCAGCCGTATCCGACCTCGGCGGCGGCCTCCTCGACGAGCGCCTTGCCCGGGAAGGCGCCGAACGGAGGCAGGGCGGCGAGCCCGAGCGTCCCTGCGACGAACAGGATCCAAAACGCGCGCGGCAGCATCCAGCCGCGGCCGTGTAGGCGCGATTGGTGGACCGATCCGCAGCGGTGGAGGAGTGCTCCGAGGCAGACGAAGAGACCGGCCCGCAGGAGACCGTCGGCGAGGATCAAGAGCGCGGCGCCGGCCCCGCCCTCGGGAGTCAGCAGTCCGATTCCGATCAGCGCGAGCCCGATCTGGCTGATCGTGACGAAGGCGAGCAGGCGCTTGAGGTGATCCTGTGCCAGAGCCATCACCGCCCCCACGAGCGCCGTCACGACTGCGAACCCCACGATCACCGCGCGCAGCCCGTCCACGTGCGGCTCGAGCGGCGCCTGGAAGACCGTCAGGTAGATGCGGGCGACGGCGTAGATGCCCAGGTCGCTCATCACGCCTGTGAAGACGATCGCCGCCGGAGTCGGTGCGACTGCGTAGGCATCGGCGAGCCAGAAATGAAAGGGGACGATCGCGGCTTTCACGAAGAAGCCGCCCGTGATCAGTGCGAATGCCGCCACCACGAGCCCGTCGCTCGGCTTCCGCGCGAGCGCCTCGCCGACCTGGGCGAGGTTGAGGGCCCCGGTTCGCCCGTAGACCAGGGCGATCCCGAACAGGATCATCACCGCCCCGACGCTGTTGGTCACCGCAAACGTCAGCGCTCCCTGCAACGACGCGGCACGCTCGATCCGGTACGCCGTGAGCGCGTACGCCGACACGCTCATCAGCTCGAAGAAGACGAACATGTTGAACAGGTCGCCCGTCAGCGCGAACCCGGTCAGCGAGCCGAGGAAGACGAGGATCAGGGCGTGAAACGTCGGCCCGACGGCGTCGAAGAAGCGCCAGGCGAACACGAGCGCCGTCCCCACCAGCACGGACGCGAGCAGCGCCAGCGCTGCTCCCAAGGGGTCGAAGGCCAGGCTGATGCCGAGCACGACCCCGCCCGGCCGCGGCGCCCAGCCGCCGAGCTGCGTGACGACCGGCCCGTCGCTGTCGAGCGCCTCGCGGAGCAGCAGCAGGCAGAGCACACCAACCAGCAGCGCCCCGGCGGCGGCGACCAGCTCGGCATGCCTGCGCTGGAACGGGACCGGCACCCTGGCCGCGAGCACGGCGGCGAGACCGAAAGGGACGGCGACCGTCAGCGGCGCCAGGTCCGCGAGCTCAGTCGCGAAGGGGATCGAGCTCATCCGGGTCGAGCGTGTCGAGGTGCTTCTCGATCTGGACGGCGATCGCCAGCAGCAGCGCGGTGACGGCGCCGCCGACGACGACGTCGGTCAGCGCCAGCGCCTGGACGACCGGGTCGACCGCGTTCGTGTCACGCGGGATGTCGATGAACACCGGGGCCGCGAAGCCCTTGCGGTAGCCGACCGCGAGCAGCAGCACGTAGGTCGAGGACTGCACGACCGAGAGACAGACGATCGTGTGAATCAGGTTCCGGCTGGTGATGATCCCGTACAGGCCGACGAGGCAGATCCAGACGGCCACGACATAGGGCAGGAAGCTCATGAACCTGAGCGCTCGTCGCGCCGAACGACGAGCAGCTGGTCCAGGAACTCGGAGAGCAGCAGGACGAAGCCGGCGGACACCTCGATCCCGACCGCAAGGCTGAGGAGCGGGATCGTCCCGCTCGAGACCAGCTCGCCGGGGACGCCCAGCGGGAGGAAGTTCTCGAGGAACGCTCCGCCCGCGATGAGGCCGCCGAGGCCGATCAGCACGAAGCCACCGGCGCCGGCCGCCTTCGCGGTATTCACCAGCGCCATGGGGCGGAGGCGCTGCATCGTCGCGTAGTCGCTGCCCAGATAGACGAGCAGCAGGGCGGTGGCGGCGATCACGCCGCCCTGGAATCCACCGCCGGGCGTCAGATGCCCGTGCGTCGTGATGTAGATCGCGAGCAGGACGGTCGGCCCGACGAGTGCCACGCAGGTCAACCGAACGGCGGCGCTCGTCGTGTGCGCATGGCGCGGGCTGCGGGCCAGCGGCCCCTGTCGCTCTTCCCGCAGCCTGCGCAGCAGCAGGGCAAGGACGAGCACCGCAGCGAACAGGATGAACTCCTCGCCCAGCGTGTCGAAGCCGCGGTAGTCGAAGTTGACCGCCGTCACCACCGCGGTCGTGCTTCGCTCCTCGACAGCGACCCGGTTGATCACCTGGCCGTACAGAGGTGTGAAGCTCCGGTAGTCCGGCAGGCCGCTCAGACCCCACAGCATCAGCGCCCCCAGGCCGCCTGCGCCGATCAGGAAGAGCCGGCGCCGGCCGGCAAACGAGAGCTCACCGGGGCGTCGAGCCGGGGCCGCTCCGCCCTCCATCAGTTCCTCGTCTTGGCGATCGCGAGCATGATCATCGTCGGCATCGCGACGGCGCCGATGACGATGTTCGACAGCGCCACGTCGGGCGCCTGGAACGCGAAGAAGAGGATCCCGAGCGTGAGCCCGTAGAGGCTGACGACGACCGCCTGGCGGACCGGATCGCGGGCCATGACGACCGCCCAGGCTCCCAGCGCGACCACCAGCAGCGCCACGACCTGCACGGCGATCACTCGAGTGGCTCCTGGGGTGGGGCGGGCAGCAGCGTCAGGCCGCCGCGCTCGCGCACGTATGCCGCTCGCGCGGTCGCGTGCACCAGGACCGGGCTCAGGGCGAGTAGGAGGAGTGCGACCAGCATCGACTTCAGTCCCGCCTGTGACAGAGGGCCCTCGTCGATCACGATCGCGAGCGCCAGAGCGGATGGGCCAAAGATCGACGCCGGGCCGGTGAAGTGCAGCCGGTCGTAGACGTCCGCCGCGACGAGGACGCCGACCACCCCGGCGAGCTGCGCCGCCACTCCGACGGCGAGCAAGGCCCAGACGACCACTGCGCCCGCACTCACAGCCAGCGCTCCAGGAAGCGGGCGTAGGCCAGCCCGCCCGCAAACGACAGCACCGCGGAGACCACGGCAAGGTCGAAGAACGGCTGGCGCTGCGTCGCCTGGGCGAACAGCATCAGCACCAGGGTGGCGATCGTGCCGCCCAGATTGAGGGCTACCAACCCGTCGGGAGGCGAGGCACGCACGGAGAACACGATCAGCGGAGCGAGACCGACGAGCAGGACGGTCGTCGCTGCGAAGTAGACCGTCATTCGTCTTGCTCCGGAACCAGCTGGTGCGTCAGCATCAGTCCCTCCCGATTGTCGATCGTGAGGACATAGGAGTTCGGCGCGAACGACTCGCCGGCGGTCAGGAGCGCTCGCTTCGCGGCCTGCTCGTGCGGATCCTCAGGCAGCGCTACAGGGACAACCCGGAAGCTCCCGCGAGCAGGGGCGCGCCCGGTCACGTGCCGCACCAACGCCGCCAGCACCAGGCCGCTCTCCCGGAAGGCCCGCCAGGGCAGCACGCGCGCGTGCCACAGCCAGCGGGCGCGCAGTCGGAAACCGGCGACGCCCTGCTCGCGCACAGCCTCGGCGGCTGTCGCCGCGACGGCCGAGGCGAACAGGCCGAGGATCGCCTCCTCCGGGACCCACGCCGAGATGAAGACCAGCCAGAGCACGTTGAGGACAGCAAACCAGGCCAGCCACCCTGCGATCCGCCCGCGCGTTTCGCGCGCCCTCCTCCTGCTGCGCGTCATCGCGGTCAGCTTCTACCAGAGCAGTGGGTCACGCGGCGATCATGGAGCGAGCGTGCGCCGCACAGGGCCGTAGAGTGCGCAGGTGCCACCGAGGCGGCGTCGCCAACAGCACAACCTGGAGCGTGTCCTCGGCACCCCGGCGCTGTTCGCGACCGCCTACGGGAACGTCGGCTCGAGCATCTACTACGCGCTCGGCGTCACCGCGGTCTTCGCGCTCGGACTGACGCCGGTCGTCTTCCTGATCGCCGGCCTCATCTTCGCCGCGACCGCCGCGACCTACGCGGAGGGAACCGTCCGCTACCCGGAGGCCGGTGGCTCGTCGAGCTTCGCGCGGCACGCCTTCAGCGAGGTCGTGAGCTTCGGCGCCGCGTGGGCCCAGATGCTCGTCTACGTCGCCACGGTCGCGATCTCGGCCTTCTTCGTCCCCCACTACCTCAGCGTCTTCTGGGGGCCGCTGCGCGAAAACCCGTGGGACATCGTCGGCGGCGTGATCGTGATCGTGATCCTCGTCGCGATCAACATCGTCGGCGTCCGCGAGGCGGCCACGCTGAACGTCCTGCTCGCCGTCGTCGACTTCGCCACCCAGGTGCTGCTGGTGATCGTCGGCTTCTTCCTCGTCTTCAGCCCGAGCATCCTCGTCGACAACGTCCAGTTCGGCATCGCCCCGACCTGGAGCCAGTTCCTCGTGGCGATTCCGATCGCCATGCTCGCCTACACCGGGGTGGAGACCGTCTCCAACCTCGCGGAGGAGGTGCGCGACCCGGTCCGCGCGGTCCCGAACGCCTACAAACTGGTCGCGGCTGCGGTCTTCGCGATCTACCTGACGCTCCCGGCCGTGGCGCTCTCCGCCCTGCCCGTGTTCCAGGAGCCCGACGGCGACTACGTCACGAAGCTCGGCCTCCCCCCGGAGCAAGGCGGCTACACGAACGATCCGGTGCTCGGCCTGGTCGACAACCTCGGCCTGAGCGGCGGTCTTCTGAACGGCGTCCAGATCTACGTCGGCGTGCTCGCCGCCACCATCCTCTTCATCGCCACGAACGCCGGAGTGATCGGCGCTTCCCGCATCACCTATGCGATGTCCGGTTACCGCCAGCTGCCGGTCGCCCTCCGCCGCCTCCACCCGCGCTTCAAGACGCCGTGGCTCGCGCTCGTGATCTTCGCCGGCGCCGCCCCGATCCTCACGATACTTCCGGGCGAGACGAACTTCCTCGGCAAGCTGTACTCGTTCGGCGCGACGCTGTCCTTCACCGTCGCGCACGCCTCCTTGGTTGCGCTGCGGTACAAGCGGCGCAACGAAGAGCTCCAGTTCAAGGCGCGGCCGAACCTGAGCTGGCGCGGGGTCGACTGGCCCCTCTTCGCGATCGTCGGCGGCATCGGCACGCTTGCAGCGTGGGTGGTGATCGTCCTCCAGGATCCCGGCGCGCGCTGGGCCGGCCTGGGCTGGCTCGCGATCGGGTTCGCGGCCTATGCGGTCTACCGTCGCCGCTTCGTCCATGCGCCGATGGGCAAGACGGTCCGCGCGCCGGCGCTCGTCCTCGGTCCATCGCTGACGATCCAGTACCGGACGATCGTCGTCCCTGTGGTGCGGTCGAACGAGTCGGAGGAGGCGCTGGTCGCGGCTGCTCGCCTCGCCGACGAGCGCGCCGCGAGGATCGCCGTCGTCCACGTGCTCGAGGTGCCGATGTCGCTTCCGCTCGAGGCCGACCTGCCGAAGGAGGTCGCGGAGGCCGACGAGCTGCTCGACGACGCGGTCTCGCTCGTGGAGGCGTACGGCGTCCGCGCAGTGGCGCGCCTCGCCCGAGGCCGAACGGCGGCGCCGGAGATCGTGCGCGAGGCGGAGCAGCGGGTCGCCGAGCTGATCGCGCTCGGGGCCACGCGCCGCGCCACGGCCAGAGGCTCGCCGGTCTTCGGCACCACGACCGACTACGTCCTGAAGTACGCGCCGTGCCGCGTCCTCGTCGTGGCCGGCAGGCGGGCTAGAGCGGCGTGAACCTCACGGCGATCCTCTCGCTCGTCCTGATCGTGCTCGGAACGGCCGTGATCGTCCGGACGATCCTGCTCGGCGTCGGCGGCGGGCTGGGCCTGCTCCTGGGCGCGCTCCTGGTCGGCGCCGGCCTCGCGCGCTTCTACCTCGCCCGGAGGACGCCCTAGATGGCCAAGAAGCTGGGCCTGGAGCGTGAGCTCGGGTCGACGGCGCTGGCTGCGGTCGCCTACGGCGAGGTCGGGTCATCGCTCTACTTCGCGCTCGGAATCGTCGCGCTGTACGCGCTCGGGCTCACGCCGGCAGTGCTGCTGCTCGTGGGCGCGCTGTTCCTGCTCGTGTCGCTGTCGTACGCGGAGGGAGCCGCGGCGATTCCCGAGACGGGCGGCGCGGCCACGTTCGTGCGGCGTGCGTTCAACGACCCCCTGGGCTTCCTCACCGGGTGGGTGCTGC
Organism: uncultured Actinomycetes bacterium; assembly: GCA_963738205.1. Lineage (GTDB taxonomy): Bacteria > Actinomycetota > Thermoleophilia > Gaiellales > Gaiellaceae > DATFQE01. The sequence goes on from CAVTVQ010000009.1 coordinate 377,439, forward strand.
TCCTCGACTACCTGATCGTGGTCGCGCTGGCCGGGCTGTTCGTGCCGCACTACATCGGGCAGGCGGTGGGCTGGGACGGCATCACGCACCGGCCGTGGGACGCGCTTGCAGGCGTGCTCGTGATCCTCGGCCTCGCGGCGACCCGGCTCGTCCGGCGCACCCAGCTGTACCGCGTCGCGATCATCGTGGCGGGGCTCGCCTTCGTCACCCACGTGCTGCTGATCGTGCTCGGCGGCGTGTTCGTCCTCTCGAGCGAGGGCTTCTGGAGCGGAGTCGACGTCGGCGTCGCGCCGACCTGGGCCAACCTTGCGTTCGCGCTGCCGCTCGCGATGCTCGCCTACACGGGCCTCGAGACGGTCGCGAACTACGCCGCCGAGACACGCGAGCCGGGGCGGGCGCTGCCGCGCGGGCTGTTCGCCGGGCTCGGCACCGTGGTCGTGGTCTCGGCCGTGCTCGCGGTGATCGGCCTGTCCGCGTATCCGGTCGAGAACGGCTCGACCGCGCTCGGCACCGAGTGGCTGCGCGCCCCGCTCGTCGGGATCACCGTGGCGCTCGACGCCGGTCTCCCGAACGCGCTCGTGGACGTCTTGCGGGTGATCGTCGGCATCTCGGGCGCGATCGTGCTCGTCGCCGCGGCCACGACCTCGATCTCGGGCGCCGGGCGGCTCGCGTACTCGCTCGCCCGGTACGACATGCTGCCCCGGACGTTCGCGCGCCTCAACCGGCGGACGCTGATCTCGCCGACGGCGATCGTGGTCGCGGCCGGACTGTCGTGCGTACTGCTGCTGATCGCCCAGGTGGACGACCGCCCGAGCGTCTTCCTCGCGAGCGTCTACAGCTTCGGCGTCCTGTTCGCCTTCACCGCCGCGCAGGTGGCCGTGGTCCGCCTGCGCGCGAGCGAACCCGAGCTCGCGCGCCCCTTCCGCGCGCCGCTCGACGTCCGCATCCGGGGCGTGCTGGTCCCGCTGCCCGCGCTGATCGGCGCGCCGCTCACGTTCGTGATCTGGATCGCGTCGCTGTCCACGCATCACGGCGCGCTCGTAGCCGGCCCGATCTGGGTCGTGCTCGGTCTCGTCGTCTACATCCTCACGCGCACCGCCGGGCACGAGCCGCTGCTCGGCCGCGCCACCCCGGGGGCTGCGGACCTCGTGCCCGAGCCCGAAGGTGCGTACGAGACGATCCTCGTCCCGCTCAAGCTCGGCCCGATCGGCGAGGAGATGCTTGCGACGGCGATCAAGCTGGCCGAAGAGCACGAGGCGAGCGTGCGGGCGCTGCACGTGGTGAAGGTGCCGCACTCGCTGCCGATGGACGCTTCGATGGAGGACGAGGAGGAGCGCGCCGCGGCGTCGATCGCGGAGGCGAAGCTGATCGCGGGCGAGCACGGCGTCGCGGTGGAGGGAAGGATCGTCCGCGCGCGCGCGCTCGGCGAGGCGATCGTGACGCAAGCACGCGACAGCGGCGCCGATCTGGTCGTGCTCGGGTCGTCGGCGCGGTGGCGTCGACAGTCCCGGTTCTTCAGCCCCACGGTCGACTACGTCCTGCGCCACGCCGACTGCGAGGTGATGGTCGTCGCCTACCCGCAGGGCGTGCTCGAAGCGGAGGCCGTCGAGGCCACCTAGCGCGCTAAGGTGGGCGTGTGAAAGCGATTGTGATCGGCTGCGGTCGGGTTGGCTCCCAGGTTGCGAAGAACCTGGACGGTGCGGGCTGGGACGTCGTCGCCATCGACGAGAACGAGGAGGTCCTCAACCGCCTCGGCGAGACCTGGGGCGGCGGCTTCATCGTCGGCCACGGCATGGACATCGACGTCCTACGCCGGGCCGGGATCGAGGACGCGGACGCGGTCGTGATCGCCACGAACGGCGACAACACGAACCTCGTGGTCGGTCAGCTCGCCCAGCGCCAGTTCGAGGTGCCCGTCGTGATCGTGCGGATCCTCGACCCGGCGCGCGCCGAGCTCTACGAAGGCCTCGGCCTGGAGATCATCTGCCCCACGCGCACGGCCACAGAGACGCTGACGAACCGCGTGCTCGAGAGCAAAGCCAAGACGCGGCAGGAGGCAACCAGCTAAATGTTCGTGATCGTCGCCGGCGGCGGCAAGGTCGGCTCGAACGTCGCACGTAGCCTCGTCGCAGGCGGCCACGAGGTGACGCTGATCGAGCAGCGCGCCTTCCGCTTCGAGAAGCTCGAGGACGAGTTCGAGCACCGCGCGATCCGCGGCGACGCGACCGAGCTCTACGTGCTCGAGCGCGCCGGCATCGAGCGTCCGCCCGACGTGGTCGTCGCGGCCACCGGCGACGACGAGGACAACATCGTCATCTGCCAGATCGCCCAGGAGCGCTACGGCGTCGAGAAGGTGATCGCGCGCGTGAACAACCCGAAGAACCAGCAGCACTTCGACTTCCTCGGCATCGCGCCGACCGTCTCAGCGGTGTCGAGCGTGCTGGCGATGATCGAGCACGAGGTGCCCGAGCACGGGCTCGTGCATCTCCTGGAGCTGCGCAAGGAGGACCTCGAGATCGTCGAGGTCCAGGTCGGCAAGGGCTCGCCGTGCGTCGGCAAGACCATCGGCGAGCTAGGCCTTCCGGAAGGCTCGACCGTGATCGCCGTCATGCGCGGGGGCAAGGCAGAGGCGCCGGACCAGGCCAAGGAGCTGGCCGCGGGCGACCAGGTGCTGGCGGTGCTGAGGAGCGGCAAGGAAGACGAGCTCCGCAAGCTTCTCCTCAGTCGCTGACAACCGCCGCAGCTACGCTTCCGCGTCGATGTTGCCGCGCCGACCGTTCCTTCGCGAGATCGTGGCGCTCGCCGCCGCGGTGGCCGTCCTCGGCTTCCTGGGGTTCGAGCTGTACTCCGGCCCGAGCGCCAACGCCGGCCAGAGCGCGTCGCAGCTGAGGATCGTTCCCGTGGCGCCCGGCCTCGACTCGCCGCTCAACGTCACCGCGCCGCGCAACGAAAAAGGCCGCCTCTACGTGGCCGAGCAGGCCGGCAAGATCGTCGTGGTCGAGAACGGAAGCGTCCGCGCGCAGCCCTTCCTCGACATCACGAGCCAGGTGCTGGCGGGCGGCGAGCAGGGGCTGCTCGGCGTGGCGTTCCACCCGCGCTACGCGCAGAACCGCCTCTTCTACGTCGACTACACGGACAAGAACGGCGACACGCGGATCGTCGAGTTCCGCTCCGACGGCCAGAAGGCGGTCAGGCGCGTCCGGCAGCTGTTTTTCCAGGACGATCCGTACGCGAACCACAACGGCGGCCAGCTCGCGTTCGGGCCCGACGGCCGGCTGTACGCCGGCACGGGGGACGGCGGCGCGGGAGGCGATCCGGAGAACCGCGCGCAGAACACGCGCTCGCTGTTCGGCAAGCTGCTCGCGCTCAACGTCAACAAGCGCGGCGCCAAGTGGCAGATGGTGGCCATCGGCCTCCGGAATCCCTGGCGCTTCTCGTTCGACCGTGCCAGCGGAGCGCTGTACATCGGCGACGTCGGCCAGGGCGACTGGGAGGAGATCGACTTCACGCCGCGGCAGAGCCCCGGCCTCGAGAACTATGGCTGGGACGTCTACGAGGGCCGCACGAGCTTCGAGCAGAAGAAGCTCGGCCCGGGACGGCTCAAGGGACCCGTGTTCGTCTACAACCACAGCGAAGGCTGCTCGGTCACCGGCGGGTTCGTGTATCGCGGCGCGGCGGTGTCGGCCGCGCGCGGCCGCTACTTCTTCGGCGACTACTGCTCGGGGCGCGTCTGGAGCCTGAAGATCGTGTCGGGCAAGGCCCGCAGCGTCCGTCTGGAAAGCTTCAGGGTGAGCGGCCTCTCGTCGTTCGGTGAGGACGCCTCGGGCGAGCTCTACCTGACGTCGCTCGAGGGCGGCCTCTACAAGCTCGCCCGTTAGGCGTCTGGTGCCGGTGCGTTGCGAATGGGTTCCGGAGGCCGACCCGGACTACATCGCGTACCACGACGAGGAGTGGGGCGTCCCTCTCCACGACGAGCAGCGACTCTTCGAGCTGCTCACGCTCGAGGGCGCGCAGGCCGGGCTGTCCTGGTCGACGATCCTGCGCAAGCGGGCGGGCTATCGCGCGGCGTTCGAGGGCTTCGACCCGGCGCGCGTCGCGCGCTTCACCGAGCAGGACGTGGAGCGCCTGCTGGGCGACCCGGGCATCGTCCGCAACCGCCTCAAAGTGGAGTCGACGGTGGCGAATGCGCGGGCGGTGCTCGAGCTGGACGGCGGCCTCGACGAGCTGCTCTGGTCGTTCGTCGGCGGCTCGCAGCGGGTGAACAGCTGGCGGAGGCTGGGGGAGATCCCGGCGGAGACGGCGGAGTCGAAGGCGATGAGCAAGGAGCTGAAGCGCCGCGGCTTCCGCTTCGTCGGTCCGACCGTCTGCTACGCGTTCATGCAGGCCGCGGGGCTCGTGAACGACCACGTGGTGAACTGCTTCCGCTACGACCAGGTGTCCGAATAGGACAACTGGACGACGGCGCTATCCTCGATACATGGCGGGCAGAGAGGTCGAGGCCGACGTGTTCACCCGGATCTTCGAGCGCCTCGCCCGGCTCGAGGAGCGGGTAGATGCCCTCTCTCAGCGCGTCGACGGGCTGAGCGGTGAAGTTCGCGCCCTCCGGCTCCGCGTCGACACGCTGCTCCTGGCGATGGTCGGGTTGATCGCGACCCTCGCGATCAAGCTCTAGCCGGCGCGCCGGCGCCTGACGCTCGGCCCGCCCTGGCCCAGAGCCGCGTAGGCGAGCGCCTGCAGCGAGTCGTTCAGCTGGGCGATCTGGTGCACGAGCGGGATCAGGTTCTCGCCGGTCTCGAGGCGGCGGTTGAGCGTGCGCAGCTCGGCGTGGATGCCGTCGAGGCGCTCGAGCAGTGCGTCGAGTTGGCGGTCTTCCATACGCTTGCCTTCCACGACGTCAGTTTAGTTCGTGAAGCGGGCGAGCTCGTCCGGCGATCGGACGATCGTCGTGCCGCGGCCCAGCCGCGTCAGCAGCAGCTCCATGGCGTCCTTGCCGGTCTCCAGCGCCTCGATCCGCCGCGCCGCGCCGAGGTGCGAGAGCGCGACTCGAGCGAGCTCCTCCGGGGCGTCGGAGAAAGCGCCGACGCCGGTGCCCTTGGCCTCCAGACGGCGGAGCGCAGCAGTTACCTGCGCCCGGGGCCTCAGGTAGACGGGCGCATGGTCCTCGGCGAAGCGGGCGAGCGAGGCCCGCCAGTCGCCGATGCCCGCCTCTGCCCACGCGTCGAGCTGGGCGGCCGCGGCGGCACGGTCCGGCGACAACGCAGCCGGATCGAGCTCGGCGATCGAGCGGAGCCGTCGAGCGGTGTCCTCGAGCCACGCAGTCCAGAGTGGGCGTGTATCCCCGAGCACCCCGTCGAGCTCCAATGCGAGCTTCACGAGCGGATTCTCGTCGCCAGGGCGAGCCCGATCGCAACACCGGTCACGTCGATGGCCACGTCGAGCGGCGACGCGTGGCGGCCGGGCACGAACGCCTGGTGGACCTCGTCGGCGACGGCGTAGGCGGCCGCGAGCAGGAAGGCGGGGAGGGCGCGCCCGATCGCGCGGAGCAGCAGCAGTCCGAGCACCGCGTACTCGGCCGCGTGAGCGAGCTTTCGGAGCGCGAGGTCCCAACCGCCGAGCCCCGTCCCGAGGTCCGGGATCGACGAGAGGGTGAAGATCAATGCCGCCCACGCTATGACCGGCAGCCAGGCGGAGAGAACGCGCGAGGCTGCCACGAAGGGCCATGGTAGTCTCACGCCGCAAACCGGCGATCGGTTGGGGAACCCGGTGCAAATCCGGGACGGTCCCGCCGCTGTGAGGGGAGATGCCCTCCGCCACGACGCCACTGGCTTCGGCTGGGAAGGCGGCGGAGGGGGAGCCCCGAGTCAGAAGACCTACCGCCCGCCGCCCAACTCGATCCCCTCGCGGAAGGGAGGATTCGTGCACCGACTGCTCTTCGCCCTTGCGGCGATGCTGGCCGCTCTGGCCGTTCTGGTCCCGGCGGCGCTCGGCGCGCGCGTGAGCGTGCGCGTCGAGGGCAAGACGACGACGATCTACGGGGCATCCGAGCCCCGGTTCGAGGCCGGGGCGAACGCCATGGACGCCCTCGAAGGCGCTAGCGCACGCGGCGAGTTCTTCTACGAAGTCCAGCAGCTCTCGTTCGGCCCGTATGTCTTCAGGATCGGGCGCTATTCGGCGGAGGCCTCCAGCGGCTGGGTCTTCAAGGTCAACGGCGTGTCGCCTCCGGTGGGCGCGGACAAGGTGACGCTGAACGAGGGCGACCGCGTGCTGTGGTACTGGGCGGAGTTCGGGCCGACGGGCGGGCCGAAGACGCTGCTGCTGCAGCGTCGTCCGAAGGGCTGCTATCGCGTCCTGGCCCAGGACGACGCAGGCAAGAGCACACCGGCCAGCGGCGCCGTGCTACTGGTGGACGGACGTCGTGTGCGGACGCGCGGAGGCTCGGCGTGCCCGGGCGCGCACAAGGGCATCGTGCGGGCGACGCTCGCGGGCGCGGTGCGCTCGAACGCCGTCGCCTGACGTGATCCTGAGCTTCCTTCGGGGTGGGGCCTCGTCGTCGGGGTGCGATGGGCGACGCGAGGCAAGGACGCAGGGAGCGTTCGTATGCGCAGCTATACGGGCGCGACTGAGGACGCAGCCTCGCGTTGTCCAGCGCGGCCCGACGGCTCAGCGCCTCATCTCGAAGGGAGCTCGTGGACTGCTTCCGCTCCTCCTCGTCCTCGCCCTCGCGGGGTGCGGCGAGGAGCGGGCGGGCTCCGGGACGGCGTCGCTCTGGATCACGCGCGACCGCGGCGCCGAGCTGATCCACACCGCAACCGTGCCCGCCGGGATCTCGGCGCTCGACGCGCTCGACCGCGAGCTCGACGTGAAGACGCGCTACGGCGGGCGCTTCGTGCAGGCGATCGAAGGGCTGGAAGGGAGCCTCGCGCGGCAGCACGACTGGTTCTGGTACGTCAACGGGCTCGAGGGCGACCGCAGCGCGGCGGAATACGAGCTCCGGCCCGGCGACGTCGAGTGGTGGGACTACCGCTCGTGGGGCAGCGTGATGCAGATCCCGGTCGTCGTCGGCGCGTTTCCCGAGCCCTTCCTCCACGGCTTCGGTGGGAAGGCGCGGCCGGCCGTCGTGGTGGGGCGCTCCCCTGCGGCCGGTCGGCTTGCCCGGCTGATCCGCGGGCGCGTCGTCACGCGTCCGCCGCCTGACGCGAACGTGCTGCGGATCGTCCCGGGCCGAGGCTTCCGGGGCAGCCGGTCCGGCGACCGCGTGACCTTCACGCTCGGCGCGCTCGACGCGCCTCGTCTGGCGGCCGATCCGAGACTCGCCCGCTACCGGTTCGAGGGACTGCGCTGAGCGCGGCGCCCGCAGCTGCGCTCCTCGGGGCGCTCGCCGCCGCGGCGCTGCTGGCCGACCGGCTCGTCTCCGTGGCGGCCATCGTCGTGCTGTTGCTCGTGCTCTGCCTGCGCGGCCCCGTCGGGCGGCGCGCTCTCTATCTGTGGGGCACGCTCGTGTCGGCGTTCTGGGTCGCCGTGCTGACGCCGCTCCTGGCTGCCGAGGGGACGCACTACCTCTGGGTCGGGCCGACCGTGCCCATCCTCGGCCCGCTGGCCCTCACCGGCGAGGAGCTGTCGTCGGGGCTGCTCTCGGCGCTGCGGCTGGCGGCCGTCGGGCTCGCGTTCGCCGCGTACGCGCTGCTCCTCGACCACGACCGGCTCGTCCAGGCGGCCGGCTTTGCGCGTCGCTCCGCGCTGGCGGTCGCGCTCGCGACGCGCCTCGTGCCGACGCTGGAGCGCGACGGGAGTGGGCTCGTGGAGGCCCTGCGGGGGCGCGGTGTGGAGGTTCGCGGCGTGCGCGGCCGGGCGCGACTGCTCTCGCCGCTGCTGGCGGGGTCGCTCGAGCGCGGCCTCAACCTCGCCGAGGCGATGGAGGCGCGCGGGTACGGACGTCCGGGGGCCACGCGCGCGCCGGCCGTTCGGGGGCCGTTCGATCGGCCGGCGCTGGCGGCGTCCGTGGTGATTTCCTGGCGGGTGCCTTGTGGCTCTAGCGGTCGTCGACGGGCTGACATTCGCCTATCCCGCCGGCGGTGACGCGGTGCGGGATGTCTCGCTGTCGATCGAGCCCGGCGAGTCCGTGCTGGTGCTCGGCCCGTCGGGGTCGGGCAAGTCGACGCTGCTCCGGTCGCTGGCCGGGCTCGTCCCGCACTTCCACGGCGGCCGCTTTGCGGGTCGGGTCGAGGTGAACGGGCGCGACACGCGACGCGCGCGGCCGGCCGAGCTTGCCGGCGCGGTCGCGACCCTGTTCCAGGATCCCGAGGACCAGGTGGTGATGACGCGCGTCGAGCACGAGGTCGCCTTCGGGCTCGAGAACATCGGCGTGCCGCCCGGTGAGATCCGCGGGCGCGTCGAGGAGGCGCTGGAGGCGGTTGGCGCCGGTGCGCTCGCCGGCCGGCCGACCTACGAGCTCTCGAGCGGCGAGCTCCAGCGGGTCTGCCTGGCCGCGGCGCTCGCGTTGCGGCCGCAGCTGCTGCTCCTCGACGAGCCGACGTCGCAGCTCGACCCGGAGGGAGCCGAGGCGCTGATCTCGCTCGCTCTCGAGACCGGGGCGGCCGTCGTCGTCTCCGAGCACCGCTCGGAGCGGCTGCTCGACTTCGTCGATCGCGTGCTGTTCGTCGAGGCGGGGCGCGTGCTGCTGAACGCAGAGCCCGGCGAAGCTCGAATCTGGCTTGCGCGCGAGCGGCCTGCGTGGGTGGAGCTGCCGGCGTCACCCTCCTCGTGGGAGCCTGGTGAGACGGTGGTTGCGCTCGAGCGCGTGTCGTATGCGTACGGCGAGCGCGCCGCGGTGGAGGGCGCAGATCTCGCGGTGCGGCGGGGCGAGATCGTCGCACTGACGGGCCGAACGGCTCCGGAAAGACCACGCTCGCGAAGCTCGCCGCCGGGCTGCTCGAGCCGGCGGCCGGCAGCGTCCGCCGTTCCGGGCGGCCGGCGTACCTCTCGCAGGATCCCGGCCGCTACCTGAGCCGCGATCGCGCCGACGAGGAGGTGGCGCTGGGGATCGGCGGCGACGTCGGTCGCGCGCGGGGCTGGCTCGCGGCGCTCGGATTGGAGGGTTTCGCCGACCGGCATCCCCGTGACCTGTCGAGCGGCGAGCGCGAGCGGCTTGCTCTCGCGGCGGTGCTCGCCGTCGAGCCGGACCTGCTCGTGCTCGACGAGCCCACGCGCGGCGTCGACCCCGAGCGGAAGGCAGAGCTGGCCGAGTTGCTCCGCGCCGGCGCGCGGGCGCGCGGGACGCTCGTCGTCACGCACGACGAGGCGTTCGCCGGGGCAGTTGCCGACCGGACGGTCGCGCTCGGAAGGCGGGAGCCCGTTCGTGCCTAGGCTGACGCTGCTCGGCGCCGCCGCGGCCGCGTTCACCGCGGCGGCCTGGACGGCTCTCAACCCGGATCAGGCCGGGCTCTCGCTCCTGCTCGCGGCCGGCGCGCTCCTGATCGCCGGCTTCGCGTGGCTCGAGACGGGGCCGGGATCGGCGAAGGAGATCGCGCTGATCGCGACGCTCGCAGGCGCCGCCGCAGCCGGTCGCGTCCTGTTCGGCGCCATCCCGGGCGTGCAGCCGGTGACGGTGATGGCGGTGGCTGCGGGCGCGGCGCTCGGCGCGCGCGCCGGCTTCGCCGTTGGCGCGTTGGCCGCGCTCGTCTCGAACTTCTTCCTCGGTCAGGGCACATGGACGCCGTGGCAGATGCTGGCGTGGGGAGGCTGCGGCGTCGTCGGCGCGCTGTTCGCACCGGTGCTGCGGGGGCGCGTGCCGTTCGCGACGCTGTGCTTCGTGCTCGGGTTCGCATTCTCGACGCTGATGGACCTGTGGCTGTGGCTCAGCTTCTACCCGCACACCTGGCAGGCGCTCGTCGTCGTGCTCGGCCGCGGCGTGTGGTTCAGCGCGGCCCACGCCCTCGGGAACGTCGTCCTGGCCCTGGCTGCGGGGCCGGAGTTACGACGGCTGCTGGAGCGGTACGGACGGCGCCTGCGAGTCGAGGTGGCGTGGGCGTGAAGCTGCTCGCCACAGCCCTGGTCGGCTTTGCGCTCGTCTCGCCGTTGTCGGCGTCCGCGGACTACCTCGAGGCGCGTATCGGCTCAGGCGGCGGTGTCTCCGAGCCGGGTGGACGTCCCGATGCGGCGTTGACCTCCTGGACGATCCTCGCGCTGCGCTCGGTGGGCCGCGACCCGGGCCGGGAGCGCGCGCGACTACGTGCGCGCGGCCGGCTCCCGGAGGACGTCACGCAGACGGCGCTCCGCGCGCTGGCGCTCGGCGACGACCAGCTGCTCGCACGGCTCGAGGCGGCGCGGCGACCGGACGGGCGCATCGGCCCGCTCGTCAACTCGACGGCCTGGAGCGTGCTGGCGCTCCGCGGGGCAGGCCGGCCTGCGGGAGCGACGACGGTGCGCTACCTCCTGAGTCGGCAGCGGCGAAACGGCGGCTGGCCGTGGCATCCGCGTGGCGCACCCGACTCGAACGACACGGCCGTTGTCCTGCAGGCACTTCGGGCGGCGGGCGTGCGCGGAGCGCCGCTCCGGAAGGGCGTGCGCTTCCTGCGCTCCCTCCAGGCGCGCGACGGCGGCTTCCGGCTCGTGGCGGGGCGAGCGCCGGACGCGCAGTCCACGGCGTGGGCGATCCAGGGCCTGCTCGCCGCGCGTGCGAAGCCGGGCAAGGCGGCGTTTCGCTATCTCGAGAGCCTGCGGCGCGAGGACGGCAGCTACCGCTACTCGAAGCGCTATGCGGTCACCCCGGTCTGGGTGACCGCCCAGGTGCTCCCGGCGCTCGCAGGGAAGACGTTTCCGCTGCGCTAGGCCGGAATCCGGCCGTTCGTATACTCGCCTCGTGGAGGCAGCGAGAAGCGCCGCGATCGTGACGATCGGGAACGAGCTCCTGTCCGGGGACGTCGAGAACACGAACGGCAGCTGGCTGGCCCGCCGACTCGAGGCGATCGGCGTTCCGGTGCGCCTGATCGCCGTCCTGCCCGACGACATCCCGGCGATCGCCGACTTCATCCGCACGAGCGCGACGAACGCGGACGTCGTGCTCGTGACGGGCGGCCTCGGCGGCACCCCCGACGACGTCACCCGCGAAGCCCTTGCCGCTGCGTTCGAGGTCTCACAGGTTGAGGTGGCGGAGCTCGCCGAGGAGCTCCGCGCCCGCTTCCTCAGCGACCCGGAATACGCGGCTCGCTGGGCGCAGCTCCCAGCCGGCAGCCGCCCGCTCGAGAACCCGCTCGGCGGCGCGCCGGGCTTCGCGATCGAGAACGTCTACGTGCTGCCCGGCCTGCCGTCGGAAATGGAGGCAATGTACGAACGAATTGAGCCCGAGCTGGCGGCCGAGCGCCCGATCGGCTCGTGGCGGCGCAGCTACCGCACCCGCGAGAGCACCATCGTCAGCGTGCTCGTCGAGTCCGCGAAGCTCCACCCAGGCGTGCTCGTCGGCTCGTACCCGCGCTTCAGCTCGGCGGGGCCCGAGGTGGACGTCGTGCTGAAGTCGAGCGACCCAGAGGCTCTTCGAGCTGCCGTCACGTGGATCGAGGAGGCGCTCGAGGAGGTGACGGCTACGCCGTCGTGACCTGCTGGTCGTTCGCCCAGGCCTCGAGCAGCCCGCGGTAGTGGGCGACGAAGTGCTCGTGCTCGTGGGCGGGAAACGTCGTCTGGACGGTCTGGACGAGCAGCCCGTCGAACTCGTCGCTCCCGACGTACTCGAGCATCAGCTCGTCCAGCTGCGGTAGCGCGTCGGCGCAGAACTCCTCGTAGCGCTCGACCTCGAAGAAGTCGTCCACGAGCGCCCGGTAGGCGGCCAGCTTGTCCTCGTAGGTCAGATCCGCACGGTCGCCTAGCTCGAAGTAGCGGCGCGTGTCCTGGTCGATCCGGTTAGGCCGACCGGTCGCGGCGCAGAACGCGCTCCAACGGACGAGCGCCTTGATCGCCCACGGGAAGTAGTAGTGCAGGCTCGTCAGCGCCACGTCCGGAGACGCGTTCGCATAGTCGATCGGATAGACCTCGCCGTCCTTGATCAGCGTCTCGCAGCTGTTGAACTCCCAGCGGAAGAAGGCGTTCACGAGCCGCGAGATCGTCACGACCTCGTGCCCGACCTCCGCGCTCAGGAAGTCGTGCGCGACCGAGTAACGGTCGTGGAGCGGCTTCGACGGGTCGTAGTTCATGACCATCGTCTCGGCGCCGATCGACAGGGAGCGCGCGAAGACCTCGAAGCCGTCGACCGCCGCCTGGAAGTGCATCATCCGCTCGCCCGAGCCGTCGTAGGCCGCATGCAGCTCGTCCGGGCCGGCGATCTGCGTGACGCCGATCCACTGGCCGCCGTCGAAGGGCTTCATGAACAGCGGATAGCCCACTCGGTCGGCGATCTCGTCCAGGTCGAAGGACGCGTTGTAGCGCGACGCCATCTGCTCGAACTGCTCGGCTGCCGACTCGAAGCGAACGCTCCGCGGCGGCTCCTTGTGCGGCAGCAGCCAGGTTTCCGGCACCTTCAGGCCGAGGCGGATCATCGCGCAGTACGCCGCGTGCTTCTCCATCGCCTGGAAGGTGAACGGGTTGTTCAGGAGGTAGACGTCGTCCATGAGCGCGATCTTCTTCAGCCACTCGCGCGGGAGGTGGTACCACCAGGCCAGCCGGTCGATCACGAGCGTGTAGCGGGGCGTGGAGCGCAGGTCGAACGGCTCGTTGACGATGCGCTCCGTGACGAGCTCGTGGGTCTCGCCGCCGTAGCGGAACGGCCCCAGCCGCTGCGCGAGCGACTCGAACGCGGACGGCCAGTCTTCCTCGGTGCCGAGCAGCAGGCCGAGCGTGTGCGTCGGCATCAGCAGAACCTCGGCAGGTGGTAGGCAAGCTGGGCGCGCCAGGAGTTCCAGTCGTGCGGGACGTCGTCGCCCCAGAGGTCGAGCTCGCAGCGGATGCGCTTCTCTCCGAGGAGCTGTGCGAACCGGTTCGTCGACGCCAGTGCGCCCGTCGTGTCCTCCCACTGCCCCTGCCCGCACACGAGCAGGAGGCTCGCCCGACTGCGGAGCCAGTCTAGGTGGTCGCCTTCGAGATTCGCGACGTACTCGGCCGGGTTGTTGAAGTAGACGCTGTCGCCGCGGTCGCCCCAGCCGACGACCGCGACGTCGTAGACGCCGCTCTGGCAGATCGCCAGCGGGAACAGGTCGGCGCGCTTGAGGCAGAAATTGGCCGCGTGGTACGCGCCGAAGCTACAGCCGGTCACGATCAGCTCGCCGCCGCCGCCGGTGTCCTCGGCGATCCAGGGCACGACCCGGTTGAGGATCCAGTCCTCGTAGTGCCCGTGGCGCTGCGCGCGCTCCTCGAGCGGTACGGATGTGTCGTGCCAGGTCCAGGAGTCGTAGCTCTGGACGGCGTAGAGCTTGGCCCTGCCCTCGTCCAGGAGCGGCGCGATCGCGTCGATCATGCCGCGCTCCTCGTACTGCCAGGCCGGACCCTGCTCGGACGGGAACGCGAGGACCGGCCGCCCGTAGTGGCCGTAGGCGATCAGCTCGCCGCCCTCGAGCTCGTGCCTCACACCCACAGCGTCTCCAGCAGCACGGTGAGGTGCGGCTCGAGCACGTCGCGCCACGACACCCAGTTGTGGGCGTCGCGGTGCTCGACCAGCTCGACGAGATATCCCTGCGCGGCCAGCGCGTCGCGCACGGCGCGGTTGTTGCCGAGGTTCTCCTCGCCGAGGCCGCACGTCATCGTGACCGGGATCGGGAACTCCGCTTCGCGGGCGCGCCGCACGCCGCCGACGAAGCGGGCGATCCGCTCGAAGCGTGGGAAACCGCGCTCGTAGCCGTCCAGCTCGCGCCGGAAGAAGCTGCCTGACTGCAGGAAGAGCCCGCCGAAGAGCTGAGGATGCAGCCGATGCGCATGCAGCATCGCCAGTGCCCCGAGGCTCGCGCCCATCCCCGCGCGCATCGCCGTCCCGCCCGGCGCCGGCGCCATCCGCGAGAGCTCGGGCACGAGCTCGAATGCGAGCGCGTCTGCGTAGCGCTTCGCCGCCGAGTAGGTCTCGTCGCGGTGCACCGGCTGCAGCAGTGCTGCGCGCATCGGGGGCAGCTCCAGCTGGTCGACCGCCGCGTCGAGCATGCGTGCGAGGCCGGAGTACTTCGCGTACTCGGGCCCGTCGTGGACCACCAGCAGCGGCAGCGGCTCGCCCGGTTGGGAGCCGGCCGAGGACCACAGCAGCCCATCCACCTCGGTCCGCAGCAGCCGGCTCGGCAGCTTGAACGCCTCGAGCGTGCCGGCCTCGGCTTCCTCGTCGAGCCAGACCGGCGGCGCGTAGCCCGGCAGCTCGAGGACGGACTTGTTGCCGAAGGGGCCGGCTGCCGTCAGCGGGTTGGCCGGGTCGGTGACGAGCTCCGTACCGCCGTCGGGGTGCTCGAGCTCGAGCAGGTACTCGATGCGGTCGACCCCGTAGGGGCGCGGCAGACGCAGCTCCCAGGTCAGCGAGCGGCCGCGCCGCCGGAAGGCAGGCGGTTCGCCGCGCTTGGTCAGCTCGGAGCGAAGCAGGACCGCCCGCAGGCCGCGCGTGCCGCGGAACGTCAGCGCGATCTCGGTGTCGTGAGCCCGGGCGGCTACGGCCATGGCGGGGCGGATCGTAGTGGTCTTGCTTGCGCGCCCGCGATGCCGCAGACTCGGAGGGAATGGCCAGGAACTGCCCGAGTTGCGGGCGCGAGAACGCAGACGACGTCGACTTCTGCGCCGGTTGCGGCGGCTACCTCCGCTGGGAGCCGACCCGGGTTGCGACTCCGGCCGTGCCGGCGGCCGAGACCCCTCCGCAGCCCGCTCCGCCGCCCGAGCAGCCGCCGCCGGCGGCAGCACCGCCGCCGCCTCCACAGGCGGCTCAGCCGACTCCGCAGCCTGCAGCGCCCCCACCGCCGACACCCGCGCCGGCGCCGGCCGCCCCGGCTGGTGTCGCTCCCCCAGTCCCGGCGGAGCCGGAGCCCGCTCCGGTGGAAGAGCCCAAGAAGCGGCGCTGGGGCCGCAAGAGCAAGGTCCCCGGCGTCCAGGGCCCACACGTCCAGGGCCCGCGCGTCCAGGGCCCGCACGTACAGGCGCCGCGCGTGAACGTCGGCCCCGGCGGTGTCAACGTCCAGGCGCCGCGCGTGGCGGCGCCCCGCGTCCAGGCTCCGCGGGTGCAGGCGCCTCGCGTGCAGCAGCCGCGCGTGCCGACGACGCCGACCACCCCGAAGGGGTTCCTCGACGCCTTCAAGAAGCTGAAGCTGCCGGGCAAGGGCGGCGGCAAGGCCGCCGCCGCAGGTGCCGCAGCCGCACCGGAGGGCCCGGTCGCGCCGCAGCCGTCGGAGACGTGGCACTGGGATGCGGTCGGGCAGGAGAGCGGCCGGGGCAAGGGGCTCTTCGTCGTCCTGCTCCTACTGCTGCTCGCCGCAGGCGGGGCGGCAGCCGCCTGGTACGTCTTCGTGCGCGACGACGACGGCGGCACGGCGCCCGCACCGGCCGCTGCGACGGCGCTCACGCCCAAGCAGTTCGTCGGCCGGCTGCAGCCGCTCCTCGTCCGCTCCTCGCGCGACCGTGCGCGGATCTCGACGGCCGTCACCGCTGTCGCCGCCTGCAGCCTGGCTCCCGGCGCGGCCGGCGCGCAGGTGCGTCAGACGGTTCGCGGCCGCCAGGCGGTGCGCCGCCAGGTGCTCCGCCTGAACGCGCCGAACGCACAGACCAAACAGCTGGCCGCGCTGCTGGCGCGGTCGATGTCGACGTCGGCATCCGCGGGCCAGAGCTACGCGCTCTGGATCGCCGCAGCGAACGGCTCGTGCCCGGCTCGCTCCGGCTCCCAGTACGCGCAAGCGCTGGCCGCCAACGGACAGGCGCAGGCGGCGAAAGCGGCCTTCGTGCGCGCCTACAACCCGGTCGCCAGGCGGGTCGGCGCTCGGACCTGGACCGCAGGGCAGTTCTAGGAGGGCTCGGCGGGACATCGCCCGACGGCTCAGCGAGGTTTCGTCGAGTCCTCCTCTCCCGAACCGCTCGCTAGCATCGGTTGCGATGGCCGTTGCCTCGCCCGAGCGCTATCTCGCCGACCTGAACCCCGCCCAGCGGGAGGCCGTCCTGCACACCGAGGGGCCCCTGCTCGTCGTCGCCGGTGCGGGCTCCGGCAAGACCCGCGTCCTCACGCACCGGGTGACTCACCTGCTGTCCGCGGTGGGCGCGGAGCCGAACGAGATCCTCGCGATCACCTTCACCAACAAGGCGGCGGCCGAGATGCGCCACCGGGTCGAGGCGATGCTCGGAGACGTCGCCCGCCGCATCTGGCTGATGACCTTCCATTCCGCCTGCGGCCGCATCCTGCGCCGGGAGGCGCCGAGGCTCGGCTACAAGACCAACTTCACGATCTACGACTCGGCCGACCAGGTTCGGCTGGTGCGGGCGGTGCTCGAGGAGCTCGAGCGCGACCCGAAGCGCTTCACGCCGCGGGGCATCCACAACCAGATCTCGACGGCCAAGAACCAGCTGATCGGGCCGGCGGAGCACCGCGAGCGAGTCCAGTCCTTCTACGACCAGACGGTCGCCGACGCGTACGACCTCTACCAGCAGCGGTTGTTCGCCTCGAACGCCGTCGACTTCGACGACATGCTGATGCTCACCGTCGACGTCCTCGAGCGCTTCCCGGAGGCACTGACGAAGTGGCAGAAGGCCTTCCGGTACGTCCTCGTCGACGAGTACCAGGACACGAATCACGCGCAGTACCGCCTCCTGCAGCTGCTCGCGGGCGAGCATCGCAACCTCTTCGTCGTCGGCGACCCCGACCAGAGCATCTACGCGTTCCGGGGCGCGGACATCCGCAACATCCTCGAGTTCGAGCGCGACTTCCCCGACGCGCGGACGATCGCGCTCGAGCAGAACTACCGCTCGACCAACCGCATCCTGCGCGCCGCCAACGGCGTGATCGCGCACAACCGCGAGCGCAAGGAGAAGGAGCTCTTCTCGGAGCTCGGCGACGGCGATCCCGTCGAGGTGCTCGAGGTCGAGGACGAGCACGCCGAGGCGCGCTTTGTCGCCGCCCGGATCGCCTCGCTCGTCGAGGAGGGCTTCAGCGGCAGCGAGATCGCGGTCTTCTACCGGACGAACGCGCAGTCGCGGGTGTTGGAGGACGTGCTCGTCCGCCAGGGGGTCGCCTACCAGGTGATCGGCGGGCCGCGCTTCTACGAGCGGGCCGAGGTCAAGGATCTCGTCGCCTACCTGCAGGTGATCGACAACCCGTTCGATGGCGTTTCGCTGCAGCGGATCGCCAACAAGCCGCGGCGCGGGATCGGCGACGCCAGCCTCGCTCGCCTGCAGACCTACGCCGACGCGCAGGGGATCTCGCTGTGGGAGGCGCTCGAGTTCCCCGAGGAGGCCGGCCTCGGCACCGCGCAAGCCCGCGCCGTCAATGGCCTGCGCACGCTTCTGCAGTCGCTGCAGTCCGGCGCGCTCGAGCTGCCTGTGGCCGAGCTCGTGGAGCGCGTCCTGGAGCGGAGCGGCTATATCGAGACGCTCGAGGCCGAGCGCACGATCGAGGCGCAGGGCCGCATCGAGAACCTCCAGGAGCTCGTCGGCGTCGCCCAGGAGTACCAGGCGACGGCGCCCGAGCCGGGCCTGTCCAGCTTCCTGCAGGAGATCTCGCTCTACGCCGACCAGGACGCGATGCGCGAGGAGCAGAGCCTCGTCACGCTGATGACGCTCCACAACGCGAAGGGCCTCGAGTTCCGCGCCGCCTTCATGATCGGGATGGAGGAGGGGATCTTCCCGCACTCGCGCTCGCTCGAGGAGGGCTCGCTCGAGGAGGAGCGGCGGCTGGCCTACGTGGGGATGACGCGAGCGCAGGAGCGCTTGGTTCTGATCCACGCGTCGGCGCGCTCGCTCTACGGCAGCCGCAGCTACAACCTGCCGTCGCGGTTTCTCGACGAGCTTCCCGACCCCGAGGTCGAGCGGGAGCGGCTACGACCGGCGTCGTGGAGCGGCTACGGGGCTTCGCGGAGCATCGCCCCGCGCAGCGACGTGCCCGAGCTCTCGACCGGCGACAACGTCCGGCACAAGACCTTCGGGGAGGGCGTCGTGACCCGGCTCGAGCCCGGGATCGTCAGCGTCCGCTTCGCGGACGGCTCCGAGCGCCAGCTCGCGCTCGACTACGCGCCGCTCGAGCGCGTCTAGAGCGCTTTCCGCGCCTTGACCGTGAAGGCGCTCTGTCCGACCAGGGCGCCGTAGCGAGCCTGGGAACGCTTCCCGAAACCCGGGAAGACGAACCAGCGATAGCTGCCGGGGGCCAGCCTGTAGGTCTTGCCGAGGTACATCCAGCGTGCCCGCAGCTTGAGCCGCGGCGTCGACGGCCAGGCGCTCAGCACCTTCACGGGCTTTGCCGCCTGCTGCTGCCCGCCCGCCCGTGCCAACCAGAGCTGGACGTTGTAGTAGGTCGCCCGGGGCGTTGGCTGCCACAGCAGGACTGGCGGGGCGAAAACGCTCGCGCCGTTGCGCGGCGCGATCAGCGGCGCCTGCGGCGTGGCGGCTACCACGACGCCGGCTGAGCTGTTCCCCGCTCGGTCGCGCGTCGAGATCCGGTAGCGGTAGCGAACACCGTTCTTGACGTCGCGATCGACTACGGCCGTGCCGGTGCCCTGGTAGACGGAATTGCTGCGCCCGGTCTTGCCGGGGCTGATCCTGACGACCACGACGCGGTCGAAATCCGGATCGGCCGGTGGCGTCCATCTGACCGTCACGCGAGCGTCGCCGGCACGTGCGGATGCGACTCGCACATCGCTCGGCGGTACCCGGTCCGGCTCAGCGGGCGGCGTCGGTGGGGGCGAAGGCGCCGGCCGCGAGACGGTCCAGTCGTAGGCCGCCGGGCTCGAATCGACATTGCCGGCCACGTCCAGACTGCGCACGCGAAGCGTGTGACGGCCGTCGGGAAGCTCGGTGAAAACGAGCGGGCTCGCGCACGATGCGAACGCGGCTCCGTCCAGTGAGCATTCGAAGCGCGCCCCGGCCTCGGTCGCCGCGAAGTCGAACGTCGCGTCGCCACGGTCGACGGACGGCGGCGGGCCGGACTTGATCGTCGTGTCGGGCGCGGTCGTGTCGATCGTCCATGTGCGAGAGGTCTCGGCGCCGACGTTGCCGGCAATGTCCACTCCGCGCGCCCGGAACGTGTGCGAACCCTCCGCGAGCTGCGTGTACGTGACCGTCGACGAGCACGCGGTGTACGAGGAAACGGCGTCGAGCCGGCATTCGAAGCGCGCGACGGGCTCGTCGGCGGCGAGAACGAAGGCCGCGGACGCCGACGCGGTGAGCACGTCCGGGCCGCTCGTGATCGTCGTCGTAGGCGGGCGCGTCTCGACCGTCCATGTGTGCGAGGCCGGCGTCGTGTCGACGTTTCCAGCGCGGTCGGTAGCCCGGACTCGGAAGGTGTGCGCTCCGTCGCCGAGGTCGTTGAGGACCGCGGGCGACGTGCACGCGGCGAACGCCGCGGCATCCAACCGGCACTCGAACGTGGAGCCTGCTTCCGTCGCTGCGAAGGCGATTGCGGCCGTCGTCACGTTCGTCGGGTCGGGTGGCGCCGAGTTGACGGCGGTGTCCGGCGGAGTCGTGTCGATCCGCCAGGTCACCGCGGCGGGCGAGGCGTCGATGTTGCCGACGGAATCGAGGGCCTGAACCCTGAAGGTGTGGACGCCCTCGGGCACCGAGCTGTACGCCTTAGGCGATGCGCATACCTCGAACGGTGCTGTGTCGAGGCTGCACCGGAACGTCGACCCGGGCTCGCTCGAGGTGAAGGCGAAGCTGGCGCTGCGATCGTTGGTCGGATCGACCGGTGCCGCGACGAGCGTCGTTTGCGGCGGCGTGATGTCGATCGTCCAGGTACGGACGGCAGGCGAGGCGTCGACGTTCCCTGCGGGATCCGTCGCCCGAACCCGGAACGTGTGCGGGCCCTCGGCGAGGCTTCCGTACGTGACCGGCGAGGTGCAGGGGCCGAACGCGGCGTCGTCCAGCCGACACTCGAAGCTCGATCCAAGCTCCGTGGACGAGAACGAGAGCGTCGCGCTGGGACTCGTCGTCCGATCCGGCGGACCGGAGAGCACCGTCGTGTCCGGAACGACCCTGTCGATCGTCCAGGCGTGCGTGTCGGGCGTCGCGTCGATGTTCCCGGCTGCGTCCCGTGCGCGGACGCGGAACGTGTGTGCGCCGTCGGGAAGTCCGGTGTAGGTCTTCGGGGAGAGGCACGGCGCGAAGGCGGCAGCGTCCAACCGGCACTCGAAGGCCGAGCCGGGCTCGCTCGATGCAAACGCGAAGCTCGCAGTCGGGTCGTTCGTCTGGCTCGCGGGGCTCGAGAGGATCGTCGTCTGGGGCGGCGTCACGTCGATCTCCCACGTGTAGCCCGCGGGACTGCCGTCCGTATTGTGACTGGGGTCCGTGGCTCGAACGCGGAACGTGTGCGGGCCTTCCGCGAGGCCGGTGTAGGCGGCCGGAGAGACGCAGGGTGCGAACGACGCGGCGTCGAGCCGGCACTCGAAGGTTGATCCCGGTTCGCTCGACGTGAACGCGAAGGACGCGCTGGTGCTCGTCGTGGGATCGGCCGGGAACGACGTGATCGTCGTCTGCGGCCCCGTGACGTCGACGGTCCAGCTGTAGCTAGAGGGCGTGGCGTCGATGTTGCCCGCCGGATCGCGCGCACGCACCGAGAAGGCATGGACGCCGTCGGCGAGGGGGCCGTACACGGCGGGCGACGTGCACGCTGCGAATGTGCCCGCGTCGAGCTTGCACTCGAACGTCGATCCGGTCTCCGTGGAGGAGAACGTGAAGGTCGCCCTGCGGTCGTTCGTGGGGTCATCCGGCTTGACGCCGATGGTCGTGTCCGGCGCGACGAGGTCGACCGTCCAGGTGTGTTGTGCCGGAGTCGGATCCCGGTTCGTCGCGGGATCCGTTGCGCGAACCCGGAAGGTGTGCGAACCGTGCGCGAGTGCGGCGTAGCTGATCGGGCTGACACAGGCCGCGAACGGTCCGCCGTCCAGGCTGCACTCGAACGTCGACCCCGTCTCGCTCGACGTGAAACCGAACGTGGCGGAAGCGGCGTTGACGAGCGCCGGCGGAGCTGTCCCGATGATCGTCTCCGGCGCTGTGAGGTCGATCTTCCAGGCTCGCTGGGCCGGGGTCGCGTCGCCGTTTCCGGCGGGGTCGGTTGCCCGCGCTCGGAACGTGTGCGCGCCCTCGGCGAGGTCGCCGTACGCGACGGGCGACGTGCAGGCTGCGAAGGCGGCTCCGTCGAGGCTGCATTGGAAGGTCGAACCGGTCTGGCTCGATGCGAGGGTGAATGTCGGCGACGGGTCGCTGGTCGGGTCGGCCGGCCCGGTAGGAATCGTCGTCTCCGGCGGTGTCAGGTCGATGTCCCACGTCCATGTCGCCGGTGTCGCATCCGCGTTGCCGGCCCGGTCCGTCGCCCGAACCGAGAAGGTGTGCGCGCCTTCCGCTAGGGCCGTGTACTCCACGGGCGAGGAGCATGTCGTCGCCGTCGCCCCGTCGAGGCTGCATTCGAACGTCGCGTTGCCCTCGTCCGAGGCGAACGAGAACGTCGCCGTTCGGCTGCCGGTCGGATTCGGCGGCTTCGACACGATCGAGGTGTCCGGCGCGGTCGCATCGACCGTCCACGTGTAGGCCGCCGGCGTCGACTCCACGTTGCCCGCCTCGTCCATCGCACGAACCTCGAACGTATGCGTCCCCTGCGTCACCCCCGAGTACGTCTTCGGCGCGACGCACCCCGCGTACGTACCCCCGTCGAGCCTGCACTCGAAGGTGGAGCTCGGCTCGTTGGACGCGAACACGAACACCGGGGCCGTACTGCTCGTCGGGTCGGCGGGCCGAGTCGTGATCGCCGTGTCCGGTGGCGTCAGGTCAACGATCCACGAGTGGGCGGCCGGCGACGGGTCGGCGTTGCCGACCTCGTCGACGGCGCGGGCTTCGAAGGTATGGCTTCCCTCGGAGAGGGAGCTCAGTGTCGTCGGGCTCGGACACGCGGCGAAGGCGCCGCCGTTGAGCCGGCACTCGAAGGTCGAGCCCTGCTCGCTCGAGGCGAGCGTGAGCGACGCGGTCACGTTCTTCGTCGGACTCGACGGGCCGGAGACGATCGACGTCTGCGGCGCCGTCGTGTCGACGGTCCACGCGTGGCCGGCGGACGCTGAGTCTGTGTTTCCGGCCGTATCCGTCGCAAGCACCTCGAAGACGTGTCGGCCGTCCGCGAGCTGCGCGTACGTCGCCGGCGAAAGGCAGGCCGTGAACGGCCCGGCGTCGAGCCGACATACGAACGTCGAGCCCGCCTCGTTCGCGGTGAAGCTGAACACAGCCGAGTCGGCGCCCGTCCGTGCCGCCGGCGCCGACGTGATCGACGTCGAGGGCTCCGTAAGGTCGACCGTCCAGGCGAACGTCGCGGGCGCGCTCGTGTTGCCCGCGCCGTCGACCGCGCGAACGGCGAAGGCGTGCGATCCGTGTGCGAGCGAGTTGAAGCTGATCGGGCTCGCGCACGTCGTAAACCCGCCGCCGTCCAACTGGCATTCGAAGGTCGATCCCGCCTCAGCGGTGAACGTGAAGGCCGCGGACGTCGCGTTCGTGAGCACGGGGGGCGTCGACACCACCTGGACGGTCGGCGGCACCGTGTCGACGCTCCAGGCGTACCCGGCCGGCGAGCCGGTCTTCTGGTCGGCGTCGATCGCCCGTACGAGGAAACGGTGCATTCCGTTCGCGAGCTCGGAGTAGGTCGCCGGAGATGTGCAGGCGGTGTAGCCGGCCCCGTCGAGCGAGCACTCGAACGTCGCGCCGGTGACGTTGGTGGTGAACTCGATTGCTGCGGCCGTGCTCGAGGTCGGGTCGGGCGGCCGCGCGCCGATCAGCGTCAAGGGAGCCTGCGTGCCGATCGACCAGGCGTGGTGGGACGCCGCGCCGGTGTTCCCCGCCGCGTCGCGGGCGCGGACGTCGAAAGTGTGCGGCCCGTCCGTCAGCTCGGTGTACCCGCGTGGGCTGGTGCAGGTTGTGAACACCGCTCCGTCGAGGCTGCACTCGAACGACGTTGCGGGCTCGTTCGCAGTGAAGGCGAAGGACGCCGTCGGCACGTTGCTCGGGTCGAACGGTGAGGACGTGACGATCGTCTCCGGCGCGTCGGTGTCGACGGTCCACGCGTAGGTCGCCGCGGACGCGTCCACGTTGCCCGCGAGATCTTCCGCGCGGACCTCGAAGAGATGCGTTCCGTCGGCGACAGCCAGGTACGACGCCGGCGAGGAGCACGGGGCGAACGGCATGCCGTCGATACGGCATTCGAACGCGGCCGCCTCCGTGGCGGCGAAGGTGAACTGCGCCGAGTTGCTGGCGGCGAGCTGGGGAGGCCCAGCCGTGATCGACGTCGCCGGCGGCGTGGCGTCGACCGTCCACGCGTATTGACCGGGCGTCGGGTCGGTGTTCCCCGCCGGGTCGGTTGCGCGGGCTCTGAAGGTGTGCTCGCCCTCGCCCAGGCCGTCGTACGTCTTCGGCGCTGCGCAGGACTGGAAAACGCCGCCGTCGAGCGAGCACTCGAACGACGAGCCCGGCTCGGTGGCCTGCAGACCCAGCGCGCCGAACGTGCTGTTCGTCCGGCTCGGCGGACCCGAGGAGACCGACGTCTCGGGCGGCGTCACGTCGATCACCCAGCTGTGCAGTGCCGTCGTCTGCTCCACGTTGCCGGCCCGATCGGTCGCACGGACTCGGAACATGTGGGTGCCCTCCGCCAGGCCCGTGTAGACCGACGGCGAGGCACACGGCGTGAACGAGGCGCCGTCGAGCCGGCACTCGAAGGTCGCGCTCGGCTCGTCGGCTCCGAAAGCGATGCTCGCGGAGCCGCTTTTCGTCGGCGAGCTCGGGGCTGACGTGATGCTCGTGGTCGGCGCCGTCCCGTCCACCTTGACGGCGGGCTGGTTGCCCACGAGCGCGAACGCGTCCGTGCGCAGCAGCTCGGTCGTCCAGGCGCCGACCGTGTCGGATGCGGGCGCCGTGGCCGTGAATGTGACGGTCAGCACGGCTCCGGGGCAGAGCTCGTTTGGCGGGCCGCCCCCTGGGCGTCTGAGGTTGATCCGGCCGTCGGCGATCAGCGCGCCGTCGGCCACCCAGGTGGAGGCGATGCACGTTCCGGCCGCGCTGGACGAGGCCGTCACGCTCGGCGCAGCGACGACGAACCCCGTCGCGATGCCGATGCGCGCGCGTTGCGCTCGGTTCGGCGAGGCGGCGTCATTCTTGAGCTGGATGGTGAAGGTGGTCGCCGTCGACGGCTTGACCTCCGTGGGGCCGGAGGCGGCGGTATACGAGTCGCCGGGTGCGCCGCTCGCACCTGCCGCGCTCAGCAGACCGACGGCTAGCGCAGCCGCGCCTACCACCTGCCGCAGCCAACGACGCCTCACGACGTCGCTCGACCCCCCGAATCTGCACCCGTGCCGCGGCGCAGCCGCCCATAGCCGGCGCCGGCTGCGCGCCTGAGGGGCGGAACCGTCTCCAGCACCAGGAGCACGAGCGCACCCAGCATGACGGTCAAGACGACGCCCTGGACGAGCGGGGAGAGGGCGTCGGCGCGCTCCTCCGTTCCAACGGCAGTCGCTGCCCGCCCGTGGCGCCTGCCCAGCGGGAGCTCCGGCACTGCCCGTTGCTTCACAGCTGCCGCGCGCTGCAGCTCACGTGCTCGCTTGCTCGCCCTGGCCTCTGCCTGGGCCTTCGCCTGAGCCTTGGCCTTTGCATGAGCCTTGGCGTTTGCCTTCGCCTGGGCTCTGGCCTTCGCCTTTGCCTTTGCCTCCGCCTCTGCCCGAGCCGCGCGAGCGGAAGGCCCGGGCACGGCGACGGCCGGCGCAGGAGGCGTCGCGGCTGCGGGAGGAACCGTTGGAGGGGGAGCCGGCGGCGGCGGCGGCATCTGCGTCGCCGGTGGCGGCGCTGGCTTCGGCGGGGCAGGCGGAGGCGCCGGATCGGGCTTCGGAACCGTCAAGGTGGGAGGGGTCGTCCCCTGCGCGAAGGCTGTCGTGCTCGTAAGAGCGATCGTCCCGACGGAGAGTGCCGCCGTAATCACGACGGCGCGGACCAGGCCCCGACGGCGCCGCTGGGGCGACGTCAGCACGTGCTCATGGCTCGGTGGTAGCGGCCGCACCGAATCCCCCACTTCGTCTAGCTACCTACAGAAGCTTCACCTTACGTCGTTAAGGCTCGATTTCCAAGAGGGGTTGTTCGCAGTTTCGGAAGTGGGTCCATCGGGCCGGGTTCGACTGCGCCGCTACGCTCGTTCTCCGTGACGATCGAGGTCCGCACACCGCCCGTCGAACAGGTTCGCCGTTTCCTCGAGACAGGGGCCACGGCGTTCCAGGAGGCGCTGCGCGAGGATGAAGCCGAGCGCGACGAGCGCGTTCTCGACCCCGAGCGCCTGTTCGCTGCCTACGACGGCGACGGGATGGTCGGGACCGCCGCCGACGTCGGCCTCACGCTCACGATCCCCGGCGGTGAGCTCCCGGCGGCGGGCGTGACGTACGTCGGCGTGCTGCCGACCCACCGCCGGCGCGGCATCCTCACCCAGCTGATGCGCGCGGAGATCGACGCGATGGCGACCCGTCGCGATCCGCTCGCGATCCTCTGGGCGTCGGAGGGTCCGATCTACGGCCGCTACGGCTATGGCATTGCCACCGTCTACGCCTCGATCAAGGCCGAGCGCGACCGGTTCCGGCTCCGAGACGACCCTCCAGCCGTCGGGAGCGTGCGCCTAGTCGACGAGGACGAGGCGGCCCGGGTCCTCCCACCGGTCTACGACCGCGTGCGCCGCTCGACCCCCGGCATGTTCGAGCGGACCGAGGCGTGGTGGCGCAACTACCGCCTGCCCGACCCCGAGCACCGGCGCGACGGCGCCGGCCCCCGCTTCTTCGCGGTGCTCGAGATCGACGGCGTCGACGAGGGCTACGCCCGGTACCGCGTGAAGGACAACTGGGAAGACAGCGTCTCCAACTCCACGCTCCGAGTCCTCGAGCTGATGGCGGCCTCCCCGATGGCGACGCGCGAGCTCTGGCGCTTCCTCTTCGGCGTCGACCTGGTGGCGACTGTCGAGGCCTGGGCGCTGGCCGTCGACAATCCGCTGTTCCTCCTCGTCACGGAGCCGCGCCGCCTGCGCATGAGAATGGGCGACGCGCTCTGGCTGCGGATCCTGAACGTCGAGCGGGCGTTGTCCGCGCGCTCGTACGCGGCCGACGGGAGCGTTGGGCTGGAGCTGACGGATGTGTTCCGGCCCGAGAACGAAGGGACCTGGCGCATCGACGCGACGGACGGTGGGGCCGAGGTCACCCGCGTCGACAGCGCCGCCGCCGACCTGCGCCTCGATGTCGCCGACCTCGCGTCGGCCTACCTCGGCGGCTTCAGCTTCGCGCGCCTCGCGCGCGCGGGGAGAGTAGAGACGCTCGCCGAGGGCGGGGTAGAGCGCGCCGATGCGCTCTTCCACACTGCGGTGGCACCCTGGTGCCCCGAGGTCTTCTAGTCCTGCTGAGCGGGCGGCGGCCCTTTGCGCCGACGCTTCACTCGCTCCTGCTGCTCGGCCCGGCGCCGCAGCTCCTCGAGGAAGCGCGCGGTGTCCTCCTGCAGCTCCTTCGAGGTGAAGTCTCCCGGCGGTCGCCCGCGCCGCTTGCGGCCGGAAGCGTCGTCGGGGGTGTCGCGCTTCTCGCTCATCCGTGCTGAGGTAGACGCCGCAACGGCCGGCGCCTTGCGGCCAGCCGTCGCCGATCGTCGCTCTTTGCACGAAATCTGCGAGCACCGGCCGGGTGGGGAGTCGGCTATCGTTCGCAGAGCCAGGGCGGTTAGCTCAGTTGGGAGAGCACCAGCTCGACAAGCTGGGGGTCACTGGTTCGAGCCCAGTACCGCCCATAGAAAAGCCCTGCATAAGGGCTTTTTTGTTGCGCAAACCGGCGACAGGAGCCTGGTTGTGGCAAGGATGAGCCTTGCCACACCGTTCGGTCAGACGAAACGCGTTCTTGTGGACGCGAGGGTCGACCTTCCTCGTCCAGTTGTTTTGGCCCGTCGGCGCGGCGTCGAGCCCCAGCCGTGCTGATTGGGGGTCAGCAGTAGTGGCAGGTATCAAACGTGGAAGTCGACAGGGAGGTTTGCATAGGTGCGGGAAGTTGCTCCCTCCATGCGCCGAAGAGCTTTACCCACGACGACGATGGCATCGTTCTACTCGCTGACGTGGCTGGAAGCTCATCAGAGGAGCTTCAACGTGCCGAGCACAATTGCCCGTCAGGTGCGATCCGCCTGACCGTGACCAAGTAGGCCGCTAGGCACGTCCTCGAATCCCGGTAGTTACCGATTTGCGCCGTAGGAGCACCAGCCGAAGAGGCTGGGTGCGCGTGGCAACAATGGCAACGCTCTACATTCGCTCGCGTTCGCGGCTCCTCGGCCGCGACGCTGGGTTGGTAAGCTCGCCGCCGCCGACCCCGCCGCCCAGAGGAACCGGAATGATTCCGCGTGCCCCGATCGTTGCGTTCCCCTCCTCGCACATGTTCCGCGACGACTACGTTACGCAGTCGAACGACAGCCACTGGCTCACCAATCCGGCGCAGCCGCTCGAGGGCTACTCGCGCGTCTTTGGCAGCGAGCGCACGACCCGCAGCCTGCGCACGCGCATGGGCCTGAAGCTCGTCCAGGAGCGCCTCGCCGGCACCGACGGCCTCTCCGGCACGAAGTTCGACCTCGACGCCGCCGTGGAGGCGGCGACGGTGAGTCGTGCGCTCGTGCTCGAGGGCAGCGCCGACTGCATGAACGGCGGCTGGCCGCGCTACGTGCAGCCGACGTTCAAGAACCAGGGCGAGTGCGTCTCGTACTTCTCGACCTTCCGCGGAGGTGTCTCGAAGTAGCGCCCCGTCACACGAGCGGAACACCGAGCCGGTCGTATAACGGCGCCGATTTCAAAATCTAGAATGGGGGCTCAGAAATGGAAGCAAGGCATCAGCCAAGTCGGCCAAATGTCATTGTGACAAAGTGGCAACAGAGAACGGGCGTGATCGTTTTCCTGGCACTTATTGTTTGCTTGTCCTCACTGGTCTTTGCCGGTTCTGCGGTCGGCGCGACTCAGTCGTCGTGCGCGCAGTGGTCGTATCCGGGAGACCCCGGCTTTGTCGCCACGAGTCCATCGGAACTGGATGCTGCAAAAGCCAGCTGGGAAACGCCGGAGTATGGCTTTTACACCGGCCACAATCCTTCCACTCCTGGCACCGCGGTCAATGCTCCATGGCAGCTCGACGCGGTAAATGCGTCCACCGCCTTCGCTCTGGGGTACTGCGGGCAGGGTGTCACGCTGGGCATGATGGATTCGGGCTACAGGGCTACACACGAAGCATTTCAGACCGAGCTGATCGATTCGGTGCAAGCGGAGGGTGTCTACGGCACGTCCGGCTTCGGGTATCGTGGCGCGACCCCGACGAACCCGTTCACTGCGGGCGAGCCGTTCACTGTGGCCGGTGATCAGGCGAGAACGAGTGATTACTCGCATGGGACCGGCATGCTTGGGGTTACCTCCGGCATACGCGATGGTAAGGACCAGCACGGCATCGCCTTTGGATCGAAGATGCAGGTCGCCAAGACCGGCGGTTCCGATACCCAGTCCCACGGTCCTTTCCACGATTACGTGTACTGGCATACAGCCAATAAGGCCCTGGTCGACGCAGGCGCCCAGGTCATCAACAGCAGTTGGGGCTCTTTCGTCCAGACGCTTAACAGAACCCGCTTTGACGGTTTGGGTAACGATCTTGGAGCCGACGGCAACCTCGCCAACGCCTATCAGCTGCCTGGCAAAGACAGCGCCAGCGCCACGGCCATGGCGACTACGATCCCCAACGAGTACCTGAAGGACCTGGAGTACCAGTATTTCTTCTTCAAGAAAAGCTATTCGGCAGGCGGAATTCAATACAATCCGAACCACCCCGGACGTTCCTTTATGGAAGCCATCTGGGACGCCATTAAGGACAGCGGTACGGTCAACGTAAGGTCGTCCGGCAACAACGACTGGAGCAACCCGTATTATCGCCCGGCGTATCCCGTCTTCAATCCCTGGGCGGAAAAACAGTGGGTAGCCGTCGGCGGGGTGCAACCGCCCACTGCGACCAACCCCGAATACTCAAAGCAGTTCGGGTTTAACGAGGCGGGGCTCGCCAAATGGTTTACCGTGTCGACCCCTTCAAACAATGTTCGGACCACGAGCAGCGCTGGTGATACGAACTATGCAAACTCAAGCGGCACGTCGCCGGCAACGCCCGTTGCTACAGCGGCGATGGGGGTTCTGCTCTCCCGCTATCCGGACATGAACGCCATGCAGGTGCGTGAGCTGATGTTGACCACGGCGAACAACAAGATGTCGGACGGCGTGAGGTTCCTCGGCACCGGGCAAACCTCCCCCACCGGGGCATCCACCGCCTGGACCGCGCCCGATGGTCTTCCGGACGAACGCTGGGGCTGGGGTATCCCCGATCTCGCCAAGGGCATGCACGGCCCCGGCCAGTTCCTGAGCCCCATGACCTACAACATGAACAAAACGCCCCTGGACGTCTGGTCGAACGACATCAGCCAGATCGCGATCAAGGAACGGGAAAGGCAAGATCTGGCGTGGCTGGCGGGCTACAAGCAGCAAGGCATTGCCTACGCTGGTGAATTCAGCCCCAACGTGCTGAAGCAGGACGGCACGCTTAGCGACCAGGCCTTCATGCTTCAGGGCATTCTGGGTGATCCTTACATCCAAGCTATTACTAACGGCCATCCCGAGTTGTACGACAAGATCACCTATGCGGACGCCGTCAACTGGCGCAAGGAATGGATGGATGCGCGCGCGGCCGACATTCAGCACAAGATCGACAACAACCTCTACACGGCTTCTCTGACCAAGCAAGGCCCCGGGACGCTGATCATGACGGGCGACGCCACCTACGAGGGCGGCACGGCGGTTGAAGGCGGCAAGCTTTCGATCACCGGCTCGCACGCAAGCTCGATCGACGTCGAAGGCGGCACACTCGGCGGCAGCGGTTCCGTGGCCGGCAGCATCGACGTCGACAGCGGCGTGCTGCAGCCCGGTCTCACGCAGGAGGAAGCCGCGGCGCTCTTCACCGACGTCCCCGGCAATGTCCTGAACGTCGGTGGGGATGTGCGCATCGGCCGTGAGGGTCGCCTCGCCGTCACCGTCTGGAGCGATAGCGAATACACGAGTGTCGACGCAGAGGGCGGCCTCGTGTTGGACGGAGAACTTGCCTTGGATGTACGAGGAGCCTTGACCCAGGGCACCGTGCTGACGATCATGACGGGCGGGTCCGTCAGGGGCAGATTCGACAAGCTGCCCGAAAATCGCTCGTGGCTGACGGGGGGCTACCTGTTCAGGGTGTCTTATCGGGACAATCGTGTGACGCTGACCGTCATGCACGCGGTGCCGCCCACGGCGCCGCCCGGGCGAAACCGATAAGGAGGCTTGGGGTATGCAGTTAACCGGACGTGCCGACGCGTAGGTCGCTGGCCACGAGATCTTGTGGCTTAGCCAGCCGCCATTCGCCAGATCTTGGGCGCGGCGCGAGATACTGGAGGTCCGGTAACTGCATATCCCCAAAGAGGCCTATTCATAAGTCCCGAGGGATATGGACAGACATCGGCGTGTCTCCGTGGTATAGAACGGCTCTACCGAGAGGATTGAGGTTCCGACTAAAGAATTCTCTACTCCCGGGAGAACCCGTTGCGCATCCAGCGTACGACAGGTCCGCAGGTCTGCCAGAGCGGCCATCGAGTTCGAAGTACTTACTCGAATCGTTCACCTACGATGAGCCTCGCACTGGGGAGAGTTTCGCCTCAAGAGCCACGCAGCTGACGATCTTGCTCGGCTTCTGACCCCGCGTCGATCAGCGGATTTCTCGAAGCGGCGATCCCGGCCTCGCCAAGGAGGGGGTCACGGCGGAGAGTTGACGGCGTGCGAGCCCAGTACCGCCCACCTTCTGAAAGCCCTGCTAACGCGGCGTTTTCGTTTAACGAGGCCGTAACGCCCAGGGCGTGGCAGGGTTCGGGGCCTAGCTTTAGACTCGCGCCGTGCCCGAGGCGCAGCTCAAGGACTCAGGCTCAGGGGTCGCGCCCGCCACCGAGGGCTGGTTCGTCGTGAACGTGCGCGATGCCGAGTGGTGGTTCGCGGACAGCAGGGGCGCTAGGTGCAACTTCGAGAGCGAGTACGGCGAACCGGCGGTCGAGTTCCCACAGCTCGGGATCAACGTCACCATCCTGGAGCGGGGACAGACGACCCTCTACCACGCAGAGTCCTCGCAGGAAGCGTTCCTCGTGCTCTCGGGCGAGTGCAGGCTGCTCGTCGAGGGCGAGGAGCGACTCCTCCAGCCGTGGGACTTCTTCCATTCGCCTCCGTGGACCGAGCACGCCTTCGTGGGCGCAGGCGACGGGCCGTGCATGATCCTGATGGCCGGGGCACGCGGGCCTGCGACCCAGTCCGAGGAGTCGCAGGTGCGGTACCCGACCTCGGAACTCGCTGCGGGCTACGGCGCAAGCGTGGAGGAGGAGACCTCCGACCCGGCTCAGGCCTACGCGACGGCCGAGTGGTTCCGCCGAGAGCGGCCCTCCTACTGGGACCGCCTCCCCTGGGCCTAGCCACACATTTCGCTAGGACCAGCCAAGCCCATCGGCCGGCTAGCTCGGCTTGGCCGGGACGAACCGCTTCACGAAGTCGAGCGCGGCCTGCGCGACCTCCTGCCAGCCGTCGTCGATGGTCAGCGAGTGGCCGCGGTTGGGCATCTTCTTGATCTCGGTGACGTTCGGGTTGCGCTTCTGCCGCTTGTAGGAGGCGTTGGCGATCGCCCAGGGAACCGTGTGGTCCTTCTCCCCGTCGAGGATCAGCAGCGGGCCCCGATCAGGGTTCTTCGTGTCGACCTTCGACTCGGTCCAGGGGTTGAGGTTCGCGTTGGCCATCTGGGACAAGGCGATCCCCGACCCGGCCACGTGGTAGGTGTCGTAAAGGCGCTTCGCCTCGTCCTCATCGAGGGCGTTCGTCCAGCCGTATTTGAACTGGTCGAAGGTGAGCGTGATGGCGCGGCCTCGATACCGAGGGTTCAACAGGAAAGGTCCACTCGCCTTGAGCGTGGAGAGGGGCAGCGGCAGGACGCCGCGAAACACGCCCGGGTCGATGGCAACCGTGGCTGCCGAGAGCCCACGGCCGGCGAGCATCTGGGCGAGCAATCCGCCGGTCGAGTGCCCCATCACGGCGGGCTTCTTCTCGAGCTCGCCGATCACGTCGGCCGTGTGGTCGGCAACCTGCTTCAGCGTCTTCTTGGCGAGGACGTCCGGGTTCGCCCGCGCCTCTTCAACCGTTTCCGGATCGTCTGGCCAGTCCGGCGTCAGCGGCGCGTAACCGGCCTGCTTGAAGAAGTCCGCCCAGTTGGCCCAGCTGCTCGGCAGCAGCCAGAGGCCGTGGATGAAGATGACCGGAGTGGTGCCGGAGGCGTTTGCCGCCTCGATCTCACTGCTCTCCCGCTCCGAAATGGACGCCATGCCGAACTCCTCTCGGTCGCAGTGGAAAGTGGCCCGACCCTAGCGAACCGACGACGAGCGGGCAGTTCGCCAAGCCCGATTGAGGTACGGTCGGTCGGACATGTCCCGCGATCGTGAGCTCGCACGGGGCCGTCGTTCCGTGGACACGTCGGCACGCCCTGGTCGTCGCGCGAACAACCCCGTCCTCGCGCTTCAACAGGCGGTCGGCAACCGGGCGGTCGGTCAGATGCTGGCCCGCAAGGCGTCGAAGAAGCCGACCATCCAGATCGGCAAACTCGCGATCGAGGTCGCCGGCGGCAACATTGCCGCGTGGGCCGGCGGCGAGGTTCCCGAAGCGCTGCACGTCACCTCTCAGAAGGGGCGACACTCCGCCGAGCTCGAGCGCCTGTCCAAGGACCGCACCCGGACCAAGTCGCTCACGCTCACGGTGGCGGCGGCGAACACGTCGGAGGAGCTCGACATGGGATCGCTCGCCATCGAGTTCACCAACGCCCGTATCAAGGGCTACGAGCTCGACGGCAAGACGGAGTCGTGGCAGGTAGGCGACTTCGACGGCGTTCACCGGACGAAGACCACGCGCAAGGTGTCGTAGCGGTCGCGCCGACCACGGGCGTTGGGAGGTTCTATGGCGCAAAAAGTAAGCCTGATCGTCTATCCGGCAAAGGACTTAGCGTCTGCCAAGGCTCTCTTCACCAAATTCCTCGCTAGCGATCCCTACGTCGATGGCCCGTATTACGTGGGCTACAGGGCTGGTGATCTGGAAGTCGGCCTGGATCCAAACGGCGAAGCGGTTGTCGGCTACGTCGATGTCGTCGACATCAAAAGCAGCCTTCAGGGCCTAGTCGATGCGGGAGCCCAAATCCACCAGGACATAAAGGATGTCGCTGAAGGCCTCCTGATTGCCCAAGTGAGAGACCCTGGTGGAAATATTCTCGGCCTTAGGCAGCTTCCAAAATAACCCACGCCTCGCCGCCCTACCGCCCATCGGACGAAGGGCGGTGAGCGAGGGCGTACACTGCCGCGGATGGGTCGCTCGCTCGCCGTTGCCGCCCTCATCGGGTGGGGCGTCAACATTGCCGCCCTGCTCGTGATCGACTGGCTGTTCGACGGCGTCGAGATCGGACGCTGGGGATCGCTTCTGCTCGGTGCTGCGGTGCTCGGGGTGGCGAACACGATCGTCAAGCCGGTGCTCGCCCTGCTCACCTTGCCGCTGATCCTGGTCACGCTGGGGCTCTTCTACTTCGTGCTCAACGTCGCGATGCTCGCGCTCGCCGAGTGGGTGGCTCCTGACTTCACGATCGACGGCTTCTGGACATACGTCGGCGCCACGATCGTCGTCTGGCTCGTCAACTGGCTCCTGCGCGCGCTGCTCGACTCGGTGCTGGACGAGCGCTCCCTCGCCGTCTAGTCGCTAACGACTTCCCCGCTAGGTGCCGAGAAGGGTTTTACTAGGACTTAAGGAAGCTCACCTACACTTACGACCCAAACCGGCTTTGCGGCCGCCCCGCCGGGGCTTTGAGGGAACCGCACGACTGCCGTGAAGAGACGAGGCCGTTGAACACTGCGCGCACCATTCTGATCTGCGAGGACGAGGCCGCCCTGCGCGAGCTCGTCCGGGTCTCGCTGGGGAACGGCTACGGCTTCCTCGAGGCGCAGGACGGCCACGAAGCGCTGGAGCTCGCGCGTGAGCACAAGCCGGATGTCGTCGTGCTCGACCTGATGCTGCCAGGGTTGAGCGGCCTCGATGTGCTCGCGCAGCTGCGCGCGGAATCGAACGACAGCAAGCTGCCGGTCGTCGTGATCAGCGCCTGGGGCGATGCGCGCGACGAGGCCTTCGCGGCCGGGGCCGACCGCTTCGTGCTGAAGCCGTTCATCCCCGACGACCTGCGCGCGGTGGTGGAGGAGCTCGTCCCGTGAAACGGCATTCGCTTCCGCTTGCGGCGCGGACGCTCTTCCCCACGGCCCTCGTCGCCGTGCTCGTCGCGGCCACGTTCACGGTCATGCTGCTGGCCGTTTCCGCCTTCCGCGAGGCCGAGCGGCGTGAGGCCCACTCCCGCGACGTGACGGTCGCCACCCTTCGCGCCGAGCAGCTCGTGGTCGACCTGGAGGCCGCGCTGCGCGGCTTCGCGTTGACGCAGAATCCGGTGTTCGAGCAGACGCTCAGGCGCACCCGCGACTCGCTGAAGGCCGAGCTTGCCGAGCTGCAGCAGCTTGTCTCCGACAGCCCCGAGCAGCGCGCGCGCAGCCGTCGGCTTGCTGACGCGATCAACGAGTACGAGGACTACTACGTCTTCCCGCTCCTCGGGGTCGCACGGACGAACCCGGAGGAGGTGAGGTCCCCACTGGCTGTGCGCGAGGGCCGCACCTACACGAACCCGATCCGCCGTCAGTTCACCACCCTGCTGAACGCCGAGGATCGACTCGCCCACAGCAGCGCGAAGTCGGCCGACAACCGCTGGGCGGCAGCCCTGACGCTCGGAATCGGCGGGCTGATCGCGATCGCGGCGGCGATGCTGGCCTTCGGCGTCTACCTCGCACGCTCGATCGCGCGGCCCGTGCGCGAGGTCGCCAACGCCGCGACCCGCCTGGCGGACGGTCACCTCGAGCAGCGCCTCAAGGAGGGCGGGCCCGGCGAGGTCGGCGAGCTGACACGCGCGTTCAACGCGATGGCCGAGAAGCTGGAGCGCAACCGCGACGAGCTTCAGGCGCAGAACGAGCAGCTCCGCGAGAGCGAACGGCTCAAGTCCGAGCTCGTCAGCATCGTCTCGCACGAGCTGCGGACGCCGCTCGCGAGCGTGCTCGGCTTCACGAGCCTCCTGATGACCCGCGACTTCGACGAGGAGACGCGGCGTCGCTACCTGGGGATCGTGGACGCACAGGCGCGTCGGCTCGGGTCGCTCATCGACGACTTCCTAGACGCGCGGCGCCTGGAGCAGGGCAAGCTCGAGCTCGCCCGCGAGGCGATCGACGTGGCCGGGCTGCTGCGCGAGCAGGCCGAGCTCTTCGCCCGCCAGAGCGAGCGGCACCGCGTCGACGTCGCCCTGCCGCCTGGACCGCTGGCGGTTCGCGGCGACCGGGACCGGCTCGCGCAGGTCGTCGGCAATTTGCTCTCGAATGCGATCAAGTACTCGCCTGAGGGCGGTACCGTCGAGCTCGTGGCCGAGCGAGAGAACGGGACCGTGCGCGTTCAGGTGCGCGATCAGGGCGTCGGCATCCCTGCCGAGCAACAAGCACAGATCTTCACACGCTTCTTCCGCGGCGACGCCGCGGCGAGCGGCATCGCTGGTACGGGCCTAGGTCTCGCCGTTTCGCGCGAGATCGTCGAGGCGCACGGCGGCAGGATCGGGTTCACCAGCGCGGAACGAGAAGGCTCGACCTTCTGGCTCGAGCTGCCCGCCGCCGACGGACGCGGAAAGGAGAATGCATGAGACGCACGCTGCAGTTCGTACTTGTCCTCGGGGGGCTCGGAGTCTTCTTCACCGCGCTCGCGCCGGCAGCACAGGCGCTGGACAAGCCCGGGACGATCAGGATCACCACGCGCGAGGTCGCGCACCGCATCATCGACCAGGGTCCGCGGGGCCGCGGGATCGGCGACATGGAGCTGACCCGGTCGCTGCTCTACAACAAGGGCGTCACGCCGCGCGCGATCGGCCACGCCGAGGTCGTCTGCACCTTCACGGGCCTGCGCTCGCGCATGTGCAACGGCACGTACTTCCTGCCGAAGGGGAAGATCGTCGTCGCCGGAGCGCTGGTCTTCAGGCAGTTCTACGAGCTCGCCGTCCTCGGCGGCACGGGGTTGTACGCGAACGTGCAGGGCTCGCTCACGGTGACGGCGATCCGGCCGCAGCCGCGGCGCGACTTCCTCACCTTCAGGCTCGTCATCTGACCTCCCCCGATCGGGGGATGAACGGGCTCGTGACAGGCGCGACAATCGTGCGGCTTCCGTGATCGACGACCTGCCGCTGAGTCCCGAGCTCGTCCTCGTGGCGCCGCCCGAGGTGGCGCAGCGGGCCCGGGCGTCGTTGGCCGAGCCGCCGCCCGCTCCGGACCGGCCGAACTCCGACCTCGGTCGCGGGGAGATCGCGGCCGTCTACGCCGTTTCGCTTGCCGTCACGCTCGTCCCGCTCGCGCTCACCCTGCTCGCCGTTCCCGGCCGCCACTAACCGGTCGGCGCGGCTGCGCTGGCCCCGCGCGTGCGATAGCCTCGCGCGTTCATGGCGACGCTCGGCGAGCTGATGACGCGCGAAGTGCTGGAGGTCGCGCCCGAGGACACGCTCGGGCAGGCGGCCGAGGCGATGGTCGAGCGCGGCGTCGGCTCGGCCGTGGTCAGCGACTTCGGACGCCTGATCGGGATCCTCACCGAGCGCGACGTGTTGCGTGCGGTCGCCGGACGGGTCCATTCCAGTGAGGCGCGCGTGCGCGAGTGGATGACGGCCGAACCGGTGACCGCGACGGTGTCGACCGACCTGGCGGAGGCTGCCCGCACGATGCTCGACCAGGGCTTCCGGCACCTGCCGGTCGTCGACGACGAGCGTGCGATCGGGATCGTCAGCATCCGCGACGTCGTCGAGTGGACCGTCGGCGACGCGGAGAAGAGCTAGCAGGGTTTTAAGCCGCGAAGCT
The DNA here is from genome assembly GCA_963738205.1 of uncultured Actinomycetes bacterium. Taxonomy (GTDB): domain Bacteria; phylum Actinomycetota; class Thermoleophilia; order Gaiellales; family Gaiellaceae; genus DATFQE01. The sequence goes on from CAVTVQ010000009.1 coordinate 414,606, forward strand.
GCGCTGGATGGCGCGGAGCGCCGGCTCTCGCTGCACGAACGCGCGCACGACGTCCGGATCGAACTGACGCGCAGACTGGCGCAGGATCTCGTCGCCGGCCGCCTTCCAGCTCCCGGCCGGCCGGTAGGGCCGGTCGCTCGTCATCGCGTCGAGCGTGTCCGCCACGGCGAAAACCCGCGCGGACAGGGGGATGTCCGTCCCGGTGAGGCCGTCGGGGTAGCCCGCGCCGTCCCAGCGCTCGTGATGGGAGCGGACGACGCGGAGCCCTTCGCCCTGCAGGAACGCCACGCCGCCGAGCACCTGCTCGCCGAGCACCGTGTGCGTCTCCATCAGCCGCTGCTCCTGGTCGTCGAGCGGCTTGGGCTTGCGCAGGATGCGGTCGGGGATGCCGATCTTGCCGACGTCGTGCAGCAGGAAGCCGTACTCCGTGCTCGGGTCCTCGAGCAGGCCCGGCGCGAGCCCAGCCGTCAGCTCGACCGCGTAGCGCTGCACACGCTGTGAGTGCTCGCGGGTCCCGGTGTCCTTCGACTCGAGTGCGCTCGCGAGCGCGGCGACAGTCTCGCGGTAGGCCTTCTGCACCAGCACCCGTTGCCCGCGCTCGATCTCGAGCAGGTGCCGCAGGTCCTGCGCGTAGACCAGCATCTGCTCGTCCTCGAAGCCGCGCCGCTGCGACCGGAACGGGACACCGAAGCGGCCGCCGGCGAGGCGCTCGACCACGGACAGCAGCTCGAGCGGGCTGAACGGCTTGCGCAGCAGGGCGTCGGCTCCCGCCTTGTCCGCCTCCGCCTGCGTTCCGGCCTCCGAGCCGCTCAGCAGCACGATCGCCACGTCGCTGGTGGCCGGGTCGTCCTTCAGGGCCCGGCAGAGCTCGAGGCCGGTCATACCCGGCATGCTGACGTCGAGCACCAGCACGTCCGGCTTGCGCAGCGCCATGCGCTCGACGGCGCCGCTCGCGCTGTCGGCCTCGTCCACCTCGAAGTCGAACACCTCACAGGTCGTGCGAACGAGGGCTCTCAGCCCGGGATCGTCGTCAACGAGCAGCAACCTCACCGTGAACCCCCTTACGCACGTTGCCGCTCTCCCTTTCGGCCGCCGGGTCGAAACCCTTGAGCCCTGTCTGCGGGGGTTTTACCCGTTTCCGGCGATTCGGTGCCCGGCTGCGGCCTGCAGTCCGACGGCCTTCTTCAGCACGCTGAGCGCCTCGTCCTTGCGGCCGTCCGCCTCGAGCAGCTCGGCGAGCCGCGAGTACGCCTGCACGAGGTAGCGATTGGGCGCCACCTCCAGCATCTCCGCAGCCAGCTCGTACAGCTCGATCGCACGGTCGCGCTCGCCGATCTCGTCGTAGATCTCGGCCAGCAGCGCGTAGGCGCGGCCCGCGTCCTGTGGGTCGGCCTCGGCCAGCCGGCCCGAGATCGCCATCGCGAGCGACGCCGCCTCCTCGTTGTCGCCGAGCTTGGCGAGCGCACGTGCCTGCTCCAACGAGAAGACGGCGTGCTCGAGCGGGCTGCCGCTGTCGCCCAGGAGGTCGCTCGCCTTGCGGGCGAGCTCGAGGCCGCGCTCGGCGTGGCCCCGGTCGATCTGGATGTGCGCGAGCAGCTGGTGCGCGCGGGCGGTCTGGTACGTGTGCTCGGTGAGCTCGAGGATGTCGAGCGCCTTGCGGGCGTAGCGGGCCGCTGAGCGATTGTCGTTGCGGAAGCTGTGCAGGCGCGACTGCGACCAGAAGAGGCGTGCCAGCACGAGCGGGTCGTTGGAGTCGTTGGCCACGGCGAGCGTCTGGCCCAGCAGCTCCTCCGCGCGGGCCAGGTTGCCGTTGTCGATCAGCGCGTTGGCGAGCAGCACCGAGAAGCGCACGGTGTTGACGAAGTCGTCCTGCTCCTGCGCGTGTGCGAGCGAGCCCTCGAACACGCCGATCGCCGCCTCGAGCTCCCCAACCATGGCGTAGGCGCGGCCGAGCGTGTCGGAGACGGCTGCGTCGTCGCGCGTCTTCCGTCCGTTGCGCGCGAGCGCCGCCTCCAGGCGCTCGACGGCGCCGAGCGGGTTGCCCTCGCGGAAGGCCAGCTGGCCGAGGCCGGCCAGCGCGCGTGCCTCGTCCTCGGGCGTGCTCGCGCGCTCCAGCGCCTCGGTGAACAGGCGCTCGGCGGTCTCACGGTCCTCCAGGCGCATGGCGACGTCGGCGGCGACGAGCTCGTCCTCCTCGGCGAGCGCGCGCTCGCGTCCCGTCGCGAGGTAGTCCTCGCTCACCCCGAGCCGGCGGCCCATCTCGCGGAGCAGCTGCAGCGACGGAATCCGGTCTCCCGCCTCGATCCGGGAGATGTACGCGGGCGAGCACCCGGGGAAGGAGAGCTGCCGCTGGCTGAGGCCTGCAGCCTCGCGCGCGTCCTTCAAGCGGCGGCCGACGGCGGCCGGGTCATCAACGTGCGTTGACTTAAGTCGCGGCAATTCTATACTCCTGTCTCTCGCGGCCCGCCGGCCTGGAATCGACTCGAAAGGTGGTCACTCCGTGACTCGTTTCACGCTGCTCGCGCTCGCGTCTTTCGTGTCTCTCGGCAATCGTTGGATACGGGCCTGTGTGGCCGTAGGCGGCGTCCGCTCATCCTAAACGGAAAGGCTGCGGCTCTCTCACGCGTCACTCGATCGAGTGATATGAAACGACACGACCGGCACCGACTGTAAACAACAGTCATCTGGTCGTCGGCCCGCCATGGTTCGCAGTGCCGTGGCGGGCCGACTCATTTCTGCATGCTGGTGGCGTGCCCTCCTTGGACGCAGCCGAACGGATCCGGAAGCTCGCACTCGAATTGCCCGAGGTCTACGAGGACAGGCCCTGGGGCCACCCGGTCTTCAAGGTGGCGGACAACCGCATGTTCGCGTCGATGTCCGAGGTGGACGGTGCCGTCCGGCTGACCGTCAAGCTCACGCGCGAGGAACGCGAGATCGCGATGCTGCTGCCCTACGTGGAGAAGGCGAAGTACGTCGGCCGCTACGGGTGGGTCACGGCGGTCGTGCGCGACGAGGAATCGCTCGAGTCCGCGCTCGAATGGCTGCGCGAGAGCTACTGGCTCCGCGCGCCCGCCCACCTCCGTCACGCCGTCGAAGCCGACGACTGAGATCAGTCCGCTTGCGGGTCGTCCTGCGCGGTCCCGCGCTCCTCTTCGGGGTCGGGGATCGGCGACCCCTCGAGCTCGTCGTTTCGGTCGTCTTCGCGCGGCTGGGACTCGCTCTGCTGCTCAGTATCCTTGGCTGCCATGAAGGTCGTCCTTCCCGACTCGAGCGAACTCGAACTTCCCGAGGGCGCAACCGGCCTCGACGCCGCCCGCGCGATCGGGCCGAAGTTGGCCGAGCAGGCGGTGTTGCTCCGCTCGAACGGGCACGTGCAGGACCTGCGCCTGCCGCTCGACGACGGCCAGCAGATCCAGGTCCTGACCACCCGCGACACGGACGACCCCGACGCCCTCTACGTCCTGCGCCACTCGACGGCGCACCTGCTGGCCGAGGCGGTGCGGCGCCTGTACCCGGGCACGAAGATCGCGATCGGTCCCCCGATCGAGAACGGCTTCTACTACGACTTCGAGTTCCCGGAGCCGATCGGCGAGGAGGCACTCGAGCGGATCGAGGAGGAGATCCGGAAGGAGCTGTCCGAGGGTCGCTCCTGGGAGCGCCGCGAGGTCTCGGCCGAGGAGGCGAAGCGCTTCTTCGCAGGGCAGGGCGAGGACTACAAGGTCGAGCTCGTCGACACCGCCGACGGCCCGATCTCGCTCTACACGCAGGGCGACTTCACCGACCTGTGCCGCGGCCCGCACCTGCAGAACTCGAGCCCGATCAAGGCGATCAAGCTCACCAACCTCGCGGGCGCCTACTGGCGCGGCGACGAGAAGAACACCCAGCTGACCCGGATCTACGGCACCGCGTTCTTCCGCCAGGAGGACCTGGACGCATACCTGGAGCGGCTCGACGAGGCGCGCCGGCGCGACCACAGGCGCCTCGGCACGCAGCTCGATCTCTTCCACCTCTCGGAGCACTCGCCCGGCTCGCCGTTCTGGCACCCGCGTGGGATGGTGATCTGGAACGTGCTCGAGGACCTGCGCCGGCGCGAGAACGCCAAGCGCGGCTACGAGGAGGTGAAGACGCCGCTCCTCTACGACATCGAGACGTACATCACGTCCGGGCACTACGAGAATTACGCGGAGAACATGTTCTTCGTCCAGGGACACGAGGACCAGAAGCCGCTCGCCCTGAAGCCGATGAACTGTCCCGGGCACATGCTGCTCTTCGGCAGCCGGCTGCGCTCGTACCGCGACCTGCCGCTGCGCTATGCCGAATCCTCGACGCTCCACCGCGACGAGCGGGGAGGGACGCTGCACGGCCTCCTGCGTGTCAAGCACATCACCCAGGACGACGCGCACGTCTTCGTCACGGAGGAGCAGATCCAGCCTGAGATCGACGCGATGATCGCGTTCGCGCGTGACCTCTACGACCTGTTCGGCCTCACGCCTCGCGCCGAACTGTCGACCCGACCGGAGAAGCGCCTCGGCACCGACGAGCAGTGGGACCGGGCCGAGTCGGCGCTCGAGAACGCCCTGCAGCGACACGAGATGGAGTACGTGGTCAATCCGGGCGAGGGGACGTTCTACGGCCCCAAGATCGACCTGCACATGACCGACGCGCTCGACCGCAGCTGGCAGATGGGAACGATCCAGCTCGACTACCAGATGCCGATGCGGTTCGACCTCACGTACATGGGCGCCGACAACGAGGAGCACCATCCCGTGGTCATCCACCGCGCGCTGCTCGGCTCGCTCGAGCGCTTCATCGGCATCCTGGTGGAGCACTACGGCGGTGCGTTCCCCGTCTGGCTCGCGCCCGTCCAGGTGCGGGTGATTCCGGTTGGGGAGGGTCACCGTGAGGGTTCCGCCGAGGTCGCCGAGGAGCTGCACGCGGCGGGCCTGCGCGTCGACGTGGACGACCGCGACGAGACCGTCGGGAAGCGGATCCGCGACGCCGAGGTCGAGAAGGTCCCGTACGTCGTCGTCTATGGCGATCGCGAGTCGCGCGACTCGCTGGCGGTGCGCGAGCGCGGCGGCGCGCAGTCGACCAAGAGCCTCGATGAGCTCCGCTCGGAACTGCTTGCTACGCTGTCTGCCTGGCAAGCAGGAGCGGATAGTTCCTCACCTCCCGAGCAGAGCTCAGGCGAGGTTCAACCGACCGGGTGACGAGGTTCAGTGACCGCTGCCGCCTGCCAGCGGTTTTGTCGTTTTCCAGGGAGGAACAAGCGAGTTTTGGTGAATAGCCTTTGAGGCCACGGCGGAGAGTCGAGCCGGATCGGACCCCAATTCCGCAGGTGCGGATCAACGACGCGATTCGCGTCCCGCAGGTGCGGCTGATCGACGAGGATGGCTCGCAGGTCGGTGTCAAGCAGACCGCCGACGCGCTCGAGTATGCGTTCGGGAAGAATCTCGACCTCGTCGAGGTGGCGCCGCAAGCCCAGCCGCCGGTCGCCCGGGTCATGGACTACGGGAAGTACCGGTACGAGCAGGAGCAGAAGGCAAAGCTCGCGCGCAAGCACCAGTCACAGGTTCACGTCAAGGAGATCAAGCTCAGGCCGAAGATCGGAGTCCACGACTACGAGACCAAGAAGGGCCACGTCGTCCGCTTCCTCAACCAGCGGGCGAAGGTCAAGGTCACGATCATGTTCAGGGGGCGCGAGACGACGCACCCGGAGCGGGGTCGCGACCTGTTGATGCGGCTGGCGGAGGACGTCCGCGAGATCGGACAGGTCGAGTCGCCGCCTCTGCTCGACGGGCGCAACATGGTCATGGTCTTGGGCCCGACGAAGAACGCGGGAGTTGCCAGAGATGCCAAAGATGAAGACACACAGCGGAGCGAAGAAACGCTTCAAGCTCAGCGGGGCGGGCAAGATCCTGCGCCGTCGGGCGATGAAGAGCCACTACCTCGAGAAGAAGTCGAGCAAGCGCAGGCGTAGCTTCCGCAAGGACGTTCCCGTCGCTGCGAGCGACACGCGTGAGATCAAGCGGCTGCTCGGAAGAGGTTCCTAGATGCCCCGCGTCAAGCGCTCGGTCCACGCGCGCAAGAAGCGGCGCAAGGTCCTCGGGGAGGCGAAGGGCTACTGGGGCCAGAAGCACTCGAGCTACCGCAAGGCGAAGGAGCAGGTCGAGCACTCGCTCGTCTACGCCTACCGGGATCGCAAGAACAAGAAGCGCGTCTTCCGGCGCCTCTGGATTCTGCGCATCAACGCAGCAGCTCGCGCCAACGGCCTGTCGTACAACCAGTTCATCGCCGGCTGCCGCAAGGCGGAGATCGAGCTCGACCGCAAGGTGCTCGCCGACCTGGCCGTGAGCGACCCTGCCGCGTTCGGCAAGATTGCCGAGCAGGCCAAGGCCGCGCTGCAGAGCTGACGGCACGACTCCGCGGCGGGTGATCACCTCCCCGCACAACCCACGGCTACGGCTCGTCCGGCGCCTACACGGCCGACGGCAGCGCGAGCGCCTGGGGCTGTTCAGTTGTGAGGGCGAGGATTTGGTGGCGGCGGCGCTCGCGGCCGGCGTCGAGCCGGTCGAGGTGCTGGTCGACGCTGAGCGACCACCGGAGCTTCCTGGGCTGGCCGCAGTCGAGCCGGTCGAGCCGCGCCTGCTGGCAGAGGTGTCAGCGCTCGGTCATCCACCACGGGTCATCGCCGTGTTCAGGCGAGCCGACCTGCCGCGACTGGAGGAAGGCTCGGCGCCGCCGGTGGGCCTTGCGCTCTGGCATGTTGGCGATCCAGGCAACGTAGGCACGTTACTGCGGGCGGCGGACGGACTCGGTCCTGCGTTCGTCGCGCTGTCGGCCGGCTGCGCCGACCCGACCGGGCCGAAGGCATTGAGGGCCTCCGCGGGCGCCGTCTTCCGCGTCCCGCTCGGCCGCTTCGACGAGAGCCCGCGACCGCACATCGCGCTGGTCGCCGGCGAGGGCGCGTCGCTGCCGGAGCTCCAGATCGGAGAGCGCGTGACGTTCGTCCTCGGCGCCGAGCGGGAGGGTCTGCCTGTCGAGGTGGTCGAGGCGTGTGACGGAAGCGCGCACATCCCGCTCTCTCCGCACGCCGAGTCCCTCAACGTCGCGATCGCAGGCGCGATCGCGTTGTACGAGTGGCGACGGCGAAGCTAGCTCTCGCGGCGTCGATCGGTTCGATCGCGCGGCTGTAGCCGCCGTTCGAGCCGGCCGAAGAAGCCGGGTCGCTCGTCGAGGTCGCTGATCCCGCGCTCGAGGAGCTCGCGCGAGACCTCCTCGCCGCGCTCGTCGAGGTCGCGCTCGGCGCGACGCGATCGTCGCCGTCGCCACAGCCTCATGCGGGCCTCCGCGCGATCCAGATGCTGTCCTCGCCGCCGCGCCAGCGGCTGCGGTCGAACCAGCCGTAGTGCGCCTCGATCTCGAACCCCGTCCCGAGCAGGAGCGAGCGCCACTCCTCGGGAGCGAGCCACGCGAGCGACATGGTCGTCTCGACCTCGCCGCCGCGCACGGAGAGGACGAGCCGGCGGTTCTCCTCGTCCCACAGCGCGCGCTCGTAGATGCCGGGCTCGCGCTCGACCCAGCGTCCGTGCGTCTGATCGATGTCGTCCTTGCCCGGGGCGAAGACGTCGAAAGCGAGGCGGCCGCCCGGCGCGAGGAGGCGAACGATCGCGTCCAGCGCGGCGCGACGCTGCTCGTCGTCCTCCAGGTGGAGGAACGAGCGGAACGGACAGATCACCAGCTCCACCGGCCCCTCGACCGGAGGCTCACGCAGGTCGCCGACCCGCAAGTCGAGCCGGTCGGTGACACCCGCGAGCCGGGCACGCTCGGCGCACACGTCGAGCATCCCGGCCGACGAGTCGACGCCGATCACCTGGATCCCCTCGGCTGCGATCGGAACCGCGATCCGGCCCGTCCCCACGCCGAGCTCGACGACCGGCGGCGTTGCGCGACGGGCCTCGTCGACGTAGAACGCGACGTCCTCGACGACGCTGCGGCTCCAGGGGTCGTAGAGCTCCGCGATCGCGTCGTAGGGGCTCGAATCGGCACGCATTCCGCTCATTCCCGACACAGTCCTGCCACAACTTTGCCGATAGGCTGAAACTGGAGGGAGGCAAGCGGCCGGCCCCAGGGGTGTGGGCCATGGCCGGAAGGGCCGTCATCAGCCGCCTTGGTACAGTCGCAGCATGGACGCGAAGGCGCTTGAAAGCGAGGCTCTAAGCGCGATTGCGGGGGCCGAGACCGCCGCTGAGCTCGACGACGCGCGCGTTCGCTACCTCGGTCGCAAGAGCGAGCTGAAGCAGGCGCTGCGCGAGGTGCGCGACCGCGAGACCGGGCAGGCCCTCAACAGCACCCGCGAGGCGATCGAGCGCGCCGTCGCCGACCGCCAGGCGGAGCTCGACCGGGCTGAGCTGGACCGCAGTCTCACCGAGGAGAGCGTCGACGTCACGCTCCCCGGCACCGAGTACCCGCGCGGACACCTGCACCTGATCACGCAGATCCGGCGGGAGGTCGAGGACATCTTCCTCGGCCTCGGCTACATGGTCGTGGACGGCCGCGAGGTCGAGACGACGCACTACAACTTCGACGCGCTCAACATGCCGGAGAACCACCCGACGCGCTCGCCGCTGCACACCCTCTACCTCGATCCCGAGGTCGTGCTGCGCACGGAGACCTCGCCCTCGCAGATCCGCACGATGGAGGAGCGCGAGCCGCCGATCTACATGATCTCGAGCGGCCGCACGTACCGGCGCGACACGCCGGACGCCACGCATACGCCGATCTTCCACCAGGTCGAAGGGCTCGCGGTCGACCGTGGGATCACGCTCGCCGACCTGAAGGGCACGCTCGCGTACCTGATGCGGGCGCTCTTCGGCCAGGACCGCGACGTGCGCTTCGCCACGCACTTCTTCCCATTCACCGAGCCGTCGATCGAGGCGTACGTGTCCTGCTTCCTCTGCAACGGCTCCGGTTGTCCGGTCTGCCGCCAGTCGGGCTGGATCGAGGTCGGCGGCGCGGGCATGGTCGACCCGAACCTGTTCGAGTTCGTCGGCTACGACCCCGAGGAGTGGACGGGCTTCGCCTTCGGCTGGGGGCTCGAGCGGATCGCCGTGCTGCGCCACGGGCTGCCCGACCTGCGCGAGCTGTGGCAGAACGACCTGCGACTGGCCGCGCAGTTCTAGCCGCATGAAAGTCCCCGTCTCCTGGCTGCGCGACTACGTCGACACCTCCGCCTCGACCGAGGAGATCGCCGAGCGTCTCAGCATCTCGACGCTCGAGGTCGAGCGGATCGCGCGCCGCGGCGTGCCGGACCTCGACGGCAACCTCGGCCTCTATCGGGTCGGCCGCGTCGTCGAGGCCGGGAAGCATCCGAACGCCGACCGCCTGCAGCTCTGCCGCGTCGACGTGGGGGAGGGGGAGCCGCGCCAGATCGTCTGCGGCGCCTGGAACTTCGGCTCCGGCGCCACCGTCGCCGTCGCCCTTCCGGGCGCCGTGCTGCCCGACGGCCAGAAGCTCGAGAAGGCGAAGCTTCGCGGCGAGGTCTCGGACGGGATGATCCTGTCTGAGCGCGAGCTCGAGCTCGGGCAGGATCACAGCGGAATCCTCGTCCTCGGCGAGCCCTACGAGCCGGGGACGCCGCTCGGCGAGGTCCTGCCGCTCGGCGAAGAGGTGCTGGAAGTCGAGACGACGCCAAACCGCCCTGACCTGCTCTCCGTCTACGGCATAGCGCGCGAGGTCGCTGCGCTCACGAGCGGCGAGCTGAAGCCGATGCCCGGCTCGTCCGAATCTCAGGCTCGGAGGGCTGGGGACGAGCCGATGGAGGTCGCGGTCGAGGATCCGGAGGGCTGCCCGGTCTACATCGGCCGGCTCTTCCGCGACGTCGGGATCGCGCCCTCGCCGCCGTGGCTCAAGGCCCGGCTGATGGCGGCGGGCCAGCGTCCCATCTCGAACGTCGTCGACGTGACCAACTACGTCATGCTCGCGCTCGGCAGCCCGCTGCACGCCTTCGACGCCGACAAGCTCCCCGCGCCGCGCATCGTCGTCCGCCGCGCCCGCTCCGGCGAGGAGATCCGCACGCTGGACGGCGTCGTCCGCAGGCTCGACGCGCGCGACCTGCTGATCACCGACGGCGAGCGCCCGATCGCGCTCGCCGCGATCATGGGCGGCGAGGAGACCGAGGTCACGGACGAGACTACGAGCGTCCTATTGGAGGCCGCCAACTTCGAGCCGGTCGGGATCCTGCGCAGCTCCGAGCGCCTGCGGCTGCGCACGGAAGGCTCGAACCGGTGGGAGAAGGGCGTCGACCCGCACCTCGCCCGCCCGGCCGCGGTGCTGGCGACGGAGCTCATCCTCGAGACGGCCGCCGCCCGCTGGGTCGGAGAAGGCGAAGCGATCGCCGAGCTGCTGCCGTCGCCTGCGATCCACCTCCGCCCCGAACGTGTGAACGCGATCAACGGGCTCGAGGTCGAGCCGGCCGAGCAGCAGGACATCCTCACGCGACTCGGCTTCGACCTGACGGACGACTGGACCGTGACCGTTCCGACCTGGCGGGCCCGCGACGTGACGCGCGAGGTCGATCTGGTCGAGGAGGTCGCGCGCATGCGCCTGGACGAGATTCCGTTCACGCTGCCGCTGCGCCGAGCGACATTCGGGCGCCTCAGCAAGGAGCAGCGGCTCCGCCGCGTCGTCGAGGACGTCCTCGTCGGGTCCGGCTTCTCCGAGGCCTACACCTGGAGCCTCCAGGCAGCCGATCGCGACCCCGAAGCGCTGACGGTGCCCGAGCCGATCTCGGCCGAGCTGGCCGTGCTGCGCACGACCCTGCTCGACGGGCTGGTCGACTCTGCCCGCCACAACCTCGACCTCGGCGCCGACCGGGTCGCGCTCTTCGAGATCGCGCGCGTCTATCTACCCAGCAGCGAGCAGCTGCCCGAGGAGCGCTGGCGTGTCGGCGGGATCACGAGCGGCGGCTTCTTCGCCGCCAAGGGTGCGGTCGAGGCGCTGCACGACACACTCAAACTCGAGCCGCGCTTCGAGCGCACCGAGGAGCCGTTCCTGCACCCGGGGAAGGCGGCCCGCGTCGAGTCGGGCTGGGTCGGCGAGCTGCATCCCGCGCTCGGGGCGGAGGGCTTCGGCGCCTTCGAGCTCGACCTCGAGACGCTCTTCGCGCACGTGCCGGAGAGGATCGCCTACGAGGACGTCATCACCTACCCGTCGCTGCGCCAGGATCTCGCCATCGTGGTCGACGAAGACGTGCCTGCGGGCGCGCTCGTCGAAGCAGCCCGCGCTGCCGTGCCCGAGCTGCGCGACGCGCGGATCTTCGACGTCTATCGCGGCGACCCGGTTCCCGCAGGCCGGAAGTCGGTTGCGCTCGCGCTCGCGTTCCAGGCGCCCGACCGGACGCTGTCGGACGAGGAGGCTGCTGAGATGCGCGCTCGGATTGTCGAGGATCTCGAGGAACGCTTCGGCGCGGAGCTCAGAGGCTCGTAGCGGCGACGCGCTCGGCGAGCGCCTCGAGCACCTTGATCTGCACCTGCGGCGTGTGGTCGAGCAACCGGCGGAAGTTCTGCTCCGAGACGACCAGCGCCCGCACGGGCGTCGTCGTCTTCACGGTCGCCGTGCGCGGCGTCTTCGTGACGAGCGCGATCTCGCCGAGGAAGTCTCCCGGTCCGAGCGTCCCGATCTTGCGGCGCTTCCTGCGCACCTCGGCGCTCCCGTCCATCAGGACGAAGAACTCACGCCCCGACGCGCCTTCCTTCGTCAGCACCTTGCCCTCGGGCAGATCGATCTCGTCAGCGATCTGCGCGATCTCGCCCAGCTCCTTCTTGGAGCAGCGGGAAAACAGGGGCACGCGCTTCAGCGCCTCGATCTTTGCGTTCTTCCGCAGAGCCACGGAGGCGAGAGTCTACGGTGACGCGGCGCGCAATCCAACCCCCGGTCGCATTCGTACCCCAGGAGCATTCGCAAACCGACACGAGGGGGACCGTTGAACAACCGAACCCGAGCGCTCTGCGTCGCGGTGGTGGCAGCCGCCGCAGCCCTCCTGCCGAACGCCGCCTTGGCACAGGCCCGTCAGCTGAACGCAACGGTCGGACCAGGCTTCACGATTACGCTCTCGAACCCGGACGGGAGCCGTGTCACGCACGTCGACGCCGGGACGTACGACATCGTGGTCGACGACCGCGGCATCGAGCACAACTTCCACCTGACCGGCCCGGGAGTCGACATGTTCACCGGGGTCGAGGAGGTCGGCACCGTGACGTGGAAGGTGACTCTCGGCGACGGGATCTATCGGTTCCAGTGCGATCCCCACTCGAGTTCCATGTTCGGCCGCTTCGCCGTCGGGACGGCGCAGCTCCCGCCGCCTCCGCCGCCGCCGCCGCCGGCCCCCAAGGTCAAGACGCTCACGGCCACGGTCGGGCCAGGCGCGACGATCTCGCTGAAAGCGGGCGGCAAGACCGTGACGCGCCTGAAGGCGGGGCGTTACCGCATCGTCGTGCGCGACCGCTCGCACCTGCACAACTTCCACCTCACCGGTCCCGGGGTGAACAAGAAGACGGCCGTCGCGTTCCACGGGACCTCCACCTGGACGGTCACGTTCAAGAAGGGCAAGACCTATAGCTATGTCAGCGACCCGCAGAAGAGCGGGCTGAAACGCAGCTTCCGCGCGACGTAGGGGTCGCTAGCGCGTGCGCCGGGCCGGCTTCACGAGGCCGGCCCGGTCGCCGCCGGCGGCGCGGATGTCCGCCTGGCGGTCGAGCTCGGCGTTCAGCTCGGCGCCGAACAGCACGGCCATGGCCGAGTAGTACAGCCACAGGAGCAGCACGATGCCGCCGGCCAGCGTGCCGTAGGTCCTGTCGTACGAGTCCGAGAAGCTGGTGTAGAGCGCGAAGAGCCCCGAGAGGGTCAGCCAGAGAACGGCGCCGACGAGCGAGCCGGGCGTGATCCACCGCCAGCTGCGGTGCTCGACGTTGGGCGCGAGCGCGTACACGAGCGCAAAGAAGAGCAGCACGGCGACGAATGCGAGCGGCCAGCGGAGGAGCGTCCAGACCACGTCGAAGGCGCCGCTGAGGTCGGCCTTGTCAGCGATCGCCTCGCCGATCGGCCCGCCGAAGACGATCAGGACGAACATGCCGGCGAGCACGAACCCGGTCAGGAAGACGAGCAGGAGCGCGATCAACCGCACCTTCCAGAAGGGACGTGTCTCGACGCGGTCGTAGGCAGCGTTGACGGCCTTGATCATCGAGCCCATGGCGCCACTCGCCGCCCAGAGTGCGGCGGCGAGCCCGATCACGAAGGCGATCGACGCCGATGCCGGCCGGCCGGCGGCGCTTCGCTTCGCGATGTCGATCGCGTCGGTGACGGCGCCCGGGGCGACCACGTCGAGGAACGATCCGAGCTCGTCGTAGCCGCCGACCAGTCCGAGCAGCCCGACGATGAGGATGACCGACGGGAAGAACGCGAGCAGCGAGCTGAACGCGATCTGCTGGGCAAGGCCCATGCAGTCGTCGGCCATGAACTCCTCCACCGTCCGCTTGAGGACGGCGATCCACTCCTGCAGGCTCAGCCGCTGCGGGCCGGACGGGGGCTGGCCGACGTCGGCGGTGGTCTCAGTCGCGGTCGACAAGGCGGAACCGTCCGAAACGAGCCTTCTCGGTTCCTTCACGGCTCTTGCGCGCGAACAGCCGCATCGTCGCGCCGATGCCCCCGGCGAGCACGAAGCCCGCTCCCAGCGCCCCCGCCGCCGCGGCGGGCAGCTTGGCCTTCAGCTTCGCCGAGACGTTCGTCGCCTCGCCGATCTCCGCGCGGAGTGTGTCGACGGCGGTCGCGAGTCCATCGCGCTCAGCCTCGATCCGGCGCCGGAGCTCCTCCGGTGATTGGCTATTGCCCGTCGCCATCGCTCTTCAGTGCCTCGGTTGTCAGCCTGGCCTCCTCGATCGCCTGCTCGGGCAGCGGCGGCGTCCCGCGCTCGATGCGCCCCCGAGCGAGCAAGCCCAGCAACGCGGCGAGGGCGAACAGGCCGATCGTCACGATCAGCATCGCGAGCCACAGGTCGAGGACGAGTGCGAGCGCCACGGCGATCGTGGCGAAGAGGAAGCCGATCCCGTAGACGGCGACGACCGCCGCACCCAGCCCGAGCCCGATTCCCGCGCCGAGCGAGCCGAGCTTGCGACCGATCTCCAGCTTGGCCAGCTCGAGCTCGAGCCGGACGAGCGCGCTGGCGTGCTCCGCGACCTCCTTGGCCGCGGAACCGAGGCTCGCGTTGCCGTGCTCAGTCGCGGGGGTGGGCATGGCCCCTCCAGTCGATCACTTTCGCGAGCACGATGCCTGCGACGAACGCCGCCCCGATGACGAGGAACGGATTCGGACCACCGCCGGCGCCGGATGCGGGCTTGGCGAGCTGCGGGCCGGACGGCGCGAGCGTTCCCTGCCGCGGCGGGAGGCCCGTCGGCGCCTCGCCCTTGATCCGCGCCCTGATCAGGCTGGGCTTCAGCTGGCGCAGGAAGGAGGCGTCGTCGGCGAGGGGCTCCGCCAGCTTCGCCATGAACCCGCCTTCGGCCACGGCCTGATTCGCGAACGCCTGCAGGCGGTCGGCCGCCCCGTCGACGAGCTGGTCCGCCTTGGTCATTTCTTCTTCACCGGCGGGGTCTCGCCCGTCAGGATCCGGTAGAGCTGCGTGGCAATCTTGCGCGCCGCCATCGTCGCGACAGCGGCGAGCGCGCCGTAGATCGCGCTCCAGAGAAGCTTGCGCAGCATCGTGGGGACGATACCGCTCCCCGCGCCCGCACAAACCTGCATGCGGCTACTCGGCGCCGCCCGGCGGTTGGTACTGCTCCAGCTGCTCGGCTTCTGCGCGAGCGATCGTGATGTGGACGGCTTCGGTGTCGATCGACTCCACGAGCTCGCCCGGAACGTACTTCTCGTCGATGCCGAGCAGGCCGCTGCCGACGGTCAGGCCGTCGAAGATGTCCACGTCCGTGTCGCCGAGCACCTCCTTGACCTTGCCGAGCTCCTCGCCATCGGAGGTCAGTACGCGGTGTCCCGGCTCGAGCAGGAACCAGGAGATCGGGTCTGCCACGGGCTAGACCGCTTTGCCCTCGACGTACCAGACCGGGCCCTGCGTTGCGACCGGATCGGTGTCGGAGAGGACGCGCAGGATCCGCAGCTCGCCCTTGATGCCCTCAATGTCGAGGCGCTCGAGGCAGCGACGCACCATCTCTGGCGTCGCGCCGTAGCCGAAGCGCCGGGCGACGCGGAAGCGGAAGCCGGGCTTGGCCCCGTAGCGCGCCGGGTTGAGGGGCGACAGCTGCAGGGCCGCTCCCTCGAGGTGGTCGGTCGACGTCAGCTCCAGCTCTGCATAGAGGTCGCTCCAGTCGGGCGGCAGCGCGGCGAGCGCCTGGTCCCAGGCCTCGGCGAGGCGAGGCACCTCTGCCGCGAGAACGCCCGGCTCGGGCCGGTCGGCCGAGACGAGCTCCAGCTCGCCACGGATGCCCTCGCGGTCGAGCCGGCCGAGCAGGCGGCTGACGGCGTCGGGGCCTGCGCCGGCACCACGGCGCGCGGTGTAGAAGCGGATCTCGTCGCCGCTGCGGCCGGGCGTCAACGGCGTCAACATCGCGGCCGCGCGCTCGGCCTGTTCCGGGTCGGAAACCCGCAGCAGCAAACGGGCATCGCTCCAGCCGTCCAGGAGCTCGCGCTCGATCTGCCGCCACTCGTCTGCCAGCCTCACGGGCGGGAGGTTATCGGTACATTGGCCCGGCGATGGCCAAGGTCGAAAAGCGAGGCACGCTGCCCGAGGAAACGCTGCGCGACTTCTTCCGCGAGATGCTCCTGATCCGGCGCTTCGAGGAGAAGGTCGAGGAGCGGTTCCGCGCCGGCGAGCTGCCGGGCTTCCTCCACGTTGCGATCGGCCAGGAGGGGGTCGCGGTGGGCGTCTGCCGCGCGCTGGAGGACGGCGACGTGATCGCCTCGACGCATCGCGCGCACGGCCACACGCTCGCGAAGGGCACACATCCCAACGAGCTGATGGCGGAGCTGTACGGGAAGCTCGAGGGCTGCTCACACGGCTACGGCGGCTCGATGCACCTCTACGACATCGAGCGCGGAAACATGGGCGCGAACGCGGTCGTCGGCGGCGGGCTGCCCGCGATCACCGGCGCCGCCCTCGCCTTCAAGCTGCGCGACGAGCCGCGCGTGGCGGTGGCGTTCTTCGGCGACGGCGCCACCAACATCGGCACCTTCCACGAGTCGCTCAACCTGGCGCAGCTCTGGCGTGTGCCGGCGCTGTTCGTGCTCGAGAACAACGGCTGGGCCGAATCGACGCCGGCCAAGCAGCAGCTGCCGATCGACGATCTGACCAAGCGCGCCGAGGCGTACGGGATGCGCGCCGTCACGGTCGACGGCCAGGACGTGGAGGCGGTCTACCGCGCCACGATCGAGGCGCTCGCGCACGCGCGCGAGGGCCACGGACCGGTGTTCCTCAACGTCGTCACGTATCGCCTCACCGGCCACTACGTCGGCGATCCCCAGGTCTACCGCGACAAGGAAGAGCTGTCGCAGCTGCGCGAGACCGAGGATCCGCTGATCAAGTTGCGCGAGCGGCTCGGGCTCTCGGACGAGGAGTACGAGCAGCTCGACCGCGAGGCGCACGAGCTCGTCGAGGCGTCGGTCGAGTTCGCGAAGGCGGGCACCGACCCGAAGCCGGAAGACGCGCTCAAGAACGTCTATGCCTGAGCTCTCCTACCGCGAGGCCGTACGCGACGCCCTCTCGCGCGCGATGCGCAAGGACGAGAACGTCTTCATCATGGGCGAGGACATCGCCGAGATGGGCGGCTCGATGGGCGTCACGCAGGGGATGCTCGACGAGTTCGGCGCCGAGCGGGTGCGCAACACGCCGATCTCGGAGATGGCGCTCGTCGGGTCCGCGATCGGTGCGGCGATGCAGGGCATGCGCCCGGTCGCCGAGGTCATGTACGAGGACTTCCTGACGCTCGCGGCCGAGCAGATCGTCAACCAGGCGGCGAAGCACCGCTACATGTCGGGCGGCCAGCTCAAGGTGCCGCTCACGATCCGCACGCAGGGCGGCGCGGGGTGGTCCCCGGGCGCCCAGCATGCGCAGCAGCTCGAGGCCTGGTTCGCGCACATCCCCGGCCTGAAGGTCGTCTTCCCCTCGACGCCGAGCGACGTCCGCGGCCTGCTCTGGTCTGCGATCTACGACGACAACCCCGTCGTCTTCTTCGAGCACCGCACGCTGTACGGGCTCAAGGAGGAGGTCTCGGACGAGCTGGAGCCGATCGAGATCGGCAAGGCGCGCATCCACCGGGAGGGCACCGACGTGACCGTCGTCGCGATCGGCCGGCTCGTGCACGAGGCTTTGGCGGCCGCCGAGGAGGCCGAGCAGCAGGGCATCTCTGTCGAGGTGGTCGATCCGCGCACGCTGCTGCCCCTGGACGAGGACGCGATCGTCACCTCGGTCAAGAAGACGAACCGGTGCGTGGTCGCACACGAGGCGGTCACGCGGATGGGCTTCGGCGCCGAGATCGCAGCGGTCGTCCAGCACCAGGCGTTCGACTATCTCGATGCGCCGGTCGAGCGCGTCGGCGCGAAGTTCACGCCGCTGCCCTTCGCGCCCGTCATGGAGGAGTACGTGATCCCGCACGCCGCCGACGTTCTCGCCGCCGTTCACCGCACGGTGCGCCGTGGCGACTGAGATCAAGCTCCCCCGGCTCGGCCAGGGCATGGAGGCCGGCACGATCGTGCGCTGGCTGAAGGCCGAGGGCGAGCAGGTGGAGAAGGGCGAGCCGCTCTACGAGCTCGACACCGACAAGGTCACGCAGGAGGTGGAGGCGGACGCGTCGGGCGTCCTGCTGCGCATCGCCGTCGCCGAGGGCGAGGTGCCCGTCGGCCAGACGATCGCGGTGATCGGCCAGGAGGGCGAGCAGGTGTCGACGCCCGCGCCCGCGGAGCCCAAGGCGGACGAGGCCGCGAAGGAGGAAGGCTCGCGTGCGCCAGCCCGCGACGAGGAGCGCGAACGCGGGCAGCGGGCGTCGAGCAACGGCTCCGACCAGGGCGCCCAGGTGGCCGCTTCCGAGCCCACGCGGGCGGACGGGCGCATCAAGGCGTCGCCGCTCGCGCGGCGGATCGCGCGCGAGCGCGGGATCGACCTGGCGTCCCTGCAGGGAACCGGTCCCGAGGGCCGGATCGTCGCCGAGGACGTCGAGCGGGCGGCGACGGCCCCTGCGGTCGTAACGGTTGCCGACCGGACCGGCGAGGTGGAGCGCGTCCCGCTGACCTCGCTGCGCAAGACGATCGCGCGCAGGATGACGGAGGCGTGGCAGGCGCCGGCCTTCCAGATCTCGATGTCGGCCGACATGACACGCGCAGTCGAGCTGCGGGCCCGGCTGGTCGAGCGCGCGCAGGAGGGCGTGCGCCCGAGCTACAACGACATCCTGATCAAGGTGTGCGCGTCCGCGCTCATGCGCCATCGCGACGTCAACGCACGCTTCGCGGGCGACGCGGTCGAGCTCCTCCCGAGCGCGGACATCGGCATCGCCGTGGCCGTCCCGCACGGCTTGATCGTCCCGATTGTGCGTGCCGCCGAGGTGAAGTCGATCGAGCAGATCGCGGCCGAGAGCCGTGAGCTGGTTGCCCGCACACGCGAGGGCAAGCTGCGCCAGGAGGACCTCGACGGCGGCTCGTTCACGATCTCGAACTTGGGCATGTACGGCGTCGAGCAGTTCACCGCCGTGCTGAACCCGCCGCAGGCAGCGATCCTCGCCGTGGGGGCGCTCGAGGACCGCGTGGTGGCCCGGGACGGAGCGCCGGACGTGCGATCGATGCTGACGATGACGCTCACCTGCGACCACCGCTCGCTCGACGGCGCCACCGCCTCGGAGTTCCTGCGGACGGTCAAGGACTACCTCGAGGAGCCGGGCCTGGCACTGTAGGCACGTGCGCGTCTGGTACTTCGTCCGCGACCTGGATGCCGGTCGCGCGTTCTACACCCGGAAGCTCGGCTTCAGCGAGAGCTACGTCGACGCAGAGGATCGCTGGGCGAAGCTCGAGCGCGGTGCGATGCAGATCGCGCTGGCCGAGGGCGAGCCGCACGCCGACGGCGGCGTCGCGACGGTGGATGTCGAGGACGTAAAGGCGGAGGGCGAGCGGCTGCGCAGCGACAAGGTCGAGGTCGGGACCGTGCTGGAGCTGCACGGAGAGGTTCGGTTGCTGGACGTGTTCGATCCGGATGGAAATCGGATCCAGCTCGTTCAAGAATTACGGCAATGATCCGGCGAGTGGAGCCGCGCGACATCCGCTTCCTGCGGGACATGCTGCACCACGCGTTCTATCGCCGCGAGGTTCCGGCGGGCCAGGACGAGCAGCCGGTCTACCGCTACGTCATGGCCTGGGGCCGCAACGGGCGATGCCGGCGTGCTGGCGCTCGACGACGGCTTTCCGGTCGGCGCCGCCTGGTACCGCCTCTTCAAGGAGAACGAGCCGGGTTACGGCTTCGTCGACGAGCAGACGCCGGAGCTGGCAATCGCCGTCGTGCCCAGCCGTCGCGGCCGCGGGCTCGGCAAGGAGATGCTCGAGGCGCTGATCGAGCGAGCGAAGAGCGACGGGTTCGAGCGCCTGAGCCTCAGCGTGGAGAGCGACAACCCGGCGATTCCGCTCTACGAGAGCTTTGGCTTCCGCACCGTCCAGGAGCACGGCCGCTCGTCGACCATGGTCGCCGAGATTTGACCTAGGGCGTCGCGTGCGATGCGCGTGTCAGGGACGCGGGCTTGCCCGTGTCCCGTCTGAAACGACCGATCGACACGACGGGTCGACAGCGCCCCGGCCCTCGGGCGTCGCTTGCGATGCCCGTGTCAGGGGCGCGGGCTTGCCCGTGTCCCGTCTGAAATGACCGGTCGACACGACGGGTCGACAGCGCCCCGGTCCTAGGCCCCTCGCTAGGATCGCTCGCGATGGACTGCGACGTCGCCGTACTCGGTGGGGGCCCCGGTGGGTACACCGCGGCCATCCGCGCCGCCCAGCTGGGCGCTAAGTCCGTGTGCATCGAAAAGGAGCCCGAGCTCGGGGGCACCTGCCTGCGGGTCGGGTGCATCCCGACCAAGGCATGGGTGCAGACGGCGTTCGCGATCAAGGAGGCCGAGGACACGTTCGCGAAGCTCGGCGTCCAGGTCGGCGAGCCGCGGCTCGACTTCGGCGCCGCCAACGAGTGGAAGACCGGCGTCGTCCATCAGATGACGAGCGGCGTGGCCTCGCTCTTCAAGGCGAACGGCGTCGAGTGGGTCAAGGGCACGGGTCGTTTCAAGGACGCCAACACGATCGCCGTCGAGGGCGGGGAGGACGTGAGCTTCCGAACGGCGATCGTCGCGACGGGCTCGTTCCCGCTGCGCCCGCCGATCGACGGGCTCGACTCGCCGCGGTGCGTCGACTCGACCGGGTTGCTCGCTCAGACCGAGGTTCCGCGCCGGCTGGTCGTGCTCGGCGGCGGGATCATCGGCTGCGAGTTCGCCTCGATCCTCCGGCGCTTCGGCTCCGAGGTCACCATCATCGAGATGCTGCCCGACCTGATTCCGGCCGAGGACGACGACGCGTCCAAGGAGCTCGCCAAGCAGTTCAAGAAGCGCGGCATCGCATTGCACTTGGAGAAGCAGTGCACCGGCGTCGAGGACACCGGCGACGGTCTGCGCGTCCACTTCGGCGACGGTGAGGCGGTCGAGACCGACCTGATGCTCGTCGCCGTCGGCCGTGGGCCGCTCGTCGAAGGGCTCGGGCTCGAGGAGATCGGCGTCGAGCTCGACCCGAGGAAGGGCATCGCCGCCGACGAGCATCGGCGGACCACGCGCGATCACATCTACGCCGTCGGCGACTGCGCCGGCTACTGGCAGCTCGCGCACACGGCCTTCCGCGAGGGCGAGGTCGCGGCCGAGAACGCGATGGGGCACGAGGCCGTCGTCGACAACCGCGGCGTGCCGCGCCCGATCTACACCGACCCCGAGATCGCGGGCGTCGGCCTGACCGAGGCGGAGGCGCGGGAGCAGTACGGCGACGACGTCGCGATCGGGGTGTTCCCGTGGGTCGCGAACGCGCGCGCGGTGATGCAGAACGAGACCGTCGGCTGGGTCAAGTCGATCCACGAGACGCGGTACGGCGAGCTGCTCGGGATCGTGATGGTCGGTCCGCACGTGACCGACCTGATCGAGGCCGGCGTCGTCGCGCTGGACGCCGAGTCGACGGTCGAGACGGTCGCCGACGGCATGGCGGCGCACCCGACGCTGTCCGAGGCGATCAAGGAAGCCGGCCTCGTCGCCCTCGGCCGCGCGATCCACCTCCCGAACCGCAAGCGCGCGGCCGCGCAGGCCTAGGCCGCGAAAGCGGCTCCGTTCCCCTCCCCTTGGGGTGGGGAGTTGGCGTTTCGTTCCTCCCGCCACCCGGCGAAGACGGTACCGCCGAACCATTCACACGTCTGCGCCGAATCAGGGTCGACCCTGGAACGACGTATCCACAGGCGGTCGTCCGTCGTTGTGGAGAAGTGATTCGTGCGTCGACTGCGAACAAAGCGCAAGAAATCGCGATCCGGGGTATCTACCGGGCATGACCCCCCTCCTGATCCACCGGCCCAAGTCTGACCGCGCGTTCGAGCGGCTCTACAAGCGCCATGTCCACGACATCTACCGCTACACGCTGGCGGTGCTCCACAACGAGGCCGACGCCGAGGACGTCACCCAGTCCACGTTCCTGAACGCGTACCGCGCGTTCCGGCGCGGCGAGCGACCGGTCAAGCCGCACAACTGGCTGATCAAGATCGCGCACAACGAGTGTCGCCAGCGCTTCCGGGCGTCGGCCCGGCGGCCGCAGGAGGTCGCACTCCACGAGACCGACGGGCACCTCAGGCCCGGTGCCGACGACGACGTCCCGACCGCCGAGGAGATCCGGCACGCGCTCGCGCAGCTGAGCTTCAACCAGCGCGCCGCGCTCGTGATGCGCGAGCTCGAGGACCGCTCGTACGCCGAGATCGCGACCATTCTCGAGACCTCTGTCGGCGCGGTCGAGACTTTGCTCTTCCGCGCACGCCGGGCCCTCCGCGAGCAGCTCGAGGGCAGCCTGACCTGCGGCCAGGCCGAGCACGCGCTGGCGCGCCGCATCGAGGGCACGGTGATCCAGAGCGAACGCGGCCTGCTGCGCGCCCACCTGCGCGAGTGCAAGGAGTGCGCCGCCCTCGAGCGCCGCCAGCGTGCGCACCGCTCGGCGCTCAAGACCACGCTGGGCGCGGTTCCGCTGCCGGCGTCTCTGCAGAGCTTCATCGGCGGCGGTGCGGCGACGGTCGGCGGTGGCGCCGTCGCCGCCGGCACCGGCCTCGCCGGGAAGGTCGCAGCAGTCGTCGCCACGGGAGCCGTCGCCGCAGGGGCGACCCACGAGGCCGTCCAGGCCGTGACGACGAAGCAGGAGACCCGCAAGGGCGAGCTCACCCTCAAGCACTCGCGCCCGGCGGCGACGTTCTCGGCGCTCACCCGCGTGCGGGGAAACGCGCCCGCAAGCCGAGCACCCGCTCGGTCGCGCAAGTCGTTCGTCGGCGTCGTCACCTTCGAGCCCGTGGGCAAGGACGCCGCCCATCGCCGGACGCTGCGACCGTTCGAGGCAGCGGACGCTCCCTCGGCCGATCCGGCTCTGAAGCCGCCCGCACAGCAGTCCTCGTCGCCGCCCGCCGCTCTGCCACAGCCGGCTGCCGTTGTGCCGCCCGCGCCACTTGGCCTGCCGCGGGTGCAGCTACCCAAGCTGCCGTTGCCGCAGCTCCCGCCCCCGCCACCGCCGCCCCCGCCCGTCCAGTTGCCACCGTTGCCACCGCTGCCGCCGCTCCCACCACTGCAGCCGCTCCCGCCGCTGCCGCCGCTTCCGCCCGCTCCTCTCCCGCAGCTGCCCTAGACGCCGTTACCGATTCCGAAGTAGCTGTGCGGGATTCTGCGGCCGCCAGCAAGTTCCAGGGCTTCCCGGCATCTATCCAGACATGACGCCGCTTCTCGCGCAGTCCCGGCGCGGGGAACGCGCATTCGAGCGCCTCTACCGCCGCCACGTCGGTGACGTCTACCGCTACGCGCTCGTGCTGCTGCGTGACCCGGACGCTGCCGAAGAGGTCACCCTCACCACCTTCCTGATCGCCTACCGGTTGTATCGCAGTGGCGAGCGTCCGCGGAACGCGCACGCCTGGCTGCTCGGCATGGCGCACGCCATTTGCCGGCAGCGTGTCCGAGCCGAGTTCCGGGCCGAGGACCTGGACGACGACGAGGCCGCCCGCGCGATCGCCGACGAGCTGGGGCCGAGCGCCGTCCAGCTCCGCCGCGCGCTTCGCGAGCAGCAGCTGGAGGGCACGATCACGTGCCACGAAGCCGAGCGGGCGATCTCGCGTCAGGTCGACGGTCGGCTGCCGCGCTCGGAGCGCGGCGCGCTTCGCGCGCACCTGCGCAAGTGCTACGAGTGCGCCGGCTTCGCCCGCAGCCCGCGCGCGCAGCGCTCGGCCTGGAGGACCCTCGCAAGCGTCGCGCTCCCCGCCTCGCTGCAGTCGTTCTTCGGACCCGGCGGCGTGCTGGCGAGGGCCGCCAGCAGCGCCGGGAGCACGATGCCGAAGACCATCGAGAGTTAGCTGCGCGGGCGAACCGGGTAGGCTCAGCCCCCGATGAGCATGTTCAACAAGCGCAACGCGATCCTCGGCTGGACCGTCTGGCAGGTCAGCAAGCGAGCGGCCAAGTACAAGGCGAAGAAAGCTGCGCCCGGTCGCTCCGGCGACTCGATGCGACCCAACAAAGGCGCGATCGCGGCGGGTCTCGCCGCCGCCGGCGGGGCGATCTGGTTCTGGCGCAAGCGCCGCTCGGACGACCCGCCGGAGACCCCCGAGACCCCCTGAACACTTCCTCCGCAATTTGCGCGAAGTTCCTCCTCGGAGGTCTTGCGGAGGCCCTCCGGGTTTCGTAGGTTGCCGCTTGCGCCGAGCACGGAGCGCGAGTAGATCGAGGCCGTATCGAGTGGTCGTAGGTGCAAGCCGAAAGCCAGTTGAAACGGTGGACGAAAGCGCAACCGGCTCGGCGAATTTTTCTGGTCCGGGACGCTCAGACGAGCTCTCTGCAGGCGGCCGTTAGCCGCTCCAGGCCCAGGTCCAGCGTCTCGTCGTCGACCGCCAGCGAGAGCCTGGCCCACCCGGCCCCGCGTGACCCGAAGCCCTCGCCGGGCGCCAGCGCGACGCGGGCCTCGGTCAGCAGCCGCTCGGCCGTCAGGCCGCCGGCGAGCCGCACCCACACGTAGAACGTCCCCTCGGAGACGGCCTCGAGCGGCAGCGCGGCGAGCACCCGATCGCGTCGCGCCTCGTAGCGGGCCCGACGCTTCTCGACCGAGTCCTGCGGGCCGGTCAGCGCGGCGATGGCCGCCTCCTGGAGCGGCGCGAACATCCCGGCACGCGCATGGTTGGAGAGCAGGTCCATCCGCGCGACGATCTCCACGTTGCCGACCACGAAGCCGATACGCCAGCCGGCCATCCCATAGGTCTTCGACAGCGAGAACATCTCGACGCCGACCTCACTGGCACCAGGGGTCGCGAGGAAGCTCACGCGTGGCCGCCCGTCGAAGACGAGATCGCCGTACGCGAAGTCGTGGACTACGGCGGCGCTGGTCTCGTGTGCGTAAGTGACGGCGTCGGCGAAGACTCCGTCAGGCGCGCAGACCGCACACGGGTTGGACGGATAGTTGAGGAAGAGCGCGGCGACGTCGTCGCGCGGAGCGTCCTCCCAGACCGGCCGGCCGCCGTCGAGCGGGAGCGTGCCGAGCTCCGCGGCCGCCATGGCCACGCCCGACGGGTAGTCCGGGTAGCCCGGGTCCGGGAGCACAACGGTCGAGCCGCGCTCGGCGAGCGCGAGGCAGAGCTCGACGATCGCCGTCTTCGTGCCGGGCACGACCGCGACCTCGCGCTCGGGATCGAGCTGGACGCCGTACTCCGAGGCGTAGCGGCCGGCGATCGCCTCCCGCAGCCGGCTCAGCCCGCGGAAGGGCGCGTATCCGTGCGCACGCGGGTCGCGCGCGGCCTCGGCAAGCGCCTCGACGACGTGGGGTGGAGGGCCGACCTCGGGGTTCCCGCGGCCTAGGTCGAGGAGCGGCTCCCCGTCGAGCGCGCGGGCCGCCGCCACGCGCGTCAGCAACCAGGTGAAGTACTGCTCCGGGAGCCGCTCCAACCGAGCGGGGCGGGGGCGCACCAGCCGCATGGTACGCCCCCTGTCCGCTCCTTCGTGCTTCCTGCTACCCCTGCACGCAGAGGACCTGCACGGTGAAGGTCCGGTCACCGTTGATGTCCGAAGCCCCACGCGCGCGCCAGCCGACGGCTCGTCGTGCTTCGACGATCGGTCGGCTGTAGACGGTCATGAGCTCGGCATCGTCGGCGTCGGTCGACCAGCTGGTACCGCCGGCAACAGCACGCTCACCGGGTTGGCACCTCACGTGGATCGACCTCGACACGTACTGGCTGTTCGTGGTGTTCGCCGGCACGAGAACGGAGCTTTCGTGCAGGATCAGCGGTCCGATCCCTCCCGCCGGGCCTGCCGGGCCTGCCGGACCGGCTGGACCGCGCGGCAGCTGCCCGCGCTTGAAGTCCCACAGCCGAAGGGAGAAGTCCCTCACCTTGTCCGATGTGACGGAATTGTCCTTCAGCTGTACCGATCCGACGGCCCCCCGGGGAATGATCTGCGAGACCGTTGCGTAGCTCGTCCCGGCTAGTGAAACGAACAGGGCGAAGCACGCGATGACCATCGCAGGGGACGGCCGTTTCAGAGATGTGCGGCGCATCTCTCTAGCACCTCCCTAGGTAGTGGGTGGAAGCCTGGTTGTCTTGGCCAGGCAGGCGGCAAGTCCTCCAAGCGCACCGAAAGCAAGGAGGCGCGACGAGCGCAGCGAAGCAGTCGGGCTGTGTCCTGGAGACTCGGCGCCTCTCTGGCAGTGGCCGCCGGGCTCGTTGTCGTAGGCCCTCTCGGATCAGCGAAGGCCACGGGCGACCCGGCCGTCGCCGCTCTGCAGATCGGCCTGCAAGCCCGCCATGTCTACCACGATTCCATCGACGGGATCCACGGCCCCCGGACGGCCGCCGCGGTGCGGCGCCTCCAGCGCCGAGCGCGCGTGCCCGTCGACGGCTTTGTCGACAAACGGACCCGGGCGGCGCTCGGTCGACTCGGTCGACACGGGTTCGGCACCCGCATGCTCGCACCGGGCGCCGTGGGCTGGGACGTGTCCGTGCTGCAGTTTCTGCTCGCATGGCGGGGATTCCCCCTCGGCGTCTTCGACGGCAAGCTGGGAGTGCACACGGAGACTGCGCTTCGACGCTTCCAACGCTGGGCAGGCCTTCCGGTCGACGGCGTGGCAGGCGCCGCCACCTTCACCGCCCTGAGGCAGCCGCCTTCGACGTCACCGATCTTGCTCTCGCCGCCGATCGCTGTGCCGCCCGGGGATCTTTTCGGCCCCCGCGGCAGGCGCTTTCACGCCGGTGTTGACTTCCCCGCGCCCCGACGCGCACCGGTCGTTGCTGCCGGCGCCGGCCGCGTGGTGTGGGCCGGGCGCCGGAAAGGCGGCTGGGGCTTGCTCGTCACCGTCGCTCATTCGAGCGGTGTCCGCTCGATGTACGCGCACCTCTCGCGAATCGAGGTTCGACTGGGCCAACGCGTCGACGCCGGGTCGCGAGTCGGCCTCGTCGGCGCTACCGGGCACGCGATGGGGCCACACCTTCACTTCGAGCTCCGGCTGCGCGGCGCTGCGATCGACCCGCTGTCAGCTCTTCAATGAAGGCCCGAGCAGGGCGGGGGCGCACCCGCCGCATGGTACGCCCCCAACCGCTCGGCGTTGGCTCGCTACTTCGCAGGCGCGCCGGCGCGCAGCGCGACGAGACGCCTGGTCGAGACCCCAGCGAGCAGATCTCCGCCCTCCTCGCGAGCGCGGACGAACATGGTCAGGACGTAGCCGTTCCGCAGCGGCATCCGTGCGGTCGGCGTGAGCTGGAACGTGGCCCAGCCGTTGACGTCGGTCTTCGCCTCGGGCGGGGTGTTGACGCGGGCGAACGGCACGCCGGTTACGTAGACGAGCGCGTCGCGGACCGCGTAGCCGCGGGTGTCCATGATCCGGAAGCGGCCGATGAACGGCACGCGCGAGCGGATCACCGACGGGCGGAACTCGATCCGCTGGATGTTGAGCCGCTCGGGGAGATCGACGCTCGAGACGGGGATCGAGTAGGTGCCGTCGGCCAGGCGCTGGGCGCCGGCCGGGCGGACGGTCGGGTCGGCACCGGCGGCGACGACATCGCGTGTCGTGGCCGAAACGGCCTGGCTCGAGCCGTCGGCGTCTGTCGCGGCCACCTGAACGCGCAGCGTCTTGCCGACGTCGGCAGCCTGGGCGAGGTATGCCTTGGTTGCCGCGGCGGCGATGTCGGCGCAGCCGGCGCCGGCGGCGTCGCAACGCTGCCACTGGTACGAGTACGTCAGACCGTCGCCGTCCTCCCACGTGCCTTCGACAGCAGTGAGCGTGTCGCCCTGGCGGGCATTGCCGGTCACACTGGGAAGCACCTTGGCCGTCGGCCGGTCGGTCACGGCGGAGACCGCGGCGTACGCGACCCCGGCCGCGGCGAGGACCGCCACGAACACCACTGCAACTGTGAGCTTCTTCACTGGATGGACCCCCTCATTGGTCGAGTCGTTCTCTTGCTTCAACGCGACCGTAGGGGCGAAGTTGCGTCCCTGAGCGTTTCTTTACGGTTTCTTGAAAGCCCCGGAGAGGCCGCCGCCGAGCAGCAACCCCGCTTCCACGAGCGTGATCGCGACCCGGTTGACCACCGTGGCCGCCAGTGCGACGCCGCCCGTGGTCACCGCGAGCAACAGTCCGTACATGGATGCCTCGCGGACGCCCAGGCCCGAGGGCGCGATCACGCTCACCACCGCGACGATCGCCCCGACGGCCCCGACGCCGCCCAGGTAGGGCACGTCGCTGTAGGGCACGTCGCCGCCGACCGCGCGCAGCATGTAGAGGATCGCGAAGCCGCCGAACACCCACGTCACCGCGTAGTAGCCGATCAGGCCGAGGATGGTCGTGTACCGCAGGGGCGGGAGCTCGGAGGCGCCGAAAGGCTTGAGCAGCCGCCGCGCGAGCGCGCGAAAGACCCGCGGCTGCAGGAGCACGGCGATGACCGCCGCGAACGCGATCAGCGGCCAGAGCGGCGCGTCGGCCTCATCCACGGTGGGCAGCGAGACGACGAAGACGATCACGCCGGCGACGGCCGACAGCCCGGCCTCGAGGGCGATCGAGCCGAGCACCGTGGGCGTGGCGGTGATGCCGTGTCGCCGTAGGGCGACGACCCTCGCTGCGGGCGTCCAGACCCCGCCCGGAATGTACTTCGCCAGCATCGAGACCATCTCCGACTGCAGCGCGACGCGATAGGTCACGTGGATGCCGAGCGCCGCCAGGATCCAGATCCAACCCAGGACGAAGATCAGGTAGTAGACGGCCAGGAGCACGAAGGCGAGCGCCAGCTCGACTGGATCGGCGTCGCGCAGCAGCGAGCCCGCCTCGTGCCACGCGTCCTGGAGGGCATAGACGAGAAAGCCGAGGAAGACCACGAGCGCCGTGATCTGGAGTGCGATGAAGAGCTTGCGGCGCCGGGCCATGTTTCGGCGAGACTAGCCGGGTGGACGTCGTTCGCGCAGCCGGCGGGGCGGAGGCCAGGCGGGGTGGCGAGGTCGTCGGCCGACTCGTGGGCGAGGTCGCCGAAGACGAGCTGCGCGGCCGCCACGCGTGGTCGGGCCTCGGCGACCACTCGGCCGACGAGCCGGAGCTCTACCGCGATCTCTACGCGGTCGCGGGCCAGTCCTGGCTCGACCAGGGGGCGACGAGCCACTACGTCGTCGTCCCTGCAGACGAGCCGGTGCTCCGGGCCTGGCTCGGCGTCGCCTTCGCGATTCAGCAGGTGATCGCCGAACGCCCGCTCGGCGACGTCGTGGAGCCAAAGGCGCCGGAAGGCTTCACGATCAGGCGCGGAGGGCTCGACGACCTCGACGCGGCGGCCCTGCTCGCGCCGATCATCACCGACCTCCAGATCGAGGCGCCCGTGTGGTCGGGCCTGGAGCGCCCCACCGACCAGCAGTTCCGCGAGAGCATGCGCGAGGCCCTGGCCGACTCCGAGGCGACCTGGTTCCTGGCGGAGCGTGACGGCGCGGCCCTCGGCTTCCTGCTCCTGTGGGCGGATCCGGGCGAGCCGATCTCGCTCGACGTCGCGGCCACGCTGCCCGAGTCGCGCGGTGCCGGGGTCGGCAGCGCGCTCACCGCATACGCGCTCTGGTGGGCGAAGCAACAAGGCCACGACCGCATGAAGGTCGACTGGCGGGTCGCGAACCTGCTCGCGTCGCGCTTCTGGCCGAAGCGCGGCTTCCGCCCGACCGCGTACCGGCTCGTCCGGTACCTGCACCCGCAGGCACGGTGATCCTCCGCGAGCCGGCGAACGCGCTCGACCCGCGCGTGCGGGCGGTCTGGACCGCCGAGGGCGTCGTGGCGACGCTCGTGCTCGCGGTGATCGTCGCAGCGGGCGCGACGCTCACTGCGGTCGGCGGCGCCTCGACTGCCGCCTGGCTCGTCGCGGGCGTCGGCGGGACGCTCGTCGTTCTCAGCGGCGTCTTCGCCTTCGTCCGGCCGCGCGTCGACTACGCCCGCTACCGGTACGAGGTGACCGCACTGGGCTTGTACGTCGCGCACGGCTGGCTCTGGCGGCGGTGGCAGGTGATCCCGCATGCGCGCGTGCAGACGGTGGACACCAAGGCCGGCCCGCTGCTGCGCGCATTCCGACTGGTCGCGGTGGAGGTGACGACCGCATCGGCCGCCGGCGGCACGTCGATCCCGGGCCTGCGGCCCGACGTCGCCGACGCGCTCGTGGAGGAGCTGGCGCGCCGGGCCGGGATCGAGGAGGGCACCTGAGCACGACCCCCGTCCTCGAGGGACGGCTCCAACCGCTCGCCGTGCTCGTCTTCGCGCGCCGCTACATCGGCGCGGGCGCCCTCCCCGTGCTGGTGCTGGCCGTCTCGGCCGGAGCGAGGGTGATCGCTGCGCTCGTGCTCGGCGCCCTGGTCGCGCTGGCGTTCGCCGTGCTCGCCTGGTGGCGCTTCCGCTATCGGGTCGTTGCCGGCCGCCTGGAGCTGCACTCGGGCGTGATCAGCCGCCACGTCCGCACGATTCCGGTCGAGCGGGTGCGGGGCGTCGTCGTGACGGCGCCGTTCTTCCACCGGCTGCTCGGTCTCGTCCGCGTGGACGTCGAGGCGGCCGCCGGCGGCGAGTCCAAGGCCGAGCTCTCACTGGCCGCCGTCTCCGTGGCCCAGGCCGAGGCACTCCGCGACGTGCTGCTCGGTGCGACCGCGGCCGCGGAGGGCCAGGAGGAGGAGGCGACGACGCTCTACCGGGCCACGCCGGGCCTGCTCGCGGTCGGCGGGATCACGAGCCTGAGCTACCTGCTCGCCCCGGCCGCCGTCATCGGCGTGATCTTCAACCTCGCCGACGATCTCCCCGGTGGGCTCGTGGATCGAGCCGGGAACGAAGCGGTCGACCGCGTGCCCACGCATCCGCTGGGGGTCGCCGTGGCCGTGCTCGTCGCTTTCGCCTTGCTCCTCGGGATCGCCGCCGCCGGGTCGCTGCTGGTGGACTGGCGGTTCACCCTGCTCGACCAGGGCGAGCGGCTCACGGCGGCGCGCGGCCTGCTGACCCGCCGGGTGGTCGTGCTGGACCGCGACCGGATCCGCGGGACCGACGTCCGTGACACGCCGCTCCGGCGACCGCTCGGGCTCGCCTCGGTGACTGCGATCGCGGCTGGTCTGGGCGGCCGCTCCGGAGGGACGACCATGGCGCCGGTGCTGCCCGCCGCCGAGGTCGCTCGCCTCGTTCGCGCGATCGACCCGCCCGCGCCGGACCCCGCCGCTCCGCTCACACCGCACCCCGTGCGGGCAAGGGGACGGCGGTTGCAGCGTGCGCTTGTCTTGCCGCTCCTGGTGTTGATCGTCGCCGCCGTGGCCGTGGAGGCGTGGGCGGTTGCGACGACGCTCCTACTGACCGCGCTCGCGGTCGCGCTCGCGCTGGACCGCTTCCGCCAGCTCGGCCACGCCTTCGACGGCCGTCGGCTGGCGCTCCGTGAAGGCAGCCTGCGCCGCCGCTGGTCGGAGGTCGATCCCGCGGGAGTCGTGGCCTACGACGTCCGCAGCTCGCCCGGTCAGCGGCGCGGCGGCCTCTGCACGGTCGTGGTCCACCTGGGCCAGGGCGCCGGCTCGCGCCGCGCGCTCGACCTCGGCGAAGGTCAGGCGACCGCGCTGCTGGCCGCGCTCGACCCGCGGCTGCTCGCGCCGCTCGTCGCCTCAGGCGACGAGTGACGCACGCAGCCGCCGGCGACGAGCGGGCGTCTCATGCCGACCACTAGACGGCCGGCCGGGCACGGATCTTCCGTGCGTGGTTACCAGGACCAGCCGGCGCAGAACAGCGAGCCTGCGACGACGGCAACCTGGAGTGCGATGAAGCGAAAGGAAAGCACCGAGGACTCCTTCAGGGGTGGGGGACACCCGCACATCGGCCGCAGAAGCCTCGGCCGAAATCGCTCGCATTGAGGCTAAAGGCGCAGCTCGTCGAGGCAGGCCGACACGACCCGAGGGTCGAACCCGCGGCCCGAACAGCGGTGGAGCTCGACCAGCGCCTCCGCCTGCGAGCGGCGAACGCCGCCGTACGCGCGCTCGCTCGTCATCGAGTCGTACGCTTCGGCGACGGCGATGATCCGGGAGGGGAGCGGTATCTCCTCGCCGCGCTGCCCGTCGGGGTAGCCCTGACCGTCCCAGCGCTCGTGGTGGTGGCACACCCACTCAGCGAGCTCCAGGAGCCCGAGTGAGACGAGCATGTGCGCGCCGACCGCCGGGTGCCGCTCGAGCACGCGCTGCTCGTCGGCGTCGAGCGGGCCCGGCTTCTCGCGGATCTCGTCGGGGATCGCCAGCTTGCCGAGGTCGTGCACGCGCCCGGCCAGCGCGACCAGCGCGACCTCCTCGAGGCTCAGCCCGAGCCGCTGGGCGAGCCGGGACGAGAGCGACTCGACCGCCTCGGAGTGGCGTGCGCCGGGCTCGACTGCGCGGGCGAGGTTCGTCGCCGCCTGGATGCTCGCTGCGCGCTCCTCGCTCGCCTCGATCACGCGAACCTCCGACCGCCGGGGCTCGGCGATCCCGACCCGCCCGGGCGACTTGCGCTTGCAGCGATAGAGCGCCTCGTCGGCGCGCTCCACCAGCTCGGCCGCGACGTGTGAGTCCCGAACGGACGCAATTCCGCCCGAGACGCGCAGCGGCGTCTCGTCCAGCGCGAGGTCGACGAGCAGCGCCTCGACGAGCGGGCGGGCCTCCTCGGCCTCGACCTCGACGAGGAGCAGCGCGAACTCGTCGCCGCCGATACGGAACGCCTCGCCGCCGGCATCGAGCCGCCCGGCGACCGCCATCAGCGCCCGGTCGCCCTCCTGGTGGCCGAGCGTGTCGTTCAGCCCCTTGAGGCCGTCGAGGTCGAGCAGGCAGATGCTGAGGCGCCGGCCGCGGCGGAGCTCGCCGTCAAGGCGCTCCTCGAAGCGGCGGCGGTTCCCGAGCTCGGTGAGCGGGTCGGTGGTGGCCGAGCGCATCGCCTCGAGCGCGCGCAGCATCGAGCGCTGGTGCAGGTCGTACGCGACGAGCGGCGCGAAGAGGAGCAGCGACAGCAGCGGCTCGGTCTCCCAGAGCACCACGAGGATCAGTGCGAGCGACGCCATGATCACGAGCACGAGCCAGGTCGAGCGGATCGTCCGCGCGAGCAACGGCAGGAACGGTTCCTCCTCCGCCCGCGAGACCACGAGCGCCACGAGGACCAGGTCGACCGCGTAGAAGGCAGCAGTTGCTGCCGGCACGGCGATGCCCACGACGGTCTCGTCCAGTACCGCAGCCGTCGCGCCGGCGGCAGCTCCGGCGAGCGCGTAGACCGACGTGTTGTAGCCGAGCCGGATCAGCGGCTGCTTGCGGATCGGCTCGACGAGCAGCTGGACGGCGAACGCGACGACCGTCGCCGCCGACCAGCCGTACAGAGCGGCGGTGCCGACGACGAAGAGGCTCGCCAGAGAAGTCGCCCCGATCGGAATCCCCTGGATCGGCAGCGGGAAGGCCTCCGCGATCGCGGCCGCCAGCAGCAGGGCGGTGATGCCGAGCACGACGCTGCCGGTCGGCCGATCGGACGTCAGATCCCAGACGGCGGCTGCCGCGACCGCCGCTCCGGCCGCGACCACGGGCGCGACCACGGGCAGCACCCGCCCGAAAGCTGAGGTTGCCTTGGACTGCGCTTGGAGCAGGTGTGACCCCCTTCGCTCTCCGGGGGGCCTGCCCGGGACTACTTCGTCACAGTATTCCTGCGATTTGCAGGGCTGTCGAGCAACTGCAGTGCGCGCCGCTTCGCCAGCTCGCGGGTCTCGGCGAGGAAGCGCGCGCAGTCGTCGCGGTGCTCGCCGGAGACGAACGCGCCCGGCGGCGTCGTGGAACCGGGGCCGGAAGAGGCCCGATGATCCGAGGCTGACACGTTTTCCCCTGACTGTGGAAACTGTGGACGGCGCTCGAGGGGTGAGCGCTCGACACCGAGCAATGTATGCCTGCGGCGCCGAAAGGCGGATCCCCCGATCGAGGGATGCCCTAGCGCAATTCCCGCAAAGAGCGATCTTTCCGCGCGAAGACGAAGCGGGCGCCCGGATCGCCCGAGAACAGCTCCAGGTGCTCCTCGGGAACGCCCGCTTCCACCGCGTAACGGCCGAGGTCGCGCCGCTCCACGCGCACGTCCGTGAACCCCGCCTTCCGCGCGATCTCCTCGAGATCCTCGTCGTCGAAGAAGCGCAGTCGCGAGGCCATCGGCTCGGGCGCGGCCGGCGTTCCCCGCATTTCCGGGTCGCTGCCAAGCGCGGCAAGCCGGCCCCCGTCGATCAGCACGCGGTGGATCTCGGCGAACGCCTTGACCGGATCGGGCAGGAAGCCGAGCACGCCGGTCATCACCGCGGCCGTGAAGCGCTCGTCGTCGAACGGCAGCCGGTCGGCGCTCGCCTCGCGGATCTCCAGGCGCCCGGCCTCGATCGCCTCGAGATTCACCTCGCTCGCGAGCCGGACCATGTCGGCGCTGTGGTCGATCGCCGCAGCGCGGCAGCCGCTCTCGAGGGCCTCGTACAGGAATGCGCCGCCGCCGGAGCCCACCTCGAGCAGGAAGTCGTCGGGCGTGAGCGCGAGCTCTTCGAGCAGCACGCGGAAGTTCGGCCAATGGTAGAGCGGGTCGCGGTAGACCTCGCGTGCCTGCTCTCCGGCGGGCCGGCGGGCGACGCGGTCGGTGAGCCAGTCGCCGAAGGCCACGGGCGCCGTGGCGCGGAGCAGCGGCGCGAGCACCTCGCCGGCGAACCAGCCGGCGAGCTCGGCCTTGTCGTCGCCGATCGCGGCGTCCCAGCCGCGGTGCTCGAGCGTGACCTGCGTGTTGTGCCCGTGCGCCTCGAACGCGACTTCGACGTCCGTCACGGTGTCCGGCTGCCAGGGCGCCGGCCACCAGCGCAGCGCGATCCGCTTACCGCGCTCCCAGGCGACGACCTGGCCGACTTCGGCGTCGCCCTCGCGCACGCGGTTGTCGTCCAGTCGCAGCCCCTGCCGCTCGAGCCCGAGCCCCAGCTCGTCGACCACCGCGTCGAACGCGGTGCTCGGGTCGAGCGCGATCTCGAGGCTCGCCCTCACGTCCACGAGCCGGATCGTAGGGGCTAGCCGAAAGCCGGGCGCTCGCGCTCGGCGAGCCAGGCCGCGAACCGGCCGCGCGCGGAGGCGAGCCAGGTGGCGAGCTGCTCGTCGAAGGCGGCGACCTCGTCGCGCACGAGGTGGAGGTGGTACTCGAGCTTCGTGTCCAGGTCGCAGACGTGGCTGTCGAACCTGCCGAGCTCCACGGAGGCCCCGCAGTCGGGGCAGGGCATGTGAGGGGGTTGCGGGTACGCGGCGAACATCGTGATCCGTATAAGCCCGATTCGCATCGGTGGATCACTTCACTCGCACGATCCCTCGTGGCGGTGAGGGCCGCCGGCCGCAGCGGCCCTCACGTGCATACGCGCGTCTTCTCAGATGGTCACCAGGACGTCGGCTTCTCCGGCTGGTACAGCCAGACGTCGAAGAAGTGGTCGAGCTGCTGCTGCGACACCTGCTCGGCGAGCGCGATGAACTGCGGCGTCGAGACGTTGCCGTAGCGGTTCTGGGCGGCCCAGCTGCGCATGATCCGGAAGAAGTCGAAGTCGCCGACCTTCTCCCGTAGCGCCTGCAGCGTCATGCCGCCGCGGTAGTAGATCGTCCCGTTGAACAGGAAGGCGGGCGAGCCGGGATTGGCGGGCGGTGGCGTCCAGAAGGCCGTGTTCTGCGCGGGCGTGTTGTAGAGGTTGTCGAAGAACTTCTGGGCCGTCTTGTTGCCGCTGTACTCGCTCCAGATCCACTCCGACCAGGTCGCGAAGCCCTCGTGCAGCCAGATGTCGGGCCACTCCGTGAGCGTCACCGAATCGCCGAACCACATGTGCGAGAGCTCGTGCGCGACCGTCGTCTCGTCGGGCATGCGGTCGTAGACCGGCTTCGTCTGCGTCTCGAGCGAGTAGCCGACGATCTTGGCGTCATCGACGATGCTCCCGACCGCGTTGAACGGGTACGGCCCGTAGATCGACTCGTAGAACTGGACGATCGCGGGCAGCTTCGTCAGCACCTGTCCCTTCGGCAGCGTCGGATCGACGGCGACGTACGACGGGATGCCCGACACGCTGGAGATCGTCAGGTCGAAGCGGCCGAGCGTGGCCGTCGCGAGGTACGGCGCCATCGGGTCGGTCTCGCTCCACACCCAGGTGGTCCTGCCGTTGCTGGAAGCACGTGAGACAAGCCGACCGTTCGCCATCACGGTCAAGCCCTCCGGCACGGTGACGCTGAAGCCGTAGGTGGCCTTGTCGCGTGGGTTGTCGTTGACGGGGTACCACCCTGGCGAGCCCTGCGGCTCGCCGACGACGAAGGCGCCGTCGTCGGTCGGGACCCAGCCCTCGATCGACCCGTCCGGATCGGTGACGATCTCAGGGATCCCTGCGTAGTCGACGGTGACCGTGAACGTGCGGCCGGAGTGGAGCCCGGTGCTCGGGGTGATCACGAGCTCTTGCCCCGTGCGCGCGAACGAGGCAGGCGTGCCGTTGACGAGCAGCCGCGAGATCGAGAAGCCGCGCAGGTCGAGGTCGAAGCTGGAGAGATCCTGGGTCGCGGTCGCCGTGACGACCGCGGTCCCGGTCAACTCGTCGGACGCGGGCTCATAGCCGAGCCGCAGCGAGTAGTGCGAGACGTCGTAGCCCCCGTTGCCCGCGTTGGGGAAGAACGGGTCGCCGAGACCTGAGGAGCCGGGCGTGAAGTCCACCGCACGGGCCGGCGCGGCAACAACCAACAGCAGGAGGGCCGCGCAGGTCGCGGCTCGAATCGATCGCTTCAGCATCTCTCCCCCTTGGAGTAATCGAGATGCGGACAGGTTAGGCCGAGGCAGGCGGGCGTGCCCCGGTTCTCACCGTCTACTCTACGTCTACAAAATGTGTCGACAATCGGTGACTGTGCGTCTACACTGAGCGTGTGACGGCTGAACCGACTACGTCGTATTCCTTCCGAGCGCCTCTCGCGTTCGGTGGGCGCATGGACCGCGCCCGCCGGACGTTGCGCGAGCTTGATCTGTCCGGAGCCGACGGTGAGCAGGTTCTGCACGAGCTCGAGCTTGCTGCGCTTCGAAACCCCGAGCGGCTCGCCGGGGCACGGAACCAATCCGAGCTCATGCGAGCGGCGGCTGAGCTGCTGGTTCTGGCGGTCGAGAAGGTCAAACGCGATCACGAGCTCGGTGCCGCGTATGCAATCGAGGCGGAGGAGCGGAGCGTGGACGAGCGCGAGTTCACGCGCGCGGCTACCCGCGCGGCTGCCCGCCGCCGGCGCGATTGAGCCGACGTCGCGGCTATATCTACGACGGCTTTCTACGCGACGTACCAGATGATCCCAAGCCGGTCCTCGTTGTCTCGGCTGACGCGGTCAATCGCGGAATGCAACCGATCGTCGCCCAGGTCACGACAACCGAGCGCACGCGGGCGCTGCCGACGCACGTCGTCCTCGAGCCGGGCGAGGGCGGTGTCACGCGACGCAGCTGGGTGCTATGCCACGAGCTCGCGACGCTGGACGATGCCGACCTCGCGGAGCGTCCCTGGGGACCGATGATCCCGCCCCACAAGCTCATCCAGGTCGAGCGCGCCTTGCTGAGCGCGCTCGACATTCCGTACGAGGTGTAGCTCCCGTCAGTCCTGGTCCGCCGGCGACCAGTCGGCGTCGTCCAGAACGAACGTCGCAGTCGGGAGCCCATGCTCGGGTGCGTCGGTCTCCTCGGGCCTCGGCACCTGGGCCCCGCGCAGCCGGAGGACGCCGGTTACCTCGACAGCTTTCCCCTCGAGCTCGCGGCTCCACGAGCGGAGCCCGCCGATGTAGATCGGCCGCTTGTAGCCCGCAACCCGGATCATCGCGCCCGCGGCCGCGGTTCGAGCGGTTCCGTTGAGCGTAACCGACTCGCCCACGTGCTCTTTCGGGTCGAACACCGACTCGCCCTCGTGCTCGTTGGGGTGGAACCCGGCGTCGGGCATGCCGCGACGCTAGACGCGACGGCTCGACAGGTCAAGAATGGCAAGGGCGTGAGCAGAGTCGATCGAGCGGAGCGCGACGCGCAGGTCGAGGAGGCCGAGGCCGCCGCGACGGCGACCGCGCCGACGCCGGACCTCCGCTTCCCCTCGCCGGGGAACGTCTCGACGCTTCAGCGCCTGGCCGGAAACCACGCGACCGCCGCCTACCTCCGCGTCCTGGCGCGTCTCGGCACGCCGCTCGACAAGGCGCTCCCCTCGTCGGCCGAGAAGCCGGTCTACGGCGAGGACCTGGGCGAGCAGCGCCGCTACAGCCGGCTCCAGTACCACGCGATGTGGGAGGCGGAGCAGGGCCACAAGCTGACCTACGCGATGAAGAAGACGGTGAGGCGCGGCTGCATCGGCATCACCGCCAACAACCTCGGCACCGTGAATCCGCCGCTGGACGAGATCTACAGCACCTTCGCCAAGGCGAAGTCGATCGCGGACTCACGCAACGCCGGCATGGAGCGCTACCCGACCAAGCCGTGGGTCGTGTTCGCGATCCACTTCTGGTCGAACCAGGATCCCGACGACACTGCCCGCGAGTCGCCCGACCACAGCGCCTTCCTGCCGGATGCCTCGGGCAAGATCGACATGACCGGCTACCACTACCGCGAGCAGCCCGGCTCCACCAACTTCGACTACGGCTTCTGGGACGAGGCGAGCGCCTCGATCTGGCACGCGAACCACATGGAGTTCGGCCCGGGCGACCCGATGGAGGTCTACCAGAGCACGATGACCAAGTTCGCGCATTCGTTCGAGGACTCGCCCGGCGAGATCCGCTTCGGCTACCCCGACTTCGACCGCGAAGGCTGGGGAGTCGCACAGGCAGACAATTACGACCCGACCAAGGCGACCCACCCGGAGATCACCTCCCCGCGGCTCGCCGGGGACCGCACGATCGAGAGCGTCTTCAGGGGGAAGACCAAGCTTGGCCCCGGCTCGCCGGCCGGCGCCGTCAAGAAGATCCAGCAGGCGCTTCTCGACAAGGGCTACGACCTCGGCGACTTCGGCCCGGACAAGAACGGCGTCGACGGCAAGTACGGCGACAAGACGGTTGCGGCGGTCAAGCAGTTCAAGGTCGACGAGAACCTCGGCAGCCAGTCGAGCGGCCGCGTCGACCGCGGTGTGATCCTGCGGCTCGACGAGCTCTTCCCGCCGTAGAGCTCAGCCGCCTTGTGCCGTGAGGCGCGTTCTGGTTGCATGGGTTCATGGACGACGGTTGGACCCGTCGCGCCGTCGCCGGTGGCCTCGTCCGAGTGTGGTTGCCGCCCGACGAAACGTTGCAGGAGCTCGAAGGCGTCGCGCTCTGGTCGCCCGATTCGGAGCTCGGACGGTTCACCGTGGCGTCCGCCGAGGGCTCCGGGGACGGCGACGCCCTCCTCGCGGCCGAGCGTGACTCCGGAGCCGTCGACGTCGAGCGGGACGAGCGGCTGGAGCGCGGGGGCCTCCAAGTCCGACGCCTGCGCTACCGGTCGCGTCGCCACACGCCGCGCGAGGTGGTCAGGGGACCCGAGGGCGGTCGCGCCGACGTAGGGGGCGAAGACGTCGAGACCCTGGCCGACTTCTTGCTACTCGAGTCGGGGAGCCGGCTGGTCCGGGCGGGATACGCGGTGCGCACCGACGCGCCTGAACCGCTGCGCGCAGCGCTTGCTGAGGTCTACGACCGCCTCCAGATCGGGGACGAGGGCAAGTGACGACGCGCACCGGCGACCAATCCCGCGTCACCGAGCCGGCGCGTGAGACAGCGCAACCAGATGCCCAGCCCGTGGTTGCCCCGCACGAGCGTGTTCTCGCGCTGCAGCAAGCGGTCGGCAACCAGGCAGTGGGCAGAGTCCTCGCCCGCCTGCGAGTCAGCTGGAGCACACCGGCGAGCGCTCAGGCCACGGCGACCTCCACCCGCTCGCGGCTCCAGACGCTCTTGATCCCGTACATGACGAGCCACCCGCGCCGGATCGTGCGCAACACGGCCGAGCTGTTCACCGGGAGCTCGCCGCTGCTCACGATGGACGCGATCACAGAGCGCTCCGACTCGGCCGCCCAGGAGGTGAGCCCGACAGCGCCGGGCTGGGTCGTCCCCGGCCGCCACGCCGCGTTCTTCGTCGGCGCGACGATGAACAACATCCGCTTCAACGACAAGGACATGATCGGGACGCTCAGAGGCACCACGATGTTCGTGCGCGGGCACAACAGCTCGGGGAACACGGAGTCGCTCGAGGACATGGCGAACACGGTCGTCCACGAGTGCAGCCACTTCTTCGTGTCCCAGTACGGCGAGCTGCCGCAGACCACCAATGCCTCGAGCTTCCACCGCTACGCGGACGAGTTCCGCGCGTACTGGGTCGAGGGGGAGTATGGGGACCTCCCCGCAGCCGAGCGGGTGAAGAAGATCCGGAAGCGCCTGGTGGGCACGCAGGGCGATCCCACGTCCGGCTACAGCCAGCTGCACACCGCCTACTTCGCCGCGGGTCCGAACCCCTTCAGGACGTCGGTCGACGCCCTGACCGGACCGCTCGGCTTCAACCTCACCAACTCGATCCGGCTGCACCGCCTCTGGCAGCTGTTCAACGGGGGCACGGCGTCGGTCGACGATCTCGTCTTCGCGATCGCCCGCCTGCCGGCGGCCGAGCGGGCCGAGGCCGCGAGCTCGACGCTGATCAGCGGCTTCGTGACCGCGATCGGCGGCGTCGGCGCGCAGCGCCTGCGGGCGGCGCTCTCGGCGCCGACGAGCAGCGATTACGTCGGAAGGATCAACCCGTCCGGTAGCCCCGCGATCAACCTCTTCCTGGGCGCGATCATCGTCGGCAACCCCGAGGTGCTCAAGCGCGAGTACGGCCATCTTTCCCAGGCGGAACGAAGGACGGTGACGCGCAACCCGGCCTTCATGGCCTTCGTCGACCACCACCTGCTCGATTCGGCCCTGCGAGCGGCCGTGTGGGCGATGACGGAAACCTGGAGCATCGCGCAGTTCGACGCGATGACGGCGTTCATCGACGCCCTGCGTCGTGCCCGCACCGAGTCGGGCGCCGCCACGCTCACCGCCGTGCCCGACTACGTCACCCGCGCGCTGGCCGGCCTCCACGAGTACGCGCGCTGGACATTCTTCTCCTGGAGCCGCCAGGGCGCGCTGCGCGAGTACGTAGACGTGCTCCCGCGGCCGGTGGCCAACGAGATCCGCGAGCGGTTGCGCGCCTGACGCTCTAGCTCGACTGGCTCATTGCGGCCATCGCTGCGCGGCCGCGCTCCTCCATCTCCTCGGGCGGGATGTCCTCGATGTGCGTCGCGATCGCCCAGGCGTGCCCGAACGGATCGATCAGAGCGCCGAAGCGGTCGCCCCAGAACATGTCGTCGGGCTCCATCGTCGAGGTCGCGCCGGCGCCGATCGCCTGCTTGTAGACCGCGTCGATGTCCTCGACGTACATGAAGATCGAGACCGTCGTCCCGCCGAGCTCCTTGGGCGACTTGGCGTTCTGCATCGGGAACGGGTCGGAGAGCATGAGCACCGAGTCGCCGATCTGCAGCTCGGCGTGCGCGACCTTGCCGTCGGGCCCGTTCATGATCCCGCGCTCGGTGGCGCCGAACGCCCGCTTGTAGAAGTCGATCGCCTCCGAAGCGGGATCGACGATGAGCGAAGGTGCGAGGGTGTGGTACCCCTCCGGAATCGGCTCTACGGCCATGATTCCTCCTTCCGGAGTCGTGGTTCCTGCCGAGACCGATGCTAGCCGCGTCTTCCCGCGCGTGTGCCACGTCGGGCCTTCCTTGCCGAACGGAGGGGTAGACTCGCCCGCGCGGCGACTCGGACCGGCGACGCGAAGGTGGTGAGTCGTGTCGGAGGAGACGCCTGATTCGGTGGTCGCCTCTGAGGAGGAGGCCCAGGAATCGGTTACCGATCTGCTCGAGCAACTCGGGCGCGACCTGGCCACGCTCGTGTTCTACGAGAGCCGGCTCGCCGCCGCACGCAACAAGCAGCAGATCCGGCGAGCGGCCCGTGACGTCGTCGCCGCGCTGGGAGTGGCGGCCGCGCTGCTCACGGCCTTCGCGCTCGCGAACACGTCGGCCGTGCTCGGGCTCTCGACGGTGATGGACGGCTGGCTCGCCGCGCTCGTGCTCGCCGCGGCCTGGACGGTGGTCGGCGCCTTGCTCGCGCTCGCACTGCGGGCTCGCGCCAGACGAGTCGGGGCAGGGAAGGCGGAGACGGTCGAGGAAGCACGCGACCGGGCAGAGCAGGACGTGCGGGCGACCCTCGAGCGGCTGGCGCCGGCGATCACCAGGGAGATCGCCCTGGCGGCCGTGCCGTCGGCCGACGGGATGGTCGACTTCGGGGAAGACCTGATCGAGGGCGCCGACGAGATCGTCGACTCGATCACCGAAGAACTTCCGGGCGGCGGCGTCGTCAACCAGGTGTGGGACGTCTTCCTCGCACCGGGGCGCCTCGGCGTCAGGGTCGCGACGACGGTGCTCAGGCGCGGCGAGTCCGACTAGGCGAGCGAACGGGCTAGATCAGCCGAGGTGCAGCTGTGCGGGCGCTCTCCACCCGAGACCCGCTCGACGGTGTGCACGAACCGCGAAGGCTTGGGATCCGTAGTCATTTCTGGGACAGACCCACTTCATGAAAGGGGGAGACCCATGCTTGGTCCATCCCTGCTCGCGCTTCGCAGGCAACTTCTGGCCATCGTCGTTGTTGGCCTAGTTGCAGTTCTCGCCACGCTCGTCGGGCCCGCTACGGCGGCGCCGACCGCCAACCGGTTCGACCAGATCAACGCCGTTTCCGACCTCCCCGGCGTTGCACCGATCCTCGACCCGCTGCTGGTCAACCCGTGGGGGTTAGCGCTGTCGCCCACCAGCCCGGTCTGGGCGGCGAACAACGTCACGGGCACCGCGACGCTCTACCGCGGCGGCGGTGCCGGCACGCCGTTCGCCAAAGTGGCGCTCGAGGTCACCGTGACCAACGGCTCGCCGACCGGCCAGGTATTCAACGGCACCACCAGCTTCCAGGTGCCAACGCCGCTCGGCCCCCGCCCGGCCCCCTTCATCTTCGACAGCCAGGCCGGTGACATCACCGGGTGGAACCCGGCCAACGGGACGACCGCGGTGGTGGCCGCGCACTCCGACGACGCCATCTACACCGGGCTGGCGCTGCTGCAGACGCCCAGCGGCCCATTCCTGCTGGCGGCCGACTTCCACCACGGGCGTATCGACGTCTTCGACGGTAACTGGAACCGCGTCAACGTCGGCTCGGCATTCACTGACCCGGACCTGCCGTCGGGCTACGCGCCGTTCAACGTGGCGGTTGTGGGCTCTTCGGTTTACGTGAGCTACGCCAAGCAGGACGCCGACGGCGAGGAAGAGATCGCCGGTCACAACCTCGGGTTCGTGGACAAGTTCACCGATTTCGGCCAGGCCGTGCAGCGGATCGCCAGTCGTGGCAACCTCAACGCGCCGTGGGGCATGGCCATCGCACCGCCCAGCTTCGGCAAGTTCGCCGGTGCACTCCTGGTCGGCAACTTCGGTGACGGGAAGATTGGAGCGTACGCCGACGATGGGGACTTCCTCGGCTTCCTGCGCGACCGCAGCAACGACGTTCTCTCGATCGACGGTCTCTGGGCGCTGCTGCCCGGCACCGCCGCGAGCGGAGGGACCGATGCGGTCTGGTTCAGCGCCGGTCCCGACGAAGAAACGCACGGCCTCCTCGGCACCATCCGCCC
Source organism: uncultured Actinomycetes bacterium (assembly GCA_963738205.1). Taxonomy (GTDB): domain Bacteria; phylum Actinomycetota; class Thermoleophilia; order Gaiellales; family Gaiellaceae; genus DATFQE01. Next base: position 458,064 of record CAVTVQ010000009.1, read on the forward strand.
AGCGGGTTAGCGACGCCGACTCCGGACCGCATCCGTGTCCGGAGCAAGAAGCTGCGCCCCGCCGAGACCTGTCGGCGGGGCGCTAGAGCCGGTAGGCGCAGCTGGGTCCCGAGGAGCAAAATGCAGAGCTATGCGCGTGGCCGTCTCTGATCCGTGAGTTTGACGCTTCCGCACGTTCAAGCTGGTGCGTGCCTCCTGCGCCGCCACCGCTCCGCCGAGAGCCTGGCGCGCGCTTCGAAACGCGGCGAAGAAGCCATCGCCCTCGGTGCCGACCTCGACGCTGTCGCGCTCGGTGACGGCATCACGCAGGAGGCGTCGGTACTCGACGAGAGTCTCGCCGTACCGCTCCGGCCCGAGCTTCTCGAGTAGCGCGTTCGACCGTTCGATGTCGGCGAACAGCAGCGTGACCGTGCCGGCTGGAGGCTCAGCCATGACCCGGCCTCATGTTATGGGCACGAAAATGGGGGGCGAGTTTGACGCGTTGACCGCAAGCGAACCCGGTGCAACCATGAAAGAGAGGGAGGAGAGCGCTCTGATGGTGCCCAGCTTCCTGCGGCGCTCCGAATGAACCGAAGCCTCCACGCTGCCGTTGGACTGCTCGTCGCGGGTGGCATCTTGGTGGGAGCAGTCGACGTAGGTCAGGCGCTGACTGATTCGAGGCTCACAGTCAGGGTCGACGGCGTTGGTCGTGTCACGAGCGATCCGCCCGGGATCGACTGCGCGGCGAACTCGACTTGCGCGGCGACGTTCGCCACGGACGCTGAAGTCACGCTGACCGCCCGTGCAAGCGAAGGCGCTGTCTTCGTCCGCTGGGGCGGCGCCTGCAGCGGCGCGAGCGGGGGCGCCTGTCGCCTGGCACTCGATGAGGACAAGAGCGTTCAGGCTGTCTTCGCCGCCGGGGGGCCAGAGCCGCCGCCGGCTCCGCCTCCGCCGCCTCCGCCTCCGCCACCGCCATCGCCTCCGCCTCCGCCGCCTCCGCCACCGCCATCGCCACCGTCGCCGCCGCCTCCTCCGCCGCCGCCGCCGACCGCTAATCCGCCTCCAGCGCCTCAGCCGCAGCCGCAGCCGCAGCCGACCGCACCACTCCCCTTACGGGATCAGGTCGACGTGGAGGTCGAAAGACTGCGGCGGGGAAACATCGCGTTCAATGCCCCGACGACCCTTGGTCTTGGCAGCTCCGCCGAAGTCCAGCTCGTGCTCTCGGCTAGGGATTCGATTCGTGAGCTGAAGAAGCGGATTACGGAAATAGGCGAGATAAGAGGCGCCACCGTCAAGTTCTCTCCCAAGATGGATGCGCATCTCACGGGGATACATTTCAAGATCGAACCGATTACTCCGGAGACGCAGGCGGTGGGCGGCCAGGAAGCGACCGAGTGGAGATGGGAGGTCGAGCCGACGGAGACCGGAAGCCATTCCCTCCATCTGACTCTCTCGGCCTACATCCGACTGTCTGGAGAGTCGACCACGTACACGGTTCGGACCTTCGAATCGACGATGAAGGTTCGCGTGACCTGGTTCGGCCGGGTGTCCGGCTTCATGAGCAGCAATTGGCAGTGGTTGTGGGCCGTGATCGTCGCCCCACTCGCTGCCTGGGCCTATCGCCTTCGGAAGCGAGCGCCACGACCGCCAGGACCTGCGCCGCCAGCTCCGCCGACGCCACACACATAGGCGCGGTGATGCGGCGTCGAGGTCTATCCCCGACGGAGTTGCTTGGGAACGACGTACCCGGCCAGCACCCCGCCTCCCGGCACCAATCGGCTCCAGGTCGTATCCGCGAACGTGAGGGTCGCGAGCGCCGCCGTAGGGAACTTCGCCTCGAGCCGCCCCAGCTCGGTGCCTGAGGAAGCGAGGGCGAGCGCGAGCTCTTCCAGGCCCGGGTTGTGCCCGATCAGCATCACGGAGGCGACCGTGTCGGGCAGGCTGCGAAGGCGCTCGAGGAGGTCGTCGGACGAGGCGGCGTACAGGTCGTCCTCGACCGTCACGGTCGACGTGCCGAGCGCGGGCCGGATCAGCTCGAGCGTCTGGCGAGTGCGCACGGCGGAGGAGCAGAGGACGAGCTCGGGCTCGATGCTCTCGTGCATAAGGTGGTCGGCGATCCGCTTCGCGTCCCGGCGGCCCCGCGGCGCCAGCGGCCGCTCACGGTCAGGGAGCGTTGGGTCGTCCCAGCTGGATTTCGCGTGACGGAGGAGATAGAGCGTGCGCACCGTTCGGCCCGGAGTGCGCCGGCCGGGAGGTGAACTGCCCGGCCGGCGCAAGAGCTGCCTAGAGGTTCTTGTCGAGGAACGCCTGAGCGACCGGCGAGTCGACCCGGTACTCGAGGTTGGGGCCGTCGCAGCGGTAGCTGAACGTCCAGGTGTTGATCGCAACGACGGTCCCGTTGTGGAACAGCGGGCCGCCGGAGTCTCCGAAGCACACGCCCTTCGTGACCTTCAGGAACCGATCCGGGAAGGCGTCCTTCGCCGGGATGGCCGAGACGACCCGGTAGCTCCGGATCCCGTCGAAGAGCGTGATCGCTTTCGGCGAGGCGGCACTGCCGGTGATGTACGCGTCCGTGCCGTAGCCGGCGACCGTGAACGTCGCGGTCTTCGGATTGAGCCCGTCGAGGTAGCCCGGCCCGGCGATCGGCGCGGCCGTGACTCCGGCCACGTTGCTCCTCAAGAAGACGAGCGCGATGTCCTCGTGCCCAGGCGAGAGGCACGCGTTCTTCGAGTTGCCGAAGCACGGACCCGCCGTGAACCAGTCTGGATGGACGACGATGTGGTCGGCCACGTAGTAGGCCGAGCTCGCGTCCGGCGTCGGGTCGAACGTGACGCGCAGGTCGTCCGGGCCGAAGCCGTCGGAACCCTCCTCGACCAGGAAGTCGGTGCAGTGGGCGGCGGTGAGGACGACGTTCGGCGCGACGAGCGTGCCGGAGCAGAAGTCGAACCAGTCCGCCCCGACGTGGAGCTGAAGGGCGCCGACGTTCGGCAACGTGTTGTCGAGGTCGGAGGTACCGCCGACGATCGCGCCGGCGGGAGCTGCGGCGAGCAAGACAAGGCACGCAGCCGCAGTGACCACACGTATGGCCAGGCGTAGAGGCAAACGCATACTTCCCCCTTCGGAGGTTGACGTCGCCCGGGTGTTACAGCGGGCGCGAGATCCATAGCAATATCCGGCGCGTTGCGCGTCACCGCGCGGGCGCTACGGGTCGTCGTGGTGGACGGCGCAGAACGCATCACGCGGAGCAGCACCGCCCGAGAGCGGTAGATAGCTCGTCGCCACCACGATCGCACGAGCCTCCGCAGCCGCGTCCTGCTCGATCGCCGCGACGACCAGCTCGCGCGCCGCGGACGTCGGCGCGGCCGCGAGCAGCTCGGCGTTCCGCCACGCTTTCTCTCGCCACCCCGCGAGCGTCTGGAACAGAGCCGCCTCGTCGAGGCCGGTCGGCAGGTTCGTGTCGTCGACGGTTGGGTCGAAGCGGCGCGCGATCTCGGCGAGGATGTCGTCCTGGACCCGGTTGAGGATCAGGTTGACCCGGTCATGGTCCGGTTTCCGGCTGGTGCCGTCCGCGCGGACGATCCCTGCGGCGAAGAGGACGAGCGGCAGATCGCGTTGCACGTGCGCGTTGATCCCAAGCAGCAGGTCGCCGGAGGCTGAGACTGCGCGTCTCTTCGCGGCATCGAACGCGACCCGCCACGCCGGTGGGACGCTGCTCGATCCGCCCCGCAGCCCACGCGTCGAAGGCCGCGAGGTAGTAGTGGGCGAAGAGCGTGTCCTCGTAGTTGACGAACCGCGTGTCGTCGAAGAACGGCAGCTCGACCGTCCGCCGGTATTCCTCCGTGACGCGCAGGTAGGTGAGCGAGAAGATTGCGTTGTGGTGGCACGAGGACGCGAGCGCGTCGAAGCGGCGCGTCATGTCGCGGATCGTCTTGTCGACACATTGGACGCGACCGGCGATGCAGTCGTCTGGGCTGGATGGGTCGTAAGAGAGCGAGAGCCCCGGTAGCAGCGCGCTCCAGCCGACGAACGGCGCGTCGTCGGCCGTCGCCGCCGCAGGCAACGCAAGCGCGACTGCGAGTGTCGCGAGAGCTCCGAGACGTCTGGGCCGCATATGGGAGTAACGATCTGGAGGGGTTTGTGGTTTCGGTCTGCGCCCGAACGGCCATATCGTCTACGTTCGTCCCCGTTGCGGAACGTGCGGCATGGCCCCGGCAGCCAGAACCGAAATCCGTGAGCGTGTGGCCGGCTCAGCGTCGGCTGGCGGCGCGCGGCCCTGTGCCGATGCCGTCGAGCGAGCGATCGCGGAACTCGGGCGTGCGCCCGGGCTCGTGCTGATCTTTCCGGCCGGCGACGCAGATCCCGCCGCCGTCGTTGCCGAGGCGCGGCAAGCTGCACCCGGCGTTCGCGTCGCGGGCATGACGGGGACGGCCGCCATCGGCGCAACAGGCCTCGTCGACACCGGCTGCGCGGCGATTGCATTCTCGGCCTCCCTGCCTACGGGGGTCGGCGCTTCGGAAAGCGGCGACCCGCGCGCCGCTGGGCGTGAGGCCACCGCGAAGGCCGTGGCGACAATCGACGGAGCTCGGCACGGGATCGTGCTCCTGTTCGTCGACTCGGAGGCCGGCGACCAGGCGGAGATCGTCGCCGGCGCGTACGCGGTCGCCGGCGGGACGATTCCACTCGCAGGCGGAGCCGCGGGAGGCAAAGCGCAGTCCCGCTTCGCCGATGGTCGGGCACTTTCCCGCGGGGTGGTCGCTGTTGCGATCGGCAGCAGCACGCCGATCGGCGTCGGCATCGCGCACGGCTGCGTCCCACGCGGAGCGCCTTCGATCGTGACCCGAGCGGACGGCCCGAACGTCATCCAGCTCGACGGTCGGCCCGCGCAGGAGGTCTATTTCGAGAAGCTCGGTCTCGACGGCGCCGACATCGGCGACGACGAGTTCGAGGCACTCGCGCTGGTTTACCCGCTCGCCGAGCCGGAGCTGAGCGGCACCGTTCGCCCGCGGTATCTCCGCGCTCGCGCCGATGACGGTGGGCTCGTGTGCGCGACCGGCATCGAGCGCAACGCGGCCGTCGAGATCTGCGAGCAGACGCCGGAGACGATCGTGCGAAGCGCGCGCGCAGCGGTGGAAGACGCCGTCTCGCAGCTGGGGCGGCCGGCCGACGCCGCCCTGGTCTTCGACTGCGCGGCCCGCAGTGCCTGTTTCGGCAGCGCGCTGGCGGAGCGTGAGCTCGGGGCCGTCGCCGCTGCCTTCGGCGATCCCGCGCCGTGCCTTGCCGGGGCCTACACGCGAGGTGAGATCGGCAGGGTGCGGGGTGCAAAAGGGGATCGAAACCACAGTGTTGTCGTCGCTGCCTTCGGCACTCCCGACTGACGGTCGCGGGGAGCTGCGGCGCCGCTTCGTGGAGGCGGCGCGGCGCGCGCAGATCGTCACCCTCCTCAACCGCGCCCGGACGGAGGCCGAGCTCGGCGACCTCCTGACGGCCGAGCTGTGCGAGGCGTTCGAGGCGGAGATCGCCTTCGTCCTCGCCCTCGACGACGAGGGTCGTCCCGGGGTTGTCGGGGCATACGGGCTCAGGCAGGACGAGGCGGACCAACTACCTGCTCAGGGCGTCCTCGACCGGAGCATCGAGGTCCCCCAGCGTTTCGAGGGACCGAACCTCCTCTTGGTCGGGGCGAGAGCGCTGGTCCTCGCTCCGTTTTCGGCTGCGACCGCTCGCGGCGTGGTCGGCGTTGCCCGGCTGCACGACGAGCGTTTCGACGAGGCTGAGGCCGCGCTGCTCGAAGCGGTCGCCGCGAGCCTCGCGCACGCGCTCGAGCGGCTGCGCCTGGCCGAGGAGCGCGACCGGCTCTATCGCCGGGCGCACGAGCAGGCTCAGGCCGCGCGCGTGATTTCGTCGATCGCCGATGGAGTCGTCCTCATCGACGCTGCCGGAATCGTTCAGCTCTGGAATCCCGCCGCGGAAGTGATCACCGGAATGACGCGCGACGCCGTGGTCGGTCGCCCGCTGCAGGAGACGATCCCTGGGTGGTCGGCGGTCGCCGACTCGCTCGGCGCCGCGAGTGACGCCACGTCGACGAACGCGCGGTCGACGACGGTGCCGATCGACGTCGCCGGACGCGAGGTCTGGCTATCGATCAGGGCCGTTGGCTTCGCCGAAGGAACCGTCTACGCGTTCCACGACCTCACCGAGGAGCGTCGGCTCGAGCAGCTGAAGGCCGACTTCATCGCAACCGTCTCTCACGAGCTCCGGACGCCGCTCGCCGCAGTGCACGGTGCTGCGAAGACGCTGCTACGCGACGACGTCGACCTCGAAGACGAGGTCTCCCGGCAGCTGCTCGCTCTGGTCTCCGAGCAGTCCGATCGGCTCGCGCGGATGGTCGAGGACATCCTGCTCGCGAGCAGGCTCGAATCCCCGGAGCTGGAGCTGGCGACGGAGGACGTCTACGTCGGCGAGCTCGCCGCGGACGCCATCGAGGCCGTCAGAGTGCAGGCAAGCGAACAGCTGACGCTCGAGCTGACGGTGGCGCCGTCACTGCCGCCGGTCGCGGCCGACAGCGACAAACTGCGGCAGGTGCTCGTGAACCTGGTTGCGAACGCCGTCAAGTATTCGCCGGCCGGCGGTCGGGTCGCGGTCGAGGCGTGGGTCGATGCCGAACACGTCCGCATCGTCGTTCGCGATCAGGGCCTCGGGATCGCGCTATCCGAGCAGGGCCTGATCTTCGAGAAGTTCTACCGGGCCGACGCGAACATGACTCGCGGCGTCAGCGGCAGCGGCCTCGGGCTCTACATCACGCGCGAGCTCGTGCACCGGATGGGCGGAACGATCTCGGTCGAGTCGCAGCTCGGCGAAGGGTCGACCTTCATGGTGACGCTTCCGGCCGCCGCGATAGGCCTCCGTGCCGCGCGGGAGGGGTCGCCGCCCTAGCTCCCGCCCGGCGCGGCGGCAAGCGCTTGACGTGCCGCGGCATCGAAGGGAACGAGCGTGCGGGGAAGCAGGCGCTGGATGCGGTCGTCTTCCGCGACGGTGGGATTCTTGAGGCCCTCGACGAGCGGACGGGCGACGCTTGCCCGAACCGGCGTGACGAGATGGAGCCAGTACGACGAAAGCCGAGGGCTGAGGACGGGCACCTCGACGATGCGGGGCCGATGTCCCCGAAGGCGCGATACGCGTTCGATCATCTCGCGGTAGGTGAGCACCTCAGGCCCGCCGATGTCGAACGTCTCGCCGATCGTCTCCGGATGACCTGCGACGTCCGCGAGGTAGCCGACGACGTCGGCGAGTGCGATCGGCTGCGTGGGCATCGAGACCCAGCGCGGCGCGATCATCACCGGCAGGCGGTCGACCAGCGCGACGATGGTCTCGAAGCCGGCGCTGCCCCGCCCGACCACGACGGCGGCGCGCAAGATCGTGACCGGCACGGCGCCTCGGGCGAGCGTCGCCGCCGTCTCGGCGCGGCTGCGGAGGTGGGGCGAGAGCTCGGAGGAGTCGTCGCCCAGGCCTCCGAGGTAGACGATCTGCGAGACCTGCGCGCGCTCGGCCTCCCGGGCAAAGGTCGTCGCCGCCCGCCGGTCGACCTCGTCGAAGTCGGCGGACCCGAGCGAGTGCACGAGGTAGTACGCGACGTCCACGCCCTCGAGCGCACGACGCATCGCCGTCGCGTCGGTTGCGTCCGCTGCGAGCGCGCGCACGCCGTCGGCTTCGGGCGCGTTCCCTCGACGCGACACCGCGAGTACTTCGGCGCGCCCCGCGAGGGCAGGCACCAGCGCGCGGCCGATGAACCCGGTCGCGCCGAGCACCGCCGCTCTCACGACGGCGCCTCGTGGATCAGCCGCCTGAAGTAGCGGCGGCTGATCGCGACGTGGGCGCGGCGCTGGATCCTGTACAGCCCGCCGAGCCGCGGGACGAAGCCGGTGACGGCCGCACGAAGCTCCGGCTCGTCGCCGGCCGTCTGCGAGAGGCTGATCGCGCCGCCCGCTCGCCGGGCGAGGAGGCCGCCGACGATGGGGTAGCGGCAGGAGACGACCTCGCTGTCGCTGAGCATCTCCGGCCCGCCGAAGCGGAGCAGGCAGGGGCCGCGGCCGAGCACCCGGAGCTCGAGACCGTCGGTCGTCGCGCAACCGCGCGCGAGGCCACGGCTGGCGCGGCTCACCTCCTGCCAGTAACGCTCGCCCAGGCTTCGGGCGCCCGCCTCGGACCGCTCGACGACCGGCCGCGCGGCGGTGACGCGCTCGTCCGAGTCGATGGCGCCGTCAGAGCCGCGGCCCTGGATGGAGCGCCAGCCTTGAAGCTCGCGTTGCACGAATGCAATGGACCCAGTAGCGCGAGCGAGGCGCCCTCGGGCGCCTCGCTTCACAACTACTCGGCGCAGAGATCAGCGCGTTCGCGGGCCTTGCGGCTGTCGCGAAATGCCCTGGACTACCTGGCCCGTGTCCTTGTCTTTCCCATCGAGGGCGACGTCGGCCTGCGAGACCACGCCCACGAGGCGATCGTCCTCGGCGGTCACGGCCAGACGCCTCACCTGGTGGTGCGCCATGAGCTTGAGCGCATCCGAGAGATCGTCGTCGGGATGCACGGTGAGAAGCTCACGCGAGGAGACCGCGGACGCCGGCATTCCGCTCAGGTCTTTGCCCTTGGCAACCGCGCGTACGACAATGTCGCGATCTGTGACGATCCCCACAAGCCGGTCGTTTTCGACGAGCGG